>CAWBWQ010000001.1:0-699698 GCA_963792535.1 uncultured Phycisphaerales bacterium
GCACCTTTTTGGCGAACATGATCCGTTGTCGAATCAGGTTGGAGTGACTGCCCTGAAAAGCGGTTGCGGCCAACAGCTGTTATCACCTGCCCGGTGATGACTGAGCCTGGAGTTAGTTCCTCCTGGGTTCCAAACCTCTCTCATGAGAACGCAAATCATGCTTGAGTCGAGGATATCATTCACATCCGACTTAGATGTGGTGAGATCAGTCGCGACGGTGATCGATAAATGTGGTCAAGCTACTAAGGGTACATGGTGGATGTCTTGGCATCGAGAGGCGACGAAAGACGTGGTAGCCTGCGAAAAGCTCCGGGGATCTGGCAAACAAGAGTTGATCCGGAGATGTCTGAATCGGGAAACCGTATTGGATTTAACACCCAATAACTCATAACTGAATTCATAGGTTATGTAGAGCGAACGCAGGGAACTGAAACATCTAAGTACCTGCAGGAAAAGAAAAAGACATTGATTCCGTAAGTAGCGGCGAGCGAAAGCGGACATAGCCCAAACCGGGATTCGTCCCGGGGTTGCGGAAGCACTGAGGGGTTACAAAACCGATCATAGCGGAAGTCTTTAGGAATACTGTCCCATAGAGGGTGAAAGGCCCGTACGCGAAATGATCAGGTCCCCGTTAATATGTGCTCTCCAGAGTAGCACGGAGCTCGTGGAACTCCGTGCGAAGCTGGCCGGCCCACCGGCCAAGGCTAAATACTACTCGATGACCGATAGTGAACTAGTAGGGCGATTGAACGATGAAAAGCACAGCTATTAGCTGAATGAAAAGCACCTGAAACCATGTACTTACAAGCGGTCGGAGCACTATGGCCAGCAATGGCAATGTGTGACGGCGTACCTTTTGCATAATGGACCGGCGAGTGTATGTCTGCAGCAAGGCTAAGGTGTCAAGCACTGGAGCCGTAGCGAAAGCGAGTCTAAAATGGGCGTCTAAGTTGCAGGCTTACGGCCCGAAACCCCGTGATCTACCCATGGCCAGGTTGAATGTCCCGTAAAAGGGACAGAAGGACCGAAGCCGTTAACGTTGAAAAGTTATGGCATGAGCTGTGGGGAGGAGTGAAAGTCTAATCAAACGGGGAGATATCTGGTTCTCTTCGAAATGCCTTTAGGGGCAGCCTTCGGCAACTACTCATAGGGGGTAGAGCTACTGAAAGGGAACGTGGGGCTACCCGCCTACACGTCCCTACCAAACTCCGAATACCTATGAGACTATCCGAGGAGTGAGTCCGCGAGGGATAATCTTCGCGGTCAAAAGGGAAACAACCCTGATCGTCTGTTAAGGTCCCAAAATATAGCTTAGTTCGGTAGGAAGTTATTCTGCGGTGACAGCCAGGATGTTGGCTTAGAAGCAGCCACCATTTAAAAAGTGCGTAATAGCTTACTGGTCGAGCAGAGTAGCGCCGTAAATGATCGGGAATAAGCTATATACCGAATCAGCGAGCTTAATTTATTAAGCGGTAGAAGAGCGATGTACTCCGCGTCGAAGCCATATCGTGAGAAGTGGTGGAGCGTGTACATGCGAGAATGCCGGTATGAGTAACGATAATGCAGGTGAAAATCCTGCACGCCGAAAATCTAAGGGTTCCTGGGGAAGGTAAATCCGCCCAGGGTTAGTCGGAAGCTAAGGCGAGGCCGAAAGGCGTAGTCGATGCACAGCAGGTTAATATTCCTGCACCGGCTGTGAAGGTTGAACCTCTGCATGTGTCCTATCAAGGCAGATCCCCTTAACAGATTGGGGTTTCGCAAGATCGAGGCCGTTTTGTTGCCGAAGTCTGTGGAGATAGGTCCGAGAAAAGTGCAGAGATGACGACACAGTTGCCCGTACTAAAACTGACACAGGTAGATGAGGAGAATATCCTAAGGCGCTCGAGAGAACTGCGGTTAAGGAACTAGGCAAAATAACCCCGTAACTTCGGGATAAGGGGTCCCTCCTCCTTCGGGAGAGGGCACAGTAAGTGGCCCGGGCGACTGTTTATCAAAAACACAGCTCTGTGCTAACTCGTAAGAGGATGTATACAGAGTGACGCCTGCTCGGTGCGGGAAGGTTAAGGAAGCAGGTCAAGATTTCGATCTGAAGCTTGCAACCGAAGCCCCCGTAAACGGCGGCCGTAACTATGACGGTCCTAAGGTAGCGAAGTTCCTTGTCGGGTAAGTTCCGACGCGCATGAACGGCGTAACGACTTGGGCGCTGTCTCAACCGCAGACTCGGTGAAATTGAAGTGGCGGTGAAGATACCGTCTACCCGCAGCAAGACGGAAAGACCCCATGCACCTTTACTATAACCTGGTACTGATGCCGGTTGCGAACTGCGTAGGATAGGTGGGAAGCGTTGATCTGCTGGTTCCGGCCAGCAGGGAGCTAACGGTGAAATACCACCCTGTTTACATTCGTCATCTCACCCTGTCCCATGAATCTGGGCAGGGAACCGTGCTAGGCGGTTAGTTTGACTGGGGCGGTCTCCTCCAAAAGAGTAACGGAGGAGTGCAAAGGCAAGCTCAGAACGGTTGGCAATCGTTCGTCGAGCGCAAAGGTAGAAGCTTGCTTGACTGCGAGTGCTACAGCACAAGCAGAGATGAAAGTCGGTCTTAGTGATCCTGTGGTCCCGTGTGGAAGGGCCATAGCTCAACGGATAAAAGGTACGCTGGGGATAACAGGCTGATCGCCTCCGAGCGTCCATAGCGGCGAGGCGGTTTGGCACCTCGATGTCGGCCCATCGCATCCTGGGGCTGAAGGCGGTCCCAAGGGTTTGGCTGTTCGCCAATTAAAGCGGTACGCGAGCTGGGTTCAGACCGGCGTGAGCCAGGTCGGTCCCTATCTGCTGTGGGCGTAGGATTCTTGACGGCACCTCTTCCATAGTACGAGAGGATTTGGAAGGACTGACCCCTGGTGTACCAGTTGTCGCGCTAGCGGCACCGCTGGGTAGCTATGTCGGGAACGGATAAACGCTGAAAGCATCTAAGCGTGAAGCCTATGCCAAGATTATGAATCCATGGGGGCTTGCCCCCGAGAGACCCCGGGTAGACCACCCGGTTGATAGGCTGGAGCTGTACAAACAGAAATGTTTTTAGGTTACCAGTACTAACGGTCGATTGCTTGACCACTTTTATCGATCATCGTTCAACATCTTTTTGATGTATTCAAAAAGTGTGCTCGGTTTTCGCGGAGTGGCAATCACGTCCTAAGTTTACGCATTGATTTCTGAGACGCATCGATCTCAGATTCGTCTGGATTGAAAGTCTCAGAGTGGACTTGAATTGCCCTGAACCTCATCATCACGATCAAACGGCTCACCGGTTCTTAACCGGATCGGTGAGTCTTTGTTGGTGGCTTTATCCGTAGGGTCATACCCGTTCCCATTCCGAACACGGTCGTCAAGCCTGCGGAGCCGATGATACTGCGTCAGCGGGAAAGTAGGTCACTGCCAGCATTAAACTGAACCCCGGTCCCCTCAAAAGGATCGGGGTTCTTTTTTGCGTGCTTTATGCATCAGCTGATTTGCCGTGGTTCCCGTAATTTTCGGGCTCCCTTAGCGCAATACCTCTCTCGAACTTCTCGGCAACGATTTAGAAGGTCTGGCTGCAGCTCACAACCGTTTGACGCGTTGTGGTGTTACCGCCCGGGTGACGTGGTACCCAGGCAAGAGAGGTGCTGCCAAACGTAAAACAGTTCCGTAGAATAGTTCGTGATGCTTCAGCCTTCTCGAACTATTGCCGAGCTCAAGGAATTGCGCTCTCTCACCGGAAATATTTTTGGCGCCCAGCGCGTGGCGTTCACCGAAACTTGGGCGCTGGCTCGCCGGTGGATGAGACAGAAGTTAGCTTCTTTGCCGGTTGAGGTTCACCAGGATCCCGCTGGAAACCTGTGGGCCACTCTTCAAGGAAAATCTGATCGGGAACTTCTCATCGGCGGTCATATTGACTCCGTGCCCAACGGTGGTTGGCTGGATGGATCTCTTAATTATCTCGCGGGGTTTGAAACGCTTCGGCGCTTCAGCGAACTGGGCACTCCCGATGTGACTATTCGCCTGGTTGACTGGGCAGATGAAGAGGGTGCCCGCTTTGGCAGAAGTCTGTTTGGTTCAAGCGCCGCTTCGGGATCGCTTATCCCCGATGAAGTGCGCAACTTAAGTGATCGCGATGGCGTCAAACTACCAGAAGCGCTTAAGCAGCATGGGATAGATCTCGATCACGTCCTGGATGCCCGCACGGAGCTGGTGAATGCGGGGGCATATCTTGAACTGCACATCGAGCAGGGGCCCGTGCTGGAAAGTTTAAATCTACCGATGGCGGTGGTGCTCGGCACTTTCGGTGTTGAGCGGCATTCGATTCATTTCACCGGCCAAGCGGCTCATTCCGGTTCAACTCCGATGCACCAGCGTCGCGATGCCCTTGCCGGTGTATCGCGGCTGCACTTAGCGGTACGCGATATTGCGAACCGCCACGGGGGTGTGTGTACGGTGGGGCATGTGAGCACTCAACCCGGCATCGTTACCGCCGTGGCCGGCGATGCCGTGATGACGCTCGACCAGCGGCATCTTCACGCCGAAGCACTATCGGCTATGTATGCTGACGCTGTAAAAGCCAGTCAATCCATCGCTGCGGAAGAAAAAATTGGTGTTGCCTGGCAAAAGATCTGGGCGATCCAACCGTTTTCGTTTCATCCGGATTTGATCGAAATAGGAGAACAAACGGTTCAGAAAATCTGCGGGCAGCCCTATCGGATGCCCAGCGGTCCGCTGCATGATGCCGCAGAGATGTGCCGAGCGGGCGTGCCGACGGTCATGCTCTTTGTCCAAAGTCTCCGTGGCATTTCGCACCACCACACAGAAGACACAACAGAATGCCATCTCGAAATGTCAGTGTGCGCTTTACATCGATTAGCAGAGAGGACGATTGCGTGGGTGATCCAGTAACCTCCAAACGAAAAAAATGGCTCTGCAACACGCAGAGCCATTTCACTTCGTCCTGAATGTAATTTAGCGAATTCACTTACAGTCAAACTGCGAATAAGCTGGTCGCACTCGGCATTCTGCCAAACGACACCTTGGAAATCACATTATGCCGGGCTGTCGGAGGTTGCCGACTGGGTCAGCTCGTTTGCTTTGTCAAAGGCAGCGTCCTTCGCCTGGGTCACCGAGTCGCGTGCCTGCGAAGCCACCTCATTTGCCTGGTGAATCGCGTGCGACCATTGCTCAGGAACTGCGGCCTTTGCTTCATGCATAGCGCCTTTAAGTTGGTTTCCCAGATGCTGACCGTACGACCGAGCGGACTGACCAGTATGTCGCGTCCAACTCCAGGCCTTGTCCACCGCCCACGCGCGGCGGCGCGTCCCTTTGCAGGGTCCATGAAAAACATAACGCCCGCCCCGAGGGCAGCGATCCCGATCGCGCCAGCTGTGATGCCGGTGGCTTGCGCAATTGGATGGGACGATTCAATTCCCGCCTGCTGACTGCGCCGACCTTCTGGCATTGGAATAGATCGAATTCCCCCGAGCGGAAAGGTTATCTCGAATGGCCTGAGCGTGATCGCCAACCATTTGAGCATGATTGGATACCTGATCCGCAACCGCACTCACATGGCCGGACACATGGTCAGCGGCCTGGTCGGCGTATTCGGTGAGTTTGCTCGCAATTGTTTTAGCAGACTCAGCCGCCCGATGTAGATGGTGGTGAACCATATCACCAGTCCCGGCAACCGCCTTTTCTGCTCGATCGGCAATTTCCTGTCGGCGGCGATCCCCTTGGTCGGGATCCAGCAGATACGTGGCAATCGCCCCGAGACTTGCGCCGGCCAAAACCGACATTGTGTTGCTGACTACATTGTTTCCCATTGGAAAACTCCTTTAGCGGTTGCGTAAGACATGCTCGCAAGATACCTCTTTCGAGCTAATGGATCAGTCAGCAAACGCAATGCCGCCTCTGCAAAAAGAAGCTATTCAGCTTGCGGTATTTGGAGTTCCGGCCGGGATCAGACCTCAAAGATTTTCCCACCTGATTTAAATATGAATTGCCCGCTTTTCCACCGCTAAAGCAGCTTCTTTCAGGGCCTCAGGCAGCGTGGGGTGGGCGTGCATGGTGCGGCCAAGATCTTCGGTGCTGGCACCGAATTCCATGGCAACACAGGCCTCTGCAATTATGTCGCCCGCGTGCGGCGATAGTATCTGCACACCCAGCAATTTGTCGGTCTTCGCGTCACCAATCACCTTCATCCACCCTTCGGTATCGTCAATCGCGATCGCGCGACCATTGGCTTTCAATGGAAATTTGCCGACTTTTACCTCGATCCCTTCGCGTTTGGCATCGGCCTCGGTGATGCCTACCTGTGCGAATTCTGGATGTGTGTAAACCACGCCTGGAACAACTTTGTAGTTCACATGCCCGGCTTTGCCCGCCATCAACTCCGCTGCCGCGATGCCTTCTTCTTCCGCTTTATGGGCCAGCATCAGCCCACCAATAACATCCCCAATTGCATAAATCCCCTGTACGCTGGTTTCGAAATGAGGATTTGCCAGCACGAAGCCCCGCTTATCCAGCGCGACGCCGGCTTCGGCCAGCCCAAGACCATCGGTCACCGGCTTACGGCCTGTGCAGACGAGCACGCGATCACATTCCTCTACACTGGTTTGATCGCCGGTTTTCACAGTCACGAATACTTTGCCATCCTTGATTTCCGCGCCCATGGCCCCGGAGTTAAATCTGAATTTGAATCCCTGTTTCTCCAGCGATCGTTGAAGCAGGCCTGATAACTCCTGGTCCATCAACGGCAGGATTCGATCGGTAAACTCAACAACCACCACCTCACTGCCCAAGCGTCGCCAGATACTGCCCATTTCCACGCCGATATATCCACCGCCGACGACCAGCAGCTTCTTAGGCACTTCCTTAAACTCCAACCCACCGGTTGAATCCACAATAAACTGGCCATCAAATTTCAAGCCCGGCAGCTCGATCGGCGCGCTTCCCGTGGCAATGAGAATTCGCTTTGTGTTCAGCGTGGTCACCTTTCCATCAAGCGACTTCACCTCAACAGCATCCTTGGAGACGATGCGTCCGCTGCCAATGATCGAATCAATCTTGTTTTTCTTGAACAGGAACCCCACCCCACTGGTCAGTTGCTTCACCACTGCATCCTTGCGGGCGAGCATTTTTCCCAGGTCCAGCGAGATCTCAGACACATTGATCCCATGCTTTTCCAGCTTGGTCTTAGTTTCGTGATACATCTCCGTTGATTCCAACAGTGCTTTGCTTGGAATGCAGCCAACGTTAAGGCAGGTTCCGCCTAAAAACTGCCGGTCCACGCAGGCGACTTTCAGCCCCAGTTGGGCCGCTCGAATCGCAGCAACATATCCACCAGGACCCGCGCCGATTACCACCAGATCGTATTGAGTATTTTCTGCCATAGGTTCGAGAATCTTAGGAAAGATTCGATTCAAGAGCGAGGGGAGCAACGGAATTCTGCCAATAGCCACGGGTTTGTTGGGTTTACATTACCGCGCCCGCGAAAACAGGGTTGCTGAAGCAACCCCGTTGGACGGTTATTTCGCGGTCAACCTTCGCCGCATATGGACCGAGGGTTATTGCGATTCAAGGTGTTTTGGTGAAATGTCGATCGCACGCCGCAGCCAATACATCGCAAGACAAGAAGGCTGTCGATTGACCAACGGCATTATTGTCCCGGCCGACTTCCATTAGCCCCCCGCTCTGCGGGGGGATTAAACCCCCGCAGAGCGGGGGGCTAATGGAGCAAATGCGACGTCACCGCACAATGATTTCCCCATCCGTCATCCGGCACCCGTTGTGCCGCCGAATGTACCCGCGACGGGCTTGTGCGATTGCGATTTCGAAACACATCGAATCGAAGTATCCCTCGGTCCAAATTCGACCGATGTTGAGCGCCTGCCGCATGCGGTTTTTCAGCCGGCCGTCATGGTTGCGACCGAGTCAAATCCGTGATGGCACATCCAATGCAGATGCCAGCATTCAACGCTGGCATCGGTCAATTCGTAGTTGAATTCGATGCCCGCAACGAATCGAACAGAACCAGTTGTTGTGTTGGCGTGAATATAACCGGCGTACCAGCCATGCGCCGGGCGGCTTGTTCGAGCCGCGCCGGATCACCCGGCAGAATTTGGCCGTTGTCGACGTAGCCGCGAAGATCACCCGGCAGCCACGAGCCGTAGCTCGTGGTGGTGATCATAGTCGCCAGCAAACGCGGTTGCATGCGGCGAAATAATACCGCCGCACACGAAATTGCAAATCGGCATCGATTCTGCCCGTCAGCCCCGGCCTTTTGCCGGGCTATCCCGGCAAAGCCGGGGGCTAAATGACGGAAACAACGCACATTCCCAATCGACGTCGCCACACACGCTCGCCCCCACCGGGAAAAAAATACAATGCCCGCTTCGCGGACTCAGGGGCACGGGGCTGGCCCCTGTCAGCCCAACCGCCGGGGAAGCTGACCGCGAGGATCGCGGTTCCGCAGGAAATCTTGGGCAAACATGAAAACTAGCTGAGACCCCGTTCCATTTCCCCGCCAAATGAATTGCTACGTTGATCTTTCTGCGCGAGCAGGCTTCGATGGCGAAGCCCCAACTATCAGGCTCGACGATTTTGTACTTGATCGCCAAAGCGAATTTTGTAAACGCTGCTTGACAGAATTCAATCACACGTTATCTTCTCCCCTCCGCACAAAAAAGCGGGCGGCGACTTTGTCGACGTGATTTAAGCTAACGCGACTGGGTCCTGTAAGAACCTTAGGAACAGCTATGACCGGTGATCGAATTAGAATCCGTATGGAAGCCTATGACCACCGGGCTCTTGATGCATCTGCTAAAGAGATCGTCGATCATGCTAAGCGGACCAATGCCCGCGTTTGCGGGCCGATTCCTATGCCTACGCGGATTGAGCGGTATACGGTTCTGCGTTCGCCGCACATTGATAAAAAGTCCCGCGAGCAGTTTGAAATGCGCACGCACAAACGCGTGATCGATATTTTCGAACCGACCGGCCGTACTGTTGAAGCCTTGAATCGCCTTGTTGTTCCCGCTGGTGTGTTTGTGAAGATCAAGGCGTAACTTCTGATTTGACATATGCCCCCGAATATTTTCAGGGGCATTTAATTTTCGCTCGAACGCTGGCTCATCCAAGAGCCTTGTGCCCCGAAGTGGCGCGTGTCGAGCATGAATGCTTGTCGTTTGTTCCTGCTCGGTTCGCGGATGCGGACTGATATCAGACAAACCGAAATGGATTGGACCATGACTCCCGCACTGTTAGGTAAGAAAATCGGCATGACCCGTATCTACGACGAGAAGGGCGGGATTGTGCCCGTTACCGTCGTCCAGGCTGGCCCATGTGCCATTACCGAAGTGAAGACGCTGGAGAAACACGGTTATCACGGTGTTCAGTTGGGGTTCGGCGAAGCCAAGCCCAAGCACAGCACCCAGCCGCTGATCGGTCATTGTGCAAAGGCGGGCGTCGGGCCTCAAACCCATTTTCGCGAAATTATCTTCAAAAATCCGACTGATAAAACGCTTGGCGAGACTGTCACGGTCGGCATTTTTGATGGCATCGACTTTGTCGACGTCATTGGAACCAGCAAGGGCAAGGGTTTTGCCGGTGTTATGAAGCGGCATCACTTCGGTGGTCAGCCCGCATCGCACGGCACCGAGCGTAAGCACCGCTCGCCAGGCTCGATCGCGTCGCGAGCCACTTGGCGCGGTCAGTGCGGTAAGCCCAAAAAAGGCGTTCGCATGGGCGGACACATGGGCATGGATCAGGTCACGACCCGCAATCACCCACTTGTAAAGATCGACGCTGAAAACAACTTGTTGCTCATCAAAGGAGCCCTGCCCGGACCAAACGGCGGGCTTCTTTTCGTTCGCAAGAGCATCACCGCCAAGCCCAAACGGGCGGCGGTGGTTCAGGGTAAGAAGAAGGGCAAGTAATACTGTAACCATTTGTCCATTAGCCCCTCGCTTTGCGGGGGTGGTTTGAAGAACCCCCGCGAAGCGGGGGCTAACGGAAAAGAAAACGGACAACGGACAAGACAATGATCGAAGTACCAGTATTCAATCAAGCCGGCGACGAAGTGGAGAAATTCCAGGTCGACGAAGCAAAGCTCGGCGGAGAAGTTCGCCGGAACCTTCTTAAGCAGGCCATCGTGTTCTACCACGCGAACCAGCGGCAGGGCACCGTACGTACCCAGGCTCGCGGTGAGGTGGCCGGTTCAACCCGAAAAATGTTCCGCCAAAAAGGCACCGGTAACGCGCGAACTGGCGGTATCCGTAACCCGATCAAAGTCGGTGGTGGTCACGCCAAGCAGAAGCGGCCCAAGGAATGGCGGCAGGGCCTTCCGAAGAAGGCTCGTCAACTGGCGACCAAGAATGCAATTTTGAGCAAGATCCAAAGCAACGATCTGAAGATTGTCAGTGAGATCAAGCTCGAAGCCGCCAAGACGAAGCATGTGGCCGCCATGTTCAAGGCCCTGAAGCTGGACCGCAGCGTGTTGCTTGCCCTTGCCGGTAAGGACGAAGCAGTTGAACGAGCGGCTCGGAACATCCATCGCACCACGCTGACGACGGTGTCTCAGCTGAACACGTGGGAGATTCTCCGAAGTCGCACGCTTTTGGTGACTAAGGCTGGTTTGGAGCAGTTGCTGGCTTAAGAGTGTCGGTTTTCAGTTAAAAACTGGCGATTCAAAACGGACAACGCGCAACGGACAACGATATGGATAACACAAACGTCATCATCAAGCCGCTGATTACTGAAAAGAGTACGCACCTTCAGAACACCCGGAACACATTCGTGTTTGAAGTAAACCAGGATGCGAACAAGCATCAGATTAAGCAGGCGGTTGAAAAGCTATATTCGGTGAAGGTTGCTGACGTGCGAACGATGAATCGCCGTGGAAAACCACGTCGAACCAAGTTGCGGATCGTCCACACGAGCACGTGGAAACGGGCTGTTGTAAAGCTGGTGGAAGGATCGACGATCGACCTGTTTTAAGGCCTGACGAACGAAGATTCGGGACGGACAGCTGGTAACGGACAAATAAAATGGCAATCAAATTCTACAATCCGACCTCCGCCGGCCGTCGAGCTGGATCGGTCATTGACTACAAGGCTGTGCTGACCAAGTTCGAGCCGGAAAGGTCGTTGACCACTGGAAAGCGCCGCGCGAGCGGGCGTAATCACCATGGTGTGATCACAGCCAAGCATCGCGGCGGCGGCGAGAAGCGCTTGTATCGCCTGATCGATTTCAAACGTGGTAAAGACGGCGTCACCGCTACCGTGCAGTCCATTGAATACGATCCAAATCGGTCTTGCTTCATCGCTTTGATCCAGTATGAGGACGGAGAAAAATCCTACATCCTGGCTCCGAACGGTTTGACGGTTGGAATGAAGGTTGTGAATGGGCCGGATTCCCCACCAGAGCTGGGCAATTGCATTCCGCTGGCGAATATCCCAGGTGGTTTAGAGATCCACAATATTGAAATGAACCCAGGCCAGGGCGGCAAGCTGGTTCGTTCCGCCGGTGGTGTTGCCCGCCTTTCAGCCAAAGAAGGAGAATGGGTTGTAATCATTCTCCCGTCAGGTGAAATGCGTCGCATTCGCAGCAAGTGTCGGGCTACCATCGGTCAGCTGGGTAATCTTGATTACATCAACGTGAGTATTGGAAAAGCAGGTCGAAGCCGGCATATGGGGATTCGTCCCCATACCCGCGCCAAGGCCATGAACCCCATCGACCACCCACTGGGTGGCGGTGAAGGGCGCAGCAACGGTGGTCGTCATCCGGTGAGTAAGACAGGCGTGCCGGCCAAGGGTGGCATCACTCGCCGACCGCGCAAGAACAGCGAGAAGTTGATTCTTCGTCGCCGGAAGATGGGTCGATTTCAGCAGCGGCCGCAGACAGTAAGTCATTGAAAAAGGTCAGGTGCTAGTCATCAGTGTCCGTTGTAAACGACGGTCCTGGCGATGTGAAAAGCGAATGACAACGAACAACCGACAACGGACAAGACAATGAGCAGAAGTGCAAAAAAAGGCCCTTTCGTCAACGAAAAGTTGTACAAGAAGGTGCTGAAGTTGAACGAGAACCGGGCCAAGCAGCCGCTGAAGACCTGGGCTCGCGCCTGCACGATAATCCCGGAATTTGTTGGGCACACTTTCGAGGTGCATAACGGCAACAAATTCCTGCGGGTTTATGTGCAGGAAGACATGGTGGGACATAAGCTCGGAGAATTTTCTCCGACACGCGTGTTCCGCGGTCACAGTGGCAAGAAAGTCGCGACTCCTTGAGGAAATGATGAACGCGGGTGGAAGTGCGTGGAACCAATGTTCCCCGCGAGTCACTCCGGTTTGTGCATTTAGGCAATATGGCATTTGTAGCTAAACATAATTATGCCCGAATCGCTCCGAGGAAGGCCCGTTTGCTGATGGACCTGATTCGCGGTCGAGACGTGGATGATGCAATCACCTTGCTGCGATTCAGCAAGCAGTGCGCAAGCGGAATGATCGAGAAGGTCGTCCGCTCAGCTGTCGCCAACGCAAGCGAGCAGGAAGTCGCTACGTCGCGAAACACGCTTTATGTTGCCAAGGCCTGGGTCGATCCGGGTCCGGTGATCAAGCGGTTTCAACCGAAAGATCGCGGTAAGGCGTATCCGATCAACAAGCGGACCAGTCATCTGGTTGTGACGATTGATGAACGAGATTAGTCAATTGCCAGTTGTCGCTGGTCAGTTATCTAGACTGACTGAGGCAGCTGACAACGGATAACTGACAACGGACAGAACGATATGGGTCAAAAGGTAAATCCAACAGGTTTTCGGGTCGGAATCACCGAGGACTGGAAGAGTCGCTGGTATGCTCCAAAGCAGGCATACGGCAACTTTCTTGTCGAGGATTTCAAGGTCCGCAAGTTGATCGACGCGAAGCTGAACCGTAAGCCTCCGTTTGCGGCGGTAAGCGATATCATGATCGAGCGGACTCGCGAAGAGGTGACGATCACCCTCCGCACCGCCCGCCCAGGTCTGGTCATCGGGCCCAAGGGTGCCGAAGTGGACAAACTTCGCGAGGAACTGGAAGACATGATCAAGCGCAAAGTTGCGCCGATCAAGGTCATCGAAATCAAGAATCCGGATCTCAACGGACAGCTGGTTGCAGAAGCAATCGCTGAACAGCTTAAAAAGCGTGCCAGCTTCCGCCGTGTTTTGAAGATGCGCATGGAATCGACCATGCAGGCGGGTGCAAAGGGCATCAAGATCAGTGTGAGCGGTCGGCTGGGCGGTGCTGAAATCGCCCGGCAGGAGAAGGCGACGACGGGATCTGTTCCCCTGACTACCCTGCAGGCAAACGTCGATTACGGTTACGCGATTGCATTCACGACGTATGGTGCTATTGGCGTTAAGGTGTGGATCTTCCGCGGCATGTACGGCGAAGAAGTGTTGGAGACAGATGTGCGGCCAGGTGGCCCAATGAGGCGCGGTCGCAGGTAATTGGAATTGGTTGCCATGTACGTTGGCGACTTCCATTAGCCCCGGGCTTTGCCCGGGTTTTTGACCCCCGCAGAGCGGGGGGCTAAAGGAAGAGATTGTAACTAGCAACAGTTTTGGTGTTTTATGCCAATGATGCCCAAGCGGGTTAAGTTCCGCAAAAGTCAGCGCGGTAAGAATCGTGGTGTTGCGAGCCGGGGAAACACGGTTGCGTTTGGTGAGTTTGGTCTGCAGGCTTTAGAGCATGCATGGATCACCGCCAAGCAGATCGAGGCCGGTCGAGTTGCCGCTTCCCACTTTATGCGGCGTGAAGGCCGTGTGTTTATCCGGGTATTCCCGCATAAGCCCATTTCCGCTAAGCCGCTCGAAGTGCGAATGGGCTCGGGTAAAGGTGAACCAGAGTATTGGGCAGCGGTCGTGAAGCCCGGAACTATGCTGTTTGAAATTAATGGCGTAGATGAGGCAACTGCCAAGCGAGCACTGGCTCGCGTTGCGTTCAAGATGCCGATCCCGTGCCGTTTCGTTCATCGCCGGCATGCGATCGCCTGAGTCAGTAGGCTGCGGGTGTGGTTGTCGATCCAGAGCCTGCAGCAAAGTGAGACCGATATGAAGATCAAAGAAATCAAAGACAAAGACGTCGACACGCTCAAGAGCGAGTTGAGTTCACAGATGAAACATCTGTTTGACCTGCGAACTCAGTCAGTTACTGAAAAACTGGAAGACCCGACTCAATTGGGCAAGACCCGTAAGACGATCGCCCGCATTAAGACTGTTCTGCACCAGCGACAGGCCGAAGCAGCAGCGAAGTAATAGAACAGCGGCTCATAGGCAGCGAGTAACAGGAATTGGTAATGTCAGCAACGCAAACAAAAGCAACGGTCGAACGCCCTCTGCTCCGCACCATCCAAGGCATCGTGGCTTCGGACAAGGGTGACAAGACGATCAAGGTCGTCGTGAACTATCAGACCAGGCATGCCAAGTACGGCAAGTATCTCAAGCATCGCTCGGTGCTGCATGCTCACGATGCCAAGAACGAAGCAAAGGAAGGCGACGTTGTTGAGATCGCCGAGTGTCGACCTCTGAGCCGGACCAAGCATCACCGTCTTCTCCGCATTGTAGAGAAGGCGCCGGAGCGTGCAGTCCAGGTATCGGCTGAAGAAGTAATGACCGGCAAGGCGCCGGAAGCAAGATGAAGACGTCACTTGTCCGTTGTCAGTCGTTAAGACTGGCGAATAAAGCAACGGACACTGGACAACGGACAACTGACAACGGACAGACATGATTCAGCAACAAACATACGTCGACATCTGCGATAACACAGGCGGCAAAGAAGGCATGTGTATCAAGGTGCTTCGCGGCAGCAGCAGCAAGGGCAAGTTTAAGCGCAAGGTCGCTCATGTAGGCGACGTCATCATCTGCGTGGTAAAAAAAGCTCTGCCTACCGGCGAGGTGAAAGACGGAGATATTGTCCGTTGCGTCGTCGTTCGCACTAAGCAGCCAACGATCAGGCCTGACGGAAGCTATGTTCGTTTCGACAACAATGCAGCCGTCGTGATAGATGCGGAAAATAACCCGCGCGGCACGCGTATCTTCGGTGCGGTTGCCCGTGAACTGCGGGAAAAGAATTTCATGAAGATCGTGTCGCTGGCAAGCGAAGTGGTATGAATTTGTCCATTGCCCGTGGTCTGTTTCCAGTTGTTAAGACTGGCGGGCGACGAATAAGCAACGGACTACGGACAACTGACAACGGACAGCGAAATGGCCAGAAACATCAAAACCGGCGACCAGGTAATGGTCATTGCAGGCGCAGCCAAAGGTAAGACCGGACGCGTATTAAAAATCCTCTGCGACAAGAACAAGATCGTCGTTGAAGGTGTTAACCGCGTCTGGAAACACGTTAAACCATCGCAGCGAAACCAGCAGGGTGGTCGCATTCAGAAGGATGCGCCGATCGCTATCAGTAATGTGTTGCCGATCGACCCCACCACCGGAAAACCGGCACGGGTTCGGTTCCAGGAGATCGATGGGAAGAAGCATCGGCTGGTAGCAATAAAGGGTGGCGGAGTTGGAACGGATCTCGGTGTGATCGGCAAGTAAGCAGTATGTGATCAGCGGCCGCGAGGCAATCGGCGGGCAAACCCACCGGCTACACGACGACGGACAACGGAAAAGACAATGGCAGAAGAAAAAGAAAAAAAAGGCCCACGTGGTGGTAAACCCACCGAGGCGGAGATCGCCGCTCGCAAGGCCGCTAAAAAGGCTCGAACCGAAGTGGAGGTTGCGGATGACGACAATGCGTCCCAGGAACCGGCACCACCGGCTCGTTTGATCGCTCACTACCGTGAGAAGGTTGTGCCAGCCCTGCAGGAAAAGCTGGGCGTGTCCAATCTGATGGCAACGCCACGCATCGAGAAGATTGTTATTTCGATGGGGCTTGGCAAGATCGCCACCAGTGGTGGGGCTGACGCCAAGGCCAAGTTCGAACAGGCGGAAAAAGAGCTTTCGATCATTGCCGGCCAGAAGCCAGTGCGATGTAAAGCGAAGAAGAGCGTCGCGAACTTCAAGGTTCGCGAAGGCCAGGAAACCGGTTTGAAGGTGACTTTACGCGGCAACCGGATGTATGAATTTCTCGATCGTGTGGTCACCCTGGCGATTCCCCGCGTTAAGGATTTTCGCGGATTAGATCCGAATGGATTTGATAAGTCTGGCAACTATAATTTCGGGTTCACGGAACAGACTGTATTCCCCGAGGTGGATGGCGCTGCTGTGACCTTTCAACAGGGCATGAATATCACGATGGTGACAACAGCCAAGAGCCCCGACCATGGGCGAGAACTGCTGAAGCAGTTTGGGTTCCCGTTCCGGGAAAAATCCAAACTGGAAGATAGGTAAGAATTACAGTTGTTAGTTGTCGTCGCTTGGTTGTGAAGACTGACGAACGATGATGGACAACGAACTACTGACAACGGATCAAAAGTTATGGCAACCAAAGCCTGGATCGCAAAACAAAAACGAAGAGAAGCGATTGTCGCCAAGTACGCGGACGTTCGGCGGAAGCTGAAGAAGGAAAAGAACTTCGCAGCTATCGCCTCACTGCCGCGGGACTCGAGCCCGACGCGGTCGAAGAACCGCTGTCAGCTGACCGGCCGGTCGCATGCGTTTCTCCGCAAGTTCAAAGTTTCGCGAATCATGCTTCGAGAGCTGGCTTTGGCCGGGAAGATTCCGGGATTGAAGAAGGCGAGTTGGTAAGGAATGTCAGTTGTCCGTCCTCTGTTTGCAGTCGCCATGACTGAGCAGATGCGATCGGCGACTGACAACGGACATCTGATAACTGACAACTTAAAATGAACAATCAAGATCCCATCGCTGACATGCTGACTCGCATCCGGAATGCAAACCGGGTGGGGCGGCGTCTGGTACTGATCCCTAAGAGCAAAATCTGCACGGGCATCGCGCAGGTCCTGAAGGATGAGGGATATATCGAAGAATTCGACCGCGTTGATGATGGTCAGCAAGGCCAGATCCGCGTGAAACTGAAGTATTCGATTACCGGAGAAAAGGTGATCCATGCGATCGACCGTTCCAGCAAGCCCGGCTGCCGGGTGTATCGGAAAGTGGAAGAGTTGCCCAATGTTCTGAACGGTATGGGCATCGCGGTAATCAGCACGAGCAAAGGTGTGATGAGCGATCGCCAGGCGCGGGAGTCAAATGTTGGTGGCGAGTTGCTTTGCACGGTGAGTTAAGGAATGTCAGTGGTCCGTCGTCCGTTGTTGAATGCCATTGCAATAGACAACCTACAACTGACTACGGACTAAATCGACAGGTTTTCAAATGAGCAGAATTGGAAAAAAACCCGTACCGATTGGCACCGCGAAGGTGACCATCTCTGACCGCCTGGTGAAGGTGGAAGGTAAAGTCGGCAAGTTGGAACGCACGCTGCACCCACTGGTCACAGTGGTGTTGGACTCAGCCAAGAAGGAACTGGTAGTCACCCGCGCGGACGACAGCAAAAGCAGTCGTGCACAGCACGGTACCGCCCGTGCGCTGCTTGCTAATATGATCGAGGGCGTGACGAGCGGCTATAAGAAGACGCTGGAAATTCAAGGTGTCGGTTACAAGGCCGAAGCAAAGGGCAAAAATCTGGTGCTGTCTGTTGGTTACGCCAACCAGATCACACTCGATGTCCCGATGGGCGTGGAAATGAAGGTTGAAGGGGTGAATAAGATTCACCTGAGCGGGCCGGACAAGCAGAAGGTTGGCCAGTTCGCCAGCGACATCCGCGCGGTTCGCAAGCCGGAACCGTATAAGGGCAAAGGGATTCGTTACGAAGGCGAAGCAGTCAAGACCAAACCAGGCAAGGCATTTGCCGGCGCGGGATCGAAATAAGTTTGAAGGAGATGCGAAGTTTGAAGCGCTATGGTTTCGTCAGTGGCCGTTTTTCAGTTGTAATGAACTTTATCTTTACTGCTTATAAACGACCCTCGACGAACCGGATGACTCTCAAACACCAGCATATGTATTATGGCAGATAAACAAAAAGCAAAGCAGGTTCGGCTGCAGCGTCGAAAGTGGAGTTTGCGATCGAGCCTGTTCGGCACGGTTGAACGCCCGCGACTTTCCGTGTTTCGAAGTGATAAGCATATTTATGCCCAGGTTATTGACGATCACTCGGGCACAACCCTTGTGGCTGTCGCCAGCACTTCGGCGGATGTGCGGGGAGATCTTCCCAACGGTGGCAATATCGAGGCGGCAAAGCGTGTCGGCAAGATTGTCGCCGAGCGAGCCAAAGCAGCAGGCATCACGAAGATTGCCTTTGACCGCGGTGGTCGCAAGTATCATGGTCGCGTAAAAGCCCTGGCGGACGCGGCACGTGAAGGTGGATTGCAGTTTTAAAAACGGACGAACAAATGGCTGAAGAAACGACATCAGAATCAACTCCGACCACCGAAGCGCCGGCGACACCTGTTGCGCCAACCGCAGCCGGAAGCCAGCAGGCACGCGGCGGGCAGGGCGGAGGCCGTGGTGGTCAAGGGGGTCGCCAGGGTGGCCAGCAGGGCGGACGCCGGGATCGTCGCGAGCGCGAGCCCGACGAAGGCGGCGTTGAATCCGCTGTCGTGAAGATTTACCGCTGCTCGAAGGTGGTCAAGGGCGGTCGCACGTTCAGCTTCGGCGCGTTGGTGGTGGCCGGCGATCGCAAGGGAAATATTGGTGTTGGATATGGCAAGGCGAACGAAGTTCCGCCGGCTGTTGAAAAGGCCACCAAGGACGCCCGCAAGGTGATGTTCAAGGTCAATCTCAAGGGCACCACGATTCCTCACACTGTTCGCGGCACCTATGGCGCAAGTTCGGTGGTGTTGGCACCCGCCCGTCCTGGAACCGGCGTCACCGCCGGCAAGAGCGTTCGGCCGTGCCTGGAGTTGTGTGGAATCACCGATATCCTGACCAAGGCATATGGGTCACCTGCCCCCAAAAATCTGGTCAAAGCAACATTAGCTGCCTTGAAGCAGCTGCAGAACCGCGATCAGGTTGAAAAGATCCGGGGCGTAAAATTAGCCGCTCAGGTTGGCGAGTTGGTTACGGCTTGAAGATGAAGGTCGAGGATTGAGGATGAACGGTAGAGCATCGATAACGCGATCTTCTATCCTTTAGTCTTTATCCTCAGTTTACACCGAAGGTGTAGTATTATGAGCATGGTTCACAACATTACGACCGGAGCCCCTCGCAGCAAGCCGAGCAAGCGAAAAGGCCGCGGAGAATCCAGCGGTCACGGTAAAACCTCGGGTCGTGGTAACAAGGGTTCGAAGGCCCGTAACGGCAAATATATCAAGCCGGGTTACGAAGGCGGTCAGACGGCCATTTTCCGTCGTTTGCCCAAGCGTGGGTTCAGCAATGAGAACTTCGAACGACGCTTCCACATCGTGAATCTCGGTGATCTTGAGCGATTCGATGAAGGCACTACCATCGATCATGGCACGTTGCTTGAAGCCGGACTCGTACCCGACAATATCTGGCCGGTGAAGATCCTCAGCGAAGGCACTTTGACCAAGAAGCTTACGATTGTAGCCGGAAAATTCAGCAAGACCGCATACGATAAACTGACCACTCTCGGCGCAACCGCTCAGAATCTCAAGGGCGAAGCATTCCAGTTCCCGAAAGTGAAAAAGAAATTCGTGAAGCGGGACAAAGTGAAGAAGGTTGAAGCAGCGGCCCCCGACGCTCCCGCTGCCGCCAAGCCTGCCGAAGAGGCCAAGTAGATTATTGTGGGTGCTGGGCTGCCGGTTAAAAGTCAGCAGGGTTTTCCCTGCGGAGACTACATAACCGATAATTCAGCGCCCACGATCCACAATTATGTTTCAATCATTCCTGAACATCTTCCGAGTTGCTGAACTGCGGAACAAGGTACTGTTTACCTTGTTTCTGCTTGCGATTTATCGAATCGGATTTTGGGTTCCACTGCCGGGCGTGGACCAGGCAGTACTCAAGCATCAGCAGGAACAGCAACAGAACTCCGACACCAGCGCAGCAGGGCGTATCGCCAGCTATGTCACGCTGTTCTCCGGAGGAACACTTGGTCAGAGCACCGTGTTTGGCCTGGGCGTGATGCCATACATTTCCGCTTCGATTATTTTTCAGCTTTTGGGGACGGTGGTTCCGGCGCTGGAAAAGATGCAGAAAGAAGGGGAATCGGGCAGGAAAAAGATCCAGGAGTGGACGCGCTATGTCACCGTGCCGCTATGCATGCTGCAGGCGGTGATGTGGCTCAGCTACATGGAGCACGGAAAGTTTGTGAACACCAGTTTCATGCATGCGCATGGAACTTCCTTCTGGTTCACCGGCATTATTCTGCTGACATCGGGTTGCATTTTCTTAATGTGGCTTGGTGAGCAGATTGATGAATACGGGCTGGGAAATGGCGTGAGTCTGATCATTCTGGCAGGCATCGTTTCGCGCATGCCCCACGCGTTGAACATGCTGATCCAGCAGACAAACTTTTCCGCGGTCCCGGATGCTTCAAAGCAGATCACGCTGGGCAAGGTTGTCACGCTGGCGGCTTTATTCATCTTTATCATCATGGGTTCGATTCTGATCACGCAGGCCCAACGCCGAATTCCCGTGCAACAGGCAAAGCATACGCGCGGCCGGCGTGTGTATGGTGGGGGCAAGCAGTTCCTGCCACTGCGGGTGAATCATGGTGGCGTCATGCCGATTATCTTTGCGCAGTCTTTGATGCTGTTTCCAGGTGCGTTGCTGGGATGGCTTGAAACTTCGGTGTTTACCGGCAGCAATCGAAGCGAGGTCATCGCGTTTTTGAATGACCAGTTTAAGCGCGGATCCTACATTTACATCATTACCGAACTGGCCATGATCTATTTCTTTGCCTACTTCTGGACCACGGTTCAGTTTCAGCCCAAGGAAATGGCAAACCAGCTCAAAGATTACGGCAGCTTTATCCCCGGCCTGCGGCCCGGAAAACGAACAGCTGACTATCTCGAAAAAGTAATGATGCGGATTACGTACGTTGGTGCGGCATTCCTCTGCATTGTCGCCGTTATTCCCACGTGTATCACGGCTTGGCTGGGCATCGACCCGACCATCACCTCCTTCCTGGGCGGCACCGGTTTGCTCATCGTTGTCAGTGTCGCGCTGGATATGGTGCAGCGCATTGAAGCTAACTTGCTCATGCGAAATTACACTGGGTTTCTCGGGCCAGGTGGCAAGCGAATCAAGGGAAGGCAGTACTAGGTCGAGTACGAAATCAGGTTTAGCGTAATATCCCATAGGCCGCAATTAGGCCGTTGAAACGGATACTATGTAAATCCTTCGGCGTATGACGCACTCTGGCGCGTCGGGCACCTGTTTCGAAGTTTGTCTGCGGTGATCGCGTATTCAATCGATGGCTTTGAAGTTCGCCATTCGAGTTTCAAACGATGCCTACGGTATTAAAGACTCGCCGCGAAATCGACCTCATGCGGCATGCCGGTCAAGTCGGTTACGAGATTCTTCAGAAGATGAAGAAAGCTGCGGTGCCGGGGGTTACGACCATGGAGTTGGACCTGCTTGCCGCTGATGAACTGGCCAAGGCGGGTGGCGTGGGGATGTCGCGATTCTTTCCCACCTATCGTGAGGGAGAAGGATTTCCGGGTCACACCTGTATCAGTGTGAATGAGGAAGTCGTGCATGGGATTCCAGGCGCGCGGACATTAAAAGACGGGGATATCGTCACGCTTGACCTGGCGTTAAAGGTGAATGGATATTGCGGGGATACCGCTATTACTGTGCCGGTTGGGAAGGTAAGCCCCAAGGTTCAAAAACTGCTGGATGTCACCAGGCAGACGCTCGAACTGGCGTTGAAGCATATTCAGCCCAACAAGAAGTGGACCGACATTGCCCGATTGATGCAGTACAACGTAGAGCGGAATGGTTTCAGCGTCGTGCGCGAGTTTGTGGGTCATGGCGTGGGTCGATCGATGCACGAGGACCCCAAGGTGCCGAACTTTGTAACGCAGGAGCATCTTCGCGGCGACTTTAAACTGCGGGTCGGCATGACGTTGGCGATCGAACCCATGGTGACGATGGGCCGCCGCGACGTGGATCTGCTTGATGATGGCTGGACCGTGGTGACCCAGGACGGTCTGCCCGCCGCGCATTTCGAGCATACTGTGGCGGTGACGGAGACAGGGGTTGATGTATTGAGCGACGGCAGAGGGGTCGCGGCCGCCATCGCCTGACTTTGAAGTCAAAGGCACGTACCAGACCTCGAGCACGCCGACAGCGTTTTCGAAGTAACTGTTTTCAGTTTTGGATTACCGGCAGGGCTTGAGGTTTTGTTTACTATTTGATAGAGTTGACAATTCGCCGGTTGGACAAGGCAAAAAATCGGCAAGTGAGAAAGTCATGAAAGTAAGAAGCAGCGTTAAAAGAATCTGTGAAAACTGCAAGATCGTCCGTCGCAAGGGGATCGTGCGGGTGATTTGTACGAACACCAAGCATAAGCAGAAGCAGGGATGATTTTGTCCGTTCTTAGTTGTCCGTCCTTAGTTGTGACGCGGCTCTGAACCAACGGATTACTGACCACTGACAAAGAGAGCAATCATGCCGCGTATCGCAGGCGTAGACATTCCAAATGATAAGCCGATCTGGGTGAGCCTTTGCTACATCTACGGGGTCGGACCGCACAATAGCCGCGTGCTCCTCAAGGAAGCGGGAATCGACCCGGTTCGTCGTGCACGGGAGATCACCGAGGACGAACTCGCCAAGATTATTGGTTTGATCGACAAGAGTTATCTCGTTGAAGGTGCCCTTCGTCGGCAAATTCAGCAGAACATTGCCCGGTTGAAAGATATTCAAAGTTATCGCGGGAATCGGCATCGCCGAAGCCTGCCGACGCGCGGTCAGCGCACGCGCAGCAACGCACGCGTCCGCAAAGGTCCGCGTAAGACAGTTGCCGGTAAGAAGGGCGTGAAGGAACTCGGTAAGTAAAAGCTGACATATAGATATCAGAATGCCCAAGTGTGGTTTGAGCATTTTGTTTTCTTCTGTCACCGGCTTCATCGCTCAGCATTTAACCCTGCGGGTACGGCCGTTGAGCCGGATGATCCGCAAAGGAAAAGAATACCATGTCCGAACAAGCAAAATCAGGCGGCAAAGCCGCCCCGAAGAAAAAGCTTCGCAAGGGTGTTACCCGTGGCGTCGCGCATGTCTGCTCAACTTTCAACAATACGATGGTGACCATCACCGATACCAACGGGGAAACCATTTCCTGGGCATCGGCGGGGACGGTCGGATTCAAAGGCGCTCGAAAGAGCACCCCGTTCGCTGCGGGTCGCGCCGCTGAGAAGGCTGGCGCCGAAGCTCGCAAGCACGGCATGGTTGAAGTGGAAGTGAAAGTAAAAGGACCAGGCGCAGGTCGAGAGCAGGCCATCTTGAACCTGCAAAACGCGGGTTTGAAGGTAACTGGGATCGAAGACGTAACCCCGCTGCCTCATAACGGTTGCCGGCCACCGAAGAAGCGGCGAGTGTAAGAAATCGAGAATAGAGGATGGAAGATTGAGGATCGAAGCATTTGCTAGCCTCTATCTTCTATCCTCAGTTTGAAGCCAGGCCTACAATAGAAACTTAAAAAGCGCCTCCTCGACGAGGCGGGAGACAGATGGCCCCTTCGGTTGGGGCGGTAACCTCCTGCAATTCGAGAACTGGCGGACCAAGGAGACTAGTATGCGAATTCGATGGCGTGGACTTGAGTTGCCTTCCCGGGTTATCCGCGACGAGCAGCTTTCAACGGAAACTTACGGAAAATTTTCTGCTGAGCCTTTTGAACGAGGCTTTGGCACCACCGTCGGTAACAGCCTGCGGCGAATCCTGCTCAGCAGCCTCGAGGGCGCAGCTGTCACCCACATCCGACTCAAAGGCGCGGAGCACGAATTTTCCAGCCTGCCCGGTGTGATGGAAGATGCCACCGATATCATTCTCAATGTCAAAAGTCTGGTGGTTAAGCTCGACTCCGACGATGTGAAAGAAATCAAAGTCACGGCCAACAAGGCCGGCCCCGTCACCGCCGGAATGATCGAGACCGATGCCAATGTCACGATCATTAATAAAGACCTGGTCCTTGCGACGTTGACTGAAGACGTACCTTTTGAACTGACTCTGACCGTTAGCAAGGGTCGCGGTTACGTAACCGCTGCTGAAAACATTGCCGATGAGGACGAGCAGGAGATTGGCACAATTGCGGTCGACAGCATCTATTCACCGGTGACGCGCGTTCGATACGCTACCGAAGACGCCCGGGTGGGTCAGAAGACCGATTACGATCGCCTGATTCTGGAGATCTGGACTAACGGCACACTGACGCCGGAGATGGCGCTGGTTGAAGCCAGCAAGATTCTCCGCAAGCATCTGAGCCCGTTCGTGCAGTATTTCGAACTGGGATCCGATGTTGCCAACGAGGAAGCCATCAGCGCCCTGCGCGATGCCAACAAGGCGATGATCGACCCCGAGCTTCAGCAGAAGTTGAACATGAGTATCCAGGAACTGGACCTCAGCGTTCGCGCTAACAACTGCCTGGAATCGGCCAAGATTGCCACTGTCCGTGAATTGGTGAAGAAGACCGATTCGGATCTGTTGAAGGTTCGCAGCTTTGGCAAGACGAGCCTCCGCGAAGTCAAGCGTAAGCTTGCTGACATGGGCCTTAGCCTCGGTATGGATCTCGATGCCGCTCAGGTGCAGGCCGCCAGCATGCTTGACGATGATGAGCTGGAAGAGGATGAAGTAGAAGCCGGCGCTGAAGAGACGGCAAATCAGTAAGATTGTCCCCTGTCAGTGGTCCATGATTGATTGATTGTTACAGTCTGTAACAAACAATTGATGACGGACAACTGATCTGATGATTGGAGCATTGCAATGTCAAGCCACAGACTATTTGGCCGTCAGTTATCCCGAGACTCCGAACATCGTCTCGCGATGCGCAGGAATCTTGTTCAAAGTCTTTTCGAACATGGTGCAGTGCGCACCACCATGCCCAAGGCCAAGGAGGTGCGTGGGCTCGCTGAGAAGTGCATCACTCTCAGCCGCACCGGTACTGTCAACGCCCGGCGTAAGGTGACTGCACTGATTAACGACCGCCGACTGGTGGACGAAGCTCAGGACTTCACCGGCGAGACCGTGGTGGGCAAACTGTTTAAGGACATTGCTCCGAAGTTTGCCGATCGCGCGGGTGGTTACACGCGTATCATTAAAACCAGCGATTTCCGAATCGGTGATGCCGGTGACATCGTATTGCTGCAACTGGCAGATGAGAAGCTGGCACCCACTGGCACTGTCCGTCGCTCGGCTGGGCTTCGTAAGAAGCGCAACGAAAAGCGGCATCAGTTCGCGGGTCAGGCTCTCAAGGCAGCTAAGACTGAAAAGTCAGAGCCAACTCCGACCGAACCGGCTGCAACGGAAGTTCCGCCTACCTGATGCTGCCGATCGTTACAGATTGCAATTCAAAACGAAATAGAGACAACCGGTCGGAGACGACCGGTTGTTTGTTTTTAGGCTTGATCGCGCGTGACAGTAGCCATCCGTGCATTGCAAATTTTTATTGAGGAATCGGTGTTATAAGACGGTATCTTTCACTTCGAATATCCCTCCGCAGATAGCAATTTTCCCTTTGCCTTTTTCAGTCAGCTCGATACGCTCTCGACCCTCGATTATGGCGGCGCGGTTTTGACAATGCGGCTGACGGGATGTTCCTGCCACTTCAAAAACGCTGTTATCTCGTGGTACTACGAATGGAAAGTTTCGAATGAACAAGCTTCTAACGGTTTTTGCTGCGCTTGCACTAGGTACGATCGTCGCCTCTACCGCGTCGGCGGATCAAGTCCTGACGACCACCGGTGACACGGTTGAAGGGACTATTAAAAGTGTGACCGCCGGTGTAATGACGGTGAGTTCGCCGGGTCTGGGGGATGTGTCTGTGCCACTGGGCCACGTTCAGACTTTTTCTACTGAGAAACCAATTGTCATTCAGCTGCCCGATGGCACGCAAATCAACAGCCAGGTGGCTTCGTCAACAGCGGGGAACATCACGCTGCAGCGAGGCGATGGGCTGACGCCGGAGCAACTTTCGGTTTCAGCGATTGATGCCATCAATCCCAAGGCGTTCTCCATGTCCATCGCGGTGGGCGCGATCCTCACGAGAGGCAATACGTTTACCGACAGCATAAACGCCGGGCTTAAGATGGAATACGTGGTGGGCAGGGAAGACTTCAGCATTGCTGGTGAATATCTGTACGGCAGGCAAAAGACACGCGACACCAGCGTAGCACCTGTACGAACGACCACCACGACAACTACCGACCGCTGGGAAGTAGACGGGAAATACCAGCACTTTTTCAGCAAGAAGTTTTACGGGTATGCGGATGTGGATGTGACAAAGGATCGCATCGCGTTGTTGGACATCCGGGTCGTGCCATCGGTGGGCGTTGGGTATGACTTGCTTAATAAGTCGCCGCTCAAATTAAGCGTTGAAGGTGGTGCTGCATACATGTACCAGCAGTACAGCAATTCAACACCGACGCAAAGCGCGATCGCGCTGAAGCTTGCGTATCATCTCACGTATGATTTCAACCCACGTATTCAGCTGTTTAACGACGTAATTTATTATCCCACGCTGGCTCACATCTCCAGCGGAATCTTTTTGATTAACGCGGATATCGGCGTGCATGCAAAGCTGACGCAAAAGCTCTTTGGAGAATTGAAGGTTGAATGGGATTACAATTCTAACCCCGCTAACAACGCATTAAAGAATGACGAGCGGTACATTGCCAGCCTGGGGTATGCAATTTAAAAAATGAACGCAACTGCGGACCGGATCAGGTGTATGAGAAGGCGGGGTTTGCTATCAGAAGGAAACGAAATGCGATTGAGTAAATTGAGCCTTGGGTTGATCTGTCTGATCGCCGTGACTGGGATGAAGTCAGGCGTGATGGCCGCCGAGCCCGCAACGCAGGCGGCATCCGGACCGTCCAAGGTTATAGCGGATGTTGCTTCGCCAAAGACCGGCAAGAGCGGCGTGCGGTTCATGCAGCTGCACGAATCTTTTTTAAAACGTGCGCAAGCGGGCGATATCGACCTGCTTTTTCTAGGCGATTCTATCACTGAAGGATGGGCCGGTCGGGGAAAAGACGTCTGGAACGCGACCTACACCAAATATAAACCGGCCAATTTCGGTATCGGCGGGGATCAGACCGAGCATGTGCTGTGGAGAATCGATAACGGGGAACTCGATGGGATCAAGCCCAAGGTGCTGGTGTTGATGATCGGCACGAACAATGTGGGGAGTAATTCAGCCGATGAAATCGTAGCTGCGGACACCAAAATTGTGCAGGAAATTCACCAGAAGCTTCCCGAAACCAAAGTGCTTTTGCTCGCGGTATTTCCGCGTGATGCTTCACCGAGCAGTGCCCGTCGGGAGAAGATCAAGCTGGTGAATGCGCAACTTGCCAAGCTGGAAGACGGTAAGATGACGCGTTACCTCGATTTCGGCGACAAGTTTCTCACACCGGACGGGACGCTCACAAAGGACATCATGCCCGACTACCTGCATCCCAACGCCAAGGGATACCAGATCTGGGCCGACGCAATGCAGCCGCTCTTGGATGAGATGATGAAGTAATCTGCGACTGCTGCTTGTGTATTCATTACCGCCCAAAGATGAGAAGGCCATTCGTGGCCTTCTTTTCTTTTTGCTCACGCGGTCGCAAAGCGAGGTTCGTTCAGTTTGAGTTTCGGGATTTTTGCGATCTGGGCGGCGTGGTCTTTCATCGCCACCACATTAAAACTGCCGCCAAGGATTTGAAAGATCCGGTCCATGATCTGCATTTTCTTTTCACCGGGCAGATTCATTGCGGGGAAAAAAGAAAGATCTTTTTCATCATCACCACCCAGAAAATCCAGGGGATGCAGCAGGATCGAAGGTGGGGTACCTGTGACGCGGCACAGCCACAGCGCGGTCTTCAAATACATCATCGCAAGCATTTCTGAATAGCAACTGAGATACAGAATATAACTCGCGTGGATCGGCACCTTGAAAATCGGCATGGTGGTTACCGGAATCTCAATTAACTCGCCGGCGTCGGTGCGGAAGCGATATGGTTTCAAGGGGCGAAAGCCTTCGGTGAACTTTCCAAACAAGGCTTTTCGTGTGGTCAACTCAGCCTTGGACAGCGTGCTGTGCATGAAGTAATAAAGCCGCCCGAGTGGTCCCAGAAATGTGGGAAATGTAGACGCATCGTAGCTATACCCCATGCGCTTAAGCGTGGTGAGCGTTGCCTGGGAGCAACTGAAACCCGGCCCGCGAAAACCGGTCGGGCGATAACCGGTCACTTTTTCGATTGCTTCCTGAGCCGAGCGTAATTCGGTTTCGATCTCTGCATCGGAATACAGGTGCAGCCAGGGTTCATGCTTGAAAGAGTGATTTCCGATCTCGTGCCCCGCTGCGGATAAACTGGCAAGGACGGGGTGGTTCGATTCGATGGCCGCGTCCTGACCCACAACAAAAAAGGTGATCGTAAAATCGTGCTTTTTTAGTAAGCCAAGGACGCGCGGAATCAGCAGGTTCAGGTAAGACGGATAGCTTTCCCAGCCGGCATCGCCGTGGGTCTTCATGTAGGACCACTTGTTATCCAGGTCAAGGCTAAGGCTCGCTATAGGCTTCATGCAACATCCTTCAACAAATCGTCGGCGGCGGTGTTGGCCAGTTGAATCGTTTCATTCACATTCAGCGTTCCGTTGGAAATATGCGCGGAATTGATGATGTGGACGCCGGGAACATTTGTTTTCATCGGCGGCAAATTGTCTGAGTAATTCAGTGTGGAAATTGCCAGCACGCGGCGCACGCGAGAGACTTGAAACGCGATTACTTCATTCGCGGCAAAGCCCGGATACATCTTTTCCAACGCGCCGATGAACGTCGCGCGAATCTCATCGTCTGTTTTTTCGAACATCGGATCCGTGGGATCCACATACTTTGGGAGATAAACCAGGCAGTTACCACCGAACTGGTCGCGATCGACCAGGGCGGACATTTCAATGACAGCCGTGAACGGCACCCATGAGTCGATCAGATTCGTAACGTAATAGTCTGCCAGTGGATTTTTCAACAGAACCGAAGCGCAGATGATCCCCTGGTAGCGAATGCCGTTGAGTTTATCGTGCTGATCCTGCGACAGTGCCGGGCATAGAGACGACGCAATCGACGACGGAAGCGTCATGACCACCTGATCGAATGTGCGACGGTCGCCACCGGCGAGCTCCACATCGACCGTACCGTCGGACTGCGCGTCTACGCGTCGGGCGGTGGAGTTCAGTTTGATCTCAACGCCTTCGGATTTGAGCAGATCTTCAAAGTGCTTGAAGAACTTACCGTAACCGCCAGGGAGATAGCCGAACATCTCCTGCTTTAATCCACTGCGCCGGGCCGCATACATGCGGGCGATGATGGCCCAGATGAATGCGGCGGACGCGTGCTGATAATTCTCGCCGAGCTTGGCGCGAAGCAACGGTCGCCACATTTTTTCAAACACGCTTTTACCGGATAACCGGGTGAGCCACTCCGCCACGGGAATCGATTCCAGCCGCTTTGGATTTTTAACGCGGGCTGCATATGCGATGGTCGCGCCGAGGCGGAATTTTCCGATCAGAGAAAGCGGTGGGAATTTTAAAAATTCCAGCGAGTTGGACATCGAATACAGCTTGCCGCCCATGTAAAAACCGGTGCGGGTGGTGACCCATTTCATCTGGTCATCCAGCTGCAGCGTGCGGAGCATGTCGCGCAGGTGCGAGTCGGACAGCAGCGTGACGTGATAATGCCGATCCCACGAAATACCGTTGAGATTCCACGCACTGGCGAGCCCGCCGAGCTCCGAGGCCGACTCGAAAACAGTCACGCGATGCCCCGCCTTGGAAAGACGGTGTGCCAATGTCATGCCGAGCACACCGCCACCGAGGATGGCGAAAGATTTCAAAGACGTCGGCATTTTGTTCACGCTTTTGATTGCTGCAATCGGCTTCCCGCAGCTGAAGCCGCCGGCTGTTATGCAGGCTATGCTTCGTTAACTGTCTGTCCAAGAACATTATATTTCAGTCCACAAGCGCAGGTGAGCTCTGCGCTTGCGTCGCGATCCTGGGCAAATTTCATCAGTAATTGTCCGCATTTGCAAAGACATCCCACGCTGCGGGCCGGGTTGCCGAGCACCAGATGGAAATCGGGGACGCTTTTTGTGACCACCGATCCCATACCGACCATGGCCCACCGACCGATCGACAGGTCGTTGCCGATCACGCAGCCCGCGCCGATGGTCGACCCTTCGCGCACGAGTGTGGGAAGCGTATGTTCATCCGGATCGCTGGGCCGAAGATGCTTTAAATCCGGGGTGGTTGCACGCGGAAACCGGTCATTGGTGAAGATCGTTCCTGCGCTGATCATAACGCCGTCTTCGATGGTGACGGCATTGCAGATATAGACAAAAGCATTGATCTTGACGCGATGACCGATGGAGACGCCATAGGCGATGTAGGTTTTCTCACCCACGATGCATTGCTCGCCAATCGTGGTGCCGAAGCGAATATGAACATTATCCCAAACGCTTGTGTTGTCACCGATGGTAACGTCGTTTTCGATAATCGCAGTAGGGTGAATTCTAGCTGGCATTTTTAGTCCGAACCGAACCGGATCAATAATGTGTTTGTACTACGCCGCTTTCCCAGGTTTGGCCGCGCCGTTTACGGTGATCCAGTTATGTTGTTTTAACGAAGCGTAAGCCGCTTCAATGACCTGTACACTCGCCAACGCGTCCTCGGCGGTAATCAGCAAAAGGTCCTCGCCAACAATACTGCGGGCAAAGTTTTCCAACTGACTGCGGAAAGCCTGCACCTTGTTGTAACCCTTGCCGAACACCACCCAGTCGCGGCTGCTGCTCTGGCGATACTTGCTTTCCTTCCAGCCTACGCTGATCGTGCCGTTGGAACCGTAAATGTTGATGTAGCTATCGAGTTCCTTGTTGATGCTCCAGGAAAGATCGACGTTCCCCATAACACCACCGCGGCTGCGGACAAAAACGCGGACGGTGTCTTCCACGCTTAAACCCTGCACGCGTTTGCCTTCAACGACCTGAACATCACCGATGGGGCCCAGGAAATAGCGCATGATATCGACACTGTGCGCTCCGTTGTCGATCAGCACACCACCGCCGGAGATTTTGGGATTGCTGTTCCAGCGGGACGACATATCCACCCGGCTGGTAAAGGCGTTTTCGAACAAGATCACTTCACCCAGAATGCCGCTGGTGACGATGCTCTTGGCACGGATTACATCATCGACATAGCGGAACTTGGATCCCATCGTGAGCTTGGCCCCGCTCTGCTGAGCGACGTCCAGCATTTTCTGCGCTGGCCGAGTCGACCGCCAACGGTTTTTCGCAGAGGACGTTGATCCCTTTTTCAAGGAAAAATGTGCTGATCTCGGGATGCGTCGTGGGAGGCGTGCAGACGATGACGGCTTCGAATTTCTCGGCCTCCATCATCGTCTTGTACGATTCATAACTCGGGCAATTGAAGCCCTGCGCCAGTGCCTTGGCAGCTTCCAACCGGGTGTCAGCGACGGCCACCAATTGGGCGGTCTCGCAGCTTTCAAACGCCTGAGCGTAGCTTTGCGAGATCGCGCCAGCGCCCACCATTGCGAATCGTACCTTGCTTTGCATTTCAGTTCTCCACAAATCCGGCCCCGCGGGCCACTGCTAAAAAAGATCTTCAGATCGACGTCAGTTGCGCCACAGCTTCGCGAATCGAGTCAGCGATGTAGTCCAAATGCTCATCGGTATATTTCTCGTTCCATGGAAGCACCAGCACACCCTCCAGCGCGTCAAACGTGCCGGGGAACTGTGCCCGCGAGTAATCCAGCGCCTCGGGCCGAGCCAGAGTGAATGGCCATCGGCTTTCACCAAACGTTCGCTGCTTGAGAATCACTTCGCACATGAACGCGGGCTTTTGAATGTACCGCGGTGCCGAAGCGATTCCTTTTGCCTTCAAAAGTTTGGCCAGTTCGACCGGGCCACCGGGAAATACTTTTTTGTCCACGCGGAGGCAATACTTCCACCAGGTGCAGACATTGCCCGGATGAACCAGCGGTGTTTCTAAACCACGTATGTCTTTGAGCTTGGCCGATAGTTTGTCTGCCATGGCGGTGCGGGCCTCTGCAACGCCCCTGAGCTTGGGCAGTTGAGCCACCGCAACCGCGCCCTGCAGCTCGGTCATGCGGTAATTCAAAGCGATGAAATAGTGGTCCGGGTTCGGATCGCCGTAGCCCCAGGCCTTGTTAATGAACAGGTAAATGCGACGGGCGATCGCCGGGTCATTGGTCGTACAGATTCCACCTTCGCCGGTGGTGATATGCTTGCCTTGTTGCAGGCTGAAGCAACCCACCGTGCCAAACGATCCTACATATTTGCCATGATGCGTGGCCATGAAGGATTGAGCGGTGTCTTCAATCACCGGAATTTTATATTTATTCGCCAGCGCCATGATGGCGGTCATATCGCAGGGATTTCCGAACAGATGCGTGACGATGATCGCCTTGGTCTTCGGGCTGATGCGTGCAGCAATACTCTCAGCGGTGACGTTGTAAGTGTGCGGATCAACATCGGCAAAGACAGGAATCGCGCCCTGGAAGATGATCGGAGTCAGCGCGCCCATGTCTGTGATCGACGTGGTGATGATTTCATCACCGGGCTCGGGATTCAAAGCGGCGATCGCGCAATGCACCGCGGCCGACCCGCTGGAGCAGGCCCAGGCGTATTTCACGCCCAGGAGTTCAGCGAACTCTTTTTCCAGCGTTTTTACAAACTCACCTTTGGTGCTGGTCAGCGTTCCGGTGCGAAGGGCAGCGGTTACGGCTGCAATTTCCTCTTCGCCCAGCGTGCGACCGGTCGCGTCCTGATCGTTTGGAAGAACCATAAGTTTCTTTGGTGCAATTGTTGGAGAAGCCATAGTTGTCATAAAAAATTACCTCTTTCCCTCTCGTGCTCCATCGCCTCGGCTCGTGCGGTACGTTGTTGTGCCGAGATGGAACATCTGTTCAAAATAACACTTATTCTGCAGTGAAATGAGCCCGCAACTGAGCAGCTGCACCGAGGCCAGCAGGCTGAGTCCACCTATGATGAAGGTGTGCGGCCATAGCTGCCACGCCTGTGAAAGGCTGCGTGCCTGAATGGTGTCGATCAGCATCCACAATGCGCACCAGGCAAACAGCGCCAGCGCTGTAATGCCGGGCACCAGGAAAAACATGATCGGTCGATAAAGGAATCCCGAGACCAGCAATGTCACCACATACTTGGTGATCCGCATGCTCGATCGGCGAACGGGTTTATTTGCCACCGCCTGCGGGTCGGGCAGATGCCATTTCAACACCGCGGGGATTTCTTCGATGCGGGCCCGCAGCACCATGGCCTTGTAGAGAATCTCGCTGTTGACTTCCATCCCCATCGAATAGAAGTCGAGGGTACGGAGGAATTTTGCATCGTAGGCCCGCACCATGCCGGTCAATGTTTTAAGCCGACCGTGCGAGGCAATGGACAGAAACTTGTTAGCCCCAACGCTGAGAATTCGGCGGAATTCCGGAACGTTTTCGACAGCGCCCCCGGCCAGGTACGGCGAAGCAATGACGATCTTCGCGGCGTTTTGCGAAGCGTATCCACCAGTCGCTCGATATGATCCGGTGAATAACTGAGATCCATATCGATCGTGACAATGTAATCGCCCTGGCATTCGTTGAAAGCGAATTTGAGCGCCTGACCCAGCCCGAAGTTCACCACATGATCCAGCACAAAGATATTGGTGCGCGTGGCGGCAAACGATTTGGCCAGAATGCTGGTGTCGTCTTTACTTCCGTCGTTGACGACAACCATTTCCCAGTCGTATCTGTCTTCCAGTGACTGCATGTAGTCGCAGAGCACCTTAAGGTTGCTCTGAACCACCGCTGCCTCGTTGTAGGCCGGAACAACCAGCGACACCAGCGGTTTACCGCGGGCGGCGGTGTCGTCGACAATAGGTGCGGTGTCGTGATCCATGCTTTGCCGGGCGACGAGTATGGGTTTGATCTCGTTGGACATATCGAAACAGCAGCAAAAAGCTTAAACGCGACAGTTGGTCACACCGATGGAACCAGTTCCTCTTCGGCAACAGTCGCAACGCTGGCCGCGATCGCCGCTACAATTTTCTGGGCGGCCGAACCGTCTCCAAACGGATTGGGGATCGACAATACCCTCCGCGTCCAGCTGGTTGGGCTTAAAGCCTCCTTCAATGCATCGGCTAAAAGTTCGGGGCTCCCAACTAAACGGGCGCAACCAGCATCAACTGCTTCGCTGCGCTCGGTATTTTCGCGCAACACCAATAATGCTTTGCCCAGTGTCGGCGCTTCTTCCTGTACCCCGCCTGAGTCGGACACGATCAGCCAGGCCCTGGACATCATCACTACAAATTGCTGGTAGTCGAGCGGGGGGATCAGATGCACGCGATCGCAGGAGCTGAGGATTTCGCGGGCCGGCCCACTCACGGATGGATTGGGATGCATCGGAAAGATGAGGGCGGTCTTCGGATGCGATTGGACGAAGTCCCGCAGCACCTTGAGGTTGTCCGCCATCTTCTCACCGAAACTTTCCCGCCGATGGGTGGTCAGCAGAATCCGGTCGAGTCCTTCAGTATTGTCGAGCAGTGCGCGAGTTGTCTCTGAAGGCTGGGCGCGATGCAGCATGTGAAGCAGCGCATCCACAACCGTATTGCCGGTAAGGAAAATCGACGATGGCTCGATGCCTTCGGCAAGAAGCGTATTTTGATTATTGGTCGTCGCGGGAAAGTGGAGCGTTGCAATCCGCGAGATCAGTCGGCGGTTCATTTCTTCGGGAAATGGACTGTCGCGATGTCCGCTGCGAAGTCCCGCTTCAACGTGTCCCACCTGGATATGCCGATGAAACGCAGCCAGTGCCCCGGCAAACGCAGTGGTAGTATCGCCCTGCACGAGAACCAGATCTGGTTTTTCCTGAAGTAAAACCGGGTCCAGCGCGGACAACACCCTGGCCGCCAGGCTGCTGAGTGTTTGATTGGGCTGCATGACTTTCAGATCGTGGTCGACTCGAAGGCCCAGGTCGCGAACCAACGGATGCAGCAGATCCGTGTGTTGCGATGATGAGACGTTAATTGTTTCAAATCGTTCGGTACGCGATTCCAGTTCGCGGATCACCGGCGCTAGTTTGATAACTTCAGGACGTGTGCCGAACAGGGTCAAGACTTTGATCGGTCTGTCGGGGCCGTCGCTGTTGAGATCGGGAATCATCTTATCTCCAGAACACATGCGCCGCGCATCGAATGCACGGTTCACTCTGCACTGAATTGGGATCGACCATGCAAGCAGCTTGCTTTACCCATACCCCGGGCAAACACGAACGTTTTGTCGCCGATAAAAGCGACATCTCACCACTGTGGGCATGGCAAAGTAGCACAACACTTCGCCAAGATCCATTAAATTGTGCTGGTTTCAGACCGGCAATTTTGCCTGCGAAAACGACGAACGGACCCTATATCGGCTGACACATCACTTATCGCGGCAGGCGATAAACCGAGTAAGGTCCAGAAGAAAAGACCTTTGGAAAGGGATATTCAGTGCTGGAAATCAACCAACTTGCGCTGAACCGTTGCTGCAGCGCCAAAATGTCGGTGACCGACAGGTTGCGATAATGTGACCGGGCAGCCAGGTCCATGTTGCCGATGTCGGCGTCGTTAGGATCCAGATGCGACAGATCACCCGTGAGAGCTTCCACGCGTTTTTGCCAGTCGCCCATGGCGTCGTAACGGTAGGCGTGCCAGTTGGCGATCAAGGGTCGGCGGATGAAATAGAACGCATCCGCGCGCGAGGGCGGCGCGATGACCACTGCATTTTCTGGTGTGTTTTCAACGATCCAGCCCCCAGCGGCGCGAAAATCGGGAGTCGATTCCAAGGCGTCGTCGGCGGCGCTCGCCTGCGTCGTCTGCGTCCACTCTATCGAGTGTAAATGCGATGCAATCGAACCGGCGACGCGGGCAACTGGGCTTGGCAATGCCAGGAAGATCACCGCGCCAAAACCGCCCAGGGCGAGCAACGCAGGTTCGCTGCGCTTTCCACTTCTCAGAATTGCTGAGACGACCGACAGGAGTTGCCACGAGAAAAAAAGTATCGCCAACACCGCAAAAACGCGGATCGGATATAGCTTCACCAGGTCAAATCGACCCAGTGCCCGCGCGACGAACCCAAAGATACAAAACATGCCCAACGCCAGCTGGAACTGAAAAATCATCGCGGCGGTTCGTCCGCCGCGCTGCCACCGATACCAGGCGGCGAAGAGCAGCATGAGTGAGAGCAAGGCAACGTAAGGTCTGGCCATTGCGAACGGATCCAGGCAAAGCGGCAGGGCTGTTGTGACGAGGAATCGGGATTCTTCTGCCGTGATCGCGTGCGGGCCGGTAATCAGCGGCAGAGACGAGATCAAACCCGGCAGCGCAGCCAGTACCGCGCAGGCGCCGAACACGAGTGAGCGTCGAAATCCAAGGTTCCACAGGACCGTCCAACCGATTGCAGCCCCACCCCACATGCCCACAGCGGAATGAAACGAAAAGGACAAGCCCGCGAGCAAGCCGGCGATGATGAGCTGCCTTTGCATCGCGCGATGATACGTTTCATCATCGGAGTCGATGCATTTGCATCGCAAAGCTGCATCGAGCGCGAAAATGAGGCAGATATAGGCCGGGCATTTGGCTTCAAATGATCCGATGACCCACTCCGTCCACGGGGTTGTCGGAAGCGCCTGCCTTTGCATCATCCAGAAGAGAATACCCAGCCATATTTTCCAGGAGGATATCCTGAAATGTTCACCGAGTCTGAACAGCCCAATGAAGGTTAATGTCCAGCAGATGAATCGTCCCGCCCATGCTGCCCATTCGAGTGGCATCAGCAGTGTCAACCAGCCCGAAGCGAAATTGAAGAACCCATGTCCAGCGGTCGGTTCGAGGAACGTCCAGTCACCTGCCATGAAATGTGGATGCCACGCCTTATAAACGTAGAGGAGATAAACCAGTTCATTCCCACTGGGAACACGAACACCCTCACGATTGAGGAAAAGCGCGTAAACCAGGAGCGTCATCAACTGGAATCTGCGGCTGCTCAACAGCGCGAGCACCTTTTCGGTCGTTGCGCGGTGCTCAGCAAATGGCAGGGATACAAGCTCGGACATATGAAGCTCGTATCGGTAGAAATCGATCACTGCTTGCAGCGTGTACGCAAATCTCCGTATTTGGCGTCACCTTGTCCCGTGTCGCGGCCGATAACTTGCGGAATCGCGATGGAGCGGTGCCTCTTCCATCGCTCGTTTTTCGGCCTTACGCTTAAGACCATGTCTATGACCCGAAGGCGTCGACGAGGTTTTATTACGGTTTTAGTGTTGCTCGCTTTCTTTGCGCTTTTGTTCTTTATTGGAAATTACGCGGTTTCGACCGGACCCGCCGAGGGAAGCACGCTATTTGGCATTCCAGCCGCGCAACATCCTGGGCGGTATTTGCGCATTGGCACATTCAACATTGACGGCGGACTGGGAATCGACGGGAAAGTAGACCTGGCGCGCACCGCCAGCTGCCTGCAGAGGCTGGATTTCATCGGCATGAACGAAGTGCATGGTTTCATATTCGAACAACCCGAAAATCAGGCCGAGGCCCTCAGCCCTTTGCTGCATCTGCCGGGTTTATTTGTGCCGGCCGAAAAGCAGTGGGGGCATGACACCTTTGGCAATGCCATCTTTTCCGATTTGCCTGTTACGCGCTGGCAACGTGTGGTGCTGCCCAGCCAGCCTTTTCACGCCAAGCGAAATTATCTGCTGACCGAAGCGCAGTGGCATGATCAAACGATTCACATCCTCACGACGCACACAGATTGGAAATCGGGCGGCGTAGCGCAGTTCCAAATCGTGCGAGATCTCTTTTTGAAACTGCCAACGCCGGCGATCTTAATGGGCGATCTGAACACGCCTCGGTCGGATCCATTGATAAAAAATCTGGAAGCGACGCCAGGCGTGGAGGAAGCGGTTGGTAAAATTCTCGATCCTATTCCCGGGCGGGTTGACTGGATATTCCTGCGCGGGTTGAGCACCGTCGATGCCGGTCAGGTCGATCTTAAGGCGTCAGACCATCCCGCGTATTGGGCGTCTGTGACTGTAAAATAGAAAGCGAATTGCGATAAACTAACAAGATCCGGTCTTCGTTTTGCATCTCCCATTTCGTTACTTAACTGAGGAACTAAAATGCAGAACTTCATGCGGAACGCGCGTTGGTGGGTCTTGGTTTTCATTATCGGAGGCAGCGGAATTACAACATTAAGCGGTTGTTTCTTCGATGACCGCGACCACCACGGGGACCATCATCGGGCGGACGACTACCATGACGAGGACCACGGCGATCGCCGGTAGCGTCGACAGGCGTCCGTTTTAGCCTAGCGGTGTAAGGCGACCGCTGAGGTGCTGGTCGTTTCTGCCTTTTTTCTGCATAAGATGGCTTCGTGCCAGTAATCTTTCTCATCCTATCGGCGGTGGTGGCAGCGAACCTGACGTGGTGGCGCTGGGCGGATGCGCCTGCAGCGTTTCAGATCCGGCGGGCTCTGGCGCAGCCTGTTGGCCCTTTTCACGCTCGCCCAATTCGCGTATCTGGCTCTGCTGGCATCGCCGCGCTTATCACATGCGACGCAGCGTTGGATCCCGATTCCCTTCGTCGCCACCACCTATCTCTGGAGCTTGCTAGTTTTGCCGGTGACGTTACTTGCGATGGGAATTGCCAGACTCACGAGCTGGGTTCCAAGGCGTTCTTCAACGATGATCGCGCCGGGAAGCCGCGCGGATTCGCCCAGTCGACGGCAGGTTCTAAGCGCGACCGCCATCGCACTGCCTCCCCTGGTAACCGCAGGCCTGGTCCTTCGGGCGATGCCTCAGCTAAGCACTTTTCGCATCCATTCCCTTCATCTGAATGTGCCTCATCTGCCCGCAGCACTTGAAGGCCTTCGCATTGCGCACGTGAGCGATCTGCATGTCGGCCGCTACACGCGAAGGGGACAAATCCCGGCCTTGGTGGAAGCGGTTAACGGCTTAAAATCTGACCTGATTTTATTCACCGGCGACCTGATCGATATATCTCTGGAGGATTTGCCACGCGGTATTGATGCGATGAAACGCATTCAATCGCATGGTTGCATGGCGATGATCGAGGGGAACCATGACCTGATCGACAACGCTGATGAATTTGATGCGCGTGTGCGTGCCGCAGGATTGCCGTTGCTGGTAGACCAGGCGATGACGGTGCGAGTTCGTGGTGAACCGATCCAGTTGCTCGGCACCCGCTGGGGTGAAGCAACCGGCAATCGGCGGCGCGCGAGCGAGGCCGCCTTTAAGCAGTCGGTCTCACGCTTAGTTCAGCTGCGTGATCCAAACGCGTTTCCCATTTTGCTGGCCCATCATCCTCATACGTTTGATTCAGCCGCCGCTGCCGGATTCCCACTGGTCCTGTCGGGGCATACGCATGGCGGGCAACTGATGGCCACGCCGAGCATCGGCTTTGGCCCGCTTTTTTACCGGTATTGGTCGGGGTTATATCGCATAAACCAAAGCCAGTTGGTGGTAAACAACGGTGTGGGGAACTGGTTTCCCCTTCGTGTGAATGCGCCGGCGGAAATCATCGAAATCACGTTACATTGCGATCGACCGGGCCGAGCCAACGCTTGAAAAGAATCGGTAAGGTTGCTCCCTGCACCAAAACCGAGAAGACCACGACACCAAAGACTGCAGCGATGAGTAATTCCCGCTGCGTGTTGGTCGGAGCAAGCGATAGCGCCATCGCAAGGGCAAGCCCTCCGCGGAGTCCGCCCCAGGTGAGGATGGCAACGCGATGGCGGCTGGCGACGTCCTCGCGTTGCCCCAGCAGCGATATAGCCCAGCCGCAGGTGACGACACTGAACCAGCGGGCAAAAAGGACGATCATCACCGAAAGCAGCTGCACCAGTGACTCCCACGCACCAAGCTTCATCTGCAATACCGCGAGGCCTACCAGCAGAAACAAGACAGCGTTCAGGGTCTCGTCAACCAGCTCCCAGAAGTCATCCAGGTGCCTTCGCGTGTTTTCCGACATGGCGGCATGACGCCCATGGTTTCCGATGATAATTCCCGCAACCACTGCGGCGATTGGGCCCGACACATGCATTGCGTCAGCCAGGGTATATCCCCCCATTGCCAGCGCGAGGGTTAGCAGGACTTCCACCTGGAAATTATTGACCTGTCGAAGCAGCTGGAAAACCAACATCCCCCCCAGCAGCCCAACTCCGGCGCCGCCGAGGGTCTGTACCAGAAACGCCATGGGAACGCCGCTCCAGTGAAGTCCCTGCGGTGTTCCGACACTGAGCAGCACCGTGAACAGGACAACACCCACGCCGTCATTGAATAATGATTCACCGCCGATGATTGCTTCAATTTCCGCCGGGGCGTTGACGCCTTTTAGAAATCCCATGACCGCAACCGGATCGGTGGGCGAGATCACCGCGCCGAATATGGCGCAATCGATGAATGGAACATTGGTTTTGATCGCGCGACAAATTATGTAAGCGATCGCAGCGATGGTGAAGGTCGATACGAGCGTGCCGGCAAGGGACAGAACGCCGACGGACAGCCACTGGTTTTTCAGTTCGCTGAGGTTCACGCGCATCGCTCCGGCGAAAAGCAGGCCACCGAGCATCCAGTGAAAAAGCGCTTCGTTCAGATCGATCCGAAAGCTGCTTGTCAGCATGATCGCGCCCGGCCACAAAATCTGCCACCCCCGCCATGCGAGCGACACAAGCAGCGACTGCAGCATGATCCCCACAGTAGGGTGTAGACGCAGGAAGCGATGGTTGATGAACGCAAAGAGCGCCGCAAGAGAAATGAGAATGGCGACGATCTGAAATGAGTTCATGGCCGGTTGAAAAATATTGCCGCAGACCAAGGCAAAAAGACACAGAGCGTAGCGATAAATCGGTGCGTGCCGCGCCTTGCCGGCGTGAAACCACAAGCGCGGAATTCGCCGGTCTGATGAAATCGTCGGCGTCGTTTCAGTCGATCAGTTGGTCGGATCCCAGTGCCGCAGCGGAGGATACTGAATGAATTCGCGGGTGACATACTCGGCGTGCCCGTCACAAAACGCTGCATTGCCCTGACCATGCGTGTTGGGAATGTTCTCAGTGTCTTTGCTGGAATAAACATTGTCAGGATGATGGACCAGACTGTCGTGCCGAACAGCCAGCCAATCACTGTGGGCACCGGCCGCGACAAGACTGATATTATTACTGATTCCAGGGCCGGCAGCATTGCTGGCGAATCCCACGACCGCACAGGCTCCATCATTAATGGTGACTTCGCTTTCTTCCAGCATCAGGACAGTCGAGGACGGGTGCCGAATCGAGGTATTTTTAGCCGCACGGTAGCCCATCCATGCGTATGCCACCGGGTCCACTCCCGCGACCTGATCGGAGAGTAGATAATTCATGGAGTAGCTGTACGGATAGTTCACTGCCACACCAAAGCAGAGATTTTTCGGGTGAATCGACAAATCGTCGGAAGGGCAAATCCAGTTGCTGGCATTAAAATGGTTTCCCATATATTTCACCAGTGCGCCATTATCCAGCGTTCGCGGTCGGGCTGGATATGAATACTGCGACGGATCCCAGGCGGAGGCAGGTTGTTGCCAGAAGATGTAATCGTCGGGGTTCTGCTGGAGGAAGCTTGCAGTGGCGGGGTAATAACCTTTGTTGTCATTGGCGTACATGTACATCGCCACCCCGATCATCTTCAGATTGCTCAGGCATTTGATCTTGTTGGCCGACTGCCGAGCACGCTGAAGCGAAGGAAGAAGGATCGAAATCAACAGCGCGATAATGCCTATGACGATCAGAAGTTCGACCAGTGTAAATCCACGGCGTGGTAAACGTCTGCGGTGACTCATGGATGAAATCCCGACCCGCGTGACTCAGGTTAAGCGATCCTGCCCAGTATTTCAGTAGACAGAGATACTAATACATGCCGTTTGCGAGACAAGGACAAAACAGAGAACTATCTCCACCTTTGCAGGGATTTAACATCGTCGCCTGCTGAAAAACGTGGACAAACTCGATAACGCCCGCTCGACACCGCTCGATTGCCGGCGCAAAAAAAGCCCGAGCCAATGGCCCGGGCTTCTAGCTGATTAGATTCATCAGTCAGCAGTTTACGTCGCATCGCTGGTCGCTTGCGCGAGTTGCGGTGCCGCCGCCTTCGCATCGGATTTCACCGCTTCGAAGTACAGGTGCTTATTCGCCGGGTCGTCGGACTTCACCGTGATCTTGATAAGATCCTTGTCCTTAAACGAGCCGCGGAGAATATCCTCGCTGAGCGGGTCTTCCACATGCTGCTCGATCGCCCGACGCAGAGGCCTTGCGCCGAAATCAGCGCTGGTGCCTTTATCGATCAGGAAATCTTTGGCTTCCTGGGTGATCTCGATCTTCAGACCGTGATCGACCAGCCGCTTGGTGACCTTCTTCAACTCGAACTCCACGATGGTTTCGAGATTGATTCGGCTCAACGGGCGGAACACGATCACGTCATCGAGACGACCAATGAACTCTGGACGCATATACCGTTCCAGTTCCTTCATGACCGTGTCTTTGATCTTGTCGTAAGTCCGCTCCTCGGTGGTGCCACGACGCGGCTTAATGCCAAAGTCGGGGCCGCCGCCTTTGATAAGGTCCGATCCGATGTTGCTGGTCATAATCACGACCACGTTTCGGAAATCAACATGACGACCAAAGCTGTCGGTCAATCGGCCTTCTTCCATAATCTGCAACAGCATGTTGAACACGTCGGGGTGGGCCTTTTCGATTTCGTCAAGGAGCACCACGCTGTAAGGACGACGGCGGATCCGCTCGGTCAACTGACCGCCTTCTTCATAACCGACATACCCGGGAGGAGCGCCGATCAATCGACTGACATTGTGCTTCTCCATGTACTCGGACATGTCGATCTGAATCAGGGCATCGGCATCACCGAACATGAACTCCGCCAATGCCTTGCTGAGCAGCGTCTTGCCGACACCACTGGGGCCAAGGAACAGAAACGAACCCATCGGACGATGCGGGTCTTTCAGACCCGAACGAGCGCGGCGGATGGTTTTACTGATGGCCTTGATTGCTTCGTCCTGGCTGACGACCTTTTTATGAAGTTCATTTTCCAGTTCGAGCAAACGCTGGGCTTCTTCTTTCTCAAGCCGCGTGAGAGGCACGCCGGTCATTTTGCTGATGACTTCGGCGATGACCTCTTCATCTACCACACCATCAACTTCCTTGGCTTTCTCACGCCATTGCCGCTGCATTTCTTCCTTTTTGGCCCTCAGCGCCTCGGCGTGATCGCGCAGACGGGCGGCTTCTTCGTATTCTGCATTCTTAACGGCTTCATCCTTTTGAATGCTGAGCCGCTCGATCTGCTCTTCCAGTTCCGCCAGATTCGGCGGTTTGGTCATGCTGCGAAGACGGATGCGGGCACCCGCTTCGTCCAGCACGTCAATCGCCTTATCAGGCAGGGCACGACCAGTGATGTACCGGTCGGACATTTCAACGGCGGCCACCAGCGCCGCATCGAGAATCTGCACGCGGTGATGCGCTTCGTACCTGTCGCGCAGTCCCTTGAGGATCTCGATCGCGTCGGTCTTATTTGGTGGTTCAACAGTGATCGGCTGGAACCGTCGAGCCAGGGCAGCATCCTTTTCGATGTACTTGCGGTACTCGTCGAAAGTCGTCGCACCGATACATTGAATCTCACCGCGGCTCAACGCGGGTTTCAGCACGTTGCTGGCGTCAATTGCGCCTTCAGCGCCGCCGGCGCCCACCAGCGTGTGCAGTTCATCAATAAAGAGAATGACATTCTTCGCCCGGCGGACTTCGTTCATGACCGCTTTGATGCGTTCCTCGAATTGACCGCGATATTTCGTGCCGGCCACCATCATCGCAAGGTCCAGCACGACGATACGTCGATCGTGCAGGATTTCCGGCACGTTGGACGAAATCACCATCTGCGCAAGACCTTCAACAATAGCGGTCTTGCCCACACCGGCTTCACCCAGGAGCACCGGGTTATTTTTCTGCCGGCGGCATAAGATCTGAATGACGCGCTCGATCTCGTTTTTTCGGCCGATAACCGGATCCAGAACACCTTCACGGGCCAGCTCGGTCAGGTCGCGTCCAAAGCTGTCCAGCGCTGGGGTTTGGGACTTCTTCTTACCGGGTTTTTCCTGTTGTTGAGGCTCTTCGCTTTCCACGCCTGCACCTAATAGGTTAAGGACTTCTTCGCGAACTTCTTCCAGTTTCAGACCCAGATTCATCAACACCTGGGCGGCAACACCATCGTGCTCCCGCAGCAGTCCAAGCAGAAGATGCTCAGTTCCGACATAATTATGGTTCAGATTTCGCGCTTCTTCGATCGCGTACTCGATTACTTTTTTGGCTCGGGGGGTCTGGGGCAATTTGCCCATGGTCACCATGTCGGGGCCGCTCTTGACGAGCTTTTCCACTTCAAGTCTGACCTTGCGGAGATCGACGTCCAGATTTTTCAGCACATTCGCGCCTACTCCGCTGCCTTCCTTGACCAGTCCGAGCAAAATATGCTCAGTACCGATGTACTCATGGTTGAACCGCTGCGCTTCCTGGTTGGCCAGGGCCATTACCTTGCGGGCCCGGTCCGTAAATCGTTCAAACATGTCCATCTCCTGTTGGTCGGCGATTAGCGCCGGCCCCTCATATCGACACGCGTAACAAGAAGCGTTCCCCGAACCGTTGCCGGGAGAATTTCTTTCACCGCGGATTGTAGACCGGATGTGCTGCTAATCAAGGAATGGCGGCACTGAGTTTGTTGCAACGCAATAGTATGTGTCGTGTCACAGCGGCGGGGTACACCGCGACAACCGCTGTGCAATTAACGGGCTCAGCGTTTCTGCAACCCTCATGGCTGTGTACGGGTTTTCCGTACAAGCGATGTGCTTTTAGACGGGAGTTGTCTTATGTGCGGTGTAGGGGTTTGCGAAGTTACCGTCGATTTCTGCACGTCATTAACGGTCGTTGGCAATACCGCGGATGGTAAGGGATTGTCTACGTACAACCATGCTCATATAGCGGCGCGTAGTTTGTGGAGCTCCTCGCGTCACAGCGCAGGAGCTTATGAGCAAACGTGTTTTAATCACTGGCGGGGCTGGATTCATTGGTTCACATCTGGGTGACCTGCTGTTGGCCAATGGGTACCGAGTGCGGGTGCTTGATAACCTGAGCCCGCAGGTGCACGGGCCGGATCAGTACCGGCCTGATTACCTGCCGGATGATGTGGAGTTGATCATCGGCGATGTGCGGGATCCGCAAATTGTTCGCCGATCGCTGGCGGGTGTGGATGCGGTTGTGCATCTGGCGGCGGCGGTGGGTGTCGGTCAGAGCATGTACCAGATCGCTGAGTACACCTCGCAGAATAATATGGGAACTGCGGTGCTGCTCGAAGCACTTTCGCAGCGGCCGGTCGAGCGGCTGGTGGTCGCTTCCAGCATGAGCATTTATGGGGAAGGATTATATCGGGGCGGCGATGACACGATCGTTGCGGGTGAAGATCGTACGGTAGAGCAACTGCGTAATCATGAATGGGAAGTGCGTGATGATCGCGGCCAGGGGCTGCGCCCGGTGCCCACGCCGGAGACGAAGCAGCCTTCGCTGGCGAGTGTGTACGCGTTGTCTAAATTCGATCAAGAGCGAATGTGCCTCATGATCGGCCGCGCGTACAGCATTCCAACAGTAGCCCTGCGATTCTTCAACGTGTTTGGTCCGCGGCAATCGTTGAACAATCCGTATACGGGAGTGTTGGCGATCTTCGCGTCGCGGCTGCTGAACGACCGCGCTCCCATCATCTTCGAAGATGGATTGCAGCAGCGTGACTTTGTCAGCGTGTATGACATTGCGCGGGCGTGCCAATTGGCGCTGGAAACAACTGAAGCGGTGGGGCACGCAGTGAACATTGGCAGTGGTGAACCGCACGCCGTTCGCGATGTTGCCGGCATGGTCGCCGGTGCGCTGGGTAAAGAGCATCTCGAAGCAGAGATCTCGGGCAAGTACCGCGTCGGCGATATCCGCCACTGCTTTGCTGACATCAGCCTTGCCCGCCGACTGCTTGGCTATGCACCGAGTGTTTCGCTGCGCGAAGGCGTTGTTGAATTAGGTCAGTGGCTCGAAGGACACCACGCTCTCGATCAAGTCGACCTGGCCAACCGTGAACTCACCTCACGCGGGTTGGCGATCTAATCGCATCTGCTTTTCACGAGACGGCCATGAAACACAATTCACACAACCGAAAGACTGTTACCGCACGCAGCAGTCGCGAGGCAATCCCTCCTGCAGGTGACAAGCTTGGCATGATGGAATGGTTTCGCATCGGCGACCACGATCGGATTGACCAGGTTCTGGACGATCTGAAAAAGCTGGGGATCAGTCATATCCGCACGGGTATTTCCTGGGCAGATGCCTGCACCCCTGAAGGCGAAGCGTGGTACGCGTGGATGCTTCCGCAGCTTGCCCGACAGGTGAATGTGCTGCCGTGCTTTGTCGACACGCCGCCGGGTTGGGGAGTTGCGCCAAAGACCAGTGCGCCGCCGGGCAATCTGAAAAGCTATGCTGATTTTCTGGACGTGCTGATCACGCGGTTTGGCCGGCATTTTGAATGGATCGAGCTTTGGAATGAGCCAAACGATCCGCGTAAATGGGATGCTGAGCTTGATCCGTATTGGATCAAGTTTACCGAAATGATCGGCAATGCTGCCTACTGGGCGCGGCGTCGTGGGAAGAAAACAGTTCTGGGCGGTATGCGGCCCATCGATCCTAATTGGCTTCGATTGATGGGCGATCGAAATCTTTTGCAATACATCGACGCCGTGGGCATTCATGCCTTTCCCAGCATGGACAATTCGCCGAAGGAACATTGGTCGCAGCAGATCCAGCCGGTGCGCGAAGTGCTGGAGCAGTTTAATCCCAAGGGTCAGATCTGGATTACCGAAACCGGTTACTCCACTTGGCGGCATGATGAGCGCCGGCAATTGGCGGCATTTGTCGACGCGCTCAGCGCGCCGGCTGATCGCGTGTACTGGTACAGCCTGCGGGACCTGGATCCTCGCCTTGCCACCGTCGAAGGATTTCATGCCGATGAACGCGATTATAATTTCGGTCTGAAACGTGCCGATGGAGGCGACAAACTGCTCCACCGTCTCTGGTCCGACGGCGGGCTTGATGCGGTGCGGGATGCTTATTGGCTCGGTAAATCCGCATACGTGTCGGGCACTGATAAGCCGGTGCTGATCACCGGTGGCAGCGGATTCATTGGCACCAATGTGGCCGATCGCATCATGTCCAGCGGGCAAAGTGTGCTCATCTACGACAACCTTTCCCGGCCAGGCGTTGAGCGGAACCTCACCTGGCTGCGGCAGCGTCATCGGGATCTGCTGCGGGTTGAAGCTGCCGATGTGCTGGACTCTCACGCCCTTCGCATGGCGGTGAGCCGCGCCAGCCAGGTATTTCACTTTGCCGCGCAGGTTGCTGTGACGACTTCGCTGGTGAACGCGGTGCATGATTTTGAGGTGAATGCGCGGGGAGCATTGAATCTGCTCGAAGCAATTCGAGCCCAGGACAATCCGCCGCCGCTGATCTTCACCAGTACCAACAAAGTCTATGGACGGCTGGGAGATATTTCGCTTCAGCTGCGCGGGCAGCGGTATGAACCCGCTGACGATCGCATTCGCAATTCCGGCATCAGTGAAGCACGTGTACTGGATTTCCACAGCCCCTACGGCTGCTCCAAGGGATGCGCCGATCAGTATGTGATCGACTATGCCCGAACGTTTGATTTGCCAGCTCTGGTCTTCCGCATGAGCTGCATCTACGGCCCGCATCAGTGCGGAAACGAAGACCAGGGATGGGTTGCGCATTTCCTGATCCTGCGCACTGCGCGGCGAACCGATCACGCTGTATGGCGATGGAATGCAGGTCCGCGACATCCTTTTCGCCGACGATTTAGTGAACGCCTTCCTTCTGGCTCAGGCAAATATGTCGACGCTGCGGGGACAGGCATTCAACATCGGTGGAGGGCCGGCTAATACCATCAGTCTGCTCGAACTGCTCGACATGATCGAGCAGCTGAATGGCCGGCGCACACAAGTTCAGTTCAGTGCCTGGCGTCCGGGCGATCAACGGTACTACGTATCAGACCCAACCAAAATGCAGCAGATGACCGGCTGGTCACCACGGGTGACGGCCCAGGTTGGTGTGCGGCGGTTGCATCACTGGCTCAGCGAAAACGTGATCGGCCGCAAGCCGCAGCGAAGACTTCCGTCATCTATCTCCGCGCCTGGTGACAGCGCGTGGACTGACACAGTGCTGTCGCCAGATGTGCAAGCCGTCGAAGCGATAAAGGAAGTGACCCAATGACGGCAGTCGCCCGCAATACTCTTGCTGCGCCCCCGCGCATGATGCAGGCTGCGGTGCTAACCGCGCCCCGTACCGTTGAGCTGCGTACGGTTCCGCTGCCTGCACCGGGACCCGGCCAGATTCGCGTTCGCCTCGAGGGTTGTGGCGTATGCGCATCCAATATCCCGCCGTGGGAGGGCCGGCCCTGGTTTAGCTATCCAATGGCGCCCGGCGCGTTGGGGCACGAAAGTTGGGGGATTGTGGACGCAACGGGTGTGAACGTAACCAACTTCAAACCGGGCGACCGCATTGCCACCATTTCACAGGCTGGATATGCGGAATATGACTTGGCCACTCCGGAGACGGCCGTGCGGTTATCTGATTCGCTGAGCGATCAACCCTTCCCCGCCGAACCACTAGGCTGCGCGATGAATATCTTCCGTAGAAGCAAAGTCCGCGCGGGAGAGACAGTCGCGATCATCGGTATCGGTTTTCTTGGCGCTTTATTAACACGCCTTGCTAAGAATGCTGGCGCGCGTGTTATTGCCATTTCGCGGCGGGCAGACTCCCTTGCGTTCGGCCGGCGCATGGGCGCTGATGAGGCGATAACGCTCGATGATCCCCATCGCGTTATCAGGGAGGTGGCGGCGCTCACCAGTGGTTCGGGTGGTTATGACGTACAGGGTTTCTGCGACTGCGTGTTTGAATGCGCGGGCTCGCAGAACGCGCTTGATCTGGCAGGCGAACTTTGCGGTGTGCGGGGTCGACTGATCGTCGCGGGCTATCACCAGGACGGGGTTCGGCAGATCAACATGCAGGTGTGGAACTGGCGGGGTTTGGACGTCATTAATGCGCATGAGCGTGATCCGGCTGTATATCGCCGCGGGATGCGCGATGCTGTCGCCGCTGTCGAGTCGGGTCAACTCGACCCGCGTCCGTTGTTCACGCATCGGTTCCCACTGTCCAGGTTAAACCAGGCATTGGAGATGACGCATCAACGCCCCGCGGGTTTTGCAAAAGCATTGATTCTGTTCGATGAACCCGCCGGAGGGTGGCAATGAAAGTTCTGCTTACAGCCGACACGATTGGCGGGGTCTGGACCTACGCACTCGACCTTGCGCGCGGCCTTTCAACCCACGGTGTTGAGATCGCACTGGCGACGATGGGCGCGCCAGTCTCAGACGGCCAGCGAAACCAATTGCGGTCTGTGAAAAACGTCACGCTATTCGAAAGTAACTACAAGCTGGAGTGGATGAACGACCCCTGGCGAGACGTGCGATGCAGCGGTGATTGGCTGCTGAAAATCGAAGAACAGCTTCAGCCAGATCTCGTGCATCTCAACGGTTATTCGCACGGATGCCTGCCGTTTAAGGCACCGAAGCTGGTGGTTGGACATTCGTGCGTGATGTCCTGGTGGCAGGCCTGCCGCGGCGAACCGGCACCTGTAGAGTGGGATCGATATCGAGAGCAAGCGCACGGCGGTTTGATCGCGGCCGATCTCGTCGTCACGCCTACGCATGCAATGCTGGCGCAACTATGCCAACACTATGGTTCCATGGAACACGCGCTTGTGATTCCTAATGGTCGGCACATAGAGCAATACACCGAGTTATGGGAGAAGGAACCCTTTGTGCTGGCAGCGGGCCGATTGTGGGACGAAGCTAAGAATCTCGCCACGCTGGACACTGCGGCGAATTCGCTGGACTGGCCGGTTTATGTAGCAGGTGATCAGCGTCATCCTGATGGTGGAATCGCTTCGTCCAATGCAGTGCGGCTTCTAGGGAGCCTCGACGAGGCAACGCTTGCCGGGTGGTACGGCCGTGCCGCAGTGTATGCACTGCCGGCTCGTTACGAGCCGTTCGGGCTCTCTATTCTTGAAGCGGCATTATCAGGTTGTGCACTTGTGCTGGGAGACATCCCCAGCCTGAGAGAGAACTGGGACGGCGCAGCAGAATTCGTGTCTCCTGATGATCCACAACAGCTGCGTGCCGCAATCCAGGGACTAGTGAAAGATTCGGCACGCCGCCGCGAACTTGCCCAGCGCAGCCTCCACCGCGCGATGCGGTTTAGTCTCACGACCTGCGCAGCCGGATATTTCGCTGCCTACCAGGACATTCTCGATGCCGCAGCCAGTAGAAAAGAACCCCGGAGCAACTACGCATGCGCATCGTAATGTTTTACCACTCGCTGATTTCGGATTGGAATCATGGCAACGCCCATTTTCTGCGGGGCGTTGTCTCGGAACTGACATTCCGCGGGCACGATGTGAGAGTGTATGAACCTGCCAACGGATGGAGTGCGCAGAATCTGACCGGTGAATTCGGTCAGTCACCGATTGATGCTTTTCACGCTGCTTATCCGGGGCTAAACAGCATTCAATACGACTTGCGAACTCTGGATCTGGACGATGTGCTGGAGGATGCCGACCTGGTTCTCGTGCATGAGTGGAACGATCATGCTCTGGTTCATCGCATCGGCGAACATCGCAAGTTGACAGGCCACTATCAACTGCTGTTTCACGACACGCATCATCGTGCAGTAACACAGCCAGCTGAAATGTCGAAATACGACTTGACATGCTACGACGGTGTGCTGGCGTTTGGAAGAGTGCTGCGGGATCTATATCTGAAATTGAGATGGACGCGCCGAGCGTGGATCTGGCACGAAGCCGCAGACACGCGGGTTTTTCGCCCGCTGGCGAATCAACCGCCGCAAGGTGATCTGGTATGGATCGGCAACTGGGGCGATGAAGAACGCACCGCTGAACTGCACAAGTTTATTTTAGATCCCGTGAAGGCGCTGGGTCTACACGCACGCTTCCATGGCGTCCGCTATCCAGATCATGCGAAGACTGCGCTCAAACAGGCGGGAATTGAATATGCCAACTGGCTTCCAAACTTTAAAGCGCCCCAGGTCTTTGGCGGTTTTAAGGTGACTGTGCATGTGCCGCGTCGGCCCTATGTGCAGGCGTTGCCGGGTATTCCAACGATCCGCGTATTCGAAGCTTTGGCGTGTGGGATCCCATTGATTTGCTCGCCCTGGGATGACGCCGAGAACCTGTTCGACCCCGGGCATGATTTTCTCTATGCCAACAACGAGAGGGAGATGCAGCAGCAGTTGCGCCGAGTTCTTTATGAACCAGAGTTTGCGCGGCAACTCGCCGCGCATGGGCATCGAACGATTCTCTCGCGGCATACGTGTGCCCATCGTGTGGATGAACTGCTCAATATCGCCGCGGAGTTAATGGCCGAATCACGGCTGACACGAAAGCCAAATGCTGACAAGGAGAGCCAATGCCTGCCGGTTTAAACGTAGCATTCTTTGGTTCCAGCCTTATATCAGCTTATTGGAATGGAGCGGCAACCTACTACCGTGGAATCATTCGCGCACTGGCAGAGCGCGGCCATCGCGTGACGTTTTACGAATCCGACGCGTACGACCGCCAGAAGCATCGCGATATTCCCAATCCCCCGTGGGCAGAAAGTGTGGTGTATTCTTCAACTGATACTGACCAACTGCAGCGCTGCCTCGATGAAGCTGCAGATGCAGATTTTATTGTCAAAGCCAGCGGTAACGGAGTGTTTGATGAGTTTCTGGAACAGGCTGTCGCCGATCTAAAAAGGCCGACGAACATGGTCGCCTTCTGGGATGTGGATGCGCCCGCGACGCTGGATCGATTGCACAGTAATCTGCTTGATAAATTTCATCTACTAATTCCGCAATACGATTTGATTCTGACCTACGGCGGTGGTCAGCCGGTTGTTTCTGCTTACCAGGCTTTAGGGGCGCGGCAGTGCGTGCCAATCTACAACGCATTGGACCCCGCAACCCATCATCCGGTCCAACCTGATAATCGCTTTGCCGCTGATCTGGGCTTCCTCGGAAATCGCCTGCCCGATCGGGAAGCGAGAGTCGAAGAATTCTTTCTGGATGCAGCTGCAATACTGCCCGGAAAACATTTTCTGCTGGGCGGCAGTGGCTGGCACGATAAGCCGATGCCTGCGAACATTGCTTACGTAGGTCACGTCTACACGCAGAATCACAATGCGTTTAACAGTACGCCCACGGCGCTGCTGAACATCAGTCGCGACAGCATGGCCCGTTATGGATTCTCGCCTGCCACGCGCGTGTTTGAAGCCGCCGGCGCGGCCGCTTGTGTCATTACCGATAATTTCGTCGGTATAGACGAATTCTTCGAGCCTGAAAAGGAGATCCTAGTTGCCCGCAGTGGCGCTGAGGTTGCAACCTCTGTGGCATCTTTGACCAAGGCAAAAGCAAGGGTCATCGGCCAGGCTGCTCTACGTCGCGCTTTGACGGATCACACGTATGCCCATCGCGCCAGGCTTCTGGAGGAAGTGCTGGGTGCAACCCATCTTCAACCCGTGTTCACTTCACATGCTTAACCCGATCCAAAGCAGCAACGATCGTGCGCGGACGCCATTGAACATCGTCATCATTGGCCTGACGATCACTTCTTCATGGGGCAACGGTCATGCAACCACCTACCGCGGCTTGGTCCGCGGGTTGGTAGAGCGTGGACATGAGGTCCTTTTCCTCGAGCATAATAAGCCATGGTATGCGGATAACCGCGACTTAGCTGATCCACCCTATGGACGGACCGAACAGTACACCACCGTTGAGGATCTGAAACACCGATTCGCTGATGCCATCAAGTCCGCGGATCTGGTCATCGTTGGCTCTTATGTAGTGCAGGGCGTTGAGGTAGGCGATTGGGTCACTGGTGTTGCAACCGGTATCACCGCATTTTACGACATCGACACGCCGGTAACATTAGCCAAGCTTCGGCGCGGTGATTATGAGTATCTCACCCCTGAACTGATTCCCAGATATAGCCTGTATCTTTCTTTTACCGGCGGTCCAACGCTGCAACGCATTGAGCGCGACTACAGATCGCCGCGCGCATTACCGCTGTATTGCAGTGTTGATCCGAAACTCTATTTTCCGGAACCACCATCGACCATGACATGGGACCTGGGTTACCTGGGAACCTACAGCGACGACCGCCAGCCAACATTAAACGAACTGATGATGCGACCCGCCCGATTGGTTGCGCACTTGAGCTGCGTCGTCGCGGGTCCGCAGTATCCCGCGACGATCGACTGGCCAAACAATGTAAAGCGGATCGAGCACCTTTCGCCTTGCGAACATCGCCGGTTTTACAATCGCCAGCGTTTCACGCTCAACGTCACCAGATCCGACATGATAGCCGCCGGCTTTAGCCCGAGTGTGCGCCTCTTTGAAGCGGCAGCGTGCGGCGTCCCTATCATCAGCGACTGGTGGGAAGGACTCGATACGCTGCTGATTCCCGATGAAGAAATTTTGATCGCCCGCACCACGTCCGACGTGCTGCGCCACCTCGCGCAGATCGACGAGAACAAACGCCAGGCAATCGGCGCACGTGCGCGAAAGAGGATTCTTTCTGCTCACACTTCAACCCATCGTGCCAGAGAGTTGGAGCAGTATGCGCTGGATGCTTTAGGCTCACTCAAGCAAGGATTGCTGATATGACCACCGCCGCCATGCCCGCAGCACAACCTCATGCAATACAGGAGCATATTGACCGGCTCGGCCCGTGGTTTCACAACCTGCACCTGCCTGATGGAACTCAAACCTGCCCCGATCATTGGCTGGGGGATTTTCCATCCTTTAAGTGGCAGCAACTCGCACCGCATCTCCCGGACGATTTAACCGGTTGGCGAGCTCTGGATATCGGCTGCAATGCAGGTTTCTATGCGTTTGAACTGGCAAAGCGCAGCGCGCACGTGCTGGGTATCGACGCTGATGAACGCTATCTAACGCAGGCCCGCTGGGCAGCGGAGCATTTTAACCTGCAACGGCAGGTACGCTTCGATCGCATGCAGGTTTATGACCTGGCTCAGCTGGATGAAAAGTTCGATCTCGTGCTTTTCATGGGGGTGTTCTATCACCTGCGCTATCCGATGCTCGGACTGGATCTGGTGTGTCAGCATGTGAATCGCTTGATGGTCTTCCAGACGCTGACGATGCCGGGTGATGAAGTGTTTGAGCAAACATTTGATCGTAAGTTCACCGCTGACGACCGAGATCGGAAGCTGATGCTTGAGCCGGGTTGGCCCAAGCTTGCGTTTTTGGAGCATGGCTTCAGCGGTGATCCGACCAACTGGTGGTGCGCAAACCATGCGGGCGTCCAGGCAATGCTGAGATCGGCGGGAATGAAAATTACGGGAAATCCCGGGCATGAAATTTACTTATGCGAACCGGATACGCAGCGGCCGTCGTCTGTCGCAACCTGGAATAAGGCCGAACTGCTGGCAGCTACCGGACGACCACGGCAAAGGGTCGCGGATAATCGCTGATTCTGGTTGCGAACATTCATCGGGGAAATCTTCGCATGAGCATCAACAGCACAGTGGACAGTGAACAAAAATCCAAGCCGATAGATGGTACGGCAGGGGCATCACCGAGTCCGAACTCTGCAGCCTCTTGGGTTACGCAGGGAATCAACATTATTTTTGGCCGCGCGCTGGCAACTCAAGAGCACGAGCAGGTCAAAATCGGCGCAGTGTCGGCGGTGCCGGCCATGGGGTTGGACGCCCTGGGCTCGGCTTCATATGGTCCCGAGGCAGCACTCACGATCCTGTTGCCTCTTGGAGCGGTGGGGCTAACGTATCTCTGGCCGATCACGCTGGTGATTGTGGGGCTCTTGACGATCCTGTATCTCTCTTATCGCCAAACCATCGCGGCCTATCCGGTCAATGGCGGATCGTACACTGTAGCCACAGAAAACCTGGGTGTCTGGCCTGGGTTGCTCGCCGCTGCTGCATTGATTATTGATTATTTATTAAACGTGGCGGTGGGAATATCCGCCGGGGTGGCCGCGCTCATATCCGCAGCACCGTCGCTGCATCGTTACACATTGCCGCTGTGTCTGGGTATCTTGCTGATCATCACACTATTAAATCTGCGCGGAACCGGTGAAGCGGGTCTGGCATTTGCCATCCCTACTTACTTATTTATAAGTACGCTGCTCTTGGCGGTAGGGATTGGCTTTTTCAAATCCTTCACCAGCGTTGGGCATCCGCATGCAGTCATCCCACCGCCGGTGATAAACGCGCCGCTGCAGGGCTTTAGTCTATGGTTGATCCTGCGTGCCTTCGCAAGCGGATGTACAGCAATGACCGGCGTCGAAGCGGTCAGCAACGGCGTGTCCGCATTCCGTCCGCCCACCGTAACGCGCGCTCATCGAACGCTTACCACAATTGTCCTGGTGCTCGCGCTTCTGCTGATCGGCATCAGCTGGCTATCGCGATCTTACGGAATCGCCGCGATGGATCAGGATAAACCCGGCTACCAAAGCGTCATCTCACAGATGCTCGGCGCGGTGATCGGTAGAAACTGGTTTTATTATGTGGCCATCAGCAGCGTGTTGTCGGTCCTATGCATGTCCGCTAACACCAGCTTTGTCGATTTTCCCCGGCTCTGCCGTTTGATTGCGGCTCATGAGTTCCTCCCACGCGGGTTTGCAATCGTAGGTCGCCGGCTGGTCTACTCTGTGGGAGTGATAGTCCTGGCTATATTTGCTGGATGTCTGTTGGTGGCCTTTGGAGGAATCACCGATCGCTTGATCCCACTATTTGCAGTAGGGGCGTTTCTCGCATTCTCGCTATCACAAGCGGGAATGGTGATGCACTGGCGAAAAGAACTGAAAAAGCCCGGTGATGCCCGCTCAAGGACCGGTGTGTGGATCCGCCTCTGCGTCAATGGTATTGGCGCAATGTGTACCGGGATCGCACTGTTGATAATCCTGGCTGCCAAGTTCATTGAGGGTGCCTGGATTTGCGTTGTGGCTATTCCGATTCTGCTGATGATGTTCAGGCTGATTCATCGCCACTACGACCGCATGAAGCAACAGACGACAGCGGTAGCGCCTTTAGATCTGGATCACAACCAGCCGCCGGTGGTGCTGATCACTACGAAGGGGTGGGATCGTCTCACAGAGAAGGCGCTGCGATTTGCATTTTGGATCTCCAGCGATGTTATCGCGCTCCACCTGAGCAATCTCAGTGGCGAAGAAGCGGGGGAGGAAGAAGAACGCCTTCGGGCCGCCTGGCATGCAGATGTCGAGTCCCCCGCACAGCGTCACGGCGTCGCGCCGCCACGGCTTGATATTCTTCAAGCGCCGTTCCGTTCCTTCATTAATCCCGTCCTGAAAGAACTCGACCGCCTTGAGCAGGAATTCCCCACCAGGCAGATCGCAGTCCTTACGCCGCAGGTGGTGGAAAAACACTGGTGGAATCTGCTGCTTCACCGGCGAAAAGCCGCGAGCCTAAGAGCAGCACTGCTTCGCAGGTGCGATAACCGAGTCGTGCTCGTCAGCATGCCTTGGTACGTTAACGAGTGAGCCGACAATGATTCGCCCGTCTTGCTTCACCCGGATGGTTCGGGGCGCGAAGTTGCGCCGGCTGAAGCCCGTCCTGCATTTACGGCATGTTCGTTCCATGTGGTTGTCGCTCGCCATGCGAAATCTCGAGCGCGTGTCGGTAAATGTCGGCTGACAATCGTTGTACCGGGGAGATATATTCACGGCTCGAGGCTGGTCGAAACCAGTCACCAAAAGGAGCGACAACCATGCATAGCCTCGATCAATCTCCCGCAACCCAGCCCCGGGCGTGGGTACCGCTTCGGGAAAAGCTGGGTGTCTGCCAATGGTTTCATTTTCAGGATTATGAGGGTGTCGAACAAGCGGTGGCGGCGCTGCGTGAGTTGGGTGTCACAATTCTTCGCACGGGGATCTCGTGGGCGGACTTTCTTCGGCCCGGTGGCAGGGAATGGTACGACTGGCAGATGTCCAAACTGGCTGGTTTTGACATCCTGCTGAGTGTCTGGCACACGCCGCCGTCACTATCCCGTAACGGTGCTTGCAACGGCCCTCCTCATCGTCTTCGCGATTATGCTGATTTTATCGATCATGTGACTACCCTATATGGCCACCAGTTTCATCAGCTGGAACTATGGAATGAGCCTAACAATCGCATCAAGTGGGACTTTCCCCGCTTCGATCCGCAGTGGCATTTGTTTGCGGAGATGATCGGCGATGCTGCGTATTGGGCGAAGCAACGTGGTATCTACACGGTGCTGGGAGGCATGATTCCAGTTGACCACCATTGGCTGAACATCATGCGCGATCGCGGGGTGATGAAGTACATTGACGCTGTGGGCATTCACGCCTTCCCCGGGATGTGGTTTCCGGATCACCCTAACTGGGATTGGTGCGATCATTGGAAGGACTGGAACACTAAAATTCAATCCATCGCACATCACACTGATGGCAAACCCATTTGGGTTACCGAAACCGGCATCGCCACGTTTGATCTGGCGCTGCAACGAGAGGCTAAGTACGAGTTACAGGTAGAAGCGCTGAACGCCGCAGCCGTGAGTTGTGCCGACAGAGTCTACTGGTACAGCGCCATCGATCTGAATGCTGATCGTGAAGCGATCGAAGGATTCCACGTCGATGAAAACGAATACCACATGGGCCTTATAAAGCAGGATGGCTATCGAAAGCTGGCATTCCACGCGTTAAAAGCTTTGTTGTTGCCCACAACCGCAGCCACGCTGTCAGTATGACAAGATGAGAAACGTTTCCCTGGCTCTGCGTATTTCCACTTGACGACCTGTCAACAAACTTCCAGCCGGAGACTATCGACGACTCTTAAGGCTTTCCACGCGGCCGGTCTGAATTGAACGGGTGGAGCATCAGGCCGCGGCGGCGGGCGATTCGTTGAAGTGATCGCGGATCGACAGGAACTGTTGCTCGATCTGTAGAAACGCAGCACCCACCTCCGGATCGAAATGCGATCCGGTTTCCGTTTCGATCATATTGCGGGCCACATCATGCGAAAAGGCTGATTTATAGACCCGCTTGGATGTCAGCGCGTCGTACACATCAGCAAGCGCGACGATCCGGCCGCACAGCGGAATCTCATCGCCTTTAAGACGGTTCGGATAGCCATCACCATCGAACCGCTCGTGGTGGGTGGCTGCGATGTCACGGCCCATCCTGAGAAATGGAACATTGGGAAACTCATGCAACGCGGCATCCAGAGTCTGTGCGCCGATGGAGGTGTGAGTCTTCATAATCTCAAACTCGCGGTCACTGAGTCGACCCGGTTTGAGCAACACCATGTCGGGGATGCCGACCTTACCGATATCGTGCAACGGACTGGTTAGGTAGATCAGGCGGGCGAACTCCGGCGTGATTTCATTGCGAAACTTGTCGCGGCCGCCGAGATGCTGGGCGAGCAGGCGTGAGTAGCTTCGAACACGTTCCAGGTGGGCACCAGTTTCGGGGTCGCGACTTTCGGCGAGCTTGGCCATCGCGAAGATCGCCACGTCGCGGGTCTCCATCGAGAGCACGCGTTCGGCGGTGCCAATACGGGCGATCAACTCCCCCGTATTGTAGGGCTTGCCCACAAACTCGTCGGCCCCGGCTCGCAGGCCTGCGATTCGCTCCTCCGGCGTGTTTCGGCTGGTCAACAGGATGACATACACGTACCCGCGGAGGTGTTCTGAACGGATCGCCTGCGTCAGTTGCAGGCCAGTCAGCTCGGGCATTTCCCAGTCGCTGATGACAATCCTGCAATGGCCAGCTCTCAGGATTTCCAATGCTTCGCGACCCGTGCTGGCTGTCTCTACCTCATAGCCGGCGCGCTGCAGCGCTTCTTCAAGCACCATCCGGGCGATTTCTTCGTCGTCGGCGACCAGCACTCGCATAGTCAATTCTTTCTACTATCTATAGTTTGCCGCAGTTGAGCCATGGCTTGCGGTATATAGGCAGAGCAGCGATCCACTTCGTATCGCAGTTGCTCCAATTGTTTATCGGCAGAATCAAGCACGGCAGAACGTCCAGTCGACTCTAAATCCGCAAGAATGGCTTGCAACGATTCTGCGCCGACGATGCCTGCTGTCCCCTTGAGTCCATGCGACAAACGTGCCAATTCTTCAGGTTTTTCAGCCTCAAACACGCTTTGCAATTGATTTGCGGTGTCAACGATCTGCCGCTCAAACTTCTCCAGGATCTTTATGGCAAGGTTTGGGTTCCGGGTGCAGGAGTGCAATAAAGTTTCGATTTTCAAAGGTTCACCGGAAAGTTGGTCGATCTGCGCTGTTGGCTCTGTTTGCAGTGGTGATACAACAGGCTCGACCGTTGTCTCGGTAGAGGTCTGCGTCAACGCTGAGGACGTGTGCCGGGAAATCAGACCGAGAAGCTCTGTCGGCTGGAACGGCTTGGGGCAGTATCCATTCATACCCGCCTCTTCGCATCGACTGCGATCGACGTTAGAGGCATTGGCCGTTAGAGCGATAATTGGAATGTGACCGATAGAGCCGGTGGCGGTATTGCGTTCCCGCTCGAGTCGACGGATTTCACGCGTGGCTTCCAACCCGTCCATAACGGGCATCTGACAATCCATCAGCACCAGATCAAAGCTGGCATTCTTCCACGCCTGCACAGCACTTTGACCGTCGGATACCACATCCACCTTGCAACCTGCATTCGCAAGCAGGTCCGTCGCCACGATCTGATTGATCTGATTGTCCTCTGCGAGCAGGATACGAATCGTCCGCGAAAATGTGTTTCGTGCCGCGGCATCAGGCGCAATATCTGTGGGCTCACTATCAATATTCGGAGGCGGAGTTTTGGCAACATCGAATTTGCAGGTGAACCAGAATGTTGAACCGTGGCCTAACTCGCTTTCAACCCCGATTGTGCCGCCCATCAGCTCAGCCAATTCTTTGGAGATAGCCAGGCCAAGCCCGGTGCCGCCGTAGCGCCGCGTCGTGGATGCATCAACCTGAGAGAAGGACTTGAACAGCCGCTGCTTTCGGTCCTCAGGAATGCCGGGACCCGTGTCCTTGATCGCGAACCGGACGCAGACATCGTTGCGCGATACTTCGCGAGACAAGCAAACCGTGATCTGACCCTGGTCGGTGAATTTCACCGCGTTGCCGATCAGGTTCATCAGGATCTGCCGAAGCCTGTTAGGATCACCAGCTATATATTGTGGGACATCGTCCCCAATCGCGCTGGCCATCTTTACGGCTTTTTCCGCCGCCTTAAGAGACAACAGCTCGACCACTTCCTCAACCACCTTGCGAGGATTGAAATCAATTGACTCCAGTTCCAGCTTGCCCGCCTCTATCTTGGAGAAATCGAGGATATCGTTGATAAGCGTTGTGAGTACCTCAGTGGATGAACGTACAAGCTCAGTATAATGCCGCTGCTTTTTATCAAGTTGCGTTGTGAGCAGTAGATTGGCCACGCCGATCACACCGTTCAGCGGTGTGCGGATCTCATGACTCATATTCGCCAGGAACTGGCTCTTGGCTTTTGTGGCTGCTTGGGATTCGTCTACGAGGCGTTTCAATTCCGCCCGATGCCGCAACTGGATCACCATGTCGTTGAACGCGGTCGCAAGCTGACCGATTTCATCCCGGCGCGTCGCCTGGATAGAACACTCCATATCCCCGCCGGCAACGCGACGAACAGCAAGCACAAGCTCTCGCACCGGCTTGCTGATCGCGCCGCTGACAACAAAGCTGATGCACGCAGCGGCAAGCAATCCAGCACCCATGATGAATAACAGACTCGCCGAGACCTTGCGTTGCATCGCAACAGCGTCCGCCTGGCTACTCTGAATAAGAATTGCCCCAATGATGTTTTGAGACGGCGGATCAACAAGCGGCTCCAGATACGAGCTAAAGTTTAGATCCCGAACGGGTATGGATAATGCCGTCGATGCGGGGAACGCTTTATGCTGATATTGCCTCAACATCAGCGCCTGATCCGACTGCGAGAGGCTCGACGCCAGCACACTATCGGGCGACAGGAAAGTAATCTCGCAGTTGTGGCTTTTACCCAGTGTCGCAGCCATATCTCCGGTCACCGGCGAAGCGATGATTACGCGCTCCATCGGGTCGATCGGCATCGCCGGGATCACTTGAAAAAAGCAGCGGTATCCCGACAGCCTGATACAACTTTTCGTTATAAAGCCACAGCCCGAACTGCTGTTGCGGTTTCCCGGCAGCGAACATGGCTCGCACCAGTGGCAACGCCTGCCTGGATCTGGAAATATAAGTTCTTAGATTGGCCGTCGTTCCCCAGGGCGATTGGCTGTTCTGCGCGATCACCGCGCCACGGCTATCGAGCACGCAGATGAACCGGGCATCTATAACTGCTGCGATGCTGTCGAGCCGGTCCTGCAAACTGGCGAGGTTATCAGCGGCAATCTCGAAGTTGTGTTCGGCAATGAGCGCCCGCAGTTCCGGGATCTCCATCACCATCGTACCCACTTGATTCATCTGCTTGACCTGCTGAGCCTGCAGTGAGTGGAGACCTTGCCGTGCCTCGTTGAAACGCGTGGAAGCAAGTCGATTAAAATTAGCAGAAATCAGATGCTGGATAGGCCACCACGCGCCCGCCCAGAGCAGCAGCACAATTGCGCTGGACGACAGAAATAGTTTGGTGCGCAGCTGCATAGGATTCGGATTGGCGATTGCCTACTGTTTACAGTCAGGACATGGTTCGGGAACCGGATGAGAGTCCTGAAAAACTGGCAGGTTCAGTTGTTCGTGCTTGATACCAAGCCCGCGCTCGGTTCCGTATTTATTTCCGCGAACGGCTGGGTCGTTTGCCAGAATGTCGTTATGGTCCTCCGCAAGCGTCATGCTGATGGTGGCGGGCGTGCCGTTACCTAAAACAATCGATTGTTTCTGCGCCCCGCAGCGGTCATGCCAGGCAACCAGCGTAAACTTCCCCGCTGGAATATTGTCGATGTTGAACTGTCCGAGTTTATCGCAGCGGCTTAGAAAAATGTTGGGCGTCACATACACCATCGCGCGCATCTGTGGATGAACATTGCAGAACATCTGAACAGTGCCCACCTTCGTGAACGTTCGAGATTTCGATTGCCCATAGGGATACCGGTCCAGATCAAATGCCGGAGCCGCTGCCGACCGGCTGAACACGTTGTGAGAGATGTGATCCCAATTCGGAAACTCGATCACTGTTCCGCGCGGCACAGCGAGGAACTTGGGAACAAACTGCTTGTCCTTTTGTGCAATGATCTGATGTTCTGAGGGAATGGGTACCGCATCCAAAAGTGCATCAGAATCAAGGTAGACTACAACGTGTGACAGATCCGCTTTGCTCAGATTCAAACCGGTGGAGATAAACACCTTCCCGCGCACACTAAAAGCTGCGGGCATGGTGACTGGTCTCGAAGTCGGTGATTCGGCGTGGGCTATGTTCAGATTGGCCACCGCTGCAAGCATCCCGAACATTACAGCTAACGGATATGTGAACCGCATGTTGCCTCAGTAGGTCAGGGCCAGGTGAATTGAAAATGTATCGGCATTGCCGTACTCGTTGCTCTCATCGTGGCGAAACTCTCCACGAACTTCCACACCCTCGCATAGGTCGTATCCAGTTCCGAAGCTATATTCGTAGACACGCTGGAAATCGCCGGTAGTCAACCAGTTGCTGTCATCGAGAAAACTGAGTCTACTGTATATGCGCCATTGATCGGTTAGGTCGTAGTCGACCTGACCGGCAGCACCAAACCAGCCCCACCGACCATACTGTGTTCCGCTGGTCCCCTGAAGGAACTCGGCTGAAAACCTGAGATCCGCCAGCGCCTGCCAGGTCGCTTTGGCTTCGACAAAGCCGAGCGTCCCGGCGCGTTCCCCTGACAGGTGAGGGCCTTGCCACCTGGAGATCAATGTGCTGCTGAAGTCATCTCCGTACGCACCGGCATCGTATGGCGACTGAATGTGACGGCCCTGCTCCAGCACAATCCCTGGCCCGACCCAGCCTGTCACCGCAAGGTCCAAGCCGTGTGCTGGCTCGTATTCAGTCATCAGACCGCCGGAAGGGGATTGATTGAAGTCATATTGCCCCTGGAAGTCTTCACTGATGAATGGCCGCAGCGTCAAACCAGTGTGGGGGATCGGGACGGTGACCATACCCCCGACCAGATCCTGCGGCTGAGCGCCAAATAGATCGCTGGGGGTGCAGGTAGTTCTGCTCCAGAAATCCCTGGCTTCAAAGCCAAAGTTGGCGTTGAACTTTCCGATGGTGATATACGATCCGCAATCTTGATTCAGGACTACCGATATAAACCCCTGCTCCAACTCGACCCGCCCGTATCCATCGGCATCAATAAAATTGCCCTGCGCGGAAACGGCAACTGTCTGGTTGAAGCTTTTAGTCAGTCCGATTGCAAATTCCGCGTCATAATAGTTGCTCTTTGAATAATGTTGGTCGTTTCGGTAGCCACCAAGCCAGCCCCAGAGGTTGACATCCAGCCCGTCCCCAATCGCCGGTGGCAGGCCGTTGATTACCGATTCCTTGAAGGAATGTGAGGCTACATCTGAGCTATCGGACGCTGATGTGGTCGTTGGTGCTGTGGACGTAGTCTGGGAGAAGGCGGTTTGCGTCAATGCAAACACCATCAGCGCGAGCGGCGCAACCAGATATCGCACCCAGAGTAGAGGGTATCTCGACATTTCGGCATCTCCCTAAGCTTATCGGCAGGGGACGCATCGACATTTACTTATATGAAGCTTATTCGGTTTGTGGGATGTGGATGGCTTAAGTCTGGCTGCGTTGGGCATCCCCTGCTATCGCAATTCATGCCACAACTGTTGCGATTGTTTTGAAAGCGCACCGGCGTAGTACGCCTGGGTTGGCGCGGCGAAACTCTTGTCCGCGGTTTTGCGATAGACCACATTGGTGTGAGCGCCTGTGGGGATTTTTCCTGCCTTGATCAGCTGCGGGATGTGATCGTGGTCGCGAACCTGCACATATTCAAAAGGCTTGATTCGCCCGAGGATGAAACTCACAATTTGATAGCTATTCTCGCGCCAGATCGAAAAAGAAGGTCGGCTGAAAATTGAAAAACCCGTGATCGAGCCAGCCGGTGAAAGGGGAACTGTGCATCATGATACCGCCGACGGCGGTCAGGTCGTGCGCCGTCTTAAAGAACTGGAAGACGTTGAAGACATGCTCGGCGGTACCAAAATTGAGCAGCAGTTCAAATGTCTGTGCGAGTGGAACCGGCTGGTTCAGATCGAATTGATATCGGCTGCCCGGTGAACCAGGATCGATGGCAGAGTATTCACCTGCCTGCACGATTGCCTTGAAGAACAGTGCTGCGATTTCATACAGCTGCCCGGGACGAGAGGCGGAAACAACATCGGCCAGCGTTTGCAGATGCTCGTCGCGTTCGCGGGGGTCTGTTACCAGTCGGCGAATTTCATCGTTGAACTGCCCCAGCGAAACATCTCCGTACCAGTTGCTTTGCCCCATTTCTAAAACGCGGGGGCGCAGCGGGAGAACCTGATGCGCCGGAGGGAAGCGAGCACCATGAATTCCAGAGCGGTAATTGCCATTGTGGTTCAGCGCCGATCGTGGTGCCAGTCACCGGCATCCTCATGACGCACATGGCGCTCGTCATAGTAGCCTCCATGCCATCGCCGATGGTCATCGTAATATCCCTCATGACGGTAACCAAATTCATCCACCTCCACCACCGGCGGACCACCGACGACGACAGGTGCCGGAGGCTCGGGCGGCTCGGGGCGGACAATGCAGCCCACCGGCCCGGCCAGCAGCAGGGCGGAATTGAGCAACGCGAAAACTGCGACTTTAAAAGTATGCGGTTTCATACTCCAAACCATAGCTGGATTGGGAACAGCCAGGAACCTGAAAAGTGAGCGTTTTGAATGGCGACTTGCCGAGAGCAAACTGAGCGTTGCTCAATCGCCGGGGCCTTTTCCATTGAACACCGGCAGATAGCGATTGGGCATTTGCAGAATGATCAGCGCCATCGACGTGCAGTAGTCTTCGGTAACTTCACCGGACCATCCACCATCGGTGCTTTGGCGGGCGATGAGCTGTTCGCGGATGCCGGGATACCATTCTTTCCAGTAATCGCCACCGGCGAGGAACATGGCCTGCACGCTGTAATAATTGCCGTAGAAATATTGCCCTTCCATGTCCATCATCTCAGGGGTGCCGCCGTGGGATTGGCCGGGTGTGTACTGCTTGAGATATTTCAGCCCGCGGTCCAGGTCGTTGCCCTGGAAATGCCCGGCATAATATAGCGACGCCACTCCGGCGGCGCTGCGGCCAAACCCGCTGCCGGTGCCTCCACCCATTCGGGCCATATAGCTGAAACCCCCGTCGGGATTCTGGCACTGCTGCACATATTTAATCGCGCGATCCATGACGCCGGGGTCGACAAAAATACCCGCATCCCGGGCGGCCCGCAGCGCCATCACCTGGCAGATGGTGACGGAGATATCTGCGTCATAGGGCACGGGTTGATAGCGCCAGCCGCCTTCATTTCCGGGCTGGGTGCTTTGCGAACGCTCGATGAGCGAAATTGCTTTCTGCAGGGATTCCTTGACTGAATCATCGCCGGTCATTCCGTAAATTTCGCCTAAAAACAGGGTGGAAAAACCATGCCCGTACATCGGGCTCTGCGAATCGTCGGAGACGATCAGGCCTGATTCCTCGCAGCTGTTTAAGACAAATTTCAAAGCCCGCGATACGTTGTCTCCATACTTCCCCCGATTGGGCAGATTGCCTGCCTCCATCATGGCGATGGCCGCCAGCGCCGTGATGCCTGAATGCTTTCCCCCGTTGCCGCGAAAGCTGCCGTCTGGTCCCTGATGCTCCGCCAGCCACGCAAGCCCGCGCTCAACTGCGCGCTTCTGGGGAGGGGTAATTTCATCGCCCGTCACCTGGTTTGCATGAGCTGCGATCCCAACCGGCGGTGGAACCGGCCTGGCGGGCGGATCAGCGTTTACACAAACCGGTAGCACGACGATCAGGATGAGAATCAAAATTTGAAGTGGCCGTTGCACACCGGCAGCGATGGATCGGCCCGTTAAACGATCTGCGAGAGGATTCGCCTCTTCTGATCTGCGTTTATCCGCGTGCATCTGTGATTTCATCCTGTTTTTTCCGATAGCCGCGTCGCCTGGCAGTCCATGTCGTCAGACATCAGTGAACATTTGCCCGTGTGGACATTGAACGGTAATAGTCGTCCACGAGATTCTTGTATTTATCGAGAACTTTTTCTCCCTGTGTTTCGATCACCGCCTGGCGCTGACGCGGGGTGACTTCTCCCCAGTTCTGCGCCTCCTGCCTGGCGATGTCCGCAGCGGGATCACCCGGCTGCCCGTCACCACCGCCCGAACTGCTGCCGGCACTTTTGGCGATGGTGGGGTCGGGCTTGGACTGCTGCTTTTGACCCTTGGTGTCGGCATTCTGCGGCTGTTGCTGCGCGCCGGGTTTTTTTGCCTCGGAGGGATCCCCGCCGGGCTTGGGCGGCTGGTTTTGTCCCTGCGCTCTTTCTTGCGGGCCTCTTCAATCAGATCATCCAGATTGTCTAAAATTCGTTTTTGTATCTCCTGGGTCACCGGCCCGGGATCAGAATTCATCGCCAGGCGCTGGCGCGATCGAGCCATGCGGTCTCCCACCAGGTTCAGGTCGTGTTCCGCGCGGGCCGGTGGCTTGCCCGGTTCGTCCTGTTTACCGACACCAATCAAATCGTCCTGCAACTCTTTGTTGTCGACTGCCTCGGCGGCGTCACCTGGATTTTTTACCGCTTCCTCAGGCAGTTGATCCCGATTGTCCGGCTCGGGCGGCAGCTTGCTTTGTCCCTTGGATGCCTTCTGTAAAAGCTTATCCAGCAGATTGCGAAGGTCCCCCTGGCGATTTCCAAGCGACGACAAATCCGCCTTTTCCTTCTGCTGTTGTTTGTTGATTGCGATCGTTGCGTCATTTTCAGCGATCTGCAAATCCTTCATTAGCCGCAGTTCAGCTTCGGACGGCATACCACTGTTGCTTTTGCCGTTTCCACCTTCACCGCCGCCTCCGGCATGCTGGGCAAACGCGCTTTCTTCCGGCTTGGTTGCGAGGTCTTTAATCATCGCCTCCAACTGCGCCACGACCTGCTTCTGCAACGCCTGCGGCACCGCGCCGGTCTGCGCGTTTCCAAGCGAATCTTTGACCTCATTCATGTTCTTTACGATGTCGCGGTTGGCGTAGGTGTACACGATGCTTCCCAGCGCCTGCAGCGTTTCATCGAGCTTTGCGGTCTTGTCTGAAACCTTCCCCTGGTCTCCGGTCAATTGATTCAGGCGAATCTGCGCCTCGCGGGGGAGTGAGCCGTCGTCGTTTCTGGTTGCGCCGTCGATGCTGAGGGTCTTGAGATTCACCTCATTCTGCTCGGCGAGGATCGCCATATACTGCTGGCGAACGGCCTCTTTTTTCTGGTCTTCCTGCTTCTGCTCGGCTTTCTGCTTCTGTTGATCGATCAGTTTTTTGGCATCCAGCAGTTCTGCCAGCGCGTCCACCTGCGCGGGGTTATATGCCATGGCCAGTTTGCCGTCGCGCAGGTTGACGATCGCGCGTTCCATTTTGTCTGCCGCCCGCGTGAGATGATCTGAAGGCTCAGCGCCATCAGCCAGGTCCTGGGCTGCCTTGGCGATGTCGCGGGTGTTGCGCTCGGTCTGTTCCTGGGCGGAACTCAGCAGGCCTGGTTCCACCGGAGCCGCAACCGCCCTGGGATCGCGCTCTGAAAGTGTATAGAGCTGAAGTTTCACATCCGCCCCCGTGGCGGTCAGCACGTCATTGCCCTGCAGAAATAAATTATCCAGGTTATGCGCCGCCTGTTCACGAAGCAGGATGGCCACCTGCTGTTGCAGCTCCGCGAGCTTTCGCGCCAGCTCATCAAGCTTATGTTTTTCAGCTTCCCTCAGGTCGGCGAGCATCATCTGCAAACCCAGTTCGGCCTGCTTTTGCGCCGACTGCGCCGCTGCCTGCTGGTTCTGCTGCGTAGCGTCAGAAGCCTTGGCCTGCTGGCCCGGCACGTTCTGCTGATTTCCAGTATCCGCCGCCTGGCTCATTGCCTTGGAAGCCGCGGGGTCTGACTTATTCAGCTTGTCCGCGTCCTTGAGAATCTCATCCAGCGTCTTCTGCGTTCGAGCGCCAAGGTCGGCCTGCGCCTTGGCCAGTGCTTCGAGCGTTGCCTTGTCCTGCGTTGAGAGCTGGTCGGGCGTTTTGCCAAGATTTCCCTTACCCGCGGCTGTGGTTTGGGCGGACAATTTCTGTTGATCGGCCAGCAAATTTCGTACGGCATCTATAGACCGGGAGAGGCTGCCGATGTTCCCCATCCGATCCAGCACCTTTTGCAAATCATCACCGGCCTTGGACTGGCTCGTCTGGGCGTCGGTCAGGCTTTGATCGCGATGATCTTTATCCTCCGCTTGACGGGCATTATTGATACTTCCGGCGGCGTCCTTCATTGGGTTTTCAGCTGCGCTATTCAGAAGATTGCCCACGTCCCTGGCTGTGTCCTTTAATTCCTGATTGGCGGATTTGTTCTCCTCCATCTGCGCCTGGATATCAGTCAATCGGGTGGCCAATGATTTGGTCTGCGACGCAATGGTGCTCTGCTGCCCCGCGAGCCGCTCGGCGGCGGTCTTGTCCGCGTTATCCAGCGCGGGCTTGCCTGCGGTCTCTCTGGCGAGTTCGGCCGTTTGCCGCTGCGTTGCGCCCTGCGATTGCTTCAACACCGCAGCCTGCTCGGCCACGCTGCTGAGCATATCGGTTATCTTATTGTTGAATTCTTCCTGGCTGATAATGCTGATCCGCAGCTTGCCGCTCGCAACCTGCGCATGCGTCTTGCCGGCAAGCTCAAAGTTGTCCTTGACCGAAGCGAAATATTCCAGCTCATCACCCGGCTTGATTTCAAACGATTCCGGCTTGGCCAGCACCCATGAATAACCCGCCCGGAACCGCTGCATATCACCGTCTGGATCAACCCTGTTCCACTGAATGCCATCAGCGGCAATTGCCTTGTGAACCAGCGGGATTTCCCAGTGCTTTTTGTCGTTGATTCGATCGATCACTAGTGTCAGCGAATCCACCCCGAAGTCATCCTCGGCCATGGCGGCGAAAGGGACAACCGCATCAGGCGTTCGGTCTTCATTACGGCGCGGATTCTCGATAATCACTGTGGGGTTCTGATCCGGTCGAACGACAAACTCGAACTCCTCGGCTGCGGTGTTTGACAAGCCGTCGGTATCGATTCCGTGCAAATGAAATCGAAACGATTCACTTGCGTCCACCGCAGCGGTCACCGTGGTTCCAATTGGCTTGGACCAACTGAATACAGGCACCGACTTAGGCGAAAGAAATTCAACTGTTACCGCTTGCTTCGGGTCCAGCGGTTTGTTGAATTGAGCGGTTAATTCAACCTTGGATCCCACGGTCATCAATGCGGGATTCTGACTGAGATTCACATGCTGGGCCGGCAGGTTCGCATACGCCGGGGCGGTGATCGTCGCTTGCACCCGGGTAATGGTCAGCCGTTGCACGACTTTCACCGGCGGCAATTCCTTGGAATCATCCCCCGATTCCATCCACACCTTCACCAGCCCGGCCCCTGCATCCGCCGGCGTGCGCGCGTCGACCGATGCATGATAAATCCCATCATCGTCCCGGGTCATGTATTCCTGCTCGACGGGTCCAAAATGAGCCCCATCGGCGTCGCCGTACTGGTAAAAAATGGTCGCTTTTCGTCCAATCCGGTCGCCGTGAGTCAGTCGGATGTTCACATCGATTCGCTGACCGACCGACACGCGATCCGGCACGGTTCCAACCAGATCGATGCTGACCGTCCTGGGCCATGGATTGTTGGAAAAGGGAGAAAACAGGCGATCGAAGGCGACGTGGGTATAAGCCGGGTTAACCGTATTAACGATCAGCGCAAGCAGCAGCAGCGCTCCTGTTCCCATCGTCGCGGAATACCAGACCGGCGCAGCCACTATCACACGGCTGAGATCCAAACTTTGCGTCAACCGGGTGGCCTCGGAGACCACCCGCTGCTTCATAATTTCCGATCCCGGCGGGGCGTTGCCCGAAAGGATGTCGATCGTGCTGCGAAGCCGATCCTGATATTCAGGAAAGGTTCGCTCGATTCGTCCAGCAACCTCATTCAAACTAAGCCGGGCCAGAATGCTCTGGATGACCCATCGCCACAACGCATAACACAGCCCCCCGAGTGCGATCAGAGTAAGCACCAGCCGGGGCAATGCGTGCAGATTGAGCAGGAAGTCCAACAGCACCGTCGCGATTAAAAGCCCCACCGCCAGCGTGGCCAATAGTCCCGCACCAAACAGCACACCCAGTAATCGGACACGACGACGAACAGAATGCAACGAGTCGATGAGGATAGTGGGGGACATATGAAAGAATCCTCAGATCAATCACGGGCGAATAATGCCTGCAAGCACGTCGCCAGCATACAAAAAGGTCGACTTTTGCCGTGTGCCCGAAAAGTCGCTAAATGCCTCACTGCAAATATCATACTATAGCGCCGGCAAACCGCACTTTCGTGCTGAGGCTAATTCGGTTTATGTTTGCACCGTAAGAGCTTTGAACGACGCGCCTCAATAGTTGGACGGCGGGGCAGCCGGATTGTTGCAGCAAAATCCCGCCGATGGGATGCTCTGGGCAACCGCCGAACCGTCACACCCGCTGCTAATTCCCCGAAGCGTCGCAACAACTACCAAATGCGTCGTTGTGCGACGCATGATGCGACGTTTTAGCAACAAAATGATAAATTGGGCAGACTCATCCATTCAGCGAGCCGATCCAGAGCTGACTCGGCTCACGACCCACCAAACCTGTGGGTTTTTGATCCTGCTGCACCATCTCATACAGCTCACGCACGACCGACTCGCTCACCATCACAAGTACAAACAGCGTCAGCGTCAGCGGCGGCGGTGGAGTGTTGCAGCCAAATCCTGGCGGCGTTCAGCTCACGCATCAGCGCCGTCTCTTTTTCGGAGCATACACTTCATCGTAAACCTGGCGCACTGCGGGATAAGAGAGCACGCCCACAACAATCAAGCAGATGATGAATAGATAGACCGCTGCGGTATTTGTATGACCTGCGACGCGGGAATCGCCGTCGGTTCCGGCGCGATATTGAACCTCGATCGGGTCGCCTTCGGTAGCATCCACCGAACCTTTAAAAGTATCTTTCCCCTGCCGCGCTAAGCCGCGATCGTCGGTGAACTCATATTCGACCGCGGTTCTCAACTCCGGCGTCCTTGCGGTGTAGTCCTCATATTGCCTCACGCGCGTAACCTGGCCGGGCCCCTTCTTCCCCGCCCAGCGAATATTTAACTTCCTGGCAGGAGTAAAATCCGCTGAAAAGAAACAGGACGATTCCGGCAATAAACGCCCGCACCTTAAATCGGCTCGACCAATCCATAAAACTTGCCCCACGTCAAATTTCCGCACTCGCCTACACCATTCCATACAGCTTACGCACGACCCACTCGCTCACCACCACAAGTACAAACAGCGCCAATGTCAGCGGCGCGTTCCACAGCGGTTGGCCCGTTAAAATTGGCAGCACCTTGGCGGCGCTGGGAATTGCCTGCAGTTCCGGGATGGCATTCGCCAATTCAATCGGTTTACCGAGTGTCTCTGACGCCAGCCGGGACAGCTGAATGCGGTCCACCCGCGGGTCATTTAATTCAAGCTGCGGCAGCGTCACATCCACACCGGTCTCCATCATCTCCACGCCGCCGACGATGGGCGGGAGGTGAATGGTAAATTTTCCGACCTTGTCCGCGGTGAACGACCCGGCGAATGTTTCACCGCTGCCGTCGAGTCGAACCAGGTTTTCCATGCGCACCGGTTGTCCGCCGGCGTCCTGCTCCTCAACGCGGATCTGGTCGGGCAGCTGCCGAACCAATCCCGGGTCGATCACGCGCAGGGTCAGGCGAACCTGCTGCCCGAGTTCGTAGACCGGTTGATCGGCCGTCAGCGTCAATCGCCTTTGACCGATCTTGCGGTTGCGCCAGATATCTCAGTTGCTGCACCCAGTATGTGTCGAAGACTGATTCATCGGTGTAAAACCGCCAGCGCCAGGAATCATCAATCGCTGAAAAAAGCGTGCGGCCTCCGAACCGGCCCGACACCAGGATCGGCGCTTTGTGACCGTCGGGTCCGATCTCAGTAGGATGCTCGGCCAATACCTCACCGACACTCGGTTTGGCGGTAATTCCCCTGCAGTACCAAAACACTTCGGGCCATTGCCGCGCAAGAAATTCATCGTTTTTTGTCGAGTCGGCGAAGAACCGGAAGATGCTGGTGGAAGACCCCGCTTTTGTCACCACCGGGCGAAATCCCTGGGTGATTGCAACGCTGCTGTCGGTCGATTCCACATGCGACAGCGCTATGGGCAGCAACGGTTCGATCGGCGTGTTGCGATATGCCTGCGGTGAAAATCTTTCCCCCGCGACCATCGCAAAACCTCCGCCGCGATTCACAAATTCATTGACCAGTTGCAGCTGCGAATCCGAAAAATAGCGTGGATCGACATCACCGAAGACCACCACGTCATATTCGAGCAGTTGATCGATGGTGTCGGGGAAATGACCCGCAACGCTTTTGCCGGAACTGGGCAGAGGCTTGTTCCCTTCCTGCAGAAAGTTGAAATCCGCGCTCGCGAGCAGGCAGGACACATCAACCGTCTTATCGCGGATCAAAGCATTTTTGAGATAGCGGTAATCCCATCGCGGATAGCCGTCCACGAACAAAACCGCGATCTTCGCATCCAGCACCGTTACCAGCGTCGATCGGGAATTGTCGGCTTCGTCGAGTTCTCCGGACTGCGGCAAGGCTTCTATGACAACGTCTTTGTTGCCGATCTCCGATGTCTTCCACTGCAGTTCCACCTCAACGGGCTTGTCGTCGGGCAGTGCGATGTTTTTCTCGGCCGGCGCGCCGTCCACTCCGGGAAGGATGGCATTGGTCTTTTTGTCCTTCAACACGACATGAACCGAATGGCCGGCTTCATATCCGCTGCCGCGCACCATCGCCTTGACGTTGACGACATCGCCTTTAAATGCCACATCATCCAGCTGCATGCTCTGCACCTGGATATTTTTCGGTTGTTGATCGGATCCAAGGGCGATCGGGTAAATCTTCGCGCCGTAATTTTTCAGTGCGTTCAATCCCTCACTGATGTTGTGCGCCGGTGTGTCGCGGCCATCGGTCAGGAGAACCACTCCGGCCAACCGCTGCCCCTGCAAATCCTCAAGCGCAGTGAGAATAGAAGGAAGCACCTGCGTGCTCTGTCCCTGCGGTTGCAGGCCCGCGATCGCGGTTGTTGCCGGCGCGAGGTCCAGTGAATCCTTCGAGTTTGCGGGCAACGATTGAATACCGACCAGCGGCGAGGCATCGCGGTCGAAACGGTACAGCCGAAGGTCATGCTTTTTTGCCAGCGTTCGCAGTAACGCGGCGTTGTCTCCCGACAGGAGATTCCGCGCGATCGCCAGCCTCGATTGCGGATGATCCGCTGCTCCGGCATCCGGCACGCGCATGCTGCCGCTGTCGTCCACCAATATCGCCAGAACCGAAGGCTCGATTCGCGTCTGCCCGAGGGTGAGGATCGGGCGATTGAGCAAGAACAGCACGAGCGTCAGCAGTGATAATCGCAATCCGCCCAGCAGCACGCGCAGCGGTCGCGACCGGCCGTCGCGTGAATAGACGTATACAACGAGCAGGATCGCCACCACCAGCAGCGTGATATTCCAGACCGGCGCGCCGAATGAACGCCTGCCCCGGCCATGCCGGGTTGAACTGTAGTGACCATTCCCCCTGCGGATGCAGAAAGCCCTTCGGTAAACCGAGGAGAACTTCGAAGGTGTGGGGAAGAGGATTAGTCATTTTATGGTTTTATTGCGGCTGCAACTGTCTGTGGTTGGGCAAACTTTCAACGCTCAACTTTCAACGTCCAACTTTCAAAGGAAGAACGGCAATCGTTTCTTCACTTCAATGTTGAACGTTGGAAGTTGAACGTTGAACGCTCGCCCATCCGTAACAATACATATCACGCCTTCTTCTTATAGTGTCCAAACCGCATTGCGATAAACGACTCAGCCCCAATCATGCGCGAAGACGCCGAGCATGACCGTCCAGCCCCAGTCATCTCCCATGCCAGTCTGAGCGATTAACGCCGGGGGCTGGTCGTCGTTCAGTTTCAGATCGATCCCGCCTAATGCATCCTTGATCGCGCTGTCGGAGATCGTGTGCACATCAGCCCCCTCGGCGGGCAGGTTAACCGCTATTGGAATACTGCCTGTTCCGGTGGAAAGTGTGTAGATTCCCGGCTGCTGAAGCAGGGGGCTGCGATACATCGCCGACCCATCCGATGCGGTGCTTAATTCAAGCGGTATTGGCGCGGACTTAGGATCGCTCATCGTGGGGGTGGCAGTGAGCTTAACGGTCGCCGGGATCACCATTTGATCTCCGACCGTGAGGTTCATCCAGCTGTCACCGACATTGACACTGCCCCAAAGCAGTTCGTTTACCAACTCGGTATAAACAGGTTTGCGGGTGAAGGTAATCCATTCTTCGTTGGCCGAGGTGGAGACGAACACCACACGGCCCTGCCCGACAGCCTCCTGCGTGATGGCGGGGTCGGGCTTTTCACCGCGCGGTCCATTTTCCATCTTCCAGTTCAGCACGCGCAATTGGGGATCCATCGGCACGTCGGTCTGCCAGTACCCAAATGCCTCGGCATGTTCCATGCCGGTATCTTCCTGGTGCGAAAATGCCCGCAGCAGCGGATGCAGGACACCGTTGGGGTTGAAATCAAAATGAAACGCCTTGTCCTCGGCGGCGATCACCCGCCGGGTAAGCGGACCTGGAATTAAATGCCGGGGGAGGAGCACCGAGTTGTAATTTTCCGGAACGATGTTTTCGCCGAGAAACACCATCAGTGTTCCACCGACACTTACAAAGTTATGAAGCTGATCGGCTTCGGTGGGTGTGACCTGGCTGACGCCGCACAGCATTACCGCGCGGTAATCGTTCAATACATGATTGCCCAGTTCAAGGTCGCTGATGAGATCCGGGGCGGCAAAGCCGTCGGACTGGCCGGATTTTCCAAGCCCCGACAAGGCCACCTGCAAGTTGAGACCCGACCCGCCTTCGGTGCCTGCGCCGTGCTCACCTTCAACGATCAGCGTCTTGAGCTGCGAGACGACATTAATCACCCGCGTGCGGGAATTATCGATTTGTAAACCATCGTCACCGACGATCGAAGCGGTTACCGCGTGGGGCCCGCCGGCCTTTAATTCCGCCTGCAGACTCGTTTGTGGTTCGGTTTGCGGTTCGGTGGTGGTATCTGGACTGAGACGCCCGCCGCCGCTTAGCAAACGGCCGTCGACTTTCCATTGCAGCGTTGCATCGTGAGGCGCGCCAAATCCTTTTACGTCTGCGATAAAGTCTGCGCCGAACTGCGTGTTCGTGGTGATCAGATTGGCCGATGGCCGCACGTCCAGAATCGCTTGATTCCACTGCGGGCCCAGCGCGTAAATTCGAATGCGCCACGCGATACAGGCGGGCGAGTTCCGGTCCTTCGGTTTTTAAAGCCGCGGCGTCGACGCCCTGCCAGGTTGCCGCCGTGGCATCGGTGAACAGGTAAAGATTCTTGTTGGGTTGCCGCTCGTTTTCGCGACCGACCTGGATCGCCATCCGCAGGGCAGATGAAAGATCCGGAGCGCTGTACGACTGCGGAATGCGGTCCAGGATCGAGCGGGCCTGCTGCAGATCGTAAGTCGGTTTGGCGATCGCACCGGCGGCAGGCTTCGCGCAGGTGATAATGACAACCGATTCACCTCCGCTGGTGAGGCGATCAATGATCTGCCCCGCGACAAGCTTCGCCTGGTCTAGATGCGTTTTAGCACCGGGTCTGCCGGCGAGATACGACATGGAATAACTGTTGTCGATGACAAAGACATGCAGGCCTGTTCTCCCGCCAAAGCCGGCGGACGAAGTGCTGTCGCAACCCATGGGCCTTGCCAGGGCAATGCCAAGCATGCCCAGCAGCAGGCAGCGCATCGCCAGCAGAAGCCACTGCTCGAAGCGCACGCGGCGGCGGTTTTTGCGCATTGCGCGGAGCAGAAATTCCATCGCCGCCCAGTTCACCGTGCGATAACGCCGGCGGTTGAGAATGTGGATGATGATGGGAATGCTCGCCAGCGCCAGGCCGGCGATTGCGAATGCGGGGGAGAGGAAAGCGAAGGCGAGTGGAGTCAACATCGGCTTTAATAAAAACGAACATCGAACATTCAACGTCGAACATCGAACATCGAAGTAAAGAAAGAAATCGCGATCGCCTTTCGTTCAATGTTGGATGTTGGACGTTCGATGTTCGATGTTCGCATTTGATCTCTTCATTTCATCGACGCTGCGCGAGTCGCCAGGAACGCGCTTAACGACACATCAAGCGATTCCCCTGTATTCATCCGGGTGAAATCAATTCGCATTTCCCGGCACATTTTCTGCAATTGGTCTGTGAAAGTTCGCAGTTGCTCGAGATACGCCTCGCGCAGCGACCTGGGCTCGGTGAGCAGTTGCCCGGCTTCTTCCAGACCCTTGAAAAGTGTCACATCGTCGAAAGGGAATTCAATCTCGGTGGGGTCGAGGATCTGGAAAACCATCATCTCGTGCTTCTTGTAGCGCAAATGACGCAAGCCTTTTTTAAGGCTTTCCAGGTCATCAAAAAAATCGGAAAGAATGACGATGAGGCTCCGATGCGTGAGCTTCTCCGCCAGCTGATCCAAAATCTTCCCCGTATTGGTCTTGTTCCAACGAGGAACCTGCTGCAGTTCCTGGGTGATGATTTTCCATTGCCCCGGTGAATTGCTCGGCTTGAAATACCGGCTAAGCGCCTGATCGAAAATCGCCAGCCCGACCGAGTCCTGCTGCTGAATGGTCAGGTAAGACAACCCCGCGGCGATGGCAGTTGCATGATCGTACTTGGTCCAGCGGGGAACCGAGGATTGAGAATCGAGGATGGAGGATCGCGCGCTGGCTTTGTTATCTTCAAGCTGCGATCCATCCTCATCATTCGCCATTACGGTGCCGTATCCCATGGATTCGCTGGCGTCGACCACGCAGATCAGATGCAGGTTGGTTTCTTCCAGATATTGCTTGAGATAAACCTTGTCGGTCTTGGCAAGCACTTTCCAATCCACATGCCGAATGTCATCACCTTGCACATATTGGCGATGCTGAGCGAATTCAACGCTGATGCCCTGGTACGGCGATCGGTGCATGCCGCTGGTAAGTCCTTCGACGATCAAACGGGCGCGCAGATCCAGCGAAGCGATCCTCGCCAGGGTGCGCGGGTTGAGGTATTTGCGGTAATCGGTGGTGGGGGTGTCGGTCATCGCTCAGACGCTCGTTTTACTTTCGCCTGGCAATCAGGTCCCAGAGGATAATCCCAGTGCACCCAACTATGTTCGATAGCAACAGGAAGATCCCTACCGTGATGCCAATCCTTTTCTTAGTCCACTGCGGTGGTGCTTGTTGGCTTACCAGGGCACGGCGCACCTGAAGGTCGTTCCAACAGAGAAACAGCCCGGCGATCAATCCCATTACAACTCCAGCTCCAGCCGCGAGTGGAATACTGATACCCTGGTCCTGGGCCTTTTGGTCCCACGCTAATGTCCCGACCGCAATTGCACCTACCAGCGGGGACAAGAGCAATTGCAACCACATCCGCATCTTTGAAAAATACGGATCGCTTTTTCTGACGGCGTAACGCAAGAATTTTCGCATAGTGCTTCTAGAAAATTCACGCCGCCGGTGTATCGCGCAGCAACTTTGCGGATGTTCGATCCATCTCGCCGGTTGATTGCTGCGGGACAAATTCAATCAGCTTTTTCACGATGGTATCGCTGCGCACGCCTTCGGCCTCGGCGTTGAAATTTGTCACGATGCGATGCCGAAGCACGGGCAGCGCAACCTGGCGAATGTCTTCGGTGCTCACATGATATCGGCCCTTCAGCAGCGCCCGCGCCTTGCCAGCGAGGATGAGGTACTGGCTGGCTCTTGGGCCTGCGCCCCATCCCACATAGTCATTCACAAAAGCCGGGCAACCGCCTTCGGTTTTTCGGGTCAAGCGGGTGAACTGCAGGGCATAGCGAATCACGTGATCGGCCACCGGAACCTTGCGGACGATCTCCTGCAATGCGATGACCTCTTCGCCGCTGAGAACATGCTTCAGATCGATTTTCTGTCCCTGCGTGGTCATGCGCACGATCTGGAATTCTTCTTCCTCGCTGGGGTATCCGACATTGATATTGAACATGAATCGATCCAGCTGCGCTTTCGGGCAGTGGATAAGTGCCTTCCTGTTCAATCGGATTCTGCGTGGCAAGCACAAAAAACGGTTGCGGCAACCGGTGCTGCTTGCCTCCGGCGGTCACCTGGTGTTCCTGCATTGCTTCAAGCAAAGCGGCCTGGGTTTTGGGCGGCGTTCGATTGATCTCATCAGCCAGGATCACATTGGCAAAGACCGGCCCGCGAACGAACCGAATGCTGCGCCCGCCGGTGGTCTTATCCTCCTCAATCACCTCCGTGCCAGTGATATCCGAGGGCATGAGATCCGGCGTGAACTGAATGCGATTGAAGCTCAGCCCCAGAGTCCTGGCCAGGGTTGAGATCAGCAATGTTTTCGCCAGCCCCGGAACACCCACAAGCAGCGCGTGGCCCCGGCAGAATAGCGCAATCAGCAGTTCTTCGATAACCGCTTCCTGACCGACGATGACTTTACCGAGTTCTTCCCTCAGATCCTGATAGCCGCGCTGCAGTTTCTCGACCGCGGCCAATTCTTCGGCGGCCAGATCGGTCGACTGCGGTTGCACAATCCCAAGCTGTGATTCCATGAGTGATCCTGAATTCCGACAGACGCCGGTGGGTTTTACAGAGCGGCAATGCCGGACGCCCGGCGCGGCGCTGCATTCTAGACGAGATTCCCCCGTACGAATAGATGCAGAACGAACCCGAAAGTTTCAGACCAATCATCACCGGGCCCGAGGCCGATCAATCCGCGGCAATCAGTTGGATTTCATCCGGCAACAAATAGACTTTTTCATCCGCCTCAGCATCGGCGGTGTGATTCGCTAAAAGAAGAATGCTATCTGCTGCGGATCAGGTCCGCGTCGTGGATATTCAGTTCCACTCGCTTGGCCTGGATGTCGCTGAGGAAACGCAGACCATCATTGTAATAGCCCGCGGTGGGCAGCAGGTCGGGCAAATGCGCTTGCCAGAATGAATTGAAACGTCGCATAAGCGTTTCACGCAGATACTTGCTCAGCATCGAAGCCAGCGCGACCGACATACATTGCGCCTCGGCTTTTTCGCAAAAGACGATGCGCACGACGGCGGTGTCGTGCCGCAGGCGATATTCGCTGAAACCATCCGACTCTTCCATGACCTCCAGCGACCATTCTTCGAACATAAGCCGGAGTAGAGGCCCATAACTGGAACGCCCGCCGTGCCGGTCGCAGAAGATCACCAGACCGCGATGCCCAAAATTCCGCAGCAGATAATCCAGGTGTATCGCCGCTGTGGAAAATAACAGGCTGCCCTTGTTCCGGGTTGCTTCAATGGTTCGATTATATTGTCGCTCGGGAATGACCTGCGCGTTGAAATGAACACACCGCGTGGAAGTTCGGTTCATTTCAGCTTTGAGTCCATTGGCGAGCACGCGCACCGACGCGGTGTCCTGTTCGAACGGGAATGCTTCGGAGGGGTCGGTGTCATACCAGCCATGCTCGGCGAGATGTGTGATTGCCTGCGTAGCGGTGATGTTCAGAAAGTCGTCTAGATTGTCGGGCCATCGGCCCATGGCTGTGGTGAACGCGAGCACTGATTTTTCTAATTCTCTCAAACCCAGCGACGGCGAATAGACTAATTTGCTGTCATTCACATGCAGTTTTCTGCCCGATTTTGATCTGGATTTGCTGACCGATTTTTTTAACCTTCCCCACACGCACGGCAGCGGATCTGAAGGGTCGGCGTCCATCTCAATCGCGCAGCAGCCCACCACCAGTGGGCCCAGCAAAGGGCCATAACCCGCTTCATCTATGCCGGCGAGGATCATTGTGGAAAATATACCCGCACGGTGGCCCCAGACGAATGATTTGCAACGCCCCGCGCCGTGACGATAATGCCGACTGAAAAAAAAGAAGAGAAGGGGTCCGCATGGCTGAGGCAAACTGGTTCTGGGCTGAAGGCGATAAACAACATGGACCTGTTCTGCCCTCTGCGATCGCCCGGCTGGTAGCCGATGGAAAATTAGGAGCCAGCGACCTGATCTGGAAAGAGGGGATGACGGATTGGATCCCCGTCCAGAAGGTTCCGGGGCTGGTCAAATATCTGAAAAGTTCCGCGCCGCCGGCTGCTGCAGCGCCGACGCAAACAAACGTCGCTGAAACGAAAACCAACGCCCTTGCCGCGGCAATGTCCGAGCCGGAGGCGGAACCGGCGCCGGAGTCACCGGCAGTTATTGCCTATCAAACCGCGGCAGTGGATCGATCCGCGACCCATGAATTTGTCTCTGATCCCAATGCGACGGTGATCTGCCCTCATTGCTCTGCGGGAAACGTGGGTGATTCGCAGTTTTGCCATTCGTGCGGCATGGCGTTGCCCGTTGCCAATTCCGGCCCTCGCATCATCAGCGACGGCACCTTTGCCTCCACATCGGTCGGTCAACATCTTCAGTCTGATCAATTGCACAAAAGCTCACAGAAAGCGTCTACCGCTCTGCTCTGGGTCGCAATTATTCAGACGGGTGTCGTCGGTTTCATTGTATGGGTCGCCCAAATGCACAATCGCATATCGTTTCTGATTCGAAGTCCCGTTGTACTGGGGATAATTGCCTTTGCGGGCATTTTCTGGGGATTATATATCTGGTCCCGCAGGCAGCCGCTGCCGGCGGCCATTGTCGGATTGGTTCTATATTGCACCATGCTGGTGCTTAATATCGTCAATGCCCTCTCGCAGATAGGCAACAATACAACCCCGCCAGGGTACCACGGCGGCCTGGCTAACACCGGTGTCGGCTGGATCGACATTATTATCGTCGCCGTGCTGGCACAAGCCATTTCAGCGGGGCTCAAACATCGCAAGATGCACGGCAACGTCGTTCAACCCGCGGCATAAGGCGACTGATTATTTAATAGATCAAGCACATGAGTGCACACGAATCAATACCGCAACCGACAGCACGCCCGCTGGGACCCGCCGTCCTGCCGGCAATGTCTCCGCTTCCGGTCGTGGCGATTCCGCCCGGCAGCAAGCCCCGTTTTTGTCGAAGCTGCGGCACTGCCTGGCAAGCCGATTGGGTCGACTGCCTTCCCTGCGCCGCGCGTTCAGGCGCGGCTGCCCCCGCACTCAGTGTGGCTATAGAACTGCGTGCGATGAAGTCCGCCCTGTGGCTTTACTTCAGCCTGCTGCTGGTGTGCGCCGTCGGATTAGGACTCTCGATAAAACTGGGCGGCGTTGTGCTGGAGATGTGGGTCACCGCCGCGCTTTCGATTACGACAATCGCCTGGTGCTGTGGCTCTCCGCAAAGTGTGCTGCCGCTGTTGCGAAGGGTCGCCCCGCCGAAATGGTTTGGCATTGCCCTTGGGCTTTCGCTTGTGACGTACTCCATCGCGGTGGGCGTCATTCATGGGCTCAATTCGCTGATGCATTTGCCTGACGAGAGTGCATCCAGGCCGTTCTTGGTGGCAGGTTATTCCTGGGCCGTGATCGTCCTGGTCAGCTGCATTCAGCCGGCAGTGATTGAAGAACTCGCCTTCCGCGGGGTGATCTTCGCCGGGCTCACCAAGGCCCTCAGTTCTTCGGAAACCATTCTCGTCAGCGCGATGATGTTTATGATTCTGCATCTTTCTCCGATGCGTTTTCCGCACACGCTGGCGCTGGGCATCGGGGCGGGCTATTTGCGTTTTCGAACCAGGTCAATCTATCCGTGCATGCTGATGCATTTCTCTCATAACCTTTTGTGCGTTGGCGGCGAGTGGTTGAAACACTCTTAAAACAGGATCGGGGAAAAACGTGCTGATTGAGCATTCATTTGTGACAACGCTTCCATCGCAGCAGGCGCTTGGGGCGGCATCGGAGATGCTGGCGCGAGGCGGTTTCATCGCCGAGAACCAGGAGGGGTTTCGCGTGGGAGAAACCGAGTGGACGACCCTGCAGATGAAACGCGGCAAAAAGCGCGCGGCCCGCGCCAAAGATCCATCGGAGTGCCCGCAGCGCATTCGCATGGAATGGGACCGTGGCCGCGTGACGGTCGCGGCCGCTATCGAACCTAAATCCCGGCGCGGCGGTTATTACTACGGGGGTGGACTCATCGGCGTGGCGGTCGTCGCAGCGACGCGGTCCCGGCGGGGAGCAGGCAAGGACGCGAAAGACTATGCCGACCTGATGATCCTCATCACCACCAGCCTGGAAGATCTTCTGGCCCGCGGCGCATTGCCCGAGGTTGCTCAGCAGCCGTGGTATGCCTTCCAGGATGTACTCAAAGCCAAAGCCAAAAAAGCCCGCATGAAGCTTTTAATACTGTTCGGAGTGTTATTCGCGATCATCATCTGCTTTGCGGTATTCGCCGGCGTTACGTCGACAAACCGCTGAGCGGGCGGCCGTTTTTATTCCACCGGCAGGGTTGCAGGTTCAAACCCACGCGGATTTCTGCGGCTCTGTATCGCATGAACCGCAATCGGCAACACGGAGATTGCCACGATCGCAATCACCACCACCTCAAAATGTTTGGCGACGAAAGGAATGCCGCCAAAGAAATAACCGCACAGGCTTACCGAGGTCACCCAGAAAATTCCCCCGAAGATGCTGAAACCGATAAATCGCGAGAACGCCATTTTGCCAATGCCCGCCACAAACGGAGCGAATGTGCGGATGATCGGCACGAAGCGCGCGATGATAATTGTTTTGCGCCCGTGGCGTTCATAAAACGCCTGTGCTTCTTCGAGGTGTTTCCTGCTGAATAAGATCGACCGTTCACCACTGAACACCTTCGGGCCCACCGATCGACCCAGAAAGTAGTTGGTGATGTCACCGCAATTGGCGGCCAGGCAAAGCAGCACGATTACCAGAGGCAGGTTGATCGGTGAACCCGCTGTGGCCGCCAACGCCCCCACGGCAAATAAGAGCGAATCGCCGGGTAAAAACGGGGTGACGACCAGCCCCGTCTCCATGAATACGATTCCCACCAGGGCTGCATAAACCCCCACGGGATGGTCGCCGGCAAAAGTGTTGAGGTACCTGGGCAAGTGCAGAAAAAGATCAATAATCGTGTGGATCGTCGGCATAAAGTGCAGACCGTATAACCGAAGGGGATGGGAAATGCGAACGGATTTGAGAGGCAACGTTCTGTTTTCTGAGACGGCAGCGTATCTGACACACGAAGGAAATTTTTAGCAGAATTAGGGACTCACGGGCATTTCTTAATCGCAGACCACCGACAGTGAGCGTCACATTATTGCCGCTGTGGATTTCTTCGCAGGTATCGGCACGACAACCACCACGTTGCTGAAACCCGACACGTTTGAACTCGAGACGGCAGCCACGCGGTAGTAATACTTCATGGTCTGCATCACTGAATCATCGAAGCTGGTTGTCTGCGCGCTGGTGTAAGCCAGGGGAGCCCAGGTTGAGTCGTTGGTGGATCGATCCACGCGGAACTCATCGTTCATTGTGGAATTGCTTTTCCAAGTGAGGTGGATATCGGTGGATGAAATGATCGAGAATCCAGCCGAACTTGGAGCGGAGAAGAATTTGGGGGACGTTTTCAGATATGAACTGCGCAGGCCAAAGGCAACCAGGCTGCCTGTGGTTGTAATGTCGTAAACCATGCCGTTGGCAACGGTGGGGACGCCGAACTTGGTCGCATTGGTAAAGCGATCACCCGAGACGGCGGCCGAATCGTAAATCGGAGTCGCCAGGTTGCTGGTGTTGAACGCCAGCAGATCAGAAGAGCCGAATCGGGACGCCCAGACAATAGAATTGCTGCCGCCGCTGGAGGAGATGGTGAAAGTAGAGCCTGGGTAGCTGAACACGGCGCCCGTTTGCACTGGGGTGGGCATATAGCCTGTGCCGGGCGGAATCGTCTTTGAGGCAAAGCTGGAAAGATCAAACACCAGCGAGTTCGATCCGTTCTGGCTGATATAAATCTTCTTGCCGAAGTAAGAAGGGGTGGAATAAATGCCCTTGTCGCCGTTGTCTATCGGGTCGCCGGCATATTCGCCTAACACGCGATCATACAGCCTTGGATCAGCCGTCTGGGTTTGGGGATAGGCATCGTTGAATTTACCGAGATTGTTTCGGTCGATCAGATAAATTCGAGACTCTTTGCCTGCCACCACCAGCATGGGATTACCAGCTGCGTCGTGGATGGAATTGGGCAGCAACAGAACGCCGCCGGAACCCAGATCCAGATCATTCTGATTTAAGGCAAGTTCATTGGATGGTGTGAAATAGTCGGCGACTTTCAGTCCCCATCCATTGCCGTTTTGATCCGACGGACTGGAAAGAGTGTCGACCGAGATTTTCACAAGCGTGTCGCCGTAGTCATGGTCTTTGGGAAAACCACTCGCGTCGAAGTTCGACACTGAAGCGTCGAACGCGCCGTTACCGGTGGTGACATATAGGTTTGTTCCATCGGTGGCGATCGCGCTGGCCGCCGACCAGATACCTCCCTGCGCGGTAAAGGTGTTGTCATCACCGACGATTCCCTCGTAAGTAGGCGTGGTGACAAAAACCGCGGTCGGGGCGAGGTTGGATTCGCTGTATCCCAGGATCCAGCCGTAGTAAGGACCATTGTCCCCGTGTGAGGCAAAGCCGAGGTAGATATTGCCGTTCAAGAGGGTGATTGAAGTTCGCTGCATCTGCAAAATCGCATTGAAGGCAATCACCGCGCCCTTCGCCTGGCCGGGCGCGCTGAGCCACCCGTCCGTGTTAGGATATGTGGTGGGATGCGCGTTGTTTCCGGTTCCATTGACGATCGCGCCGGCGACATATTCATAGCCGGTGTAATTCGAATAGGGTTTGGTGTCGATTGTATCGCCGATGACGGTTGGCGCGGAAATTTCGCTGCCGTCGGCCAGAGAGATACCCCATAATCGCTGCACGATGTGGGTCACACCGTTGCGAATTTCCTGTGTGTTGGCGTTTAGAAAAAGCTCATTGCGTTTGAGGTCGATCGCCGGTGTTGCAAGGATGCCGAACTCGGGCCCGAAACTGCCATCATTGATGGCTGCCATAGGGACGGTCGTGACACCTGTGGTCGAACCCGCGCTGGTTGGATCCGAAATATTCAGAAAGCTGTCCTTCCACAGGACTGCGCCGGTGTTGGCGTCGATCGCGTACACGCTATCGTGCATGGTCCCGACGTAGACAACGCTATGACGACCTGTCGCGCTGCCGCGGGTGATGGTCTGGCTTTGCACGTAAAGCGGCTGCGTATAAATCGGGGCATCGAGTTTCGCAGTAAACTGTTTGCCAAAATCCGTGGGATTGACGTTCGCGGGAGTCAGCACCGTCTCGGCGAGGTTTTCGCCGTCGTTGGACGTATCGCCGTGATGCACCAGCACATTAACCGAGCAAAGCCGTCGGTTCTCCAGGCCTTCAACACAGGCGCGGGTGTGATGGATCGTGATATTACGGAATCGGATCCGCTCAGCACGACTGCGTCCGTAAATCGACATGAATTACCCCTGAGTCAAAAGCGAGATGGGTCAAAATACTCTAAGTACTGTACCCGATGATCGAAGTCCGGGCCATTTAAATCGTATGAATGCTCGCCGGCAGTTGAGTTGAACGGCTATGCCATTTCCGATCAGGGAAATCGGAAAATATCGGCGCGCCCACCAGAAATTAGCCGTGGGCGTCCTCGCGTGTGGGTACTAGCATTTATGTTATGCCCGATGCAGGTACCACTATCACACGCGATCTGATCCTCATTGGCGGATCTGCCGGATCGATCACCGCGTTGCGTGAAATCGTCGCGCATCTGCCAGCCGCGCTTCCCGCTGCCGTGCTGGTGGTTGTGCATCAAGCGCAGACCTCGCCGGGAATGCTCCCACATATATTGGATAACGTCGGGCCACTGCCAGTCAGGCACGCCGTGGATGGTGAGATCATCGAAAAGGGTCGCGTGTATGTTGCACCCCCAGACCGCCATCTGCTAATCGAGCCGGGACAATACGACGATCCTCGTCTGTGGATTCGCCTGGCGCTGGGGCCAAAGGAAAATCACTGTCGCCCCGCGATCGATCCCATGTTCCGCACCGCTGCCCAGGCGGGAGGCCGGCGCGTGATCGGTGTCGTTCTTTCCGGTCTGCTGAATGACGGCTCACTGGGTCTGATCCGCATCAAGCAGCATGGCGGGATTGCCATCGTGCAGGACCCACAAGATGCCGAGAGCCACGACATGCCTGCCAGCGCAATTCGCCATGCGCAGATCGACTACGTTTGCAAAGCCACTGAAATAGCGGACGTACTTACCCGGTTGGTGCGGGAGCCCATACCGGTAGCGGCCGCCAATGACTTGTACGGAGGTTCCCTCATGTCTAACCCAAACGAAGAAGACACCACGCAAGGCGCGGGCGACGTCGTTGATGTTACCGAGCGCGGCGACCATGGACTTACCCGCGGCACCATGCCCGGCGTGGCGTCTGGCCTTACCTGCCCCGCGTGCGGCGGATCGGTGTGGGAAATGCAGGACAGCTTGCTCCACTATCGCTGCCACGTCGGGCATCGCTATACCGCTGACACCATGGCTTCAGAGCAGGAGTCTGTGCTCGAGTCCACTCTGTGGGCGGCGATGCGTATGTTTGAAGAAAACGCATCCCTGCATCTCCGGATGGCGGCAAAAGCCGAAGCTGCGAATCTCCCCGACATGGCCGCTCGCTTTAATGAGCGAGCCAGAGAATGCGAGCGATCGACCGATGTAATCCGCCAACTGCTATTGGGTGAAGGCCCGGACGGCGGGCCGCATCGGCTTATTAAAAGCTGACAATTCGGGAATCATTCTCAGCGGAACGTCGAGCTTAAATCATCCGATCTGGTAGTCCCGCACCAGGACCCGGACAGCGGCAGCGATTCGATCCGCAGGCAGAATCATATCTACCTTTCCGATGTCCACTGCTGAGACAGGCATGTCAGGATAGCGCGATGAGGCTGCACTCTGCGCGATCACCACACCACCGGTTTCCCGGATGGCGCGGGTGCCGATCGTTCCATCAGAGCCGCATCCACTGTAAATAACTCCAATCACCCGCTCGCAAAAGACTGCCGCGAGGGACTGAAGCAACAGGTCACCGGCAGGTTTGGCAAACGCGACGTGCGGGCCATCGTCCAGGCAGACGCGCCCCCGGCTGTCGACCGTTATATGTCGTAAAGTCGGCGCAATGAAGACGATACCGCTGCGCAGGTGTTGGCCATGCTGCGCCACAGTCACGGGCATGCGGACGCGAGAACAAAGGTATTCATCCAGATGACTGTGAGCCGTGCGGTGCAGCAGGACAATCACCGCAGCAGGAAACTCCGGCGGGAAAGCAGCAAGCGTCTCACACAATGGCAGCAATCCACCCGCTGATGCCAGTAAAGCGACAACGGGAAAGTTCAGCACCGGCGGCTGTAGAGGTAAGGGTGCCCGATCAAAACAAATGTCGAAAATGCTATCGCGAAACACCTGGGATTCGATGTGCAGACGGCGGGATTCGGCGCACAGCGCCTGCAAGCGCGCAATCAGATTGGTCACTGATAGCGACAGACCCTCAGGTTTTTCGACCATTGTGGCGTTGAGCATACACATCCAGTATCTCCGCTACCAGAAATTATAAATGGCTAATCGGGTCGCCAGTCCGCGTTGCGGGGTTACGACGCACTCGCACCGGAGCAAAGACTTTGGCAAGAATGTTCTTACCGAAACCCCTTCGCTCTCGTATTATCAATACGATACATCACCCCAGGTGACGCCAGGTGAATGCAAAGACATGCACCTGAACGTTCGTCTGCTGTGATTTTGGAGTCTTGCTATGGAAGTGCCTGAAAATGCAAAGCCGGACGAGGACACAACGCCGGAGGATCTGGGACCGCAGAGCACGGAAGATTTAGATCGGCAGGCTCAGCCCGTGGATGTTGAAGCGCCGCCGCGGCTGCCATTTCCGGTGGTGGGAATCGGCGCATCGGCTGGAGGATTGGAAGCGGTCAGTGAGTTTCTCAGTGCAATGCCGTCCGACAGCGGGATGGCATTCGTGCTGGTGCAGCACCTGCCACCCGATCATCACAGCGTGATGGCAGAAATTCTCGCCAAGCGGACCACCATGCCCGTCAAGGAAGTTTCTGATGGCATGGCGATCGAAATCGATCATGTTTACGTGATTCGCCCGGGGCATGTGCTGACCATCGCCAATGGGCATCTGCATCTGGGTCCACCGCTGGATGGGCCGCGGGCCGCGAATCGGCCGGTGGATGACTTCTTTAAGAGCCTGGCACAGGAGCAGCGGGAACGGGCCATCGCAATCATCATGAGCGGGATGGGGTCCAACGGGACACAGGGAGCCCAGGCTGTGAAGGCGGTCGGTGGTTTGTGCATCGCGCAGGATCCTGAGAGTGCGCAGTTCTCATCGATGCCGCGGCACATGATCGACAGCGGAAACACAGACAGCATCCTGCGGCCAACCGAAGTGCCCGAGGTGCTGCTGGCTTATGCGTCGCATCCGTATGTGCGGGGCGCGCGAACTGAGCGCTGCCGCGGCGCTGCGACGCGACAACGGCAGCATGCGGGAAATCCTTACCGTCCTGCGCACCCGCACCCGCCAGGAGTTTACCGGCTATAAGAAACCCACCGTCCTGCGGCGCGTGCAGCGGCGGATGGGACTGGCGCGCCTGACCGACATGAGCGATTACGTGAAGTATCTTCGGCAGAGCCCCGCTGAAGTGACATCGCTCGCGGACGATCTGCTGATTCATGTGACTGGATTTTTTCGCGACCCTGAGGCGTGGGAAGTATTGCGCCAGCGTGTAATCGTCCCGCTCATCGAGGCTCGCGACACTGACGGGCAAGTGCGCGGCTGGGTCACCGCCTGCTCGACAGGTGATGAGGCCTACACTTTGGCGATGTTGCTGGTGGAAGAAAGTGAACGGGTGAACAAACGGCTGGACATTAAGGTATTCGCAACCGACATGGCCGAGCGCACGCTGGCTCAGGCCCGCGCGGGTGTTTATGGCGGTGGAATTGAAGCCGAGATCAGCTCCGAACGGCTGGCGCGTTTTTTTGGGAAGGAAGACTCCCTTTATCGCGTGCGACCCGAACTGCGCGAGCGGGTGGTCTTTGCCCCGCAGAACGTGCTGCAGGACCCGCCTTTCAGTCGGCTCGATATTGCAACCTGTCGGAACCTGCTGATCTATCTGGAGCCCGATGTTCAAGAGCGCGTGCTCGCGCTGCTGCACTATGGGCTGCGCGAGGGCGGGGCTCTTTTCCTGGGGACCAGTGAGACGATTTCGGGGACCGAGGGAATGTTCGAGCCAATCGACAAGAAGGCCAAGATCTTCCGCCGGGTGGGACCGACGCGGCATGGATCTGCAGAATTTCCGCTGCCTCGCGTGATTCGACCGACCTCGACAGGGTCACTGGCGCCGGGGCGATCGGTGCCGCTGCGGCCCACGTTTGCACAAATCACCCAGCGGGCACTGCTCGATCACCACATGCCCGCAGCGGTGCTGGTCGATCGCGACTATCGCATTCAATATTACCAGGGGGACACTCGTCCCTTTTTCAGTCCTCCGCGCGGTGAGCCAAGCCGCGAGTTGCTGGAGTTAACAGTGGAAGGTGTGCGCGGCGCTGCCCGCGTGGCGCTGCGCCGAGCGGCAGCGGAAAACCGACCGGTCACGGTGCTGGATGGTTGGATTGCAACGACGCCGGGCAATCGAGGCAGGGTTGCAGTTACGGCGTCCCCCGCGGCCGAATCGGGCGCGCCGGATCATTTTGTCGTCAGCTTCGCATTGAAGGACGAGGGCCCGACCGGCGAAGCCACTGATGCAAATCAGAACCAGGCCGGCGACGAAGAAGTCGATCATAGCGAATTGCGCCGCGCCCGTGACGAGTTGCAGAGCACCATTGAGGAATTGCAAACTTCAAACGAGGAGATGAAAGCAGCCGCGGAGGAAGCCAGCAGCATCAACGAAGAGTTGCAGAGCAGCAACGAAGAGCTGGAGACCAGCAAGGAGGAAATGCAGTCGTTAAATGAGGAGTTGAACACAGTCAACGCCCAGCTGCTGGCCAAGGCTGAGGAGCATCAGTCAACCAGCAACGACCTGGCAAGCCTGCTGGCCAGTACGGACATCGCGGTGCTGTTTCTCGACACGACGATGCGCATCAGGCGGTTCACACCTCCTTTGCGCGAGCTGATCGACGTCATGCTATCGGATGCAGGCCGACCGCTAACCGATCTGGCTCGCAAGTTTGAAGATCCAAATCTGGCGGCCGACGCTGAATCGGTGCTGGCTAAACTGGTGCCGGTCGAACGGGAAGTGGCAGCTCACGATGGGCGGTGGTTTCTGCGGCGTGTTACGCCTTACCGCACAACCGACAACCGCATCGACGGCATTGTCATCACGTTTGTCGATATTACCCGCCGCAAGCATGCCGAGTTGGAGATGGACCGGGCGCGGGACTACGCCGAAAGTATCGTCAAGACGCTGCACGAACCGCTGCTGGTGCTGAACGCTGATTTGACGGTCTCGACCGCCAACGAGGCGTTCTATGAGCACTTTAAGGTGAACCCCGATCAGACCATCGGACACAAGATCTACAAGCTGGGAAACGGTCAATGGGACATCCCCGCACTGCGTACCGTACTGGAGGAACTGCCGCCGGACGAACTAATGTTCAACGACTACGAGGTGATTCACGAATTTAATGATCTGGGCCGTCGGGTGATGCTGCTCAACGGGCGAAAGCTCGAGCACCAGAAGCTGATCCTGCTGGGGATTCGAGACGTGACGGAGCAGCACGCGGCGGTGGCTGCGCTTCGAGAAGGTGAGGAGCGGTTCCGGCTGGTCGTCGAGGGCGCGCACGACTTTGCAATGCTGTTATTGGATACCAAGGGTCGCATCACTTCCTGGAACATTGGAGCCGAGCGATTGCTCGGATTCACTGAAGCCGAGGCGGTTGGTCAGCCAGGGGCGTTTATGTTTACCGATGAAGACCGCGCCGCCCGTGCTCCAGAGTTCGAGCTTACTGAGGCCGCAGCCAAAGGCCGCGCCTGCGACGAGCGGTGGCATATTCGCAAGGGCGGTCTTCGGTTCTGGGCCAGCGGCGTGATGAACGCCGTGCGGGATCCCGACGGTTCGCTTCGTGGATTTGTGAAAGTTCTGCGCGACGAAACTGCCCGGAAAGTCGCTGAAGACGCCATGCAGGCGGCCAAACAAACCGCGGAGTTGACGAACCAGGTGAAAGACGAGTTCCTTGCAACCCTGAGCCATGAGCTGCGTACACCGCTGTCGGCTATCCTTCTCTGGTCGAAAATGCTCAGCAGTGAATCGGAGCCCGAACTATTGGATGAAGGATTGGCCGCAATCAGAAACAGCGCGGACTCTCAAACTCAGCTGATTGAGGATTTGCTCGACACCTCGCGCATTACCACTGGGAATCTGCGCCTGGAAATGAAACCGACGGATTTGACTTCAGTGATCGAAAGCGCGGTGGAATCGGTGCAGCCCACGGCACAAGCCAAAGGAGTGGACATTATGTCCACGGTTGCTTCACGGATTGGAACAGTCAATGTCGATCCCCATCGCATGAAGCAGGTGCTTTGGAACCTGCTGAGCAATGCCGTCAAATTCACCCCTGCTGGCGGAAAGGTTGACCTGAACCTGCACCGTGTGGACGGACGTATTGAACTGCGCGTCACCGATACCGGTAGAGGAATCGCTGCTGAATTTTTGCCGTATGTCTTTGAATCATTCCGGCAGGCGGATTCCACGACAACGCGCAGGCACGGCGGGCTGGGACTGGGACTGGCCATCTGCAAAAAGCTTGTGGAACAACATGGTGGGACGATCACTGCCCAAAGTGACGGACAAGATAGAGGTTCGACGTTCATCGTGACTCTGCCGATGCCACCGCGCGGGGGTAAAGTCGCGTCGGTCAAAGTTCGAACAACCCCAGTTACCGCGCAGCAGGCCAGTCTGACCGGTCTGCATGTCCTGTTGGTTGAAGATGATGCTGACACCCGCTACGCCCTGGCGACAGCGCTTCGCCACGCCGGGGCGGCTGTGACCGCGGTCGAATCCGCCGCGGCAGCAATTGCCGTTTATCAGGAGTCGACATTCGACTTGATAACCAGTGACATCAGCATGCCCGGCGAAGACGGCTATAGTCTCATCAGTCGGCTGCGTGCAATGGAAGTAGAAAGAGGAATGAAGCGAACCCCCGCCCTGGCGCTCACAGCATTCGTCAGGGACGCTGATCAGCGTAAAGCGCTGGACCAGGGGTTTGACCGCCACATTGGAAAACCTGTGGACCCGGCAGATCTGGTAGCGGCACTCATGGCTATCGCGACGACCGGCTGAGCAGCAATTTTTTCCATCGGCGATTCTCAAACCAGTTCTGCCGGTCCAGCATCAAGGTTGTTCCCGCTTGAATCTGGCGGCATGAAGGATGGAACGCGAGACGACATCAACACAATAACTATCTCGGCCAGTCCAGCAGCCGTGTGGGGCCAGATAATGCGACCCGAAAAGTGAAAAAGCCATGGTGAAGTAGCGAGCACCACCCCGGCAAGCAAGTCAATCCAAAGGTGAATGCTCATAGGCAACACACGGACTATGGCAAGCTCGTAATTGGTGATCAGACTATAGACAATCGTACTGATGCCGAACACGACCGGAACCATCAACGCAGCATGGTTGTCGGAAAAGCCGAACAGCCACGGTGCGGCGATGAGCAGCAGTCCTACCACATAATCAAGAATGCCATGCACACGAGTGGGAATCAGTGAACTGATCATTGGAACTCCTTATAAAACGCGTAGTAAAAAATGTAACTACAGAACTTGGCTAAGTAGATAAGAATTGAACGTGGGTCAGCTCAAGTTACTTATCCTTTGGTGTGGGACTAGCCGGGCCAGCCTTGCCAGCGGTCGAGCTACCCGCACCTTGCTTGCCCTTACCGGCTACGCCTTGCTTATCACGGGTACCTGATTCGGGTGCTGATGTAACATCTTTGGATTTCTCGTTTATAGACTGAGGCATATAAATCCTTTGTTTAACGTTATAGTTTCGTTGTCACGAAATCAGATCAGGTTCGCTTTCGAGCCGTACGTTTACTGGTTCCCACGTTTAGATGGTTGGCCTTGGCGGAGCTGTTTTCACCGCCGCCTCCGCCTCCACCGCGGGTGCCGACACCTCCTTTGCGGTTGGCATGATTGTCGCGTCCAAACGCACCTCCGGTTGCTCCTTCGGCAGGCTGTGCCGCTGGTTCAGCGGCGGTATCTTTGATCTGCTCTTTCGCCTCCTCATGTTGTCCGGTGCGTCCTCGCCGCCCGGCGGCCCGCTCTTTCTGCTCATCTAATGACGCATTACGGCCTGAGTCTGCACTTTGTCCCATGATCGAACTCCTGAAAACCAGTTTGTTAAATACGCGTCGGCGCACTTCGCGCCGGTGCATCACTTGCAGGAAACGACTCCATCGCTTGTTCATCTACCAAGTCAGATGGCAACTGCGTGGCAACCGCGGCAAGATGGCTGCGATAAGTAGGGCCGTGCCCGGCCTGGTGATTAACGGTGTGGTTACCTCGTAACCAGGATCGCCATGCCCACATTCGAGCCGGACTCAACAGACCGCGAAGTGCGACAGCTATCCCCACAAGAGAAAGCAGCGCTCGCGCAAAGCGACGCCGATGCGTGCCCAGCATGATCAGCAGCAAGCCCCAGCCCGTGTATGCAGAAAACGTGATGCGGGGATAGGGTTCCTGCAGGATTGGGATATAGGCATCGCCAAACTTCATTACGACATACCGCGGGCTATTCATATCCAGCCTCCGCTGCGCCAAACACCAGCCCAGTTGTTGGACTCGCGGCGGGGGGGTTGCAACGCGTATGCCTTTTTGGGCATAGGCGGAGAAACCTGATCGTGCAGCGCAATCGCTTCAACAACGACAGTTGGACGTGATTGCCAGTAACAGCGTGCTAGGTCACGAGGCTTCCGCAAAACCTGATTGTCGCAACTTTTGAAACGGCGTAATGACAGGTGAGGCTTCCACCTTGGGAAGCTGCGCGAACATCTATGATAAATACAAATGTTTTGATAGCCGACGGCAGGAAGTTACTCAGGGAAGGCGTCGCGGCGTTATTAAAGCATACGGAGGTGCGAATAGTTGGAGAGGCTGGCAGTGTCGAATCAGCTGCCAGGCTCATTCTACCGCTTGCGGTGGATGTGGTACTGCTCAACATGAATCAGCTCTCAAACCCCGGCGCAGATGCCGTTCGCACCCTTCGCGATGCCTCCCCGAAAGTGAATGTGATTGTGCTGGCAATGCATGCTACAGCACGGGGGCTAAAGGAAGTACTCAACGCCGGCGCTGCCGGTTGTCTTACAAAAGAGTGCAGCACCACGGACCTCCTCTCTGCCATCCGCAGCACGATGGAAGGCAAGCGATACATCTGCCCTGAAATCACCAGCCTGATGATTGAAGGCTACGCTACTCCGAGCCGCACACTGGCTCCTCGTGAGCAGGAAATTTTGTGCCGGGTTGCTTCAGGGCAGAGCATCAAAGAAATTGCTTATGATTTGAAGATCGGTCCCAAGACAGTAGAGACGCATCGCCGACGATTAATGACCAAGCTGAACTGTTACTCCGTCGCCGAGTTGACGCACTACGCCGTCGGTGAAGGATTCATCGCGTTGAAAAGCAGCGGGTGAGTCAACACCAGGACGCCTGTGACGCAAGCCGGGCAGGGGGTCACATTTACGGCCCTATCGGCGATTTGACCCGGTTCGAGCGACAGGCTCGAATCACCACATCACGATGACAGGTAACGATCACCTATTCCCACTGGCTTTATTTGCAACGACGGGGTTGCATTCCGCGCAGTTTGACAGCAGACCAGGGATGCAGGGCGCAGCAACGTTATTCATCACATTATAGGTGAATCCCAACAGCGATTTTCCGAACGCGAGCCGACGGCAGTAAGCAACTGACCGATCAAGGGTTACAGGTAAAAAAACGTCAGCAATCCTAGTTTGTCCTGGGACATGAGAATTAGAAATTCAATTTTGGTAAACTGGGTTTTTGCATGAATTGATCAGGAGGTGGCATCATTTATTTCGCTAGAAAATGGACAGAAAAAGTCCCGGTACTTTCCCGGCGTTAACGCGCGCAAGGTCGAGCCATGAATGACGAAGCACGAGGAGTTCGCACAGGTTTTCGCATCTTTAAGCGAGTAAGCTGGAGCGCCTGCCTGCTTATCTTGCTTTCACCCCTATCTTTGTTCGGTCAAGCCAAACCTTCATTCGTGGAAGGTTATCATGGCGGTGTTGAAGGACATTTTCCAAGCGGCACGTTGCAGTTTTTCGTGGATACCATGCGACGCACGCCGGACTGGAAATTGAACCTTGAAATCGAACCCGCGACCTGGGAATCGGAAAGGCAAAAAGAACCCGATGCCTACAACAGTTTCCAACAACTATATAAAGATGCCCCTGATCGCATTGAATTCGTTTCCGGCGTGTACGGGCAAACCTACTTCTGGAATATCGATGGGGAAAGCCTTATTCGCCAGTTTATTTATGGTATGGAAACCATCCATAACCATTTCCCCAGTGCAGTTATAAAAACTTATTCCCCCGAGGAGCCTTGCTGGACAAGTGCTATGCCCCAAATCCTGAAGTCTCTGGGGATGTCTTACGCGGTCCTTAAAAACCCGAATACCACCTGGGGCGGATATTGCGTCGGCAAAGATGCTGAAGTGCTGAACTGGATCGGGCCTGACGGGTCGTCAATCCCAACAGTTCCGCGCTATGTCGGCGAGGCCGCGATTGGCACCCGGGCGACGATAGCCAGTCTTAACACGACAGCTTATATCCAGAGCGCGAGAGATGCCGGGATACTCCACCCGGTTGGGATGTGTTTGCAAGATGCCGGGAGGATGGCCGGTCCCACGCCGCTCGGGGTGCCCTCCACGTATCGGACATGGACGGAGTATTTCGAAAAAGTCGCCATCAAGCCCACAGTAGACTGGCATTTTTCGCAAGAGGATATCCGCGTCAGTCTTATGTGGGGCGCGCAGGTGCTGCAGAGAGTTGCCCAGGACGTCCGCGGGGCCGAAAACAAGCTGGTGGCCACCGAAAAAGCTTCGGCGCTGGCGGTATTGTTGGCCGGCGGGCAATGGCATGACGCCGACCTTCGCGATGCCTGGCGAACCCTTTTGCTTTCCCAGCACCACGATTGCTGGATCGTCCCTATGAACCGCCATCCCGCGGGCACATGGGCCCAACAGGTGAGAACGGTTTGGGTCGCGAACACGCAAACAAAATGCAATAACATCCAAAGCGAGGCCTTGGAAAAACTGGCTGCGGGAAGCGGACCTGCCGACGGAAACCGTTATATCCGGATCGTGAACACGGTCAGCGCCGACCGCAGCGATATCGTTTCCGTGCCGCTGCCTTCCGGTTGGGGATCCAGGTACGCGAAGGTGTTCAACGCGCAGGGCCAGGAAGTGCCTTGCCAGGTCAGCGGCACCTCATCACCAGAACTCGTCTTCAATGCGGCGACCCCGTCGCTCGGGTATTCCACCTACCGGATCGAGCCATCCGCAACGGCGCCGAAAGATTCCGGGCGCGGGCCAGCGTCCAATCCAACGGGGCAACAGTGATCGAGACCGATTTGTACAAAATCACCCTCGATCCCTCCCGAGGCGGAACGATCAGCAGCCTCTACGCCAAAGCCTTACAACGCGAATTCGTGGATGCGTCGAGCCCGCGGCGATTTAACGAATACCGGGGGCATCTCTATACCGGCACGTGGATAAGCAGCGCGGATGCGCCCGCAACCATCCAGATCGTCGAAAATGGGCCGGTGCGCGTAATCGTAACGGCAAGCGGAAAAATAGACTTCCATCCGTTCGTATCAACATTGACGCTGGTACAGGGACAGAAACGCATCGACTTGAAGGTGCATATCGATTGGTCAGGCAATCCGCAAATCGGAGAGACCTGGAGCCCTAAGATTGTCTCCTCAGCTATGTCCAAGCCCTTCTACAATGACCGGTACAAATTACAGGCCATTTTCCCTTCCGCGCTTTCCGGACCCGTGGTACTGAATAAAAATGCTGCTTTCGATGTGTGCAAGAGCGCCAACGTCGATACGTTTTTCGACAGGTGGGATTCGATCAAGCACAATATCATAGTCAACTGGTTGGATATAAACGACGCTGCTGGAGCCTACGGCTTGACACTCATGAGCGATCACACAACCAGCTATGCATTTGGGCCGAAGGATCCGCTCGGACTGGTGCTCGCTTACAGCGGGCAGGGATTATGGGACAAAAACTATATCATCGCCGGACCTACGGAGGTGCGCTACTGCCTGATCCCCCATGCCGGTACATGGGACCAGGCGCACGCCTGGAACGAGCACTACCGCTGGAGCGAACCGCTGCTCGCAAGGATGATGGCCGCGCCACCGGAAGGGAACAGGGACAAGTCCATGGTAAGGACGGCAACGGGGACTTATGTTCCCACGCTTCTCATGGATGGCGGGAACATGCTGCTGCGCTTATTCAATGGCGAAGGCGATGCGCAAGAACAAACCGTGGAGCTCGGATTTGTCCCATCGGCCGCCAGTCTCGTCGAGCTAGATGGCAGGGTGATTTCGCCTGTCAGCGTCGTTCCCGACAAACAGCGGACATCCTCTATCATTAAACTATCGATACCCCGCTTCGGCGTGCGCACCCTGAAACTGGCGGTTTCAGTTAGAGGGCCAAGCTAAACAGCACGGACAAATTAGACGGCACTCGTTTGAACAGCGTTCAGTTAAGCTCTAAACACCTTGTTTAAGCCTTTCGGCGATGATCCTCGTCAAGACCATTCGCCCCGAAGATACGAAAATTGGCATGATTACGCGTGACGGACGATTCGCGTGACCCCGTGCTTTAAACGTCAGGCTCGATGACGTGTGTCTACCAATTGAACCTTTTCTTGCCTTCCGCTGGCATCAAGGTTTTCGACTTCGGGCTTGCAGAACCCAAGTGCTAAGGGTGGAATTTGATGCCTTGATCCATCATCTCAAGGATCGCCTTAAGACGCTTTTCTCGCGTTTCCGCTTTCTTCGCTGTTTGAAGACGGTAGACAATCGAATAAATGTTCGCCCGGTTCAATGTGCCGAAAAAGGCCTTAGCCTTTGCATTCTTCTCCAGTTCTTTGAGTAAATCTTCAGGAACCGCGGCGCTGCCATGAGAATCGTATGCGGCAAGCCAGCGACCATCTGCCTTCGCCGCGTCGATCGCTTTCAGTCCCGACGGCGTCATCATCCCCGATTTGATGAGTCTTTCGCAGTGCTGGGTATTGATTTTGGACCACTGGCTCTTCGACTTTCTGGGGGTGAATCTTTGAATCCAGAAGTGTTCGTCCAAGGGCTTTTTCTGACCATCGATCCAGCCAAAACAAAGCACCTGGTCCAACGCCTCCGCATAGGTAAGCGATTTGACCGGGCAGCCCTTTTTAGCAAAACGTAACCAGATCGCTTCTACAGAGGCATGATGTTTTTCCAACCAACTGCGAAATGCCAGCGAGGATTTAAAATGCAAAGTCTCCATACGACGATTGTCCCCGTACCGTGACCACGAAGATCGTTAACATTTTCGAATTGCGCGTTTAAGTGACGACAGCGGCGCACCGATGAGCAGCAGACGTTAACCTCTCTTTCTTCCGTGTTTTTTGTCTAAATGCTTTTCAAGGGCATCGAGTCGTCCGCTCCAATACGCTTCAAATGTTTCTGCCCAACTCGCCACCTCCCGAAGAGGGTCTGCCTGGAGATGGTAAATTCGTTGTCTTCCTTCTCGTCGCTCTGAAACCAGATCAGCATCTTTTAGAATTTTAAGCTGCTGCGAAACGGCGGCGAACGAAACGCCGAACGGTTCCGCCAAATCACTGGCGCGTTTATCGCCACCTTTCAATAAAAGGAGGATCGTTCGCCTCGTGGGATGGGCAATTGCGTGAAAAATGTCATTCTGTTGAACAGGCCGCATCTATTCTTTCTTCCACGACGGGTAAAAGCTTTGAACCTCAACAAATCGGCTTTGCCAGTCGGGCAGGGGATTTCGATTTAGTTGAGCCTCCAATCGATCTAAGAGCACATGGGTGCCCGGAGCAAAACCAAGCGAAGTTCGTCTCGTAATGTTTCGATATGTAACGAGCAAGAGTGTAGAATCCGGCAGTGGAATAAGCTCCCATCGGAAGATGGCATTTTCGCCAAAAGGCATCTGGGGTACGGGTTCAACCTTCCATTCATATTCGAAAATGCGTGGAGGCTCCCATTTCAAGATCTTTCCTTTTACATGGAACTGTGCCGGGCCTGAGATCATTTCAATGCTGCCTCCCGGCCGCCCGTCAATTTGAGCCGAAGTGCACATCAGCCATTCTTCAAGCTCCTTTGGGTCGGTAATCGCATTCCACACAAGCTCGGGAGCATGTTTAAACGTACGCTTGAAAGCGATTGTTGCGTAATCTCCTTCAAGCGACACCTTTCCCCTACGGGATTCGTCATCTGCAACTCCACTCATTGTCTTCTCCTTCAAACTGGCTCGTAGGATAGAAAAACCTTGCCATTGCGAAATGTGCGTGAGTTAACCAGCTTCATGCGAAGCGGGTGATCCAGTCCATCGAACATTGTCCGTCCTCGCCCGAGCACAATGGGAATCTGCACAAACTGATATTCGTCGATTACACCTTGGGTCGACAATTGGGAAACAATCGTGCCGCTCCCCATGATGACCAGACCCGGTCCGGACTCTGCTTTCAATTTCCGTATTTCCGCTAACAAGTCACGCTTTGCCAGCCGTGCGTTGGTCCACGCCAACTTTTTGAGAGTCTTTGAAAACACGACCTTCTCAAGATTGTTCATCCGCTCCGCTACGACGGGAAGCATTTGCTGCGCTTGCGGCGTAGGCCAGAAACCAGCCATCAGTTCATAGGTGACTCGCCCAAAGATGAGCGTTCCACCCCCCTTGGCGTTTTCCGTCGTGAAGGCATTGAATTCATCATCGTTGCCAGCCTTGGCCCAGCTCATATCGCCGTTTTGATCGACAAAAAAGCCGTCGAGCGATATCTGATTGAATACAACAAGTCTCCGCATAGCTGTCTCCTGGATAAGAAACATAATTAAGCAATAGCTTAAACGATAAAAGTGACTTTAGTTATTGCTTAAATGAATGCAAGGGGAGCGTTCACTTGATGGCGTACATTTTTAAACTGCGCGAACACGGTGATGGGTATGAGATTCCAGTGGAGCGAGCCGGCCTTACTTATAACGGTGCTAAAGGATTCTGGACGAGCCATGATTTGGACTGGCCCGTGTACGCATCCCATGAGTCATCGATTACCTTTGGAAGCCATTGGCTCGTAGAAAAAATGCGAGCCGCGCTTCCGGAGTTTGATCGCTACATCTACAAGGGTTGGGATCGCGCAGCGTACGCATAGGGCCAGAAGTTCAAATCCCGTGAGTTACTCATCGTAACTTCTGATTTTCTGAAGTCGGCTGCGATAAAGATTGAACTGATAAAAATATTGCAATGCGATGCGAATCAGTGAGATAGAAGTTTGCTTGCGCCAAAACAAATTTCGGTCTAACCAAATCGGGGTGACAAGACACAAGTTGAACTTTTCTGCGTTTGTGCTCCAAAATTCCAGATTTACATGCCCCTTTGCCGAGACACCGCTCTGCCGGCGACGCGGCAACGGAGAAGGTTGCTAAAAGGCGAGTGTTAAGGTCTGTCCCATTTGCGCCGAGTAACCCCGTATATGCTCACAATGGGTCGAAGTTCGACCATGGGCAGATAATCGCAGACGTAACAGAAACCCGTGTGTTAAATGCGTACTCAGTTTATTAGGCGTTTGGCCGTCCTCCCTGACATCAAGTCGCTCTCAGCGTCGACTCGCAGGCAGCGTTCGATCCCGCGATCGCCAGTCGAATTGCTTGAGCGGCGGCGGCTGTTGTCGACCGTCACGGTCACATCGGGCGCTGATGCAATCGATTACTCCTCGTCGGTGACAATCACTCAGTTGAACAGCACACCGGTGACATTGCGAGATGCGATCAATGCTGCCAACAACACGGGGGGGAATAACACGATTGTTTTTGATTCGAGCCTGGCAAGCAGCACCATCAGTATCGGCAGCACCGGCGACGGCACATTCGGTCCTTCTGCATTTGCCGTCAGGAGCCAGATCACGATTGACGGGGCAGCTGCGCCGGGGCTGGTCATCGCTCGCAACACGGGCACCACGGGTTCTGGACTTCGCCTGTTTTATGTCACTAGCGCCGGGAATCTTACGCTGGAAAATCTGACGGTCAGCAATGGTCTGGCCCTGGGCGGAAGCAGCGGAGACGGCGCAGGGGCCGCCGGCCTCGGGGGATCGATCGTTAATGCGGGCACGCTTACGGTGGTGCAGGACACCTTCAGCGGCAATCGGGCCGTTGGGGGAATTGGTTGTACCCTTTCCAACAGTCAAGGTGGAGGTGGACTTGGAGGTCCATCCACCGGGACCAGCGGTGGAGGTCCTAACGGCGGGGGTTACAATGGTAACGGGAACGGATTCAGCGGTGGATTTGGCGGGGGTGGCGGACTTGGTTATACCGGTGGTGGGGTAGGAGGTTTTGGCGGCGGGGGTGGTGCAGGAGCAGGAACAAACGGCGGGAACGGTGGATTCGGCGGCGGTGGCGCGTATCCATCTGGCACCGCAGGATTCGGCGGGGGCAGCAGCAGTGGCGGTGGCGCGGGGCTGGGTGGCGCAATCTTCAACTATGGCGGAAGCGTCACGATTGCCAACTCCACGTTCGCAACCAACTCCGCTATTGGTGGCGCCGCTCGGAATCTCGGCACGGCGGGCCGTGGCCTAGGTGGCGCGATCTTCAACCTTAACGGATCTGTTCTGGTCACCAACACCACGCTTGCTTACAACTCCGCTACTAGTGGTGGCGCTATCTACAGCCTGGGTGATAATGGTGTCGCCACCCAGAGCGGGCCGGCACTGCCCCACACCGCCGCCACGGTAATCCTGAACAATTCGATCCTGGCCGAATCCAGCGGCGGGAACGACTTCATTCAAAACACCAATGATTCGTCCGGTACAGGAACCAAAAGTGGAACCGTCTCCAGCAGCGGCACGAGCAACATCATTCAGACCGCAGCGTCAGGCGCGAACGGGTTTGGCGGCACTGCGGTCAGCGCCAACCCGTTGCTCGCCGGCGGTGCGGTTGCGAGCTACGGAGGCCCGTCACAAACCTTCGCGCTGCTCCCGGGCAGTCCCGCCATCGATGCTGGCACTGATTCACTGGCGGTTCTTAACGGAGTTGCGCTCAGCACCGACCAGTGCGGCAACAACCGCATGCAGAACGTCAGTGTCGATATCGGCGCGTTCGAATGCTCCGGATTTACAATCACAGTCACAGGCGGAAATAATCAGGTCGCCCAAGCAGGACACGCGTTTGCCTCCTCACTGGCGGTGAATGTGACATCCAACGGGCGAAGCATAAACCTGGCCGGCGCGGCAATCACTTTCACCGCGCCTTCCACCGGCGCAAGCGCCACTTTTGCAAGCAATCCCATCGCGCTCAACAGCAGTGGTGGCGGTACCGTGGTGGCAACGGCCAACAGCACGGCCGGAGACTACACCGTCAGCGTATCCGGCGCGGGCATTACTGCTCCTGCTTCGTTTTCGGTCAGCAACGTCATTGCGCCGGTGATCATAACTAATCCTTTGTCGCAATCGGTCGCAGCCTTTCAAAGCGTTACGTTGTTCACCGCTGCTCTAGGATCTCCCAGCCCGACGGTGCAATGGGAAATGAGCACTGACGGCGGAACCACTTTCACCGCAATAGCCAATGTCACGACTGCCACGCTGACCGTTACCGTCTCGGGAACGCAAAATGGGAACCAATACCGAGCGGTATTCAGCAACGACGGCGGAACCACTACAACAACCGCGGCAACTCTCACCGTGACCCGGCTGGTGCCCACCCTGACCATTACCGGGGGCGGTGTGTATAGCGGTTCCGCCTGCAGCGCTAGTTCGACCATCACAGGCGCGGGATCGGGAGCGATGCCGGCACATCCCTGGAAGGCGTTTCTCCAGACATATCGTACTACAGCGGCTCTACTGCAACCGGTACTCCGTTATTGGGGGCACCGATTGATGCTGGCACCTACACCGCATTGGCCAGCTTTGCAGGCAGCGCTGACTATCTACCACTCGCAACGGCGACGACGTTTCAGATTGCACCGGGCATTGTAGTCGTGAACGTCAGCAGTCTGACGGTCACGTACAACGGTGCTTTGCAACCCGCAACAGACGTAACGCTACAGCCAGAGCCTTCGAGCCCCATCAACCTTGCCTCGCTGCTGCAATTGTCATATCAAAACAATTTGACCGGTGTGATAACCAATACTGCCCCAGTTGATCCAGGAACCTACGCGATACTGGCGAGTTTTTCCGGGAATCTGAATTATAGCCCCATTGCATTGTTCAATACAGGTCATACCGTGGCGATCAGTCCCTTTGCGATGCTTGCCAGTCCGGTCATTACACAGCGGATGCCGCGCGCGCACATTCCTGGGAAAGCTTGCGACTACCAGCCAAATCAAGGGAGGCGCTATAACCATCCAATTTGCCGGCATCACACGCAAATTAAAGATTACCAGGCAAGGCACATTTTCCACCAAACTCTTTACAGGCAAGCTTCCGGTCGGAACTTATAACGTCGTCTACACCTATTCCAACCCAGGTAGATTCGCGACGAGCAGTTGGACCGCTACGCTTACCGTCCACGCCAAGTTGCCTAAACTTCATCCTCATCGTCGTAAACATACCACTTGATCAAAGTAGTAGCCGCGAGGGAAATTCACGGCACGAAATGAAATGTTGTCCGCAAAATCCACAGCCCTTTGGTAGACCTGAAGATTCTCGAACATGAAAGCGATCGTAATCGGCAAAAAGTAGACGAGCAGGAGAACAGGTGAGCAGGAGACCGCAGTGGGACATCGGGACTTTGGTGTCTTTCCTGCCTCCTGATCTTCTGTTCTACTTCTCCACTACTCTATTTTTGCGCTAGCAAAAATCGGGGTGACGGGACACCAGTCGAACTTTTTCTGCATTTTCTGCTCAGAAATGAAGTTGTTGGGCGGGCTAGTTTTCAACCCGCCGTTGCAAAAGTTCATCGGACTGACGCGCTGACCGCGCGTTGAATGACCTGTGGTGGCTGTCCGAATGCCCGCATGAACGAACGCCGCATTCGCTCGCGGTTTCCAAAGCCGTTTTTGCGGGCAATTTCCTCGGCGGAAAAACGGCCGGACTCCATCATCAGTTTCGCGGATTCCACACGCAGCCGCTCGATCGCCTTTGCGGGTGACTGCCCGGTTTCTTCCGCAAACAGTCGGCTGAATTGCCGCGGACTCACAAAGGCCGCGGTTGCCAGTTCCTCAACCGACAGACGCTTACTCAAATTCTGTTTCGCGTAAGTGAGGGCGGATTGCACACGATCGGATGTTGCGTCCAGATCAAGCAATGTCGAGTGCTGCGACTGTCCGCCCGCTCGACGGTGATAGACGACCAGTATCTTGGCGATCAAACGAGCGAAGTCCGCCGCCAAGGTCATCCTCCACCAAAGCCAGCGCCAGGTCTACCCCGGCGCTCATACCGGCCGAGGTCCATATTGGCCCGTCTTTCGTGAAGATTCGATCCTCCTCGACGACGATTTTGGGATAGTCACGTTGCATCTTGCTTGCATGGTACCAGTGGGTGGTCGCCCGCTTGCCGTCGAGCAATCCCGCTTCGGCGAGCATGAGCGCACCGGTGCAGATCGAAGCGATGCGCCGGGTTCGATGAACGGCCGACCGAAGATAATTTAACAACCCCGGTGTCGCTGCCGGTGCCGCAATGCCGCCGGCGACGAGGATCGTGTCAAACGTGCGGCGTCGGAAGGACGAGGTCTCAATCTTATCTCCAAGCGACGTGGCTACCGGGCCGCCGTGCTCCGAAAGCAGCGTGACTTCATACGCCGCCGACCCCATCTTCCAATTGGCGGTTTCGAAAACGCTGGTGGCAGCAAAATTCATCGGGGAGAAAGCAGGATAGATGATGAAGCCGACTTTTTGCATGTAATTGTGCGTCAGCGTAACCCACGGCTACCGAATGTCCTAAAACGCTGGATATCTGTCGTACTCCTCACTTGCTGGTGGTCTAGGGTATGTGGCAGACCGGCATCCTCGGTGGCCCTGCCGCTGGGCCGGTCCAGGTTGGAAACGAACGGAAGCAATCAAATGACTGATAAAAAGATCCTGATTACGGGCGCAACAGGGGCGACCGGTGGAGCCGCGCTCAAGAAGCTTCTGGAACTCAAGGTACCGGTGAGAGCCTTTGTTCATCAAAAGGATGCGCGATCCGAGCAGTTGAGCGCCCAAGGCGTTGAAATTGTCTCGGGCGATTTGTCCGATTTCGAGGCGGTCAATGCTGCGCTGGACGGAATCACGGGGGCCTACTTCGTTTATCCCATTCAGGTGCCGGGCATTCTGGAGGCCACCGCTTTTTTCGCGCAGGCAGCTCTTGAACACGGCGTTCGCGGGATCGTGAATATGTCGCAGATTACGGCGCGAAGGGATGCGAAAAGCCACGCCTCGCAGGGGCACTGGATTGCCGAGCGCCTATTGGATCGTTCGGGAATTGCGGTCACGCACCTGCGACCCACTTTTTTTGCCGAATGGCTCATGTACCAACGGAAGGATATCAGCGAGCGGAACATTCTCCCGCTGCCTTTTGGTGATGTACGCTACGCTCCCATCACAGGTGAAGATCAAGGGCGGGTTATCGCCGCGATTCTAAACAACCCGGCCCCTCACGCGGGAAAAACGTATCCCCTCTACGGCCCTAAGGAGCTAACCCAGTACGAAGTTGCCGAAATCCTTTCGCGTGTCCTCGGAAGGAAAATTACCTACGTTCCGATGGAAATCGAGGCTTTCAGGGTCGTGCTGAAGGACAGAGGATTCACGCCTCACTTTGTTCAACACATTGCGGCTGTCGCTCAGGATTGTCGGGACGGACTTTTTTCCGGAACGAACGATTGGGTGGCAACACTCACGGGGCAAGAGCCACTCGAAATGGCGGACTACATCACCAGGAACAAGGTGATGTTCGGTTGAGTTTCGGGGATCGACTGGAGAAGCACATGAAGGCCGATCGGGCATTGGGCATGTTGATGCAGGCTAAATAACTACCTGGGATGTGGGAATGACCGCTGCACTTTTTATTGGTTTTCTAGCCCTGATGGCAACAGTCGTGGTGGCACTTGTCCATCGCTATCTAAGTCCCCGCGTCGCGTTCGGCGTGGCGACCGGCTTAGTCATGTGGTTCATCTATGCCGGGCTGCTGGGATATTTTGGTGTACTCAAAAACACCACGATGCGACCTCCGGGAATCGTCTTCGTCCTCGTACCGGTAATCGCATTCCTCATCGTTTTCATCGTGTTCGTCGTGCGATACTCCGCCGGCACGCGAGCTGCCTTGGTTTTCCCGGTCTGGATTATTCTCAGCACGCAGTGCTTTCGCGTCGGTGTCGAACTGTTCCTGCATCAGCTCTGGATCGACGGGCTCGTTCCCAAAATGCTGACATTCGCCGGCGCGAACATTGATATCTACATCGGCGCTTCCGCGCCTCTGATCGCTTGGCTTTCCACGCGCGGGCAATCGGGTCTGCGGCTCGCGCTCGTCTGGAACCTGGTGGGCCTTCTCGCACTGGCGAATGTCGTGAGCCGCGCCGTGCTGACGGCCCCCGGTCTACTTAATTTAATCCACGTCGAAGTTCCCAACATGATGTTTGGCACCTTTCCATACATGTTTATCGCCGGTTTTTTCGTACCGTTGGCGGTGGTGCTTCATGTGATTGCAATACGGGCCATCGCTGTTCGAAGCTTCGCAGGCCCCGAAGGAAACTTGTGATCCTAGAGTGTGAACTGATCCTGGCGGTGCCTTGATGTCCTATTTCTTGTGGAGTTACATTGAACGAATTTATTCTTTTTGGGGTGAGCGTCGCTCTCGGCTCTGTGGCGTGGGGATACGTCTGTATGAGATATGTTTGGCCGTGGGTTAGACAGGTCGGTTTGGAACCAGCTGCTCGGGCGATCCTTTCTTTACATCTCTTCCGGTTTATGGGCGCGTCCTTCCTCTTGCCTGGTGTTGCCGGCCAGACATTGCCGAAGGTCTTTTCGAATCCGGCCGCATACGGTGACTTGTTGGCCGTTGTTCTTGCTTGGTCGGCGCTTTTATTATTACGCCGCCCGGGTGGCATTCTGATTCTTTGGGTCTTCAATGTTTGGGGCGCGGTGGATCTGCTGTACGCATTTTATCAGGGAGTCTTCGGCCCGGACTTTCATCCGTCCGCCCTCGGCGCGACTTTCTATATTCCGACCGTTTATGTACCTCTCCTGTTATGCACCCACGTAATGCTTTTCGTCTTATTGCTTCGATCAAAGACTGCCCACGATGAACTGCCTGCCAATGCGTAGCCCTCACCGCAAAAAAAGAAAAACTGGTGCGCAGACTGGCACTTACCGATCCCGTCAATCTTGCGAGCCGATATTAAAGGGGAGTGCCAAAACCGCGTGACCGAAACCAGATGGCAAGGGATTTTCACGGCTAGGCACGTCGAACGGGCGATCGAATTGAATTCAAATCCTGTCGGTTGGTCGTTAAAGGTGCCGAAATTCCTTAGAAGGATCGCGGAACCTCTGAGGATCTTAATCGTGATCAACTATAATCTAAAAAGCGTTTGTGCCCGTCCCTGATTGTTTACTCACGGCGTCCAGCAAAAATCGGGGTGACAAGATTTGAACTTGCGGCCTCTTGGTCCCGAACCAAGCGCTCTACCAAGCTGAGCTACACCCCGGGGTACGTTTTTTGCTTTTACCGGTCGGAAAGCTTAACTGCATCACGCTGAAAGGCAAGTTTTGTTGACCGCCTCTGTCGCACTTCATTGCATCGTTCTGAATGGCCGGGCGCAGCCTCTTGTAGACGATTTTGGCAGTTTTATCCGCGGGACGTGGAGAGATAAGAGTTCCAATTTACCGATTCGATAGCGGGTAATGTTTGCAATATGGCAGCTTCAGGCACACGGCAGATGACCGGCACCGCGCCCCATTTTTCGATGGCGGCGGGATTGGTCTGCTCGGCAACGTCGTTCGACGCTTCCGAAAAACGGTTTATTACCACCCCGGCCACCGCTGCGCCGGTGGAGCGCACGCGCGTTTACCGTCAGCAAGGTGTGGTTGATCGTTCCCAACCCCGCACGGGCGACCACCACGCAGGGCAATCCTGCCCATCGCGCCACATCCAGCACCATGTGGCGATCGTCCATCGGCACCATCGTTCCACCGACGCCTTCTACGATCAACACGTCGCTGCGCGATGCCAGCGTGTCGAGCGATGCTTGTAAAAGCGACCAATCCATGGCTTGCCCGGCGCGATCCGCTGCCACCGCCGGCGCAAGAGGCTCGGTGTACCGGATCGGACAGATTACATTTAATGGGAACCTCGCGCCTGATGCGGCGGACAGTACTTCCGCATCCTCGGAAACGAGTTCGCCGTCGCGAACTATGCAGCCTGTTGCGGCAATCTTGCAAACCCCAACGCGCCGACCACGGCGAAAAAACCAATTTGCGATCGCCGCTGCGATAATCGTTTTGCCGACGCCGGTATCAGTGGCGGTAATAAACAACCCGGGGATTTTGACGCTTTGAATCATGGATTAAGGTCGTGTGGAATGAGATTCATGCACCGTTCATGTCAGGGCATTCAGTTCGAGCGTTAGCGCGCGAACGATTGTAGCGAGATCTGTCTCAGGCATCGCCAGCGGTGGCATCAGGACAATGACGTCGCCCAGCGGGCGCAGGATTACGCCGCGGGCCCGCAGGCGTTTGCAAACCTCCGCGCCTATACGCAAGCGGGGATCGAAAGGCTTCCTGGATGCCTTGTCGGAGACCAGTTCGATACCGACCATGAATCCCCGTTGGCGAATCTCGCCGACGATTGCGAGTTTCTTCAAGGGCGCGAGCAAATCGTTCAGCGCAGCTGCTTTTTCAGCAACATTCGCGACGAGATCATTCTTTTCGAACAGATCCAGCGACGCCAGCGCCGCCGCGCATGCCAGGGCGTTACCGGTATAGGTGTGACCGTGGTAGAAAGTTTTGGATTCCCAGGGATCGCCGAGGAATGCATCGTAGATTTGCTGTGTCGCGAACGTCGCAGCCAGCGGCAGATAACCGCCGGTGATCCCCTTGGCGACGCACAGTAAATCCGGCTCGACGGCTTCATGTTCGCACGCGAACATTTTCCCAGTGCGACCAAACCCGACGGCGACCTCGTCGGCAATCAGCAGAACATCATGCCGGCTGCACAGCGCCCTGACACCGCTGAGAAACCCGGGCGGTTGAATAATCATCCCGCCCGCCCCCTGCACGATCGGTTCGATACAGACAGCTGCTATGCGTCGCCCGTGGTGGGTTAAAATCGCCTCAAGGGCAGCCAGACAATCATCGCGAACCTGGTCCGGTCGATCAGGTGTTTTGCTGCGGTATACGAACGGTGTTGGCGCGAAATGGGTTTTAAAGAGCAGGGGAAAATAAGGCTTATGAAACGTCTCGGTTCGACCGACCGACATCGCGCCGAAGGTGTCGCCGTGGTATGCTTCGGCAAACCCTACGAATTCGCATTTCTCACCGCGTCCGATGTTGTGCCAGTATTGCGCAGCCAGTTTGAACGCAATCTCCGTAGACGTCGCGCCGCTGTCACTGAAGAAAACTTTCTGAAGATTGCGCGGCACGATTTTCATCAGCCGATCCGCCAGCAGAATGGAAGGTTCACTGCTGAGGCCGAGGAGGGTGGTATGGGCGACCTTTTCCAATTGAGCGCGGACAGCCTCATCGATTTCCGGTACGCGATGGCCGTGGACGTTGCACCAGAGGCTGCTCACACCGTCGAGATATCGGTTACCGTCGCTGTCAATCAGATACATTCCATCGGCGGCTGCAATCACCATCGGATCTTCCGCGTTCCACAACTGGTGGTGCGTAAAGGGATGCCAGATGTGCTGCTTATCGAGTTTTTGTAACTGTGTGGTTTTGAGGGACATTTCTTGAATTTCGGTTCATTCGTGTTGCAATACGGCGCGTGGAGTATGCGACAGAACGGGTTTGTATCAAGTCCTGTTCGGCCGGTCGCGAAAAGCGAATGCGCAGAACCGAACTGACAAGCCGAACGTAAAAACCGAACGACCGGTATTAACGTCCAGCGAAATGATCGGTTCGGTTGGTAAAAACTGAAAGCAGGGTGCGGACGAAATCAGATGAACGGTGGCTATAATGGGCAACGCATGAACGACTTGAAAGAAGCAACGCGGCAGGAAACGATGATTCAGCAGCAGGTGATTGAGCGCGGGATCCGCGACGAGCGCGTGCTGAATGCCATGCGATCTGTGCAACGCGATCTTTTTTTTCCGTCCGGTTCAAAAGATGAGGCTTTTGCGGACCGGGCTGCTCCGATTGGCTACGAACAGACTATCAGCCAGCCTTACATGGTGGCGCTGATGACCCAGCGGCTGAACGTGGGAGACACGCACAAAGTGCTCGAAATCGGCACGGGAAGTGGATACCAGACGGCGATTCTTTCCAAGCTGGCCGCTGAGGTATTCACAATCGAACGGGTCAAACCGTTGCTGGATATCGCCTGGGAAAAATTGATGGGGATGAATATCCGCAACGTTCATTACCGCCACGGTGACGGCACGCTGGGCTGGCCCGGCGCGGGTTTGTTTGATCGCATCCTGATCACTGCAGGCGCTCCAAAGATCCCCGAGCGGCTGCTGATGGAACAGCTTCATGACGGGGGGACTGCTATCCTTCCAGTGGGGCCACAGGAAGAGCAGATGCTGATCGAAGTGCGCCGGCGTGGCGAGCGACTGGAATCGAAAAATATCTGCCAGTGCCGATTCGTCAAATTGATCGGCCTTGAGGGATGGCAGTAGGAGTGGCGCGCGGCTTTTGCAAGCGACAGTGTCAGATCATCATTCCGCAGGTTTTTCCGATATAACGACACGCGTGGATGAGCAGTATCTTCAACGCGCCATCGAAACCCTCAACGGGGTCGGGCCTGCCCGTTCCAAAGAGTTTCGGCGGTTGGGTGTCTCCACGCTGGGGGATCTTCTCGAATACTTTCCGCGCGACTACCAATATGAAGCGGAGGAACGGCTCATCAACCAGTTGGCTACCGGGGATTTGCAAACCACGCGCGGGGAAGTGGTGGCGGTGGATTACGTCACCGGGCGCGTGGCCCGCTTTGAGGCCACGCTGGACGATGGCACGGGAAAGCTCGCGCTGACATGGTTCAACGGCGCGTTTCTGCGCCGGCAAATTCACCCGGGTGATTTTCTGCTGGTGCAGGGGGTGGTGAAAATATTTCGCAATCTTCCGCAGATGGCGCAGGCGAAATGGTGGAAAATTCAGGGAGATGAGGAGCCCGTCGCAGGCTCGGGCTTTCGTGCGATCTATCCTGCTTCGGGGAAGCTCAACAGCCAGTTCATTGCCGAAACTATCGGTTCAAATCTCGATGCGGCGCTGGATCATGTGCGGGAATGGTTTGATCCGAAGTTGCTTTCGCTCCGCAATCTGGTGGGTCGTCGCGATGCATATGCGGCGATTCACCGGCCGCGCACACTGGCCGATGCACAGAGGGCCAGGCGGCGGTTGGTATACGACGAACTCATGCTGATGCAGCTGGGACTGGGCATCGGCAAGCGTTTGCGCGAAGGCCGGCTTACGGCACCGATCATGCGGATTGATAAGACACTGGACGGTCGCATTCGCAAGCGATTTCCATTTTCCCTGACGAACGCACAACAGAACTGCATCTGGCAGATTGTGCGCGACCTGCAAAGCGGTCGACCGATGAATCGCCTGTTGCAGGGTGACGTGGGAAGCGGCAAGACGGTTGTCGCGGTATATGCCATGCTGGTGGGGGTGGCCAACCGGCTGCAGTCGGCGATGCTTGCCCCGACTGAGGTGCTGGCAGAGCAGCACTATGTGACGCTGACAAATCTACTCAAAGACTCAGGCGTGAAGGTGCAGCTTTTCACGGGCCGGACCCGCCGGCAATCGCGGGAAAGATTATACAGGGGCTTGCCAGCGGAGAAGTTCACATTGCAGTTGGCACGCAGGCGCTTATTCAAAAAGATATCGAGTTTGGCAATCTCGGGCTGGTGGTCGTTGACGAACAGCACAAGCTGGGTGTGCAGCAGAGAGCTGTTTTGAAAGGCAAGGGTCTTGCGCCGCATTATCTGGTGATGACCGCCACCCCGATTCCTCGAACGTTGGCATTGTCGTATTTTGCCGATTTTGAAGTGAGTTCGATCGATGAATTACCGCCCGGTCGTCAGCCGATACAGACCCGGCGCTTGCGATCGAACCAGGCCGCCTGGGCTTATGAGTTTATCCGCGGAGAAATTAAAGCCGGTCGTCAGGCGTATGTCGTTTTGCCGAAGATCGACGATGACGGCACGGACGAATCGAAATCCGTTTTGCGCGAGTTTGAAGTTCTATCGCAGGGCCCGCTTTTGGGGCTTCGACTGGCGGTATTGCACGGGCAGATGAGCACCGAGGAAAAACAGGCGGTGATGCTCGCGTTTCGCGGAGGGGAAACCGATGTGCTGATCGCCACGACGGTGATTGAAGTTGGGATCGACGTGCCCAATGCAACTGTGATGCTGATCGGTGATGCCGAGCGGTTTGGGCTTTCGCAGCTGCATCAATTGCGGGGGCGCGTGGGTCGCGGCAGCGAAGTTTCTCATTGCCTGCTGCTGTCCGATGCTACTAGCGAAGCTGCGGAGGCCCGGTTGAACACCATGGTGGAAACCCTCGACGGGTTTGAGATTGCCGAGATGGACCTGCAACTTCGAGGTCCGGGCGAGTTTTTCGGCACGCGACAGCATGGTTTGCCCGAATTTAAATTAACTGATCTCAGTAACGAAATGGAACTGCTGCAACAGGCAAAGAATGACGCGCTGAACATTCTCCACGAGGACCCGCAGTTGAAATCACATCCGCAACTGCGAGATGCTTTGAAGGCGCAAATCGGGGATGCTTTCGGGTTGGCGCAGATCGGGTGAGGACGTTGAACGTTTTACGTATCTCGCCGACAATCCGGTTACCGATCGATCGCCCTGAAAACCTGATATGACCATCGATGAGCTCACTCCGTCTGCCACCGCGCCAGGTCGCTCCGCGGCTGGGCTGCGCGGTGGTTCACCGGTTCTGCTGATATACGGGGGGCGAATTTTTCTTCTGGGGTGTTGGTTTCTGGCGACCCGGTTGTTGGCAGTTACGCTGGGCCCGGGAGGATTCGGCCTGTATTTCCTTTGCCAGAGCGCGATACGCGTTGTCAGCGGGTGCATCGGAGACCCGCTGGACATGGCTGTCATGCGTGAGGCACCACTGCTGTTGCGCTCGAACCGGTCAGCAGCGCTGGATCTGATTCGATCGGCTTTCTGGCTGCGCGTCTGTATCGCCGCGGCGGTGCTCGTGATGGCGGTATTGCTACCAGGGCTGGCAGCCCGGGCTTATTTTTGCTTCGCCTTTACTTCGCGGGTTGGCGGTGTTGACGATGGCGGGGGTTCTGGGTGATTTTCTGCTGCGGTCGGCTCTGGGATTTTTTCAGGTCAGTGAGCAATTCGATCGTTTTCTGATTGTCGATGCGGTGTGGCAACTCGGCCGCGTGGTGGTCGTGGTGGCACTGGTTATGTTGCATCGGCTGACAGCGCCGGCGGGGATCGCTGTGTATGTGATTGCGCCGTACGTGGCGTTTGCAGTCGCGTTCTGGTTGTTGCCGACAGATGTGCGTCGAATCGCTCCGCCGCGCGATGGACCGGTCGCGGGGATACTTCGATACTCCGGCTGGATCGTCGCAGGCCTGACGATGGCGGCGGCAAGCGACCGGCTGGATGTATTTGTTCTGGAACATTTTCGCGGCAAGTTCGAGGTAGGCATTTACGCGGGAGCGGTTTTTCTGGCCTCGATACCTGATTTTCTCGATGGCATTGTTCAGACCGTGCTCGCCCCTCGAATCGCGCCGGCTTATGCCGATGGAACATTCAATCAGCTTCACCTTCGCTATCTGCGGTATGCTGTTCCGGCGGGGATTTTTGCGGGAGTCCTTGCCATCTCATTGAGCGACTGGGGCATCCGGCATTTTTTCGGCGCGTCTTATTCCGGGTGCATACCGGCCTTCCGAATTCTGATCCTTGGGACTTTATTTAACCTGGTATTTACCCCGTTGCCGGCGGCCCTGGTCAATTTTACTGCGCCCGGCGCGGGGTGATTTTTACAGGAACTGGATTGGCCTGCGTGCTTGGTGGTTCACTTCTCATGATCCCGCCTTACGGGGCGGTAGGCGCGGCAATGGTGATGCTGCTGGCAAGAATGGTGGTGGGAGGGCTTACGATTTTCGAATCGGTTCGCCTCAATCGGCGACCTGCGGTTTTATAATTTGGTGGCGGCATCGCCGGTGCCGGGGGGGCGCGGTTTGCGGCCCTGTTGAAGGGGGAAGCTCTGGAGATATGCAATCCACATCATCGATAGACCAAAGCTGTAAGCGCCCTGTATGACCAGATCCATGTAATGCTGCGTGGGGGGGATGTGATACCGTTCGACGCTGATTCCCTGGTAAGTGATGGCCGAGACCGAATCGGATTTGCCGAGGTTGGAAACCTTCACTTCAATCCGCTTGTAGGTGCCGATCTCTTTGTTGTTGCTGTCCAGTTTTCGATTGACCTTCGCGTCTAGCACATGCAGTTCATTTTCGCTGAGATCGAACAACGCGCCCATGACATATTTGCCAGGATCGTAGACGATGTCACCGATTCCCCCGGCCCAGTATTCGCTGAAGATGGGGAATGAAAGGCGATAGTTATCAAGCACGGCGGGTTTTCCCGGCCGCATTGCCGGGCGCGGTATCCGTAATGCCGGCACCATTCGGCAACAGCCCGGGAGTTGAGATTAGATCCGTACGCGAAATACCACATGCCGCTCGTTCCCTCGCCACCAGCGGCATTCTTGCGAAATTCGGCCAAAACGCAAAGACTTCCAGGCGATCTTTTCGCTTGAGCGAAATTGAGCGCGTATGTACCGTCTGTCAGCGGTTTTGCAGTGGTCCACTCTTGCCAGGGGTTGTATGCATCGTCAGCATCGTCGGTTGAACTCGTTGTTGAGGTGGATCAGTGCATTACTGCTGGCGATGGTCGCGCCGGTGCGGGGGGTGGATCACCCTGTATCGGTGGAAGACTCAGCGGCCATCGACGCGCTTGTCAATCAACTGGGGGCGGACGATCCGCTTGAGCGCGACAACGCAGCCGTCTCGCTCGAAGATCGACCCGACGAAGATTTGCCTCTTCTCCAGACTGCTTCCAGGCGGGAAGACCTGACTGCTGAGATCAAACTGCGGCTGCGTCGCCTGCTGCGCCGCATTGAACCCCGGGTGAAGGCGCATCAGCGGGCAAACGATCGGTTTGACACTATCGGTGCCTGGGCGGCAAAGATGGCGATGGAATGGTATGAGAAAGACGGCCACACCAATCCCGCGTGGGATGATTCGGTGCGCAAGGCGCTTTCAATTTCCGCTGCCCGCGCCCACCGTCTAAGCGCGGCGGAGTTGGCAAAGACTCTGGCGGAAGAGAAAGATGCAATTGCCACCGCAATGACCGCTGGTTGCGACGACCCGGGTTTTCTCGTCGTGGCCGGGCTGTGCCTGGACGACTCCGGACTGCCCGCCGATCAGGTGTTTGCGTATTTTCACAAGGCATTAATCAGTTGTGCCGACGGCAAGGTGAGCCCGTACACAAAGACAATTATCGACGGTCGTATTCTGCGTGGAAGCATGACGGGGCTCTATAAGGAGAACAACCCAAAGAACACCGCCCGCTGCGACGCTTTACTGAACGACATGATTCAAAGCTGCCAACTCGTAATGACCATGCCGGGCATTCCAAACGCCGCCCGGGTTGAGACGGTTGAAAATGTCATCAACACCGGCGCACAAGCCCGGAGCGGCGCAAAATCAGATTTTTTACGCGGTTTATCCAGGCTTGGAAGCGACCGATCCGAAAGATTCGGATGTGCTGCTCATTAAGGGGAATTTTTATATCAATTACGCGTGGGAAGCCCGCGGCGGTGGTTGGGCGAACACGGTAACCCCGCAGGGGTGGAGAGATTTTGCGGCCAGACTTGCCACCGCTGAGGAGGCGCTGACCCGCGCGTGGGAACTTGATCCGACCAATGCCGGACCGCCAACGAAAATGCTGACGGTGGCACTGGGTGAAGATAAAGATCGCGATGAAATGGAAAAATGGTTTCAGCGCGCGATGGATGCAAACCCCGACAACTACGACGCGTGCACATCCAAGCTGTATTATCTCGAACCCAAATGGCACGGCAGTCCAGAAGCGATGCTGGAGTTCGGGCACCAGTGCTTCGACAGCCAAAACTGGCACGGCGATGTCGCATTTGTCCTGCTGGATGCTCACATCGCGCTGTCAAAATACCAGCCCGACCCCAAATTGTATTATCGCAATGAAATTGTCTGGTCGGATTTTTGCACCGTATACACGGCGTACCTGAATGCCTACCCGACCGACGACCAGATCCGCAGCAAATTCGCCTATTACGCCTGTCTGTGCGGCCATTGGACCGAGGCAAACGACCTGTTCAAAAAGCTAGGCGGGAATGCCGATCCGGATGTATTTGGTAATGCTGCAACTCTGAATGATTTCAAACAGCGCGCGGCTGGTCTTGCGACGACAAAACCGTGAGGTGTTAGGTCACAAAGCCCCTAAACACCTGCCAGCTGTTCAACTTCGCGTAAACGTCAACGCATGTTTTTCAAAACCGCATCGTGTCGAACAGGCTCTGGTTGCTCTTGTGTTTACCGAGTGCTTCGATAAGCGATTTCATCGCTCCGGCGGGCGGCATATTCATCAGGTGCCGGCGGATACCGCGCGTGCTGGCGAGTTCCTTGGGGGTCAGCAGCTTTTCTTCTTTGCGCGTGCCGGATGAAGCAATGTCGATCGCGGGATACATGCGCTGGTTTGCCAGGTTGCGGTCCAGGGTCAATTCCATATTGCCGGTGCCTTTGAATTCCTCAAAGATGACTTGATCCATGCGTGATCCGGTGTCGATCAGGCAGGTGGCAAGGATGGTGAGGCTGCCGCCGTTTTCGATTTTCCGCGCAGCGCCGAACAGCTTCTTGGGAATTTCCAATGCGCGGTTGTCCAGCCCGCCGCTCATCGTGCGGCCTCCGCTTGGTCCGCCGGCGTTAAACGCGCGGCCAACGCGCGTCAGAGAATCCATCAGCACCACGATGTTCTGTCCGAACTCCACCTTGCGCTTGCAGCGCTCGATCACCAGCTGAGCCAGATCCAGGTGCTTGTCGATGGTATTGTCGTTGCTGGATGCGTAGACCGTTCCGGGAATGTTTCGGCGCATGTCGGTGACTTCTTCGGGCCGTTCATCAACCAGAAGCAGGACCAGTTCGACATTGGGGTAATTGTGGGCAATTCCCTTGGCCATGTTCTGCAGCAGAATCGTTTTACCCGTGCGCGGCGGAGCCACGATCAGCCCGCGCTGACCAAAACCAATGGGTGTTAAAATATCGATGACCCGGGTGGTCAATTCCGCCGGGTCGTGCTCGAGTTTGAGCACCGGCTCGGGATCCATTGCGGTCGCGTCGTACAGCGGAATAGTGCTGGTATATTCATCTACGGTATGACCTTCGATCGCGTCGATCTTGCCCAGCGATTTGCCGCTGGGGATCCCCTTGAGCAGAAGCCCCGGGCGAAGATTGAGCTCGCGGATCACGCTGCGCGGCACGATGATATTGCCCCGCGCGGGACGAAGCGGATGGGCCGGATCGCGCAGCGTGCCATCAGATCGGTCGTCGGCGATGGACAAAAGTCCCTCGGCGATGCCGTCAATGAGCGGGGCGGCAACGACTTCTTCGCGTCGCTGGCCATTGGACCCACCATTGTTGCGGTGGTTGTGATTACGAGACTGGCCTTGGCGGTTTCCAGCGGGATTTTGCCCGTTGGCCCGACCGGTGGCAGGTCGATTGGAGCGGTCGCGAAACCGCCGGCGGTCATTCATCTGTGTACCTTTGTCGCCGTGACGCGGGCAAAAGCCTCGCGTAACTCACGTGCGGCTATGATTGGAAATATCCCGCCGCGCCCAGCGAACTGGACAGCATCCACATCAAACCCATGGGGATTTGATCGAAGGATTCCGATGCGGGATGGATCGGAGTCCGAAAAAGTCTCGGACCTGGATACCCTCGTTGACTACAGTACCATAGCCAAAAACTTAGCGGAGTAAAGATGGATCTATTAACACAATTGCAAAATGACATGAAGCTGGCCATGAAATCTGGTCAGAAGGATCGCCTGGGCGTCATTCGGATGCTCATCAGCGACGTCAAAGTAATCGACCTGCAGCCCAGCAAACCGACTGCCGAGCAGGCAGTGGAATCGTATGCGAAAAAGCTACGGAAAAGCGTCGACGAATACCAGAAACTCGACAAGCCCGATGAAGTTGCCAAGCTGAAGTATGAGCTTGGGGTGGTGGAAGAATACCTGCCCAAAAAAGCCTCTACCGGGGACACTGAGTCGCTGGTCGAGCAGTTCCTTGCTGCTCATAATTTTACGGAAAAACAGACCGGTCAGGCGATGGGGGCGTTTATGAAGGCCCATGGGAAGGAAGTAGATCCCGCCATTGCAAACGCTTTGCTACGCAGCCGACTGGCGGGCAAATAACATCGGTATTGCTAGTGCAACGCATAAATTAAGGAAGAATCATGGCAGAAACCACCGTTCCGGCTGTCGGCAAATCGGCGCCGACGTTCAAGCTGAAGTCATCCACTGGATCCTCTATAGCCCTTTCGGACTACACCGATAAACAACCGGTTGTGCTGTTTTTTTATCCCAAGGCAGACACGCCCGGCTGCACCAAGGAAGCCTGCGGCTTTCGCGACGCGATTGCTGAATTTGGCAAAGCCAATGTCGCCGTTCTGGGGATAAGCCCGGATCCCGTGAAGGATGTCGAAAAGTTTTCAAAAAAGTTCGAATTGAACTTCCCGCTCCTGGCAGATGAGGACCACTCTGTTGCCGAGAAATACGGTGTCTGGGTCGAAAAAAGTATGTACGGCAAAACCTACATGGGTGTCGCACGGACCACGGTGGTCATCGGGAAAGACGGAAAAATCGTGCACGTCTTTGAAAAAGTGAAACCGGAAGGCCACGACATTGAAGTGCTGGCGTGGGCGAAGGAGCACCTGAAATAGCCGGCGCTATGCCGCTCGATCCATTCACGAAATCGAGAGTGGTTCCTGAAATTTTCTGGTCCCATAACCCCTTTCGATCCGATGTAAAATCTGTTATGGAACTAGCGGTTTCCGAAGGATCGGAAACCCAGCCGCGCTGCAAACAAAAAGGAGTATTTCCAATGGCCAAGAAGATCACAGAAATCAAGTCCAAGAAGCCCGCCGCCAAGGCAGCTGTCAGCACCCCGGTGCGAAACAGCGCTATCCCGAAGGTGGCGGCGAAGAAGCCGATCGAAATCACGTTCGATCTGATCGCCCGGCGGGCGTTTGAAATCCACGCCTCGGGCAAAGGCGGTTCCGAAAGCGACAACTGGTTCGCAGCCGAACGCGAACTCCGCGCCGGTCTGTAAGCGCCTCGGGGCTGCAATTAATCTGTCGGTGGTCAGTGGTCCGTTGTATGCCAACCGCATGTACAACGGACCACTGGCGACGGACAACTGTTATTCCACCGGCTACAATGGCCCATGTCCGACCACCGGAACGACGATTTGCCAGCATCTTCTCCGGCGATTCCGCTGTTTCCGTTGCCCAACGTCGTTTTGTTTCCCCGGGCAATCCTTCCGCTGCATATATTTGAAGAACGGTACAAGGTGATGACCGCCGATGCATTGTCGGGCGGGAAAAAAATCGCCATGGCGTTGCTGCGTCCCGGCTGGGAAAAGAATTACGACGGCGCGGCCGCCATCGAACCGGTCGTCTGTATCGGCAGCATCCTGGCTCATGAACAACTGGATGACGGCAGATACAATCTGCTTCTGCAGGGGGTGGCCCGCGCAACAGTTGTTCGCGAAGTGACCCTCCGCCCGTATCGAACCGCTCAACTGCAGACCCTGGCCGAACCCGCCTCTATGGAGATCGATCTGTGTAACCAGCGCCGCCAGCTGGTTTCGATCTTCAGCAACGGGCGCTTCAGCAGTGTTCCACTTTGCCAGAAATTTCTGGAAATGCTAAACAGTCACCTTTCCACCAGCGACATCGCGGATCTGATAAGCTTTAACCTGATTGATGACGTGCAGGTGAAACAGCAGTTGCTGGCTGAGCCCGATCCATGCCGGCGGGCTGAGCGCGTGGCCCTGCTGCTGGAGCGCCTGCAGATTCTTCCCGGTTGGACCGCCGACCAGGATGCGGAAAAAACCAGCTCGAATTGAACCTGCCATGCAAGACGAGGATCTGCTGCGACGGCTGAATGAGGTTGAATCGCGCCTTCTCCACATGGAGGCGTTGCTGGGGATTCGTTCCCGTCAGATTCCCGCGCACTTAAAGACTGTTGAGCCTTCCAGGCCGATTGCCGATCAACCGCATCACGCGCCGCCTCCGATTCCGCCGATGTCAGCGCGCAGGCAGCATGCCATCCAGCCCGCCGGCGAAGGTCACAGTTGATGATGCTCCCCAACCCGTCCTGGATTTTGACGAGATACTCCCTGATGTCCCTGATGCTGATCGAAAATCACCCCTGCCCGTGGCGGCGGTGACTGTTTCTTATCCGTCGCCGGATCGAAAACCAACGAACGACCGGGCCGCCCTGGAGCAAACGATCGGCTTAAAATGGGCCGGTTGGATTGGGGCCGTGATCCTGGCGCTGGGGGCATCGTTTGGAATCAAGTTCGGGTACGAGCAGGGATGGTTCGGATTTGTTACGCCTTCTGTTCGCGTGATGATGCTCGCGCTGGGCGGGTTTGCCTTGATCGGTACCGGCGAATGGATCTATCGCAAAGTCGACAAGCTGGCGGCGGTGGGGCTGTTCGGCGCGGGCGTCGCCGTGCTGTTTGTCGTGAGCTACGCAGGGTATGGGTATTTGCACGCGTTCAGTAATGAAACGGCATTTATTCTCATGGGCGTTTCATCGGTGATTGGAACACTTGTCGCGCGACGCGGCGGGTTTGTCTCCATCGCGGTGTTGTCGCTGATCGGCGGTAATCTGGCGCCGGCAGTATTGAGCAACGCAAACACTCAGATCGTCGCATTCCTCGGTTATCTTCTTCTGCTGCAACTCGTTGCATTATCGCTGGCGGCGTGGGGGGCAAACCCCAAATGGTGGACGCTGCGCGGGCTGAGTTTTGCCACTATTGCTGCCTGGGTTCTGGGCCTTCACGGTGTGTCGCCTCATCAGACGATCGCGATCTTCGTGATCATTTTTGCCGCTCTGTTCCAGGCCGAGCTTGTTTTCTCCGCGCGGCGATCGCGTCTTAACGGCGCGTCGGCGGGGGTGGTCTTCAGCATCCTGGTAACAGCCTGGTTGACCGCCGAACTGCTGTTCCTTCTCAATGCAAACACAACAGCCCTGCGTTTGACTTGCGTATTAGGGATGGCCGGTGTCGCCGCTATCGGCGCTACTGCATGCTTTGGGACTGCCAGGGAATCAACGGCGCTTCGCACGTTGGCGATCGGGTACCTGCTGCAGTCGCTTGCATTGGTTGTTGTTGCGGTTCCGATCGCGCTGTCGGGGATTTGGATCTCCGCGTCGTGGGGAATTCTTGCGATCGTATTGGTCGTCGCGGGATATATTCTTGATATACCTGCGGGCCGGTACGCCGCAGCAGGAGTCTGGGCACTGGCTGTCGGTGAATTTGCGCTCTGGACCCTGCCGCAAATTGCGGGGTTCGATCGCCTTCGCGTCGGTTTCACGCTGAATTTTGTTGTCTTTCCCGCTTACCTGGTCATGGGATGGAGCCTGGCGATCGCGGGGCAGCTAGTTGCGCAGCTGATGAAAGAGAAACGTAGTCGTGCCATCAGCGGGCAACTCCTGTTAGCGGCGCTTGCGCTGAGCATTGCAGCGAGCGGGCTTTGGATAACCGCCTCCCTGGAAGCACTGCCGCCACTTAGCGCCACGCTGTCATTGGTATTGCTCGCCTGGATTCTTTTCAGCGCGAGCCTGCTCAATGAAGATGGGAACCTATCCCTCCAGGCGTCGGTCATTCTCGTCTTGACGACCGCAAAATGGGCTCTTGCCGATACGCTGCTCGCTCGATTTTCACACACCTGGGATCCCGGCGACCAGATGCCTTTCCTGACCCCGGGCATCGGTGTGGCGTCACTTCTTGCAGTCTCGCTATGGAGTTTTCACGCGCTGCTTCGGGCGGACAATCCAACACTGGCTTTGAGTCGCCGCGCTGGGCTCGAACGTGCTTCCGTTGCTGGTGCTGGTTTGGGCCGGAAGTTTTGAGATCGATCGGGTCGCCGACCGTTTAATTCCACCGGCTGCGATGGGAATCGGTGCCTGGCAATGGAAGCAGTTGCTGTGGACATCCTGGTGGACGCTTAGCAGCGGTGGCTATCTGCTGGTGATGCATTGGTTTTCTAAACGCGAGCCGGCATCGCAGGCGTCGCTGCTGGACCGGGTTTGGAAGCTTTCCGCAGCCATCACGCTTAAATTTGTAGTGATAGATCTTCTGTTCTTCCGGATCAGCCAATCACCACTGGCAAGCCCGGTTCTTACCGGTCCGCGTACCCTTGTCGGCACGGTGGTGGTGGGGTGCTTGATCCTGGTTCACTGGTTGATGGCCGGTCCCGCCTCATCTCGATCGATCCATCCGTCAGCGCGCGCCTGGATGCTTGGACTAGCGGTTGCAACCTTTTTTGTATTGGGGTCCATCGACATTGATCAGGCATTTATCAACAACAAGATTGGTTCCACAGGATGGTTTACGAATCCTCAGCACGCCGAGCAGGTAGCGCTGTCGATCTTCTGGTCGGTATTTGCCATCGCCTCGGTGGTGAGCGGGTTTGTATCGAATACAGCGTCGCTGCGCTACGTTGGGCTCGCGCTATTTGCAGTCGTGATACTGAAGGTGTTGATCGTCGATTCGCGCGAGATCAGCACCGGGTATCGCATCCTGTCGTCGATCGGCCTGGGTTTGCTTTTACTGGGAACCAGCGTTTTATATGGAAAACTGACTCCAAAACACGCAGCGTCCGATCAATTGCCCGGTGAGGAACCCGGTCGCGTTTTCTAAACTTGCCAGCCCGCGCCGCTCTACTTACCATCCGCATACAAGTGCGAGGAGCTACTATGTTGCGTCGCTGGATGGTTAGCGGGCTTTGCGTCGGATTGCTTGCCTCTGCGTTGCTGGCCAAGCCGGGGGTTGTCACCGATCGCCACGGGCAGACATTCAAAGGCGACGTCACCGAAGACGACAAGTATGTTTATATTCAAGGCGCCGGCGGGCAGATTCGCCTGGATAAGCGCAACGCGACCATCACCTACGCCGACACGATTGATACGCAATACAAGGCGCGTTACGCCAAGCTGGCCCCCAATGACGTGCAGGGCCGGATCGACCTCGCGCAGTGGGCCAATGCCAATCAGCGTGCCGACATTGCCGTAGCAGTGCTTCGCGAAGCGCGCAAGATCGATCCGATGAACAAAGATGCCGCCCGCGCGCTGGACGCAGCCGAGCAGCAGTTAGACATGGATCAGGCGGGGGTTCCAAAAGCCCACGCGCCCGCAGTGGTTACCACGGCCCCGAGTGGTACGGCACCTACTACCCAGACGACGGCCGCCGCACCTGAAATTCCCAAAGTCCGGCGACTGCTCACCATGGATGAAATCAACATCATCCGCCAGAAAGAGATGCAGCAGGACGATCCGAAAATTAGAGTCCGCCTTGAAAACGGCGTTGTACGCCGCTATCTCGCCACCGGCGACCATGATCCCGCCGAGTTCGCGAAATTGACGCCTCAGGCCCAGGCGGCGGAAATCCTCGCGCACGGCGACGCTAAAATGTCCAAGGACGTTCACATACTTACAGACCCTGCGGCTATTGCCGAATATCGAACAAAGGTTCAACCGCTGATCGCCAACGGATGCGCCAGCACCGCCTGTCATGGTGGGACCAAGGCCGGCGATTTTGCCCTGTATTCTGGTGATTCCACCAGCGCGGCTTATACCAATTTTTATACCCTCTTCGGCTACTCCCTCGCCGTCGACGGTGTCCGCTACCTCGCTCTGGATCGCGACACCCCCGAGCGTTCCTTGGTGTTGCAGTATGGGTTGCCCCGTGCCGACGGTAAACCACCGCATCCCAAGGTGGCCAACTGGCGTGCTCGATTCAAATCTACCAGCGACCCCGCGTATGACACGATCTCAAGCTGGATGACCAAGTCGCTTAGCGTGATGCAGCCGGAGTATGGAATCCAGGTCGCCGTTCGTCTGCCGGTGGCCGCGAGCGAGCCTGCCGCTGCGGGTTCCGCGCCTTTGTCGGCGCCACTGCCCGCCGCGTCGGGGGAAGCCCCTTCGCCTGCGCAGCCGATTACTCCGGTGCTCCCGTTCCATCCCGATCATTCGCCGAAGGTGAATCCCGACAAATAACGGAATCGATTGAATGCCACCGATTGATTTGCTCTGCGGACTTCTGCTGCTTACCGCCGGGGCGGCGGTGTTCTACCGGCAATGGCATCGCCGCGAGCAGGCGATCTACCAGCAGTTGGCGGCAGAGCATCAAATGCACTACAGCCCCCGCGATCCACTTCGGCTCACCCCGCGCGTGGCTGCCCAGATTCCTCTGCCCGGCGCATCGGCCGTACGCGTAGTCGACCTGCTGTATCGCACAGACGATCGCTTTCATTACTATGTGTTTACCGCCGAATACACCGTGGGTGTAGCGGGTCCAAAGCACCGCGTCCGTCGTGCCGCGGCCTTTACCGAGAGCAAATCCACCAGCGCCGCGCCGAGCACGATCCGCATGGCGCGACCTGAAATCTCGCTGATCGAGCAATATAAATCACTGATCGCTGACTTCGGATAGTAGACCGCAACCCCCGAGTTGATCGGTAATAGGTCCCACGCGTTGCCAGGTTATTACCGCACTGGCGATTCTGCTGAGGCGCCCAGTCGGTATTCGGTGACCTGCCTGTATATTTCGCCTGGTTTTAACAGGCAGGTTGGAAAATGATGCTGGTTGACCGCATCCGGGAATTTCTGAGCTTCAAACGCAAAGCCTGATTGTCTGGCGTAAGCAACCCCGTCTTTGCCCTTGAAAGCGCCGGATAAAAAATTACCGCTATAGAACTGCATGCCGGGTTCGGTCGTCCATACTTCCATCCAGCGACCAGTTTGGGGCTCGTAGATTTCAGCTGCTTTTGCGAGCGTTCCATCCTGGCTGTTCAGCACCAGGTTATGGTCGTATCCCGCGGGGTTGCCGGTCATCGACTGCATGTCCTGGCCGATGGGTTTGGCGGTGGTGAAATCGATGGGAGTGCCTGCCACCGGGGCGACCTCGCCGGTGGGAATTTGCGTCTCATCCACCGGTGTGTACGCATTGGCGTAGAGCTTCAAAATGTGCGAACCAATGCCCGATTTTCCTCCGTCTTTCAGGTTCCAGTACGAGTGATTGGTGAGATTGATCGGGGTGGTCTGGTCGGTGGTGGCGGTGTAATCGATACGAATGGTGCTGGTGTTGGTCAGCGTAAAAATGACACTAACCTCCACGGTGCCGGGAAATCCTTCGGCCCCGTCCGGATCTGTCAGTGAAAATTTGAGGGACGTTCCATCAGAAGACGCGATTTCTTCAACAGTCCAGATTCGCTTGTCGTACCCCCGCAGCCCGCCGTGCAGTGAGTTTGAGCCGTTGTTAATGGCGGTCTGGTAATTTTTCCCATCAACCGTGTACGCACCTTTTGCGATGCGGTTTGCCACCCGACCTACAGTGCAGCCGAAATACGGACTGTCTTTTTCATAGCCCGCGAGGTCGTCGAACCCAAGCACGATGTCCTGAAGATTTCCATTTTTGTCGGGCACAATGACGCGCGTGATCGTAGCCCCGTAGTTGATCAGGTCGACAACCGCCCCCTGATGATTAGAGAGCGTGAATTGATCGACAGGCTCGCCGCCGGCGGTTATGCCGAATGGTTTTGTTTTCAAAGGAACTCCGGGGGTTACTATTATTTCATGCAGAGATCGTCGACAAATCGACAGCGCTCATGCTGACCGAAGTCGTCGTCGCCGGCGAGACAACCGGCGCGGGCGTTTGATTCTTATTCATCCCCTGGACGAGCAGCGTGATAACCGCTGCCAGGGCCGCGATGGAAAGCACGATCGCCACGGTTAACAGCCAGGTAAAGCGTTGTGCCTGCTTGTGCATCATCCGTTCGAGCTGACCGTCGCGTTTTTCGATGTTGTCGCGAACCTGTTCCAGGACCTGCGCGCTGGCGCTGGAGTTTTTGCTCACCGTCTGCATGGCTGACCCGACGCTGGATAGATTTTCAGAAATGTTTTTATTCTGCTCGGCCACGTCTTCCACCCGCGACCTGACATCTTCCACCACCTTGCGTTGCTCATTGTCGTTGTCGGCCAGCTTGCCAAGGATTTCACCGATCAAATTCTGCTGAGTGGTCTGCTGTTCCAGTCTGGCACTGATGGCTTTCAGCGATTCGACCTGCAGCCGGTTGGTTTCCGGGATCCCTTCGATCGCCTTGGGCAAATGGGAAAGATATTGAAGCAATTCGTCCTGGCGGCGACCCTGGTCGTTCAGGTTATCCTTAATGGTGCTCATCAGGTCAGTAAGGGTATTGAATCCTTCCTGCAGGTTTGCAACCGCCTGGTCGCGTTTGTTCAGCGGGCGCAGCAGAGAGCCTTGGCCGGGAACAATCTCACTGCCGGGCGCTTTGTCCCGCTTAAACCACGATCCGATGCGGGCCATGAACCCAGGTGATTCATCACTCATTAGTTGCTCCGAGGGAGTATTTTTGGCGGTTTGACATGGTCCGTGGACAAATCTACCATCCGCGCGCGTGGGGTCAACGAAAGTCGAAATCTGTTTTGCCGCTGAATGATAAAACGCGAATCTCCCCATGAACGATCCCGCCCCGACGATAAAGATTACAGCCCGCCGAGGGCAGCTCATGTGCTGCCTAGTCACGGTAATGCTGGGACTGGTCGCTTCATGCAGCAAGCCCGCGAACGTCGCTGATAACAATTCCGCTGCGCCGACCGTCGCCTCCCTGGTTCCGGCGGCGACGGATTTAATTGTCGGCATGGGTGCGCGGGATCGGCTTGTCGCAGTCAGTTCGTACGATGACAAGCGACCGGATGTCCGCCAACTGCCGCGGGCCGGAAACTATGAAACGATCGACTGGGAACTCCTGCGATCGCTTCATCCGACAGTGCTGATTACTCAGACACGCCCGATCGCCAGCCAGCCGGCTTTAAGGCCAATGCCGTTGAACTCGGTATTACTCCCGTGAATGTGAAAATAGAAACGCTGGACGATATTTTCACCACTATCGATCAACTTGGCGATGCCATGAAGGAATCATCGCTCGCGCAGACAGCGCATCAATCCTTGCGGGCAAGGCTTGACGCGGTCGCAAAACTGAACCTGGGCCGGCCGCCGGTCAGGGCGATGATCGTGATAAGCTCGACCGCACAGAACGTGGCTGGCGTGGGTACCTATCTGAATAATCTATTGACGCTGGCGGGCGGTGTGAATGTGCTTGGCGCTGAGATGGGGCATTGGCCAGCGATCGATCGGGAAAAGCTGCTGTCGCTGAATCCCGAGGTGATTCTGCAACTGCTGCCCGATGCGTTGCCGCAGGAGCGCGAAGAGGCGGCGGCGGTGTGGAAGCAGCTTCCACAATTTCCCGCCGTCGCAGGTGGGCGGGTCTATCCCATCTATGAAGGTTATGCTTTGCTGCCGGGCTGGCACGTGGCCGATCTGGCTGAGAAATTCAATCGGTGTCTTCACCCTTGAATCCTTCAGTGATCGATCATTCGTCAATCGTCGCGCATCGGGTTGGCCCGGCATCGGACCGCACATCATGAAAACATCGCGCTGGGGCATTTTTCAAATGGTGTCGACGCTTTTGATCTGCGTCGGTGGATGGACCATTGTGGCTTGCGCATGTTTGTGCGTCGGATCGACCAGCAGCGGTTTTCATTGGCCCAGGTCAGTTGAATTGATGCAGTATCGGCGCGAAATGGTGCTGCTGGCGTCGTTAATCGGCGCGGCCCTGGCATCGGCCGGGGTTGTGTATCAGGCCATTTTGCGAAATCCGCTGGCTGACCCGTATCTGCTGGGCGTCAGTAGTGGGGCGATGCTGTCGTCATTTATATGGCGCTTTTCTTCGGTGGCGTTGCTCGCCGGCGCGGCGGGGGCGTTAGGCCAGCAGGCGTTTGCCTTTGCCGGCGCGCTGATTGCCATCGCAGTTGTGTTCCTGCTTTCCATGCAGCGGGGCAGGCTGCAACCTATCACGCTGCTTCTGGTAGGTGTGATCGTCAATTCAATCAACGGCTCGATTTTTCTCCTGCTCAACGCGATCGTGCATGACATCACCGGTGGCAGTGGAGGCCCGATGTCATTTCTGGTCGGAGGCATCCAGACCAACCTTACCCGGTTTCAGGAAAGCGCCGCCGGGCTGGCGGTGGGAGTCTGCTGGGTGACACTGATGTATTTGAGCGGTCAACTTAACACTGCGGTGCTCTCTGAAGCCGAGGCGGCCGCGCTGGGTGTGCAAATTCACCGCCTGCGCTGGACGGCGCTGGTCGTCGCCTCCCTGATGACGGCAGCGGTCGTTGCGATCAGCGGGCCTATCGGATTTATCGGGCTGGTCTGTCCCCACGTCGCCCGTTTGCTGGTGGGTAACGACCAGCGGCGACTTTTGCCCCTGGCCACCGCTATGGGAGCATCGCTTCTGGCAATCGCAGATGCGATGTCACGCAGCATCGCTCAGACGACACTACCGGTCGGTGTGCTGACCGGCCTGCTCGGCGGGCCGTTTTATTTGCTGCTGTTGTGGAATGCGCGGCGGCGCACAATCGCCGGGTGAGAAAAATTCCACCTGCGGCGATTAACTTTTTCGGCCCTGTTTTCCGGTCAAGGCCATGAATTCATTTGCTGGAATTCGATACCAAAAGCCCTACGATGGGCCCGCGCCGACCTCCTGGCGGAGGGTTTTCCCATTTTTATGTTGAGCGATTCAAGTCAAAATCGGCTGTTGCTTGAGGCGAAGGGAATCTTCAAATCATTCAATGGCATTGATGTACTGAAGAACGCTGATCTGGATCTCTACGCGGGAGAGATACACGCCCTGGTGGGGGAAAACGGCGCGGGTAAGTCCACTTTGGCCAAGATTATTGGTGGGGTGCATACCCCGCGCTCGGCACGATTGCCATCGGAGGGCAGAATGTCCTGTTGCCCAATCCCCGCGCGGCAATCGCGCACGGTGTTGCGCTGATCCACCAGGAACCACTTACATTTTCAGAACTAACGGTCGCGGAGAATGTCTTCATGGGGCGGCAACCGCGCGGCGTTGCGGGAATCCGCTGGGGAGAGATGTACGAGCAGGCAGACGGCATCCTGCTTTCACTGGGTGTGAAGATTAACGCGCGGGCGAAGATGAGCGGGCTCTCGATTGCGGACCAGCAGATGGTGGAGATGGCCGCCGCCCTTTCGCAAAACGCTAAAATCCTGTTGATGGATGAAACAACCGCCGCCCTCACCCCCAGCGAGGTGAAGGACCTGTTCCGCGTGATGCGGCAATTGCGCGACCAGGGCGCGGCGTTGGCGTTCATCGGGCATCGCATGGAAGAAATCTTTGAGATTTGCGATCGTATCACCGTGCTGCGCGACGGGGATATTGTCGCCCATCTGCTCAGGCGAGAAACTAGTATCGATGAAGTGCTGAAGCTGATGGTCGGGCGTTCGATGGCAAGCCTGTATGCGCGCCAGGTAAAGCATCAAGCCGGCGAAATTGCGCTGGAGGTGAAGCAGTTAAGCCGGGCCGGAGAATTTTCGGATATCAGCTTTGATATCCGGCAAGGCGAAATCGTCGGGTTGGCCGGGCTGGTTGGCGCGGGGCGTACGGAAGTCGCCCGGACGATTTTTGGGATCACCTCGGCCGATTCCGGCGATATTTTGATCGATGGTAAATCACAAAAAATGGTCGGCCCGCGCGATGCAATGAGCCGGGGCATCGCGCTGGTGCCTGAAGATCGCCAGCACCACGGCGTATTGATGCCGCAGAGCATCTGGCGAAATGCCACGCTTTCCGTGGCAGCGCGTTTGTCGAAGCTTGGCTGGCTGCGGGACGATGCGGCAAGAGCGCAGACAACGGATTATGCCCAGCGACTTCAGATCAAACTGCGAAGTATCGAGCAGCCGATCCGCGAATTATCCGGCGGAAATCAGCAGAAAGTCGTGTTGTCCAAATGGCTGTTAACCCAGCCGAAGATCATGATCCTCGATGAACCGACGCGCGGGATCGATATCGGGGCTAAGGCGGAGGTGCATAAGTTGATCAGCAACCTGGCTGCTGAGGGAATGGCAGTGCTGATGATTTCATCGGAGCTGCCCGAGGTGCTGACGATGAGCGACCGCATCCTGGTCATGCGCGAAGGAAAGCTCATGCGCGAATTCTCGCGCGAGCACGCGACGCCCGAGAAGGTCATCGCCGCAGCGACAGGGCAGATGGAAAACAAGCCTGACGCATTGCCGGAACAGGATGCCCGTGCTGCAATGAAATCTAAGCCGCGCACGTGGATCAATAAGCTGCTCTCCACGCGCGAAGTGCCGATCATCGTGTCGCTGATGATGATTGTCCTGACTACCACCTGTTTCAATCACCAGTTTCTATCGGCTGAGAATTTGAAAAGCACCATGCTATGGATCCCTCTGCTGGTGATCATTGCCGTGGGTGAGATGATGGTGATTGTGACGCGCGGGGTGGATGTGTCGGTCGGTTCGATCATGGGGTTGTCGGGCATGATCGTTGGAATCCTGTTCAGGGATCACTGGACCGACAGCGTATCACTTGGTGTTTTGGCGGGAATGATGATTGGGGGTTTGCTCGGATCGTTCAACGGGCTCCTCATTTCGTTTTTGCGCGTGCCGCCTATCGTGGCGACCCTGGGCACGCTCGGATTGTTTCGCGGGTTAACGCACATCGTGAGCCGGGGTAACCAGATCAATGCCTACCAATTGCCGGCGTCGATCGATCGCTGGTCCAATGAAGGCCCGTTCGGAAGCCAGACACCCTTTCCGTGGCTGGTGATCATCGCCCTGGTGGCGGCGGGAGTCGGTTTTCTGTTCCTCCGTTTTACGCGCAGGGCCGCAATATTTATTCTGTGGGCGGAAACCCCGAAGCGGCCCGCCTGCGCGGCATCCGCGTCCGCAGTGTAACCTTTGCGGTTTATGCGATCGCCGGTTTGTGCAGCGGACTGGCGGGGGTTCTGTATGCGTCACGATTTGGTACGATCAATCCCGCGGCAATCGGGTCGGGGTTTGAACTGATCGTCATTTCCGCGGTGGTCGTGGGGGGAGTAAGCATTTTTGGCGGGTCGGGCACTGTTCCGGGCGTGGTGCTGGGAGCGCTGCTCCTTGGAACAATATACACTGCCCTGACAGTGCTGGGCGTGGCCGATGCCTGGCAGACGACCGCGTACGGAACGGTCATCTTACTTGCGGTCATTTTCGATCATCTTGTTCAATCAAAGAATCAGCGGGCGTAAAGGTCGATCTGATTTCCCAATCGCATCATGACACAGGTCAAAGATCAGCAGCCTTCAGCCAAGCCCACGCCGGTGAAAACCTCGCGAGCGCGGCCCTGGATCGCTGTGCTGGCGATTCCCGAACTCATGGTCAGCGCCCTGCTGTTAGGCGTGCTTTGCGCCAGCACGGCACTTGAACCGCGGTTTCGCGATGTTGGATATCTTCTGGACCGCAGTTCACTTTTTATGGAAGTTGGGATGATGGCGGCAGGGATGACGTTCGTCATCATCGGCGGTCACATCGATTTATCGTGCGCGTCAATTCTCGCTTTGGTGGGCGCGATCGTGACCACCTTGTCGGTGCATCATCATGTGCCGTTCGCCTTGCTGCTGGCGATGACACCCTTCCTCGGTGCGATCCTCGGCGCGGTAAATGGAGTGGTCGTTGCCCGGTTGGGCCTCCCGTCGCTGGTTGTGACGTTGGGAACAATGGCAATTTATCGTGGGCTCGCTCAGGTTCTGGTAGGCGATCATTCCGAGCCGGTGCCGGACTGGTTTAAAGGACTGGATCAGGTGGCGGTAGGGCGCGGCAGCCTGCAGATACCAATGCCGATGATTATCCTGATTTGTTCGGCGGTGGTGCTGGGCCTTGTGCTTCACCGCACGGTGTTTGGCCGCTGGGTTTTTGCGATGGGGACCAACACCGATGCAGCTCTTTATTCCGGTGTTCCCGTGGCACGGGTAACCATCGGTTTCTTCATGTTAAGCGGCGTGCTGTCGTCGCTGGCAAGCCTGATGATGCTGTCGCGACTTGGCATCGCCCGGTATGACAACGCATCGGGGCAGGAGTTGGATGTCATTACCGCCGTGGTGCTTGGTGGAGCAAGCATCTATGGTGGACGTGGAACGATGCTCGGCACAATTATGGCACTGCTGTTAATCGGACTGCTGCAAACCGCCATGGGTGTCGCGAATATCAAAAGCGAATATCAGACAACCGCAAACGGCGCGTTGCTGATCGCCGCGGTCCTGCTGTCCAATGGCATCTCGAAATTGCGAAGATAATCTTTGGAGGAAATATCCCATGCTCAAAAAACTAATTGTCAGCGGTGTTGTATCGGCCTTACTGATGACCGCCGCGTGTCATAAACGCGACACGACAGATTCGTCCAACGCTCCTGCCGCGGCGCGGGAAGCCTGCGGATCATTTACATTCCCAAGAATACCGGGAATCCGTATTTCAACAGCCTGGGCACTGGCTTCGAGCAGGGCTGCAAGGATTTGTCTGCGGACTATTTCACCACGGCCCCGGCAAACCCGGATGCCACGGCGCAAATCCCGTTCATCAAGGATCAGGTGCAGCAGAAAGTGAGCGCGATCTGCATCTCACCGAACAGTCCCGATGCGCTGGATCAGGCTTGCGATGATGCCCGGGCCAAAGGTATCAAAGTCATCATGGTGAACTCTGACATCACCGGAAATGAGTCGCACCGGGATGCGGCTATCTTTCCAACGGATTTCGACAAACTTGGTCCTTCGCAGATCGAACTGCTCGGATCGTTGATCGCCTATCAGGGTAAATTTGCGATTCTGTCGGCAACCACCGATGCGCCGGATCAGAACTACTGGATCGCGGGAATGAAAGAAGCGCTGAAGGATCCGAAATACGCCAAGATGGAACTTGTTGAGGTGGTCTACGGCGACGACAAACCGGAAAAGAGCCGAAAAGAGGCCGAGGGACTGCTTATCAAGCATCCTGATCTGAAGGCGATCCTGTCACCAACAACCGTTGGCGTGGAACAAGCCGCCAAGGCGGTGCAAACTGCGGGTGTATATCCCGGCGGAACCGGTGCAACCAACGGCGGGGTCGTGGTCACCGGCCTGGGCACTCCCGACCAGATGCGGGGATACATTAAATCAGGTGTGATCCCCGCGGTGGCTTTATGGAATCCGGCGGACGAGGGGCATCTTGCGGCATTTGTTGCCGCCGGGCTGGTCAAGGGAACGATCAAGGCAGAGCCCGGACAAAGCTTCAGCGTTCCCGGCCAGGGGAACTTCACCTTTGGAAAAAACTGCACCCTGATAGCAGGGCCGCCGGTGGTCTTTACCAAGGATAATATCGATCAGTATCATTTCTAAAGATACTGCGTTCGGGGGATCTCCCGTCTGATACTCGGCCTATTCCACCAGCACCGGAATGCTGACTCCGCGGTGTGGGAGGGGCAGCGATATGTTCGATCACTGGAATGTCTTCCAGAACATGCACCATGGCGATCTCATCGCAGTGGTCGTTTTTGGGGCACTTGACGCAGTCGCTCCATACTTTGAGCGGAAGCGTTTCTTTTTCGACCACCTCGAATCCGAGACGTTCAAAAAAATGCTGTTCGTAGGTCAGCGACATCAGTTTGCGAATGCGTAACCGACGGGCTTCATCCACACACCACTTCACCAGTTGGGTTCCGATGCCCCGGCCCCGCGCTCGCTCGTCAACCGCCAGCGAACGCACTTCCGCCAGGTCCGCCCAGATAATCGCGACGCCTACGCAGCCAAGGATCTCCCCGTCGACCTCATAGACCGCGAAGTCGCGCACGTGTTCATAAAGCTGGGCGAGGCTCTTGAAAAGCATCTTCCCCAATTCGGCGTGACTGCTGATCACTGCCTGCATTCGCGGCACATCTTGTATGGTTGCATTCCGAATCATCAAAAGTTCCAAATAAATTTGCCTCGCATTATGCTTGTATGATAGCATAGTAAGGCTCAGGTTTGTCAGCGGTGCCTATGCGGATGCCGATTGATCAAACTTCTTCCCCCGTTTTCATCACCAATTCGGTTCCACCCCCTTATGGTCCATCCGGATTATATGGGCCGGCACAGCCGTTGCGGTTGCTGCCTGGAACAACCCCATTTCTTCAGGAGTCTGCCCAATGATTCAGCTGAACTCCGGTAATGTTCTTCTTAAGCCCTCTCACCGCAAACAACTCATGGCGTCGCTGCGCAGGGCCGCCAAGATGGGTGAAAGGATCGGAAAGTTTGTATTAAATCTGAAGCTGCATCGCAGCGGAAGGGCCTTTGAAGTCAGTGCAAGTGTGAACGATTCCTTCGGTAAGTTCGATCTTCGAACACGCAGCACTGACTGGCGAACGGCGCTTCGCAGTCTTATAAAAATGCTTGCCGCCCGCCTGCACGGGCAGCTTGTACTTAAAGCGGTGGCGACGTAGACGACCACCCCGGTCGATGAAAGTCAGTCGCACCGCGACGATGCGATGTTCGCTTTAAAGCAACATCGTCGGCGTGATGCAACTGACCACCGACCTTGTAAAAACCGCGGCACGCCCGTCCGGCAGTGCATCGCCATCTGATCTGGCCCCATTTTATCAGGTAGGCCAGGCATGGCGATGCGTCCCGGAACGCGGAGTGGGTGTCGGTACCCGCAGCGGTGATCGCCTCAGGCTGAAAAAGTCCGTCGCTTGTTCAACCCTTGCAATCGCGCGGGCGCGGATATCTTCGCCGCATGTGGAGTCGTTTACGACGGCCCGCAACGGCCGAAGTAGCTCAATGGCAGAGCACCGCTTTCGTAAAGCGGGGGTTGTGGGTTCAACTCCCATCTTCGGCTCATCGCGAACAAAAAAAGGTTGCCACACTCCCCGCAATTGCCTCGACGATCTCCCGCTAACTGTTTTGGTTTTAGCCCGATTCAAGTGGTGGCGATGCTCCGGTTTTTTCCGGACATCATCAGCGATGTTCCAGTGGCGCTCGACAGCATCGTTTCCCGCAGTATAATCTCTGCTCCTCAAGCCCAGGTGGCGAAACTGGCAGACGCACTACCTTGAGGTGGTAGCGCCGCAAGGCATGCAGGTTCAAATCCTGTCCTGGGCACATGAAGATAGCGAAAAAACCGCGTTGCCCGCCCTTGCGGCGAACGACGCGGTTTTTTCTTTTTTTTGGCACCGACTGCGGGAGTTTGCCGAACCGTATTGCAGCGCATCTGGCGGTGCCTTCGAATGTCCTTTGGTCAGGTTTACGTCTGCCCCGACAGCATGAAGACAGCATGGCGATAATGCCGGCCATCTGCTCGATGCTGCCGGATTATCTGCTGCGGCCGACGCTAAGGTTGAAACGCCTGCTTCATAATCCGCAAGCGCAATGCATCGACGCGCGAGCGTTGATCTTCCGCTCGCTGCTGAAGGTGCATGTAGTCGGGGCCGCTCAGCGCCGAAAACTCTTCGGCTGCCGTGGCGAGGCCTATCCATAATAGACGTTTACCCTCGATTCCTAACGACAGAACCTCCAGCGACTGCAGCAATCGCAGCGGGCCCGTCGCCGAATCATCCACTCTCATTTTTACGCGTACTACCCTTTGCATCGTCCAGGCCGAGAACCTGCGCACCGATGCCAGTCCTCACCCGAGCTTTTTCCATAATCCGCTCGAGTTGCTCACGGTCGGCAGCTACTTCCACCGTGAGGCTTCGCGCCAAAGACTCATAATCACGGTATCGGCTGGCAACATCTTCCAACATTGCAAGTGCCATCACTGCGCCGGCAAGGTGGTCATTCAAATATGTTGATAAGCGGTATTGAGACATACATCGCCCTTTTTGAACGCGAGCCTCCGAGCTATATAGCGATTCGCTCTCGCGTGGTTCCGGCGATTCGTACTCCGCTCCCGTCTGCTGCTCATACGTCGACGACGGACGAGCGCAACCCAAAAAGCCTTCTTGACGCATCGCTGGTTACGTAGCCTTTTCCACGCTTCTTCACCCATCCACCTAAGAGATCGCACGCTCGGGTGGTACACACCGAGCGTGCGATCAAGCGCGTGGCCGCTGGGAACTAATCGTTTTCCAAAACATCAATCCCGTTTAGCTGTGTTGCACTTCTTGTTTGGCTTTGACCACGGCAGCAGACGAACCAGGAGTTCCAAACAACTGTGGATCAACGGGCCCAAGCACCGGCTCTACGCCCATCGGAGGCACTTTGTCCATGTATTTGAAGGTGCCTCTCCCGTCGGGTGCTGGACCACTGGCCCAGCTGCCAGATTTGCTTTCGCTTCCTTCGCTGTGATTCATGAAAGTGTAGTTCACGCGACTGTCCTCCATGTCGCGCGGAAAGCTACTCGGGCACGGCGACATCTCCAGCCCGTCCGCCTGCAGTTCGTCAATTGCAGCCACCCACAGATTCTGATGCATGGTGTCCCGGGCAATCATAAATTTCATCATGTCATGAACGCCTGCGTCATCGGTCGTGCCGAAAATCCTGCAAACCTGCAACCTGCCCTGGCTTTCCGCGGTCACGTTCATGCGGAAGTCCGCAAGGAGATTCCCGCTTGCCACGATGTACTTGCCGTTCCACGGAAAGCCAACGCTGTCCGCGCACATCGCCCCGTTTCCGGCAACGATCATATGCTGCGGGTTCATGGCGGCAGCCATCAGCTTATCCTTGACACTTCCGCCACCCAGCGCTGTTTCAATTAAACCGTTGCTCTTGGCAGTCGACTCTACCATCTGCGGGCTGGCCTCTTCGAGGAGTTGCGCGATCATCATGGTAAGCATCTCCACATGGCCGATTTCCTCCGTGGCGATATCGAGCATCATGTCACGGTATTTCGCCGGGCCACGACAATTCCATCCCTGGAACATGTACATCATCATGACACTGATCTCGCCCCACTGGCCACCGAGTACTTCCTGTAGGCGTTTGGCCAATAAAGGGTCGGGACGGTCGGGCTTGCAGTTGTAGGCGGGTGCTTTAACGCGGTAAAACATAAACGAGCTCCACAAAGTGAATAAATGAAGAAAGAAAACGACGGGCAAGTCGCCAGCAACCCGAGCGCCGTAACTGTAAAATGACTCCTAAGGGAATTTGGCCGCTGCACTCAGTTGTAGAGGCGACGTAGGCTGTTGCTACTATGCTACACCCCAACGTTGCGCCCGGCGTCCATCGAATCGAAGACGGCTATGTGAATTGGTACCTCTTGGAAGATGGTGCAGACCTGACGATAGTAGATTGCGGGATGACCAGAAGTTGGCCGTCGCTGCTGGCTGCATTAACGCAGCTTGGACGGTCGCAGTCGCATGTAAAAGCCGTAGTTCTGACGCACGCCCATTTCGATCATGTCGGTATCGCCGAGCGATTGCGTCACGAATGGGATCTGCCAGTCTTCGTTCACGAGCTGGATTCAAAGCTGGCGACGCACCCTTTGAACTATGACCATGAAACCAGCACACTCCGATATGCGTGGCGTCCTTCTACAATGAAAGTGCTTACTTCATTTATGGCATGGGGCATGCTCTCGACCCCGCCACTCAGCGCTGTCACAACCTACCAGGACAATGACGAACTGAATGTTCCAGGCCATCCTAAAATAGTGTTCACACCCGGGCATACATACGGTCATTGCTCGCTGTACTTGCCGGACCGCAATACACTCATTGCCGGCGACGCGATCGTCGAGACCGATCCCTACACACAAAAACCGGGTCCACGCATGGTGTGTCGGGCCGCGACCGCGAATGTCGAGCAAAACCGCCATAGCCTGGACCGGTTGGTGGAGCTATCCGCAGCAACGGTGCTCACCGGTCACGGTAGACCAATCACAGACGGTCTGGCGGCGGCAGTGGAGAGTGCTCGACGGATCCCCGTGACTTAAACTGATATAGAGATCGTAATCGGGTTCAATCTCGCCGTGCGGTGCGAGCTCCGAATGCCAGTCGCCATAAAGCAACGACGGCGATAACGAGAGTAACAAGCAGCATTAACCCCACTGCGCAAGCTGCCCCTATCGCCACACGAACGGCTGTGGTGATGTGGCCATTTTCATTTAGAACGCCCAGTTGAATCAGCGCGTCGCGGGGTCCGGCCGTTGCACCTTCGGACATGACGCGCGCATTGCTCGATACAGCGGGTTGCACATCGGGGCGCGCACTGAGTTTGATCGCGTCGACGGCGGAATCACTCAGCAATTGTCTAACCGGTGGAACAATCTGCTGCATCATGCGGCGGGTCAGATCCTCCAGCTTCGTCTGGTTATTATCATTGAGCGCGGCATCGATTGACTGATTTACCTGCCGGTCCAAAGCAAGCGTTACCGGGGTGATAAGCTCGTCTGCGATAAAATGACGGACGACCACAGGGTTTTGATTCACCAGCGAATTCATCACGCCTTGCGTCGCGCCCTCCGCGACGCACTGCGAAACCAGGCGAATAGTAGAGCGAGTTCCTTCGGGTAAAGCATCGACGGAGGACTGCTCGATCGTGCGTTTGACAGCAGGGGAAATTTGAACCAGGTACGCGATTACCTCGTCGAGAAAGCCACGGCCTACACCATGGCCCAGGTCAACACTGAGTTGCTCCACAGCAGGTGATTGTGCCAACTCCGTTAATCGTTTTTGATTCTCCGGCTTGGTGAGCTCGTCCAAACTCTGGGCCGCGGCGGGCACTGCCGCACGCGCAGCAGAATCGCCCGCTGCCCCCGCCATCCGGTCAACTGTCGCGGCACACCCGCACAGGGTAAAAAGGCAGATAACAACAATACTCTTCATCATAACGATACCGGTTCCACCAGAAAGTATGCTCTACTGCAAGACACTCGCCTATGACATCATTGCTTTCGCAGTCGGCATTCCTGTGAGAAGGGATTCCGCCTCTTCCAGATGCATGATGACAGCGGGAATGTAGCCCTCGGTAAAACGTATGACGCCTGCGTTGGTGGTGGTTGCCAGCGTTGCCGCCTGCGCTGCCAGAGCAGAGGCATGGCTCGTAGCCAGGGCCGTCAGGTATACCGTGCTGAATGACGCCGTTCCGATGGCTGCGTTCACTAAGTTGGCGGTTGCGATGTCCGCAGGCGTCGTCACGCCGGCGGTCAATGTGACGTGGTTTCTTGCCGCCAGCGACACAAGCTGCTTGTTCACAACGGTGTGCATCCGGATCAGCATTTTAGAAAATGCGACATCGGCGACGTTGGGATCGTTTGCTTCGTCCGTCCTCGCCAGTTCGATCTCAAGCGTGCTGCCCGAAAGCGTGCTCTGCAGGGCGGCCTGGTCTGAAGCGGTGAGTGCACCGGTCCCCCGGCCGACTTGTAACCGCCGCGCGAGCTCCAGATGCTTCACGTCATTCGGGAGAGATTGTTCAACCGCTGTGCGTATGTCAGCGTTCGGTGTTAATGTAATATCGCTTCCCTCGGCGCTGACCAGGGCGGCGTTCAGCGAAACCATCGTAGATTCGTAAGCCTGTCGCGCTGATGCGATATTTAATGTCGTCAGCAGGCTACCAGCGGCGGCAAGGTCGCCGGCGGAAGTGATGCCGGCCGGGAGCGATATTCCATACCTGTTAGCAATATTCTCGAGCCGATATGTAGCCGCCGTGTTGTCTTTTGTAGCGCTGGTTGCCAGTGAAGCAGTCGCACCAGGCGCGAGCTGATCTATCTCCGAAAGCGCAAGTTGAAGTGATCGTGAGGAAATATCGGCGGAGAGGATAGCCGCGTCCGCAGTTGATAGTGTGGCACCCGTGGGCGCGAAAGCAATATTTGTCAGGACCACGGGCGCAAAGCCGAGTAACGCTTTTGCTTCCTCTTCATGTTGTATTACCATCGGCATATAGCTCTCGACAAAACCGATGACCGAAGCATTATCGGTGGAGATCAGTTCCCGGGCATTCTCACCTAAAGCAAGTGCATGCGAGCGCGCCGACGCCATGAGATAGGCAGAATCGAGTTTTGCCGGAAATCGCGATGCAACAGTAACGCCCTTAAGCGTCTGGAGGTCCGCGCGGGACGACACGCCCGGCGTCAATGTGGTACCTTCGGCGGCGGCAAGGGATCCCACTTGCGAGTCAACCATCGTATGCATGCTGATGAGCATCGACGCATAGTCACTTACTGCTGTAGAAGCAGTCGCCGGTTGTGCCAACTGAGAGATCTCGATTTCCAGGTTGCTTCCTGAGAAAGTAGTCTGCAAATAGGCGGTGTCCGTGTTGGTGAACGCGGTCGTACCGGTGCCGGTCAATAGTGTCTTTGCTCCTTCCAGGTTGGCAAGTTCATCAGAAAGCACCTTCTCCACATAACCGAGCACGGCGTTATTTCGGGTGGCATTTATCAACATGCCGTCATTGGCGATCATCGTGGCGCTGATCTTCTCCATTGCCGAGAGATAGGCCGAGTCAAAAGTAGATGTATTGACCCCGGACACCATATTGCGAGCGGCAGCGATATCGGCCCTGCTTGTGACGCCGGACGGGATTGCCCGTCCGTAGGTGGTAGCCAGGTTTTCCAGTGCATAATTGTCGGCCTGCTGATTCAGCATGACCGCAGTTGCATAGTTCCGCACGGCCAGGGTAGGGCTATTCAAAACCGCGACTTGAGAGATAATATGTTCCAGCGTGCCGGCAGAGAAAGCCGTCTGAATTGCCGCTCGGTCTGGGCCGGACAATACATTTGATGCACTGAGAAACAGTCGTGATTCGAGTGTTTCACAGTGTTCCCCACGCAGTGGGGAAACAGAAGATCGAAGAGATAACGATAGAGATGCGGTGTTCACTGGCCACTCCAATAAGACGGGTTAGTTATTACAGGCACGTGCCGCCTGCCGGCGACAGAGGGGCCTTGCAATAGCGATACCTTTAATACTGCGTGTCGTAAGGAATACCCATGCATGGGTCGCCGGTTCCCCTTAACAGATGCCTGTTTCTAGCCGCGTCTCCGGTCAGGAATTGTTGAAAGCCTAATCGATGAACCAATGTTGGCCGCTCTTTTGCGAATCTCTAAGCCAGTTCGTAAGGAGGCTACAATCGGAGGACGGTCAGCCAATTCCAATCGTACGGAGGCAGTTATGTCAGCATCGCGTCAAGGAATGAGTCATGGCAAAGATCGAAAGCGTCGTGGTCGCACATCCATTACCGGGGTTGGCGGCTCTACTACCCCAAATGTTCCTCAAACGCTATTAACGGAGGTCAACCGTAGTGTGACTGCCAATGGCAACGGCAACAAACATCGCGGTGACCGGAGGGATATGAGCAAAGCATATACAGGCAACCAACGACACGCGACGCGCGGCAACACCGCTCGGCCCGATGTCGAAACACGAGCTCGATGAGCTACAACACTTGGAGGTGTCGCCTCTGCCGAGGCAGGGGTGATGCCTCCTTCAGGTTTTAAAACTGTCGATCGAATATCGTCTTCGTAAAGCGCGCTTCTGCGACTGGTGCTTGCGTATGTGAAGCAGGGCCAATCCCCATTAGAGATCCAATTCGGTCCACGTGACTAATAGACCGCTACATAACTAAATGTATGGCGGTCGACACAAGGCCATTACCTGCGTTGGTTAGAGTAACACCTTCCCGCCGGTGGCGCCATAGATTTGAGCCGTCGTAAAGCTTGCCGAGTTTTCTGCCAGCGTGACGTAGGCCGACGCCATTTCAGCCGGTTGCCCCGGACGTTTAAGAAGCGATTCCTCGCCGAACTTCGGAAGCGAGTCCGGCGAACTACCGCCGCTGACTTGGAGTGGCGTCCAGATTGGGCCCGGGGCGACAGCGTTGACGCGAATCCCTTTGCTTGCCAGTTGCTTTGCCAGGATCTTCGCCAATTGAGCGTTGCACGCTTTGGTTTGCGCGTAATCTGTCAGATTAGGCGATGGGTCGAATGCCTGTTCGGAAGCTGTGAAGATGATGGCTGCGCCCGCGGGAAGGTGGGGTATCGCAGCCTTGGTAATCCAGAAGGGGGCGTATACGTTAGTCTTAAACGTTGCGTCGAAGTCTTCGGTAGTGACGTCCAGGATTGACTCGCGCGATTGTTGTCGACCGGCGTTACTGACCAGGATATCAAGACCGCCGAGTTGCGATATTGCAGTTGCCACTAATTGCTCACAGAACGCCTCAACGCGAAGATCGCCGGGAATGGGCACGGCCTTTCTACCCTCTGCGCGAATAAGGCCAATTACCTCCCGCGCATCGGGTTCTTCTGCCGGAAGGTAGTTAATAGCAACGTCTGCTCCTTCGCGGGCAAACGCTATAGCCACAGCTCGACCGATCCCACTATCGCCACCAGTGATTAGTGCTTTACGACCTGCAAGCCGGCCTGACCCTTTGTAACTCGTTTCACCGTGATCGGGCTGCGGGTCCATCTTTGATGCCAGGCCCGGCCAGGGCTGCTGCTGTTTGTTGAATGGAGGCTTGGGGTACTTTTCGTTTGGATTGCGAAGGCCGGTGTCAGGCGTCGTGCCAGGATTGGTTGTCGGGATTGCATCCCCGCGCTGCGCGGAGGCGAGGACCGACGCGGACGCTGCCGTCATCAGCGCGGCAGCGCCTGCCCGTATCACATTGCGACGGGACGTATCTGTATGCGTTGGAATTGTCTGGTCCATGGGAGAATCCTTTCTGATGTGCAACTCAAATAATGCTCTGATGATGCGATGTGCAGATGATGAAGTTTTACAAGTCGTTGCTTTCAGAAACGTCATGCCTGGACGCGGCCAGCAAACCAAATCCGATAGCCGCAGCGGATGCGACGAGCACCGTGGTGACGGGATGACGTACAGCAGCGCCATAGACGCTATGTTTGAAGACATGCCGATCGCGGTCGACATCACCGTCAGTCTGATGAAATCCGCGCGAAGAGTGCAGCCCTTCATTGGAGTGATCCGCCGGGCGATCCGCCAACTGCTGCGGGCCGCCCAATGTCGCCATCAGATGATCAAAGAGTGTAGGAAAATGCTGGCCCACGAGTACACGCAATCGTCCAGCACCACCGGCGTATAGCTCGCGCCCGCCGTGAACAGCGGCATGGAGGATCTGGTCGGCCACGATATTGACCGCGTAGACCGGGCTCGGCAGCGTCGCATCTTTATCGATGTTGTTCTTTGCGTGGCGCGGGAAGGGTGTATTAATCGCTGTAGGTTTGATGAGCGTAACGCTGATGGGCAAACCGTCTTCCATTATTTCTTGACGCAGCGCATCGGTAAATCCCAGAACGGCATGCTTGCTTGTCGCATACATCCCCTGGATCGGCAGTGAAACATCCGACACTTCGCTGCCTAGGTTGATCAGCGCGCCACCACCAGCTGCTTTCAAATGCGGCACGGCGATCCGCGATCCGTTTACAATGCCCCAGAAATTAGTCTCGAACAGACGCCGATCGTCGGCAACGTCGGTTGTTAGAATCTTTGTATACATGCCCACGCCGGCATTGTTCACCCAGGTGTTGATCCGTCCGAATCGGGCGACGCCCTCTTCGGCTGCGGCAGAAAGCTGAGCGGCATCGGCGACATCGGCGACAGCTGCAATCGCATCGCCTCCCAGGGCGGTAATTTCTTCCACGAGTGTCTGCAGCGCTTCAAGATTACGAGAAACGGCGATAATCTTCGCACCGGCTTTAGAAAAACGCAGCGCTGTCTGGCGGCCTATGCCACTTGAGGCACCGGTAATCAGCACGACCTGTTTATCGAGAGGTTTTAATTTAACTTTCATTTGAATCTCTATTTAAATTCCTGAAGCTTGTTCAACCTGCCCCGCGGGAATAGCGGATGACGGTCTGACTCGGTTGCGTGCCGCGGTTGCGACAGTGGTGGCGTGTTGCAAATCCGCCTGTATGAGGGAGGCAACGAGAATGTCCAGCCCGGTTACCGCCAGCACAATACCGATCACGACAGCAAGCCCCCTGGGACGGTTCGTGTTTGATGCAGCAACCCCGAGCATCGCCAGGTCGACAGCATCTCCAGCCACGCGGCCCCAGAGGCCGCTAGCCAGTGTCGCATTCAAGCCGGGTTGCGACAGTATCGTTACACCCGCGGCAATCTCCCGAAGGCCAAACGATCGGATCAGCGTGTGATGATTGCCAACCCCCATCTCATCTTCCAGCCATCGGGTGGCGGCAAGTTCTATGGCCCCAACCGCAAGGCTGGTCCAACCCAATGATTTAGCTAACTGAATGTTCCGCATTGCGACTCCTGAATAAATTCGTTTGAGCACATAGCTCTGTAACTCTTCCAATCACACCAACGCGCCTCGTGGAAAAACACACGCGCGACGTGCGGCTCGGTAGGGCAATGAGTGTGCCGCCGCGACCTAATGAATTTGGCTTTGTGTAGTAGAGTATCGCGTTGGCAGGATGAGAGCCTGACGGAATAGAGCCTGGCCATAGCCTGTGGCATCAATAAAAAGTAGAGGGAAACCTAAGGAAAAGGCGCTGTAGCCGCGGCGCGTGCTCGGGGACTATTGATTGGCCATGAAAAATACAACTCAAACATCACTCCCTCCGAAACAACATCAGGACAAAGTTCCTGGAGAGACCAAAGCCATGGATCCGAAGCCGGATCATGGTGAACAAAGTTACAAAGGCAGCGGTCGCCTTGCTGGCAAGTCCGCCGTCATCACTGGTGGCGACAGTGGGATCGGCCGGGCGGTTGCGATTGCCTACGCCCGGGAAGGCGCTGACGTCCTTATTTCGTATCTGAACGAGGATGAAGATGCCGCCGAGACGGCGAAGTGGGTCGAAAAGGCCGGTCGCAAAGCGGTCACTTTTCGCGGCGAACTGGCCGACCCGGCGTATTGCCGAGCGGTAGTCGAACGAGCGGTTGAGACCTTTGGCAAGGTGGATATTCTCGTCAACAATGCCGCCTTCCAGATGTCGCATGAATCGATCGATGAAATCAGCGACAAGGAATGGGATTACACCTTCGATGTAAACATCGGCGCGATGTTCCGCCTTACCAAAGCCGCCGTGCCGCACATGAAACCGGGCGCGGCGGTCATCAATACCGCCAGCATCAACGCCGACACTCCCAAACCCACTCTGCTTGCCTATGCCGCGACGAAAGCCGCCATTCAGGATTTTACCGGCGGGTTGGCGCAGCTGCTGGCTGACAAAGGCATTCGCGCAAACTGCGTTGCGCCCGGCCCGATCTGGACCCCGTTGATACCCGCCACCATGCCGCCAGAAGAGGTGGAGAATTTTGGTAAGTCTGTCCCGATGAAACGGCCCGGCCAGCCCGCCGAGTTAGCCGCTGTTTATGTGCTGCTCGCCTCAGATGAGGCTAGTTATGTGAGCGGGGCCACCGTCGCGGTCACCGGAGGCAAACCGCTGATTTAGTTTCGGTCGAACTTTTGGGATCCTTCTACGAGGGGCACCACGCTATGGCACGTGGTGCCCCTTCTCTCGTGGCGTGCCCAATGAGAGTAGAACTTTATGGAACAATTGGCCCAGCAAAAGAGATAGGCGTTGGATAACTTGCCATCGTGATTGCCCCGAACGGGTCGGTCACCTGCACGAAAATGTAGCGGTCGATCACCGTGCCATCGTCTGGCCCGTTATCGGGCATATTAAAATTGATGTAGAAAGTGCGAATGCCGCCTTTAATTACTGTCAGCGTCAAAGGCAGCGAGTTTTCTTCTACAGCACTGGAATCAAACGTCGGGTTTGCCGAGGCAAACAGTGTAAATTGATCGGCGCCGGTCGAAGTTGCGCCGGCATTCTTGATTGACATCGTCAGATCAAGCTGCGTGATATGCTGAGCGAAGCCTGCGAACTGGTCATAGGTGTATTTCTCGGTCGCTGTCACGATCGTATCGGTAAATCCGGTGGCCACCGTAGGTGTTGCCACGGTAAAGACCGGCGCGATTGCGGGGTCCGTGGTTGTGATCGTGCCGTTGGATTGGGTCACTTCTGAAATCAGCTCATAGGTTCCGACCCCAAGCGACGGCGCGGAACGCAGCGTGATCGGCACGCGCACAGTTCGGCCGGCATTGATTCTCAAAGTGCGAGGCAACGACGAAATCCCCGTCGCGCTTGCAACGGTTCCATCCGGCGTCGCAGCGAGGCCTATGTTCAAAGGACCCACATAAGGATCCGTTCCGCTGTTAGTGATCGACACGGTGTCGACGATGTGGAACCTCGCGCCGGTGCTTCGGAAGCCGGAACTTTTGAGAATTTTTCAGTTTCTGACAGTGAGACATTCGGCGTGTGCACGGTCAATGTCGGGCCCGGAGGGGATTGCGAATAAACACTGTTGGCATCTGTTACAACACCGAAAAGAGTGTCCGTCCCATCCGCGAGCTTCCCCTTGTGGATCGCGATCACAAACGGATAAATATGACTTTTACCGTTGGCCAGTGAAATCACAGCGGGCCCCGAGCGAAGTATCCCCCAGTTATGGCTCGGAATATCAAGAACCTGGTACGCGATGAAAATTCCGACCGCGCCGCGAAACTTCTGTGTCACTCCGCTGTTGTTAGTCACCTCCAATTTCACCACGCCGTGCAGGACGGATTGATCGGAGATCGTTGCCGGCAGCGTGCTGGAGAGTATTGTCTCGGTCAGTTGAGAACCGTCGAACAGCAACCGTTGCTCCATTGCTTCGATCATGGCAGGACGTGATTTGCTCAACATGGTTTACCTTTCCCTTTCGAAATGTCTTTTGATTGTCTCTTAACGCTGCGTAGCTCGACAGCAAACTATCGAAATGGGTTGCGCAGAACCAGTGGCAAAATTACGGTATTGACGCGGAAGCCCATGGGGTACCGCAAAAGACGGCATCCGTCGTCGCTATCGCGCCAGCCCTTTTGCCAGCACGCCGGCCCCGAGTAGTCCGCTGTCTTTGTAGTCGACCAGCCGCACCGGCACCTCGGCGATTGCCTGGCGATGGGACATCGGCCCACTTTGCAGAAAGGAATGCAGGAAGAACGGCGTGGATAATAAATGCCGCAACGCCAGGCAGATGCTGCCGCCCAGATATATCCCTCCTGTGGCATTGAACATCAACGCAAGATTGCCTGCAGCTGCACCGAGGATGCTGAGATACAACTGCACCGTTTGCAGCCGCAGGTCGTGCGCCGCAAGGGATCCACCTGCAACGTCATTGGTGATTTCCTCGCTCTTTGGGGCTGCGGCCAGTGTCGTGGCATTTGGGTTATGCAAAAAGGCGTAAATCCTCCGCATCCCCTCGCCGGCAAACACATATTCATTGCTCACATGCCCAAACTGCTGCTGCGCCGCGTGGTGACGAAGGAATTTTAGCAATCGATCCTGCTGCTCATCGCGCGGGGCAAAATCAATATGACCGCCTTCAGAGGAAAAAGTCTGATGCGGGCACCCCGCGACCGTTACCGCGCCGGCGACACCCACGCCGGTGCCGGGCATCAGCACCGCTCTGCTGCCAACCGCTCCGGGTTTTCCGGGATACAGTTCGATCAACTCGTGGTTCAGCAGGGCATCAACAGCCGCGAGGTGCGGCGGCATATCGTTGATCAGCAAAACTTTGGATTCGTCCATGCCGAGGATGCCCGCAACGTCCTTTCGGAAAACGCGGTCGGGTCGGTTGGTGATCTGCACATGATCGTCTTCAATCTGCCCGGCAAGCCCGAGGCAGGCGGCGGTAAATGTATGATTTACCCGCTCGGCATATTCCTGCAGCGCCGTGACGATCAAGTAAGGCTGATTTGTTCGCGCATCGAGCCGGAAGGTAGCCTCATCCTGGCGCTGCGCGGGTCATCCTCAAACCAGGCAAGACGAATGTTCGTACCACCGATGTCGCTGACAAGAAACCGTTGATGCACCATAGTGATTGATCGCCGGGGAACGAAACCGAAACAGTGATGCGCAACAATACGCTGCGATGCGTCGAAACCCGCTGCGACGTCCTGAGACTATCAACATTTTAGCAAATCGGCGAGCAGGGCGAGCGCCAGGGAGCTGCCTATGTGGACCTGCCTGGTCGGAGCTGCCTTGTTGTAGCTCGATATGCCTGCCGCTTATGCCGGTGGCGGTGGGGCAAGAAGATGCCGCTTGACGCGTGTCAGCAGATCGTCGAAACCGAAGGATGCCTTGGGGATCAGATCCTGAATTTTTAATTCCTGGGCACGCTGGATCAGCTTCAGATCGTCGCTAGCGCCGGTGAGCACCACAACCGGGAGATGTTCCCAGCGATCACTTCTTCGAATCATTCGCAGCAGGGTGACACCGTCCATCTCCGGCATCATCAGATCGAGCAGAACCAGATCCGGCGTGTGATCGTACATCATTGCCCAGGCGTCGCGGCCATGCTCGGTGCGCAGCACTTTGAAACCTTCATACTCGAGCAGTTTTGCGACCGCTTCCCGCGCAAGAGCCGTGTCATCTACGACAAGAATTGTGGACATGCACTACGCTCCGTTTGAAAGGTAATGTGCATGAATGCACCTGCCTGGTCAACGGTAAAGTTACCAGAATAGACGGATTTAGGGATGTGCATGAAAGATGCGCAAGAATTTACTTTGGAGCGGCCACCGGATGCCGCCCATCGTCGCGTCGTGTTTCCACATCGCGGGAGTCACAATCGAATTGATTTCAGCAGCGCGGCGGTTTGCCAGTTCCCGCGTGGCGGGAATTGACCGCTGGGCCACTTCGTCGAGGAACTGCAGCAAGGGTCCTTCCAGCGACTGCTTAGCGGTGTCCGACGCCTGCACGTAGGTAACCAGTTTGGCACCAAGATCTTTTTTGTCAGTGTCAGACAGGTTCATGTAAATGATACTGATCAAACCGCGCAGCTTATTGACCTGAGCAGGAGGAAGATTCGTCGCGGCCAGACGGGCGTTGTCATTGACCAGCGCACGGGCAGCGTAGATGGTTTCCTTTACCGAGTCGTCGACAAACGCATAGTTGCCCGTATAGCTGATGATGTGCCAGTTTACCTGTCCGTTTTGTATCGACGCGTCGATTCTCGCCTGCTCAGTGTGCGCTTCCCACACGTTGGGGCCGCGCGTGCGGATGAACCTGCGCTGGTTGCCGGCGAAACTGCCGCGGTTTGCGAGGCGCACACCGGGCCCGCCGTTGGGTCCCTGTCCACCGAACGACGCTGCCGGCGGCTGGGCTCCCGGATCTCCCAGAATTTTGGATTCATGCGCGATCGGATCGGTCATCACATACCAGTGTATGATCCACCCACCGCCAGCCAGGCAGATCAGGATTACAGGTATGCTCAACCAGATGGGCAGAGGCCCGTCATCTCTTTGAACGTTGCTGCTTCCGGAGGTTGTTAATGCGCTTTGCATGGTGGTTCCCTGCTGCGTTTTTCAGTTTGTCGACTTGGCGGTCATATCGGGAACAATGTCCCAGGGATCGACCTGGTCAGACAGCGCCTGAGGCGGATTATTTTGAGCGTGCATGTCCTTGTACAGATAATTCGACCCTAGTTTTATGCCGTGTCGAAAGCGTTCCACATGCGTCAGGTTAGCGGTTGTGGGATCGATAGGAAAATCTCCCTGCTCCATGTAGTAATCGTCCTTGATCGATCGCTTCTCACCGACAAGGACAACGTCCGCATTGGTCTGCTGCCGCGTTGGTGGATTGGAGAAATATTTCAATACCTGATTCTGGTCCTGAACAAGATGCTGGTTAAACAGATAGGAATGCGCCGCACCCGGCTGGGGATCTTGCGGACAAACCATAATCTTGGGTGTCCATTGCTGGGCAAAAACTCCGGTGGGATCACCTTGACCTGTAGATGTTTCTTCAGGGATCCACTGCCCCCATTGCGCCTGCGCGGGAACCGGCGAGTATACATCTTTGATGATCCTGGCAGGCCAGCGTTCCCATGGATAAACTTCGGTTCCCAATGTCATGTACGAGTTTGCGGTCCCGCCGCCGGATGTGGTGTCCGTCACCGGGCCGGAGTTATGTCCGTAACTGGAATAGCTTGTAGGTTCAAGAACTGTCAGATCCTGGATCTGCTGCGGACTGCCATCCTGCAGTGGCCCAAGGGGTATCAGCAGACCCCGATTTTCATCGGAATAAATCTGCATCGCCAGACCAATCTGCCGCAGATTTGCCAGGCATTTTACCCGGGTTCCCTGCAGGCGGGCCTGCGATAAAGCAGGCAGCAGCAGTCCGATCAGCGTCGCGATGATGCCGATCACCACCAAAAGCTCTACCAGTGTAAATGCCGATCGGGCTTTGCTTTGAAAGTGTTTCATGTTTAGTCCAACCGCAATCAGATTTCCCCTGGCTCATTTCTAATACGCCTGCAGGGCTGCATTGTTGCGGCTACCCCTCGATACTTTTACACAGGCCGCCCGGTACGATAGGTGTGTGAAGTCTGATCGGAATCACCCGCTCCCGCAAGCCCCCGCGGTCGTCCATCCGGGCCTGCCTGCCTTAATTTCCGCTGCTGTCGCGTTTTTGCTGTACGTGGTTACGCTGCATGGGACCTACGTTTACGATGACCTGAACATCGTTCGCGACGATCCCCGGCTTCACCATCCCGGGCAATGGGTTCAGCTTTGGACGACGGACTATTTTAACGGCGGGGCCGATAATTTATATCGCCCGCTGATTTCGAGCAGCTACGCGATCGAATGGTATCTGCACGGCGACAGGCCCTGGGTTTTTCATCTGGTCAATATCCTGCTGCACGCTTTGGTGTCAGCCGGGGTCGCGGAATTTACCCGGCGGGTGTGTGCCGCTTCATCGCGCGCGTTTTCCGCAGCGCTATGTGCCGGGCTGTTGTTTGCCGTTCATCCGGTTCATGTCGAAGCGGTATCTAATATCGTCGGTCGCGCTGAACTCGCCTGCACGGCGGGAATTGTGGCGGCACTGATTCTCCTAGCCGGAAAGCCTCTTACCACCGGTCGGGCGATCGCGGTTGTGGGAGTCGCGATGATTGCTGTGCTGTGTAAAGAGCAGGGGGTTCTACAACCGCTGCTCTGGTTATTTTTCGGCTTATCGTTCTGGAGATTTGCAGGTGCCCCGGATATCGAGCGGCGACATCTTCAGATTTTTATCCTTATCACCTGCTGGACCTGGGCCTGTTATCTGATCGGTCGGGAGCGGCTTCTTAAATTTGAATGGGACAGAAGCTTCCTCGACTTTTCAGTGCAGCCCATGGTTTTGAGCACGGGGCTCGATCGCGTCCTGATGCCTGTGGTTCTGCTGGGCCGTTACACCGCATTGCTGGTCTGGCCCGCGCACCTCTCGCCGGATTACAGCGGGGAAGTGATCGGTCATATCGTGCGATACGCCGACCCGTTCTTGTGGCTGGGATTTTTCAGCATCATCACCTGGGTCACCGCCGCCTGCTGGTCCATCATCACCAGGAGGCATGTGGTTACGTTTTGCCTGCTGTGCCTGGCTGCAACCTACGGGATGATCGGCAATATTATCACGTTGATCGGCACTATCTTCGCCGAGCGACTGCTCTACCTGCCATCCGTCTTTTTTGTGATGCTGGTCGGGATCATGTTGGCGTGCGTTCCGATTAAACCGCGTGTGATATTGATGTCGATTGCAGTGGCGCTGGGCGGATTTAGCAGTTTCACCGCTGCACGCGATTGGAATCATCCGATGACTTTATTTCAAAAAGCGTTGGCGTCGCATCCCGACGCATTTCAGCTGCATCTGCTGATCGCGCAGGAATATCACACGCAGGGCAACGATTCTGCAGCCGAGCAGGTGATGAGCAGCGCCACCGCGCGTTTTCCAAATTACTGGCAAGCCTGGATGCATCGCGCCGATCGCGAGATGGATGCCGGCAACTTGGACCAGGCTGCAAAATGCCTGCAGATCGCACAGAAAATTGAAGCAAGTCCGCTGCTGCTCGCTCCAGAATCCCGCCTGGCTGGTCTTCAAGCCGCAAAACAAGCCGGTTCCCGACCGGCAACGATGAGATAAATTTACTTGACCACTTGAAAAAGTGCATTGGAAAATGGGCCAAACCAACCCACACCCGCCGCCTTGACCTGCGCGGTTGTCAGTCCGTAAGACTCGTTTGAAAATGTCATTCCCTCAGCCGTCACATGCCCATCCGCCCAGGCAACATTCGCGCGACCGTGATGACGAAAATGAATGGAAGGATACGGAGCGGGATTGAAATCGTCAGGCGGCTTCGCAGCGCCTGCGGTAATTTGCGACCAGGGGGGTTCGCAAAAAGAATACTCCGCCACCACGGCGGCTGAACCCACCGGTTGGGCGATGCCGGCATCGGTGAACATCACCGTGTTGCTCGCGTGCAGCATCTGGCATATTTTCGCCGCGTGGGTGCACGCGTCGGGCAGCTGTGGATAGAGATCGTATCGACCGCCGATGTAAGTTCCGTTGTAACCGTACCCGCCGCAGCCGGCTTCGAAATTGTTGCCTGTGGCAATGCCCTGCGACGGATCAAACGAAGGACAATTTTTTACCCGCCCGGTCGGCCCGAGATAAGCGGCAAGCGGGCCCCGCGCGGGGTCGAACGGTTCATTGGCGGCACTTCGCACGCCGTGCCAACGGTAATACCCCGCCTGAGCGCCTTCGCCGGGCAATTCATTAAAAATATCCGCAGCGGCAAGCACGCAAAGTGAATGGTTGTCGCCGGCATAAAGCAGATTCGCGATCGTCAGCTGGCGAATATTGGAACAGCAAACCAGTTGTTCCGACTGCTGGCGAGCCCGCGACAGTGCCGGCAACAGCAAAGCAATCAGTATCGCAATGATTCCGATCACGACCAGTAATTCCACCAGGGAAAACCCGGCGTTGCGCTGCGATTGACGATGGGTGTTGGTTATCACGATTGCCGCCCCCCGCGTTTTCCGCGCACCGTCAAAAGTGCAGCGATCGATGCAATCAGTCCCAGCCCGGCGGGTTCGGGAACGCTGTTTTCAGCGGCGATCTGCGACGTGATTGCTACATCGGGATTGGCAATGCCCGAACTGAAGGACGCGCCTTGGGTGTTAAATGCATTGTCGATCAGGGTGTAATCGCTGCCGTCGATCGTGCCGTCATAATTAAAATCACCGTTTTGCCAGCCGGTCCGGTGCTGAAGCATTCCATTGTCGATCAGGCTGTAATCCGAGCCGTCCACATGCCCATCGAGATTGGCGTCGCCGACATAGGTGAATCTGACGAGCACGTCGCTGGCGGTCAGGTTCAAACCGGTAGTGCCGTCAAAGGTGGACGAATAAACCGCATTTCCCTGGCCCGACACATTCAGCACGATACCGAGCGAGGTCAGATGCGATGGGGAAAACTCGGCGCTCGAACTGGTTATGCCAGTGCTTCCGTTCCACCCAAGTTGGTTAGCGCCGGATGCTATGTCAGCTGTAATAGTTGCCAGATTACCGTTGTGCAGAACCAGGCCGTTATTTCCCAGATCCAGCTTGCCAACGGCAGCGCCGCTTCGCGGTGGATCCAGATTGAGACTCGTCAGCGTTAGAAGCCCGGTGTTATTGTCCATAACCACGCTCGCGCCGGCCGCGATCGTAAGGGCGGTGCCCACCGGAAGAGCGCCGCTCACCGCGAGTTCAACGGTTCCACCGTTTACCACCGTGATCCCGGTATAAGAATTTACGGTTGCCAGCGTCAGCTTCTGAGTGCCGGTTTTCACGAGCCCCGTAGTGCCGGTGATGCCCCCGGTTCCCGTGATGGTAAAGCTCCCCGTGCTGTTATTCACCGTGACCGCGCCGGGCGAAACCAGACTATTCAGTACGATCGTCTGGTTATGTGTGACAATGCTGTTGTCGAGCGTGACGGCGTTTCCATCCTGATACCCCACACCCGTCTGATTCCAGTTGCTGCCGCCGGTCCATGTGCCGGTTGCGCCGGCATTGCTCCATTTCAGGATCGTATAACCCGACCCGGCCTGATCGTTTAAAACACCGACGCCCGCCAGGCAAAATCCTTCCGACCCCACCTGCGATGGTGCCGCAAAAGGACTGTTGATGACATCGCCTTTCGAATCATATGTGGCAAACGCCGGCGCGATATCTCCTGTCACACTGAGAAAACGGACAGCAGTGATAGCGTTTACGTTCAGCAGCGGTGAAACCGTTGCCAGTTCACTCAAATCAAAAGGCGTTCCCCACCCCACGGGATCTTTTCCAGCCAGGTCATACAAATTCGTCGGATCGACCTCACCAAAGCTGCCCACCTGGGTGGCGGTCTGGGTTAACGATACAGACGGAAACTGAAAGAAATTGACTCCGTTGGAGCTCACCTCCACCAGCGCCGGCTTGACCCATTCCTGGCTGCCTGTGGAAAAACCGTTTCCAAAGACCGCAAAATCAGCACCCGGTCCATCGATGATTGGCTGACTGAAACTGAGTGTGGCGGTCCCGTTCTGCCCGAGAGCGACCGCATCGCTGGTTGACTGCGGTTGCGCCGGCATTCCCACCGGCGCGGTGTTGGCAGTTGAGCTTCCGGTGGCCGCCATGGATGCACCATCGGAACCGCCGTAAAAAGCATAATTCAAGGGGCCGTTCGGATCGGATGCGTAAAACGTGGGGTTTGCCACGTAGCGCAGCCCGCGCACCACCGTTGCCCCAGAAGCCCACTCGATCAAACTCGAACTGCTTGCCTGCACCGCGGGTGATCCGGTTTGCGAACCAACCGGCACGTAAGGTCCCGCTTGCACGATCGAGCAGTGCAATACCATTGCCGAGGCAATGCCACCGGTCATGATTCCCGTTTTTCGCCAATGCATAAGACCATCCATGTCCCGCCCCCGTGATGGTGAAGGCTGCTGCCCAAGGCGCAGTCAATGTGAATCAACCAACAACCGCCGCGCAGCGCCGCCGCCTGCCCAGGCCTATTGCACCGGCGGCAGCAAGAAGTCCGAGGCTCGTCGGTTCGGGCACTGATGTCAGATTGTCCAGCGCGACATACTCCGGGGTGTTGATTCCAAATTTCCCCACATCGCTTGACGCAAAACTCAGGCTGATCGAACTCGCGGAGTTGAGCGGGGACAGGTCGACCGGTGTCCACTGATTCACAATGTAATCCTTGGCATTATCACTAAACCGATAATCCGCCAGATAAAATGTGACTGCACCCGTGGTGGAACCTGTAGCATCCTCACCGGAATAACCTGTCAGCGTCACATCGAAAAAGTCCGGATCGTTCCCCGATGCTCCACCAAATTTCTTGGCGAAACTATCGCCGTTCTTCATCGATAAACCGGCGTAGGTTGTGTTGGTCAGTTCCACCGATCCGGGCCTTTGCCCGGCGGGCAGGTCTATCACCGACGACGGATATGCCACCGCATAAATAGTTCCCGGAGCAACGGCACCACCGGCGTAGGACGCATATTGATTGCCGTAACCGGGCGTTGTGACATCGGCTACATTGGAGTAACTGAACCCGTTCCACGAGCCATAGGTCGAATCGAAGGTGTTATTAAACGAGATGCCGTGGCTCGAGAATGCGGTGTCATTTGAATAAGTGTTGGCACCGGGGAGGGAAAGATCTGAAAAATCCGCAACATTGCCGCGCACGGTCACACAGGTGCAACCGATTCCAGCAAGACCAAACAGAATAAAACGACGCATGAGTGCTCCAATCATTCGGTCAGCTCGCGTGACCAATGAGAAACCCTCGGCCTTGCGCCGCAAAGGATGCGGAGGAAGGCCGAGGGTTTGAAAGCGCCAACGAAATGCCGCATGCCGGTTGATCCGCCCGTCGATTCAATCGAGGAAAGACCAGAAACCGCGCAAGCTGCGTCTGCAGGATCTTGAACCCGGGCCGTCCCATTTCGCGAGGACGAATCCGATTGGCCTGATGAACAAACATCAGGCTCGCACCTGCGAGCCGGTCTTCTGGCTCGGGACACCCTCGATCGCCTTCCCACCGGGTTAACCGGCAGTGGCCAGATGGATCGAGGGAAATGAATCCCTTACAGCGGCGCGTCCGCGTCGGATTTCCACCGACTTCCCTACGCCCGCAGGTGATGCGTCGAATCTACAGGTTTAAATCCCAACGTCAATCAATCGCCTTTGCGTTTCTGCCTTAGGCTCAATCGAATAACATCAATGCGCACATAAACGCCACTAAATGCGCAAGCATATCGAACATAAATGCTGGAATAAAAGGGGCTTTCCGCCGATCCCACGCTACTTACGCCGAATTAAGCCCCTCAGCTGACGCGAAACAAACTGGCGTTACATCTATTTTCGGCTATAACTACATTATCAATCAAAGGTTGCATCAGGGAAAACTTCATTCAATGTGGATGTCACCTTTTCCCGGTCCTAAGACAAAGCTCCAGAGATGATGCAGGGATACCAACAACGGGGATGTTCAGCCAGTCATCATGCATTTGCGGAGGGCCGTGGGTGTGCCGGTATTATTTCATCACAGCCGACGTGAGGAGCAACGGTCCAACCGCAATGTGTCGGAAGTAGCGAACGGCTGTCCCGATGAATGGCAATTCCATCACAGTTTTGATTTGGATTGTTGTCCAAAAGTCTCTCATTTTCCGAATATGATCGGCTTATTCGGTTCCTCAATGCCAAAAGCTTTCAAGGTAAATTGATCCTCGGGCAGTTCGACAAATTCGAGTTTAGTGACATCGTCTGTCACCTCGTCTTCGACCCGATCTCCTGGCCTGACTCGCCAAGATTTTACCTGCGATACCTTCGGGACCGGCTGCATTTCGCTATACTTGACCCGCCCCTCACCGGTAAGGTTGCGATCCGTCTGTTCCGCTGAGGTATCATCGTGCCGAAAGGTGAAACGGTAGCTTACCACAGCCCATGTATTAGGCTCGAAGCAGATGTAACCCTCTTCAGTCCGACGCTCCGGCAGATGTTTCAAATACTCGATCTTTATGACCTTTTGTTTGTCAACAACATCAATCCGTGCCGACTGCCAGTGTATCGCCGTATCGGCCAACATATCCGGCACTGAAGTTGTCATACGACAGTATGCGGCGGCGAGCGGAGCGAGGTTAAGCCGAGCGTTGACTAAGAAATCCGCTTGTGGACCGAACTGATCAACCGTGAATCCTTGAACTCCTTCCAGCCGATGCATTCCAAAATACTTCTCCGCAGTTCCACCAAACGCGAAAACCGACCCCGCTGGCAATCTCGATTCGTTGGACTCAAGCATCGTGTCTAAATCTCGGATCGCTTTTTCACGCCAAGCGATTTCGAATGACTTGCGCCACAAAAGCTTTCCGTTTGCGTCAGTTACTATGTGGACTCCATATGCTCGAGAATGCGAGTAGGCGTTCTGTAACTTTGTCAAAGCCTTTGGACACTGCGTCCTGAAATCATCGAGCAAGGCCGCGCGCACTTGCCCAACCGCAAAATAAAACATCAATGAGGCTGAAAACACGAAGAGCACGCGACTCATAACGCCTCCTGTTAAAGCATGGCAAATCAGATTTCGCTGAGGATTGCTGAAGTTCTGTGAAAGGAAGGCCGCATGAGCCATGGATGAATTGTTTGACCTTACAGCGTTACGCAAAGCCCTAGCCGCCCTTGTTCTTCCCCTTTTTCAGTGTCGGAATCGACGAACACTCGGGACACCGATCTGGTGTACCCCGAAGATCATAACCGCATACTATGCAGCAACCAGCCATACACCGCTTCTGCGCCATCCTTCTTTGGCTAAAAACGTTTACCACAGAGTAAATTGGTAGAACTAAGAATATGATCAACAATGCTTTGATACTGAGTTCCCAATAACTGCCATCCGAATAATCAATGACGGAAATAAACTCGTATGAATGATGTACCAGCCAGCGGTGCTTGTCTCCGAACGTAAATTCCCATTCGGGCGAATAAATTAACCAAACTGTAGCGGCGCTTGCGGCACATAAAACTATATTAGTCCAAAACCAAGACCTGCTTGACATACAGAATTCTCCTTAAGTCATGGAGTTTGAATTTGCGTGTGCGTCAGGTCATTAACATCAGGGCGATGCAAAGGGGACGGGGCGATGCAAAGGGAAACTTCAATCAATGCGGCGGGAACCCGTAAGCTAAAAAGGCGATATCCATTAAAAACGACGATGGATGTCACCTTCTCAGCTCCCCTTGACATCAACCCGAATCCCTAGCTTCGTCGTAGCGTCCAAATTTCCGTCACTTGTGATCACAATGATCTCTTTATCGAGTTCCCCAATCGTGCTACCCAGGTCGACTTTGAACTTGAGTGAGCCTGATTCCCCGGGCAAGTATGTTTTCTGTTTCAGCTCCGCTAGCACGCAACTAGAAGACGGCCTGACCTCCTTGATGATAATAGGTCTATCCGACGGGTTTTTGAAGTGAAATACCGCAGCACAGCTGCTGTCGGAAGCCGCCGCTGAAAGCGAGATTACCGGACTGACCCAATCCAACTTTACGCCAGCGTGACTGTCAGCAAGAAACTGTCGAACGGCTTGAACATGGATATGGGCGATCAAAGGGGTCGGGGCGATCAAAGGGGTCGGGGGCGATCAAAGGGGTCGGGAGGTCGGGAGTCTTTGATGGGCCGCACCCTTTGTCGGCCTCGCGGCCGCAACGTCGACTCCAGCCCCAGCGCCCTGGCGGTTCGCTTTTGCCATCGCTCATCTCCAAACGGACAGCCTCGCTTGATGCTTTGCTGGAGTGCCTCCAACTCCGCGGTCGTCTGAACGCGGTTTACCCACTCGATCCAGTCTTGCGGCGGTTCAACCGGCCACCGGTCCATCGGCAACAGCCACGGCGGCAGTTCACCTGCTCGTTTGGCGAGGCTGCTCCACGGCCAGCGAGCGGCCGATCTGACCAGATTGGCCCGCAGCGGATTTCGCTCCGCGTAACGGCAAACCACCAGGCAGTGCTCATCGCGCTGAATCGGAAAACTCTTGAATCGCCCCTGATATAGCGGACCAGTTCCAGCCGAGTGATGATGCGCATGCCAGCGCTGGGTGTGGGTGACGGTCAGCAGCCGCATGAACTCGCTCAATTGGCCATCCTCCCTGGGCCAAAGAACCAGATGCCAGTGATTGGGCATCAGGCAATAGCTGACAATGCGCATCGGCCATCGCTTGACGGTTCGCTCGACAACCCGCTCGAAAGCCAGGTAATCCTCGCTATCCTCAAATATGGTCCCCCGTCCAACCGCCCGGTTGAGCACGTGGTAAACAATTCCGCCGGCGGAAGTCCTGAGACGTCGAGGCATGGCATGAAGAATACCGACGAACCTAACCGCTGTCAAAGACTCCCGACCCCTTTGAATTCCGTAACCGCTGTCAAAGACTCCCGACCCCTTTGATTTCCCCGACCCCTTTGAATTCCCGCGGTTCAGCGGCCGTGCTTTGCGGTGCCACGCCGGCGTGCGAGCGAAAGCAGCCCGAGCGCGAGCACGCCGATCGATCCCGGTTCAGGTACGGCGGTGAAGGTGACGTTGTAAGCAAAGGCCTGACCGGGTGTGCCGAAGGGGGCGGATTGGTCGGTTTGAACGGTCAGCAACGCCGAGTAGGTGCCGGGAGGAAGTGCGGCTGCGTTGGAGACGGACAGATCGATGCCGGTGGTGCCCAGCTCGTAAAGGATGGTGTCGGGCGTGAAACCGGTGATCTGGAAATCGGCGGCCTGTGGTCCGGACAACTGCGCGGATAACAGCGACAGCGCGGTCAGCGCGTCGGCGGTTCCAAGATCAGTGGATTCATTGGTGACCTGCAGGGCAGATGGGCCGGCGGTGAGGCTGATGGTTGGAGACGGGGCGGCGAAGTAGATCGGGCCGACAATGCCATTGCTGCCGCGCGGGGCGGAGACTGAAGCGGATCGCGGCGCGACAGAAGCGACGTGACTTGAAGTGCCCGCAGGATCAGCGATGGGATTGACCGCCCCCACTGTGGGAGAATAGGTGCCCACCGGCGCTGGTGTGGCGGCGGTGGCGGCGAAACCAGCGACAAAATATCCCGGCATGGCCGGCTGCGCAGAAGTGCGCCGGTGCCCGGAACAAAATATCCAGGCGGTGCGATGCTTGGGATGCTTGAACCGGTAGTGGCCGTGAAGTAACCGGGTTGGCAGGTGGTGGGGCTGCTCGCTGCCGGTGTGCTGACGTAGGTTCACGCCGGTGCCAGGGTATAGCTGGACGATCCGGAACTGGGAACAAATGTGCCCACCGGCACCGCGGTTTGGGAAGAAGACCCAGGTTTGGGCACGTAATAGCCTGGCATTGCTGGTATATCCGACGCTGCCGCGGCGTTTGGAACGTAGTAACCCGCCGGAGCGATCATGGCTGAGGTTGCGCCGGTGCCCGGAACAAAATATCCAGGCGATGCGATGCTTGGGAAGCTTGAACCGGTAGTGGCCGTGAAGTAACCGGGTTGGCAGGTGGTAGGGCTGCTCGCTGCCGGTGTGCTGACATAGGTTCCCGCCGGTGCCAGGGTATAGCCGGACGATCCGGAACTGGGAACAAATGTGCCCACCGGTGCCGCGGTTTGAAACGAGGCAGCGGAATTAGGCACATAGTACCCAGCCATGGCGGCCCGCTGGGAAGTGGCACCAGCGTTTGGGACGAAGTATCCCAACGCCGCGGGCGTCGCCGCCAGCGCACCGGCGCTGGAAGTGTAATAACCAGGACTGCAAAGCGACGCCCCCGCCGCCAGGCCGCCGTTGGGGTTGTAATAGCCCGGCGAACAAAGCTGGGCTGAAAGATTCGAGGCGGTCATCAGGACCAGCGTTACCACCGGCATCCAGAACCGGCGGCCCGCCGAAAAAGTAAACGTTTTCATTGTCCTCACCCTTATCCCTGCCCTTTGGGTTGTGTCCGGCTGAACGCATGGAGCCGATGTGTGCCCCACCGGCAAAACATTTAGGTTCGTATCGTAATAACTCGATTATGCCGATTCAACGCTATTGTTTCGCTATTGTTGAGAATCTTTTGCCCCGATGAAACCGGTCACGCTGAGGTGACCTCAAGGTTTGCAAAATCGGCCAAGTCATTCAAAGGGGTCGGGTGTCTTTTCAAAGACATCTCTCCCGACCCCTTTGATTTCCCCCCGACCCCTTTGATTTCCCGACCCCTTTGATTTCCCCTCACAAACTGCCCTCAGGAGAACATCGTCGTCGGATGAAAAAGTATCGCGATTATCGTTACGGTCAACGTTGGCAGGTCGAAACTGTGATGAGCATGATCAAACGCAACCTGGGCAGCTTCGTCGCCGCACGCAGCGATCAAGCACGCAGTAAAGAGACGATGTCGAAAGTGCTAACGCACAATCTGACGCTACTCGTTGCGGCTTTAATTAGGCTTTTCTACAGAGCAACTCCCGACCGGCTCTGTCTCGACCCTCACTCCAGCTTGGCTAACAGCATCAGATTGTGAGTGATCGCCATCAGCCTTTGCTCTAGCTTTCGCGCGGGTGCTGCGGCTGCGAAGGCTGTCTCCAAGGTTCCGTTTGAGCATGCTCATTACCGTCTCGGCTTGGGCGCGGCAGCCATAGGGCTGGCCCTTCTGCGAGCCGCTAATCAAATAGTGCATCATTCGGCGATAATGGCCCGACGGTGCTTTGCTGGTCTGGCGACCAACGCCAGTCTTGATGTACGACCGGATTCCCATTTGCTCGCGTGCTGTCACATGGTTGGCTTCTGAATCATATCCGGCATCGGCGTAGACGCACCAGACACGGTGGCGACGAGTCGCCTGCCGGAGCACCGGAACAAAGTCTGGCGCGTCGCTTCCCATGCCGGTCTTGGCCATCGCGTCAAGGATCACGTGCGACGCCACATCGGTCGCCAGAACGAGCTTGGGTGATTTCGCGCGGTGCGACTGCGCATTGTGTCTGCCGAGGTCTTGTCGCTCTCGCGGCGATGCCGCAGGCGACGCTCATAGTGGCGGCTGCGATGGTGGGTGTCATACAGCGTGGAATCGATGGCCGCGTCGGTCCCCAGCACTTTGCATTGCTCGAACCAACTGGCCAGCAGATCGAGCAGGCGACTGGTGCGGGCAAGTGTCACGATGCTGTGAAACGCGCGGCACAGCGTGTTGTGATCCGGAGGCCGGGGCATGCCGATCAACTTGCACCAGTCGGTGTCTGTCAGAAGCGACTCGACGCCGCGATAGCTACAGTGCATCAGCTCGCGTACCACCAAACACGCGAACAACTGGGCCAGAGTGAAATCCTTGCGACTGCATGGGCTGGAATGAGCTGGCAGAACACGCTGCGCTAAACGATAAGCCAGCTGCATCACCTTCCATGGCGATTTTGAGGTCTCCATGCTGTAGTGTGTATTGCGCGTTGCACCGCCGCGCGAGCGAACAAAATGCGGACAGATAGAGGGTCGAGACAGAGCCCTCCCGACCCCTTTGAATTAACCGACCCCTTTAATCGTCCCTGACTGGAGACCCTTTGGCAACACCAGAAGCGGCTAATGCGGGCGTGCAGGCGCAACCTTCGACGAGTCGTCCACACAAGAAGCGCCCCACCGGTGCCGTAGTTCGCTACATAGTAGGTCATTCAAAGGGGTCGGGAGTCTTTTCAAAGACTCCCGACCCCTTTGATTTCCCCGCGATTATCGTTACGGTCAACGTTGGCAGGTCGAAACTGTGATGAGCATGATCAAACGCAACCTGGGCAGCTTCGTCGCCGCACGCAGCGATCAGCACGCAGTAAAGAGACGATGTTGAAAGTGCTAACGCACAATCTGATGCTACTCGTTGCGGCTTTAATTAGGCTTTTCTACAGAGCAACTCCCGACCCCTTTAATCGTCCCTGACTGGAGACCCTTTGGCAACACCAGAAGCGGCTAATGCGGGCGTGCAGGCGCAACCTTCGACGAGTCGTCCACACAAGAAGCGCCCCACCGGTGCCGTAGTTCGCTGCATAGTAGATCAACGGTCCTCGCATTACGCAGGTCACACGGCTCATCACCCACAGCCCGCGTAAATTCAGGAATCGCAAACACAGTGACGGCTGGGGCAGTGACAAATGTACAGCTCTTATTGACCATTTTTTGTTTGAAGTCTTCGTTACAGATGCTACAGTTTAGCCCGCAGGCGGCGTGATGGATTCGATCTGCCTCGCAGTGACTACAATGTTCCGGGCGGAACGACTCTCGATCGCGTTAGTCGGCTTAACTTTATCCCTCTGATTTTCGCATTTGGCTCTCGCGTTTGTGCGCGGGATGCCGCGGCATACACCTCGACCCACCGTCGAAGGTCATGCCTTTCACTCCTGGCGGAGTGTTACGTCTCGGACCGCGATCCCATGCGGCCCTCGTACAAGGAAGGAACTTTTCATGCTCGGACTCTCGCGGAACCTACGGCGGACTCAATCTTCCTCAAATCTTTCTTCGGACAAACGCAAACGCGGACGGTCGGCGGTCCAATCGGCCATCGAATTGATGGAAAACCGGTTGTTGATGAGCTCCGGACCCGTCATCCGCACCTGGGTAAACCCTTATACCGGACAGACCGTCACTTCCAGTTGCTACATGTGCCAATACCTCGATCCAATGATGCCGGATTCGGCTGCCACGAATGTCGCGGTGAAGAGCGGTAACTGGTCTGATCCTTCCACCTGGCAAAACGGGGCCGTTCCCGCCGCCAACGCGGATGTTCTTATTCCCGCAGGGATCACCGAGACCGTTGATGGTGTCATCGCCGCACGCCTGAAATGGGTTCACGTTTACGGGGCTTTACAATTTGCAACAAACGTGAACACCGCACTTAACGTCGAAACCCTTTGGACAGACGATGGCGCGATTTTGACCATCGGCACCGCCGCGAATCCGATCGCCGCGAATGTCACCGCCAAGGTAAATTTCATCGATACCGGTGCAACCGATCGAGTTTGGGACCCAGAGTGGCTTAGCCGGGGGCTCCTATCGATGGGTTTCACCACAATGTATGGCTCGACCGTGACGCCATATGTTGCCCTTTCGCAGCCCGCGACGGCTGGCAGTACCGATCTGGTAATTCCCACTCCGACAGGTTGGAACGTCGGCGACAGCCTGGTCCTGGGTGGCACCACCCCCACCTCGAACCAAGACGAACAGCTCACGGTTCTTGGAATCAGCTCTCTCGGTAACGGGCTCTCTGATGTGAAGGTCAGCGCGCTGAAATATAGCCACGTTGCGCCAAACTCAAACCTCAATGTGTACCTCACTGACACCACGCGCAATGTGATATTTAACTCCGAAAACACCGCGGTCGACCGGCGTGGACACGTCATGTTCATGGACATGCCGACAGTCAATATCAATTACATCGCCTTTGATAATCTGGGTCGCACCGATAAGAGTAAGCCCATCAACGACCCCGTGCTCGATGCCAATGGTCAGTTGGTACCTGGCACCGGCACCAACCCGCGGGCAAGGTATTCGGTGCATTTTCACCTGGTCGGGACCAATGCCGCTAACGGCGAATCCACCGTTACGGGATGCAGCGTCGTCAACAGCCCCGGCTGGGGTTACGACAATCACGGTAGCTACGTCGATTTCGAAGACAACACCGCCTACAACGTGTACGGCACCGCGTTCGTCGCCGAACGGGGTGATGAGATCGGCACTTACAACGGCAATCTGGCGATCCGCGGTACCGGCGACGGCACCGGGCTTGGCAACATGAATGGCCGACGCGGGAACATGGACTTCGGACATGAAGGCGAAGGATTCTGGTTCCAGGGCACCAACACCACCGTCACCAACAATATCGCCCTCGGAATGCCAGAGGCCGGATTCGTCTACTACCCAATCAACGGCATGCAGTTCGACCACCAGAGCGAAATCGACATTGCCGCGGCAAATTTCGATTCCGACGCGGCGGCTGCTTTTCCAGGCGCAACCAGCGTCCCGGCGTGGGAAGTTGGTGTCCGCGACTTTGATGGTAATACCACCTACGCCTCGGGCAATGGCTTTGAAGCGGTCTACGATCACACCAAAAACGTCAATGTGTTCAAAAATTCCACAGCTTGGAATGTAAATAACGGCTTCTTTGCTCCGTACTCCTACAACGCAATTGGTGGGCCCCACACTAACATCATCTTGCAGAACCTTACGCTCCTCGGCAATCTAAATACCCCGTCCGGTACGGGCATTTCAGGCAACACCAATACGGGCGATATGGCACTGGATAACGTGACCGTCGAGGGTTTCAACACCGGCTGGGGCGTGGATAGTCACGGCCTCAATGCCGTGAACGGCGGTATCTTCGAGAATATTACCGACTTCGTCTTCACGCGACCGGCACAAAATGGCCAGACCGGTGGGTACGATGGAAACAACTTCATTCCCTTCGACGGCACTACACAGTTTATCACCCTCGGTGCCGCCGCCCTGAACGGGAAAACCCATTACCAGTACTACTTCAACGGCAATGGCTGGGTCTCTCAATACGATATTCAGCGAGACTTCTTCGCCACCATGATCAATTTCACCGGCGGCCCGAATGCCGGGCAGCAACTCTACTTCCCAGAGCAGGCCGCGAGTTATGTGCCGTTCGCCACCGGCACCGCGCTGTCGACGATTCCTTCAACGATGCTCGATAAGACCAACGCACAACTGATGGCACAGTACGGCATTGCCGTCGGTAACCAGGCGGCACCTGCCAACGCCACCGCCGTGCCACTGTCGAATGGTTTGATGGGTGCGGTATCCGTCTTCAGATCACCTTCTCGCGTTAGCAAAGAATACGTGTCCGGCAGCAGTTACCTGCTGCAGTACACGGATCAGAACGGGACTCGTGTCAACGAAACCACCGCCTCAACGCTTGTCAACGGTTGGAATCTGCTGACCCGCACGGTCAACGGACTATTGGTTTCGTTCCCGGTCTTTGCGGATGTCAATCCGGTGACGCCCGCCTTCACACCCTCTTCACCGCTAACGCTGATGCTGCCAGTTGCTTCCGAGGCCAACGGGTATACCCTCACCGGCTCGTTCTTCGATCCGTCCGGCGGGCCTACCTCGTTCAGCCAGACCTTCACCGGCGCCCAGCTTCAGGCGGCGACCGTAAATCAGCGCACCGACGGCTCGTACTATATCATTCTCCCCGGTGTCACTTATAAAGACCAAGCGGGCACCACCTTCTCAAACATCCCGATTCCGTTGACGCTGACCACCCCGTATGCCCCGCTGGGTGCCTTCAGCAGCACGCTCGACATCGGCTCGCCGGCCCAGGCAGGGTCGGGCGCATTTGACGGCTCCACTTATACCGTCGTTGGCGGCGGTAGCGATATCTGGGCGCCTCCGATCAGTTCCACTTCGTATCCACCCTCATCAACGGCGACGAAACCTTCACCGCGCGGGAAACTTCCGTCAGCAGCAGCAACAGCCAGCCGTGGGCCAAGGCCGGTCTGATGATACGGGCTGACACCTCCGCAACCGCCGCGTTTGCAAACGTGCTCGTCACACCCGGTGGTAATGTGAGCTTCCAATATCGCAGCACCGTTGGCGGTAGTACCACCCAAAGCTATATCAGCGGCGTGACCGGTCCGGTCTGGCTTAAGCTGGTACGCAGCGGTAATACGTTCTCTGCGTATTACACCACCGTTGCCAGCCCAACTTCAACAGACTGGATTCAGGTCGGCACAACCCAGACAATCTCCATGGCCACCTCTGTGCAGGCCGGCTTATCTGTGACAAACCACAGCACCACCGGATCATGCACCGCGACGTTCACCAACGTGCAGTTGTCCCGCGCCTCCGTGAATCTGTCATCCGCCTTCACCAACATCGGAATCGCCACGGATGGGACAACTTTCACCAATGGCAATAGCCTCGATTTCGGCGGTAGCTCGCTTTCTGGAAACCTCCTGGGTACCTCGGTCAACTGGAACGGCAACACGTTCAACCTTGGTTCGCCCGGCACCAATGATCTTATCGTGGGTCTGGGTCAAACCCTCACCGTGCCGACCGGCAATTACAGTTCGCTTCAACTGCTCGCAGATGCCGCCAGAGGTGGTCTGGGAAATCAGGTCTTCACCATCACTTACACCGATGGCACCACCCAGACCTTCACACAAAGCATCAGTGACTGGGCCTCAAACGGAACCAACCCGGGTGAATCGGTTGCGGTGAGCATGCCATACTTTGATTCCGCTGCAGGAACAACGCAAACCGGAACCCGCCGGGTGTATGGCTACAACTTCGCCTTGAATCCTGCGAAGACGCTGGAAAGCATCACCCTCCCCAACAACACCAACTTCAAACTGTTTGCGATGGACGTAGTGGCTTAACTTCACTTCCCAGAAGCACCAGACGACCCCCGGGACTGAATCAGACAGTCCCGGGGTTTTTGTTGCGCTCCCCAGAATGGCAGACACAAAGCTACATCTACCGTTAAATGATGGGGAGGTTAGCGAAGGGAAGCAGGTCTAATTTTCAATGAAGCGAGCGATTGCACCCATCGTCGTCGGACTGATACTCTTTGGTTCATGCCACGATCAAAGACCAGCACTTAACTTCGATCTCAAACGTGCTAACTGCTTCGCCAGAACAGGCTGCGGCGTAACGATCTAAATGAAAAATGACCCCTTTATGTCGTTCCCCGCAGCCCGGTTCCAAATATGATAAACAAGACCACCGGGACACTGTCTGGCTTGACGAGGCATGCGAACAAAACAGCATATTTGTTGACGAAGCGGTACGTCTTCGCGTCCCCTTTGATTTGCCCGTTGTAGGTTTTCGCCAGTTTCCGCGCGATCTGCTGCACCGAAGTTTTGCCATCGCAATGCGACCAGACCATCTGCCCCAGCAGATCAAATTTAAAAGTCCTGGTCGCCTCGGTCGGCAACCGCAACAACCAACGGCTTTACCGCGGCTGGCGAATCTTCACCGTCAATCGACCTTCGGTCATCTCGCCGTCAACCAATCGCAACGGTTTGGATGCCAACTGCTGCTGGCGCGTCATGCGCGGTTTGACGGGTTTGCGGAACACTTCGACGACGACAACTGAATTCCCGCGCGAGCCAAGCGTGGGAAACCGGGAGAATACCCAAAGGGGCGACCGCTACGCGGCGATGTACAAGTACGGCTGGCGGAGTATCACCGTATCCCTGCGGCTGGTTCGGTGGTGAGTAACGGCGTTCGTGGTCCGCCGCCGTAGAGATCTCGCTCGGGCGAAGTCCATGATGTGAGAGGTTGGCCGTCAGGCCTGAGCAGTTCCCAATCGCTTTGGGGCATGTAATGGCGGCGGGGCACCAGCGTTACCGTGTCATCCGAGTTTAATCGCCCATCCAGGCTGTCGTCCGTGGTTTTCTGTCGTCCGTGGTTGTCCTCGGTCATTGTGCAATGAATGGTGAAAGCAGCGGAATCATTTGGATTCGGCTGACCGGCATACGCACGAAATGTGAACTCGTCGAAAAGGAATTTCCGCAGCGTGATCACCTGCGCTCTCAGCGGGCTTTGAGAACTTCGCCGCGCCCGGTGTGATAACACTTACACGCAGCCGGGCTTCGCTACCCGCACCCATAATATCAACGGCGACCAATCGTGGCAGTCCACCGCCAACATGGCGTTCATGCAGAAATGCGGTGCCGATGCATCCGAAAGGGCTGTTCTTCATCTGAAATGTAAGATCTTGATCCCAGATTCCCGGGATAGTCGCCCAGCATTTCGGATCACCGGCGGCCCCAAAACTGCATTGCCGTCCGATCGTGACCAACGATCGGCCAACAACATGAGAGGAGAGTCTTCCTTCCTGGTGGTGAAAACGATCAAGCTTTCCGGTGCGGCATACGACAGGCATTGGTTCTGAAAATCCAGTCCCTTTCGCAGCTCCTCCGCAGCTTGCTTTTGCTTCTGATACAACGCCCATCGATTTGCGATGATCGGAGACAGAATCCACCACCCCGCAAGAAATGCGACGAGTCCAAGGACCGCCAGGATAACAGGCCGCGACCATGACCGCGGCGGCCTTCCATAATCGAGTTGAATCGGGCTGGTCATAGTCGACGCATTATACAGAGTGAAGTAATGGGCGCGATGAACCGGAGCCCCGGATGTACATCCGGGGCTTTTTCGGATCACCCGCGCCATTTGTTGATGACGATGCCGTCTTTGATGTCGATGAAGACGATTTCGGTGGTTTCGTTCGTACCGCCGCCGCCGAAGATGAGGAAGACGGCTCCGCCGCTGTCGGTATGTTCGGTGTAGATAAATTTCCAGACTTCGTCGGTTTCAGTTTTTGTTTTGGAGTTGGGCTGCCCCAGCGTGGCAGCGATCCAGCCTTCGGTGGTGCTGCCGGGTTTGATCTGGTTGAACGTTGCCTGGGCAACCCGCGTGCCGGTGTGGGTGGTGTCAGAGTGCATGGTAATCAGACAGCCGGCCAGCAGGCAAAACATTGCCGGCAATGTTTTACGGACGATCAGGTTCGGGCGGATTTTCATTCGGGTATCCTCGGATCAAAAGCAATTCTATTGGCAAGCAAGACACGCTGGCAATTGAATAATTAGCGTGCGGAAACGATCCGTCTTCAGGGAAATCAAAGGGGACGCGAAGGCTCTGTCTCGACCCTCACTCCAGCTTGGCTAACAGCATCAGATTGTGAGTGATCGCCATCAGCCTTTGCTCTAGCTTTCGTGCGGGTGCTGCGGCTGCGAAGGCTGTCTCCAAGGTTCCGTTTGAGCATGCTCATTACCGTCTCGGCTTGGCGCGGCAGCCATAGGGCTGGCCCTTCTGCGAGCCGCTAATCAAATAGTGCATCATTCGGCGATAATGGCCCGACGGTGCTTTGCTGGTCTGGCGACCAACGCCAGTCTTGATGTACGACCGGATTCCCATTTGCTCGCGTGCTGTCACATGGTTGGCTTCTGAATCATATCCGGCATCGGCGTAGACGCACCAGACACGGTGGCGACGAGTCGCCTGCCGGAGCACCGGAACAAAGTCTGGCGCGTGCGCTTCCCATGCCGGTCTTGGCCATCGCGTCAAGGATCACGTGCGACGCCACATCGGTCGCCAGAACGAGCTTGGGTGATTTGCGCGGTGCAACTGCACATTGTGTCTGCCGAGGTATTGTCGCTCTCGCGGCGATGCCGCAGGCGACGCTCATAGTGGCGGCTGCGATGGTGGGTGTCATACAGCGTGGAATCGATGGCCGCGTCGGTCCCCAGCACTTTGCATTGCTCGAACCAACTGGCCAGCAGATCGAGCAGGCGACTGGTGCGGGCAAGTGTCACGATGCTGTGAAACGCGCGGCACAGCGTGTTGTGATCCGGAGGCCGGGGCATGCCGATCAACTTGCACCAGTCGGTGTCTGTCAGAAGCGACTCGACGCCGCGATAGCTACAGTGCATCAGCTCGCGTACCACCAAACACGCGAACAACTGGGCCAGAGTGAAATCCTTGCGACTGCATGGGCTGGAATGAGCTGGCAGAACACGCTGCGCTAAACGATAAGCCAGCTGCATCACCTTCCATGGCGATTTTGAGGTCTCCATGCTGTAGTGTGTATTGCGCGTTGCACCGCCGCGCGAGCGAACAAAATGCGGACAGATAGAGGGTCGAGACAGAGCCTTTGCGTCCCCTTTGATTCCCCCATTTAACATTTTATTGAGCGCTCCGCTTCATTTTCTCCGTGTCGCACTGATCCACTATCCAAATCCAGTGATTGCCAACACGGCGATTTTTGCTGCAACCCAAAGCTGACGCGATCAATCCGTTTTAAGTCGGTTAGCAAGACCAATGGATCGTTCTTCGATTTTTTCCAGCGGATGGCTGGGGCCCCGGCGGCATTAAAATTACAAAGAATTCCTCCATCCGCTATCCTCATCCCTTCAGGAGTTACACATGCAGCGAATTTATGGTGTGCGCGATTCAACAGAAGCCGAGTTCGTGCGCGGATTGCTCGAGGCTGAAGAGATCCCGGCGATCGTGCAGGGAAACGCTCTAGAGGGCGCTCGCGGAGATATTCCTTTTACCGAAGGCGCGATGCCATCGGTCTGGGTGAACGAGGCCGATCTTGAGCGGGCGACACTGGTGGTCGAAGAGTTCCGCCGCGGTGGGCCGGGCGGCAGCATGCTGCAGACCGCCTGGACCTGCCACCGTTGCGGTGAAACACTCGAAGGCCAGTTCACCACCTGCTGGAACTGCGGTGCCGAAAAACCGTTGCCGGTCACCAGCCTGTGAAAGTGTGACCGTGGTCCTGGAGCATGTTAGATGTCTGTAACTGTGGATCGACAACCCCTATCAACCGCCGGGCCGACAACAATCGCGATGCGATTTTTCGCACGCCTCTGGATGGGTTGGTTTCTGTTCACCGCCGTGGAAATTGTCTGGATCTGTTATCTGCAGCATTCAGACAGCCGGTTCCGACCTGATCCAGCTGAAACCGGAATTTCTTCCCCCTATCGCGACGCACAGTGGATTTCCTTCGAAGTCGCGGCCGCAGCTTTGTGGGTGGCGGTCTTTGGAATAATGACAGCGGCGCTCCTTGCACTGACGCGTCTTTGCAGGTTACCCAAGCGCGCAGCTTCGCGCTTTCTCATCGCGACAAAAATTCTGGTTCTCTGGACCTTCCTCGTCCTGGTGGTACTCAGTTGGGGCGCGTTCATAACCAACGGCACGTTTCTGGACCGCGACTCGATTTATTTTTCATTTCAGTTAACCCATCCTTTCCGCATGCTTTTCTGGACCAGTCCCGTGGTGGTTTCACTGTTGCCGTTTGTCGCATTGCTGATCGTCGTTGGCGGGGGATGGATCATTCGAAGAATCGAGCGACGGATCGGAAAGCGCTGGACAAAAATCCTCGCGACCACAGGGTTTCCCCTAGCGATGGGTCTGTTTTTATTCAGCACCGGCTCAGATTCGGCTGCGCGACAACCGCCTTCAGCAGGAGGTGGTAATGAATTACTTGGCGCAGCACATGTGAGTTCTGAAACCCTCTGGAGATATCGGCGATACAGGCTGGGCCCTTGCTCGACCGCGCTGTTGGACATTCTCGATCTCGGCGCGATCCCGGATGTGATTCCACCGGAAGACAAATCCATCGCGCTTGACTATCGGCCTCGAATTTCGATGGACGATTACTTTCAGCATGTGAACGTGCCGGCCGTGCATCGGTGGAATGTCGTCCTTGTCGAAGTCGAATCGATGCGTGCTGATTCCCTGCGCGCGAAGGCGCGACGCGCGACATCATGCCGATGACCGATTCGCTCGCGGCTCAGTCGCTGCTGTTCGATCACGCTTACACCCAGGCGACCCATTCGAATTATGCCGTGGGCTGCCCGCCTTCGTCGCAGTATCCCCTGCGCGCGACCCAGCCTTACGCGTATGCAGCTGATCCGCCTTATCCGCGCGTGATGATCTACGATATTTTAAAACACCTCGGCTACGGCGTCGGCCTGTTTTCCAGTGGAAATGAACATTGGTTTGGGATGAATAATTTTCTCCAAACGCCCAGCGTCGATGCCTATCAGGACGCAGAGACCTGGACAGGTCCGACGCAGATCTTTGCCTGGGACATAGGCTTTGCCCAATGGGCGAAAAAAACCAAACATCATGGCGTGATGGACGATCGCTTTACCGTGCAGTCCGCGATGGACTGGATCGATCAGCAATCACACCCATTTTTTGTTTATCTGAATTTCCAGGCCAGCCATTTCCCCTACATGGTTCCCGATACGTATCCCCGGCGTTTCAGTTCTGCCGCCGCCCCGGATTTTGCGATGAACTTTGCGGGTTATCCGCGTGACAAAATTGAAGTCGTTCGAGGCATGTATGACGACAGCCTCGGTTATGTCGATTCCCAGCTGGCACGGCTCTGCCAGCACCTGAAAGACCGCGGACAATGGGACAATACCATCCTGATCCTCACCGGCGATCACGGGCAGGCGTTTTACGAACACGGCTTTCCAGCTCACGCAAACATGCTTTTTAACGAACTGGTCTGCGTCCCTCTGTTTATGCGTGTGCCCGGCGCAGCGCCGAAGGTAGACCACGACCCGGTGCAGCATGTCGACATCGCCCCGATGCTGCTGCATCTTATGGGCCTTCCTCCGCATCCGGGTGAGCAGGGCTGCGACGAGCTCGATCCCCATCGTTCGGCACATCACGCGATTTACATCATGGTTCAAACCCCACTGGCCGAGCAGTTTGCGATTGTACAGGACGGATACAAGCTAATTTTCGGCAGAAGAGAAAACGCCTACGCGCTTTACAATGAAAACGAGGATACCGGCGAGCTGGTGAACGTGATCCGCTCCCAGCCCGACCGGGCCCTGCGCTTAAAAAGCCGCCTTGACGCCTGGCGGTCGGCGCAGCTCCGGTTCTACATCAATGGTAATTTTCAGAAAGTATTCTTTGCGCCGGTGCTGCCGGATCCGTGATGCGGGGGAAGCTGGTGGCTGCAAATCGTTAAATGATTTTGCCCTGCGGGGTGGCATGTCGCCGGTCGGATATGCTAGAAGCGAGGGAAGCGAGCCGCTATACTTTGCGTTGATTCGCTTTAGTACGTTTGGAAACAGGAGCTTGCGATGTCCGGAATGACGATGACGGAGAAAATCTTGGCCAGGCACTCGGGTAAAAGCCGGGTTGAGGCCGGAGACAATGTCTGGGTAAATGTTGATGTTCTGATGACGCACGACGTGTGCGGGCCGGGCACCATCGGCATATTCCACGATAAATTCGGGCGAAACGCGAAGGTGTGGGACAAGGATCGGGTGGTCATCATCCCGGATCACTACATCTTCACCGCGGATGATAAATGTCATCGCAATATCCAGACGCTGCGGGATTTCGTGACCGAACAGGGTCTGAAATATTATTACGATCCGGAATTTGTGACCTTAAGTCCGGGGATGCCGAGTCCGTACCGGGATCCAAACAAGACGAATTACAAGGGCGTTTGTCACAAAGCGCTGCCGGAAGAAGGGCACATTCGCCCCGGTGAGATTCTGCTGGGGACCGACAGCCATACGTGTACGGCAGGCGCATTCGGGCAGTTTGCCACTGGAGTTGGAAACACCGATGCAGCTTTTGTGCTCGGCACCGGCAAGACCTGGTTGAAGGTTCCGCCGACGATGAAGTTCAGCTTCCACGGGGAAATCCCCGCGTATCTGACAGCAAAAGACCTGATCCTGGCCGTCATCGGTGAGATCGGCGTGGACGGCGCAACCTATCGGTCGATGTATTTCACCGGAACGGGCATCAGCAGCTTGACGCTGGAAGACCGGATGACGCTGACCAACATGGCAATTGAAGCCGGTGGCAAAAACGGCATCTGCGATGTGGATGAAAAAACGCTCGCATACGTGCGGGCGCAGCAATCGTCCGGAATGGGAGGTGGTGAGCGAGGATGAGAATGCCACCTATCACTTTGAAGCCGAGTGGGATTTGAAGGCGATGGAACCGCTGGTCGCCAAGCCACATAGTCCGGACAATCGAGACACCGCTTTTAACTGCCGCGATGTGAAGCTGGATCAGGCGTACATCGGCTCGTGCACGGGTGGGAAGATCACCGACATGATTTTTGCCGCCAACCTGCTCAAGGGCCACAACGTGAAGATTCCGACCAAGGTGGTGCCGGGCAGCACCGAAGTACACTCGGACATGAAGCGCCTGAACCTGCGTGGAGCCGAGCGACAGGGAAACGAAAAGAGCATTGAGGACGTGCTGCTGGACGCGGGCTGCGAGGTATTCGCCAGCGGTTGCGGCGCCTGCCTGGGTGGTCCGCCTGACACCTTCGGTCGATTGATGAAAAGCGAAGTGTGCATCAGCACCACCAATCGCAATTTTCCCGGTCGCATGGGATCGACGAAGTCGTCGGTTTACTTAGCGTCGCCTTTAACCGTCGCTGCGAGTGCATTGACCGGGTACGTGACCGATCCTCGCGATTATGTATCCACGCGGATCGAAACGGGAATGGCGGGGGTCATGTAAGGTCTGCCGGTGCTTGTGATCCTTTTTGCGAGGCTGCTGAGCGAGGATCACAAACCGGCTGCGGTTGGCAGGGCAGAATCATTTGACGCGTGCTGGGCCGGTTCTTTGTAGCTGCGACGCCGGCGTCGCAGCTACAAATCGTCAAATGATTTTGCCCGGCAGGGGCTGGCGTTTCCATCCTCCTGATTTGACACCCGCAAATGGCTCCGCGACAATCCTTAATAGATCGTCAGACCGTTTAGAGGAGATGGATTTCATGGCCCATTCGGCCTTTTTTTCTTGTGCATCTTCACGCCTGGGTCGCGCCTGTGCCGTTGGTTTTGCAGCGGCAAGCCTGCTGCTGAGCGGTTGCGACAACGCCACCAGCAAAGCGGACAAAGAAGTGACGCGTCAACTGAATGACGCGGTAGATCTTTCCAGCGGAACTGAATCCGATCGTCTGACCGCGCATCAGCAACTCGATACGGCTTCGCGTGACACCACGGCCTCGCTGCCGGTGCGCCTTTGCGCGAAGGTATTGCTGGCCGACAGCGAACTGCACACCGCCCAGGATCTCGCAGCCCAGGTTCAGAATAACGACGTGTTGATTGACAGCCTTATTCGAGAAATGGATTTGTTGGCCGGCGAGATCGACAATAACAATGTTCACGTTGCCGCCTTGCAGAAATACGAGCCCACCGCGCTGCAAACCGAAGTTGCGCAGAAGCAGACCGATATAAAAGGCTCCGATGATAAGCCGGATTGGGTAAAGTCCGGCGATGTCGCGCTGCCGTCATTGAGCGCGTAACGACAAACAGGCCAGTGCGCTTCAGACTCAGATTTCGCAGTTGCAGGACATCATTAAAGGTGAAACCGATCAGCGCAATCAGTTGCTCGAGCAAGGCGACACGTTAAATCAACAGTCGTATCACGAGCAGAAGGGCAAGTCGGTCGACCTGTTTATTCAGGCCGCTGACGCGCGTAAAAAGGCGGCGGACCTCACGGTCAAACTGGACCAGGACAACCTTACGCTTTCGCGGGCCCAGGCGGATCTGTCGGTTCGCCAGGGTCAGCATGAATCGCTGACGACAGCGGTGAAAAGTTTTGATAATCGCTCTACGCTGATCGGGCAGGACTGGACCGGAGTGCAGGCGAAAATCGCGGAATACAATGCCGACTCGAAAAAAATCATGGGGGATGACCCCGTAAACCCGCCGGTGCGGAGTTCCAAGACCCGCGACCTAAACACCGAACTGACAATCGGTTCCAAGGCGGCGGCCATCAAGGCACTGGCGGAAAAAAACCACGAGCTGCGCGGCCTGGCTGAAACACATTTCAACTCCGCCAGCGGATTTTATAAGGATGCCGAGGAACTGGCGCAGAGCCTCCAGGCGGCTTTGAGCGAGAAGTTGAACAAGCAATCGGATCCTTCGCAAAGTCCGGACGGACAGGCATTCAACGATGAAAAAACCTCGCTGGAGCTGGCAAATTACCGCTATTTCCACGCGGTTGCCGCGCTGCAGAAAGCCGAGTTTTATGCCCGGGGCGCAGCCGAATCCAAATCCCGGCTGGATCTCATCGATCGGCTGAAACCGATTGTGGCCGCCGCCGGCTTGAACATGCCCCCGACGCTGGATGACAGCGACAGCGCGATAGCATCGCAGTTAAAAACCACGCAGTCATCGGCGCGATGCGTTCTCGAACGCGTCTGACTTGTTCACCCAGATCTCCGAGGGCACCACCGCCAGCGTCGAGCAGCGCAACAGCGCTAAGGTGCAGCAGATCTTTACCCAGTACGGGGCATGGGCACTGGAACTTTCCGCGGGTGATGCGTTGAAAGCCGCCGACCATATGAAGTCGGCGCGTGACGCGGTGAGTGCCGCCCAGGCCGAAACGATCAGCCTGCCGCCGCTGCCGCCGGATCTGGCAATGGCAGGGCCGACCGCGCCGGGTAGGTAGGTTCAAGTCTGTCGATGTCCCCGCGATTGATGCCGAATGCCCAGCCCGGGGTGGATGGGTGCGGTTCACCGTCGAGTGGCCGGGGTCGTGTCTGTTCTGGAGAAAAAATGGCGAAGGTCAGAAAAGCTGTTATCACCGCAGCGGGTCGGGGCACCCGTCAATATCCGGCAAGCACCGCGGTGCAAAAGGAAATGTTCCCGATGGTGGATCGGGACGGGCTGACCAAACCGATCATTCAGATCATCGGGGAAGAAGCCATCGACAGCGGGATTGAGGAAATCTGCATCATCACCCAGCCCGGCGAAGAAGGACAATATCGCGATTACTTCAAACGGCTGGACAGCGATATGGTCAAGGCGTTCCGAGGCAAGGACTGGGCCATCCTCGAAAGCGAAAAGCTCGGTGCATTCGGTGAGCGCCTTCAATTTGCCGAGCAGAAATCCCCCGAAGGTTTCGGACACGCGGTTTATCAGGCGAAGGCTTTCGTCGGTGATGAACCGTTCCTGCTTCTTCTGGGCGATCATATCTATGTCAGCGACATCAAGGACCGCTGTGCCCGGCAATTGATTAGAGTTTACGAGCAGTACATGCTCGATGCCGTGACCGGTGTTCAACCCACGATCGAGCGCCTGCTGCATCTGTTTGGTGTTTTGCGCGGCGAGCCCATCGATGCCGCGCGGGGGATTTATAAAGCCGATCTCATCATTGAAAAGCCAAGCGTTGAGGTCGCTCGCGCGAGCTGGCGACGAGCGGTCTGCCGGCGGGAAATTACCTGGCGCACTTTGGCATGCATGTGTTCAGTCCACGCATTTTTGACTCGCTGGAATACCTGATTAAAAACGACATCCGCGAGAAAAAAGAAATTCAACTCACTGCCGCCCAGGAACATCTTCGCCAGAACAGCGACAAATACTGGGCCGTCGTAACCCAAGGGCAGCGTTACGACACCGGCATCCCTTACGGTCTGATGGAAACGCAGCTGGCTCTTGCATTGAACGGCGTTCATCGCACGGAGATTTGCGAAGCCATCGCGCGCATTCTCGCGATGCAGGTAAAAAATTAAGTGCATTCCGCCAAATATTTCGCCTAAAAGTGATGCCGCGCTACGCAGGAATTGGACGAAGACATCGGCGCATCCCTTGCACGCCGGCAGCGTGGAAAGGGGGCGGGGGCAGAGTCATGCTCATCTCCACAGCACCCACAGCTTTAATGCAGTCATACCAATCAACGGCACGCTCATTGCTCAACCTGGAATGCATAGTTTACCAGGTGGTAAACGATATTTTTAAACCTGCATTTAACCGAGGTGTGCCATGGGACTGTTTAGCACTAACACTTTTAATTCGCTCAGCGATCTTCTGATTGAGCAGCTACAGGATTTGTACGATGCCGAGAATCGGTTGACCGAGGCATTGCCAAAAATGCGTGATGCTGCCAGTTCACCGGATCTGAAAAATGCATTCGACATGCATCTGGAAGAGACCCGCGGGCATGTACGCCGCCTGGAGAACGTATTCACCCAGCTGGGAATGGCCGCCGAGCCAAACCTGTCCGGCGATGAAAGGCTTGATCAAGGAAGGCCAGGAAATGATCGATGCCGAAGGCGATCCGATGGTGAAAGACGCAGCACTGATCGCAGCAGCCCAGCGTGTGGAGCATTACGAGATGGCCGGTTACGGGTCGGTGCGTTCGTTCGCGCGTCGGCTGGGTCTGTCGGCGATTGCCGATGTGTTGCAGATGACGCTGGATGAAGAAGGAAATGCCGACAGAAAATTGACACAATTGAGCGACACCACCTCGCCGGTGGGAGCATCAATGCCTTCAAGCCAGACAGCGATTCATGCCTGAAGCCGGCAACGCGCGTTAGCCAGGACGCGGGAATTGGATCGGAAAATTGGTCTGCGTTTTATTCCTGTGCGGCAGGGCCGTCGATCCACCCTGCCGCATTTGTTTTACACAAGTATTTGCGCAATCAATTCAACAGGGTGCAACGCATCGCGGGCGCTCGCATCCTTGATTTGATGGCGGCAGGATGTGCCGGGCGCGATCACCATCGCAGATGAAGTGCCTGCGCGGATAGGTGGGAAGACAGACAGCTCTCCGATTGCCATCGACAAATCGTAATGTTCTGACCGGTATCCGAAAGAACCAGCCATTCCGCAGCAGCCGGAGGGGAGCATTATAAAACGATTTTCACACAAACGACGCAGCAGCGATTCGGTTGTGTCGGTACCCCACAAGGCTTTTTGATGGCAATGCCCGTGATAAATCACGTCCTGTGAAACGGGGCGAACGACCGGAGCAACCGGGTGGATGGGCCATCGCTGCTCGATGAAATCTTCAAACAGCATCGCTTTTTCGGCCAGCCGAGTTCGCGTGGCGCCGTCGGTCTTAAGCCTGAGCTTCAACCAGTCATCTTTAATTGCACTGAGGCATGATGGTTCCAGAACGATGATGGCAATAACCTCAGGATCATCGATCGCGCTTTGAAGAGCGGCAATAGTGCGGTCGGCAGTATCGATCGCCTGTTGCAGCAGTCCGAGAGAAATCATCGGTCTGCCGCAACAACCACCCGCGGGAAGCTCTACCCGATAGCCCAGCTTTTCCAGCACGGAAGTAGCTGCCTTCCCAATATGTGGCTCGTTATAGGTGACGAAACAATCCGCCCATAAAGCAACTCGCGGGCCCGTTGATGTTTTTACCTCCCGCGTTCGAAACCATCGATGCAGCGACGGCGCAAATGGCGGAAGGCGTCGCAGGGGTGAAAGGCCCATCATCTTTCCAATCACTTTTCGCACCCAGGCGATACGCGTGACTGCATTGGCCAGTTGCGGCGACATCGAGCCGATTCGATTGAGCAGGCGGACATTGCCAAAGACCTTGTCCTTGAACGGCGCGCCTACTTCGCGATAGCGCTGCGCGTAGTATTCACTTTTTAACTGCGCGACATCCACGCTGCTGGGGCATTCGGTTTTGCAGGCTTTACAGCTGAGGCACAAATCCAGTGTTTCGATTACCGCCGGATCATTCCACCGCGAAGCGGTCTGCCCGGTGACGGCCAGTCGCACAGCATTCGCGCGCCCGCGCGTGCTGTGCCTTTCATCAAGGGTCGCGCGGTACGACGGGCACATTGTTCCCCCGGCGGTTTTGCGGCAAAAGCCTGCGCCGTTACACAACTCTACCGCCTCGGCAAAACCATCGGGGTATTCATAAAAAGTATCAACAGAGTCCGCCGGCGTGGATTGCGCGTCGACCCGGAGATGGTCCGTCATGCTCTGCACAGGGCCGGCATTGACAATAATCCCTGGGTTAAAAATTCCCGCAGGGTCGAAGATGGTTTTGATCTGCTTAAACGCCGCTGCGATCTGCGGCCCGTAAAACTCCCCAAGCAGAGGACCACGCACTCGACCGTCGCCGTGTTCACCGCTCATGACACCGCCGCTTTGCCTGGCGAGATGGGCAACTTCGACGGCGATGTCGCGCATTTTCTTTCGGCCACTTTCATCGTGCAGGTCGATCATCGGACGCACATGCAGAACACCTACAGAAGCGTGTGCATAGAACGCAGCTTCGGTGCCGTGGTGGTGTACGATTTCCTTGAAGCTGTCGATGAACGGGTCGAAGATTTTCGACCGGCACTGAGTTATCTTCGACGAACGTGACCGGTTTGGCCTTGCCCGGCAAGCCGTGAAGAAGTGCCTCGCTAGATTTGCGAAGCGTCCACGCGCGGGTCATCGCGGGGATGTCTGTGAAGGTGGCCAGCGGTGCGCCGGGAACCACAGCTGTCAAAGCCGCCAGCAGATCGTTCAATTGTTCGCCGGGCTGCTCTGTCTGGTATTCAACATACAGCACCGCGCGGGGCGTTTTACCATCCACGCGCGGAAGCATTTCCAGATAAGGCCGACATCCCGCATTTCCCGCCGCGGCGCGAAGCACCGCTTCATCCAATAGCTCAACCGCGCTCGGCTTGGTGTCTAGAATTTTTGGAACGACGTCGATTGCGGATTCGATATCCGGGAAGCAGACAACCGCAAGCCCGCGCTGCAGCGGCAACGGGTGAAGCTTTAATTCCGCCGCGGTGACGACCGCGAGCGTCCCTTCACTGCCGCAGATCAGCCCTGAGAGATCCAGATCTTCATCGCTTATTCCGCGGTCGAGTTGGTCGAGAATAAGATCCAATCCGTATCCGGCATTTCGTCGAACCAGTCTTGGAAAGCGGCGGCGGATTTCATCCCGGGATGGCCGCACGACGGCGGCAACCTCAGACGCCAGCCGCAGCGCAGCGGGAGACTGCCGCCCCGCGCCGGCGCCCAACCAGATCCGGTCACCGGAACTTAAAACCACTTCAACCCTGAGCAGATTTTCGCTGGTTCGACCGTAGCGGATAGACCGAGCACCGGCGGCATTGTTCCCGATGCATCCGCCAATCGTTGCCTGTGCGACGGTAGCGGGATCAGGCGCGAAAAAAAGCCTAGTGCTGCGTTCCAGAAGCTGGCGGTTGAGTTCATCAATCGTAATGCCCGGCTCCACCCGGCACGTGCGAGCGGCGATGTCAACTTCAATGAGATGTCGACATGAAGGAGAAAGATCGACCACCACGGCGTGATTGGTGCATTGCCCCGCCAGGCTTGTGCCTCCACCGCGGGGCAATATCGCCAGCTTTTTAGCGGCGCAGTAGTTCACAATGTCGACAATGCATTCGATGCTGCGCGGGATCACCACGCCCATTGGCCGCACCTGGTAAAGCGAGGCATCGGTGGAATAAAGCATCTGGTTGTGCGGATCGAAACGAACTTCACCGACGTTCAAACGGCGCAGATCCTCTGCGATCAGCTCGGCGTTTGGCGAGGAGAATTCATCGGGTAAGCGGGGTATGACGGGCAGTGAAAAATGCTTGTGCACGGGTGTCAGTTCTACTCCAGGGGAGCGTGTATTGCGTGGAATTTTCAGCGCCGAGCGTCGAATCGTGTTAAAAATCCCGAGAAAAACCGCATTTTTTAGTCCAAGGGCTTGCCAAATGCCTTGAAACAAGCCACATTGTGATCGTCACGGACGGTACACAAACACAAGTAAGGACAGAACACATTATGGCAACCGCCGCTAAACCCGCCACGAAGAGTGAAATTGTTACGAGTATTTCTGAGTCAACCGAACTGTCGCGCAAGCAGGTGCTGTCGGTATTCGACGCACTGAGCGAACAGATCAAATTTGCCGTAGGCAAAAAAGGTCCCGGTGTTTTTGCAGTTCCGGGACTGATGAAAGTGATCGTAGTGCAGAAGCCGGCCGTTAAGGCCCGCAAGGGAATCAACCCGTTCACCAAGCAGGAACAGATGTTCAAGGCCAAGCCTGCCCGCAAGATCATCAAGGTTCGCCCGCTGAAGGCATTGAAAGATTTCGCGAAGTAATTCTCCGCTCCACGCCGCTGAACTCATCACCGTAAGTGACAGCACCCCCGGATTGTCCGGGGGTGTTTTTGTTTTATCGCAAATGCATAAGCGGTTGGGTTTTGCGAAGTGGGGCGGGCGCTTCAAGACCCGGCCAGATGGTATTTGTCTTAATCCTGGGATGTGGAAGATTTCATCAGTTGCCGGATTGGGCGCTGTGATCTATTTAGCAGAGATCGAAACGAAAAACCAAAGGAGACATCCATGGTCAAGTTCGCACTTTATGCTCATCTTAAAGCCAAGCCGGGTAAATCTGCCGATGTAGAGGCGCTGCTGAAATCGGCTCTTCCCATGGCTGAGTCAGAACCGGGCACGATTACCTGGTATGCGTTTGCCGAAGACGATCAGTCTTTTGGGATCTTCGACACGTTTGAAACCGAAGCGGGGCGTCAGGCGCATCTTGATGGACCGATCGCCAAGGCGCTGATGTCCAAGGCGGACGAATTGCTGGCGCAGCCGCCCGCGATACACAAAATTCGCGTGATCGCCGCCAAGGCAGCGGCAAAGTAATTCACGGAAAATGCCGATTGGCTGTTCCCAGATCGCAGCGCCGATTCGCGCTGCTTGGAGGATCACTCAAGGTTGTCTGAGTCCTCAAGTTCTGTTGATCCCTCATCCCGCGTGTCGTCCGGCGCGGCAAAATCCACATCGTCGCAGCGAATTTCACGACTGCATTCGGGACACCGCGAGGCGAGATCAGTATTGGTCTGCACCCATCGCTGCGGATTGGCCCGCAGGTCATAACCGCAGGGACAAAAGTGGGGCAGCTCCACCTTTCGGGCAAATTCCGGCGGGGCGGGAGATAGCTGCGCGATCGGGATGGATTCGAAATAGTCTTCCACGGCATTTTTCTTCCAGGCAACCTGGTAGAGCAGATTCATCCCAGCGAAAACGATGACGATGATCAACTCGAAAATGCCCCGCAAGGCACGGAGACTGAATTCAGGACTGTGGGGATTCATACCCAGGGCAAGGCCCGCGCAAAACAAGATGACGGTAAGCGCAAGGACGATTACGGGTTGTTTGAAAGTGCCCATCTCGACTCATCGGCCTGGCGGAAGCACCGCTTGAGAGACTGACGCTATTTGCTGCTCGATCCTCGCCCTATGATTGAATCAATTTCCAGGCGGCGGGCGACGCTGGGGGGTGAAATAACCGTCGCTGAGCGTGCCGAGGAACGCGACAATATCGTTTTCTTCCTGATCGGTCAGTCCGAGGTTTCCCACGCGCGAACCGGGGCTGTTGGGCCGGCCGGCGGGGTTTTGCAGTGTCAGCGGGGAGGCGTATTCAGGGGCCGGCCAGAGGGGTTTTGCAAGTGCGGTTGGTGCTGGCCCATCGGCTGACGCGGTCAGGTCGATGACCTGGTTATTGCGCGTCAAATTGCGTGTGTTGTAGAAATGCACGACATCCTTGAGGCTCTTAAAAAAGCCATTGTGCATGTAGCATTTCACAAAACTCGGGGAGGGGCGCTTGTCGACATTGCGAAGCGATGCGACGCGGAACTCGCCGTTGATCTGCAGGAAGTCACCGCGCCCGTCGCTGCCGGGGCCCATGTTCCCCGGCGGAAGATGCATGTTGGGGTAAAGCACCGCGCCAAGGCCCAGGTCAATAAAGCGATCGCCCAGTGGGTTAAAACCCTGCGGATTGGTTGCTGCTGTGGTTTGCCTGTAGTAACGGTTGCGCGGATTTTTGGGCACGCCGATGTTCGCGTAGGTCCAGTTGGTGAAAAAATCGCGGCGTGGGTTGTTCAGGTCTGAATCGGCGATGGTGTGGCAGGTACTGCACTGGGCGCTTTTGTAATTTCGCACACCACCGGGTCGACCGGAGACCGATCCGGTGAAGAGACGCAGACCGTTCATCTCGGAGGGGCTCAGCTGAATGAGGCCATCCGCATATGCGTCGTATTTGGAAGAAAAAGGGGACACTTCCCGGGACCGTTCATAGGCAAAGATGGCCTGGCGAATCAGCGGCAGAATATCGGATGCCGGCTTTGACAGCGCGTCGTTGCCAAAGGCTGATTTAAACAAACTTGTATAAGAACCCGTGGATATTTTTTTAACCACCGTGTCGGTGGAGGCCAGCCCGTGCAGGACGTTGTTCATTTCGTTGGGATTGGTCATCGGCATGGTGGCCTGATCCTCGAGATCATCGGCGCGACCATCAGCAAAGAAGCCGCCCATCCAGGCGTGCTGCCGACGATTCCAAAAAGGTTGCCCATCCGGGACGAACCAGGCGTAGCTGATCGTCATCGGTTTGCGGCTTCCAAACCGGTCGGAGATTGCGCCGGGAACCGTGCCATAGGCCCGATTGACATAAGAATCAGGATAGCTGAAGCCGGCGGCGGGTGAGTGGCACCTCGCGCAGGACATGCCGGAAGGGTTTGAAATATTGGTATCGAAGAAGATCGCTTTCCCGAGTTGGACCACAGGGCTGTTGCGCCCTCCGCCAAATCCTCCGCCGGGCGCGGGGGGCCGATTAGACGGGGGTCTGTCATCGAAGGGGCCCGATCCATTGCGATCGAGCGCATAAGCCGACTGATGCGCGGTTGAAACCATCAACCAGGCGAAGGCTACCGCTGCAAGAACAACAAGGATTATTTTTCGATCGATATGGCGCATGCAGATTTCCTATCGACCGCCAGGGTAGCACGCACAACCTGAATAGTTCGTGAAGACGGGTGGTTTTTCGTATACAGTCGCCAGGGGTTTCACCATGCCCACTGAATTCGATTTCATCTCCTGGATTCAATCGCAGCAGCAACCCTCTCAGCACATCCGGCTGGGGATTGGTGATGATTTAGCCATTCTGGATTGGAAAAAAGACGACTTGCTCCTGCTGGGTGTCGACCAGGTGCTGGACGGTGTGCATTTTGATTCAACGGTACATCCGCCGGGGTTGATCGGTCGAAAAGCAATGAATCGGAACCTCAGCGACTGCGCGGCGATGGGCTGCGTGCCGACAGCGGCGCTGGTCACAATCGTGCTGCCCAAAGGTACCGGCGAGGCCTATGCGAAAGAACTGTTTCTGGGGATAAAGCACGCCGGCGATGCGTTTGATGTGCCGATCGTCGGGGGAGATACCAGCACCTGGACGGGCAAGTTGATGGCCAGCGTGACGATTCTGGGGAATTCAGGCGGAACAAAGCCGCTGACGCGCGGTGGCGCGAAAGCCGGCGATGCCATTTATGTGACCGGACCACTGGGCGGCAGCATCCTGGGCAGGCATATGACATTTGAGCCGCGCATGGCGCAGGGCAGGCAGCTTGCCGCGTCGGGGCGGGTCAACAGCATGATCGATCTAAGCGACGGTCTCTCTCGGGATCTGGGTCATATCTGCAAAACCAGCGGCGTGGGAGCATTGCTCTTTGCCGATGCGATTCCAGTGCATGAGGATGCGGTCAGGTTATCACTGGATGGACGCTCGCCTTTAGAACATGCGATGAATGACGGAGAGGATTTCGAGTTGCTGTTTACGGGTGAGCCGGGTTTAGATTATCCGTGCATCGGACAGATCACGCGGGAGGCGGGCATCAGACTGAAGCAGGGCGAATCGATCCAGCAGGTGCAGCCCGGAGCCTGGGAGCATACATTTTGATGTACGAATCAACCAGCGTGGGGCAAACGGAGGCCATCGCCGCGGATCTATCGCAGCATCTGGTGGGTGGTGAGGTCATCGCGTTACATGGCGATCTTGGCGCGGGCAAGACGCAGTTCGTTCGCGGTCTGGTGCGCGGGCTCGGCGGTGAAACACGATCGGTATCAAGCCCGACTTACATGCTTTTGAATGTGTACGACCAGGGGCGGCTGCGTGTTTTTCATCTCGACGCTTATCGCGTGGGGGGCAGTGACGATTTTGAAGCGATTGGTTTCACCGAGCTTCTCGATCAGAACGGGGTCGTTGCCGTGGAATGGCCAAGCCGGGTGGAGGCGCTTCTGCCGCTGAAACACATCTCGGTTCGCATTACGCCTTTAAGCGAGTCGACACGTCAGATTGAGATCGAATTTCCTGTTTGAGATTTAGTGCGTTTTTATAGCTGCTCGAAGTCGTATTTCGACGCTAGCATATGTTGGTTCATAAAGGAGAACGCATGAAGCTCAGTTGGATTTCAATTTTAGCCCTGGTCGTTACCGCTTTTGTCCTGATTCCCTGTCAGTCGCGCGGATGTGCACGACAACGCGAACATCTTCAGTTCCAAGGCGGTTGAAAATGCCAACCGCGATATGAAGAAGATGACGGAAACGCACAATAAGGATCTGGTGATCGAGACGTTTGCCGCCATTCCCGATGAGCAAAAGGATGCTTATGCGAGCAACGGCAGCACGTTTTTTAAGGACTGGATGGCCAGCCGCGCCAAAGAGCTGAAAGTAAATGGCGTGTATGTGCTGATCTGCATGGATCCCAAGCACCTGGAAGTGGGAGCGGGGAAAAACACGATCGCCCGCGGTGATTTTTCGCAATCCGATGTGGACGGTTTGTATGCCCAAATGAAAGAAGCGCTTCATAATAAGGACTATGACAAAGCGCTGAGTGGCGCGGTGGATACAGTCAAGCGCCCCTACACCGCGAATATTTCCGGCTCCAACGGCCGATCGACAGCAACCTCCGGCGAGGGTGGATATTCCAGCGGGCAGTCCGGTCAGACCAACGGCAGCCAGCAGACAATTCCAACCCTGCCGGGCGGCAGCGGGATGCCGCTGGGGTTCGGATCGATCATCTGCATGGTGGTGGCCGGAGTGTTGATTATCAGCCTGGTCCGATCCATCTTTCGCGGCACTAACGGAGGCGGTTACACACAGGGCGGGCAATGGGGCGGTACCAACTATGGCGGTGGTAACTACGGTGGAAATACCGGCGGGGGCTTTGGTGGAGTGGGTGGCGGTGGCAGTGGTTTTGGGCGCGGGTTTTTAGGTGGATTGCTCGGCGGGGCGCTGGGTGGCTACGCTGCAGATCGATTTGACCATCGCAACGACCCATCGGGCGGCGGAATGAACACCGGCGGCCAGGGAAATGCCGGCGGTTCGTTCGGCGGTGGGGGCGGTAGTTTTGATGCCGGACCCTCCGATGCGGGGCAGGATTTTGGCGGTGGATCCAGCGGTGGTGACTTTGGATCTTCCGGTGGTGGTGGGGATGCCGGCGGCGGCGGTGGGGGCGGCGGTGGATCCAGCGGTGGAGACTTCTAATACTCTTGTGCGTAATATTGAATTGATGGGGTTGCTGATGCAACCCCGCTTTCATTTGCAAGGGTATGCTGATGTCGGAAGCCTACGATTTAAAAGTGCCGTTATCCGATTCAGATCATGTGCACGGGGGAGAGAATCCAACTGTGACCCTGGTTGAATACGGCGACTACGAATGCCCGGATTGCCTGAACTCCGAACCGATCGTGCGGCGGCTTTTAGAGCACTTTGGTGGGCAATTGCGGGTGGTGTTCCGGCATTTTCCGAGAAACTCGATTCACCCTCACGCCAGCGCCGCCGCCGAAGCGGCCGAATCCGCCGGGGCGCAGGGGCGCTTTTGGGACATGCATCAGGCATTGTTCGAGCATCAGAAAGAGCTGGCGGATCTGGACCTGACTCACCTTGCATTATCGCTGGGGATGGATGTTTACAAATTTCAACGCGACAGCGAATCGCGCGTGTTTCCCCGTACGGTTCGAGAACACTATCAGGGCGGCGAAGCAAGCGGCGTGGATCGCACACCGACGTTTTTTATCAACGGCTGCCGATATCGAGGCGATGGTGCATTCGAATCGCTGGCGAAGGCGATCGAAACCGCCGGGGTTCGAAAAGATCAACAGACTGCGGACTAATAACAGATCGACACGGGTGATTCCATCTCTGCGGGCGACTGCGTTTATTCTCTCAAGGTTAGTAATCGGTGGGTGCAGGTGACGGCGAATGACCCGTCACCGACGGCGAATCCCACACGCTTGGTCGAACCCGCGCGAACATCGCCGGCAGCGAGCACGCGAGGCACCGTGGTCTCAAGCGGGCAGGGGTCGCGTTTGAGCTTCCATTGACCGGACTTGGCGACCTCGGTTCCCGTGAGGAGATAGCCGAGTTCATCGCGGCCGATGGTTGTGGGCAGCCATTTTCCGTGCGGTTCAGCCCCGATGAAGACGAAGACGGCGGTGAGATTCAGGGTCGTTTTTTCGCCGGAGAGTTTGTTGATCACGTCGACGGATTCGATGCGCTGGTTGCCGCGCACCTCGGCGACCTCGGTATTAAAGTGAACGGTGATGTTGGCGGTGGAAAGAATGCGATTGGCGAGATACGAAGACATACCCGAATTGAGATCACCGCGGCGAACCAGCATGTGTACCTTTTTCGCGCAGTTCTCCGCCAGGAACATCGCGGCCTGCCCGGCGGAATTGCCGGCGCCGACCACGGCAACTTCGGTCTGCTCGTGCGTGCGAACCTCCACACTCGTGCAGGCATAGTAAACGCCGTGGCGTTCAAAATGTTCGGCACCGGGCACGGTCAATCTGCGCCAGGTAACCCCGGTTGCGATCAGGACAACGCGGGCACGCAGAGTGGACCCGCAATCGAGCTTGAGCTGATGCGGCTGATCATCCGACTCAGAAGGAATCAGTTCCTGCACAGCAATAGGCGCGAGCAGGGTCGCACCGAATTTCATCATCTGCAAAACGGCGCGGGTGGCCAGATCCGCGCCGGAAAGTCCGGCGGGAAAACCGATAAAGTTCTCAATCTTGGATGAACCGCTCGCCTGCCCGCCGGGTCCGAGGCGGTCGAGCACGATCGTGCGGAGTCCTTCCGACGCTGCGTAAACGGCGGCCGCCATGCCACCCGGCCCCGCGCCGATGATCGCAAGATCAAACTCCTCAACCGGGCAATCAGGCAGCACACCAACAGCCTTGGCCAATTCGCGCAGGGAAGGATTGACCATCACGTCACCGTTGCCGGTCTGGATCAACGGCGTCCTGGTGCCGTGGTTCATTTTCAGCTGGGCCGCGCGGCCTTCAGGCGTTTGCGTGTCGATCCACGAGAAAGGCACGAAGTTCTTATAAAGGAATTCGCGAACGAGATTTGTATCGCCGCAAACCCCCGGACCGATGATGCGAAGACCCAGTTTGCCCGATTCGGCGAGCAGTTGGCGTCTCACCTGAAACGCAACCAGCAGCTTATCGCTGAGGCGCGGAACGGTATTGAGCAGCTGGCGTAGTTTCGCGCCAGGCACACGCAGCACGGTCGTCGTTCCGTGAGCCCGCGCGGAAACGATCACCGGGCGGCGCGTGAGCAGGTCGATATCTCCCACAAAATGCCCGTCTTTGTGCGAAACAATCAGGCTGTTATTTTCCGCGGGATTTAATACATCCAGCTGCCCCGTTTCAACGACGAAAAAGTCGATGTCGGCATCGCCGGCGCGGAAGACAAACTGCTGATCCTCGTAAGTCTCCACCGCCGCGAGTTGCCGTAATACGTTAAGCTCCACTTCGTCCAGGACGGGAAACGCCCGTTTATCCTCGCGGTTGGTCTGTCTGTACTCGTCATAGGCTGATTGAGTGTTCATGCTCATGCTAGGCTACTATACTGATAAAAGTGAGCAAGAATGAAGAACAAGATCATGCCGGTTGCAAACACGAGCACTCCCACGGCGAAGTGACCAGCGCAAAAATGGGCTGGGCGGTGGGATTAACGCTGTTGTTTGTTGTAGTAGAGGCCCTCTGCGGCACTGTTGCGCATAGCCTGGCGCTGTTATCTGATGCGGGTCATAATTTCGCCGATGCAGCCGCACTTGGTTTTTCGTGGTATGCGCTGTGGATCGCGCGGAAGCCTTCACACGCGCGAATGACCTTCGGATATCACCGCGTGGGAATTCTGGCGGCGCTGGTGAACGCATCGTCGCTGGCGGTGATCGCGGTATTCATCGTAGTGGAAGGGATAGGCCGCCTGCGGCACCCAGAACCGCCGCAGGGATGGGTCATGGTGGGCGTCGCAGCCGTGGCGGTGGCTTTGAATTTTACGATCGGCTCGTGGCTGCATGCGGGTTCGCATCATGATCTGAATGTCCGCAGTGCGCGACTGCATATGCTGGGCGATGCGGTTTCGGCTATTGGAGTGTGTGTGGCGGGTTTGATTGTCGCAACCACCGGGGCGACGATAGCAGATCCAATCATTTCATTTCTAATCGCTTTTTTAATCCTTGCCAGCAGTTACGGCGTCCTGATTGAGAGCGTGAATGTTCTTCTGGAAGGCACGCCCAGGGGCATCGACATGGCTTGTGTGCAGCGGGATATTTCGTTAATCCCCGGGGTGCGCGGACTGCACGATCTGCATGTGTGGACGGTGGGTTCCGGCGTGATCGCCGCCAGCGTGCATATCCTGGTGGACCAACAGAGCATTGAGGACGGGCAGCGCGTCATGCGGGGCGTCGCCGAGGAATTGAAAGCGCACCACCGTATCAACCACGCCACCGTGCAGGTGGAAGTGGAAGGTTTCTGCGGCGATGGGATGTATTGCTGCATCGAACCGCATGAAGTGCATGTGGGGCACAGCCATTGAAAGGCAAATCGCGGCATCGCCGCGCTTGAACGTGGCGCACCGACGACATACCCTCCCGGTTCCCAATAAAACCACAGGAACCCATGCCTTATCTTCTCGGAATCGATATCGGAACCAGCGGCACTAAGACCCTTGTTTGTGACGAACAAGGAAGCGTCATTGCCACCGCCATGGCGGAGCATACGAGTTCATCGCCCAAGCGAGGCTGGTCGGAACAGGATCCGCGGGAATGGTGGGCTGCGACGATCAAGGCAACGCAGGCGGTTTTAAAAAAATCAAAATTGAAAGCAGTCGACATTGGCGCCATCGGCCTTTCGGGGCAGATGCATGGCAGTGTTTTTCTGGGCGACGGAGACAAGCCACTTCGTCCCGCTATCTTGTGGAACGATCAGCGGACGGCGCTGCAGTGCGAAGAAATAGAGAGCAAAGCAGGCGGTCGCGCCGCATTGATCGAACTGGTGGCCAACCCCGCCCTCACCGGTTTTACCGCGCCGAAGATTCTGTGGGTTCGACAGAATGAACCCAAAATTTACGAGAGAACCCGGCATATCTTGTTGCCCAAGGATTACATCCGCTATTGCATGACCGGCGAGTACGCGACCGAGGTAAGCGACGCCAGCGGAACTCTTTTACTGGATGTGGTCAATCGAAAATGGTCAGACAAGTTGCTGGGATTGCTCAACATCGATAAGGCCCTGCTTCCTGGTTTGCATGAATCGCATGAAGTGACCGGGACATTGAGCACGCAGGCGGCCCGCAGCCTGGGTCTTGCCGCTGGCACGCCGGTGGTGGGCGGCGCGGGCGACCAGGCTGCCGGCGCGGTGGGGAACGGGATTGTAAGCCCGGGGATCGTCAGCGCAACGCTGGGAACCAGCGGGGTTATCTTCGCTCACAGTGAGAAACCGACGCTGGATCCGCTGGGCCGGGTTCACACGATGTGTCACGCGGTCCGGGGGAAATGGTGCGTGTTCGGATGCATGCTGTCAGCGGGTGGTAGCTTTCAATGGTATCGCAATACAAACGGGGCGATGGAGATCGACGCGGCGCGGAAGCTCAAGGCAGATCCTTATGAATTGCTGGTCGCCGAGGCGGCCAGCGCACCGCTGGGAAGCGAAGGGCTTTTCTTTCTGCCTTATCTGACCGGTGAACGATGCCCGCATCCGGATCCGGTCGCGCGCGGCGGGTGGATCGGGCTCACCAACCGCACGACTCGACCGATGATGATTCGCTCGCTGATCGAAGGCGTCACCTACGGCATGCGTGACATGCTGGAGATCATGAGACAGATGAACATCGCGGTGAAAGAGGTGCGCGGCAGTGGCGGCGGCGCGCGAAGCGAGTTCTGGCGCTCCATGCAGGCGGATGTCTATCAAGCACCGCTGGTGATTACAAACGCGGCCGAAGGTCCCGCCTATGGCGTGGCACTGCTTGCTGGTGTTGGCACGGGTGTGTGGAGCAGTGTGGAGCAGGCCTGCGGGGCGTCAATCCGCAGCATCGGCAAAACCGCGCCGAACAAGAAACGGGCAGGGGAATACGACAGGCATTATCGAATCTATGACAAGCTGTATGGAGATCTGAAAGCGCGCTTCGCTGAGATCGCCGCGTTGTAAGATTTATCACGCCGAGCGCGATGTTTTACGCGCCGGCACTGCCTGATAATCGATTCTCTTGCGTTGCAGTGGTCTACGAATCGATCGAATTCAAACCGGTCGGTGTTGACGTAGGTGTTGCCGGACTTGCGTTTTAATGCGGTGGCCTTATTCAGCACGTCGGCAGATTGTTCCAAGGTAAGATCGTCAATTGATCGATGATCGCCGATCTGGTCCAGGGCGAAACCCGGCGGCAGTGAAGGGGAAACCAGTGAACGATCCACGTAATAGCGCAGCAGGTTTATATAGGATAGCCGCCGACATTCGCGATAGGCGTCCATCGCCTTGGCAAAGTGTGCGGCGCACTCCGATGGGGTGCTTACCATGCCGGTAAGATATTCGTAATCGCCGTTCGCGATTGCGATTTCCGTCTGGATTTCCTGCATATACGAACGGTATTGCAACTCGCGATCGGGGAAATGTTTGATATGGCGTGCGTATTCCGCCAACGATCCAAGCAAAAGGCGACTGGTCTTTTCGTAAGCCACCCGCGCCATCTCAAAGGCGTGCGCATCCTTCACCGGAGAATCGAGTTTGACGCTCTCCGAAGCGCCGAGGTAATCGTCGGGGTTTTGAGGAACGGCGATGCCAAAGGCTTCCAATTCGCGGTGGCGTCCCTGTTCGAGTTCTTCCTCGCCCCAAAATTTCAGAGATAAAGCAGGCCGACTGTCGATCACCAAGTCGCTGAGTTGATCGTGGTGCTGCAGTTGAACGTTCTGAAGAACCTCCGCCCGCTTGTAATAGTTGTATGCCAGACCAAAGGTGGAAACGCCGTCAGGATAAGGACCGAAAGTTCGGCAGGTATTGCAGTTCGGACCCATCGTCCCATTCCGCGGTGGCGGGAAGGTCTGACGGCCTGGCCATTCCGGGCTTGGGTTTGACCATTTCAGGCAGGACATTGGCAGAGTCATTAAGAACGGGGTCGAGGCTGACGCGGCGCCAACCGGCGTCGTGGGAACGCGCGCTGGCCGCCACCGCGTGGGGCAGCGTCTGCTCGCGAACGCGTTTGCGATAAAACTGCTTCTCTGCACTCATCCCCAGCTTGTCGAAATACAACTGACCGATGGCGGCGACGATGTTGATGTCATCCGGCTTGGCGGCGTCAACTTTATACGCGTAATCCAACGCGCTGAGGATGACGTTATACTTGTTGGCCATGCTGGCCATCTGAACGCTGATGTTGTAGGCCTTGTTCCAGATCTGAAAGATGTGGACAGTGTCGAATTCGGGCTGGAGCAGGCGGATCCACTCGATCTGGGTGTCGACGCCTTCAAGGTCTTTATCGCTTTTGGCGCTTTCGCTTTGGGTCCACAGGATCATCACCAGCGGACCGCGCAGACCACCGAGCAAAAGGCCCAGTGCGAAGCTGTTCATGCCGCCCAGTGATGCGCTGGCGCGTGGAATCACCACCCTGCTGCGGAATGGCACCCGCGCGGTTCTGGTCGGCCCAGTAGCGTGTCCCGGCGGAACCGAGAAGCAACGCGATCATGACCGCCGCGATAGGCAGTCTGCTGGAACGTCGACGCATCGGTGAAACTGTCGCAGCAGCTTGTTCGACAACACTCATGGCGCGACCTCTTTGTTCTTGAAGACCACGAATGCGAGCACGGTCAGGGGGACACCAAAAAGCAGAAGCACCCATGCGCCGTTCAATAGCGTCTGAACCGGGATGCTGATACCGCGGTCGATATCTTCGGTAGCTGAGAACTGTTCGATATCGGGAAGCACCGCGACGATCATTTTCATCGCCTTGTTCAGGTCTTCCACGGTGCTGCTCAGCACCAGCGCCTGCGTGGGATCTCTCACCTGAAAGTCGGTTGCAATCTGCCGCCCGATGCCGGCGGTTGCGCTGTCTCCGAGTTCATTGACGCCCCACCGGCCCAGCAGCATCACCAGCGTTAAGATGACCGCGATCGGCCACGACAAAAACGTGCTGCAGAAAACCGAGATGGTGGTCACCAGGATAGACAGGGACCAGAGCACCAGGGAGCTTTTGATCAGGTTCAACGCAAAGCTTTCATCGGACTGAACCAGCGACAGACTTGCCCGCTTGACGTTTAACCATTGCTCAGGAGAGAGGCAACGGACGATCACCTGAAAATCACCGTCACCCACCGCATCGGCGGGCAGGCTTGCATAGCAGGGGTGATTGTTTTCCGGAGTCACAATAATAGGAGCCGAGGTCTTACCGGTGTGGGAGTTCACCACGGTCAACGACGCCGAGGTGAGCGTGTCCTCGTCACGGATTTCTCCGCTTTTTTCGACGCCCACGCGAAATTCGATTGGGACGACAGCGTTTGATCCATGGTCGATTTTCAGGTTGTTGTAGGTGAAGACGCACACCTGGGAACTTGCCGAGGGATCACCTTTTATTTGCTGACCGGTCACACCTTCGCGGCCGGCGAATACAAACCGGCCCGGCCGAGAGGGATCCACAGGATCAGAAGGCAACACGACGGCAGGCTTTTTATCATCGCTGACAACTGGAACCAGCAACTGCACCGGGGGTTGAGCGGGGTCTTCGTCGATCCAGACTTTTGCATCATCGCTACCACCGGAGATGGCAAGGAAAAAGAAAGGATGGCTTGCGATAGACGCGGCATAATTCGGCGGAATATCGAGATAAATGGGCTGCGAGCCATCAGCGGTGGGGATAACGGCAGGGTTGCCTTTGATTTCGGCGCCGATCAGATTGTGTACGTCCTGATCCATGACCAGCACAGTGACCTGAGGCAGTTTGGCGTTTTGCTGCGGTGCGGAGACCGCACTTGTCGGGGCGGAATGGGTGGGAGCAAGATCGTAACCCATGGTCAGGCTGATCCGCAAACCGGGCATACCGGGATGCTGATTGCCATCGGGATCGACATTGGCCCACATATCCGCCGGCAGGCGGAAAGGCACGAGGATCATGCCATCTGCCGAGGGATATTTGCGATGACTTTGCGGCTGCGGTGCCTGCGCGAAGATATTCATCGTATTCGGCAAGGCGAGCCGCTTGGCGTTTAGCAGACCCGAATCCACATAATGCTGTAAGGTCGGACGAGAGATTGCTTCTACCGTGTTATCCCGCAGGCGTTCCCTCAGATCGCGCTGAAGGTTCCACGCGCGGACATTGAGATAACCGTAAGTGAACGCACCCATAATCAGCAGGATGGTGGCAGACACCCGGGCAAATCCGACGATCTTACCGATAATGATTTCCAGCCGGGTCGTGGGTTTCGATACGACGGTGAAGATCACCCGGTTTTCAATCTCGCGCGGAAGGTTGGTGCATGCCAGGATAATCGTGCTGATGACCACCACCATGCCGGTGGCAAAGAGGCAGAACTTGGTGGTCTGCCGAATGGCATCCTGTTCGTCGACCGGCTGCTGCAGTTGCACAACAATCACCAGCCCGATAATTGCCAGCGGAATGATCCACAGCACCCGACGGCGAATGGATTCCTGGTAGCAGACACCGGCGATGGCCCAGATGCGCGTCAAGCTGAGGCGGAACAGATCAGACAAGCCGAAAATTCCAAGGCCCAGCAGCGCGATGGCTGTCCCGATCGTGAGCATCGGATCGGCCCATAGCCAGTGGGGAATGGCGCTCAGTTCCCATGCGTGGAAGTTGAAATCAGTGGGTGGGGACATCGGAGGAACCTCGTTCTATTCAAGCATGCGTTTCACGAAGTGCGGAACTCGCGTGAGGGATGATTTTAATCACCATCATCAACGCGCCTCGCCGCCGAGTTGCGAATTATTCCGCTTCATTCGACCCGGTATATGCGACCGGCTGGCCGTTGCTGGTGTTCTCTTTTACGATCCGCATGAATAGATCTTCAAGCGTGGTGGTGGGGTGGGTGATCGTCGCGTCGCTCAGGCCCATACGCGAGAGGTGCCCGCGAATTTCCTGGATCTGCGCTTCGGTCATCCCCCGGGTTTCCAGTTGCGTGATATCCCTGACCTGCAGCAGGTCCTTCACCGCGCCGAGTTGCTGCATTTTTCCGCGGAACAGAATCGTGATCCGATCGCAGACATCCTGCACGTCAGCCAGCAGATGACTGCAGAGCACGACGGTTTTACCCTGCTGTTTCAGTGAGATGATCAGATCCTTCATCTCGCGGGTTCCGATTGGGTCCAATCCGGTGGTGGGTTCGTCCAGAAGTATAAGGTCGGGATTATTGATTAAGGCCTGCGCGAGACCGATTCGGCGGGCCATGCCCTTGGAATACTCGCGCAGCTTCCGCTTGCGCGCTTTCTGGTCCAGCCCGACGATATCGAGCAGTTCCGGCACCCGGCGGTTGAGCGTTCGGCGGTCGATCTTAAAAAGGCGACCGTAGAACTTCAAAATCTCTTCGCCGTTTAAAAATCGATACAGGTAGGATTCTTCGGGAAGAAACCCAATCCGCTCATTGATAACGGTGCTGCCGGTGGGATGTCCCAGGATGGTGGCAGAGCCTTTTGAAGGGAAAATCAACCCGAGAAGCAGCTTGATTGTGGTGCTCTTGCCCGAACCGTTGGGTCCGAGCAGACCAAACACTTCGCCCCGCTCGATGGTGAGGTTCAGCCCTTCCAGAGCACGAACTTTGTCCCTGCCCCAGAAGTCTTTGTAGACCTTGGTCAGGTTTTCGGTATGAACCGCTGCATCATTCATTCTTGGTCCATTGTCAGTGGTCCGTTGTCAGCTGTAAAAAAGCCAGTTGCACACCTTCACAACCGATAACGGGCGATTGACAACTGACGCCGTTATCGACCCACGGGCTTAAGCCGGGGCTTGCTGCGAATGCGGCGGCGGCGTTTTTCACTGGGCTTTTCGTAATACGCAACACGCTTGATGTCTTTGGTAAGACCTTCTTTTTCACACATTTTCTTAAAACGCCGGAGCATCTGCTCGGCGGTTTCGTTGCCGCGACTCTTGATCTTGATCATTGGATCCTTTCAGTGACGCTTGTCGAAACCCCGAGGGGTAAAAACCGAAGTATCGACAAAAACAGCCGCAGGCAAACATTTTGCCTCGGCGGCTGACGCCGTGTAGTCTACCCAACGCCTTCAATTGTTCAAGAACGACGACTTTCGCTCCGCACAAGTCAGAAAATAACCGCCGCCGACATCTGCCCAATGCGCCGGCCCGCCGGATGTTGCAAAATGCTTCTGCAAACACACCACGTGGTCGCCGTGTTCGGTCTGTCAACTCGCACATTCCACGCGATACGCTAATCTGTTCCGTCATGCCCGATCCGAGAACCGGCGCACGAAAACTGGACATGAAATTAATCATGCTCATGTCCGTAACCGGATTGGTGCTTTTGGCATATTTGTTGAGCGAACATTTCCATGGTGGGACCGCGGCGAATGTCGTGGTGACTCCACCACAGCCGGCGACCGCGGTGTCGCCGCCGGCATTACTGCCGCCTGCTCCAACGGCGGAGCAATTCACGGTGACGACAGTGAATCGCCCTGTACGCGGCTACGGTCGCCTGGCGACCTGGGCTACAATCGTGGATTTATCCGCCGATCAACAACAGTACCTTGCCATAAAATCCGAATCCAATCGAAAACGCGGCACCGGGTCTATCGACACACTCCTGCTTTACGATCTGAAATCGACCACCTCGGTAAAAACGCTAACCGGGCCAGAGGACCGCGATGAGTATAGCTTTGACATCGCGGCTCTCTCACCCGATGGCAAACGCGTCGCCACGGGAAGCTTTTATGGCTGGGTTCGTGTGCGTGACACCGCCAACGGCAGCGAGATCGCAGCCTGGCGGGAAAATTTCAAGCTGATTGAAGCAATGGCGTTTTCGCCCGATGGAAAAATGCTGGCAACCGCATCCAGCAGTGACATGGGACAGGAACATTTCATTTACGTCTATGACGCCGTGAGCCTGAAAAAGCTGTTTACGCTGTCGCGTCACGATGACGACATCACGCATCTGTTGTTCACCGCCGACAGCAAATCACTAATCTCCAGCAGCAGGGATTACACCATCAAGGTGTGGGACATATCCGCCGCGCAGAAATAGCAACGCTGCAAGGTCATTCGGGCGGGGTTCAAACCATCAGCCTGTCGCCGGATGGCACGCGATTAGCCTCAGGGGGCGATGACAATCGTGTATGCGTCTGGAACACCGGGACATGGAAATTGATACGCAGTTTCTCATCCTGCGAACAGGACGTCTTCAACAGAACTTATGTACAGTGCGTGGCTTTCGCCGGCCAGCCGGGAAGGGTTCTGTCATCTGGATCGGATCAATACATTCATTTGTGGGATCTGGACAGCGGGCAGCCGCTGGCTCGTTTCAACCAGCGGGCCTCGAAGATTTTCATGATGCCCGACGGCAGGCGGTTCATCGCCGACAACGGGAGGCTATTATCCGAATGGGAGATCCCCGCCGGACTCGCGCCCGTCGCTGGAGTCGCCGCAGTTTCCGACAACAAAGCATTCCACGGGCTGGTCAGCACTTTTCACATCAATGATGATCCCGGCAATGGCTGGCAGCTTACTCTGGCCTCTCGACCCGATTCTAAAGAAATCCTGATTGCAAATAACGATGTTTACCGCAACGAATTCATCGTTTGGAACTGGGCCGCCAACAAGGAGGTTTCGCGCGTTCAGATTCCCAAGCAAGCCGATGGAAAGCACAGCATCCTGGCATTGTCGGCTGATGGGAAACTAGCAGCGGTTGGAGGTGATGGTGGATCTCTTAGCATTGTCAACACCTCCGATGGCAAGGAACTGGTCCAATTCGTCGGGCACAAAAGCGTCGTGTACAAAGCGGCGTTCTCCGCCGACAGTCAATTCCTGGTTTCATCCGAAGCTCCCGATCCGAAAGACAGCAACAAAGCTCCCCTGATTCTTTGGAACACCAGAACCGGCGAGGTGGTTCGCCGACTTGAGGGCGGCTCGGATGTCATCTGGACGATGGCCGTGTTTCCCGATGGCAAGCACATGATTTGCGGCGGTGGAGCTTTTGAAACAGTTTCAGGCAACGAGAAACCAGTCCGGTGCATGCTGCGAATGTGGGATCTTGAAACGGGCAAGGAAATAAGGCAATTCATTGGCCATAAGAACTTCATTGATTCGCTGGCCGTCTCACCCAACGGGAAGAGAATCGTCTCCGGAGATCAGGACGGTGAGACGATCATCTGGAACACGGACACCGCCCAGGTGCTGTGTCACCTGCCGCCGCACGTCAATCGCAACGGCCAGGCCAGCACAACATCTTTGGTGTTCTCAGCCGACGGCACCCGCATTCTCAGCGGCGGCGCGGATACCGATGTCTTTGTCAGTGATTCTGAGACCGGGGAAGAACTCGGACGCCTGGAAGGGCACCGAGGGGGTATTACATGTTTGAAGGTCAGCCCCGACGGCCGTTTCGCAATTTCGGCCGCGAGCGATCGCACGGCCCGGGTATGGCAAATGCCTGGTCAAAATGAGAATGGTCTGTGATTTCGCTGTTCTAAACTCCTCGGGCTTCCCGAAGCACCGTCGGTCAACCCCGAAGGGTACCGGGCTTTTCCAGCGCAACTGAAGATGTTAACTTTGGCTCACTGATGCAGGGCGTTATTACCATCCGCGTGCGCTATCCCGAGGTGGATGCAATGGGATACCTGCACCACAGCCGCTATCTGCAGTATTTTGAGATGGGGCGGGTGGAACTGCTTCGGTCGTTTGGGTTCAGCTATGCCGAACTCGAGCGGCAGGGGGTGTTTTTTGTGGTCATCAAGGCTGAAATTCAGTACAAATCACCCGCTCGTTACGACGAAGAGTTGCAGCTGACCACCCGGGTAACCAGGCAAACATTCGTTCGATACGACCACAGCTATCAGCTGCGGCGAGGCACGACATTATTGGCTGAAGGGACCACCAGCATCGCCTGCGTGGGCCGCGACGGTCAGGTCATTAAAATTCCTCAGGCCCTGGCAGACGCCGGCGAGCGCAAGGACGCCTGACATTTTGCTGCTGCGCCAGGAATTTTTACCCCGTTCATGTTAGAAAATGGTACTATAGGGATCTGGAGCACGGTACATCGGCACCGTCTATCCGCAATTTACATTTCTGACTTACGACTGCTGGCAGTTGCAGGACGACGGAGAACGCAAATGAAGCGCAAATGTTACCGAATTCGAAACGGCGGCTTCACACTGATTGAGCTTCTGGTGGTTGTTGGAATCATTGCCGTGTTGATTGCCATTCTTCTCCCCGCATTAAACAGCGTCCGCTCGCGGGCAAATGTGGTCGCATGTGCTTCCAACGTTCGGCAGATTGTCACCGCCACTCTGGAATATGCCGCTTCAAATCACGGATTACTTCCACCGCGCATACGCGGGTGTATCGTCAGTTGATAGCAATGGATTCGACTTTATCTATCTCACTTTTCCCTTCCCGGGACGAACAACCCCCTTGAGTTGCAACATCGGCACACTGCTGCAGGATGGTTACCTGGGGCGGGTCGACCCGACTTACCTGAACGCCCATTTTGAGACCATGGCCATGGCTCCCGTGCGTTTCGATCCGGCAATTGGGGACGTGAGTTTTGAAGTGCAGGGTTTATATGGCAGCCATGCAGCGATCGACACCCCGGTAATCTGGAGTTCCAGCTACGAATACAACCCGCATTGGGCTTTCACCAGCGCATACGGGAAGTGGTCCGGTGGCGGAACGATCAACACGGGGGTGGACACTGTAAGCTGGTACACCTCGGTGAACGGATACAACGCTCATAAAGCGCTCGTCACTGATCTCAACTCCTGTGGCGCGGAGGGAAACCCGAACTACCTCGGACTGGCACCTCATAAAGCAGGCGCATTCTGGGTTTACAATCTCGGTTATGTCGACGGGCACGTCGCATCCGTGCGGGACAGGGTAATGATGAATTGCCCCAAGGGAAGCTACCTGGGTTATGCAATTCGCATTCCCAGTGAAACCGAAGGGTATGATTCCGTGCTGGACGCCCTGGAAGCCGAGGCCGAGAACCGCGACCCCGTCACCAGTGGCGGCGACCCCAGAATGCCCCCGCTCACCAGGGCGTTAGGCACCGGCGGGTCCAGCACGCCTTGGGAATATCGCCTTCAAGGCGGTAATGCCGGCAATGTGCCAGGCGAACAAACCAACCCCTCTAAGCCGGGTTACGGGCTGTATCACCCATTGGTTCCGTGGCAATAATTCACGGGCGGAACACGCGAGCGGCGAATTTAAGTCCGTAACAGGCGAGACCCATTTTAGCTTGCTCAATCTATATCACTCATGGCATGAGCCGCGCGAATCGCCGGCTGCCCATTTGCAGTACCACCGGTTGCGCGAACTGGTGTTCCTGTTGATGATCGGTGACTTTCTGTCCGTCTATTTTAACCGCCCCTTCTTTGATTTTACGGATGCCTTCACCATTACTCGCGACCATGCCGGCCCTGACCAGCAGGGGAGCGAGTTTAAACGGGCCCGGGCCGTCCAGCGGCAGTTCGGGCATCTGATCGGGGATGCCACCGTGGGTGGCGGTCATAAATGATTTTTCAGCCAAATCGGCTGAATCCGCATCGTGAAGCCAGGTGATGAGGTGCTTCGCGAGCTTCACCTTTGCGTCGCGCGGGTTCGAAGCGATCAGCGGTTTGAAGTCTGCCTCGGGCAGATCGGTCAGCAAGGTAAAATACGACTCCATCAATGCATCGGGCAGCTTCATCACCTTGCCGAACATTCCGTTGTCACCACCGGCAGGATCGGTGACGGCAATATAATTGCCCAGCGACTTGCTCATCTTCTTCACACCGTCGGTGCCAACCAGCAGCGGGGTGACCAGCACGCATTGCCCGTCGCCGCCTTCTTCTTTTTGGAACTCCCGACCGACCAGGTTGTTAAACAGCTGATCGCTGCCGCCCATCTCCAGGTCAGCCTGGATACAAACGCTGTCCCACCCCTGCAGCAGCGGGTAGAGAATCTCGTGCAGGCGGATGTCCACACCGTCGGCGTACCGCTTGGCAAAATCCTCGCGCGTCAAAACCTGCGCGACACTTTTTCGAGAAGCGAGTTTGATAATATCGACCAGCCCCATCGTCCCGAGCCATTCACCGTTGTAGCGAACCTCCAGATGGTCCGGATCGGTCAGGAGGATTTTTCCCACCTGCGCGACATAGGTCTTCGCGTTGGCGTCAATTTCTTCGCCGGTCAATACTTTTCGCGTGGTGTTTCGCCCGGTGGGATCGCCGACGCGGGCGGTGTAATCGCCGATGATCAGAACCGCCTTATGGCCAAAGTCCTGAAACTGCCGAACCACCTTCAGTGGAACTGCATGGCCCAACGTGACATCCGGCGCGGTCGGGTCCATGCCCAGCTTGATGCGCAGCGGTTTGCCGGTCTTGGCGCTGCTTTCCAGTTTCCGCCGAAGATCCGCCTCACTGATAAGCCGATCGCTGCGTCGGGTAAGCTGTTTAAGTTGTTGGTCAATATCGGACATTTCAGCCTTTTTGTAGGGCTCGGGATTGTAACCGGAACTCGGCAAACCCCAAGCGCAGCCGGAACTGAAGCGCGAAAAGGCGATTGGCAGTCAGTCGACGATCTTCTATCGTCTCTGACAAATGCTGAAATTTCTCAGTCAACGACATCGCGAAGCAGAGTGGATGGATGAGCCGGACGCAGAGCCCGTCGCCCTGCGGAAAAGCCTGAGATTTATCCGGGTCGTGAACAAACTGCTCGGCTATAGCTGGGCAACCATTTACCACCTGGATCAATTATGCCGGGATTGGAAACCGGGGCGGCCTATCACCATCCTGGATGTGGCAACCGGGTCCGGCGATATTCCGCAGGCGATTCTGCGCCGGGCCGGTCGAAAGAAATTGGATGTCGCCATCGTGGCGGTCGACCTGCACGAGCAAACGCTGCTGACCGCCGCCAGGATCAACACGGACAGGCGGATTCGATTCATCCGGGCGGATGCAACCCGATTGCCGTTTGACGATTCGACTTTCGATTTCGTCTTGACCGGCATGTTCCTGCATCATCTCGATCCAACCACCGCCGGCGCGGCGCTGAGCGAGATGGACCGCGTTGCGACGCGCGGGATGGTCGTGGCCGACCTCTTGCGATCGCGCCGCGCTTATGGATGGATCGTGCTGTTCACTCTTTTTGCCAACCCGATGGTCCGGCATGATGCACGAGTCAGTGTCAGTGGCGCATTTACCGCTGCGGAACTGATCGCGCTCTGCACCGACGCCGGTGTGAAATATTTGAAACCACATCGACATTTTGGGCACCGCCTGGTGCTGGCGGGATCGAAGTAAAATATTTCCTGCAGGCTAAATAAAGCAGCGGCAAAATTGACAAGCGGCAACGGAAAACTGACAACGGGCACCCGAATGACGACTCCTCTTAAATTGGCCGTGCTTGTCAGTGGATCGGGCACCACACTGCAGAATCTGATCGAAGAAATCGCCGAGGAAAGGCTGCAGTGCAAAATTTCACTGGTGATTGGATCCAGGCCCGGCCTGAAGGGGATCGATCGCGCCAATGCCGCCCAGATCCCCGCGGTGGTGATCGATCGGCGTGAATTTGATGACTTTCGCGCATTCAGCGAACAGGTTTTTTCGACCATCGATCTGGCATCAGTTGACCTGGTTTGTCTGGCGGGCTGGCTTTGCCTGCTGGAAATTCCGCCGCGATATGAAGGTCGTATTATGAACATCCACCCGTCGTTACTGCCACAATTCGGAGGCAAGGGAATGTTCGGCCAGAAGGTTCACCAGGCCGTGCTGCAAGCCAGGTGCACCCAGAGCGGCTGCACCGTGCATTACGTGGACAACCAATATGATAACGGACCGATTATTTTGCAGCGCACCGTGCCGGTGCATCCGACGGATACTGTCGCTACGCTGGCGGCGCGGGTATTCGAAGAAGAGCGGGTCGCGTATCCCGAGGCCATACGTCGCCATCAGGCGGCGCCTTGCAAGGTGAGCGGAAGATGCAGGGAACCAAGTCATGCGAGAGCAACACCGCCCGCTGGTCATCGTTTCTCAACGCCGTTGAAAGTTCAGCAATCCTGTCCCACGCTTGACACTCCGCGTGATTCGTCGAACGATTGCGCTCATGCCGGATCCCACTCCAATTCCGCCCAGCGATATGCGCAGGGATTACAAGCTCTTGGAATTACACGAAGCAGATGCTTTGCCCGACCCGATCCAGCAGTTTGGAAAATGGTTCGAGGATGCCAGGGCAGCCGGCATCATCGAACCGACGGTGATGACGCTCGCCACCGCGGATGCCACCGGTCGACCGGCGGCTCGCATCGTGCTGCTCAAGGGTTTCGACGCCCGGGGTTTTGCTTTCTACACCAATAAACTCAGCCAGAAGGGGAAAGATCTGCGTGAAAATCCCCGCGCCTGTCTCGTTTTTTTCTGGGAGGCACTGGAACGGCAGGTGCGAATCGATGGCTCGGTGGTTGACGTCAGCCGGGAAGAAGCCGAGCAGTATTATCATTCTCGCCCCGTCAATTCGCAGATCGGTGCATGGGTTTCGAATCAGAGCAGCATCATCAGTTCCCGCGATGACCTGAATCAACGCGAGGTGGAGATGCATAAAAAGTTCGACGGTCAGACCGTGCCGATGCCCGATTATTGGGGAGGATATCGCGTGATTCCCGAGGTTATTGAATTCTGGCAGGGCCGGCCCAGCCGCTTGCACGATCGCCTGTGCTACCGGCTGACTGAGCAGCGATGGAACATCGAAAGACTTGCCCCGTAGTAGAACAATCCCGCGTCGCATGCTGAATAAAAGTTGCGACCCTGACTTATGACCCCCGAAGAAAAAATCTACGAAACGATCGGCGAAGCGGGCTTTGTCCGCCTGGTCCACGCGTTTTACGCGCGCGTAAAAAAAGATGAATTGCTAGGCCCGCTGTATCCTCCTGATGACTTGGAATCTGCTGAGCAGCGTCTGCGCGAGTTTCTCATTCAGCGTTTCGGTGGCCCGGCAGCATATTCAGCCCAGCGTGGGCATCCCCGCCTGCGCATGCGGCACGCGCCATTCCCGGTCGATTCTGCTGCGGCCGATCGCTGGGTTTTCCTCATGAACCAGGCGATGGCTGAATCAGCCCTGTCTGGCGACGTGGAGGCGGCGCTGAAAAAATATTTTCGCGATACCGCCACCTTCATGATTAACCGCCCGGATTAGCCGAAGGCAAAACGTTCGCCTGGGCACTGATCCGCGGTTGCGCCATCTGCTGAATCTGCTGGATTGCCTGGGCGAATGTCCCTGCGATGAAAACGGGTGTCACCGGCGCGATTCGCTCTTTGGCCTGCGAAAGATCCCGATCGCTGCACCAGAGCCCAACCAGCATTTCAACATTCGGCAGCACACCCTGCAGGCGCTTGCACAAATACCTTGCATGCGTGATGGCAGCCGGTGGAAGGCGCTGACGCAGACGATATCCGGCTTTGACTGTTTCACCGTCTCAACCATTTCGCTGGCCAATTTTTCGACCGATGCGATCGTCACGCAGTAACCGCGCAGTTCCAGAAGCTGCCCGAGCATTGTGGCGGCAATTTCATCCGATGCCCTGCTCGCCGGCAGACATACCACGCTCAATACGCATCCCTTGGGCAAACCGATCCGCGCGGGATCGACCAGGACAGGTTGCGTCGGGGTTTCGCCGCGTGCTTCATCCACCAGCGCCTGTGCTTCAGCTTTGGTTTCCGCCGCCCGGGCCTGGTCTCCCAGTTCATCCACCAGGCTGCGCACACCTTCATGAATGGCGGACTGCCGCTCGGTATTCAGATTTCCCTGCAGTACATCCTGCTCGACCATTGAAAGCGTTTGTATCAGCACCGTGTCGTACAACTCCTCCAGCGACATCTTTTTCGAGTATTCATTGACCAGAAAAGCCGCTTCCTCCTGATCCAGCGCGAGCAGCCGCTGGTAAACCCGGTCCGACGGTGAAAGGGCCGGCTCTTCTCCCAGTAGAATCGTTAGAAATTCCAGCTGCGGCACATATTTTCCCATCACGACCAGGCACACGGTCAGAGGGGTTGAAAGCAAAAGCCCAACCGGCCCCCACAACCACGCCCAGAACGCCGCGGCCACCAACACCGCGAGCGTGGCGATGCCGGTGCTCGATCCATAAAGCATCGGTTCCAGGAAATTGGCCGCCACCACTTCAACGGTTCCGTAGGCAAAGAAAACTTCCAGCGCAACGCGTGATTGCGGGAAGACCGCCAGCGCCAACGCGATGGGCAGCGCCGACGAAACCCAGATTCCGACATATGGAATGAACCGTAGCAGCGCCGTCAGCAAACCCCATAGCGCCACGGCCGGAAAACTCATGTGGTTGAACTTTCCGAGCGTCCACAAAACCACCAGGATCGTTGCACCCACGCTGCCGTTGACGATCGACTGCATCAGCAGATATCGGCTGACACGGGCGGCGGCGTCGTCCAGCGCGGTGGTGGTCAGCGTCAATCGATTGCGTCCCAGCAGGCGGATGAATCGATCGCGAAGATCTTCACGCTGCTGCAGCATGAAAATCGCAAAAACCGTCACGATAAAAGCCGTTCCCAATGGCCCCAGCACGATGGATATGAAAGGCCGCAGCACGTCCATCGGCGAACTCTGGCTCTGGGATGACTCCGAGTCATTGTTAATCACCCGGACATCCATCGCAGGCTGGGTGGAAGACGTGGTGGTCGGGGCAAGCGCCTGCTTCACCTGGGCGTCAGCGGTGTGAACCCAGTTCAAAATCCCGCCCGGCCCGCGAATGCTCGCCAGCTTGTCTTTGATATGCTGCTCATACGTGGGCATCTCGGTTTTCAGCTCGCCGAGTTGGTCGTAAACGACATATCCAATGCCAAACAGCACACCCAGCGTGAACAGAACAGTGATCACAACAGCCACGCCGCGCGGCAGGCGTAACCGCTCGAGTTGTTTGACCAGCGGCGCCAGCAGAAAGCTAAGCAGAATTGCCAGCGCCAGGGGAATAAGGACCTCCTGCGCGAAATACAGGGCGGCCAGTACCACACAGATCGAACCCAGAACAATAAATCGCGGCGTGCTGGAAGTGTCATCAGACTTGGGCATGTACGTATGTATACGTCAACGGGCGGGATTGGGGGATGGCAATTGCAGTCGCGATTTTTACCTCTGCCAACCCCCGCCGATTTCCTCATTCCAGGCTGCGGATTGATTGGCGAATTTTTTTATCAGGCCGCCAATGCTTTACCACGCTTGCCCGTTTTTTCGCGTCCCGCAGATGTGAACGGCGATGCCAAGTTCGGCGGCGAAGCTTGCCTTGGCGAGCATTGCCTTGTCGGCGTCGTCTGCGCTGCTGGCATAGGCCACCTGGATATGGTTGGACTTGTGCCTTGCCATCATCTGATCGCGGGTGATCCCATACGTGACCGCGTGCATGATCGGCCACTGCGGAGTGGTGGCCGCCCAGCGCCGGTCGGTCTCCTGCGGTGGAAGATACACAACGCCCGCCCGGCCCAGGTCCATCTTCAGCTTGCCGTTCTCGATAAAAATCCGGCTCCAGATGATTTCACCCGCCTTGCTGATTCCCTTGAGGGTTCCACCTCCCAGGCGGAAATACATCGAAGGCTGCCGTTCGCTGGAAGCAAATTCCCAGCCGCCCAGGTGCGCCGGGGGGACACTGCCACTGATCAGGAAAACCCAGACGTAATCGCTGACCGTGCCGCTGCGATCGATGTCGCCCCAGCGGAGATCGTGCAGCGTGTTCTCCACCGGTTGCCCCATCGCCTGGTGAACGCGATGCGTGAGGATGCCATCCAGACCGGCACATTCATCCACTTCATTAAAGTGCGGCAGAGGTTGACCTTCATATAAAATCCGCGTTCCGTCGCGGCTTTTTACCGGCGGGCGATCGCTGTTATTCAGCGTGCCTTCAACCAGATCGGATGCTGGAAGAAGGTCTTTCAATCCCTGTTGATATTGAATCCCGATTGCCGAGCAGCCGTAGTCATCAGCAATGCGCACGGCAGCGATATACATCTTGCACTGCTTGTGAATCTGCGCGTCTGTCAGGTCGGTTTCTTCGTCCGGCCCTGTCCGAAAGATCATGCCGCTGTTGTTCATCCATCGGCGAACCTCCTCTGCCTCGTCATCGCTGACCTGGGTGGTTTCATAATAGAGCGCGGACTGACTTAACCGCTCTTTGAATACGCCCGTCGGATTCAGCAGATCATCGGGGATGATCGCGTTAAACATCCCCATGCATCCTTCGTCAAACACACCCATGATGGCCTTCTCGCGAAGCAGTTGATGCGCCAGCGCGCGGCCCAGCCTGGATTCTTTCGAGCCGACCTTAATGGCTTTGAACTTGATCACATGCGGGGTTTTGTGCGTGAAATAGCCGCTTTTCAGCCACTTTCGCAGATGGTCCAGGAAGAACGAATCCGAAAAATCCTCGCTCCACACGGTTGAATATTTCACCCCCGCCTTGGTCAGCGACCCATTGAGATTCAGCATCCCCACAAGCCCCGGCCAGGTGCCCGACCAGTTGGCAACGGTCAGGATGGGTCCCTGGTGGCCCAGCAACCCGTGCAGAATATGATGCGAATATTGCCAGACCGATTCAGCGACGATCAGCGGCGCATGCTTGTCGATTCCCGCAAAAACACGCATGCCCTCAGCTTGCGAACTGATGAACCCGTGCCCCTGCGCTTCCTTGAACGGGTGCGCTCGAACCAGTTCATATCCGGCATGACTGACGGCGGCGGTGAGCGCCGCTTCCATCTCCGCCTGCGCGGGCCAGCATTTTTGATTCGCGCTGGAACGCAGGTCTCCGTTGGCGATGAGCACAACCTGCTTGCGGCCAACCCTGGACGGTTTTTTGACTTGAGGAAACGTATAAGGCATTGCGACTCCGACGGGGTGAAACAGTTGTCAATTTACGGCGTTGATTGTCAATCAGCGCAGCGGCGCTCAAACGCTCTTCAGCGCTTCCTGATATTTCCGGATCAATGCCGATCGGCTGATTAAACCGATGATTTTCTTCGCGTTTTGCGGCACGCAGACCGGCAGGTGACTTACATCGTGCTGACTGAAAGCATCAAACACCGCCGCCAGGTCATCGGTCGTACGCACCGGCGGAATATCCGTGCGCATGACATCGCCGACCACCAGCAACGGGATGGCATCGCGATCCATCAGCACGGGGTTCAACTCAGCCGCCAGAACCATGCCCTCATAAACGCCGTCCGCGTCGGACACGACAAAATCATAGCTGCTGGTCATCGCGCTCACCTCGAGAAGGTGCTGAATGGTGTCCGAATCGGTCACGATCGAGATCGGATCGAGAGGCACCTGTTCGACGGTAATGCGTCGCAGCAGCGAAAAATCACCGGCATTTCCCTGGCGCACACCGCGCGAACGCAGGGCGAGGGTGTAAACGCTCTCGGGATAAATCGATCGCGCGATCGCGACCGAAATAATGCACGCCAGCATGGCCGGGAGCATCACTTTGTAATCCTGCGTCAGCTCAAAGCAGATCAGGATGCTCGCCATCGGGGCATGCACCACCGCCGAGAGCACCGCGCCCATTGCCACCAGGGAATACAACTCGGGTTGAATACCGATAAACCATCCGGTCTTCTGCAGCAGGTGTCCGACCACCGCGCCGATGGTCGCCCCCACAAAAACGCTTGGGGCAATGATTCCACCACTGCCGCCACTGCCAAGCGTTACCCCTGTGCCGAATATTTTAATCGCGCAGAGAACCAGCAGCAGACCGGTCATGCTGCCGGCCATATTGACGTAAAAATCGGCTCTGAGCATCTGCTGGATGACACCGTATCCATCGCCGTAAAATGCCGGCATGGAATAGACGCTGTAAGCAAAAGGCTTGTGCGCGGGAATGATGATGTAGACCAGCCCGATGGTCCCCAGGATTAATCCACCGATGGCGGGGCGGATGACTTTTGATATTTTCAGTTCGCTGAAAAAGTGTTCCGACCAGTACATGGTTCGGGTAAAAACACAACCAATAATGCCGCAGAGAATCCCCAGCAGCATGAAGTTTCCCACCTGATCCCAGCTGAGCAGCGCGTGGCGGGCAACATCAATGGGCGGCATTGCGAAAATCGCGCGGTAATCAGCCGCATGATGGGTCAGGCGAAATGTTTCCTGCGTGGTCACCTGCGCGATCACACTGGCGAGCACCACAGGAGTAAACGACCGGATCGAAAAATCCTGCAGGATAACTTCAAGGGTAAACAGCACACCGCCAAATGGCGCATTAAAGATCGCGCTGATCCCGGCGGCACAACCGCAGCCGGTGAGAATCGGCATCTGTGCCCGCGCGACGCGGAATACCTGCCCCACGCCTGAGGCGATGGCCGCCCCGATCTGAACGATCGGTCCTTCGGCTCCCGCGCTCCCACCGCTTCCGATGGTCAGCGCGCTGGTTAATATTTTTTCGATCGCGATGGCTGGCTTCTGGAATCCGCTGGTGCGCACCACCGATTCGACCACGTCGACGATGCCGTGGCCCTCGCGCGTGCGAAACACGTAGCGGCTGATAATGCCCACCGCCAGCCCGCCGGCGGCGGGAAGCAGAAGCAGCAGCCAGCGCCCCGGACCATACAGCCAGCTCTCCTCACCAGGCCGGCCGTAAAGTTGATCTCGAATCAGGTTGATGAGCTCGTGGAATCCAACCGCCGCCGCCCCGGTGATGGTCCCGATGATGACCGCCATGAGAAGGAGAAACGCATCATCGTTAAAACCACATCGGCGCAGAAGACGCGTTACCACGATGCGCAGCCGGGCCCCGGGAGCAGATAAACTGTTCGGTGTGATCCGCACTGCACGAAGATTCAGTTGCATGGGTCGGGCCAGCATAGCGAGCTTGCTACAAGGGTGGAACCTCACCGGCGATGTCGCCGGTGATAAAGGCTGAATTATCTGACGCATCCTGGCCCGGTTCAGTGTAGCTGCGACGCCTGCGTCGCCGTTTTTCAAAGGAAAGAAAACAGGCGACGCAGGCGTCGCAGCTACAATCGTCAAATGATTTTGCCTTGTGGTGAATGCCGGCTCGAGGATCGCCACTTCGAGTCCTGCGGAAAAGGACGGGCCTAATGCCCGCCTGCGGATTTTTCACCCGGCTCGATCCGCTTCATGAAAATAACGATAGGAATCGAGCAGAATGCCGCGATCGCCAGCACTTTAAAGATGTCGATGAACGAGAGCATTTCCGCCTCCCGGGCGATAGCGGCGAAGATTTTGGCGACGGTGGTGTGTCCGTTGCCCGTGCCGTGTGTGACCTGATAGAAGATGGGATTTCCGTTGGAAATGTGTTCAATAAGCCGGCTCTGGTGAAATTGACTTCGCCGCGCCAGCATCGTTTGCACCAGCGAGATGCCAAAGCTTCCGCCGAGATTGCGCATCAGGTTGATCAGTGCGCTGGCGTCGTTACTTTTCCCCGGCGGAAGACCGCTGTACGCGAGCGTGTTGATCGGCACAAACAGAAACGCCAGCCCCACCGCCTGAATCATCCGGGCTTCGACGAGAATTTTAAAACTCACCTGCGTGTAAAGGTTGGTCCAAAGCAACAGCGCGGTGCCGGTGGTGAAAAAGCCGAACATGATGAGGTATTTGGGCTGCACGCGGTTCACCAGGAATCCGACGATGGGCATACACGCAAAGACCACCACGCCGCCGGGTGAAAGCGTCAGCCCCGCCTGGGTGGCGTCGTAACTGAACAGATCCTGGGTCATCTGCGGAATCAATTGCGTGGTTCCAAATAGCACGATGCCCAGCAGAAACATGACGACGTTGGAGATGAAAAAACTCCTGTTTTTTAACAGTGGAAGATCCACCACCGGGTCCTGCACGGTTAGTTCGTGAACGATCAGTACCGCCAGCGAGACGACGGCAACGATGGCAAAAGCAGTAATGCGAGCCGAGCCAAACCAGTCATCGATCTGCCCGCGATCCAGAACCACCTGCAGGCAACCCAGGCCAAGCGCCACCAGGGCAAAACCCAGGTAATCGATTTGTTTTTTTGATTTGTTGTCGCCGCTGGTGTCCTGCTCTGGAACAAACAGATGCGTCAGGAAAAGCGACAGCAGCCCAACCGGCAGATTGATAAAAAAGATCCATCTCCAGGAAAGATTGTCGGTGATCCATCCACCAAGGGCCGGCCCCAGCGCAGGCGCGACCACGACGGCAATGCCATACAGTGCAAAGGCCTGGCCGCGTTTTTCGGCCGGGAAGGTATCGGTCAGAATCGCCTGTTCGGTAGGAGCAAGACCGCCGCCCCCGATGCCTTGAAAAACGCGCGCGGTAAGGAGAAACGCCAGTGAAGGCGCGATGCCACATAGAAACGAACTGACCGTAAACAGCGCGACGCAGATCATGTAAAATTTCTTCCGGCCAATGCGCGTGGAAAGCCAACCACTGACGGGAAGAATGATCGCGTTAGAGACCAGGTAGCTTGTGAGCACCCAGGTGGATTCATCCACACTGGACGCCAGACCGCCGGCGATGTGCTGCAGTGCGACGTTGGCGATGCTGGTGTCGAGCACCTCCATGAAGGTGGCCATCGACACCACAACTGCGATCAACCACGGATTGATCGCGGGCTTGCCGCCGGACAGAGACATTGGAGCCGAGAGAGCGGTCATTTTTCTTCAGCGATCTGATACAGGTCTCGGGAAAAAACGCCGAATCAATTGCTTGCGTTGGCCGAGTTCGCGTCGCCGGACTGCTGATGGTCGCGCACATCCACTTCGGGTTCGACCGACATGCCCGGCGACAGCATGTGCCGGGGCTGCTCATCGAGGATGATTTTTACGGGAACGCGCTGCACGACTTTGACATAATTACCGGTGGCGTTTTCAGAAGGGAGCAGACTGAAGACAGCGCCAGTGCCATTTTGAATGCTGTCGATATGCCCGCGAAGCTTGTCATCGGGATAAGAATCGATGGTGATGCTGACCGGCTGCCCGCGCCTCCATGTGCTGCAACTGGGTTTCCTTGAAGTTGGCGGTCACCCAGATTCCGTCGGGAACATCGGTGGGGACAATGTCGAGCATCTCCTGTCCGACAGCGACATAATTTCCAACTTCGACCGTGCGCCGCGTAACCCGACCGGCGCGGCCCGCGGTCACTTTGGTATAAGATAAATCGAGCTTTGCCTGCTCCACCTGCGCCTGCGCGGCCTGCACCGACGCGGTTGCGGCATCCACCGTTTTTTCCGCGGCTTTCACCATCGCATGCATCGAATCCGCCTTCTTCCGCGCGGCAGTCACCTGCGCATCGGTCGATTGCTGGTTCGCTGTCGCAAGGTCCAGTTGCTGCTGGCTTCGGGCGGCGGCGGGAATCTTGCCGAATCGTTCAAGATCCTGTTTGGCATTGATTGAGTTGGCCTGCGCTACCACCACATCCGCATCTGACTGGGCGGCATTGGCTTTGGAGACTTCAAGGTTGGCCGTCGCCTGTTCCAGCTGCGCCTCGGACTGCCCCTGGGCGGCGGTCATCTGGTGAAGACGAACTTCAAATGGGGCCGGATCGATCTCCAGCAACACCTGATCCGCTGACACAATCTGGTTATCGGTTACCTTCAGTCCCAGAACTCTTCCGGCCACGCGAGGGGCGATGTGCGAGATGCGCCCGTCGATGAATGCATCATCGGTGCTTACGAAATGTGACAGGTGAATTGTATAAAATATGCCAAAGACGATCGCCCACCAACACGACGGCAATCATCACCGACAAAAGGACAGGACGCTTCCAGAAAGGTTTTTTGACAGGTTGTTTTTGACCCTCAGGCTTGTTCTCCTGATTTGGTTTCCCGTCCTGCGTAACCTCACCACGACCGAACGCTTCGGGACGCTGATCGTGGTCATTTCCCGGCTCGACTGTTTTTTGTTCCTGCTGCGGCATGACGGATACTAGACCGCACGCGACGATGTAGACCACCGGAAAAAAACAGGAAAACGCTAAGCAAAAAAGCAGCTTTAGCTCGATCGCTCAGAAGCATGCCATCGATGCAGTGTGATATGTCCGAACAGGTTGACCAGCGAGAAGAATGCCAATCCCAGGAGGGATGCGAGCAGCACAGCTGCAAAAACCACGTCGAGGTTGCCGTATTTTTTAGCGCCCGCGATCTTCACTCCAAGCCCTTCGGTGTCTCCCAGGGTATCTACCAGAAATTCGCCGACCACCGTTCCAATAACTGCAAGCCCGGCGGAGACGCGCAGCCCGCTGATAATGCTTGGCAGCGCGAAAGGCAGGCGAAGCTTAACCAGCCGATCGACGGGCCCCGCACCGTAAAGTTCAAACAGATCCACCAGGGCGGGATCGGTTCCGAGCAATCCTGAAAGGGTGTTGGCGATAACCGGAAAAACCGAAACGATAAACGCCGAGATTGAGACACTGACCAACCCGGCCGAAACCCACAGCACCAGCAGCGGGGCGATGGCGACAATAGGAACGGTCTGAAAAAACAAGGTGTAGGGATAAATCGCCCGGCGAAGCCAGTTGGAACTGGCGAGAACGACCGCCGTCGACATACCGACGATGATGCTTGCGGAAAAGCCGATCACGGCTGCCAGCGCGGTGTACCAGGTGGCGCGGAGCAGTTCGGTGCCATGGGTAAAGAATGCCATAGCGACACTGGAAGGGAGCGGAAGAATGTATTGGGCGATGTGCTGCACGCGGATGGTCAATTCAAGCGCGGTACTGACGGCGAAAAAGACCAGCAGCGGCGGAAGGGCGGAGGTCAGCAATCGTCGGATCACAGTATCGCGCCCCCGGTTGCCAAAGCGGAATAGAGATCGTGTGTCTGTGCGGCGAAATCCGGCGAGGACCGCAGCAGGGTCGATCGCTGGTCTGGCAGAACGATCTGGCGGTCGAGAATAATCCTGCCAGGACGAGGGGACATCACCAGTGCGCGGTCGGCGAGGAAAACCGCTTCAGCGGTAGAGTGTGTGACGAACACCACGGTCATTCCCGTCTTCTGCCACAGCTCGCGCAGCTGCTCGTCGAGGCGCTGGCGTGTGATTTCATCCAGTGCGGCAAAGGGTTCATCGAGCAGAAGCAACCGGGGACTGGTGACCATCGCGCGGGCGAGCGAAACGCGCATGCGCATCCCGCCGGAGAGTTGATTGGGGTAACGATCGATCGCATCGAGCAGGCCCACCTGTTCGATGGCGGTAAGGATTTTATCGCGATGTTCCGCGATATTCTGGCGGGCCAGTTCCAGCGGCAAGGCGACATTCCGAAATACATTTCGCCAGGGCAGGAGATGCGCATCTTGGAAAACATACGCCAGTTTCGATTGGACACAGGGCCGTGAAATCTCACCGGCGGTCGGCTGGTCCAGCCCCGCGATCAACCTTAAAAGCGTGGATTTGCCGCAGCCTGAAGGACCGAGGATCGCGATGAACTGACCTGCGGGAATGGAAAGAGAAAGCCGATCGACAGCGAGCACATTGCCCTCAAATCGTCGGGTGATGTCGCGGGCCTCGACGGCTAAACCATTTTCTGTTGCAGGCATTGGCAAAGCTGATCTTGGTCCATCTGCGCGCTGGAAACAAGTTTTTGATCGCCGGCGCGAATTGTTATAATCCTGATCGCTGGAGATAGACGCGAATCTTTTCAAGGGTCTTACATGATTTCGGAAGCTAAATTAGATGAATTCGACCTGGCATGCAGGGAAGTGGGGTTGCCCTCTGAGATGGTTCAGAAGCTGCGGGAACGGTTGCTGCAGTCGTCTGTGCTGACACACGCTGCGCCTGCGACCGCGCGGGAACTGGAAATCATGAAGCTGATCGGCGCGGAATCGCCGGACAAGCTGGTGCATGATGTGCGTAATATACTCAATGAGGTTGCGCTGCTTCGGGCGCTGTCGGAGATCGAGAAAGACTGATGCTTTTTTTAGATGCGGCGAGAAAATGAGCAGCGCGATTGCCGGGCATTACCCATCGGGCTGTTGAAGCCAGTACATTTGTCAGGGCGGGCGAAGAGGCCGGGGTTTAGAAATTCCGCTGTCGCAACGCCTGGAAAAGTCCGATTCCCGCGGCGGTTGAAAGATTGAGACATCGCTCGCCGGCGGCCTGGGGGATACGAACGCATCGCTGGCTGTTGGATTGCAACAATGATGCGGAAAGCCCGAAGGTCTCGCTGCCAAAAACCAGGCAGTTCCCGGGCGAGAAGGTCACGTCCCAGAAACAGCGATCGCTTTTACTGGTGAAAAACCAGCATTGTTCGCGAGGCACTGCTTTAAAAAAAGCGTCATCGTCATCGTGCACGGTCATTTGCAAACGAGCCCAGTAATCCATCGCGCTGCGTTTCAGATTTCGATCGGAGAGAACAAAGCCCATCGGTCGAACCAGGTGAAGGCGCGTTCCGGTGGCGACGCAAAGCCGGGCGATATTGCCGGTATTTGGCGCGATCTGAGGTTGCAGCAGGGCGATACTGAAATCGTGGGCTTGCAGATCGACGCAACTCACAGGCGCACCAGTTCACCAAAATGCGTGGTCTGCAGGTATCGATTTTCTTCAACACAGAAAGCGGTCAGCCTGCCGTAGGTGATGATGGCGCATCCGGTGTCCAGCAGCGTTGCCTGGGGACCGACCACGGGGACAATCTCCATTTTCCGACCGGGTGTGCTGTAGGTGTGAATCGGTGTATGCCCGAAAAAGCCCCGTTTTCCCCAAGGCTTGGGTTGATCTATTTCTTCCAGCGTAAAGCGGGCCCAGAGCAGTGATTGCCGGGCCTCGGCTGACAGGTTTCGCATTTCGGTAAGTGCGGGGGGAAAGCATGCTTCGCGCGGAGACCAGTATCCATGCACCACGAAAAAATTCTCGGATTCCAGAACCGCGGGCAGTGTATGGATAAAATGCCTGTGGTCCTCCGGCACTACTGAAGCAAGGTGGGCCATGCGATCGGGCGTTGGTGATACAGCGGTTTCGCGCAGCCACTGCCAATCGAGTCCGTAGCTGTGGAAAGTGCGGTCGAGTCCGTAGTCCATAAACCATTGAAACGCCGCGGCGGGTGTGCCACCGGCGGCTTTTTCACTGAAGCAGTTGCCATGCAGAATCAGATCGAAAATATCATCGTGATTCCCGCGGGCGCAGCGGATATCGGGCATGCTCAACAGAAGGTCGATTACCTTGCGGGAATCAGGTCCGCGATTCACAAAATCACCGGTGAACGTAAAACGCGCCGAGTCATCTTCGGCCAGCACCGCGTCGATCAACCGCCGCAGCGGCCCATACATTCCGTGAACATCACCGATGATCCAATTCATTGCCCGGCTAATCTATCGATGCGAACCGATGGGGCAACCATTGTGAGGATTTGAAAAATGAATCAGTCAACCGCCGCAGTCTTAACACCGCTTGTCGATCGTCGATGCACAGAGCGATTGCCTAAGGCAACCGCGCTGGAAATATCGGAATGGTCCAAATCCATTCCCGGCTGGAAAATCGAAAAAAAAGAGCTCACCCGGCAAGTGGATTTCAAGAATTATCATCAAACAATGGCCTTCGTAAACGCGTTGGCATGGATCTCCCATGCTGAAAACCATCACCCGGATTTGATTGTGAAATACAGCGCCTGCGTGGTGAGTTACAGCACGCATTCACTGGACGGTTTGTCGGAAAACGATTTCATCTGCGCCGCAAAGCTCAATAGGCTGTTGCACGATTCCCCGTCTTGTTGAAGCGCGTTGGAAGGTCATTGCCGATTATTGTCGGGCTGGCTGGCGTGGTCTGTTTGACCAATTCCACCGGCGTTCGTAAAGTTTGCTTTTAATCCCTCACCTGCCACCGGAGATTGCTTTGTCGATACCGCTCGATCTGTTTGAAGAATCAGAAAAGAAGGAGAAATGCGGAGTATTCGGCATCTGGGGCACGCCGGAAGCATCGCAAATCGTCTATCAGGGCATCTTCGCGCAGCAGCACCGGGGGCAGGAATCAGCAGGCATCGCTGTGACCACCGGAACAGATCTTAACGGTCATACCGGTATGGGCCTGGTCAGCCAGGTTTTTAATCCGCGGATGCTTAAGGAAGAACTCGCCGGTCACGGCGCGATTGGGCATGTGCGATATTCGACCACCGGGTCGAGTAAATTGTGTAATGCCCAGCCACTGCTTCGTCAGTATGCGCTGGGGCCAGTTGCGGTGGCTCACAACGGAAATCTGATTAATGCCGCGCTGTTGCGCGAAGATTACGAGCGCCACGGGCATATTTTTCAATCGACGACCGACACCGAAATCATCGTTCACCTGCTGGCCAAACCGACACACGTTGAAAAGAAGGATCCCCTCCCGCATGTGCTCAAGCACCTGCAGGGCGCGTTCAGCCTTTTGTTTTTGTTTCCCGACCGCATGGAAGCCGTTCGCGATCCCTGGGGAGTCAGGCCGCTCGTGCTGGGCAAAACCTCGCAGGGGCATTGGGTTATCGCCAGCGAGACCTGTGCGTTTGATGCGATCGATGCCCAGTATATTCGCGAGATCGAGCCCGGCGAAATCGTGCGGATCGACGACCGCGGCTTAACCTCCCGCCGGTTCGATGTGCCGGCCAAGCCCACTGCCATGTGCGTGTTCGAACACGTTTATTTTGCCAACCCCGCAAGCAAAATCTTCGGGCAGACTGTGCATACCGTACGCGAAAAAATGGGCCGGCAACTGGCGCGCGAAGCACCTGTCGATGCCGATTACATCATGCCCATGCCCGACAGCGGGCGCAGCGCGGCGCTTGGTTTTGCAAAAGAGTCCACCATCCCGTTCGAGGAAGGCATCGTCCCCAACCGATTCATCGGTCGAACTTTTATCCTGCCCAATCAACTGCAGCGAGACCGCGCGGTGGCGATGAAGCTCAACATCATTCCCGATGTGGTCAACGGTCAGCGGATCGTCATCGTCGAAGATTCGGTCGTGCGAGGCACCACCACGCGATCCAAAATGCGCGCCATTCGCCGGGCCGTGCAAAGGAAATTCACCTGCGCGTCAGCTGCCCACCGATTCGCCATCCCTGCTTTTATGGCATTGATTTTCCCACCAGTGAAGAACTGATCGCACACAACCGCTCGGTCGATCAGATTCGCGATTTCCTGGAGGTCGACAGCCTGGCTTACCTTTCGATGGAAGGCATGCTCGCCTGCCTGAAGCACGAGCCGGGCGATTATTGCACCGCCTGTTGGAGCGGAAATTACAAAATCCCGATCGATTCGCCCACCGCCAGGTTCAACTTCGAGCGCGAACAGCTGAAGATGTTCTGACGAAATCGTTCTGTCTGCCATTTGATGTAACACCTTACCGTTACTGTACTTTGGATGATGCAGAAATTGCCTGCGCCTTTGGATCGCAATTATCCTGCGGTTATGTCATCGCGGTAAACTCTGTTCCTGCAGCGACTTATTACCCTTTCCCCGCCCACATTTGATTCGCTTAAGCCGCTTTAAGCCGGCTCCTTTGACGCGAAACAAACTGGCGTTACACGTATTTCGCACCCTAAACATATATAGATAATGAGCTTGCAGCAAAAGCAGGCTCAACGGAAATTTGCTGAATATTTCTATTGCATAACAAGTTAGGTATTTGTAAGGTATAAGCGTCATTTCATGTAAAGATTTGGAGGCTCGCATGAAAGCAGAACTCGATTCGGCCGACAAAACCGATCCCGCTCCCGCGTCACCGGTCAAAGACTCCCGGCCGGTTGGAGCGCCCGCCGATCATCCGACGGCAGATGACTCCGCACTGGTCACGCCTCCCGACGGAACCTGGGTCGACACCGTCGCCCGGCAATACGCGCGAATCCTTCAGGCATTTGGCCCGCCCAATCCCGCGCCTACGCGGCCCATCAGTCGCATGCACGTGCGCTGCTCGAAGCGCTTGCCGCCACGGATCCCATCGAGCAAATGCTCGCGAGTCAGTTGCTTTTCGCGCAAGCGCACATTCAGTTTTTGAGCGGCATTTCGGTAACGCAGAAAGACCCGGTCTGGTCACAGATTTACAACGCGAGCTCGACCGCGCCACCGCTGCTTATTACAAGCTGCTGGAGGCGGTCCGCGATCATCGTCGCCCGCGCCGGCGGGCGCGGCAAGTCTTTCACGTCGATCCGCACCGCGCATATCACTGCCCAGCAGGTGATCGGCCTGTCGCCGCCTGCTGCGGCGATTCTTTCACCAACGGAGGCACCCCATGCCAACCCGACGCAACCGCAATTCTCCAAAGCTCAGCCGCAGGCAGCTCAAGGACCGTCGCCGCCGCTTGATTCAACGGCATAAACCATGGACGACCAGCAGCGGTCCCATCACGCTGCTGGGCAAAAAAACTGTCAGTCAAAACGCCATCAAGCATGGCCTGTGCAGCAGATGGTTCAGCAAAGAAGAATGCCGGGCCTATGCCACGATTGCCCAGCAATTTCGGCGTAAAAACCTTCTCTGAAACTTCACATTTACCGAGGTCAGTTATGAAACTGGAAATTTTATTTCAACCCGCCTGCCCACCGGGCGGGCTGTTTCGGTCTCCCGTCTCGTTTCCGTTTTTCCCCGCACCCAAACTGAGCCGCGCTCAGGGGGAGGAAGTGCAATCTGTGTTGCAGTTCCACCGCGCGACTCAAACCAGCCGTCCTGGCTTTTTCGTCGTCAGCCTCGACCCAGACACACAGCTGCAATTGCGCGCGTTCGGATTGCAGAAAGGGTGCATCGTGACGGTGCACGATTTCACGCCGGTCGTCGTGCGTTTCCTGTTCGATCTTCTGTGTGCCGCAGACTGGATCATGCTTCTGCCACCGCCTTACACGCAGGCGCTGGCGGCCCGGCCGATGACGTTTCGATCGTCGCGATGGAACCGCGCCGGCGTGCCCGCGGCAGTCTGCGAAAGCGCTGAGCAACTGGGCGTCCGCCTGCGCATTGAAACGAGCGAGCCCAAGCGCGAACCGCTCGAAATCGTTGGCTAAAAAATGTGTTTGTGTTTCCAGGATACGCGGCGATGAGTGCAAAAGGTGGCAAGCAAGGCGGCGATAAACGACCGCCTCACCTGCTTATTCCACGCCGATTTTCTTAAACCACTGCGGTTTCAGATATCGGAGGATGAGCGGCAACAGGAGGATGACGTTGATGGTGGTGATCACCGCGGCAAATTTCCAGTTTGTCCAGGGATGGTAATGCGCGCCGATGCCGACATAGGTGGAGACAGCGGGGATTCCGCCCAGAAAGGTTCCCAGCACCACGTCCATATATGAAACCAGCGTGAGTCCCAGCGCATAGTTGCAGATGCCAAACGGCAGGAGGTGAATAAGCCGAACGGTCATAACCACGAGAAATCCGTTATGACCCAGCGTTTCGTCCAGTGCTTTGAGTTTTTCGACGCGGGACTCGATGCGTTCGTGAAACCACTCGCTGGCGAACCATCGCGAGATCGCGACGGTAATTACCGAGCCGATTGTGGATGCGATAAGGCTGAGGAATGTGCCTTCGTACAGTCCGAAACCAATGCCTGCCAACACCTGCAGCGGCCAGACCGGCAGGGCCATGACCGCAAGGAAAAGATAGACACCGACATACGCCAACGGCGCGAGAATGACATGGCGGTGAATGAAAGGCTCGAACGTGCGATCGTTGCGGAGTTTTGCCGCTGCGCCGGAATGCAGCCAGGCAACCAGCGTGGCAATCAGCACGACAGTGAAAAGCAGACCGAACGCCTTTTTCAATGGGTTTGCCGGCGGCGGGGCGGCGGTTTCCGTCTTGGGTTCCATGCCGCGTAGTCTACCGATTTGCGTACATCATGTTCCGCATGCCGATCCAATACGTCTGGAAAAGATATAAAGCGGAAATGACCACCAGTGCGCACAGGGCATAGAGGTAAATCATCGGTGAATTGAAGGGTAACGCGGCGGCAAAGAGCGTGCGGGCAAGTTGGTAACCTTCGACAAGCACAAGCGCGGCGACCCCGACAGGAACGTAATGAGCGGAATGGTAATACATGCCGCGGAGCACGACGGTATAGGGCAGACGCAGGCCGCGGTAGGTGGCTTCCAGCGTGGTTAATCGACCGGCCAGGCGGGTGATCCAGTCCAGCGAAACATAGGTCAGCAGGGTCAGGCCGAAGAGGAGGATTGCGAACATCGCCCAGGGCCCGCCGGGAAAATCCGGAGCCATGGGCGCGACGCGATAGGAAAACCATACCGCGTGCGTTGAACCGGCAAGGGCGAACATCGCGCCGGCGATCCACCAGTGAATTCGAGCGAAGCCTTGCGCGGCGGCGACCGAACCGCGGACATTCAGCGTCCGATAAAACCGCGCGGGCCGTAAAATGATCTCCATGGTGCTGGTGACAAACACCTTGAACCGATTTCCAGATGGCGGCGATTCCCACGCGGGCGGAATGCGCTCGTTGCCAAGGCTTTGTTCGATGGGGTGTCCGCACTCAGGACAGACGCCGTTGTTGTTGAGTCCGTTTAAAACATAACCGCAACGGGAGCAGAGGATTTCCGAAAGTTCTGGTACCCGCGGGGCGACTCGAGCCATGATTGCATGATATACTCATCAGCGGCGGGAAACATGAAAACAGAGAATAAGATCCTGGCTACCGTGGTCGGCATGGCATTGCTTGCAGCAGGTTGCGACCCATCAGCGCAGCAGTCCTCAGCACCAAGCACCCGGCCCGCGGTGGTAACAACGCAGGCTCTCGAACAGGCGCCGGCGGTAACGGCGGCTTATCCGGCGCGACCCCCTTCGGTGTTTACGATTGACGGTCATGATGTAAGTTTTCCGGCCGCTCGCCTGGCTGTCGTCAGCCGCCGAAACGGGCTTACGCTGCGACTCATGAGCGACGATCCACAGGCGGCGATTGATCCGGGATACGTGGGCAACAGTTTCAGCATGGATATGCAATTTGTGCTGGATCGGGTCGAAGATCTTCCCGGCGCTACCTGGGATCATAAACCAGCGGATGAAGATGACTCGGTCAGTGGGATTTTTATTCACGGGGTGCGGGACGGCCTTCGCCCGTATGACGTGCATGTCACGTTTCAGAAGACCGATAAGGACATTCGCGCGTATGTCGAGGGAATCTTCCTGCACGAGGACACTCAGAATCCTGTCGCGGCTCCGCAGCGCGTGCGCGTTAGTGCTTGCCTGCTGATCAACGCCGTTGAATGATCGCCTCCGGCAACTGCGTCTTTTTCATATCTTCCGGTTTGACCTCCAGTCAACAACTGCTCTGTAATAGTCTTGCTGTTTTGATGCATGCCGGAATTTTTGTTGACTGACCGGCAACAGACCGATATTCTGCCGGCTCATGGAGACGATCCACGAGCACGCGGCAAACGTGAGTCTTTCGCTGGGCAATCGTTTGCTGGCAATTCGGGAATCGCGCGGTTGGACGCTGGATGCGTTGGCCGAGCGATCGGGATTGTCCAAGGCGTATCTGAGCCGGCTGGAATGCGGCAACCGCCAGCCTTCAATCACGGCACTTTGTGCTGTTGCCAAGGCACTGGGTGTTTCGATTGCTTCGTTGTTCGAGCATCCGGACGAAACCAGCGCCTGTGTCATTGTGCGCAACGCATCTGTTTCGGAAAAAAAGGTGAACGGGCTCATGTATCGCCCGCTTTCCAGTTCAACCCAGCCTTTTAACCTGCAGCCCATTGAGGTCACGATCCCTTCGGATCGGAAGGGGCAGCAGGTCTATCAGCACGATGGCGAAGAATGGATTCATGTCATCGAAGGCCGCGTTCGGTTGTTAATCGCGGACCAACCCTACGTGCTTGAGTCGGGAGACTCGGCACATTTCGATTCGCGTCGCCCGCATCGGCTTAATGCGCTGGGGGGCAAGCCGGCCAGGATTATCCTGGTTGCCTGCCCGATCCCCATATCCATGAACCCGCGGCGCGGGAACGCGAACGCTTTGTCTCAGCCCGTTGGTTAGAACGGGTTTCTGTCGGCGGAAAATCAGGAAACGAGGACGCTCTGGTGGAATGGAAACCGGTGCGCGATGCCCAGGGTACGTTACCACTTGGCGTCGCGGCCCGGAGTTGAGGCTTTACCAGGAGTTTCCAATGAGTCAGGTCGACTACGCAGTTACCGTCAAACAAACCCACATGAAGCTGAAGCTCAACGCGCTGAACTTCTGGGAAGTTCTGGCCCAGGCGATTGCGCTGATTTCGCCCAGCATGACCGCGGCTTTGATCGTGCCGCTGATGTTCGGCACGTCGGGAACCTGGGGGTGGCTTTGCTACCTGTTCGGCACGGTGTTGCTGCTGTTCGTGGCTTTTAACCTCAACCAGTTTGCCAAGCGATATACATCGGCGGGAAGTATGTACGAATACACCGCCAAGGGCCTGGGGCCAAAAGTTGGCGGGGTTTCCGGCTGGTGCCTGATCTGGGCTTACCTGTTCATCGGCATCGCCGGTGTGACCGGTTTCACCCACTTTGCCACCAAGCTACTGGTGATGTCCGGCGCGAGTGGATATCTGTCGCATCCGTTTATCACGCTGTTTGCGATCTGCGTTGCCGCCGCCTGGTTCCTGGCCTACAAGGACATTACCTTCTCCACCTTGCTCATGCTGATGTTCGAAGGTGTTTCGGTGACGGTCATCATCCTGCTGGCGCTGCTGGCGCTGGCAAAGACCGGCGTGGTTGATACCGCGCAACTGCATCCATCAGGCCATGGTGTAAAAGACATCGGGCTGGGCGTGGTGGTTGCGATCTTCTCCCTGGTGGGGTTTGAATGCGCAACGGCTTTCGGGGAAGAAGCCAAGAAACCGCTGGTCACCATTCCGCGCGCCGTTATCGCGAGCCTGCTTTTCACCGGGGCTTTTTTCGTATTCATCACCTATGTCGAAACGCATGCGCTGGCTAACAACAATCCGTCGCTGGATCAGTTAGACGCGCCTCTGACCACGCTGAGCGAAAACCTGGGCGTGAAGTGGATGGGCGTGATCGTTTCGATTGGCGCGATGGTCAGCTTCTTCGCGCTGGCGATGTCGTGCATGAATGCGGGGGCCCGGGTGGTATTTACCATGGGGCGATACGGGATTTTTCCAATCTCGATCGGTTCATCGCATAAGCACAACCTCACGCCTCACATCGCCATTACGGCGTTTGCGGTCGTTCAGTTTTTGCTTCCGACGATATTCACCCTGGCCTCTTACAAGGCCATCGGTGGCTGGCAGATGATGCCGATCGACTGCTTTAATTATGCCGGGCTGTTCGGCGCGATGGGATTCTGCGGCGCGTATGTTTTGATTTCACTCGCGACGCCGTTCTATCTGAAAAAGATCGGTGAACTTAAACCGCTGAACATTGCGATGTCGGCCATCGCGCTGTTGCTGTTGATCGTTCCGATCGTGGGCACAGTGTGGCCGCAGCCACCGGCTCCGGAGAATTATTTCCCTTATATCTTCGGTGCGTATGTGATTGCGGGGATTGTGCTGGTGGTGTTGCGCAGCCAGTCATCTACGGAATTCGATCGCATTCGCGACACGATTGCCGAGCATACCGCGTCGACCGCGACGGCTCCTGCCGAAGCGGTCATGCCCGCTGCCAATGTGGTGCCGGTTTAATGGGTTCTCAGTCATTTTCAAATCGAAGGGAACACACTTATGTCGTCACTTACCTCCGCTGGAACTCTGGCAAGCCTGCATCGATATCCGGTTAAATCGATGATGGGCGAAGAAATAAACGCCGCGATGCTGACCGATCGCGGACTGCTGGGCGACAGGGCTTACGCCTTGCGGGACAGCGAAACCGGGATGATCGTGAGCGCGAAAAACCCACGGAAATGGCCCGGAATGTTCGGATTCCGCGCCACCTATATCACACCGCCGCAGGGAGATTCTCCCCTGCCGGCGGTGCGGGTGGGGCTTCCGGATGGAAGCTTTGCGGTGAGTTCTAAATCGGAGTTTGCCGAGCAGATTTCAATGGGCCTGGGTCGTCCGATCCAGTTGCTGGCAGCGGCGCCGTCGAGCGCGCAACTGGAGGAATACTGGCCGGACATGGACGGGCTGGCCCATCGCGATGCCGTCACCGATGAAGCCATGCCGCCGGGCACTTTCTTCGATCTGGCGGTGCTTCATATCCTGACGACTTCAACGCTGGATAAGCTTCGCGCGCTTTACCCCGCCGGCCGATTCGAACCGCGGCGGTTTCGCCCGAATCTCATTATCGATACATCCGGCCAGAGCGGGTTTGTTGAAAATGAGTGGATCGGTAAAACACTCTGCATCGGGGAATCGGTGAAACTCAAAGTGACCGGGCCCTGCCCGCGCTGCGTAATGACCACGCTTGCCCAGGGAGACCTGCCGAAGGATCCAGGTGTGCTGAAAACGGCGGCAGCGCATAACGATGTGCGCGTGGGAATCTACGCATCGGTGCTGCAAGCGGGCACTGTCCACGTCGGTGATACGATCACCGTGCAGTAATGCGTCGCGATATCTTCGACCGGGGAATTAAAGCGTGGCTTACCTCGCCAGAATTCTGATCTATCCTGTAAAGTCTCTCGAACCCGTTGCGGTCCAGAGCATCCGGTCACTTAAATCGGGTGCTCTGGAAGGCGACCGCACCTTTGCCATGAAGGACAGCGGTGGAAAATTTATCAACGGAAAACGCAATCCGCGCGTGCATCTAATTCGGTCGATGTACGACCCTTTTACCCGCCTGCTTTGCCTGGGCAGGCCGGACGCCGGTCTTACCACGGCGTTTCATGTCGATCGCGATTACGAGGAAATTCAATCCTGGCTGAGCGAGTTTTTTGCCTTGCCGGTTACTCTGGATCGCAATGAGGAAATTGGTTTCCCCGATGATCTGGATTGCCCGGGTCCCACGATTGTTTCAACGGCCACACTGCGAGAGGTGGCGTCCTGGTTTTCCGGTATGAGTATCGATCAAATTCGTCTGCGGATTCGCGCGAATCTGGAAGTTGATGGGGTTCCCGCTTTTTGGGAAGACCGCCTGTACGGCGTTAAAGACAGCCGCGTGAAATTTCGGATCGGCGCCTGCACGCTGGAGGGAAACAATCCCTGCCAGCGGTGTGCCGTTCCTCCCCGCGATCCTTTTACCGGCGCAAACGACCCACAGTTCATCAAGATTTTCTCGGCACAGCGCGAAAAGACCCTCCCGGCGTGGGCCGAGCGAACCCGGTTCAATCATTTCTATCGATTGACCACCAATACGGTCATTCCCGAAGAGCAAGCCAAACATCTCATGAGCGTCGGCGACCCGGTTGAGATTCTGGGTTGACCGGCGGTAACACATCAGGCTGCGGATAACCCGCCTTGATGAGGTTGAAAATGAAGGATGACCGCTTGACAGAAAAGCTGGTTTGGATACATTCAGGAACTCGAGGCAAGGGGGCGTAGCTCAATTGGTTAGAGTACCGGCCTGTCGAGCCGGTGGTTGCGGGTTCGAGCCCCGTCGCCCTCGTTTAAAACCGCGTTCCCTACTCTGGGACGCGGTTTTTGTTTAGGCGCTGCGGGCTGGCATCTGGGACAGAAGTGGGTGCTTCTACCGCCGAGGGTTAACTTTTCCACGGGTGTTTTGCATTTTCGACAGGGCAGTTCGGCACGATCGTATACCGCGTGAAGTTTCTGGAACCCGCCGGGATTTCCGTTGGCGTCAAAGTAGTCGCGCAGCGTGCTGCCACGATGATGCAGCGCCTTACGCAACGTCGACTTGATCGACCGATTCAACCTGGCGATCTGTTCAGTGGAAAGCTGGTTGGCGGGGCTCAGCGGATGGATACGCACCAGGTGCAGCGATTCGTCCACATAGATATTCCCAAGCCCGGCAATGACCGACTGATCTAGCAAGGCGACTCTTGATCGCCCGCGTGGTCCGACCGAGTTGGCGGGCCAACTGATGAACACGCAACGTCAATGGTTCGGGGCCCATATTCTGCTCGCTGGTGTCGGAGGATCCTAACCACCAGATGCCACCAAACCGACGCGGATCGCAAAAGCGAAGCTGCGTCTGGTCGAAATCGATCAGCAGGTGCGTGTGCGGCAGCAGCGGGGCGTCGGCCGGCTCCATCACCAGTCGGCCTGTCATTCCCAGGTGAATGAAAAAGCGATTCTGATCGGAAAGCTCGAACACGATCCGCTTGCCCCGGCGCGTGATGCCTGTGACGACGCGACCCACCGATGCCGATGCGAAATCAAAACCAGTGGGCGACAGTACATCGGCTCGCCGCAGGTTCACGCGCGAAATGATCCGGCCGACCAGCGCGGGGGCGAGGGAATTCACAACGGTCTGGACTTCGGGCAGTTCGGGCATCGGGGTTTTCTCAGGTATCTTAGGCGGTTTACCTGAGGCGGGAAGGCGATTCTCCAAGCGAGTTTCAACAGCTCTAATTTCACGTAAGAAATCTTCTGGCGGGGCAATGAAAAATCACATGCAAAATTATTTTTCGAACCGTTGATATTTCGTTACATCTGATACGATTACTTTCCATTGCTGGCCGCGACACTGGCCAGTTTTTTTTCGCGACACGATGGGAGCAGGAAACCGAAGATGACGACACTTGACGAACCACTGACTCACTCCGACGCAATTCCGAATGCGGATGCAAACGGGCACGTTGTCGCACCGGCCAAGAGCTGGACGCTGGCCGACAGCGCCAAGCTGTATGGTATTCAACAGTGGGGCGGCGGTTATTTTAATATCAATGCCGAGGGGCATGTGGCGGTGAATCCGACACAGGATCCCAAGGTGAGCATCGACTTGAAGAAACTGATCGACGAGCTGCGCGAGCGCGATATCGCGCTGCCAATCCTGCTGCGTTTTACCGATATTCTCAGGCATCGGGTGGGCAAGCTGCATTCGGCTTTTGCCAATGCGATTCGCGATCACGATTATCACGGTGAATATCGCTGTGTTTATCCGGTGAAAGTGAATCAGCAGAAACACGTCGTTGAAGAGATCAACAATATCGGCAAGGAATACGGGTTTGGCCTTGAGGCGGGCAGTAAACCGGAATTGCTTGCGGTGCTGGCGATTGTCGATGACGACAACACACCGATTATCTGCAACGGTTTTAAAGACGATGAGTTCATCGAAGCGGTGATTCTCGCGACCAAGATCGGCAAGAACATTATTCCCGTGGTGGAAAAGTTCAGCGAGCTGGAACTGATCGTGAAGTATGCCAAGCTGCATCATGTGAAACCGAGCATCGGTGTGCGCGTGAAACTCGCGGCCAAGGGGGCGGGCCGCTGGGAGCAGTCCGGTGGGGTGCGCAGCAAGTTTGGTCTGTTCATCTCCGAGGTGATGGAAGCGCTGGAATATCTTCGCAAAAATGGCATGGGCGACTGCCTGAACCTGCTGCACTTTCACCTGGGCAGCCAGATCAACAATATCCGCAACATCAAGCACGCGATCATCGAACTGGTCCGCGTCTATGTCGAAATGCAGCGCCTCGGCGCGGGCCTGAAATATATCGATGTCGGTGGCGGCCTGGGTGTCGACTATGACGGCAGCAAGACCGACTTCGGATCGAGCATCAATTACGGCCTGCAGGAATACGCCAACGACGTGGTCTTCCACGTCAAGGAAATCTGCGATCAGTGCGATGTCGAACACCCGACCATCATCAGCGAATCCGGCCGGGCCATGGTCGCACACCACAGCGTGCTGGTTTTTAACGTGCTGGGCTGGAGCGGTTTTGCCCGTTTTGATGTGCCCGCGACCCTGACCCCCGAGGAACGCGAAGCCCTGCCCGCCCCGGTGATCAATCTGTTCGATTCCTACGCCGGTCTAAACGACCAGAATTTCATGGAATATTACCATGACGGCCAGATCAGTAAGGACGCGGTGCTCAACCTCTTCAGCCTGGGCTATTGCTCGCTGGAGCATCGCAGCCTGGCCGAGCGGTTGTTTTACGCGATCTGCTCGAAGGTGCTGAACATCATTCACAAGATGGATTATGTTCCCGACGAGTTTGAGGGGCTGGAGGCGATGCTGTCCGATACGTATTTCTGCAACTACTCGATTTTTCAATCGATGCCGGACAGTTGGGCGATCGACCAGCTCTTTCCGATCATGCCGATTCATCAGCTGGAAATTGAACCGACCTGTCGCGGAATCCTCGCCGACATCACCTGCGACAGCGACGGCAAGGTAGACCGATTCATCGACCGGCGGCGCGTGAAATCAGTCCTGGAACTCCACCCCTACGACGGCAAGGATTATTTCCTCGCGACATTCCTCGTCGGTGCCTATCAGGAAATTTTAGGCGATCTGCACAATCTTCTGGGCGACACCAATGCCGTGCATGTCAGCGTAGACGAAACCGGCCGATTCACAGTAGATGAAGTGGTCGAAGGCGACACCGTCCGCGAGGTGCTGCAGTATGTGCAGTTCAACGCCGATGATCTAAAACGCGCAATGCGCAAAAGCGTTGAGCGGGCGCTGCGCGAGCAGAAGTTGACGATTGATGAATCAAGGGTGCTGTTGAAGTTCTACGAGAACGGCCTCGAAGGCTACACCTATCTTGAATAGTCATTCAGCCCGCAGCAGACTCCCCTTGCTGAGTTCAGGCAATTGCAGAGATCGGTGGCTTATGGCCAGCGTCGCGCACTGGCGGAACAGAAGCAATTGCTTCTGTGGCAAATGAATCGTTTGCATTAGAACGATTGATTTCATTCCACATCCATTCGCATTCTCAAATCGTGTTTGCTAGATGTCAGAATTTTCCTGACAAATGGTCTGCCGCAGGATAGTTTGGGCTTTCATCTCCCATCTTGAAAGGCGAAAGAATGCTCAAAGGCCGTCTCCGGAAGCGTTGTCGTGCGGTGAACAAGGCTAAAGCTGCACACGCATTGGCATTTGCCGCCGAACCGCTTGAAACCAGGCGTTACTTCAGTCTGGACCTTGCCAATTACATGATGATTGGCACGCCGCTGCTGTCGCCCGAATACACTACGGCAAGCTTTCGGACGGTTACGGTTGCGCTGGGAGCGACGATTCCGGTCGATGTACAGATCGAAGGCATTGCCGCCGCTGCCATGCCGACGCCTACCGGCACAGTCACCATCACCTGGCATGCAAGTCCCAGCACCAGTTCGACCGTGTCCCTGACTGGGATTGGAGGCACCGGCGGATTCGCACTGATCCAAACGGCAATATTCAGGAGGTTTCACAGGCAAGCGCGCAAATCACACTGCCGGTGACAGGCAGCGAAGACCAATATGTTCAGCAGGGATTGAACTATTTTGATGCCTCTTATAGCGGCGATTCGAACTACGCGCCCAACACCGCGCGCGGAATATTTTTCGTCGACTTTAACAGTAAAAGTCAGCTCGCTTTCACCACCAACCCGCCGAATGTTGCCCCTGGCAGCACTGCTGCAGCGCCGGTGCAGGTGGCGGTTGAAGACGGCAGTGGTGCTGTGCTGAGCAGCGCTTCAGACATCATCCAGATCGAGGCGATCGACGCACAAGGCAACACCGTTACAGCCAACACGGTGCAGGCAGCCAACGGGTTGGCCTCTTTCGATCTCTCCACAGTATTTCTTGCCCCACTTACTGCTGGAACTTACACGCTGAAGGCGACTGACAATGCCAGCGGCGCGACCGCGGTCAGCATGCCGTTCACTATCGGCGCGGAACCACTGATGTTCCAGAATCAGCCCACTACAACTGTCGCGGGGAAAGCAATTCAGCCGCCGGTGACCGTTGCGGTGCTGAACAGCGCAGGCAATCCGGATCCGAGCGCCTCGGGTTCAGTGACCCTTTCGCTTATGAGCACCTCGCGTTTGAATGTTTCCACCGGCACTTTAAGTGGCACGTTGACACAGCCGCTTGTGGGCGGTGTGGCCACTTTCGGTGACTTGTCGGTTTCCGCAAATGGCACATATCAGTTGCAGGCAACGGATACCCTGGGCGATCCGGCTGTCTCTTCCCACAAATTCAAGGTTGGATCGAGCGCGCTGATGCTGGACATCACCAGCCGGGCTCCGGGCGGGCCCAAGGGTGTAAAAACCGGCGATGTGATCTTGTACAGCGTGCTGGAAACCGCCAGGAAAGCAGTGCAGAGCGGGGTGCTGGTCGTCACGCTGCCAACGGGTTTTGTTCCGCATGGGATCTCCGGTGGCGGGTTTTTCTCCGGCAACACGATCACCTGGACCGCCAATGCCCGCGTTTATAACTTTGACATGACGGTCCCTGCCGCAACGGTGTTGAACGGCATCAAGAACATCACGGTGACCGGCGACGACAACGTCATCTATGCCGATACCACAACCGATGAAGCCAAAGACACCAATGTGGTAAAGCTCGCCACTTCATTCGAGGTGGACGGCACGCTCAATGATGGCATCTTCCGTTTTCCAAGGATTGGCAAAGTCGTGGTCAGTTCTCCACTGGCCGGCGTGACGGTGAATCTGATCGACAGTACCGGCGCGATGATTGACAGCGTCGTCACGCGGGGAAATGGTAAGTTCACCCTGACGAGCAAGACCGACGGAACTTACACGGTCCAGTTTGTAACCAATGCCGACATGTATTCGACGGCTGCAAACGGCATTTCCAATCTGCGCATCTACGCGGGTCAAACGGTGGTGATACCGCCGTCCAATACAAGTCCGATCGAGCTGGGCAAACTGGTTTTGCCGAAAACTTTTTTCAATACCTCATCGGGCATTCTCGAGAGCATGAACAACTACAAGACCAGCGGGTTTCAAAGCCTGGCGAGTTTTGACATCGACCTTTTCAAGTTTGATACCACCGGCGCTGAAGCTGCCTTGAGTGCGCTCGCGGGTACTGCGGCAAACCCCGCGCCATTGATGAACGCCATGGCACTTCAACCAGGTGCCGCACCGATCCATGGGTCGCCGCCATGCGCATGATGGCGGGGCTGTATGGCGTTCACGCTCGATTCCTCGATGCATTCAAACTGGTCGACCTGAGCGGCAAGGCGCTGGCTGTGACGTTGTCGGTTGAGTTTGTGAAAAAGCTGCAAAAGTCGGTCGCGGCGTTCAGCCAGGCGAACCCGGGTGCGGCGGCGTGGAAAATAAGTTCACCCATCACCCAGAGCGCCACCAGCCAGGCACTATCGCAGGCGGCGCCGCGTTGCGTTTTTCACATCGCTGGGATTGGTCGTTTCGTCGAGTTTCGATGTGATCGCAGCACTTTTTAAGGTGCCTGCCAAGTACAAAGGTCCGACGATCGCGGCGATTTTCAGCACCTTGCGCTACGGCTATGACATGCTCACCGGTGAAAAGCTGCTGGACGACCTGGGATTTGAAGCTGTCTTCAATCTGGTTCGGCTGTCGCTTGATGTGTCGCTGCTGAACGGTTTTGCAGGCGTTCGGATCCGTCCGGACCTGGGCGCTATTTATACAGCCATTTTATCCGTGCCAGCTTTGACCGGCGCGGTTGCCGCCGGCGTCGTGCCGACATCACAGGATGTGATCGATGCCTGCGTGAATAACCGCATCGGGTACGACGCGAACACCGACACCAACCAGGTGCTGTCCACTCTGGACTCCTATACCGACCAGGTCCACCTGAGGGCGATCAGGGAATTGGCCTCTGCTTCTGCAATCAACTCCATCAGCAGTGTGATCCGCGGCGGTGACGGAACGTTGTTCCTGCTGAGCCGGGCGAAGGGCGCTTACAGCAGCGGGTTGCTCGGCAGCGGTCAGAAATTACTGCAGAAAACACTCTCCGTCGCTGAGGCAGACCTCAAGCTGATGGTGGGCGTCGGCGCTAAAGCCCTGTCTTCGGAATTATTAGTGCCAACGCTGCTCAGTGGAGCAATCGGTTTGCTTGACCAGTTGAACGCGACTCAATTTGTCGCCAACATCGTGCAGATCGGATCCACGGGGACGTCGGAGATTCACACCATCAATTCGCCGCATGCAACAATTAGCACCATGCCGACGCTCGTGCCAGCGCTGGGGCCAATGTTGGCGTCACCCGCGGATTTGGTGCAACACCCTGTGCTGCAGTCCAGCGCGGCTGTCGCATCGACTGATGGATCAATTTATCTTGCCGACCTGACCCAGCTGGCGAGTCTGGTTAAGAAAGCAGATACAGCAGGCATCACCACGCTGTACCCGCAGTTGCTCATCGACGGGCAGGCGCTGTTCAGCAACGATCTTGTGCTTCTGGACAAACAGGCAACGGCGGTTTTGCCGCAGATTGGAGCCGAAGTTGTCAGGAAGGTAAGCGCTTTTGACAGCCAGCTGAATCTCGCGCTAAATTCGTCGGTCTACGCTTCAGAACAGCTCGACCTGTGGGGATTCAGCCCATCCGATGGAGATCCCACTGCGGTCATTCGGCAGATTAATCTGACGATCGCCACGGTAAAGGCAGCTGTGAACGACGCTGCGGGAATTCGTGCCGCCATCGCGGTGTTAAGTGTGCCCGTTGCGCTGGATATCGCCGAAACCAGCGTGCCGACAAATGTCTCAGCGGGAAGCATGCAGACGTTTACCTTCACAGTAACCAACGTTGGCAGCCAGCTGTCTTCTGACGGAACGATTACTTTCAGCAATGCCGACGGATCGATCATCCTCGCAACACCAGCCGCCATGGTGCTGCCCGCCTTGCGCACTGGCGCGTCCGCGGTCATTACCTGGCAGGCACAGGTCGTCGCCCCGCCCGATGCCCGTTTTGGAAGTGCGTATCAAGTGGATGCAGTCGCCGGCGATCTGACCACAAGTCTTTCGGACAGCGTTCAGGTCGGATGATGCTCGTGGCGGTCGAAGGCGCGGCCCAAGGCTTTCCCAGGCCCGTGCGGTCGCGCGAGCTGCGGTAGCATGTACATCTTCGGCTTTTAATCATAAAATGGCAGTGTTAGATGGGTGCGAAGGATTCGTGCCTGCCCGGGCGTGTTTCACTCTGGAGATTGCATGATCGTGCGTCGCAAAACGCGGAAAGTGACCCTTGGGGATGCCGCCCACGGATTCGTCAGTATTGGCGGGGACTCGCGGGTGTCGGTCCAATCGATGACAGCAGGTTACACCTTTGAGATCGACCGCTGCGTGGCTGAGATCCACAAACTGGCAGCCGCCGGCGCGGATATGGTGCGCGTGGCAGTTCCTGAAAAGAAAGACACCGCTGCCCTGAAGGAAATCCTGCCGCAGGTGTCGGTGCCGATTGTGGCGGATGTGCATTTTCATTTTCAACGGGCGCTGGAAGCCATCGACGCGGGCATTCATAAGATCCGGCTGAATCCGGGCAATATCAACGACAAAGCCCAGGTGATTGATGTCATTCAGGCTTGCAAGGCGAAGAAAATCCCGATCCGGATTGGCGTCAATGAAGGGTCGATCGTCGAGCGCAAAGACAAACAGAAGCGGCTCAAGGAACTGGGCGGTGTGTTCTCCGAGAACAAGCACGGCCACTTTCTGGCGATCATGATTACCAAGCTGGAAGAGTACCTGGAAATCTTCCACGAGCAGGATTTTCATGACATCGTTATCAGTGCCAAGAGCATCGATCCGCTGATTGTGATCGATGCTTATAAGGCCATCAGCGAGCGTTTCGACTATCCCCTGCATCTGGGCGTGACGCATGCGGGGCCGAAGGAAACCGGGACCATTCGATCGGTGGTGCCGCTGGGTCATCTGCTGGCCAGCGGGATCGGCGACACGATTCGCATCAGCTATGCCAACGATCCGGTGTATGAAGTGCAGGACGGCCTGGAATTGATGTACATCCTGGGGCTTCGCACGCGAATCGGCGCTGAATTAATCGCCTGCCCGAGTTGCGGGCGGATCCAGGTGGATCTGTTCAAGCTGGTTCAAGACGTGCGCAAGCAACTCGAAAATGAGATCAGCCTGCCGATCAAAGTTGCCGTGATGGGCTGCATCGTGAACGGTCCGGGTGAAGCCGAGGGAGCCGACGTGGCTATTTTTGCAGGCGACCGAAAGGGCATCATCTACGTGCAGGGTGAGCGGGTGGCGAATGTTCCCGAAGCGGACATCCTTTCGACACTGCTGGACGAATGCCGGAAGTTCCAGGCGAAGGTGGAACGCGGCGAGGCCAAACTGGGTGAGAAAAAAGTGGATATCCTCCCCCCCGATCCCATCGGCGAATTGGGCAGCGGATGGGAAAAGATCCAGCGGGAGAAGAGCAAAGCGCTGCCGGTTTTGTCCTGATGGAGGCCAGATGACAATCGCAGATTTGCCAGTTCGGTCAGCTGCAGTTGAGGGAAATGAGCCTCAGCGGTTTGTTTTCAGCGATGTGGACTGGGCTTTCTACGAGAGCGTCGGCGAAAAACTTGCCGATCGCAGGGTCTTCGTGACTTACTACAAGGGAAAGCTGGAAGTCGTGACTGTTTCTATCCTGCACGAAAGAATTTGCGAACTTCTGGTAATTCTTATCCGTGTCATGGCTGAGGAGACATCAATGCCCATCCAAGGCGTGGGCATGACCACATTGCGGCGGATGGATTTGGACGCCGGCGTCGAGCCGGACAGCAGTTTCTACACGACTCATGAGCTGCACATGCGCGGCAAAACGGACTTGGACTTGGCGATCGACCCACCGCCGGATCTGGCGATTGAAGTTGAAGTGACCCACCGTCTTGGGGCGCACAAGTCAATCTATCGCGAACTGGGCGTGCCGGAAGTGTGGGTCTATTCATCGAAAGGCCTTAGCGTTCTGGTCCAGAAAAACGATGCATACGTTACAGTGGATCGCAGCCCGACATTTCCAATGATTTCGCCTCACGAGATCACCGGGTTTATCACCTCCGGGCTGCATGAGGACCAGACGGCGTTCTCCAAAGCATTTCGCCGACGGGTTCAGCAAGCCATTGCCCAGGACTGAACCTATGCAACGAATCGCCTTTCTCATCCGCGTTCGTCCTGAAAAACTCACCGAATATCTCAAGCTACACAATCCCATCTGGCCCGAGTTGGCTGCTGAACTGAAAGCCTCGGGCATCCGCAATTACTCGCTGTGGCTGCGGCCCGACGGCACCGAATTCGGTTATCTTGAATGCGACAACTGGCAGGCAAGTTGCGATTATCTTGCCAAAAGCGAAGTGCACACCCGTTGGCAGAACCTTATGAAGGATTTCCTGCTGACGCCAACCGACGGCGCTTTTGGCGGTCAGCCGGTGGAGATGCTGGAGCAGTCGTTTTTGATGGAGTGATAGCTCGCGCGCTATCGCAAAAAAAGACCTGTCTGCAACCCGAAAAAGTCCGACAGTCGAATAATCGCCGGCTTGCTCCAGTCCCTCCGCCCATTGATCATGTCACTGAGAGAACTCTGCGATATTTCGATTTTCTTCGCTAATGCGTTTATGCTTAATCCGCGTTCTTTAAGCAAATGGAGCACGATCTGGGCCGCGGTCACTTTTGATGTGTCCAATCGCAAACCAGCTGATCGCTCATAATCGGCGATAAGGGAAACCAGGATCGTTTTGTAATCCCGTATCGGAGCGCTCTCTCCTGCCAGCAAGGCTGCGAAGCATTTTCAGTGCCTGCTTATGTGCCGAAACCGTGCGAATGGGGCGCAGGGGGAATGTCAGGATCAGCTCGAAATATGCGTCGTTTGGAACCTTTGAAAGTATAGCTGCCATATTCAGTACCGCGCTTTCCAAGAGTTCTTATCGTATTCAGCATGCGTCAAAACATCGAGAATCTCAATTAATCCCGCATCAAAATCGATTGAAGTCAACAGCCGGTATTCATTCCCCTTAACATTAAAGACCGTGACAACAAGCATACTTTTTAATTTGATTCCATCAGCCGAAGGATAGTCGATACGCACCTCGCCCAGACTATGCCATCTTCTTTGTTCGACCGTAGCAACCCATACCGTCAGCCATTTTCGCAGCGAAGGGTTCCTGCGGCTCATGTTTCGCAGGACATCCTGACCGACAATCGTCATTATCGCATTATGCGATAACCCGATAATATTTTCAAATCCGGTTGTTCGATCGAGCCTCGCGGCTAAACTTCTGACATGAGCATTCGCGTCGGCATTGTCGGTGTTTCAGGCTACGGCGGCGGTGAGGTTCTGCGCCTCTGTGCAACCCATCCTGCTTTTAACGTTGTCTACGTTGCCGGGGAATCAAGTGCTGGTTCACCTTTGTCTGAGAAATTCCCGGGCATTGGGTCGCTCGGCGATTTAAAGATTTCCAAATGGGATCCTGCTGCTTTGCCGCAGTTGGATGTGCTGTTTGCCTCGCTGCCTTCTGGACAATCCAAAGAAGCTTTGGCGAAGGTTTCGCAGGACACAAAAATCGTCGACATCGGCGGGGATCATCGTTTTGTGGACGGGTGGACCTACGGGCTGGCCGATGTCTGGCCGGAGAAGATCATCGGCAAAACCCGCATTGCCAACCCCGGTTGTTATCCTTCGGCAGCGTTAACCGCCATCGCGCCGCTGGTGGCAGCGGGGATTGTTCGATCGGACGCACCGTTGATCATCGACGCCAAGAGCGGTGTCAGTGGCGCGGGACGCGGCGGGGGGGCGACGTTTGGTTTTGCCGATGTGAATGAAGACGTTGCCGCGTATGGCCTGGGCAAACACGCCCATGTGCCGGAGATTGCCGCCACGTTAAATTCATTGAGCAAGCATGGCGATTTGAGCATCACGTTTACACCGCACCTCATTCCCATGACGCGCGGGATCCTGGCGACCTGCTACGCCGCTGGCACCGCAACGACTGAACAGTGCCTGCTAATCGCCCGCGCTTTTTACAAAGACAGCCCCTTCGTTCGCGTGGTCGACAAACCGCCGCACACCAAATGGGCGCTGGGTTCGAACCTGGTGTTTATCTCCTATTCGGTGACCGGCGCAGGCCCGATCATCGCGATGGGAGCGATCGACAATCTCGGCAAAGGCGCCGCCGGTCAGGCTGTCCAGAACGCGAACCTGATCACAGGCCAGCCCGCTACCGCCGGACTGATGGGAGCGCCGCTTTGGCCTTGAAGCTATTGCCGCTCGGGCGATTGGCCGACGCAGCGGCTGTCTCCAATTTAAGTAAGGCATTCCCGATAAGCATCACCAATGATCGACACCCATTGCCATCTCACGGACACGCGGCTGCAATCGCAACTCAACTTTGTGGTGACGCGGGCAACACTCGCAGGCGTGACCCGGCTGATTACCATCGGAACCGATCTGGCCGACGATCGGCAATGCGTGGAATTGTGCCAGGGCCGCGAAAACATCCGCTGCGCGGTGGGGGTGCATCCGTCGTATGTTGATGAGGAAAGATTTGAGGATCTGCCGCAGCTGCGGGAGATCCAGGCAGACGCTTCGGTGATTGCCATCGGGGAAATCGGCCTGGATTATTCGCGGGGAAAAGCCAATCGTCAGCGCCAGATTGACTTCCTGCAGTATCAACTTCAGTTGGCGGTTGAGGTGAACAAACCGCTGGTGATTCACAGCCGGGCAGCGGTGGATGATTGTCTGGCGATTATCAGGGATTTTCCTTCGCTGCGGATGGTCTTCCACTGTTTCACCGGCACGGTCGAAGAAGCCCGCCGCGTCCTCGAAGCCGGGCATTTACTGGGCTTCACCGGTGTTGTGACGTTCAAGAATCCCGGTGAACTGCGCGAGGTGGTGGCACTGACACCGCTCGATCGCATGCTGATTGAGACCGACGCTCCGTATCTCACGCCTGAACCGATGCGCAAGCAGAAAGTGAACGAGCCGGTCCTGGTAACGCATGTGGCAGCAAAGATCGCCGAGATCAAAAAGCTGTCGATCGCCGAAGTGGATTCAATTACCACGATGAACGCAAGCCGGCTGTTCGGCTGGCCGTGAACGTTTTGCCAAGTGTGCAGTAAACTGCAAATGTATGTCTCACGACCGACTGAGCGTTACAAGCATCAACCTGCAGGACAATGCTGCCAGTGAGGCGCGAATTTGATCGTCACTCTGACCCGATTTACTCCGCGTGCTTGATGTGGTGTTCGGTGAACGCCAGCGCGATGCCGTAAAGCGTTAGATCCGGCGCGACGGCGTGTACAAGTTCCCAACCGCCGAAGAGCTTTTCAGCGTCGCCGCCGGTGGTGATGAGGTCCGGCCAGGTGCCGAGTTCTGTGGCGTAGCTTTCAACCAGTTCTTTAACCATGCCGCGGATGCCGGTGTAAACGCCCTGCAGGATAGCCGATTGCGTGTCGCGACCGATTCCCGGAGCGACGGGGGCCTGGAGGGGAATCAGCGGCAGCCTGGCGATTTTGTTATGCAGAACCTCGAGCATCATTGACGCGCCGGGCGCAATCGCGCCGCCGAGGAATGCGCCGGTGTCGTCGCAGACGTCGACGGTGAGAGCGGAGCCCGCGTCGGCAACGACGCACGCCTTGCCCATTTGTTCATATGCGGCCGCGATATTCAGGACGCGATCGACGCCCGTCTCCAGAGGTTTGTCGGTTTTTACCTCGATTGGCAAGTCCAGATCAGGCCCGACCCACTGCACCGTGGTTCCGGTGGCGAGTTCGGCTGCGTGCTCCACAGCTTCCAAAAGCGGAGGATTGACACTTGCGCCGGCGACGGCGGGATTCTCCGTGTCGGCGATTCGCGCCCAGGCGTCGGCGATTTTTCCCTGCCAGTCGGCCCGCTGCTCAAGCGAAACCCGCGTGACCGATTCCAATTTGCCAGCCTGAAATACACCGATCGCCAGACGGGTATTACCGAGATTCAAAACCAAGAGGTTGATGTCCATGGCACCATGATAGGGGAACAAATATCAAGTATGAAACATCGCCCCCACCTGGCTGCAAGCGGTTATCGCACCTTTGCAAACGTGCCGGCTTGGTTCCTGTCACGTGGTGGGCATTTCGGAATCGTGGTGCAGCCTCGTTTTTGACTGTATCCAGCCCGGAAGATTCTTGTACACAACGCTCACTTGCGGTAAACCTACCAACGAACGGATTTTCCGCCGGATACGAGGAACCCATCATGGCCAAGATGTTCTATACGCTGGACGAAACCAAGGCTGCACTTGGTCAGTCCGAAGATCAGATCAAGGTGCTGACGCGCGAAGGAAAACTACGGGAATTCAGAGACGGGCCGCGCCTGATGTTCAAAGCAGACCAGGTGGACGCGCTGAAATCGCAAATTGGCGGCGGAATTGAAATTGGCGACAGCGGCGCTCCGATCGGGCTGGCGGATACTGCTGGCGGCAGCGCGACCGGTCTGGATCTGATGGAAAACGACACGGGCATCAGTGGCAGCGGCCTGGCGGGAATTTCCGGCAGTGGGCTGGGCAGTGGACTCACGGGTGGCGCGGGTTCGGGCATGATGAACCTGAAGGAAGACACCGCCCTGGCGGCGGACCTGGGGTTGTCCGGAACCGTTGGAGGCATTCCATCGCCGGGCCGATCGGGCGCGGGCAGTGGATCGGGAACGAGCGGCAGCATTGGAAGCCGCCAAGGCATCAACGTCTTCGGCGATGATACGCATATGTCGGCCGACCCGATGGCGCAAACAGCCATGCCGGGTGCGGGATCGATGGCGGATCTCAACCTGGAAGGTATTGGATCGGGCTCGGGTCTTCTGGATTTGACGCGCGAAAGCGATGAAACCAGCCTGGGCGCTGAACTGCTGGACGAAATTTCACCCTCAGGCAAAGGCGGGGGAAGTCGACCCCTGGCACCGCCTGACACCGGCTCGATGGCCGGCATCCGCCTGCCGAGCCCCGGGGGCGGCGTGGTTCGCGGATCAATGGGCGTGCAGACCGTGACAGCACCCGATGCCTGGTCGGGCGCGTTCGGTGCGATGGCGCTGGGCGCGGCACTCTTTTCCATGTTCGGTCTTTTTGCATTGATAACGTCCATGAGTGGCATTCGGGCGGATGCGGTCAGTTTCTTCGCTGAGAAAGACAATGCATTCCTTCTGATCGCCGGCATCGGTGCAGCAGTCGCGGTGCTCTTCCTCGCATTTGGGAAATTGATCGGAATGTCGGCTCGGAAGTGAGTGTCGAACGTTTTGTCTGGCAGCGAAACACCCAGCTGCTTGCACTGGTTTTGTGGTGAGCATCTGTACGCGAATGCCCCCTTCACATTTGGGGTGGGTTGGTGTCAATCGCAACAGACATCGCAAGCAGTTTTTGCGCTTTCCAGTTTTTTCTTGTGAATTTGGTCTTGCATTTCGCGTATTGTCCGGCAATATGTGCGCACTTGATTGTTGCGGGCAAAGACACAGCAATCGAGTAATGAAATGGGCCGGGGACCCGTGGTCCCCATATCCTAAAAGTTCCCCGACCTGGGGGCCAACCGCTGGTGGAACCAGCGATCGATCGGTTCGGGTTTAATCGGCATTCGCCCGGTTGACCTGCCTGATGAAATTTAGCACGGAGGCTACATGCCGCGTTCGCGTCACCTGCAATTGCGTAATTTATTGGGTATCGGGGTTCTTGGTATCTCACTCACGGGCTGCGTTCCTGCCGAGCAATATGCGGCTGTGAAGATGCGCGCCGAGCAGCTTGCCGAGCAACTCGGTCACAGTCAGACCGAAATCAGCGAGGCCAATGCCCGCGCTGATGCCGCAAATCGCCAACTCGCCGCCGTGAATGGCAATGGCGCAACAAACGAAGCCCTGGTCAATAACCTCAACAGCCAGAATGCCGACCTCCAGAAAGAGGCCGACATGTGGAAACAGCGTTACGAAGATTCAGTCGGCAAGCTGGCCAGCGCGAATGTCGGCACGCAGGCTTTGCCAACACCTTTGAATAACGAACTGACCGCCTTCGCGGCCCAGAATCCCGATCTGGTGGAATTTGATTCCGCACGCGGCATGGTGAAGTTCAAGAGCGACGTGACGTTTGCCGTGGGTGATGCAACAGTTACTTCCAAGGCCCGCGAAGTGCTGGGTCGGTTTGCTTCGATCCTGAACTCCGCCGGTGCTGATGGATACGAACTGCTGGTCGCGGGTCACACCGACAATCAACCTGTCACCAATGAACGGACAATCAAGGCTGGCAATTTCGACAACTGGTATCTCTCGGCTCACCGCGCAGATCTCGGTTGGCAAGGAACTGGTCGCCGACGGTGTGAATTCCGGACGTATGGGCGTGGTCGGTTATGCCGACAAGCGTCCTATCGCCTCTAACAGCACCGCCAGTGGCAAGCAGCAGAATCGCCGGGTTGAAGTGCTGATTCTCCCGACGACGATCCACAGTTCACCTGCTCTGGCGATGTCGTCGTCAACCCCATCGCATTCCCGCCGGTCCCGGAAAGAGCCTGCTACGGCTGTTCCGGCAGCGGCTGAATTGAGCAAGGACCAGCCGGCACCAGCGGTCAGTTTCACCAAATAAAACGATGGAAAAGCACGGGGGCTGCATTTTTCGCATCATACTTACGGAGTGATTCCGTCAGCCCCGCACGATTTATCGTGCGGGGCTGTTCCGTTTACAGGGGATCGCTAATCGGCTGTTTTTTTATTGACACTGTGTTAGGGCTTCAATAGCGTATACCGACCTCCGCCGCTGGACGATTTCCCATGAAGGCGGTTGCCTTTAAAAGTCCAATGGCACATGTCAGCGTCTGCAAAATCGAGGTAGCCGCGTGAATACCGAACTGCGTGAGCGGGCAGAAAAGATTCTTCAGTACACTTTCAAGAACCCCGAGTTATTGAAGGAATCGTTGACGCACGCCTCCATCGCGGACAATCGCCTGAACAGCAACGAACGGATGGAGTTCCTCGGTGACGCTGTGCTGGATGTCATTATCTGCGAGGCACTCTATCGGAAATTTCCCGAGTATTTGGAAGGGGAATTGACCAAGGTAAAATCGGCTGTCGTCTCGCGGCGCACCTGCGCCGAGGTTTCCAACGAAACCGGTTTGACGGATCTGCTGATTATCGGAAAAGGGATCAGCTCGCGCGAATCCATGCCCAGTTCGCTGGCGGCAGCTGTTTACGAATCGCTCGTGGCGGCGGTTTATCTCGACGGCGGGTTTGAAGTGGTCAAGGAATATGTCCTGCGGACCATGACCCCCAAGATCGACATCATCTCGGCCAACTCGCATCAGCAGAATTACAAAGCGGTGCTTCAGCAGCACGCCCAGAAGATTCTGGCGCATCCACCGATGTATGAACTGCTGGATGAAAAAGGCCCCGACCACAGCAAGTGCTTTGAAGTGGGTGTCACCGTGGATGGGCGGCGGTTTCCCTCGGCCTGGGGCCCGAATAAAAAGATGGCCGAGCAGAAAGCGGCACTGCTCGCACTCGAAGAGCTGGGGGTTTTCGATCCCGCCGAGGTGGATGACGCCATTCAGGAAATCAGCACCGAAGGGGTTTGAGCGGCGGCGGGGCCTGCCGTAACCCGGGCGAAAATCGCCTGCAAAGATTCCATAAACTGTATTGCAAATTTGATGGATAATTTGCATGATCTACGACAGTAACAGGCCGATAACCTATCATTGAAGGTAATATGGGCTCGGAAGGCGTCTTCCGGACCGACTTGTTTTTTGGAGATACGAGCCATTTCTACGAATTTTCGCCATAACCATCAGATTCGGATTTCCCCGATACGCTTGATCAATTCCGAGGACGAACAACTCGGTATTGTGTCCACTTCCGATGCCCTTCGCATGGCCACCGAGGCCTCGATGGACCTTGTCGAAGTTGCACCCAACGCCCGCCCGCCCGTGTGCAAGATCATGGACTATGGCAAGTGGCGCTACCAGCAGCAGAAAAAGGAAGATAAGTCGCGGGCATCAAACAAAGGCGGTCAGCTCAAGGAGCTGAAATTCAAGACCGTCAAAATCGGGGATCACGATCTGCTGATCAAGATCAACCACGCCCGCGAATTCCTCAAAGAGGGAAACAAGGTGCAGTTCACCTTGCAGTTCCGTGGCCGCGAGATGGCGCATCTGGAATTGGGACGCGCGATCTTTAAGAAGATCAAGGACGAACTGTTCCTCGTCAGCAAAATTGAACGCGACGCCAAGATGGAAGGCCGGCGCATGACGCTGGTGCTTCAACCCGACCACAAGAAGCCCGATGCCCTGCGTCCGGGCACAGCCGGCACCGTGCCCGTTCCCGCCCGGGCGGGCAGTGGTTTGAATATCCCGCCGCGCACGGGTGTTGCAACGGGTGCTTCGCCCGCTGCTCCATCTGTCGCTCCCGGCCCTGCAGCGCCACCCGCTCCACGCGCTGTGGCGGCTCCCAAACCCGAAGCGGTCACCGCCGGACGCAGCTGAGTTTTTGTCTGATTCAAGTAACTGCCAGTCGCCAGTTGTGCATTGATATCAATGCACAACTGGCGATTGTGTTTATGGACCACGTGCTGCAAGCAATGCGATCAGCTCCGTATTTCCTTTGCTTCCTTTGATCGGACTTTCGACGATCCGCAGCTGCTCAAACCCCGCTTGCTCTATGTCCTGCTTGACCGCAGCCAGGATCGCGGGGATCCGCGTCACATCCAATATTCCCTTGCGAAGCGCCGATGGCTCGGCTTCGTAATGCGGCTTGATTAATGTCAGCACGATGCCACCGGGGCGGATCAGTTTTTTCGCCGACGGTAAAATTCTACGCTGTCGCGTCCAGGCAACGTCGATGCTTACCACATCCACCGGTTCAGGAAGCTGCACGTGCATCGCATTGAGACGTTCCATCACGACAACGCGGGAATCGTTTCTCAACTTCCAGTCGAGTACGCCATAACCGGTGTCGACGGCATACACTTTTGTCGCCCCGCGCTGAAGCAGGCAATCGGTGAATCCGCCCGTGCTGCATCCCAGATCGGCGGCGATCATCCCCCTGACATCCACTGCGAAGCACCCCAGCGCGTGGTCCAGCTTCTGCCCGGCGCGGGAGACATAATTTCCAGGTGCGGGAGCGGGTTGATCCATCAAATTTTCGCAAAAGAGATTTCGGCGCTGGCGCGCCGCGTGCTGACCACTACCATAGACGCGAGTAAACTATTTTCCACTGGAGGTTCGCATGTTTCGAATGATCAAATTAGCTGCTTTTGTGCTGTTCGGATATTTTATCTATGAAGCGATCAAGGGAATCGCCGAGCCGCGCCAGTCGTCCAGGAGCAGCGGGCAACCGTCCAACAGCGGCGGGCAGGAGCAGTCTCGGATGCCCGGCGGTGGCAATCAGGAAGACATGGCCAGCATTCCCGTATTCGACGCATCGGGCGGCCGCCGGACTCAGCGCGTGGGTCGCGGGGTAATTGCCCGCTAGCAGAATTTGCCGCACGAGTTGCGGAAATGTAACCGCTTGGGACACGTCGAAGAAGCCGCAGTACATTCGCTTCTTCAACGTGTTCTTTGCTTTTTTTATACTCACGTTTTTTTGAGGCGATCATGAAAATCGGTTTCGTAGGGCTGGGAAAAATGGGCGGGAATATGGTTTTGCGTCTCGCCATCGGGTCGCCGGATCGCAGCGTCACCGGCGGGCACGAGGTTGTTGGATTTGCCAAGGATCCTAACCCGGATCTGGTCAATGTTCCGGGCGTTCAGGTGGTGGACGATCTGTCCCGGATGATAGGTCTCCTTCCCTCGCCGCGCATTGTGTGGGTCATGGTGCCCGCAGGCAACGTAACTGAAACGGTCATAGCCGATTTGACTCAGTTGCTGCAAAAAGATGACGTGATTATCGACGGCGGGAATAGCTATTACAAAGATTCCGTGCGCCGCGCCAATGGTTTGAAGAGCCGAGGCATTGGTTTTCTGGATGTCGGCACCAGCGGCGGTGTCTGGGGCCGGGCCGAGGGATATTGCATGATGGTCGGTGGTGCCCGCGAAACGGTCGCACTGTGCAAGCCTGTCTTCGATACGCTGGCACCGAAGGACGGGTGGGCTCACATGGGTGACTCGGGCGCGGGTCATTTTGTGAAGATGGTTCACAACGGCATCGAGTACGGCATGATGCAGGCGTACGGCGAGGGCTTCGAGGTTCTTTATAAGTCAGAGTATAATTTCGATTTGGAATCGATCGCAAAAGTTTGGAATCGCGGCAGTGTGGTGCGCAGCTGGTTGCTGGAACTCGGCGAGCGCGCGCTGGCAAAAGAGGGGGACCTGAAATCAATCGCGCCTTACGTGGCCGACAGCGGTGAAGGCCGCTGGACGCTTCAGGCGGCGATGGAAGAAGATGTGCCTGTGCCCGTGCTGGCAGCCAGCTTGTTCTCGCGTTTTGCCAGTCGGGATCCCTACAACTTCACCGCGCGTTTTAATGCCGCTTTGCGAAATCAATTTGGCGGGCATGTGATCAAGCGCGTTCGAACCCGAAGCCCGGGCACTGGATCATGATGGAAGTGTTTCACCCGTCCATACCGAAAAGTAATCTGGGCTAAGTGTCGGCAACATTTCGACGTTGCCTGTTTCTTACATCGCGAAATATTTCATCTCTCGGTACCCTCTCTATATTGAAGAGAGTGCTGAATGATTGAAGACCACGCACAACTAGCGATGGCCGGTGGGCGGATGCCCGTCGGAGCCGACCAGCCCGCGGGAGATACCAGCGGGCTCATGTTGTGGGTGCGCCGGAACGGGACACCGCCGGCGCTATTGGCATTTGCCGATCGGCATCGCCTGGCGCTGTGGACCGCGATGCTCTGTTTTTATCTTGCTGCTTTTAATGGCCAGTGGCGTATTCAGTCGGATGCTGCCCTTTATCTCTCCATCGGGCGGAATCTCGCGCACGGATTGGGTTTCACATACCTCGGCGAACCCAATCACCTGGCCTATCCCGGCTGGCCCGGGTTGATCGCGCTGACCTTCAAACTATTCGGCGCAAAGTCACTTGCGCCAGTGAATCTGCTGATGATGCTGATGTCGCTGGCGACGGTCGCGATGGTCTACCGCCTGTTCCTCCTGCATTCGGGCAGGCCAACCGCTGTTGTCATCTCGATCGGGGTCGGGTTGACCAAGGCTTTTTTCTGTTATGGATTTGAGTTGTGGTCCGACATGCCATTTGCCCTGGGCGCGATCTGCACGCTGGCGGGCTATGAAGGGCTTTTCGGTCGTCGCGGGGTTCAATCAGATGCGGGGCATTCCAACAATCCGCGCGCGGCATGGAAGCACGGGGTCGACTGGTTTTTACTCATCGGCGGCCTCCTGTTTGCCGCAGCCATGCGCCCCACAATCTGGCCGCTGCTTGCCGCACTCGGGCTCGCGATGATTGCAGAGACTTTCCGCAGGCGAATCCGCTGGCGCATCCTGATTGGTGTGATCGCAGTCGCAATTGCTGTTACTGTTTTGGTAATGCGCGTTGACTGGTTGCGCCGACCTGCGCGGGTTCGGCACGGTGTACGAGGAATATCTTCTAAACCGAATCACTGGAAAAACCGCCAGCGCGGTGAACCATCCGTTCAGTGAGAATTTTCGCGATCTGTTCTGCTGGGCTGCATCCGATGTCCTGTTCCAGGCCCGGCTCGGGCTGCTCTGCAATACGTTGCTCAGCACCCTTGTGCTTGGGCTGGGATTTGGATTGTTCCGTTATCGCCTGCTGTGGGGATTCTGGTTTTGTCTCCTGCTGGCGACGATCCTGGTCTCGCAGGAAACGCTGGATCGCTATTTCCTTCCAGTGCTTCCACTGCTTGTCTTTGCCTGGTGGGAACTGCTGGTGGGGTGCTATTACGCGGCCACGGATTGGTGCCGCAGGCTCGAGCTGCCGCCGTGCATTCCTCAACTGATTTTTATCGGGCTTGTCGCGACCGGCAGTCTGATGAATCTGACCAAGGTGGGTGGAATTATTCTGCAGCAGCGGCAGCACCGTTCCTGGCCAGCTACGATAAAGGCACCTACGACGCAGCCCCGCGATTTTGTGAACTGCTGCGCGAGCATGTCGGGGACAAAGCCACCGTCATCGTGGCTGCCCCATACGGCAGGGTGACCGAATACCTGAGTGAGCGATTCGTGACCAGCGCGATCAATGTGACTGTGCAGCAGATGAAAACGCATCCCATTTTCGTCGTCGAACCCTGCGATCTGCAGACCCGAACCAAGCTGCTTGAGGCGGGGCTGGTTGAAGGCCCGGCAATTTTTACTGTGCTCCCCTCTCCCAGTCATGGTCCTTCCGCCATTGCACTCTCGCTGCACGCCACCCGCCGAAGATAAACGGCCGTCTTGCGTGATACATCAACGGCAACATCTTTTGAACGCAGCGCATTTCGTCATTTAACATTGCGTTCCCAACGCCGCCGCCGTATCTCTCTGGCATATAAGTAAGGAGAACATTCATGGCGACGTCAACTCCGTGCGGAATTATCATCTTCGGTGCCAGTGGTGATCTGGCCAAGCGAAAGCTCATCCCCGCCTTGTACGAGCTTGCGAGGGAAAAACTTCTCGACGAAAAATCGTATGTCTTGGGCTATTCGCGATCGGAAATGACCGACGAGCAATTTCGCGCCGATGCCCGCGAAGCGGTTACAAAATACGCCGCGCACTAAACCGATGGACGAAGCGGTTTGGAAGAGCCTCGAAGCCCGGTTGTTTTATATTTCCGCCGACTACGGTTCAGACGAAGGACACCAGAAGTCCGCCCACGCGCCGACCAATTGGACAAGCAGTTTGGCACGCCTCCAAACCGCCTGTTTTATATCTCGACACCACCGGCGACTTTCGAACCGATCATCGCCGGCATAGGAAAAGTATCAGCCGGCAAAAAAGCGGCCGGGGATAGCGGATGGCATCGTGTGATTATCGAAAAACCATTCGGCCGCGATCTTGCGTCGGCCAAGTCGTTGAACGACTTGCTGCACAGGAATTTCAAGGAAGAACAGGTTTTCCGCATCGACCATTACCTCGGCAAAGAAACGGTTCAGAACCTGATGGTGATGCGCTTTGCCAACTCTATTTTCGAACCGATCTGGAATTATAAATATATCGACCATGTGCAGATCACCGTCAGTGAAACGCTGGGTGTGGAAAAGCGCGGCGGATATTACGACAAAAGCGGCGCACTGCGCGACATGGTGCAGAACCACCTGTTTCAGTTAATGGCGCTGGTTGCCCTGGAACCACCGGCCGCGCTGGATGCGGTAAGCATTCGCGATGAAAAGGTAAAAGTGTTCAAGAGCGTTCGTCCGTTCGATCCGAAACATCTCGATTCATTTGTCGTTCGAGGCCAGTACGGCCCCGGCGATGCCAACGGCGCAAAAACCCCCGGCTACAACCACGAAAAAGATGTTCCTGTGGACTCGACAACCGAAAGTTTTGTCGCGCTCAAATTATTTATCGATAACTGGCGCTGGAGCGGCACACCGTTCTACCTGCGAACCGGCAAATACCTCCCCGAGAAGTTAAGCGAAGTGGTGGTGCGGTTCAGGTCTCCCCCTTTGACGTTGTTTCAAAAGCAGTGCGATTCACCGGTCTATCCGAATGACCTGATCATTCGCGTTCAACCGGAAGAGGGAATCAGCTGGCGCTTCAATGGCAAGGTGCCTGGCGGGTCGCTGAACATCAAGCCCGTCGCGATGGACATGAGCTACAAGACTACATTTCATGTCGAACCGCCCGAGGCCTATGAGCGGTTAATCTTCGACTGCATTGCCGGTGAGCAGACGCTTTTCATTCGCGGCGACGAAGCCGAAGCTGCCTGGGCGGTGGTGGATCCGATCGAACAAGGCTGGGCCAAGGGCCTTAATCCGCCAAAACCCTATGACCCAGGTACATGGGGGCCCAAGGCCGCCTCGGATCTTATCGAACTGGATGGTCGAAGATGGCTGCACAATGGCGATGGAAGCGACCCTGTCATTGCGTGCTCGTTATAAGACGTTTGAGCCGCGCTGAAGACAAGCATGTAGTGCAGTTGGCTGCGTTGTCCAACGAGATGGCGATTTTGCGAATCGACGCGCATCAACGCCGATTGAGAAGCAACTGCGAATTTTCGTTACACCGCAGACTTGGATCTTTCCACAAAACTCTGGCAACCTGACGATATCACACGATGGCCGTAATCCTTCAGCAACCCGGTAGATTCCGAAAGCTCTTTGCTGCGCCGGCGTCGGTTGGTGTCGAGTTGTTTGTCATCGCCGGCGTTGCTGCGCTGTTTGCCGGATTGGTTTTGATCGGGGAGCGCGCCACCGCGAAGATGCCGGAACGGTTTACACTTCGGCCTGAACTGAGATTCTTACCTCTTTACACTGCCTTCACACTGCTTCGCGGAATCGTTGCGTATATGTTGTCGCTGGCCTTCACTCTGGTCTATGGCATCGTTGCAGCCCATAGCCGCCGAGCGGAAAAGATCATGCTGCCCGTGCTGGACGTGCTCCAGTCGCTGCCGGTGCTGACGTTCCTTCCCGGGCTGTATCTGCTGTTTGCCGACATGTTCCCGCACAGGCAGATCGGGCTGGAACTCGCGTGCATTATTACCATCTTCACGGCCCAGGCGTGGAATATGTGTTTTAGTTTCTTCGGTTCGGTGCGCGGTATTCCCGCACCGCTTCGCGAGGTGGCAGCGATTCAAAACCTGAATGCCTGGCAGGTTTTTCGCATGCTGGAAGTGCCTGCCAGCATGATCGGGCTGGTCTGGAATTCAATGATCTCGATGGCGGGGGGATGGTTCTTCATCGCCACCAGCGAGACTTTCGACAAATATAAATTGCCCGGCCTGGGATCGTATATGAGCGATGCCCAGGATTCAGGCAACAAGATCCACCAGCTGGCAGCGGTCATCGCAATGGTGCTCATGATCGTAGGGCTCGATCAACTGCTGTGGCGTCCAATCGTAGTCTGGTCCGAGCGATTCAAACTTGAAGATATCTCATCGGGTGATCCCCCGCGGTCGTGGGTTGTGGACCTGCTGGGCCATTCCCGCCTGGTGGTCTGGGCTCGCAAGTTGGCGACGCGCCGGCGACAGGCGCGCGCCATTCACGTCGCCGCCCGCAAGGCTCCGAGTCCAGAAAAAATACAACAGCGCCGGCAACTGTCCGCTTTTGTCAGCAAGGCCCTGACCGCCATCGTGCTGCTGGCGCTAACGGCTGGTTTGCTATGGGGTGCGTGGGCTTTGTTCTCTTTGCTGCGACGTGTGCCAATTGTCGATCACTCACCGCCGCCCTCGGATGGTGTTTGGTATCCGATGGACTGGCGATCCATTGCGCTCGGCCTGGGCGCCTCGTTCCTGCGCGTTACCGCTACCGTGGTGGTAGGCGCTGCCTGGACTCTGCCGGCTGGCATCCTGATCGGGCTTAACCCCAAATGGTCGCAACGCCTGCAGCCGGTCATTCAGGTGGTGGGAAGCTTTCCCGCACCCATGCTGTTCCCGTGGGTGGTGATTTTGCTGGCTCTTTTACACGTTCCCTTTTCCATCGGCTGCATCTCGCTGCTGCTGCTCGGCACGCAGTGGTACGTGCTGTTTAATGTGATCGCCGGCGCGATGGCGATTCCCAATGATCTTCGCGAAGTCGGCCGGGTCAATCACCTGGGTCGATGGTTCACCTGGCGCAGCCTCTATATTCCCGCGGTTTTTCCCTATCTGGTGACCGGCCTGCTGACGGCAACCGGTGGCGCGTGGAACGCAACAATCGTAGCTGAATATTTTTCAATGGGCGGCCAGGAGCGGGCCACCTTTGGGCTCGGAAGCATGATCGTCCTGGCGACCCAGAACAAAAACTTTCCCGTGCTCGCCGCCTCGGCCCTGACCATGGCCATTTTCGTGGTGGTGGTCAATCGCCTGGTCTGGAAGAGGCTCGGTCGCATTGCGGAGTCGCGGTATAGTTTGAATGTGTAGAACCACGCCGACCGGCTGGTCTGGAGATAAACATGACACAAACGCTGGCTGCACAATCACCAACCGCGACAGGCTCTTTCGTCGCCGAGGTTCGAAATGTCACCGTCAACTTCGGGCAGGATGGCGCTGTCCGCACCGTGCTGGAGGATGTGACACTGGGGATCCGGCCCGGCGAAGTGCTGGCGCTGCTGGGCCCCAGCGGTTGCGGCAAGTCTACCCTGCTTCGCGCAATGGTGGGCTTGACTCAAATCACCAGCGGAGAGGTTCTGACACATGGCAAACCGCTGGTGGGAATCAACCCGGGCGTGTCCATCGTCTTTCAGAATTTCGCGCTGTTCCCGTGGCTGACCGTCCAGGAAAACGTTCGGCTCGCGCTAAACGGGCTGGGGCTCGGCGAAGATGAGGGAACCGAACGCGTCAAGCGCTGTATTGACATTGTCGGCCTGGAAGGATTTGAAGAGGCATACCCCAAGGAACTTTCTGGTGGGATGAAGCAGCGCGTCGGCTTCGCCCGGGCGATGGCCCGCGGACCGGAATTGCTCTGCATGGACGAACCGTTTAGCGCCCTGGATGTCTTTACCGCGGAAAGCTTGAGAAGCGAAATCTACCGGTTGTTTTCCAGGAGGTCAGACAGCGTCACCCAAGCCGCCGCCGCCGAACTGCCGCGATCCGCAGCGTGATGATCATCACACATTCGATCGAAGAGGCGGTATTCCTCGCCGATCGCATCGTAGTGCTTGCGAGCAAGCCGGGGCGCATTCAGCAGGTCATTCAAAACGATGTTGCGCACCCGCGCGAGTATCAATCACCGACTTTTTTGCGCCTGGTCAAGCGAATTCACGATTGCATTACCGCACAGCAGTTGCCTGAACCCGCTGCAATACCACCAGCCGAAAACACCCCCGGCGGCATGCCCATTCCTGAACCGCTGCCCAGCGTCAATATCGGTCATGTCGCTGGTCTGATGGAAATCATCCGCGATCATGGCGGTGAGATGGATATCTTCGGGCTCGACCAGCTCACCGACTATGATTTCGGTCATACGCTTTCGGTGGTCAAGGCCGGCGAGATGTTGGACCTGCTCGACACGCCGAAGAATAAGGTAATTCTCACCGATATTGGCCGCCGGTACCTCGACGGTGACATCAATGCCCGCAAGGTGCTGTTCCGCGAGCAGCTTCGGCAGCTGGGCACATTCCGGTTCGTGATCCGCCTGCTGGAAGACGCCAAGGACCACCGCCTGCCGCGTGATGTGGTCATCGAAGAACTCGCGATCCGGCTCACGACCGAGGACATCGAAAAGATGTTCAACATCGTCGTCACCTGGGGCCGATTCGCAGAATTATTCGGATATTCGCCGGACGAAGAAGTGCTTTATCTCGACACCGAGTCGTCGAGTTCAACGCCCGCAAGCTGATTTCCCGATCCGCGCCAGCGTGCATATAATTTACAGCGAGGTGTTCAATGTCTGATGTCATCATTCAAGGCAATTGGGATGATTTAGTGACCCGCCAGGATCTGCGGGGTCGCAGGGTCCGCGTCATTGTCATCGACGAAGAACAGCCAGGTAACCCATGGCTCAAGAGCCTCCACGCCTGGGCTAACAGCCACCAGCCTCTGGGTTATTCAGTCGACGACAGCCGCGAGAGCATCTACTGCGGCACGGTGGATGACCCCCGATGATCCTGGTTGATACCAACATCCCACTGCGCATTGCGCAGGCAGGCCAGATTCAATCCCTCAACCCCTTCGACGTGCTGGCCATTCCCAGAACCTGATTCGACACGCCAGCCATACAACCGCGGCGACAGCATGATTCCGCCGGTGCGTTTGACCAAGGCACAGCATTCGATTTCGGCGTCTCGGTCACATTTTCGTGCGTCCCCGATTCATCCCTGCTCAATCGGCTCGATTGCCGGACGGTTTGGTGCGGGCAGCTTTTTTGACTCGCCACGGTGCGTTCTGCTGCCAGTCCCCGGCCATGATGCAGCCGATGGGGTCAATCGTGTCTACGATTTGCGCCAGCCTGTAGGTTTCAATCTGTCGGCGCACGGTTGCAGCATCCTTGTAGGCGAGTGGCAACTCGCTGACATCTGGAATGCCGCAGAAAAATCGTGCGTCGATGTGAGAGGTCTGCTCGGCCATCATTTGCGCGGCCGTCTTTCCAGCATGACGCCTCAGGTAGGCGGATCTGCTGAAGTTTCGGCCGGCACCGTGCGGCGCGAAGCCCAGACCGCTGTCGGCGTTCAGCCCGCGGGCAATTAAAATCGGTTGGCCCATGTTCAGGGGAATCAGCGTCAGTCCGCTGCTGTCGGCGGCGAAGTCCGGCCAGGCCGGTGTCGCTCCCTTGGCGTGATAGAACAGGCCGTCGGATTTACGAAACACGAAGTTGTGTTCGTTCCAGAAACGATCCGCAACCCGCAGTCCCAGGGATGCAGCCACGATGTCATGGATCGCGAAGTGACTGGCCTTCGTCCACGCCCGGACAGTTTGCAGGGCCGACCAGTAATCCTCCCCTTCGCGAGTCTCAGCGATGATCCACGCATTATGCTCCGGGGTTTCCGGCGATATCGCGCGGCGAACCTTTTCTGCGACGGCCATGCCGGATTTGTAAAGCATCGCGCCGGGTTTCCGCGATCCATGATGTGTCACAAGAGCAATGTCGCCGGTGGAACTGACACGGCCGACATAGAAAAAATGATTGCCGTCTCCCTGTGTCGCGAAATGTTCGAGCGCGGCGCTTTGTGCGTTGCGCAAAAATGGGTTTGCCGCGAAGGCGTCAAGCACCTCAGCCGGTGGAGTCGCCAGGCGGTCTGCCGTTGCACGGCCGCCGCCGCCAAAATGACTGAACTTCATGCCCGCATCGAGCAAAGCGGTAGGATTGATATCGTGACCGGCAAAGATTGAGACGGCCATTGAGCAGCAGATGTCTGCCGAATGCATGCCCGGGTGAATCGCGTCTTCAGTTGCGACCACGCCACCCACTGGAATCGTACCCGGTTCATGTCCGGCGGGGCAGGCGTCAGGCATTAATGCGCCGCGCGGCACGGTCGGAACGCGCATCAGCTCACGCATGTGTTTTTCGACGCCAGCGACATTGACGATCTCATCGTCGCTTTCAGGGCTGATGTTGCTGTGGTAGCTCAGCAGGCCGGCTTCGCGCAACGGCACAGTCGGACCGGGTGCCAGCTGCGCAATGAGTTGGCGGATCTCAACCTCTGCCGCGCCGCGCGCCTCCGCCTCGGCAGCCGCAGCCAGCGCGTTGGAGAACCACGACCCGGGCTTATAGCCCCATTGAATAAGCGTTGATCCGTTCACCATAATGACTCGCTTATAAACTATCAGACTCAAGCTGAAATCGAAACCGTCGCGAGCATGACGCGAGCCGTGACTTCGAACGCGTCAATATCCGGGCGGCCTACCTTTTCCATCTGCCTGAAATGAATCGGGAACCAAGTCATCGATGAACAACCCAACTTCGGGTTGCTGCGAATCAGAAAAATGCGGCTAATCTTTGCTTTAAGTCCTAGTGTCTTCTAACGGAAGCATCAAACCGGGGATTGCCCGCTGCAGCGCATCGCAACGGTCATAAACATCATCCGGATCAAATCGATCTATCGCTATCGGCTTGTCCCACCGTCGCCCATGGCCCACCCAATGCCGTCCTTGAAGGCACTCGCGGTATTGCCCGACAATATTGTTGTTGATGAGGTTCGTTTTTTTCAGGACGGTCAGGATGCCGGCCTCATCGAAGTCCGGGCGAAGTTGCTTCCCAGACGAAAGTTTTTTGTGCCAGTTTCGATAGGCAGACGACAATTCATCCTTCAGATTCCTGCCGACACGATCAAAATAGTTGAGAGTGACCGTTGCTTCTGAACTGGCAACGAGGTTTAGCATGGTCAGTCGTTCGAGTTCTCGCCGATGATAATCAAAGTATTGATCCACGTCGCTTTCGGTCATCGCCGCGAATCTCGCCGCGACAGTGAAGCCTTCGCGAATCGCGCGAACACCGCGCCGCGTTGCTCAAGTAGCGCTTCGAGCACGCCGCGATACCAGTCACGGATCTCATCGAGCGTTTGTCGCTCGGCCGTTTTATATTCGACCGGTGGGATTGGCATCGCTGTCAGTCCCGCATGACGCGCTTGAGTACCTCGGCGAGAGAAGATTCATCGAAGAGCACTGCTTTGAGCGTTGGCTGTCGCGTCTGTACAAAGCTCCATCGAGAGTCGGTTTGAACGATCAGCACCTCTTCGCCGCGCTCCCCTAGAACATCAACGCGACCACTTGCGCCTGCGATGTTGCGCCTGCGCGGTGAAAAGCGGACCTGTTCGTCGCCTACAAGCAGGATCAGGTCGTCCACCTTGTAGGTTCCAATGTAGTTCTCGCTCAGTTCCTTGGGGCGTCGCTGGAGCACAGCGGTCTTCTGGGCGATCGGCCCAGCGAGGATCTTCTCAATCTGTTGGTATAGGCGATCAACCGCCGAGACATACTTGTTACGGCGCTCGTCCCAGTCGATAGGGGCCCCGACCGACGCTTGCTTTTGCTTTTTCTGAAAAATGTCGTCCAGGCTCTGATTCATCTTTTGGCTCCGTCGATAGTTTATGTCATTTTCTCTGTCAATCCAGCATTACCTTCGCATGAGGCGAGGCCCGCCCGTCGCATTGATAGTGAAAGCTGCCGGTTTTTGAGGACGCAGGGTACGCGGGCAAGCTGCACCCGGCGGAGCGCATGTATTGATGCAGGCGTGCGTGCTGGTCTTCCCCTTCTTGCCCATGTGCGAAGAATAGTACGCCAGGTTTTTTTGGCCAATGCTACCAACCAATTCCATGACGGGCATGGGATGGCAAATCGCCGTTGTTTGCTATACTTCCCGGCGAGTCAAATCGATACACAACGGAGCACTGATGTCAGATTCCAATACCGGCATTGAATCAACCATGCAGGAAACCCGCCTGTTTCCGCCCTCGGCGGCTTTCTCGGCCAACGCTCATGTCAAATCGATGGATGAATACAAAAAGCTGTATCGCCAATCGATCGATCATCCGGAAACCTTCTGGGGCGACGTGGCGGAAAAACTGCACTGGTTCAAAAAGTGGGACACCGTGCTGAAATGGGAAACACCCGATGTGCAGTGGTTTGTTGGAGGAAAAACCAACATGGCACACAACTGTCTGGATCACCAGGTGAACCAGGGCAGGGGAGACAAAACCGCCATCTTATGGGAGGGCGAACCGATGTCGGCTACGCAGCCGCCGGAGGTTCGGCGTATCAGTTATTCGCAGTTGAAAGACGAGGTCTGTCGCTTTGCCAACGGCTTGAAAAAGCTGGGTGTGCGCAAGGGCGATCGTGTGACGATCTACCTGCCGCAGATTCCAGAGGCCGCCGTGGCGATGCTGGCCTGCGCGAATCGGCGCGGCGCATTCAGTCGTGTTTGGTGGATTTTCGAGCCAGTCGATCTGCGATCGCGTGGAGGATGCGCAGTCTAATTTTATCATCACCGCTGATGGAGGCTATCGTCGCGGGGCAGCGGTGCCGCTGAAGAAAAATGTCGACGCGGCAATGGAGAAAACCAGCCGGATCAAACAGGTGATTGTGCTGAAGCGCACCGGCGAAAAAATCGACTGGCATCCGCAGCGCGATATCTGGTGGACCGATGTCATCGCCGATCAGTCGACCGACTGCCCGGCCGAGCCGATGGATTCCGAAGACCTTCTGTTTGTGCTCTACACCAGCGGATCGACCGGCAAACCCAAGGGGATCATCCACACCACCGCCGGTTACATGGTGGGGACCTACCTGAGCACCCGCTGCGTTTTTGATATTCAGGAAACCGACGTGTACTGGTGTACCGCCGATGTTGGATGGATCACCGGGCACAGTTATGTGGTGTACGGCCCGCTCACCAACGGCGCAACAACATTAATGTATGAGGGCGCTCCGAATTACCCCGATTTTTCGCGATTCTGGGACATTGTCGAGCGACACAGCGTTTCGGTTTTTTACACAGCGCCGACCGCCATTCGCGCGTTTATGAAAGCCGGGCGGGAACTGGTGGACAAGCACAACCTCGCCTCGCTGCGGTTGCTCGGAACGGTCGGTGAACCGATCAATCCCGAAGCGTGGATGTGGTACCATCAGGTGATCGGCGGCGGTAAATGCCCGATTGCCGATACCTGGTGGCAGACCGAAACCGGCATGCACATGATTACCCCGTTGCCCGGCGCCACACCCACAAAACCTGGTACGGCGACACTCCCATTTTTTGGTGTGGATGCTGCCATTGTGGACCGGGAAGGCAAAGAGCTCGGCCCAAACCAGGGCGGGCTGCTCGTGATCCGCAAGCCCTGGCCGGCCATGCTGCGCGGCATCTTCAACGACCCCGAGCGTTATGCAAAAACCTATTGGTCAGACGTCAAAGGAATGTATTTCACCGGCGATGGCGCACGGCGCGACAGCGACGGATATTTCTGGATCATGGGCCGCGTTGACGATGTCCTCAATGTCTCGGGACATCGACTGGGAACCGCCGAGATCGAAAGCGCCCTGGTGTCCCACCCGTCCGTCGCCGAGGCAGCGGTTGTTGGCATGCCTCACGAGATGAAGGGGCAGGGCGTCGCCGCGTTCGTTACCCTTAAAACAGGCCAAAAGCCCAGCGAGGCGTTGAAAAAAGAACTCATCAATACCGTAGCCCGGCAGATCGGCGCATTGGCCAAGCCGGACCAGATTCGTTTTACGGATTCTCTGCCAAAAACGCGCAGCGGAAAAATCATGCGCCGCCTGCTGAAAGAAGTCGCCAGCGGGCAGGAAATCAAGGGAGACACAACAACCCTGGAAGATTTTACCGTTCTCGCACAGCTGAAGGAGAAGGAAGAGTCGTAACGCTCATCCCTTTGCGGGAATAAGGTTCAACTCTGACAGCATTTCGGCGTCATAGTTGTTGTCGTCTTTAAGCTATCGGTGGAAACTGCCTCGATGGTCACGCGCTTAGTATTAGCAGCGTCGCGATCTCCGCCTGCTTTCGGATTACACTCAATCTTCAACGAAAGATTCGAACCCGACACGCGGGGAAACAATTCCTTTTATTGAACCGCCGGAGCGACCGAAAATGTTTCATAGGTCGCGAGTTTTAAATGCTCCGGTTTAGCACCGCTCATGTCGAACACGACCAGGTCATTGGAACCCTCTTTCAGCCAGCATTCGGGCATGTACATCAGAACAGTCTGCGGGCATTCACCGAGGTTATGACCGTTAAGCCAGACGTGTCCCGACGTCAGTCCGTCGGTCACCAGCCCGATTGTTTGCTGCATGCCCTTGGGCTGCTGGTAGTTGAAACTGCATTTCCAGAAAGTGGGTTGACCCTCCTCGCGGGGCTCGCCATTCTGCCAGGGCTCGTGCGCGAGGAAATCGTTCCAGTTGGTGACGCGTCCCACGATAGCGGTTTCATCAAGATCCGTGAGACCGCCGTGGAAATACCACGTCGATGTGGTCAGCGGCGAGTTGTGCCAGAGCTGAACACGCAGCTTCGCGTATTCATCACCGAGTCTGCTTTGCAACTCGTATAGCAGCGTGTTCTTACCGGCCACCAGCCACTTCGCAGACATTCTCCGTGCGTTCCGTAAGACGATGTCCATTAACATAAAACAGCCACGCCAACGGGCTGCGGATGGTTGCCTTTCCCGGCATTCTTTGGAAGTACAAAGTTGGGTAACTCGATGATTGAATCGACCTGGTCGGCAGTGAGCGTGACGACGCCGCGATACCATGAATCACCGCGCGGTAAAACGATTTCGCTCGCCAGCGTCTGCTCATCCACCGGCGACCATTTAGAGTCATCAAAATCGGGCCGGGCGATATCGTCAGCAACGGCATTACGCTGGGCATGCGTCCATTGTTTCCAGCTGACCGCAAGCGGTGTAGACGATGCATCGGTCGAGATGCCGCCCCAGATTCCGCGCGCATGGACCATCCCTGACGGAGTAACATTCTTCGATCGCGGCGACGCCTTGACGAGGATCGCCAGGCTGTTGTCGCCGGCCCTGGCGTCGCCGACCTTCATCGTCGCTGATTGGTCGTATTGAAAATGGGCGGGAGAGGCAGGCTTGCCATTCAAAAATACCTGGAACGCGCCCGACTGCCCGACCAGGTGGAGCGAAACAGGACCGGCGGCATCGCGATGCAATGTTGTGCGATACCAGCCGTACCGGTTTTCGAAGCTGTCGTAGGTTTCCATCGCCTGCGGTCCGGTCGATGGGATCCATTTTTCTTTGTCATCAACCTTCAGATCGGGTGCACGTTCGTCGGCACCATCGCGCCACGTCCACGACGTCAGGGCGGGCAACGCAGCTTCACCGGACCCCGGTGACGAAACGCGCGTGGTTCCCGACGCCGCATAAACCGTAGCGGTCCCTCCTGCAGGTGGAAATTCCATGCTCCCGTCTTCAAGCACAAAAGACGGGCCGATAAATAGCTGCCCATGCACGTACCATGTGCGGCAGGTCATGTCGGTGTTTATGACGAGCAGTTTCGCCGTTCGCCCATCTCCCGAATCAAGGCTGATCTCCTGCATCTTGTCGCCGGCGGGGTAGGTGAAATCAACCTGCTTGGGACCGAGCCCGCCGCTCTTCCGTGCGAGCGTAACTTCACCGCTGTCGCCCGCGGAACCGTAACAGACCCAGTAATCGGTGTTGCCAATCGTCTCCCGGAAGAGCACGTTCGAACAGACCGACTCAAACGAGGCGTTGTCCGTCCACGGAATATTCACGAGCACCGTGCGCGGCTCAACAACGCCGACCTTCAAACTTCCCTGATGCGGAAGTGACATGTTCCCAACAGTCAGATGCGTCTCAAGAGGGATGTTGGGATCGGCCTTTGGCGCGTGGTATGCGCCGGCCTCGGGCAGGATCGCGGCGATGGGCGCAGCGCCGGCTTTCTGCTGAAAATGATCGACAAAGACGATGCTTCCCCCGGTGGGATTCGTGCGCGTGGTGACACGCAGCGCCGGTTGATCGCATTTGGCAAAATTCGGATCGTCGTGGCTGCCGGTCAGCAATGAATTAAAAGCCCTGGCGAATTGCGCGGCCCGCCGCGCAAAAAAGTAAAACGAGGCGCAGTTGTCCCGCTTCACCGACGGGAGCGGAGTAATCGTACGAGGCGGCAAGCGAGTCGCCGGAATATCCAAAGTTGGTACCGCCGTGCGCCATGTAATAGTTGTAGCCGGCCCCGCCGAACGCCATGACTTTCCAACTGCCGCGCGTTTTCTCGGCAATCGTGCCGGGAGTCATCTCGCCGTATTTTCCGATCCACCCGGTCCAGAATTCAGTGCTGTACCACGGTGATTTGCCCGGCGTGAATGGAACTTCGCCGGCGGGTTCCTGGCTGTGGTGCAAGCCGGAATTAAACATCGGAACCTCGATGCTGTTTTTCCTCGCCTGGTCGTCGAGGTATCCCAGATAAGGATCGTCAACCGCCGTCCCCCAGCCGCGGGAGTGCTCGTTTTCAAGCTGAACCAGGATAACGCTGCCGCCCCGGCTCACCTGATGCTTTGCAGTGATGGCTTCGATGCGGTCCAGATGCGGATCAGAATAAGCGGTGGAAGGCCCCAGTTCGCGCTGGGTCATCCCCGGCTTTACCGTGAGCCATGCAGGATAGCCGCCCTCTTCCCATTCCGCGCAGGAATACGGCCCGACGCGCACCAGCGCATACATGTTCATGTCCTTCAGCAGGGAAAGCCACGCGTCGAGATCGACATTATCGGTGAGATTCCACTGGTTTTCCTTTGGCTCTGAAGCGTTCCAGAAAACGTACGATTGCACGCAATTAAAACCCATCTGCTTCAAACGCCAGATGCGGTCGCGCCACAGCTCTCTTGGAACGCGGGCGTAGTGGATCGAGCCCGAAGAGATGAACGTCGGTTTTCCGTTTATGGAAAAATATCCATCCTTCCAGTGGATGGCATTGGCGGCAGCGGGCGCAGGTGGAAAGATCTGGTCGCGCGTGTCATCCGGTGCGCTATGCGCTTGCGTCGAATGGAACATGACGCCGAGCGACAAAAGGCCTAGCATTGTTTTGCGGGATACCGTTTTCATATTCGTTTTCCTTCAGTGGTGAGTGCAAGCCGCCCTTGTTGGAAATGCAAAGAACAGCCAGCGTATCGCCGAGCTTCACCCGGCCAACGCGCGTTGGTGATCCTCGCTGTCATGGATTTGAGACGCTTGGTGTCGCCGAACGCAGGACTACCGGCCCCAGGAGGCCCGATGGCAACCGCGGCTTGTCAGCGGTGTAGGGTGGATAGTTGGTCCAGGTAAGCCGCTTTGCTTCGGGCAGACCGGCGTCGGCGATCAGCCGATTCGCCCAGAGGTTGGCCACCTTTACCTCCAGGCGATTTTTCCCGGCATGCAGCGCCGCTGTCACATCAACCGAATACGGCGCTTTCCAAACATCGCCAAGATTCTGTCCGTTCACAGTGACCGATGCGATGACATCCACCTTGCCGAGATCAAGGACCACTCTTGGGGGCAATGTTTTTGGCAGATCGAACTCGCGCGTATACGTAGCGGTTCCGGAGTAATCGCGGATGCCCTGGTCTGTAGAATCAGTCCAGGAAATGAGGCGGGGAAATTCCACCTGGGCTGGCCCACCCCAGCGCGGATCGAAGCTCACATTCCACGCATCGGCTAACGATTGCCAAACCGGCATCGCCCGCGTTAACCCTGCTGCAAAAGTTGCCGGCGGAGGGCCGTCGCGGAAGACCACGAAGATGGATTCGTGCGATTCCAGTTGCAACGGCACCTCGGTCACCGGTCCCGAGCGGACCGCGCCGGGCAGCTGATCGATGGAACCGGTCTGGGGATTCCATTGCTGAGCATTCCCGCCATGGGCCCGAAAAATCCCGGTAAAAGTCGCGGGCACATCGCTATGATTCGCGACAAAGTAGATGTCATCCTGTTCGCTTTTTCGATGGGCATAAAGGATGTCAACGTCTGCTCCTTTTGCCTCGAAGTCCTTCGGGGTATTCAGCAATGCCAGTGCATCAGCCGGCGACCGGCCCCAGACCATCGTGCCTGACCCGGTCTTGCGTTCGCCCGGGCTGTCGGTGGGGCCCCAGAGTTCATCGGCGATCCGCCGAACTTCCGCATCGCCGGTAGCGCCATCTCCAAAGCTGGGCGAACCGAGCGGCTTGGTTTGACCAAGAACCGTCGCGCCCCCTTTCACCAGTGATTCTAATTGTCGCGCCGCCGCCAATGTCATCCGGTTGCCGCCGGCAAGCACCAGCATCCGGTAGCTCATTCCACCGGGCAATACCACCCGCCCATCCTTCACGCTTGCGCCAGCAAAATCTCGTCCCCACAAACGTCGTAATCGTACCCCGCTGGCGGCACGGGCCGCATCCGCCAGGTCGCAATCTTCAACGGCGTGTCGTTACCGAGGTGGTAAAGCAGGTCGATCACTGGCTGTCCTTGCCGCATCATTGCCGACGAGCGGGCGAGCGTGTTCCAGAACCCGCCGCTGTATTCCCACCAGGTGTTGTTCCGCTGAAAGGAAAGTATCAACTTGGGCTCGACGACGCCCGGTTTTCGGTCGTCCCACGGCTGATGGACATCCGCGAGCGCGACAAAGCGATTAATCCCCAGCGAAAGCGCAGCGTCAGCCATCGGCTTTTCCGTTTCCGGGCACGCTGTAAAAGGGCTGCCGGTGAATGATTCCGCCGCGGCGATTGGATGCCCATAGCAGTGAGCGGCACACGCGGCCTCTTTGCAATCCATGGTTCCGTTACGCTGGCCATTCCAGAACTCGCCCATCGGGATATCCACGCGACCTTTGGACTGGATATTGTCACACGGCATGCCAGCCGCGATGCCGGGCACTGCGCCATCAGGGTTACTCCGTCGGCCTGACAGAGCTTTTCAAATGTCCCAAAGTATTCATCGCTCATCACGTCGGCGATCGTTCGCCGCACGTCGAACAAGACGCGATCGGAGAGTTCCGCGCTGCCCACCACGCGGCCGGCCATCAGCGGCAGGTAGTGGATCAAATCGTATCCATGCCGCTTGCGGAATTGTGCCGGGAAATCGGCGGTCCAATTTTGCGAGCCGCTCTCGGCACTATCCATGTTCATCCCACTCAGGCGTGCGCCCGGAACGGTCTTGATCTGTTCGAGGATGCGTCCGAAATAGTTCTTGTATTCCACAGTCGTGGCTTCGGCGCTGAGCTTGTCGCATTCAAGGCCCATGCCTTCGGGCCTTCCGTGCTTCGTGCCCGAGCCCGTGGGGGTATGGCCAAAGCGCAGGATCGTCCATCGGCCTGGAGGGGCGTCCCAATTCAACCGCCCATCCGCGTCCAGGTGGCTGGTGAGATCCACAATCTTCTCCGGATCGATGACCTCGTCACCTTTGTAGGGAGGCGTGCGATCGGGATTGGAGAAATCCAGGACGTTGCCTGACTTTGATTCCCACTGGTCGACCAGCGCTTCCCCGTGGAGGTGGACATTTCCAAGCTGAAGGTTCAGCCCCTTGCCTGCCCCGTCCCATCCGTGGAGTTTAAGCCGAAAATAGCGAGCTTTGACGGCCGGGAACGAGATGGTTTGCCAATTCCAGTGATCCTGCAAATAGCCACGGCCCGGCACATCGCATACCGGCTGCCACTGCGTTCCGTCATCGCTGGATTCCAACTGGCCGATAGGGGGAATCACATAGTGCATCACCTTGGCGGGGTCGTCGCTCCAATCCCCCGGCTGCTGGGTGACAAGAACAACCGCCTTTGAAATGGGATGGACCAAATAGGTCAAGCTGCGGGCTGTGAACGGCTGACCGTAATCCATCTGGACCAGCGCCGGCGCGGGTCCGGGCGGGATTTCTGACCAGGACCGCGCCGATGGATCAAACATTCTGTTCAGATCGCGCAGTGGCGGCGTGCTTTGCAGCACCGGTGGCGTCCTGTTTGGCTCGTCGCCGGCAGGAGCAGGGAAAGCAAGCACCGCCACGTCCCGGTAGAAATTGAGCTCGGTCCGCGGTTGCGGCAGGAGCCCGGAAAATTTCTTCCCACCGTCTACCTGAAGTTCGCTGGATACCAGCCGCTGCATCCCCAGCTCCGGCGTAATCCACGGGCCGCCGGCGACATAGCCGCTGCACGTATTGAGTTCCAGCGTCATGCCGAGCCGCGCGCACTCCGCGGCGGCGAATCGCACCCGCGCGAGCCATTCCGGTGAAAGGCTTTTAAGCGCATCGGGCGCATCGGCGAAAACCTGTTCGTAGATGACCACGCCGCCGAAACCCACCCGTTTTAAAGCCTCTAAATCCTGGGTAATTCCATGTTCGGTGATGACAGATTCACCCCAGAACCACCACACCGCCGGCTTAGCTGGGGTTGGAGGGACAAGAAAATTCTGCTTCAGCGAATCCGGTTCGTCCGCCAGCGCGCGGAACGTCCCGACGAGCATGAATGAAGCCGCCAATGCCACATAAAAACGCGCGTCGAGCAGATTGCGGCGCTTCTTTGATCTCGTCAGTTTCACTATGTGCACCTCCAATGAGCGGTAACAGGCCAGAAGGGATTTTGCTCATGCTATCAGCTTGGAACATCTTCGCCAGCGACCGAAGGCTGGATCATCACGACGCACCTTCAGCGACAATCGAACAGTGATTCTTCATCGTTCGCCGTGCGGTTGATGACCGATTTCCAGGCGTCTTAATCGTCCTGAGCTTCCACGCGTTTCCCGAAAGTTGGGGGGATTTAGTGGGGTTGTAATTACGGCTGTATCGCGTCGGATGGTATTGACTGCATAACCTTGGCAGGTGAATAAATATGTCACGCCCGCGCAGAAATCGTTTTGGCGGGTTGGTAGTGTTTACAGATCGAATCAAACAACAACACGAGGGTTATCAGATGCTATCGCGAATTCTTGGCGGGATTGTGATTGTTTTCTGCGTTGCAGGCAGCTCCATCGCACAGTCGGCGTCCAGGGCGTCGCCGAAGATTCGGGTGTTAATTATTGACGGTGCTTCGAACCATAATTGGCAGCTGAATACGCAGTTGCTGGTGGGTCTGCTCAAGCCGACTGGTTTGTTTGATGTCAGTGTCTCCACATGCCCGCGCGACTCTGCCGGAGTGGTCTAACTGGTCGCCTGATTTTTCCAAGGCCGACGTGGTCATCCAGACTTATAACGACAAAGGTCAGCCGGCTGCCAAATGGCCAGATACGGTGAAGGCTGGGTTTGTGTCGTTTGTGAAAAATGGAGGCGGGGTTTTTATCTATCATTCAGCGAACAATGCGTTTTCTGATTGGCCGGAATACAACGACATCATCGGTCTGGGTTGGCGGCCGGTGTCGTATGGCACGGCGATGAAGATGGACGTCGATGGAAACATCACGCGACTGGCGCCGGGTGAAGGCAAGGGAACGGCGCACGCTCCGCGGCAGGACGTGCTGGTGCATCAGCTGGGTGAACATCCGATTCATACCGGCCTGCCGCGCACCTGGCTGACGCCAAAGCTAGAGGTGTATTGCGATTCACGGGGTCCGGCGAATCACGTTCAGGTTCTTTCGTATGGACAGGATCCACATGAGAAGGACTATTGGCCGCTGGAGTGGACGGTGGAGTACGGGCAGGGCCGGGTGTATGCGTCATCGTTCGGGCATGTGTGGAAGGATGAATCGGCGACACACCAGCCGGTGGATCTGCTTGCGGTTGACGAACAGGTGCTGATTCAGCGAGCCATCCAGTGGCTTGCCAAGCGCGAGGTGACGATCGCGGTACCTCCGAATTTCCCCACAGCGTCGAAGGTTTCGCTCAGTCCGCCGATCGAGATTCTGCCTCAATAGCAGTTGTTTTTGCCTTGGAGGGGGTTGGGGCGTCTTTTTTGGGGGTACCGCGGCGGACAGGATCTGCGCGTCTTAAATACATCTTAATAAACAACTTAAAACGATTTTGTGAGTCGCCATCCTAGTTCGTCCTGGGACATGAGAATTGAAAAAGTGGAATTCGGAATTCTGATGGTTGATGAATTCATTGAGTAGCAGGCTTGGCTTTGAATTTATAGGAAGGCGGGGATAGGATTGCATCTCCATTTCCCCGCTATCTTTAGGTAACATCCATTCTGGAGGCAACAGATGCGTATCGCGCTGATCATACTGGTTGTTTTTTCTCTCGCTCCGTTTGCTCATGCCGCCGACGATGCGGCCATCAAGCAGGCGTATATCACCTATTTGCAGGCCCGGATTGATCACAATCTCGATGCGGCCAAGGCCGCGAGCACGGGCGATGAATTGGGTCAGCGGTATCTGGCACAGGACATCGAGCGGCAAACTCTGGCGGAAAAATTGAAAGTTGCCCAGATGAAGTTTCGGCATCCGGGTGTTGCTACTTCCCAGCCGGTAATGAAAGCGGAAACCACATTCAAGATGATGCTGGACAATGCAACCATCACCCAGGACGGCGACACCGCCAAGATCACGCCCAAGGGTGCACCCATTAGTTATTGCTTTCGCAAGGTAGATGGCAGTTGGAAGGCCGACCTGAATCACTGGGGATCGGCAATCACAGCCGAGCAGGTTGCGCAGTATGAAAAAACGCTCCCGCTGATGCGCGACATTATCGGCAAAATTGACAGTGGTGAGATCAAATCTGAGGCTGATCTGGAATCTGCCATGAAGAATGCGCAACGGGCGGCGGGCCAACCCGCTACAGGTCCGGCGGCAAAGATCGGGCGGTAATGGTGGCGACGCAAAGGAAAATAAGAGCGATTAAATTTAATCCAAACTTCGATTTTAGAGTTGTGGAACGGCACTCACTGCGGTTCAGGCGGATGAGCTACAATTTTCGAAGCAGTATCCAGGTATCTAAGGCGATTTGCGGATCGATTGAGGGCCTTTTTTTTCGATAACGAAAGGTCTATAATGCGGTAGTTCCACCGGGGGCGATCGGTTTCGACCGGATAGCTGCGGTGGTGGTGGCATGCCCAGGACGCTCACTTGGCCTGGTAAAAAAAGTGAGCAAACAACAACTGCCAACAACGATGTTGCAGGCCGAGTCGGCTTCACCGCCGCCCCGGTTGTAATGGCTGCCTAAATTTAGGCTGCCTCGATACAGTGTGATGCCCGCAGCACACTGGTCGAAAAACGCGGGCTGGTCTGTCGATTCCACCGTTGGTCGACAGATAAGATTTAGACGGCATGTTCCGCCCGTAGGGTGCCCGTGATCGCCGGGCGGAACGAGAATAAAACACGAGGCTAAGCATGTAGAGGCTGCCATTTGGGTTGTCTCGGGACGAGGGTTCAATTCCCTCCGCCTCCACTGGGTTCTGGCGCTGGAATCGCGGTTTCGGCTAAAACTCAGGCTAGAATTGGTTGACTTTCAAGCCCCGTTTTGTCATCTTTTACAGCATGGCAAAACGGGGTCGAAAGCAAAAACCTCATGTCTGTTCATGGGACGGCAAACATGTTGACGGGCTGTACCATTGCCCCGATGGACGCTGGCGAATTGTATCCACAGGGGAACGATTCACACAGCCCGATGAACGTCTCGCCGTTCTGTACTTCCGTCGCTGGGAGGCCCGCCAGAACCCCAACAACGCGAACGTAGAGATTCCCGTCAACCCCGATCCAAGTGACGACGACTTTGGTGCCGTTGAAGCTGTAGTTCGCAATCAACTCGGACCCGGTGAGTTTCGCGCCAAGTGACGATTCACTGATTCTCACCATTCCTGAAAATCCCGCAGATTCGATGAAACTGATCCGACAGTTTCCAGTTGAAGTCCTCGCCGCTTACTTCCGCAATGAACTCATTGAACGCCCGAAGTTTTGGGCCGAACAAACGGGGATTGAACAACTCGGATACTGGACTGATCTTCCCAAACCAACTCCATCGCCGTCGCTGATTGAAGTCGGAAGTTTGTACTTTGACAAAGCGAAGGTTAAACCCCGATGGCTTGCCAGAAGTCGGGAATGGTGGACCGAATTTTGTGGTTCAGTTGACGCCCAAACGCTCAGGGAAATAAGTCAGGAAATGGTTGCTGATTACAAATCGGACGTACTCGAAACTCAACTGTCGGATAATAGGTCCACGACGTATGTGAAACACCGTTTCGGTGCCGTCAAAACGATGATCGCCTACTCGAAACATTGGGGCCTCTGGGCCGATGATCGCACGAAAGCACTTGGATATTGTTCGATTCTCATTCCGCCTAAATCAGTAACACCGAACCCAGCACCCATTGAACGTAGTCACTTCCACACGCTGCTGAGTGCTGGCGATGATAATATGGACGCTCTGCTGTTGCTGGCCTTGAATTTCTGCATGTATGGCCATGAAGTCGCTTGCTTAGAATGGTCAGATTTCGACTTCGATAAAAAAACATTGGTGACTGATCGAACTAAAACGGGAGTTGCAAGAATCGGTGTTATGTGGGATCGCACAATCGATGCTCTGAACAAACTGGCACGCTTTCCCGGAATCAAAACGCTCATGCTGACAGACGGCACTCGCCAACCCCACAACGCCAATACGTTCGGCAAGGCATTCCGCGACCTGAGAACCGCAACGGGAGTTCCCGATACCGTCAAACTATGTCACGTTCGCGACGGTTCATACACCGCCGCTGCGGAGGGTGAGCAGGTCCAGTACGAACATGCCCGCATTCTTGGGGGTCATAGGCTGGGAATGTCTGATGCCTACATCAAACGACGCCCTAAGCTGGTGGCCGATGCCTGTAAAGCGATTGAACTGGCCTACTTTGGGTGAGGATGAAAGTACGTTTCAAGCCAGCTATTTCCAAGTCGAAGCTTCATGACATAACATGATATTTCGATTAATGTGTTATGTTAGTGTCCACTTCTATTCGTTTCAAAAACTCTGGACGATGGAACTCATATCGGGAGTGTTCCCGCTGATCCTCACTAGATCATCATGAAACAACGTCTAATGCGTCGATAGTAAAAACAGTTAAGGGCATAACGCCCAAGTATGAATGATCTAGTGAGCGAAGAACCCAGCGGAATGCCCGTTGGGTTTTTTGCTTTATGTCATCAATCGCACTGGAAAACTTCGCTACATGGGAATCCGATGCCACTCTGCTGATCGAAGCCCCGTCCCATATCAGTGCAACATCCAAACGCGAAAATGGATTATTAGCTCACAAACGCCACTCCCCAAATGGGGAAAATGACCAATGGGACAACTCTAAATCTGCATCATCTAAGCCAAGATGTGTCTACCAAAACCGTTGTGGACTGTCAGGATGTGTCCATTGCGATCAAATTCGCGCCAATAGGAAACTCCCCGAAGTCTTAGAGAACATAAAACCCAAAGCTCCAAAGCTCTATTTTCTAACCCTGACTCTGAGACAAGAACATGATGCGTCCAGAGAAACACCACTAAAAAGAACAACTTGGCACACTCTACAACAGCATCATTTTACTGCGGAAGCATCCCTCTTGGGCCTCCAAAGTACATGGTGGGATTCAACGTCTCCATGTGGCACACGGGCCGAATGGCTGGAACGCCCATTTCCATCTTCTGATCGAATCAGAACCCGTAAACCGAAGTGACATCCAACGGGCTTGGGCCGATGTTAGCGGGGGTCATTACTCCGTCGATCTGCAATCTGTCGGTAATAGCGACTCCGATCATCTGCGTTTAACCAAGTACGTTCTGAAGGCTCCACAACGCTCTATAGCTCAGAGCGAACCGCTCATGGTTGAATACCGTTCTGCAACTAGAAACAGGCGTAAAATCCAGCGTTTTGGAAATTGGACAAACACCCGATTTACGCCTGAAAGATGGATAAAACAAACGCGCACCAGCAGCAGAACCAACTGCCGAAATTGACTACGAACCAACAGCAGAAAAACGCACAGAATGGGAACTAGATTCTGCCGCTCTACTCGGAAATGAAAGCAAAAATGAAACTACTTACTTGGGGGAACAATGGGGGAAAGAACATATAGCGACCGTCGCAAACACGCGGACCGATTCGCACCAAAGCAACTCGCAATCGTTGCCAGCTTGTTTCCGAAAGAATGGGAATGCCGCATTAGCACCGAAACAGAAGACATGGGGGGTGTTGACTGCTGGATCGGAGAAAAGCGAATCGCCTTGCGAATCCGCTTCAATGCACATTACAACGACATCACCATCCGTCACAACGAACTTCAGAAACTCAAACAGGGATCAACAGACTACATGCTTTATTGCACCGCTGAAAAGCGACATGATACTGACTCGGAAAATCTTACTGGATGGAAGCTGATCGACTTGGCCGCGATTCGGCGGGCTGGGGAAGACTGGTTCTCCCAAGTCAAATACGAAGATCGAACCGCCGCCAATGGGGATCGGTTCTGGTTGTTCGATATCGACACCTTAGAAGCGAACTATGGACCCGCTGTAGTTGCGTCGGGATCGGTGGAAATTGAGCAGACAACATCAACCGACACGGAAGGCAACATCACCACCATCAAAACCCAGACGGTGACACGGACGATACATCCATCGTTTTACCCTGACACCCCGGCCATCGTATGGAAACCAAGGTCGATTTTAGACGACCGATAGTAGCCTTGCTCACGTTTTTTTAACTCCTTTCCACAGATTATGGGTATGCCTGTGGATGCGGACCATGAGGGTAGGGACATTGGATTCTCTGGGACGATGGTAATCTCACCGCCGCCATACACGCCTTTCACGCGCAGCCTCAGATTCAGCATAGGGGGGCTTGCTGCTGTAATTCGTAACATTCTTATTGACGTTCGTCAAATAGATTGTTACGATACCCGCCATGACAACCAAAACCCCAAAATTGGTGACATACATCCGGGTTTCAACTAAGCGTCAAGGTGAAAGCGGGCTTGGACTGGACGGCCAAACCAGTGCCGTCCAGAACTATGCCGCAAGTGTCGCTGGTGAGGTTGTTGCGACCTACAGGGAGATTGAATCAGGCCGCAACAATGCACGCCCGCAACTGGCAAAGGCAATCGCGCACTGCAAGCGAATCAAAGCCCGATTGGTAATTGCCAAGTTAGATCGTCTCGCCCGCAATGTCGCGTTCGTCGCCAATCTCATGGAAGCGAATGTCGATTTTGTCGCCTGTGATAACCACGCACGCCAACCGTTTGACGATTCACATTCTCGCTGCTGTTGCGGAAGATGAAGCCCGTAGAATTTCAGAACGAACGAAAGCCGCTCTTGCCGTCGCCAAGCAACGCGGAACGCTTTTAGGGACACACAGGATTGGCCACTACACTGGAACCACAGAACAACATCGCAAGGCCGCTGCTGTGGCACGTAAGGCCGCTGCTGTCGCTCATGCTGTTGCTGCTGAACCGCTATACTCGGAAGTGACGCCGATCATTGCCAACTTGAAGGGTGAAGGGGCTTCACTCCAAACCATTGCTGATCGGTTGAATGCCGATGGATTCACTACCCTGCGGGGCATGGCATGGGGCAAAATGCAGAGTATCCCGCCTGTGTGTTTGACCGGTGCTTGCTCCATTGTTTCATTCGGTTTGTGAAGTAGTATGTTGGCATGGCAAAGAACACCAAACCAAACAAGGCTCAGACCGATTTCTGCGACAAACTGCGGACGGCATTGAAACGGCTAGTGGAAGAAATCAAGCAAGCGGGGTTGTCTACTGCTGCAAAAAAGCGATTGCGGGAGCAATGCAAAATTCTTGGTGACCAAATTGCCGACGAATGCAGTGATGCGAAGATCAAGACTTCCGACGACAGATGACCCGGTGATACCCCCGGCAGGGTCGATTATCTTGATCGGTCCCGCAGGTGGCTAAATTGGTGGCTAGAATTGGTTCACAATATGCTGTTTTACTGGGTTTTTTGATAGTTGGGGGCGGTTCAATTCCCTCCGCCTCCATTCGACTCGGCCGGGTACGACCTCGCTCATGGCAGGCCGTGTCTGGGCCGAGTCGAATGCCTTGGGCGAAGGTACTCGTGAGTCGATCGGGCCAATCTGTGTTCGCATTTGCGCCAGCAAATTCGTTTTTCGTTTATGTCCTTCCCGGGTAAGTTGCTCGCGGCACGCAAGTGAAAATCACAGCGAGCGAATCGCAATTAAAGTCTGGTCATCTGTAGGCAGCGGTGTTTCACCGAAACTGCTGACAGCTGCGCGTACGCTGTCGATGCACTCCTGTGCGGTGCGGGGGTGACAGTCAATAAGCAACTGGTCGAGGCGTTCGAGGCCGAAAAGGTCTCGGCGGGTTGCGCCTTTGGTGGGCGCCATGGCTTCTGTGATGCCATCGGTATAAAGCAGCAGCAGGTCGCCGGGCTCGAGTTGGATGGTTTCCTGTTCGTAGATCTGACCCCCGAGAATGCCCAGGGGCAGACCACCATCGCCGTCGACGGAGAGCACATCTTTATCCCGCACGAGCCGGGGCGGATTATGGCCTGCCCGGCTGTACATCAACGTGCGATTGACCGGATCGAGCACCGCATAAAAAGCAGTAACGAAAGTGCCGCCGCGGGTGTAGGTATTGGTCAATCGATCGTTGAGATATTTCAGCAAAGTGCCGGGCGGAGTGTGGCTGCGGGGCCTGGCGTGCGCGATTGCGTGGGTGATTGCCATCAACACCGCTGCGGGGGTGCCGTGACCCGAAACATCGGCGATGAAGAGCCCCCAGGAACCGTCGTCCAGTGGAAAGAAATCGTAGTAATCGCCACCGGCGCGGGCACTGGTCTGATAGTCGGCTGCCAGTTCAAATCCGGGGATAGAGGGCAACACATCCGGTAGCAATGACCGCTGGATCTCACCGACGGTTTGCAACTCGCGGTCGAGTGTTGTCAGAGCGCCGGCGAGTTGATTGCGCAATACCTGGTTTTGCGTTCCCCGGCCAAACAAGCCTGATTGCAGATACAGCATGGGAAACATCGCCGGATCAAATTCTTCTCCTTCACGAAAGAGCAACAGCGACATGTTCACGGTTATTCCCCCATCATACTGCGGCATGGCCAGAGCGCTTTTAAACCCCTGCAGATAAAACCACGCCGGATCATCCCGCCGCAGGCGCGCGGGAAGGTCCTGAATTAAACCTGGCGCATTGGCATCCAGTAGTTCGGCGATTAAGCCGCCCGATAATCGGGGCAACTGATCGCGCTGCGTCCAGGGATTGAAGTTTTCGGTAAAGCGAGACGACCGGGTAATGAGGTAATAAGGAGGTTCGATATCGCGCCGGGAAACTGCGACGAAATCTTCAATAGTGATAAGCTCCCCGATGTTTTCCCAATAAGCCCTGACCAGTTCTTCAGGATCGGTGACCCCTGAGATGGCTTTCATCGTGCGATCGACGATCGCGAGTTCTACCTGCCAGGGCTTTCGCTTCATCATGCCGATATCCTAGCCTCGCCGAACCCAGGCGACTATCCGAGCTGAACAATGAGTGGTTATGGTTTACCGCCTGACCTCATACGCCAGCGCAGGCGCGATGCCGAGGCGAATCAATGTGCGATCCCCCTGGATCTCGGCAAGTTCCTTACCCGTTGGTTTTCCGTCGGGATCCAATGCCACCGCATGCTTCCATCGACCGCTCAAGCTGATTGTCGCAGCAACCGTTTCGATCTGAACCGGTGCGTTGCCCCATTTGTTACCGACCGAGTGACGATCGGCGGTCCATCCCATACCGGTATTCTGGCAGCGGGCGACGGCGGTCATCAGCAGGCGATCGGCTGAACTCATTTTCTGTCCCGGTGTGGCGGGCGTCACGATGAGGGTTGCAAATGGTGTATCCAGCGATTCGATTCGCACACCGCTGTCCTGAAAAACAACCGGCAGAGCACCCGCGGCAAAGCCGATGAAGACCGCTGAGTCAGCGTCCCCGAAAATAAATCGCCCCGTATGAGGCCCGCGCCGACCCAGGTCGCCCGGCTCGTAGGAGACGAGCGTTTCTGTTTACCATCAAATGAAATCGACAGCGGGGCGGTCAGCGATAAGCGCGGATCCAAACCAGCCACTTCTGTCAGAAACGCCGATTCACTGCCCGAATAGCGCGGCACGCCAGCGAGCACTTGGCTGAATGGCAATGCGACTGTCTGCGACGTTTGGATCTCAGGAACAACCGCTGACAAAAGGCGCGCCCCCATTGGCATCAGAGGCATTTTCGCGGGGTTGGATTCGATATCAAAGAAGCCGGAGATCTTGTCGTCGTTTGCGTCGTGACCGTAGTCAAAAAGAAATACTCCGTCCCAATCCTGTAGCGCAGCAAACGTCGCAATGAAAGGAATGCACTCGGCCTGAAAGTCATTTGGCGCCGGGTGCTGATATTCAGTAACCGTAAAAGGCTTGCCCGCCACGCGCGTGGCGGCCAGGTCCCACAGCGTCGCGCGCGGGCTGATCGACCATTGCAGTATCAGGAATCGTCCAATCCGAAAGATCCCATGGCCTTGCGCGGGAACGATCGGATGCTGCCAATAGGCGTGCCCGTCAACAAAATCCATTTTCGACTGCGAATAGGTTCCCATCGGCCCAAATCCACAGGTTCCGGTAACGGCGCATTTCACACCGCAATCGCCCTTGAGAAACTTCAGCATGCCAGCGTAATACCTCTCCTCGGTCTGCTGCAAAAAGGTGTACCAGTCATCGCGACGCGCCCGGCTGGGTGATAAATGAACCGACGGGATCAGCACATCGCCGATGCCGGGATCTTCCGTTTCAGATAGTCCGGTTCCGCCGCCGGGTGTGCACTGAATATCGGATAGAAAAACTTTTCCTGTCTGCTGTCCCAGGATGAAACCGAGCCGGGCGTTTGCGTCGCTTTGGCTGGCTGTAAAGGAGAAGGAGAATGACTGCTTCCTCGTTTCCAGCTGCGCATCGGTTTCCAGTCCCAGTGACTGCCACGGACCATGAGCCTGTGAGATCGCGACACCAATCTTAACCGGTCGATCCGACCAGGCATCGAAGCGAACCGTATAAGCTTTTTTTTCCTGCATCCTCAGTCCGGACTGAACCAGCTGCAAGTGCCAATCGGTGCTGTCGACTGCATTAACATCAGCCTGAATACCGCCAGGCACGCTGGTGACCTCCATGCGGGCGGTGTCGTGCAGTTCAGGGGTCCACTTGCCATCGCGCAGGACGTTTGCGCCAGCGTTTTCGCTGTCGATGTTCCAGGCTCGTTCCAACTTTTGCCTGGTTTGATATTTCTCTATCAACCAGCGATTCCACTGCCGCTGCAGCTCATCGCGGTAGGCCCCGGCCAGCGACGCCAGTGTCTTGTCGGCTTCCCACATGAACATCGAATTTTCATTGTTGATTTCAACAATCGCCACCGCCGGTTCATCCGCATACCTGGCATGGGTAAAGGCATTCAGATGCCCGAGCAGATCGTGCGCATATTGTTTCTGGGCATCGATTAATTCCGGATCGAAGAGGTCGACCATCTTGTCGACGCGCGGGCCGTGATGCTCCGGGCCGCTGGCGAGGTAATGAGTGTAACTGCGCGAAACATGCAGATTCAGATCAGCGTAAATACCCTGCGCTTTGAGCGCGGAAATGAAATAGTCGAGACGATCCAATGCTTCGGGCGAAAGCGATGTCAGCCCGTCATCAGCAAAGATGCCGTTGGGAAACGGCATATTATCCATATGATGAAACCGGACGGCGTTGATCCCATATGCGGCAAAACGCGATGCCAGTTCATCCGCTTTCGCGTGTGTCGGAAAATTCGCTGCAAATGTCAGGTTCACCCCCCAGAATCGGACGCGCGTGTTACCGCTGTAAAAATGTCCATCGCGACAGACAATCCCACCCAATCGGCCCGCGGGTTTATCCAAAAGGTCGGAGGCGCGAAGCTCGCCCGGCTGATTTGCAGTCAGCTTCATCGACCAGTCAGACCATGCCGTCGGAGGAGGCAGGATCTGGGCTCTTAATGTTGTCGCGCAGGCTATAACGATCAGCGAAATGACAGGGAGCAGTCGCATCCCTGAAAAGATACCCGTTTCCTTATCCCGAAGTTAGCCGGCCCGAATGCGGGCCGGCTAAAATCCAGGCTTGTCTATCGAGAACCACCGCTGACATATAGCGTTTCGCCGGTAATCCAGCCGGAATCATTCGAGGCGAGAAACACCACCGCTTTTGCAATGTCGCCGGGTTGACCGATTCGACCCAGCGGGCTCTGCGCTTCATACTGTTTGCGGAATTCCGCCTCGGAGTCACTGAAACCAACTGAGGTAGTGCCTTCAGTCAGGACAAGCCCCGGGTTAACCGAATTCACGCGGATATTTCGCCGACCGAGTTCCTGACCCAGCGATCGTGTGACCGCATCCACCGCTGCCTTGGTCGCGCTGTACACCGCGCCATTGGGCGGGGCGAGCGTTGCCACAATCGAACTGACATTGATGATATTTCCACCATTAGGTCCAAAGTGCTTGACCGCTTCCTGGGATGCAAGGATCAGCCCTAGCACGTTCAGGTCAAACTGACGATGAAACGAATCAGCGGTGATTGCTTCCAGCGGAGCAAATTCGTAGATGCCTGCGTTGTTGACGAGAATATCGACATGGTCATACGCCTTTTTCGATTCATCGAACAGGCGAGTGATTTCCGCGGCCTTTGAGACGTTTGCCTGCACCGCGATTGCCTTGCCGCCCTTGCCGGTAATTTCGTTTACAACTCGGTCGGCTCCTTCCCTGCTGGAACTGTAATTGACCACGACCGATGCGCCCTCGGCCGCAAGATGCGTCGCGATCGCCGCGCCGATCCCCTTGGATGCCCCGGTGACAATCGCCACTTTTCCCGCGAGTTTCTGTGCCATAACGAACTCCTTCCTGAAAGAGTAAAAAAGATTTATGTACCGAACGGTAACAATGTATGCAGGTGGATTTAGCCAGTCAAGAAGATTAATATACCGTTAGGTATGAAAGCAGGTGAAACAGTCAAACATCGAGGCCGCCCGCGCGCATTTGATATCGACGCGGCGCTGGACCAGGCGCTGCGCGTTTTTTGGAAAAATGGATACGAGGGGGCCTCTCTCCCTGAATTGACCGCGGCCATGGGGATCAATCGCCCCAGCTTGTACGCGGCTTTTGGGAATAAAGAAGAATTATTCCGCAAGGCGGTTGAGGCGCTATCTTCAAACCGCCGGGGGAATGATGCGCGAAGCACTGGATCAACCCACCGCCCGGGGCACTGTGGAAATGCTGCTGAAACGAAGCATCGCTAAACCGACCCGGTCCCGCCCGCGCGGCTGTCTGCTTGTCCAGGGCGCGCTGGCATGCAGTGATGCGTCACGGGCGGTCAGGCGAGAGCTTTCTACCTTGCGGCTTGCCAACGAAATGCTGCTTCGCCGCCGCTTCGAGCAGGCAATCGCCCAGAAAGATCTCCCCGCTGATTCCGATGCCGCGGCGCTGGCTACGTTTATTTCCACTTTTCTTCAGGGCCTGGCCGTCCAGGCGGCGGGTGGGGCAAGTTGCAAAGCATTGTCGGCTGCTGTGGAAGTGGCCCTGAGGGCGTGGCCTACGCCGGTGTGATCGACTTGCCCGTTATGGCAGTCTGACCCTTCGCGGCGGCGTCTTGTTCCGGCGCGACGGGCTGATATGGGCAGTGTCGACAGCCCGAGCCGCAACACGTTCCTCGCCTGGTTAAAAACGCAGATGTGAAAATCCATCGTCCGTTCTCGATCACGTAATCGATGCCCGCAACCAGCGCGTCTTGCTCAGAAAATTCTGCTTCAGGCATGCGCGGGTTCCAGTTCCTCAGCGGGTCTCGCATCTGCAAGCGATCCAAAACTCCGGACCTGCGGCCACACCGCATTTACCACCAATACAACAAAAATAGTGCCTATTCCACCGGCGACAACCGACCAGATCGGGCCCATCCACTGTGCGGTTAACCCAGATTCAAAACCGCCCAGTTCATTGCTCGCGCCGATGAAGACATTATTCACCGCCGACACCCTGCCCCGCATGGTATCGGGCGTGAGCACCTGCACCAGCGTATGCCGGATGACCACGCTGATATTGTCAAACGCGCCGGTGAGGAACAGCATGACCAGCGAAAGCACGAAAGAGCGCGAGAGGCCGAATACAATCGTTGCCAGTCCAAAACCCAGAACCGCCCAGAGCAAGTTCCGCCCTGCTTTTTTCATCGGCGGGAGATGCGCGACGATCACCGCCATGACCAGCGCCTCCATCGCCGGGGCGGCCCGCATCCAGCCGAACCCCACCGCGTCAATCCGCAGGACCGACTTGGCGTAGAGCGGTAACAGATAGGTTGCCCCGCCGAATAAAACCGCAAACAGATCCAGCGTGATGGTAGCCAGGATGATCTTGTTCAGGCGAACGAACTGGATCCCAGCCAGAAGCGTTTTCAGGCTGGGGGTCTCAACCCGTCTGGCCACGGGGCGCACCTCCGTGACGGCGAGCAACACCACCAGCGCCATGCCACCCAGCGCATCAACCAGGTACGTAATCGGCAGCGTGCGGACGACCTTTTGCCCGAGGTGTATCGAATCGATCGCGATGATTCCGCCGGCCACCGCGGGGCCGATCATCGATGCCACCTGGAATAAGCTGCTCGACCAGGTGGTGGCGTTGCTATACAGCGCGATGGGAACGATCTGGCGGCGCAGCGACGATTGAGCGGGTCCACCGACGGCGGACATCGTCGTAGCCGCAAGCAGTAAAGCGTACATCCAGAGCAGCGGGGCGACCTCAAAGGAAACAACGGCCAGTCCCACCGAACAAAGCGCACCAGCGAAACAGGTCAGCATGGTCAATCGCTTGCGATCGACCGAGTCGGCAAGGTGGCCGGCGGGCAGCGCGAGCAGGATGACCGGCAATGCTCCGATCAGTCCGACCATCCCCAGGGCAAGTGCGGGCTTAGCGCTGCGCAGGGTAATTTCCCAACCGACGGCTGCAATCAGGAATTCCTGACCCATGCGGCTCAGCGTCATTCCCGCAAGATATCGGCGATAAGCAGGCAACCGAAGGACTGCATACGGGTCATGACCGACGGCAGCTGTTTCGGCGGGTATTTGTTGTTCGAGTGACTGCTCTGTCAGCGATACACCGCCGGGGCGTGGTGGGTCAGGGATGTCAGTTGGCATGATTCGAAGGCAAGTGTAGGCGAAGTATTCTATTCCAGCGAAGCGGTGGCCTGGAAACTTCCCTTGGGGGAGGGAACACCGCCGGTGACTTCGTTGGTGACAGCCGCCAGCTTTAGAGGGCCCAGGTTCGGAGGGATATCAACCTGAATCTTTCCCTTCCCTGAGGCGTCCACGTCAAACGTCCCAGCCTCGACGGGGGCACCGGTGACCGGCACAAACCATAACTCATAGGTCTGCCCGGCGGCGGCGGGGGTCATGCCGTCGGTGAGCATGGTCCATTGCTTTTGCTTTTTATCCCACAGCAGGTTGGCCACCGCGTGCGGCTGCAACGCCGTTGGCTGCAGACTGACGAGTTTTAGATCGGGGGATCGCAGAAGATCCACCACCTGTGTGTCAGATGCATGTGTGGCGTTCAGAAGTTTTAACTGTTGTTCCTGGCTCATCAGAATTGCGGAGTTCAGGTCGTTTTGATTCCGCAGCCGTGTTGCCTGCTGCTGCAGGTCAGTGACGCGCAGATTCATGAAAGCGTGGGTGGCAATGATCGCAAGTCCCGCGGCAACGGCGGCGGGAACCAGATATCGAAACAGGCGAATCGGCAACGAATCCCCTTGAAAATCCTCCTGCCGATGCTGGATGACTTTCATCGAAGCGGCGGATTTTTCAGCCGCTTCGATCCGCTCCATGAGTCGGGCCTTGAGATATGGAGGCGGCGCGATGCGCTCAAGGGCAAGGGCGGAAGTTGCCACCAAGGCTTCGGCCTCAGCGAGTTGACCGGTGCAGGCGGGGCAACCCGTTTGAAGGTGCTCGCGCAATTCCTCTGCTTCAGATGCCTCCAGGGCATCAGATATATAAAGCAGCAGAAGATCGCGTCTTTGGTCGCAGTTCACGGTGTCGTCTCAGATCCTGTTAAATAATGTCGGTCTGATTGCCTCATTGAGTAGTACGTAATTTCTCACGCAATTGGATGATACCTTGTCGGATATACGTTTTTACGCTGCCCAGGGGCCGATTCAGCTTCTTTGCGATCTCACTGTGGCTCAGTCCTTCGTAAAACGAGCATTCCAGAGCCTCGCGTTGGGCGGGTTCAAGGTCAGATAATGCTGCCCGTACCTGCGCCGAGCGTTCCTGCAGATCGATCGATTCCAGGGCGCTGGGAACCGGATCGGTTTGCGCGCCGGCATCTGTGAAATCGCTGGTGATTTTAGGTCGTGCGCTCTGGGTCCGCTTGCGGTCGATCGCCCGGCTTCGGGCGAGTGTGACCAGATAGGTCAGCGGGCTTCCGCGCATGGGATCAAATCGATCGGACCTGGTCCAGACTTCAAAAAAGATATCGGTAAGCGCATCCTCGGCCTCGCCGGAGTCTTTCAGTACCCGGCGGCAGATTGCGAGCACCAGTGGGCTATGCCGGTCGTAAAAAGTTGATAACGCGGAGCGATCGCCGCCGGCGATGGCGGCCATCAATGCGAAGTCGTCGGGAACGTTTGTGCTCATGCAGAAAAGTGGGAAAGGAAAACGCCTGCCGAGGATGGTAGCAGGCGCAGGGCTGATGGCAAATGGGCGTTTTGTAGCCGTTCGATAACCGATCATTTCAGGTTCGTCGGGCGGGCGCGATTCGCATCTGGAGGTACCTGGAAGTTTCCTTTACGCTAAGCGGATGTGGTTTGATTCGACGGTGGCGCAAGCGGATTGGATCGAGGGGCAAAAACGTCTGAGCCGGGTCGATCCGGTGCTCAAAGCGATCATTAAAAAGGTGGGCCCCTGCACGTTGAAACGCCGCAAGGATTATTTCGTCGTGCTGTGCAAATCGATTTTCAGTCAGCAGATCTCGGTGAAAGTGGCAGCTGTGTTGTTTCACCGGTTTCGCAATCAGTTCCCCCTGCGGCGGCCGACACCCGCGCGGGTGATCGAACTGTTCAGTAAACCCGCCGAGCAGATCAACGCGGTCGGACTTTCGCGCCAGAAACAGGCGTATATTCTGGATCTCGCCCGGCACTTTGAGTCCGGCGAGTTGCGTGTCGCGCGGTTCGCGAAAATGAGCGATGAGGAGATCATCGAAGCCCTGGTGGCGGTGAAAGGCATCGGTCGATGGACGGCTGAGATGTTTTTGATTTTTGTGCTCAATCGCCCGGATGTTTTTCCCGTGGATGACCTGGGCCTGCGAAAAAACGTGCAGCGCGCCTATGGATTGGCGGAGATGCCCAAGACTGCCGAACTGAAACTGCTGGGCGAAAAATGGAGGCCCTATCGGTCGCTGGCAACCTGGTATTTCTGGCGGATGCCGGAAGAGAAGAATTAGCGTGTTGGCAATACCCGGGGTTTGCCCGGCGCTTATTCGCCCAGCTGATTGCGCATAGCATTGGCGATGGCCTTTTCCAAACCTTTGTCTCGCCGCAGGGGGTACCAGTAATCGCTGGCGATGACCGCGCCGGATTGATCGGCGGGATCGTAGACCGTGCGTTTGGCGCTCAGGGCGTTGTGGTATTGGGTAATGGAAGTCAATCGCCGCTCGGTGGAAGTAAAACGTTCGACAAGCACCTTAGGGCTTGCCTGAAAAGTACCGTCGGGATTGCGGGTGACTTCAAAATGCACCGTCCGGCGGATAGTCGCCAGGGAGGATTCCGCCAGATCGCCTGCTGAAGCCGTATCGCGACGCCAGGGCTCGAAGAATTGCGCGGACACCACGGGTTCGCTAGTGATGAGTCCGTCACGATACTGCTCGCGATCCAGCGGGAAAAGCCGCACGTATAACTGTCCTTTGCAGGCGTTCCACAGCTTGTCGAAATCGCGGCTGGTGACATGCTGCTCGGCTGGTTGATTCCACCAGTAGTCCGGCGTGGCCTGCTCGGGATCCACCGCGGTGGCGAGCTTCGCATTTGGATCGGTTTTGTAAAAAATGCAACCGGGCAGCGCCGGCAAAACCATCAGCAACGCAAAGGCGAAAAGTGTCCAGCTTCTGGCGGTAAATTTCGTCATTGCGTTCGGTCCTCGATCCAACGGCCTGGAAGTCTGGTTGTCTGCATATGCGGCGGCGCTCAGTCGCGTTCCGATTTGACCATTTGCCGAAGCATCTGGGCAGTGGGGACCGGGATCCAGGGGTCACCGACGGTGTGGATGACAATACCGTTCATCGCGCCGGGCATGGAGTGACTCCACCCGGCGATGATGAGGATTCGATCCTTTAATGCTGCATATTTGCCAGCCAATACAAAGTCGTCCACCTTGGCGATCAGCGCGCTCAGATCCGGCGAGGCGGACATTTCCTGCGGGATCACTCCATAATGCAGCGTCATCCGGCGAAGGGAGCGATGATCTGGTGACATCGCCACAATCGGCACTGGAAAACGATGCTTGCTGAACACCCGGGCGGTAGTGCCGGTCTGCGTCCAGACCACGACGAGTTTTGCGTTCACATCGCGGACAATCCGTATACCGCCCTGTGCAAGTGCGCCGGCCAGAAGGGTGGTTTTCACTGGATCAGGTAATTGAAAACGCGCCGAATCACCGGCCAGATATTGTTCTGTGACCTCGGCAATGTGAGCCATCGTGTGGACCGTGATCACAGGGAATTTTCCCACGCTGGTTTCGCCGCTGAGCATGACGGCGTCGGTGCCGTCGAAAATGGCGTTGGCGACATCGCTGACCTCGGCGCGGGTGGGCGACGACTGCTCGACCATGCTCTGAAGCATCTGCGTTGCGACAATCACCGGTTTGGCCGCGGTGTGGCATCGGCGGATGAGATCCTTCTGGATAATTGGCACGAGGGCGACATCCATCTCAACCCCAAGATCGCCCCGCGCGACCATGAGACCGTCGCTGGCATCGATGATTTCGTCGATAAATTCAACCGCTTCGGGCTTTTCGATCTTGGCGATCAGGTTAATGTCGCTGATCTTGTCCTGGAGATAACTTCGCAGTTCCCGCAGATCCGCCGCCCGGCGAACGAAGGAAAGCGCCAGGTAATCCAGCCGCTGGTCGACGGCCCAGTCGACGCACTCCCAGTCGCGCTCAGTCATGGATGGAACATTGACGGCGGTGTCCGGCAGATTAATGCCTTTGGCGCTTTTCAGAATCCCACCGGAGGTGGTGTTGCAGATCAGCTCATTTTGATTTTTTTCAGTGACGACAAAGCGCAGCAGCCCATCTTCCACCAGCACGCGCTGTCCCACCTGCACTTCGTCAACAAGACCGGCGAAGATCGATGAGACACGGCCGTCGTGGCCTTCGATTGCGTCACGTTGAATGACCAGGGTGTCACCAACTTTGACCGGCATACCGCCGGTGTTGTCGATATTTTTGATGGCTCCCAGCCGGATTTTCGGACCGCATAAATCGCCCAGCACCGCAATCGGGTGATCGAATCGGCTGGCGGCTTCGTGAATGTTTCGCAGCGTCAGCAGGTGTCCGTCCAGCGAACCGTGCGAAAAATTAAGCCGGCAGACACTGACCCCGGCTTTGAAAAGCCGAAGCAGTGTTTCCACATCCCCGCATGCGGGGCCCATGGTTGCAACAATTTTCGTGCGGATCATGATTCACCTTTTGCCGCGGGTGGAAACACACGCCCGATCTTCAAAGCCCCGAACACTTTGCATCATACGGATCGCACCCCTGAGTAAAAGGGGAGCATTTGCTGTCATCCGCAGAGGGATTACCCAGCCTGATGATCTGATTTTTTTGATTGCCGAGAGCCGGTTTGGCTTACTGAGGATTTGTTTCGGGTGACTTGTCTGTGGTCGGCGCGGCCCGCAGAGGTTCCTCGGCTCGCTCGATCAGTTTGCGAATCTCCCCAGGCGGCGGTGTTGTGTTATACGCCTGAAGTTTGCGATCGTATTGGATGTCGCGGGCGGCGGCTGAGCGCAGTTCATGCTCGCCGGGCGAAAACTGATACACGCTTAGCGTCTGATTCTGCGCATCCATCACATAACACCCCCAGGTGTTGGGCGACAGCTGCCCCGGCATGACCACCAGCCCGCCGCTGCTTCCGGAAATGGTGGGGAACAAGGCCTGGCCCAACGCCGTCGATCCGCCAGGCCCGCGCCCATCGCGTGTGAACAGGGTTAGCAGTACCAACAGCATGACAGCCCCGTTGAAGTACAGAGCTGCAACGATGCGATTTGCTGGAAGTAAACTTGGCATGCCGCGTAGAATACCAGATTGCCGCTCGCCCGTCGTCGATCGTTCGCCGGGGTCATCAGCAAGTAGAGTGACAACGATCCGGGGGAACTTGTGAGACCATTATCCGCCGGTATCATCGCCGCTGAATGAAACGAATTGCAGTTCTAGGCTCCACCGGATCCATTGGTTGCAACACGCTGGATGTGATCGCACATCTGGGCGAAGATTTTCGCGTTACGGCATTGTCGGCTCATAAGCAGACCGACAAACTGATCGAACAAGTGCGCCGATATCGACCGGCGGTGGTGGCGGTAACCGATCAAACCACCGCCGCCGCGGTTACTCCAATCCTGCGCGAGCTGGCGGCGCAGGTTCTGGCGGGCCCGTCGGGTCTGGTCGATCTGGTGCGTCGTGAGGATGTGGACACGGTGGTTGCCGCGGTTGTCGGGGCAGCGGGACTGCCCGCCGCCATCGCAACGATCGAAGCCGGCAAACCACTGGCACTTGCCAATAAGGAATCACTGGTGTGCGCCGGCTCGATTCTGATTCCCCTGGCCCGCAGGAAGGGTGTGCCGATCCTCCCGGTTGATTCGGAACATTCGGCCATCTTCCAGGCGATGTTATCCGGCAGGCGTGATGAGGTGCGTCGGGTGATTCTCACCGCCAGTGGTGGGCCGTTTCGCACGGCGTCCAAAGAAACCATCGAGCGGGCGACCCTTGCCGATGCCCTGAACCACCCCACCTGGAAAATGGGCGGAAAAATCACCATCGACTCGGCGACAATGTTTAATAAGGCCCTGGAGCTAATCGAAGCCTGCTGGTTATTCGATCTTGCGCCCGAGCAGATTGAAATTGTGGTGCATCCTGAATCGGTGGTGCATTCAATGGTTGAATTTATCGACGGGTCTGTGATTGCCCAGCTGTCTCCGCCCGATATGCGGACACCGATCCAATATGCGCTGACGTATCCGCAGCGCCGGGAGGGAAACAGCCGAAAACTCGATCTGACCCGGGCGTTCAGCCTGCGGTTTGAACCGCCGGATTTCGAGCGATTTCCCGCACTGCGCATGGCGTACGAGGTTGCCCGCAAAGGCGGCACCGCCGGGGTAGTGCTCAATGCCGCCAACGAGGCGGCGGTCGAGGCATTCACATCCCATAAGATCCGCTTTATTGAGATTTCCCGACTTGTCGAGCTTACACTTAAACAGCACGAGGTTCAGATGCATCCTTCGGTGGACGATCTGTTTGCAGCGGACGCGTGGGCCAGGGCTTCGGTGGCGAGCGAAATTCGGCGAACAAAACTTGAAGCCGTCGAGTAATTGACACATTCGAACAGCGAAAAATCGAAACAAAAGTCCGGCGCAGGAATGTTGATGTTTAAGGCAAACTTGTCGCTTCGTATGGCACTTTGACCTTTGCGTATCTGAGGAAATCAATTAAATGGCCAGTTCACTACTCGGTTATCTGTCTTCATTCCAGAGCATCCTGTTGCTGGCGTTTGGTTTTGGCTTTGTGATTTTCTGGCACGAGCTCGGCCACTTCCTGGCCGCCAAGTGGGCGGACGTGAAGGTGGAGCAATTTGCCGTCGGATTCGGGCAGGCGATGCTCTCGTGGCGAAAGGGGCTTGGTTTCACCTGGGGCTCGAGCACCGACGTTTATCAAAAACGTCTGGCTGCCCACATTGAATCGAAGCATCCGCAGGTGGACGCGAAAGAACTCACGCCCACCGAGGCAGATCTTTCCGGCGCAGCTGCGGAACTGGGTATCAGTGAAACAGAGTATCGCCTGAACTGGATCCCGCTTGGCGGGTATGTGAAAATGCTCGGTCAGGACGATCTCAAACCAGGGCAGACCGTCTCGGATCCGAGGTCGTACAACAACAAATCCATTAGTCAGCGGATGGTGATCGTTTCGGCCGGCGTGATCATGAATGTGATCCTGGCGGCGTTCGGGTTCATCTATATTTTCTCGGTGGGATTTGAAGTCACGCAACCGATCGCGGGGCTGGTCGTGCCGGGGTCGCCGGCCCAGAAAACGTATAAACTCGTCGACGGTAAACAAGTGCTTACGCCGCTGCATGTAGGCGACAAGATCGTTGCGTTGAATGGAAAGCCGCAGTCTGATTTCGACAAGATTAAACTGAACACGGCTTTGCTGATCGCGGGTGAAACGGTTCCGCTGGATGTGCAGCATCCATCGGGCCAGATCGAACGGCTCTACGTTACACCCGAAAAATCCGGCCAGGGAAACGATTTTCCGCTGATCGGGATGGGGGAGTATCAGGCATTGAAAGGGCCACCGGCGGATGTGAAAGATATTCCGCTGTCGGGCAAGCAGAATGCCGAATTTTCCCTGATTGGACCGGGCGATGTAGTTACCGCGGTCAATGGAAAAACAGTGGGTTCGCAGGATTACTATCAACTCGATGCCGCCCTGCAGGAAGCCGCCGGCCAGCCGGTCCCGGTTACGGTTATCAACAGTAAAGGCGAGCCGCGCACCGTGCAGTTCAAACCGCATTTTGTCGATCGCTTCGGCGGCCAGGCCATCAGTTTTGCGGGCATGGAGATGCTGCCGCGCATCGATCTCATTCAGGCCAAGTCACCGCTGGTGAACGATCTCGAAGCCGGTGATGTGATTACCAATATTGCCGACCCCAGCGCAAGTGGCGGGCAATTGCCTTTCCCCACCCGCGACGAAATCATCAAGGAATTTAACGACGCCGGAGAGCGCGGCACCGAACTGGTGATCTCAGCGCGCCGCGGGAACAAAGATGTGAGTGTCAAAGCCAGGCCGACCGTCAAACTGCAAAACGGCAAATTCGGGTTTGGGATTATGCCCGCATCCGATGAGCAGACTCCGATTGTCGCCCAGACGCTGGTGGAAGGCTCACCCGCCAAGGCCGCAAATGTGCAGGGTGGTTCGATGATCCTTGCGGTAAACGGATTGCCCGTTCACAACTGGTTCGATGTGAAGAACATCATGTCCGACCTCAAACCGGATCAGGCGATTGTTCTTTCCACCGCGCTGGACGGTGTTAAAAAGGATTACGCGCTCAGAGGTTTATCAGAGCCCGAGATCGATGAGGTACGCAGCAACTCGCTGCAGAGTTACTCCGCCGGCGCGTTGATGCCCGATGAATATTCGCGCCGTGCTCCCAATCTATGGGTCGCCAGCCAGTGGGGCGTCGGCGAAACGCGCGACGCCATCCTGCAGGTCTATCAGACGGTTCGGTCGATGACCAAGGGATCGATTTCGGTAAAGGAAGTAAGCGGGCCTGTCGGCATCCTCACCGCGGGTTACCTCGTCGCCGAGCGCGGGTTTACCCGCTTGATCTGGTTCCTCTCGATCATCAGCGCAAATCTTGCGGTGATGAACTTCCTGCCGATCCCCATCGTGGACGGCGGGTTATTCACCTTCTTGATTATTGAAAAAATCAAGGGAAGTCCTATCAGCCAGCGAACCCAGGCCATCGCGCAGGTGGTGGGCCTTGCCCTGCTGCTGAGCGTATTCCTGTTCGCGACGTATCAGGACGTCTTCACGCGGTTGCCCATTTTGTTCAGATAGGATCGGGCATCAATTTCACCGGTGGCCAGGTGTGGCGTCGCCGATTTAGTGCCGCCGTTCGCGGCAGCAGGTTAAACGCCAAGGCGCTTTACAAGAATTGCCCGCTGCCGGTCGGTCCACCGGCGAATCCTGCTGGAATCCCTGTCGTCGTACCCAAGCCGCCGGTGGATGGTCGCGCGTAGTTGATCTACCCCGATGCCCTGGACGGCTACGGTTTCTAATGCGTTATACGGCGCTGCCTCCCAGGCGTGCATGCTGTCGGATTTGTTCGCGACCCTGACGGCATCTGGATAATTCGCGAGCGACGCTGCGTCCAGCGGTAGCGATTGATCGAGCACCACAATCACCAGGTCCGCCGATCGAATCTTCCCAATGCTGGCGGCGATGGCGGCACTCTCAATTGCATCGTCGGTCACACGCTGTCCCGGCGTGTCCACCAGCAGGACCGCGAGCCCGTCGATGTTGGCAATTTCACCCACCCAGTCGCGCGTGGTGCCAGGCAAATCAGCGGTGATGGAACGGGCCTGCCCAAACAGATGATTAGCCAGCGTGGATTTCCCCACATTAGGCGGGCCGACGATTGCGACAGTGGGGGTGGTCGTTAGCCATTGACCTGTTCGATCATCCAGAATTTTCTGCACCAGGTCAGGCTCGGTGGGCAATTGTTCCCAGGCATCTGGTTGAGCTAAAAGCAGGCGTACCGCCTGCACGGTTTTAGCCTGCGGCAGGGCGGTGAGAACCTCCCGCCAAATCTCGGTTTTCCCATCAGACGGCGATGTGCCTGAAACTTCGAATCCATCACGCTGGGCCAGTTCCATAACCGAGCGTATCACCCAGTTTCCCCCATGCAGATTCAGGTCGACACCCTCGGCAAACCGAACCGCCACGATATCGTCGATGATCTTTTCCCCGTCGCGCAGCAGTCCATACACGCATCGAGTGGATTTGACGGATTTGGAAAATCGCCGGTTGAGGAAAGCGTCCACGCCCGGGCCGCTGAGGCGCACGACTGCAATGGCGGAAGTTCCCGGAGCGGTGAGAAGGGTGATACTATTCTGCGACATCAGCCCGAGGTGGAAATGCTGGCTTCCATTCGCAAATCAGGGCCGGGCACATTGATATTGGCGATAGCCCTGCCTGCTTTTTCCTTGCTCACCTGGTCCAGCACCATGGCCCAGGTTTCGCGTTGAAAGCGGAGCAATTGAATCGCTTCGTCCAGCGATTCGATCGTGTGATCCACACTGCCTTTAATCAGCAGTTTGTACACGTAGCGGTAAACCGCCGCCAGTTTGCTGCAAAGCTCGGGATATACCGAAGGTTTTAACGCGCCCATCAACTCAGTGATGATTTTCTGGGCCTTGGTGATATTGATATAAACTTGCTCGTAGTTTTTTTTCTGCAGGCCGGCCTTGCCCATTTCGGTGAACCGGATCGCCCCGTCGTACAGCATGATCTGAAGCTGCTCGGGAGTCGCGGTCATCACCCGCGTCTTGAGATACTGCTGCGCCGCATGAGGATTTTTCTGTGCGATCATTCTCTTGACGCCTGTTCAACGGCCACGGTTCTGGTCGATTCCCGTAAGGCAATCGACCCCATAGTTTATCGGCTTGAAACCTATGGGCCGTTAAGTGACTTAATGAGAGCTGCCGCTGGACGATGAACTGCCTGTCGTCGTGATCGGGGCAATTGAACCGATGGACGTTTGCTGCGATTTCAGCGTCGCAAGCACGTTTTCCATATTATTGAACTCGGTCTGAAGCTGCGTTTTTTTCTGTGCGAGCAACGTATTGAGTTGCGTGATTTGATCGGTAAATCCCTGCGATTCCGCCGCCAGCGTCTTTTCCGCCGCCGTGACCGTTCCGGAGATCGGATCGATCAACTGGTTCAGGGCATTACTGATTACATACGCCAACCCGGTATTAGTTGTAGTACTGGAACCATTGGCGTTGGTGGTTGTGGTGCTGGCGTTGAACAGGGTTTCGACGGCTGTGGGATCTTTCGCGATGGCCTGGTTAAACGTGTCCTGGTTGAACGACAGCTGCCCCCCGTTGCCGACCGTAACTCCCAACTGCGACAGGGTCTTAAAAGTTCCGGTGCCCAGCACGGTATTCAAGCTGCCGTATAAGGCGGAAGTGATACTGCTTGCAACAGGGTTGCCCAGAAACAGCCCCGCGACATTGCTGCTGGTGTTAAACGTGCTTTCGCCATTAATGGCGGTGGTCAACGAGTTAAAGGTCGACACAAAAGTGCCCAGCGCTGTTGAAATTGCTGATGTATCCTGGCTGACGTTCAACTGCACCGGGCCCTTGCTCACACCGAGCAGATTCAGCGTGACGCCGTGGATCACGTTAGTGACCTGATTGCTGCTTGAGGTGATCAGCAGCGGTTGTTTTGAATTAGAGCTTCCGACGAAAACTGCCGCATCCTGTGCCGCCACGAGCGTCTGCGTTCCCAGCTTGGTCGCGCCGGCATCGAAGACAACACCACCGGCGGTGCCCGCGTTGGTCGCAGTAAGCGAAAGCCGATAAGGCGCTACTGTCGATCCGTCGTTGATGATCGTGGCCTTCACGCCGAAATTAAGGCTGTTAATTTCCGTCGCGAGCGTTGAAAGCGTATCGTTTGCGGTGACGTGAATCGTTTTTTCGTATGCCCCGTCGATGGTTGTGGCGGTGGCAGTGCCGGCGAGGTTCAGATCCGTAGCCGCCGTGCCGTCGATATCGTTTACCTTCAATTTGCCGGGTCCGCCGGCTGTGTCGGTTAACAACACACCGTTGCCAGCCGCGTTGATCGATGCCGTAACACCCAGCGTATGCTGCGAATTGATCTGGTAGAGCAGATCTCCCACGGTGTTCACATTTGTACCGGACAGGTCGATCGTTGCCGTTGCGCCGTTGGACCCTGTGACGGTGAACTTACTTTTGCCGATACCTTTGCCGCCATTCAAACTCGACAGCAGGGTGCTGTTGGTAACCCATTGTTTTTGCAGGTCCGCGCCATTCACAGCCGGGGCCGTGCTGCTGAAGGTTCCGTTGATTCCAAGCGCCTCGGCGCTGGTTCCGCCATTGGCGTCGGCGATAACCAGGTTTCCCGTGCCGCCGCTGGCGTCGGTGATTTGAATTCCATTGCCCGATGCATTCAGGCTGGCGTTCAACCTCACACCGGTTGCGTTATTTATCGTGTCCAGGACATCCTGCACGCTGGATGCACCTGAGAAATTCAGCGTCTGTCTTGCGCCGGTTCGGTCGGTGAACGCGATATCCCCCAGTGCCAGCCCGCTTCCACCCTTAAGCGATGAAAGCAGCGTCGAATCAAGCGCCGCCACCACCGATTTACCGGTGATTGTTGCGCCGGTTGCGGGGGTATTCAGGCCCAGATCTTCAGCAGCTTTGGACCCATTGAGGTCGGAGACAGAAAAAGCGCCCCCTCCGCCGCTGTTGTCGGTCAACTGAATACCGGTTGTGCCGATGCTGGCGGTTACTTTCGTTCCCGCTGCCGAGTTGATCGCGTCGATCAGATCGCCGACAGTCTTCGCCGTAGCGAGGTTCACCGAGACGGAAGACCCATCTTTAAGATTCAATTTCAGATCGCCGTTGCCGGTGCCGAGGGTCACACCGCGACCATCATTCAGTTGCGCCAACTGCGTTGTGACGGCGAGATGATTGATATTTGAACCGGTGACGGTGTTGCTGGCTGCATTTGAACTGATACCAAGATCGGCTGCGCTGGTTCCAACGCCAAGATCCTGCACGATCAGATTGCTGGAGGTCGATCCCGACGTGTCGGTGAGAAGCAGATGGTCGTTTTTGATCGATGCCCGGACCGAGATATTGGTGGCGGTGTTGATATCGTTAACGACATCGTCAAGTGTGACAGCCGAATTGGTATCGATCACCGCCGAGGCGCCAGAGCGATCGGTAATGCGGAATTGCCCGCGGCCAACCCCGCTGCCGCCATTAAGTTCTGACAGCGGCGTCTGAGTGGCGAGGCCACCACCGCCTTGTTCGATGGTGATCGTTCCCGCTCCGACATTCGCCTGGGTTGCATCGGTGAACCCGGTGCTGATGAGTTGCTGGGTGGTGACCAGCTGGGCGACCTGCAGGCTGTAATTTCCCACAGCTGCGCCGTTGGCCGCCGTTGCGGTCAGCGTCGTTGGATCGCTGCTGGTAGTTGTCGCCGCCTGAAAGGTCGACGCCTGTTCCAGCGATTGCGTGGTGGTCTGCAGCGTGGAAAGCTGCGACGCCAACGCCTGGTAGGCTGAATCCAGCGTCGTGTTCTTGTTAATGCGACCCTGCAGTTGCGAAACCGGGATCGCCGACACGTTCAGCAACGCCGTAATGATCGACCCGGTATTAATACCGCTGATCAGCCCGATGCTGGAAGTGATGGTTGACATGATAAACGGCTCTTGTTTTTAATCGTCCAATATCTGTCTGAACTTTGAGAATACGGGCAACTCGGACTCGGAATTGGCGGACAAAACATCTTTACGAAGGCGGTCGCCTTCAAGGGTTTCGGTCATCAAGGCGTCTACCGCCCATAGAATGAGGAAGTCGACGCACGCTTCCTTCACCAAACGCAATCGCTGAGCTGCAAAAACTAATTCTGTCATCTGTGTGTTCCTCCTGAACGTTACAAACTGTTATCGGAACTGCGGCGGGGAGCGGTTGAGCAAATTTGTCGTAGCTGATCCCTCTGGGATAGCGGAATCCAAAATTGGGTTGCGATCCCCAAAACGCCCGGTAAAGTGACGTCAGGTCATGACGCCGGGCTCGCGAGGGACGTGGATCCGTTTAACTGGGCCGGCGTCCCTTCCCCAGTTTGATCGAAGAAAATGCTGCACGGGTTCACCGCCCGTGCCACGAGGTTTCAAGGATGAAACGATTTGTTCCCCCGATTCTGCTTTGCATCCTGTGTCTCTATTCCATCGCACCCGCACGTGCCGATCTCAATAACGACGTGAATTTTATTCTGCACGACAAAGGGCTGGCGCGGGTGGAAATGGGAATTGAGGTTGTCCAGCTGGGCACTTCCATCTCGACCAGCCGGATTCTTTACCGCCATAACAGTGATATTCCACTTACGCCCGCCAGCAACATGAAGGTGGTCACCACCTCCGCCGCACTGGATCGCCTGGGGGCTGATTTTCGTTTCCGCACGCAGCTGGTTTATCACAACGGGGACCTCATTCTCATCGGTGACGGTGACCCGAGTTTCGGCGATGCCGAACTGCTGACCCGCGTCGGCTGGGATGTGACGACCGTCTTTAAAAACTGGGCCCGCCAGGTCAAACAACTGCAACTCGGGCCGGTTAAAGCCGTCGTCGTTGACGACAGCATTTTTGACGAGGAATTTTTCCATACTAACTGGCCGGTTGACCAGCGGCTCAATCGCTACGAGGCCGAAATCTCCGGCATGAACCTCAACATGAATTGCCTGGATGTTTTCATCCGCCCGACCCGCGGGGGCAGTCCGGTAAGTTGCCTCCTGAATCCGCCGACACATTTTGCTGAGATTGAAAACCAGTGCTTAACCGGCGAAGGCAAACCGTTCATGACCCGCGTGGTGGACGGTAACATGGTGGTGCTGCACGGCCGAAGCATGATCGCCAATGAGGTGCCTGTGTCGATCACGATTCACGACGGCGCGATGTATGCCGCGACGGTGTTAAACGAAACGCTTGGATCAGAAGGCGTCGCTACCCAGCAGGCTCCGCGGCGCGATCGCACGGCGCGGCAGGCGATGGATCGCGCGATTGCGGCTGGTGATAAATCCTGGCAGATTCTCGCCGTTCATGAAACACCTTTGGCGCAAGTCATCAATCGAGCGAACAAAGACAGCATGAACCTTTATGGTGAGTGCCTCTGCAAGCGCTTGGGCGCTGACGCCACCGGTCAGCCCGGCAGCTGGGAAAACGGGACAGCCGCTGTCTCGGCGTTTTTAGAGCACATTGGTGTTTCTAAGACACAGTTTCATCTGGATGACGGCTGCGGATTATCCAAGGAAAACGTGATCAGCGCCTCGGCTATCGCGCAGGTGCTGGTTCACAACTATTTCAGCCCTAACGCAAAAACGTTTATGGACAGCCTTTCCGTCGCCGGTCAGGACGGCACTTTAAACGATCGCTTTACCGGCAGTTCGCTGCGCGGTCGCGTGTTTGCAAAGACCGGAACGGTCAACGGGGTCAGCTGCCTCAGCGGGTATCTTAATGCCCGTGATGGTCACTGCTATGCGTTTTCAATACTGATGAATAAGAGCTACGCGGGGGCTGGCAAACCCACGCAGGAACATATTGTAACGGCCATCGACCAGGGCACCCTGGCCGCGCGATGAGGATGCGGCGGGGACAAAGAATCGATCGTCAATCCTCCACACTTCCGGCGGCATCCACCTGTTCCTGTTCCCAGCGGATCAGGTCTTCGATCGGTATCTCCAACTGATCGGCGATATCTTCCGTTGTATAATCGACATCGGCTTCGTCCGATCCGCTGACGACATATCGCCCGATGGTGGGATCGAATTGATATCCCGCTTCTTGAATCAGGCTCTCCAGTTCGACATTTCCCATAAACTCTCCAGCGTCAGTGATGTGATCTTCGTCATTTTCAGCGGCAGTCCGCCGGGCTGGCGCAGGTGAATCATACCACGCACAACTCAATGCAGCACGACACCTTTTTCGCTGGTTTTCTTTCGCAGCGCGAGTGAAAAGTACAGGAAGATCAAACCGCAGAGGACCACTGCGTATCCCAGGTCCGGATGCGTGCCGTTTAACACGCGCAGCAACATTTCACCACTGCCGCTGCTGAAACAACCTGGAAATTGCCCGCCCAGCAATACACCCAATTCGTGCCGCCCGGTTGCCCCCGCCGCGGCGAGCATGCAATGCAGTGTCATCACAAACGTCACGATCGTGAGGAAGATTCCCAGCAGTGTCATGCCCACGCTCACGCCGGTGCAAATGCAGGATATTCCCGCTGCAAAAAGCAGATATCGCTCGTGTATCTGCGGCGCAAAGCAAAAAAACATCAACCACGGTGCGGTTAAGGCAATGAGTGTTCGTGCGTCTCCGCGCCGGGCCTGCAGGCCCAGGCCCAGGCTGCACAGCAGCAATGTAATCCAGCACAACGCGATCAGAAAAACGCGCATGGAAACATCAACCGGCTGATGAAGGAACAACGCCGCCGGGATGGTAAAAACGGTGACGGTGAGATCATCCATCGGCCAGTTAAAATCTTTCTGCATCACCGCGGGCAGATTGTCGGTCAATCCCATCACCATCCACGGCCAATGGATTGTGCCAAAACGGATTCCGCAGTCGTACCAGGCCGTCGATCCATGAAACAGCGACATGCAAAGCAGCAGGGCTGTTCCAACAGCACTTGCCGCCAGGTATCCAATTCCGCCTGGTCGAATCAGAAGGATGCACATCGCCAGACAAACTCCGGCGACCATTCCCAGCAGCCACGTCGAGCGATTTGACGCGATCCACCAGGGCCAGATCACCAGCAAAATCGCGATGAGCCCAGCCAGGCAGCGCCAGGCCCACGGCGATGCCGCCGCGCGATACCATCGCGTTACAGGCGGGACATCCAGCGTCATCCAGGAAACGACCGGCAACGCAACCGACGCCAGCAGAACACCAGCCACCCAAAGCATCGCAGGCACGTCGATTACCCGTGCGATCCGGAAAACTCCGTCGGGCGTCATCCATGCTTCACCATGTGCCTGCTGCACCGCTCGGGCGTGGTCCAGTGCATCCACCGGTATGTAGCTCAATAGCCACGGTGAGACGATCAACCCGATCGCCAGTACCACTCCGCTGCACAACCGCAACGACGCCAACGGCCGGCCCAGGATCAGCGACCAGACCACAAACACCGGCACGGATATAAGTTGCTGCCCCTTGAACATCGCGCCCACACCGATGGCAATCCCCGCTGCGAACCACCAGTTCAGGCTCGCGAGCAACGCCGCCAATAGAAACAACGGAACGATCCAAAGATCCCATGTCGGCCACCCATAGGCGCTTAAAACGATGGCAGGGTTGAACCACAATAACAGCGCCGCCATAAAACCCGGCACACAGCCGCGGAAAAACCAGCGCAGCGATGAACGGTTCATTGGTGCACCGCATCCCCGAATCGCCCAGTGCCGAGTACAGAAAAAACGCCGAGGTTACGCCGACCAATTCCATGAACAGATTAAAGTGCAACACCGGCGCGGTGAGTGCATATGAATGATCGTTCTGCCAGACTTTCACGTGTGAAAAATGTTCCAGCGACCACCGCCCCCATAGCGTCATTACCCCCAGCCTGAGCGGCGCATAATCCAGCCAGTTTTTATCGCCCGGCTGCTCGAAGCGCATCTTTTCGTACTGATTGAGAAAACCTTCCGTTGCCGACTTGCGTCCCCATGCGTAACCGCGATTGGTATCAGATAAAAACCGGATCGGTTCTGTTGTATCCCAAACCCAATGCCGAAACCGCACGCCCATCCAGCCCGCCCACGCAGTCATCAACGCAAGCAGAATTAAAATACCCACCCGCGGTAACCAAATAGAAAACGGCGAAGATCGATCAACCGCAACATTGCCAGGCGCGCTCTCATCCATGCGGAGCGCATCCTAGCCGACCCACCAGGGAATGTTGAGGCAATAAAAAACCCCATCCGGCAAAGGATGGGGTCAAGAGCGGGCGAAGGGACTCGAACCCTCAACAGCTAGCTTGGAAGGCTATGCTCTGCCATTGAGCTACGCCCGCGGAAAACCAAATCTACCGATCACCAACCCAATCATACCTGAACGGCTCAACCAAGTCGATGGAGCATGAACAACCTCTCGCGAACCATCACGATTCCCGTGATAATCAATCGGCTCGCGCACTTGCGCATATCAGTGCGCACAATCACATCTCGATAAATACCGTAATCTCAACAACTTATTCGCACAATTGGGCCAGTACACGAAAATTAACCCCAAAGTTGACGCGAAACAAACTGGCGTTGCACTGTTTTTCACAGGCAAATCGTTTGCAAATATCATTTTACATTCGCTGAAGGCTCAAACCGATATTCTTTGGCCGACGTCGCCGTGGGTCTCTTCTGCGCGGGGTTGGAGCGGCTACAATCGGCCACCATGGCACTCTCCTTCAAACATCATCAACTTTCCAACGGACTGGACATCATCGCTGAGGAAAATCCCGATTCGCATTCATTTGCCGCCGGCATCTTCGTCAAAACAGGTTCACGCGATGAAAACATGCCCATCAACGGTGTCTCGCATTTTCTCGAGCACATGATGTTCAAGGGCTCCGGCAAATACACATGGGAAGACGTCAACCGCATCTTTGATGAAATCGGCGCACGATACAACGCCTATACCAGCCAGGAGATGACCGCCTATTACGCCAGCGTTTTGCCGGAGTTTACCGAGCAGGCGGTCGAGCACCTCGCGCACCTCCTGCGGCCGGCGATTCGTGTCGAGGATTTCACGACTGAGAAAAAAGTCATCCTCGAAGAAATTGCCATGTATCTGGATGATCCCGGGCATCGGCTTTACGAACGGCTCATGGAAGCGCATTTCACCGATCATCCGCTGGCGCTCAGCGTGCTCGGCACGGTCGAATCCATCCAAAAGCTCCAGCGCGACCAGATGGCTGAATATTTCAACCGACGATACGGGCCGGGCAACATGGTGCTCTCGGTCACCGGAAAAATGGATTTCGACGCTGTGGTGAAACTCGCCGAAAAATATTGTGGCGATTGGCCGCATGTGGATGCGCCGCGCAGGCAACCCGACCCGGTTTACAAAGCCCAGAAAATCGCGATGGCCGACGCCAAACTCAATCGCCAGTACACAATGGGCATGACGCCCGGCCCCAGCGCGCAGGACGATCGGCGTTTTGCCGCGCACATCCTCGCGGATGTCATTGGTGACAGCGACGGATCCCGTTTCTACTGGGCACTGGTCGACAACGCTATCGCTGAGGATGCCGACTTCGGTTTTTATCCGCACGATGGTTGCGGCAGCTTCTACATCGCCCTCACCACCGAACCCGATCGCAGCGACAAAGCCCTCGAAATCGCGATGAAAGAACTCGACCGCGTGAAGAAAGACCTAGCAGCCGACGAAGTGGAGCGCGCCAAGAACAAGATCGCCAGCGGACTGGTGCTGTCCGGCGAATCCCCCCTCGGCCGCATGCGCAGCATCGGTGGACAGTGGATGTACAACCGCGAATACCGCTCGCTGGAAAAAGACATGGCCACCCTCATGGCGGTCACCCCCGAATCACTCAAACAACTCATGCAGGAGTTCCCCTTCGACCCCATGACCATCGTCAGCCTGGGACCGGGAGAAAAATAACAGCTAAAGACCTTGATGAGCGCCACGCTACGGGGGCGTTTTTGTCTGCCCGCTCCCAACCACGCAGTTCATGGCTCCGTTACAGGCTACCGCGAGTCCCTCTCAGGCCGAATGGTACCGTGTAGCCGAGGATAGCGAGTTCTACACGCCTGCGGATGGGTCAACTTCGAACGGGCGCCCGGGGCATGCGGTTCTGCGAAAAACTTCTGCCGATATCATCCCAGCAATTGGAACCATCGCTCTAACCAACCATGCAATCGATCAGAAAAAGAGTGCTTAGAACTATGACTATTGCTTCACTCGTCATGGTCGTGCTTGTACTCGTGCTCTGGAATCGTAGCAAGAGGCATGGCGATTCCTTGGTGAGGCAAATTGGTTCAAGCTCCGTAACATATTTTGAGTCATCGGGCGGCTATTGTTATTTAGCATCTGGCGATTTTTTTCTCAGGTCTAAGGTCGCTTCCGGCATTAGATTGAATCAGACTCCACTCCATCTATCAAAATGGCCATTATATGATGATGAGTCCGGGCTCCTCCGAACCGACGAAAACAGTGGAGATATCGACGGTGCGGACATGCACTATGGCATGGTCGGTATTCCATATTCGTACGCCCTTGCACTGACCCTAATGCCGCAGGCATTAGTCTGGGCTATTTCGTGCGTTCTTTGCGTACAAAGATCCGTACGGCTCGCTATCCGTCAGAAGCGCGCTGGCAAATGCGTGAGCTGCGGTTATGACCTCCGGGCCAGCTTGATCGGTGCCCGGAATGTGGACAGTTATTAGACAGGATTGAACCAGCAGCAAGAGAATTGAAATAGGTCGGAACATGCCGGGACAGTCACCTTTTCAAACATACCGGAAACATACCGGGACAGTCACCTATTTGACCAAATAGGTGACTGTCCCGGTATTTACTCTTGTAAATCATGGAAGACGCGATACCCGTTTACACGTAGCGTTTCCAACAATTGTCCAACAGTTCTTTCGCCCCGGATCGCCAGCTGGAGTTCTTTTATTTTTGGCCAGACTCGACTTATTTTCCATGGGCTAAACCCGCCGACGAGGATGAAAGCCGTCGTATAGATGCCGGGCGAAGGAAGCGTCCGAAAATACCAGCGGTACCATTCGAGGGCGGCAGTGGTGAAGGCAAAAATTGTCATCACACTCCACTGCTCTACGGTGTTTGAGTAAAGCAGGTCAAGCTGCTCCTGCAGCGATTCGCCCGGGTGCGGCAGCGATCTTTTTGGAATCGGCGAGCGCACAGCTGCCTGTTTTCGTTTGAAGTTCAGGGGTAGTCTCCTCTTAACAAAAGCGGTCACATCTTCTGCACATGCACTTCATCCAGAATCTCCTGCACGGTCAATAGCTTGATGATTCTGCCGGTGCGTTCGAGCAGGCAAGGGCATTGTCTTTAACCGGCCACCTGAAATTCCATCGTCCGAGCGTTGCTCACCCGCTTCGAGGCGTCCAGTATCTCGATGCCGACAATGTTGCCGGTACCGTCATAATCGATGATGACACCGGGCCTGTCTTCATCGCTTTCAGCTACCGGACCTGGCCCGAGTTCCAGCGTCAGCGTATCGGTGGAAGCGTCGTATGTGGCTTTCATGATTCAACTCCTGTATCTGCCGATTTTACTGGTGCGGTAGGCGGTGACCACCTCGGGCGGCTGGCGATCAACATCCACGAACACACGCACAAGATAGCCATCCACGAGTGATTGAGCCACCACCCGGCCTGCTCGCACAGGAAGTATATCACCGGGGTTATTCAGAACCGCTCGGACAAGGGTTTGTTCGAGCTGCGCCTTTCCATCTGCAGGCGTGCATGTCCTTGATGATAGCATTGGTTAAATCCATCTTCGTTACATCTTCTGCACATGCTCTTCATCCAAAATTTCCTGGACGGTCAATAGCTTGATGATTCTGCCGGTGCGTTTGAAGAAGGCGCGGCATTCGTCTTCGGCGTCCTTGGTGTAGCCAAAGCTGACGAAGAAGCCGCGTTGGCGGCCGCCTTCGCCTTCTCGCTCCATGACGGCTTGGAAGGCGTCGATGTCTGGCCGGCCTACCTTGTCCATTTGCTTGACCTGGATGGGAAACCAGTCATCGCTGAACAGCCCGCCTTCGGCTGGCTTGGTGCCGACCGGGAAGATGCGGCCATCCGCACCCATGTCGCCAACCTGCACCTTGTGGGGGACACGGGTTCCCGTCATGTGAGTTCCTTCTTTTGTCGGTCCAATTCCTCTCGCAGGAGTGATATTGCCTCTTTTAGAGATTTTGCCGCGAGTAAAGCAGAGCTGAATTGGTGCTTTGACGCGGCTGAGTTGACTACCGACGGCCCCATTAGCTGCGTTTCACGACGACACCGAACAAGTGCGGCTATGTCATCGCAGGATTCATACGCAGCATCAGCGAGCGTGTTGAAGCTGCGCCTGAATCGCTTAAGACAATGCGCTTGATGGCATTGGAACCATGTTGTGGAGCCAATGACTTGTGTTAACGTCTTTTCGAGATCGACTCCTTTTTCGCGGAGCAGGCGTTCGAATTGTGTTAGTGCAGTGTCGGCCTCGTCGAGCCTTTGAAGTGCAGTTAGCCGGACCTCTTCGAGCAGAAGTTCAAGGTCACTGCGATTGTTTCCGCGCTTTGGTCTGTTAGCGGCAAACGTGTCAGTAAGCGTCTTGGACAGCTTGAGCCCGCTCGCTGCCGCGATTAGAAAGTCGTCGATTCCAAATGCCATCTGTAATCTCCTTCTAAATGGGCAGGTACCTGCCAGTCGCAGTGGTAGTAGAAGCTGCCGGTCTTCTTGAGGACGCGGGCGAGTTGCACGCAGCGGGGACGCATGTATTCGATGTAGGCCTGCGTGCTGGCGCGGCGGTCTTCGAAGGCTCGCTTTTCCTTGGTTTCGCCCCAGAAGACTTCGTAATTTCGATTGCTGTTAACGTTGAATGGGAGCCGGATCGATGTAGATCAGATCAATGCAGACATCGGGCAGCCCATTCGACACTCAGGCTTGGCGAGCTGTTCGAGATTGTCGCGGCTCGACTGACTTCCGAAGTCCGCAATAGACGACGCGGGTGTCGAGCAGGGAGGAGGGCTTGCCGGCTTTGGGCGGGTTGGGAATCGGTTTGTTGGGAAGCCCCTTTTTGGCCATGCATGCAGCATAATTGGTTGAGTTCGTTGGGGCAATGTTCGGAGGTCATTTCGAAAGGGTGCGGCGTACCGGTAAAGGACGTACGCGACCGCGTTTCCGCCAGCCGAACATACGGGGAAATGAAACGGCGACGTGGGGTCGGCAAATCATCTCAAGTGATGAATACATCCACTGCGGCGTATCGCCATGAACGCTATGGCTTCAGCACGTTGAGGACCGCCTGCTCTACCCGCCGGCATTCCGCCCCGTCTTCATCGCTGAAGAACGCCTCGGACGCGTGAAGGAAGGGCGTGACAAACGCACTGTACTCGGGCGTCAATACGTTGGGTATGGGGTGCAACCTCTGCGTCAGTTCCGTGGGGGGCGAAGTTGGCTTGCGGCGTGGTTTAACGGGATGCGTCTGGTAGTAGTCCTCGACCATCCTGAGGTTCTGCTTCTCGAGATTCTCTGCTTCGGCGGGCGTCAGAGGGGAGGCAAATTTCACGATCACTGTGTAGGTGCTCGATTGGACGAACCCCTGAGCCTTCAAGTCTGCCTTGTCCTTGAAAGTCGGCAGACTGGCGTTCCCAAACCACTCGACCGGCTCCTTGCGGGTGATCGTGATGGTGTCCTTATCGACCAATAAGGACCAGTTGGCCGGAAGATGCGGCTTAATCTGTGTGGCGAGGTCGCCAGCGGTCTTTGCCGCGTCGAATGGTGGTGCGGCCGGTTGAGTGGCCGGTGGTTCACCCTGCGCCAAGCCGGTGTGGGACAGCAGCAACACCATCGCCAGCATCGTCGAATGCGTTCGCATGGTCGTTCCCATGACGCAGGTGATAGCCCGGCTACCTGCGAGCGTCAACAAGGTTGGAACATACCGGGACCGTCACCTATTGTAGCTAAATAGGTGACTGTCCCGGTATTTACTAGCTTTGCAAATTCCGACAGTCAAAGGTAATTCTGATGAGTGAGGTGGACCTACACGGCTACGACCGAACTTGGCCGCAAGCTCACCGTGTAAACCGAGCCCTTCTGTGAAAATGCTGGTCGGAACAGAATTTCTTATTTTGGATTGTTCAATTATCGTATCGAGGGCGAGGAGGTTTATCTCATTATGACGGACACTGTGCTTCAGCTTACCAGCAAATGGGAACTATCCCAGGACGGCGTGTCACAGGAAGTCATCGACGACACCCAGCAACTCATTGGTTTTGAACTGCCGCAAGATCTGCTCGATTTCATGCGCGTGCACAACGGCGGCTCGGGCTACCTCGGCGATGACGGGGCGGGATGGGTTCGCCTCGACGCGGTCGAGGAATGGCCGGACAACTCCGATGGCTATGACCTTTCCCGGATGAAGATGGTCATGATCGGCAGCGAAGGCGGCGATGCGGCTTATTGTCTGAGCCTCAGGTCCTTTCCCATGCAGTATCGCATGGTCAACCATTACGAAACAGGCCAGGGTAAATTCCTCAGAAGCAGCTTCGTCGAATTCCTCACTAATGTACGCGACAAAAAGTTTCCAAAGTCTCCCAAGCCCGACAAATCCGCCAAGCCCAAACCACTTCCACCGGTGCCGCTGGATAAACCGGCGATGGAACTCAAAGGACTGAAGAACATTGTTACGGCCATGGCGCTGTCGCCCGATGGAAAACAGATTGCCGCCGCGAGCGGATACCCTGCCAGATTCGGCGGCAGCGCGTGGGTGTTCGATCTGTCCACCGGCAAGGGGCAGGCGTCGACCATTGATCTCGCGGATGGCCACTTTCTTGGTGCCGTCGGGTGGGTCGATGGTCGTGCCGTTGTCGCAGTGGCAAAGGTCGATGGTAAGGTTGGGGATCCCAGCCAATACAAGCCAGCCCGCCTTCATCTGATGGATATTCTTAATGCTGGAGAGATATGCGCTGGCCCTGAGGCTGATTCCAACCAAGCCGGTCGCGGCTCGTTTTCACCGGATGGATCGCGATTTGTCTTCAGTTCAGCACTCACGCAGTGCTTTATCAACACGCCCACGGGCAAGATAATCCGCGAGCTACCGATGGCCTCCATGTATCCGTTCGCAATCGCCTGGACGCACGACAGCACTCAATTCGCACTGGGCCGGCGATCCGGAGTCACGCCGGTAGGATGGGTCTACGACGAAGTAACACATCCGACCGAACCAACGCCGGATTGGGAAGTCCTGCTCCTGAACCGCGATGGAAATGAAGTCGGCCGTATCAACGTGGGTGTCGATTCGAACTACACCGACTACTACTACCTGTCTCAAACGCCAGAGCTTCGCAGCGTTCATTTTTCTCCCGATGCCAGGTATCTGCTGCTGGCGCGCCCGAAAGATGTCCGCATCTTTCAGATGGAAGGATTGACACCCTCCGCCAAGCCGGTCACGACCCTCAAGGTGCCGTTGCGTCATATCGATTCCGCCTGTTTCGCGGGCAACGATCACGTTGCGGTAACCACGGCCGAGGGCGTGATTGTCCTGTTCGAATGGCACTCGGGCAAAGTGGTTCACAAGTGGCAGAGCACGAAACTGCAGCAACGCCTGTTGCTGGCCACCGCCGATGGCAAGTCGCTATTCACGGCCAACGGCTATGAGCCGTACGACAGCACCCATCCCGAGAGTAAAACGATCCGCGTGTGGAAGTGGTCCGGCGATGGCGAGTTGAATCGCGCCTCGCCTGCTCGTGAGAAAAAGCTCGCTGCAAAAAAAACACTTAAGGTGAACGCTCGGCGGAAAGTGAAACGGGAAAAGTGAAGCGGGACGGTCGATCTGTCCGCGTTGTCTCTCTTACTTGGACAGCGCTTGCTCAACTGCCTTCATTAATTCTTCGCCTTGCAAGTTCTTTCCAATCACTTTTCCGTCGGGTCCGATGAGCCAGATCGAGGGAATTCCACGCACGGCATAAAGCTTTTCGATGGGTGAATCCCATTCATCTCCCCCAAGATAGCCCTGATTCCATCCGAGATGATGGGCAGCTACAAATCCCGCCGGCCGATCGGGAGTCTCATCGGCGCTCAGGCTTATCATTGCCAGGCGTTGGTCGCTTCCAAACTTCTGATAAACCGCCTTCACATTTTCCATTTCTCCCACACAGGGGCCGCACCATGTGGCCCAAAATTGAAGCAACACGTACTTCCCCCGAAAATGGGAAAGCTGCAACGGATGGTCGTCCAAAGCTGGAGCAGTAAAATCAGGTGCTAAATCACCAACATTTACGTCCCGCACCATTGCCACAGCAACCGTTGGTATTTCAAGAGGTGTGTCACTTCGGCCACCAGGCATTTGATTCACAGTGAACTCAGCTTGCCCTTCGGCCAGACAAATGGGTCGCTGTGATCCAACCTTTCCGCTCTGCACATAGAAGTCAATTCGATAGCTTCCCGGTTCAACGTCTTCAATCCTGAATGTTTGATCGTCTTGAATATCAAACGGGTAAGTGCCTGCCCACATCCGCTCATTCCGCGTCTGCTGTGCGGCACTGAACTTTGCAGCCTCGCTGGTGTGCTCGGGAGCATTCCACCAATCGATTTGCTTCCTTATTGACTGCGTCCTCACTTCCTTGGGGATGATTGACGCGGCTGCATTGGTCGAAGGGACAGCGCTGCAAAGCCAATACGACCAATCGTGACGGCTGCTTAGGCCGGGAGGCAATGCAACATGGCCGACAACGGCACAACCTCGACCGCCGATGTTCAGGGTGGTTGTCATGCCCGAATGGACTTTCACGACGCGCATCGGGCGCTCAAGCCGTGCTCCCCAATTTGTCGGATCATCGGGGGCTACATTTGCTTCGCCGGGCGGCGTTCGAGCAATCTGATAACTGCCGAGTGAATCCGCCGTCCCATGACTTACAAACATGACGACAGTCGCCTGTCGATCATCGTTGGAGGGATGTTCGCCACCGCCTCTTACGCCCCAAGCGATAACTTTTAGCCCACCACCGGGCTTCTTTCCTACGGAACGTCGGCCTTCGATATTGCCCCAAGCCGTAAGCTGTACTGTGTCGTTTTCGTGGACTTCATCTTGAGTTAACAGGGTTGAGCCAACCGCATCAATGATCACGAGCAAGAACTTCGCCGGGAGATTTGAAAAGCTCAGTCGGCCAGCCGAATCTGTGGAACCAAGTATATAAGCAGGATCGTTATCAAAGTCTTTTCCATCGGTCACAGTCAATGTGTGTCCGGGTGGCACGAGCACTGCGAGTGCACCAACTACCGACTTTCCGTCGGATGAGACCACACTAAATGATAAATTTGATTGTCTAACGGTAGTCGTCGTCTGGGCCAACAAGGTTGTTGTCGGAACCCATCCTAGCGCCAAGATCCGCATGAATAATACGAAGATAGATGGATGCCGAAAGATGGACATTTGTCCTCCGCGGTAAGCGCGAAACGGCGACGGATCTCGTTTATGTCGCAGGTCGATTTAGCCATCATATGGTGATGGCCAGAATGGCGACAGTCGCACAAGGTTGTTCGACTTATGATGTATGGAATCACATGGCTGTGGGATGAAGCTCTCGTTGTCTGATGCCGATGTTGAAATGTTCGAACAGGGGTTGATCAACCATGGAAACTAGATCCGTTCCCGATGTTTCTGCCTTTCGCAGAACTTCAGCGGCCATGGCGGAGATGCAGGTGTCCAACAGCACTTTCACGCTGCTGATCCAACAACAGTGACAAGATCGATTCGCTCGTGTGCGACCAGCTTGTACGCATAAAGCATGCAAGCACGGATGTCGTCGGGTTCTAGAAAAGGATACGCGGCAATGATGTCTGCGGCAGCATCGCCGGCTGCCAACATCGATAGTACGTGTTCGACTGCCAGTCGCCTGCCGCGCAGAATCGGTTTGCCCCCGAAAATTGCAGGGTCGGATGTGAGGCGACGAAGCAAATCGGTGTCAGTCATGGCGTCGAGAACATACCATATTCGGCGGATTAACGCATGATCGATGCTGACCAACAAACCGGCTATGCGAGCGTTATCGATCCGCGACTCGACTAAGCTCGTCGAAGTCCAGCCGTAGGCTAAACTGATTCTGCGCAGGATTTGCAGTCCGCAGACTTGCGGTGATCAGACCTGCGGTCGGCAGATCAAGCCGATCGAATTCCAGTCGCGGACAAAGAAGCTGATCTGGGTTAGGATTGATCCGCAGTGGGGATAGCACTCAAGAAAGAGAAACCCTGCCACGCGCCGGGCGTAGCGCTGGACGAGAGTTTCAGCATGATGATTTTAATCTCGATTCGGATTGAATCTGGCGGTTGAAGACAAGTACTTCGATCGATCACCGAGCCGTCAGTGGGCCGGCACTGGTCTTCCACGCCCCATGTCTTATTCGGCTGCGGGCCCAGCACCAGGTCCAGAGTTCCGCCGGCTGCGATTTCGGAATAATTCAGCCAGCAGCGGTTGAACGGCTTGCCGTTGAAGGTGGCGGACTGGATATAGATATTCTCGGGCGATTGGTTCTTCGTCGTGATCGTGAAGGTGCCGCCCTTGGTATATTTCGGGTCGAGTTTGAGTGTGACCTTATCGAAAAGCGGGGTGAAGACTTCAAAGCGGGGATCGCCTGCGCAGATCTGGTGCAGGCCAATGGCGGCCAAGGCGTACCAGGCGGACATCTGGCCGCAATCGTCGTCGCCGGGCATGCCTTCGGGGCCGGGGAGGTAGACCTTCATCGATTCGCGCACCCATTTCTGCGTCAGCCACGGTGCGCACGGCGCGATTGAACAGAAGGGAGATCAGCTCGGTTGGTTCGTTAACCGGATTGTTATAAGGGTTCCACCACGGCTCCTGACCCCTTGCGTGGTACGGGTGCGGAATGCCGCTGTAGGGGCTCCACGTGCTGAAGTCCGGCGTGCGCTCGAAGAAGTCGCGCAGCTTTGCAATGAAAAGATCCTTGCCGCCGTCGAGCTGAATCATGGCGGGCACATCGTAATAGACGGTCCAGCCGGCCTGGTAGACCGTAGCCTCGCGTGTTGTTCCCTCTTCGAGCAGGCCGGTCCACTTCACGAAGTCGCCTTTGGCGTCTTTGGCACGGAACCAGCCTTTCCACTCGGGCTTGGCGTCGGTGCCTGCCTTGTCGTAGGTCCATGGCGCGTTGGGATCAAAGATCAGCTTATAGGAGGTGGACTGCTGCTGGTACTTGGCGGCGTCATCCTTCTTTCCCAGCGCCGTGGCGAGCTGCGCCAGGTTCCAGTCATCCAGCCCGTACTCTGTGGTTTCGGAGATGTTGCCCGGATTGTAGCCGGTGGGCGCGTAGCCGAATGCTTGCACCGTGTTGACCGAGTCTTCGTAAGCTTTGGCGATATCGTAGCCGCGAATGCCTTTCTGGTAGGCGTCGTTAATGACGGCGACCTCCGGGTTACCGATCATGACACCGCTATAGTGGCCCATGATTTCCCATCGGTCGTAGTAGTGGGTGCCGTTGGTTTCGGCGAGACTCAGCATGCTGTTGATTTGATCATTGACCACGGTGGGATCGAGCAAAGTCAAGAGCGGAAACTCGCTGCGGTACACGTCCCAACCGCTGAAGATGGTCCGGTTCGTAAACCCGTCCGCATGGTGGGGCTTGAAGTCTCCTCCGGGATAATTCCCATCCAAGTCCTGGTCGATTTGCGGAAACTGCAGAGCGCGATAGAGGGCGCTATAATAGATCGTTTTATTGTCCTCCGTGCCGCCCTCTACCGCGAGGCGGCCGATCTCCCTGGACCAGGCGTCGCGCGCCTGCTGATGGATTTTATCGAAGTCCCAATCGGAAATCTCAGCGGAGAGATTGGCCCGGGCTCCGGCGATACTGACGAAGGAGATGCCGGATTTGACCAGGACGGTATCGCCGGCCTTGGTGGGAAACTCCGTGTAAAATCCGAGGTGAGCGCCTTCCATGTCCTTGGCGCTCGGCGTTACCTTCGCGGCCTTGCAAGCTGCCACAAAGGAAGCACTGCTGTTGTTGATGGCCCGGCTCATCTTGAAACCGGGCGTTGTCCACTCCGGCGACAGCGCGGCATCTCACATGCCTGACTTGACGAACGGCTTGCTGAATTCCAAGTGGTAATAGGCTGTGTAAGTACAGTGCCACCCTCCGCCGGCCGGCGTGTAGTCGATCTGGCCTTCGATTGTGTGATCATCTACCACTTTGCAGGTCTGGTGGAACGACGTCCCGCCGTTGCGGTGGGAGAGGTCTATCTGGATGCGTGACTGCTGGTTCTCCGGAAACGTGAAGCGCAGGATGCCGCTGTGCGGAGCGACGGTCATTTCCGCGCGCGCCTGGTACTCGTCCAATGTGACAGCGTAATAGCCTGCAGTCGCCTGCTCGGTAGACTTGGAATAATTCGAACCGTAGCGCTCGCCGGGTTTACCTCCGCCCCAGAAGGTATTCAGCGGGCCGGTTGTAGGAGTCACCAGAACATTGCCAAGCTCGCCGCCGTCCGCGCCGCCCAGGTGGGTGAAGCTAAAGCCCTGAATAAACTTACCGCCGTAGCGATAGCTGATGTTCCCGCCGTTATCAGGGCTGAGCTTCACCATGCTGAACGGAACGGTAGCGCCGGGGAAATCCTTGCCCATGTGGCCGGTGCCAATGAACGGATCAATATAGTCAATCGCGTCTTTGGCTTGGAGTGTCGAAAGAGAGAGACCGACAGATGCCAGGAAGGTCAGCATCACCAGGTTAGCACGTTTCAAGTAATTTTTATGAGATATCATGGTTCAACTCAAAAGAGGTTGGCTGGGCTTATTTCAAGCCCCAGTTCTTATTAGGCTGCGGTCCGAGGACGAGGTCGAGAGTTCCCCCGGCTGTTATTTCGGAATAGCTCAACCAGCAGCGATCAAGGGGTTGACCATTGAGCGAAGCCGACTGGATATAGATATCTTTGGGAGAATTATGTTTAGCCGTAATCGTAAAGCTTCCTCCTTTGGTATAGGTGGGATCGAGCTTTAAGGTTGCTTTGTCAAAGACGGGCGTAAAAATCTCGAACCGTGGATTCCCTGGACACGACTGATGCATGCCTATGGCACAAAGGGCATACCATGCCGACATTTGCCCCGTATCATCGTCTCCGGGCATGCCTTCGGGTCCGGTTAAAAAAACCTTTTCCGATTGGAGTACCCATTTTTGTGTCAGCCAGGGAGCGCCCGACCAGTTGAATAAAAAGGGAATGAGTTCCGTGGGTTCGTTAACGGGATTATTATAGCAATTCCACCAGGGCTCCTGCCCCTTCTTGTGGTAGGGGTTTTTAGTGCCGCTATAGGGACTCCAGGTGGTAAAGTCGGGGGCTCTGCTAAAAAAATCATCCAGCTTCGCTGTGAAGAGTTCTTTGCCCCCGTTTAACTCGATCATCCCCGGAATATCATGGTACGCGGTCCAGCCTGCCTGATAGACGGTTGCTTCGCGGGTGGTCCCTTCTTCGAGCAGTCCCGTCCACGGCACGAAGTCGCCCTTGCCATTGCGAGCGCGGAACCAGCCTTTCCAGTCTGGGTGGGAATCGAGGCCGGCGCGGTCGTAGGTCCAGGCCTGTTGTGGATCGAACAGTTGCTTATAGTTAGTCGAGAGCTGTAGATATTTTGCAGCATCGTCTTTGTTTCCGACTGCATTTGCGAGCTGCGCCATGTTCCAGTCACAAAGCGAATATTCCATCGTTTCGGAAATGTTTCCCGGAGTATATCCCTGTTTCGACGTACCGTACTTCACCGTGCTATTTACAGCGATTTTATATGCCTCTGGCAAATCAAAGTTTCGAATCCCTTTCTGGCAGGCATCGTTAACAACGATGATCTCGGGATTGCCAATCATGCACTGGGTGTAGCAGCCCATGATTTCCCACCGGTTATAAAGATTGGTGCCATTGGCCTTAGCGAGAGATATCATGCTGTTGATCTGATCATTCACCACCGTCGGATCGATCAAGGTGAGCAAAGGGTACTCGCTGCGGTAAACATCCCACCCGCTGAAAATCGTCCGGTTGGTAAAACCGTTCGCGCGGTGAACCTGTCCGTCACCGCCGGTATAGTTGCCGTCTACATCTCCAAAGGTCTGCGGGAACTGTAAAGCGCGATAAAGCGCAGCTGTAGTAGATCGTTTTGTCGTCCTCGCTGCCGCCTTCTACAGCCAAACGGCCAATTTCCTGCGACCAGGCGTCCCGCGCCTTTTGATGCAGCTTATCAAAATCCCAGTCGGGAATTTCAGCCGTAAGATTCGCCCGGGCACCCGCCAAACTAACGAAGGATATACCGGCTTTAACTTCTACCGAATCACCCGCTTTAGTGGGAAACTCACTATAAAAGCCAATATGTTGGCCTTCCATTTCTTTACAATCGGGGGTGACCTGTGCGTTTTTACAGGCCTCCGCGAAACTGGGAGTATTAATGCCAACTGTCTTGCCCATCTTGAAGGACGGCGCCTGCCATTCGGGAGGCAGAGTCGCACTCCAGACGCCTGACTTAATGAACGGCTTACTAAATTCCATATGGTAGAAGACGTTGTAGTGACACCCGCCGCCAAAAGTCCAGCCTCCCCAACCCTCCTTGAATTGAATCTCGCCTTCGATGGTGTGATCGTTCACGACTTTCACACTTTGATGGAAAGAGGAACCTCCATTGCGGTGCGAAAGGTCAATTTGTATGCGGGACTGTTCATTCTCGGGAAACGTAAAGCGCAGCATACCGCTGTGTGCCGCTGCGGTCGCTTCGGCACGAACCTGATAGTCGGCCAGGGTCACAGCATAGTAACCGGCCGAGGCATGTTCGGTGGATTTCGCGAAACTCGAAGAATATCCGTGAACCTTGTCGACTGTGTTCCAATACGTATGCAAAGGGCCCGTTGTGGCCGAGACTAAAACATTGCCTAATTCGGCTCCGTCCGCTCCACCAAGGTGGGTAAAGCTAAAACCCTGAATCGTAGAGTCTGAATAGTAATAGAGCCCGCCGTGACCGGTATCGGGGCTCAGTTTTACCATGCTGAACGGGATTGTCGCACCAGGAAAATCTTTTCCTTGATGTCCGGTGCCGATGAATGGGTCGATGTAATCGACCGCATCCTTGGCCTCCAACGACGGAAGATTTATTAACAGCATCGCCAAAACGGCAATGAGCATCAATCGAGGATTAAGTTGAGCGAGCATTCTTCGCATTATATAGTTTTTAAATAAGGGGGTGGAAGCGCCAGACAAAACGATAAAGACCAACGGATAAAGGCAGCAGGGTGTTATTGCAGTCCCCAGTTCTTATTCGGTTGCGGGCCAAGGACCAGGTCGAGAGTTCCCCCGGCTGTTATTTCGGAATAGCTCAACCAGCAGCGATTCAGCGGTTGGCCGTTGAGCGTTGCCGATTGAATGTAAACATTCTCCGCGGAATTGTTCGTGGCGGTGATGACGAACGCCTGTCCCTTGGAGTATTTGGCATTGAGATTCAACGTGACCTTATCGAACAAGGGAGTAAAGATCTCATAGCGGGGATCACCCGGGCACGCCTGCGCCAGGCCGCTTGCGCCCAGGACATACCAGGCGGAGACCTGCCCTTCGTCATCATCGCCACAAAGTCCGTTCGGGCTGGCACCGTAAGCCTCCGTGCACAGGCGACGGACCCATTTTTGCGTCAGCCACGGCGCGCCGGCGCGATTGAAAAGAAACGGAATGAGATGGCTTGGTTCATTCGGCTGGTTGTCGTACGAATTCCATTTGTTGAGCTTGGGTGTGCGGTCAAAGAAATCGCTCAGCTTGGCGACAAAGAGATCCTTGCCCCCGAGAAGTTGAATCAGACCGGGAATATCGTGAGGGACAAACCAGCCGTTCTGGAAAATAGTCGATTCCATTCCGCCGTTGCCGGAAGTCAGCCCCTCCCATGGCACCCAGTTTCCGTTCTTGTTCCTGTTGCAAAACCAACCTTTCCAATCGGGATGATTCGTGTGGCCGGATTTGTCATATGTCCATGGCGCATCGGGATTGAACATGGCGTGGTATTCCTGCGCCTGATCCAAGTACTTTTTAGCAGCATCGGCTTTACCAAGGGAACCGGCCAATTGGGACATGTTCCAGGCTGCAAAATCGTTTTCCAATGGAACCGACACTCCATACTTACCCGATTCATTGCCGTTTTTATCGCAGGTATTGACTGAATATTCGTAGGCTTTAGCCAGGTCAAAATTACGGATGCCTTTTTGATAGGCATCATTGATAACAATCACTTCCGGGCTGCCGCACATGCATCCGGTGTAGGAATTGAACAATTCCCAGCGATCGAAATAGTGGCTACCGTTTTGCTCGGCAAGATCGACGACGCTGTTGATATGATCGTTGATGATGTCGGGAGCAATGATCGTCAACAGGGGAAACTGGCTGCGGTAGATATCCCAGCCGCTGAAGACCGTGCGTTTAATAAAGCCCTTGGCTTGATGAACCTTCCCATCGGCGCCGGGATAGTCGCCGTTGACATCAGAGTAGATTCGCGGATCGACCAGCGCGTGGTACATCGAGGTATAGAAAATTGTTTTTTGGTCCTCCGTACCTCCATCCACCGATACGCGGCTTAGGGCATGGACCCACAGGTCGTGCGCCTGCCGCCGGGTGGCGTCAAAATCCCAGGTTGGTATTTCCGCGGCCAGGTTGGCGCGGGCGTTGTCGATACTGACATAAGAAATGCCAGCTTTGAGCAGAATCACATCTTTGTCCTGGGTCGGAAATTCGGCGTAAAAGCCCAGGTGTTGGCCTTCCTTTTCCCGGCAACCGGGAAGCTTTTCGGCAGCCTGGCAGGCTTTCACCAACTCCGGTTTTGCCGTGCTGGCCGCCCTGTAGTTAGCCGGCAAAGTAGCGCTCCAAACTCCGAAACTGTTCAGCGGTCGGCTGAATTCCGCGTGGTAATAGAGCGTGTAAGCCACCTTGCCGCCCATAAAGCCGCCACCCTGATGCGTGCAATCGATTTGTCCTTCGATGGTATGGTCGTTAACGACCTTTACGGTTTGGTGAAGGGAGGTGCCCCCGATGCGCCGGGCCAGATCGATCTGAATTCTGGCTGCAGGATCCTTGGAAAACGTAAAGCGAAGAATGCCGCTGCGCGGGGACGCCGTCATCTCCGCTCTCACTTTGTAGTCGGCCAGGGTCACTGCATAGTAACCCGCCTCGGCGACTTCGGTATTCTTTGCATAGGAGGAGAGATACCCGGTGCCAGGTTTGTCGGTTTCACCATACCAGGTTTGGAGTGGACCTGTTGTAGGCATCACCATGAAGTTTCCCAGGTCACCGTTCGCTCCCACGCCACTCAAATGTTGAAAACTGAAACCTTGAATGGTGGAGTGCGGATAACAATAGCCAGCCCCGTTATCCCCGCCGGTGATGGTGTCCGGGCTTAGCTGGACCATACCCGCGGGCGTACAGGCACCGGGAAAAAGCTTGCCGTGAAACCCATCAAAGTTCGGGTCCATTGCGGGAAGGCGCGCTCTTTCCTCCTTCGTCGGATTCATGCTGGAAGTACCAATCAAGGGATTGACGTAGTCTGCCGGATCCTTAGCCAGAACCACCGCGCAAGATAGAACTAGATTTCCCAGAAGGAAAAAACCCCGAGAGACATTCAGAACCGTTGGCATCTTCATACCCTTTGTATTAACTCATACGGTAGCAATCACAATGCGTTGAGGGCTAGCGCTTTTCCGTAAACGACAAGTCAGCGATCGAAAGGGTGTGGATCCCGGTTGGAATCGGCACCGTCCAATGAAGTGTTGTCTCTGCGTCGCGTTCCAGGCTGGGCTGCTCCTGAGCAACCGACTTTCCATCGACCAGAAGTGACACGCTTGCCGCTCCAGCAAGGCTTCCGATATTGCGAACCGTCACTCTGACGGAACACTGGCCTGAGGCATCGACAACCGTCTGGAGATTACGACATTCCAAGAGGGGACCATACCAGCATTTGCTCAGTATTGTGCAGTGGTTGTTGCCGCCACTGAAGTGCCAGAGCCAGCCGTCTTTTACAATAGTTTGACCGGGAAAAACCGAACCGTTCGTCGCGGTGAAATCTTCAGGCGCGCCTGTGGGCGCATTCGCCGTACCAGTCGGTCAACCAGGGCAGGTCGCTTTTCCAGAGCACCTTCGTCGGATTCGCAGCATTCAAAACCCCCTCGCCCAGGGTGCAAAGTCGGTTGCCTACGACACCGCCACCGTGACCGGTTGCCGGTTTAACGCCGATCTGGGATTCGTAACGGATATTGCCGTCATGGTCGACGAAAATATCGCCCGAGCATTCGTGATCACTACACCAGGCCTCGGGAGTTCCGCGCAAATTGGCCGCACCCGCCTTGATCCATTGATGCAGATCGGTGGAAAGATCGATGCTCCCTTCCTCGATCATGGTGATGTAGCGATAGGGCGCGCCTCCAAACTGGATCGCGGGGATCGCTGGCTCATTCTGAGTATCGATAAAGCCACCCATTTTCCCAGGAGTTTTTCCCGTGTTGAGAAGCCATGGCTCGCTCCAGTGGATGAAATCTGAGCTCGAGCTCATCTTCTCTCCATGATAGTTATATTCCAGATAAACTTCGTTACTCCCCTTCGGCCAGAGCAGATCGGGGTCTTCAACTGAGCCTTTTGACGCGTCTTTTCGAACAATGGGGTTTGCCGGGCTTTTGGTCCAATGAACCCCGTCCGTACTCGTGGCCAGACCGATTTCACTACTTGGCGGACCATTCGGCGGAGCCGGGCTTGAGTTCCCCCGGTAGACCATGTGCCATGTGCCGTTCCGCTCGACCACAGCAGGATTGAACGCGCCTTTGGCATCCCAAGAGCCCGGATCTCCGGGGCGAAGAACAATGCGTGTGCTGTCCGGATCCCATTTATAAACAAGCTTATTGAGAAGACGAAGGGAGACCGCTCGGAAACTGGCCTGACCTGAGATGCAAAGCAGCACTGGTTGATCCGGTGTGCGGATATCTGTGAGGTCCCGAAGTGTTATGGTCTTCGTGCCATCAGAGGGAATCATGGTCGCCATCACACAGCCGGACCGGCGCGAATAAGCCAGCTTGAGTTCGCACGCTGTTCCCGGCTTGAGGGTGATCGGCAGGGAGGCAATCTCCCAGATAATGGCATCGCCCTCCGTGCGTTCGTTCCAGCCTTTGACCTGATAAGCTTTTGGCGTGACATCGAAGATGGAATAGCGTTGCGGTCCTTGGAGTTTACGTTCGATGCGAAGTTGATTGCGGGTGAGATCCACTGCTGCGTAGAGCTGTATCCCGTCATCGGCCTGAAATCCGACTCCAACCGCCGAGTCAGCGCCACCCGGTGTAATGCTTGCGGACACCTCTGCCTCGGTTTTCTCGAGATGAACCGTTTTCTGCACGCCTGAAGCGGGTGCGGTCGCCTCGAGACGGGGATGGCCTCCACCCTGGGAAAACTTCATCGATTGCAGCACCCAGTCGTCCGGATGCGGGGAGGAGAAATCATCAGAAAACTCCCTGCACGGATAGGGAGGAGGAGATCCCACCACAAAAGAGAAAAAGTTCGAAGGTTGCAGCTTACCGTCCGTTCCCGCGGCGATGACGCGCCAGCGGTGAGGTCCAGCCGCAAGACCCGAGGTCTGCGAGGTCGTTGCCGAAGCGTCAACCGTGTTCACAACAGAGCCGTCCACCTCGACTTGATACTTGCTCGCTTGCGGCCACGGTTTCCAGCGCAGAAGTACATTCCCGTCGCTCGAGCATGAGCCGTTCGGAGAGAGCAGAGTGAAGCCGGTAACCGGCGTCAGGGTGATGCGTTCCAGGGCCAGGGCGGAGCCGCTGGATGAAGCATTCTTTCCCGTCACCTGAAAGCGGAACGAGTAGTTTCCTGACTTGAGCAGGGTTACGTCGCCGATGGAAATCGTCGCGGAAGATTCGGCGCCGGACCCGTAGCAATCCACGGGGTCACCCACAGGATCATTGTTCGCCGCCAGTTGAAAAATGCCTTTGTCCGATCCTTTGCGTAGAGCAACATCCACGCGATAAGTTCCTGGTTGATCCACCTGGATGAAGAACTTGGCCCAGGTGCCGTTTCTGCCCGATTGGAGCAGACTCACGGCAGTTCCGTCTGAATTCTGTTGACGCAGCAGTTGGTTGGGCGGGAAGGAATCGAAAGGAAGCTGGGCGCAGTTTTCGGAAATCGGCTGCGCGATCTGATCCTGAGCAGCGACTAATGAGGTGCTATAAAAGATCGCAGCGAACAGTGCGAATGTCACCAGCAGGTTTGAATTCATACAAGAAGTTTCAAAGCAACGTCGGACGAAGTTCTTCATGAGATTATCTATGTCCGGATCGCCGCATCGTTGAAATCCATTTGGCCAGGCGGTGGCATGCGAGCATACGGCTGCCTCGCGCAAAAACGATAAAAGCCAAGCCCTGTCGTGTCTGAAGATCCTTTGGTTTTGTCAGTTCCGTCGGTAAAAGTGTCCGATTCACGCTGCTGATGCTGATTTGCGAGCGGACGAACTGCCCCTCTTGCTCGAAACGCTGATATGGTTCAGCTCTCGGCCATCCGTGACCGCGGCACACTGCCACTTCAGCGACAAACGCGAGCCGGGCAAAATTTGTATAGGGCGGTAAACAGCTGCGACCTTTTCAGCTTTAGGAGATCAGGGCGGCACTCTCATTTAGGCAAGGCCAGCGGGAATACGCTTGCCGTTCCATCGAGTCGAAAAGCAATCGCAACGGCAGATCCTCCCGTTAGGAACTTCACATCCACCCTGTCAGCCTCGGCGATCTTGTAGGCCGCCACTGGTTGGCCGGTATCTTGATTCACATATTCGATGTCCCCGCCCAAAAGTGAAATAAGCAGCCTGCTTCCATCACTGTTGAAACAGAGGTCGTGAACATCCAGGTCCATATGCAGCGGCGGGAGCGGATGCCCCGTTTTGACCTCCCAACGATAGATCGCCCGGCCTCGCGCGGCGGCGAGAATGCCCTGGGTAGACAGCTGGGGCGCTGAATAAACTCCGTTTACCTTTATATGAAGCAACTCGCGGGCTTGCTTGATATCCCAAACCTGGATTGACTGCTCCAATTCCGGTTGATAGGGATTTCCCGACAGGGTGGCGGCCACCCATTTGCCATCAGGCGAGATGCTTATCGCCGATAACGGAGTCAAACCAGTCGCAAGGTCGGCAGCCCGTTGGTTCTTTTTCAGATCGTACACCTGCAAATCTTTGGCGATCGTTCCCGGCGCGATTTTGCGGCTGGCGTCGTCAGATAGCCGATTGCCCGCGATCAGCCAGTGGTCGTCACTGCTGAGCGCCGCGCAAATGCGGTAATCATAAGTGCCCCAGAGAGTAGTCACTCTCGAAGCACCAATTGTGGATATTTTGAGTTGTCCCCCGGTAAACGAGATAAGCTGCTGATCGTCGCTGGTGAAGAGGCATAAGCTGCCCAATAAATCAGTGGGGAGGTACTTACTTTGTTTAACATCATACAGGCGGATTCCACGCCCGCCTGAGACAGCATACATTTTACCGTCGCGGCTCATTGTGAGGGATGTGTCACCCTCTGCTTTGCTGCCGAAACGCACCAGGGATTGCGACTTGTGATTTAAATCCAGAACAGCGACGGCACCGGCGTGCCGGGCCGGAAAGCCATCCTCGGTCCCTGTGGTGCGGCCCCAACCACCGACGAGTACGATTCGCCCGTCTGGAGAAACAGCGACGCAGCGATTAGCTCCCGCATTTCCAGGCAGGTGACGGTACTGCTGTTGGGTATCCGTTGGCCGTGCCAGATCAATACTTCCTGGGGAATACGCCAGTAGAACGAACGAGCTATCCGCCGGCAGATCGACGCCGAAATCCAAGTTCGCGTCCAGGAAATACCTCTTGACGACCGGTTGAAAGGTTGCTGCGTCGAGCGTGCCGTAGTTTTCGGGGGCGCTGAACCATTGAAGTTGCCTGCCATGATCGATGAACTTGAGCATCGAGCAATTGTGAATCCAGTTGATTTCTGCTTCGCTGGTGCGCGTGGCTGTATCATAGATAGAAACCGACCCCTGTGGACTTGATGGCGGTGTATCCGAATAGGTGCAACGGCCGACGGCTGCTCGCGATCCGTCCGCGTTGAGCGCTAACGCCCAGATTCGCTGCGAATGCTTCAGGACGCCAAATACTTCGTCCTTGTCCACAGCGACAAACTTGACGTCACCATCATGAGCTCCACCGGCAGCGATCTTGCCATCGTCGGAGATCGCCGCGGAATAAAGTATGGCGTTGAAGTCTACCTTGGAAAGCATCTCGCCGGTGTTGACGTTCCACACGCAAAGGTGCCCGTCCATGCCGGCAGTGACGGCACGTTTACCATCTGGAGTAATGGCGACCCGGCTTAGTGACTTGGTGTGGCCGTGGAGCGTCCGGAGATATTTATTCGCTGGAACGTCCCACACACACGCAAGGCCATCGGTACTGCCGGAGATCGCGATGCGTGCGTCAGCCGACATGGCGATGCAAGTCACGGCGTCCTGGTACCCGATTAGCTCCGCGATTTGCAGTTCAGCACCCAGTGTTTGCACCCGAACCGCCCTGGTCAACCCCTGCGCGCAACATTGGGCGTGGCGACAAGCACCACCAGCAAAATGAACAAGCTGATCCCGAATCCCGACATTGTGGTCCAGCATTTCATTGATTCCTCGATGCCCCGATTTGTTCTCATCGCTCACGCTGTGTGCTAACCTGAGTATGCTATGAAATCTCCCGCATTAGTTCTAGCGATTGTGCTACTCTGCGTTTTTCTCACATGCGCGGCCTCGGACTCCGACCCGGCAATGCAGGCACGATTCGCGGACCTGCTCAAGCGATTAGACCAAGACGACTGGCAGGTCCGAGACCAAGCGACCAAGGAGGTGGTGGCGTTGCCCAGCAGTTATCTGCCGATGATCGAGGCAGCACTGCGGGACCGGAACCTTTCACCGGAAGTAGAGACAAAACTATCAAGCCTGATTGGCTATTTGCGCCGCCGCGCCAAGAGTGCCGATCGTGAAGCCCGACGCGAAGGCATGCTCGCGAGCTATCGAGATTTCGTTCTTGCAGAGTATGCCCGCGTCGGCAGTCACAATCCAAAGTGGGATCGCGCTGCCGATGACGGCCTTGTCATGCAGGTGGCATTGGCATCTTCGCACGGCATCGGCCGGCAAGGCGTGATGCGGACCATACAGGCGCTGCAGCGTAGCGTTGACGCTGGCTGCGATGATCCACTGGTTCGCTTGTTTTTGGCACTCGATCGCCAGACGGCCGCGGGAAAGCAACAGGATCTTTATGACGAGATAAACAACTCGACCACCGCACTGCTCAAGCGGGATTACACCGCGCGATTCAAGATCGTCGCCCTGACGAACAGGGCCCGCGCGTGGTCACTGCACATAAACATCCTAGACGACGGCAAAGAGCGGGAACGATATTTGAGCGATCTTCAGGCAGCCGTGAACCTGTTGCCAAAGATCCGAACTGATCATCAACCGGCGGAAGATGCCACGTTATCTTTAGCCAACAGCATTTTTGACCTGTATCAGGTCGCTCAAGCGGCCACGGAAGAGAGTGCCCGGAACATCGCCGACGCGTTGAGCCTGGCTGAACCTGGATCAATCGAGCCGTCCCTGTTTCGAGTTACCTGCGATTTGCGCCTCGCACACGGATGGAACCAAAGCCCCCGCAATCAAGAGCAGCATCGCAGCGCGTACCAGCTGGCCAGCGCCGCAGTAAAAGCCGATCCGAAGTCCATTCAGGCAGCCCAGCTTAAGATGGCCTGCGTGAATCCGCTTCGCGATCCAACTGAATTCCGAAGCTGTTATGATGCCGTACTGGCGATTAACCCCGATGATTTTCAGGCGCGCGAATTGATGCTGAACTATTTGATCGTAACCGGCGACGACTCAGCCGTGCTGGAATTTGCCGATGAATGTCTGCAGACCCGAGCCTGGATCGATCGCACCCCCTTGCTGGCAGTTACAGCTGTGCAGGGACTGGCCAAGAAAATGTCGGTCGAGGAAGCGGCCACTTATCTGGGATCGCCGCCAACTTGGGCGCGGATTCAACAAGCCTATGATGGTGAGTTTCTAGTCATCCCCCACGATTCGTCTCTGCGATCCCATTACGCCTGGTATGCATGCGAAACCGGTCATTGGGCGATCGCCGATGAACAGTTCAAATCGATAGGTGAGGACATAGACAGCCAACCCTTCGGAACGGAAGACAGTGCGGAGTATTACCGAAAAAAGGCCTCACGGTTAGCAAAGGAATCGATTCCCCTCACTAAGTGAACCGAGCGAACCGGGGACGGATCTGAATGCCACGAACTTAGTTCTAAATCCTGCGCCGCAGCGTGCGTTGCATTCCATTGTGCAAACACTCGCCCCAGCCATGGCCTCCTACGATAATGGGTGCTGTTCAACGACACCTGTTATTCGACCGGAGGCCACGGATGGCGGCATTCGCTCAAGCTCTATTGCTGGTACAAAACGGCCGAGGTTGAGTCATTAGTCATTTGGTCCCTGGCCTGCTGCAAGGGGATTTCTCGATGCAAAACGCCTTGCTGGAAGGTATAGTGCGCCCGCTCAGACAGGGGTCGTTCGGCGTTCGCATGTTCAAGCTTGCAAGTCAGGGAGAAGCGATCATGGAAATTCTGCGCAGGACAACCGGAGTCCGTTTTAATCGGCGGTGTCATTCCTGTGCTGCGACGACCGCGATCAGCCGTGCGATTGCTGACGTGCTGGAAAAGCGGATGTGTTTTTCCACCGTTAATGTGCTCACCGCTTTTGATGGCACCACAGACGGGTTTTCGCAATCGGGTGTGATCGCATCGGGCAATATGCTGTACGGCAGCTCACCGATTGGAGGCGACAACAATGCGGAAGGTGAAATCTATTCATTGCCCATCACCGGCGGAAACCCGGATTTGATTGCCGGTTTCAGCGGAACCAACGGCAGCGGTCCAACGGGTGACCTGCTGCTGGTAAATGACACGCTGTATGGGGTAACCAGTGCCGGTGGGGCGAGCAACGACGGCGTTGTTTTCTCGCTGCCGATCGCGGGGGGAACGCCCACGGTTATTGCAACGTTCAACGGTGCCAACGGCGCTGATCCCGAAGCGGGGTTGATCGTGTCGAACAATATTCTCTACGGCACGACCTTTTCCGGCGGCGCGAACAACGTGGGCGAGGTCTTTTCCCTTCCGATCACCGGTGGAACGGTAAGCGTTCTCGCGAGCTTCAGCATTACCGACGGTAAAAACCCCGACGGTCCGCTCACGCTTGCGGATGGAATCCTGTACGGAAACACCCGGCTTGGTGGAGGCTTCAACGCCGGCACGATCTATTCAGTCCCCATCACCGGCGGAAGCCCCACGGTGCTTGCGGATATGAGCCCGACCGTCGGGCAGGTTTCCGAAGGACCGCTGGTGTTGCTGAATAACACGTTGTACGGAACCGCAACCGCAGGTGGATCGCTGGGGAAGGGAACTTTGTTCAAAGTGCCCATCACCGGGGGAACGCCCAGCGTGTTGTTCAACTTTGACAACACCCACGGCGCGATTCCCGCGGGGGGGTTGTCGTTCTCTAATGGAATTCTTTACGGTACGACCGCCGAGGGTGGAACCAGCAACCTGGGAACGCTTTTCGGCATGTTTCCCGCGGCGGGCACACCCACAACGCTTGCATCATTTGATCCAACGACCGGCACGCTGCCGTTTTCCACACCGGTTCTGTCCGATGGAATTTTGTACGGAACCGCGCTTCAGGGCACTTCTCAGAATGCGGGTAGTGTCTGGTCGCTGCCAGCAACCACGGGCGCGACGCTGACTTTCGAGCAAACGCCGTTTTTTGGAACTGCCAATACCGCCATGGACGATATTCAGGTGACGGCAATCAACGCGAATCAGACAACCGCAACCAATTCAACAGGCCCGTTTACATTGTCCATCGCCAGCGGGCCGGCGGGCGCGAAGATTGCAGGAACCCTGACAGTCACTCCCGTAGGTGGAATGGCAACCTTCAGCGGGATTACCGTGGATACCGCGGGGGTTTATACGCTTCAGGTGTCCGACGTGCAGGACGCACCGGGAACTTCCCATGAGATCACTGTCGACGTGCGTGATACTTTCAAGTTTGTGTCGGTTCCTGCAACCGGTGTGACCGACGTCGCGCTAAGCCCGGTTGTGGTGCAGGCCATTACACCGCAGGGGAATCTGGACACACAGTTCAATGGATTCATCGGGCTGGCTGCCCTTGAAGGCCCCATCGGTCGCGTTTTATCTGGCGGCTTCCTGCGAAACGCGAGCGCGGGTGTGGCGACTTTTTCAGACCTGGCAGTCAATTTCCCCGGCAGTTATACCTTGGTCAGTTCTGATTCGTCGGGCGATTCACCACCGTCCAGTACGATCGTTGTGACCAGCAATCCGACGGAAGTAATTGCGTCGATAAACATCACAAAATCGCCCCTGACGAATGACGAGCTGGATGGCGGAGGCAGGGCAACGGCAACGGTCACGCTGAACAACAGTGCCGGTGCCGTCGCAAGGGGGGTGATGAAAGTTCAGATGTATCTGACCTCTGTGCGGGATGTCTTGCTCGGCACGAGTGGTGATTTAGCTTCCGAGGGTGTGCTGCTGAATACACCTGGATTTAATCATGTGACTGTCAACATCCCCACGGGCAGGAGCAGGAACTTCAGTAGCAGTTTTGTCGTTCCGTCATTTGAAGATAATACTGGCCAACTGCTCGTCGCCGTGCTCACGCCGGTCAGTGGACTAAGCTTGCCGACATTACCCACGCATCAGGTCATCGCGCCCGGCGCGTTTCAGGGTCTGGCCGAATTCGGCACGGTGGACGAGCGCCCTCACGTGCGACTGACGCAATCTTTCGGGGATCTGCCGGTGCATTTTTCTCTCTCCGGTCCCGGTAAGGGGGTCATCACCCAGGACCTTAATCAAGGTCGGATCTGCAGCTGACCGGAACGACCGCGGCGACCAGCATCAGCATTTCGGCAAGCGAGAGTTTTACTTTGTTTGGCATCAGCGCCGATGGCGCGGTGGGCGCAATCAACGCGCCGCTGCTGAACGTCAATGGCAATATCGCGCTGCCCGGTGGGGTTCGACAGCTTCGCCTGCAGAATCTCACCACATCAACGGTGACCATCGGCGGGTCGACTGCCGCGGCTTTGTCGCTGGGTGATCTGAACGACAGCTCCATCGTCGCCACTTCACCGATTCGCTTGCTAGCGATCAACAGCTTTGCCAACAGCGGTATCGCGCAATCGATTCAAGCTGCAAGCATTACATCTTTTATCGACCGAGGCGTATTCGACGGCAATCTGGCAACGACCGGGAACCTGGGGCAGGTTACCATCCGTGGGGATCTCACCGGCGACATCCTGGCTGGAACTAATCTGGGGATTGATAACAGCCCCGGAGGGAAGGACGACACATTCGGGCCGGGAACCATTTCGTCCATCCGCGTGGTCGGCAATGTCACAGCCTCTATCATCGCCGCGGGATTGAATGTGCAGAATGACAAATTCACCCGCGCCAATTTCAGCCTGCTGAGCAACTCGAAAATTGTCGCGGTGCGAGTCGACGGCTCGCCCAGCAGCGACAGCCTGATCGTTTCAGCGGTGCTACCGGTGAAAGCCATCATCAGCGGTCTGCGGACGACCACCGCAGACGATCCGCGGTTTAAGTTGCCGCCAAATTGATCGGCGACCTTGCTACTTTAGGTCATCCAAATTGATGACCCGGTGCTTATCGCTTTGTAAGCCGACGCCAGATAAGAAACATCGCGATTCCGACGATGGGGACGACCTGTAATAGATCACTGACTATGTGCGCCGTTCGGATCGTCATTGAAAATTGAGCCTCGCGCCTGTCCAAAGCGGATTAGAACACATTTATGTCGCCCCTCGGGCCATGCTGGCTTTTTCTTCAGCCCGCCGGGTGCTGGTGGCTTGCGAGCCAAGTAGCTGTTGATACAGCTTCAACACCGCAGTCCAGGAAAATCGGTCTCGCACATCTTCGCGCGCTCGAGCGATCAGTCGTTCTCGCAGCGACGCATCATGAACGACACGGCCAATCGCACTTGCCAGCGCGGCGGGATCGCGTGGTGGGACCAGCAGGCCCGTTACTTCGTTGCGGATGACGTCGCGAATACCCGGCACATCGCTGGCGACCACTGGAACGCCCGCAGCCATCGCCTCGATCAAGACCAGACCAAATCCTTCCGCCAGGCTCGGCAAAACAAGCAGGCCCGATCGCGAAAGCGCCTCCTGCGGAGATGCGACGGCACCATGCAGCGTGACCGGCGCGTGCGTTCTGGCAATTTCGGCTTCGATCCGTTTTCGGTCCGCGCCCTCGCCGTACAGATGCAGATACACCAGCGGCGACAGGATTGCCGCCGCGGCAATCAGCGTGGGAATATCTTTGATCGGGTCGAGTCGACCCAGAAAGGCAACAGGGTAAGGCCTTGGATCATGTGCCGGCACGTGCGACTGCGCCTCGATCCAGTCGAGCGGATCAATGGCATTGGGAATGACGATTATTTTTTCCGAATCGATTCCCGCCCAGTCGCTTGATGCCTTTGCGACTGAAGCAGAGGGAACCACGACCTGTTCAGCAGCATGATGCACCAGCCGCTGCAGGAACCAGTGCCAGCGCGGGAAAGGCTGGGTGGTCTGGATCGACTGAATCCATCGCACCTCGCCTGCGATCAGCGAGGCGATGGCGCCAATTGTGTTGGCGTGAATGAGAAAACTAAAAACGGTGGTAACGCGACGCTCGCGGATCAGGTGAACGAGTCTGCGAATGATCCGAAGATCGCCCGAGCCGTGCGCGCCGAGCGCGGTGACGGTAACCCCGGCGGCTTTCAGTTGATCGGCTACGGGGCCCCATTGCGACAGGCAGGCAACTTCAATCTCGGTTCCGGCTTTGTGCAATCGGACCGCAAGTTCGCGCACGACGGTCGGTGTGCCGCCGAGTTGAAGATCGGTGATGAGAAGCAGCACGCGCATGCATCATCACTTCGCCTTCTGCGGTTCGGCGTTTTTGTCGATGGTAATTTCAAAGTCCGCCGACCCGCTCATCACGCGCGGGGTTGGGATGATTTTTAATGCGGAACTGACGTATTGCGTCGTGTCGCTGCGATCGGCGCCAACCAGGATCTGGCGGCGCGAGGACGGAAGTTTGGGCATCGCGGTATGACCGATGGCAATCCCATCCGGTTGCCGGAGCAACCGAAGATACAATGCATCATGCCGGATAGCCGAGGCATCGCGAACGACGTCAAAAACCTGGTCCAGTGTCTCGGCGGCAAATTTAAAGGGTTCGGCGATGCGCTCATCGGCAAAGTATTTCTGCCAATCGGAAATCGTCAGCTGATAGGTTCCATCAGGAAGATCGCGCGGCAAAACCATGCTGACCGGCAATACCATTTCACCCGCGCGAAATGCGCGATAGGTAACATACGCGGTAACCGTTTCACCCGGTCGATAGGCAGAGCGCGGCACGTTCGCATAGAGCAGTGTGCCGGACCTGGCCTGCGGAGAAATGACGATGGTTCCCGTGATCTTTTTCACCAGCACCGAACCGAACGGATTCTCCGCCGCGGCGATCAGCGGAGTGCCGACTTCGAAAAATAAATCACCCGCTCCGGCATTCACATCAGTATTGACCAGGTGCACAAGTTTTCCATTGTCGAACTCCATCGTCAGGTCGTAATCCATCGTGTGATTCTCCGGCAGTTCCTTCGCGCCGGTAATGGCGGAGGTCATGGCGGTTGAGATCAACAGCGGGGTCATCTTCGGGTGCAATGCGGTTGTGAAATGATAGAACTGATCTTCCGAGCCATCGGTGTATTTGATGTGCAGATCCACGGGAACGGCGGCGGGGGCGCTGCCCAATTCGCCGGAAATTCCGACGGTCTGGTCGTTCTGCAGGGTGCCCGCCGGGGCATCCAGCGATCCCAGTTTAAAGCTCGACGCCAGGTTCGCCACTATCCCCTGGATCGACCCACCCGCCAGCGGCAGGGAAACTCGGCCTTCTGAATTAAACGAATGACCAAACGCCAGCACATGCGTGCCGATCACTTCCGTGCAGGTGCCCACAGTGCTCATGTTAACATCACCACCCACCAACGGGACACCGAGCACGCAACCCGGCTCGATGGGAGTCGAGGTTTTTTCGCCTGTTCCACCGCTGCCGCCGGCCTGCACCGGCATGAATCCGTAGGCGCGAAACAGAGGCTCCATTTCGTTCAGCACTGACGGCGAGAGACCACCGACCATCAACGGAGTCGCCAGCGGTGTAAGCCTCGAACCGTCGGTGACGTTGAGCAGGCGCGGATTGGGAATGGTGCGTCCAAACTCTGCCAGGGGATAGCCTGGAGGGGCAGTTTTCATGCCCGGCAAGAGCACGCAGTCTGAGAGATACCAGCGGGGTGGCCGCACTTTCTGTTCCACAGATTCAGCTGAAGATTGCGGGTGATTCAACGGCAGTTGAACAGCTGCTCCATCGCTGGGCTGGGACGAGGGAACCGCCGGCGAATCAGGCAATTTCAGCATGTATTCGATTGGTTGGACACCTGCGATTGGGTCTTTCTGCAATTGCCAGCCGTAGGCGAACGCGCCAATCATGCGGGCGTTTCCGGTATCGTCGTACAAATAAATCGGCGATCCGCTCATGCCCGCAATGGCCAGGTTATGCTCGAGATTGTCGCCGCCGAACTTGATGAGCACGACATCGGTTTTAGGATTGAAATTTTTTAATACAGAGATGACCTGAACATCAAATCGCTCGATTTTTGTGCCGAGAAAAACGGACAAGCCATACCCTTTCATGCCGGGTCTTACTTCAGAGACGCGCATATGCCGAGTAGGATCAAACAGCGAGGGCGAAGCGGCGGCGGGTTGTGTTGCGGGTGGAAGGGCGGGCGCGACAGACGAGGCGGCGTGAACACAGACCGGGGAAGTCAACAGAAGGAGAAATAATCCGACCGATTGGGTTCGGTTCATCAAACACCTTTTCGACACATACCTGACGACGCGCGGAACAATGAGCCGTTGGGCGAGCTAAAAACATCCTAGAACCGCCCGCGCCGACCCGCAAGCGGGGGTATTATGCGCTGGATTTAACTGCCGGTGGCGGCAGTTTTGACTGAGGTTCCCACGAGTCCCTTGCGCGCCAGCAGGGTCAGGAACTTTTCGGTGGCCACCTGCGCTTTGCGCTCGGAGATGTTATAGGTTCTGGCGAGTTTACGCGCGATTTGCTGCACGGAAGTTTTGCCGTCGCAGTGGTTCCAGACCAGCTGGCCGAGCATGTCAAACTCGAACGTTTTGGTGGCATGCTTCGGCAGGCGCAGCAACCAGGTGCTCCAGCGGGGCTGGCGGATCTGGACGGTGAGTTTTCCGTCGACCATGTCAGCGTCGACCATGTGCAGCGGTTTAGACGCCAGCTGCTGTTGTCGTGTCATGCGAAGTTTACGCTGTTGGGCTGGCATAGGTCGTCGCATTGCCGATAAAGCAATTGAGCTGTTGCTTGCGCGTGAGCAGCTGCTTTGGTGCGGCCTGACTTTATCCCTCTTCAAATAGTTGGACAAGCAGAACGATCGCCACTGAGCACGTATTCGAGTTGTAAAGAAGTAGAAGCGTCAGTTCGTTCTTCACATAAATGTATCCGGTGATTCATTTCATAATTCGCCCGTCCGCGAGGTTGCGTGTAATCTCATTGGCCTGTGCTGAAATGGTCGGTATCGATTCTGCTCCTGGTCTCATTTGCGGCCTGGCCGTTGATATTCGGCCCGTATAATTCCGCGCTTATTACCTTCGGGTCGCTGGGTCCGTGGTGGCTGCTCGCATTCACGTTGATTATCTTTTTTGTCGCATGGTTTCCGCCACTCTCCGGGCCGATCCATCGCCAGTTGCAGCGGATGGCAAACCCTTCATCCCGCGGACAACTTCTCGGCGCTGTTGCGGTTACCATCTTTTCAATCGGCTATCTCTACGTCACCGCGCGGATGGAGCACCGCCAGTTTTTTCCTTATATCCACGATGAGTTCAGCTTCCTGATCCAGGCGAATCAATTCGCGCGGCACCGTCTATGGATGCCCGCCCATCCCATGGCACCTTTTTTCGAATCTTTCCAGTTGTTTACCGCGCCGGTGTATGCTTCGATTTATTTCCCCGGCACCGCGGTGGTTCACTTACCGGGCACCTGGCTGCATGCGCAACCTTTCGTTACCTCGCTGGCCGTCTCGGGCGCGGTGGCCGGTCTGCTGTGTTGGATCGTGTGTAAAACCATTGACGCCGTCGCGGGCGGGCTGGCGGTTGCGCTGCTTCTCAGCGACGGTCTTTATCGCCAGGAATCGCTGCTCACACTGTCGCATATGCCGGTCCTGATGTTCGGTTTGCTATCGATCGTCGCATGGTTGCGCTGGCGCGATACCTTTGGCGATGACTGGGCTATCGCCATCGGTTTTTTCCTCGCCTTCGCCGCCATCACCCGTCCGGTGGATGCATTGTGTTTTGCCATCCCCATTGGCATAGCGGTGCTGGTTCGATGCCGGGTAAAGCGATCCTTCACCGCTGTCTGCTGGATCGCCATCGGCATGCTGCCGCTGCTGCTATTGCAGCTGCTGCTCAACCGTGGGATCACGAACAGCTGGCTGCGAACTCCGTTTGGGCTTTATGCGGATAACGAATACCCGGGCTCTTCATACGGATTTCATCCGCCGCGGACGTTTTCAAGGCCCCAATCCGATTTGCCACAGTTGCAGAAGCTCTACCGCCAGGAGTATTGGCCGCTCATTGAACAGCACCGGCCACAAAATGTCTTCACAGATCTGATGACCCATCGTCTGCAGTTTCTGCTGTCGCAGATCTCACCGACCCCGTATCCCGTGCTGGTGCTGCTGTTAGCAGTGTGCCTTCTGGGCTTAACCACATTGCCAGCGGATCGGCGTGGGCCGGCGGGGGTGATACTCAGCATCTTCCCGCTTTTCGTGTTGCTCTATGGCCCTTACTTTTTGTTTCTGCCCACCTACGCGCTGCCTGCTGCACCGGCCGTGATCGTTGGAATTATCCTGGGAAATCGAATGATTTCTTTTACCTGGCCGGGGGCGCGGGTGACCGTAGGGGTAACGCTATTTGTCGCCGGCCTGGCCGTTGCGGCTTTGCCCAACTGGACGCGGGCTAATCCAGAAGACGTTTTCCATGCGGATCTGCTTGAATCGGTGAACACACAACTTGCGGGACTATCGCATCGCCCGGCGGTTGTTCTGTTCACCTACAACCCGACCGGCGATGTCCATCAGGAACCTGTCTATAATCCCGATGTTGCCTGGCCTGACGATGCCCCGATCATCCGCGCACACGATCGCGGCCCGGACAATTTGCGGATATTCCAATATTACGCCGGCATCCAACCGCAACGTTTTTTCTATCGCTTTGATGAAAAAACCCGCAGGTTGCATCCTCTCGGATTCGCATCCGACCTTGCAAATAAATTGCCGCAGTAACCGCGTGAATTAATCCACCTTTTTTTCCACAAACCGGCGCGATACGAATTTTTTCCCCTTCAGCGTCCCGTTTTTCAGCACACCAAGCGCTTCTTCGATGAGTGTCTCCGGCAGTTCAACCACGGAATATTTGTCGCTGATTTCGATCGACCCGATCGTCGTTCCCTTGATTCCTTCAGCAGTGATCGCCCCGATGAGATTTTGCGGAAGAATGCCCGAACTGCGCCCTGCGCCGATGTAAATTCGCGCGGTCTTGACAGGCAGAACCGGGGCAAGCGGCGGCTGCTCCTTGGGCGTCACCGCGGGGAGTATATTCGGTTTAGCGACCGGCGATGGCGTTGAGTCGTCGTCCTGCTCGCCGCCCGTTGCCAGGTGCGCTAATTTTACCGCCGCCAGCGCGACATCCATCAGACTATGCTCCTGTGCAAGCGACTCGACCGCCACGCGATACTGATCCAACCCGCCCGCCAGGATCGCCTCGTGCAGGGACACGCGCGTCAACTCCAGGCGTCTGGCACGCAGATCCGCAACGGTTGGCACTTGCGCGATAAAAATCTTTCCCTTTGTCTGTCTTTCAAACTGCTGCAGCAATCGCGATTCGCGCGGGTCGGCGAGGGTAATTGCGGTTCCTTCCCGGCCTGCCCGCCCAACGCGCCCGATGCGATGCACGTATGAATCCGGCGTCGCCGGCGCGTCGTAGTTCACGACCAATTCGAGGTTGTCGATGTCCAATCCGCGCGCGGCTACATCGGTCGCGATGACCAGGTCGATCTTGCCTTCGCGAAGCTGCTTGATCACGCGCGAGCGCACGTCCTGCGTCACGCCTCCGTGCAAAGCCTGCGCTCGATATCCCTGCGCGCCCAGCCGATCGGTCAGGTGATCGACCTCCGTGCGAGTCCGGCAAAAAATCAGTGACGATCCGGGATTTTCCATGTCCAGAACGCGGCTGAGCGCTTCGAGCTTTTTGCCCCGCGGGACGATATATGCCACCTGTCGAACCTTTGGCGCCGCTCCTTTTGCGATCGGTTCGGCGGCGATTTGAATCCGCAGTGGAGTTTTCAGATGCCGCTTGACCATTCCCGCGATACGCGGAGGAAGGGTCGCGCTGAAAAACACCGTCTGTCGCGCCGCGGGTGTCTCTACGAGGATTGCCTCCAGATCATCGGCGAATCCCATGTCGAGCATTTCGTCGGCTTCGTCGAGGGTCAGGTTTGATATGCCGCTGAGATCCATCGTCTTTCGTCGAATATGATCCAGCGCCCGCCCGGGTGTTGCGACGACCACATCAACCCCCCGGTCCAGCATGCGCTGCTGCTGTCCGAAGGAATGGCCTCCATAAATAGGGATGACTGTCAATTTTAATTTCTGGCTGTATTTGTGCATCGCCTCGGCCACCTGCATCGCCAGCTCGCGCGTCGGCACAAGGATCAAAGCCGATGGCATCGGGCGATCCTTTGGCAACTCTGCAATGCGATGCAGCAGCGGCAAAGCAAACGCCGCTGTCTTGCCCGTCCCTGTTGCGGCCTGACCGATCACATCCTGCCCGGTCAGTAACAGGGGGATCGCTTCCCGCTGGATCGGGGTGGGTTCTTCGTATCCCAACTCGATTAGGGCATCCAGCAGCTTCGGGTTTAATCCAAGGTTGGCAAATCCACTCGCGGTGGCAGTCTTTGTCATCACTATCTCAATTGAGGCCGAAGCCTGTTAAACAAAACGAGTCCCCCAGGCAGGGACGAATGGTGAATCGTAGCAAAAATCGCACTGAATTTACATCAGCCGTCACAAGCCCATCGCTGCGCCAGCGCAGCACCCTGATATCGGAACAGGACCGGACCATGCCATCACACGGCGTGGACAGCCCTCACTTTTATATTGGAGACTGTCGCGTCTGCTTTGTTACTGATTAATCATTGTCGGTTTGTCACTCTAATTCGTAGCTTGCTACACTACATCTGTCAGGGGTAGCTAGTATGGACATGGCGACTCGCAGATTCAGCGGCATCATCTGGCGGGACAAGCCGAGCAGGTTGCCGCACAAGTACCGATTTGTGAAAAGCGATTATTGCATAGGAGCGAAGCTGTCATGAAAGACCAAGCCATCATGATGAACCAAATCTCTGCCAAGCAAGGTTTTTTCGCGGCGCTCGACCAGAGCGGAGGGTCGACGCCCGGGCACTGCGGCAATATGGGATTCCGGAGACCGCCTACCGGGGCGATGCGGAAATGTTTCAGCGCATGCACGAAATGCGCAGTGCGCGTGATGACCGCGCCGTCTTTCACAGGAGACAAAATCATCGGTGCTATTCTTTTTGAAGGCACGATGGACGGTCTGGCCGAGGGAAAACCTGTCCCGGCCTACCTTTGGGATGTTCGCCACATTGTTCCATTCCTGAAGGTGGACAAGGGATTGGAAGCAGAGAAAGATGGTGTTCGCCTGATGAAGCCGATGCCTGCGCTGGACGCGCTGCTGGACCGGGCAACGGGGCTGGGGATTTTTGGTACCAAGATGCGGTCAGTGATTAATCTTCCATCGCCGATGGGAATTCATGCGATCGTCGATCAGCAGTTTGCTGTGGCCGGACAAATTCTGAAGCATGGACTTGTTCCCATTCTCGAGCCCGAAGTCCTGATTAACAGCCCTGATAAGGCGGGGGCGGAAAACATTCTTCTGGAGCAATTGCTCAAGGGGCTGGATGCGCTGACCGCAGAACAACCGGTGTTGCTCAAACTTACACTCCCCGAAGTTCCCGATCATTATGCGCCGCTGATTCATCACAAGCGGGTGGCGAGGGTTGTTGCGCTTTCCGGCGGCTATGCGCTTGAGGACGCCTGCAAGCGTCTTGCGATGAACCACGACGTGATCGCAAGCTTTTCGCGCGCACTCCTGGATGAGTTAAAACAATCGATGAGCGACGCTGAGTTTGACGCTACGCTGGCGACCGTTATCGACAAGATCTATCAGGCCTCAACGTTGAAGCATTGAATTCAAGGTTCATCAGCGGTCAAACAGGTTATGCGATATCCATCCCAGGGCAAAGCAGCCTATTGCCGCGATAGTGCCGATGATCAGCGCCATGCGATGACGAATCACAATTTTCATGTAGGGGTCGGACCAGACGTCCGCCTTGGCATTGATCGTGTTTCCGTCCAGATAGTTCTGCAGATCCTCGCCGAGCGCTGCCGCTGAGGGGTAGCGACGCCGGGGGTCTTTCTCAAGTGCTTTCGCGACGATTGTTTCAAAGTCTCCGCGGAGTCTCCGATCGATTGTCCCCAGCCGAGGCGGAACGCTTTCGACCACGCGCCTGGCAATTTCCGGGAGTGGGCAGTCGGTTACATCAATTGCATGCCTGCCGGTGACCATCTGGAAAAGAACCGCCGCGATGGCGTAGACGTCCGCAGCAGGGCCCACGTCGTCAGCACGACCGGCGATCTGCTCGGGGCTCATATATGCGGGAGTGCCAACGAGATGGCCCTGGCCGGTAAGGCGCGTGAGTGTTTCCTCTGTCGGTTGACCACCAACTGCACGGGCGACACCAAAATCCAAAACTTTTACCGAATACGCTGACAGGTCGCGGGCTACAAGCAAATTCGCAGGCTTAAGATCGCGATGAATCACTCCTCTGCGGTGTGCGTGCTCGATTGCTTCGCACACCTGGATGACCAATGCGACGATCTCCTGCAGGCTGCACCGGTGCAACCGACAATGTTCGAGAATCTGCGTCCCATGGATTTGTTCCATCGCGATGTAAGGGACGCGAAGTTGCTGTCCATCTGCTGTTCGCACTTCGGCGATACCGGCGGCGTAAATCTCCGCGATTCCCCGGTGGCTCAATCGACCCAGCAACTCGGCCTCGCGTTCGAAGCGCGTGATCATTGCGGGGGTGGAAACACTCCGCTTGATCACTTTCAGCGCGACGGTGCGTCGCGGACGTTGCTGCTCGGCCACGTATACGACCCCCATGCCGCCCACGCCGAGTTGGCCGATGATGACAAAGTCACCTACGCGTTGCCCAACCGCGGCGCCACCCCATTCTTCCAGCTCAGCGTCGCGGTGCAGCGGCTCGGCACGCGAGCCGTGCAGTTCCGCTGGATTGAGAAATCCGCTGCGCCGGCCGTCATCGTTTCCTGCTTTATCAAGGTGTAGGAGGAGACTTTTAACCTCGCTGCAAACTTGCGGGTTGTGTTGGCAAAACTCACTGAGCCAGCTGTCGGTGACGGCGCTGGCGCCAAATTCTTCCCGCCGCTGGGTGGCGGCAATAAAAGCCTCATCCAGGCTGACCGCGCGAGCAATGACACTCATGATGCTCCGGACATCTCGCGGTGAAGCCAGGCACGGGCAAACGCCCACTCGTTTTTAACCGTGGCGGGTGACAGGTCCATCGCGGCTGCCGTTTCTTCCACGCTTAGCCCGGCGAAGTATCGCAGCGTGACCACCTTGGCTTTGCGGGGATCGAACTGTTCGAGTTTCTGCAGCGCTTCCTCAAGTGCGACCAGATCGGTGGCGTCATAATCAGGTTTGGCGCTCGCGACGGCTTGAGCTTCGAGATCGAGACGCTGTTTTCCCCCGCCGTGTTTGGCCCGATTGCGATGTCGCGCGCGTTTCGACCAGAATCCGTCGCATGGTGATCGCCGCTGCACCGAAAAAATGACCGCGACCCTGCCAGGCCGCAGCTTTTCGATCCGGATCTTCCGCAGGCGGTGTTACCAGCCGAAGATAAGCTTCATGTACCAACGCCGTCGCCTGCAACGTCATTCCCGCCCCGGCCTGTGGTTCACCTGCCAAACGCGACTTAGCGAGTATGCGCAGCTCGCCGTAAACTGCATCGAGCAGCTTATTTGTCGCCTGCTGATCACCCGTTTGCGCCGCCTGAAGGATCTGCGTCAGTTCTTCCATGGTTGTGCCCGATTCGGCTGTGCGGAATTTACCCGAAGTTTGTCATTTACTCGCGAAAGATCTCGGAAAATCTTTAGCCTGTTTACCAGGCCGTGTCGCATTACTCTGGCACTGGGGCATTCTGGGTATATTGATGGGCTGGAATTTCCATGACAAACGAATCTATTTCCCGCATCCTGGAGAGTTACGAACGCTTTGCCCCTGAGGTAGACCAGATGGTCGCCGGGTTTTACGAACGGGTCTTCGCCGCCGCGCCCAGCGTGCGGCCGCTATTTCAACGCGACATGACATTGCAGCGGCATCACCTTGCCGCCACACTTGCATTGGTGGTCCGCAACCTTCCTTTTCAGGATCTGCTGGACGAACCTTTCATGGAGCTCGGGGCTCAGCACGTGACGTGGGGTGTTCGACCCGAGCATTATCCGGTGGTAAGAGATGCGCTTCTGGAATCGATCGGCCAGGTGCTGGGAGACCTGTGGACCGCGCAGCTGCAATGCGATTGGAAGCTGCTGCTGGATCACGTCATAACCGCCATGCTCAAGGGAGCAACGCGTTTTGCCTTGCAGGCGACGACACTTCGCAAACCGCAGGTTTGAGATCTTTGTTTTTTATTCCCACCTGAAACAAATTCGCCCGGCACGATTTCCCGTGCCGGGCGAAGCAGCATTTGAACAGCGATTCAACTTCAGGTCGTATACGGTTCGATGTAAATACCCGATACCGTCGCATTGCCGGTGATACCCTTAAAATTCAGATGTACCATTCCGTCGGTGACGGTAATGATCTGCGATTGACTCCCCACATGCTGAAATCCGTAGGCCTTAGTGATGTCGAAGCTCTTCAACATGATCTTGCCCTGTGCGGTGACGTCAAACACCCGCACGCCGGGGTATGTGGCAACTCCGTCGTAAAAATAGAGCGTCAAGGTGTAGTTTCCATTGGGCACAGCAACGTCGTAGCTGAAGTTCTTGCCTACCCGGCGTGAGCGATAGAAGTCTGCGCTGCCGCCGCCTGGTCCCTGGATTGGGGTATTGTCATAGGTTGAGCTGCCGCCAGTGTAGGAGTTGTCGGCAAAGAAGTGACCACCCGGCGCGTAGCCTCCGGTGGTACTACCGGCATCAATCCCGACTGGATCCACAATCGCGCCGGCGGTTTGAATCATTACATTGTTCGACGAGCCTGAAACTCCGAAATTGCCTGGAGCAAACACGTTGATTGCCTTCACCCGAATGTAGTACGTGGTAAATTCCTTCAGTCCCTTCAAGGTGGCCGACGAAGCGGCCGGGCCCGCGGTGGTTTTGAAGATCTGCACGCCGGGCCCAAAGGGCTGGGTGGCATAGTCGATCTCGTAGACCGTCTGAAAGCTAGACTGCGGTTTCCACGAAATATGGATTGAATGCTGATCCAACGTTTCCCCGGTCAGTTGAAACGGTGCGGCAGGAGCGTTGGCGTTGCCCATGATTTCGTTCTGGCCGACGTATTCATGACTGCCAGCCCACAAGGTCTGTAATGTGAGAAGATGGCCCGATGGCGTCACGGATGCATCGCGAACGAATGCATTGGGTGAAAAATAGGCGAATTTGGTCCCGCCGTTGAAAGTAGTGTCCGTGGTACCATCGCGATTCAGTCGAGCCATCACCATTCCGTACGGCTTGGTCACGGTCGGATCCGTGCCGAGCACAAAGAGCTTTCCATCCTGCTGGATCGCCACCTTCGAAAAGGCGGTTCCGGTGTTTTGAAATTGATCCTCAATGCCCGTTACATTCGTGTTGAAAGTGACGTTTTGGGGGCTGGCTGCGGAGAATGCAAAATTCTGATCGTTGTAAGACAGCCGCCAGATGAATGGATGCGCGGCAGAGTCGCCGTGGAGTTGCTCTTGGCCCACCACAAATACGCTGGTTGAATCAGGCGAGTAAACGATGCCATTACCCTGCGAAGCCGGTGCCCCGAGAATCGTTGCGTACTCACCGCCTCCGGCGGAGTCGGCACCGAAATTGAAAAAGCTGCTGACAAATGCGGTTCCCGCGTACTGCCCGGTAAAAGCGATATATCCCTCTCGGCTTACTGCCAATGCATTCATCGAGCGCGGCTGAGACGAATCGAATCCAGACGGGCTCGCCAGGCTAAGCCCGTGATTGCAAAACGAGTCATCCAGATATCCGGCGTCGGAGTAGCGGGCAAATACTTCCTGGTATTCGGTGCTGACGCCAGGAAAATTCGCGACCCTGTTTCCTCCGATTGTTACTTCTCCATCCGCCTGGATGCCAATACCGACCGCGGTAGTATCAATGCTTTCCCGTGGATCATCAGAGCTGAAATCGGGTATCAGGAACGGCTGATAAGCGCCCAGCAGTTGGTGTGTCCCCGCTGAAGAAAGTTTGACCAGCAGCATGCGATTACCGGTGCGTGCGCTGGTGGTGCCACCAACCCAGATCGATCCATTGAGGGAGTTGACCGCAACACCTGCCGCGGTCTGGTCACCGGGGAAAAAGAACTCTTCCTTGCCGTCATGATTGTCGCCGAAAGACGTGTCGGGCGTGCCATTGGCGTTCACGCGATATACAAGCATGTCTTTGCCGTAAGTTGGATCGGTGATCGTCCCTACGATGACGATTTTCCCATCCTGTTGAACTGCCATTGCATCGGCGTCCACACCAAGTGAATTCAGATTGAGGTGTCCGCCGGCACCAAAACTGGTAACCGGGCTCGAGACACTCATCATGGTTCGTCCTTCTAGCGGCTCGAACATGGATGCGGTTGCAAGTTTGAGCTTCTTCGATCGCTCGCGGTGCAGATCCGTTGTGGCAACTTCGTTTCGACGGTGTGAAAAATTGAAAAGCTTCATGATCGTGTTCCTCGTGGTTGAATAGGACTTCGTGACTACATCACCCCAAGCGATCAATCAGCTTCGGGAGGCTAAAAGTTTTTTTCCCGCGCATTTGGAAGCACAATTTGGGTATTTCTTAGCCTCGCACTACTGCGATATCGCTTTGGCTGTAGGACGAATCAAACGAGGTGAAGATGCCGGGTTATCAATTCAACATGCAGCAAACCCGGCAGGATGTGAACTCGGCGTCGCAGGAGCTTCGAGCCACCGCAATGCAGCAATTACTGCTACAGGCAAGGAAGAATCCGAAGATTCGCAAAGAAGCTCTGGCAATATTCGAATCGGCGGTGGATCGGCCGACGGATGCCGCAACATCGGTGCTGGCTGCGCGCGGCATCGAGTGCATTTCTGATCCGACCCAAGCCCGAGCGGCCTGGTCAAAGCTCCTCAATGACCCGGAACCGAAGATCGTTCAGGCAGCGGCGCTGAGTGTGCCCGACCCGTCATACTTTCAGTTGCTCGTCGACGTATTAAATCAAAGAAAAGAAATCGCAATCCACCGCTCGGTTATTCGCGCTGGGCCGCATGAAAAACCCAGCTGCCATTGCGTGGATTGTGGAAGATCTGGTTCACTCGGACCTTCGTCCTGACATCATCCTGGCCCTTGAAGAGCTTGGGGACGCGGCAGCGATTATTCATCTGACCCCGCTGCTTTTGGATACCACCGATGCCTGGGCCGAGGACAACCACGCGCCAGTATCGCGTGTCTGTGATCTGGCTCAGACAGCAATCACTCGCTTAAACAATGCAGCTTCCTTGCGTGAACAGTTCGATTCCCATTCCCCAATTAACCAGGCGCCTATTGGCGGATTGATCGCGAAACCCGCTGCCTATGGGCCAACCACCACGCAACAACCAGGGAAGCGGTCTACGCCAGGCTTTAATTTGCTGCCTTATGTCCCGCTGGCTGCAGCGATTGTCAATGTCGCCTGGTTTGCAGGCCTGATGTTCATCTGGATCTGCAACGGTCAACGCAGCTTTTCTTTTGCAGAAGAACTCCTCTGCGCGCTCCCTGCGATTGCCGGCTTGTTGATTGGCATCACGCTGATCGCCACCCGCATTACACAAAGAGCGGTGGATCTGATCTTCATCTATCTAGGGAGCGTTTGTTGCGCGATCATTGTTTTTTCGTTTACATGGGAAGCGTTTCATCCCGCCTGATCGATCCACTGAAACATTCGTTCGATCAAATCTGGATCGATCGCCTGACGCTTTGTTTCGGGATCAAGCGGGGCGAGCCCGCATGCCTGCAGGAACATCCGGGCGTCGTCCACCGAAAACGGGCTGCCCATGCCTTTGCCCGGCTCGTCGGTCAGCGTTCGTTCGAGCCACTTCGCCGTCCAGGTTGGTTTAACACGGCCCTCCGCCAACGGAGAAATCTGAAAGGCCTTTCTGGTCAACATCTCCTGCCTATCTTTATGAGGAAAGATCTGCGACCAGCTCCGACTGTGAAAGATGCTCGCAGAGCAGGCTGTTCACAGCCGCCGGATCTTGAATTGGTACGCCGTGCGAACGACCCGCTAATTCAACGTATCGAGCACCGGGAATGGCCTCGGCCATTGCGCGGCCAAGCGCCGGCGGCGCTATCGGATCTTCACTCGCACTTACGACCAGCGTAGGTATCCCGCTTAATTCACCAAGTCGCCCGGAATAGTTGGCCCCACGCATGCTCTTAAGTTGCTGACTCACAACCGCAGGCTGATCGCCGAGGTCATGACCAAAAAGCGGCTCGAGATCTTTGCCGAGTTTTTCGCAGTCGACGTTCTTCATACTATCCGCCGGCATGACCAGACGCAGAAACCCTTTTCGTCGCATCGTGCGCGTGCCCAGTTGCGATCGCATACCGAGCCACATCATTCTCAAAGTAAGAGGTGCCGCCTTTCGCCCATCCGCGAAGGTGCAAAGCAACGCCAGGCTTCGCACGCGCTGTCTGGATTGCAGTGCAATACACAATGCGATCAGCCCGCCCAGCGAATGGCCCACGATGTGCGCAGTATCCCAACCCAGGTAATCCATGATCGCAAGCGTATCTTCTGCCATCTGCACAACCGTCAGCGCCCCGGAACAGGGCTGACTCAATCCCATCCCGCGGTTATCGATCGACAGGCAAGTGTATCTGGCCGACCCTTGTTCAATCTGCGGCAACCATCCATCGCCATGCACCCCCACGCCCTGAATGAATACAACAGGCGGCCCCGACCCTCGAACGGTGAAAGAAAGCTGGCAATCTTTAAAATTCAGCGATTGACGCATTGGACCAACCCTTTGTTGAAGAAGGTCAAAATTGATGTTCTGCAGTGCCCGTTGGGATTATCCCAGGCGCCTGTTTCTAACACCAGTGCGTCGAACGACAACATTCAGGCTAAGAAATTTAAATTCTGCCAACTGCGTTTGAGGGATTTAATCAAATCACGAGTTTATTCCGCCTCGGCATTTACCGATTGCGTGACCCGCAAGCCCGATTCACGAAGCTTGGTCCGTAATGTTTGCCGCGCAATTCCCAGAACCCGCGAAGCGAGATGCTGATTTCCACGCGTATAGGTCAGAACCTCGATAAGTGAATGACGATCCACTTCACGGTGGAGGGCCGCATACAACTCCCTGGCATCCGGGGCGAGTCGTTCCCTTAAAAATCCTTTGATATCGAAGTCGCCCGCCGGTGCCGCCGACGGTTGTGAGGGTTTGGAAGACGTTATGGAAAGTGAAGGAAGGAACTCCGCGAGAAGCAGGTTCCCACTGGCGCGTAAAAGCGCCTGCTTCATGACGCTTTGCAATTCCCGGATATTTCCGGGCCATGAGTATTGCTGTAACCGCTCCATCGCGTCGGGCGCGATATCGCCGATTTCACGGTTGAGTTCGCGGCTGTACTTATTCAAGAAATGCCGGATCAACATCGGCAGATCGTCACCGCGTTCGCGCAAGGGCGGCAGGTGGATCGTGAATACACTCAGGCGATAATAAAGGTCGGTCCGGAACTTTTCTTCGGCCGACCATGTTTTGAGATCGCGGTGGGTGGCTGCGATCAGTCGAACGTCGGTGTGTATCGTCTGGTTTCCTCCTACTCGCTCGAATGTCTGCTCCTGAAGAAGTCGCAAAATTTTTGCCTGAAGCGAGATGGGCATGTCTCCGATTTCGTCCAGCAGAATGGTGCCGCCGCTGAATTGTTCAAATTTACCGATTCGACGGCGATCCGCTCCGCTGAACGCCCCTTTCTCATGCCCGAACAATTCACTTTCCAGAAGATTTTCCGGGATGGCGGCGCAGTTCAGCGCGAGAAAAGGCGCGTTGGAGCGGGAACTGTGTTGATGGATCGCGCGGGCCACCAGTTCCTTGCCTGTGCCGCTCTCGCCGGTGACTAAGACATTGACATCCTGCGCGGCAACCAGGCCGATCGATTTGTAGACATTTCGCATCGCAATAGAACTGCCCGTCAGAATTCCGCCGTCTTCGGCAAGGCTGGAAGACGCGCCGCCTGAGACGGTCGCTTCGCTTACTCTGGAAATCCGAAGCGCCTCCTCGACCACGCGTCGCAACTGCCGATGGTCGAGCGGTTTGGATAAGCAGTCATAAGCGCCCTGCTTCATTGCCCGGATCGCCAGATCAGCGCTCAGAGGCGGCGGCGATGAATATGACGGGTATCTGCGGCGCGATGCGACGAATCTGGGCCTGTAGATCCAGCGCACATTGGTCGGATAAGGCTGGATCGAGGAGAATTATCTCAGGCTGATCATCGGCAATGCGTTGCATTGCCGCCTTTGCCGTGCATACCGCTTCCACCCGATAGCTCGCCGCGGGAAATAATTCCCGACACAACCGCAATACCGGAGCAGGATGATCATCAATGATCAACAGGCGAGCTGTCCGCGCTCCCGCCGGATCATGAAATTCCAAGGCGTCCGTCGAATAATCAGAAGTAGCGATGCAAATGGCCATATTGCCTTCCCTGTGAGGCGTCCCTGTGGGGGAGCACTCCAAATATTGGGTTCGTTTCGCGTGCGGGATCGATCGGTTACCGTAAGTAGTGAGCAACTCGCTCAAACCTAACGCCAAAAATCAAATTTTCCTTTTCTTGTCTTTTCTGTTCTAGGTTGGCGATACGATGCTCGGCAGGTGAACATGACAGGCCGATCTAACCAAGTCGACACGCGCATAACACTTCTCGGACGACTGCGCGCCACGCCGAATGATCCGGCGGTCTGGTCGGAGTTCGTCGACTGGTACGGGCGGAATATCCACGCCTGGTGTCGGTCGTGGGGGCTTCAGGAGCAGGACGCGCAGGACGTGACTCAGGAAGTATTTCTGAATCTGTCGGTTCAGATGCACGGATTTTGCTACGACCCCAGCGGTAGTTTCCGAGCCTGGCTTAAGACACTGACACGCCGTGCGTGGCAGGTATACGTCGTAAAGCAACGCAAGGCGGGTCGCGGCAGTGGCGACGATTCTGAAACGGATCGACTCGCCGGTCTGGCCGCCAAAAAGGACTTGACGCAACGATTGGAAGAAGCGTTCGATCAGGAGCTTCTGAAAGAGGCCTCGAATCTCGTTCGCCTGCGCGTTGACCCGCGAACGTGGGATGCGTTTCATCTTCTCGCATTTGAAGGGCTCACCGGTGCTGAGGTGGCGGAAAAACTGAAGATGAAAATCGCGACGGTTTTTGTCGCGCGCAGCAAAGTGCAGCGAATGCTGCGGGAAGAACTGGTCCGATTGGATCGCGAGTAAGCCTGCTTCTGGATGTGGCCCATGAGCAGACAAACCGCAGGAAAATCGGTTGAGTCAAAAGAACCTCGCATGCCTGCCTGTCCACCCAGAGAAACTCTCGAACGCCTTCTTTTCGAATCGTTGAGCGATGCCGAACAAAAGCGGGTCGAGACACATGTCCAAACGTGTCGCAGCTGTCAGGATACGCTGCAGGAACTCACGGGAAACGCAGCAGAATCATCAAATTCCGAGTTGCTATCCGCGGTGGAACATGAAACCCAGAAGGGCGGAGAAGGAGATACTGAATTATTCTTCGAGCGGCTGAAACAGATAAAGCCGCCGGGTTCCACGATCGCTTCGCCCGCCGGCTCAAAGCAGGAGGGCGCACTGGATGACGCCGTGGAGATTGAAGGATACAAGATTCTCGGTGTGCTTGGACGGGGGGCTGCCGGCGTCGTCTATCGAGCGTGCCATCTTAAGCTGAATCGGCCTGTTGCCTTGAAGGTTATCGTCGCGGGACCGCATCTGTCGCTGGAAGTTCGGCAGCGGTTTCACGTCGAATCTCAGACGATCGCGCGGTTGCACCATCCGAACATTGTTCAGATTTACGATGTAGGCGAATACGCAAAATGTCCGTTTCTTTCTCTTGAGTTAATGGAAGGCGGAACGCTCGCGGATCGAATTGCAGGCAAGCCGCAGCCGGCCAGCGAAGCGGCCCGGATTCTTCTCACGCTTACCAACGCTGTCGAATACGCACACCGTCAGGGGGTGGTTCATCGCGATCTCAAGCCGGCCAATGTCCTGCTGAACGTTGTTGCGGATCGCCCTACTAAACGCGAGCTGAAAATCACCGATTTCGGCATCGCCAAGGTCTTGCCGCGCGCCGACACGGACCACGCCCGGATGACCCAGACCGGTGAAATTCTCGGGACGCCAACCTACATGGCCCCGGAACAGGCGCGCGGCAACGCAGGCGAGATCTGCCCCGCTACTGACATCTATTCACTGGGCGCCATGCTGTATGAAATGTTGACGGGTCGTCCCCCGTTTCAGGGCGCGACGCCGCTTGATACATTAATGCAGGCCGCCCATCAGGATCCGGTGCCGGTTTCGCTTCTTGTGCCGCGCGTCCCGCGCGATCTGAACACCATCTGCCTCAAATGCCTGGAGAAGGACGCGTCCAAGCGCTACACGACGGCAGCGGAGTTGTCCGCTGATCTGCGCCGGTTCTTGAACAACGAGCCGATTCTAGCACGTCCATTATCCTGGGCCGGCCACAGCGTGCGCTGGATGCGTCGGCATCGGGGGCTGGCGGCTTCTCTTAGTGCGGTGGTCCTTCTGCTCATGCTTCTGGTCGTCGGCTCATTCGTTGCAACTGCTCACTTTCGCTCCCTGGAACGTCAACAGCGGTCGCTGGCTATGGAAAAGGGGGAACTTGCCGACCAGAAGGAGGTCGAGCGGGGCAAGGCGGTTATAGCCAGGCAGCATGAAGCGGGGCTTCGAAAAGAGGCAGAAGAGCAGAGTCGAGAACTGCGGCAGAATCTCTATTTCGACCAGATGAATCTTGCCGCACACGCGGCTTCGTCGCCCAGTGGGATCGGCCGTGTGAATGAATGGCTCGAACCGTGGGCCAAAGGCAGACCTGATCACAATGATCCAGACCTTCGCAACTGGGAATGGTATTACCTTGATAGCCTGTGTCACCGCGAGTTGGTCACGCTGCACCTGATCGTAGGAGTCGTCGATGTCGTCTGGAGCCCCGACGGCACACGGATCGCGTCGGCCTGTTCGGACGGGACGGTCCGAATCTGGAGTCGGACCACAAACGCCGAGATTCGCCGCTTAAACGGTCATGCAAAAGAGGTGGTCAGAATCGCATGGAGTCCCGAGGGCGGGCGCATCGCATCGGCAAGTTGGGATGGCACTGTAAAAGTATGGGATGTCGAAAACGGCGGAGAATTACTCACCTTTCGAGGACATGCCGGTAATGTTACCTGCGTCGCATGGAGTCCCGACGGGAAGCGTCTGGCATCCGGCGGTGAGGATAAGACCGTCCAGATTTGGGATGCGGCGACCGGGCAGAGTCAATCGATACTTCGCGGGCATTCGGAATCTGTTTCCGACGTCTCATGGAGCCCGGATGGGAATGCGATGGCGTCTTGTGGTGCCGATTTTCAGATCTGCCTATGGAATACACACAGCGCTGCGCTACAGCGAACGCTTCTTGGACACTACAACGGCGTGAACCGGATTGCCTGGAACCGCGACGGATCAAGACTGGCATCGGCCAGTAACGATGGCACGGTCAAAATCTGGGACCCCGCCACGGGAAATGAAAAAGCGACACTGACCGGGCACGCGTTGGGAGTCACGTCAGTCGCGTGGTCGTCTGATGGCACTCGGCTGGCAAGCTGCAGTGGCGATCAGACGGTGAAAATCTGGCGGGCAACCGGAGGCGCGGAGCTCAATACCTTTCGAGGCCACACGCGTCAGGTAACCGCCGTGGTTTGGAGTCCCGATGGAAAGCAATTGGCTTCATCGAGCTCTGATGCAACAATCAAAATCTGGGCTACGACCGACGGAACGGAAGTTACAACGCTTGCGCGTCAATCGTACCCGTTTTCCGCGATTGCGTGGCCCTTCGATAGCCGCCACCTTGCATCAGCATCGTCCGACAAACTTGTGACGATCTGGGATGTCGCAAGCGCGGGAGCAATTTCTGCTCGAGGGGAACACCGATTGGGTCAACGCGGTCACCTACAGTCCGGACCAAACGCGGCTTGCTTCGGCTGGGCGCGACCACACCATTCGGCTGTGGGAAAGCAGCACCGGCAAATTACTCAATTCAATCCCAACCTCGGAGGTTATTCTTGCCTTGGCTTGGAGCAATGACGGAAAGCAACTTGCATCTGCGGGCCTTGATCGCGCGGTGCGTACGTGGGATGCGACCACAGGGAAACTGCTCCGAGTTTATAATGGTCATCAGGCATACGTTGACTCGGTGGCCTGGAGCCCTGACGGCCGATTTATAGCCAGCGCCTCGGCGGATCGCACGGTTCGTCTATGGGACCCCGCAACCGGGACGGAAATCCGCTCACTCGCGGGGCACGCAGATACGGTTAACAGCATGGCCTGGTCGCCCGATGGGCGATCGTTAGCATCGGCCAGCGACGACCAGACGCTGATCCTCTGGGATGTGGCAACCGGCCAGTCGACTCTCACTCTGCACGGGCACACGACCCGCGTGACGAGCGTTACCTGGAGCCCGGATGGAAAACGCCTTGCCTCGGGAAGCGATGATCACACTGTAAAGTTATGGGATTCAGCGACGGGCCGGGAGGCAATGTCGCTCGACTGTCATGGAAGCATCGTCCGAGCGGTTGCATGGAGCCCTGATGGCCTGAGCATCGCCGCGGCGACGGAGAATCGCGGCATCCTCGTCTTTGATGCCGCCGCCGGATATCTGGCAGAGCGTGCGCCGCAATACCTGCCCGAGCTGGATCGCCGCCTTTCCGATAATCCAGCGGATTTGACCAATTGGGAAACTCGGGCCGAAATTGACTCGCGCCGGGACGATTGGAATGAGGCCGCGCAGGACGTTCAGCACGTGTTGAAGCTCGACCCTAAACAACTGTGGGCATCGTTTGATTTCTGGGTGATTGGCCCTTATTCAGACGACCTTAACACCAGCTTCGCACCTGAGACGGATTTTGATCCCGGGCATTTGCTGCCGCAGACGATCGGTTCTGATTCGCCGGCGGTTTTAAGTTGGCGTAACGTGCCCCAGAGCCCGTCCGGATTCATAGACTTAGGCAGCCTGTTCGGGCACGCGCCGCACATCTCCGCGTATGCCGCCCAGCGGATTTACTCACCTCAACAGCAGCAAGTTGCCATAATGCTTGGCTCGGACGATCAGGCTCGGCTTTGGCTCAACGGTAAAAAACTGCACGAATACCTGAATGCCAGACGCGCGGTTCCCGATTCGGACGCTGTTCTCGCCAACTTGTCCGCCGGTTGGAATACACTTCTGGTTCGCGTGGTCAATCAAACCGATGATCACGCCCTGTACCTGCGGATATCCAAGGCCGAGGCGGACATCAAACGAGCACATGACGAAGTCGGCAAATAAAGCGATTTTAACATTTCAAAATGACTCAAGCAGTACGCTACTGCGCGGGTTCATTGCGACGCCGCACAAACAGACCCGCTGCGACAAGAATCCCCAGTGAGTGGGGCTCTGGAACTGCAACGCTCAAGGAAATCGGGCCGAACGAGGAGGTTTCCTCATCATGTGCGTCGCGAGTCCGGTATCCAATCTGCGTTCCGCCGAAATCAGAAGTATGCGCGAAATCTTGAAACGTTCCTGAGAAGTAGACACTGGGATCCGGCGGAATAGCCGCATCAGCAGGACCCAAGTCTAAAATGGTGATCGAAAATTGAGGGTTCAATCCCGAGCGGTCTTCGGAGGCCGAGATGCTGTAGTTGTGTCCGAGAGCGGCGGGCCCGGAGATTGCGCCCAGATCTTTGACAATCGCTGTGCTTCCACCTTCATCTCCGAGCAACTGACTTCCCGTTTCAGCAAGCAGAACAAAGTCATTATTTGCCCCGGTGAAATCGGTAATGAGATATCCGCCCGCGCTAACACTGCCGCTGAGAACAACACCGGGTTGGGCGGTGTTGCCAGCGGGGATGTCATCTATCTTTGCGTTTATCGTAAACCGGGACAACCCGGCGGTGTTGCCCAAACTCGCGGTTGTTCCGTTCGTCAGCAGGACGCTCGACGAGTAATAATAACTGTCGCCAATTGCCGGAGGATCTTGAGAGACACGCGTGTAGTTGAGCGTACCTCCACCGGATGTCCACGTGCCCAACGAGTTTTCATCCGATGCCGAGTAATTCCCCACGGGGTGGAGCGCAGTGTATGTGCTGGGAGTCACGAAATTGTCGGCAAACGCTGGATCGGCGCGTGCAGACTGCACAATGCCCATGAGCGCGAAAGTGATGGTCGCAATTGCGGTTCGTTTGTGACCAGGCATGTCCCACCTCAAAAGCCGAGCAAGTGACGGCAGACAGCAATCCCCCTGCAGGCGTGAAAGGTAAACACAACTGAGGGGAGCGTGAGAAATTAGTCGCTCATGCAGTTTTGTCAATGTTAATATATTGCCATTGATCTCCTGGCAATATTGTTGCCAGCGTGGCAAAAAAATTGCCAGCCGGGCTGGTACACGCGCGTCGTTAGTCGATCTGGCTGTGCTTCAGCAGTGTGCCCGCCCCACGGCATCAAACTTGCGATTGCGAAGTTCTGAACGCAGTTTTGAAATTGGGGAGTCGCATTTTCCTTGATTTTTTGGGCCGATTGGGCACTGTTAATACAGCCCGATGATGCCTTGGCAGTAAACCACGGGATAACGGTGAACACTTCCATACCGAAAAATAAGCAATTCCAAGGCCTGAACTACGGATTTACGCTGGTCGAATTGCTCATTGTGATCGGAATCATTGCGCTGCTCATCGCGTTGCTGCTGCCGGTAGTCTCCCGCGCGAGGCAAAGTGCGCAGAGCGTCAAGTGCGCCGCCAAACTCCATACACTCGGGCAACTGCTTGTGCTGCATGCAAATGATCACAAAGGGTACCTGCCGCTTGCGGGCAATATCGTTCCAGGCACGGACCTGACCGGCATTGACGATTCGCAATCTCTTGGCGATGAAACAAAGCAGAGATACGTTTACTACGAGAACACGCCCGGGCAATGCCGCGTGACAGCTTTGCCGGCAGCGCTCGCGCCTTATATAGGCAATCAATCCGTGCGCGACGACTCCTGGCAGAACGTAGAAACCGACATCGGTACGGGTCAGATTCAGGAAGCTTTCGTGTGCCCGCTGGATGAGAAGACACTCGATCGCAGTTACGGGGCACAGCAGTGGATCCGCAATTACGCCGGCAGCAGCGAGGACGAAACCTTCCTGACCGGGTGGTCGAGCTACGGTGTTAATTCTGAAGTCTTCGGATGGACAGACGCCGGCGTCAACGGAACAACTGGCCACTCGCGTGCGCGAGGCAATATCGCGGGCATTCCGCACTCGAGCGAAACGATGCTCATGTGTGACACCAGTGCGGCGATCGAAATCTGGGTGCTCGCGCCGCAGCTTTCTCTTGGCGATGTCTATCTTGGGACGGGCGGAACTGTTGGCGGCGATGTGTTCGACCTCAAGCGGCACCGCGGTCGAATGAACATTCTTTTCGTCGACGGCCACGTCGATAGCCCCGCCATCCTCAGCACCGGCGCCACCTCATCCGCTGCACCGATAGGTTCACCCACCAATTCACCGTCCGGCGCACTCATGAGCGTGTCTATGGACAAAGATTTCCGCTGATCAATTCCGTCGACTGCAATTCCATTTCACCCAGGCAAACAACTTGCCCGATTGAAATCCTTTCATCGAAATCATTGTCATCACAAGCGTGATACTGGCCGTAAAACCGTGCCTATTGCGTTTCCCGCGGATGGCACCTTGCTTGCGATGAAGCATGTTCATGATGAACACGCTTACAAAACCCCTTGAACTCCACACCGCCGCCGTCCTGCAAACACCGTCGGATTTGATGACCGGCGGTGTCGCCGAAGTATCGGTTGTCCTCCGACAGCTTCTCGCGGATGTGTTTGTCCTGTACGTGAAGACAAAGAACTTTCACTGGCACATGAGCGGTCCGCACTTTCGCGATTACCACCTGCTGCTGGATGAGCAGGCGCAGCAGATCTTCGCCACGACAGACGATGTTGCCGAGCGTGCGAGAAAGATTGGCGGCGTCACGCTGCGTTCGGTCGGTGACATCGCACGTCATCAGCGGCTCGCGGACAACGATCGGCCGAGCGTCACGCCGCACGCGATGCTTACCGAACTCGCCGAGGATAACGTGACACTCACGCGGTTTCTTCGCGGCGCGCATGAATTGTGCGACACCCACAACGATTTTGCGACGACAAGCCTGATCGACAACTGGATCGACCAGGCCGAGCGACGCACCTGGTTTCTCTGGGAAACTTTACGGTCTGTCACAGGCGGCTGATGCCCATTCCTATTTTTAGAAAGCGATCCAATGATAAGTGTAACTTCCAAGGCCGAGCCGAAACTCGCGGTGGTTAAGAGCCCCGGCGAAGAACCTTTGTTTCGAGCCGGCGATCAAGTGAAGGTCTCGATCCGCTATCCTGTGGGGCACTACCGCGTTCCCCGATACGTGCGTGGAAAACACGCCGTGGTGGAATCGGTGATCGAGCCGCCCGCGGTAAACAACGAGGAAGAGGGGTTTGGTCGAAACGCCGGCTCGAAGCGGCATTATTACCGCGTCGCCATTCCCATGTCAGCACTTTGGATCGGATACATCGGCGCGGCCGAAGACAACCTTCGCATTGAAATTTACGAGAGCTGGCTCGAACCCATTTGAACTTTAGAAAGCAAAGGAAACACCCATGTCTGAACACACCCATTCTCACGGTCATGCGCCGATCGAGGCAAATGAACGGATGAGTTACTACGAGATTATGGAGATCGCCGTTCGGGAACTGCTTGTCGACAAGCAGCTGATCGGCCCCGGTGAAATTCGCCGGCAAATCGAAGTTCTGGATTCGCGTACACCAGCGCTTGGAGCGAAGATCGTTGCCCGCGCGTGGGTCGACCCTGAATTTCGCAAGCGGCTCTTAGCCGACGGTCGTGGTGCCTGCGAAGAGATGGGCATCTCGTTCTACGATGACACCGGCCTGATCGTCGTTGAAAACACCGAGAAGGTGCATAACCTCCTCGTCTGCACACTCTGCTCATGCTATCCCCGGCCGGTTCTGGGCCTTCCGCCCGACTGGTACAAACTCAAGCCGTATCGTGCCAAAGCCGTCAAAGAACCGCGCGCGTTGCTGGCCGAATTCGGCACGATCATTCCTGATGACGTGGAAATCCGCGTCAGCGACTCAACCGCGCAGGTTCGCTTCCTCGTGCTGCCGAGAAGACCGCTGGGAACCGACAATTTTACTGAAGAACAACTCGCCGCCCTGGTGACGCGAGATTCGATGATCGGCGTCGTCCCCGCCCAGAATCCCGCGGCTGCCGCGTCGGCGATCACCCCAACCGGAGATTGAAATGAACACCACCGAAGAATTACTAAAGACGCTTCCAAATGATATCGGCGGCGTGGAATCGGATCGTTTCCAGCGTATCGATCTCCCCATGGAGCCGTGGGAAAAGCGGTGCCATGCGCTGGCCGATGTGCTGGACTTTCACAAGATTATCAATACCGAGGAAAAGCGCCGCGGCGTCGAAGCCATGGGCAGTGAAATGATCGGCAAGCTCACCTACTACCAGCGATGGATTGCCGTTTTCGCAACCATCCTGTTTCAAAAACGAATCCTGACGCCCGGCGAGCTCGCCATGAAAATGGATGAGGTCGAAACACGCTACGCAACAGAGCAAATATCATGCACAACCTCGCATTCCAAAGAGTAAGCCCGACCTGTGCGCTGACAACAAAGCGGATTGTCACCGCGCAGGTTTCCCTGTGCGTCGGTTGTTGCTGTGGAAACACGGCTCGAGGAAAGCCCGAGGTTCCCGTCGACCGACTCAAGCAGGAATGGCGCGCGCAAGGGACTGTCCAAAGTCGTTCAGCTCACCGTGAGCGGATGCCTGGGCCCTTGCGATCTTGTCAACGTTGTCCGCATCTCCGGCGACGGTGATGACGTCTGGCTGGGCAACCTCCGTTCGGTTGAGGACTACCTCGATCTCGTGGAGTGGGCCCAGCGCAGCAAAGAACAAGGTCGATTAGCTCCGCTCACCCAACGAATGCGCGAGAGCCGCTTCGATCCATTTCGCCCTGCCGAGCCACAAATTGCTGGCTTGCCCGAAATGAAAGGCATTTTGTGAACTCAACTCTACTAATTGCTCTCGCACTTGGGATGCGTCACGGCACGGACCCCGATCACCTCACGGCGATCGATGGTTTGTCGCGTATCAAGCCTCGCGTCACGAACGGGTTGTTCTTCGCCCTCGGCCACGGCGTGGTGGTAACGCTTCTCGCCGTTGGGGTCGGTGGCGTGGTCTCCAATCGCGTTGCGTTCCTCGGCCCCTGGGTGCTCATCCTGATTGGAATCATCAATCTTTGGCGCGTTTTTCGGCCATCGCATGCACATCATGCGATTCCGCGTCCGTTGATCGCGCAGCCTTTTCTGCTGGGCATGCTCCTCGCCGCGGGGTTTGAAACCGCGTCGCAGTTCGCGGCGTTGATACTTACTAACCAGATGAACGCGTGGCTGGTCGGGGCCGCGTTTACCGTTGGGATGGTGATCGTAGATGGCGTCGACGGCTACCTTGCTGCGACCACTCAGTATCTCGCAACCGCCGGCAACCCTGCTGCCGCCACCGCTTCACGTTGGCTGGGTGTGCTCGTCGTCGCGTTTTCATTCGGTCTCGGCGGCGCGGAACTGCTTGGGTTGGACCTGGACCGCATCGCTTTGCCAATAGGTCTGCTGTTGTTTGCAAGCGTAATTTCGATTCGCCTTTGGGCGCGGTCCGAAACTTCAAAACTTTCCCACGCCGCTGCGACTGTCAGTTGATTCAGGGCACACAAAGGCCAAGGGTCACGGAATTTAATCATGTGTTATAAATCCTGGCGATCGATCGCCATCGGTGGCGTTGTGATGTGTTCGCTCTCGCAAGGCTGCGGCGACAATGTCGCACAGAGTCCAAAGCCAGCCAGCACTCTTTTGACTGCCACCGATCCCGGCCAACCTGCGACTTTCGGGCAGGCAATGATGCAGAGCATGTCGACAATGGATCATGCCATGTCAGCCGCCCCCATGACCGGCGACCCGGATCACGACTTCGCAGCCATGATGATTCCTCACCACCAGGGTGCGATCGACATGGCCGTGCCATACCTCCTGCACGGTAAGGATCCCACGCTCCGTCGCCTGGCCGAGGAGATCATTGTCAGCCAGAAGCAGGAGATCGAAGTGATGCAGCTTCGGCTGGACGCACTTGAAAAACGTGAACACAAAGACGTTCAACCGTCACCGCCGACGACTCGGGCTTCGGCGGGTCGTGACCGTGTTTACACCGCCGATCAGACATCCAACACCGTCTCAGTAATTGATCCGGCTTCGAACACGTTACTAGGGGTCATTCGCCTTGGTGATCCTGTGCCCGACGCCCTGAGTCCGCTGTATCGCGGCCAACTGCTGGTCCACGGCATGGGCTTTTCACCGGACCATCGGACGATTGCCGTCGTTTCAGTAGGCTCGAACTCTGTGACGTTCATCGATACCGCCACAAACTCGGTAAAAGGCACCGTATACGTCGGACGCTCGCCACACGAAGCCTTTTTTACTCCCGATGGTAAGCAACTATGGGTGACGGTTCGCGGGGAGAATTATGTCTCCGTGATCGACGCGGTCACCATGAAAGAAACGCGCCGCATTCAAACCGCAAACGGGCCGGGCATGGTGCTCGTCCGACCGGACGGAAAATATGCCTTTGTCCCATCCAGCTTCACGCCTGAGTTGGATGTGGTCGATGTGCAGACTTATGAAGTGGTGGCGAAGGTTCCGCAGGCAAGCCCGTTCTCGCCGAACCTGGCTGTGAGCCGCGATGGGACCGAAGTGTGGTTCACACTGAAAGATTCCGGCAAAACGCAGGTGATGAGCGCGGCCCCGCCGTTTCGAATATCAGCAACCCTCGACACGGGCCCGATCACTAATCATGTCACGCTTGTAGATAACGCCGACGGTAAGTTCGCATACATCTCAGTGGGCGAGGAAAATACGGTGAAAATCTATCGCCGTGGGATCAAGCCAGAGCTGGTGGCAAAAATTCCTACAGGCGACCTGCCGCACGGTCTGTGGGGATCAGCCGATGGAACGCGTGTATACGTCGGCCTGGAGAACCAGGACGCCGTCTCAGCCATCGATACCCATACCAATACCGTGATCGCTACCATTCCAATCGGCCAGCAACCGCAGGCATTGGTCTACGTTCCCGACGCGGTTCCAGATGGCGACGGCACAGCGAACTTGACACCGCTCGAGCACACCGGCGACGCCCTGCACCTCACGCTCATTCCCTCCACATCCAACACTTCCAAGGCCCACGCGACTGTTTCGGTTAATGCAATTGGGCCTCTGGATCTGCTCGAAGCAGCCGTCTCCGGCTTGAAGCCAGGCCAGATGTACACGTTGTGGCTCGTCTCCTCGCAATCTACGGCGGCAGGGGATCGCGAAGCTCTCGTCACGTTCAAAACCAATATCGCCGGTGCGCAGGTCACTCAGGCAATCGCACCGTTGCGAAGGGTTCTTGCGCAACAACTTGATGGCGCGATCCAGCGTGGCGAGCAACGCTTCCTGATGGTCACAGAAGCCGGCAAGGATTCACCCGTCCTCACACAAGGCGACCTTCAGCCCTGATAGGAAACTAATGTTTCCGTCGGGCCAGGTCTCTATCCGGTAAGCCTTCGACTCTCGCCTTTAGATTCACATAAACGCCGATAATTCACGTTTTATTCGCGGCCCAAGGATTGCTTTAGCGAGAGTCGAGTCAATGTACTTCGATCCTGCAGTTGAGTTTTATTCCTGCTGATCTGCTCCAACAAAAGGTCCCAATGCGTGTCGCAAAGTTTTCCCTTGTGGCTTTATTGCTCATCGTTAGCGCGGGGTGTGAGAGCACAACGCCGACTGCCTCCCACGTTATGTCTGAAGGTCCGCAGCGAGCGGTCCTTGTAAGTACCAACGGCGGAAGCACCACGATCTTCCTTCCATCGAACGATCCGAAGAAGCCTCTCATGCTATGCAGCGCCGGGGCAGAGATGTGCTCTGAATGTAAGGCGGCAGCGGTCAAGTATTTCGAAGACGGAGTGCTCGAGCCCAAGTGCCCTAAGTGCGGCGCGACCCGAACACTGCTTGCCCCGTCTACGCCCGACATTGCACATCAGTGAGTCCGACTGCTTTTGCGGAATGATTTTTGAAGGAAGTCTCACATGTTGAAGCCATCGATAACAAATTCCAATACCACGTTTGGCATATCTCGCCGTCGCTTCATCGCTACGGCAAGTCTCACCGCAGCGGCGGTGATGTGCGCACCCCGCAGGCTTTTCGCGGAAGACGGCACCATCGTCGGGAAAATCAACGAAGTCGCTGCGATGAATAAGATCACCGTGCAGCCGCTGCGGGGGAATTTGAGTGTGCTCATGGGCTCCGGCGGGAACATTGCTGTGTTGCCCGGTCGCGATGGAAAGCTGCTGATTGATGCCGGAATTGCCGTCTCGCAACCGGGAATCACCAAAGCCCTGAACGGCATCAGCGACGACCCAATTCGGCATCTCGTCAGCACGCACTGGCACTTCGACCACACCAATGGAAACAATTGGCTGCACGAGGCCGGCGCGGAAATCACAGCTCACGAAAACACGCGCAAGCGTCTTCTGGTTCGTCATCGCGTGCAGGGTTGGCGTTTCACTTTTCCGGCTGCGCCAAAAGGGGGGTTGCCAACGACGCTGTTTAAGGACCACCTCACGCTGGATCTCAACGGTGAGCAAATCGAGCTGGATTACTACCTGCCCGCTCACACCGATAGCGACATCTCGGTGCATTTTACAAAAGCGGATGTGATTCACGTAGCCGACACATTCTGGAACGGTGTTTATCCGTTCATTGATACCTCGTCGGGCGGAAACATCGACGGATCAATCGCCGCCGCCGAAGCGAATGTTGCCCGAGTGGGCGATCAGACCATTGTGATCCCAGGCCACGGGCCGGTTGGCAACAAAGCGGACCTCATCGAATTTCGTGACATGTTGGTTGCGATTCGCGAGAAGGTTTCCGCCCTGAAGGAGTCCGGCAGGACACTCGAGCAAACGCAAGCCGCCAGGCCAACCGCGGAGTTTGACCACAAGTGGGGCGGCTTCGTCATTTCTCCAGACCTATTTATCGAGACCGTTTACCAGGGTGTTTAAAGCCGCCGGAATTCGCAGTCGTGCCGCTCGTAGTTTGCTTTGCAACCAGAAGAGGACGCTTTTATGAAACGCACAGTATTGATCACAGGTGCAACCGGGGACACGGGACGAGCGGCAGTTGAAGAATCAAACAAACGCGGCATGAATGTCCGCGCGATGGTGCATCGCATAAACGATCGCTCGGTGGAACTGGAGAAGCTTGGGGCTGAGGTTCTAACCGGCGATCTCCATCTGATCGACGAAATCAGTGCGGCGATGGAAGGGGTCGATGCAGCCTATTTTGTGTATCCAGTCGATCCCGGCGTCGTGGACGCGACCGTTAAATTCGCCCAGGCGGCTATAGAAGCAGGTGTCGCGGCGATCGTGAATCTATCGCAACGGTCGGCCAGTCGCACCTCGAGGAGCCATTCGTGCCAGGACACCTGGATTGCCGAGAGGGTGCTTAACAACTTCGGTCTTGCGGTTACGCATCTCCGTCCTACTTATTTTCTTGAATGGCTCTTGTACCCCTGGCAGCTACCGGAGTTTATTGAAAAAGATATTCTTCGACTGCCTGTTGGCGACGGGCGTCACGCCCCCATTGCCGCGGCCGATCAGGGAAGAGTGATCGCCGCCATCCTGCAAAACCCGGCTGCACACGCCGGCCAGACTTACCCGTTGTTTGGCCCGGTCGAGATGAACCACGAACAGATGGCAGCCGAACTGACCGAAGCGCTCGGCCGCAGAATTGTGTTCCAGAATGTGTCCATCGACGAGTATTGCGAGCCACTAGGTGCGATGGGGTTGTCGGCCTACATGATCCAGCACTTTCGCGGCGCGATGATTGATTACCAGCACGGCGTAATGTCGGGAATGAACGACAACGTCGAGAGATTGTCCGGCCAGAAGCCCATGACCGTCGGCGAGTTCGCGCTTACACATCGATCAACTAAATCCAAAGCCCATTCCCGTGGCTTAAACAAGTGAGCCATTATTTTTACCGAAGGATCCGACCATGAATGAAGCATCCAAAATATCGAACGCTGCGTCTAAACCGTCCAATCGACCTTTTCCTGATGTACCGACGACACGGATAATGGCGTACGGCCGGTTTACCTCTCCGCCAACGCCCGAGCAGGTTAAGTCTATTTTTCCACGTGAGGTTCCAGCAACAGTTCGCCTGTACCTCGCCGGAAAGATCGATCAATGGTGGGCGCGTCAGGATCAGACAGGACCGGTCTTCATCTTGAATACCACATCAATTCCTGAAGCCCGCGCCATCCTGGAAAAACTTCCGCTGGGTGAAGCAAAGCTCATGGAATTCGAATTCACCGAGCTCACCCCATTGGCACCGCTTCACTGGCTGCTCGGCGCAGGTTGATCGGCCACCGATGTCACACCGAAGGAGTAGGACCATGTTTGAACCAGGCTCGATACAACACACGTCCGTTTCACGCCGCGGTTTGCTAATTGGTGGTTTGACCGCACTAGCGGCCGCTGCACTGCCGACCCTGCCCGGCTGTGCATCAACAGGCGAACCGGCAGCATCAACTACTTTGTTTACTAACCCAGGAAAGAAACCCATGAACACAATTACCACTAAAGACGGCACGCAGATTTATTTTAAGGATTGGGGGACCGGCCAGCCCGTAGTCTTCAGCCATGGATGGCCGTTATCCGCCGACGCGTTTGAAGATCAGATGTTCTTCTTCGCGTCGCGCGGATATCGCTGCATCGCCCACGATCGCCGGGGCCATGGACGCTCCAGCCAGCCGTGGAACGGCAACGATCTGGACACCTACGCGGACGATCTCGCCGAGCTAACCGAGAAACTCGACCTGCAAAACGCGATTCACGTTGGCCATTCCACCGGCGGTGGCGAAGTCACACGCTATATCGGCCGCCACGGCACCGGGCGCGTTGCAAAGGCTGTCCTCATCGGGGCAATTCCGCCGCTGATGTTGAAGACGCCGGCTAATCCTGCCGGGCTGCCCATCGATGCATTTGACCAGCTTCGGGCGGCGGTCGTCGAGGATCGGTCTAAATTCTGGAAGGACCTGAGCATGCTATTCTACGGTTACAACCGTCCAGGCGCGTTGATCTCCGAAGGAGTGCGCGACTCGTTCTGGTTGCAGAGCATGATGGCGGGCTTTCCGGCTTCATACTTTTGCATCAAGGCGTTTTCCGAAACGGATCTCACCGAGGACCTCAAACGGTTTGATGTGCCGACACTCATCCTGCACGGCGACGATGACCAGATCGTACCGATCGGCGCATCGGCCATGCTGTCCTCGAAGATCGTCAGGAACGCCAAGCTTGTGGTCTACAAAGGCGCGCCGCACGGCATGTGCACGACCTTGAAACACCGAGTGAACGAAGAACTGTTTGCCTTTTTTCGTGCGTAAAACGCGACGGCAAGTTGCATCCGTGTCAGTTCGCAGGCCCTGTACGTCCGGCCACTCTGCAATTCACTTATACCTTCAGGAGATTTATCATGGTCAACCGTTTTAATTACATTGCTGCGCTGGGCCTTTACGCCATCGCAATTGGGATCGTCCTTAGCCCGCCGGCGTTCGGCGACGACATCGCCGTGCATTACCACACGGTGAAAATCGATGGCGTCAATATCTTTTACCGTGAAGCCGGTCCGAAAGACGCTCCGGCGGTTCTGTTGCTCCACGGCTTTCCCGCATCTTCGTTCATGTTTCGAAATCTTATTCCGCTACTGGCAACACGCTATCATGTGATCGCGCCGGATTATCCCGGCTACGGCCAAAGCGATGCGCCGGATCATGCCTCGTTCAAATACACCTTTGATCACTTGGCAGGCATCGTTGATCAACTCACTCGGATGTTGAAGCTGGAAAAATTCGCGATTTACGTTCAGGACTACGGCGCCCTGTGGGATACCGCATCGCATCGGCGCATCCCGAACGCATCACCGGCATCATCGTGCAGAATGGGAACGCCTACATCGAAGGACTGCCTGACGCTTTCTGGGGCCCGATCGAAGCATACTGGGCCGATCGATCGCCGCAGAACCGCGCAAGGCTCGAAGGCGTGCTCACGCCTGACGGTTACAAATCACAATACCTCACCGGCGTCAAAGACCCGGCGGTTATCAGCCCTGATGGCTGGACCTCCGACGCGGCCAATCTTTCCCGCCCTGGCAATAAAGATATTCAGCTCGATCTCCTGCTCGACTACGGGTCCAACCCACCTTTGTATCCCAGGTGGCAGGAATACTTCCGAACCTCACAGCCACCGATGCTGATCGCCTGGGGTAAAAACGATTTCATCTTCCCGCCCACCGGCGCAGAACCCTACAAGCGTGATATCAAAGATCTTGATTTCCACCTGCTTGATACCGGCCATTTTGCTCTGGAAGACAAAGGCCCCGAGATTGCCGGCCTGATGTTAAACTTTCTCGATAAGCATTCCGGAAATTCTCGCACCTCCATGGGGAGCGCACGCTGAGATGTTTCTGCGAAACGCAAACCAGGGAGTTGTCATGGTATCCCGTCCTCCACTGCCGCCATTTACGCTCGAAACAGCGATTCAAAAAGTCAGGCTTGCCGAAGACGGTTGGAATTCGCGAGACCCGCAGAAGGTAGCGATGGCATACACAGTTGATTCGCGATGGCGAAATCGGGCCGAATTCATTACTGGCCGGGAAAATATCACCGCGTTCCTCGCCCGCAAATGGTCTACCGAGTTGGATTACCGCCTGATCAAAGAGCTGTGGTGCTTTTGTGAGAACCGTATTGCCGTTCGTTTTGCGTACGAGTGCCGGGACGACTCAGGCAATTGGAAGCGCGCGCATGGAAATGAAAACTGGGAGTTCGACGAGGCCGGCCTGATGCGCGAGACACGCCAGCATCAACGACTTGCCGATCAATGAGTCGGACCGCAAATTTCACTGGGTGCTTGGCCGCCGACCCGACAATCACGCAAGCCTGTCTGATCTGGGACTTTGAAGGAGAATCTCGTTCTCTTCCGTCCCTTACGAACCCTTCCCCATCGCCCCGCGCCGTGGTTTGCCCGACCACGGCGCGGTTTTTTTACTTAGCTTTTCATTGCCTCACCTCGCACCTGCAGGGTCTCACCCTCCGGCACAGTTCTTGCCAAGCGCGAGGCATGAAATTCACATACTACGGGCATTCATGCTTCTCCGTTTTTGCCGGCGGAAAAACGATACTGTTTGATCCTTTTGTCACGCCTAATCCGTTGGCCGAAGCAATTGATATCGACACTATCAAGGCTGATTACATCATTGCCTCGCACGGCCATTTCGATCACACAACTGATTTGATTCGCATTGCCCGGCGAACTGGCGCGAAGGTCCTGGGAAACTGGGAACTGTACCAGTGGTTTAACAAAAACCATCTCACAAACACGCACCCGATCAACCCAGGCGGGCAATACACATTCGACTTTGGAACAGTTAAATGTTTCATCGCTCAACACTCCAGCAGTCTGCCCGATGGAAGTTACGGCGGCACCGCGTGCGGGTTTGCAATTCGCACTCCCGATGGAAACTTTTATTACAGCGGTGACACCGCACTTACCACCGACATGCAGCTCGTTCCCGACTGGACGACACTCGACTTTGCGATTCTTCCCGTCGGCGACGGTTTAACCATGGGCGTGCAAGACGCGATCAAAGCATCGCGCCTCATCGGTGTAACAAAAGTTGTCGGCGTTCATTATGACACATTCGATTTCATCAAACTCGATCACTCAAAAGCTACCGAAGCGTTTCGAGAGGCAGGCGTGGCCCTTCATTTGCTCAGCGTCGGGAGCGTCACCGAAATATAATCAACGGAGCGATCATGCATTCTTTCATTACTCATTTCATCCTGGGAACAGCGGCTTTCGCCTGTCTCGGGGCGCTCGCATCAGCGGCCGCGCAACCGTCGTCGGAACCTCGCGACATAACAATCGTTCTGGTGCACGGCGCGTTTGCCGAATCTTCCAGCTGGGATGGCGTTATCTCCCGGCTTGTTCCCAGGGGTTATAATGTGATTGCCGTCGCTAATCCTCTTCGCGGTCTCCATAATGATTCGGCCTACGTAAAAACGGTGCTCGAAAATATCAAAGGACCCATCGTGCTCGTAGGCCATTCATATGGTGGCTCGGTTATCACCGATGCCGCGGAGGGAATCGCAAATGTGAAGAGCCTGGTCTTTATCGACGGGACGGCTCCGGATAGCGGTGAAAGTGCCGCGTCGCTTTCGGCGCAGTTTCCTGGTGGAACGCTCGGACCGGCGCTCGCGACCCCCGTTCCACTGCCCGATGGCGGGAAAGATCTCTACATTCAAAGGGAAAAGTTCCGATCTCAGTTCGCGGCGGATGTCCCCGAATCACAGACCATGCTGATGTTCGCAACCCAGCGACCGGTTACCGAAGCCGCGCTGAACGATCCGTCGGGAAGCCCGGCATGGAAGACGATTCCCTCCTGGTTCATTTATGGTGAACTCGACAGAAATATTCCTCCGGCCGCGCATGCCTTCATGGCCAGGCGAGCGGGCGCAATCGAGACGATCGAGGTGAATGGCGGATCGCACGTCGTGATGATTTCACATCCAGATGAAGTGGCCAGCCTCATCGAGCGTGCAGCGCAGTATCCATCGAAAGCGTCTGCCATGAATGAACCGCTTCATCCGCCGCTAAAGCCGGCCGCGGAGTTTGCGCCGACCGAGGATGAATTCAGTCCGGCACCGGTGATCCCGCTCGCCTCGCAGCTTCCCGCGCGACTCGTGGTCGACGCCCCTCGGCCCGAGCAGTTGGCAAGGGGTTACGTCGTCATCCGATACCGAACACAAAACCTGCGAATCATGCCGGTCTACGGCCCGGCCGCCCGGGATATCCTGCCCCGAATCGGACATCTGCACATTACCGTTGACGACTTTCCATGGCACTGGCTCGATTCAAGCGGCGAGCCAATCAGCATCAACGGGCTTAGCGCAGGACCGCACAAAGTTTTAATGGAACTCGAAGATCCGACGCATAAGGTCATCGACAGTTCCACGGTACAATTTGAAATCCCACAGCACTAATCAGGAGAATGTCCCATGTCTAAGAAACTAGAAGGTAAAGTTGCACTGGTCACCGGTGGAAGCAGCGGGCTGGGCCTGGCCTCGGCCAAACTTTTCGCCGCCGAAGGAGCGCGAGTTTTCATAACAGGTCGGCGACAGGCCGAGCTGGACGCGGCAGTATCCATGATCGGCAACGATGTCGTCGGCGTGCAGGGCGATATCTCCAAGCTTGCGGATCTCGACCGGGTTTTCGAAATCATTCGGCAAAAGGCCGGCCGGCTCGATGTGCTGTTCGCGAACGCCGGCGGCGGCAGTTTTCTTCCGCTCGGGCAGATCACCGAGGATCACTATTACACGATCTTCGACAGTAACGTGAAGGGCACTCTTTTTACTGTACAGAAAGCGCTGCCGCTCATGCCCAGGGGAGCCGCGATCGTGCTGAATGGCTCGATGGTTTCGATCAAGGGGTTTGCGGCGTTCAGTGTGTACGCAGCGTCAAAAGCCGCGCTTCGCTCATTTGTCCGCTCGTGGTCAGTTGACCTGAAAGATCGAAAGATCAGAATTAACATCGTTGCGCCGGGCACAGTTGTCACGCCCGGATACAAGACCCAGCTCGGCATGACCGACGAGCAGATTAAGGAGTTCGACGCCCAGGCGGCGGCAACCACCCCGCTGGGCCGAACAGGTACGCCCGAAGAAATCGCCAAAGCGGTTCTATTCCTGGCGTCTGATGATGGCAGCTACGTAAATGGAATCGAACTTTTCGTCGACGGCGGCGCTGCACAGGTATAAATCATGTCGGATCCACACGAGCCCATTCCCGGATACACCTATGGCACTTCGCAAGTTTGCCGATGCCCGATTACGTTGGATCAACTCGATGAATTGCGACTGAGCAGCGGCTTTGCTGCAGAGGACCAGCATCAGTTGCAACTCGCGGGGAAAGTTCTGGCAAGGCAGACTGCGCAAATCGTCAACCACTGGCGAAGCCAGATCATTGCCAGCATTCCACACCTGGCGAGGCATTCGCAAACGCCGGATAAAAAGCCGATTCCCCAATACTTGGCGGCCAGTAACCTGCGATTCGAACAGTGGATACTCGACACATGCCTGCGGCCCTACGATCAGGACTGGCTCGACTACCAATTCGAGATTGCCGTCCGGCATACCAGCAGGAAAAAGAACACGGTCGACGCGGTTGTGTCTACACCGTACGTCCCGCTGCGTGATGTGATGGCGTTTGTCGCGGTCATGAACCAGACGATCAAACCGTACCTGGCTGCCGATGGTCAAAGCGCCGATCAGGTCGAACTGATGCACCGCGCCTGGTGCAAGTCTTTACATATTCAGCTGGCGATCTGGGCGCGAGCGTACGATGAGCTCGCGCGACCCGGCGACGAGTGGTAACTCGGTGACGAACGCCGCCGCACGGCCTACAGTCTGAAGACCGGAGCATTGCCGATGCAGGAATTTCCCAGCGACGTTGCGTTCACACCCTCGGTAAAGTCCATTCAGGAATTGAAAGGATCCCGTCGCAGCTACGCTCGCATGGAGCGCGGCCACGGATGGGAAACAACGGTGACGCCGGAACTGGAGGAATTCCTTGCCGATCTCGACATGTTCTACCTCGGTACGGCGAACGCGCAGGGGCAACCGTACATTCAGTACCGCGGCGGCGCGCCTGGATTCCTGAAAGTGATCGACGCGCACACGCTGGGTTTTGCAGACTTCGCCGGCAACCAGCAATACATCACCCTCGGCAACCTCGCCGAGAATTCCAGGGCGTTTATCTTCCTCATGGACTACGCGAACAGCCGGCGTGTGAAACTCTGGGGAACCGCAAAGATTATCGAGAATGATCCCGCGCTGCTGACGCGCCTTAATGATCCCGCCGAGCCTGGCACGCCACAGCGTGCAATTTTATTCAGCATCCAGGCCTGGGACATCAACTGTCCGCAGCATATTCACAAGCGGTTCTCTCAGCGACAGATCACACCGATCGTGGAGGGGCTCCAACAGCGGATACGCGAACTCGAATCAAAGATCGCATCAATGCAGCGGAACAATTCGTGAAGTACGCGCTCAGGCGTCGAGCAATCCAACCTCTGCGATATCCATTGAGATCCAGGCCGGTCGATCACCAAGTCGCAGCGCGACGAACACCTTCTTAGCCAACTCGATCAAAGTCTGGGGTTCAGCCTCTTAGCGAGTTACACCATCCACGGCTGCGGCTCTCCAGAGCGTTCGACGGTAGCTGAAGCTGTGGTGAATTCTGCGACAGTTGTGGTGCTTGAACCCACCGCGCTCGGGACGATGTTCCTCTTAGATGTATATTTCGGGTTTGTGCTTTATGACAATATGTCTAACTGGCCATTTAAGTGCTTGGTTTCAGAAAGAACTATCGAAGAATTGGAGAACTATTTAGAAAGCCTGTCTTCCAATAATGATCGCATGGGATCTGAACGGTACGGAGGGAAGATTGTCCCGCGAATCATATCGTCCGAGCAGCTCTCCCAAGTCGCCGCAAAACTACGTCCGAAATTGGAACGCCTGATTGCTTCGGTCAAACAGCATTGCGAAATTGTTCCCGGCTCAACACTTTCCAATATTCCTACCGCCCACCGGGAGGCAATTCGCTGCTTCGGCGCTGCCGGTGCAGAGTCAGTTGAGATTGCCAAAGCGCGCGATGCCGTTCTGTGGACCGATGATCATGTCATTTCCGAACTGTCAACGATCGAGACCGGCTGCAAATGTACTTGGACGCAAATTGCATGCAAAAGCGCCATATTTCGCAATCAGCCGAATATGTATCAAAAGGCGTCAATCTTCCTGCTTTCCCTCAAATATGATCCGACATCTTTCAGCTTCGAAGATGCCGTCTGGGCGGCAGAGGAGGCGAGATGGAACACAAATTTGTCACCGTTCGCAGCAGTAATAAAATGTCTTGGACGGCCATCTATCCCCATTGAGCAAATACTTGGGCTCGCGACGGTCCTCATGAAAGCTGTTTGGTCAAGTCCCATATATGGTTTACAAGCGACAGACTATACCTTGATAATGCTCAGCGAAATCAAGCGCCGAGAGCCGAGTCTTAACAGTATTCGTCACCTCCAGCTCTTCATCGATCGATTATTTGGCCTAAACGTCATTGCCGCCGCGAACGTTCACAGAGTATTTGATAACTGGCTCGCCGCAAACCGTCAGGGCGGAATTATTATCCCATAAGAAGAAGCCCCGCTGTGTTGGCGGTTATCGTTCTGTATGGAGATCCGTATTGGCTGGCTCGTCAAGCCGGTGATGTGGCGAGCAGGCAATGGCAGCGAACTTTCAATCTGAATAAATATCTCATGCTGAAACGAAACCATAGTGCTTGCCTAGCCAGAGAACACACTCGTCAAATTGGTCCTGCGATGGCTTGATGTAGAATTTCTCGGCGACACTGCGCGGGGCGTGACCGAGGAAATACTGGGAGTATCGCGCAAAATCTTTGTGGTGGCCGATTAGCGTTGCTGATGTAGCGCGAATTTGCTTCAACGACCGGATGTTCTTTTTGGCGATTTTGGAATCGCGGCAGTGTGCGCGATATGCCTTGTCAATCAGGTCCACGTCGCATCCCTTGTAGGTTACAGGGTCAATTTTGTTGTACGCAATTTGTCCGCCGTCGCTGCTTGTAAATGCTAAGTCGCCACTCTTGTGCGCGTTTTTGCGCAGAAGTTCCAGTGTCAAGGGCCAGAGCTTCCATTGGACCTTTACTTTCCCGGTTTCGTTTGTTGAGGATGCGCCTCGTTTCTTCTTCCGTTTTGAGCGTATGCGGGTGATGGTGCCTGCGGCGAAATCGATTTCGTTGTTCCTCAAATCTCCGACATCCATTGCGGTCATTCCGCAATTGGCCATCAGCAGAAGGTGAACCTTCAATGGTTCTGGCGCGGAGTTTATGATTCCGGCCAGGTTCTTAGCGTCGAAGACCTTGATTTCCTTTTGCTCGACGTAGATGGTCAGTTCTTTTGAATTGATGTTTCGCGGCAACTCAATCAAGTTTAATTCCCAGGCCCAACGGATGAATTGTTTGGCAACCTGCAATCGGTCGCGAGCGGCGTAGTCGGTCAATTGGCCGGTCGCCATGTCGTTCACGGTTTTGGCGTGGAAGTCAAAAAGCGTCATCGCTGTGATGTCTTTGACGGGTCGGTCTGCCCCGACGAATGCCTTGAACTGCTTAAGGTACGTGACCAGATTGATTGCCCGGCCCGCGCTTTTCATGCCGGTTACTGCTTGGCTGACTTTGAAGTCCAGAAACTTCTTGACGATGATTTCCATCGTGTCATGTTTCGGGGCGGCAGCAGCGGCCAGCCGGTCGCGCTCCATCGCAAGCCAAGCCGAAACTTCTGTAGCACCATATCGCTGAAGCTGGGCGTCTTGCTCTTTCCAACCGAGAACCTTCAGCGTTGCGTCCTCTTGGGTCCGGGCTTCATCGACCATGAGCTTTTTAATGATTCGCAGGTCATCTTTCTGAACTGGCGGGAACGAAGACGCGGCAACTTTTGGAGCATTCTCAAGCTCTTGGTTTTTCTCGTCCCACCATGCGAGCGAGTTTGAGTAGCCGTCCCAGTCCGTGGTTTTGCCCGGCACTTGATGGGGCAGTAGTAGCGGCGGCCATCTTTCTTGGCGTACCAACACTGCCGTGGCGGATGCCACGTCATCTTGAACTTGCGAGCCATCGTGACCATTTCCCGGTGCATCATTCCGCAGTATGGGCGAAACTTATCACCTGTATATGGCCCCGATTCTGGACAGAAAGGGTTACAGATTTGGTTACGGCTGTAACCCTCTGAAAGGGTTACAAACAAAAACGCCGCTAACCTCTTTGGTTAACGGCGTTTAAGGAAGCGGGCGAAGGGGGTCGAACCCTCGACATTCACGTTGGCAACGTGACGCTCTACCACTGAGCTACGCCCGCGAGCTAAGTCCTTATCTAATCAGGACTTACATTCATGCCAAAACCACTTTTTGCCACTGTTTTTGCCACCAAAATCGGTGTTTTCGCCAATCTGGGGTATAATGCCGTTCACCAGAACGGAGCAAGCAACATGGCGAAAATTGGCAGAAAGCAAAAACATCATCAATCCGAGACAGAGGGTACCATCGTAGGATTGACCCGTCAACCGGATGGAAGGTGGCGCATCATCGAAGGGCCGAAGGCAGGGTTTCGATTTACGGAACCGGATGAGGCAAGGGCAATCGCCAAGTTCCGCCAGTTGACCACCGGTCAGACGCCGATGGTATGGATCGGCGACGCACCTGCAAAGTCACAGCTACAAGTCACTGACCAGGACACAGCAGCGGCGGGGGCCATCAACGTCGACCTGGCTGGTAGATCGGGCCTGCCGGAGGATTTTATTTACCCGATCATGCGGGAATTGCTTCTGGCCGATCCTGCCAAGTGCGCCCGCCTCTGCGGAATCCCCGCGCTGACAAATCTGCTGCATATGGACACACCAAAGGATGCAATCAGCATCGATGCACTCACCGCCGCTTATGAATTATTCTCGCCCAGCAAGAGCAAAGCCCGCACGGTGGAGATTTTCAAGCAGATGGCCCGTCGCACGCAAGTCAAGCTGCTGGCAGAGTTGACGGTGGAGAAGCTGGGAGACTACCGCATGCACATTGAAGGCGGAAGCACCAACGGCGGTGCGAAGGCTTGGAAATACGGGCAGATCAAAGCCGTGCTGAGTTTCGGATTGAAGGCGGGTCTCGATCCGATTCAGATTCGTGCGGCACTGGACCGCGCCAAGATTTTGTGGACGTCCGACAAAGCACCGGACCCCAAGCCCAACCCTATCAGCCGGGAAGATTTTCACAAGCTGCTGGCAGCATCGACGCAGGCAAACAACTGGCGGGCTTGGTTGTTGGCGGGCTTGAACTTGTGCCTACACATGGGCGAGGTCATCGCGATGAAGTGGGATACCATCGACCTCGAATCCGGCACGCACGCCGCGATCCGGGAAAAAACCAAGACCGTACGCGCAGGCCGTCCTTTGGCCTGAAACCATCGAAGCATTGAAGGCGATGCCCAGGAACGGAAGTCCATATGTCTTCCCGTCGCGACACGGAACGAAGTTTAATCGCAACAGCCGGGGCAATATGTTTGGTGAGCTTCGTGAGCGGGCTGGCGTAGATGCTTCAGTCAGTTTCGATGGCATCAGAGATGCAGCGTACACCGCCGCAGTCAGTGACCCCACGGTCGAAGAAAGATTTGCCAGGGTCATGGCTGGCCATAAATCGGCTGGCCTGCAAGATCGGTATGTTTTGCGGAACCCCCGATGCACTGCCGGCGCTTGTGATGCAGTCTACCGAGCCTATGGACCATTTCCGACCGCATGACACTTCCCGGCGACCTGCCTAGCAACATAACTATCACACCCCGCCATATAATATGAGCGGGGTTTTTTACGGCGCTGTGTCTACAGAGTACTCACACAGGTCATCAGCCCTTGATGACTCTGTTTACCACTAAAAAGCCATCGGGCCGCGATGACTATCATAGACCAAAATATATATTATTTTGATGAGGCTTGAACGACTTAACTATATGGATTTTCCGCAGAAAACGAGGGTTTTAACTTACTGCCGAACTCGCCTAAAAGTTACTACATAATCGACTCGCTTTTAATGCTGGACAAGCTCAGCCTACGAGATACATTGACCGCGCCCGATGGCTGGCGTGTGCTGGTCCGGGGCATAGGTTAGCGGTGAACGCGAATAACGAAGGAGTCTGATTATGTTGACGAGTAGTGAAGAGCGACAGTTGAAGGATGGAATAACCGTAGGACAATCTAAGCGGCAAGACGGTGGTACCGACCCAGATGATATAGAAAGAATACAAAATGCCCTACGTGAGGACCTATACGCATTTTCAGACCTTCCACAAGGTAGCTCTGCATACACTGCCGGCGAACGATTTGCGTTTCTAGTGTTGCCGTCCATCGACGGCGACCGGGTTGCCGCTGCAGATTTCTGGGAAGCAGAGATCGGAATCGGCAATCCGCCTGACGCATTTGTCGACGGTTATGCAAGAGGCATTTCTGGCCAAGACTGCGAATAGCCGGGTGCTGGACTAACTTGCGCATGTCGGTGCGAGTGCCACAACCTAACAGCTTGAAAGCAAATACAATGAAAACGATGACACATTCGGCAAGCCACTGCCCTCAGCTCCTCATTACAAGTTTCAGTACAACAGTAACGGCACACCTGACAAGCGCAGCATGGTGCCGATGGGCAGCCCTGTTAGCCCCGCACTGGAAGCTGTGCGGTGTGCATGCCAACATCACCCTGCATCGCGATATCCTTGTCGCCGTGGTGGATGATGAACCTAATGCAGTGCGCTACGACTTACTCGTCGCAGCACGCCAGGCCCTGGGGCTTTCCGACCCGGAGATGACCCAAGAGAGAACCCTATTAACGAGGATGAATGGGAAACGATTTGGGGCGAGCTGAACTAGTATGTGGGTGCCAAACTAATCTACTCTTACCCGGGGAAAACTTGCTGCTTTTACCCGATTTACTTTTAGAGGACGTGATGATCGGCGGGAAACTCTTCCGGAACGTCCGAGGCTTTTACGAGGCGAGCAATGGCAAACGACAAGGAATTTGCGATCGAAAGAAATATCATCGGACAGCCGGAATTTTACGTCTGGCTAGAAGGGCCGGGATGGTCTGTGCGCGAATAGTGACCGTTACTGACCCGACGATTGACGTCAAAGAGTTGATGAGGCGGATAGCAGGAAAAAGTCCGGAAACATCGAACAGCGCCGAGATGCTACTGCCATGGTTGGACGAGGGGCAGATTATTTATGTGGAGGGTGACCGGCAGATTATTGTAGCGAAGTGGACCACTGATTACGGCCAGATGAATGTAGAGACTGACGCGACGGTTTCTTTCGGCGATAATCAAGACATCACCACTGCGGACCTCGATACCGCATCAATCCAGGTTTCAGAATTGATGCGTGGACGCATCACACTTAGCCCATTCCACCAAAAATAGATTGCACCACATAGGGGGGTGAGCGGAGCGATCCTCCCTACCATCTGGCATCATCCAGCGTACACGCGAGGATGATTCCTGATCTTGCTTACTGGGTTTCTCTAATTGGTTCGTGCGCAGGTAATATATACTAGCATGCATAATATTGGTCGTGAGGGGAAAAATCGGGGATATTGTCCGATCTTCCATGTATGGGACGCATCACTGGTTCGCGAGCGCGCAAACTGAAATCGGGAAATGGTGTTAAAGTACACATTCCCCGTGGCGCATCGCTGGACGAGGCCGGCATAGCGGCGATAGCAGACCAGGCGGCATATGTGCTTTCGCGCATCGTTTACCATTCTCGCTCCAACCGTAAATCACCCCGGCTTGTTCCGCTAAATTCCAAACACCTAAAGGCCATGGTCGGGCGTACATGGCCCAATCTTCGAAAGCTGCTGATCCAACATCGCTACATTGTCTGCAACGAACAGTATCGCGTTTCCTCGCGGTCTCAGCGCGGCTATGCGATGGAGTATGGCCTACACACGCGCTTCGCTGGTTGCCGTTGCAAAATGCATGAGCTACTTGACCGGGGCCTCGTGTCGAGAATCCAGAGAGAACGCCGGCGGCGAAAGCAAAGCTACCAGGACGATGCCACAATGTGCCACTTGCAGGCCTGCATCGAAAAGCTGGACATCCCCCAGGCTGATGCCCATGCCGCAATAAGAAAACACTACCGAGTTGGCACAGCTATACTTTAGGTGGTTGCTCGAATGCTCACATTCCCTCTAACTATGTATTGATTATAGAACCGCCGCCGAATGCCGAAACGCTCGATCCACGTCTGACCGTTCGCGGCTCAATCACAGCCTCTACATCCGATACATCAGCACAAACTGGCACGATTACCATCAGCCGGGGCAGCGGCCAAAGCCTTTTCCCCACCGATGCCGTTACTGCAAACTTTATTGAATCGCTTTCATCATTAGTAGGGCAGAACTGGTACATTCTACAGGATCAAGGCTGGTGGTGCTCGGAACGATTGCCGGATCGGCCAGACGACCAACAGCTGTGGGTTGGCACTTCGTCAACGGGTGGAAACATCATCGTTGCCGGCAACGTCGTTACTGTCGTCTCAGGCAGCTATTCAACCAATGACTTGACTACTTTATCCGCACTCGCGGATGGCTCTTATTCAACGCTCATCGACCAGGCCGGACGATGGAAAAAAGATCAATTCACGAGCAATGAAGTTTTGTACTGGGGCAGCGACAATGCCCTCCACCGTGACACGATCGAGCACAACTTCACTACCATTCTTGTATTCGCCAATCATTCGAGCTGGACGGGAGGCGGGCCATTCATCATCGTGCCCGCTGGAAACAAAGGCTACCCAGGCCGAACCCTATTGCCGGTGTTTCAATGGAATACAGGACTTAGTGAATCGCATGCAACACACTTGGCCGACGATTCGATAGGGTCATGGAAGTTGCCGACGATGTTTGCCAATATGAGTGACGGCGACAATTGCATGGCCACATGCATGACGACATCGGTCCAGGTCTTCGATCTTTCCGCACAAATCGACCAATTTAATGATTGCGAAGGTTCGAGGGCCGGGCTGTTTCTTAATCCCAAGGTCTCAAAATCACTGAGGTTCGTTCAGCAGGACATCGTGGACATATGCAAGAAATTCCTGGCACTACATGGATTACACAGGGCAGTCAGCAATCAACAACTTCAGCCCTGCAACGCTGTTTGATTCGCTCGGAATCAATAACTGGACTTCTGGCTATGTGTATGTCGACAGCAGCACACTGACTATCTCAGGCACGCCCGATGATGCAGAATTTCCAATCACCGCCTACTATGCAGTCTTAAATGCAGACGGCACGTATACCGCCGGATCAGGCACACTCACAAACGCAACAACGCTTTCGGGAACCGGGTTCACCGACACAACTCCACTTCCAACAGCAGTAGTAATCTCGCTGGGTTTCAGCCGGTACAAGCCGCGACACGTACGATACTTTTACCCGAAATCGTGCTTCATCCCGTCGACCGATTCCGGTGTGACCTACGACCCGCCCGCTGTAGGGTTTGCCGGTGACGGCTCAACACTCGATTTCACCGGGCAATGGGTAAGACGATCGCAATCGACCGGATATAAAAGCCGTGGTCCGTTGGGAACGCCATTCGACGGGCCGACGCCGTTTGTAGACGGGGAGCTTGCCACACATGTTGGGGATAACGCTGCCGACACCTGCATCACCACTGATGGCGCTACGCCGATTCCAAGTACACCCGGCGAGGCTTTGCTGGCACGCGTTCCGTATCTCGACCACTTTTACCGGGGAAAATATTCGTACACGCTTGAGCAAAAACGGCTTAATTCGCTCAAGGGAATCTCGACAGGCGGCACAGCACACAGCTTAAGTGATTCCACGCAAAATTGGTGGATAGATGGTATCAACGGAAGTCTGACGAAGACCGCCAGCGGAACCATCACCGCCGCGACCAGCTACGCCGCCGGGCCGCCAGTCATCCATGGAAGCGCCACCGTTTCAATCACGATTCCCACCACGGCCACCAACTGCGACTACACGGTCACTGATGCAACAACCGGGGCGATCGTGCTCGCAGGAACATCAGCAGTCACCGGCGGCTCAACTTCCACCACGCTTGCCAACGACGGTTTTACTACCGCCATGATCGGCGACACCGTAACCATGATCTTCCAGGGCTGTTTGTTCCAGGACACCGGAACTGCAACGTCGGGCAGCACGACCAGCTTGACGGATACGGCGCACATCACCACCGGGTCAACAAACCCTTTATACCGATGGTGGTCAGCATCGCGGTTCATTGGATTCAGTAATCCATCGCCGTACACCGACTTCGTTTTGACTGTAAGCAGAACCGTCGTAGGCATTACAACAACTTGGAAGATGCCAATCACATCCACTACATCAGGCAGCGGCGGTGTAACGTTTAATTTCTCAGCTGTGGCCGGTCTGACTGTCGCGGCGGGTGATAGCTGGTCAGTCACGGAACCAAGCTATGAAATCAACAAATGGGAAAATCGTATTCTGAACATGACCGATCCATCTGGCATTAAGTACGCTGCAAAAATCACTCACAGTGACAATGACACGCTGTTTTTCGGACAAGTGTATGACAGCAGCGGAACAGCAGTGACGCCCACGATTGGAGCTGGGTGGAGCTACACAATTGGTGACCGCCGGTTTGGTGGTGTATGGCAATGGGATGCCGATGGCGGGCTGGATGGAAGTGGAGCTTGGAACATTCCCGCCGGCAATGACATCGTTCGGCGCGGTGTGCCAACGCCCCAGCCGTTCCGATCCGATCAGACGATGAACTTGCCGACGATCGCCCGCGATTGTGGCTTTGTCATGATCGACGATTTGATGTGTGTCGAAACCTTCACAGAAATTCAGCAGACCATCAACGCGCTGAAAGCCACCAAACGAGATCCGGGCTGGTTTGCGTGTGCTGTGGATAGCGCCGGAAGTTTACGAAGGAAGTACCGGGAGCTTTGGAGAGGTTGCTGATTTTGCAACTGATGGCTCAGGAACGATGCCCGACCCACGATTCCCATACCCCGCCCGTGTGGAAGATACAACGCTCGCTGAAGCTGAAGCCGCGATAACGTATCTATTGCAAAATGGGAGTGTCTACTGGGATGACAGCGGCGGGCCGCCAGAACCCGCTGGATGGTTTCCTGGTGGCGCGACATCTGGCGCGGCTGTATCAGCTCCAAAAGTCGATAGCAGCTACTACAGCGAATACAACTTCAACGCAGATGGATCGGTGCGATACGGTAAGCTTTCAGTCAACCAGGACGCTTACTCCGGGTACCTTCGGGTCACTGATTTACCAACAGTGTTCGGTACAGCAGTGGACTATTACAACTTTGCCGCGATCAGCCCGGCAACGGATCGGCTTGGACCAGACCCAGGTTCAACCACCACGGATATTCTAACAGTTGCTCATTCGTTCAATGCTTTTGGCCAGCCGGTCGCTTGGCGAGAATGGACAAAGTTCAGTAGCGGCTCGGTTTCGAGTGATGGCACAGCGGTAAGTGCGAAACTCGGCCGCGCAGATGAAAGCAGCGCGAATCCAATCCCGCTTATACCGGTCTGGGACGGCAACACCAGTTACGGGTATGACTACCCAGGTTATGATCGAAATGCGAACCGCATTGAAGGCTTTCAAATCACCGATCAAACGGCGGTTTTACTGTGGGACTTCACCTATATTTGATCCTGTTCAACCGTTAGAGCACACGCCCCGAGCTTCGAAAATCATGCCATAAACGCAGTTTGATGAAAAACAGTTTTTGCCACTGTTTTTGCCAGAAATGCGTTTTGAGTGTGTGTCAAGGGAAATGCGGAATTCTACCACTGAGCTACGCCCGCGAGATTAGGCAATTTCAAACTAAAACGGAAATCCAAGCCGTCTTTTCGTCATCTTTTAAGCACGGTGCGATGTCTCTCGAGAGACACTGCACAACGTGCTATTTTACGTCGGAAACGAATCGGCTGCAACGCCGTCATTCCTGCCGTCACGGCGAAGCATAATACCGGGACTTGCACTCGATGCAAATGCCAGCGATTGTAGAATGTTTGCACGCAGTGAAAGTTTCACCGGGCGGGCTAACAAGGATGTAAGCCGGTCGGGTCATATAGCCACGCCTGTTTGAGCAGAAAATCGAGCGAGATGGTCCAGATGGATGGGCGTCGTCGGGCGTGAATTAAGATCTGCGAAGAAGTGCGCGCGGGCAACTCTATCTGAGCGGCGATGTGAGAGATGACTGTGCCTTTGAGTCCGGCGAGCGGTCGTCAAGCGAAGGGTTTGTACGCGACATTTGAAAATCGTTCTGTGTGATGGCGGCATGCGTACCAACATTGCAGATGTGGGTGTTGCAATATCGCACCGCTGTGGATACATCCTTTCCATGGCCAGGCTGAAAGCTCCGCAGCGTCGCGAACAACTCATTTCAGTGGCAACCAGACAGTTTGCAAAGTTCGGGTATGACGCAACCACAACCGATGCAATTGCCAAGGCTGCCGGCGTAACAGAGCCGATTTTATACCGGCATTTTGGATCAAAGCAGGAACTGTTTATTGCTATCAGCGCGCGGTGAGCGATCAGACGCTTGAGCATTGGCGGGGGTTGATTAAGCCCATCGACGATCCGGCGGAACAGTTGCGGGAAATCGCCAGGCAGTTTCCAAGTCATCTCAAGGAGATGGGCGATGCATATCGCGTCATTCATAATGCGCTGACAACCAGCAGGGATCGCAAAGTGCTGGCCGTCCTGCGAGAACATTACTTTCAGATGGAGGCGTTCTTTTCCACGGTAATCAAAACCGGAATTGAGCGGCGTGATTTTGGGAAAGTGAATCCCAAGACCGCTTGTTGGAACCTCATCAATACAGGATTGGGCTATGCGTTAGTAACGCTGAACCTTGCTCCGTTTGATATGTTTGACGTTGAAGACGCGATCGAATTTATAATAAGGGGATTAGCAGCGTGACATCAAATTTTTTCGAATGAAACCTGATGTGTTGGACCTGCTTAAAATCTATGCCTTGAGGATCGGAAATGTCGGAAACTGGGCGCCGAGGATGGGTTTGCTCGGGGTATCCAGCCAATTCTGCAGCACGGTTGCGTAAACACTTCTGAAATCGACGTTGAATTTCAAGTCACCTTGGTCTAAATCCGTAAGTGAAGGGTGGTTTCCCAGCAGGCCGGGAGCGATCTTCGAAGCGATGAGCATCAAGTTCGACGCCACTCCGTGATCGGTCCCACCACTTGCGTTTTGCTCTACCCGCCGACCGAATTCACTAAAAGTCATCATGAGCACGCGGTCGAGATTTCCTTGCTGCTTGAGATCTTTCTGGAACGCGCCGATCCCCTGCGCTAAATCCGTCATCAATTTGTCGTGGCGGGGCCCCTGGTTCGCGTGCGTGTCAAACCCGCCGAGGCTTACATAGTAAACGCGGGTTGGCAATCCACCGGCAATCATGGCGGCGATGGTTTGAAGCCCGCTGCCGAATTCACCCGCTGGATATGCGTCACTGCGATGTTCGCGGGTCATGCGTAGAATATCATCGCTACTGACCTGCGCATCCATCGCGGTACGTTGCAGAAAATCCAACTGCGACGCAGGCGTGATCTCGATTTTTTTTCGGTGATCGGTGGTTTCAGCAAGCGTATTGGGCATCATATTTGACGCCGAGGCAGCGCCGGAAACCTGGTTTAGCTTCTCATATGATGCGCGATCCGTTCCCTGGTATCGGTAGGCTTCAGGGCGCTCGATTGACAGTGGCATTACCTTCTCGCCCTGCATCATCAAGGGCAGGGTATGGCCGATGGCAACGCCGACATGCGGATCGCAGCCCGGGCAGGCATTGTCAAAATATCGACCCACCCAGCCGCTGCTCACCACGTCCCGGTCCGGCTGTCCCGAAGCCCAGATGTCCGTCGATCGAAAATGCGACCGACTCGGGTTCGGATACCCCACACCCTGCACGATCCCAAGCTGCCCGTCATCATACATCTGCTTCAACGGCGCGAGGTTGGGATGCAGACCGAGATAATTATTGATCTTCAACACGGATTTACCGTCGAAACCAATGACCGGGCGCACCCGGTGATATGCATCGTCCGCGTATGGGACAACCATGCTGAGTCCGTCATTACCACCGGCGAGTTGAACGACCACAAGGATTTTCCCATCCTTGCCCGAGGGTTGCTGAATCAGGGAATGATCTCTGGCGTTGTTCAGCGCCATTACCGTTTGATCCAGAAAGGCGGGAATGGTCGGCGCCGCTGCCAGAATGGTCAGGCCGCGTTGCAGAAACACGCGGCGGGTGGAGAAAATCTTTTTCATTTGTTTTCCTCGCAGACTTTTGCAGGCCGGTCACGAATCAAAACCAACCTTCACCTTCAACCCGCCGCCGGCGCTCCTCAGCACAACTGGTAATCCGGCATCGACATAATCAACTGCAGCATTTTTCTAATGTTCTGTTCACGATCCGGTTGATTTCCCAGCGCATCGATCAGCACCGCGCGTTTATCGCTGGCGATGGGGCGTTGGATCAGCCGGTTGACCCAGTAATCCACCACCGCATTCGCGTCTGCTGCGTCTTTTGTTTCGTCACTGAGATGGCTCTTGTCGGCTCGCGGAATTTGTCCGTTCAGCAGGCGATATCCCGTGTTGTATCGAACAAATAACGTGCTGGTGTTGATCCACATCCGACCACCCGGCCACCCGCGCACGTTCGGCGGTGAGAAGGGGACCTGCCCCATCTGATTTAAGGGTCCGATCAACTGCTGATCCGGCGGCATCATCAAATTCAGCTGACGCACCGTGCCAATCACCAGTTGCAGTGGGCATTTGATCTGCGCCCGATCGCCTGCGCACTGTAAAATGCTTTACTGCTGAGAATCATTTTCACCAGCGGGCGAATTTCATAGTTGCTGTTGCGGAATTCAAATCCGATTGCGTCCGCCAGCGTGTCGTCCACTTCTTCATACGCGAAATAGCGAAACAGTTTTGTCCCTACAAAGCGCGATGCGATGTTCGGCGACAGGATGATGTCAATCGCATCATCGCCGTTAAAATTTCCACGATGACCGAGGAAGGTTTTGACGCCTTCATCGTGGTCAAACTTGCGGAAAACATAATCGGTTCCATCGTGGGCCCAGCCGGTGAAAGCGCAGAGCGCCTTGTTTCACATCGTCCTCGGTGTAGTTACCGATGCCCAGGGTGAAAAGCTCCATAAGCTCGCGAGCGTAATTTTCGTTCGGATGCGCTTTTCGATTCTGTGTATTGTTCAGGTAGTCCAGCATCGCTGGGTCGCGGCTGATCGCGCGAACAAACTGCCGAAAATTCCCCACCGCCATTTTGCGCAGCAGTTCGTTTTGCCTCCACATCAATGCGGCACTGCGTTCATCCTTATCGCTGGTGACGAAATGCCCGTGCCAGAAAAGGGTCAGTTTTTCCTGCAGTGGATAAGGACCGTCGGTCATGCGGCGCATCCACCAGTTGACCGTTGCGCGAATCGCCTCCGCATTGGCCATCATCACCTTCTGGCGAAGCACTTTTATCTCAGCGGGAGACTTGCCCATCTGCTGCTGGCGAAGCTCTTTGAATGTCGCGGGATAGCCGTCCAGCGCCGCCAGGTTAGGAACATCTGTTCCCTGTTCTTCAGCGCATTGATCGGGAAAACTCAGCAGCCAATCGACCGCGCCGCCCGGCCCCAGTTCCAGGACCTTCTGCACTTCGTCGATTGTCCCGCCAAAGCCCGCGCGGTTGAGCAGATGTGCAGCTTTCACCGAGTCAAACGGATCGTCATCCGTCGGCACAAAAGGCTGCAGCAGCTTGTGGGTTGCCATGTTCGCTTCCGAGTTTGACCACGACCATCACGGACAAATCAAAAACGCACGAAGCACGGATTTATTGCAATCACCGGCGCAGTGCCGCGTTCAGTGGAAAATCAATTCCCGTGAAATCTACCCGGCCACCCGCCATCGCTCTATACTGCATATCGACCCAGAGGAGTATTTATTTAATATGTCTGACCAAAACGAGCTTTTGCTTCAATTAGGCCACTCTCCCGACCCTGACGACGCCTTTATGTTCTACGGTTTGGCCAGGGATAAGTTCCCTACCGGCCGTTATCGGTTCAACCACGTTCTTCAGGATATCCAAACCCTCAGCCACCGCGCCCGCAGTGGCGAGCTGGAAATCACCGCGATCTCCATCCATGCCTATCCTTATGTCAGCGACAAATATGCCCTGACCAGCTGTGGCAGCAGCATGGGCGATGGATACGGTCCGATGGTGGTTGCCACCAAGCCCATTTCGCTTGAGGCCCTGATCGGCAAAACCATCGCGATCCCCGGCGAACTGACCACCGCGTTCCTGGCACTGCAACTCTGCATCGGCAGGGGGGCAAAAAAAGGCACCCATCCTGATAATTTCAAGCCCGCGTTCTACTACGAGGTCGTTCATTTTGATGAAATTCCAGCCTTCGTTCAGCAAGGTCGCGCCGATGCCGGGCTAATCATTCACGAAGGCCAGTTGACGTATGAAAAGATGGGGCTTCACCTTGTCCTGGACACAGGAATCTGGTGGCAGACCCGGACAGGCCTGCCCCTGCCCCTGGGCGGCAACTGCATCCGTAAGAACCTGGGCCCAACCGTGATGCAGGAAGTCACCGACATTCTCCGTCATTCGATTCAGTTCAGTCTGGATCATCGCCCTGAAGCGGTTGAGTATTCGCTGCAGTACGGGCGGGATCTGGACAGCAAACTGGCCGATCAGTTTGTCGGTATGTACGTCAATCACTGGACGCTGGACTATGGCGCGCGCGGACGCGAGGCGATCACGCGGCTGTTAAAGGAAGGCGCTGCCGCCGGGCTCGTGCCGGACGCGGGCGAGATCGAATACATCACCGCTCGCTGACCGAATGGGCCAGCAATCAATCTTGCATTGCTGCTGAAAAAAACTTCGCGCGTTCAGGCGACCGGCAATCGTTATCAGGTCGTCGAGAAGCACCTTGTCGCGCACGGCATAATGATATGGCTCGGTTTCAAACGGCACGGTGGTTCGGCGTGTTTCTCCATCGCGGGGACCCGCCGGAATGTTTTCGCTGTATGACATGCTTACCTTTCGCTGAGGGTGGGGAAAAAACGCACTCGTTCATTACTAAGGCCGGAATACGACTCGGTCTGACGTTAATGCTGTCGTAAGGAAAGTTGTGGACCTTACTTAGGAAAAATATGCAGCGCGTTACGCCTGGCGGCCAAACACCAGTGTTTTCCGCTCTCGTGGAGGACGGGATCATGCGTAACCTTGTGCGGGTTAATGATTTCGGCAATTGACGGCGGGGCGGGGAAGGCATTCAATGCAGTACGCCGTTTATGAGTCTTTCCACGCCCTTTATTCATCGTCCTGTCGCAACGACGCTGCTTACGATTGCGGTCGCGCTGGCGGGCGGGCTGGCGTATTTTTTCCTGCCGGTTTCTCCATTGCCGCAGGTGGATTATCCAAGCGTTTCGGTGTCAGCGTCATTGCCAGGGGCAAGCCCCGAGACCATGGCGTCAGCGGTGGCGACACCGCTGGAGCGGCAATTTGGTCGCATCGCCGCCGTTACCGAAATGACGTCAAGTTCGTCGCTGGGGACGACAAATATAACGCTGGTTTTTGATTTGAATCGCGACATCGACTCCGCCGCCCGGGATGTGCAGGCAGCTATTAATGCCGCAGCGGGCAACCTGCCAGCGAACCTGCCCAGCAAGCCCGGATATAAGAAAATCAATCCCGCCGACGCGCCGATCATGATTTTGACGGTGACGTCAGACGTCTATGACAGGCCGCACTTGTATAACACGGCCTCGTCGATCCTGGCCCAGAAGCTGGCGCAGGTGCAGGGGGTCGGGCAGGTCAGTGTGAATGGTTCGGCGCTTCCATCGGTGCGCGTGGAGGTGAATCCGACCCTGCTGAACAATTTCGGGCTCGGGCTGGAGGATGTCCGCAATGCGCTGTCGGCTTCCAACTCGAATATTCCCAAGGGGCAGTTGAGTGGTGTCAACGGCACACTGTCGCTGAATACCTCAGATCAGCTTTTTACCGCCAACCAGTATCGCACTTTGTTGATTGCGTACCGCCACGGGGCGGCGGTGCGGGTGGGCGATGTTGCGGAGGTGGTCGATTCTGTTGAAGACACGCGCCAGATGGGGCTCGTCTGCACGGCGGCGGGAAACAAGTCGGCAGTCTTGTTGATGATCTTTCGCCAGCCCGGCGCAAACATCATCAACACAGTGGAACAGATTAACAACCTGCTGCCGCAACTGCGGGCCTCGATCCCCGCGGGGATGAACCTGGGGGTTGGTCTGGACCGGACATTGACGATCCGCGCCAGCGTGCACGACGTTGAGGTGACGCTGCTGATTTCCATCTCGCTGGTCATCCTGGTGGTGTTTGTATTCCTGCGGGATTGGCGCGCGACGATCATCCCCAGTGTGGCGGTGCCGGTCTCACTGATCGGCACGTTCGCGGTCATGTACCTGCTGGGTTACAGCCTCGATAACCTGTCGCTGATGGCGCTGACCATAGCGACGGGGTTTGTGGTTGATGATGCCATTGTGGTGGTGGAAAACATTTCGCGGCATATCGAGGACGGACTACTCCCGCTTGACGCCGCCTTGAAAGGCGCGGAGGAAATCGGTTTCACCGTGCTTTCCATCAGCGTTTCCCTGGTGGCGGTATTTATCCCGATCCTGCTGATGGGCGGATATATCGGGCGGTTATTCAGGGAATTCGCGGTAACACTGTCGGTGGCAATTTTCGTATCGATGCTGGTGTCGCTGACGACAACTCCCATGATGGCGGCGGTGCTGCTCAGGTCGCGGGGTAACCGGAAACCAAGCGCACTCTTCCAGTTAACCGAGCGGATGCACCAGATCGTTCCGAACCTGTACGAGCGAGGTTTGCGCTGGGTTATCCGGCATCAACCTTTGATGCTGGCAGTTACGGTGGCAACTATCGCCTTGACGGTGTTTCTCTTCATCGAAATCCCCAAGGGGTTTTTCCCGCAACAGGACACCGGGCGAATTTCTGGTTCGTTGAAAGCGGATCAGGACACCAGTTTTCAGGCCATGAGCGAACGGCTGGATCAGTTCGCGCACATCGTCGCGTCCGATCAGGATGTGGATACGATCCTGGCTTTCAGTGGAGGCCGCGGCGCATTCAACCAGGCGAATATGTTCGGCACGCTGAAACAGATCGGCGTCCGCAAGAACAGCGTGGACCAGGTCGCGGCGAACCTTCGCAAGGAAACCGCGCAGCTTCCAGGCGCGACACTGATCTTTCAGCCGGTGCAGGACATCCGCATCGGTGGTCGCGGCGCAAGCGCGCAGTATCAATACACGCTGCAAGGCGACGATCTGACGGAACTGAACACCTGGGCTCCGAAGCTGGCGAGAAAGCTTAAGACGATGGCTTCTGCAGGCATTGTGGATGTGGACAGCGACCAGCAGATTGGCGGGCTTCAGGCCGATCTGAATATCGATCGCGCCACCGCCAAGCGGCTGGGCATCACGGCCGCTCAGATCGACCGAACGCTGTACGATGCGTTCGGCCAGGAACAGGTGTCGGTGATGTACACGCAGCTGAACCAGTATCACGTCGTGATGGAGGTCAACAGCTCGTTTCTGCAGAATCCGGATAGTCTCAAGTATGTCTATGTGCAGGGAACCGGCGGGGTGCAGGTGCCTCTGTCGGCGTTTACCACGATGAAGCAGGACAACACCCCGTTGTCGGTGAATCACACGGGGCAGTTTCCGTCGATCACCATTTCGTTCAACCTGCTGCCCGGTGTTTCGCTCGGCGACGCGGTGACGGAGATTGAAAATGCAAGTCGGGATATTGGAATGCCGGCGGACATCCATGCAAAGTTTGCGGGCACCGCGCAGGCGTATCAGGATTCGCTGGGGAACATGAAGCTGTTGATCGCGGCAGCAATTTTGACTGTCTACATCGTGCTGGGAGTGCTGTACGAAAGCCTGATTCACCCAGTTACGATTTTATCCACACTGCCCTCAGCGGGCGTGGGCGCTTTGCTGGCGCTGCTGGCGATGCGAACAGATCTGACGGTGATCGCGGATATCGGGATCATTCTGCTGATCGGCATCGTGAAGAAAAATGCGATCATGATGATCGACTTTGCGCTGGAGGCCGAGCGCACCCTGGGCAAGAGCCCCGAAGAGGCGATATTGCAGGCAGCCACGCTGCGATTTCGACCGATCACGATGACCACCATGGCGGCGCTGCTGGGCGGGCTGCCCCTGGCCATCGGCGGAGGTACCGGCAGCGAACTGCGTCAGCCGCTTGGCATCGCGATCGTGGGCGGGCTGATATTCAGCCAGATGCTTACGCTGTTCACCACACCGGTCATTTATCTGTACATGGACCGGCTTCGCTTCGGGCGGACTGCGAAAGTGAAGAATACGCGACCGGCATGGGCGGATGCACCGGCGTTGCCCGCCAGCGCGTGAGGACCGGACTAGCGGGTTCGGTCGTTTGAAGGGTTTTCGTAATAGTCGAAACTGGAGCCGAGGACTTCGAGCAGATCGGCGGTCACTGCGTTAAGTTCGGTGATGACGTGCGGCGGCAGCGGCTGCGCGATGGCAGCGACATTGCGATTGAGGTGTTCGACGCTGCGCGATCCGCAGAGGGTGGTCGCGATGCCGGGCTGGCCGACAGCCCATTTCAGCGCGAGATCGGCGGTGGGAATGCCAAGCTCGCGGGCGATGCGGCGAATGCTTTGAAGGGCATCAGTGGTTTGCGCTTCTGCGCCGGGCAGACCATGGCGGCATTGGGGATTCTGGCGGCAGTCGAAGTGGCGCGTGCGCCGGTGCTGGGGCGGAATTTCATCGATGGTTGCATAGTCGCGGGCGAGAACGCCCTGCATGAGAGCCATGTATCCAATGACGGCGATATCGTTTTTACCGCAGTAGGGGATCACTTCGTGTTCGATCGCGCGGGTAAGCAGGCTGTAGGGGAGTTGGTTGGCGGCGATCCGCGCGCCGGTGGCACGCGCTTCCTCTAACTTTGCCACGCCGAAATTCGCAACGCCGATGTGACGGATCTTTCCACTGCGCTGTAGGTCCTGGAGGGTTGTGAATGCGTCCGCGACGGAAGGCGTGGGGATCTCGGCGGCTGTGAAATGGCGGATCGAATGTGCGCTGATGGGCCAATGCAGCATGTAAAGATCGATATAATCCGTTCGCAATCGACGCAGGCTGGCGTGGCAATGGGCCAGAAGCGCCGGTGGATCGGTGTGGTTCGGGCAGACCTTTGTTGCAATGAGAATGCGATCGCGCGGGAGACCTGCGATTGCCTTGCCCAGTGATTCTTCGCTCGCGCCGTCGTTATAGGCTTCGGCGGTGTCGAAGAAGTTGCAGCCCAGATCGACGGCGCGGTGAACGACGCTGTCGACGTCGGTCTGGTCGACGCCTCCCCAGTAGGAGCCGCCGCCAAAAGACCAGCAACCCATGCCCAATCTCGGCAGGCTAAGATTGTTTTCGCGAATCGTCTGCTGCATCGCTATTTCTTTCTCGGCAACGCGCGGGTTGCACCCCCGGAGATTCCACCGTCGATGAGAAGCGTCTGGGCAGTCATATACCGACTCGCGTCGGAGGCGAGAAAGACAATGGCTCCGTCCAGGTCGTTTGGATGTCCGGGGCGTTTCAGGGGAATACGGTCGCAAAGATAGTCGAGCCATTGAGGGTCTTCGTACATCGCTTGATTTTGAGCCGTTTTGAACCAGCCCGGAGCCAGGCAGTTGACGGTGATACCGTCGGATCCCCAATCGTCGGCCAGGCTCATTGTCAACTGCTTCACACCACCGCGACTGGCTCCGTAAGGTGCAAGGCCAGCGTAACCGGCAACGCAGGTGACCGAGCCGATATTGATGATCCGCCCGTATTTTCGAGAAATCATGTGCCGGGCGACCGACTGAGAGACAAAGAATGTGCCGCGAAGGTTGGTGTCAAGGATAAGATTCCAGTCATCCCACGTTACTTCCAGCGCAGGTTTACGAACGTTGCAGCCGGCATTGTTGACCAGGATATCGATATGACCGAAGTGAGCGACGGCCGATTCGGTCATGTCCTGAATACTATGGGAGTCGCGGACGTCCAGCGGCAGAGGCAGTACCTTTCGGCCCATCGCCTCGATCTCTTTTTGAAAATCGTGCAGCTTGGCGGGGTCGCGGCTCGTTATCACCAGATCGGCACCGGCGCTGGCAAGTGCGCGGGCAAGGTATTGCCCAAGCCCCTGGCTGGTGCCGGTTACGATGGCGACTTTACCTGTCAGGTCGAATAGTTCGGTATTTAAGGATGCCTGCATCGTAAAAAATTACGGTTTGAGGATGACTTTCAGTAAGCCCGGCTCGGCCTGATACAGACGCTTGAACCAGGTGGCTCCATCGGACAGCAGGGCGACGGCACTGATCAACGGCTTCACATCCACCGCGCCGCTGGCGATCAACTCGAGGCACTGAGGATACTCCAATGCAGATGCGCAGGAACCAAAAATCGAAAGCTCGCGCGTCACCACCAGTTGCAGCGGCCAATCAACCCTGGGCGACACATTCCCCACTAACGTTACCACGCCCCCTTTACGCACGGACCTGATTGCCAGATCGATCGTGGCGGAAATGCCTACGACTTCAAAGGCAAAGTCGATATTCCCCTGCGGTGAAAAATCTCGCGAGTTGATGATTTCGGTGGCACCAAGCCGCGCGGCCAGAGCGAGCTTTTCATCCACCAGATCCACGGCAATGATTCGTCGACACCCGATAGCACGCAGCACCTGGATCTGCAGCAGCCCGATCATTCCAGCTCCGACCACAATTGCAGTGTTGTCCGATCTGATGCCAGAGCGTTTGGCAGCATGAACCGCAATTGAAAGCGGTTCAACTAACGCGGCGTGCTCAAACGGCAGCGCGTCGGGCAGGCGATATAAAACATGCTGAGGCACGGCCACAAACTCGGCGAATGCGCCGTGCTGCCGATACTCCGGGCAAGACACGCCCAGCACGCGGCGGGCATCGCACAGATTGATTTGCCCCTGTCGGCAGAACTCGCACTGGTTGCAGTAGAGGGTGGAATCAAAGGTTACCCGGTCGCCCGGATTCCACTCGACGACCGAAGTACCGATCCGGGCAATCACACCCGCGGCTTCGTGTCCCATGATGATCGGCGGAATGCGGCGGCCTGTGCGGCCGTCCATGCCATGCACATCGCTACCACAAATGCCACACGCTTTGACGCAGATCAGCACATGATCGGGCGCAAGATCAGGAATTGGCGTATCAACGAAGGCGAATTCACCAGGCGCGACGAGAACCAGCGCCTTCATCATCGCTGCCGGCGCGGAAGGCGGGAGATTTAATGCAGATGTTTGCGTGTGAATCTCTCTGCTGGAGAAATAGTCATCACCGATGAGGCCTACTTGGGCAAAGCTGTTTCGTGCGGCAGGGCGTCGGCGAACTTGTCCCACTCCTGGGACTCCACTTTAAATGCATACGCCTGTTTGCAGGGCCGCTTTTGTGCATCCTGCAACTGCCGCGGCATTTCGACCACGAGCGAGTCGCCGTCCATATGCCAGTTCAAGTCCTGGTCGAGGCCAAGCATGCGAATCACCGAGCCTGGCTTTGGTTTAATCATGGTGGAGCGAAGGGTTTCGCCGGGCCACTTCAAGCTGATGATGTAGACGTATTTTTTGTCCTTGGTTCGCGTAAAGCGAAGATCTTTGCCTTCGTGGTAACGGAGGTAAGGGCGAGTGGCGAAGATGGATTCGCCGTTGATGTTTAACCAGTCTCCGACATAGGAAACGCGGTCGATCATTTCCTGTTGCCATTTTCCATCAGGGCCGGGACCGAAACCAGCCTGAAAATTCCCGCCCTTGGCGACAATATCAATGAGGCTTTGCAGGATCCATTCCTGTGTCTTGAATGGCCCATCCTTGTGGTACGAAAAACCCCCGCCGCAGGCATAGATGACCTGCCAGGGGCGCTTGATGACATTAGGATCTTCGGGGATGGTGGCTTCAGGTGTTTCATAGTCGCCGTAATCATCAATCCCGCGGTTGCGCAGCATGATGTTCGGTTGCAGTTGCCGAGCCATTTTCGCAACGCCGTTGGCATCATTCTGGGCTTCCTTGCACCAGTGCATGTCCAGGCAAAGCGTATCGATGGGGCCATACCAGGTGAGCAGTTCAGTGATTTGATCGCGTTCTTTCTGGATAAAGGCATCCCAGCGTTTGGGATCGTCGGATCGCTTTGTGAACGAACCGTCATACCAGAAATTGGGAACCCACTGGTTGTCCCAGCCGAAGTCCCAGTCGTGCCAGTCGATGTTCGAATAATAAAGGCTGACACCCAGCCCGTGCGAGCGACCCGCTTTGACCAGTTCACCGACAATATCCCGCTGAAAAGGCGTTTCGGCGATGCTGTAGTGATCGGTCACTTCTTCAAACGTACCATCTGGTTTCTTTTTGAAACCACGCTGAAGTGTTTTAGTCGGCCACATGCAGAAACCTTCGTGATGCTTGGTGGTGAAGGAGAAATACTTCATGTCCGCGCGCTGCATAATCCGCATCCACGCATCAGCATCAAAACCCGTGGGATTAAAGACCTGGTAGGTCGCATAATAATTTTTGAGCCATTCCTTGTCGTCCTTGTGATCCCTGATGATCCAGGATTCCCTCCCGTTCCACAGGGTATACAAACCCCAGTGGATGCGCAGGCCCCATTTCCAGTCCTGCCATCTTTCGACTGCTGCCTCGCCGGCATGCACGTAGTCCGGGTCTACCTTTCGATACGATTTATATCGCGCCTGCAGTCGCTGTTCCTCGGCGGCATCGATCCGTGTTTGGGGAGTCGTCGGCAGTGTGGTGGGCTGCAACTCACCGGCATGAAGCCGCGGTGGAAGTCGATCAACCACGACGGCGGCAATAGCGATCATCAGCAAAATGCCCGTCGCGCGATGCGTTTTTTTCATATCCGTCTCTGGTTGACATGCGTGGCAGGATTGCTGCCCGTGTCCGACATGAATTACATATCGCTTTTGTCGTTCAATGTTGAAGCGCCATTGCCAACTGCTTGATCGCCTGATGCACTTTCGGATTTGCCGCGATGGTAGAATGACTCGTGCCAGGTTCATTCAAAAGCGGATCGTTACGGATATCAATATTCTCGATGCGACCTTCTCCCGCCAATGGAACGCCGCGTAACCACGGGAAAATATCCCAGAATCCATCAGGCTCATAAAAATTGACGCACTGTTTGACGTTCCCGGGAACCGCCGCGGGAGTAACGGGATCAATTGTGATGAGGAGATCGACCGGCCGGTGCATTTCGTTCAACCGCCGCGCGATCAGAATCACATCGTCCGCCCCGTAAGAGAAACCGATGAGAATCAGCCCCGAGCGCGGGTTGTTGTTCAGAACAGGCGGCAGACTTTCCCATTGGTCTTCTCGAAATACACAGGCGGTAATGTCCGCCGAGCGAAGTTCACCAGCCAACTGGTCCACGCCGGTGGAATACCAGTCCCTATAGCCCCGGATCAGGCACGCGCGGGGCGGCGCTGATGCAGAAAAAGCCCGCAAGTCACCCGCGGGCAGCCGGGCGCAACCGCCTAATAAAATGCAAAGCAATAACAAGCGCCGCATGCGGTGGAAGTCTACACGCAAGTGTTCCACACAGCTCTTTTGCTTGCTTCGCTGAAGAGACCGCTATACTTATTTCATGCGGCAGTGCTACGCCTTCCTTCCAATGTTGTTGTTGCTGTTCTCCGGGCTGGTGGCTTGTGGGGAAACTGGTTTGCCTCAGGGTCCGGTGCCCGGTGGGCTTGGGGTCAACATTCATTTCACGCGCGCCAAGGCCGGGGAGATGCAGTTACTGGCTGATTCAGGCGTGACCTGGATTCGCATGGACATGGGCTGGGCCGGCATTGAAAAAGCCAAAGGGATCTACAACTTTTCCAGTTACGACTATCTTTTCAACGATCTGGATTCGCATCACATCCGTCCGCTTTTTGTTCTGGATTATGGGAATCCGCTTTACGAAAAGGACTCGCCGAGCACTGACGCCACGCGCGCTGCATTTGCGAGGTGGGCCGCTGCTTCGGTGAAGCATTTCGCGGGACGGGGCGCGATCTGGGAAATCTGGAACGAACCCGATGGCGCTTCCTGGAAACCCAGGACCGATTTAGCCGCTTACATCAAGCTGGCTGTTGCGGCCAACAAGGCGATTCACGCCGCGTGCCCGAAAGAAACCTGTATCGGTCCGGCGACGGCCAGTGTCGACTTTCCTTTTTGCGAACTCTGTTTCGACGCCGGTTGCCTGGAAGATTGGGCCGCCATTTCGGTGCATCCCTACCGACAGGGTGGACCGGAAACCGTCGCAACCGCTTACCAGAAACTCAATGAACTGATCGCAAAACATGCCCCGCCGGGAAAGCAAATCCCCGTCATATCCGGGGAATGGGGATGGTCCTGCGCATGGAAAAAAATAACACCACAAATCCAGGCCGACTTTCTGGCAAGGCAATGGCTGATTAACCGCTGGCAGCACGTGCCCCTGTCAATCTATTACGACTGGCGTGACGACGGCACAGATCCCACCGATCAGGAACAAAACTTTGGGATGATCGACCATGACTATCATCCCAAACCGGCTTATCAGGCGGCCAAAACACTGACCGCGCAGCTCAATCAATTTACGTTCAACCGGCGATTGCTGCTGGGCAAGCCGGAAGATTACGTGATGGTGTTCACCCGGGCGAAGGAAACCCGCCTGGTTGTATGGTCGGCAGCAAGGGACCCGGCTACTGTTTCCATCTACGCCACGGCTGGAGAGTTTGAAATCGTGTCGGTAAGCGGTGAAAGAATTCCACCGGTGAAAGTGAGAGACGGTATGTTGAGCCTGACGATAGGCAGTTCACCGATGTATTTGATCCCAAAGGCAGGGACGAAAGTGATCTATGGACCGAAATGAACTGAACCAGCGATTGCCCGCAGTGGTCGATGCGCTGGTGAACAGCGTGGTAAACGAACCGCGCATGAAGCACCTCAATCGTGTGTATCTCCCCAGCCGGGACGAGATTGTCCTGTGCATTTCGATGCTGCGCGAGCTGCTTTTCCCCGGTTACTTCGGCAAGCAGGGATTAACATCGGTCAACATCACCTACCGCATGGGGGAGCTGGTGACACAGCTGGCCGATAAGTTATATGAGCAGGTGCGGCATTGCCTGCGATATCGCCGGCAAATCCCCGGTGAGACCGATGCTGAAGACGCCTGCGCGGACTGCGATCACCAAGCGGCGGAGATCATTTCTCAATTCCTGGACCTGATTCCCGCTGTGCGCGTCATGCTTTCAGGCGATGTACAGGCGGCGTTTGACAGCGATCCGGCCGCGCAGAGCACCGACGAAACGGTATTCAGTTACCCGGGTTTGTATGCGATCAGCGTTCAGCGACTGGCGCACGAGTTTTTCAAACTTGATGTGCCCTTGCTGCCACGCATTATGACGGAGCACGCGCATGCGATGACAGGCATTGATATCCATCCTGGCGCAAAACTGGGGCGTCATTTCTTCATCGACCACGGCACCGGCGTCGTCATCGGTGAGACCGTCGAGATCGGAGATCACGTCAAGGTTTATCAGGGCGTCACACTCGGCGCACTGGCCCCGGATTTTGGTCAGGCACTGCGCGGGCAAAAGCGGCATCCCACGATCCAGGACAATGTGACAATTTACGCCGGGGCCACAATCCTTGGCGGCGAGACCGTGATCGGTTACGGCAGTGTGATCGGCGGAAACGTCTTCATCACCCGCAGCGTGCCTCCGGAAAACCGCGTGAGCGCCGAACCGCCCAAGCTGAAATATCGCGACCGCAGCAAACGGACCGAGCAGACAGACGAGTTTCTGGATTTTCAGATTTGATAGTCGACTGGTGTACGAACGCACTTACGCCGCAACGATGTTGCGCCGCCGCCACGCCCGTTGCCCTATAACCTCAACGGATGTTGTCTGAACGCAACATCCGGTTTAATCCCCCAAGGCGATCTGCCAGCAGGCTTATTTCCGACCCGCAAAAGGACAATCGCCGTATATCGGTTGCCTGGCACCGGGTTTGTGAATGATTTTCCGTGCGCAACGCAATTTTAATCGCAGCAGTATTCATGATGACCGGATGTGCTTCGCAGCAACCAGCGATGCAAACAGTCACCATTGCTCAGCAGCCCCAGTATGCCTGCGCGGCCATGGCATTCGATGCTCCGATAACATTGGATCAGCCGGCCATCGATGTTTCGCGGGCTGACCGCGGCCCGGCCGCGTTCGTTGGCTTCGAAGATATCAACACCAGCTATTACGATGTTGTGAATGACGACCGTCAGAGCACCGACCGCAGCGACCGGTTCATTCGCGAGTCGGTCACCGAGCGCATCGGCACAACCCGGCGGTGACAGACGGGGGTCTGCGGGCGCTCACAAACCGGTTCGCGTCAGTTGCTCCAACCGTCCGAATCCTCCGATTCACTATTGCGATTGTCCTGTCATGTTCTACGGCATGATTTGACCCCCGCCCGCATCCGCTTTAGACTAAATACGTTAACTACCGACGCTTACCGGCTTAACGGCCTTATAGGGAAGTGGGATCGTGAATGGCCACCGTCACTAAGAAGGAATTGATCGATCGCATCGCCGAATCTACAAACAGCCGTCGCGTGCAGGTGAAGCGCGTGATCCAGCAGTTTCTGGATGAGATCGTCATCGAACTGGGTAAGGGAAATCGCCTGGAATTTCGCGATTTCGGAGTCTTTGAAAGCAAGCTCCGCAAGGCGCAAAGCCCAGAACCCAAAGACTTTGCAGCCTGTAGCCGTACCTGAAAAACGAACCGTCAAATTCAAGGTCGGTCGTTTGATGAAGCAGCAGCTCGGGGATCTGACAGGCGCGCACATCGACGACGAAGCGGGTGACGTGGCTGAAATGGTCGCCGGTGCCGCCGACGAAGAGGACGACGATCAGGAAGAGAAAGAGTAATCGGGTCTCCACCGCGCCGGTTGAAGTGTAGCGGATCTGGGTGAAACCGCTCCGTCTCCGAGAGATTAGCCGCCGATGCCCGTGCCCCGTTGGTCCATTTTTCTAAGTCGGCGCGGATCATCCATCCCGTTGTCGAAATGTCTCCAGTTGACTGGTACAGCACTGTCGAACACGCCCTTCAAGGTCGGCGCGAGCGGTCTGCACTGCGTGCTCGCCGGGCGGTTGAGGTGTTTGACTCCACTCACCTGCAGGTTGACGGGAAGCGGGTCGTTAATTTCGCTTCAAACAACTACCTCGGACTGTCGCATCACCCGCACGTGCTGGCGGCGTTCCAGGAGACCGCTCGTTTATCCGGCGTGGGGAGTGGGGCGGCGGCGCTTGTAACCGGGCACACTCAATTCCATGCCTCTGCCGAACGAGCGTTGGCCAGGTGGAAGGGGACAGAGTCGGCAGTCATTCTGTCGAGCGGTTACGCGGCCAATCTCGCCTGCGTGCAGATGCTGGCCGCGGTGGGGCGGGGTCGCCGGGTCCGGTTTCTTATTGACAAGCTCGCGCATGCGTCACTGCTCGATGCGGTGCGCGCCGCCTGCTGGGAGGAGAAGGTAACCTTCCGTGTATTTCCGCATAACCATCTTCAAAAACTCAAGCGGTTGCTGTCCGACAGCGACGAGAAAACGCTGAACGTCGTCGTGACCGAATCGATCTTCAGCATGGACGGCGATGCTGCCGACCTGCCAGGGATCGTTGCGCTGAAGCAGCAATATCCATTTCTCCTGCTGTTGGACGAAGCTCACGGAAGCGGGGTCTATGGGATCGACGGCGCCGGCTACGCGGCGGAGTGCGGGCTAAGCCATGAGGTGGACTTGACCGTGGTCACACTTTCAAAGGCCATTGGATGCAGTGGTGGAGCCGTCTGCGGCAGCAGGACATTATGCGAAGCGCTGGTCAATTTCGGGCGGACTTATGTTTTTTCCACGGCCATTCCACCCGCGGTCTGCGCAGCGGTTGAAACAGCTATCGCAGTGATGCACGATGAGCCCGAGCGTCAATCGCGCGTTCGCGCACTATCGCGTCAGGTGCGGGAAGGGCTGAAATTAAAAGCGGATGATTCACCAATTGTGCCGCTCGTTCTGGGAAGTGAATCGCAGGCGCTTGCAGCAGCAGACCATCTCCTGCACCAAGGGCTTTTGTGCGTGGCCGTCCGCCCTCCAACAGTGCCGATAAATACCAGCCGATTGAGGATCACCCTCAGCGCGGATCACTCGAATGAAGATATCAAAAAGCTCATCGAGACCTGTGCGCCGCTCGCGGCCCCACAGGCGTGATCTGCGCCACGTATCGCATCAAACAACCGTCCGCTCGCCTTCAATGAATATGCGATATGCGGGATACGTGCGGGTGGGTAGCAGCGCGCGGCGGGACGTTTGACCCGACTGCTTTGTCAATGCGCGCAATCGTCCGCGTGACGAGGTCCGCCGGCGGACGCGATGCGGGCATCTCGCTGAGAAGATCCAGGACTTTCGAAACCTTAAGCAGACTGCTTTGCGAGACCGCCGGCGCGTGGCGTGCCGATTGACCGAGATACCCTTGCGCCGTGGTTCAACAGCATGTCGAGGGCTTTTTCATCGTCGATTGATAGACTGCGTCTTTGTCGATGCATGAGGTCCACCTGGTGAAGGAGGCGCTGGTTCCGATACCGTGCAACGCCACTGTTACGACAGGAACTGACCGGGGTTCGCGGATCGCCACCGGTCTGCGAAATGTGCGACAGCCGAATGAAGCCGGGACTTTACCGTTCCCAAGGGTATATCAAGGATGTCGCTGATTTGTTTATAGGGAAATTGGTGAAAATAAGAGAGCAGCAGGATTTCCCGGAGATGCTCTGGCATCGTCGTGACGGTCGCCTGCACTTTTTGTCGTAGTTCTTTCTGAATTAACGGCTCATCCGGCGTTTCGTCGTTGCTGCTCATCAGGTCCAAGAACTCCGCGCTGTCATCATCACCGTTGTTGATAGCCGCCTGCAGGGGGTTAGTTGGACGGCGTCCGTTGGATCTGATCAGATCGCGTGCCTTATTCGCGGCAATGGTGAACAGCCAGGGTCGAAAACGCCGTTGAACATCAAATGTCGGGGCAGATTGGTGGATCTGTAAAAATGTCTCTTGGAACACATCCTCTGCAGCAGCGCGATCGCTTAGAAAACGCACGAGGAAATGGAAGAGTTCCCTTTCATATCGACCTACAAGCTGCTTAAAGCTGTCGCGGTCACCCTTTTGGTAAGCGGCGATGAGTTGTTCATCAGTACGGTCAGTAATGCGGGCGCCGGGCACGTCATCGGGACCGACTTGTTTAGGAATTTCCGCGTGAATCGGGACTACTGACGCACCCTGAGTTTTATGATCCCCCTGATGATGTCTTAATGCGGTTTTCATTGAAACCTTCCGGTAAATTCGTTACCGTGCTGCCGCCGTCGACTCGCCACCAAACAACTAACCTGCGGCAGATTCAACGATACAAATCATATGCCGCCAATTTGCAAAGATCCTCAATTGAACGCCGCGAAAGATTCTTTTTATGGTCTCACCGCTGAAGAGGTGGATCAAAAGTGCATTGCCATGCACTGGCCAAAATTCCGCGGAAAACAGGTTCGCGACTGGGTATACGAAAAACATGTCACAGACCCCGGTGCCATGACCAATCTGTCGGCCCGCGACAGCGCTGCCCTTTCAGCAGCGTTTGTGTTGGACAACGCTGTGATCGTCAAACAACAGCAAAGTGAAGACGGCACCCTTAAACTGCTGCTCGGCTGGAATAAAGACGGCGAGACCGCTGCTGACATTTCGAATGGAATTCCTCAAACGCAGGCCGAGACGGTGATGATCCCCGACGCCGACCGGAGAACCGCCTGCGTGAGTTCCCAGGTGGGTTGTCCGGTGGGTTGCCGCTTCTGCGCCAGCGGAATCGGCGGTGTGAAGCGTAATCTGACGGCGGCTCAGATCGTCGAGCAGGTGATTGCGCTGAATAAAGCGTTGGCCCTCGCAAACCCAAGTCGGTTGCCGCGCGATAATCGAGTGAATCATGTCGTGTTCATGGGTATGGGTGAACCGCTGGCGAATTATGCGAATCTCATGCAGGCGATTCGCGTATTGCACGACCCGGGGTGTCTGAATATCGGCGGGCGCAAAATCACGGTCTCCACCGTGGGCGTGCCGTCGAAGATACGCGAGCTGGCCAATGAACAACTCCCGATTAACCTGGCGATTTCGCTGCACGCGCCCGACGAAGCGCTGCGGAGGCAGTTGATCCCCTGGGCGGAGCATTTTTCGATCGATGAGATTCTCTCCGCTGCCAGGTATTACTTCGACAAGACAGGTCGCGAGATCACGCTTGAATACATTTTGCTTGCCGGTGTAAACGATCAGGCGGAGCATGCGACACAACTGGCCAGGCTATGCCGGACCCTCCGGGCAAATGTAAATCTGATTCGCTACAACGAAGTGGAAGGTCTCCCCTTCGGCAGGCCGGTGGCGCGGGATGTGGTTGTTTTTCAGGACGTTCTGCGCGAAGCAGGGGTAAATACCCATGTGCGAAAGAGTCGCGGAAGAGACATCGACGCTGCCTGCGGGCAACTGCGCCGCAAAGCAGCGGGCGAGGAACTCATAGCGATAGCGCCGGTGACAACAGCGATCCCAAGCGAGTAAATGCCGGCAAACTGGGGTAGATTGCTCGTTTAATACGCCAATAAAGTGCAAAATACCGGGGGATTTCGCTTCTGGCGACACTTGGTTTAAGCTACAGATCATGAGGTACAAATCCATTCTGTTGTTTGGCGCACCGGGAAGTGGCAAAGGAACCCAGGGCAAAATCCTCGGATCGATCCCGGGTTTTTATCACAACGCGACGGGCGACATTTTCCGGTCGCTGGATTTACAAAGCGAGATGGGCCGTGTTTTCTGGGAATACGCGGGCCGGGGCCAGCTGGTGCCCGACGCGATCACGATCAAACTGTGGACGCAGTACATCAAGGGAATGGAGATGATCAACCAGTTCCGGCCGGAATCGGAAATCCTCGTGCTGGATGGTTTGCCGCGCGATCTCGAGCAGGCCAAGCTGGTGGAAGATACGATTGATGTGCAGAAGGTGATTTACCTGCGTTGCGCGGACCTGGGAAAAATGGTCGAGCGTCTGCGTCGCCGGGCTTTGAAAGAAAACCGGTTCGACGATGCCAACGATGAAGTAATTCATCGCCGGCTCGTGGAGTACGAGGCCAAAACGCGACCGGTACTGGATTTCTATCCAGCTCATAAAATAGAACGGATTGACGCGACAATGTCGCAGATCCGCGTGCTGGGAGATATTTTGAAAGTGCTCGTGCCTATCAAAGAAGCGCACGATGAGCGGCACCTGGCGATGGACGGCAAGGCCGTCAGTGCAACCAGCGCGGCGGCGTCGGTCATGGTGGCGGGCAACTGATCAGCTTTACTGCGCGATATTCCTGCCGCGTTACCGCCCGTTCCAATCTTCAGCAACCTGATGCTGTCAGACCAGCCGGATCTGGCGCGGGTCAAAAAGACCAGCGCCGAATTCACCACAGGCCTGCTGGTGATTTTGTGCACCGCCTTGCGATAGAGATCCAACTGCGCGGTGTAAAGTGCGGCCCGGTCGTCCAGCGCGGTGCCGCTGACGCGGTCGGTTTTGTAATCCACGATCATCCAGCCTCCCTCGACCGGGACCAGGAGATCGATCCGCCCGCGGATCATCTGCTGATCCAATGGTTCGGTGGATTCGGTTGTTTCTGATAGATTCGCATAGTAGATCGGCAATTCGCGATGCAGGCGGTTGGCGTTGTCGCGGATGAGTTTTCCGATATCTGATTCGAGAAACCATTCAAGCGCCGACATATCGACAAGAGCTGCCTGAGCATCAGTCAGGCGGCGGGTGTCAATCAAATGCTTAATCTGCGCAGAGATGGAATCCGTACCCTGCGCGAAATCGAAATGCTCCAGTACCGCATGGATGGCAGTCCCCTTATCGGCGGCGTTGGGCGGCAGTTCGCCGACCAGAAATTGTGGCTGCGCGAGCGGACTGTCTCCCGTGTTCGATGCGACCGACGACGTGCTGAGCTGCACACTGTTTTTAACAAGGCTGGTGACCGACGCGGAGGCAGCGAGATGGGCCACCGCCTGATGTGGATAAACAGCAGTCAGCCGCGCGATGAGTTGTCGCGCCTCTTCACTTAGCAGCGGCGCGGGATCGAGCGGTTGTCCCAGTGCCTGCGATGTCTGCTGCGGCGTCAGTTCAGGCGGTGTTGAATGTGCGCCGGCCCAGCCGGCCAATTCATCGGGGGTATACTGCTGCACATTGAACTGACTGGGTAATAAACTCGCCACTGGCGCGAGCCAGTCGAGCGGAGCCTTCGCACCAAGGATCATTTCTGTCGGCATCGGACCGTGGTGACCGAGCCACTGCTGGGACCAGTCGGCGGCCTGCTTATCGGTGCAGGAGCCAGCCAGAATCAGATGCTCCTTCGCGCGGGTCATGGCGACATACAGCACGCGCAGTTCCTCAGCCAGCGCTTGCTGGCGAAGACGCTGTTGAACGACTGTGAACGCCAGCGAGGGATAACGGATTTGCCGAATGGGATCGACGACCTGAAAGCCCAGGCCCGCCGCTCGATCCAGCAAAATCGTTCCCTGGCAGTCGCGCAGGTTGATGGCTTTGCCCAGGTCAGGCAGCAGTACAACGGGAAATTCCTGCCCCTTGGACCGATGGACGGTCATGATGCGAACGACGTCCTCGGCCTGACTGGCGATGGACGCCTGCCCCAGATCGGTCTCCTGCTTCAGCTTTTCGAGAAAAGCGAGAAATCGCCCGAGCCCCTGGCGCTCGAACGAGCCGAACTGCGTTGCGCGATCGTGCAACTCGGTCAGGTTTGCCTGTCGTTGCTGGCCATTAGGGAGCCCGGTGACGTAGGCGAGATAGCCGGTCTGGTCGTAAATATTCCACAACACCTCAGCGACCGGGCGCTGGCGGGAGTCCTGACGCCACACGCGAAGTTTTTCGCGAAAATTCCGCAAAAAAAGCGCCAGGTCGTCTGTCTTTTCGTCGGCGTATTTCTGCACCGCGAGATGAAACGGCACGGGTGGATCGCCTTGATACGCCTGGCGAATGCGCGCGAGTTTTTCCTCAGCCCGGTCAAGGCCGGCGATGGGGCTGCGAAGCAGCGCGGCAAGCGGAATGTCTTGGCGCTGGTTATCCAGCACCGCCAGCAGGGAAAGAATGTCGTTAACTTCGGTGGCTTCGAAATATCCGCTGGCGCTTTCGGTGTAAACGGGTATCGACATCCGCCGAAGGACAGCAGCATATTGATCGGCTTTGAAACGCATCGCACGCAGGAGAATGACGATATCCCCAAACCGGACCGGTCGGACCACCGGATGTGCGCCGGCGCGATCAACGATCTGTTTCGCGGGCTGGTCCGCGCGGCCCATGATTTCAAGGATGCGTTTACCGAGGAGCATCGCTTCGCGATCCACCTGGTCGAGATCGGTTTCGTCGCTGTCGGTATCGGCAGGCGTGCCCGCATTGCCGCGCAAACCAGGTGCAACTCAACCGGCGAACCGGTAAAGCCCGGGTCGAGAGCCGGAAATGTCTGCGCCGCAATCAGCTTTTGCGCTTCATCGTAATTCAGATCGGCAGCTTCCTCGGTCATCAGGCGCTGGAACACATTGTTAATCGTTTCGAGCAGAGGCGCACGGCTGCGGAAATTGGCCTGCAGATCGATGACCTGACCGTTACTGCCGGCTGTTTGATACGCAGCGCGTCGGTTCAAAAACTGCGCCGTCTCTGCCAGTCGAAAACGATAGATGCTTTGTTTCACATCACCGACGCAAAACAGATTCCGCGGAAGACCGGGGGAAGGTTTGAGGCATTCACGGCTGACCAGCGAGAGAATCGCGTCCTGCACCTGGTTGATGTCCTGATATTCGTCCACCAGCACATGCTTGAACTGGTGATGAAAACTACGGGCCAGCGGTGAGGGTGATGTCGATCCTTCGATTCGCAGGCAGCGAAGCGTCAGTTGCTCAAGATCGGCAAAATCCAACCGGGCGGTTTCGTCCTTGGCAGCGGTATATTTTTCGGCAAAGCCTGAGACCAGCGACAGAAACACATCGACATGCGGAAGCGTGAGCCGAAGTCCTTCCTTCCATTCGTCGACGCTGAACAAGAGGCTTTTGCGCCACTTGCCAGACTTCATTTCCGAGCGGATCGCGTCGACATGCGCTTTGGCGATGTCCTTGTTAGGTACCGTGGCCGCGACGGGCCTCAGGCGAGGAAATTCGATCAGCGCCGCCTCGCCGGCAAGCGCGTCAATCCCGTCCGAATCGAGAACGCTGAGCCAGTGATTGAGGGTCGTCCAGCGATCGCGGAGATCCTGCACGTAGTCGGGGAAATTTTTCAGTGCCTTTACCGATTCGCCAGCCTGGGCACACCGCTGGAGGATGGAAGCAAGATCGCGACGGATGCTGGCGAGATACGCCTGACCCAGTTCACTTTTTTCGATAGGAAGATCGATTGCCTGTTCTATGCGGACGCGGGCGTCTTCGAGCCAGCCCGCAGGATCGACGACGCTGCACAGCGTGTCGTAGGCGCGCACGACCTGACGGACAAGGCGGTCGTCATCACCGTCGGCGTAGCAGTCGACGGCATTTCGGAATGCGTCATCGGCGGGATCATCGTACCGATCGGCAAACAGATCGCGGGCGGTGTCGAGCTTCAGCAGCGATGCTTCGTCGGCATCGAGAATGCGGAATTCAGGATCGAGGCCAAGCAGATGAAAATGCTGGCGAAGCACCCGGGAACAGAAGGCGTGGAGAGTGCCGATATTCGCCCGGTCCAGCAAAGCCAGATGCCGCTGCGTGCGTTCATCGGGCTTTTGGGCATACCGTGATGAAAGCGAGCGGGAAATCCGTGCTTTCATCTCCGCGGCGGCTGCCTCGGTGAAGGTGACGACGAGCAGGTCGCTGACCTCACAGGGTGAATCGGCATCGAAAAGCAGGTGAAGGCAGCGCTCGGCCAGCACACTGGTTTTGCCAGACCCCGCAGCGGCCGAGACGAGCAGGCTGGTGCCGGCCGTTTTTATCGCGCTCCATTGCGCGGGTGTCCACTGATGTGCCTGGGATTCAATGGTGGTCGATGCAGATGTCATGGTGCCCCGGCGTCAGAATGTATCCGATGGAACACGTTATGGCATCAGTGCGGTTTGGTTCAGAGAGTGCTGATAAAACGGTAACCCCGGCGCATGTCAGGGTGTTCGAATTTCCAAGTGACTTGATGTTGAAAATTTACTTCGTGAAGAATCGGGTGATTGCGTAAACAGTGGCCTGCCGCTGGATGCTGGCGATGCTTTCAAGCAGGGGGATCTGCTTGGGGCAGACCTGAACGCAATTGCCAGCTTTGCCGCAGTCGGCGACGCCGCCCGCTTCCATCAGGGTTTCCAGACGTTCGTTCTTCAGCGTCGATCCGACAGGGTGGTCATTGAACAACCGCGCCTGACTGATGACAGCGGCGCCGACAAACTGGTTGGTAGCGGTGTACTGAGGACAGGCCTCAAGGCAGCAGCCGCAGGAGATACAGCGCGACAGTGGATAGCGTTCTTCCTGAAGTTCCTGCGAGATCGGTGCGCCGGAGCCGATGTTGTAAGTGCCATCGATGGGAACCCAGGCTTTAACGCGTTTGAGGTCATCGAACAGCCGCGTGCGATCGACGAACAGATCGCGGACAATGGGAAACTTGCTCATCGGTTCCAGCGTGATCGGTTCATCGAGCTTATCCACCAGCGCGGAGCAGGATTGACGCGTCTTCCCGTTGATGAGCATCGTGCAGGCACCGCAAACCTCTTCAAGACATCCACTATCCCAGACAGGAGTGGTCGTTGAGGTGCCGTCGACAGTAACCGGGTGAGCGGCGATGTATTGCAAACACGAAATGATGTTCATGTTCGCGCGATAGGGGACGGCAAACTCTTCGTATCTGTGCGGTTTATTAGGCCCGTCCTGGCGGCGGATGCGGATGCGGACCATTCGATCAGAGGTAGCCTGCGTTTCTGACACGGTCGGGTTCATAAACGAATAGTACGTACGCTGAGGCACAGTCACAAGCGAGCGGCGGCTTTGCAGCGATTTTGAAAGGACCCCTGCTCGATTACCTCCGGCGGGGAGATTCCAGCAAGCGGCAATTCGCCAACCCCGATCACATATTCGGCCCACCCGGCGATCCCGCGGCGGCGGCGGGTTTGGCTTGCTGCACATAAAGGGCGTACAGGCGGTGATATTCCGCGCTGTGCTGATCCAGGGTCAACTGCTTTTTCTTAACCGCGCCATTATCGCTTACGAGCAGAATCGTTTTGTTGTCTTCATCGCGCGGGTCATCACGCACATCAACAAGGGTCCAACCGGTGGTGAAATCGGTGTTTGTTCCGGCGGCGTCGACGTTACCGACCATATCCCCGGGCGTCGACACAACATCCTCCATCTGCCAGACGCCGTTCTTCCATTTGAAGATGCTGAAGTGAATCCCATGTCCCTTAACATCGACAGCGAAAAAGCTCGTATCGGATTCCACATTAACCGGGCTGGTCCATGTACTGTCGGCGCTATCCAGGGAAAACTGCTGTGCCAGGCTCGGGTCTTTGCAGAGGTTGCTTGTATGAGCCACTGGATTCGCCAGGACATACTTAAGCATGTAGCGGTAGGTGTGGCCCGCCTGCACGGTGGCGTCATGTGCCCAGACTTTGATATCGCCTTGCTGCGACGGGTCAAAAGAACCCGACGGCAGCGTCGCCGCCGACACTGCCGGGTTGGCGGGCGGTACGGGTTGAGCACCGCCCTGATACGGCGGAGCAAACGGATCGGCGCACCGGCACTGGGCAGACTCGGGGGCATCAGCATATCGCCAGGGCCACCACGCTGACCGTCGGCGGCCAATCCGCGCCGACCGCGGCTGCTGCCCCGACTCCCCGACGGGTTGTATCCCGGCGCCATTGGATCATTGAGCGGTTGCTGCTGGTTGGGCGTGGGACGGACATTCTTCTGATTGGCGGCCTTGATCGCCTGCCTTCGCATGTAGGCTTCGTAGAGCTCGCGTTCCTTGGGGGTCAGAAGATTTGGGTCGCCTTTGTAAGATCCGGGATCCTTCGGATCGAAACCGGAATCTATCACCGAATTGTCGGTCTGGTGCGGATCGGCCGACCCGGGCTCATACCAGGCGTCGCCTTGCAGCACCTGGTAAAACGGCGGTTGGCAGATGAGGGGAACGTTGGTCTCCGCCCAGCGCGATAGTCGCTTTGGTCGGTTGGTTTCGACTTGTTGTCCGGCAGGTCTTTCAGCTGATTGATTTCCAGCGACGGCATGGTGGTGGGGGCGCTCCAGGTGCCATCCCCTTTCTTTTCCTCGCGAACCAGTTCAACTCTTAAAACGCATGTCATCTTGAAAGACGGAGGAATCTTCGCATCGTCAAACGACTTGGAAATTAAACTGACTGGAATTGTTCCCTCGATCGTTTCCCAGTTTTTGTCCACGGCCTGTACTGTCGAGACCGGAGAGGCCGTGGCACCGGTGGCCATGGGCTGGGGCGCGGGAACATTGGAGTGACCGTAAGCGCTCTTAATATCAGTGATCGGAGGGAGGCTCGGCAGGACTTCCACCAGCACCTTGCCGTGGGGCGTATTGGAGGCGGTGGTCTCCGATTCAACTTCCGGCACGGGCCCGATCGGTGTCCAGGGCGTTTGGAAATGTGTGACAATTGTCTTGTTGTCCGGATGCGGCAGGAACGCATTGCCTGCGCTGGGCCCAAGGTCGGGTGACGGCTGGGGAATCGCCGCGACGGTTTTATCGTTGAGTTGATTCTGCAGCGCCTGACCGGGGCCATTCCATACCAGGGGGTCCACTTCCGCCGGCGAGACGTCGCTGGAAGATCCGACATTGGCGACGCTGACGGGCTTTTTCAGGATGTAGAAATAAACGGTGTATCCGAGGAACGCGAGCCCCAGCGCCATGGCGAGCCATTGAACGTAGGACTCAAGGAATTTTTTCACTTTTTCCATGTTCGTTTCCCAACTCTCTTAACGACTCTTGCGTGCGTATCACAATACCGAGCAACGGATTGCCTGCTGCGTGTCATCGGACAAAAGCGGGGGCCCCCGGCGACATTCCGCCCGGCCCGGCCATTCCGGGTTTTGGTTGAAGCAATCCCAACGCGATTTTGATTCCATCGGGCATCAGCTTGGTAGTCCAGCTACGCATGAAAAGCTCTTCACCTTCCAGTTGAAGCCGAACCGCGGTGCCGGGTCCGTAGAGGTACCCGCGGGCGGCCTCCGTGTCGGCGTTCAACGCGAAGATGTTCTGATTGGTGATCGTAATCATTCGACCCGTGGACAGTGACTCGATGAACTCATTGACCCGTGAGGAATCGACATCAACTACCAGGTTAAATCGCACGACATCATACAGTCCGTTGGAATATCGACCCGTTGCCGAGACGGTATAAATCGGGGGGATGGCGGTTTTATCATCCCCGGTGGCGGGCATATTAGCGATGCCGCCTCCGCCCATTCCGCCTCCCATGCCACCCGCCGCCGACGCCGGGGGAAAGGTATACATTGGAGCCGCGGGAACCTGGATCGCGATCAACCGCTTGACTTCAGCATCGAAGATGTTGGTCGCATTCTTGTTGGCTTCCGCGATCGCGGTCGCCAGGTCCTGTTGAATCCATAACTGCATCTGGGCATACCAGATGTCATTCAGCGGTGAACCGGATGTGGAGGAAATGACGGGGTTCACTGTGAAGGCGTCCGCTTCAACGTACATCTTGTGCTTCTTTGCAACCTCGGCTTTGAGCTTCTGCGGCAATCGGGCCGCCTCGACCGCAAAACGGGACGAGAGATCCTGAAGGTTCGTTTCTTTCCCGTTCATCGTGATGATGTCCGGCTCATAGGAATTGGTCCACAACGCATGAGCGGCCTGGTTGATCTGGTCGGGCGTAGGAGGCAGAACTCCGTTGAGGACATCATTACGGAGATTCAGAGCCTTGAAGTTGGCCAGCATCGGGTCCGGTGAGATCGGCGGGGTAGCAGCTGCATCGCCGACGCCGGTGACGGCGGGGTCGGTGTTCAGGACCTGCTTGTACACCCCTCCGAAATTGATCGGGGAGGTGTCATACCTGTTTTTTGGAAGCACATCGGGAACCAGCGGGTCGTGCCCCTTGCGATTGAGCGTGCTCACGCTTTCCAGCATCTGATCGCTGGCTGCGGCGAATTTTTTGACTGCTTCATTCGCCAGCGCGATGGTGCTGGTGTTGGGGAAACCGTGCAACTTGCCCGGATCGGTCTGGTTGGGATCGGTAATGGGAAACGAGCGAGCTTTGTCGTATGCGCTGAGCGCCTGATACGCGTTGGAGTGATCGATTGCATCGTTCTGCAGCGTCTCGAGCATTCCGCCCAGTGGATAGAACAGCAACACGATCGCAATGATCGCAACCAGACCGCAGGACAGGGCTAAAACGTTTTTCTTGATGAAAGCAAAAATCACTTCTTTGTTCATGATCGTTCCAGCAACAGCGTTAATGAGGCATCGAGCACTTTCCGCGGGGCAGCATCGCTTACCTCTGATCAGAATTTGTGAGGCCTGCCGCGGCGACTGGCGTGGAGCCAGGTAGGGCCGGTGCAGCCGGGGCCGCGTCGATCGCCAGCGCAATCACGATAATGCACTCGGTGTCCTCACGGATATCTTCCTTCAGCACTGGATCCTGAAAGGCTTCGGGATCAATCGGTTTGTCACCGGGTCCACCACCCAGTCCCGGAACCCCACTAAAGCTACCGCCTGGGAAACCGCCCCGAGCTGCAAATCCATCACCCGGAGGGGCGAAAGCGCGATCAGGTCCGCCCGGCGGTGTCAGCGCCCGCAGGCGCCATATCGGCGGGATTGCCGGTGGCGGCAGAAGCCGATAGTGCCGCGGCGGCCGCAGCGGCTTTTGCAGCCTGCTTCGCGTTGTAATCCGAGATCAACGCCTGCATGCGGATGGGGTCATCCTTGACCTGCTGCTGATGAACGATCTTTGCCTGAAGCACCTGCAGCGGGCGGTCGGCCGTTGCGGGGATTGCCTTGAGCGCTTCGTTGAAGCTTTCTATCAGCTGCACGCCCTGCGTGCGGGGTGTTGAGACGTTCATCGTAATGATGAAACCGCGCTGCGGTTTGGGCGGCGGGCCCGCCGATCCATCCGCGCTGACTATCGCTGCGACGCCGTAATCCGGATGGTCGCTCATGGCAGCACCGCCACCGCCGGACTCAAATGGGATGGTGCTGACGGCGGTCGTATCGGCATGGCTCGCGAGGTCGTCAAGCTGAGGGGTAAGGTCCGAGGTATAGCGGGCGACCGATGCCGAGACGATGATCTGATTGCGATCCCCGCGCTTGATCTTTTTGATATCGTCGAGCTTTGAACTCGACAGTTCCCTGCGAGCATCAGGGGCATTCTGCGGAAGCGTGCTGTACAGCATCGAATTAATCTGCGGCCACAGGTCATGGCCGGCGGGCAACGACAGAACATTCAGCATACGCTGCTTTTCAGGAGCGCCGGCGGATTCGATTGCGGACCACTCGGTGTCCAGCCTGCCCACCTGCTGCTTGAGCGATTCGATATTGGAAACCGTCGAAGCATGCTCAGCATCGTGGAACTGGCTGTTGTCGAAGTACCAGCGACCGTAAGGAATGGCCGCGCCCACAAGAAACAGGGCCGCAGCGCCGATGAACCACTTAGTCTTCTCCGCCCACATCTTGTCCCGGCGGATCGACTCAGGAAGAAGACTGCTGCCGATTTTCCCCTGGCCCATCACCTGCAGCGCAAGCCCGTATGCGCCGGCGGCAGAAAGCAGATTCTCACTGAACGTAGCGGCGATTTTCGGATCTTCCAGCGCCCGCTGCCAAGGCGATCGAGCTTCTCAACATCCAGCGTGAGATTCTGCGAAAGATACTTCTGAAGCCCCGGCAACCGGAAGGTGCTGCCTACGGCGATCACCTTGTTAATGCGGCTTTCTTTGTGAACTGAAGAATAGAAACCGATCGACCGCTGTATTTCCGAAACCAGGTCCGAGAAAATCGGACGCATCGCCTGCATGATCTGACGACCGTATTTGCTTGTGCTGGCGTTTCGCTTGAGGTCTTCGGCTTTGACAAAATTAACCTTGAACGCCTTGGTGAGCGCTTCGGTGAAATTGTTCCCGCCGATGGAAATCGACCGCAGCCAGATCGATTCGCCTTCGGCGATGATCAGATCGGTATTTTCCGCTCCGACATCGATGATCATCGTCGTGCCCTTGATCCGGCTGTCGTAGTACATCGCGTTGTACACCGACAGCGGATTCATCTGCACGGCCTGCACATTCAATCGCGCATCAGTGAAAAATTTGATGTGCTGATTGATCAGGTCTTTTCGCATCGCAAAGATGCCGACCTCTACCTCCGGCGAATCCGGTTCTTCAAACAGCTGATAGCTCCACTCAACCTGATCGAGCGGAAAAGGAATTTGCTGGATGGCTTCAAAGCGGACGATCTCGGGGATTTTCTTTTTCTCAACCGGAGGAAGCTTGATAAAGCGGGCAAAACTCTGCTGGCCGGTCACACCGACGCCAACCTGCCCTTTATCGATGCCGGGATGTCTTTGAACAAAATTCGCCAGGGCGGATTGGATTAGTGAATCGCGGTTATCGCCCGCCGCCGACAGCACTGATTCGTGCTCGATCACCTCGAAATCATCAATTTCCAAACCCTCCGCGGTGGCAACCAGCCTGACCGCCTTCAGCGCACGATTGCCGATGTCGATGCCCCAGGCGAAACGAGGTGCGGCCATGAATAGCTCCTTGAAACTGCTGAATGCTCCTGCGCCAACCTAAAGGTGTAACCGGGCGGGCGATGGACTTCAACTAAATCATCGGATCAGCACGCCTTGCGATACCAACCCGGCAAAAGCTCTCGCGGTTGCCCGCTGAACACCTATTAGATTAGACGCACGCGAGCACGAAAAGTTCGCTATATACGCAACAGGTTAAAGGCAGGCACCGCCACTATGTTTTTTAGCAGAGCCTAAGCGTCAAACGGCAGGAGAGACACGAGTTTCATCCCGGATTTCCACGGGCGACCGTTGCGAAACGCGTCCAGAGACATCGCGCGCTTCCCCTGCGGCTGCATTTCCAGAATCTGTATCGTCTGACCATCACCCACGACCACCGAACCGTCGGCGGTAAGCGTGCCGGGTTCGGCTGAGGATGCAGCAGGGGAAGGGCCCGCCCGGATAAGCGTGATGACCGCTATCTCGGCGTCGCCGTCCAGCAGTCGGACGCGACAGCCGGGCCAGGGTGACAGGCCGTTGATCTGGTGGACGATTACATCCGCTGCGCGGGTCCAGTCGATCTGTGCGGTTTGACGCGATAATTTAGGGGCAGATGTTGCCCGGCTGTGATCCTGTTCAATTTCGACCGCTGTGTTAGATCGAAGCTGCTCGATCAAGTTCAGCATCAGCGGCGCTCCATCCAGCGCCAACCGGTCGTGCAATTCCCCCGCGGTTTCGGTTGGGCCTATTTCAAGAGTCGATTGCGCGAGGATCGCGCCCGCGTCCATCTTGTCGGCGAGGCGGATGATCGAATTTCCCGTGTTCGCATCCCCGTTGAGAATCGCCCAGTTGATGGGCGCTGCGCCGCGATATCGGGGCAGGCGCGACGAGTGAAGATTTACGCTGCCAAGCGCGGGATCGTTAACCGCATCGTGGCCGATCTTCTGTCCGAACGCGATAACAACCATCAAATCAGCCGGCGGAAGCGTTTCACTATTAATATCAGCCGTTTTTTTCAGTTCCAGATGCAGTTCGCTCGCCAGGGCGCCCACCGGTGTGGGCGTTAGTTTTTTTCCCCTGCCCGCAGGACGATCTGGCTGGGTAAAAACCTGCACCACCTGGTGACCCGCAGCGAGCAGTGGCGCAATGTCGGGATGCCGAACTCACCACTGCCGGCGAAAATGATTTTTGCTCGATCTGACATGCCGGTTTCATTTCTTCTTCGGGTGAGCCGCGGCATATCGCTCGGAAAGGTCGCGAAGAATTTTTCGATACGTCATCTTCGCAACCGGTCCCATGCGATCTGTAAGCATGATGCCGTTCAGGTGATCCGTCTCGTGCTGCCAGATGCGGGCGAGATAACCGGTTTCAAACTGCGTGAATGGTTCACCCGTGGCGTCCTGTGCTTGCATCTTGATCGTCTTACTTCGAAAGACGCTGACATTGATTTTAGGCAGCGAAAGGCATCCCTCCTCGTCCTCTTCATCGCCGTCGGCTTCACTGAGCATGGGATTGATGTAGACCCGATCGTGTGCGGGGTCGCCGTCGTGGTTCATCACAAACAGCCGGAGGTTATGCCCCACCTGTGGGGCGGCGAGACCCACGCCTTTGGCCTCGCGCATCAGCACAAACATTTTTTCCGTCAGCTCTTTGAGATCGTCATCGAACCGCGTGACCGGAGCACTGATTTTTTTCAGCCGCGGGTCGGGATACAGAACGATTTTGAGCGGTGCGATCATGGGGTTCATCAGTCCGTGCGGGCCTGTACAAATGCGTGTTCGTTTTCAACGGGTCAATGTTCAATTGCGTGTGCCGCCTGTCGCAAGTGAGCGTTATATAGCGTACAATCAATGGCTTGTGCGAATCAATTGGTTGACACTCCCGCGGGCTTGCGATTAGATAGATTGTTGGACGTTTTCGCGTCGCCCGCGTGCTGATTTCACACGTTTTTGAGGAAAATTCACCGTGCCAGACTTTCCGCCCGGACAACACGAAGCTTCCGAACTCGACCAGAAAAAAGCCAAGGCGTTTTTCGATCGCGGTAATACCGTCGCCGGCACCGGACAGTATGAGTACGCCATTGAGATGTATATCAGCGGTTTGGGATTCGATCCGGATTTGGCCGAGGCGCATCAAAGCCTGCGGGATATTTCACTGAAGCGAAAAGTTGGGGGCGGCAAGGCCCTGGGTTTCATGGAGGCCATGAAACTAAAGCGGCCCAGCAAGGACGACAAACAGAACCTGCTCAACAACGAAAAACTCCTCGCATACGATCCGGGCAACACAGACTACATGATCGGTGTTCTGCAGAATGCCGCACGTGGTGGTTTTTACAATACTGTCATGTGGATCGGGCCGATCGTTCAAAAAGCAAACGCGGACAGCCCCAAGCCCGAGGTCAACAAGTTCATCGTGCTCCGCGATGCCTACATGTCATTGCAGCAATGGAAACTCGCGACCGATGCCTGCCACTATGCTGCCATGCTTCGGCCCGACGATATGGATCTGCAGAAGTCGCTGCGCAACCTGGGCGCCAAGCACGCCGCCGTGGCCGGCAACTATGAGAAGGCCAAGAACTTCACCGAAAGCGTCAAGGATCGCGCAGAAGCAGGAAGAGTTGATGAACAAGGACAAGGAAGTCCAGTCCTTGGACAACATGCGGATCCTCATCGCCGCGGCCGAGAAAGAGTTCAAGGCCGACCCCAACGACGCCGGCAAGATCAGTCAGTTCGCTGAAACCCTCGCCAAGACCGAAGACCCCGATATGGAAGGCCGCGCCATCGATCTGCTTCAGGCGACCTACGAGCGGACCAAATCTTTCCGCTGGCGCCAGAAAATAGGCGTCGTGAAGATGGCGCAGATGAGCAGAATGGAACGCACCCTGCGAATGGCGGTCAACGCCAACCCTGCTGATACCGAGGCCCGCCAGACCTACGCTCAGTTCGTGCAGGAAAAACTGCTCGAAGAATTGAAGGAATTTCAACTCGCGTCGGAAAATTACCCCACCGACACCAAGCTCAAATTTGACGTCGCCGCCCGGTTGTATTCCCTCAAGCGGTACGACGAGGCTATCCCATATTTTCAACAGCTTCGCCAGGATCCAAAATACAAAATCGAAGCCACCACCGCCCTGGGCAAGGCTTTCCTCGAAGCGGGATTCGTCGACGAAGCTGTCGATACCCTGGCGGCTGTTCTCGCGGAATACCCCGGTAAAGGCGATGCGAAATCCATCGACATGACCTACGTGTACGGCCGTGCCCTGGAACTCAAGAAGGAAATCCAGGCAGCAGTCAAGGCGTACAGCCAGGTTGCGCAATGGAGCTTTAACTACAAAGATGTCCAGGTGCGGATCAAAAAACTCCGCGCTGAGCTGCAAAATCCCCCGGTCGCCTGAGGCGGCGCATCACGCCGGATCGACCCAGGGCCGATCGACAGTATGCTCATCTAAAGCTGCCCGCCAGGTGTTCCACCGCTGTCGAAGATGCTCCAGCCTCGGGGCGTGTGCCGGTTCTGTCGCGAGATTTCGCTCTTCCCGCGGATCATTCCGCAAATCGAACAGCTGCTCATATACCGGGTTGGTATCAATGTAGCGGATGTATTTCCAGTCGCTGGTTCTCACGCCCTCCGATGCGGCAATTGGTCCCTCTTTCTGATTGCGGAAATGGTTTTCGTAAAACCATTCGCTTCGCCAGGCAGGAGTCTCACCCCGCGCCAGCGGCAAAATACTCGCGCCCTGCATACTCCGGGGCACCGCCACACCCGCCAGTTCGAGCACCGTCGATGGCACGTCAAGGTTCAACGTCATGCGATCCTGCGTTGTCCCCCGAACATGCGCCGCTAAACGCGGATCGCATAAAATCATCGGCGTTCGAATCGATTCCTCGTGCATCAGCCATTTTCCACCAAATCCATGCTCGCCATAAAATGCCCCATGGTCAGCGGTGTAAATAACCACCGTGTTTTCATCAAAACCAAGCGACTTCAATTCCGCGACTATTTTGCCCACCGCCAAATCAACCCCGCTCAGCAGGCGATAAAGATCCTTCATCGTCTCCTGGTAAGTTGCAGGACGAAAATCAACCGCTTCGCGCATTCGATTCAAACTGCCGGTCAGAAAATCGGGCAATGGGGAAACATCAGCCGTTTTGACCGCGGGAATCACATCGTTTTCGTACAGATGCTCTAACGCGCGGTCATACGGATATTTTGGATAAATCCCCGGCTGAAACCGTCCTTCATCCTGAACGTGCGGCGCTTTGAAACTCACCGCCAGGCAAAAAGGGCGCTGGGTCGAACAACCGCGAAGAAATTCGATCGCCTGCTCTGTTTCGACCACCGTCAGGTGCTTGCCGGTGTCAGGACTGAAGTACGCCCCCTGGCCCTGATAGCCGCGAAAAAAATCGTAGTCGTTCACCGGAAGATCGCCGCCATCGATTCCCCATTTGCCGACAAAGCCGGTGATATACCCTGCCTTTCGAAGCAGCTTGGGGTAGCTTTGTTCAAACAGTGGCTCAGCCAGGGCTTTGCGGAAGTCGTCAATGCCGTGCGTCCGGGTATACGTTCCCGTCAGGACGCTCGCTCGGCTGGACATACAGATAGCGGTGGTGGCGAAATTGTTTCGAAAACGCACACCGTTCGCAGCCAGTGCATCAATATTCGGTGTTTTGAGCAGTGCATTGCCGCTGCATCCCAGTGAATCGGTGCGCTGATCATCCGTAACCAGCAAAAGGATATTGGGCGCTCGTTTAAACTGCGATACTGCCGCTGCTGATGTTGCAAACCGACTGGTCCCGACCAACGCCGCACCCGCCAGTGACGCCTTAAGCATCGCCCTGCGGGACATCTGCTGATTCGTTCGTGGACTTGGACCGCTCATGCAATAGTTCCAAACAGAAGGGTACGTAGAACAGCGTAGCGGCTCTCGCGATTATTCGCGACTGGTAATATATCGCGGCGATGTCAACATTTATCATTTATGGTCGTGCCCCCCTTGTCAGAGCAATAACCTTCCTGTAATCTGCCCGACTTTCCCAATTTCGGGAACCCGTTTGGAACGTCTGATAGGAAGTGTATGCCGACGATCAATCAGCTCATTAAGAAGCCAAGACGCGCTCTTTCCCGCATCAACAAGGTGAAGGATCTGGAAGCCTGCCCGCAAAAGCGCGGCGTGTGCCTCCAGGTCAAGACGATGACCCCCAAAAAGCCCAACTCGGCTCTTCGGAAAATCGCCCGCGTTCGCCTGAGCAATGGTAAGGAAGTCACCGCTTACATCCCCGGTGAAGAACACAATCTCCAGGAACACAGCATCGTGCTGGTTCGCGGCGGTCGCGTGCGCGATCTGCCGGGTGTTCGGTATCATATCGTACGCGGAACGCTGGACGCCCTCGGCGTGGATGGCCGCAAACGGAGCCGCTCGAAGTACGGCGCGAAAAAGGGCAAGTAAGGAAACAGTCAGGACGCACTTTGTAGCCCGCAGGCCTTCCCGCCCCGGATGCTCCATCGTCAACCCCTGACCCTGAAACACGGACAACAAAACACATGGCATATAAAAAATTCACCGCAAGCGAAGACATGCTGAAACCGGACCCCCGGTTCAACAGCAAACTGGTCAGCAAATTCATCAACTCCCTGATGTGGGACGGCAAGAAGACCGTCGCGCAAAAATTGTTCTACGGAGCAATGGATCAGGTGGGCAAGAAGGTCAAGGAAGTTCCGCCTCTTGAAGTGTTTGAGAACGCCATCAACAACATCAAGCCGTACGTCGAAGTGCGCAGCCGCCGCGTCGGCGGAGCGAACTACCAGGTTCCGATGCAGGTGAACAAGCGCCGCCAGCAAAGCCTGGCATTCCGCTGGCTCATCGGTGCCTGCCGCGAAGGCGGCGGTCGTCCCATGGCCGATCGCCTGGCCGACGAACTGATGGCCGCTTTCCGCAAGGAAGGCAAAGCCATGCAGACCCGCGAAAACACCCACCGCATGGCCGACGCCAACAAGGCCTTCGCCCACTTCGCGTGGTAACTTTCCCGTCGACGCAAAGATAAAATCAGCAGCGACAGAACGCGATTTACAGGATGCCCCATCCGTAAATCGCGTTCTGTTTTATTGGCTGAACATAAAATCGGTCAGCCATCTATTTCGTAAATGGGTGGCTGTCCCGCTTTTCGTCCGCCCAGCAAAGAAACTCTGCCACCCACCGCTGATAACACGGCGCGGTAGTGGCAGCCAACCCACGCTGCCGAGCCATGCGTTGGACCCGTTCGAGCCGTTTTCTAAACCCCAAACCTCCTTCAGGATTGCGCGATCTCAATAATACATCAACTTGACGTAACTACCGGCAGCTGATTTATTTAGAACATATAATCCCTGACTCACACTGCGGTCGTTCCGCATGTGAGTGGGGACAACAATAGTTATGCGACTAAGAACCCTCGGCATCCTCGCCACCACAATATGCTTTCTCAGCGGTTGTTTCCCTCTCTACGCTTATGATTATGTTCACGTTCGGACGCAAAACGGCGAGCGGGTACCGGGCGCTACGTTGCTCGTACACGTTTCTTACACATACACCGTCAGTGCAAACGAAGTCGGCGAGGTGACTCTTCCTTACGAAACGCAATCCGTGACTGTTTCCAAGCCCGGCTTTGACTCGGTAGACGCGGCATTTGATCGCGAGCTTTTAAATAATCTGACCGTCGTGCTAAAGCCAGCCGCCGTGAACACGCCGGGGCCAACCTCGCGGCCGTAGATCAGAGCAGCCCGGGAGTCGCATAACCGGCCGTTGCTGTGGACGGGCCCGCATCGAGAATGGTATTCTCTTTTATTCTGGCGGTTGTCAGCGCGTCGAGTTGCCCGCCACAGAACGTCATCCGTTATCCCGCCATGACGTGTTGGAAGTCTGTAAGTTTCTACCTCGTATTGATCGCAGCCTCCGCGATAACGTCCATTGTCTTGGGCATTGTCGTCGCTGCGGCTTGCGGCGGCCCTGGCCCTGATGGGGCATTGGAAGGCGCCGAACTGTGGGTTGTAAACACAGCCACTTGCGTGCTGGCGCTCGTGGTTGGCTTCATCGTAGCCTTTCGGTCTCGGCGCCGAGTTGAAACGCGCGGTTTTCTTGTAGTCCAAAAGCAGCAGAGCAGACCCGGGGCGGGATAACGAGCCAATGCTGTGGACGGCCCCGCGTCGCGTCGAAAGTTTGTCTTTGGTATAGTGTTCCTCGGCGCGTCACGTTGGCCGCCGCAGATTGTCATCCGTTATACGGCCGCGAACCGTGACCGCCCCTAACACAAGCATCGCCAATCACCTCCGCGAACTCAACTGTAACGCGGCCCATCTGAATTCATTATGCCGCCGACGATGGTTCGCGATACCCTACTACGAATGTATGTCAGGCGGGCTTGTCTGGCCTGATGAAACAAATGCTCGGACACCTGTACACACTATTTGGTTCCTTCGAGCACTCTGGGGTTTCCGTACATCAATTATGCTTGGAGAGCCTCGATCCGATCTAAAAGCGTCTTGGGATTTTGGCTTGTTGGAGTTTCCAAAATGGGTCGGCTTTCATCAGTCCCGTCGCGTAGCGACCCCGCAACTGATAGAAATCTACCGGCGGGGTGATCTGGGTCTACGCAAGTGTTTGCGGGACGTAGAGCGTAACGGGGCCGACGTATGACCAGCCAACTATGAATCCCGTTTGCCGTCAAGTCGCGATCTTTTTCGATACCGTCTCCGGTCATCGCCCGGAGCGACTGATTTACTTCCTTTGAAGCTGTCTTTGCCTTTTCTTCGAATCGTGCGCTTTCAACCGACTATTCGATGGTCATCTCATTTTTGTTCTTGATGAGAGCCTCATTCACCCAAACAACCGCCGGGCCTTATTCGTTGCTCCACATGTCAATCGCATGCAGCTGGTTAGCCAAGGTCACCGGCGTGTCGCACAAACTTCGACTTCATGGGCAAAGCAACAGATTGTTTTGCTGCTGTCGCTAGCCTGTTACTGCTGCTGGGCAGCGGAATGGCTGATTGCTCTTGAGCATGCCCCACAGAATGATCAGCACCTTCTTAGCCAGTGCAACAATCGCCAGCTTCCGTCTGGCTTTGGAGCCGTGACTGATCTTGTTCACAAACACCTGGGCCCACAGGTTGTGCCGATAGATGGTCCACGATGCCTCAACCAACATCGAACGCAGCAGGCCTGGGCCGCGGTGGGTGATGTGGCCTAATCGGTTCATCTCTCCGCTCTGCATTTGTTTGGGAACCAGGCCGGCGTAGCTGGCCAGCTGCTCACCGTTCTTGAAGCGTTTGGGATTATCGATGTAGAGCACGACTGCTTCAGCGGTGCGCGGGCCTACGCCTTTGAGCGTCTGCAACAGCTTCATGCGTGGGTCCGCCATTTCATCCAGCTTGTTGTCCAGGGCTTTGAGCTGGGTGTTGATAGAAGCCATCAGCAGTAGTTCGCTGTTCAATCGGCCTTGCCACAGATCATCGATGGAGCAATCCTCGATTGGCTGAGCGTGAGATTGAAGTTGAGCGATGCCGGCGACCGTCCACTGCTTTTGCCCTCTGGCTAATGCGATCCCCTGTTGGCTGAAGATGGATCGAATCGCGTTGCGGCACTGCGTTCGCCGCGACACGATCGAGCGGCGGTGAATCATCAATCGCCGACGCTGCCGCTGCTGTGGATCGGGCAGATGCACCGTGGGCAACTGATCCAACAATGCCAGTCGTGCCAGTTTGAGCGCATCATCCTGGTCGGTTTTGCGTTTGACTCGCTGCCAGCGCCAGCGTTCATCGTTGGCGTTGACGATCACGATCGCCACGCCCAGGTTAACGATCGAGTCATGCACCCAGCCGCAAGTATCGCAGGTCTCAAAAACAACTTGAGTCCGGGTCGGATCGATCGACACGTGCTGCTTAACAGTCGCGCCGATCGCGTGTCGCGTAGAGTCGATGGTGGTAAACCGATGCGTTCGCGTTGCCACATCCATGACGCACAAAACCGACTTGAACTTGCCCAGATCAATAGCTGTCCTGGTCCCCTAAACTGGTGCCAGTAGGGTGTATAAACTTCCGATCCGGAAAGGATCAGGAAGTCGATGAAAAAGCGATTTACGGACGAGCAGATTGTTGGGTTTCTCCGGCAGGTTGAAGCGGAGGAAAAAACGATCGCGGAGGTTTGCCGGGAGGGCGGGTTTTCGCAGCCGACATATTACCAGTGGAAGAAGAAGCTGGGGTCGATGGCTGAGCCGGAGGTGAAGCGGCTGCGGGAGTTGGAGAAAGAAAATGGCCGATTGAAGCGATTGCTTGCTGAGCGTGATCTGGAGTTGGATGTGGTGAAGGAGTACCTGCAAAAAAAGTAGTTGATACGGCTGAGCGACGATCGGCGGCGGTGTTTCTGGTGTCGCGGAAGGTATCAGTTCGGCGAGCTTGCTGGTGGCTTGGCGTGGGCCGGAACTGGCTGAAATATCTGAGTCGGAGGAAGGAGGATGGTCTGGCTGATCGGTTGATGGAGTTGGCGAAAGAGCATCCGCGGTATGGAGCCAGGCGGTTGTGGGCGTTGCTGCGACGCGAGGGATTGAAGGTGAATTTCAAGCGGATCAGACGACTGTGCCGCAAGCACGGGCTGATGCTCAAGCAGAAGCGGCGACGTAAGCGACGTGGGATCGGCATTGGAGTGATTTGCAGCGCAAGTCGGCCGAACCAGGTCTGGGCTTATGATTTTGTGGAGGATCGGACCGAATCGGGACAGAAGCTGAGAGTCCTGACGGTGATCGATGAGTTCACGCGGGAGTGCGTGGCGGTGGAGACGGAATACCGGATGAACGCGAAGTACGTGGCCCAGACGTTGTTGAGATTGTTCAAAAGCCGCGGTGTGCCGGAGCATGTGCGAAGCGACAATGGTCCTGAGTTTATTGCCAAGCATCTGATGCGAACGCTTGCCGGCGTGGGTGTGAATGTTAGGCACATCGAGCCGGGCAGCCCGTGGCAAAATGGATTGGACGAACGATTCAATGGGAGCCTAAGAGATGAATGCCTGAACATGGAGACGTTCACGAATGTCGACCAGGCCCGAGCGATCATTAAGCTGTATGGCCGGCACTACAACACGGACAGGCCCCACAGCAGCCTGGGTTACAAAACGCCCGAGGAGTTTGGTAATGATTGGACGAACTCGAGCGGAAGAAAATGCGAGGTCCGCGAGTACGCGGACGGGTGTGAGGCTCCCCTCCGGAAGACACCGTTACAGGAAATGGCCGTTGTCTTCTGAGGGTTGGGTCCCCCGCGGATCGAGCGTCATGAACCGAAACACACACGAGCCGCCGAGCGTTTCGGCGGCTCCAAACAACGCCATCAAGGATCGAGAATTATACACATTCGCGTGGCACCAAGATCGGGGTCTGGACATAGCCACAATAGTCTGATAGCTCATGCAATCTCCTTTGGTAGAGGACCGCTGCTGATCTTCCCCGATCAGCGGCGGGATTGCATGGGTTCTTTGCTGTGGACGGGCCCGCGTCGCGTCGAAAGTTTGTCTTCGGTATAATGTTCTTCGGCGCGTCGCGTTGGCCGCCACAGATTGTCATCCGTTATACCGCCATGAGCGAACTTATCATCCCACCCACTGCCGCCTCAGACCCGACCGCCGTCGAAATGCCCCGCGTTTGGCATGCCAGCGGCGAGCACCACGTATCACTCAATGCCCCCGGCTGGAAAGACCCCGCCGCGTGGGGACTGCTTTTGGTCGACGTCGCGAAACACGTCGCCGACGCATACGCACAAGCGGAGGGCCGCGACCGTCAGGAAGTGCTCAATCGCATCAAAGCCGGCTTTGATGCAGAATGGAAATCGGCCACGGACAAGCCCAAAGGCGGTTTCTTCCGTCGCTAGCCGCGGTCTGGAAGGCGCTATAACCAGCCGTTGCCGTGGACGGGCCCGCGTCGCGAATATATTCTCTTTTAGTCGGGCGGTTGTCAGCGCGTCGCGTTGCCCGCCACAAAACGTCATCCGTTAAACAGCATCCGGCGGACCGGTCATGCGACAAGTTCCACGGGCAGAGGTTGACAAGAAGTTCGAACGCTGGTCGGCGTACCTTTGCGCCTTCGTCTTAAGCGGCATGTTGATCGGTGCATGCGTGCGCGTGCTTCTTGCAGCACCACCAACCACAGCATGGCCGGTATTCGTGGGCGGTGTGTTGCTTGATGCATTTGCAATTTGGAACGCTCTTCGTCTTTGGCGCACTGTTCACCGCGCCGATGTTGTTCGAAGCCGCAGCGGCTCGGAGGATGCTGTATAACCAGCCGACTATGAATCCCGTTTGCCGTCAAGCGTAAATTGGTGCGCAATCTTTATCATGTCTCTTTTTCTCTAACGCCACTCAGGCGGAAGAGGCTTACGAGGCGGGGGGCTGGGGGCAGAGCCACCAGTTGCGAAGCAAATCTGCTGCTGGTCGAGAGCCGTGCGCTTCAACCGACCCTTCGGCTACGCTCGGGGCAGGCTATTCGATGGTCATCCTGAAGCTTTCGGTTCTGCTTCAAGAGCCTCATTCACCCAAACAACCACCGGGCCTTATTCGATGCTCCGTGACTCTGTTCGGTCACAGCTGGTTAGCCAACGTCACCGGCGTGTCGCAAAAGGAAAACCGGGACAGGCAGCTATTCAGCTAAGTAGGTGGCTGTCCCGCTTTTGTGTTCCCCCGTTTATGCTTTCCATCACTATGTGCAAAGTTCAGGGCGCTAGTCAATCCAGAATGCGCAAGGATTATTCAGAACCGCAGTCCACCATAAGAACAAGCTCACGGTCAGCCAGATTGCTGCGATTGTGAGGCCCGCTACCGCATAGCGAAGATCGTTCGTTACGTCCTCGAGATAAGGATTTGTGAAGCGCGTCGACCGAAATAAAGTGAGCCGAGCGTTGGCATATCCATCACCACATAGAGCAGAGAATCCCGGGTCTTTTGAACCGGAAGGCCCTGCAAGCACGCGTAAGCTACCACGGCGAAAAGTGCCACCCAAAATAGTGAAAACACTGAAAGCCAAAAAGAGCATTTTCCTTATTGGATCATATCTTAACCAAACCCTCGAACCGCGAGGCAGCACTTGAATTTGAGTTCAGTAAAACCGGTGATCTGGCTGATGCGGACATTCGGTTCAAGCGGTTGTAACCGAGGCGCGGCTAAAACTGTCATGGTGGCTTCTGTTTTGAGGAGCTATTGTGCCCTGCCACGGACGCTATCAGGCTCGTCTTCAGCGGCTGGGATTGAGGAATTACCCTATGCAAGTAATGTATCGCATACGAGTTACGGGCGAAAATGGGTGTAACATCAGTTTGTTTCGCGTCAATCGGGGCCTTAATTTCGTGTAACGAGTGATGAAAACCGCGCAATCTTTTAGAGATCAGCCATTTAGGATCATCACGTGTGGTGAATTAAGCGGCGCACATGCGCAGGGAGCGAAGCGTGGGGGAGGGAAACACGAGTCGGTGAGAACTCCATCGACACGGAACCGAATCCGGTGATAATCCTTCCGACCGCGCAGAATAAAATCGAGGATTTGGATCATGGACGTGAAAATAAGGTTGGGGTTGACGCCGGATGGAGACCCGATTTCCGCCCATGATCGCGAGCAGCGGTTGCGGCAAGTGAACCTGCAACTGGTCGCGAGCGGACTTCCGGTTGCCACCAATGGGGATGGTGATTTTTCGGTCGTTGCAGGTTCGGTGATGGAAAGCTTCCGGCCCGGGCCCGGATGTTCAGTGAGATGCGCTGCCCGATCGACGCGCGCATCGAAGCGTTTCTGCAGGATCATTTTCATGACCTGCATCTGCCCTTTAAGCTCGAGCTTCCGGATCGAAGTGTCATTCTGGGGCAGCATGGCATTGCCCGCGAGTTGTCCCTGCCGGTCGACAAGAATAAATACACGAATTCGCTGCTGACTTCCTATCGGGTGCGCAACGGTGTTTTGCACAATCCCAAGAGCGATCGCCGCACCACGCAGGGCACGTTTCATGTGACCGACGGAGGGGATCTGCCGGTGCCTTTCGATAAGTTCGCGGTGCCGCGCAAGACATTTGCGCTATTGTTCCGCCAGGCAGTAAATCCGCCGGCGGACCTTCTGACGATTCCATTTACCGCCGGTTCACCTGAGCCGGCCCGGTCGTTTGTTTCGCTGATGCTGCGACCAAAAGTTTGCCCCGCGGTTCCGGGTGTTTGCCCCGAAAAATCGATGGAGGTGCGTTTCTTTGCTCCCGGTTCGCTGGTAAGCAATCTGGACTTTGTGGAATCTATTTTCGGCAACGGCGGTGATCCTTTCCTGCCCCAGAACGACGCGGGATTAGATGTGGAGCACTGGACCGGTCACACCGGCTGCGTCATTCTCGCGCCGCATCTGATCGAAATGACGAAAAAGGAACTCGGTCTCCCCAGGTGGGACGACGCCAGCGAACGACAGCGCGCCGATGGCATGTGCTGGAAAGATGACAGCGAGAAGTACAACGGTGGATCTCCCTTTAAACTGACCTGCCGAACGCAGCAGGGGGTCATCATTACACTGCTGGCCGACAATTATTACGGCTACTGCAAAAAGGAAGTGAAAACGCAGATTAGCTTTGCGGCTAATTTATACGGCAATGTCGAGGAAGAACACGCCGGCGGAGCGATTGCATTCACAAGCTACAACTTCGGGGACGAGTACCAGACTGACAGCCGCAAAGTAAACGACCGGACGTTTGCCGATGTGGTTCGCGATTACGGTTCGATGATGGATGTGAAACCCGAGGGGTATGCGATCGACCGCAAGTTCCCGAATCTGATCTATATCGCCGGCGATTCCAAAGCCAGCACGATTCGCCAGCGAATCTGGTGGATGCAGGATGGTGTCGAGCAATCGATCCCGATGCTGCCCGGCAAGATCTACATGACCCCGTCGGGTTTCAAGCTGCGGTTTGAAAAGCACCCGGCGCGCCAGCTGGCGCATCATCGGCACGGTGGGCACTGGCGTTTTCTGCCACAAGCCCTGCACGGTCAGCGGCGGGGGCAAAAGCGAAATCAGCAAGAGCCTGCGCGATTATATGATTTATGGCCCGATCTTCGTGTCAGATCTGCAAAAGGATCTGGACCTGGTGCAGGAGATCATGGACAAGGATTTTTCCAGGCGATGGAATGCCAATTGCGCCAACGCGCCGTGGTACAGCAAAAGGCACAGCCGGTCGATTCTGAGCCCCGAGCGCTCGCTGGGCAGCGTGATTAAACTGCTGACCCCATCCAGTGATTACACCGATGAATACAACCAATGGCTCGAAAGCCTGCCGAACTATATTTATCCAATTATCTTCATCATTAAACGTTTTTATAAACCCGAATGGCAAGGCAACTGGCGTCAGCATGCCGGTGTTGACATCGTCAACGGATTTGCCGGGCACGAACTGAAATACATGGGCCGGCGATTGGTCGGAACCTACCTGCGCGTTGGCCTTATGCCTCCGCAGGCGTGGCGAACCTATAAGCTGCGCCAGGACTTTGCCGCGGCGACCAAAATTCAGACCGAAGACGACATCACCGCTTCGGTGGTGGTGCCAGCAAGTCAGCTTTCCTATAACGATCCGGCGTATACCTCCGGTCCGGCAGCGCGGGGCAGTTTCAAATTTGCGGTTAACACCGAATATCGCCTTTTCCAGCGTCCCGATGATGCGGTGCACCGCGGGCTGGATAAACAGACCGAAGCCGACATGTCGCGCTCGGACAATTTCATTTCAAACTTCGAACCACTTACAAAAGTTGATGCTGCTGACATGGTTCAGCGTGTGGTTGATTTCGACAAGTTCACGCCTCCCATGCAGACGCTGATTTCGCGTGCCGCCAGCGACGGTGACGGTTACGCCGTCTGCTCGGCCAATCCCCGGTTGGTCAACGGTCAGCCCAGCAAAAACCCCCGATACCTGCAGATTCGGCCCGATCTGCTCAACCAGATGAGCCTCCATGTCGCCGATCAGGGACTGCGATTCCTGCGTGCCCTTCCTGTGGACCAACCTGTCTACTGGCCGGTGCATGCGGTTCTGGTCGGCCGGCGGAATAACCCGGCCGAACCCGCTGCCAACATCCGCGCACTGGCGGTTTACAATCCGATTCATTACCAGGAACTGCCCGAGCTGTTCATGGATTTCATCAGTTCACTCACCGGCAAAAGCCCGTCGACCACCGGTGCCGGCAGCGAAGGGCGCTGACAAAAAGCCCTTTCAATGCGCTGCGTCCCACCGCTGATCTGAACAACGCGTTAGTCAGCTATATTTTGACCGGACTGGGTGGTTTCTCAACCGCCGCCGGTTACATCGGGCCGAACGTTCGAATCGACCATGACATCAGCCTACTCGTGCCCGAAATCTGGTGTCGACTTACCCCGCAGGAACGCGATCCCGGGTTCCTGATTGCCGGTGGTTATCTGGAAAAAATGGACGATTTCGAGCACGGCGGCAGGCTTATACCTGCAAGTCGGCTCGGCTATCGCATCACCACTAATTTTGTGCGCACATTCTTCGGTCGCGTGTTTGATAATCCCAGCAAAGTGTTCGATGAGGCAATCCTCAAGCCCGAAACTCAGGACTACGAACAATATGTGGATGGCATTTTAAACATCACCGAAGCCCATCAGCGCGTCGCAGCCGAGTATCTCAAGGATGGATCGATCGCCGATGCCTGCCCCCCGCTGGAAGCATTGCTGACCATCATGGCCAATGGCGATTTTCGCGGGATGGATGCCCGCCATCCCGAGATCCGCAAAATGTTCACCAGGGAAGCGTTGCTCAGCAGCGATTGGTATCGCAAACGACTGAAGAAAAAACAGATCGGCGATGTGGCGCTGTGGAAACGGCACGTGAGCGCGCTGGAAAATTTCATGTCCAACCCCCGCAACCACGACGAATGCGAAAAACTCCGCTTGACCGAGCGGCGGGACCTTGCAGCCAGGGAACTGCAGCGCGCGGCACAACCGCAATACCTGGAAGATCTGGTCGGAACGCTGGGAACAGACCTGCTTGGAGCGCACTGACCGGGCGTGTTCTGTAGTTTGAGATAATAGCGCCGGCGTATACCTCGTGAGGCGCGACGGGTAAGTCGCGCACGGGAAAAACTGAAGCGGTCAGTCTCCGGCAGGAGCCCCGGCGACTATTTATCCGCGCCAGTTCTTATATTCCCCTTTGATCGCCGCTTTAAAAAATGCCAGATCGGCTTCAGTGTTCACCTCCACTTTTGGAGGATGCACCAGCGGAAAATCCATGGGCTCGGTGGGCAGGTTCGCAAACGGATCTATCTTCCGCGTGTGGGTCGCATCAGGCCCAAATCCAATGTTAGAAATCAAATTCACCGAAGGAAGAACTGTCACCCCGCGGCGGCGCCAGGCGGCGTACATCCAGGCCAATCCCCAGGCGTTCAAGTTGCCCGTGTAAGTGTCGTCCATCATCCTGGTATAAAATCGCGCCGCATTGGCCGATGGCACAAAATCACCGGGAAATCCCGCTTCCAGATCAGCATGCCAGTGAGGCATGGCCGCATCATAATGCTGCCAGGCCCGCTGCCAAGTGGCCCATCCCCAGATATGGGTCATGACCGAAAAATAATAGCTGTCGGGGGTCCATCGCTGCTGAGGCAGCATCTGCGTGCCGCTGATCATCATGACGCGCTGGTCATCTTTATAATAATCCAGCAGGTTGCAGCAGTAGGGGAAAAAGGACGGATCGGGCAGGCAGTCATCCTCGAGTAAAATCGCCTGCTCAAACTGCGAAAAAACCCAGTCGATGCCGGTATACATCCGCCGGCGAACACCCATGTTGGTCTCAGCGTAATTTCGCCGGACATCGCACGGCCAATCAATTTGAGAAACGATTGCCCGCGTTTCGTCGCACAGGCGCCGATCCGCGTCATGCCGGGGCCCATCGGCGGTAATCAGGAGAATGGCCGGCTTCAACCGGGCAATTTCGGCAAAGACGCGCGCCGTCGGCACCGGTCGATTAAAGATGAAAAACGCGACGGGGATTTTTGGATTCATAATGGTTTTGTTTGCGCCATTATCGTCATTTACTCATGCGAACGATACTCATGGATAAATTGGCCCAAACACTGCCGCCGCCCCTTTTTTCATGATTTTGTATTTTTGCGGGTGTAACTTTTAAGTGTGGCGATTCAGGCGGCCATTTTTGAGTCCCAATAGGTATCCCATAGGCCGCTATACTGAATGCAGCGGATCGTGCCCATCCGTTCAGCACGGCGAATCCGCCAGCGGGCGCTGTTAATCTTCAAGCGTTTGCCCAGAATATTTTTCGCGCCGCCTTCGATCAGGCCGCTGCCGATGGGCAGGCCTTGTTTCAATCGATCGCCGTACCACAGGCTGTCGCGGTTTTCGCTCAGATAATGCAGCAGTTTGGTCCATGCGGCTGCGGTGGCGGGCTTTGGATCGGGAGGACCGATGCTTTGCAGATGCTCGATGAATTTCGGGCCGCCCATCTCGATCAGTTCCAGGATGCGCTGACCGACCCATTGCTCGGCACCTTTGGTACCCAACTCCGCGGCAGCGGCAAACAGGTAGAGCATCAGGTGATAGATGTCCACCACCCACTGAACCTCTTTGCCCGCAAAGCGTTTGGCCGCCTGGTCCCAGATCCACCGGGCGCCATCGGCCAGAATGCTCAGGTCCTGATCTTTGGGCAGCCCCAGTGTTTTGCAGAGCCGCTGCCAGCTCGCACCGATGATATTGCAGGGCGCGATCGCACAGATGCCCATTCTCACCGCAGGCCGATTCAGCACGCGATCGTTCCACTGCCGCGGTGTTGCCGAGGCGACCGGTTCCCGCTTGCTGATCACGCTCAGACGCATCTCCCGCCAGCCACCGACGGTGTTGATCTTCAAACCATCGGTGGAAAACTCCACCTCCCCCCTGGCCGCGGCGAAGGCCATTTTGGGCTCGGGGCTGCTGTTGATCCACTCCTGCATCGCCGTCCCCTGTTCATCGCAGATCGCTCGAATCACGTCGTTGCTGGTTTGAACGTGACACAGTTCCTTCAGATTCCTCTCCGCTTCATCAAACGAACGACCGCTGCCGGCCAGCACAATCATTCGCTGGGCATGAGGCGTCACCCGATGCTTTGCGTTGATACCCGCCCAGCCTTCCCACGGAATCTGCTTGGCCTTGCACTTTCGGCACGCGTAATACCGACGGTCGACGGCAATGTGCCCGATGCTGCTGAGCACCTTCTTCACCTTGCGCCGCTTGAACGAGGCGTTTTTCCCGCAGGAACACGGCAAACTGCAGACCCCTTTTTTTGCGCCCCTTCGTGGGACGCCACCGCCGACTGCAGCATCATTCGAAGATGCTCAAACCCTTTATCGTGCAACGCCGTTTCCACGCAGAGCATCCCTTTGCCGTGCGGCGCGGTTTTGACAGCCTGAGTCAAGCTGCGCATCGTGAGCACCGCCGATTCGGCTGCCAGGAGTTCCTCGGGAGATAACGTGCTGAAATCCAAGCCCATGCGACCATCCTTGGTTGGAGTTCATCGCATTATGCCAGAATCGCCACCCTGCGCGCTACACCCATTTTTGCGGGTTATGCATTGCGAGGCTTCCCAAAGGCGGGGGGCCTCGATACGATACGGGACTTTCGCAGGACAAACGCGTTCTGCGAGCTATCCGAAAATTGGTGTGCATTGTCGGTTGCATTCATGCGCCGCTGCCCCAAGCAGTTGAAACAAGATTGAGGTTGCCATGGCCGAGAACGACGAGACCACCACCAGTGACGAGACGACCACCGCTTTAGCCACTCACTCCGAAGGAGGGGTTGCTGTCGCCGAAGGTGAAGACACATTTCAATACCCTGTCACCATTGAAGATGCGGGCCCGGCGACCAAAAAGGTTTCGATCGAGATCCCCGAGGATCGCATTAAGACCGAACTGACCAAGCAGCTCAAAGAACTCCGCCGCGAGGCAAATATCCCGGGGTTCCGCGTCGGGCATGCTCCGGCGAAGCTGATTGAAAAGCGTTTCGGCGGTGAGATCAAGGAACAGGTGCGTCGCACGCTCATCAGCGAGAGCTATCAGCAGGCCGTTGAGAAAAACAACCTGCAGGTGCTCGGCGACCCGCAATTTGATGTGTCGGCAAATATCGGTTTGCCCGAATCGGGCCCGCTCAGTTTCAATTTTGAAGTGGAAGTTCAGCCTGATATCACGCTTCCGAGCCTGATCGGCATTCCGGTGAAGAAGCCCAAAATTGAAATCAAGGAGGAGAACGTCGATCAAGCCATGAACAACCTGCGCGAGCAGCAGGGCGCGCTGGTTCCGGTCGAAGAGCGTGGCGTGGAATCCAAAGATTACATTACCGCTGACGTGCATCTTAAAGTGGACGGCAATATTGTCGCTCATCAACACGATGCCCAGCTCGTCGCCCGTGCGGCCCGAATCGGTGGGATCGATGTGCCCGATTTCGAGCAGCAGATTGCCGGGGCTAAGCCCGGCGAAACCCGCACCTTAAACGTGAAGGGGCCGGAAAATCACCCCAACGATGCGGTTAAAGGCAAAGACGTGGTAATGGAAATTGCCGTCAAAGACATCAAGCGTATGGAGTTGGCTGAGATTACGCCTGAGTTCCTGGAAGACCTGGGATTTGTCAGCGAGCAGGAAATTCGCGATGCGCTGCGCGAGCAGATGGTCGAGCGCATCAGTTACGATATTGCCCAGGCTCAGCGCGAGCAGGTCAGCAAATATCTGCTGGATAACACTGCACTTGCGTTGCCCGCAAAATTGTCGATGAAGCAGGTGGATCGCGTCGTTCAGCGCAAGGCGATCGACCTGCTGATGCGCGGTATTCCTCAACCACAGGTCGAAGCACAGCTGGAACAGCTTCGCTACGGCGCTCAGGAAGAGGCAGCGAGTGAATTGAAGCTTTTCTTCATCCTCCAGAAAATTGCCACCGATCAGGGAACCGATGTGGACGAAGCCGAACTGAATGGCCGCATCGCATTGCTCGCCGCCCAGCGCGGTGAACGGCCCGAGAAGGTCAAGCAGGAGATGGCCAAAGACGGCGGGCTTGCCAGTCTGTATATCCAGATGCGCGAACAAAAGGCTTTGGATCAGATTTTAGAGTCAGCCCAGGTTGAAGAGGTCGAAGTTCCGCAACCGGCAGCGTCCGCGTAAGAATCTTCGACTGATTTTGATTGGGCAAACGTTCGACGTCCAGCGCTCAACATTCAACATTCAAATACGGAAGCTTTTCTTCCCTTGAAAGTTGAACGTTGAAAGTTGAGTGTTGAACGTTTGCCCAGATTTGTTTAGTGAGTTGTCCATGTCCACTCCCAAGATCCAGGCCCCTAAGGGCACGCAGGATATTCTCCCCGCCAGCGCTTGGCAGTGGCAGGGGGTCGAGTCGATCGCCCGTGCCGTAGCGGGGCTTTACGGATTCAAAGAAATCCGCACCCCTATTTTTGAACACACCGAGTTATTTCACCGCGGCGTCGGTGAAACATCCGACATCGTCAGCAAAGAAACCTATACCTTCGACGACCGCGGCGGTCGCTCGCTGACCCTGCGGCCAGAAGGCACCGCCGGTGTGGTGCGGGCCATGATCGAGCACAGCGTGCTGGCCGATCAGGGAGCGCGGGCAAAGGTTTTTTATCTCGGTCCGAATTTTCGCTATGAACGTCCGCAGAAAGGGCGCTACACACAGCATCACCAGTTCGGGGCCGAGGCATTTGGTATTGCCCAGCCGGAGCAGGACGTGGAATGCATCCTGCTGCAGACTGATTTCTACCGTCGCTGCGGTGTGAAGGATCTGGAACTGAAAATTAACAGCCTCGGCGATCGTGAAAGCAAGCTGCGCTATCGCGATGCGCTGGCGGCCTTCCTTCGCCCGCGCGCCTCAGCGCTCAGCGAAGAATCGCAGCGCCGGCTGGAAACAAATCCGCTTCGGATTCTGGACAGCAAAGACCCGCGCGACCAGGAGGCCTGCAAAAGCGCTCCACCGGCGATTGAGGCGCTGTCGGAAAAAAGCCGTAAGCATTTCGATCGCGTTCGTGAGTTGCTGGCGTCTTCAACGATTGCATTCAGGGAAGATCCGACACTGGTGCGCGGTTTTGATTACTACACTGAAACGCTGTGGGAAGTAACTGCCGGTGGACTCGGGTCGCAGAATGCCATCGGCGGCGGTGGGCGATATGATAATCTCGTTGAACACCTTGGCGGTCGCCCGACCCCCGGCGTGGGCTTTGGCAGCGGGTTGGAACGACTGCTGATTGCCCTCGAAGCGCAGGGCGTTCAACTTCCAGATCATCGCAAGCCGTTGGCGTGGATCGTGGCGCAGAATGAACCGGCAAAAGCCGTCGCATGGCGATTGCTTTCAGAACTGCGCAAGGCCAATATCTGCGCCGAGATGGACCTTGGCGATCGAAACATGAAAGGCCAGTTCAAACTGGCCGACCGTGAGGGGGCCAGGTGGTGCATCGTGCTGGGGGAAACCGAACTGGCAAATCAGACCGCCGCGCTGAAGGACATGAATAGCGGTGAGCAGGTGACACTGCCCTTGGCTGAATTAGCGGTTCGATTGGCATCCCACTAGATTGCGAATCGCATTCCGTCCGGTCGTTTTGCGAATGCACAGAAGCAGATTCGTAGATGCAAAACAGCTGATGCCTCCCCGATTTCTGCACCGCAGGACCCGCGCAGCCAATGCCGCCTGACATTGAATTTTTACCCGATTGACCATCGCGTGAAGGATCACGACCGATGTCCACGCCGTCCCCACTGAACTACGCGCCTGCGCCCGCCGACGAACTACCGGCGTGTCGTCCGGCAGATCATGATGAACGTGTTCCTGCTGGCGTTTGTCAGTTTGTCAGTCTGGTGCGCACCGGCAGCGTGGAATCGAATACGAGTTCTCTACTGGCAGGGCAGATGCCTGACCTATTCTCCGCCGATTGGGCAGATTGCAATTCAGGCCGCGAACGCTTCGTCTCGTTCTCCATCTCCCATGGTTCATTTTCATCCAGAACCATGGTTGAAATTTTATAACCTATATTCTCCGCCCGGCGCGGCGAGTGATGGCACGGTATTCCTGCACGAAATGCGGAAGCCCAACGGAGATACACGCCTGGTCGCGGTTGATGTGCTGATCGGTAAAACTACGATCGACCCTTTGTGCGCCTCGTCAACCCGCGTATTCAAACCCGCCACGCTGTTCCATCCGCCAGAGGAGACAAACTCGCATTACAACGAGCAGACTTTTCAGTTCCCTCTGCGCGGGCATGGCAACTGTCAGGTTTATTTCGGTGCTGTCGATCCATCAGAACCCACTCACTTTACGATTCGCGCGATCGTGGACAACCAACCGGTTTTCTATGACGGTTGGCTACAGAACGACGAAAGCGTGATCTACTCCGAGAGAAAATCCCGGGCTGACGAAAAATAGTCGCGGGCTGACCTCCGCCGTCCGTGCGCCACGGGGCTTAATCGCGCACAGCATCGAGCAGTGCCTGGCCGTATGCCTGCACTTTATACGCGCCCATCCCCTTGATTCGCTGCAGCGATTCCATATCAGACGGCGGGGTCATGGCAATCTGCTTCAGCACACTGTCGTGGCAGATCACATAAGGGGGAAGACCTTTTTGCCGCGCCAGGTTCAAGCGAACAGAGCGCAGCTTCGCGAACCGCTCCGAGGCCTCGGGGTCGGCCTGGAAATCATCATCGCCACCGGAAGACTGCCGACGCGAATCGCGACGGTCAGGGCTCAAAGTTTCGCGGGTACGTCGCGTCGGTGTGATGTCGAACAGGCTCGCAGGCGGGGGGACTTCCCCTTTCATGACCGATACACCCGCGGCGGTGAGTTCCATCACAGGACGGAATTTAACGCCTTCAGGATCGCGCTGCCGGGCGAGCCCGGATTCCATGAGTCGATGCAGCATCGCGATGATTCTCTTGCTGCCGAACGATTTCAGGATGCCAAAAACGCTCAGCGATGCGAAACGCTGGGTGCGCTCGGTTTCAGCCCCGGCTAACACATCGGCGACAACGCCGACGCCGAATTTACGGTTCAAACGCGCGATGGCAGAGAGCAATTGGCGGACGACGGTGGTTGTTTCGTCGCTGACGATCGGCCCCGTGGTCTTGACCATTTCACCGCCGTGGGCGCGGCGGCATATGTCGCAGTTGCAGCCGTCGACCTCGGCGTCGTCGCCGAAGTAATCCAGGATCATCCGCCGACGGCAATTGTGCGTCGAGGCGTAGCGGATGATTCTTTCCAGCTTTTCGCGAGCGTGGGATTTCAATTTTTCGATGGCGGTGAAATCCGCGTCGGGGTGATCCCTGCCTATGCGGTCGATGAAGAATTCCTGGGTAAATCGGTCCTGGTAGCTGAAGAGCATGACGCACCGGGCAGGGAGTCCGTCGCGACCGGCGCGGCCGGCTTCCTGGTAATAGGCTTCGAGGGTGCCGGGCACGTTATTGTGAATCACCAGGCGAATATCGGGTTTGTTTATTCCCATACCAAATGCATTGGTCGCGACCGCGATCGCTCCGGCGGTCTCCATGAACTTCTCCTGATTTTCTGTTCGCGCCGCGGCGTCCATGCCGGCGTGATATGAGAAAACAGGCCTCCCTTTGAGGCGCTCGGAGAGCAGGGCGGCGACCTCGTCCACCGACTTGCGGGTGGCGCAGTAAACAATCCCGCTGCCGGTTTCATTGCTCCAGAGGGAAATAAGCTCGGCGGATTTCTCGGCGACCTTTGCGACGCGCCGCGATTCATAGGCGAGGTTCGGTCGATCGAATCCCGTGATAACGATCGAAGGATCGATCAATCCCATTCGCTGCACGATGTCTTCGCGCACATCGTGGGTGGCGGTGGCGGTGAGGGTGATCGTCGGTGGTTCCCCAAGCAGGCGGCGAACCTCGCCCAGGCGCGCGTATTCAGGCCGGAAATCGTGTCCCCATTGGCTGATGCAGTGCGCTTCGTCGATCGCGAGCAGCCGCGGACGAAGCTGATCCAGCGTGGACCTGAAATTTGGCGCAAAGCATCGCTCGGGAGCGAGGTAGAGCAGGCCATTAAAGCCCTGGTTGAGCTGTGCGAGAACGCCGCGTTGCTGGGCTGCATTCAGCGAGCTGTTGAGCAGCAGGGCGGGGATGCCCGACTCGGTCAGCTGCTGCACCTGGTCTTCCATCAGCGATATCAGCGGTGAGACCACGACGGTTAAACCGTCGAGCATGGCGGCGGGGAGTTGATAGCAGAGGCTTTTTCCCGCGCCGGTTGGCATCACGCACATGACATCGCGACCGCGCAGAACATCTTCTATTACTTCACGCTGGCGGGGGCGGAACTCGTCGAGCCCGAAGATGTTTTGCAGCTGCTCCCGCAGGTCCGGCATGATGAGACAATTGTAGCGTCGCCGGGGGAATTAGACATCGACGCGGCGCTCAAAGTCTCGCGCGGCATCAGCCTCCGGCGATAGCGCCGACGATATAAAGAGGCTCTTTTCCTGCAGCAACTGCTAACGGCAACGCGTGGTCCAGAGGGTCATTGGAAATATCTTCGGAGCAGGTGAAAAACCGCACCAGGGGTCGACGCCGGCCGGTGGTGTAATCGCGCAGCGTGCCTCTGAGAGCAGGATGTTGCGACTCGAGCGCGTCCAGAATGGATGCGACCGTGATGGGCGCATGCACTTCCAACTGCAACTCGCGCGGAACGCCGGCCAGCACCTGCAGATGTTGGGGAAGAATGACGCGGATCATTTCAGTGTCTGCACTTCCACTGAAACAACAGCCGGAAGATCGCGCACGATGGCGTTCCAGTTGTCGCCGGCATCGGACGAGCAATAGACCTGCCCGCCTGTGGTGCCGAAATAAACACCGCAGGAATCGAGAGAATCAACCGCCATCGCGTCACGCAGCACATTCACATAGCAGTCGCTTTGCGGCAACCCTTTTGTGAGGGCCTCCCACTCATTACCGCCGCAGCGGCTGCGGTATACGCGCAACTTTCCCTCCGGGGGGTAATGCTCGGAGTCGCTTTTGATGGGAACGACAAAAACGGTTTCCGGCTCGTTGGTGTGAACATCGACGACGAACCCGAAATCGCTGGGCAGATTGCCGCTGATTTCATGCCAGTTGTCACCGGCGTCGTCGCTGCGCATCACATCCCAATGCTTCTGCATAAAAAGCACGTCGGGTCGCGATGCGTGTTGTGCCAGACGATGCACACAATGGCCTACTTCGGCATTCTCCTCAGGAATATATTGCGAACGAAGACCGCGATTGATCGGCTTCCAGGTAGCGCCGGCGTCATCGGTCCGGAACGCGCCGGCGGCGGATATCGCAATGAAGATACGCTGCGGGTTCAGCGGATCCAGCAGAATCGTGTGCAGGCACATTCCCCCTGCGCCGGGCTGCCATTTGGGCCCGGTGCCGTGCCCGCGGAGCCCGGCGAGTTCCTGCCAGGTGTTGCCCGCGTCTATGGATTTGAACAACGCAGCGTCCTCTGCGCCGGCGTAAACGATATCGGGATCCGTCAGTGAAGGTTCAAAATGCCAGATGCGTTTAAATTCCCAGGGATGTGCCGTGCCGTCGTACCACATATGTGTGCCGGGCGCACCTTCATAGAGAAATTTATTGCCGACCGGCGACCAGGTTTTTCCACCATCGTTGGATCGCTGCACCTGCTGCCCGAACCAGCCGCTGGATTGCGAAGCATAGATGCGGTTTGGATCGACGGGTGAGCCTTTGAGATGATAGATTTCCCAGCCACCAAAATGCGGACCGGCGACGGCCCATTTCTCACGTTTGGCGTCGGATGTAAGTATAAACGCGCCCTTGCGTGTCCCGACCAGAACTCGAACCTGACTCATGAATCACTCCCTTTTAAGATCTCACACGATGTGGCCAACGAACATCTATTTTATCTCGACGGATGCCCTCGCACTGCTGTCGCGACTCGATTGGCCAATCGAAACTTCGTAAGTTCCCGGCACCACTTTCCAACTGTGCGATGCAACGTCCCAATGTGCAAATGACCGCTCATCGAGCGATAGCGTGATCGATTTCGTTTCACCGGGTTTCAGGTTTACGCGGGCAAAACTTTTGAGTTCCTGAGGGGGTCGATCGATCGTCTCATCTGCTGGTGGTCGAACATACAGCTGCGCGACGGTTGCGCCTTGCGCGCCCCGGTGTTGGTCGCGTCGAAAGTTGCGGTGTAATTGTCGTCTCCTTCAGCCGGCGTAAGCTTGAGATTCTTCAATTCGAAAGCTGTATACGACAAGCCGAAACCAAACGGAAAGCGCGGTTCGATATTCTTTTTATCGTACCAGCGATAACCCATGTAAATCCCCTCGGCATAGTTGACCTGCGCGTCGCCGGGATAGTTTCCAAAGGCCGGAGAGTCGGGCCAGGCTTTCTCGAAGGTATCAGGAAGATGTCCGCTGGGGTTGGTATCACCGAATAGGATTTCGGCGATGGCCGTTCCACCGGCCTGACCGGGAAACCAGGCGTCGAGCAGCGCAGGGACCCGGTCGATCCATTGCTGCATGCCCACGTTACCGCCGGCTTCCAGCACGACGATGACCCGCGGATTAATGGCGGCCGTCTTATTGATCAGATCCAGCTGGTTAGGGTCCAGGTCGTAGGGACGATCGGCACCTTCGGTCTCATTCGTGTGTACGGCCACGATGGCGGCATCAGCGCCGGCAATCGCTTCACGCTGTTCGTCGGTTAACGCCGGTTGCGTGACAAAATATCCGAACTGGATGCGTGGCTCGTTTGTCCGATGGTAATACTCAATCTCCAACTGATAGGAACGACCCGCTTGCAGCGTCGCATTTGCGGTGGCGGTGTGTGGCGGTTGGTCGCGCCAGTTGTCGATGATTACTTTTCCATCGAGCAGCACGCGCGATCCATCGCTGCTTCGAATCATGAAAGTATTTTCGCCGGTTGTGGTGGGCCGGATGGTTGCCGTCCAGCGGGCTGAAAATGGGTGCCGGGTAATCTGCGCGGCCTGCGGCTTCCAGTTGAAATCGATCGCGGGAACATCCGGCTGCCGCGCCGCGGGGTCTTTGAGTTCAGTATCAGTATAGAAATCAGCTGTCAGACCCGGCTTTCCACTGGCGAGTGGTTCGTATACTGAAGCCCTGGCCAACTCGCCGATTCTTCGATCGCTTCGATCATGAAAAGGGATGGTGGTGATCTGCACGTTTTTCGCCAGGGCGGTGAGACCGGCAAGGATTGTGACAGGACGCGCGGGTTTGGTGAAGGAACTCCCGCCGCCGGCGACATATGCATCAGCGCCAGCGCCTAACAAAACAAGCTTGTGAACTTTCGTTCGGTCCAGGGGAAGCAGATTCCCCTGGTTTTTCAGCAGCACGATTCCCTCGCGGGCGACGGCAAGGGCGGTGGCGTCATTTGCCGGGTCATCGCGCGCGATGGTCTTATCAATCTGCGGGCGATCCAGCCAGCCCATCTCCGCCTCCACGCGGAGAATGTGCTTTACCTTTTCATCGATATCCGCCTGCGTGATTTTTCCGGCGTCGAGCAGCGGTTGGAGTGTCTGCGAATTGAAATACGCTTTGTCAGGCATTTCCAGATCGAGCCCGGCGGTCATGGGCCCCAGGGTATCGTCCACCGCGCCCCAATCCGACATGACAAATCCATCAAATCCCCATTCCTTGCGAAGCACGTCTGTCAGTAGATAGTGGCTTGCGGTCGCGTAGCTGCCGTTGATGCGGTTGTATGACGCCATGATCGAGCGAACATGTGCAATTTTCACCGCGGCTTCAAAGGCCGGCAGGTAAATTTCGTGCAGCGTGCGTTCATCCACTCGCACATCGACCAGATGCCGTTTGATTTCCTGATTGTTGCAGGCGAAGTGCTTGATGCAGGCGGCAACGCCTTGCGATTGCACGCCCTGGATATAGCCCACCGCAATTCGCCCGGCCAGATACGGATCTTCTCCCAGATACTCAAAATTCCGCCCATTTTGTGGCTGGCGATAGATGTTTACGCCCGGTCCGAGCAGGATATGATCGCCGCGCGATCGCGCATCGCGTCCCAGTGCCACACCTTCGCGTTCGGCGATATCGGGGTCCCATGTTGAAGCCAGCAAAACGCCAGCCGGGTATGCGGTGGACGCGCCATCGTTTCGCGTGCCGACAGGACCATCCGTAAATTTGGTGCGCGGAATCTTCAGGCGATCTACCGCACCGGTGTAGAACCCGTCATAGCCGTGCAGCAAGCCGATTTTCTCTTCCTGATTCAGCTGAGACACAAGCTGATCAACCCTCAGCTCGACTGGCGATTGCGCGACCGCGAACCTGTTTCCCATGAGCCCCGCGGCGACGCAAAAGACGGCGAAGCGCAAAAAAAACTTTCTCCCGCAAGTCGGTTGGTTCATGGTGATGACAGCATAAGGGCGGCTTGGTAGACGTCCAAGCAACGGCATGACGAACGAAGCGTGGATGCGCCTGTTTCGCGTAGATGAAAATACCCGCGACAGGATTCGAACCTGTGACCTCCGGTTTAGGAAACCAGCGCTATCCAACTGAGCTACGCGGCGCAAACGCATAATTATTCATACCTATAGCGATTTTATAGGTCGCCGAAAACAGGGTCGATTCCGAGTCAACTACGAAATCTGCTCGCAAACGGGATTTCGGCCGTGCACAATTCGTGGTTGAAGTCTGAATGATCCTAGTTGAACGAAGGAATCACCACGTCGCACATAATGTATCCAGCCGATGTCGTTGCGGCAATTGACAACCAGTCGAAACGTCGATCACCAAATCAACCCAAACCGAAGGCAATGGAACTGACTCAACACAAGGGTCTGTATCGAATCAGCAAAGGGAGTGAAACGAAGCTGGATAAGTTCAACGAACTGGTTGTGTCTGAAACACCAGAAGCTGACTGACTGAAGAAACTATATAGAAACTGACTTACCCGTTAAGGGGCGCGGCGCAATCGCAAACCTTAGCGGGTCTTTCGTTTTATAAGGTTCACGCAATGAAGGTATCACTACAGAAGCAGCGGCTGGATTCGCAACGCGATGTCGATACGAAGCATCCACATTTATTCGAAGATGCACTGAACCGTATGTTTATTCAGGTTCCATCCCTTGAAACGCAGGCAAACACGGGCAAGGTCGCGAAGGAATGGCAAGACGCAATTGACGCTGTACCAGATATGTTCTTCGACGTTGGACTAGAAGCGGCGAAAAGGCAGTTTGACAGAGATAGGGCAGATGTACCCAACCCCGCCAAGAAGTGATCGGAAAGCCAGCGGTAAGAAATAGCGGTACGGTGGCTGTTCGGGTCGGGTGGTCTGCGATAGAATGCTGCGATGGAAAAAGCAGTTCCAATTCCGTTCGGTGCAACGTTCGTTGTCCCAGAAGGCGAACAGTCGAAGTTCAAGCTTCAGAACATGGTTTTTGCCAAAGAAGACAGCCAAGCGTTGTTCAAGGTCTTCTTGCAGTCTCTGAATCCCGAGACGCTTGGATTCAAAATCGTTGCAGGTAGTCAAAACATCTCAATCACTGTCTTCTTCCGCTGGGCCGGAAAGACGGCTGGCACGGTGGTCTGGGCACACGGCGGCAATGATGACCAGCCGAAGCACATTCATGGCGTATCTGCGTTGCTCGGAAAAAAGAACGCGCAGGATGACGCGAAAGCTATTGCAGACGCAAAGGACGTTAAAGCCGTTCACCGAATCAAACAAGACCAGTTCGATACGATAGCGGCTTCAGTGACTTCTCGGGGCGTGGCGACCTTCTTCGCTGACGTGAATAGCGCAAATTATGCTCCATTGATCACGTTTATCGAAACCTTTGCGGCTGCATTTTTCCATCACCTGTCTACACGTCAGCTTCTCAACTGAAAGACAACGATGACTATTCAGATCAGTAAAGATGAAATGCGGCTTCTGGCATATCTTCACGAGCACGCGCAGGGATTTGACGATCGCTTTGCGTTTCATCCAGCGAAGATCGCAACTGATTTAGGAATTACGAAGCCGCAGCTTCAGCGTGATTCTTCTTTTCTGTCGTCGCACGGTCTGACAGGCGTTCGTTCTCTGAACATGACGACCTTCAATGCTGTCACGCATTCGCTGTCTGATATCTGGTTAACTGGTCATGGTGAAAATCTGATGCGAACACTTGAAAACCAGATGGAAGAGCAGCTTCTGAATTACACTGAAGAACCGTCAGCAGCCGGTCGAATCACGCTGAAGGTCATGTCGTTTCTGTGGGACAAGTCACAGGACATTGTCGTCGGCATAGTGTCCCAGTACATCGGAAACCATATATCGTGATCAATAAAGCTGGTGATGTTGATCCGGTTGCGAAGGGAATCACAATATGTCGAAGACGATTTTCTATGCTTGGCAGTCGGACCAACCGAAGGCACTGACGCGGGAATTCATCAGGTCAGCGATTGAAGCGGCAATCGCGAAGCTCAACACTGACGCAGTCGTTGAAGACGCTGACGCAATCGACGAATGGGAAATCGACCATGACACAAAGGGCGTTCCCGGCAGTCCGCCAATTGCTGAAACGATCTGCAAAAAGATTGACGAATGTGCGATCTTCATTGCTGATGTCCTGGTCCCCTAAACTGGTGCCAGTAGGGTGTATAAACTTCCGATCCGGAAAGGATCAGGAAGTCGATGAAAAAGCGATTTACGGACGAGCAGATTGTTGGGTTTCTCCGGCAGGTTGAAGCGGAGGAAAAAACGATCGCGGAGGTTTGCCGGGAGGGCGGGTTTTCGCAGCCGACATATTACCAGTGGAAGAAGAAGCTGGGGTCGATGGCTGAGCCGGAGGTGAAGCGGCTGCGGGAGTTGGAGAAAGAAAATGGCCGATTGAAGCGATTGCTTGCTGAGCGTGATCTGGAGTTGGATGTGGTGAAGGAGTACCTGCAAAAAAAGTAGTTGATACGGCTGAGCGACGATCGGCGGCGGTGTTTCTGGTGTCGCGGAAGGTATCAGTTCGGCGAGCTTGCTGGTGGCTTGGCGTGGGCCGGAACTGGCTGAAATATCTGAGTCGGAGGAAGGAGGATGGTCTGGCTGATCGGTTGATGGAGTTGGCGAAAGAGCATCCGCGGTATGGAGCCAGGCGGTTGTGGGCGTTGCTGCGACGCGAGGGATTGAAGGTGAATTTCAAGCGGATCAGACGACTGTGCCGCAAGCACGGGCTGATGCTCAAGCAGAAGCGGCGACGTAAGCGACGTGGGATCGGCATTGGAGTGATTTGCAGCGCGAGTCGGCCGAACCAGGTCTGGGCTTATGATTTTGTGGAGGATCGGACCGAATCGGGACAGAAGCTGAGAGTCCTGACGGTGATCGATGAGTTCACGCGGGAGTGCGTGGCGGTGGAGACGGAATACCGGATGAACGCGAAGTACGTGGCCCAGACGTTGTTGAGATTGTTCAAAAGCCGCGGTGTGCCGGAGCATGTGCGAAGCGACAATGGTCCTGAGTTTATTGCCAAGCATCTGATGCGAACGCTTGCCGGCGTGGGTGTGAATGTTAGGCACATCGAGCCGGGCAGCCCGTGGCAAAATGGATTGGACGAACGATTCAATGGGAGCCTAAGAGATGAATGCCTGAACATGGAGACGTTCACGAATGTCGACCAGGCCCGAGCGATCATTAAGCTGTATGGCCGGCACTACAACACGGACAGGCCCCACAGCAGCCTGGGTTACAAAACGCCCGAGGAGTTTGGTAATGATTGGACGAACTCGAGCGGAAGAAAATGCGAGGTCCGCGAGTACGCGGACGGGTGTGAGGCTCCCCTCCGGAAGACACCGTTACAGGAAATGGCCGTTGTCTTCTGAGGGTTGGGTCCCCCGCGGATCGAGCGTCATGAACCGAAACACACACGAGCCGCCGAGCGTTTCGGCGGCTCCAAACAACGCCATCAAGGATCGAGAATTATACACATTCGCGTGGCACCAAGATCGGGGTCTGGACACTGACGTGACTTGCGTAGGCGAATACACGAATGCAAGCGGGCGCAAGAAGAAGTCGATCAACGGCAACGTGCTAATTGAACTCGGGTACGCTAGGGGAAAGCTCGGATTGAACAAAGTTATCACAGTCCAAAACACTGCATTTGGAACTCCCGACGAACTTCCGTTCGATATGACACACCTTCGGCATCCGGTCCAGTTCAGTGTCACAGCGGGAACATCCAGCGACAACAAGGACAAGCAGTTCCAGAAACTGATTGCAATTTTCGAAGATGCGTTCCGCGACATTCTAAAATCTGTGCTGGCGACGGAAGCAGCGAAGTTAAATGCGGAGCAGCTTGCAGAATCGCAACTGACTGATCAGGCGTTGGAAAGGGTGAACAACCTTCGGAAGACTTTTGAAAACGAAGTTCATGACGGAAACTTTGGCGAATTCAAGGAAAATGGACCGTACATCACTTTCAGGATGATTCCGTTAAAGCCGCCTAAACAACTCGATATATTCAGCGCACAAAACTGGTCCAGTCGGTTGTCGATGTTCTTGGGTCGGGACGGCAAGGAGACAAGACCGGACAGTCTTTCTGTCTTTCGAAGGGCAAAGGATAATCCTTCCGATGACATGCGTATGTCACTGCTTGCAGATGGCAGTATTGTTTCCGCACAGAATATACGAGCGATACCATTTCCGGATTACCATAACGTCGTAAACTACTTGGCTGTGGAAAGAAAGTTAGTTTTGAACACGTTGGACCAGATTCAGCTTTTGCGGGAACTGGGCATCAACGGGAGCATTGCGGCCCAATTTGGATTACACAACGTCAAAGGAAAATTACTTTTGTACGGTGAACGAGCTTCGTTTCATGGACCGTTCAAACTATCAGCGAAGGATAACGTTTTTCCACCAGCAGTTGTCATTCCTGCTGGGTTCAACGGCGGGGATGATCAATTTATGGCAACCATCTGGCGTCCAGCGTTTGACTGGGTATGGCGTTCTGTTGGTGCAGACCGCTGTCTAATCTTCAATCCAGACGGCACATACGCATTCAATTCAAATTGACTGTTTTGGCAACCACTAAAAAAATCGCGCATAAAAAATCTGCTGGGAACCGAAAGAAAAATGGGGAATACTTCAGCGAAGAACCAGTAGCCACGTTCGTATCAATGCGGACGACGATTGTATCCCGAGACGTGCGTTCCATCTTTTCGAGTGTATCCGGAAACATGCTCCGTCTTTCCACCAGAACCAAAACCAGAACCAGACGCGCCATAAATCACAGTCCCTGTTCCATCATCCGCAACCGTTCCGTCAACCGGCTGGGTCGCTGGATGCGCAGAAGCCAAAGCCGCAACCCGAGCAGAACGAATTTCACCTTCCAAACCAACGACAACGGCAGACTTCGAACGAACATCAGCTTCAGCAGCATGAACAGCAGGATCGGCTTCCTGTGCATCAACAATCAACAGATTCGCTGCTGACGACAAATCCAGATAATTCTGATCAACCGCTATCGACTTAGCTTCATCCGCTTTCCCTTTCGCAACGACATATGCGGGAGACACCATCACCCGCTTCTTCACAACATCCTTCGCAGCCGTCAAACGATCTTCAGCAGACTTTTCATCATGCTTCGCAGACACCAACTGCTGATCCAATGTCGGACCTGTAACCGTCGCTGACGAACCAGAAAAAACGGGAGCAGGTAAAATCGGCGCGGGAACGGAAACAACTGCCGAATCAGAAGACTGATCCGTGACGGGAGCAACAGGAGCAACCGCAACAGGTGTCTGAACTGGTGGCTGAACAACCGGCTGACTCGGGGATGAACTGGAAGACGAATCAGAAGGTACAGACGGCTTGCTGTTGAACAAATTCACACAGATCACAATCGCACCAGCAACGATTCCCAGCTTGAACATCCTTCCAATGAACGAAGATCGCTTCCTTCGGGTGGTCGTATAAGTGACCACGGTTACTTTCTTTCCCACGCGCCCCTTCTTTCCGCCCGTCAGCAGCTTCACAGGATCAACCGTCGTTCGGTAATAGACCCGGTTGTAAAGTGCCTTTTTGGGATTTGTGAACCAGCCGAATCCACGGGGAGCTTTGAACCCAAGCCGATGACGTACAACACGCTTCCAACTGGTTCGCGCTGCGATCCGTTTCTTCAGCGAAGGCTTCCGGAACCCGAACTTCATGACAAAAGCATAATCCAGACGAACCCAGCATTACCCGTCTTTTCCCTTGACCAGTCAGGGGCAACATCGGCGATCAACCGCTTCAACTACGAAATCCATTTTGATCCTTCCAAGATGATGCGTTTTTCCCAGCAACTACGAATTCACTGCGAATTCTGACATGCAAGCAACTACGGATTATGACAAAAGCGGGAGCAAAAAGAAAAATCAGAATTGATGAAAACCACTGTAAAATAAGGCGTTTAAAGTGGTTTTTGTCGGTCGGCCCGGCGAACCGGCTAAAAAATGACATTAGTTTTAGGAAACCAGCGCTCTATCCAACTGAGCTACGCGGGCGTAGATCAACGGCAAAAGATAGAGCACTGGGTGGCGATTGACAATCCTTAAGCGGTGATCAGTTCGATCGCGAAAGTGCTAAACAGATCTGAGATCTTGTTGGAGGTGTTGAAGCGGAACCGCGATCCATTCTCGGTTCCGGTAATGGATCGCGTGACGAGCAACGCGATGCCATCGGGAGCGGGAGTCGCGGTGGTCGTGTCAACGACGCCGAGCGAAGCAGAGTTTAACGTATGCACGATGAGCTGCGTGTTGGTGAAGTTGGTCGTCGCACGCCCGGTGAGGTGAAGTGCGCCAAGGCTTGAAGTGCCAATGTTGGCGGTCGTCGCGTTTGCCAGCGTGGCGGCGCTGGAGGCGCCTAACAGGATAGTGTCGTCGGAAAGGAGCGTAGCGACGATGCTGCCGAGATTCCCGGTGGTTATCAATTTTGTGTTGTTGATCGCGCCGGTGACACTGAGCGTGTTCAGCGAGAGCCCTGGGCTGGTAAAGGTCAGAGCCGGCGTTTTGAATGTTGCCTGAAACGTGAATCGTGCGTGCGCTGCCGGCGGTGATGTTGCCCGTGATTCCACCAGTGACGCTAAGGACGTTCAGGCTGCCTGCGGTAAGGGCAGCTCCAAAGCCGCCCGCGCGGACGAGCAAACTGTTGATCGAGCCGGAGACGCTTGCCTGCAGGGTGCTGGCGATACCGCCGGCGGCGATGCTGAAGGCATTGCCGGTGATTTTCCAGGCGTCACTGCCCACGATTCCTCTGATCTGGGCCACGCGCAGGACGGTACCGCCGCCGGTGAGAGTCAGCGTCGGTTGAAAGTTACCGGCGATTGCCAGCGAGGTGATTGACGGGGCCGTGATCGCCGAAGCGCCGGGGTCGAGCTGTTCCACGCACTGGCCTGCAGGGTGCGAATCGGGACGGCGCTGGATAAGGTTGAATCGCCTACACCGCCGGTAATGAGGGAGAAACCCGTTGGGATGCCTGCTCCAACGGAAATCTTCGCGTTATTGATCTGAAGGAATTGAAGAACCGCGACACCGCTGAGATTTACAGTGCCGCTCAACCCTGCGCGGGGTGCGGAAATGGTGCGGATGGGGCTGGCATCGGAGATTCCCCCGATGGTCAGCGCGCCGGTTCCGCGCGAGCTGATCGAGAGTGTGCTTGCCGCGGTTGTTGCGCTGATGTCGAGTTGGGCGATCTGCAATGAAGAGCCGGTAACGGTTGCCCTGCCGTCACGATCGACTGCGAGCGATGCAGCATTGTTGAAAAGCACTTCAACGCTGCCCCGATTTAATGACAGCGTGGTAACTGCGCCACCACCGCTGGTGAAAGTGAGCGAGCGATCATTGCCGGCGATACTTCCGATGGTAACGCCGACATTCAGATCGACGGTGGCCACGTTGGACGCATGACCGTTTACGTCGGAAACGGTGTAAGTGAAGCTGTCGGGTCCGACGAAATCAGCCGCCGGCGTATAAGTGATGACACCGGTGCTGGTGTTGATAGAGGTTGTGCCGTGCGCAGGGCGCGGCGGCTACCGCCAAAGTGGAGAGATCCAGGCCCACGGTGGAATTCACATTTCCGGTCACGTTAATTGCAAGCGAACCATTAGCCAGGCCGGTGGTTGCCGTGCTCGAGGCGATGGGAGCCTTGGCGGGATTGCTGACCGTTACAGTGACAAGCGTGGCAGCCGACGTAAATCCGGTGTTATCTTTCACGTTGTAGAAGAAGGATTCGACCCCGGCAAAGCCGGAAGCCGCGGTATAGGTGATCGTGCCGTCGGCATTGGCAGTGGCGGTGCCACCGTCGGTAGGAGACGACACGATTGTCACACTGGCGGGGACAATGGTGCCCGATGAATCGCTATCCGCCGAGAGCACGTTGATGATCGTGGCCTGCGCTGCGATGGCCGTGGCGCTGACCGGCACGGTGACGACCCCACCGGCGTTAGCGGGTGAAACTGCGACCGTCACCGTACCGACACTGGAAATTTCTCCCGCGTAGTCCGCGACGGTGTAGCTGAAGGTATCGGTGCCGCTGAAAGTGGAGGGCGCTATGTAGGTGACGACGCCGGTTGTCGCATTGACTGTGACGGTTGCTCCGGAGGTCGGCTGCGCGCTGATCGCGAGGGTCGCGGGATTGATCGTGCTGCTGGCGTCGGTGTCGTTGGCCAACAGGTTCATCTGTACAACCTGGCCGGCTACGGCGGTGAACGAATCGGGCACAGCTACGGGTTTATTATTTGCTACGTTGAAGGTGATGGTTGTCGGCGCAGAGACATCGTTGTTGTTGTCGGCCACGGTATAGGCAAGTGTTTCGGTGCCGACAAAAGCAGCTGCGGGGGTGTAGGTAAGCAAGCCTGTGGCGGGATCGAAGGTTGCGGTGCCGCCGGCGCTGGGTGGGGTGGTGATGGTGAAGGTGCCGGGCTGAATCGTGCCGGTGGCGTCAACGTCGCCGGACAGGACCGGCTCCTGAACAGTTTCACCGGCGATGGCAGCATAGGTCTGCGGAGTTGTAATCGGCCCGGTGTACACCGGTGTAGCGCCGTAACTGGAAATCTGGGCCGTGGTGGTGCTTGCCGTGGTGTTGGCAGCGACGGCAAGCCCGAGATAGCAGTTGGCCGGGAAGTTGCTCAACGTCTGCTGGCTCATCAGGGTCCAGATGATTCCATCCGTACTGGTGTATCCACTGAAAACGTTGCCCACGCGGGCCAGGCGAACCCACACATTGGGATAACTCAACGAGCCGGGCTGCGCGGTTACCGATTCAGTGGCACCGTCGCTGGCGCGGTATTTAAAGCGATAGTTGATCGGGCTGGCGCTCATGTAGACGTTTGCGCCGTCGCGCTCAGCGAGTCGCGCGCCATGATGCCGGCGGTGGCGTAACTGCCGGCTGTCGTAATGGAGCTGACCTTGGCGGCAACGTCGAAATTGCCTGACTGCGCAGTGAACAAATAGCGAAACCCATCGGTGTTGCCAGTGATGCCCGGGCCACCGGCAACAACGGTATAGGCCTGGTTCGGCGTAATCGTTGTCGTGGAACCGGCGGGGGACTCATTGACCGCGATCGTCTGGAGATTGGTTGAAGCCGTCCCGGTTGTTACGACGCTGGTTTGCGTCCCTAATCCAACGCCGGTGGCATTTACCGCAGCAACGCGATAATAGAGCGTCTCACCCGGCAGGGCGGTTGAATCTAAAAATGTATTGGCTGTTGCCGCGGCGCTGCTGACCAGTGCATAGCCGGTGGTCGGTGACAGGCTGCTGTAGATGTTGTATCCAGTAAGTGAAGAATCCAGCACGGGAACCCATTGCAGGGCAACTCCGCCGGTGGTGTCGTTTGCGTACACGGCCGCGGGTGATGCAGCGCCGCCGGTGGACTGCGGCGTCGAGACGGTCACCGTGGAAGTCGGGCGGATGTTCCGGATCACATAGATATTATCCTGGAAGTCGAAATTCTCGGCGGCGCCGTTTGGATAATCGCCGGCGAGGATATACGTGTTTGGTACAAGGTTGCCCGCGGAATCGCGCACGGGATAGAAGCGGAGCAGATGTCCACCACCGGCGTCACCGACGTTCTTGGCGTCATCGCTCCAGGTGTTGGGGTTCAGCATTTCAAAACCGAAGCTTCCGGTGGTTGTGAAACTGCCCGCTGCCGCCGCGGTGCCTGCGCTATTCAGGGGAAAGAAGCTCTGACCTACATCCGACCCGGTGCTTAAAATGGAATGGGTCGAGGTGCTTCCCTGCGCGAAATAACTGAGGCCGCTGGTATCGCCTTCGGTGTGATACGCGGCGATCTGTGTAACGCCGACCGGTTGTGTGGCGTCGGCGGATGTCCAGTAAGCCGAGGCCACTTCTTCGCCGTAATAAATCGGTGTGGATCCCGTCGAGGTGCTTTCGGTGAGAAAATTGATCTGGCTTGGATTGATCTGCGTTCCATACCCGAGCATCAGATTCACCATGGTCTGCAGATCGGGCTCGTTTTCATTTTCGCTGTGCTCCTGCCACCAGCCCTGCATGGGGATGACTGTGCTGGCTGCATTGGTGTCATTGCTGGAAATGGTCAGCAGACCTGGATAATCGCTGCCACCACCACCATTGCCGGCGCTGTTGGTTTCGTTTGGAGAATGGCTGTTGGCATTTGTTTGCGAGAGCACAAACTGAACCTCGATCGCCTGCGTCTGGCCGGATGTCAGGGTGAAGGGGAACGCCGGGGGATTGACGAGTTGATACTGCGTGCCGCCGTTGCTTCCGGTGGTAGCTGCAACAGTGATATTGCTGACGGTGAGGCTTCCCTGTCCGGTATTTTCCAGGGTGATTGTGTTGGTGTCGTGAACGGTGTCGCCGACGGTGGTGTTGGGATTCTCAATGCGGTTAAACACAAGCGTGTTACTGCCTGGAACGGCGGTCGGATTGATGACACTAAGTACCGGCCCGCCAGGGGCAGCGGGAGCCGCCGTTACGTTGCGGACGATTGCAACCAGATTCGTGAAGTCATAGCCGGCGGGACTGTACCACTCGGTGCTGGTCATGATGTACGAATTTGGAACGACGGTGCCGTCTGAATTCTCAAGCGGGAAGAAGCGGAATTTACGCGGGTCGGTGGTGTCCCACGGATTTAAGGCGTCCTGCGTATGACCTGTGACCAGCACGTTATTCACCTTCACGGTGGCTGATGGGTTATAGAAACCAAAGACCGTGTTACCCGGGTCAAAGCTGGTCAACCCCTGCGGCTGGACATACACGCTCTGCGATTCAGACGCAGGGGTGTAGAACAACTGCTGCTGGCTGTTGAATGGATTGGATACGTTGTACCAGCCCAGTGTGTAAGGCTTGGTGGAAGATGCGGTGAACGATGCCAGAACATTGATAGTGACCGGACCTGCGCCGGCCTTGACCAGTTCCTGCAGCGCAACTTCATCGCTGCCGGCGGCGGGCGGTTCGGGGTAGTAAGCGCTGGCGGCATTTGACTCGCCGACATTTGCGTAATTGGGTTGATCGTAAGCCTGAAGGATTCGCTCGAGGGACGGTTGATTGCCGCCGCCGGTTCCAGCGGTACCGATACCGTGCAGCTGCACCTGCGCCAGGGGGTTGTTTGGATCGCTCGTCGAGACATCCAGCAGCGCGTAATCCAGCCCGACGGCCGTGGCGGTGTAGTCCACCTGAAGGGCGAAAGATCCACCCGCCGCCAGCGTGGTCGGCGCGCTTCCGGTGTTCAATAAATAAAATCGAGCTGCGCTTTGCGTGCTCTGGCTGGGGTCGTTTACCACGCTGAGACCGTTCAAAGATAAAGGCGCGTCGCCGGTATTGCTGATGGTGAGTGTTTCTACCGGGCTGGCAACGTTGTTTTTGACGGCGTTGAACACCATCAATGACTGGCTCACGCTTAACGTTGCCGACATCAACCGACGATCTTCCATCCGCTCGACGGCAAACGAGGTGGAGGTAAACTTCTGGGCAAGCTGCTTCTGATGATTCTTGTTTCGCACGCCGATTGGTCTCCGGATAAAAAAACGCTACTCCGCGGCATCGCGAAGGCTGGGAATTAACAAATCAAGGCCAGGCAATGTCGACTGAGCATTCACGCGATGGCGCAGGTCAACGTCTGAGTCTTATAAATCGGTAAGAGTGGGGGGGCGGCTGAAGTCGGCGCGGAACTATTTTGTGTGTCATTGCCGTCAGGGGATGTTTACCGCCGGTATCGGTCGGAAATGGGCATGGTTAACCGGGTGGGGCAGACAACCGATAGCTTGAATGATGGGATTATCCGTTTGATCCCGTTATCGGACCCTTGCGCTTATCGTGGAGTTGCCATGTCGGACAAAGCAGATTCAAAGCCCTCGAAGGATGCCCCGGCGGCCGACAAAGGGCATGGCAAGGAAGATGCCGGCGCTAAACCAAAGGGCGCGGGGCTCATGGCTAAAACGCCGGTGCTTTTAGGCGCGGTAATGCTGATCGAGGCGGTTGTCCTCATCGGTGGAATCAAGTTCGTCGGCGGCGGTGCGAAGAAGGCTGAGGCCGTCGAACTTGTCGCTGATGGAGCAGGTGAGCATGGGGAAAAAGGGGAAAAGGGCGACGGCAAGACCACCGGAACGAGTGACAGCAAATCGGCGGTTGAATTGCAGCTGGTCGATTTTCGCGCACCTAACAAAGTCAGCGGGAAAACTTTCTTGTACGACGTGAACATCGTCGTGACCACCAAAATTCCAACCGGCGATAAGGTAAAAGATCTGATTTCCAATCACGACGCCTTGATAAAAGACCGCGTGCGGACCATTATAGCGGAGTTGGATCCTGAGAAACTGGGCGGTGGAAGCGAACCGGGCCTGGAAACGCTTCGCCGGCAGGTGAAATACCAGCTTGATCAGATTTTTGACGACTCGGGGCTTATTGACGACGTGCTGGTTCCACGGTGCATACCGTTCCGCACGGATTACTAAGCCCGCTGAAACGCAAAATCTGGTCGGGATCAACAGCGGTGAACAGGATGTTCCCGCGTGACCTGAAAAGTCGATGGCCGCTGCCAAGGATGGTGCGACATGGCCGACGAATCCATTCCCGATTCTTCCCCAACCGATAACGAACACGCTTCGGATCCCATTGCCGATCTCGGCAACGCCAAGGCGTCGCTGGACAGCGTCGATGCCGATCTGGCCTCAGCGCAGGCGTCGATCGACGAGCTTCTGAAACAGGCGAATTTCGAAGATCCTTCAACTCTTTCTTCCATCGCCGAATCGTCAATCCCCACCCAGGCGTTTGATCTCCAGAATTTTGCCAGCCCCGTCGCGTCACATTCCGAAGCGAGCATCGAGTTACTGCGCGATGTGGACCTGAATGTGAAAATCGAACTCGGGCGCAGCCGCATGATGGTGGAGGATGTTCTCAAACTCGGTGAAGGCTCAGTGGTGGAACTCGATAAACTGGCCGGTGACCCGGTGGATGTTTTTGTGAACGACCGACTGGTGGCACGCGGGGAAGTGCTGGTTTTGAACGACAATTTTTGCGTCCGAGTCAACGAGATCATGGCTGGTATAAGAGAAGAGGGATTGTGACCCTTCGGCGGTTTCATATCGCGATCTCAATTCTGCTGCTGGTGTCACCGGCGGCAAACGGGCAAAGCACCCGACCCGCCGGGGCGACGGATCAGGCATCGGAACAAACCTCGCTTCGAATCAGCGACAGCGATGCCAAGGCAGCAGCGGTTCGCTCATCAGCCAGTCCTGCGGCCTCTACCGGCACCGGTGACCTGTCGCGCATCGCCATCGCGCTGGTCGCGGTCATCTGTCTCATTCTTCTGCTCAGGGGTGTATTTCGGAATATCACCATCGGGTCGGCAGGCGGCAAGGGATCCAGGCTGGTCACCGTTCTATCCCGTTCTCCAGTGTCCCCCAAACAGCAGGTGCTGGTGCTGCAGGTAGGCAGGCGCCTGCTGATCGTCAGTGACAGCGCGGGGCACATGTCCTGCCTCAGCGAAATCACCGATCCGGATGAAATCGCAGCGATGGTGGGGCAGACCCGGCACTCAACACCTTTATTGCGATCGGCGGGGAGCTTCGGAAATTTATTTCGCCGTGCGAACGAACCATTCGGGGAAACCGATGCATTGCAGATGCCGTCGGAGGAAGAAGCATTTGCTCCGGCAAGTACGCAGGAAGGTGTCTCGGCCGAAGAGGTCGGCGGTTTACTCGACAAGGTGCGGATGCTGCAGCAGCAATTCAACGAACCGAAACAGACTTCATCTTAAGCGAGAGTGTCATGCGATTTGGCGGGCTCGCAATTTCAGGGCGATGGTGGATGGCGGTCATCCCGTTGCTTGTGATGTCCGTCACCGTCTCCACTCGCGCAGGAAACCCCGCCCGAATCGCCACTGAGCGGACCTGTCGTGACTGCGCCGATCAGTCCACTGACAGCGCCGTTGAATCTGCCGGACTTCAGCAAAAAAGAGACTTTCTCATCGGCGATGCAGATCATCATTCTGCTGACCGTTCTGTCGCTGGCGCCGGCGATTTTGATCATGATGACCAGCTTCACGCGGATCATCATCGTCTTGTCACTGCTGCGGCAGGCGCTGGGCACCGCCCAGTTACCGCCGAATCAAATTCTGATGGGGCTTGCCTTATTCATGACCTTCATCGTCATGGGTCCGACATGGAACCGAATCAACAATGAAGCGATCGCACCTTATATGAATGGTGGTGAGCAGGGAATCGATCAGAAAGAAGCGCTCCGCCGCGCGGTCATACCGATGCGCGTGTTCATGGAAAACCAGATTCGACAGAGCAACAACGATGCGGATGTGCTGCTATTTTGCGAAGTGTCGCACGATCCGGCTCCTAAAAAATGGGAAGACGTCGGCACAATGACAATGATCCCCGCGTTTATGCTCAGCGAATTAAAGACGGCTTTTTACCTGGGGTTTAAAGTTTATTTACCGTTCCTCATTATCGACATGGTGATCTCATCCGTGCTGATCAGCATGGGAATGATGATGTTGCCCCCGGCTCTAATTTCCTTACCGTTCAAACTTTTATTGTTCGTTTTAGTCGACGGTTGGCACTTGATTACTGGCAGTCTCATGTTAAGTTTCGCAACATAGGCTGGCTTCGACATTTGATTCATGGAGGAATCACTGCGAGGCACGAAAGGCAGACTGCCTTTCGCGAAGAATTTGACCGCTGATCTGAGCGACCCGCCCTGTTCCGCTCAGTTGGTGGCCAACATCCATGGAAGGATGTGACGCATGAATCTCGACTCCGCAATGGACCTGGTCCGGTCCACTCTGATATTAGCCCTGGTTGTCTCCGCTCCGATGCTGATCATCGGGCTTCTTGTCGGTGTCATCGTATCCATGCTGCAGGCTGTTACGCAGATTCAGGAACAGACACTTTCTTTCATTCCAAAAATCGTTGCGATGGTCGGTTCTGCCATCGTGCTAATGCCGTGGATCAGTCATCGGTTGATTGAGTACTCACAGGCGATTTTTTCGAATAACCCGCTTCCGTGATTTTGTTCTCCAAGGATTGACCGGGTGACCGGTCAGGGTTTGTATGCAACTCGGCGCCGCGCTCAGCTTCGTTCCGGTTTTTGTTCTCGTCGTGTTCCGCGTCGCGGGATTTATGCTGTTTGCGCCGTTGTTTGGTTCGGCTCGAATTCCCAAACGCGCCCGCACCCTGTTTGCAATTATTCTCGCGATGGGGATGGCTTCCAGCGTTAAGCAGCCTGCTGAGCTTCCTCCAACCTATGTCGCCTTGACCATGGTCATCGCCGGTGAGATGTGTTTCGGCCTGGCGATGGGCATGATTCTCAGCTTTGTTTTTATCGCCGCTCAATGGGCCGGTGAGATTATCGGTCAGCAGCTGGGTTTTAATATCGCTGAGACTTTCGATCCGCAGTTCGGGCAGAGCAGTTCGCTGATCGGTGACCTTTACTACATGTTGACGCTGGTTGTTTTTCTCGCCATCGGCGGGCACCGGCAGATGATTCGCGGCGTCCGCGACAGCTTCGATACGCTGCCGCTGATGTCTGTCGCAGTCAATCAGTCAGTCCTGGACCTGGTCATCCGCATGTTCGAAACCGCCACGATGCTCGCGCTTCGACTCGCTGCTCCAATCCTGGTGACCATGTTGATTGTTGATATGACGCTCGGATTTCTGGGCAAAACCATGCCGCAGATGAATGTGATGACCATGGGGTTGAGCATTAAAGCCATGGTGGGGATGGGCGTGCTGATTGTGGGACTGATGATGTACAGCACCCCCAACGTGTTGCAGGTCGCGATCGAAGAATCGATGACTACCGTTCGGCTTGTGTTGAGCCACGGGTTCGCCAGTTAAGGATCGTCACGAAGCGCGATGGGGGCACTGGCCCTCACTGTTGATCGCAAGTGCGGTCAATGTTTCGGACATCACTCGAAAGCAAGATGGCTGACGATAGCGCCGGCGATAAAACAGAAGCACCAACGCCCAAGCGGCGGCAGGAAGCGCGCGACCACGGTCAGATCGCGCAGCCCCGACCTCACCGGCGCGGTACTGCTGATCGGTGGAATGATGATGCTCCGCTGGTACGGCGGAGGCATCGTTAAAGTGCTCAGCGTCATGGTCCGCGAAATGCTCAGTGAACGTTCGCTGTCGAGTCTCAATCCGAGCGCCATCGGGGCTCTATTCTCCAGTGCAATCTACAATATTGGGATCGCGATCATGCCGCTGTTGATCGGAATGATGATCATCGCGGTGGCCGTAAACGTTCTGCAAACCGGGCTGAATTTTAATTTCGAACGGCTCTCGCTGAACTTCGCGGCGTTGAGCCCAATCGGTGGCTTTTCCCGGCTTTTCAGCGGTGGACAGGGATTGGAAAAGCTCGGCATGAGCCTGCTTAAGCTGGGTCTTGTCGGTCTGATGGCCTACTCCGCCGTCCATGGCCGTATCGCCCAGATCGTTCTGGCGCAGGAGATGGGGTTCGTCCAGATCTTCGGGCTTGCCGCCGACATATTGTTCAGCATCGCTATCCGCATCGGTGTCCTGCTGTTCATCCTGGCCCTCCTGGATTTTGCCTGGCAGCGCTACCACATCGAACAAGGCCTGAAGATGACCAAGGACGAGGTCAAGGACGAAATGAAGAGCATGGAAGGCGATCCCCGCCTGAAAATGCGCCGCAGGCAGATCGCCATGCAGCGACTAAAAGAACAACTTAAAAGCGACGTGCCAAAAGCTGACGTGGTGGTGACGAATCCCACTGAGTTCGCCGTCGCTCTGCGGTACGACCCTGACACCATGGCCGCCCCGAAGGTGATCGCAAAAGGTCAGGGATACATCGCGGCGAGAATCAGGGAAATCGCGATCTCCAGCGGTATTCCGATCCTGGAAAGAAAGCCCCTGGCCCGCGCCCTTTACAAGCTTTGCAAGGTAGGCCAGGAAGTGCCCGAACAATATTTTTCCGCCATCGCGGAAATCCTGGCGTATGTGTACGAGCTAAACGGGAAGTTCAAGCAGAAACATTTTGCAAAGGCCGGATAACTGTCCCTGGTTGAGAGAGCGCTCCGCACTGACAAACTGTTAAGCATGTCCGCTATCGCATCCAATCCTCTCTTCGCCCGCATCCACGAACATCGTGGGATGGTGTTCCCCATCGCCTTTATCGCGCTGCTGAGCGTGATATTGATTCCACTGCCGACGCAGGTGCTGGATCTTCTTTTGATCTGCAATGTCAGTCTCAGCGTGCTGGTGCTGGTGACGACGATGTACCTGAAAAGTCCACTGGAATTTTCAGTGTTTCCATCGTTGCTGCTGGCGGTCACGCTGTTCCGCCTGGTGCTGAACGTGGCCACCACCCGCTTGATTCTGACCGGAGCCGGAAGCACCGCCGCTGCTGGTGATGTTGTCGAGACATTCAGCCAGTTGGTCACCGGGAGTTCACTTGCGGTCGGTATCATTATCTTCACCATCATCGTGGTGATTCAGTTTGTTGTGATCACCAAAGGTGCCACGCGTATTTCCGAAGTTGCAGCCCGGTTCACGTTGGACGGTATGCCTGGCAAGCAGATGGCGATCGACGCCGACCTAAACGCTGGCAATATCACCGAACCCCAGGCCCGCGCCCGCCGCGAAGCGATCAGTCACGAGGCGGATTTTTACGGGGCCATGGACGGTGCCAGCAAATTCGTTCGCGGTGACGCCATCGCCGGCATTGTCATCACGTTTGTGAATGTTCTCGGAGGTCTATACGTCGGTATGGCCGAAAAGAACATGGGCATCATGAACTGCCTGCAGGTTTACACCAAGCTGACGATTGGTGACGGGCTTGTCAGTCAGATCCCCGCGTTCATTATTTCGCTCGCCGCCGGCTTGATCGTCACGCGCAACAGCAGCAAAAACGACCTCGGAAACGAAATGATTGGGCAGTTGTTCGCCAAGCCCAAGGCACTGGTGATCGTAGCGGCATTCATGGCATTTTTAAGCGTGTCAGGCATGCCCAAGATGCCCGTTCTGGTATTAGGCGCTTGCAGCGGCGGTTTGGCATTGATTATCACGCGCAACGACAAGCAGGCCATGAAAGTTGCCGCGCAGAAGAAAGTTGCCGAATCGACCAAGAAAGAACCCGAGAAGGTAGAAAAACTCCTCGACGTGGACACGATGGAACTGGAGGTCGGTTACGGCCTGGTGAAACTGGTGGACGCCACCAAGGGTGGAGATCTGCTGGATCGAATCAGCATGATCCGCCGGCAGATTGCCATCGACCTTGGCATCATCGTTCCGCCGGTGCGCATTCGCGACAACATGCAGCTTGGGGCAAACGATTACATTGTGAAAATTCGCGGTCAGTCGATTGGCAAAGGCGTTACATATCCCGAGCAATTCATGGCAATGGATAACGGCGCGACGACCGGACCCATTCCACACGCCGAGGCAACGATTGAGCCGGCCTTTGGTCTTCCGGCGTTCTGGATCAGCGAAAGTCAGCGTTCCGATGCCGAGCTTCGCAACTACACGGTTGTGGAAGCAACGGCCGTGCTGGCCACACACCTTACGGAATTGATCAAAGGGCATGCTTACGAATTACTGACGCGCCAGGAAACCAAGAATCTGATCGACAACCTCAAGGCGCGTGTTCCCGCCCTGGTGGAAGAAGTGATTCCCACGCAGGTCAAGCCGGGCGAACTCCAGCGGGTCATGCAGAATCTGCTGCGCGAGCGCGTTCCTGTTCGCGATCTGGAGACAATTGTGGAAACGCTCGGCGATTATTCCGCGCGAACCAAGGATCTGGATGTGTTGACGGAATACGTTCGCCATGCCCTGGCCCGCACGATTTGCAAGCAGTACGTCGATGAGTCCGACAAGCTTTATTGCCTCACGCTCGATCCCGCGCTGGAAGAACTGGTGAACGGTCACCTCGAACGCGGCGAGCGCGGTACGACCAACACCATGCCGCCCGCGACCGCGCAGAGTATTGTTCAGCAGATTTCAAATAAGGTGTTGGAACTGACCCAGGCAGGTCGCTCGGCTGTGATCGTGTGCGGGCCGCAGGTACGGGCGGCGATAAGAAAGATGATCGAAGTCACAGTGCCGCACGCGGCGGTGCTTTCATATAACGAAATTGTTTCCGAAGTTTCCGTCGAGGCTGTCGCGTTGGTCGGGATGAATGGTTGAACGCAGGGAACCAGAGACTGGGATGAATCTTCAGACATTCAAAGCATTCACAATGGCAGAGGCGCTTCAGCAGGTGAAGACCGCCATGGGCCACGATGCCGTCATCCTTCACACGCGCACGTATCAGTTGCGGCAATGGCTCGGTCTGCGCCGTCGCGAGATGGTTGAAATCACCGCCGGCCGCGGAATCAACTTCACCCGCCGACCCCGGCAGGCGGCGCAAGCGCCGGCCGCTATTCCGGTGGCGCGGAAACCCATCGGCGCGAATCAGTCCGGGCTCATCTACGGCCCGGGGGCTGGTCGCAACGTCCTGGCGGCGCTACCGGGCGATCGAAGCAATCCGATTGAGAACGCAAAACAGTTCTTAGAAACCCCCGCGGCGGGCAATGCCGCCATCCTGAGCGTCGGGCAGGACATGGCCCAGCTCAAAAAGATGGTCGAGAAACTCGTCGTCGACAATCGCAAGATCCACTCTCCCAAGGTGCCCGATGAATTGTTCGAGCATTACACGCAGTTGATCACCAACGAAGTCGCTGAGGAACTGGCCCAGGAAATTATCCGCACACTGCAACGCGAACTGCGACCGGAATATCTCACGCAGGAAAAATATGTTCGTGAAAAACTTGCCGACCATATCGAACGATTGATTCCTTCCTCCGGTCCGATTGTTCGCAAGCTCACGCCCGGTCCGCACGTGTTGGTGCTCATCGGACCAACGGGTGTCGGAAAAACAACCACGCTTGCGAAACTGGCGGCGAACTTAAAGCTGAAAGAGCGCCATCGCGTCGGGCTGATCACGCTGGATACGTATCGAATTGCCGCCGTCGACCAGTTAAAGCGGTATGCCGATATCATCGGATCCCCGCTGCGCGTGGTCGGCAATCCAGAGGAACTCCGCGAAGCAATGGCTTCAATGTCGAACATGGATTTTGTGCTGATCGACACCGCCGGTCGCAGCCCCAACGATGTAATGAAGCTCGGTGAATTGAAGGAATTACTGGGAACCATCGAACCGGATGAAGTGCATCTGGTTCTCTCCAGCACATCGTCGCCGGGTTGCATTGATCTGGCCATCCAGCGGTTCAGCGATGTGCGGGTGGACAAGATCATTTTCACCAAGCTCGATGAGGCGGCTCATGTCGGCGTCGTGCTGAACGTAATCCGCAAAGTGAATAAGAGCCTGTCATATGTGACAACGGGACAGCAGGTTCCCATGGATATCGAGGTAGGACACGGGCGAATGCTGGCGAGGATGATACTTGGAGAAAACTCTTGATGGGTCGGTTTTTAGTCGTCGGTCGGAAGTCCTTAAGACGGGCAAGCCGACGACTGATATTCGACAGCTGACAACGGACAAACAGATGACAGTACTTTTCGACCAGGCAGAGAATCTTCGAGTGATGGCCCGTTCCCGCAGGCGCGCCAGCGTGATCGCTATTACCAGCGGCAAGGGTGGTGTCGGCAAAAGCAACATCGCGGTCAACCTGGCGATTAAGTTCGCCAAGGCGGGAAAGGATGTTGTCCTGCTGGACGCCGATCTGGGTCTGGCCAACGCGGATGTGCTTTGCAATGTGGATCTCCCGGCGAATCTCGCGCATGTGATCGCGCAAAAAAAGAACTGCGCGAAGTGCTCACGATGACCCCGGGCGGATTCCGCCTGATCGGTGGCGCATCGGGCCTGGCGCGGATGGCGGATCTCAATGATGCCGATCGCCAGCGTCTTGTTTCGGCGTTGGCCGAACTCGAGCAGCAGACCGACGTCATCCTGATCGATACCGGCGCGGGCATCGGGCCGAATGTTCTAAGCTTCACCCGGGCAGCGGATGATGTGCTGGTTATTACCACGCCGGAACCCACCGCCATTACAGATGCATATGCGGTCATCAAAGTGGTCACGCGCGATTCCCCGAACCGCAGGCTCAGCCTTCTGGTGAACCAGGTGCGCAGCGCCAACGAAGGGCGCGTGGTGTATGATCGAATCTCGCGGGTTGCCAAGCAATTTTTAGGAGCGACAGTGCTCGATGCCGGCTATATGTTTGCCGACGATCAGGTGCCGACCGCGGTGCGCAGGCGCACTCCGTTTGTGATCAGCAACCCGCACTGTGCCGCGGGTCAATGCATCACGCAACTGGCGATGCGGTTCGAGCAGGGCGTTTATGCGTCAAATGAAACCAGTGGATTTTTCAACCGGATGAGCCAGTGGTTCAAGAGATAAATGGCAATTCGATTAGCCGCCATCCTCGCATTGCTCGTGTTTGCCGTCTGCCTCGTGGTAGGCGGCATCGAGACGGGAAACACCTTTACAACAACGGTGTCGCGGGCTCTTGCGGCAATGGCTGGCACGTTTGTCGTCGGTCTGATTATTGGATCGATGGGACAGAAAATGATCGATGAAAATCTGACCGCTTTAACCAGGGAACCTGTTGAATCGAAAGAATTAAAGGGTAAAAAACCCTCGAATGACCGATAACTTAAAGTGGTGAAACTCCGTTTCGACCGGCGTCGGAAGGCGGCAGGTTCAACCACCAGCAGTACGCACACGGATGAACCTTCACCCCACGGATTGGGAGTCATTATGATCAAGTCAGCACCGATGGCCGCGATGTATAAGAACACCGGCGTCACAAAGAATCTTGCGGACATTAAAGACGTCTGGATCGAATACAAAAAAAATAAAACCGAACCGCTGCGCAACATTCTCATGGAGAATTACCTCCACCTGGTTCGCTACAACGCCGAGCGAATTCATGTGAAGCTTCCCGACGAGGTGGAACTCGACGACCTGATGTCCGCCGGCATCTTCGGGCTGATGGATGCGATCAACGCCTTTGATATGGAGCGCGGCGTCAAGTTCGAAACCTATTGCGCCCCGCGTATTCGCGGCGCGATCCTGGACGAACTTCGATCGATGGACTGGGTTCCCCGGCTCGTGCGATCGCGGTCGCATAAGATGGACGGCGCGAACAAGCAGCTGGAAGTGGAACTGGGCCGCGCCCCGACCAATGAAGAGTTGGCCGAGCGCCTCAAGGTGCCCATGGCCGAATTCGACAAGATGTCCAAGGACTCCAGCGCGGTGGGGCTAGTTTCACTCAGCCGAAAATGGTTTGAAACCGACAGCAATAAGGATGTTCGCGAGATCGACATCCTCGAAGACAAGCGCGGCGCGGACCCAGTCCGCGAAATTCAACGAAAAGACCTGAAGGAACTGATCACCAAAGGCCTCAGCCGCGCCGAACGGCTCATCATCATCCTCTACTATTTCGAAGAGATGACGATGAAAGAAATCGGTTCAACGCTCGACCTCAGCGAATCGCACGTCAGCCAGATGCACAGCAGCATCCTGGCGCGATTAAAAGCGCAGATGGCCGATCGCAAAAAGGAATTTCAGCAGGCAACCGCGGTGTAAATGTTGGACTGTCTAATGCCGTTGTTGATCTTCGCCGCTGCAAGCACGGCGATGATCGACAGCTCACCTGCTGGTGAACAATTTCGGTTTTGCTCGGCCAAGGAAAGTCGATACCGAAAGAGTTCCGTTTGATTTGATCGTCACCGTGATCGCCCCGCACTGCGGTGTTCGGTAAAGCGGTGTCTGGCCGATCATCTGTTCAAATCGTTTTTGCTTGCTGGATAACCGCCAGAAGTTGGAACTGAGAATCACCCCGGGTTTTACCGCGGCAAGGAATGCGGGCGTCAAGTCTTCGCTGCTGCCATGGTGGGGTGCGACCAGCACGTCGGATCGCAGGGCCGCGGGATTCTTCAGCACGCCCGCGAAGGCGGGATCTTGAATGTCCGCGGGGAAAAGAACCCGTTTTCCGGCATAGGTCAGTCGCAGCACAAGTCCCGCGTTATTTGAATTGAGATCGCCGGAATTTGGCGGCCAGAGGACGTCGATCGCCGCGCCGTGGCCCAGATCCAAATGATCACCCGAGGCAATTTCCCGGGGCGGTCTGTTCAATTTTTCCAATTCATCGAGCAGCAGAAGATCCGGAACATTGCCCGCTGCATTTTTTCGGAAGTGCGTGCTCGTGAATACATCCGCAACGTTGTAAGCCGTCGCAATTTCACCCGCGGCGCTGATGTGATCGAAATCGCCGTGGCTGAGAAAGATTTTGTCGACGCGCGAATCGCCGGAATAAGCCAGGAACGGTTCGACAATTTTTCGAGCTATATCATGAATGGAGGTGGATCCCGCGTCGATGAGGATCGGATTTCTGCCAGGCACTTCCACAACAGCGCATTGTCCCGCGCCCACGCAGAGCAGGGTCACGCGCAGATCATCCGCCGCCTGAATGCGGGCGGGCGTCTTGATCTGCAGAAGAAAAATACTGACAACGCCCGCAAGCGGCGCAAGCCGGAGAAACCATCTCTTTCGACCTGAGAGGAATTTCCAATCAGGCAGCAGAGGGGCGAGCAGCAGCAGATAGTAGATGACGATCAACCAGACCGGCGGCGTGGGAAGATTGACGGCGGTTCCCGGCAGCTTGGAAAACTGATGCACGCTCCACAGCATGCAGTGAATGGGCAAGCCCGCGACCCGCGAAGCCCGCGGCAAACATCGGCCAGAGCAGGGTTAAAAGAATTTTGAGAATCCCTCCGGGCAATGCCACCGCGACGAGGGGAAACAGCAGAAGGTTTCCCGGGATCGACCAGATCGAAGTATGCCCGACGTCGTAGGCCACCAGCGGAAGCGTTGCCAGCCAGGCGACGATGCAAAATTGCGTGAAGCGCAGAACCCGGGCGGGCAGGCGTTCAATGCTGGTCGGATCCGTATCGCGCGGTTTGGCCCGGTCATCCGGGCTGACTTGGCTGCGCGCCGACGCATCGAGCGCGGGGAGAAGAACGACAATCGCGATACAGACGGCAAAGCTGAACTGGAACCCCAACGAAGATAGATCCATCGGATGCCACAGCAGCATCGCGATGACGGCGATCGCCAACAGCTGCCTGGTGTCGGTGAAACGACCGGCCATGGTTGCCACGGCGATGGTGAAGAACAGAATTGCTGAGCGAATCCCCGAGTGCGAGGGCAGCGACACGCTGGAATACAGCAGCACGAAGCAGGTGGTAATGAGCAGCGTCTTGCGCGGCGCGATCCGGAGGAATCGGCAGGCCCAGAAAACCATCCACGCCAGCAAGGCGATGTGCAGCCCGCTGACGCTGAGCTGATAAGCGATTCCGGTCTGTATGAAATCCGCTTCGACGTCGCGCAGCTGGGTGTCCCTGTTTCCGAGAATCATTGCATCAAGAATCGCAGATTCAGCAGAGTTTTTGTCTGTGAACCCGGCGGCCAGCAGATGGTGCGCTTTATTCCGCAGCCAGGTTAACGGGGAGGGCCCGGGGTCGGCAATGATGTGGATATTGTCCGCGCGGTTGACGGTAAAATCGGCGACGATTCGATGCTGCCGATAGTAGGCAGCTCCGTTGAACTCGCCGGGATTCATCGCCGCGGGCGGACGCTCCAGCATGCCGCGCGCATCGATGATTTGCCCCGCGCGAAGTTCGGCGGCGGGTTGATCGATCTGCAGGGGAAGTCTGCCCGTGACGCGGATCCACCCTTTCCAGGTTCTGAGCTTTAACACCTCGACCGTGGTGATCTGGCGCGGCGGAAGCGGACGCTCGGCGGCGGGGCCGCAGATGTATTGCGGATCATCAATCAACCGCACTTGCAATTCCGCAAGGCGCGGCTCATCGCCGGCAAACAGCGCGATATCGTTGGCGGCAAACTGGAAATGTTCGCGCTGCCCGGCGGCGATGCCGAGCAGCAACGTTACGATGGCGATGCACCCGCCGCAAAGACGCGGATGACGCAGTAATACGACCGCTATCGACAGCAGCACCCCGATGGCGATTAAAATCAAAACAGGCTGATGCGGCACCCAATCATGGAAAAAAATTCCTCCCGCCAGCAGGATTGCAACGGGGACCGCCGGGCGGCGCGCGATAAGGCCGATGGCGCTTGTGGGGTTCTCCGGCTGGGCGTGCATAAGCGCGCGGGGTTTTCAGGTTGGCGCTGAACGCGGACGGGGCCGGATCGCCGCGGTTTCAGCGTTTGTCCATGGGAACGTAGTCGCGCTTGGTTTCGCCGGTATAAATCTGCCGGGGACGGGCGATCCTGAGGCCCTGCTTGTTTTGTTCATTCCAATGGGCGATCCAGCCGGGCAGGCGACCGATGGCGAACATCACCGTAAACATGTTCACAGGGATGCCGATCGCCTTCATCAGAATGCCGCTGTAAAAATCGACGTTTGGATAAAGCTTGCGCTCGACGAAGTACGGATCCTTCAGCGCCAGTTCTTCGAGCTTCTGGGCGATGTTGAGCAGCGGATCGTTCACATTGACCTTGGAGAGAATTTTGTCCGCCGACGCCTTGAGAATTTTGGCGCGGGGATCAAAGTTTTTATAAACCCGATGTCCGAAACCCATGAGACGGAATGTGCTGTTCTTGTCCTTGGCCATCTCGATGCATTTTTCCGGGCTGATGCCTCCCTTGTGAATGTCATCGAGCATGTCCAGAACCGCGACGTTTGCCCCGCCGTGCAGCGGGCCCCACAACGCGCACACGCCCGCGGCGACCGACGCGAACAGGTTTGCGCCGCTGCTGCCCACCACGCGCACCGTACTGGTGGAACAGTTTTGCTCGTGGTCAGCGTGCAGTATGAGAATCATGTTCAACGCTGCTTCGATATCCGGATCGACCAGGTAGGGTTCGTAAGGCATCGAAAACATCATGTGGAGGAAGTTTCCGACGTATCTGAGTTTTGGGTCAGGATAGATGAATGGTTTGCCTGTAGCGCGGCGGTACGAATAGGCCGCCACCGTCCGGACCTTGCTGATTAACCGGGCGGCAGCAGTCTCGAAGGTGGCGTCGGTGGTGATGTCGAGCACCTGCGGGTTATAGCAGGCGAGGGTGTTAATCATCGATGAGAGAATGGCCATCGGGGGGGCGGTGGAAGGAAACCCCTCGAAGTGATGCCGCATCCCTTCATTAATGTGTGCGTTTTCACTGAGTTCCTGGCTGAAACGATCGAGTTCGGGCTTTTTGGGAAGGCGACCGAAAATCAGCAGCCAAGCTACCTCGATGAACCGGGAATGCTCGGCCAGTTGTTCGATGGGGATTCCGCGATAGCGGAGAATACCGGCGTCGCCGTCGATGTAAGTGATGGCGCTCTCGCATGAACCGGTGTTTCCATAGCCCGGATCCAGGGTGATTGCGCCGGTTTCCTGACGCAACTTGCTGATATCAATGCCAAGCTCATGCTCGGAGCCCTCGACCATGGGCATTTCGAGTTTTTTCTCACCGACTGTGATCGTTGCCGTGCGGGCCATGCTTTGCCTCAAAGAGATTGAAATTCCCAGAGCGGAATATACAGAAAAAGCGTCCGGAGTCGAAAGGGCGGGTCCATCGAACATTTTGCCCGCGCGACCCAGGCGGCGAACAGAAGAAAAAAGAGTCATTTAACCGGCTGAATCTTCTTCCGCGCCGATCACCCTGGGCACCTTGAAAAATGCTCCATCCGTCTGCGGCGCATTCTGCAGGACTTTTTCCAGTGGCAGGCTTGGCTCGACCACGTCTTCGCGCAGCACATTGTGCAGCGGAATGGCGTGGACAATGGGTTCGACGCCTGTCATATCCACATTGCCGATCTGGGCGACGTATTCCAGGATCGATTCCAACTGGCTGGTCAATCGGCCAAGGCGGTCGGCCGGGATTTCCAGGCGAGCAAGCTTTGCGACATCTTTCACCTGCTCGAGTGTAATTTTCTGATCGGGCATAAAAGCGAGAATAGACGTTTTTGAGATAAAAGGGAAATTGCCTGTGTGAGGCTGGTGGGGCGTTAAAACAGGCGTTTGCCGTGGTTCTGCAACGAAGATGCACGGCATTACGGGCAGACGCGCTCAATGGGTTCCGTCACGGAAATGAAAACCGCCGCCTTGCATGCGCAAGGCGGCGGTTGTGTTTTTTAAATCGCGTTATGGCGCGGGAGGCGAGCTAGGCTGCCGCGGCTTCAGTGGGCTTGGTCCACTTGCGCCGCACGGGCTTTACGATCACGCCGGACTTAATAGCCTTGGCGCTCACCTTGATGCGAACGATGCGTCCGTCGATCACAGCGCGTACCTTTTGAATGTTCGGCTTGAAGGTGCGGGCAGTGATACCGGTGACCTTGGTTCCGACACCACCCAGATACTTCGCTTTGCCACGATGGGTAATTTGATTCCCAAACGTGGTCTTCTTGCCGGTGAAATAACAAACGCGTGGCATACAAACCTCAGTGTTACGGTTCCAAAATTCGAGCCGGGCAATATAGGTGAAGGCGTTTTTAACTGCAAGAGCAAGCGGGCAGAATTTTACAGGGTCAATGAGAGCGGAGGGTGTGCGTAATCCTGCGTTATATCGCCTGTTGCAATAGTGGATGCTAACAAATGTAACATTCTGTCGCGCAGCAATCTGCAGGACGTTACATTCCGTTAAATTCCGTTAAGTTCCGAAGGGATCGGGCGTTCTCTGGAGATGTATGGCTTGGTTCATTTCACAGCCTGGCGTGCGATATCTTGCCGATAGTGCATGCCATCAAAATGTATGAGTTTCATCGCCTGATACGCCAGTTTTTGTGCATCGGCAATGGTGTCGGCGATGGCTGTAACGCCCAGGACGCGACCGCCGTCTGTCAGGACTGCCTGGTCGTCACCGAACTTGGTGCCCGCGAGGAAAACTTTTACGCCGGGGATGGCATCGGCTTTTTCAATGCCGGTGATCGGCAGGTCTGTGGGATATTTGCCGGGGTAACCTTTGCTGGTGGCGACAACGCAGATGGCGGGGCGGGGATCCCAGTTTAATTCGACTTCATCGAGTCGACCGTCGGCGACGGCGAGCATTACTTCCAGCAGATCGCTTTTCAGACGCATCATCAGCGGTTGGGTTTCAGGGTCACCGAACCGGCAGTTGAACTCAAGCACCTTCGGGCCGTTGGTGGTCAGCATGAGGCCGGCATAGAGAATACCTTTGTATTCGATGCCGTCGCGAAGCAGGCCGTCGACAATTGGCACGAGCACATCTTTTTCAATTTGACGCAGCATTGCCTCTGTGACGACGGGGGTAGGGGAGTAAGCGCCCATGCCGCCGGTCATGGGACCAGTGTCGCCGTCATCGACAGGTTTGTGATCCTGGCTGGCCTCGAGCAGGTAAATATTTCGGCGATCGACCAGCGCGAGGATCGAGCACTCGGGACCTTGCATCAATTCTTCAATGACCACCCGGTTTCCCGCGGTGCCGAATGTTTTTTTCCGCATGATCAGGTCGATGGTTTCCAGCGCGTGCGGAACGCGATAGCAGACGGTGACACCTTTCCCCTTGGCCAAACCTGAGGCTTTAACGACGCAGGGGACATTGCGTATTTTAATATATTCCGAGGCAGCATCGGGATCGGTGAAACTGCGGGCCTCGGCGGTGGGGATCGCCTGCTGCCGCATGATCTCCTTAGCGAACCACTTGTCTGCTTCAATCTGGGCCGCAGCCTGATTCGGACCGAAAACTTTCACGCCCAGAGATAAAATGCGATCGGCCAGCCCCAGGGCAAGTGGTTCTTCAGGACCAATGACGACCAGTCCGATACCATTAGAAATGACGAACTTTTCGATTCCCTTTAAATCGTTCACATCACCGGGAACATTTTGAGCAACCTGCGCGGTGCCCGGATTGCCAGGCCAGGCGAACAGTTTTTCTACGCCGCTCGACTGCGCGAGCTTCCAGGCGATTGCGTGCTCGCGGCCACCGTTTCCGATCAACAGAACTTTCATGCATCACCTTTGAGTTCAATGGACATCCATTGAACTTAGCAGGTGCTGCGCTTGCGGGCAAGCCTACCGGTCCTGCACGACCTGATCGCGAGTTGTTTCGAGTACGGAAAGCAACTCTTTCTGTTCCTGATTAGCGATTTGTAACTTATCAAGCGTCGCTTTCATGTCGCCCATGGCGGCATCGAAATTCGCGTTGGAATAATGCATGTTCCAAACCGCGCCTTTCAGTTCTTCGCCGGTGTATTTGCTGGGACCTCCCGTCGAAAGACCTATGAACTCGGCCATATGCAGCTTCAGGGCAGCCACGTTATCCGCGCTGGCTTCCCACTCCATGGATTGGTTGTGATGAATGCTGAAACCCCCGCGCTTGATGTCTTTGCGGTCCAGATTCACACGGGGATCCGCAAGGGCGCGGGTCACAAAATCATTCACAATCAGGTTGATACCGACCGAGCCACCAAGTCGGTCATACAACGCTTTTTTGCTATCGGCGAGCACTGCCTGGCTTTTGGTGACTCGACCGTCGGAGTTTGCACTGTCACCGGTCAGTTCCTCTTTCTGGGCCATGCGCTGATCGGCGCGCTGGTCGGCTTCGCGATTGCCGGAGGTGAAGAACTCCTTGTCTTTCTTCTGCTGGGCATCGCCTCCGCACCCTGATGAGGTGAAAATCGAACCGGTGCAAACAATCACGCTTAGCAGTCTCATTGTATTATTCATATTTATCCTCAGTCAGGTTTACTAATCTCCGGCAGAAATAGGATCGGAAAGGCTTGCGGGTCCGAATTGCAGGTCATCGCTTGGTTGCATCTGCCGCTCCAGGCGCGGGAGATAAGCACGTATAAATGCATTTCGCAGCAGATTGCCGACGGTATTTAAAATGCCAACTTGCGGGCCTTTAAGCTCACCGCTCAGGGGAATGACCGTGGCGAGCTGATCGCGGTTGTAGTTGGTGACAATCCCGGTGACCCCGCCGACAATCGCCTGCCAGAAAACCTGCAGCGGATTGTCTTCCTGGACATCGCGGACCAGGTCGAAAATCACCATATTTCGGAACAGCGGTTTCACGTATCCGCTGAGCTGTCCTTCGTCACTTTGCACGTCCATAACCAGATCAAAAAGCCCACGTTTTACGTTAAAACCGCCATAAACTTCGATCAAGTCGTTGGTTGTTGTGATATCCAACCCCAGCAGCCGCAGGTCCAGGTGAAAGGTTGGGTTATAAGAAAAGGGATTGAGCTTCATGTGAAGCTCGAGCTTTGCCTGATCCATCGCAAGGGCGGTGAGATGCACGCTGGTAAGCATTGGCGTAATCGAATGGTTTACGTTGGTCAGATCGTCAACCTGAACTTCCACATTGCTGAGGTAAACGTCGACCGGTTTCGATTTTTGATACGTGCGGAAGTGAACCGAACCGTTTTCCAGCCGGGCGCTGTTGATATCAAAAGGGAAAAGTCCACTGATAATTTTCAGCCACGGGCCGTTCGCGCCAGTCTCGCTGGCACTGGGGGCGGGATCATCCACAAAGTTGATCTGCGGTTCGATCATCACGACCTGCCCGACGATCTTGCGGCTGAAGATGGCTTTCCATTCCACTGTCAGGTCTACGCTTTTTGCCGAAAACAAAGGAACGGGTACATCACCAGTCGTTTTAAGGATTCGCACATCGCGAATGCTGTAGGCGCCGCGCCAGAGGTGTAGATCGATATCGCCGATCTTTCCCTGGTAGAGCGCAGACTGATTCAGCGTCTTGTTGACATACCAAAGTATGACCCGGGGCATGAACGGTCGAGCGATCGCGACCGAGAGCACAATCACAATAAGCGTCCAGCAAATGATGCGTACGGTCCATCCCAACACACCATGCTTTCGCCGACGTTTGGGTGGGGACGCACTGTCTTTGACATCAGCCGCATCAGACATGAACTACGTCTATGCAAAACAGAGGCCCGACCTGAGCTCGCCGAAGAAGTGCAAGCGGGAACAGGGAGTTATGCAGGATTAAAGCGGAATAGCAGCAACAAATAGTAGGTGTGCGGACAATTCGTCGCAGCGCGTCCCCATTGCGCCGCGGTTTCTCTCTGCCCATGATGCCGCTACTATTCGCCTTAGTTGATTCGTTTTCCGTTCGCCACATTTATAAGAACGATGCAGATGCTCAGAACCTTCTCGTTCGATATCCCGCTCCCGATTCTGGCAGCGGTGGATTTTCAATCACCGGTCCTATGGGCGGTGGTCGTCGGCTGGGTGCTTTCGGTGACATTACACGAACTCGCCCATGGAGTTGTCGGGTATCTGGGCGGGGACTACACCATTCGCGACCGCGGCGGCCTCACGCTCAACCCATTCAAATACATGGATCCGCTGATGAGCATTATCATGCCGCTGTTTTTTCTCCTGCAGGGGGGCGTGCCGTTGCCCGGTGGGGCAACCTATATTCGCCGGGATCTCCTGCGGAACCGAGGCTGGGATACAGCTGTCTCGCTCGCGGGCCCGGCAGTCAATTTCGCTATTTTTCTGCTATTGGCGTTGCCTTTTCATCCGCGGTTCGGCTGGATCCATCCCGAGCCCTTTCAGCCGGTTTCCACATGGAGTTCCACGTGGTTATTTCTAGGAGCAATGGTCGTTCTACAATTTATGGTATGCATCATTAATCTTCTACCGGTTCCGCCCTTGGACGGGTTCAATGCGATCAAACCGTATTTTGATCCCGCGACCCAGGCGATGCTCTCGCGACCGCAGGTCGGGTACGTGGGATTGTTCCTTTTATGGTTTATTTTGCCGAAAAGTTTCATCCAGGGCATCTATCATCTTGAGGATGCGACACTGGCCCGGCTGGGGTTTGATGCCATCACAATTGATTTGATAGGCGAGGCTTTCAACAAGGTGCTTTTCAACCAGTAACAGTATTGCCCGGTTGCGGACATTTGCGCAAGGAAATATGGTAATGAGCAGTGAACTTTCATCTTGCGGGCAGGAGACCACGGCAATGGCACAGGATGTTAGCCGCGACCAATTCGCATTGATCAAAATTGAGGGAATGCACTGTCATAAGTGCGAGTTAGCGATACGCAAAGCCCTGATGAATTTCGTCGGGGTGCACGAGGTGGAAGTGGACTTCGCCAGCGGTCAGGCGTCTGTCCTGTTCAACAAACGCATCGCCACCGTCGACCAGATGATGCAGGCGGTGAACGAAGCGGGATACCGGGCAACCGGTTTCTCCCAGGGCGAAGAAAAGTAGCATCGAGCGCAAAAAAAGTTTTATTCCTTCACTAACGTGTCACATCTAAATTAAGATGTACAATGAGCCGCCAATGCCGGGCTCGTTGTTTTGTTGCGCACGGAGGTACGAATGAAAAACGTCAACGGTTTGGATTTCAGCAACTTCGGCGCTGACCAGCTCGAATCGCTTTTATTACGCGAATGGCTGGGTGTGAACTACCTCGGCGGTTACGCCAGTTCCACCGTGGCCGGTCTCAATACGCGAAAATATCACGGCCTGCTGGTCGCTGCCATGTCACCCCCGGTTCGTCGGATGGTGCTTTTATCGCGGGTTGAAGAAACTGTCATCTCAGACGGTTGGTCCGATCCGCTGGCGTGTAACGAATACCCCAATTCCATCTATCCGCGCGGCGATCAGTCGCTGCGCACCTTCAGTCATGACCCGTTTCCGCGCTGGGCCTACCAGGGTCAGAACTGGACGATCGAAAAAAGTGTCCAGCTCCTTCGCGGGCAGAATACCGTCGTCATCAGCTACACGCTGCTAGCCGGCGCAAGCTCCACTGCCGTCGAATTGCAGCTGCGTCCCCTTTTTGCGCTGCGCGACATTCACGATCTCACCTACCAATGGAACGGTCCGTTAACCGCTGAAGAATATAAGGCTGCCCATCACCGCATTCCGCCCACCGGGCGAACGCCTGAGGTCTTTTTCGCGCATGACGGGGTCTTCGAACTCGACGCCCATTGGTATCTGAACACGATCTATCGCCGAGAGCAGGAGCGCGGTTATGCCGGGCTCGAGGATCTTTGGAATCCCGGAATGGTTCGCTGGTCATTGACCCCGGGGCAGACTGTTCACTTTGTGTGCTCGGCGGATCCCATCACCTTTAAGCAGGCGATTCATCTTGCCGAAACCCAAGGCGCGGCGGACATGCCCGATCACGATGTCCCTGCCGAAGCAACGCCCGAATCCACCTTGCGGGGCCTTGTCCGGGCAGCGGATCAATTCGTTATCAGCATTCCGCGGGCCGACGGTGAAGTGACCGAATTCGTTGCCTCGCAGTATCCCTGGTCGCCGCCGTCTCCAAGGCATTCCCTGCTTGGATTCACGGGGCTGTTTCTGATTCCAAAAAAATTCACTGCCGCCAGGACGTTTCTGCTTGGGATGATCGAAAGGCTTGTCGACGGGCTGCTTCCGTCCGAGCTTTCCGAAGCATCCGGAACGGGCATCTACAAAGGCGTGGACCCATCGCTGTGGTTTATCAACGCGGTCTATCAATATCTGCGATACACCGGCGACGCCGAAACGGTGCGTCATCCGCTGCTCGACGCGGTCATGCAGATAATCCAGTGGTATCGCTCGGGCACCACGCTGGGCATCCGCGCCGATGTCGACGGCTTGCTCGAGACCGACCAGCCCGGTGTGCCGACAACGTGGATGAACGCGCAGGCGGATGGATGGGTTGTCACTCCGCGCAGTGGAAAAGCGGTTGAAATAAACGCGCTCTGGTACAACGCGATTTGCATCGCAGCTGAGCTTTGCGAGCGATTTGGCCGCCTCCAGCAGGCCACGGAACTCACGCAGTTGGCTTCCACCATAAAGGGTTCTTTCAATGTCCGGTTCTGGAACATGAGCAACAACTGCTGCTACGACGTGATCGATCGTCTTGGCGCGGATCCATCCGTTCGTCCGAATCAGCTGCTGGCCATTTCGTTACCGTTCCCGGTGTTGGCGGTCAATCGATTTGATGTGGTACTGGAGAAGGTGCGATACGAACTGCTGACGCCTTTTGGGCTTCGCAGCCTGTCGCCGAACAATCACAACTATCGCGGCGTTTATGCCGGTGATGTTGTTGCCCGCGACCGCGCTCATCACCAGGGGTCGGTCTTCCCCTGGTTATTGGGGCCGATGGTGACTGCCTACATGAAGGTGCACGGCCGTGGGGAAGGCGCCCGGCACGAAGCCGAGCAGTTGCTCGCCGGCTGTCTTCGATATCTGCGAACCACCGGTCAAGGCCAGCTTTGCGAGCTTTTCGACGGCGATAGCCCCCATCGTCCCGGCGGTGCGACCGCCTCGGCTATCTCTATCGCCGAGGTTTTGCGGTGCTATATCGAAGACGTGAGGGACGAACAACCCTTCCCACCCCGTATCTCGGTCGGAGATGCTGCCCGCGTCGAGGCGGAATAAGATTGCCCCGCTGTTTCAGCTCAAAATGCTCCCGCGGGGCCGATGTGCGGCATCCCGCCGGGGCATTTCGTCTGCCTGATTCCCGTTACAGCTTTCCAAGCAGCAGCAGGATAATCACCACCACAACGACCAATCCCAGACCGCCGCTGGGGTAATAACCCCAACCGCTGCTGTAGGGCCAGGCAGGCAGTGTGCCGAGCAAAAGAAGAATAAGAACCACAATTAAGATAGTGCGTGCGAGGCTGTTCATACATGCTTTTTACTTCATGCGTTCTTCAGGCGGGAAGGTGCAAAATATTGCCCGCTTCGAAATCCTGTTTTGCTGGAACAATACGCTCCGGAATTGTTAAGATATGTTCCAACCGAGGTTTTATGGCTCAAGCTAATGTGGACCCCAATGAACTGCGTCGATTTGCCAGTGACCTGAACCGCTTTAACGGCGAGCTCCAAGCCCTGATGGGCGGCCTGCACGGCCGAATGAGGGGACTGGAAAACACCTGGCGGGACCAGGAGCAGCGTAAGTTTACCGAAGTGTTCGAGCAGACCCTCAAAGTACTCAATGTCTTTCTCGAAAACTCACACCTGCACGCGTCATTTCTCTCCAAAAAGGCAAACGCGATCGAGCAGTACCTCAAGCAGCGATAGAACGCTTGAAGTGATGATCTAATGGCCGAAGGCGCGAGAATACATTCCGTCGATGCGCTGAGCATTTTCCGGGCGGCACTGATTAAGTTCGCCGAGAACGGAAATGTTGCGCTCTCCAGTGCCGACAGTGATATCGATCGCGTTCTAGGCTGGCTCGAGCGGGATCAACTCAGCTACTGGGCAATGCAGATTCGCAAGCGGCATGAGATCGTCCTGAAATGGGAGGACGCGATCCGGCAGAAAAAGCTGTACAAAAACATCGACGGCACCACCAAGTCCGCAGTCGACGAACAAAAAGAACTTCAGCGCGCAAGCGCGCTGAAGACGAAGCCCGCCAGAAAGAAGTGACTGTGAAAAAAGCCATCATGCACCTCCGCAAAGAGGCCATGATGTACAAAGGCCGGGTGCAGCGACTGGCGACATTTCTGCAATCCGATATTCCCGCAGCAGTCCGGAGCCTGGACAATATGCTTACGCACCTGGAAGCCTATCTTCAGGTGCAAACCGCCGGGCAGGGGGTCAGCCTCGGTGAAGGAGCCGAAACTATTTCGCGGGCCGCTGCCAGCGAAAAAGTCGGGCTCGAACGCTTTCGCTCGAGAACGCCGACTGCCGAGCAGCGCCGGGCGGCACCGTTCGCGCTCGTCACCGCCGATCATGCCATCCATCAACCGTGGAAGCCGGGAACCATGCAGGAATGGCAATCCACGGCCCTCGCCGGACTGGCGATCGATCGGCAGCTTCCAGACCCAGAGTCGCGCATTATTCTTTTACCCGAGGTCGGGCAAAGCGAGCGTGTTTATCTTGAACGATTAGAGCCCTCCTCAGATCAGGATTCGGGTTGGTATGTCGGGTCCGCGGAGGAAAATGCCGCAGCAGTCGATCCGGAAAAGTTGATTGCTGTTCGATTGGGAGATCTGGTAGCCGCCCGGAATGATCTTTCAGATCTGCTCGGATTGCCCACCGGCACGCTGATCATAATGGACGCCGGAGGCCCGGCTGCTATTTTCGATCCGCTCGGCCTGGACCTATGGGCGCTGGCACTGATTAAAGCGGCGGAGCCGGCACCGGCGCCGGCAAGAGACGGTTGCAACATAAAGGACAAACATGGGCCTGCAGGAAAGCCGCGGAAAAGTGAGCCGGAGTATCCAGGATCTGATGGCTGCCTGGTCCAGCACCCAGATGCATTGGAACGACGGAAACAGCCAGAAGTTTGAGGAGAATTTTTTGAAGCCGCTCGAAAAAGACGTCCGGGTCGCAACCAGCGCGATGGACGAAATGGCGTCGCTGTTGTCGCAGATCAAACGAGAATGTGAATAATCAGATCCCGGCATTTCACCGGGCAACCCGGCATGCGTGAAAAAAGGGCCGTGAAAAAAGCCCTTCGGAACGCCCGGGAAATTTCGCAAGACGCACGTGCTAGTTGATTGGCTTTCAGCAGGAATTGAGAACAAAATAGATGCCACCACCGGTGTTACCATCCCTCGACTTTGCCAACGACTTCCTCGCTCCGATTCCGCCGGCTGCAGCTGAATTATCCGCCGGCGGCATACCCGCTGATGCGCCGACACCGGCCGGCCCGCGGACGGGTCGTGATGTGCAGCGCAGTGCGCTGAGAGATTTGATTGCGTTGGCGGCCGATTGCGCTGCCACCGAATCCGATGTCGAGCGCGAGTATCGCACGGGCAGAGAAAACCAGACCAGGGCGTTCGGCGATCGAAATTTCGAGATCGACCAGACCCATAAGCAGCAGCACGAGGAAACCAACCAGAAGCACCAGGCGCGCCTCGCTGAACTAGCCAATCAGTATAAAGCCGAGCGCAGCAAGATCGCTGCGACCGACAAAGCGGTTAAGAAAAAAATCGAAGATGAGTGCGCGTCGATCGAGGAAAAGCTCCGGAAGAAATACGACGATGCGGTCTGGCTTGCCGACGGCGTTCTGGAAGTTGCCAACGGGCAGGCCGGGCGGGCATTCAAGGAAAAAAGCGAAGCCGTACAAAGTGCGCGGGAAGACCTGAATGGCTTAGAAGTGCGTGCCGCCGGTCTGGTCCAGCAATATGGGGTTGCTCTGCCGCAAGACGCGGTGACCACCGAGCTTGATCCGACCATCGCGACCGATGCCGATTCCGCGTTCACCGCGCATCGCCAGGCGCTGGAGCAACTGGTCAACCGCCTGGGCAAGATGCCGATCGCTAATTTGTTTGTCGGTGGGCGTCCCTATTTTCTGGCCATTATTCTAACGCTGCTTACCGCCGCCGCGGTGCAGTTTCAGAACAAGCAGGTCGAACCGAAGTGGGATCAACTGGCGATCTACGCCGGTGGTGTGCTGGGCGTATACATCCTTCTGGCGATAATTCTTCGGGTCATTGCAACGCGGCAGGTTCGCGCGGTGCATACGCCTATTCGCATCGAGCTACTGCAGGTACATCATGCGGCCGAGCAGCAACTGGTCAATGCTGCCCAGAAGCGCCAGCAGGACATGCAGGCCGCGTTGCTGGCCCGCAACACGGAGGTGCAATCCGCCAAGGATCAGATCGCGCCGTTCATCGCCAAAGCGATGCAAAAGCGGGCGACAGACCTTGCCACCGCGCAATCCGACGCCGCGCAGAAGCTTGCGCGTATCGACAAGATTCGCGATAGCGCTAACGCCGAGACCAACGAATGGCTTCGCCGGCAGTTGCATGATCTGGACCATAAGCGCGAGAGGGACCTGAAGGAAAATAAACTCAAGAACAGCCTCAGCGAAAAAGAGATAGAGCAGCGTTATCGCGATCGTCGGGCAGAACTGGAACAGCGCTGGGCGACAGGCCTGCGGCAAATTCAGAGCCCATCGATCTGGACGGGCAGGGTGTTCCCACCGCATACGACTGGAACGATCCGGCTTGGAACACCTGGATTCCTTCCCGGCGATTCGCATCGCGCATCGCGCTTTGCGGAGATGCAGGTGGACCTGAAGGAAATCGCCGAGAACGTGCCGCAGAAACTGAACCTGCCCGCCACCTTTCCGCTGCCGGCGGTGCTGGCGTTTCCGGCCAATGCATCGCTTCTTATTCATACCGACCAGGCCGGGCGACCTGAAGCGATCCGCACGTTGCAGATGGTAATGGCTCGTCTTCTCAGCGGTCTTCCCGCCGGTCGCGTGCGCTTTACGATCATCGATCCGGTGGGGCTTGGGCAAAACTTCGCCGGCTTCATGCACCTGTCTGACTATGACGACGCATTGGTCGGCGGCCGCATCTGGACCAGCCAGGAACAGATCGACCAGAAGCTCACGAATCTGGCCGAGCACATGGAAACGGTCATCCAGAAATATCTTCGCAACGAGTTTGAAACGATTGATGATTACAACGCGCAGGCGGGCGAACTGGCCGAGCCGTACCGGTTTCTGGTGATCGCGGACCTGCCGACGAACTTTTCCGCCGAAGCGTTTCGCCGCCTCAACAGCATCGCCTCGAGCGGCGCACGCTGCGGGGTTTATACGCTCATCAGCCGCGACGTGCGCCAGCCTATTCCGGCCGGGTCCCACCTCGACGAATTAAAAGCCCACAGTGTGAATCTGATCCGCCAGGATGATCGGTTTGTGTGGGATGATGAAGTTTTCCGCCGATTGCCACTCACGCTCGATGCGCCGCCCACGGAAGACCAGCTGACGAAGATTCTGCACAAGGTGGGGGCAGGCGCGAAAGAGGCCAAGCGTGTTGAGGTGCCTTTTGCGGTGATTGCTCCACCGGATGGAAAAATGTGGACCGGGAGCACCGCCGCCGAGCTGGATGTGATGGTCGGACGGCTTGGCGCGAACCGGTTCCAATCCTTAAGACTCGGCAAGGGAACATCCCAGCACGTGCTGATCGCCGGCAAAACCGGGTCGGGTAAATCGACGTTGATGCACGCGATGATCACCAACTCCGCGCTGTGGTATTCGCCGGATGAGGTGGAGTTGTACCTGGTCGACTTTAAGAAAGGTGTGGAATTTAAGACCTACGCTCACAATCTGCTGCCGCACGCGCGGGCGATCGCCGTTGAAAGCGATCGGGAATTCGGGCTTAGTTTGTTGAACCGTTTGGATCTGGAACTGGCGCGGCGCGGCGAATTGTTTCGCAAGGCCGGTGTGCAGGATCTGATATCCTATCGCCAGACGAGCACGCCGCAGGTCGTGCCGCGCACGCTGCTTATTATCGACGAGTTCCAGGAATTTTTCACCGAGGATGACAAACTCGCGCAGGAGGCGGCACTGTTGATCGAGCGCCTTGTCCGGCAGGGGCGCGCGTTTGGCATGCATGTTTTACTTGGAAGTCAGACCATCGGTGGCGCTGGTGGATTGCCGCGCGCGGTGCTGGGCCAGTTCGCCGTGCGAATCGCATTGCAGACAACCGAGGCGGACAGCCAATTGATTTTAGGTGATAACAATTCCGCGGCGCGGCTGCTGTCGCGCCCGGCGAGGCAATCTACAACGATGCCGGTGGGGCGGTCGAGGGAAACAGCCCATTTCAGGTAGCGTACCTTTCTGACAAGGCCCGCGACGTATATCTGGCCGATCTTGCGAGCAAGGCCAAGCCGTACTTCGAGCGGTTTGGTTATCCCATCGTGTTTGAAGGCAACGCACCAGCGGACATTCAGCGCAATGCAAAGTTAGCGTCGTTGCTGGATGCCGCAGCGTGGCCGGCGCAGGTCGGATCTGCCGGCGCAGGGTTGGATGGGTGAACCGGTTGCGATTAAAGACCCGACCGCCATCGCGTTCAGGCGTCAGGCCGGGGCGAATGCACTGATTGTAGGTCAGGCGGACGAGCAGTCTGTCGCGGTTGTCGCTGCGATGATGACAAGTATTGCGGCTCAGCAATCACCCGCGCAGGCATCGTTTGTTGTATTCGACGGAACCGCCAGCGACAGCCCGCTGTTTGGCACGCTGGAAAAGGTAAGGGCCGCATTGCCGCATGAAATTAAGATGATCGATTTCCGCACGACCGTCGACGCGATTGATGAACTTGCGCAGCAAGTGTCCAGCCGGCAAAGCAGTGAGACCGCTGGGCCCTCGATCTATGTGATTGTGTACGGCCTGCAGCGTTACCGAGCGCCTGCGCAAGCAGGAAGATGATTACAGTTTTGCCAGCAGCGACGAACCGAAAAAAGCCAAGCCGGATAAACAGTTTGCCGAGATTCTTCGCGAAGGACCCAACGTGGGGGTGCATGTCATCGTTTGGGCGGACACGCTCGTTTCCATTGATCGCACGTTCGACCGCGGCACGATGCGTGAGTTCGACAATCGCGTGCTTTTCCAGATGAGCGCCGCCGATTCAAGCAATCTGATCGACTCGCCAAATGCCAATAAGCTTGGGTATCACAAGGCGCTGGTCTACAGCGAAGAGCAGGGTGTCATGGAACGATTCAGGCCGTACGCACTGCCCGATATAAATTGGCTGTCGCTCGTAAAGCAGAAACTCGTCGATCGCACCCGGTGAACGGCAACTGGAGATTGCACGCAAACCCGTCAACAGGTAACCCACATGAACTATCGCGCATTAGGCACGTCCGACGTCAAAGTTTCCGAGATCAGTTTTGGCTGCTGGACAATGGGAGGCCTCAACTGGGTCAATGGTTCGCCAAACGGCTGGGCCAATGTCGATGAGGACGACATCACCGCGGGAATCAAGCTGGCGATCGAGAAGGGGGTTAATCATTTCGACAATGCCGATGTATACGGCAACGGTAAAGCCGAGCGGATGCTTGCCCGCGTTTTTGCGCGACTGGGTGTGAAATCAACCGATTTTATTGTTGCCAGCAAGGTCGGTCACTTCCCTGGAACAGCCGACAATGCTTATGAGCCGGCACATATCCGGCACCAGTGCGAGCAATCGCTGATTAATCTCAAGCGGGATTATCTGGATATTTACTATTTCCATCATGGCAATTTTGGCCCGGAAGATCGCTACCTGCCCCAGGCGGCCGACACGCTGGACCGATTGGTTGCTGAGGGAAAGGTGCGTATCAAAGGGCAGTCCGCGTATTCAGCCGCCGACTTTGAAAAGACAATTCCCATCGTGAAGCCTCAATGCCTGCAGAGTTGGGCGCACGCACTCGACGATCAGTTTGTGCGTCCCGGATCGCCGGTGAATAAGTTGATGGAAAAATACAATCTGACGTTTGTTGCCTTCAGTCCCTTAGCGCAGGCAAGGCTTTTGGACAAGTTTGATCCCACGCATCCGCCGCAGTTCGAGCCAGGCGACCATCGAAAAGATTCCAAGTCTTTTTCGACGCAGGCGATTGCTGAGCTAAAACCAAAGTTGCAGCATCTCAAAGCGCGCTTCGGCGGCACAACAGAAGATCTGGCGGCGGTTGCGCTGAATTACATTCTCGCCCAGCCACGGGTTGCGTGTGTGATTCCTGGTTTCCGCAATGAGCGACAGGCGCGATGCAACTTGGCCGCCGACGGACGAACGCTGAGCACTGAGGACATTGCTTTTGTCCGAAACACGCTGGCCTGAAGGTTTGAATTAGTTGGATGCCGACGGGTCGGGCATTGAAAAAATGATGTGGCACACACTCGGCGGCGCGTCGGCGTCAGGACGGCGATTTCAGTTCGACGCGGTATCGATCCAGTTGGTTAGCGGCGTGCCGATGGGAGCCAGAGGGGAAAGTTGCAGTTCCTGTTTTCCAACAGCGGCTCGCAAGGCGGGGGGCGCGGTCAGGCTTGCGATCTGCAACTGCTGGTTCCACAGGCGAGCCTGCCGTGATTCGATTGCGTTGTGCAGTTGGCTGGTCTGATGACTCAACTCCAGCCGCTGCTGGCGCAGCTGCATCAGGCAGGCGGCAGTTGCCATCGTGGCCAGAAGGCAAAGAAGTAATTTAATCATGGCTTGTCCACCGTCGCGTCGGGGATATGTAAAAGAATCAGTCCGCTTTTGCGGGCAGCTTCAATTTCATATTGGGTCGGACCCTGTCACTACCGTTGAGCACTGATTCGTTTAAAGCCTCGATGGCGGCCACTGCGCTGGATGTTCCCACCTGGTCCATCGCGATTGACCAGAGCGTGTCGTTCGGTTGCACGACATACACAACTGATTTATCCACGGCGGGGGCTTCCGCTGCCGGCACTGCTGGAGTCGCCACAGAAACCAGTTTGTTTCGGCTATTTCCCAAAAGCGGGATGACATAGCTCTCACCGGCGACGACAAGATCACGATTTTCCGCAAGACTGGGATTGGCGGCCACGATGGCGTCGCGATTGGCTTTGCATCCCGAGCCATACGCTTTGCGTGCAATGAGTCCCAGCGAGTCGCCGGGTTGGGCCTGATAGGTTCGTGCGACCAGTTTCGCCGGCGCGGGCGACGGCTGGGGATCTGCCGGAGCCGCAGGATTGATCGGTGGAATGACGGCGCCCGGACCGACCGCGACGAGTTGTTCACCGTTCTGTTCCGCGGCCTGGCGAAGCCGCTGGGAAATTGTAACCGACGGGTTTGTCGGGGCGGTCGGGGTGATGGCGCTGCGCTGCGGCGACGTGCTTGAACGTTCAACGAACCGCACCGGCGGCTGGGCGTCACGATGATTCAGTTCAGCGGTGATCACCACTGGCTGACTCGGTGTAATGACAGACGGCGCACGAAGCACCGGAGCAACATCATCATTGCCGGGTTCACCCAGCCCCGATCGCAGTGTGTCGCCGGCCACCTTCAGCGGGGCGGCCCCGGGTTCATTGGTGCTGCTGAGATAGTTCGACAGCAGGATGCCGGTCATGATGACAAACGCCAGACCAACCAGAAGACCGATTTTTGTTTCACGGGTCACGGGAACTCCAGAGGATGGAGGATGGAGGATGGAGGATCGAAGATGGAGGATGGAGGATTAAGGATTGCTACGAGCCATCCTCATCCTCAATTCTCTATCCTCAATCTTCAATCCTCGATCCTCAGGCCTTTTCGGCCACCCGCAGTTTCGCTGACCTGGATCTGGGATTACGGGCGAGTTCGTCGGCAGTGGGTGACAAGGGTCTTTTGTTGATGACCTTGAGAAGCCCGGTCTGCTCCGCTGACCGAAACGCCTGCTTTACCAGCCGATCTTCCACCGAGTGGAAACTGATGATGGCCAATCGCCCTCCGGGATTCAGAAACCTCGGCGCTTGCTCCAGCAGGCGCGAAAGATTTCCGGTTTCGTCGTTCACGGCCATACGCAGTGCCATGAATGTCCGGGTGGCGGGATCGATCCGGTCAGGCGGCCCGGGTTTGAACGGGATCGCGTCGCGAACCAACTGAGCCAATCGATCTGTAGTCTTGATCGGCGACTGACGGCGTGCCTCCCCAATTTTTCTTGCAATTCGTCGCGAATAACGTTCGTCCGCCAAGTTATATAGGACGTTGGCGAGTTCCTCCTCTGGCAGGCTATTGACTAAATCCGCTGCCGATCGACGCGTTCGCGGGTCGATCCGCATGTCCAGCGGCATGGCATTGGCAAAGCTTAAACCATACTGCGGATCGAACAATTGATTCGTGCTCAGTCCGAGATCGGCAAGAATCCCGTCCACTTTTAAAACGGCGGTCGCCTTCAGAACATCATCCAGCTCAGAAAAATTTGCATGAAAAAGTCTGCGACGACCGCAAATTGATTCAAGTTTTTTCCCGGCGAATTCAAGGTTCCTCGGGTCGGCGTCCAAACCGATCAGAAGACCGGTGTTTCCAAGCAGCGGCGCGATAGCCGATGAATGCCCGGCGCGGCCCAGCGTGCAGTCAACAATTGTCTTGCCCGCGGCGAGGTTCAGCCCCGCGAGTACCTCGTTCATCAAAACCGCGTCGTGACCTGTGGCAGGAAGATCCATGCTGGCAGTGTCGTTGAACGCCTGAAGCGGTCAAGCGGACGAATCGATGCAACAGCATGTTTGTTAGCGGGGATTCCCGGCGATTCACGGAACGGCGGCTTCTGGTATGTTCGCCGCATGGCTCATCTCAAAGATTTCCTTCCCGCGGTTCGTGCAGTGGGCCTTCGAAAGTTTGTTGTGCTTTTGATCCGGGCAATTTCGCGCGATCGGCTTACCACGCAGGCGGCGGCGGTCGCTTATGCATGGCTGTTTGCGATGTTTCCGTTTCTACTGTTTCTGCTCACGCTGTTTTATTACATCCCCGAAAAGCAGAAGGTTGATTCAACCAACTTGATTGCCGAAACCGTGCATCGCGTTCTGGCTGAGGACGCGGCCGACACCATCATCAGCAATCTGAAAGAAATCCTGAACCATCCTCGATCCGGACTTTTGAGCATCGGGCTGATCGTCACGTTGTGGGTCGCCAGCGGTGGAATGTCGATGACCATGACCGCGCTGGACGCAGCATATGACGCAAAAAGGATCTGGCCGTTTTATATCCAGCGTCCGATTGCGATTTTGCTAACCACTGTGGTCACCGTGATGATCGTGGTTGTGTTTTTACTTTTGCCGGTTGGAACCTGGATCGAAAAGATCCTGGCTGACAGCTGGCATCTGCCGGCCAGAAGCGTGCTGGTCATTACCTGCGTGCGCTATTTCGTCGCATTATTACTTCTACACAGCATCCTCGTTTTGCTCTATACCTTCGGTACCCGCGCGAAAGAAGCTGGTCTTTTTCAGTCCAGGACGCTGTTCACGCTGCTCGTTTGGTTTTTTCTACAGTCGGCGTTTCGCTTTTACGTCGATCGTTTCGGCAGCTATCAGAAGACATACGGGACAATCGGCGGCGTCGCGATCGTGCTGCTGTTTTTCTACCTGGACGCGCTGGTCCTGCTGATTGGCGCGGAGATCAACAGCCTGATCGATAAGACCAGACGCGGTGAGAAGCTGACTTTTACAAGGCCCGGTAATCCAAGTTGAACGCCAGCCTGGAAGACTTAAAGCGAACCCTTGGTGCTTGGTATGCCGGGATTCTTTGGGTCGATGGAAACCGCGATGCGGAGCGCCCTGGCGGTGGCCTTGAAGATCGCCTCGGCGATATGGTGATTGTTGGTGCCGTATGGAACTGTAATGTGGAGATTGATCTTGGCCGCCGTTGCGACCGATTTGAAAAACTCCTCCACCAACTCGACGGGAAATGAGCCAATAGCGTCAGCATTGTATTTCACATGATATACAAACGCCGGTCGACCGCTGAGGTCGATCGCCACCTGGGCGAGGCTTTCATCCATGGGAATCATTGCCCACCCATAGCGATGAATGCCACGCTTATCGCCCACCGCTTTCTCAATCGCCTGCCCCAGGACGATGCCGACATCCTCCACCGTGTGGTGCGCGTCGATGTGCAGATCGCCGTTTGCGATAACGGTGAGATCGATGAGGCTATGGCGGCTCAGCAGGTCCAGCATGTGATCGAAAAACCCCACCCCGGTTTTGATCGATGCGGTGCCGCTACCATCGAGATTGAGGGACAACCGGATATCGGTCTCGTTTGTTTTTCGGGTGATTTCAGCGACGCGATTGGACATTAGTTTCCCTGCGGTTTTCTCATTTCAAGCATCTGTGGCAACGTGCCGGGCGGATCATATACGCGCGACGCGTTTCATCACACCGGTTCCAGCACCGGAAGCGCCGGATTCCAGCGAGCAGCGCGTTATTTTCGTGGCTTTGTCCCACCGTGATTCGAATCTTGTCGCTCAGGCCTGGCTGGTCGAAATAACGAACGAGAATTCCCTGGTGCTTGAGCCCCAGATACGCTTCACGCCCGCGGCCATCCGGGGCCGTTGCCAGCAGAAAATTAGCCTGGCTTGGCAGTACAACCCAACCCAGCCCGGTTAGCTCGGCAGCCAGCTTTTTTCGCTCGTTCCGAACATTTTCCCATGTCCATCGGGCATACGCCTGATCTTCGATCGCCGCTGTGGCCGCCAACACGGAAATCGCATCGCAGTTGTAACTGTCTTTGACCTTGTTCATTTCATCAATGACCGCAGCCGATGCTATTGCATAACCAAACCGCAGGCCCGCCAGCGAGTAGGCTTTGCTCAGTGATCGCGAGATCACCACGTTGGGGTATTCTTCGACCAGCGAAATGCAATTGGAATCGGCAAAGTCGGCATAGGCTTCGTCGACCAGAAGCAATCCTTTGAATACTCCGGCCAGCTCGGCCACCCTGGCGGCTGGAATCATCGTGCCTGTTGGCGCGTTGGGGTTTGCCAGGTAAATCGCGTTGGCGTTGGTGGCGGACAATGCCTCAACCGGCAGCGAATACCCTTCACCCCAGGGCACATGGATACAGCGCGCATCCTGCAGCTGGCTCAGCACCGGATACAGCGAATATGTCGGTGCGGGGCATGCAATTAAACCACCGGCTGGCACAAACGTGCGGGTTGCAATCGTCAAGATATCATCGCTTCCGTTGCCGGCGATGATCATATTTGAGGTTACGCTGTGCAGCTTGGCGGCAGCGGCGCGGAAAATGTCTGCCGTGGGATTGGGATACCGTCTGAGACTTTCCCCTTCGACGTCGCGGATCGCCTGCATCACACGCGGACTCGGCGGAAAAGGATTCTCGTTGGTATTCAGTTTCACGACCCGCGCGCTGACACCCGGTTGCTCGCCCGGCGTGTAGCCATCCATGGCGCACACGGTATCACGTACAAAAGTTGGAGCCATGGACGAAGTCTAACATGCAACGGCGGTTGCAAGAAACAGAAACTCTGTTTCGTCACAATTCGAACAACGAAATTTGATCGATCAACGCTCACCCTTCGGGCTTGATCAATCGCACCGCGACGCTGGCTGCATGCCCGTCGAGTCCTTCGGCCTCGGCTAGCGCGGTGATCGCGCCGGCATCGCCGGCTAGTCCGACGGCCTCATATTTGACGACGCTGGTGCGCTTGAGAAATTCATACACGCTCACACCACTGCTGAAGCGCGCGGTGGTATTGGTTGGCAGGCAATGGCTTGGTCCGGCAACGTAATCGCCCGCTGCGACGGGAGACCAGGGACCGACAAATACCGCTCCGGCATGACGGAGCCTGGCAAGCGATGCCTGCGTGTTTTTCAGCTGGAGATTCACATGCTCGGCGGCGAAACGGTTGGCCAGATCGACTGATTCATCGATGGACGAACTGATGATGATGGCCGAGTGATTCATCAGCGATTTTTCCAGCGCAGCGGATCGGCCGCGGTTTTTCATCTGCAAGTCGATCTCTTTTGAGACAGCGTCGGCGAGGATCGGTGAGTCGGTCAACAAAAAACAACTGCCCGGGTCGTGCTCCGCCTGTGCAAGCAGATCGGCGGCGATGAAAGAGGGCACGCCGGTCTCGTCTGCGATGGTCACGATCTCGCTGGGCCCGAGAAAACCATCGACGCCCACCGCGCCGGCCAACTCGCGTTTCGCTAATTGCACATAAAGATTGCCGGGCCCGACGATTTTGTCGACGCGCGGAATGGTGGCGGTGCCAAACGCCATGGCTGCAATCGCGCCCGCTCCACCGGCGCGGTAGACGTGTTCTAATTTCAGTTCGTGGGCCGCGGCTAGTACGAGGTCGCTGCGACCATACTTGCTGGGCGGCGTGGCGACGACAATCTTCTCAACACCCGCGACCTGCGCGGGAACAGTCAGCATGATCAGGCTCGATGGATATGCAGCCTTGCCGCCCGGGAAATATAAACCGGCGCTATCCAGCGGTGTGAATTTCAAGCCAAGTTCAACCCCCTTGCGCGTCAGTGGCGCGGGAGCGACCGGAAGAATATGCGTTTGATATTCGCGCACCTGCGCGATGGAGCGGCGAATAGCGTTCAACTGATCGGCGGGCACGCGCGGATGCTTCGCGCATCTCGGCGGAGGTTACTCGGATCATTTCAGGTGTGAATTCGGCGAAGTCGAATTTTCGGGCATTATCGGTCAGCGCGGCATCACCGCGGGTCGCGACGTCTGCGATAATGTCGCGTACGGCGGCGGTTTGAGATGCGTACTTACCGCCGGCTGCCAGTTGAGCGGCGTCAAGCCGAAGGTTGCTCAGCAACGATTCAACGCGTGCTGCGTGCTCGGGGATGCTTAACGACAAAATCGGAATCATGGCAGGATAGTAGCGGCGAAAGCGAGAATTGCAGCTTAGCGGATCAACCGGTTTTCTTGAAAGCCTTGCGGTTGAATGTTATCGCGGCGAGCAGATCTTTTCCGTCTTTCAGCAATTGCATGGTTCTGACCGGATCGTCAGACACGGAATTCACAGTCAGCATCACCACGCGTGGACCGACCGAGCGGTAAATGTGCAACTGGTCGGCTATGTGCTGGCCTACCTTGTATTTTTCATGAATGACGATGGCAAAGCGTTTGTCCTTTTCCATTTTTGGTGGCATCACAAGCAGCTGATGTTGCTGAGTGTGCATTTCCTTCAGCTTCTTGATGATTGCCACCGCTACCTGCTGAGCGATGTCGGGATCGACAGATGCGTCTTTGTTTAGCAGCGCGACGACCATCTGCCCGTCCTGCCTGCTGTCGATAAAGCTAATGCTTTCTGCAGCAGGATCGGGCTTGACGGCTTTCCACTCGGACGAAGGTGGGGCGGGGAAATGGTATTGATCGCTGGCTATCGAAGTGTCTAGACCAGCGACTGGTTTAGTTGCAGGGCTCGCGCCGGCAAAAGAAATGAACAGTAGTAAACCCAGAGATCTGAGCTTGAGCTTCATGGTACGCATCATACCAGAGCCGGTTGCAGGCGGTGCATTAATCATCGAGCTGGCCAAACGGCAAGTGTGCAGGCATCGGAGCGGGACGATTATATCCGGCTGTGGGGACAACCATTTTCCCTTGCTGAGACGACTCTAAAAAACCCTGCATCAGATCCAGCACGGCAAAAGCCTGGTCACTGCCGCAACGGTGGGGTCGGCCGGATCGAAGGGCGGCGGCCATGTCGGCCAAACCTACCGAGCGACCGTATCCTTTGACGAACTGATGCGGCATTTCCACCACCTCGGTTCCGCCACGTTCGCGGAGTTGCACTGTTCCATCGAAACCGTTGGGATCGGGCACGTATAGCACGCCTTCGGTGCCATTGATGATGATGGGATGAGCTTTGTCATAGCCGCCGTCGATCACAGCGAAGCTTTGGACGATGGTGCCCACCGCGCCGTTTTGGAACTCCATTAAGCCGACGATGTGATCGGCGGTTTCGACATGGATGACTTTCCCTTTTTCAGGTTCGCTGGTGATGGTACGGATGGGTATTGCGATGGTGGCGATTCCGCTGATTCGCTTAACCGGGCCACATAAATTCAGCAAAGCCGTGAGATAGTATGGCCCCATATCGAACATGGGACCACCACCGGCCTGGTAATAAAACGAAGGAGATGGATGCCAGTTTTCATGTCCGCGACACTGCATGTTCGCAGTGAAAGTTAATGGTTTTCCGATCGCACCGCTGTCGAGCATTTTCCTGGCGGTTTGGATTCCTGCACCCATGAACGTGTCAGGCGCACACCCGACGCGAAGATTTTTCTTTGCTGCCAGATCGATCAGTTTCAACGCCTCTTGCCGGTCGACTCCAAGCGGCTTTTCACAGTAGGTATGTTTACCTGCCTCGATCGCTCGCATTGCCACGGGCACATGCGCTTTGGGAATCGTCAGATTCAGAACGATTTCAATTTGATCGTCGGCCAGCAGTTGATCGACGCTTAGCGCGCGCTGCACACCATATCTCTGAGCAGCGGACTGCGCACGGGCGTGGTCGAGATCCGCGACGGCGGAGATCTGCACCATAGGAAATTGCTTCGCCATTCCGAGGTACGCCCCGCTGATTGCTCCGCAGCCGATGACACCAACTTTTACTGTGTTCATATCGTTGTTCTCCGGCATCGATGCCGAGTCGCTGCAATCAGGTCAGGAGAACCAACTTAGCGCCGCACTGGCAGCCGAAGGGTTTAAGCTGATGCGGGCGAATCTTGGGAGGACTTTGAACTTCAATGGAACATCCGCAGCGTTCGCAACCAAATCGATCACCCGATTTGGTTTGGTGGGGGGCGGGTTGATCGAGTGACGATGGATGTGCGTTTTTGGAGCCAGCGCCGGGCACCTCCGTCACCTCGCCGCGTTTATCCATGGCAAGGTTCGCCAGGGTGTCGGCCAGCTCGTTCTTGTGCCGCAGGTTGTGCTCGATAGAGACTTTTTCGAACTGTTCGACCAGAGCCATCGCGCGTTCATAAAGCGGTTTCATGTCCGGACTTTTTACGCGATAGATTCCCTTCATCTGCTTGATGACCAATTCACTGTCCCCGCGGACGATGATTTTGGTGGCGCTCAATTTTTTCGCTTCTTCCAGAACGGTGATGAGCGCCGTGTATTCGGCAACGTTGTTTGTTGCCCGCCCGATGAAGCGGCCCAGTGTCACCAGCGGCGTGCCATCGGCGCTGGATACCACGACCCCGATCCCCGCCGGCCCGGGATTTCCCCTGCTTCCACCGTCAAATTGCAATGTCAGCGTTTCATTCATAAGTCGGTTTCTACCATGTTCCTGCGCAACCGCGTAATAGGTCGTTACAGACGACACGGCGCTTTATAGGCGCAGCTCTATCGGCGCATCGGGCCGCGGTGGACATGCTGTATTAAGTGAATTGTGCATTTCGGAAGGGGCTTTGATATGACGATGCAACTTCTGTCGCAATGGTGGAATTTAATATTTGAGCTGCCGTTTACGCTGGGACTTTTGTACCTGGCGATTTACACGCTCAGCGGCTGGACCTTTGGTGAAACCGGCGCGGATCTGGATCACGATCTGGACGCCTCGGCTGATGCGTCTGTGGATGCTGATGCGCATCTGTCGCTGGAACACGACGCCGGAGCTGAAGGGCATGATTCGGAGGGTCACGATGCCGATCAGGACCAGACCGGCGCATCAGCGTTGTTAGCTGTACTGGGCTGGGTGGGCGTGGGGAAAGCTCCGTTGAGTGTTGTCTTGATGGTGTTGCTGTTGAGTTGGGGCACCATTGGTTTTTGTGTCAATCGAATTCTGGAACATCAGCCGGTTGATAGATCGATTGCAGCGGCGATAGGCGTCGCCGGGGTCGGAAGTATTTTGATGACGCGGCTGGTCAGCACGCTTGTGGGAAAATATTTGCCGACAACCGAAACCTATGCCCGGCGTCGCCACGAATTGCTGGGATCTCTCGGCGAAGCGCTTTACCCGATTGACGCCACCTTCGGCATGGTCACCGGGCGTGACGACCGCGGTGAACGTTTCGAAGTGGCCTGTCGAACTGAAAACAATCAGACGCCGGTTGCGAAAGGAACGCCCGTGCAACTGGTGGGATATTCGGCCAGGGAACGCATGTTTTATGTCGTTCCCGCCGAGCGCGGAGAAACTCCAAGACGGGCAGCAGTGGGCCGGACGTAGTGAATCAAGCAGGCGGGGTCGATTTCGCTTTGCTAGCCTGTGCGAATGTAATTGTCACATCTAACTTAGAGGCGCAACATGATGCTCGTACTTTTTTTCATTGTCGGGGCTTTACTTGCCGTTGGAGCATGGTTCATACCGCATCTCCAAGCGTCGGCGCAAGCAGCCGTTTCCGTCGTCGGACTGATTGTGCTGATCCTGGTGTCGGTCGCCGCGGTGATTACAAAGCTCTATCGCAAGGCATCAGCGAATATGGCGTTTGTCCGCACGGGAATGGGCGGGGTTCGCGTGATCCAGGACGGGGGAACAATCGTGCTGCCGGTGGTTCACCAGATCATCCCTGTTTCGATGGAGACCATGCGGTTGAATGTAGAGCGGCGCGGGACGCATGCGTTGATTACCAAGGATAATCTGCGCGTGGATCTGTCAGCCGAGTTTTATATTAAGGTGCATGCCAATAGCGATGACATCCTTCAGGCGGCCAGGTCGCTGGGGGCACGCAACGTGCAGCCCGATGCCGTGAGCGAACTGGTACAGGAAAAACTCGTCAGCGCGCTCCGCACGGTGGCGGCCACAAAAGAACTCGTGGAACTGCACGCCAAGCGCGACGAATTCGCCAGCGCCGTGCAGGCGATTGTGACACATGACCTTGCCAGCAACGGGTTAACACTGGAATCGGTAACGATCTCCTCGTTAGACCAAACCGACCCGAGTCAGTTGCAGGAACGAAACGTGTTCGACGCGCAGGGGCTTCGAAAAATCGCCGAGATCACGCAGCGCGCACGGGTCGAGCGAAATGAGATTGAACGCGAGGCGGAAAAGCAGGTGCAGGAAAAGAATGTATCGACCACCAAGAAGGTGCTCGATCTTCAGCGTGATCAGGCCGAGTTCGAGGCAGAACAGAAGATGAAAGTTGCAAATGTCCGGGCGGCACGCGACCGCGAAGTGGCGGAATTTAAGCTGGTGCAGGATGAATCGGTAAGCCGGCGGGACATCGAAAAGCAGAAGAACATTGAAACCTCGGAAGTTGAACGAACGCTTGCGGTAGAGCAGGCCCAGGTTGCCAAGCAGATAGCGTTGATTGCCAAGATCCGCGAGCAACAGACTGCTGAAATCATGAAGAAGCAGACGGTGGAAGTTGCAGAGCGTAATAAGGAAGTTGCCGTAGCCGAGGCCGAGCGCGAACGCGCCAATGCCCAGGCGGAGGTGTTGACCGCCGAGGCAGCTCGCGAGTCAGCCAAGCAGAAGGTCATCACCGTGCAGGTGAGCAGTGAAGCCGACCGCGAGGCGCAGAAGAAATTGATCAGCGCTCAGCAGTTGATTACGGAGAACAAGATTCGCGAGGAAACGCTCGCGGATGTGTCGGCCTACATGGCGGTGAAGAAGGCCGATGCCGAGAAGCAGGCCGCCGAGGCGATCTACATGGCCAAACTGCGGCTGGCGGAAGGCGACTCGCAGGCGGCGGTGAAACGGGCCGAGGGCGACAAGGCACTCCGCATGGTCGAGGTAAACGTGGAAAGGGAAAAGGTTGGAGTTGAACAGGCGCGGGTCGAAGTGGAGCGCCAGAGCCTCGCCAATCGAAGCGAATATGATGAAGCTGCTTTGAAGTTCGAATTGGAGAAGTTGCGGATCGATGCAGAGAAGGAAGTCCGCATTCAGGCGGCCCAGGCGATGGGCAATATGCTGAGCAAGGTGCAGATGCAGATCTTCGGCGATCCGGAAACGATGGCGAAGATGAGCAACCAGTTCATGCGGGCCGCCAGCTTGGGGCAGGCGGTGGACGGGCTGATGAAATCGATGCCACCGGGCAGCCAGGAAGTGTTGACCAAATTGGCAAGTTCAGTCGCGACCCAGTTGTCCCCCAAAGCCGCGGCCGCTGTAGCGGAGCATGCGAACGGTAATGGCGACGCGGTGCTGGCGGAAATCAAACCGGTAGAGAAGAAGAGTCGAACCTGACGGATGCGTTACTTGTTTCAAGGTGATGTTAAGCCGAGATGTCCTATGGGTTGGAAAGAAGACCTCAATTACGGGTTGGCCGCGTTTGGCGTTCAGATTCCGGATGATGTGCCGGTGGATCGCTGGGCGGGAAAATTAGTGGGAGCGCCCGCGCGAAACACCGCCGCCGTGGTAGCCGCCAGCGCCGCGATTTTTTATGTCGCGGAGAGGGACCATAACCCGAAGGTCAATGATATCTGGGATGCCTTTGTGTATTGCTCGACCTGCCTCAGTGTCGGATATGGCGACATATTTGCCCGGACGCCCGTGGGGAAAATTTTGGGAACCACACTGATGACACTGGGGCCTGCTTTATCAGGGCAGGCCCTTGGCGGTGAATCTGAGGCTAAAGCGGAACGGCTGCAGGAAGAAGTTCTGGCAACGCTAAGGTCGATCCTCGAACGAATGCCGGTTTAACTTCGGGCGGTGTCCCAGTGGATGGTTTCACAAGCAAGCGACGGTAGACTTGAAGCCATGCACGATATGCTGGAGCATCCCAAGCAGCCTGTCACGGACAAGGATACCGGGCGGCTGGAGTCGTTCAGTGATGGTGTCTTTGCGGTGGCAATGACTCTGCTTGTCGTTAATCTGACGGTTCCCATGGGGCCGAACAATCACCCGCTTGCCGGTGCCGCTCAGTTGTGGAACGCGCTGGCGCAAAACTGGCCGTCCTATTTTGCATTTCTGACCAGCTTCGGCACGGTGCTGATCATGTGGATCAATCACCACAGCATCTTCAATTTGATTCGCCGCACCGACGGAAACCTGCTTTTTGCCAACGGGTTTTTATTGCTCCTGGTTACTGTGGTACCGTTCCCCACGGCGTTGGTGGCTAACTACCTGCGTACGCCCGGCGCGACGGTGGCTTGCGTTGTCTACGCGGGGATATTTGTGTTGATCAGTATCAGCTACGGTTCCGTGCTGGTTTCGGCCCGGCGTGGAGGGCACATTTTACCAGGGTCCAAGGATGAAGTGGACGAACGCATTCGCAACTGCTTTCGAGTTGGAACGCCACTTTATTCGCTTGCAACCGTAGCCGGTTTCTACAGCCCCTGGGTGAGCCTGGGTATTTGCTCAGCTCTCTGGATCTACTGGGCGGTGGTGGGAGTAAACGGCGGGCGGGCTTTCACAGCTTAGGCTCGGCAGACGAAGATCCCAGCATCCGCGATCTGCGCGTAGGAGTCAAAGAGGCCCTTCGAGCGAGACTGTACGACGTATCGGGTCGATCGGTTGGTGCTGACGCGATGCAAAAAAACCGACCCCCGGCAGAACCGGGGGTCGAGCTTGTTTTTATCGGAATCCGCAGGCGCCATTGACGCCACGAGGCTGTTAATCGCGGCGTGGACCACGTGAACCACCGCCGCGGGGTCCTCGGTCATCTCTTCGGGGACCTCGATCATCGCGCTGACTACCACCGCCGCCAGCGGGAGCGCCAGCCGGCTCGGGGTCGCTTTCGCCGAGTTCAAGCATGGCGGCCTTGCGGCTTAACTTGATGCGGCCCTGGTCATCAATCAAGAGCACCTTGACCTTAATTTCCTGGCCGACCTCCACGATGTTTTCGACGCGGTCGACATATTTGTCGCTCAGTTCTGAGACATGGCAAAGTCCGTCAGTATCAGGAGCGATTTCAACAAACGCGCCGAAATCCTTGATGCTTACCACGCGACCGCCGTAGATCTTGCCGACCTTCACCTCAGCGGTCATCGCCTCGATGATGTCGCGGCAACGCTCGGCACCTGCGCTGTCGGTGCTGCTGATATACACAGTACCGTCGTCTTCGATATCGACGTTCGCGCCGGTATCGGCCTGCAGGGCCTTGATGTTTTTGCCGCCTGGACCAATGAGCTTGCCGATCTTCTCCGGGTCGATCTTTACTGTCAGCAGGCGCGGGGCCCACTGGCTGATCGTCGGGCGAGGGGCCGGCAGGGTCTTTTCCATGATATCCAGGATCTTGTTCCGGGCATCTTTGGCGCGGTGCAGAGTGTCGCGGATGATACGATAGTCTATCCCTTCGATTTTGATGTCGAGTTGGATAGCGGTGATGCCGTCGCGGGTTCCGCAAACCTTAAAGTCCATGTCACCGAAATGATCCTCTTCACCGATGATGTCGGTGAGAAGCTCGGTTCGGTCGCCTTCTTTGACAAGTCCAATACTGATGCCGGCAACCAGCTTGGTGATAGGCACGCCGGCATCCATTAAAGCCAGGCACCCGCCGCAGCTGCTGGCCATCGAACTGGAACCGTTGGATTCCAGGATGTCGCTGATGACTTGAACGGTGTAAGGAAACACATCCACGCCTGGCAGAACCGCAATCAGGCTGCGTTCGGCCAATGCACCATGGCCAATCTCCCGACGGCCCGGGCCACGGATAGGACGAACTTCACCCACGCTGTAGCTGGGGAAATTATAGTGCAGCATGAACTTCTGGCTGTACTCCTGGATCAGTCCGTCCACCATCTGTTCATCACCGCTTGTACCCAGGGTGACTGTGCACATCGCCTGGGTTTCACCGCGGGTGAACACGGCCGATCCGTGCACGCGGGGCAGGATACCAACGCTGCAACTGATGGGGCGGATATCGCCAAAACCGCGACCGTCCGGACGAACTCCGCCGAGGATCGCCTCGCGAGTCGCGTGCTCTTCCACTTCTCCAAAGACCTGGCGAATCTGCTTGATCTTGTCCTTATGAGCGGTGATGGCCGAGTAAGAAGCGTGCGGGTCCAGGGCGGTTGGCGAAGGCGCGATTTCCTGAATCAGGTCGCCGAGGATTTTCTTGGTGGCTTCAGATCGATCGGACTTGCCGGCGATGCCTTTGACGTCCCGGATCTTCTGGCTGATCTTCGACTTGATCTCCTGCACCAGAGCGGGATCGGCGAGCTTTGCTTCGCCGACCTTGGCATGTCCGGCTTTCTTCTGCAGTTCTTCGATTGCGCTCACGATTTCGACCACAGCTTTGTGACCGAATTCGATTGCGTCGGCCGCTTCGTCTTCCTTGAGTTCGCGCGATCCGATTTCAATCATGTTCACGGCGTTTTTCGTGCCGGCGACGACCAGATCAAAATCGCTGTATTCCAGCTGTTCGACGGTCGGGAACAGGATCAGTTCACCGTTGACCCGCCCCACGCGGGCGTGCGCGGTGGCGAACAGGAACGGGATGTCGCTAATGACCAGAGCGGCGCTGGCGGCGACGCCGGCAAACACATCCGGATCGTTTTCACCGTCAAAGGCAAGTACATTCAGATGAATCTGCACTTCGTCAATGAATCCTTTTGGAAACAGCGGACGCAGTGGACGATCGATCAGGCGGGCGGTGAGAATTTCCTTGGTGGTGGGGCGTCCCTCGCGCTTGAGAAACCCGCCGGGAAATTTGCCGGCTGCTGCTCGACGTTCACGGTAATCCACCTGCAGTGGGAAGAAATCAATATTCTCCCGCGGATTGGCTCGCACCACCGCGGCAAAAACGACCGTCTGGCCGTACTGCACGGTGACAGATCCGTCGGAAAGTTTTGCAAAAGTGCCTGTTTCGATGGAGAGAGTACGGCCGCCGATCTGGCGTTCAACGCGAATCGCTTGCATGAGATCTATCCTTGATGGCCCCGGGAAAAGTGAGGATTGAGGATAGAAGATAGAGGATCGCAAATGCCGCGGCGCGTCTGAAATCCTCTATCTTCGATCCTCTATCCTCGATTCTCTAAAGTCCTGGCAACCGGATGCACATCGGGCACAACTTGGGGCTTGTAGAAGGTGTGCGACGGAATCCGGTGGGTAAACAAAATCGGGGCACGCACACGCGTGCCCCGAAGGGTTTTGAATTATTTTCGAAGCCCGAGGCGTCCAATGATCTGTTGATATCGCGTCCGATCCTCACGGGTCAGATATTTCAACAGGCTGTTTCTCTTGCTGACCATCTTCAGCAACCCGCGGCGCGAAGAGTGGTCCTTTTTATGCGTTCGCAGATGCTCGGTCAGTTCAACGATTCGCTTGGTGAGCAGTGCGATTTGCACTTCCGGCGAACCAGTGTCCTTTTCGTGGATTTTATAATCAGTAAGAACCTGCGTTTTTGCTTCAGCGGTCATCGACATAATGGAAACTCCCAGAGACACCAGGCGGCTAGCTGTTAGACAAAACAGCCGGCACAGCCGGTCAGCGACAATATCCAGCCCGCAACATGCAAAGCCTTTGGAGTCGCGGCGAGGAAGGATACGGGGTCAGGCAAGCGGAAGCAAGCGGATCGCGTCAAATCATGGGCCGCGCGGACCGGCGAACATGTCGATTGATTAGAGCACAAAATAGTTGGCGCTGAGCGGATAAAGTCGGTAGACTCATCTGAGTTGATGCATGTCGATCGGGAGGCGTTGCCTTCTGACCAATTCATTTCAAGTGACGAGGACATATGAAGTCAGCAAGATTGATGGTGGCGGCACTTTTGGTGGCTGGAATGATGACGGCTTCGGTCCGGGCGGATGACCCGGTTGCAGCACCACCGGCGGCGCCGGCACCGGCCAGCGCGCCGGCTAAACCGGGCGTGACTTTGGTCAATATTCATATGGATAAGGCCATGCCGCAGGACGTGTTTGACGAGTTGGGGAAGCAAAGCGGAGTGAAGTTCTCGACAAACGGAAATCTGTGGGAGCAGGAGTCGATGTCGGCGGAAAACGATATCGATCTGACCAATCGCCCATTCTGGTCCGCGGTCAACCAGGTATGCGGGTTGTGGAATATCACACCGCAGATGAATTACGGAATGAATAACGGCTCAAAACGAATCATGCTGCAGCAGGTTTACGGCAATAACGCCCCGACCGGCGAAGGGCAGAAGAGCAAGGTGCCCACCTTTGAAAGCGAAGGATTTGTGGTTCAGGCGGTTTCGTTTAATCGCCAGCAGTCGATCAACTACGCTGCACGGGAACAATCGCAGAATTTCTGTTCTTTACAGCTGATGGTTTTCGTTGATCCCTCGCTGCATCTGCTGAGTTTCAATCAATCGGCCCGGGCGACTGAGGCGGTGGATGATGCGGGCAATTCGATGGTGCCCGATCAGCGAAATAATAGTTTCTATGGAGGCAGTGGGCAGTCGTCCCTGATCTACAGCATCACAGTGCCGTTGAAATTTCCCGATGCACCCGGCAAGAAAATATCGCGCCTCAAATGCGTTCTCGCCATGCGCGGCAGCGACAGTGTGGATACAATGACCGTTGATAAGCCGCTTGAAGCTCCGGAAAGTACGAAAGCGTTTGGCGATATCAGCGTGACCTTCCATTCAATTAAAAAATCTTCCAATGGATATGAATTGAAGATTGGTGTCACCAATGACGGCGATAATCAAGGCGGAAATAACTTTTGGAATATGATCCAGAGCGCGCAGTTGCTCGACGAGAAGGGCAGAGCCTATTCGTACAGCGGCGGAGGCGGCGGTGGCGGGAACGAGATGCTGGAGTATACCGTAAACTACAGCAATAACGGTGGGGACGAGAGCGCTGGCGCACCTGTCAAATGGGTGTTCTCCATGCCTACTAAGACGCACGCGATAAAGCTGCCGATCGAGTTCACGGATTTGAAATTACCGTGACGCGCGGGCGAGTTCACTCGGCGTTGATCGAAACTGGAACCGTTGCCTCGGCAACATGATTGGCGTTCTCGTCTTTGATTGAGACCTTCAGCAGATATCGCCCGACGGTGAGGTTGGCAGGCAGGCGGATAACATTGTAGGCAAAAAAGTCGTGTCGGCGGTTGCGGCATTCATCGGTGACCTTTCTCGCGGTATCGCTCCACGCGAGCATTCCCGAATCGGTATAGACCGCTACCTGTTCGGAGAAGTTAGTCTCCCACATCTGGGCGGAAGTGCGCTTGGTGAGGAAGTTCTCTACTTCGCAGTAAACAATCGCGGCGTTTTCCCGGCCAGCGGGAAAGGTGGCGGGCGAAATGGGATCGTATTTTCCAAACCCGTCCACGCGCCGGCACAGGGCGATGGTGGAGACAGTCAGGTCCGCCTGCGACCGCAGACGGTCGGCCATTTCCAGAAGTGGTTTGATTTTTTGTGCCGCCAGCAGGTTCCCATTCTCGCGGACTGTGGATCGGAAATTGTTGAGGCCATCCACCAGGGCTGAAACGAGTTCGCGATCATCGCTTGGCAGCGCGGAAACCGCCGCGAGCTCGGCAGTGGGATCGTCGCTGAGAAGCGCGTACAGTTGCACGTCAAGTTGGTCGGCGATGTCCTGAGGGTTCTGGTTCAGACGCTTTCGCAGCCGCTCGCCCAGCGGATCCGCCTTGTTGCCTGACATCGACGAAATTGATTGAAAGTCAGCGGATTCAGGCAAGATCTGCGGACCGTCGCCTGCAGGACTTGATCGCGCTGAAGCCAAAACGGCTGCGCCGGCACCAGAGGATGTGGCGTCCGCTGGCACTACGGCTGGTGCAACGGCTGGGGCCACGGGTGGGGCTGTCAACGTGCGGACGATGTCAGAAGGTGTCTGGCGGACGGGCGTTTGTGCGAACCGGACTGATGCAGGGTCCGCGCCCACCGCCGCCACAGGCGGGGAGTTATCGGCGGTTTGCATGGTTTTGGCGTAATCCGCAGCCTTTGTTGCCAATAGATCAGACGCGCTGGGACCTGCAGCCGCTTCCCACTTGGGGCTCTCTTCGATCGGTTGGGTCGCGGCGGGGGGGACCTGGACTTTCACAGAATGGACTCGGGAAACCGACGATTTGTTTGCCGCCGGCCCCGCACAGCCCGCCAGCAGTACCAGACTCAGCCCCACATATCGACTTTTTCTCATAGCCCATCCTTGGATTTGTGACTTTCATCATCCTGACGAAAGTTTGCCATCGAAAACTATAACGCATGCAGGTGAAGGATCAAGAAGTATTGATATTGAATCAACCGGGTACCTGTATTTCGTCGTCAAGAACACCGGCGGCGGATTTAGCACCGCACCGAATGCGAATTGATTGACAGTTTCGACTATACTTTTTCCTCTTTTGGAGATTGTAATGCCCGTGCAGGAAGAACAAGTGTTGGCCGCTTTGCGGACCGTGAAGGACCCGGAGATTTTCAAGGATATTGTCGTCCTGGGTCGCGTAAAGGAATTCCAGATCGACGATACCACCGTGCGTTTACGTATGGACCATGGCAACGCGACGGGACCTACTCGCGACAAGATCGAGCAAGGTGTCAAGGAGGCCCTGCGTAATATCGGCGCTGAGACAGTAGAGATTCAGAACGTGGGTGCCCCCGCACCGGCGGCGGCTGCCCGCAGTTCGGCTTTGCCACAGGTGAAACATGTTATCGCGGTTGGTGCGGGGAAGGGCGGGGTAGGTAAATCAACTCTGGCGTTGAACCTGGCGATCGGTCTTCGTAGAACCGGCTTGAACGTCGGCATCATGGACGGCGACATTTATGGCCCAAGTATGCCCACGATGCTGGGGATCAAGGGATTGGAACCGCAGGTTTATCAGGGGAAGATTCTTCCTTTTGTGGTGCATGGGTTACATGCAATTACAATCGGCGCGTTGGTGGAGCAGGACAAACCGTTGATTTGCGCGGGCCAATGGCTCATGGCGCGTTCAAGCAGTTGCTGGTGGACAACACGCAGTGGCCGGCGCTCGACTATTTAATTGTCGATCTCCCGCCCGGTACTGGCGATGTTCCGTTGACGTTGTGTCAGTTATTGCCATTAACTGGCGCGGTGATTGTAGCGACACCGCAGCAGGTGGCACTGGACGATGCGGTGCGCACGGTGAAGATGTTTCAGCAGTTGGAAGCGCCTGTGCTGGGGTTAATTGAGAATATGAGCTATATCCCGTTGCCGGACGGGACGATCATGGATCTGTTTGGTCAGGGCGGGACAGAGAAATGTGCACAGTCGCTGGGCTTGCCTTATCTGGGAGCGGTTCCAATGTTCACCGAACTTCGCCAGAACAGCGATGCCGGTACGCCGGAGAGAAACTACGAAGGAACCCCCGCTTTGCGAACAGCGTTGGAAACGATAGTTACTAATCTGGTGGACCAGGTAACCAAGCGAAGCTTGAGCGATGTGGTACCGCAGTTAACAATCCGATGACCCCCGAGGGCCATCCGTATGCGGCGGCATTCAGAGAATCGCCGGGGCTATAAGCTGGAACAAAGTTAATGTCCGATTCATATCAAACTCTAATAGGTCATCTCAGCCGGGCCAGGCGCGTTTTGATTACCACGCATGTGCGACCTGATGGAGACGCCCTCGGCTCCACTGCCGCAATGGTAGCCGGGCTGCGCACAAAGGGGATCGCGGCAAAGGTGCTTCTGCTGAGTCATCTGCCCAGCAAGTACGCGTTTATCTATCAAGAGCTGGAGGTTGATCACTTTGATGTAGAAGCTGGCTGGCCTGCTGATTTTACCATGCAGGGATTTGATGCCTTGCTGGTAGTCGATACCGGAACGTGGTCGCAATTGCCGGGATTCAGGGAGCGCCTGGCAGAATTTACCGGCAGGAAACTGGTGTTAGACCACCACCTGACGCAGGAGGATTGGGCGGACGATAAACTGGTCGTCACGCAGGCGGCAGCGGCGGGGGAGATCGTGGCGAACCTGCTTCAGGCGTGGGATGTTGAATTTACCCCCTCGATTTCCAAAGCGCTATACCTGGCTATTGTTGCTGATACCGGTTGGTTTCAGTACTCCAACACCACTCCTCACACACTGCGACTTGCCGCCAGATTGATGGAAGCGGGCGTGGATACGGATGAGCTCTATCAATTGCTTTATCAAAGCGAGCGACCGCAGCGTGTGATGCTCCAGGCGGCGGTGCAGAAATCACTGGAGTTATTGTGCGACAATCGTCTGGCGGTCATGCAGACGCGTCGGGAGGATTTTCTTGAGACCGGGGCACGTGCGGGTGACACTGAGGCGCTGATTAATATTCCGCTGCAGATTCAGACGGTTCAGGTATCGATGCTTTTTAATGAGCCGATAGAAGGCGGGGCGATCCGCGTGAGCCTGCGCAGCAAAGGGCATGTGGACGTTGCAAAGTTCGCGCAGCAGTTTGGCGGTGGTGGGCATGCAAGGGCAGCGGGCCTGAGGGTAGAGGACACCCTGGCAAAGGCGAGGGAGAAAGTCGTTAATGCCATGCTGCTCGCACTTGCACAAAGCAACACCTGATTTTTGCTCGGCTAAGGAAACTTTCCATACCTTCGTTCCCGGCGCGGGTCTATGATTATGGAAAAGGGGTTTGCACGCAGGCATCACCAGCTGGAGTCATTCAATGCCGGTATCGCGATTACAAAGCTGCGGCCTGTATGCTCCCGATTTTGTTAGGCAGTCACTCGCTGTGGGGCGATGTGATTCATCTCAAAGATGGCACGCAGCTCGAGGGGATCGTCAAGCATACCGATGACGGCTGGGTCATTCATACCAACGGAAAACAAATCCATGTGCCGGTCACGGATGTTGATTCCATAGAACTTTCACCCGCGACCCGCGCCTCTCCCCAGGCCGCGATCGAGCGGCTCGCGTCACTGAGGCGCTCCGTGGAAGGGCTTGGCGATCTCACCGAAATTACCGCGCGATTCCAGCGATTTGTCGATCAGAGTACGGATGCCACTGCCACCGCGGAGGCAAAAAAGGATCTGGTCGTATGGCAGGAACGATCGCGGTTGAAAATGGTGAAGGTAGGCTCGGAATGGGTGACATCGGATCAACGTGACAAGCTGATCGAGCATGCTGAATCCGTTGCCGAGACCGCACGACAGCTCATGAAGCAGGGCCGGACTAAAGAAGCCGAGCCTCTGTTGCAAGATGTGCTGAAGACCGATCCCACAAACGCGACGGCTTTATACCTCACCGGCGTATTGCGATTGCAGCAGGACCAGCTGACCGCCTCGCGCAAAGCCTTCGAAGCGGCATCGGCGATCATTCCTAATCACGCGCCCACTTTGAACAATCTTGGCATTGTCCAGTGGCGGCAGCATGAATACATACCCAGCCTGCAATGTTTTGACGCAGCCATGCTGGCCAAGCCCGTCGATAGGACGATCGTGGATAACGTCGCGGTCGCTCTTCAGAATTTGCCGATCGATCTTCAGAAAAGTCCGGTGACGCTGAAGCTGCTTCGGCATTTCAATGAACAGGATCAGAAGCTGTCCGAGCAAATGGCGCAGGTTGGAATGCGGCGTCTTGGATCGTTGTGGGTTTCGGATCATGACCTGGCACAGATGAAGGCCGATGAAAAACTGGTTCAGGACAAGCTCGATGCCCTTTCAGGGGAGTTTGATAAGACCAGGGAGCGGGCGGATACATTAAGCGAAAATATCGAAAGCAATCAGGCGGAAATGAGCCGAATCGAAGCCAGCAGCTTTGTTACTGACCAGGTGACAGGGATCCGCGTTGCGATGCCCTATCCTTCTACGTATTACGATTTGCAGCGCGAGGCACAGAGAATGGTGCGCGATCGGGATGCGGAGACTGCAAAACTGGATGCGATTAAAAAGCAGGCCCAGGATCTGCAGAACCGCAGGCCAACTGCTAAGAATCAGGGTGTTATGCAACCGATTGGGGCCGAGGGCACCCCGATTAAGATTAACGCGTTGGTCGGTAAGTAATCAGTAACAGATATGACTACGATCGGCATTAAGCGAGATAACGCTTCTCCGCCGGATCGTCCACTTCCACTTCAATGCACTCCTGGATGCATCGCGAACTGAGGCCCAGGCGAGCTTCCTGTCGATGGGCTTCGAGCATGATCTCAAGCGCTTCACGCAATCGCTGGCGACATTCACCCAGGCTCTTGCCTTGTGCGATAGTACCGGGGATTTCTTCCACCCAGCCTACGAATCGGCCGTGTTCCGGCCGAATGATGGTGTGGTATCGCTGTCGCATGACGGCATTGTTGAGCGCGAGTTCAACTCCCGTCAAGTGAAACTTTTCCAGCAGCGATGAATCCGAAAGATGAAAATGTCTTAGCGTCGCTCGGTGTCCAGCATATCCAGCAAAGAGCCGGTCATCTGGTTGGCGGTCTTAAGTACCAGAACATCGGCCCTGAAACTTATTTTCTCGAGGCTCAGATCGACGGCGTTCTGCGGCAGTTTGTCGAGGCTGTCAGGCCCCGCTATTTGCTGCGAAGTATTCGCGAATCGGCTGGATACCGAATCCAGGGCTCGGCCGGCGACGGAATAGATGCTTGAAATGCTGCTCAACGTATAAACATCTCGGCTGATTTTGTTCAGAACTTGAACTGTGAAGGAGAAGCAGCACGCGTGCGGGGCGATTGCACAGGAAATATCACACGGGGATGTGACTGTAAGGTCGAAAGGTCACGCCGGATCATATCCGCGCCCGCCCCATGGATGGCAACGGCAGACACGCCGGGTTGCCTTGAAGCATCCGGTTATCGGTCCATATTTATTGACCGCATCAATCGCATATTGGCTGCAAGTGGGGATGTACCTGCACTGTCCACCGAGCAGGCGGCCGATCGTAACGCGATACAACAGGACGAGATGAATCAGCAACCACCGCATCATTCTATTTAGCGGGGACAGACCGCTTCTTGGTTTTGGGCGCCGGATGCTTCACGCGACCGTTGCTGACCTTGACTTTCCCGTCGGCGGGCTTGGTGCTGACCGCCGGTCCAACGGCGATCTTCAACACCTCGTCGACGTTGTTCACAAAATGAAATTTCAGGTGGTCCTTCACTTCCTGCGGAAGATCCGGCATGTCTTTTTCATTTCGCTTGGGAACGATTACCTCACGTATCCCCGCGCGGAGTGCAGCGAGGGTTTTTTCCTTCAGTCCACCGATTGGCAGCACGAGGCCGCGCAGCGTGATCTCGCCTGTCATGGCGACGTCCGCGCGGGCGGATCTGTTTAACATCAACGATGCAAGAGAGGTAAACATCGCGGTGCCGGCACTGGGACCGTCCTTCGGAATTGCGCCGGCAGGAACATGGATGTGGATGTCGCTGTCGGCAAGCATCTTGGGATCAATACCCATTTGCTCGGCGCGGCTTCGGATCAAAGTAAAGGCAGCCGTCGCGGACTCCTTCATAACCTCGCCGATCTGGCCGGTGAGGGTGATGTTCCCTCGTCCGGGGACCCGGCTGGATTCGATAAACAGGATTTCACCGCCCACGGGGGTGTATGCCATCCCGGTGGCGACGCCCGGGATGCTTGTGCGCTGGGCGAGCTCGGGCTCGAAGCGCCGGGGACCCAGTGTTTTCTCGACGTACGCGCGATCGACTGTAACCTTCTCGCTGGTTCCACTGACAATTTCCGCCGCGATCGCGCGGGCCACACTACCGATGCTTCGTTCCAGGTTTCTCACACCCGCTTCACGGGTGTAACTTTCAATAATGTCCTTCAGGGCCGGATCCTGAAATTTGGCCTGCTTTGGCTGCAGGCCATTGGCTTCCAGTTGCCGGGGGACGAGGTACGTCTTGGCAATGTGCAATTTATCGCTTTGCGTGTAGCCGGGAATTTCGATTACTTCCATGCGGTCGCGCAGCGGGCCCGGAACCGGGTCCATGCTGTTGGAAGTGGCGATAAACAGCACTTTGCTCAGGTCGAATGGCACATCCAGATAATGATCGGTAAAGGTGTGATTTTGTGCTGGATCAAGGACTTCTAACAGCGCCGACGCGGGATCGCCACGAAAGTCAGCGCCAAGCTTGTCAATCTCGTCCAGCATCATGACCGGGTTGCGCGTTCCGGCCTTTCGAAGCTCGGCGATAATGCGGCCCGGCATCGAGCCGATGTACGTGCGGCGATGACCCCGAATGTCGGCTTCGTCGCGAACACCGCCGAGAGCGACGCGAATAAAGTTTCGCCCCATGGCTTCAGCAATGCTCTTGCCCAAGGAGGTTTTTCCCACGCCCGGTGGACCCACGAAGCACAGGATTGCGCCTGCCCCGCTTATGTTTTCCTCACCAAGGTTTCCATCGACTGCCTTATCCGGCGCAGGTAGCACATCGGACAAAACCACCGGATCCGCCGCGGCCGCCGATGAAGCTGCTAAGGCAGCGGCAGCGATTGCCTTATCCTCCAGCACTTTTTTCGCCAGCGAGGCTTTCACGGCGATATCGCGCTTCAGTTTCATCACTGCCAGATATTCCACGATCCGGCGCTTGACCTTATCCAGATCAAAGTGATCCCGGTCCAGGAGTTTTCTTGCTTCGGTGAGATCCAGCTTATCAGCCGTTGATACTGCCCAGGGCAACTCACCGACAATTTGCAACCAGGTGCGAATGACACCGTATTCAGGGCTTGCGCTGGGAATCGAATCCAGGCGTGTCAGTTCCCGGGTTGCTTCTTTCATCACGTTCACGGGCAGCTTGGCGGCATCTAATTTCGCGCGCAGCTGATCGACCTCGCTGCCGGCGCCACTGCCGCCTTCGGCGTCGCCGAGTTCCTTGCGGATGGCCTTGAGCTGTTCCTGCAGATAGTAACGGCGCTGGCTTTTGTCGATGTTTTCCTTCACCTGCGACTGGATCTTGTTCTGCAGTTCCAGAACGTCCAACTGCGTTGCCAGCCGGGCCGCGATCAGGCGGAGGCGGCGCTCAACATCCATTTCTTCGAGCATGCGCTGCTTTTCCGGACTCTCGGCCTGCAAGTTGGCGGCGAGGAAATCGGCAAGAGCCGAAGGCTGGGTGATGCTCGCCAGCACCTGGGCTGCCTCGTCAGGCGTGTTGGGAGAGAGTTCGATCACGCGGTTTGCCTGCTGGCGGACCGAAGCGATCAGGGCATCGAGACCCGGACCGGATTCCACCATGTCTTCCAGAACATCCACATGTCCCATCGCGAATGGATCGGTTTGCGTGAGATTATTCAGCCGAAACCGCGTTAATCCGTGCACAATAATCGACTGATTGCCATCGGGCAGCTTGAACAGTTTAAGGATCATGCAGGCAACACCGGTGGTGTGCAGATCCTCGAATTGCGGATCTTCGGTCTCGGCATTTCTCTGCGTAACGACCCCGATCACTTTCTCACCGGGCATGACTTCATCGAGCAGATTCTTGGATTTCTGCCGTCCCACATTCAGGGGCATGACCGTGCCGGGAAAGACAACGATATTGCGAATTGGCAGGATCGGCAGGAGGCTGGGAATGGTCAATTGCTGACCGTTGGTGCCGGTGCGGATGATCGTGCCGGTTGGCGAGCGTTCTATGATTTGCGATTCGGACATAATGTGTCGGTGATCTGTTTGTTGGTTATCCCAAGGAAAGTTGCATCAGTAACCGACCATGGACAACTCACAAAAGACATTCCTATTTTTTCGGTAATTCAATCCACAGCATTCCATTGCGATAATGGGCTACGATCCTGGTCTGGGCGACGTGTTCGGGCAATTCCACCTCGCGGAAAAACGCGCCGTGATCGATCTCCATCATATGAACGCGAAGCTTGCCCCTTTCCGTGGAGACCGAATCGGGCTCGCCGTAGCTTGGCACACTGCGATTGCCACGAATACTCAAGCGACCGTTGGAAACTTCCAGATCAATTTTTTCCTTCTCCACACCGGCCAGATCCACACACACCAGATACTGATCGTCGGTCTCATACAGATTCACGTTGGGAGCCCAGGTATCGTTAGGGCGAAAGTTGTAGTAACCCTTCTGCATCTGCTCAACAATCTTGTTGACGTTTCGGCTGATGTGCTGAAACGGATGGTCAGGTCCGGTCACGGTCCGCATTACTTACCTCCAGAGACTCACTTAACGCGATTTGCGATATAATAGACATGCCCGGCGGGCGCGGGTAGGTGCGAATTGAACATATGAAAAAAAATCGCGATGTTGAGACAACGCTCAATCCTGCGCGATTCAGACGATCATCAGATCCTTCGGATCCCGCAGCGCCACGCCCAATTCCATCAGCGCGTCGTAAATTTTCACATGCCTGAGCTTTTCGACCGCACCACCGCTGAATAGTTTGGCCAACCGACGCTGCACGCGCCGTTCGATTGAACCACACAGGGGGATCCCACGAAAGCGCATCCCCGCCCGGTAAAGGTTGTTCAACCTGCCATCGTACCACGTGCCGATTATTTTCTGCCAGCGGCGGATTTCCTCTTGCCGGGAATCCTCATATTGCTGCATGGATTCCGCTGTGTCGGCCTCGATTGCCTTGGACAGCCGAAAAGCATCCTTCATGCCGAGGTACAAGCCAGTCGAAAGAACCGGGTCGATAAATCCGGCAGCATCTCCCACACAGGTCCAGCCGGGCCCGTGAAGTTTTTCGAGTACAATCTGATAATTGTTGTACTTAACCACGGGTGTCAAACGCTTCGCCCCGGCGGTGTAAACTTTCAGGCTTGGTTCATCGGCCAGGTAGTTGTCATACTGCTCTTCGATTGTTTCACCGTAGCGAACTAAGTGCTCCGGCTTGATCACCACCCCCAGTGAGACACGCCCCGGAAGCGGAATGCGCCACGACCAGCCGCGAGTCAGCGGATTCAGATGGATGTGTCCCTCGTGGATCAGTTCGGATTTATCGAGATGCGCAAAAAGAGCCACATCCTCCCGGCCTCCTTTTCGCAGCGGAATGTCCAGCAGCCTGGAGATAGTTCTCGCACGCCCCGTTGCATCAACTACTAAGTCAGGATGGCGATCGAGGAATCCTTCGGTTTTATCCAGTGTCTCCTGGGCCAGCCGAACGCTGCCGGGTATCTCTCCTTTTTCCAGTTTTGCGGTGAAAGAAAATGTTTTGGCGCCGGCTTTCACAGCGGCTTTGGTTACCGCTGCGTCGAATAAATCGCGCGGGGTGTTGTAAGCGTAATGCGGAAGGTGGCCCAGGGCTGTGTTGAATGGCGCGTAGATCGTCTCTTTCAACGTCAGGCAAACCGTGGCACCCGGTTTAAAGGTGCTGAACGATTTCACGTCATCTTCGATTCCCAATTCCCGCAGCATCGGAACCACTGCGGGCAACAAAGACTCCCCGACGATCAGCGGAGGTCGCTTATCGATTTGAAAGATTGCAATCTTGTGCCCTTGCCGGGCCAGCAACGTTGCCAGTGAAGCTCCGGCAGGACCACCACCAATAATCGCTATCGTTTTCGGTGCGTTCTTCATGTGAGACGAAAGCGTATCATTTCGAGGGCAACCTGCAACGATTTGCCATGCCCGCCGCGTCCAGTTGGTATACCTCGACAGAAGCGTTTTGCACAAAGGCCCCGGGCCACGCCAGGGATGGCGCTGTTCCTGGATCCACAAGCGAAAGCACCGTCTTATTCCACGATTCAGCGCTCTGGCAAAACACCTTGGGATAGGCCCCGCCGGGGTTATCCAAAGCGTGCGAAAACGCGGCACTGAGCACGCTCGGGTCCATATCCCAGGTGCAATGAACGCGATCGTATTTACATTTCCAGTCGCACCCATAACACGCAAGCGGAAGGCATGCGACGGTGGTCAAGGCCGAATATGGCATGAACCGACCGAAGTGACCTCCGCCCAGCAGCACCACATTCGGCGTACTCACCGCGCAGGCGATATGTGCCAGTGCGGTTTCCGCGCCCACCGCCAGCCTGCAGCGTCGGAGGATCGCTGCGGCTTGTAGCAGGGTCGTTTTGCCAGAGAGATTAACACTACGCACCCCCGCATCATTTAAATTACTGAGATTCATCGCCGAGTCTTCGGCGCCACCCAACGCAATCAACTGGAGGTCTCTATCCCTGCACGCGGCTGCAATCGCTTTTCCATAGAACTGATATTTGTGAAATCCATGTTGCGCCCTGCAAACAGGGCGACCGTTTGCCGGGGGTCCAGCGAATGCTCCTCGAAAACCGCTGTGGCAAAGTCCTCGTCGTCAGGGCCCGTCCAAACCGTCGGCCGAATCTCATTGGGATTAAAGGGAACGTTAATACCAGCCAGAAAGTCCGCGTGTCGCTCGAGTTCGGGCTTCCACAACCCGCTACTGGGAACGAGTTTTGTATACCGACGATTGTTCGATTCACGGTGCTCGGCGCGAACCCGGGAGAGATCGCCTGCGTGGCCAATTCGTTGTGTCGCAAGCGTTGCCGCCGACAGAAAATCCGCAACTTCTGACCGGGAATAAGCCGGGCTCAGACAGATGTCTGCCTTGAACTCCTGCAGTTGCCTGGCGACCGACTGTCGAAAGTCCTGGCTGCCAAAACGCGCAAAGGTGATCTCAAATATCTCATTGACGAACGGGCACCGCTGGTAAATAGACGCAGCTGAATCTGGGGTGACAACAACCAGCCTGGCGTCGGGATACGCTCGCCTGATGGGTGCGAGCATGCACGCCGAAAGAACATGGTCTCCGACCGAATCACATCGCAGATACAAAATAGTGAGCGAGGGCATTAGCCATCACTCGTACATCAATCTGACCGATGCGGCAACACTCATGCACACGGCCCGCAGCGCATGGCGGTCGCCTTCACTTTGCGGGGACAGGATACATCTCGTCGCGCAGCGGGATCTGCACGAAGCGATTCGGATCCAGAGCGGCGTTGTTAAGGCTGTCGACCACGCCGGTGGCATAGTTTAAATCAGCGGTTCCAGTTGCGCCGGTTTGGGTATCATAGATCGTCCGTGTTCCCTTAATTGTTTCAATGAAATCCGCAGCGTTGCGCGACTTTTGCAGTTCGTCAGCCTTCCACTGGTCATTATGCCGCTGGTAGCCCGCGATTTGTTCCGCGTGCCGAGCCTGTCCGTCGGCAAATCGCTGCGCCTGGTCGTGCATGAACTGGTCATGGTTGCGTTGCAGTTGCGCTGCGTTCGCATCCGCCTGCTGGTTGAGCATCGCCATCTGCTGGTCGCGTTGTTCGCGCATCCGCTGCGATGCCATCTCCGCGTCCACATGTTCGCTTTTAATCATAGCCAGCATGAGTGGCTTGTCCTGTTCGAACGTCGTTCGCGGCGATGTGAACCCGGTAAAGCAATACATCCAGGTTCCCTCGACGATCGGAGCCATTTGAATCGTGCCCAGGCCGCGCAATTCAAGGGTTCTCTCATTCAGAGTGCGTGTTCCGTCCCAGGAAATGATCGCCGCCTTTCCGTCCTTTAGGTCGCAGGGGGCATCCTCGTGAGAAATGATTTTGTCCAGGTGCCCGCTCGGGCCGCCGCGAGACTCGCTGATTTTACTGATCTGCGGTCCCAGATCCGTCATCGCCTGGACGGGATCAGTAAAGTCGGCCACCAGCATCGGTGCCCTGGCGGGCGGGTTTCCACCCATCTGTCGCATAATCGCTTCGTTGTGCTCGATCAATTTCATCAGCGGCGAATCGGGTGTCTGCACATTAAATATGTTTCCGATGGCAATCGTCTGATCGGCGGGCCCGGTGATAAAAACAGGACTAATCGCCGAAGGTGCCTCGCTTTTCCAGCCTGCGGCAAGCGTCAGCGTGCCAGTGCCGTCGGGAAATTGATAGGTTCGCGCATCGGCACCCAGCAGATTCGGCGCATCCGTCGCCTGCGTGTCGGATTGCGCGGGTGAGGGAGGCGATGTCAGTTTATCCCAGTCTGCTTTGCCCGCATCCGCCCGGTCGAAAATGACCGCCACGGTTGCGCCGGCGGCAGTTAATTTGCAGGAGACGACGCCTTTTATCTTTTGATCCTTGAGCGTTGAACTGAAGGTAGCCCCACCAGAACTGTGGTCGCGCGCGTCCTCGTAGGCTTTGCCGATTTCAGGTCGAGATCCAAAGTAGCGCGCAAGGTCGGGGAAGGTTGCTTCGAGTGCTGCCTGCACCGATTTAACGTTCGCTTTCTGGGTAACAAGCGATTTGCCGAAATCGGTGGAGGCCTCAGTCGTGTAGCCCGCCAGCGGATCTTGCTTGCCTGAATCAACCAGGGGATTCGATGCTGCTCCAAGCGGGTTTTTTGCCACCGACAACCGCTTTAAGTTGTAGGTCGACCCTCCGGTGCTGAGCGTCAGCGTGTCGCCTGTAAGAATCGCAGTGAAAGGGAAAGTGTCCGCGCCGGTTGCGAATGTGCCTTCAAACCCGTGGTCAGTCACGTGCGCTGTGGCGGCAAAAGTCTGCCCGTTCAGCGTGAGCTTTCCTGGATAGACACCGCCCGAAGCATCACTGAATTCCGCTAATAATTTTCCGTCATCAAATTTGCCAGCGAGCTGCGCGTGGCCCGGCGTGGGACACGCGATCAACATCGCCAGAAAAATGACGCGGCGGATTAAATATTTCATAGCAGAATCCTGGGTAAGTACGCCCCGCATTGCAATCGTCACTGTTTTGCATGTCAAACAAATTCCTGGGAATCGAGACGGTGTCGTTCCGATAAAAGAGGCTCACACGATGATTGCCTGAAGGCCGTCGGCAGAACAAAAGGCGATTTCCGGACGATTGCCGTGTGACTCATTAATTGTTGGCTTGGATTCGACGATGAGATCTTCGCGGGGTCTTGCTCGCGCCATAGCCATGATCTTTCAGCCTCAGACAGATTCGACCGAGCCGCTTTCGGAGACCCAACCGCGGGAACCGCGGCCACGCCGAGGCGGATTTGGTCTACAAGGCCGATTGATGCTGGCATTTTTAGGGTTGATCTCCGCGGCCCTGGGCAGCAGTTGCTGGTTATTTGCGTCACAAAGTTACGAGCAGATGAGCGAAATGATCGGGCAGCAGGCCCGTATGATGGCCTATACGCTTTCGCTTGCAGCCCAGCCGTCGATTGCGTCGAACAAACGAAAAGATCTGGACGAAATGGGCCGCGGGTTGCTCAATACCCGTAGCGTTCTGTTCGTTGCGTTTCTCGACGGAAAACAGCAACCCATTGCACTGGCTAATCGGTACGAAGATTTCAACTGGAGCAACGTCAGCCCGCTGCATCCCGACACTGAATCACTTTACATGGTGCATCCGCGATCCTCTGCATCGTTCGGTGATTTTGTCGATGTTTACGCGCCGATCTATGCCAAGCACAGCGTCAATGCCCCCGGCGCAAAGGAAGGAGATACCGACCCTGATGCAAAACCGATTGGTTTTGTCGTTGTGGGTATTTCGCTGGATAAAGAACAGGCCCAGCTTTACTGGGTTAACTGGCTGGTCGCCGGCATCGGCGTTGTCATGGTTCTTATCAGTCTTCCCGTGGCTTACCTCATTGTGTACGGCATTTTCAAACCCATCCGTAAATTGGTCGAAGCAACACGCCGCGTGGGTGCCGGGCGATTAGATCACGAAGTGGAAATACATCGTGATGACCAGATCGGTGAGTTGGCGGACTCTTTCCAGGACATGATTTCCAGGATCCGCCAGCAGCGTGAAGCGCTGGCGACCACCAACAGCAAGCTTGCCGACGCCAACGAACAGCTCGGTGTATCCAATCAAAAACTTTCTGACGCCAACAGCGCCTTGGAAGAAAAGGTGCTTCAGCGTACCGCCCAACTCGAAACCGCAAATCGACGATTGACCAGTGAAATCGACGAGAAGGAAGATTTCCTTCGCGCGATCTCGCACGATCTCAATGCGCCGCTGCGGAACATCGCCGGCATGGCTGCCATGCTTCTTGTGAAGCACAGGGACAAGTTCAACGAAGACATCATCCACCGCCTGGAACGCATCCAGAAAAACGTGCAGGTGGAGACGGATCTTATTTCCGAGTTACTCGAACTCTCGCGCATTAAGACACGCCGCCAGACGATGGAAAAGGTCGACACCGAGTCGATCGTAAAAGACCTCGAAGGTGTTCTCGAAGAAGACCTGCGCAGCAAGCAGATCAGTGTGATTCTCGATTCACCGCTGCCGCATCTCACAGCCGAGCGGGCGAGAATTCGGCAGGTGTTTCAGAACCTGATCGATAACGCCATCAAGTATATGGGCGAAGATCGCGCGGTCCGCGAAATTCACGTCGGCGCCATTCCGGGCGCGGACGAAACCCGGTTTTATGTGCGCGACACCGGTATCGGCATCGAGCCTGATGATGTCGACAAGGTGTTCCACATCTTCCGCCGCGGCCGCGGGGTGGCGGTTCAGAAAGTGCCTGGCAAAGGCGTTGGTTTATCCAGCGTCAAAAGCATTATCGAGATGTATAGCGGCTCAATCTGGGTTGAAAGCAAAATTGGAGAAGGCAGCACCTTCTTCTTCACGATCAACGGGAAATACGTGGGTGATTCATCAAACACAGCTGTGGCGCTGGCAACACCACCGAAGGCCATGGCCGCTTAGCGTGTTTGTTCAGAAAGCAGGGTTAGTTCAATGATTGCAACACTGGGGAAAGATGTGGACAAGGGCCAGAATCTGCCCGAGGATCCGATCACGATTTTGCTGGTCGACGACGATCCGGATTGCAGGATGCTGGTCAAGGACGCCATAGCCGACAGCAAGGTCCGCAACAGCGTGTACGAAGTGGGCACCGCCGAGGAGGCTTTGAAATTCCTCAAGCGGGAATCGACCTACGCCAACGCGCCGCGCCCGGGCCTGATTTATCTCGACATTGAAATGCCGGGCATCAACGGCATCGAACTCCTGAAACAGATTAAAGCCGACCCTGAACTCCGCAACATTACGGTAGTGATGATGACGGGAGTCAGCGATGAGGAACACCTTCGCAATGCCGCTGCCGCCGGCGCGAACAGCTATACGATAAAACCCGCGAACGCCGAACAGTTTTTACGGACTGTGATCGACAGCGCGAACTATTGGCTGACCGTACATCAGTATCCGGAGCATCACCTGCCCCGCGAAGCCTGCAGGCGCTAACCGTCGCCGAAGGTTTCCGTTTGGCGATGCTGTGGATCGTATTGTACATGATCACAAGACCGTGAAAGTTCCGGGATTGTCGCTTGGAAAAGTGCGAGAAAGTGGGCCTGTTGTGGAACAACTGAAACTGCTGATCGTCGAGGACGACGCTGACCAGCGCGATTTGATTCGCGAGACTTTAGAAGACCATTTTGGCAAGGGAACCGTTGTTGCAGTTGAAAGTCGCTCGGCGGCCAGGCGCAGGATCCCAACGCCTTCAGCCTGATTCTGACCGATTACAATCTTTCCGACGGCTGCGGCATGGACCTGCTTGATGATATCCGCCAGAAGTCAAACACCCCGGTCATCATGGTCACCGGTGAAAATGTCGGTCAGATCGCCGTCGAGGCCATTCGTCGCGGAGCGACCGATTATGTCGTTAAGCTCGGCGATTATCTGTTCACCATTCCCCTCGTAGTGGAAAAAAATCTGACGATGGCCAAGGTAAAAACAGAGAATGAATTGCTGCGCCTGCAGGTTGAAAAAGCCATGATCGAACTGCAGTTTAAGAACGGTCAATTGCAGGAATCACTGCAGCGTATGGAGCAGATGGCCTCTACCGATCCCTTAACCGGCCTGTATAACCGGCGACATTTTAATCGCGTGCTGGATCAACTATTCAGCGAAGCCCAGCGTTTTGACAGTGATCTGGCGTGCGTCATGATCGACCTGGACGGATACAAGCAGTTGAACGATGCTCACGGTCACCAACTGGGCGATCAACTGCTGGTCGCGGCGGGCAAGGTCATAACCTCCAACCTGCGGCGCATGGACGTGGCGGCACGCTACGGCGGAGATGAATTCATTCTGCTGCTGCCCAAAGCGCAAACGGCCGAAGCCGCGGGTGTGGTGCAGCGCATTCGCGAAGAATATTTCGCCGCCAGCGCAGCAATCCTCAACTCCCCGTCGGGCGTGAAGATGTCAGTTGGAATTGGATCGATCCGTGAAAGTGGCTGCGTCAGTTCCGACCAATTGATCGCCGCTGCCGACAAAGCGCTCTATCAGGCCAAGGGTGCTGGCCGGGACCGAATAGCGATCGCAGAAGCTCGCAAGCAGATTTCGCCAAACGCCGCGGCATGATCAGGAGTGACAACAACACCATCGTTCCCTGAGTCCGCGCCAGGACGAGGGGAAGCCGTTTAACGGTCCGACTGTTTTTGGTTTCCGCGCAGCCCGCGCACGATCAACATCATCACAACGAAAAATAAGAATCCAAGGCCGGGCAGCAGCAAAAACAAAACGGAAAGAATCACCATGCGTGGATTGTAGGTCTCGTCCAGCGCTCGGTCTCCACACCGTTGCCGGGGGTCGGTCTGGCTGGCATACTCTTTTGCGATCGTTCTGATTCAAGGGAGCCTGCCATGCAGATGCGAATACCGTTTACCGATGCGCCGGGTCGATGTTTATTTGTTTTATTTGCCTTGGTCATGGCGGCGGAGTGCCGGGCCGGGTATCCGCTGGCTGACAAGGTTCCGGGCGATGCGGTTCTGTATATCGGATGGGCCGGTGCTGGTTCCCAGAGCGCTGCTTATGCAGCTTCAGACATGAGCGCGTTTGTCAGTCATTCGAACCTGCCCGCGCTTGCGCAGCAGTACCTGCCACAGGTCTGGGAGAGGCTCGCCGGTGGGCCAATCGACAATAAAGACATTGTCCATTTGCAGAAAATATTTCCAAAACTCTGGCAGTATCCGACAGCGATATATGTCGCTCATCTCTCTATCAAATCCAACGGCGAGCCCGATGGCGATGACGGCCTGATCTGTGATGCCGGGGACGATGCCGATCAGTTGGCTGCGGATCTGTTGAACGTGTTGAAGGGCATTCGCGGAGTTAAAGGTGAGTCGGCAGGATTCCCTGGTCCTGGTCGAAGCGATTAATTCGCAGGCAGCGATCGTGGGTCCACAACTCGCCGACGCACCGGATTTTGTTGCGAACATGACGCCTCTACAGGCGTCGCCGGCAATTGCCGTCTATGTTGATGCAAAGGTAATTCTGGATCGAGTGAATCAAATTGCCGACCGTATTAAAAAGGCTGGCGCACAGTGGCCGAAGGTTCGTGATGCGCTGGGTATTTCGGACCTGAAGACCTTTACAATGACAGCCGGGTTTGATGGGCAGCGTTGGGCAACGGCAAGCCTGCTGAAAGCGCCAGGTCCGCGTAAAGGTTTGCTGGCGGTCATGGAGCCCAAAGCGCTCGATCCAGCGTTCCTCGCGAGAATACCCGCGACGGCGGATTCAGTATGCGTGCATAACTTTGATGCTGCCCTGTTCTTCGACACGATTGCCGCCGTCATGTCGTTCGATCCTCAGTCGGACAAAATATTTCATCAGGCGACAGGGCTTGCATCCATCGCCTTAGGGCGAAACTTGCGACGGCAAATTCTCGCGCCGTTAGGGTCGCAATGGGTGACTTATACCAGTCGCGATTCGCACGGGTTGGTGGTGATGAATCATCCTAATGATGCCGACGGCGCATCGGATTCACTCGTCAGCGCTGCCTTTGGAATCATCAACCTGGCCAACTCGCAGTTGTCAGGCCCCGATCGATCATCTGTGGTGGATATCGATCAAAAAACAGTGCGCGGCGTAGACATCACCAGCGCGGTGACCAAGGTCGCAGCGCCCACGTTTGCGGTAAAAAATAAAGTGCTATACGTGGGACTGTCACCGGATGCCGTCGTAGCAGCCGCAAATATCCCCGACGTTTCAGCCGGCAGGGATATTCTTCATAGCGATGTTTTCAAGTCGGCGATGAACGGGCTCGCGCCGGGTGACGGCGGATCTTTTTTCTACTCGGATGTCTCCAGCACGGCAGCAGATGCTTACGAAAAGTTTCCCGAAGAACAGAAGCAGTTGCAAAAGACATTGAAACAATTTGACATCGATTTGCCCGCAATTGAGTTCCCGTCGCTTGGCGAGATAAAGCCGCATCTATCACCCATCGTGTCTGTAACCTGGGCCGACGCCGAAGGGATCCATTCGCGGTCTGTTACTCCATTTCCAGGATGCGCGCTGCTGATGGGTGATTCGCAGGAAATGCTTGCGGCCACTACGACCGCTTCAGCAATCGGCTCTATTGCCAGGCCGGCAATCATGGCTGAGCGAGAGCGGGTGCGCCGCACGCAGTGCGCTTCGAACGAACGCCAATTAGGCGTGGCGATGATGCTTTATAGCAAAGACAATCACGACCAACTCCCGCCCGATCTGGGTACACTGATAACCAGCCAGGATCTCTCAGCAACCCTGGTGCTCTGCCCCTCTGCTTTGACGAAACTGCCCCCGAACTTTGACGCGATGCTCAAGGCGGATAAAGCCAATTGGATTAATGACAATTCAGACTATGTCTACATTGGAAAAGGGCTGAATCTGTCGGATGCGACAGCGTCCCGCCAACTGATTATGTTTGAAAAAGATGCGGCGCACGGCGGCAGCGGGATGAATCTTTTATTCAGTGATGGCAGCACTGAATTTCGATCCGCCGCCGACGCGAAGAAAATTATTCAGGATCAGCGGGGAGGTATGTAGAAGCGGGAAAAGCATTCATCCAGCGCGATTTGCTAGATCCGCCTTCATATCTAATGTCGCTTGCAGCACAGCTTGAGACCAGTCGTTCATACCGGAATATTTGGCATCGCGATGCGCATACAGAATGCTTCTGCTGGCGGAGACAATCGCGCCTTGACCGTTGACAAAAGCAGCCCGGGTCATTTCTCCGGTGGCCCCTTGCGTACCGTAACCGGGGAGTAAGAAGATCGATTTCGGCAGGCGTTTTCGAAGGCTTTGCATCATATGCGTCTGAGTGGCGCCGACCACCGCGCCGAGATTGCTGAAACCATGGGATCCAATTAGCGACGGGTCCTCCGCAACAGGGGCAAGTTTATCGGCAACCAGTTCCGACCAGGTGCGACCGTCGATGAGTTTAACATCTTGAAAATCAGCCGAGCCGGGATTGCTCGTCCGCACCAGCACAAACAGCCCTTTGCCTTCATCGTCGCGCCACTTTCACAAACGGCTCAATTGCATCGAGCCCCAGCATGGGATTGATCGTTATCGCGTCGGGCATGACCATCTCAGTATCGGGAAAAGGAGCATCCGCGAGATGGGCGGCGGCGTACGCGGTGCTTGTGGAACCGATGTCGCCACGCTTCACATCACCAATGACCAGCAGGCCCAGGTCCTTGGCTTCCTGGACCAGGCTGTAATACATCTCCACGCCTTCCCAGAGATATTTTTCAAAATACGCCGACTGGAATTTTACAACCGGAACGTGCGGCGCGACTGTCTTCAAAAGGGTGGTTGTAAAGGCAAAGATCGCATCAATAGCCGCTTCGGCGTCGTTGGAGTCGCGCTCGATAACCGGCCCGGCGACAGCGGCCGGCAACTGCTCGTAGATCGGGTCGATACCCACGCAGATCGGTGAGCCTTTTTCCTCGATGGCAGTCATCAGTCGATCGACAAATAGTTCCGACATGTCACGGAATATAGTGGCGGACACGGCACTTACCAGCGCTGCAGTATTGAGACCTCTCTTTACAACGGGCAACCAAAAACCGACAACAGATGACACCTATGTACGATCGCACAACGAGCATCGAAACTTTCTTATCCGCCACCTCGATCAAGCAGCCCACGCCCGGTGGAGGAAGCGTGGCGGCGCTGGCCGGGGCCCTGGCGTCGGCGATGGGGGAGATGGTCATCAGCTACAGCATCGGTAAAAAAGATTTGTTGCCGTTTGATAACGAACTGAAACTCGCAGCACATGAACTACAGCAGGCGCGTGAAGTGCTGCTTCGATTAATGGTGGAAGATCAGGAGGCATACACCGAAATGAAAGCGGTGAGCAAACTGCCCACGGATTCATCGGAACGGATCGAGCGGCTGCCGCTCGTGGTGCTCGCGTGCATCCGGTGTCCCCAGGCAGTGGGGGCAACGGCATTGGCTGTCTTGAATCTCTGCGATCAGATTGTGGAGATCGTGAATCCCTGGTTGCTCTCAGACCTTGCAGTTTGTGCGGATTTAGCGATGGCCACAGCCCGCGCGGCCACGTACAACGTTCGGGTCAACCTGGGCAGCGTGGAAAATCCCGCGCTGCGTGAAACGCTTCAGGCGGAGACGGATCTCATGCTGTCGCATGCGAAGGTGGTGATTCAGCATGTGGGGCCGCTGATCTGGTCGAGATACGAAGAAGCGAATCGTAAGTAATGGACATTTCAGAACCGAGCAATCCCCAACCGAGCAAGCCACGACCGTATTTGCGTGTGCAATTCGCCTGCTGCAACGTCTATCAGCGCATCTACCGAGCAGCGGATGAAAAATCGTATCAGGGCCGGTGTCCTCGGTGCGGAAAACCCGTCAAGTTTCTAGTCGGAACGGGTGGAACAGATTCCCGGGATTTCATCGTGTACTGAATGGATCCAGCGGATCAAAAACTGGTTGATGAATGACAGCACTCGGCTTTGATTTCGGGTCTTCAAGCGTCAAGGCCGCATTGCTTGGTTCAAGCGGAGTGGTCGGGAAGATCGTACACGGCCGCTATAGAACCCATTTTGATGGCATTCGCGCCGAGATAAATCCGAATTCGATTTTTTTGGCGTTACGCGATGCCATCGACCAGTTGGGACCGCGGGCGAAGAAGGTGAGCCATATTGCACTCGACGCGATGGGGCCGTCATGGGTTGCGATGGACAAAAAAGGGCGCGCGCTCACGCCGATCATTACGCATCAGGATCGGCGCAGCGTTGAAATCGCCAGCGACATCGAGAAACGTATTGGGAAGGCCCGGCATCTTAAGCTGGCTGGCAATCGACCGTTTCCCGGCGGAATCAGCTCCACCACCTGGGGGTGGTTCGCCAGGCATGAACCGTCGCTGCTGCGCAAGGCCGATCTCGTGGGGCATCTCACGACATTTCTTCATCGCACGCTCACCGGAGCGCGCGTGACGGATCCATCCAACGCTTCTTTCATGGGCGTCTATTCCACGCTGACGTTGAAAGGTTGGAATGAAGAATTATGCGATGCGATCAGCGCCGACCGGCGACTTCTGCCCGAGATTTTGGATGGAAACCAGATCGCTGGAACGGTAAGCGTTGCTGCTGCCCGACGGTTTGGTTTGACACAGGGGACACCTGTACTGACAGGAATACTTGACACCAGCAGCGCGCTTTTATTGCGGGGCACGCGGGCGGGACAGATGTTAAATGTCTGCGGGTCTACTGATGTGTTGGCGCTATGTACCGAACATCCCAGGCCAAACGATAAGCTTTTGACTCGCGCGGTGGGAATTGGTCGGGCCTGGATGCAGGTGAGCACCATCGCGGCGGCGGGGTCGGCATCGCATGGGCAAATCGGGAATTGTTTGCTGATTTATCGCAGGATCGATTTTACGCACTCGTGCGCAACTCGCGAAGAAACCGCTGAAATCATCGGTACGATTTGAGCCGTATCTCGCTGGCGATCGGACGTCGCTGGATCAGAAAACGGCGGCGTTTTCCGAGCTGACACTGGCAACGACGCGAGACGAAATGCTCAGCGCGGTGGTAGAGGCGATGGCCGTTTCCAGCGCGGCCCGCTTGCCGCTGCTACGGGCGACGGGGACACGCATTCATTCTGACGTGCTTGTAAGCGGCGGACTTACCGGAACTTTGTCAGATGTGCTTCATCGCGATTGGAAAGGACACTGGACGTTCAGCACCGTGAATGAGGCAACCTTAAAGGGATTGTCGCGAATCGAGCCGATAGATTAACCCTGCCCGTTTTAACGCAAGTTGAACTGCCGAAAAAGACCGCGGCGACGTGAAGCCTCTGAGGCTACGGTCTTTTATTGCTATACAATTTGCTCTATAAACGCATCACAGGAGCAAACGAATATGGAACGTACGTTAATTATCTTTAAGCCCGACGCTGTGCAGCGGGGCCTCTGCGGTGAAATCCTCGGCCGGTTTGAGAAAAAAGGATTGCACATCGCGGGTATGAAATTCATGAAAATACCGCTGGCGACCGCTGAAAAGCATTACGAGGCCCATAAAGCCCGCCCGTTCTACGGCGGTTTGGTTTCTTTCATGACCAGTTCGCCTGTGGTGGTGGTGGCCTTGGAGGGCAAAGACGCAGTGGTGATCGCCCGCAGTTTAATGGGGGCTACATTTGGCTCAAAAGCTGCACCTGGAACAATACGCGGTGATTTTGGCGTTAGTAATGCCTTCAATCTGATCCATGGATCGGATTCAGTTGAAGCGTCTCAAAAAGAGATCGCTTTGTTTTTCCGCCCTGAAGAGATCGTGGAATGGACACCTGCCATCCAAACCTGGGTCTATGACATGAGCAAAGGCGAGCCGGAATAAGCCGTCGATAAACTTGCCTTTCTAAACCTGATATTAATACAAACTTCATTCAAAATAATTGAATGTCGCCGAATCTTCATGGTTCGCACACGGCAGAGTCTGCAAGTCGAAACTTCGTTTGGTGGAGCCGGCGAATCTGGAGTGCGTCAAAGGTTTTACGAGGCAACTGATGATGATAGCACGACTGGCCATGTTTCTTTGTTTGATGGCCGCGATCGGGGTTACCGGCAACGCTTTGTGGCAAAACCGCAAGGCAGACGAAAGCCGCCAGCAAAGCGACGCGGCTTCCGTACGCGCCACGGGCCTTATTGATGCCAGCCCAAAACGCCTTGCATCTAAATTTCGAGACGACAATCACACGCTGCTTGCTGATGCACCCGACGATGCGTCCAAACTGATGGATCCGACCACGCTGATTCTGGGCCACCTGGCTTCTTCCGATCCGGACAGTGCGTCGATTTCGTGGGAAGATTTCGACAAGCACCTGTCCAGCGAATTGGGCCGCCCAGTAACCGATACTGTTGTTGAGAACGGCCCGTCGCAGATCGACAAGATCAAGGCCGGCCAGATCACGATTATGGCTCTGCATGCCGCTGACGCGCCGTTTCTCGTCAATAATTGCGGCTACCATCCTGTGGCGGTGTTGGGGGACGAGACCGGAGCGGCGGGCAATCGCCTTGATTTGATCGTGCCCGCCAAGAGCACGATCGCTTCTCCTTATGATTTGAAAGGACACACGCTCACTTGCACAGGACCACTTTCGGTTGTTGGTTACCGCGCGGCGATCGTGCTCCTGCTGCAGAATCAATCCCTTCGGCCCAATGTGGATTATCTACTGTCATGGTCACTGGGGCAGAAGCAGTCGATTAAGGGTGTTGCCGATGGCACGTACGAAGCGGCAGCTGTATCCGATGACAAGCTCAATTCGCTTCTGGATAAAGGAACCGTTACGAAGGCCGCCTATAAGGTGATCTATCAATCCGACGTTTTTCCCCGAACGACGATTGGATATTTCTATAACTTGAAACCGGATCTGGCTGAAAAGCTCCGGCTTGCGATTTTGTCGTATCGGCCTGTGCCAACCGACGAAAATGACAAACCGATGCATTTCATGCCGGTGGACTATAAGAAGGACTTTTCATTAATTCGCCAAATCGACGACCGGTTCGATCCGCGACTCGACACGAAAGCCAAGCACGAAGTCGCCACGACCGCCCCGTAATAGGGAAGCATTCCCGGCCTGGAACAGTTTCCGGTGTCCGAGCCCACCGGCTTATTTGTTTTCTGGATCGATAAACCATCTCTGGACAACAGGCGCAACATCACTAGACTGTCCCCTCCCCGTCCTAGGTAGGGCGGGGGATAAAAGTACGATTTGGAGAAGATTCCGTGGCTCATTCCTTATCAGCAAAGAAACGCGTCCGCCAAACCATCAAGCGAAACGCCCGCAATCGTTCGCGTAAAGAGCTTCTCAAGCAGGAAATCAAGGGTTTCAACAGTGCATTGGCATCCAATGACGCGGGCAAAGCTGCGGATCAATTGAATGTGGTTGCTCGGCGTCTGGATCGCAACGCTGCCAAGGGCGTGATTCACAAGAATACCGCCGCCCGCAAGCGAAGCCGACTGGCAAAACGCGTAAATGCACTCAAGGCGGGCGCCAAAGGCACCAAACTTGTCGTTGCCTGAACGCGTGCCGGTGACGCTCGACGCTTTTGTAAAATTTCAGGCGCAGGGCACGAATCCCCGAAGCCGAAACGAACAACCCGAAGGAAATCCCGTGCCGCGTTCCGAAAGGCAGGCTGCCTTCGGCATTAGCGGATATCGGGGTTTGGACCTTCGGGTTTCTTTTTTGGCGCTCCGACATTGTGGGCAGTGCCTTCTCTTGCGATATAACAATCATCAATAAAGGCTTACCGCCATGGCCGACCCCACTTCCAGCACTCCGATCATGGAGCAGATCGTTTCGCTTTGTAAGCGGCGCGGTTTTATCTATCCCGCCAGCGAAATCTACGGTGGTATTCGCGGGTTCTGGGACTACGGCCCTCTGGGTGTCCTGCTCAAAAACAATATCCGCGACTGGTGGTGGCGGAACATGGTCGAGTGTCCGCCCATCGGCCCGGATGGACATCCCGTCGACATCGTCGGGTTAGACTCGGCAATCATCCAGCATCCAATGACCTGGAAAGCTTCGGGGCATGTGGAGAGCTTCAACGACCCGATGGTGGATTGCCGCGAAACCAAGTCGAGATACCGGGCCGATCATGTGAAGGTGCTTGAACCTGTCGACGGACAGGGAAACAGCTACGCGTTTGTTGATGATCCGGATGCCGCTGAGAAAAAGATTAAGCGTGATGCCCGCCGGAACCTGGCTGATTATCGCGAAGTGATCCTCACGACGCTCCCGCTTGAAGCGTACGCGAAAATTGTCGGACCGGACACCAAAACGGCTGGCACTCTTACAGAACCGCCGCCTTCAGCCTGATGCTCGATACTTATCCAGGTCCAATTCGCGACGAGAATAACAAGGCTTACCTGCGGCCCGAGACGGCACAGGGGATCTTCCTGGAGTTCAAAAATATCGTCGACACGACGCGTGTGAAGATGCCGTTTGGCGTTGCCCAGGTGGGCAAAAGCTTCCGCAACGAGGTGACGCCGCGCAATTTTATTTTCCGCTCGCGTGAGTTTGAGCAGATGGAGATGGAATGGTTCTGCCCGCCGGATGAAGCGCTTAACTGGTACCAGTTCTGGCGCGCCGAGCGAATGAAGTGGTGGGTGTCGCTCGGCGTGGATCCATCGCGGTTACGCTTCCGCGATCACGACCCCGACGAGTTGGCGTTTTACTCCAAGGCCACAGTGGATATCGAATATCTGTATCCATTTACCGCCCCGGATTTTGGTGAACTGGAAGGCGTCGCCCATCGCGGCGATTATGATCTCACCCAACATTCGAAACATTCCGGCCAGAAACTAGATTACTTCGACCAGGATCTGCAACTGCGACTCAAGGCAGAAGGGTTGGCCGACGATCAGGTCAAGGCGCAGCAGCCGATACATTCCTAATGTCATCGAACCGGCCAGTGGTTTAACACGCGCTGTACTGGTACTGCTCTGCGAAGCATTCACACCAGACGAAACTCGGCCCAGTAAATTGTATATGAAGTTTAAACCGCAGTTTGCCCCGATCAAACTGGGCATTTTTCCGCTGGTCAACAAAGAAGGGATGCCCGAGGTCGCGGAGAAGCTTTACTTGGCTCTCCGCCGGCATTTCACCTGCGAATATGACCCCAAGCAGGCCATCGGAAAGCGTTACGCGCGCATGGATGAAATCGGGACGCCGTATTGCATCACGATTGACGGTCAGACCCTTGTGGATCAGACCGTTACCCTCCGCGAGCGTGATTCGATGAAACAGGAGCGGATGTCCCTGGATCGGGTAAAATCGTTTCTGCTCGAGCAACTGACGTTGAGTGTGTGAGCGGATGTGAACCCGAGGGCGTGATGATTGGCACAGTTGAGCCAGAGGCATTAAGCGGTCCGGGGTTGGACCGCCTGAATCGGCGGGACGGAAGTTTCATTGTCATTCTGGCGCTCTGCACGATCGCACTCTATTTCCGCACCGCCTTTTACAGCTTTGTAGCCTTCGATGATCAGTTGTATGTGTTCAGCAACACATACATGCAGCAGGGCCTTTCAACCGCTGCGCTGCGATGGGCGATGACAGCCACTCCAAACGGCAACTGGCACCCGCTGACCACAGTTGCCCAGCTTTGCATATCGACGCTGTTTGGGCTCAATCCGGGTGCCTATCACCTTGTAAATGTCGCGTTGCAAGCGACCAATGGCGTTCTTCTCTATCTGTTTCTTCGTCGAACAACGCGGCTCGCGTGGCCGGCGTTTTTCACGGCGCTTCTCTGGGAAATGCATCCGATGCGCGTGGAATCCGTGGCATGGATCTCCGAATTAAAGGACGTGATGTGCGGCGTCTTCTGGCTTGGAGCGTTGCTGGCCTACCAGAATTATACCGTGCGCCGGACAGCAGGTCGCTATTCGATCGTCGTGCTGCTGTACATTTTGTCTATGCTGGGCAAGCCGATGTCGGTCACGCTTCCCGCGGCTTTGTTGCTGCTGGACTATTGGCCTCTTTCTCGCACTTCTGTCGGAAATTCCGGTACTCCGGCGCGTCGGTGGTGGTGCTGGCGCGTGCTCGAAAAATTGCCTCTGCTCGCACTCGCATTCCTTGATACTGCGATGCAAAAGCATCGGCTTACATTTAATTCGACGCTGTTACCCTTCAGTTTTCGATTACAAAATGGTCTCGTCGCGTACGCGTGTTATCTTCGTGATTATTTCTTCCCGCATCACCTGTCCATTTTCTACCCGCATCCGGACATGCTCCGACAAACCATCCCGCTCTGGCAATTGGTGGTGTCGATAACTGTTCTGGTTGTTATCTCGGGACTAGCGATTTTGCGGCGCGGGCAAACCCTTATTTTATCGTCGGATGGTGCTGGTTTTTGGGCACGCTCATGCCAGTCATAGGTCTCGTTCAGGTAGGGGAGCAGGCACGGGCGGACCGATTTACTTACATGCCTTCGATTGGACTTACGATCGCAATCGTCTGGCTCGTTTATCATCTGAGTTGCAACCGACGCGCTTATCGAATCACCGCTCTGGTGCTCGGTGGACTGATCGCCGCATGCCTGTGCGTTTGCTCCAGTTTGTATGTCACCCCGTGGCAGAACTCACAGACACTTTTTCATAGCCTATATCGCATGCAGCCGGACAATTATTTTGCCCTTAGCATGGAGGCAGCTAACGTTTTTAATAATGGAGACCATGCCACTGCGCTGTCAATGGACGAGCGCCGCTTTGGCGATCGCGCCGAGAAGTTGCAATACACTTGAGTCCTACGGCGAGTTGCTTCTCGCTGCGGACCAACCCGAGAAAGCCCGTGATCAGTTCGTAAAAGCGATCAAAATCAACGCCGATGCCGCGACCTATTGGGAAAGTCTGGGAAATGCGTGCGGCAGGATGGCCACCGACCGCGCTATTCAGCATGATCCTGCGGAAAACAAATATCATCTGCTTGCAATCGGCGCTTACGAAAAGGCTATCCAGGTTGATCCAATCGATACTCAATCCCGCGAACACCTGGCATTTCAATACGCGGTGATGAACCGAACCGACGAGGCAATCCAGCAGTGGGAAGAAGCGTTGACGCTGCTTCCAACAGACGCCGCCGCCCACGGCGCTCTGGCGGATGCACTGCGCGTTCAAGGCGATCTTGTGGGAGCGGTACAGCACTATCATGCTGCCATCAATAACGGTGCGAAAAATCCCGACTGGGAAACCGAACTTGCCTGGCTTACCGCCACCCGGCCACAGGCTACGGTTGCGGACATTCAACCGATGGTTGCCCTCGCGAAAGACGCCTGCGAGCAGACTAAGTATCAGCAAGCCGCCCCGTTGGATGCTTACGCTGCCTGCCTGGCACGCATCGGCGAATGGGATGAAGCTACCACCATCGCCCAGCAAGCCGTTGCCCAGGCCAACGCCGCGCATCTACCTCAAGTCGCTCAGGGTATCCAAAAACGCCTGGCGAGATACCAGAAATGCACACCGTTTGTAGCCGGTGACGATGCTCCGGCAACAACTGAGGCCGCCACTCAACCGACTCCCCCTGTGAGTGATAAATAGCGGCTCGTATCCAAACGCAGTTGCGTCTTGCCTGTTGCACGGTCGCAGGCTCGGTTAAATCACCCGCAAGCTCGATTTTGTTCCAGGCGAACAAACACCAAAGATTTTCCGTTTGTACGGCACCGGACATACGCGATAATACCCTCGGCGACTTTACTTAAGGTGAATCGCTGGTCGGAGGTCGGTCAGCCTTCAGCGTCCACGTCGAATTCTGCATTGGGACCCGGATCGTCCGCGCGAGGCAATCATGGCACGGCAACTGGATATTCTTGCGCTCGAACCGTACTTCGGGGGTGTTCGGCGTAACATGCTCGAAACACTGGTGCGGTGCAGCCGCCATCGTTGGACACTGCTGACCTTGCCACCCCGACGCATGGAACGCCGCCTTGCCGCCTCAGCCCACTGGTTTGCCGAGCAGTTGGCCCGTAGAGCGGCGGGGCCCATCGACGTTTTATTCACCTGTGACGCTCTGAACCTCGCGGACCTGAACCGCCTTTGCCCGACGATACGCGATATCCCATCAGTCGTTTATTTCCATAATAATCAACTTCCCGACCTCACCCAGGCGGTCAATCAACAACCGATGGACCTCACCAACCTGACCAGCTCGACCGCTGCAACGGAGATCTGGTTTAACTCCAAGAACCATGCCGCCACATTTCTTGAGGGAATCAAGGGGCTCATCTCTCTTCATCGCGAGTTGCAAAGCCCGAATCCTCTGGACAGTCTGATCGCCAAGATGCACCTGGTTCCCCCTCCCGTGGACACCGGATTTTTCTATGAAACGCTGGATACTTCAACACTGCAGCGTGACCCCAATTCTATTTTCGTGGAGACACGCGACGCACATATGGGGCTGTTAAACAGCGCCTTGGAAATTCTCAGTGTCAGGAAACGCGCGCTCCAGCTGCTCGTCAGCGGGCCGGTAAAGCAGTTGACGTCCTGCATGCCTCGGCAGGTCATCTCTGAAAGCAATACGTCCGCCCAGTTACGCGCATTGCTCTCCGCCGGCGCTTTTGTCAGCACAAAACTTACGACCCCCTTCGACGAAAACGCGGTACGCGCCCTGTCGCTTGGCTGTCGCCCCGTTCTTCCACGCACGGGCGTCTATCCGGATCTCCTTCCCATCGCGCTTCACTCTGAATGCCTCTACGATCTGACCGCCGAATCGCTGGCATCCAACATCCACGACGCGACGTATCTACCGTCAATGTATCGACAGGAACAACTGACCACGCGGCTTGCTCCATTTGACGGACTCCGTGCGTGCGCGGTTATCGATGATCGGTTGGATACACTGTCCGCAAACCATCTGAATGCTTCGTTCACCCAAGCAGGCCACAGTTTGCGCGAAGCAAGACGTCGCGCGATCCCCAACGCGTAAGACTTGCCATTACAAGCGGCATTTGATTTTGCCAAAGCGGCAGTGGTCTTAAATAAGACGGGTGAAAATGCTATATTGCCTGTATGAACGTCTCAGAGCACAAACTTCTCAGGCTCGCCGCTGCGGTCTTGCTCGGCGCGGGATCGTTCTCCTGTGATTCGGCCAGACCCGCCGCGGATTCTAAAACTAAATTCGCTCCCGAGGTCGTCACAGGCAAGACAGGCCTGCCCACCGAAGGGATGCCCGATGTGCCGAAAGACGCACAGTTCACCATTTTCTGCCGCACCTACCAGGGTGATTCGCACGTTCAGGTATCCCGGCAGGTTCAACAAGCGCTTTTCGATTCGACAAGCATGAAGAAGTGGTACGTCGTCCACGCTTCAGATCACAGCACACTGTATTATGGTTTCTACCGCGGCATCGATCCGCGCGATCCTGCCGATGGCGCTGAAGGGCAGCGAGCGATTGATGATCTGAACGCAATCCGGGCGATGACCGATTCGCAGGGGAATCGCCTTTTTTCAGAGGCTTTGCCGTTCGGCATTGATGCCCCCGATCCCCAGGCCAATCCAGCCTGGGATATCACGCGTGTCAAAGGAATGTGGTCGATCGAAGTTGCCAGTTTCACACTTGCGACGCGCAAGCAGGATGCAGTTGATACTGTTCGCGAGATGCGCAGCCATGGCATCGAAGCATACTATTACCACGGTGCAACGATCAGCTCGGTTTGCATCGGCTGCTGGCCCGCAGAGGCTGCAATTCGTGTTTCATCAGAACAACAAAATACCGACTCCAATCAGCCGCTGGTTGTGACGCCTCAGCCTCTTGCTCCTTCAATCAGCGTGCCCCTGGCGAAAGAGGGAATCAAGTCAATTTCCGACCATGTCGACATTCAGGATCCGACCCTGACCCAGGCGATGATGAAGTGGAAAGAACATGCGACCAACTCGCAGACCAAAGTCACCATCGATCCGGTGACTCAGCAGCAGGTTGTGGCAGAGAAATCGTTCCTGTTTGAGATCCCCCACAAGGATCCGCTTGATACGATAGCCGGTACCACAGCCGATGATCCTGGTACGCCCGCTGAGGTTCAAGCGCCGCTTCCGGGTAAGACTGAAGATCCCAACCTGGGTCATCTTCGATCATTAGGCGACTGAAATTCTGCCGTTTCTTTTATTCACAAATGAAATTTCTTATCGCCACCACCAACCCTGGTAAAGTTAAAGAATTCCGCGAGATGATCGGGTCTGACTATTTTGAATGGATCGGTCTGACTGATCTGCCCGCCTTTCCCGCGATCGAAGAAACCGGGCATACGTTCCGGGCCAACGCGATTTTAAAAGCCGCCGGATACGCAAAAGCGAGCGGTCACTGGACGATGGCTGATGACAGCGGGCTGGAGGTTGACGCCCTGGGACAAACACCCGGAATTCATACGCGCCCGATGGGCCCAGATGCACGACGCGGGTTCGGGTGACGCCGCAAACAACAGCCTGCTTCTCGACCAGATGAAAAATGTCTCCGCAGGCAACCGCTCGGCAAGATTTGTGTGCGTCCTCGCGGTTGCCGATCCCAGCGGTCGGATTCTTCTCACCACGCGAGCGACGATGGAAGGAGAAATCCTTTTTGCCCCTGTCGGCAGCAATGGGTTTGGATATGATCCTCTGTTTCAGGTACAGGGTTTAAACCGGACCAGCGCGGAGTTATTACCTGAACAAAAACATCGCATCAGTCATCGTGGCAAAGCCCTGGAGCGCATGAAACAGTTGATGAAGCGCGTGGAGTTTTTGACACAGACAGTATGATCGAGACGGAAGTATGCTCTGCTGGCACGAACGTGCTATGATGTTCGCTTCTGTTCAAGGATGGGTATGAGTCGGATCTTAATTGCTGTCAGTAGTCCCTGGGCCGCTCAGAAAGTGGTCGAACCGCTGGTGGATCTCGCCAGGCGAATCTCCGCCGAGGTTCTGGTGGTGCATGTTTCCCGTCCCAGCGGAGGGCAGATGCGCGAGCAGGAGCAGGCTGATGGGGAGGCCGCAATCACCTTACTTCGGGAGAAGCTTCAGGAAAAGGGTATCACCGTTCAGACCTTGCTGATGTTCAGTGATGACATCGCCCGGGCGGTATTGAATACCGCCACTGAGCGTGAGGTTACACTCATCGTTCTAGGGTTAACCGGAAAGAACGTCTTTGCACGCCTTCTGGCCGGTAACGTACCGGTCGAACTGATCAAAAACACCAAGGTGCCAGTTCTGCTATTGCCACCCGATTTTGCCGGCTCGATCTGAGTTACGGCGGCATGCCTTGTCATATCAATGTTAGGTATGGATTTGCTGGTCGGCCTATCCTGAAAATCGCGGCGGCGAACCCCCGAAAATGCCCTCGCAATAATACTGGCTATTTCCCGTTAGATTTTATGTCAACGCACAACGCGTTCGGCTGGTAAATCAAAATACCGATGGGTGAAACTCGTGTGAGTTTGGCCCACCGTATTCAAGACTTGGAAACGAAATAGGAGATCTTATGTTGCGGTGGACGAAACTGATTGCCCCAATGGCGGCCCTTACACTTCTGATCGGATTTCATCAGGCAACGCTGCGGGCTGATGATACCGCTCCAGCAGGAAAGGCGACCGTCACCGTTACCGTCGTCGATTCAGCCGGTAAAGCAGTGGCCGGCGCAACCGTTGGTATCATGCCCGGTAAGGCCAAAAAGCATCACAAGGCCGCTGCGGACAACGCAACGACCGAACAAGCTGCAGCAGGAAAGCCCAAGCCGTTCGTCACCGGCGTGACCGGAGCAGACGGCACCGTCGCTCTGGCAAATGTTCCAGACGGAACTTTCACCGTCCGGGCTCACCTCAAGGGCACGGGAACCGGTACCGAAATGGTTACCGTCGCGGACGACAAAGACCAGACAGTCACCGTGACCCTCAAAGCCAAGGGCAACAAGTAAGCTTTAGCTGAAAATTTCCGGTGGAATTAAAAGCCGTCTCGAAAGAGACGGTTTTTTTATGCGCTGTGGATGCGCGAAGACTTATTCTTCCCCCAACGCATCGCGTACATATGAATTATTCAGTCGTTCTTCGCGCAAAAGGCCCGGATGACCGTGACCGGGTAATAGGTGTGTATCACCGGGCAATTTCATCACCCGCCTGAGCGATTCCTGCAGGTCCGGAAAACTGCAATCTGCAAAATCAGTTCGGCCTACTGCTCCCATTAAAATCAGGTCGCCACCGATGAGCACCTTCGCCGCAGGGATATAAAAACCAACGTGCCCGGGCGAATGTCCCGGCGTGTGGATCACATGAACTTCTGTCTGGCCGATCGTTAATATCTGTCCGTCGCTTAGATACCCGTCTGCATTTCGCGACGCCGTCTTGAACGGCAGGGGATACATGCTGTTGGGATGCTGGAGCTTTTTCTCATCCAGGCGATGCACCAATACCTGCGCCAGGAAACTTTTCCGTCACCACCGCATGATCGGCAATGTGATCGATATGCCCATGGGTGAGCCATAGCCCAATCACGTTCGCGCCTTGCTCGACCGCCGTTTGAAGCAGTGGGGCGGTGGTGTCGTTAGGGGCGTCAAAAATAACTGCCTGCCTGGATTCGTCGTCAATAAAAAGATACGAATTGGTAGCGAAAACCCCGCCTGTATTGCTGAAAATTTTCATGGTTCAAGTCCGCATGCATTCCCGAAGCCGATCCAAAACAGCCATGTTGCCCAGCGTGTCTTCTGCCGTTATCCACGGCGGATTTCCGTCCAGTACGCAGCCGGCGAACGCATCGGCTTCGATCCCATACAGCTGGCCATCCACATGAAGACGCACTGTTTCGCGGGGGGGAACGCCTGTTGATTTTGCCGGCCCATCCATTTTAGGTGGCGTTCCGCGCGATGATAAACGTGCATTCCGGCGCCGGTGGTTTCCATGGAACGGGAATCTCGATGTATCCCTCGGTCCCGCAAATCGTCGCGGTGTTGTCCGCGTGCGCCGACATACCACACGCAAAAGTGGCCAATATTCCGTTAGAAAACCCGAGCGTGGCCGTTGTAAGCTCGTCAACACCGCTGGGATGAAAATGCGCCTGACCGTGCACTTTGACCGGCTCACAACCGGCAAACAGCCGTGAGAAGTTGATGCAATAGCAGCCGACATCCATCAAAGCGCCGCCCGCGAGCTTCGGATCGAATCGAACATTGCCGGCGATCTTGGTCGTGCGATAACAAAAGCTGGTGCGAATCAGTTTCACCTCTCCGATCACACCCCGATTGACCGTGTCCTGCACCGCTTTAATAAGCGGATGGCTGCGATACATAAACGCTTCAACCACCACCCGACGACACTGCCGGGCCACATCAAACATCTCGCGTGCCTCAGCGCTGTCCACGGCAAATGGCTTTTCACACAGCACATGCTTGCCGGCTTTTAAAGCGGCAATGGTCCATCGATGGTGCAGCGTATTTGGCAGTGAATTATAAACCGCATCCACATTCGGATCGGCCAACAGTTCCTCATAATTCGCATGAGCCGTGGTAATCTGATGCGCGCTGGCGAATGCGCGTGCCGATTCTTTCGATCGTGATCCAACCGCCTGCAGCACGCTTCGCTTTGAATCAGCGACGCCGATTGAAAACTGTCGGGCAATGTTGCCCGTGCCTAAAATTCCCCATCGAAGTCCTTGCGACATAACTATACTTTCTGCTGATTCAGGACATGTGCGCCGTCGGCATAACGCTGCCATCCTGCGGTTGTGTCGATATCAAGACAATATCTGGTTTCGGCTTTTACTTCCCATCATGTTATCTTTGCCGACGACACGAAAGGAAACGATGTTAGACACCCAACAGATCATAGAGCGGGGAAAATCAGTTTTAATTGGAAACTACGCGCGCCTGCCTGTGGTTATGACGCGCGGTGAGGGCACGCGGGTCTGGGACAGCGACGGTAAAGAATACCTCGATCTGTTTGCCGGCTTTGGCGCGGGGATCCTGGGACATTGTCATCCCGCGCTCGTCGCAGCGGTTACCGAACAGGCCAAACAGCTCTGGCATGTGGGAAACACGTTCTACACTACCCCGCAAATTGGTCTGGCGGAATGGTTGAACAAAACTGCGTTTACCGGTCAGGCTTTTTTCTGCCATAGCGGGCTCGAAGCCAACGAGGCCGCCGTCAAGTTGGCGCGCTTGCGCGGCCAGAACGCATCGCCAAAGCGATGGAGGACCGTCTCGATGAACCGCTCGTTTCACGGTCGGTCGATGGCCATGATCGCCGCCACTGGAAATCCCGCGGTGAAAGCGGGATTCGAGCCTCTTGTCCCGGGCTTTAACCATGTCGACCTCGGCGACCTTGAAGGCCTTTCCGCCACGATCGACGATCAAACCGCAGCCGTAATCGTCGAACCAATCCAGGGAGAAGGCGGGATGCATCCGGTCCCGACCGATTACGCGATCCAGCTTCGAAAACTCTGCACGGCCCGGGATGTCACCCTTATTTATGATGAAGTCTGGACCGGTGGTGCGCGCACCGGAAAATGGTTTGGCTATCAGCATTTCGGTCCCGAGGCGATGCCCGACATCATCACCCTGGGCAAAGCGGTGGGTGGGGGACTGCCGGTTGGTGTAATGTTTGCCCGCCCTGAAATTGCGGCGTTGCTGGTGCCCGGCAAACACGGCTGCACCCTGGGAGGCAACCCGATCTGCATGGCGGCATCGCGCACGGTTTTCGAAACGATCGATCGTGAGAAGCTGACCGATCATGCCGCCGCCCTCGGTGAGTACGGCATTGCGAGATTGAAGAGTGAAAAGAAAATTGCCGGCAAACTTGCAGCCGTACGCGGTCGCGGTTTGATGCTTGGCATCGAGCTGAAACAACCGCCCGAAAGACTCGTCGAAGCCGGGCTTGCCAAGAGTGTCGTGATCAATCTGACCAGCAAAAACGTCATTCGGCTCGCGCCCCCGGTAAATATTTCACGCGAGGACTGGGATCTGGGACTCGACCGGGTGATTGATGTCATTGGTGGACTATGAATCGAGCCTCTCATTTTCTGCGCGGCATGCTCGACGGGACAGGTTGCAAACGTCGATCACGATATGCAACCCGGTCTATCGGGCCAGCCGCTGGAAAAATGTCTGGCTGGATTGCACTTGCCGCGATTTTTCTCGCCGGTTGCAAAGCAACCGAGGTAAAAAAGCCCGCGCCACCTCCGGCCACAGGGCCATCTTCGTTGACACTCACTATTCAGCCGCTGAATGAACAGGACCCGCGCGATCCCCAGCAGACACCCAGCGCGATGGTTCATCTGGTCATTTTCATGCTGGACATGCCACCTGGAAGCGTGTCGAACAACTCCGACTTCTGGAAGCGCGTTGATGAAACGGCCGTCGGCACTGCGAATTCCGATCGATTGATTCGCAATGGCGTCCGGTGCGGAATTGTCTCGCAAAGTGAGGGGCTTTTCTTCAGCCAGTTTTTCGACCATCTGCCGCACAAGCTTTCCACGTCGCATGTGGATGGACTTCATGCCGAAACCTTCCCGCTGCAGATGGAAAAGCAGTTCGATCGGCAAGACCTGTTTTTTTTTAATGCCTCGAATCAGCTCGAAGGTCGATCGTACGACAGGGGGACCGATCAACTCATGCTTTCTTTCGGCCCGGCGCCGCGCGATCCAGGGGCAGTTAAGGTGACTTTGTGCCCGGTGGTGCACAGTCAGAAAGTGCGCATGGGCTTTACCGCGATGAATGATGAATTCGAGTCCCCGGTGCAGGATGTGGACAGCCTTTACGACCTGGGTCTGACGGCCGACGTGCCGGAAAATTACTTCATGATTATCGCGCCCAGCGGCGATGCCGACCGACGCACCAGCGTGGGGGCCTGTTTTCTAACCCGCGCGGACAAAACCGAACGCAAAGAGCAGGTGATCGTGATCGTTCCCACCCTGCTGCGCCTGGACGGCAAACCAATGCTCGTTAGGGGTCCGCTGCTGAAATAGTCAGCTGACTGTTGCAGCGAAGTCGCGCTCGGTCACATTCCCGTGCTGATCGCTGAACCATTGAATCGTTTTGGCCAATCCGTCTTCCAGCGAGGTTTGGGCGACAAAACCAATTTCCTGTTTAGCGCGGGTCACGTCGAGGCACCGGCGCGGCTGACCATCGGGCTTGGTCGGATCCCAGATGATCTGACCTTTGAAACTGCTTAATTTTGCGATCAGTTCCGTAAGATTCTTAATGCTGATTTCACGACCGCTGCCCAGGTTCATCGGTTCGGGCGAATCGTATTTTTCCATGGAGGAAACGATCCCTTCGGCGCAATCTTCCACGTACAAAAATTCCCGACTGGCGGCACCCGTGCCCCAGGCGTAAATCTGTTCAGCGCCTTTGTCGCGCGCTTCAACGCACTTGCGGATCAGCGCGGGGATGACATGGCTGCTGTGGGGGTGAAAATTGTCACCCGGGCCATATAAATTCACAGGCAGCACATAGACCGATTGCAAACCGTATTGCTCGCGATACGCCTGGCACATGACCAGCAGCGCTTTTTTAGCAATCCCGTATGGCGCGTTGGTCACTTCGGGATACCCGAGCCAGAGGTTGGATTCCTTAAAGGGAACGGGTGTGAGATTTGGATACGCGCAGATCGTTCCCACCTGCAGGAATTTCTTCAGGCCGAACTTGCGTGCCCCTTCCACCAGGTGCAGGCCCATGGCCATGTTGGCGAAGAAAAACCGGCCCGGATTGTCCCGGTTAGCGCCGATGCCGCCCACTTCGGCCGCCAGATGCAGGATTACGTCGGGTTTGTGCGTCTGATACAGGCGATCGACTTCCATTTCATGCGTCAGATCGAAATCTTTCTTGCGCAGTGAGACCAGGTTGTTGTATCCAAGGGACCTCAGACGCTCGATCACAAAGTGACCCAGGAAACCGGCACCGCCGGTGATAATAATTTTGTCGGTGTGTTTTACGGTCATGGTACGAAAGTCATGGTCGGGTGTCGGTTCGTCGCGTATGGCAACGGAAAGTTTCAGTCTTTGTGATCAGCCAGCAGGCGCTCGCGCCTGGCGATCTTCCAATCCGCCATCGTCATCATTTCCGCAAGCGCTTTGAAGGTAACTTTAGGCTTCCATTTAAGGTCGCGCTCGGCTTTGGCAGGATCGCCCAGCAGCAGATCTACTTCAGCGGGGCGGAAGTAGCGCGGATCGACCTGAACGTACTTTTTCCAGTCCAGTTTCAGATGACCGAACACTTCATCAAGGAATTCCCGCACGCTGTGGGTTTCGTTGGTTGCAACCACGTAATCGTCCGGTTTGTCTTGCTGCAGCATCAACCACATGGCCTCAACATAGTCACCGGCAAAGCCCCAGTCTCGCTTCGCGTCAAGGTTGCCCAGGAACAGTTTGTCCTGCAGACCTTCCTTGATTCGCGTGGCGGCCCGGGTGATTTTTCGCGTGACAAACGTCTCGCCGCGGCGGGGGGATTCGTGGTTAAACAGGATGCCATTCACGGCAAACATGTTGTAGCTCTCGCGGTAATTCACGGTCTGCCAGAAGCTGTAGACCTTCGCGCAGGCATAAGGACTGCGAGGATGAAACGGTGTTTTTTCTGTCTGCGGCGTCTCGCGCACCTTGCCGTACATTTCGCTGCTCGATGCCTGGTAAAACTTCATCGCCTTACCGGTGTCGCGGATGGCTTCGAGCAAATGCATTGTTCCCAGGGCATCCGATGCAACGGTATAAACCGGTTGATCGAAGCTGACGCGCACGTGGGACTGTGCGCCCAGGTTGTAGATCTCATCCGGCAAAACCCGGGTAAGGATTTCCCGCATGCCGATGCCGTCCACAAGGTCGCCGTAATGCAACCTGAGCCGGGCGGCAGAGTCATGTGGATCTTTATATAGATGTTCGATGCGATCGGTATTGAACGAACTGCTCCGGCGGATCACGCCATGAACTTCATATCCTTTGGCGAGTAAAAGTTCCGCGAGGTACGAACCGTCCTGACCGGTAATACCGGTGATGAGCGCTTTTTTTCGTGGCTGCATTTCCATATGCGTTATATCCCGAGCAAGAGTCAAGAACACCCTGCGGTCAGTATCGGTCCATCGGCGGGCGAGGTTAACGGGCAGAAGGTGCGATCGCAATAACAGCGGCAAAGCGCCGCATCGACCTGCCAATTCAACGCGAACCGATTATTCCTTCCCTCTCATTCGCTTCGAGAGTAAATAGCATGACTATTATCGAACCTGGAGCACCCGCCGATGGCCGACACGGATTTTAATTCCACTCAGGGTCCGACCGACCCCGCTTCCCCGACTCCATCGCCTTTGCATAAAGGAACAAGGTCCCGACTGATTGTTAAGATCATTGCCGGTCTCATTGTTGTGCTTGTCCTTTTGACGCTGATCGCTCCGACGCTGCTAAGCACCGGTCCGGTCCTCTCCATCGCGCTGAGGAAGGTGAACGAAAAACTCACCGGGCATGTTGAAGTGTCATCGCTATCGCTGGGGTGGTTTTCAGGGGTGCTTGTGCAGGGGGTGCGCGTTTTTGACAGTACCAATGCACAGATTGCGCAGCTGAACCGGCTGTCGATCCCGATCCCTTTGTGGAAGGCGGCTTTGGGCAGGTATGACCTGGGCAATGTTGTTTGTGAAGGCCTGTCATTTGACGCTAAATACGATGAGAAACATCGCCTGAATTTTGAACAGCTTGTGAAGCAAAGTCCCGCGGAAACCACATCCGCCCCTCCGTCGCCGACGCCTCCGTCCACACCGGCTGGCCCACCCACCCCCGGCGCAGCGGCCCCGCCTGCTAAACTTCCCAGTATCAGCGGTAACATCACAATAACCGACTGCCAGGGAACGATCGCTCAGCTTGGAAAACCTACAGTCTACCTCACCCGGTTGAAGGGTAACGTTCAGATACCCAACATAAACGAGCCGATTACCGATCAGTTGGAAGCCGGCATTCGTGTCGGTGAACTCAAAGAAAGCATGCTGACCGCCGAAGGTACTGCCGCCGTTGTGAAGGACAATCAAATCGACATCGGCGCAGGAGAGGTACACCAGAAAGTAGACTTAACCGACTTGGATCTGTCGGCTGCCGGGCCTTTTCTTGCCGATGTAAAAACACTTGGCGGTTTCTTTGGTTTTCATCTCAATGTCGATCTGACAAATGGAAAAACGCCCGGTGGAGTTACCCTGACCGCGTCCGCGCATGATGTCCACTATGCCAGGACTACGGGGCCGGCTGTTAACGAAAAGTTGATTCAACTGAATGTGAAAGGGGATTTGAACGGCGACGACAAGAGCACACTCCAGCAGATCAAAAATCTGGTTGTCACGCTCAAGGCCGGCGACACCGACGCGCCCGCAATCGACCTGTTAGCCGAAGTTCCAAACGCCACACTCGGCGGCACGCCGTCGGCGGATTTCAGGCTGGTCTATCTTTCGGCGGACCTGGCTAAACTGCAAAAAGAATTTGCCGCTGTGCCGCTGGGCCAGTTGGGCACCATCGTAAACAGCGGTGTGTTAAAGATTTCGTCAGCCGGCAGGTATGACGGCCATCTGCTGAACATCAATTCATTCAATGTCGACGCTGATAACCTGTATGTGAACAGGCAGTTTGCTGATGGAAAGCAGGCCAATGCTTTGGCGGGTGAAGGCCTGAAGGTCAGCGTCGTTGCCGCGGCAGACCTCTCGCGCGGAAGCGGGGGGGATGGCTCGGTCGAGGTAAAGACGCTGAGCGTGACGGATGCGGGGCAAATCATCGATATTCATAAAGACGGCGACGGAGAATTTTTATTAACACTCCCCGCCAGGGGAGGAATGTCCGGGCATGGTTCGATTTCATTGGCGCTGCAACTGGGCTCGTTGGATCAAATTGCAGGCGTACTGACGCAGACCGGTTCCAAACCGGCTGCCGGTGGATTGCATTCGGGAAAACTAACCGGCACGGTCGCGCTGGTCGCATCGGCGCAGGACAAAACCAGCTTTGCAGCAAACTTGAACTTGAACGATCTTGCCATCAATTCAAGCAGCGGGGCGGTCCCCATCCAACCGGTGAATTTTACTTTCAATGCGGCAACCGATCGATCCAGCGGAACAACCGTTGTCGACAAGGCAAATCTGACCAGCGGTATTGCGACGATGTCGCTTACCGCGCCGATCGTCGTCACTGAATCCGCCGGCAAAAGGAATATCAGCGGCGGTTTAAAAATCGATGGGAATCTTTCGGATCTCAGTTCGACGCTGGCTGCCTACAAGGGAAAAAAGACCGGCGATTATCCCTACCGCGGGACTTACAGCCTGAGTGAGAACATCACATCCAAAGACAACGGCACGTTCCTCAAAGGTGGTCTGCAATTAACCAATTTCGAATCGTACAACGCCACCGGCACTACATTCTCCGAGAAGCAGGTGGCGATCGCGAACGATCTTGCGCTTGATGCGGCGGCCGACGATGAATCAATTGCCATCAACACGCTCAGCGTTGCGATGCAAAGCAGCGGCGCTTTGAATATCTCAATCAACAATGGAAGCGTGCATCACCTTCAGACCACGCGGGACTTAAACCTTCAACCGACTCTGGACTACGATCTGGCCAAGCTATGGCCGGTAATCCAGCCGATCATGGGCGATGAGTACAAGACACTGAAAATCACCGGCCAGTTTAAAAAGCAGTTCAACATCACCGGAAGTTATCCCGCCAATCAACCCTCGACAATTGCCATCAAGACACTGCACGCCGACGGCGACCTGGCTGTCGCGACTTTTGATTACAACGGGCTGAATCTGCAGAATTTTATCGTCCCCTTCACGCTCGATAACGGCAAGCTGGTGACCGTCTACGCCAATAAGCCCGTCGGGCAAAATACCGCCGCCCCAGCCGTCGCCAATGGAGGAACACTCGATCTTTCGAACCTGACAATCGATTTGACCCAGGAACCACCGAGGCTATCAGCGCCGGCGAATAAATTGCTGATCAGCAAGCTGACCATTAATCCGCTGTTTGCGAACAGTTTCCTGGCAAAGTACCTGAACAACCCGGTCTTCACCGGAAGTGATGCCAGCGGCTTGATGGAATTAATGTTCGTTGATTGCGACGCGTTACCTATGGGAAGTCTGGTGACCCAGGCGGTTGCGTCAAACACAGGCAAGGCCGATCTGAAGCTTTCCCTTACGGATTTGAATATCGGCTTTCAGGGCATCAGCGGATTGGCATCGGCACTTAAGCAGGACAGTTTCGTCGCGAATGTAAAAGATGGAACAGTTGCTGTTTCCAGGGGCTTGTCGACAGAACACTTTGTCTTTGCCTCCGGCACCTACTCGATTAACATTGACGGCACGGTGCGGCTTGCCGACGAGGCATTTGTTCCGATGAGCCTGAGCGTCGGTCCGATGACCGCAATCGTCGATCGCGCCTTCGGTGTGCACGATAAGAATGTGTTGAAATACCTGCCCGACCGAATCACCGTTCCACTCAAGGGGACCGTGCATCATGCCAGTGTCGATATGGATCAAACACTTCAGCGATTGCTTGCCGAGGCCGGCACTAAGGCGGTCACGAACGGGCTGCTGAATGGCAATGCAGGCAATCCCAACGACAGCCCGCTGGGTGGACTGTTGAACAGGCTGCAGAAAAAGAAGAAATCGAATTGAAGTTGCCGCACCCGCTTTCACAAAGCAGGCGTGCAGCGATCAGACGGCATGCAGATGGCGGATAATGCGACCTGTGTGAGCGTAAATGACATCTTCAGCGATGTTGGTGCAGTGGTCACCCATCCGTTCGAGGTTCTTGGCGATCATGATGTTCGACAGCTCTATGTTGGCATCGCCGCCGCCTGATTCGAGGCGGGCGAGCATGTCCTGGACGATCTGGTGATAGAGCGCGTCAACAACATCGTCGCCGCGAAGAACCTGGCGGGCGAGGGTTTCGTCAGAGAGGTTAAACGCCTTGATAGTGTCGCGCAGTGTGGAGAGCACGCTATTGCACATCATGCGAAGGTCCGCCGCGCATGATAATCCCCGCGGGCAAGCGGAACGATTCGCTGTGATGCATTTACAGCGCAATCGGCGATGCGTTCGAAGTCGCTGTTTGCTTTTATGATCACGGTAACCAGACGGAGATCACCGGCAGCAGGTTGATACAGGGCCAGGAGATCGATCGCAGATTTCTCAATCTGCACTTCCTCTTCATCAATGCGTTCATCCAGATCGGTTACGGCTTGAGAAAGGGTGGCGTTTGTCGTCAGAATGGACTGGACAGCCATTTCTGAGGCTTGTTGAACCAAAGAAGTCAACCGCGCCATGCGGTCTTTGAGGTCGTCGAGTCGGTCAATCAGATGATGAGCCATGTCTATTAAATAGTCTACGCATTCCCAACCATCTATTATCGGCTGAAAGTCGCAAAAAATTCAAGCCCCTGTCCAGGATTTATGTGAATCTATTGAGCCCGAAACAGGAAATTAACCAAACCTGCCGGTGATGTAATCTTCGGTTTGCTTATTCTGGGGATTTGTGAACATCAGCTCTGTGCGATTGTATTCCACGAGTCGACCCAGGTAGAAAAAGGCAGTCAGGTCGCTGACGCGCGCCGCCTGCTGCATGTTGTGGGTGACGATGATGATCGTGTAGGACGCTTTGAGCTGGCGTATCAGATCTTCGATCTTGCCGGTGGCAATGGGGTCCAGCGCGCTGGCAGGTTCGTCCATGAGCAGCACAGCAGGCCGCGTGGCGAGTGCGCGGGCGATGCAGAGCCTTTGTTGCTGCCCACCGGACAGAGACATTGCGCTTCCATGCAGGCGGTCTTTGACTTCGTCCCAGAGCGCACCTTTACGAAGGCAATCTTCGACGGTTTCATCGAGTTTTCGATGGCTGTCGATCCCCTGAAGACGCGGGCCATATGCGACATTTTCGTAGATTGATTTAGGGAAAGGATTGGGCTTTTGAAAAACAAGTCCCACCCGGCGACGAAGATCCACCAGGTCAGTGTGCGGGTGATAGATGTTTTGACCGTCAAAGGTCAGACTTCCACTGACCCGACAGCCGGGGATGAGATCGTTCAGGCGATTGATCGAGCGCAGGAAGGTGCTCTTGCCGCAACCGCTGGGGCCGATGAATGCAACGACACTGTTGCGAGGCACAGTGAGCGAAACATCTTTGATGGCATGATGCGCACCATAGTGAACATTGACCGATTTGGCGTCGATCACAGGTTCCCCCATTGGCGGTACAGCCTGACTGGCTTGCGGAGCAACTTCCCGCAGGACAGGCTTAAACCACGGAATTGGCGGAACATCCACCTTCGGCGAAACGACCGGCTCCAACTGCACTGTGGTCATACCAATAGGCTAGACCCTTGGCGGCATCACAGGCAAGGACTTAAAGAAACATTAACAATTCGCAACTGGTGCTCGTTGCTGCCTGGCACGCGACAGCAGGGTGGTCCGGATGATCCGCGAAGTCCATCTATATCAGGTGCTTAAGATAAGCTGTTTTGCACCGGACAGATCAATGCATGCCCAGCATTCCAAGTGTCATGAGTACTGCAGCCACGAAGAATAAGACCACGACCGCGAGATTAAGGGCCATCGACATCATTAACACCGACATGATCGACCTCAGCAAAAAAAACGACGCTGCGACTCGATCGCTCCGCGACCGTTTGCCCTGTCATCCCTGCGGGCGAGTCAACAAAAATGGCATCGGCCGGCGCGGGATCAAAGCTTTCTTAACCGCAGTCTGCGGATCACAAATCCTCGGCGATCATTCAGAAACCACGAAAATGCCCCAAAAATAAGGGTTGAGAAAATTGGCCATCTGGTTATCAGACGTAACGTATGATTACCTGCATGAATCGCTTTTATCGGACCAGTGTTTTTGGCCTGCTTTTGACGGTTGGACTCGTGCAGGGGTGCGCCTCTGCTCCTGAACGGATGGCGAAAACATCGCCGCCGTCGATGGCAGTCGTGGTGCCCGCGCCGTTTCCGGTGCCAATTGTGGAATTACGTGGATCGAGCGATCAGATCGGGCGGCAACATGCAGTTCAGCTGGCGGATTCTGTCCGTTACCTCCACGATCATTATCTGACTGTCTTCGTCGGAGGGATGGCGCGTCGGTTTGTTGCACTATCTGAAGCAAACCTGTTCGAGGCGCGTCTGCGACCCGAACATCGCGACGAAATTCACGCCTTGGCACTGGGTACCCATATCGATGAACGCGAAACGATGCTCGGGCAATGTTTCCTGGACATGGCTCAACTTTCCGCTTGTTCAACCATCGCATTGCCCGCTGCCGCCTCGCCGGACCATGTTGCCCGGTTCGGGCGCAACCTTGATTTCTGGTCACTGAATGTTGCAGATCGATTTTCGACGGTTTTTATCGTTCATCCTGATGATGGTCGAAACGCGTATATGGCGGTTGGTTGGCCGGGGATGATCGGCGTGTTGTCCGGCATGAATCAGCAGGGCCTTTGCCTGGCGAGCATGGAGGTGCCTCGAAACCCGCGCTTTCCCACGGCGATGCCTTATACATTGCTATATCGCACAGTTCTCGAGCGATGTTCGAATGTGGAGCAGGCGGTGGCTTTTCTGCAGACAGCCCCACGCCAGACAGCCAACAACCTCATGCTGATGGACGCTGATGGCACGCGAGCGGTCGTTGAAATTACGCCTGAGGCGATTCATGTGCGCTGGGGAACCGATGGTTCGGCGCTGGTCAGTACAAACCACCAGCGTGATCAGGATGCTGATAAACCAGGTCTATGCAGTCGATACGATTATCTGCATGACCAGAGCAGGTCGAGTTTTGGACAGATTGACATGTCAACGGTGCAGGGAATGCTGGCGCGGGTGGGAAGCCATGGGACATTGCAGTCCATGGTTTTTGAGCCATCCAACCGCGTCGTCTATTTATCGACAGGCACGGGAGCCGCGATGAAGAAGTTCTCGCGGCTTGACCTGAAGCCATACTTCAAATGAGTACGGCACCCGCAGAGCGAGTTCCAACCGGGTTTACTTCTGGCGAAAGATGATGCGACCCTTGGTCAAATCGTAAGGGGACAATTCGACCTTTACGCGATCACCCGGAAGGATGCGGATAAAATGCTTGCGCATTTTTCCCGAAACAATTCCCAGAATTTCGCGCTCGGAATTGTCCAGTTTCAGCTTGAACATAGCATTCGGCAACGCCAGTGTGACAACGGCTTCAAGTTCGATCGGCTCAGATTTGGCCACAAATACCTCGTATAAACTGCGGATCCCACCCAGAAAATGGGTGTGGCTCCTCATTGTACGACGCCCGCAGGGTGCGAACAAGCGCAGGCAGCGGGTTAATGCTTTAAGCGGCAGAGTATTGTCTGACAGATGCTGACGATTTAGACACTCGGCGGTAGGCCGGTAACACCTTAAGGATTCAGCACGACTTTAATACAACCTTCCTGCTTGTCCCGGAAAGTTTTATACAGCGACGGCGCATCCTTGAGAGGCGCTTTGTGTGTAATGACAAACGATGGATCGATCTCGCCATTTTCTATTTTGTCCATCAGTGGCTTCAGGTAGCGATGAACATGTGTCTGACCGCTGCGCATCGTCAGCCCCTTATTGACAAAAGCGCCCATCGGAAATTTGTCTACAAATCCTAAATATACTCCAGGCACTGACACAGTCCCGGCATTTCGGCAGCAGTAAACAGCTTGCCGCAGCGCGTGCGGCCGATCGGTGCCTAGAAACATTTTGACCTTGGCAGCATCCATGACCGCGTCAAAACTACCGTGGCCGTGTGCTTCAGCGCCGACCGCATCAATGCACCGATCGGGACCGCGCCCGCTGGTCATCTCCTGCAGCCGATCGTAGACAGATTCTTCCATAAAATTAATCGTTTCCGCGCGCCCCTGATTTCGCGCCATCGCCAGTCGCTCGGGAACAGTGTCGATCGCAATTACGCGACCTGCGCCGAACATCCACGCACTTTGAATTGCAAATTGCGCAACCGGCCCGCACCCCCAAACCGCGACTGTATCACCCGGTTCAATCCCGGCGTTTTCCGCGCCCATGTATCCGGTAGGGAAAATATCGGTCAAAAACAAAACCTGTTCATCGCTGAGACCTTCTGGAACCGGATAGGCACCGAAATCCGCGTACGGGACGCGTGCATATTCAGCCTGGCCGCCGGCGAAACCACCCAGCATGTGCGAATAGCCGAACAATCCTGATGGAGAATGCCCCATCATCTTTTCCGCCATTTTTGCGTTGGGGTTGGAGCGCTCGCAGACGCTCGTAAGCCCCTTTTTGCAGAAATAGCATTCGCCGCAGGCAATGGTAAATGGAACCACTACGCGGTCGCCGACCTTGTGTTTCTTATTCTCCGATCCAACTTCAACCACCTCGCCCATAAATTCATGGCCCAGCACATCACCGGCTTCCATCGTGGGCATAAAGCCGTCCAGCAGATGAAGGTCGGATCCGCAAATCGCAGTGCTGGTTATTTTTACGATCACATCGCGGGGTTCCTGGATTTTTGGATCCGGAACAGTGTCAATTCGAACATCCCCTTTGCCGTGCCAGCATAATGCTTTCATCTGTCCTCGATTCAGTTGTTCGAATCGGCGAACGGCAAAGCTTATGCCTTCAGGAAGTCAGGGTTTTCGGCTCGGAGGAAAATCGGAGAGGTTCAATAAGCGAAACTGGTTTTCTCAAATGGCGTCTCAGTACTCATCCGGCATTAAAACGTTGGGTAACGAACCCTCTGCTTCGGCCATGATCAAGCTGCGGGTGCCCCTGCCTATTTATCCGCAAGACAGAGTCACGATGCCACACTACTTCATGCCAAGATCCATCTTTCGAAAATCAAATTTTCAATTCTCATGTCCTAAGACAAACTGGGATTGCCGCATTTTTTCTGCGGTAACACCAGATTTGGTAATCGTTTATCGCCCTCAGATCGAATTAGAAAAATGGCGGAAGTGTGTACTTAACGCAATCTCGGATTTTAACAAAGTTGCGATTGTGTTGCGATGAGAGGATTGTAGCACATATGGTGTGGCAGCGAGGTGCAATGTGGTTGGCGGTTCTCGTACACGCCGGAAAGGTGGTATAATCTCTTCCATGCCCAAGATAACGACCCCAAAACCAGCCAAGCCTGGCCCAAAGCCCGACACCCTGAAAATCGAAGGCAACTTGGAACAGGCAATGAAGAAATCGCTGGATAAGAAGAAACCGGCGACGGGTTGGCCGAAGTGAGTAACATTACGCTCTGGCCCGCTGGGTTATGAGGTGTGGGACAGGAAAATCCAAAAGCACCTGTTTTACCTTATGACCCAGCGGTGTTTTCTGGGTCGCGGGGCGGGGTTGTGTTAAGTACACACTTCCGAAAAATTGTGTCCGAATTCGCCAGTGCGGACCGTTTTACTTGTGTTTAAGCTTTCAACCAGCGCGAGCGGCTTGGCGGAACGTTTTATCGTCATCGGCTTCACAACCGGATAAACTCAATCACCTTTTGATTTCCACCCTGACGCTCGTTCCATTTCAAAACACCCTCGGGCACAGCTGAATAATCGTGCCAGATTTTTACCGGGCCGCAAATGATTTTCTGCCACAGCGGACGCAGGTTCCAGTTCAGGGGGAGGATGTACGGGTTAAAGCCCGATTGCTCGATCGCCAGTGCAAAACCGCCCTGGTCGTTGAAGGGCATTCTGCCGATCTCCTGCGTGTTTTGTAATTTGAAAAGAATGGACGAATCCAGCGTCCCTGCATGCTGTTGCCAGAGATCAAAGACGGGCCTGGCTTGCCTGGTGAAAAAAAGCACCCCGGTGTTGTACTCGATCATATCACCGCTAAGGCCCGTGTATCGCCGGGCCCAGGGGCATTCGCAGATGCAGCAGGCGAGGCCGAACTTGGCCGCTTTCTCAAAACCAAAGTCCAGCCGATCCAGCACCACCGTGTCGACATCCAGAAACAGCGTCTGTTCAAATGGTGAAATCTGCAGCATGCCGGCCTTGTCCAGCAGCGTGGCATTTTCCGGCATCTGCGCCACCTGCACGGGCAACTCCGGATGATGACGCCGAACCGATTCCAGCGACCGCTGAAACGCCGGTTCGACCTCAGCGCCCCACTTCATGTAAAGAATTCCACGCGTCGCGCACATGCCCGGTCCTTTTTAAAATGCCATCAGGAACCACCAAGATGGCGCACCGATCGCAATGCCATCGCTGGCCCGTTCGGCGAATCGTGGTCAGATTCCATGATGATCCAACAAAAGACGTTGCAAGACCATGCCTCGCTTAACATATCCCGCTTAAGACGCCAACTGGCACCGTCGCGCCGCCCTTGCATTATTCCCTCGTCGCATTCGGAAAGCGTAGCTGTCAATAGACGCTATTTTTATTTGCTTGTTATGGGTTTGACTCTGCATCAGGGACAGGTCGGTTCGAATACTACAACTCCGATCTACTTCCTTATCTCTCCCAGACTCAGACACGGCTGGCCTTGCTTCGCTTCATGCTGTTAGCGTGATGCTTCTGTTAGTGCTTGATCAAGGTAAAGCAGAGCCGCCCCGTTTAGAATTTCGTAAACCGCGCAGCGTCACGTCCGTATGCTCTCTTACTCCCGCGGTTGCCTCCGCGCCGCGCACTGCCCGCCACTGACTTCATCGATAGGGTTGCACCATGAAACTATTCATATTGTTTGCCATTGTGTTCGCCATGTTAGTCGGCATTTACACGGAAGCTGCACCTAACGATAAGGACTCTAAGGTTAAATTCGCGACCGAGGCCGACTTTTACGCCCAGCCTAACTCTGCTGTTGGCATCGAGACTCTCATGGGCCAGCGGGTTAAGCTGGAGATCGTCGTGAAGATCGCCCGTGCGGTACCCTTAGTAGAAATCGTTCGACAATTCGGCGGCGCGGACGGTGCGAAACCAGAGCCAATTTTGGCCAACATCGTGTCCATCAGCAGCACGCCTGGTGAATGGAAGGAAGGTCAACAATTTATTATCAAAGGCATCGTCGTCGACCAGGGGTCCAACGCCTATTCGATCTATCTTCACGAAGCCCAGCGACCGAAATAATGTACGAGAGTCGCGCTCCTCGCCACGTGAGCCGCCGAGGGGTGAGGTGCGGCTATCAATTTGTCAATTAAAAAGGTTAGAAAGAGACCAACCCAAGGTTCGCACTTCGTTAAAAGCACGTGTCCTCTAATTCACTTCGGGGAAGTTAATACGAGTGCGAATTTTCGAATGGCGAAATCAAAAGTTTTGTAAAAAGCCTTAAACAGTGGCTCTGTTGCAGCACCTAGTCGCCACAGCGTTCCACTATTTGTTGAAATGTATCATCAGTCAATGGACTAGGATATCGAATGGGGAATTTTCCTTTGCCGTAATCAATCGCAGGAGAGTCTTGCTGGACCGCGAAGTCGAATCGCGATCGGCGAGGCGCGAAATGGGTAAGGCTGATTAATACCGCCTCTGCATCGACGTCAACAAATATTCCCGCCGCTTTGATTTGCAGGCGACCGCATTTCACATCGTTGCGTTCTGACCCATAAAGGTTAGCGTCCAGTTTGAATTTTCTCCCAACGCGGAGCCTATGGCCGGGTATTGGAGAGCGGGCGGCATTAGTGAGGCATGGCGAGGAGGTCGATCGGTGGGTTGCAGTTCGCTTCAATGGTTCAAGTCTTCGTCTGGATGGCCCGATCAAGCGCGGGTCTGGGTGACGCTCGCACTTCTGCTGCTTCCGGCGGTGACCGCGCGGGCGGCTGTCAAACTTCCTGCGATTTTTGGCGACCATATGGTGCTTCAAGAGCAGGCGACGCTGCCGGTATGGGGCTGGGCCGAGCCGGGGGAAAAAATCGCGGTAGCCTTTGGCACTCAGAAGGCAGAGGGGATAACGGCAAGCGACGGGAAATGGCGGGTTGATCTTCCTGCTCTGCCGGTCGGGTCGCCGGCGGGAACGCTTGTGGTTGCCGGGACGAACACGGTGATATTTAAAGATGTGCTCGTCGGCGAAGTGTGGCTTTGCTCCGGCCAATCCAACATGGAGCTTCCCCTTTCCAAAGCCGCCGATGGGAAAGCGGCGATGGCGGCCGCGACGGACGATGGTATCCGTCTTTGCCGGGTGCCGTGGGATATGGCTATCGCTCCGCGCGACGATGTGCGGAGCGCGCCGGCCGACGGAGATCTCTGGCAGGTTTGCACCCCGCAGAATGTCGCGACCTTCAGCGCGGTCGGTTACCACTTCGGTCACGACATTCGCGCGCAGCTGCAGCGGCCGGTTGGCTTGATTGAATCATGTTGGGGCGGCACGCCGTGCCAGGCGTGGACGGATCTCAAGACCCTGCAGTCGGATTCACACTTGAAGCATTACGCGCAGGCATTTGAAACATTTGCCGCCGGCTTCCCGGGTGGCGATGCCGAGTTCGCGCAGAAGCTTTCCATTGGATTGAAGCCCGGCGAGCGTCCCGGCGCGAGCTACGTCCGCCGCGGTTATGGCCCGCATCTGCCGACGTCACTATTTGATGCAATGATCAATCCGATCATCCCGTTCGGGATCAAGGGAGTCATCTGGTATCAGGGTGAGGATAACGCCGACAACGAAGGCAAAGGCGCGGGTATGGAATATCGCACGCTGTTCCCCGCGATGATCAACGATTGGCGTGGGCTCTGGAAAGAAGGTGACTTTCCATTTCTGTATGTGCAACTCGCGAATCTTGCTGACCGGCCCAAGGCACACTGGGCAATCGTTCGAGAGTCGCAGCTTGATACTCTTTCGCTGCCGGCGACTGGCATGGCGGTTACCATCGACATCGGGGCGATCCACAATATTCATCCTCCGGACAAGGCGGATGTCGGCCATCGCCTCTCGCTGCTCGCCCGCAATATTGCCTACGGTGAGAAGGTCGTCTGCACCGGCCCGCTGTATGATTCGATGACGGTGGAAGGGAATACGATCCGCATCGCGTTCAAGTCTTCTTCCATCGGTAACGGGCTGACGATTGGCACGCCGCCTTGGATTGATCCGAAGGCTCCGCCACTTTCGGCGACTCTTTTGCAGGGCTTTACTATCGCCGGTGAGGATCAAAAGTGGATGGCAGCGGAGGCGGTAATCGATGGTAACTCAATCATCGTCTCCAACGCGAGCATCAGTAAACCTGCGGCGGTGCGCTATGCCTGGGGGGACAGTCCAATGTGCAACCTCTATAACAAAAACGGACTGCCTGCCTCACCTTTCCGAACAGACGTGTGGGAAGTACCCGCGGCGGAAACGCCCGCGAAATAAAAACGACGGAAGAATTCTATGAAGCTTGGTTACGTCATTGCCTGTGCCACTATTTTGCTCGTTACTCTCTCGACGGCTCACGCCCAGGAGAAGACGGGGAGGCAGATGGAATTGCTCAATGGAGCGCAGTGGCAGTTTTTTGGCGCGGGCACGCCCGCCGAGTTGCCCAAGATCGATTCCGATGCGTTCAAGAAAGCCGCGTGGGCGGATGTTTCTGTGCCGCATAATTTTCAGACGCGAAACGCTTACAACACGCTCACGTGCGGCTGGTATCGGCGGACGCTCAAGGTCGATCCTTCATCCGCGGGCAGGGAGCTATATCTGGTCTTCGAGGGAGCTGCCAGCATCGCGGATGTGTATGTCAACGGCCAGCACCTGGGGCAGCATCGCGGGGCTTATACGCGTTTCATTTTCGATGCGACGAAGGTCCTCCATTCTGGAGACAACGAGTTGAGCTATTCTCGTAGACAATGCACAGGCTGACATGACAGATTGCCTGCCAGCCGCGACGCAGGGTTTCTTCAAAGTGTGGGGCGGGCTCTATCGCAATGTATGGCTCCTCACAACCGCGCCGGTGCATATCGATCCAACGGACTTTGCTGCGCCAGGGGTATACCTGACGCCCAAGGATGTTTCGGCAGATTCGGCCAAGCTGACCATTCGCGTGCTGCTGCGTAATACTTCGCAGAATAAAGCGACCGCGACAGTGCAATCGAAAATCATCGATCCCGATGGAAAGGTGTTGGCGGGCCCGACCGCGACAGTTGTTGTCGATGCAGCTCAGAAGGCGAGCGTAGATTTTACCCTGCCTATCGATCACCCCGTGCTGTGGGGTGCGCTGCAGCCACACCTGTATCATGTGGAGACAACCGTTTCCGTTGACGGTCAGGCGGTGGATGAGGTCACGCAGGCGACAGGTTTTCGCTGGCTTAGCTGGGATTGGAAGGGCGGAAATGTCAGCCTGAACGGCAAGCGCATCATCTTTTACGGTGCTGATCTACATCAGGAGACTGAGGAGAAGGGATCGGCGGTATCGCCGGACGATCTAAAGTTTAACTTCGACGTGATGAAGGATCTGGGCGTGAACTTTATGCGCCTGCCTCATTATCCGCACGCTCAATTAGAATATGACCTGTGCGATGAGCAGGGAATCTGTGCCTGGGCAGAGGATGGCCACGCTGGGAAGGATATCGTCAGCCCCACCGCGGCGCAGATCGCAACGGAGATGGTAAAGCAGAATTATAATCACCCCTCAATTGTCGTCTGGGCCGTGGGCAATGAATCCAACGGCGAGGTTGCCGATCAATGCGTTCCGATCGTTAAATCCATCGACTCGAGCCGGCCAGTGATTGTTGCTGCGCAGAAATCAGACCTGGCGGATTTTCATTCAAAGCACAGCTATGCCGGCTGGTACCACGCGCACATGGCTGACTTCAAGCCCGAGGGATTCATCGACGAAATCGGCGGCGGGGGCGTGGTGACGACGCACGTCGACTACGATCAGGCCGACTGGAAAGTGGGCAAATATGAGCCAGAGGAATATCAGCAGATTCCTCTCGGAAAATAACTTCCAGCAGGTGTTTCATGGCGAGGACAGCCATCTGGGCATGTTCCTGGTCTGGTGCCTGCGCGATTTCAGCGACAGCAAATACAAGAGTCCGGTGGGAATTAATTCCAAGGGGCTGATCACCTACGCGGGGGATAAGAAAGATATCTACTACCTTTACCGCACCTTTCTGCGCCCTGATGTTCCCACCGTCTGGATAACCTCCAAGCGATACTTTCTGCGACGCGGCTCTGTGAACAATGGCATTAAGGTCTACAGCAATGCCCCACGCCTCACACTGACGCTGAATGGCGAGAAGGTTTCGACGATCGAAAACGGCAAATACGTCATCCCCGACGGCCCCTGGATCAACCATAACGACAAGCCTAAAAAGGGGGCGAAGCCCTCGGCCAAAAACCAGCCGCAGGTTTACACGCCGGAGAAAATCGACAATGTTTTTTACTGGCCGGTGCCGCTGCACATGGGGAAGAATGAGGTGACCGCAACCGATGAGCAGGGACACAGCGATACCGCGACGATTTATTTCTATGGAGACAACGGTCTGCCCGAGGTTCCGGATTCGCAACTGCCCATCACCGATTTGAAGAGCAGCAACAGCGAGAACCCGGCCTATTTTATAAATTCGCCGGTGCAGCCGCAGTGGCCTATCTATTCGGATCTGGATTCGACGGGCGACAACTCGACCAATCTTATTCCCCAGGCCGCAGCGGGTTCAGGCTGGATCGCGCTCAAGCGGGTCACTAAAGAGGGACAGGCGACTGACGTGAGTTTTGCGTTGAAGAAGCCGGCGACGGTGTGGGTGATCTGCACGAAGGGAGATACAACTCCCGCATGGCTGACTAGTGCTGGATTCACGCAAGCCACGACGGCCTCGTTCGATTGGCGCGGCAATGACGTGATCCTGGTGCCGGCCCGGCTCTATTCTCACCGCTATTCTGCTAATGACACTGTGAAGCTGACCCTGGGCGATCGCGATGCGCTGGTCATGGTGAAGCCGGATTAAGTGGCTCGTTGCTATCCTTTTTGTGAGGATCTATCCACGCACTTAGCAACATTCATTGCGCCATTTCGTCATTCGTTAATGAGAGCCCGCGAACCATCAAGTACCCTTGCGAAGATGAGCGCGTGGTGGTGTTGCGGGCGCTTGAGATCTACCGCGCGCTCAAGTGGGCGCTGAACGATGCAATGCATGGTAAAGGGCTGGTGTTCACGGCGGCGGTGGTGCACGACCGCCAGGCGCAAAATGAAGGCGGGAACGTCCGGGTGGGCCAGCACAGGCTGTTGATAACTTATCTGTAATTTGAATCAATCCACGTTCTTCGTAATTTGAATAGCTTCACGTTACGGCAGGTGAGGGTAGCTTTGGGACTCAAAGCACGTCGGGGGGATTCAATGCTTAGAACGAATAAATCCGTAAAGCTTTGAGGCTGTGCGCTATAGTGCGTCCGAAATTCTATTGTACCTGGGGCAATCAAGGGGGATTCTGTGCACAGAGATAAAAATATAGAGCATCGAGTTCCTGATAAATGGCATCTCGAACAAAAAGCGACCGCCACAGCGATCGGTCTGTCATTTCTGATCAGCATATTAAAGCAGACTGTCTCATTCCGGCGTGAGAGCTTTTCGGCCGGGGGCGGCGTTTCTGGGGAGCGGTAATATGAATGACGCAAATAAGCCGATTTCTTTTTCAGAAGTACTGGATGACGAACTGAAATTCATTCAGAAGCGACGCAAGACGCTTTCGGCAGGGTGCGTTGAATTTCTGGCCGCCATCGACCCCGATACGTTGAAAGAAACTGGAAATGAGCCTGCGGCCGTCGCCGAGGCGCAAAAAAAATGGGCGGCAAAAAACGCGGCCTTGGGAGAAGCGTGCCCCCGTAAGAATCTTGTGGGTCTTGCCTTATCTGGCGGGGGTATTCGTAGCGCGACATTCTGCCTGGGCTTTCTGCAGGGTTTGCATCGCTTCAAGCTTTTGCCGATGTTCGACTATCTTTCGACGGTTTCCGGCGGGGGATTCGTCGGAGGCTGCTGGAATGCCTGGTTAGCTCGCATGGAGTTTTACCTGGATCTGTCTAACATTAACCTGCCGAAGGATCTGCACCTCGCCAAATTTAAAAGCCTTGAATTCGATCTGCCGAACAATCGGCTTTGTTGTCACGGCCAATTCCTGACAGAAATCGAACGCAATGAGGTGATCGGTATTTTCGCGCGAGCCGTCGAAGATGCGAAGAAGGACGATAAGCCGTCGCAGCATGAGCAGTTGTCGCTCGATAAGGTGAAAGAATTTTTCGCTCGGATTGCAGCCGAGCGGCAACCTCGTGATGCAGAGAAAGTGTTCCCTCCACTGGAGCGGATAGAACTTGAGCCGGATCGCTTGAGCAGATATCTGGGAACCGCCCAGACCGACATGGAGTCGCCCAGCGTCGGTGAAAGTGGCATGTCTGCCGGTGATGATCCGATCCATCATATTAGGTTGTTCAGCAATTATCTCACACCGCGAAAAGGGTTGCTAAGTACCGATGCATGGCGTGCCGCCACGGTAGTGATGAGGAACATGGTGATGAACTGGCTGATCGTCATCCCCATTCTGTTCACCGCGATCGCGATACCAAGAATATATTTTGCATTTCAACCGCAATGGGCGTTCAGCTTCAGGCAAACCGATAAGGCCCATATCCCTTCCGTGTTAAACCCTGATGGAAAAGGTACTCACTATCCTGACGGTTACCCCGTTTATCTTTTGACCAAGGAACTTCAGGAAATAGCCCGTATAAACTCTTCCGGGCGGGTGAATAAAGTCAGCGATGCCGAAAGCGAAAACAAGAGACGATTGGAAGCGGACTATCTGAATGTTTTAAAAGGCCGGGCTGTATTCGGCGCGATTCCACTGAGCATTGTTCTGTCCTGGGTCGTGATTCTGTCGATCGCATGGATGAGTTGCGTGGGCGAAAAGCGCACTAGCCGCGACTGGGCCATGGGGCTGGGAACATTTTGCGCAGGATTTCTGCTGATCGCGTGCCTCATCTGGTTTTTAAGTGAACCGCTCGCACGGTATATCACGCCTTTGCAACGAATTGGGTCCGATCCGAACAAAATTCAGACGATCAAAAAATCTCCGGTTATTTGGGCATTGCTCGCCCTTTGCCCGGCGCTATTCATGATCGGCTGGGCGATCTGGCCACTCTACAGCCCTGGTAACCCGGGATATTTGCGGAGCGAGGTCCGTCAGAATCGAATTTTGCGACTTCAAACGGCGTTGATGATCATATTTGTTATAATGTTCGTTGCCTTGCTGGCATCCGGGTTTGCATATGAAATGTTTGCTTATGTCTGGACCGTTTATGGCGGTCCATACGTCCGAGCCGCGGGTATATTCTCGGTGCTCGGAACAGTCGGCGCTACCGGATTCACCGCGTGGAAGGCGGCCCCCTCTGGGGGTGGCGATCACCGACAAACCCAAGTCGAGCCCGGGGCTGCCAGTCGCATCATTTTTTGGATAACCCCGGTATTGGTTTGGATCCTTCTCCTGGTGGTTGGAGAAGCGATGCTCCACGCTTTTCTTCGTTACGTCGATATGAAAGCCTACCAGGGCAGCAGGGTAAAACTGCCGCTACCGCCGATATTTAAATTAACGGCTGCGGCGGGTATCGGCCTGATGATGTGCGTACTCCTGGCCGCATCTGAAATGAGCTGGAAGACAAATGAGGTCCCAAACCTGCCGCGCAGAACCATGACAATTCTGCTGATATTGTGCCTTTTGTTTTTCGAATACGTCCATTTTGCATTTAAACATCACGACCCCAATGATCCAAACTGGGATAACCACCCGTTGATTGCGATGATCTCAGTCATCGCTGTCGGATCGCTGGTGGTTCTGCGCCTGGTGTTAGACTGGGCCGAAACGACCGGTACGAATGCGACGAGTTTCAGAAGGCGATTAAAGCCGTTTGCCGATAGCCGCGCAAAATGGATGTCCGCTTTGATATTGGGCGTAGCGATCTCCATCTTCATTTTGATTTTCAAAGTTTGCGGACTTCACTCTCTACCGGGAGTCGTGCTTCCAAACCAATCGACAGACCATGAAGGTTTCAATGCCGTGCTGAGTTTTGCGCCCTGCGCCGGGAGCATCCTGTGCATTATCGTTCTGTTTTTTGAAGTGACCTTCTGCTCGGCTAACAACCGGCGAACCGTGGCACTTCTTCTGGGCATCTGTTCTCTGCTACTTGCGATGCTGGCGGTGGGTCGGCACGAGTCGTCGCTGGCGGTAGGTTCTGCTGATGCAATCTTCCCCGGAAATCTGCCGGTGTTGAATATCTACGCTTTGATCGACCTGATCGCCTTCTCACTCTCCTGCGTGGTCGCGGTAGGCTGGACCGCGGATCCGAACGCAATGTCGCTTCACGACTTCTACAAATTTCGTCTGGTGCGAGCGTATCTGGCGCATCCAATCCGCGCCGGGCAGCACATAACAGCGAGATCACTGAATCAGTCGACGGCGATGACTGTAGAATGACCGACCTGGCCTGCGGATCTCGCGGAGGGCCATACCAGCTTATCAATTCCACACTGAATCTGGCGGCGTCCCGTGATCTGGCAACCTCGCAGCGAAGCAGCGCGCACTTCCTGCTCTCCAAGCTTTTTTGTGGATCGCTGCGCACGGGCTACAGACCGACCTCGCAGTACATGGGGGGTCGCCTGACATTGGGAACCGCCGTCGCCATTTCCGGAGCCGCCGCGAGCCCGAATATGGGTTCGAAAACGCCCGATGCCGCCGCCGCGGCTCTGCTCGCTTTGCTTAATGTTCGACTGGGTTATTGGGCTCCCACTCCCAGCCACGGCCGATGGAGGTCTTCGTCGCAAGACTCTGGCCTTTTTACGCGATGCGCGAATTTTTGTCTCAAACCAACGATCTCTCCAGCTATTGTTATCTCACCGATGGCGGGCATTTTGACAACACTGGTTTGTACTCACTCATCGAACGAGGATGCCGGTACATAATCTTAGTTGACTGTGGCGCGGATCCGAAGCCCCCAGTCTTTGAAGATCTCGGCGATGCGCTAAGACGTTGCCGAATTGATTTTGGCACCGAAGTGGATCTGACGCTTGATTCGATGCTGTCAACCCGGGCTGACAAGAACGACAAAGTGAGTGGCTCACCCGTGCGGCCCTTCACCTTTGGTACGATCACGTATTCCGCGGAGCACGCCAGGCAGTTGCGTTGGAAAGATTGCAACGATTTAAATACTCGACAGGGCTGCATCATTTGGGTGAAGCCTTCGGTGATGGCCACGGCCAGCGGGGATGTCCGGCAATATGGATTTGCACATCGTGAATTTCCTCAGCAATCGACTGCAAATCAGTGGTTCGACAAAGCGCAGTTTGAAAGTTACCGCCGGCTCGGTGAACAAACGGCACAGTCCATATTCAACATCGTTCCATTGCTTCGCGACGCGGCCGATCAATCTGCCTCCACCGTCTTCACGCCCGCTCACGCGGAATGGTTATTCGCGGCGGTGAAGGCCGCAAATCGTAGTGTAGCACATAGTAATGATCACCACCAAAGCTAAACCAAACTCGTGTGGAATGTAAAATTATTCTGGGACTCCGGTAATGAAACACTTTTCGAGCAGCGTCGCCGATATCGCAAAGCTGAGTTCTCACACGGAGAAGTCGAACGTCCGGCCTTTCCGTGGAGTAATCCAGTTGATTGATGCCAACATAGGACAGACGATGTGATAATTTGAATTATGCGTGGAAGTCGATTTCGCATAAGCAGGACATATGGGTGACCTATGACGCCTCTCCTGGCGCGACCCAGTTACCCAAAGCCCTTGCGCGGATGAAATAGCGAAAGGTCAGCTCGAGTAAAATGGCGGTACATGCCATCGCTTGCTTCGATTTAGAAATGCATGTCTATTATTAGTCGGCAAGCCATCATCGTCACCATAATAGTCGGCCCTCTCCTCCAAGCGTGCATTGTAGCGACCATGCCGCTAATTCCACTTGCTACGAGTAAAATACGTTTACGCTTGTCAATTACACCCACACGCGTAAGCGATTCGGTCAGTGCGGCAGCTCGCCACAGTGAATCGCGCACAGAACCTGGCCGCAATTCACCGATTAGCCAGAATATGTTGTAATACGGCGGAAGTCGGAGTTCTTTAATTATATCTGACACAAACACCTACCCCAAAAATGATGTCTGAGGCAGACCAACTTATCTCATCTGCGGAGACGGTCCGGCTCTGTCTCGACCCTCTATCTGTCCGCATTTTGTTCGCTCGCGCGGCGGTGCAACGCGCAATACACACTACAGCATGGAGACCTCAAAATCGCCATGGAAGGTGATGCAGCTGGCTTATCGTTTAGCGCAGTGTGTTCTGCCAGCTCATTCCAGCCCATGCAGTCGCAAGGATTTCACTCTGGCCCAGTTGTTCGCGTGTTTGGTGGTACGCGAGCTGATGCACTGTAGCTATCGCGGCGTCGAGTCGCTTCTGACAGACACCGACTGGTGCAAGTTGATCGGCATGCCCCGGCCTCCGGATCACAACACGCTGTGCCGCGCGTTTCACAGCATCGTGACACTTGCCCGCACCAGTCGCCTGCTCGATCTGCTGGCCAGTTGGTTCGAGCAATGCAAAGTGCTGGGGACCGACGCGGCCATCGATTCCACGCTGTATGACACCCACCATCGCAGCCGCCACTATGAGCGTCGCCTGCGGCATCGCCGCGAGAGCGACAAGACCTCGGCAGACACAATGCGAGTCGCACCGGGCGGAAATCACCCAAGCTTGTTCTGGCGACCGATGTGGCGTCGCACGTGATCCTTGACGCGATGGCCAAGACCGGCATGGGAAGCGACGCGCCAGACTTTGTTCCGGTGCTCCGGCAGGCGACTCGTCGCCACCGTGTCTGGTGCGTCTACGCCGATGCCGGATATGATTCAGAAGCCAACCATGTGACAGCACGCGAGCAAATGGGAATCCGGTCGTACATCAAGACTGGCGTTGGTCGCCAGACCAGCAAAGCACCGTCGGGCCATTATCGCCGAATGATGCACTATTTGATTAGCGGCTCGCAGAAGGGCCAGCCCTATGGCTGCCGCGCCCAAGCCGAGACGGTAATGAGCATGCTCAAACGGAACCTTGGAGACAGCCTTCGCAGCCGCAGCACCCGTGCGCGAAAGCTAGAGCAAAGGCTGATGGCGATCACTCACAATCTGATGCTGTTAGCCAAGCTGGAGTGAGGGTCGAGACAGAGCCAGACGGTCCTCAAAAAGTCGCCTCATTGAGCAAATATTCTTCGTAGGTATTCGTCGTAGTGCGGACTAACAGAGGATATGCGCGATCCGCGATGCGAATGAGTTCCTCTGTACGTGGCCAGCGGTGTTTGGACGTCGGTTCCATACCACTGCGCCGGCAAGGACCGCTCCGGGAAAATGAATTGGAAAATCTCGACACGTCTGCGCATCAATATTGCTGCACTATGCAATGCTTCGCAAAAAGATTTCTCTTCGCGGTACTTATCATGTCATTCTTGACGGCCGCCTCATTGAATGCGGCAACACGCGCGGCGCTGGTTACCGCGTCGGGTGCGGAATCACTGGCACCGCTGGCCGATTTGGTAGCGGTCGAACTGCACGACAACGGACTGGAACTTCTAGAGCGGCAACAGTCGCAACTGCTCCTTGCTGAGCAGAAACTGTCCGGCCTGTCCGATCCTGCAAATGCGGTGGCGGCAGGCAAGCTGTTGTCAGTCGACATCTTTGCGGTGCTGAGTACCGAGCCCGGCGGAACAGCCCTCATCGTTTTCGATGCGCGATCGGGGGCTCGTCTGGCGGATGAAGTTCTGACCGGAAAAGCCGCCGACCAGCAGGCGACCGAAGCGGCCACCGCTTTGCACGGGTGCCTGATCAAGCAAAAGTCGATTGTTCATCCGGTCTGTCTGCTGACGGTGCGCAACGCAGATCTGGGCTCAAGTATGGATCGCTTTTGTGATGGCATCGGGCTTATTCTGCAACGGCAACTGCTGGCCGATAAAGATATCACAATTCTCGAGCGGTCGTACCTTGACCAGGTGAATAAAGAGCGAGGCCTGCCGACATCGCGGCCATCGGCACCCTTGATGCCGTCGCTGCAATTTCTGGAACTGGAAATCAGCCGGGGAAAGGAACCGGGAACTTATTCGGCAGCTGTCTTCGTCAGCGATTCAGTGGGGAATAAACTTGGCCGCATAGACACCAGCGCAAACAGTCCCGGCATGCTTGTGAAACAGTTGCTCGATCACCTGGTTGAAAAACTGGGGGCGACGTCGCCACAACCGCCGGACCTGGATCGCGAGTCGATGCGGTTCGCTGCCGAAGCCGATTTTTTTCGCTCGCACCATCAGACCGCCGACGCGCTGATTGCATCGGAAGCGGCGTTTGCTTTGAGAGCTAGCGACCGTGGGAACCAGCGCCGCCTTGCAGTGAATCTAATCGAAGCAGCACGAGCGAGCGATTCGATTCAGGCTACTCTGCCGCAGGCGGCGCGTTCTCTGGATCTGTGCATCAATGCGACGCGCGACGCGAAAACCGTTCATCTGGTGGATAAGGATACGTTTTTTGAGACCGAGAAGCAGATTGGGTATTTCATTTATCAGAATAAATCAGCACAGCAAAATCAAAGCTGCTCCGCAAGTTTTGAATCACTTCGAATCACCTTTCACGACTGGGTCATCGCGCGGGTTGGGCTCTGGGCGGCCGGCGCTCCCGATGCGGAAAACGTTCAAAGGTCTGAAAATACATTCTGGGGTAATATCATGCCGGAGCTGAATGAATCGGCAAATAACCGGGCCGAGTACGCCGCACGATTTGGACGAGGTCGTCGGTAAAAAATGGCTTGGAGTGTATGACGCGGTGAACGGAATCAAATGGGATTTCGCCGACTACATGGACCTGAAGCAGTTCGTGAAGCAAATCTTATTTGGCTATCAACCCATTCTGGTAACGACCTTCTCGAGTGACGTTTTTCCAGGATGGATTCAAGGGCTGAAAGATTATGCCGGTGCCGTTCCGCCGCTCTATGCACGGATGGTCGCATCTCGCGACCCGGCATTTCAACTTTGCGGGAAGGCCGGTGAGGTGTGGTGCGATATGATCGCCAGAGGCATTCCCCTGGGTGATTCGGAAAAACAGTTCCAGCCGGTGGCCGATTACGCCGAGCGGTTGATCGCAGATAAAACAACTACTCCCGAGACCCGGTCACGCATTTATATTGTATGGGAATTGGCGATCGATCTGTTCCTGGGCGAAGACGCTTATGTCAACCGCTATAATTTGCAGCCGCAACACGATCGCGCGATGGGCGTACTGCAAAGTTTTCGCAAATCTCGCGACGAAGATCTAAAGCCGCCGGTTAACCAAAAGCCGACGACGATGCCGTGGGCACGCGCCGATCGTGTTTGTGAACTGAAGAAAACACCGGGATTGGAGATGATTGACCAGCTCATTCATCCGTTAGCAGGGGACGGATTCGTGTGGGCGATCGGCATTGGCAGTGATGGCGATAACCCATTTACCCAGCTACTCTGCCTTCCGCTAGTTGAGGGATCGGCGCGGAAGCTTGCCAGATTAGATGGCGCGTGGACTCTTCCACCTCACATGGTAGACATTCGAAGTCGAGCCGCGATTTCCGATCGGTGCTATTGGCTTGCCACCCGCGACGCAGGAATTCTTGCATTCCCGCTCGATGGATCGCCAGCCTTTTTTGTTGACGCTTCCAAAGGGTTTCCGTCCAACCACGTCGAGTCCATCGCCTGTTGTGATGGAATTATTTTTGCCGGCTTGGCCGACGGTGGATACATCGTTCGGTATGACCCCAAAACATCGCACTGCCAGGTGCTGGCATCGTCGCGGCGGAAGGATAAGCGTTCGGGGTTGGACGACTGCCTGGCGTATGAATCGCCATGCATGGTTGCTGATTCGGCACGTCATCGGGTGCTTTTCTACACCTATCAAGTCAACGGTCGGCCGTCGGGTATCTGGCAGATCAACGCGGCGGGCGAAATCTCCGAGTTGTACGAAACCAGAAATGTCGGCAATAGCGCATGGTGCAGTCAGGCGGATGGCGGACATGTGCTGTTCACCGGCAATTCCTGGGTACTGGATCTGGACCTCCAAACAGATCGGCCCACGGTTCTGTGGAATCACAAGAACTGGCCCGCTGGTCCCAAAATCCCCTCAAAAGCGAGAGGTAACACGGCATCTTTTGCACCGCTTCCTCCTCTTTTGCATCGCGACGGTTACCTCTGGTCAGGTGATAATTTCACCAGAACCGAAATAGAAACCGGCCGCGTGCAGGATCTGCCCAACGTGGAACATGATCGCGTTAATCCCACTGAAGTGTTCCAGTTGTTTGATGATGGCCGACACGCGCTGATGGGCGATCAGCGAACCTTATGGCAATTGACATTTAACGCTTCAAAACCGCCGACCACGCAGCCTTAAAACCAGAAACATGAAAGCGATTTTTACTATCTTGCTCCTTTTGGTTCTGCTGTCGCGGGCAACGGAGGCCGCGGTTCAACCGACGGTACGCGCGGCTCTGGTGACCGGCTCGAACAGCGATTCGCTGCGCGGGCTGGTTGATCTTGTTGCGGTCGAGTTGCACGGCAACAATTCCCTGCAACTTCTGGAGCGACAGGAGATTCAGGCGGTGCTTACAGAACAAAAGCTGGCCGGCACGGGTTTAACCGATCCCACTAGTGCGGTCGCGGCGGGGAAATTGTTGTCGGTCGACCTCTTCGCGGTTCTGGATACACAACCTGCCGGAATTGATTTAGTTGTTTACGATGCCCGCTCAGGCTGCGCGGTTGAATGATCAGATTTTGTCTGAAAGGTCGGCTGACAAGCAGGCGATTAAAGCAGCCGACGCTTTGCAACTCTGCCTCGAAAAGCAAAAAGCACCCACCCATCCGGTTTGTCTGTTGACGGTGCGCAACGCGGATCTAGGGTCGAGCATGGATCGCTTTTGCGATGGCATCGGGCAGATTCTGCAGCGGCAGTTGCTGGCCAATAAAGACATCACGATTCTGGAGCGGTCTTACCTTGATCAGGTGAATAAGGAGCGAGGCCTGCCCACATCACGGCCATCGGCACCGTTGATGCCTTCGTTGCAATTTCTGGAGTTGGAAATCAGTCGGGGCAAGCCATCGCATGCTTATTCCGCCGCCGTCATTCTCAGTGATTCGCAGGGCGAACAGGTGGGGACCGTCAATACAGTTGCCGACGACGCCAACGCACTGGCGCGGCAATTGTTGACCGGCGTGGTTGAGAAAATTGGAGCAAGTTCACCGGGACCGGGGGATGCGATTCGCGAGTCAATGCGGTTCGCATCTGAATCCGATTTCTTTCGCTCGCACGGACAATCAGCCAGCGCATTGGCGGCGTCGGAAGCGGCGTACGCGCTCAATCCAAAGGACTGGATTAACAAACAGAGATTGGCGAAGGATCTGACTTCAAATGTCTCGGCAAGTACTCCAATCGAAACGGCAATCGCGCAGCTTAGCCGTGCGCTGGATTTCTGCTGTGACTATCAAAGAGTCAGCAGCTCGGCCGGCTTGATTGACGGCAGCTATGTTGAACCCAACGCGAATATCGGTGCGTTTTTGTCTGCCAATTGCGAAGCCACCCGCAGCGATTCGCTGGAGGCGCTGCGAGTGCGTTATCGTGATTATGAGATTGACCGCGTTCGAAAATGGGCGGCTACACGCGGCGCGAGAAACCATGCACCTGACTGGTCGGACAGCGTTGAATATGCGGTGGACGGTCTTGGGGGTTTTGTCGTTCCGCAACTGAATCAATGCTCGCTCACACGTGCGGAGTTTGCTGATTGCCTGTGCAAGGTCATCGCCGATGAGTGGTTGCCGGTGTACGAGACCGTGACGCCTCAGAAGAAGGCTCATGCAATCGGCGGCGATGAGATGAAAGCCTTCATCCGATGCATTTTTGGAGGGTACGAGCGATGGCATCCATATGGTTTTTACAACAGCGGTGATGCGACCAAGTGGGCTTACCCCGACAGCGATCTACGCGAGTATGCAAAGGCGATCGTTCCGCTCTATCAAAAGTTCCAGGGTTCTCACGATCCGGTGTTCCAGTTGTGTGGCAAGGCCGGAGAGATATGGTCCACCGCTGTTTGTGGCGGGCGTTCGCTCGATGATCTTCGCGATTCCTTCCAGCCCGTTTCAACATTCGCAAAGCAACTGATTAGCGGACCGATGAGCGATAGCGATCGCGACCGCGTGTACACCGCCTGGGAGATGGCGATCGATCTGTTTTTCCGGCCCAACAGCCACATCATGGATGATGCATCCATTACCGGTAAACAGCATGAGAAGGAGCTCTATGTCATGTGGGATTTCCGCAAGGCACGGCATGACTTTCCACCAGCCGAAGAAAAATTGGAGATGTCCAAAACGCCCTGGTCCCGTGCCGATCGTGTGTGTGAGATCCACAAGACACTGGGCTTGGAGAACATAGACTTTTTGACTCATTGCTTAGTGCGAGGCGACAACATCTGGGCGATTGGATTAGGTCACACCGCACAGCAAAGATTCGTCCAGCTATTACGCCTGCCGCTTGTGGAAGGACCCGCGACACGCTTTGAGAAGCTCGATCTGCAATGGACAGGAGAAGAATATATTCCGCCCAATTGCAGTTCTGACAGTGCTGCATGCCTAAGCGACGATTGCTATTACCTCAGCAGTCGCGGCATCGGCATTATGGCGTTTCCTCTCAATGGCGACGCGGGTTTCCTGATCAACAGTAAACAAGGTTTGCCTACCGACCATGTCGACTCGATCGCCTATCTCGATGACAGCCTGTTCGCCGGGCTTGGTGATGGTGGGTACATCATTCGGTACGATCTGAAGAACGCTCGCTGCGATGTTTTAGCATCATCCCGGCGTAAGGATAAACACTCGCCTCTGGATGACACCCTGGTATGGGATGCCCCATGCATGGCGGCCGATCCCTCGCGAGATCGCATTGTGATGTTGGCCGGTTCGCGTGAAAAAGCGGGTGTCTGGCAGATCAATTCTGCCGGGGTCATCGCGCAGATCTACCAGACCAGCGGTGTGGGATTCGGCAGCTGGTTCAGCAATCTGGACGGGGATCATCTTATCATGTCCACCAACTGCTGGATCTTCGACATGGATTTGCGAACCGATCAACCGGATGTGCTCCACAAAAATCCTTTCGTTGCGATCGGCCCCAAGATCACGCCTGCGTCGGCGAGCATCACGCCAAATGTGACTGTGTTTCCGCCGTATCTGCATCGCAACGGTTCTCTTTGGGCTGGTCATGATTTTACTTCTACCGATATCAATTCGGGAAAGGCACAGAATCTGCCGGAGGTCGTTTCGGCAGCGGGCCATGAGCGCGTGATCCCGAACCAAGTCCTTCAATCGTTCGCTGATGGCAAGCGGGTATTGATGGGTGATTATCGCTCGTTATGGCTGCTTACGTTTGATCCTGCAAAGATGCCGGCGACGACTCAGCGGTAAATGTTGGAAATTCCCGGCGTCCATGCGCATCACATAGATACAGGTTATCGGGAAAAATCGCTGAGAGAAGACAAGAGAGATATTCATGCGGATTGGTCGGCGGTGCTGGCCCGGCAGGTGCGCGAGAATTCGAGGCTGTTGTTTTCGCTGTCGTATCGAATCCTGCGGGATCGCGATGCAGCTGAGGACGCGTGCCAGAAAGCCTTGCTGGCCGCGTGGGTTAGTCGGGCAGAGATTGCCGATCCGGACAGGATCAAAGGTTGGCTGGCAACGGCGGTTATTAACGAAAGCCTGGCTGTCTTGAGACGGCAGAAGGTGGAGCGAAAGGTTTTAAGAATCATTGCTGCTGAGGAAATAGGAGCGGGCAACACGAAGCTGAGTGGTGTGGATGATTCGATCCTGCTTGCCCTTGCAGATTTGCGTGATGAGGAGCGTGGTGTGGTGACCTTGCGAGTGATGCACGGGCTTGCCGGTCGGGAGGTTGCCCTGTTGCTGGGTGTGAGCGACGGACAGGTTTCCAAGCTACTTCATCGCGGGATGGAGCAATTACGAACCACACTGGCCGATTGGAAAGAACGCAGCAGGTGAACACGATGGATCAAGAGCAAAACAATTTGCCAATGCCTGCCGCGTGCGATCAAAGCCGGCGCATGGTGTTGGATCTTTCGCTTTCAGCCCGGGCGTGTGCCGACTTGGCGATGGCACTTGCACATATCGAGGATTGCGAGAAATGCCAGGATGCGGTCAATGAGTTTGACCAGATTGGTCAGATGCTTGCGCCAACATCAAATGAAGCCGACTCGACTAATTGGGTGGATCGTGCGGTTGCGAAATTGCCTCCGCCGCATCGTCCGGTGATGCGGTGGGCGGCGTTTTGGCAGATGGCGATGGCGGCCAGTTTTGCGTTGACGCTCGCGATGGGTGGCTATTGGCTTGGGCATCAGAACCAGACGACTACAGCCACGTCATCTCCGCCATCGGTAGACAACCCGATCGCACAGGCTGAACTTTCAAACCGGGCTCAGGCCTTTGAGCAGGTGAACCGGGCTTTCGACAATCGGGCGGGTTGGCTTTTGGTTTCGGATTCTGGATCAGATGTCGGATTGGATGCTGAGCCTTCGACCGAAACCGGCATGCTGCTGATTCGGTTGACGGTGAAGCGACGAAATAATCCTGCCGACGCTACCGCCAATGGCTCGATTGTTTCATCCGCGGATCTGGCGATTCTTCCAGGTCGGACGGCCAGGCTATCGCTGCCATTTCCGCAGGGCCGCGTTCTGTCTTATGAGATTTCGGTCGGAACGGGCGAGCCCACGCGATTGGATTTGTTGGCTGAACTGTTGCCAGCCGGTGGGTCGGGCCGATCAACCGGGACGATCGCGCGAAAGCCATTGGCGGCACTTTCTGCAACAGTAGACATGCATCCCGGCGGAGCGTCACCCGCTGGATCGTTTGTCACCGGAACAGCCGGCTACGAAGTATCGATCGGATTTGCCAAAGCGAAGTTGCCATGAAACAACTGATTCTTTTGCTGCTGACCATCACCCACGGCGGGCACTGGCTCGCGGGTCATACCGAGTCTGTCACCGTCACATGGCCGACCGATTCAGGTCTGCCCGCGTCAACGCTGCGATGGGAATGCAAAATGGGGTCGATCTCGCTGGCGAGCGGTAGCTGCGCAATGCCCGATGCCGCCCATCCCGCGACGATTAAAATCATCGCCCCTTTGGTGCGCACGACGACGAACCTTCGATTTGTTTATCAGTTGAACCAAACGATCGGGGACGCCCAGTTAGCAACCGGTGAGTCGGAAATCCGCATCTATCCTGATGAGCTGCTAAGTGATTTCAGCTCGGAATATGCGGAGAAAAGCGTTGTTCTGCTAGATCACAATGACCCGTTGCACAAATTGCTGGATCGTTCAAAGGTGCATGCGACAACGATCCCATCGATCAGTCGGATTCAAATGCAGCCTCCGGATGTGCTGATGATCGGGCCGGACGAGTGGAGTGCATCACCACTGAATCAACCGGCGCTGGAACCACTCGCGCGAAAGGGCATGCAGATCGTTATTTTCCGGCAGGAGAAAATCGCAACGTTGGCCGGTTATCACATCGGCCATCGAGAAACGAAAACCGCGATGAACTGGCGAGTCGATCACGCACTGTTGACCGGGCTGGATGAACCGACGTTGAACCATTGGGCTGCCGAGGTGCCGGCCATGGCGATTCAATTGCCGGTCGAAGAAGCCGCCCTTGAGGTGGGTTACTGGAAACCTGAAACGGCTGCCAATCAAGCTGCGCCGATCGATGCATTGCTGGTCACACGGACCATCGGCTTGGGAAGGATTATTCTGTGCCAATTGCCGACGGATGATTGGGCCGACGACCCACGCGGACAGGTTCTTCTACATAACATACTCGCGTACCTGGCCACTCGCCCGGAGCCAACACCACCGCCGAGTCAACGCCAACCGGCGGCGATCGCTCCGGTTCAACGCGAACGCAATATTGTCATCTCTCCCGGAGCACAACCATGAAATGGACATTCATCGCCGCATCATTTTTCGTCTGCCTGAGCGCGGCGGCGCTTTCAGCACAGATTGTGCCCACGACTCAAGCCTCCGCGAAATTGACCGTCGCAATTCTGGATTTTGATACCAGTACCACCAGCACTCCAGAGATGGGCAAACAGATCGGCGAAGCACTGACGGCCATGCTTAGTTCCGAAGACGGTTTCACACTGGTTGACCGCGCCTCGCTTACCCGCACATTGCAGGAACACGAACTGTCACTGACCGGCCTGGCCAAACCCGAAGATGCAACGCGTGTCGGTCTACTGGTGGGAGCAAAACTTTTAGTCACCGGCAAAGCATTCGTGCTCGACAAAAACATTTATGTCACCGCAAAAATCATCGGCACGGAAACCAGCCTGGTAGATGGGGTGCTTGTAAAGGATGTTCAGGATGCCGATGTGGGCACGTTGGTGATGAAACTATCAGAGAAACTGGCCGAACATGTTCGCGCAAACGGTCCCAAGTTGATCGGCTTACCCGACCCGATCGATCCGATCCCCGCGATGAAAGCGAAGCTTGCGGGGCGAAAACTCCCAAAGATCGCCATTTCAGCCACTGAGCTTCATTACCCTGAAGTTCACCAGCGTCCGATTGACCCCGCGGTGGAAACAGAACTGACATCGGTGCTGAAACAGCTGGGGTTTGAAGTGATCAGCGCGGATAACGCAAACCTGGCCGACCAGGGCGTAGATGAAGTTCTCAAAAGCGAAGCGTTTAGCGAGTTCGGTGCCCATATTGGGAATCTGGTGACCTGCTCCGCTCGGGCTGAAATCAAACTAACGAATCGGAAAACGAATGGGATTGTTTTAAGCGACAGCACAACCACACGAGCCGCTGATCTATCGGAAAACATCGCCGGCAAAACAGCGTTGCAAAAGGCGGGGCACGAATTGGCGTTACGAGTGGGACAGCATTTCATTGATGAAACTACAGCCAGGACAACGACCAAGCCGGTGAAGTAAAGGCCGGAAAGGCGGGACACGTGAAAGCATCAAAGCTGATCGATCGTTGCTTGGGAGTTGTTGGATCGTTGTATGTGCGGACATTCATGCACTTATAACCAGAAATGCAGATCCGCATAGACACGATGTGTGGAAATGTACCGCTCGCGATCGCCCACCACTGTTCTCCGCAGGTTTTGATACGCGCCACGCCCTGCAAAGGCACCATCAGACGCCAATGCGTGTTGCTTCTTCCGGGACGCTGGCGAAAGGGTAATCGATGTAGCCGCGCATGGAAGGTGTAGAAGGTGCCGGGGTCGTATTTGTTGAGCGGAAGCCCTAGCTTGATGCGGTGAGGAAGATCAGGGTTGGAGACAAAGAATCGGCCGAATGCGACTGCGTCGGCATCGCCTTTCTCTACGACGGCGTCCGCCGTCTCTGGTGCAAAGCCGCCGGCAGAGACGATCTTGCCTTTAAATATCTTCCGTAGTTGCGCCGTGGCGACGGGAGCTTGCCCTTCAGCGATGACGACGCTTCCCTTTACGCGCGGCTCGACGATGTGAAGGTAGGCTAGTCCGAACCGATTTAACTGCTCGGCGACATAACCGAACAGCGCGCTGGGGTTGCTATCCGACATGCCGTTCCATGTGCCACCTGGCGCGATCCGTACGGCAACGCGGTCGCCTCCCCACACTGACGCCATAGCCTCCACGACTTCCAACAAAAAACGTGATCTGTTTTCAATTGGACCACCGTAGGCGTCAGTACGCTTGTTGCTACCGTCTTGCAGGAACTGGTCCGGCAGATAGCCATTGGCGGCGTGGAGTTCGACGCCATCAAAGCCAGCCGCTTTCGCGCGAAGGGTAGCGTTGCAGTAATCATCGACGATCTGACGAATTTCAGAAATCTCGACGCCCGGTGCGGCGATGCTATGGACCAGCCAGTGGGCGTTGAAACCAGGTGTGATTTGTCAGGCCAGTACCCCGGGTTCACTGAAGCTGAGACGGGGAGCGGCCCGCCTGTCATCGATACATGCGACGAGCGCCCGGTATGCCACAATTGAGAGACCATCTTACCACCCCTGGCGTGAACTGTGTCCAACACCTTTCGCCAACCTTCGACCTGCTGATCGGCGTACATGCCGGGTGCCCCGTACCAACCTCGGGCGGTCTTTGAGATTGTCGTTGCTTCGGAAATGATGAGCCCTCCTTGCGATGCGCGTTGACCATAATATTCGGCCATGAGTGAACCTGGCACTTCGCCTGGCTGCTCGGCCCGCGAACGTGTGAGAGGCGCCATCACCACGCGATGACCTAGTGCAATCGCTCCCAGATGGACTGGTGTGAACAAGCTGCTTGTGCTGTGATTGTTGCTTTTAGCTTCAGGCATGATTTACCTCAGCAATATTAGTATGCAGGCGGATTGACATAAGTTGTGATTTAGCTTGCAAAGTCGGCATCCAGAACAATCCGATATCGCGCGTTGCCGGCTTCCAATCGTTCTATGGCCTGATTGATTTTGCTCATGGGCATATGCTCAGTTTGCGGGCTGATCCTGTGCCGGGCTGCAAAGTCAAGCATCGTCGCGATGCCAACTGGCGAGCCGGTTGGGGAGCCGGACACATTTTTCTGCCCAACAATCAGCGGGAATGCTTGGACCGCAATGGGTTCCAAAACTGCTCCCACAACATGTAATCGCCCGATTGGCGCGTACAGATCGAATCAGCGCATCCCAGTCGAGCGGTACGTTCACAGTCACGATCAGCAGGTCAAACTTTCCTGCCAAGTTCTTAATCGCCGTCGTGTCGCGAGATAGGACAATGTGATGCGCACCGAAGCCGCGTGCCTCGTCGAACTTTGATTCGCTTGAGGTGAACGCCGTCACATCGCAGCCGTATCCCGCGGCAAACTTCACTCCCATATGCCCAAGCCCACCAATCCCAACGATCCCTACGTGGCTGGTCGGTGAGGCATGAGCTGCGAGTGGATTAAACACCGTGATCCCGCCGCACAATAGCGGTCCGGCATCGACAAAATTCAGCGCGTCGGGTAAAGGGATGGCCCAAGCCCAATGCGATCGCACGTGGCTTGCGAATCCGCCTTGATGACCAACGATCGTCGGAACTGCCGTATTACAAAGATGCTGCTGGCCGGAGAGGCACTGCCTGCAATGAAGGCAGCTTTCAGCCGTCCAACCAACGCCAACGCGCTGACCTACTTTGATACCCCGCGCCCCGGACCCACTTGAGTCACCCGGCCAACAACCTCGTGGCCGAACACGGCTGGAAACTGCGACCAGTTCCAATCGTTCTGCAGCATCGAAATGTCTGAGTGGCACAGGCCGCAGTGCTCGACCTTCACCTCAACATCTTCCGCTGCAAGCGGACCAAGATCGATCCGCTGACGAACTAACTTGCTTTTTGCTGCTGTGGCAACCCACGCGTCGATCATCGTCATAAAATTCTCCAGGAGTATTCGAACTATTCCCCGATTTCAGTTTAATAGGCCCTGTTCAGGCATTCGTGCCACCATCAACTGTCAGACTTGCACCGGTAATGTAAGACGCTTCTGGCCCGGCGATGAATGCCACCATCGCGGCAATGTCATCGACATGCCCGTACCGGTTGAGTGCCGTAAGTGCTTTTTGCGGGACTGCCCAATCACCTGAAGCCGGGTTCAAATCCGTGTCAATCGGGCCAGGCTGGATGTTGTTGACGGTGATGCCTCTGCTGCCCACCTCTCTGGCCAACCCCTGGGCTAACATCTTCACAGCGCCCTTGGTGGCTGCGTACGGCACCAGGCCGGGTGTCATCATTCGCTCGCCGACGCATGAGCCGATCATGATGATCCTTCCGCCATCTTGCATGTGTTTTAGCGCCGCCTGCGTGGCGAGGAACACGCCGCGGATGTTGATGTCAATCACGCGGTCCAATTCTTCAAGCGTGGCATCTTCGAACTTGTTGGGAATCGCCGTGCCGGCGTTGTTGACCAGCACGTCAAGGCGACCGAACCTGGCGACGGCCTTCTCAACGGCACTCTTAACAGCCGCGGCATCGGCAGCATCTGCCTGGATAGCGATCGCCTTTCCACCTGCGCCTTCAATTGCCTTAACCACCGATGCCGCAGCGTCGGCGCCCTTGGCATAGGTGATCGCGACGTTGGCGCCGTCGGCAGCCAGACGTTTGGCGATCGCAGCACCAATGCCACGCGAACCCCCGGTTACTAAAGCCACTTTATTGCTTAACTTCGACATATAGATCTCCTGTTTGGGTAAAAAATAGTTTGAACGGTTCTCACATCGCGAGTCACCCGCCGTCGACTTTCAGCGAAGTTCCGGTCGTCCAGTCAAAACAACCTTCGCTCCCGCCTCGGCGAATGCGATAGCGGTAACCCGGCCGATGCCCGAGGTGCCTCCGGTAACCAGCACCACCTTGTTCTCATAAGAAAGGATTTTGAGTGCGCTGAAAGGGTGGCTTGATTGTCGACATATTTGTAGTGACCATTTCGCTGTCTCCTTTATGTCAGGCTCTTATGAAGCGTCCACGGCGTTTCTTTAAGGTGACCTCCTGAGCGTAGCCATCGGACAGACATGACGGCAGAATGCCGTCAAGTTGTTTGCGGATGCAGGATTACGGCGATTTTTTATTTTCTGGACGGAGGAATGTGTCTGTTTATGTCGCGGTCTTACGCTTAGGAAGTAGATGCTTTTGGCTGAATGCTTGGTGGAACCGATCGGCTCTGATGTATATTTGGGGCCCATGGACGTTGGCCAAACAACAATCGTCGTGCAGCGATTTCTTGACGACCTGCAGTGCGTCGGCGGTAAGAGTCCCGACCCGTTTTTGGTTCGGCAGCTACTGGGGCGTTCCGCCAATCGCCTGCACCTGCTGACCGCCCGGTTGTTGCACCAGAGCTATCCTCGCTTAATGAAAGGTCCCTGCAATCTTCGGTCTGAAGAGGTTCTCAGTGCGGTAGTCGAACGGATGATTAAGGCGATGCGTTCAATTCGGCCCGGAACCGTTCGCGAATTTTTTGCACTGGCGAGCCAGCACATGCGATGGGAGTTGAATGATATTGCACGCCGGTTTGACAAGGAAACCCGCGCAATCGAACTTCGCGAATCATTGATTCAGGTGCCATTCGAGAGCGATGTTGAGGAAGAAAGTGTGAAGATTCCCAGGATTCTAGCAGCCCTTGAAGATCTTCCGAAAGAGGAACGCGAATCGTTTTTTCTGGTTCGACTTCAGGGGTTGTCATTTGCCGAAGCTGCGGCAGTGACAGGCGTGTGTGAGAGAACTGTAAATCGGCGGGTCAAACGCAGCCTGGCACTTCTACACATTTCCTGGCGGATCTTGCGCCGGTCACGACCACCGAATAGTGGAGCGGACAGGCAGCCAATGGACGACAACAATCGAATCCTGCATTTGCTTGAGGATCTGATCGATTCTGAAAATACACCAGAGATGGTGTGCGCCGATTTTCCCGAGTTTTGGTTGAGGTGCGCCTGCGCTGGGCGCTGTGTCAGCGGATCGATGCCAAGATCGGTGCGCTGTTTGCTCCGTCCGCTGATCCTCCGGACGATGGCGCTTCGGGTGATGACACCAGGCATGTCAACCCATCGGCGGAGGAACTGCCTCATATTCCCGGATATGAACTGCGAAGCGTTCTTGGACGGGGCGGAGTAGGCGTCGTCTACACCGCCCACCATGCCCGGCTGGATCGCCTTGTCGCACTGAAAATGCTGATCGCCGGTCCGTTCGCCAGCACTGCAGAGCGGGCACGCCTGCTGCGCGAAGCCCGGGCGGTGGCGCGGTTGCGGCATGAGAACATCGTGCAGGTCTATGACGTCGGGGACTTCGAAGGCCGGCCCTTCTTCACAATGGAATTGGTCGAAGGAAGAACCCTTGCACCAGAGGTCGCGGGCACGCCTCAACCTGCTTCCAGAGCGGCCCAGATCGCGATGATTTTAGCCGAGGCCGTCGAGTTCGCTCACCGCGCGGGTATTGTTCACCGCGATTTGAAACCGTCGAACATTTTGCTCACGCCCGGTGGCATACCAAAGATCACCGACTTCGGATTGGCCCGGTGCACGGCGGGTCAGGATTCGCTTACGTTGAATCGACTTGGAACACCCAGCTACATGGCTCCCGAGCGATGCACTGCCGTGGGCGATTCGGCAGAACCTACGGTCGATGTCTATTCGCTCGGAGCGATTCTCTATGAAATGTTGACAGGCAGACCACCGTTTCGCGGAGAGTCGGCCGCTGAGACCCAGCGCCAATTGCTGACGCAGGATCCGGTTTTACCCTCACGTTTCAACAAACCCCTTCCGCGCGACCTGGAAACCATCTGCCTGAAATGCCTTCAGAAGGACTGGCATCGGCGCTACGGTTCAGCGGCGGCGTTGGCGGAGGACCTACAGCGTTACCTGCAGGGTAAACCGATTCTGGCAAGACGAACCGGGCAATTGGAACGGGCGTCTAAATGGGTTCGCAGGCATCCTGCCCTTGCCACTGCGATTGCCAGCGGGATGCTGGCGATCTTCATCATTGTTGCAGTTGCCACCTGGTTGATGTCGCAAAGCGCCTCTCGCACGCGGTCGGTGACAGACGAGTTGAACGAGGCTGCGCGGCTTCAGCATGACGGCTCCTGGCAGGAGGCGGATGCCGCTATAGAGCGCGCTACGGTGCGCCTGGCTGACCACGGACCCGATGGGTTGCGACAAAGCTCGCGCAGATTCGGAACGACTCGCAAGTGGCCTCCCTTCTGGATGCGATCGCCGCCAATGAGGTGAACAGCACCTCGGGCCAGCAGCGTCTGCCTCAATGCGACAGGGACTACCTGGATGCGTTTTATAAGAGTGGAACCATGCTCGCATCCGATCCGCCCCGTGTCATCGCATCAAAAATCCGAGCATCAAACATCAGCGATCGGCTGATCAGCGCCCTCTACGACTGGAGCTTTGTTGCTCACTTTGCGAACCCGGCACGGCGTGGTTGGGTATGGGACATCATCGGTTGGGCCGACCATGATGCCAGCGGCCAGCGCGAGCACATCCGCGATTCAGCCGTTTGGAACGATCCGGAAAAACTTACAAAGTCTGCGAGCGAGCTTTCGGTCGCCCAGCAGCCGGTCGCGTTTTGCCTGGCCTTGAGTCATCAGGTTGGAGGAGCTTAGTCAGGATGAACTTCCGATTCCTGATTCGGATCCAGGATGCGCATCCGCAGGATTTCTGGGCAAACCTGAGCCTGGCCGACGCGCTTCAATGGAGCGGACAAATCGCCCGAGGCAATACGTTACTATCAGGCGGCGATCGCTATTCGCCCGAGCGCGGCAGTGGCGCATTTCAACTTGGGCCTGGCCTTCGTAGCGGTCGGGCGAGATGCGGATGCGATGGAGCAGTACCGCCATGCGCTGCAGATCGATCCCGGAGCCTTTGTCGCGAGAGCCAACCTGTCAATCCTGACTTTTCAAGGCGGGACAGTATTCAGACGCGATCGCACCGCTGAAGCAATGTCTGCAGGAGAAGCCGGAAATGACCCAGCTTCGACGGCTCTTTGGTCGAGCACTTGAAATGACCGGTGATCTGGAACAATCCAGCGAGCAATACCGCGTGGCAGTTGAGCAGGAACCGACCAGTATGGATTTGCAGTGCTGCTACCGCGACAGTCTTCTGAAGTTAAACAGAGAAGATGAAGCGTTTGCCGCATGGAAACATTTACGGGAAATCGACACGAAACGATTCGACCAGAGAGACGGATATTTTGAATTCTGCCTGTATCTCGGAAAGACTGAGGAATATCGGACGCTGCGCGATGATCTGCTGAACCGTTTTGCAGACAGCACAGACCGACATGTCTGCGAACGGATTGGGAGGGCCTGCCTGTTAACTCCGGGGTCTGAGGAAGAGCGAAGAAAGGCGACCGCCATGATTGATCGCGCGATGAGTGAGGAAAACTCCAACCCGACAGGCTATATCGCATACTTCTCAGTCGCGAAAGCGCTTGCCGATTTCCGGGCCAACGACTTCGCGGCGGCAATTGATATCCTCAAAGGCAACCCCATGAATAAGCTGGGACCCTCACCGCGTTTGATCCGCGCGATGGCGGAATTCAATCTCGGTAATAAGGACTTGAGCGCAGTCTGACCTGAAGCAAGCCATCTCCGGCTTCGATTGGAGCGGCAAGTCGGACGCCAGCGATTACTGGCTTTATCGAATACTGCGAAGACAGGCCGAACAGCTGATTTCGCCACAGTAATGGTTCCAACGCTTGGCGAGCCTCGCGTGATCGCGATTCATGCCAGATCTGATTATTCAGAAGGCACCGGCAACCTGAACTCGGATTTTTGGGTTTTCGTTTTTTTAAGAGTCGGTATGATTTTGCTTTGGGGCCAGCATATGTGAATCATCCGTGCCGGTAATGCTTTCCAAAAAGGCATTTTATGATGGGTTCCATTCGTTTTTCACGAAAGGTTGGACGTGCGCATAACCTGCGAGAAATCTCCCAGCCGCCGCGAATCTTCGGCCGGATTTACGCTCGTTGAGTTGCTGGTTGTGATCGGCATTATCGCTCTGCTTATTTCGATACTGCTACCGGCATTAAGCCGCGCGGGAATCTGCCAGCAAGATAAAATGCCTCAGTAACCTTCGCCAGATCAGTTTGGCGATGTTCATGTACACCAGTGACAACACCGGCTATTTTCCCGCCGCCGCTCGCGCAGATCGGCAGGAACCGAATGATTTTATCTTTTGGCAGCAGCCAAGCATCTACTGGAATTCGACTCTATTTTCGGTCGCGTTGGGTAAACCCAGATCGTTGGACAACGGTGCCCTGGTGAGATACCTCGGCAAGCATTTCTATCCTCAAGCATGGACATGCCCCTCGGATGATCCGGGTTCGCACCTCGCGTTATACACACTGGTACCGGGCGTTTACCCCCATTATCCTTACAGCTATGCAATGAACTATCTGCTGGACTCCACCTACGACTCCGTGGGGCCAACCGCGTGGATGGGTGGTGTTGTTAAGATTTCAAGGGTCCGCCACAGTTCTGCAACCATCATGATGGTTGAGGAGGGCGCCTCCACAATTAACGATGGCACGTGGGTCATGACCAGATCTCCCGATTCGGCACCCGTGCCCGGTCCCGACTTTCTGGCCGTCCGACACGACCGCACGGCCATTCTGCCCGAAGGTTTGCTTTCCGTTTATCCCACAATACGAGTTCAGCCTGTAGCCAGGCGAAGGATTGTGCTCTCCAATTACGTTGCTCGCTGGCCCCCACGGAGGCACCATCCGCCGAACGCCCGCACCCTACCACGGCGGCGGCCACGCAGCACGGTAGCGGTAGCCGTATGTGAGGCTATCCAGGAGATGGGGATCATCTGCCAATGTCTTTTGGTAAATACGCGAAGCGGCAAGGCGCATCCCAGCGCACTCATCGTCTGCTAGCAAACATTCGTATTCAGTTTTGTCTTGCGATGACGCCTTTCCTTCTCGAACTGCCGCCAGATCGGGGAGTATCATCGCCTCTGCCTCTCTACGCAAAACGTGGAACATGCAGCCATCAAAATCCATACGTTTCGTCGACCAATCATATTGCATCACGGCGGTCGCAAGCATTGCGCGCACTGCGTCCGACTTTGCTGTTTTTGCGAGCGCCATCGCAGAAATGAATTGCGGAAGTGGTGTTAGTACCCCTGGAGCGCCATCGTGAAGGGTCTGTAACGCACCGTCATAGTCACGGTTCCTGAATTGCGCCAGTCCGTGTGAAACTTCGAAGAATAGGAGAAGTCGATTGTTAACATCTACCTTTGTGAGCAAAGCACGGTCAACCAGCTCAGTCGCCCGTTGCGTTTGCTCATCCGAACCTGGCATAAGTAGACACGCCCTCCCTATCCTTTCGGCCACCTGTGGATCGGTAGTATTGCTGAATCGCGAGAGCATTTGCGTCCTGGCGTTTTCATACTCAGCTTTGTGCCTCATGAATGCGCTGTATTTAGCGTATTGCTCCCAGGTCGCTGACGAGTCCGGATAGCTCTTCAACTGGATGTCCCAGCAATGTTCCAGCAAATCAAACCGACCAACAGCCATCGCCAGATGACGGTAAACTTCACGCGTATCTTCTCGGCGGGGGTCCAGTCGATATGCGGTTTGAACATGCTCAAAGGCTTCGTCAGTATATCCACCCCGCTCCAGAGTCTCGCCCAGAAGAAGCTGATACCAACCGTCTAGCGGTTGCAGCCTAACCGCTACTCGAGCGTCTTCGGTTGCCTCTGAAAAGTTCTGCATGTTGAATGATGCTACCGCACGATTTGCGTACGCAACAGCGGCAGTTGGATCAACCTCAATTTCCCTCGTGAATTGCTCAATTGCTTCATTGTAGGATCCCGCGTTCATAAATAAATCGCCGAGATGGTTGCTGACAATCGTCGAATGCGGTCGGACCGCCAAAGCAGCTCGATAGTAGCCGATGGCCTCGGGTAGTCTCGATTTTTCGTTCATGGCGTCCGCAAGTAGGAGGTTTATCCAAAAGTCGTCTGGGTTCTTGTTCTGCACTTTCACCATGAACGAAATAGCAGCGAGATCGCGCGCGCCTAACTGCTCGCCCAATGAGACAAGAAAGCTCACCGGTTCTTTTGCAACGGGAATCATGGCGGCTAGCTTCGATAGTTCCTGGCGGCTTTGCCACATTTTCGGATTTCTGGCCCGGTCACGGAAGTTAAGGGGGTCTGGATCTGAAAGTTCAGCGACGCGCAGAACCCAAAGCTGCTTGGATCCCAAAGCGCAATGAACCCAACCATCGAGTGCGCCTACAAGAGCCCTGTGAATGGGAGATTGGATGATACGGAGTGCAACAAGCCCGGGCTCGCAGTCATATCCCCCGACCCCTGCCTCTTTGAAAGCTGCCTCATAAATATTGTCAAAACGATCGAAGTCCACCACCGCGCCCGCGAACGCAAACGAGTCGACATGAATAGCATCCAGCTTGTTTACAAGATTTAAGTCTCTACTCGCTTGTGCGATCTGTTGGCCTAGTTGGGAGGATCTATAGTTGCCGAGTTCTGCCCTCCCGCGCACCAGACTAACATTCGCGTTGTTCCAGTCGCCTTGTTCTTCAGAGCGCCGCACTTCAGCCAAGTCCGCTGAAACAAATCTCAAAGCCAAGGATCGGCCGGACAGATACCAGAACGATCCCCCCGTCAGCACTGCGGCAAGCGTGCTCCCAGAAATCAGAAGCGCTGCATGGGTCGGCCGCCGGTGCATCCATTTGATACTTCGCTTGATTGCTCCGAGTGGCCTGGCTTTAACCGGTTCACCTCTGCTGAACCGTAGCAAATCCTCAGCTAGCGCCGCCGCGGAGGCATACCGATGCCGGGAATCTTTTTGCAGACATTTCAAACAGACAGTCTCTAAATCCCTTGGGACTTTGCGGTTGAGCCGAGAGGGTGGCACCGGGTCGTCTGAAATCACCTGGATTTCAGCAGCTGCAGCAGTACCGGAAAGAAAAGGCGGCCGCCCGGTCAGCATTTCATAGAGCATGATGCCTAACGAATAGATATCAGCGGCCGGCCCAACAGTGCCCGAACGGTTATGTACCTGTTCGGGTGCCATGTAGCAGGGCGTTCCTATTCTGGCTCCGGTATGAGTGATATCGTCATGGTCCTCGAGGCGGCGCGCGAGCCCAAAATCACTTATCTTCAACGTACCATCAGTCGCGAGAAGCACATTAGATGGTTTCAGGTCTCTATGGATGATTGAATCATCGTGTGCAACCTGGATGGCGGTTGCCAGTGTTGCGATCATTGCAGCGGCCATCAGTGGCGGTTGCGCGGCACCGCCGAGCATTTGCGCAAGGGTGCCCGCCTCTGCCAATTCCATGGTGAAGAACGGACAAGCTTCATATTCACCTATGTCATGCACTTGGACAAAATTAACGTGCTTCAAGCCAGCGATCGCTTTGGCTTCCCTTGCAAAGCGCTTGCGCTCGATATCGCTTGCGAAAGCGCCAGACAGCAGCATCTTCAGTGCGACATGGCGATTCAATTTGGCGTGATATGCCTTGTAGACTACTCCGATCCCCCCTCGGCCGAGGACGCTTTCTATTTCATATCCAGGAATAGCCGGGAATCCGCGTTGTTGATGAGGGGGCCATGATTCCTTTTTTACCGGGGCGTGACCCGAGGAGGGGAAGACCAGCTCGACATGTTCCTGAAGTCCCCGCAATTGCCGCCATCGATCGCGCACCTCGGGAAGCAACTCGGGGCATCGTTCGCAGGCCTCTTCTGGGGTCGAATCAGAATCGAGCAGATGTTCGAGAACCTCCACAATGCGAGCTTCGTCATCCATGGCTTTTATCGTTTTCGATCGAGCGTTTTCAGACCGTGTTTCGCCGGTCGGCAGCGGGTTGCAGATCGCCGAGTTCAGCCGCCAGGCGAACTAGACATCGATTCAGGCGGCGCTGGACCGTCTTCACAGCCACTCCAATCAGGTCCGCGACCTCGGTTTGGGCCATGCCTTGAATCCGAACCAAGCTAAATACTTCCCGCTCGTCGTCTGGGAGGGCTTCAATCGCTTCCAGCATTCGACGGGTGTCGGGTGTTATCTCTGAACCGCTGCTCGGCGGAGGCCCTGGCATCGCCGAATCATGCAATTCCGCCAGCGGCATCTGCTTGTCTAAGCGTCGGGCGAGGTCATTCAGTTCCCATCGCATGTGCTGGTTGGCCAACGCAAAGAATTGTCGAACCGTAGTGGGGCGGACGGATCGCATTGCTTTAAGCAATCGCTCGACGACGGAACTCAGCATCTCCTCTGTTTCAAGATTTAGCGGAGCCTTGGTCAGACGTGGATAACTTCGAAGCAGTAATGCTGCACACAGGATGTGAAGCCGATTGACCGCTCGCCCCAGCAGTGCCCCGACGATCGGTTCTGCAGATTCGTTGCCTTTCACCCCGGCCAACTCATCAAGGTATCGCTGCACTGCAATAGTCGTTGGGTCCTGCTGCATTGCCGGAATTATACGTTCAACGCGAACGCCGACAACACATTTTCCCAACTGTGAATCTAGCGCAGCAGGGTACGAATCTTCATAGATGTCCGGTCGTTGCGCTCAATATCCCGGGGCGGACCGCTATTGAAAGGTGACAACTCGTGAACACGATTCTTGATACCGGCAACGAACTCCTGATCGACAGATCGTCAATCAAGGACCCATATTTACGTCTAATTGCAGTTGCGATCGGACGTGAACTGACGCGAGGTTCGGCGTGGGTGTCGGTCCAAAAGGCTGACCTGGATCCACCCATCGATTCCTCGCGTTGCGTCCAGGGGAACGTGAGAACACAGACAGCCGACTGAGATCGCAACGATTTTACTGAGGACTACCATGAAACCGAATTCTAAAACGATCATACTTATCCACGGCCTATGGATGACCCCTACGAGCCAGGATCTGTTTAAAAGGTATTACGAAGACCGCGGATACAATGTGCTCGCACCAGCGTGGCCCAGGCTTCAGGGGAATGTCGCGGCCACTAGACACGACCCTTCCAAATTAGCTGGTCTCGGCGTTCTGGAGATTGTTCATCACTACTATAAGTTGATCAGCTCCATGGACGCAGCACCGTTGCTGATCGGTCATTCTTTCGGAGGTCTGATCGTTGAGATGTTGCTCGATCGTGGCCTTGGAAGTGCGGGTGTAGCCATTGATGCGACAGCACCCAAGGGTGTTTGGCGGTTGCCCTTGTCTGCCATCAGATCTGCTGCCCCAGTCCTGTCAAATCCATTGAATTACAAAGGGACTGTGATGCTAAACTTCGATCAATTCAAATATGCTTTCGCCAATACAATGTCGGATGCAAACGCTCGCGCGATATATGATCTGGAAGTTATACCGGGTCCTGGTAGACCCATTTTCGAAGCAGCGCTTGCAAACTTTATCCCCGACGCAGCAACATCGATTGACTTTCGAAATCCGTCTCGCGCCTTTGTTGATTATTGCCGGTCAAAGCGATCATCTCGTACCGGCTGAGCTTAGCCGGATCACATCAAAGAAGTATCGGAAATCCGCTGCCCAGACAGACTATGTCGAGTTTGCGAACCGTTCCCATCTGATCATCATGCAGGAAGGTTGGCAGGACGTCGCCCAATACGCCGTTGCCTGGGCGGAAAGGAAATTGGCGCCGAGCAGGAGGCAGAGCACGCCCACTGCTGACAAAGCTGTCCGAGCCTCTGTGGAGTGGAAGTCGACGGACGACTCGCGGTCGCTGACCAAATAAGTAGCGATTGTCGCGTCAACGCTAAAGGAACCCACAGATGCATGCACCAAAAATCTCAAAAGCAGTGAACGACGTTGAAATGACCGAAGCCTTGTTTCGCGCACAGCGCTGGATGGCGACGCTCGCTCATGAACTGCGCGCTCCGCTCAGCGTTGTGATGATGTCTTTGGACCTTCTTGCCGAGGATGGTCTGTGCGGGTCATCACTCTGCAGGTGCCAGAATGCAGCAAAAGAATCCGCACAACAGATGGCAGACATCATTGAGGATATCCTCGACTTATGTCGATGCCGCACAGATAAGCTTAAACTCGATACGGAAATCGTAGATCTAAACAGGATCATCGCGGTTGCTGTGCGCAACGCGCACACCGAGGTGACACGCAAACAGCATCGACTGACAATTTCACTGCCTGCTGAGCCTCTGCGCACCACGCTGAACCCAACACGAACGATCCAGATCCTGACGAACCTTCTGATCAATGCCGCGAAGTACACGAAACCTGGCGGTGACATTTTGTTGGCGGCAGAAACCAATCATCAATCGCTTTGTATTCGGGTCCGAGACAATGGGATGGGTATTCCAGGTGAGCTGCTTGACCACATTTTTGATACTTACTGGCAAGCGCCTTCGATGACGCAGGACCAGCCAGGAGGGCTGGGGATAGGTCTTTCTTTGGTCAAATCGCTCGTGGAACTCCAAGGAGGGACGATTCGAGCCTTTAGCAAGGGGCTCGATCAAGGGACTGAATTTGTGCTTCGACTGCCATGCAATATCCCTCCGGACTGTCCTATTGAAGAGAATACGGCCACCGCAAGCATAAACGTCGGTTCACTTGCGCACCGCTATAGGTCGGGAGCTTAAGATGCCCGTCTTAGAGCAGTACTGCATCCTAATTGTCGGCAGTGGCGGGATCGGGAGGAAGTTGGCGGTTTATGCAAATCACGCCACTTCCTGCCTCACCCTCGTGTCCGGGCTCCGCCGCTTCGACTCTGAACGATGCCAACGAGAATGGCAAAGGCTTTCCATCGCTCTCGGAGACCGTCTTATCTATGGCGCTTTTGAACTCATCGCTCCCCGCACCATCAAACTAAAGCCATTTACAGGCGGCCCCGAACGCTTCCTAATCGGCAACAGGGTATTTATCGACCTCGACAGCGAAGACCTGGATGCCTGGAATCATGAGGTCACTGCGCGCGATACGAGTTCGATCGGTCTTTATCAAAGCTTAGGACTAGCCGAGGCCGCCGTCGAGCTTGATTCCGATGGGCGCATTCTGGTAGATGAACATCTTGAAACAACGTCGCCGAACACATGGGCGATGGGTAAATTTGCTGCCGATCGGTTAATGACGAGAGACCTTCGTTGTGATCTCGCGATCGTCAAAACGCATGCACTGCCAGCCGCAGGATGACAAACAAATCTATGGCACTGTGATGACAATCTTCCCACGTAAATGACCGGTGAGCGCCAGCTCGAAAGCCTTGGTACCGTCGTGCAGCGGAAAGATCGCCTGCAATGTGGGTGTGATGATTGAAGCATCGATCAACGTGGCAAGGCTGGTCAACTGCGAACGGTTGGGTCGGACAATAAAAAAGCTTCCAGTGACATCCTCACGTGGCAACTTGGCGGGCAGTGGCCCGGTCAGAGTTACGAGAATACCGCCGCGCGCAAAACGCTCCAAGACCGCTGTCTGGTTTCTCCGCCGATGGTATCGAGGACTACATCGACGTCGCTGACGCCTTGCTCAAAGGCCGTCGTCATATAGTCCAAGACTGTATCGGCACCCAGTTTCTTAACGAACTCTCTGTGTTGAGCAGAGCAAGTTGCGATTACTTGTGCACCCTTCCATTTTGCCAACTGGACCGCGTAATTACCGACACCACCGGCCGCGCCATGAATCAGTACCCTCTGGCCGGCGGTGAGATGGCCGTGATCGAACAGCGCTTGCCAGGCAGTGAGCGCCGACAATGGCACCGCAGCAGCGTGATTATGATCCAACGACTTCGGTTTAGGTGCCAACGCGGATGCTGCCACTATAACATATTCGGCAGCACTTCCATTAAACGGAAAGTCAATGAGGCCATATACTGCATCCCCAGTAGTTAACCCCGATGCACCAGCCCCCAGCGATTCAACGATTCCCGAGACGTCATGTGCTGGAATACTAGGCAATCGATTACGCCCGTCTGATGTCAGGTATGTTTCGTCCCAAGTCAGTTCAGCGGGCGTTATTCCAGCTGCAAATACGCGTACGCGCACCTCGCCGACCTGTGGCTCAGGAAGTGGAGCATCTTCGTAAATAAGTTGTTCAGGTCCGCCGCGTGCATGTAATCGAAGCGCTTTCAAGGGTATCTCCTAATGTGAATTCCGGGTCTGGCGAAGCATCCTGAACGGAGCAATATCAACCATGAGCCGCGATCAGCAGGACTGTTTCGAGCCGGCTGACAATTCCACCTTGGCTCATTGATTAGGATAGATCAAAACAAAATAATCAGACGCTATAAGCACAGCCAGTGTCCCCCGTACGAGACCGTGAGCCCATCGTTCCGGGTCGAGTATCAGTGGTCAAAGTGTAGAACCGGCTCCCCCGGCTCGGTCAAGAAAAACACGACGAATTTAGCGGGTTCCGTCGTGCTTGGGTTCCGGGAAATGGAGTGTAGCTGCCCCGCGTGTTCGTACCAGGCCTGGCCCGGACGGTAACGTTGGATGGCGCCGTTTTCGAGTTGGATTTCGACCTCTCCGGTGAGCACATATGCAAAAATCGCACCGGGGTGTCGATGCGCGCCGGTACTTCCCAGGGGTGGATATTCGACGGTCGCGATCCGAACCTCATGGCCAACCGGTCCCCGGATATCTTGGATCAGCACCGGGGTGACTTGATCATCATGATGCCTGGCCGTAACACCAACTTTCCCCAGTTGAGCTGGTCCGTTCGCTGTCGCGCTACAGCCGCAAAGTAGTCCCAGAAATGCCGCGATTGCGATATTACGAATGTGGTACATCACCAAACTCTTTCCTTAGAAACCCCTTTATCCCTTTGTGCAGTGCCCGTCACCGACGAACCTGCTAGCGGCTGATCAACTCCTAACGCCCGCGAACTCGACTGGTCCAATCCACCAGATTGCGAAGAAGCTGACGAATCAGCTCGCGCGTCGACGCGTCTTTCAAATTGCCTTCCGAATCAAAACTGGCCGCGGCATGTGCAATCATCACTTCAGGTTGATTGATGGGAAGAATATTCAGAAAGACGAAGATTTGCCGTAAATGATATTGCGCTCGAGCACTACCCAAAGATCCGGTCAACGCGCCCATGATCGCCGCGGGTTTGCCGGTCCAGGAGTTGTCGCCGTACGGGCGCGATGCCCAGTCAATCGCATTTTTCAACACGCCCGGAACCGAGTAGTTGTACTCCGGCGTCACAATCAGAATCGCATCCGATGCTCGGATTTGTTTTTTGAATTCGACGACCCGCGCCGGTGGATGAGGCTCGTCATCTTCGTTGAAAAGCGGGATGCCGTTTAAATCGAACACATCGAGACGAGCCCCTTCCGGCAATAAGCGAGCGGCGGCATTCAACGCCGCTCGATTGTACGACTGCCGACGCAAGCTACCGGCAATTCCGAGGATCTGGATGGGATCGGACATGGGTATTTCCTTTCTGCTCTCAAAGGTAGTTCTATCGAGGATCAGAAAAAGTGATCTTCTCTGGATGGTTTGAGCGTGGACAACGGACACTTCAAATCAGTCGCAGAGAAGCGAATTATGAACTTCGGGCCGAGATCGGGTCTGTCGGTGCGTGCATTGAGTATCCCGCTCGAGCGTCCAACCTCCTCCGTAGCCTGCTGCAAGTGTTCATGTTTGTCTGCGAGATGGACATATACCTTAGAGATCATTTCGAGACTGCTGTGTCCCATGCATGTGGCGACAGTAATTTGATCAATACCTTTCAGAATCGCGTTGGTGCCCCACGCATGACGGAAGGGACGACAAAAAACGTCCTTTGCCAAGTCGGTGTTCGGCTTGATGCGCGCTATGCGAAGCCGCATGGCATTTACCGTCCAAGGCTGTTGGCGCGCGTTGACGAACACGAACTCAGAGCTGCTTTTGTTCTTCAGCACCTTCATCAGCTTCCGTTTCGATTGGGTCAGAAAATCCCCCGCGCCTGAAGTCTCTGTCGCTAGCCCGCAGCAGCGCGCGGAACTCGGCGTCAGTCAAGACGCGCTGGCGTGTCTTGGCCCTCGGACATCGCATACCTTTCAGCGGATTGCCTGGAAGTACACCCTGTTAGCAGGCCCAGCTGAAGACCCCGCTAATCGAACGGCGGGCGTTCCGTTCCGTCGTCGGACCCCAATTCCTGCCTTCAATCCAGCGGGTCCGATGAATGGGCTTGATCGCGGATGCCAGAATGTAGCTCGAGTGCTCGGCAAACATTTCACCGTATCGGTTCAGATTTCGTAGCGTCTCAGGCTGCAGGGGCGAGCGCGCCCAATCGAGGAATGCCTCAATCACATCGGCTACGCGTGCAGTGGGTGCTTCCGGTGCTTGAGCGGTGACGGCTTTCAGTCATGGAATTTCTGTTCAGCACTTTTCTTGTTCGGCAAGCCTTCAGCCAAACGGATTTTCTTCCCGGCCAGCGTGGTCATCCACCAGCAAGTGTCTTTGCGAAACCAGATTTTGTTCAAACGCGGCATAAAGAACCTCCAGTCAAAAGACGAGGCTTGGCTGAGGTCTGGCCGGCTCCCCGCCTGTTAGCAGCAGGCGGGGAGTTTTCATTTAAACCGCTGAATAGTTCGGCGAATGGTTCGGGTCGACAAGCGTTAGAGTCGTAAACCCCTGTCAATACTCAATGCACCCTGCAGGGCTCGAACCTGCAACCTGCGGTTCCGTAGACCGCCGCTCTATCCAATTGAGCTAAGGGTGCTCCTGCGACAAAAGTCGCGAACCGGGGATCTTCTGGTTTGAGGGGATGCCTGTCAAGTTGCCTTTCTTGAAAAAGCGTCTTGACAAAGGCTCTCGTTCCCGGACAATACTACCCCCTGTTAAATTGTCGAGTTTGGAGTCTGATTATGTACGCGGTTATTGAAGCAAGTGGCGCACAACACAAAGTCACCAGCGGTGACGTTTTAAAGCTCAGCCGGGAAGTAAATCCAGAAGAGAAGACGATCGTTTTTGATCGCGTTCTGTTCATCGGCGGCGAAGGTGATCCAAAAGTGGGTACGCCTGTCATTGCCGGTGCAACGGTGACCGCGGATGTCATTCGTTCGCTTCGCGGGCCCAAAATCGACATCATGAAATACAAACGCCGCAAGGGTTATCATAAGAAGCAGGGGCACCGTCAGTCTCTTGTTGAAATTAAGATCACGGCTATCAACGCTTAAGCTTTTAAAGCTTTGCGTAACGGTGCGGATGAGACCCTTTTGCACGGCCTGTTCAGGCCGTGCTTTTTTATGCGCCTCCGGTCTCAGCGGTTTTGCTTTGGCTTAAGAAAACGCAACCTCACCTGGCAGTTGGACCACGCATTGCTGTGCACGACGCAGCCTCATCACATGCGAGATTTTGTCGCAAGATCTCGGGATGGGGAAAACACTAGATGAGGTTTTTATGCGTTATCAAAACATCTGTATGGCCGGGTTGTTGGGGCTTGCTGTTGGGTGCGGTTCAAGCATGCAGGATCTGGGCGGCAAGCCCAGCACCAATCTGACCGACTCGGACAATAACTTTTTCAAAACAATCACTGTCGCCAACGAAACTGAAATCCAGACCAGTCAGGCGGCTCTCATGCAAAGCCAGAATCAATCCGTGAAGGACTTTGCACAGCATATGATAGACGATCATCGCATGGCGGAGGGGAAGGTCGGTGCCGTGGCCGCTGCAAAGGGCGTTGCGTTACCGAATCAGCTTGACGCCACGCACCAGAGCATGCTGGATGATTTAAAATCCAAGAGTGCCGCCGACTTTGACAAGGCCTATGCTGATGTGCAGGTGAAGGCACACCAGGAAACAATCGCTGCCGATAAGGATGAAGCGGACAACGGTTCCGATTCGCAGGTGAAGGCGCTGGCAGGGCAGTTACTGGACACGCTGCAGATGCATCTGTCTATGGCCCAGAAGCTGCAAAATAGCCTGGGCGGCATGTAGTTCTGCAAGTTTATCACGTGGTCGAACTCCGCAAAGGTGAATTTGCGCGTGGCTTCTTGTATGGTTCCGTGCCACTTCACCTTTGCTAAGGTTCGGCCATGCAGACAACTGTTCATTTAGACACTTCCTTCAATGCCGGTCCGATCGATCGCCGGATTTTTGGGGGATTTCTCGAGCACCTGGGACGCGCGGTTTATGAGGGGGTCTACGATCCTGGGAATATCCTTAGCGACGAGCATGGATTTCGGCAGGATGTGATCGAACTGCTCAAGCCGCTGGGAATGCCGACAATACGCTATCCCGGCGGGAATTTTGTCAGCGCGTATGATTGGCGCGACGGCGTGGGCCCGCGCGAACGACGGCGCGTCAGGCCTGATTACGCCTGGCGAAGTCGCGAGACCAATCAGTTTGGCACAGATGAGTTTATGAGCTGGTGCAAGGCGCTCGGCACCGAGCCGATGATGGCTGTAAATCTAGGAACACTTGGTACCGCTGCCGCCGGCGAGCTGGTTGAATACTGTAATTTGCCAACCGGCTGCTACTGGTCCGATCAGCGAAAAGCCAATGGTCATGCCGATCCCTACAACGTGAAACTGTGGTGCCTGGGCAACGAGATGGACGGCGTCTGGCAGGCGGGGCATGTTCCCGCGGATGAGTATGCAAGGCGCGCGTTCCAGGCGTCGGTCATGATGAAAGGTTTGGACCGCAGCATCCAGACCACCGCCTGCGGTTCCAGCGGGCGATTCATGAATACCTATCTCCAGTGGGACCGCACGGTCCTGGAGTATTGCTGGGACCAGGTCGATTTCATCTCCGCTCATCGTTACAGCAACAACGACCGCCAGGACAGCGCCTGGTTTTTAGCCGAGGGTGTTGAGGTCGACCGCGTCATCGCTGACTACGCCGGACTACTTTCCTACATGCGCGGCGTAAAACGAAGCAACAAGCAGATCTATCTTGCTTTTGACGAATGGAACGTCTGGTACAAAAACCGGGTGATGGACGGTCACTGGGAAGATGCTCCGCATCTGCTGGAAGAGGTTTATAATCTCGAGGACGCCCTGGTGTGCGCTCAATACCTGAGCAGTTTCATTCGCAATGCGGACGTAGTGAAAATCGCCTGCATCGCGCAGATCGTCAACGTGATCGCCCCGGTGCTGACCTGCAAAGTAGGCTGCCTGGTTCAGTCGATCTACTATCCATTCCTGCTCTATTCCCGGTATGCGAGAGGGGTTTCACTTAAGCCGGCCATTACCACCGGCACCTACAAAGCCGGCGATCGAGGCGACGTGCCCGCGGTTGATGTGTCGGCTGCTTACGATTCGGCCACGCAGCAGGTCAATATTTTTCTCGTCAATCGCGATCAAGGTGAGCCGGCGGTCGTGCATGTCAAAATCGCTGATGCGGAGGTTGTTAGCGTGCTTAGCAATGAGGTGATGGGCGGCACCGATGTGAAGGCGTCCAATACATGGGAAGTTCCAAACCGCGTCAAGCCGTTTACGGAAGATGCGATCGTCACTGATGGAAACATTCGCGTCCTCGTCCCCGCGCCGGGGTTGGCTGTCGTGCGATGTCAGATCAGACGCCGGTGAGAAAAACGTCTGGAACTTCGCCGTCAGTTTTCGCTGATCTTCCGTTTCGTTCCATTCAGCTTCAAATGCTATAGTGTTCCCATGATTCGGCGGGCCGCAGATGACGATTTTCTACTGATTGCTCAGACCGATCATGCGATCCTCGCGCAACAGCTGGCTTGTCATTTCGGCAATGCGAAATTCGCCCCGTGTTCATCCAGCGAATCGATGCTGACCGCAGTCGCAATGCATGATCAGGGCTGGCCTTTGCATGACGATCAACCGACGCTGAATGCCGGCGGATTGCCGCTGGATGTATTCGAAGTGCCGCGTGCTATTGCTTTAAAAGTCTGGGCAGAGTCGGCCCGGCTCGCCGCCATTGCCGATCCGTATGCCGGTCTGCTGGTCAGCCTGCATTCTTTGTCACTCAGCATCAACGCCACCCAGCCAACTCCCGCGATGCACGAGAAATTTGACATGCAGAAAATGCACGATCAGTTTGCAGTAAACAAATTCCAGCATCGCGAAGTGGAACGGCAGGAGCAGCTACGGCATCTGCTGCATTTCAATACGCACATCCCATTAAAGCACGGAGTACCCGATGCGCGTCTTTCGCCGCGGGATGATCTTCTGCGGTTTGATTTTCGGCTGCTGCAGGCAATGGATCTGCTGAGTCTCTGCCTGTGCTGCACAAATTTGCCCCAGGGCGAAACCAACGACGTGCTGCCGGGTCCGACCGTTGCCGATGCGGTAAAGCTTCGCCTGTGGCGCAATCCGCAGGGCGTTCTGCATGTCGACCCGTGGCCCTTCGATATGGATCGAATTTCGTTAAGCGTTCCCGCAAAGCGCGTGGCGGGGAGGCCATTTGAATCGCTCGATTCGTTTCACAATGCTTATCGCGAATGCGCGTACCGAGCATCTCAACCTGTTGGTTGCATCGGCATAACAGATCGAGCCGGTGTCTGGCACGCATGGCTCAGACACCGGCTCAACCTCAATAGCCCGAGGGTGCTTCCCATCCCTCGGCTGCGCGAAAATGATCACAGATCAGACGGTCTTTTTCTTCAGGCCCGTCTTGTGTTTCAGCTTATGGTGGCGATGTTTCACGCTCGCGGTCGACACCGTTTTGTGCTTAAGCTTCTTGTGTTTGCGGGTTACAGTCGAAACTTTTTTAACCCGCGGCTGGGCTGAGCTTTCCGCCATTAAGGCGATGCCAGCCGGGGTTTTTCCGGTGTAATGCATGTGGGCCTGGGAGATCGACGGGATCACCGCCGCAACCGCCGCCGTCGCACCCGCTATCGCTAAAACGTTCATCCATTTCTTTGCAATCATGGCAACTCCTTTTGCGTTGCCCCGCGAATATCGGGGCGCAATTTCATCAAACACCGCGCGACACCGCCCGGTCTGATATGTTTATCGGACGCCATGGCTTGAATGCTACAGAATGTTTGAGAGTTGCGCCGAACCGAATCAGCGACGATCAAACCGACATCAGTGATATCACGACATCCGCCACGCGACTGGCGGCATCTTTTTTGCCCAGTTTGCTCGCTGCTTCCGACATGCTCTGCCGCTTCTGCGCGTTGCGCATGAGGGGTTCGATAGCGGGTTCAATTTTGTTTGCGTTTTGAACAGCGTCTTTTTCATCATCAATGAGGATTGCTGCGCCGGCATCGGCCAAGACTTTTGCGTTAGCGCGCTGGTGCATGTCTTTGTGATAGGGGTAGGGCATGAGCAGCGACGCCACGCCGCAAGCGGTGAGTTCCGCGCAACTGCTGGCACCGGAACGCGAGATACACAAGTCCGCGATAGACCACACATCCGCCATCGCCGGTGTGAAATCGATGACGGTGGCATTGACGGACATCCGCGCATAGGTCGAGCGAACCGCCTCGGCATGATCGCGCCCTGCCAGATGCAGTACCTGCCAGCCGGGAACAGGCATCTTGCCGAGCAGAGTTAACACGGCCTCATTCACCGTCTGCGCTCCCAGCGATGCGCCCGTGACCACCAGCGTGTGCAGATCCTGTTTAAGTCCAAGTCGTTCCAGGGCATCTGCCCGGTCGGGCATGGTGCAGATCTCGCTTCGGATTGGGCATCCGGTCATCCGCAATTTGTGCCGCTGATCGTCTGCCACATAGCCGGCGGTCTCTTCAAATTGGCAGCAAACCGCGCGCGTATATTTCATCAGAAAGTGATTGGCTTTGCCGGGCACCACATCCGGGTTCAAAATGGCCGTGGGAATCTTGCGGCCGGCGGCCATCTTCACCGCTACGCCCGCGGCATATCCACCCAGCCCCAGCACCGCATCCGGTCGCTGATCTTTCATCAAACGTTTAAGCTGGTCATGGGTTTCGCGTAACCCTTTCCAGAATCGAAGCAGACCACCTATCGAACGAACCACCGGCACAATCGGTTGCGTGATATGCTCAAACCCGCTTGCTTCCAATATCACTTTGTCGATTTCACGCTCGGTGCAGAGAAATACCAGTTTTGCGTCAGGCAGTCGTTGTCGCAGCTGCTCGGCAACCGCTATCCCCGGATACAGGTGCCCGCCGGTACCACCACCGGCAAAAAAAATTGTCTTCGCTTCGGCCATTGTCGGGACAATATCGTTTGTAAGGCCTTCGCTGGCAATGTTCGATTTTACCGATCGTGCGGTACGATTCGCCGATGGACTACATCGTGCGTGACTGCAAGACCGGGCGTGGCGTGTTCGCCGTTAATGCAATTTCAAGCGGGACTATGATCATGAGATACACCGGCGCGTTTCTGCGGCAAGCGCAAACCACGCCGCAGACACTTGCGCTGCAGATCGGTCCGGATCTCTATCTGGGAGAGTCGGGAAATGCTGATGATTTTGTAAATCACAGCTGCGATCCAAACGCCGGTATGAAAATCATCGGCACCGATGTGCGGCTGCACGCCATTCGAGATATACGCCCGATGAGCAAATCACATTTGATTATTCAACCACGATGGATGAAGACGACTTCGAATTCCAATGTCTATGCGGGTCAAAATCTTGTCGCGGACTGATCCGGGATTTCAAACATCTGCCCGCTGATCTTCGCAGGAAATATAATGGTCTCGGCGTTATTCCCCTCTACAACCAGCGGTATGTCTGACCGATGCGGAAAATGAGCATGAAGCATCCGTTCCCTTTTGATCCAACGCACGGCTACACCGAGCAATCTCTGCGCGATGTCACCTGCCCGGACGAACCGGGTGATTTTGAAATGTTTTGGCGTGAGACATATCACGCCGCAAAGCAGGTTGCCACCCAACCAAAACGAACTCTCGTCCGCGCATCCCGGCGGATGAATCTCTATGACGTTGAGTTCGACGCCTGGAGCTTGGATGGACCGATCCGACTGGGCGGTTGGATGACCACGCCGGCGAATGGAAAAATCACCGCCGGCCTCGTTGCCGGGCATGGATATGGCGGGCGGACCGGGCCGGATCTGTCTCCACTGATCAGCGATGCCGCCGTAATTTATCCGTGCCTGCGCGGATTCAATCGTTCGGCCCGGAGTGATATCCCCGGCGTTGCAAATCAACATGTGGTGCATGGCATTCAATCGCGAGAAACATATGTGCATCGCGGCTGTGTGGTGGATGTATGGGCGGCGGCATGGGCGCTGATGGAACTTGAACCCTCTACGCGCGATTTCCTCTGCTATAGCGCGGAGAGTTTTGGGGGAGGCATTGGTTCACTGGCGCTGCCGTGGGAACCGTCTTTCAAACGAGCTTTTCTGGACTATCCCAGCTTCGGGCATTACCCGATTCGATTGACCCTTGCTTGTGTCGGCAGTGGCGAAGTGATTCGACAAGCAGGCGGCTCGGCGCATCTGCCGGTGCTGCGGTATTTCGATGCCGCCTCGGCTGCAAAGTATAATGCGGTTCCCACAATGGTCGCTGCGGCGCTGTTTGATCCGGCTGTTCCAACGCCCGGTCAGTTTGCGATTTTCAACTGTTTGCAGGGGCCAAAGAAACTGTTCGTTCGCCAGACAGCGCATTTCGATTGGGCCGGTAAGGAGGACGAGGACCGCAGGGTACGCCTGGAAGCGGCGAAGTGGCTGACACCACCAGGAGTGTAGAATCACGTATCCACACGCACGCCGGTGGCCGAGGTTCGGCGGGACAGATCTGGTTGCAAAACAAATTTGATGTCGATCGCTGCAAGCTAATGCGTACCGGCAAGACGTTCGTAGGATATTGGTGTATGCTGGGTCTGACTGTCGCGTAGGCGCGATTTCAGCTGGCGGTGGATTGGAGTTGAATTGCAGCGAAGGATCGAAAAAACTCCGGGTTCTAACAGTCGATCGGGTGCGCGCTCATCAAGGGCGGTTGTGGCTGTGCAGACTGTTCCGCCGGTTCCACCAGTGCCATCGCTGGAGGAAATCGGCGACCTGAAACCCGCGTTGCTGGGTAAATTCTCCGATGAGGATTTGATGCGCCGCACGCAAAACGGCGACAAAAAGGCATTTTCGCTTTTGTATGAGCGATATAGCGCATCGGTTTTGTCCTACCTTTATCGCATGCTGGGGAATGTCGAGGATGTGGAGTCGATCGGGCAGGAAGTGTTTTTGCGGGCATTTAGATTCGCTCCGACGTATCGATATCCGCAGAAGCTTTCGACCTGGCTTTTTACCATCACGCGTAACTTGGCAATCAACCAGGCCCGGCGAAAAAAACGCAACCCCGTGCGCAGTGTGACAGAACTGAATCTGGAGGGGGTGGATGTCAGCGGAGACCCGTATCAGGTATCGGCCCGCGCAACGGATGATGCGGAAAAACAGGAGGAAATCGCGCGAATGCTCAAGGCGCTGGATGATCTGCCGGGCGATCAGAAAGAAGTGATCGTGCTGGGCGTGTTCCAGGATCTTTCCTACGCGCAGATGGAAGAGATCACCGGCACCAAGGCGGTGACGCTGCGGTCGCGTATGTTCCACGGCCTGAAACGACTCGGGCGAACACTGGGCGCTTCGGTCAATGAGAAGGAAGAATAATCGGCTATGGAAGAGAAGCTGCAAAGTGATCCCTTTCTGCAGTTGCTGACAGATGCGCTGCGCCGGGCCCGGAAGTCCCGAATGGCACGACGCGGTGGCGCGCGTGAATGCCGGTGAAACAGGCACGGATAACGAATATGCGATACTCGTTAAAGCGCGGGAGAATCTCGCCAGTGGAAAAGCATATCGCGAGGTGCGGCCTGGCATCGGTTTTACACGAAAGGTGCTGGCCAGCATTGAAAAAGATAGCGCGGCCTCGGCAGCGCGAAAATCACCGCTCAGCGCCAACTTGATTTCATATCTGGGCGCCGGCCTGTTCGTGGCGACGCTGGCCTTGATTATGGTCTGGGTGATTCAAGGCAGCGGTGGACCTGTTCAGCCGGAAGATCTGACGGGGATGTTTTTCAGCCGGCCGGTTCTTTCGGCGACGTTTGATCGGCCTCTCATGCCGGGGTGGCGCATCATCGGTCCCCTCACGGTGGACCCCGCGAAAGGTCTTGCGCCGACGGTAAAAAAATCTTCCGCGGATTACATCGGCGGGGGCGTTGTGTCGAGCGCTGCGCGGCGCCCACCGAACCTTTTTCGCTGGAGGCAAAGTTCCAGTTTCAGCATGTAAGCGACGAGGTGGTGCCACAGTTGTTTGTGACCGACGATCCGAATTTCAGCTCGGATAAAGCCACCAGCAGCGATGAACTGGTATGGATGGTGCGCGGCGGATTCGCGCAGACAGCCTTGCCCAGCGGTGAATTGGCCAGTGGGGCGAGAAAAATATCAGATGGACAATCGGTTTCAGTGCGAATCGTGATCGGTGCGCGCGATGCAGCGGTCATGTGCGACGGGCAGATCCTGTGGAGCGGGGCAAACCAGCTGAGTGCTGACAAACCAAGATACGTAGGCGTGCGATTGCTGTGTAGAAAAGATGACAAGCACGGCATCGTCATGGTGAAGGAAGTCCAGGAGCTGGCCAGGGAGTCGAGCAAGTGACGAACGTGTTGCATGACCCGCGCCGATCGATCTGCAAATGTCCTTGAGCCCCAGTCCATCTTCAAACGAAACAGACCTGGAATCAGCCAGGTACATGGCCGACGCCTGCCGGTTGTTGCAGGCGGAATTATCGAAAGTAATAGTCGGGCAGACCGCGGTTATCGAGGAGATACTGATCGCCATTTTTGCCGGCGGACATTGCCTGATGCAGGGAGTTCCCGGGCTGGCCAAGACGTTGCTGGTCTCGTCGCTGGCACAGGCAATGGATCTTTCATTTCGTCGGATTCAGTTTACCCCGGATTTAATGCCATCGGATATCACCGGGACCGATATTCTGCAGGAAGATCCCCAGACCGGACGCAGACGTTTTGAGTTTCAGAATGGTCCGATCTTCAGCAACCTGCTGCTCGCTGACGAGATCAATCGCACGCCTCCTAAAACGCAGGCGGCGCTGCTGCAGGCGATGCAGGAGCATCAGGTGACGGTCGGCAGCCGCACGTTTGATTTGCCGAGTCCGTTCTTTGTGCTCGCCACGCAAAATCCGATCGAGCAGGAGGGAACCTATCCACTGCCCGAAGCGCAGCTCGATCGCTTTATGTTCATGGTGATGGTGCATTATCCCAGTCGCGAGGAAGAGCTGGAAGTATTAAAGCGAACGACCGCGGGGTTGCCGGCAAAAATCCAGCGGGTGATTGAAGGCCCGCGCATTGTGCAGCTGCAGGAAATCGTCCGCCGCGTTCCGGTGGGGGACCATGCCTATCAGTATGCGCTGGATCTGATTCGATCGACCCGGCCAAAAGAAACCAACGCCACTGATTTTGTAACCCACTGGTTACAATGGGGAGCCGGACCTCGCGCGGGGCAGTACTTGATATTGGCCGCCAAGGCACGCGCGCTGATTCGCGGGCGTCTGCACGTGAAATTGGAAGACATACAGGCGGCGGCCGCGCCGGTACTGCGGCATCGACTGATACCCACATTTAACGCCGACGCCGAGGGGATCACGGTAGAGCAGATCATCGAAAAAGTGGTTGCCCTGGTTCCACGCGGCAAAGGCGATCGACTGCTGTGACTTGAGCCGGGCAGAAGCGCTGTCTCAATGAGGCAGACACGCTGGCATCGTGTATCCACAAGGCTCAGGCGGCGATCGCACCGAGCCGAAAACTGGGCATGGGTGATTCTAATTCCCTGGTGCGGTGTTGTCCTTGATGCTGACGCAAGCGACAATCCATCCCATGGCACTAAGCGCACGCAATCAATTTGTCGGCACGGTGGTTTCGGTCCGCAATGGCGCGGTCATGAGCGAAGTGGTGATCGATATAGGCGGACATCAGATCGTCTCGCTGATCAGCACTTCGTCGGTAAAACGCCTGAAGCTGAAAAAGGGGAAACAGGCCGTTGCGGTTATCAAGGCTACCGAGGTCATTATCTCGACCGATATTCCCGAGAAGGATAAAGCGCCATGAGGCGGCAGGGGAACAACCCATCCAGCCCTCCAAGTAAGCCGATCCTGCGAGGGCGTATCTGGGTGGAAAGCGATGGCAAGCCTGCCATGACCGACGCAGGGGCGGATCTGTTGGAGCAGATCGGTGTGTGTGGTTCATTGTCCGAAGCAGCGCGGCGGTTGCATTTCAGTTATCGCCGCGCCTGGATGCTTCTGGACGCCATGAACAAACGCTGGCCTGCCCCGCTGGTCACAACCGCAACCGGTGGAAAACGCGGCGGGGGGGCTGTTGTCACCGAAATGGGCCAACGCGTGCTCAACACCTATCGCGATCTGCAACTGCAGATTGAGCACCTGCTTGATGTTGCAGGAAACCCGTTCCATATCGATCTATAAGCGTCGGACGTGACGAAATGTAACGAAATGTAACGCATATAAATACAAATGCGACGCTTGATAGAAATGTCGCGTTGATGACTCTGCATGGCAAGTCCGTCCGTGCCCCGCATTGACCCGTTGTATACATGGTTATATAACGTGTCATTAATGGTGCATAAGCAGCCAAGCTCCCTGGCTTTTACACTCGTCGAACTGCTGGTTGCCATCGGAACTGTTACCGTTTTGATTGCCTTACTGATTTCGCTGTTGGGTGTGACGCGTGCAGCGGCGGGGCAAGCTCGATGTGCGAGCAATCTGAGGCAGTGGGCAATCGCCGTGAACATCTATGCCGAACAAAACTACGGCTGGTTGCCCCGTCGTGGCCAGGGCACGATGCCCACGCAAACCGTCACCTGGTACGACGACTGGTTTAACGAACTTCCCCCTTTACTCGGCCAGCATGCGTATCAGGACCTTGTAACATCGGGCACCGTTCCGTCGCGGGCACCAATACCATCTGGATATGCCCTGAACTGAGCGGCACTGCAAATACATACGGAAATCTGTTCGGCTACGGGATGAATATGGCCCTGTCGACACGAAACGCCCCGCAGCCGGCGCGGATGATCGGTATCGGTTCGATTTCGACCATGGTCTTCATGAGCGATGGTCCTGCGGGGTTCTGCTCATCGGTTCCTTATACGCGTGCCACCAATCCGGCATTGGATTTCAACCCCGTGGCTCGACATCGCGGCCGGGTGAATGTTGCGTTCCTCGACGGGCATGTCAGCGCTTACAGCGCTGCATACCTGGGATGTGGAAGTTCATCAAACAGCGGGCATCCCGATGCGTGCAATCAGCCGGATGCAAGGTGGTACTGGTATTCGCCAGGGCCGTTTCCTTCGCCTTGGACGGGTCCTTAGGAGAGATTTTTTAAGGGAGAGAAAATGCATTTCGTAAATCTGTGCTTGCGAAAGGGTCTTAGATTTCGTTTCCTCGCCGGTGTCGTGGGTGCCTCCGCAGCACTTCAATGTGGGTTCATGGGAACCGCTCAAGCCGCACCGATATCTGTTTCTTCAACCGAAGAGGCAATGGTGTTGTCCGGCAGCCCGACCACTGTTTGGGACCCCAAGGGCGCAACAGAAATTTCGGCCAATGGGCTTAATAGTGCGCATCCAGGCAATTCTGAATATGCGCTGATGTATTTTAACACTGCTTCGGCTGTCGCAAATTTGAACTCTCAATATGGAGTAAACTCCTGGACTATTACGTCAGTCAGCGTCCAGTTTGCTTCGAACTTTGCGACAAAAAATGTCTTTCCCAACAACGCTGTTTTTAACGAGATCGAGCCCGGGTCGTTTAACCTGAGTTGGCTTAGCAACAACGGCTGGGTTTCCAGTTCAAGCGGGGGCGTGACGTGGAACAACCTTCCGAATTACCTGCCCGGTACCGGCACGAATCAGGAGGAAGGCGAAGGTACGTTCAGCTTCGCCGCCGACGGGACAAACCCAATCACCTGGGCACTATCTCCGACAAGCGATTTCCTGAGCAGCATTGATGCGGGCGGCGGGGTCACACTTTACGGCACGCCGGCGGACACCGGTGTCGGATATCTCATTAACGCTCCGACACAAGGCAGTCCTGCGGTGTTGCAAATCACCGCGCAAGCGACACCGGTACCCGAGCCGGCTTGTCTGGGTTTCATTGGGCTTGCCGGAGTTGTGCTGGTTCGCCGAAACCGCAGTGATCTTTTGTCACAGAGGTTGTTTTGAGACGTGTCGTGAGAACGCTGGCGATTTCAGTCGCCTCCTGCGTGGTTTTTTCCGTTGCGATCTGTTTATGGATCACCGGCAGGTCGATGCACGACATCGCCACGGCACAGGCACCGGTCGACTCGATCTATCTTGCCCCTTCGACAGAGCCTTTTGAACAGGTATACAAACGACCACCCACTACCGGACCCACAGTGCGTGTTGCGGTCATTGGTGGAATGGTCTTCACCGGGTTCTGGCACGCGCTGGCGGACCGCTATGAAAAGCAGACCGGTGTCCGGCTGGAACTGCTTGCCACCGGTCCGAAAAATGACATTGTAAAAGTGTTCAAGGAAGGAAATATTGACGTCATCACCATGCATTCCAGCGATGCAATCGTAAACCTGGTGGCTAACGGGTACGCGCTGGATCCACAGCCGTGGATGCGGAATGACCTGGTCATCGTAGGGCCTCCCGCGGATCCCGCTGGCATAAAAGGGATGACCGATGCAGCAGCGGCTTTAAAAAAAATTGCCGTTACCAAATCGCCGTTTGTCGTGCATTCAAGCCTCGGGGCGCAGGAGGTTTTATTGAATATCCTCGAACCGAACGAAATTACGCTCGACCCGGGGAACACAACCGTTCTGTTTGATGACCAGCAGCGAAGCGTGCTGAAGGTGGCAGGGGATAAGCATGCGTATACTCTGGTGGGCCGGATCCCCTTCCACACGGGGCGATTGCCCAACAACGGATTGGTGATGATGGTGCAGGGCGACCCGCGGTTGATGCGGCCGTATCTGGTGGCGGTGACCAATCCGGATTGGATGCCGGGGGTACATGTCGAACTGGCAAGGCAATTTGCGAGATATCTGCGCACGCCGGAAACGCAGAACTGGATTTCGCAGTTCGGGAAGGGGCAACTGGACGATCGCCCGATTTTTTTCCCGGTAAAGGTGGCGGGGTTTGTGCAGGGAAGTGATTTCGGATCTGCAGCTGCTAAAATGCTCTGATGCATTCGCCAGGTTATTGTTTGCCGCACTAATCGTTATGAGTGCGCGGGAATTCGGTGCGAGCTTGCATAAAGCGTCAATCTGGCGTCAAAAATAGATCAGACGACCATTTGACACTTGCGGATTCGGAAATATACTCTTTCCCTCCCTAGTCTTCCGGTACGCGCCGCGCGGGTCCCGGGCGGTGTTCCAAAGGATATCCTTGGTGGGCCGATGAATGGGGATGCTGTATCGCTAAACCGCAAGATGAAAATGGCTTGCTGCCATAGCTCAGTGGTAGAGCGCCACCTTGGTAAGGTGGAGGTCCTGGGTTCAAGCCCCAGTGGCAGCTTTGGCGGTATTTGGGCGTTTGGCCGCGGGCAGATGTCGCGAGGATCGAAGATAGAGGAAAGAAGATAGAAAGTGGCGCATCGACGCGATTTTCCATCCTCTATCTTCTACCCTCAATCATCGCTTTTCTGCCCGCTGCCTGACGCCTCAGTACCGGTACTTTTGATTGCACAAGCGGTTTCGACACCCGCTGTTTGAGAACTGGAGTTTGTAATGGCAAAGGGCGTATTTGAACGGAAAAAGCCGCACGTTAACGTGGGCACCATCGGTCACATCGACCATGGCAAGACAACTTTAACCGCCGCCTTGTCTGCGCGATCGCAGGCGAAGTTTGGCACCACCGCCAAGAGCTATAAGGATATCGCCAAGGGCGGTACCGAACGCGACGCCACCAAGACGGTGACGATTTCGGCAGCGCACGTGGAATATGAATCGCCGCAGCGTCACTACGCCCATGTCGACTGCCCGGGTCACGCTGACTATGTGAAGAACATGATCACCGGCGCCGCCCAGATGGACGGGGCCATTCTCGTGGTATCCGCCGCTGACGGTCCGATGCCGCAGACCCGCGAGCACATCCTCCTGGCCCGCCAGGTCGGCGTGCCCAAGATCGTGGTCTTTTTGAATAAGGTGGATCTGGTCGACGATGCTGAACTGCTCGACCTGGTCGAGATGGAAGTTCGCGAATTGCTGACCAAGTACGGTTTCGACGGCGACAACACCAAGGTTGTCCGCGGTTCTTCATTGCCGGCGTTTAACGCGCCGACCGATGACAAAGCCTGCATCCGATCGATGAACTCGTTGGCGCTCTGGATGAATTCATCCCGATTCCACCGCGTGAAATCGATAAGCCGTTCCTGATGCCGATCGAGGATGTGTTCAGCATCAAGGGCCGCGGTACCGTGGGTACCGGCCGTATCGAACGCGGTCAGTGCAAGGTCGGTGACACGGTTGAAATCGTCGGGCTCAAGCCTAACAAGACGACCGTTGTTACCGGTATTGAAGCGTTCAACAAGACCCTGGACAGCGGTCAGGCCGGCGAAAACGTCGGCGTGCTGCTGCGAGGCGTGGAAAAGGATGACTTGGAACGCGGTCAGGTGTTGGCTGCTGTTAAGAGCATCACCCCGCACACCAAGTTTGAAGCTGAAGTGTACGTGCTGACCAAGGAAGAAGGCGGTCGTCATACTCCGTTTTTCAACGGGTATCGTCCGCAGTTCTACTTCCGCACGACCGATGTGACCGGTGCTGCCAAACTGCTTGGTGGCGCTGAAATGTGTATGCCCGGCGACAACATCCAGATGGAGATCGAGCTTGGCGCTCCGATCGCTATGGAAGAAAAACTCCGCTTTGCCGTCCGCGAAGGTGGTAAGACGGTGGGTTCGGGCGTTGTAACGAAGATTTTGGCGTAATTGATTGTCCGTTGTCAGTTGGATATGTCTGTTTCCAGTGGTCGCTTGAAGATGCAAAGTGTTTGTATCTGCAGCGACCGATGGCTGGACACAGGCAAAACCCAACTGACAACGGACACCCTTTAGGGTTCTGCAATGGCAAAAGAAAATCGTGAAAACGTGTGGCTGCAATGCACGGAAACCGGCGATCTCAATTATCGAACTGAGATCAAGGTTGCCGGTGGTGTTCAGAAGGTCGAATTGATGAAATATTCAAAGCGGCTGCGCAAGCACACACTGCATAAAGTGAAGCGGAAATGAGTGATTGGTCAGTCGTGCGTGCTCCGCTATCAGTTTGAAAGGCTTAACTTTTAACTGGCGGCGGACCACGGACAACTGACAAGCTCTACGCCGGTAGCTCAATTGGCAGAGCAGCCGTCTCCAAAGCGGCAGGTTGTAGGTTCGATTCCTACCCGGCGTGTGATCGCCTGATTTGTCGCGCAGTTGAGTGGTAGCGGTTAAATGGTAGTTGGGCCGACTGTCGCCCCCTGGGCGTGGACTGAAACATGCCAACGGTAAGAAACGAGAACGAAATGGCGACCAAAGCCGTCGAAGCGGATGAACCGGACGATAATGAGTCCGGCGAATCTAAATCGCCCTCATTGCCTTACGCACCTGTCATCCGACAGGGCAAAGAAGGATTCTTCACCATCTATAAACGTGGGCAGGGCAAGTGGACCCGGTTGGGGACAGTATTTGTGGCGCTGCTGCTGGGCGTGTTGACCGCTTTCAGTCTGTATCAGAACATCATTCCATACCTGCCGGTTTCGGCTAATCCGCAGCACGACCGGATGATCCGCCAGGTTGTGCTGCTTTGCTGCGTGGGATTCCTCACCCTCTTCTGCATTGGGATCTTCTGGCTGACCAACAAGCCGAGCAATGTTGATTTTCTGATCGCGACCGACAGCGAAATGAAAAAGGTCAATTGGACCACGCAAGGCGAGCTGTTTGGATCCACTCGCGTAGTCGTTTTGTTCTTGTTTTTCGTGGCGGTTTTTCTCTCGATCGTCGACCTCGCCTTCTATGGAATTTTCCATGTGATCGGCGTTTTGCAATAATTTGACTGGTCAGTTGTCAGTGGTTCGTTGTCGGTTGTGGCATAACAACGGCGGCTGCAACTGACAACCGACAACTGATAACGGACTAACCAGTATGGGAATGCAATTTTTCGTCCTTCGAGTCGCCAGCAACAAAGAAGACCGCGTGCGCAACGCGCTGAACCGCAAGATTAAAATCGAAGGGGTCGAAGCGGTCATGGGGCGTGTGCTGGTTCCGATTGAACGCGTTCGATCCATGAAGGGCGGAGTCAAGAAGGAATCGGATCGCAAGCTTTATCCGGGGTATGTTTTTGTCGAACTCGAATTGGACAAAAACGGAATGATCCCCGAAAAAGTATGGTTCCTGATCAAGGAAACCGAAGGGGTCGGCGACTTTATCGGTTCCAACGGCAAACCCACCGCGATGAGCCCTAAAGATCAGTCGAAGATGCTTGAGGAAGCCGAGCGTCCCGACGACGGGCCGCAGCTTAAAACCGAGTACAAGAAAAGCGACAAAGTCAAAGTCATCAACGGGCCATTCGAAAACTTCGAGGGCGAAGTCGACGAAATTCTCGGCGAACAAGGCAAGGTTCGAATCATCACCACGATCTTCGGCCGGCCGACACCGCTGGAACTCGAATACTGGCAGATTGAGAAAGTCTGATCTCCCGAAACGAGCCGCGCACGAAGTAAGCGGGGAACGATATCGCTTACTTCGTGCTCACTTTATATATCTCTCAACCCTGCCGACCCGTCGTACGTTGACATCTGATAACCCTGGCGGTTTAAAGTGTAATCCACTTTATCCGCGATCGTTGCGGCATCAAAAAGATGCAGCGTACTCCCGTGCCGCGTCCATCGCTTGCGCGTCGAATCGTCGAAACCTGCCAGCGATAAATTACGCGATGCGCGCCCTTTCATATCACTCATAACCCGTCCCGCATCGCGATCCACCGCAACCACCACATGCACGTGGTTGCTTCGCACGTGGACGGCGAGCAACCGCCATCCGCTGTCGCGGCACAGTCCGACAATCGCATCCCGCACAATCTCCCGCTCCGCCGGCGGCATGGTGTACGCGGGCTGCGTCATTGCGTTGCGCGCCTGCTGCTCTTTTTCTCGATCCGGCGCGACGAACGGTGTTCCATGCTCGTTGTGCTGACCATCGACCGATCCTTTTCCTTTCGATGATCCAGGAAGCCAGGTGCCGTAGGTCGAAAACGTGATGAAGTAGGCGAGCGCCATATCTACTTTCTCCAGCTTGGAGCCGCGCGCGAAGTAAGTGACGACCTTTTATTTTTATCCGCTTACTTCGTGCGCGGCTCGTTGTTAGTATTTGCACGCGTCACAGAAATCACAATGAATGCTCTGCGGTTCAAATGACGAATATAAGGTAGCGTGTCGCTCGGTTATCCGGTTTTTCGTTTTCCCATGCGTGTCCTTCTCCTCGCCAACGACTGCAACCCGCAATGGCCGTCATTACCGGTCGTGGGTTACAACGCCTGCCGCGGCATTGCTGAGCATGTCGATGTGGTCGTTGCCACGCACATCCGCAATAAAGAAAACATCGATAAAAGTGGATTTGGCAAAGCTCAAGTTGAGTATCTCAATAACGAATATATCGCCAGCCCAATGTACAAGGCCGCCACCTGGCTTCGCGGCGGGAAGTCGGTTGGGTGGACCACGAACATCGCGATGCAGTATCCGCCGTATCTGGCGTTTGAGTGGGAAGCTTGGAAGCGGTTCAACGATCAGTTGAAAGCAGGCAAGTTTGACCTGGTGCATCGCGTGACACCGATGTCACCGACGTTGCCCAGCCCGATGGCGCGTTGGTTAAAAACGTTGGGTGTCCCTTTTGTTCTGGGGCCGCTGAATGGCGGGCTGCGCTGGCCGCCGGAATTCACCGGTGAATTGAAGAAAGAAAAAGAGCGGCTCACGTATCTGCGAGATGCTTATAAACTGCTGCCGTACGCCAAGTCGACTTATTCAAAATCCGCGGCGATCCTCGCAGCGTTTCAGCACACCATCGATCGACTGCCAATCGAAGATCGCGATCGCATGATCGACTTTCCCGAAGTCGGCATCGATCCTGCCTTGTTCGAAGCACCGGCGGCCCGGCAGGCGAAAGACCAGGTGACCTTTCTGTATGCCGGCAGACTGGTTCCGTACAAATGCCCCGATGTGGCCGTGCTCGCGATGGCCGCTAACCCGCGTCTGCAAAAGCATAAGTTAATCGTTGCCGGGGATGGGCCCGAGATGGATCATTTGAAGCAGATCGTGAGCAACAACAAGCTTGAAGCCTGCGTCGAGCTGATCGGTCGCCGCACACAGGCCGAGATCGGCCAGTTGATGCGTACCAGCGATATTTTCGCCTTCCCCAGCATCCGCGAGCTCGGCCCGGGGTGGTCGTTGAAGCGATGGCGTGCAGCCTTCCCTGTATCGTCGTCGACTACGGCGGGCCCGGTGGGCTTATCACCTCACTCAATGGCATCAAGGTGCCGCTGGGAAATAAGGAACATCTCATCAAACACTTCGCGACAGAGATGGAAAATCTTGCCAACGATCCATCGCGCAGGGCAAGCCTGGGCCAGCACGCACATGATGACGCGTTGCGAACCTACGCCTGGACTGCCAAAGGGAAAAAGACCGTGGAAGTTTATGAGTGGGTGCTTGGAAAGACTTCGATCAGGCCGGATTTCTACGCAAGTCCATCGACCTGAACATATTTCCTCTCGAGCCGCAGAACATTCCACATTTCTCAGTGCGTAAGCCGGGCTGGGACATGTTTCAATGCGACATAATGATTTTGAGAATATACGCAAAGACTGCCAGCGCGGTGACGGTTCCCATGAATCGCAGCCATAGAACAATCTCGTGAAGATGCGCATCGGCGACGGTGCGAGGCAATGCCTGCTCCTGGAGCATTTTGCATTCGGTTATCAGGATGCCTTCGCCAACTGCGGCTTCGCGGGCGTCGGCCTCGGTGGCAGCCATCAGTTCGATCCGCTTGTCCTGGCCCGACGTTTTATCCGCGCCGGAGATGAGATATCGATTCATACCGCTCAGTCTGCCGTGAGCGGTCGTAATGAGCAACAGCCCTGCAAGGCTAAATAACTCACGCACTGAATGTCAGAACGTGACCGGCACGCGAATCCAGGAAGCTGGACAGATGTCCTGATCTTTGTATTCCGCCGCGCGGACCCACTGGCTGGGGCGAACGACGACCTTCCCGTCACTTTGATTCAGCCAGGCCGCCCACCACGCGAAGGTGCTGTTGGGAATGATAAAATGGCGGCAGAGTGTCATGAGCCAGAACTTTGTCGCGTAGCGTTCACCCGCATGTTCGTCGCCGACAATCGTAAATACATCAGGGTCGGTAAAGTTCTCGCGGCTCCAGGTCTGGTCATCAGAAAAAACCATCACGCGATCATGTATTCCTCTTGCCCGGAGTTCCTGCAGCGCGCGTGTATAATAGTCGATTGTGCAGACGCCGTGAAAATTATTGGCGAATGGGTGATTCACATAGTCTCCGCGCCGAACATTCAGACAGATGCAGGATTGCCCGCGAATAAGTTGTGCTAACGCCCGGGTGGCGGGGGGAAGCGATGATTCATCGGGCGCAAGACTAAAACGCCGCCGGATCTCCGGCTCGATGTCCGTGAAATACCGCTCGTCCTGAAAGTATCCCTCGAGGTACGTTTCGCTGCCCAGAGAAAGGACGCGCGGATCGAAATTCACCGTCTGCTGTTTGAAGATTTGTCGATGCTGCAACCTGCCGATCACCCGATTGAGCAGTGTTCGCCTTATCGCGCCGGCGGGGGGATAAAATCGGCCGCGGTCTTTGTCTGTAGCGACAGCGGTGTCAAGCTTGAAAATGCCCAGGTCAAAATCGCGAAAAACATGGGTTTGCACAGGTGTTCGATCCAGTAAAAAGCTGAGATCCAGCTTCAACGGAACCGAATGGAGAGTTGCAAGCCGGAGTCCGGCGGCATACTGAAACATCTGGTTGCCCAGTCCACCCGCCAATCGCGCGATGATCATGTCAATTAGCCCTTGAAGACGATCGCCGGTTCAGTGCGGACGACTTTGATAATACTGAGCATCGCGCTGAGTGCGGCAGATTAAAAGGACGGCGACGGCTGTGATCCCCAGGAGGTAGCCGGGAAGTTTGAATGCCAGTTCTGTTTTCTTGGTCAGCCATCCAAAAACGGTCGCGGCACCGACTCCCAGGCCGTACCCCACGGCTCCCGTGAGTAGGGCCTGTAACATCAGCATGCGAAGCAGCACGCCGTTGCCGGCGCCCATCGCCTTCAGTGCGCCGAAGTGTCGGATGTTGTCCAGTGTGAAACTGTAAAAGGTCTGGCCGGCGATGGCGGTTCCGACAATGAATCCCAGCGCGACAGAGATCATGAAATTGATCGGTATTCCCGTATGTTTCATGAAATAGTTGTATGTCTTGCTGACAAACCCGTCGCGGGTGAAGGCGGCCAGTCCGGTCTGCTTCCTGATCTGGGCGCAGAGCTGTTCGAGATCCTGACCGGGCTGCGCTTTGACCAGCACAAATGAAAGCAGCTTGCGTTCCTGCGGCGCGAAAGTGGTCGCCCGGCTGTAGGTCGTATAGACGATGGGCTGACTTTGCCAGGTGCGGGTGTTCTGGCAGATGCCGACGACCACCGCGCGATGATCGTTAAGCTCCATTTCATCGCCAACTTTGAGAGGGATCTTCGTGATTCCATCGGCTGCGATATGAGCCAGTTTGTCCCCCGCGCCACTTCATCCACAATCACCGCTTCACTGCGGCGAAGATCTTCCAGCTTTCCGTGAACCATGGCGGGAGGGCCTCCGACCAGGCTGGAATCGTCGAGTCCCCAGACATTGCAAGTCTGAAAATTCCCGTTGTTCAACCGGGCTTTTATCATGCCCTTATAAAGTGGTGTCGCCCACTCGACCCCGCTGACGCCCCGCACGCGATCGAGTTGCGTATCCTGCAGCGGCTTCACATCGTCGATAAATTGCACCTCCGGATCCATGACCCAGATATCGGGATACGCCAGATCTGTAATGGCCCCGTAAGAGCGCGCCATCAAACCGCAGAAGATGCCCAGTTGCTGCGTAATCAGCAGCGAGGCGAAAGTGATGCCCAGGACGATGCCAAGATATTTCGCACGGTCACCGACAAGCATTTTGAGCGCGATCCAATTCATGAACCGGTAAACATCTGTCGCCGAAGGTTGTGCGTCAAGCAGGAGAATGCTGAAACTGGTTGATTTTAAGACGCTTTTCGTCTGGTTTAAGGACGGTGGGATGCATGACAAGCCTATAATCATTCAGGCTGTGAAGGAGTCGAATCTCATGCGGAAATACATTTTAGGATTAGTGCCACTACTGTTTTGCGGGGCCACGGCGGCCACTGTGTTAGCCGATCCTTCGCCGACCACCGCGCCGGCGCAACCAGCGGCGCGACACGACGCTGAGCGGGTTGAGGTGTTCCGGTTCGAAGAGATTTCACAGACACGACAAAGCGAATGGATCGGGCGGGGAATTCAGGAAAGTCTGCAGAACGAAGTTTCGCGTACCGGTGCAACATTGCTGATCCCCGGCCAGGTGCCGCCTGTGAATGCTGAGCCGCTTACTGTTGCTCGAGAAAACAAAGCGGACCTGGCTATAGTTGGCACCTTTCAACTTGCAGGCGATGATGTGCGTGTGACCGGACACCTCGTTGATACACAGAGCGGCAACACGGTCGGCGGGTTTTCCGCCACCGTGCGCAGAAGAATCTCTTCAGCGTTGAAGATGCTCTCGGCGAGCAGTTGCGCAGGTTATTGCCGGCTTTGCCGCAGCAGATTTCGGCTGCGGTGGATCAGGCTTCCCAGCAGCTACCGCCAGAAATGCCAAATACCATTTATCAGATTGATCCTCAGACAGTCGAACCTCAGATAGTAGAGCCGCAGACCAATTACTATTACGAGACGGCTCCATATACCAACGGGTATTATCCCGGAGGTTACTACGGGTATGACGGGGCTCTGGGTCTCGGCTATTACGGCGGAATCGGAATCTTCTCTGACGGTCGATACCGCTATCATCGGGACCACTATGAATTTTCCGGTCGCAGATCTGAGGGCGGTAGACAGGTGACGCCGGGAACCGCCGGCCATTCCTTTGCGGGAAGTGCTTTTGGTGCGCATTCATCAGGCGGAAATTCTTTTGGCCATGGTGGATTTGGTTCGAGCCATGGATTTGGTGGCAGCGGCTTCGGCGCCGCACACGGGTTTGGTGGAGGACGTCGATAGTGACCAGCTTGACTGTCGAGCAGGCTATGCAGTTGGCGCTTCGGTGCCATCAGGAGGGAAAGCTTGCCGAGGCAGATCATCTTTATCATCTCATTCTAAGTCAGGATGCTCATCACCCCGAGGCGCTGCACTACCGGGGTGTGCTGGCTTATCAGACCGGCCGGGCTGAACTGGCCGTTGAACTCATCCAGCGGGCGGTGAGTTGTCGACCAGTATTCCCTGAGGCGTGGTCACATCTGGGCATGATCCTCGGCAGTTTGCATCGATGCCATGACTCGATAGCTGCATCGGAACGATCGATCCAACAAAAACCTGACAATCCCGATCCTTATTACAACCGCGGGAATGTGCTCGCTGAAAAAGGAGAAACCGACCTGGCGATTTCATCATTTCAGCAGGCTGTGCAACACCGACCGCATTGGCCTGAAGCGCAGAGCAACCTGATTACTGCATTGATAGAAGGTGGATTTGTCGACAAGGCAATCCTTGCCGCGCGGCATGCCGCGGCAATCCTGCCAAACTCCCCCGAAGTCCATTGCGGGCTGGGCAATGCGCTACGTGCGAATCGCGAATTAGATGCGTCGATTGCCGCATATCATCGGGCGCTTCAGTTAAAGCCAGATTGGTGTGAAGCATTGAACTTTTTGGGAGTTGCCCTCAAAGACAAAGGGTTGCTGGATGAAGCGGTTGCTGTGTATCAGCGTGTTCTGCAACTGAATCCGAATCACGCTGAAGCGACAAGCAATCTGGGCGTCGCCCTGCAGCAAAAGGGGCACTTGGACGATGCGATGGGAGCTTATCGAAACGCTATCGCCCTTGATCCTGATCTGGCGGACGCACACTTCAACCTCGGCACCCAACTGTTGCTGCGAGGTGATTTCGCGGCCGGGTGGAGAGAGTACGAATGGCGCTGGAAGTTGAATCGATCCACGCAGGCGTGGAATAACTCGCTGTTGCGTTGGGATGGCTCGGACTTAAAAGGGCGCACGATTGTACTTCATCGGGAGCAGGGCTTTGGGGATGTGTTTCAATTCATTCGCTACGTGCCGATGGTTGTGCAGCGCGGTGGGAAGGTGGTGGTCGTCGGCACCCCGGAGATGAAACGACTTCTGCGGAGCGTACCGGGGATCGCGCACTGCGCAGTGGCTGGTGAAATGCTGCCGCATGCGGATGTGCATTGCCCGCTATTGAGCCTGCCGTTTGTTTTTCAGGCGAGTTTGGAAAACATACCTTGTTCTGTCCCTTACCTGCGTGCGGAGCTGTCGGACATTCAAAAATGGAAAGTGGAACTGAACGCCGATCCGGCAAAATTAAAAGTTGGACTGGTCTGGGCGGGGCGACCGACGCATGAGAACGACGGGAACCGATCAATGCCGCTATCCCTCCTGGCACCGCTGAGCGCCGTGGCGGGCGTGAGCTTTTACAGTCTGCAAAAGGGGCCGGCGGCGGAGCAGGTTCTTAACACGCCGCGGGGTTTCGTTGTGATCGATCGAACGAATGAGCTGAATGATTTTGCCGATACCGCGGGGCTGATCGAAAATCTGGACCTGGTGATTTCGGTCGATACCGCCATCGTTCATCTGACCGGCGCGATGGGGAAACCGGTCTGGACATTGCTTCCTCAAATACCGGACTGGCGATGGCTTATGGATCGGGAAGACAGCCCCTGGTATCCGACAATGCGACTGTTCAGGCAAGACTCGGCAGGCGACTGGGAGAAGGTGGTGCAGCGGGTGGTCCATGCACTGGAGCAGACGCTGGATTCAAAAATCCACTGATCGCTCAGTGGATCTTTACGCGAAGGCCATTCACCTGCGGCGCAATAAAAATCGGGAACCGCTCTGCAGAGCGGTTCCCGCGGGTTAAAGGTTCGACCGACAGAGCCCCCACGCAAGCGCGGCGGAACGTGTACGGGGATACTCACGCTTATCGCTTGCGGCGATCGCGACGAGCTTTGCGTTTTTTGCTGCCGATCTTGCGTCGGCGGCGGGGCTTCGCCATGCGGGTCTCCTTTCAAAATTCGAGCGGGGTAGAGTACCGAGCTTCGCTTGCCGAGTCTAGGCGCGTGAAAGAAGATTCACGATAGCTAAGTCACCGGGCAGTTGAGTGAATTTGAGCTTTTGCAAGGATATGTTTGCCGATACACTCGCCGCGCCCACAAACTGAAAGAGGCAGATGAACGAATACGTTATCCCTTCTGTTAGAACGTTCCAGGTTTTCCCCGATCTATCCGATTCACTTCAGCCGTTGCTGGAGATCGCGAAGAATTTCTGGTGGGTCTGGAACCCCGACGCGGTGGATATGTTCCGTCGGCTGGATCGCAAGCTGTGGGAGGATGTGTATCACAATCCGATCAAGCTGCTCGGGCAGATCTCGCAGGCAAGACTTTCGGAAATCGTTAACGATGACGGATTGATGGCCCACATCAATCGTGTCAACACCCAGTTCAAGGCACATCTGGCCGAACCGGGCTGGTACAAGTCGGAGCACGCGGATCAGCCTAACCTGCATGTTGCTTACTTCTCGGCGGAGTTCGGACTGCACGAGTCGCTGCCGATTTATTCCGGTGGCCTTGGCATCCTGGCCGGCGATCACCTGAAGAGCGCCAGTGAACTGGGCATGCCTTTGATTGGTGTCGGTTTGCTGTATCGCAATGGGTATTTTCAGCAGTATCTATCCGCTGACGGCTGGCAGCAGGAAGCGTATCCCGAGCTGGATTTTTACAACCTGGCGATCGAGCAGCAGAAAAATGCCGATGGTTCGCCTTTGCGTGTGCGGATCGACCTGCCAGACAACGTGGTGTTTTGCAATGTCTGGAAAGTGAACGTCGGGCGCATCCCGCTGTATCTCATGGATACGAACCTTCCGGAAAAATGCGCCGTCGGATCGCGATATCACAAGTCGGCTGTATGGGGGTGGAACCGAAATGCGCATCAAGCAGGAAATCGTGCTTGGCATTGGTGGAACCCGTGCGCTCGAAGCCCTTTCGTTGCCGGCCACCGTGTTTCACATGAACGAGGGTCACTCCGCTTTTTCCGCGCTGGAACGCATTCGCGTCATGCTGGAAAAGTATCCGAATCTGACCTTCGACCAGGTTCGCCAGGATGTGATGGCCACCAGCATATTTACCACGCACACTCCCGTGCCGGCGGGCATCGATATGTTCCCACCGGATCTGGTCATCCGATATTTTCGAAATTTCTGGCCGTCGTTGAAGCTGAATGAAGAAGGATTTCTGGCCCTGGGCAGGGAAGATGTTACGAATTTCAAGCAGGGTTTTTCGATGGCGGTGCTTGCGATTCGATTGGCCGATGGAATCAATGGGGTCTCATGGCTGCACGGCGACGTAAGCCGAAAAATGTGGCATAACCTGTGGCCTCAGGTTCCACCGGATGATGTGCCGATCAAGCACGTGACAAACGGCATCCATGTGCGATCCTGGCTTTCGGCAGATATGGCGTTCACCCTGGATCGATATTTAGGCGAAGGGTGGCAGAACAACCCTGCTGACACGAATGTCTGGGAGAACATCACACAGATTCCCGATGAAGAACTCTGGCGCGCTCACGAACGATGCCGCGAGCGACTGATTGGATGGACCCGGCAAACCCTGCGCGAACAGCTGAGCAGGCGCGGCGCAAGCTATGAGGATGTGGCGCTTGCCGATGAGGTACTGGATCCCGAAGCGCTGACAATCGGATTCGCCCGGCGATTTGCGACCTACAAGCGCGGCGCGCTGCTGCTGCGCGATCCTGAGCGTCTTAGACGTCTGCTCGAAGAAACCAAACGTCCGATACAGTTTATCTTTGCGGGCAAGGCGCATCCGGCGGATTCCGAAGGAAAAGAACTGATCCTGCGCGATCGTGAATTTCGCGCGCAGTTCTCCGCAGATCCGCCGGCGAATGGTGTTTCTGGAAAACTATGACATTAACATCGCCCGCTATCTCGTGCAGGGTGTGGACGTCTGGCTGAATACGCCGAAGCGCGGAATGGAAGCCAGCGGTACCAGCGGAATGAAGGCGGCGGCCAACGCCGTGCCAAATTGCTCGATCCTCGACGGTTGGTGGGTTGAAGGCTACGCGCCTGACTTAGGCTGGGCCATCGGGCGTGGTGAGACGTACAGCGATTCAGGGTATCAGGACCATGTTGAATCGATGGCTCTCTATGATCTTTTGGAAAAGCAGATCATTCCGCAGTTCTACCACCGCGGCGTTGATAACATCCCGCGCGACTGGATTGGTCGCATGAAGCAGTGCATGCGTAAGCTGGCGCCTCAGTTCAGCACCAACCGGATGGTGCGTGAATATTGCAACCAGTTCTACGTGCCGGCAATCAAGCGGGGCGAACGACTCGCCGCTGACAACCTCTCGCGCGCGATTGCTTTAGCGCAGGCAAAGGAAAACCTTCGGTTCAAATGGGGCGGCATCAAGATCGTTGGTGTGCATTCCTCGGGGAACGGACATTACAAAGTCGGTCAATCGCTTCAGGTTGAGGCCCTAGTGGACCTGCCGAACATCAAGCCTGAAGAGGTGACGGTGCAGTTGTATTGCGGGCCAACTTCGGCGGCGGGGAATATTGAAAGCCCGCAGGCGCTGGTAATGGAACATTCCAAGGAGATGGCACCCGATCGTCACATGTTCATCGGCAAAGTTGATTGCCGGACCAGCGGTCGCCAGGGCTTCGCGGTGCGCGTCTTGCCGGGCAACCCTGATTTAGCGACTCCGTTTGAGCCCGGCCTGATCCTGTGGAACTGATGCATGCAGTCAGTTTGGACGCCAATTGAAGTTTGAAGACTGCTCAAGTCTCCGGTTCAAGCTTTACAGATGATCTACGTCGTTGCCTGGTATCTTCTGCTGAGCATCGTTGCGTTCACCGTATATGCGATCGATAAGCGCAAAGCGATTCGCGGCACCTGGCGGGTGAAAGAGCGGACGCTTCACTTGCTGGAACTGCTGGGCGGATGGCCGGGCGCGCTGGCTGCCCAGCATTACTTCCATCACAAGTCTCGAAAAACCAGTTTCCAGATTTTATTCTGGTGCATTGTCGTTCTGCATCTTGTTGCATGGGCCTTTGTCGTCTATCGATGGCGGTAATAGCCGCGGTGCCACCGATAGCTGTCGTGGTCGTGGAAATAAAAGCCCGGAACCCAGACAAAAAACGGATCCGGCGCTACGGGTATAACCTCAACGGGCGGTGGTGGCGGCGGACCATACACGACGACGCGATGCACCGGCTCCGCCCGCACGATGCAACCCATCACTCCCAGGCCAACCACTAACAAAACAAACAATCGCTGACATAATTGCATCGAAGCATCCTCCTGCTTTACCTGATCTCTACGATTATAGACCCGCGATCAACGTGATGGTTTGACTGACAAATTGCAGAAGCAGGTGTGGACAAAATCCTCAGGCCGGTGACAATACGACCCCATTTTAGAAAGGACCGCGTATGGCAGAAGATATCATTTCAAGCGAGCAGCAGAGCGTTCAACTGGTTGTTGATGAGAAAGATCTGAAGACCCTTTTCGCGAATGCGTATCGCATCTACACCACGGCTGAAGAAGTTGTGGTTGACCTTGGTTTTAACATGCCCGATCCCAATCCCACCGGCGGGCAGTCGCGACTATTGTTCAAGGTGACCGACCGCGTGGTCATGAGCTACGCAACCACCAAGCGCCTCGCGGGGTCGCTGGGGCAACTGATCAAGCGATATGAACAACAGTTTGGTGAAATTCCGGTGCGCCCTGGAACCAAATAAGCGGTAACGATCGGGTAGCAGTGCATACTCTGCCCGATCGCCAATCCTAAACTGTAATTTTTGTTTCCCGATATTTTACGTGCCAAGTTCTTTGCTTCGGTTTGCACACGCTTCCATGGCTTTGACGATTAGCGCGGGCAATTGCATCGACTCCATCGTTGTAATTGCCGCGTGAGTCGTTCCGCCGGGGCTGGTAACTTTACGGCGCAGCTCGGTGGGCGAGTCCGGCAAAGTCACCAGCATCTTTGCCGCGCCCATGGCTGTCTTGGTGGCGAGTATCAAGGCCTGTTCAGGCGACAGCCCCAGCGCAACGCCGCCAGCAACCATCTGCTCGACCAGGAAAAAGAAATACGCCGGTCCCGATCCACTGACAGCGGTTACCGCGTCGATCTGGTCCTCGTTGACTTCAATCACCGCCGCTGCGGCTTCAAACAGCTGGCGCGTCCGCGCAAGGTCGTCGGGCGTGGCGTATTGTCCGGCGGCAATGGCGACCATCCCCTCCCCGACCAGGATTGGGGTATTGGGCATCGTACGCACGACGCGGCGATTACCACCGAGCGACGCGTCGATAAAATGCGAGCTGATGCCCGCCATGATCGAAATGATGGTCGCGTCGGGATTAACTACATCGGCAATGCCTTCGAGGACTGTCCTGCACATCTGCGGCTTGACGCTCAGCAGCAGGATTTTCGCGTTGGATGCGACCGCGCGATTGTCTTCCACTGCTTTGACCTGAAGTTCATTTTCAAACAAAGACCGGCGATCGGTTGAGACATCCGCTGCGATAATTCGCGCGGGTGCGATTTGTCCGGCTTTCACAACGCCGCGCACGATGGCCTCGGCCATATTTCCCGCGCCCAGTATTCCAAGGTCGTAAGTCATGCGTTCAGTTTAGCGGAAGGTCGAAGAAAATAACCACTCCGGCCCGGGCGGAGTTATCAGGTCAATGCTTCCCTGCGACGGCGGCGCAGCAGGCAAACCGCGACGGGAGCAATCACGCCCATTGCCGCCGGCTCTGGAACAGAGTTGCTCGACCAGGCAAGTGCGTACTGATCGCTGGTGATAGTGCTGCCGGCTGGGGCATATTGCACACCGTCGAACAGCACTTCTAGTTCGTATTCACCACCCGTTTGGATATTGAAATAGAGTTGCTGAACGTTGTTTTGCATCGAATCGGAGACGGCAATCAGCTGAGTATTTCCGGGGGAGAGCACCTGAAGCACTTCAAGATCGAGATTGGTAAACGCGTTCAGCGAAGGGTCAAACGTGTCAGCGTTGTAGCTGGTCTGTGCGAACCAATCGACGGTTGCCGACAGCGTTGAACCGCTGTTAAGAATCCCAAGGTCATAAATGTTTGGCGCGTTCGCGGTCACGGTGCTGAGGTCCCAGCCGCTTTTGCCGACATAGGCGCTTCCGACGACCATCGGATCGAAGGATCCATTGAGGAAATTGTTCGCGGCGGCGGCAACATCAAGTCGGCCTGCGCCGGTGGTCAAATCCAGGCCCTGCGAGGTGCGAATCACGCCATTCACCATCGCCTGACCGTTGTCCCACCCGGCCGTTTTATCAGCGGAATTCATCAACACCGCTTTGATGACCCGGCTGTCGAGGCGCGCTGCTCAATCGCTGGTTAATCAACGGATCAAAGAACTGCAACTGGCTGGAAATAGCCTGCATGCCGTGCGCGTAGGCGGTAAGCTGCGCGACAGCGCCGGAAACCAGCGGTGTGGCAAAACTCGTCCCAGCACCAAAAGAAACCTGGTAATTTCCCGGGCTGTTGGGAATCGCGTCTGCTTCGGTGATGAGATAATCGCCCGGCGCGGAAATATCGACAGCCGGACGAACACCGCTCAGGGTTACGCCGGTGACCGGGTTGTAAAAGTCCTGAGCGCCACGGCTGGAATAGCTGGAAATCTGTGTGTATGTCAGAGATGGATCCGATCCCAGGGCACCCACGGTGATTCCATTAAACGCCACCGCGGGAGAACCAACCGTTCCATTGGCCGGGCCGGAATTTCCCGCAGCGATGCAGACCGTCGTATGCGGGTTCTGAGCTGCAAGTCCATCGATGGCATTGCTGAAAAAATCCTGCGATGCCGGAACGCCTTCCGCGCCGAGGCTGACATTCACTACGTCAGCAGTCGTCCCGTTCACACCCACATGCATGGTCTGCACAAAAGGATACAGGGTCGAAGCGTTCGTCTGAACGTTGTCGCCGTTGGGATCGCCCGAATCAATGATCGATCCAGACCAGATGTTTGCCAGCGGCGCGATGCCGATGTCGACGGCGTTTACAAACCCATCAGTGGTGGTGGGGTTATACCCCGCGGCAAAAAGGGCGACGTCCGTCCCGTGATCCCCAATCAGGTTTGCCGGCGGAGTCGATGAGGGATTGGACGAAAGATTGATATTAAAATATTCACTGACGCGGGTAAGCGCGGGGTTGGAGTTGTTAATCAAACCCAGGTCAACGACCGCCACCGTGGAGCTTTGCCCATAATTGGCGTTAAAGGGAATGTTGAAGTTGTAATTTCCCAGCGTGGGAGTAAAGGTAGTAGCGCTGTAGAGATTGGTGGCGTTCACAGAGTTATTGATCAGCACTTCATTGTCAACAATGCCCAGATCAAAATTTACATCAATGCCGACAACCGCCTGGGTCTGCTGATTCAATGAAAGAATTGCGGCCGCGCCGCATAGAACCGCTCCGCGACGAAGCCTGCCTGATATGTGCAGAGATGGGTTGCCCGGTCCGCGCAGTCTCTTCCTCCGATGGAAGAGTATACACGTTATTCCAGCCTGGTGTGCGGCGAATCCAGGGACGAGCGCTTCGGAGCGACACACAAAAAACCACTGCGGGCGATATTATGGGGCATTCCATTGCTGGCCGACCTCTCGAATCACAATTCGCTCTTCGCCCGCTGCCTTGAGCAACCGCTGAATAGGTTCGTGAAGCGGTTCGCGGCTTAGCTTAAATGTGCTGTGGTGCATCGGGAAAATATGCTTCGCCCCCGCATGGTCAGCCATTGCAAGCGCCTGCTCGGGAGTGGCATGGGCGCGAATGAACGGGTCGTAGGCACCGATGCCCAGAATGGCCAGGTCAACCCCACCGATATCGCGGTACATGTCGTGATATGCAGAGTCACCGCCATATAAAACCCGTCGGTTGGGCGACTCTATAAGATAGGCGTTAAATCCACGATGTTGATCGTAAAAGGTTCGCGCGCCCCAATGCTGCACCGCCCGCGCGGTGAGCTTGAGATTGCCGACCGTGGTGGATTCGCCCCATTTCAATTCAGTAACGCTTTGAAACCCAAGGTCATTCAGCAGATCGCTGGTGGCGTCGGCCGTAACGACGGGAATGTCCTTCGGTAACCGCGAGAGGGTTGGTCGATCCAGGTGATCGAAGTGTGCGTGCGAAATCAACAGCAGGTCAATCCGCGGCAGTTGCCTGACCGTTAGTGCCGGCGCGATCAATCGCTGGGGACCGGCGGTCATCAGGCCCAGGCCGATTCCCACGCGGGGAGACAAAACCGGATCGGTCAGAATCGTACGCCCCTCCATTCGCAGCAAAACCGTCGCGTGGCCCAACCACGCGGCGGCTAATGACTGTTCTTCCCACCTGGACAAATCAGGTTTGAACCTGGCGACTGGGGGTCGCGACAAGCGATCCAGCACGCGCGTGCGCCCGCGCCGCGCCCCAGACGATCGGCTACCCGCAACATCGAAGGAGATTCTTTTGCCCAATCGGTAAAACTTCGCCAACTCATATCAATCCATCAGCCCGATTAAATGCCGCACAACGCAACGGCCCAGGGCTCGCAGATGATATCCACCTTCCAGCAGACTGACGACTCGACCATCGGAATGTCGGTCCGCAATCGCTGCAAGTTCGCGGGTGATTATCTCGTAAACGTCATCGCTAAGATTCAATTGGGCAAGCGGATCTTCGCGATGCGCGTCAAACCCCGCGGAGATCAGAAGGAATTGCGGCTTGAACGCCTCCAGCGCCGGAATAATCTTGCCACGGAAACTTTGCAGATATTCCTCGTCCTCCGTTCCCGGAGCAAGCGGAATGTTAAGAGTGAATCCCAGTCCGTCTCCTGTCCCTTTTTCCCAGTCATACCCGCTTCCCGGATAACAGGTACGCGGATCCTGGTGCAGGCTTACGAACAGGACAGAAGGATCTGCTTCGAAGGCCGCCTGTGTGCCGTTCCCGTGATGCACGTCGAAATCAACAATCGCGACGCGTTCAATATGGTGAGCCTGCTGAAGGTAGCGAGCGGCTATCGCGATGTTATTGAACAGGCAGAAGCCCATCGATCGATCAGGTTCGGCATGATGCCCCGGCGGGCGAACCGCAGCAAAAGCCCGGCGCACTTCACCGCGCATGACCGCATCGCAACAACGCAGCGCCGCGCCAACCGCCAGCAAGGCAGTTGGGAAAGTGCGGGGCTTTACCGGTGTATCGCTTTGATCGAGAACGCCGCTGAGCAAACACATTTGTTTGACCTGCTCGACATGTTGCTGTGGATGCACGGTCGTCAGCCAATGCGCCTCGGCCGGTTCTGGCAGCAATTCCAAAAGAGGCGGCAACCCCAACGGCGCGATTCCAAGATCCAGGTTAAATTCGGGAAACGGGGTCGGCGAAACGATCAATCCTGCGTCTCGAACCGCTTTGTGAATCGCCTTGATCCGATCCGGACGCTCGGGATGGTGCGGGCCGGTATCGTGTTCGATAAAGAGGGAACTTGAGCAGAAGCCGAGCATCTATTTAAGTCTAACGCACATGCGGTTTCATCGCGCTGTGAAGCGGCGGAGAGAATCTCCCCGCTGCTGGGGAAATTCTCTCGGTGGACGTACACTACAGTCATGCAAAACCTGACCCCTCGCGAGATCGTAATCGAGCTGGATAAGTACATCGTCGGACAGGCCGATGCGAAGCGGGCGGTTGCGATTGCCATCCGCAACCGTTGGCGTCGGCAGCAATTGCCGGCTGATGTGCGTCAGGATGTTTCGCCAAAAAATATCCTGATGATCGGACCCACCGGCGTGGGAAAAACCGAGATTGCGCGGCGATTGGCCGGCCTCGTCGGCGCACCTTTCGTGAAGGTGGAGGCGACCAAATACACAGAAGTGGGATACCACGGCCGCGATGTGGAATCGATGGTACGCGATCTTCTAGACGTCGGTTTAGACATGGTACGGCGCGAAAGTCATTTGGCAGTTAAAGAATCGGCGGCGACAGCAGTCGAAGAGCAGCTGCTGGATTTGTTGTTGCCGACGACTGAGCGCGGTGGATTCGACGATGAAGAAGCCAAGGCCAAGCGCGAGCGCACACGCGATCGTTTTCGCGAGCAGCTGCGCGCGGGCGATTTGGAAGATCGAAACGTGGAAATCGTGTCCGAGCAGAAGGCGGACATCAATCAGCTCTTTGGTGCTGCCGGCATGGATATGGGTTTCGAGCTGCAGGGAATGATGGAAAAGATGCTGCCGAAGAAGCGGGAAACCAAGCGATTAACCGTCGCCGAAGCGCGGCGGTTTTTGCAAAGCCAGGAATCCGACAAGATGCTGGACGGTGAGTCACTAAACCGGCAGGCGATTGAATTAGTAGAGCAATCAGGGATCATTTTTCTGGATGAAATCGACAAGATCGCCGGCGCCGAAAAGTCACAGGGGCCGGATGTGAGCAGGCAGGGCGTCCAGCGCGACCTGCTGCCGATTGTGGAGGGCAGCACGATCACGACCAAGCACGGACCAGTTCGCTCGGATCATATTTTATTTATCGCTGCCGGCGCGTTCAGCAATTCCAAGCCCAGCGATCTGATGCCGGAATTGCTCGGGCGTTTTCCGATTCGCGTGGAGTTGAACGAGTTGGGAAAAGAAGATTTCGTGAGGATTCTGACAGAGCCGCAGAACTCCCTGATTAAGCAGACCATCATGTTGCTGGCCACCGAGGGAATAAAAGTGGATTTCACCGAAGGCGCGGTGGACGCCATCGCATCGGTTGCCTGGCGTGTGAATCGCAAGACCCAGAATATTGGTGCTCGTCGGCTGTACACGATTCTGGAGCGCGTGTTTGAAACAATCAGTTTTGAAGCCCCCGATGCGTTGGAAAAGGAAGTACAAATCACGCGGGAATATGTGAAAGAACGCATGGGGTCTGTGGTGAAGGACGAAGATTTAAGCAAGTTTGTTTTGTGAAAACCGTCAAGCCGTTGTGGCGCCTGGGATCCGGATACTTTCTCAATGACGGCGTCCCGGTCGCGCGATTTCACGCGCAAGGGCAACGCTTGCCCGGATGTCATGGGGCTGTTGCGTTACCGCACATGCCCATCCCCTGTAACCACCCATTTGTAGGTCGTCAGATCCATTGCACCCATTGGTCCGCGGGCGTGCAGCTTGTCGGTGCTGATGCCAATCTCTGCACCAAGGCCGTACTCACCGCCGTCGGCGAATCGGGTGCTGGCGTTGATCATCACGCTGGCGCTGTCCACTTTTTTTACAAACTCGTCAATCGCTTTTGCATCGGTGCTTAAAATTGCGTCGGTGTGATGGCTGCCGTAGTGGTTTATGTGTTCAATCGCCTGTTGCAGGTCGTCAACAACTTTAATAGCGATAGTAAAGCTCAAATATTCCGTATACCAATCTTCTTCGGTAGCCAGTACCAGGTGGGGATACAACTCCTGCGCGGAAAGATCGCCGCGGATTTCCACTTTCCGCTCGGCCAGATCTTGGCAGACCTTCGCCAGCAGGGACACGGCGGATGCGCGGTGGAAGATTATTTTTTCAGCAGCGTTGCAGACGCCTCCGCCGGGGTAGCCGGTCTTGGCGTTGATGCAGATGTCGCGCACTTTTTGTTCCATCGACCCGGTTGCGGCATCTACATATACATGGCAATTACCGGTGTAATGTTTAAGCACGGGAATCGTCGACTCAGCGACGACAGCGCGGATCAAACTCTCACCGCCGCGCGGGATGACCAGGTCGATATATCGATCCAGTTTGAGAAATGCCGGTACGAGCGCACGGTCGGTTGATTCGATGAGTTGAACCGCTGCGGGATCGATGTCAGTCGTTGCCAATCCCTCGGCGATTGCCCTGGCGATTGCAACATTGGAATGCAGCGATTCTTTTCCACCGCGCAGGATTACCGCGTTCCCGCTCTTTATGCACAACGCGGCTGCGTCGCTGGTGACGTTGGGCCGGCTTTCGTAGAAGAACAATACAACGCCCAGCGGCACGCGGAGTTTTTGAATCCGTAAGCCGTCGGGTCGAAGATACGTATCGATAATCTGCCCGACCGGTTCGGGTTGGTCTGCGATTTTACGGACGCTGTCGGCCATCTTCGCGACCTTTGCCGGGTCGAGCTTCAAGCGCTCGATCATGGCCGGTGACAGGTCGGATTTGCGGGCCTGATCCACATCCAAAGTGTTGGCCTGAACAATCGCACTGCTGTGTTTCTCGATCGACACGGCCATGGCACGCAGTGCCGCTGATCGGGCTGCGTCGGTGCTGGCTGCCAATTGCGTGGCGGCTTTTCTGGCCGCAATTCCGGTGTTTGTCGCGTAGGTATTCCAATCGTTCATTCCTCTACAATAGCAGAGGTTTGACGCCGGAGTCATGCGATCTGTTTGGTAATCTATCGCAAGTTGCCTAAACTTCGAGAATGGCTGAAACAAGCGGGACATGGACGGTCCGGAGGCTTTTGGAATGGACGCCAGGGTTCTTTACAAAAAAAAATGTCGATCAGCCGCGCTTGTCCGCGGAGTTGCTGCTGTCGCATGTGCTCGGTGTTGCGCGGATTCACCTTTATACAGGGTATGACCGTATCGTCGGTGAGGCGGAACTGGCCCAGTTCCGCGACCTGGTCCGACGCGCCGGCGAGCAGGAACCCATCGCCTATCTGACCGGGAAGGCACATTTCTTCAGCCTAGAATTTACCGTCAATCGCGACGTGCTGATTCCGCGGCCGGACACTGAAACGCTTGTTGAAAATGTTCTACAGACAATACGGCACCAGCCGGGGCTTGAGACGCCGCGCGTGCTGGATTTGTGTACCGGTAGTGGCTGCGTAGCAGCGGCGATCGCGAAAAATTTAAAATCGGCGATGGTTTTCGCAACAGATATCAGCGAAAAAGCGGCGGCCGTTGCAGTGAAAAATGTGACCGACCTGGATCTGGTCGACCGCGTCAGTATTAACGTCGGCGATTTATTCGAGCCCATCAAACGGATCCTCGATCCTCGGCCCTTCGATCTGATCGTCGCAAATCCGCCTTATATTTCGACCGATCAACTGCCAAAGCTGGACAAAAGCGTTCGCGATTATGAACCGATGCTTGCGCTGGATGGTGGAGCGGACGGACTGGATATTCATCGAAGAATCCTCGCCAGGGCTCCGGACCATCTCACCGCGAAAGGGCGCGTATTTCTCGAGATCGCGTTTGACCAGGCAACGGCGGCCCGAGAAATGGCGGATGCTTTTCCCGCGTTCAACGAGGTCCGAATTCTCAAAGATTTCGGCGGGCGCGATCGCGTCCTGTCGCTTCAACTGAAGGGATAGAAAAGCACTTGGCGTAATTGCGCGTTGGGGATCGAGTGGAGAAAAATATTTTCTACCGCCTGGGATCCGCAGCGGCAGACAGACCGGCGTGTTTCGCACTGTGTAACCGTTGCAGTTCGGCCAGTATCGGCGGGGGCAATTTCGGGTGCGATGATTGAATAATGACATCGGCCTGTTGAAGCAATTCTGCGACGTTTCCGCCGCGCCCCGAGCGGTCCTGAGCCGATGCCAGCCCGATCAGCGCTTCGGCGTTCACATTGTTTAACCGCACGGCATTTTCAAACTCGGCCTTGGCGGCATCGAGATCGTTCAGCTGCTCGTCGATCTCTCCGAGCGTGGTGTGCATCTCGCTCGCGGCCGGCATGGCGGCGACGGCGGCAGCGGCAAGTTGTTGGGCTGCGTGCAGGTCCTGTTGACCAAGCCACATCACCGTTGCGAGGTTGTTGCGGGCGACGGCGGAATCAGACTGTGCCTGCAGCGCTTTCGTATACGCAGCTTGCGCCTGGGGCAGAAGATTCAACTGCTGATAGATCCCGCCGAGCAGCAACCATGCGTCGGCCGGGAGTGCGCCCGCATCGGTCAGCGGATCGACCACCGATAGCGCTTTTTGTAGAAGATCGTTATCGTCAAAGCGGCTGGCGAGAGTAAACCAGGCCTCTCCGCGAGCAATCTGGTCGGGGACGGAAGTCGGCGTGAGTTCGGGCTCGATCCGCTGAATCTGCTCAGTGCCTTCGGCGACGCTTTTCACAGTCGTCGAAACGATTCGTAACCAGCGACGCCGCCATGCCGGGGCCTGCTTTGCCAGTGGGTCCGCGATGGCACTTGCCTGATCGAAACGCTCCTGCAGGCAGAGCGCTTCGAGATATAACTCGACAGTAGTGGTCGCAGCGGATGCGTTACCGTTATCGGTACCCGCCTGGGCAATGGCGTTATTGATATACGGGAACAGCTGCACGATCGCGTGGTCGGGTCGCTTTAACTGGATGTCCGCGCCTGCGATCATCAAATCGGCATTTTGCGGATGATTCAGCGAACGGTTGCGCCATTGAGTGGCTGCGGACAAAGCAGCGTTCCAGTTTTTGGCGCAAGACGCAACCAGTGTGAGCAGTCGTGCGGGTTCAGCTTCGGCAGGCACTATTTCGCAGGCGCGGGTGGCGAGCTTTGTCGCTCGTTCGAATCGACCGGCAGCGCAATCACGCGGTACCAGCATGCTCAGCGCGGGAAGATATCGGGGGTTTTGCTCGACGATTGTTGCGAATCGATCTGATAACGCATCGGGCGATTCGTGGGCGGTCTGGCTGTCGGCAAGAGCAGTCAGCGTGGCGACGGCGGTGTCATTCGTTGGATCGCTTGCCAGGCTCTCAATCAGAGGCTGAATCGAATCGTCCAGCTTCAGGGCAGCGAGGGTGCGAGCCCGTTCGTTCATGGCCTTCAGCGAAGGGCTTGCAGGCAGGTTCTGAAGACCGGCTGCGGCAATCTTTTCGCTGCCCACAAAGTCGCGATGCCGAAGGTCAAGGCCCGACCATGCGACCCAGATGGCTTGATTTGCCGGCGCGGCGCGGACGGCATTCGCAAGGTGCAGATGCGCCGCGGTAACCGTGCCGAATGTGGACTCAAAGTCCGCAAGCAGCGCTTCGTTCTCGCCGGCGGGAGATTGCATTCCGCTGAGTCGGGCAAGGCACTGGCGAGCGCGGTCCATCTGGTCGCGCGATGCCCAGAACCACGCCGCAGCGCGAATGATGCCGGGGCTGATGACGGGTTCTTGAAGCAGGGCTGTATAAATTTTTTCGGCCGAGGGCGTGTCTCCGGCGTCGACCAGCAACTGGGCAAGCAGCATGTCGCGAGCGGGATCACCGCGATGAACAGGCTGCTCGTCGCGCAGCAACGAAATGGCGGAGTCCGGCATTCCCGCCAGGCGATATAGCGTGGCAGCTTCGACGCGCTCGGCATTACTCATGTCTGCCGCCGCCACTATGCCGTCGAGCAAACTGACAGCGTTCTGGATTTGCCCCTGATTCAGCAATACACGAGCGAGCTTAAGCGAAATCGCAGGATTCTCCGGATCAATGCTGGCGGCCAGCCGCAGGTGGGCAATCGCGCCGTCGTTGTCTGCCAGCAGCACCAGCGCATCGGACCAGAGAATCTGTGGCGCGGCGTATTGTGGCGCCTCGCGCGACTTCGGCGATCATCGCAGCGGCGGAGTTAGCGTTGGATTTTACATCGTCTGTCGCGCCCAGTTGCCAGCGGGCGCGGGCCAGTTTCCATTCCAGCGCATCATCACCCGTGAGCGTTTTGATTCGGTCTATAGTGCGATCCATCAACGCGCGGTTTGCGATCACTGCTGGGGAATGCATCGCCGCCTGCTGAACGTCGAGGTTTTGCGGTTGCGCGTTGGCGAATGCTTCCCAGGCGAGTCCAACCGAGCTGTCATTCAAAGACTCTCGAGCCAGAAGGTCGGCGATCTTCCACTCGACGGTTTGATGCGCTTCGATGTTCGCAAGCAGGAGCCGGCCCCGATCGGGCTGGTCAGCGATTGTGAAAACCTGTACTTGCGCCAGTGCTGCCTGCGGCGTGGTTGGCTGGCAGGCAGCGCCGCGCTGGCAGATGGCGTTGCTAAGACCCAGGCGGTCTTTTTGGTCGATCTTCGATAATTGCAGCAGTGCAAGCGCTGAAGAACCTGTCGAGGTTGTCAGCGCGGACGTGGCGAGATTGACAGCGTCGGCACGGCGATCAGCGCGCGAAAGCAGATCGATCTCGGCCGACAGCAACCGCACATCATCGGGGGCGATACCACGCACCTGATGCACGTAATTTAACAGTGGAGTAATGTCGGCGGCAGTCGCGCCGGGACGTAACGCAGCGTGGCACGCCAGGGCGCGGGCAACCTGAGCGGCAATGGAATTGGGATTTCGATCGCACGCGGCCTGAGCGCTGGTGGTGGCCTGCCCGGCTTGGCCGCGCTGGGTCAGGATGCGGGCGATCATTGTGCAGGGCGTCGCCCATTCTGGCTGGAGTTGAATCGCCTGGCGATAAAACTGCAGCGATAACTCGCTTTCGCCCAGCTGTTCATATTCCATCGCGAGATAAAATCGGGCATCGGCATTATCGGGGTCCAGTCGACCGGCGGTTTGGCAAAGACGAACCGACGCCAGGGGATCTACCGGCGATGGATCGATAATAGCTTTTAAAAGCGAATACCAGGCAACGGCCAGGACATCTTCGTCGCGCTTCTGGAGGGTGGCAATAATTGCATTGAGTATCTGCGACGGGTGTTCAGCCGACGGATGATCGTGATTAATGAGAATCAAGCCGTAAAGACCGAGCAATCGAGAATCTGAAGCGGGGTCCTGCGGGTTTAGATTTTTCAGCACAGCGAGGGCGGCGTCATACCGATCAAGTTCGAATAGACGCTGGACAAGCGTTGCCCGGATTTCGTCGGCGGAATTGGGAACTGCAGCCGCTTTTTCCAGAAGTGATCTGGATTCGTCCCACATATTCAGCTTGTCGAAAACATCCGCGAGCAGAATGATGAAATCCGCGTCTGGAGGCGTCCCTGCGGCCGCTGTGTGAAGCCATTTCCGCGTGCCGTCCACGTCATCGATGAAAAAAGCCGCAACCGCGCGAACCAGCTGAAAACGGGGATCATTCGGATGGGCCGCGAGAAGGCGATCGGCGCGACCGACGATCTCCGCTTGAGGCTTACGCATCCGGGCCATCAAACTCAACGTGGTGGTTTGGGTGCGGACGTCCAGCGGGGTAAGCTCATTCAGGCGAAGCGAAATTGGCAGGGCATCTGAGAAATTCATATCCCTGTCCAGCTGATGCAACTGAGCAGACAGGGCGGCGACATCGTCGGGATTACGCGTGAGCAGCGAAGCTGCGATTGTCATCGTCTCAGCGGGAGAACCGGTCTTCTGGTAGATATCCAGAAGCTGATGTTGCGCGTCGAGATCGCCGGGGCGAAGCTCAAGATATCGCGTAAAAAGTTTGCGGGCGTCCAGCAAATTGCCCAAGTCGGGCCGAGGTAATTTCATCCGGCAGAGGGCAAGCGCATAGATGGCTTCCGGATCGACTCGATCATTGCTGAGATAGCTGGAGAAATCTGCTGCGGCGGTGTGGTAGTCGCCGTGCTGGAAGGCGGACATCGCCAGGGCGCGATAGGCAAGGCGGCCGCGCTCGTACCGGTTCAGCCCAAACAGATAGAGGGTGGACGCAGCCGCAATCCCGACCGTTCCCGCGGCGAGAAGAATGGCAAGTCTTTTTTTAGTTTTAGGGCGAAGATTCATTTAGGCGATCCCAATTGCAGTCGTCTCCGCGAAATTAGAACGACTTGGCAAAGGATGGAGTGAACCGGGGGTTTTCACAAGCGCCCGAGCGTGGAATAGTTTGAGATTCTGGGCTGTCGGATTTTGTCGAGCGCCTAGCTAGCTTTTGCTGACCTTGCCGAGGATCCCGGCGATGGTTTGCCAGATGATGTGCATATCCATCCAGAAGCTGCGTTTTTCCACATATTCGAGATCGAACCGGATCCATTCCTGAAAGTCCGAGCCGGCGCGACGCGTGCGCTTGACCTGCCAGAGGCCCGTGACACCGGGGCGCACGCTCAGGCGTGCTTCGCGCCACGGCGGGCAATACTGGTTTTCTTTATAAGGGCTGGGGCGTGGACCAACGATTGACATATCCCCGGTCAGCACGTTCCAAAACTGGGGCAGTTCGTCGAGGTTGTACTTTCGGATGAACTTGCCTACGCGGGTGAGGCGTGGATCATTTTCCATAAAAAACTGAGGACCGTCCGCCTGATTGGTTTTTTTCAACTGCTCTTTAATCTTTTCGGCGTCTTTGCGCATCGAGCGAAACTTAATGCAGGGGAACTCGCGGCCACCGCGCGTTTCGCGCATATGCCCGAAGAAGAACGGCCGCCCATCCTCCAGCAGAATCGCCAGCATGATGAACGGATACAAAGGCAGCGAAAACAGCAGCCCGAGTAACGCAAAGCAGATGTCGAACGTTCGCTTGCTGATACGATCAAATGCGCTGTCCCGGCGGGGGGGTGGAGCTTCCTGCGGCGGGGCTGACGGTTCGATGTGCAGCCAATGAATGTCGTCGTTCACCGGGCGGCTTTGAGGATCGTCCCATATGACCGTCGGGCCGACGATAGGATGATCCGTCGCTTCAACTTTTCGACCGCAACCGACCCAGACAGGCCCGATGAATTTTACCGAAGGGTCCACCTTTGCCTGTGCGTCGCGCCACACGGGACCGGCGAGTTGCCGGGCTCGCAGGACGGTGGAATCCGGGCGATGCCAGCGTGCCACCAGGTCGTAGATGAAAAAAGCGACTTCACGTGGTTCGTTGCGGTCATAGATATGACCTGAAATGCTGAAGGTCGCGCGCTCGGTTCGACCTATGCATCGGCGAAGGCGACGCCAGCCGGTGATGGCATCGGGGGCGCTTTGCCAGAGCCGGGCGATGTCGCGATCGGGGGTGAGTGCAATGCGGGTCAGCCGGCTGGATGCTTCGTACAGGCGTTCGAATTTTACAAACTGTTCGAATTCATCGGTAACAACATGCTCCCGATAAGCGCGGTCGCGCGTGTCGTGCAATCGCACGAGAAGCAACTGCGGCTTGATCCAGTTCAGCGCATCGACAACGTCGGATAGACGGAAAAGCGTGAATGTCGGGGATTCGGCAAGCAGGAAAAGCTCGGCATGCTTGACGATTTCGCTGGGCTCACCCTGACGAACAACCTGAACGCCATTCGAAGCCCAGTAACGGGTGTGAAGCTGCGACGGATCGAGTCCCCAGATCGTGCGTTGCGTTGAGGGATTTATCGCAGCGCCAATTGTGCCCGCAACTGCAGGCGCGAGCACGCCGGATGAAGGCGGGATGAAAATGGCTTCGGCGGCGGTCATTTGTGGTTCATCACGGATGTTCAGCGCTCAACAGAAAACACCGATCGTCGAACATAAAAAGCAGGACATACCGCCATACGTTTTCAAACTGCCGCCTTGCTTTGGCCGTTTGGTTTCTTCGCGTTCTATCGCCCCTTTGCCACTGTGAATCAAGAAGCACAGGCAGCGTTTATCATCCCGCTCGTTTGAAGGAACCGGCGACCGCCTTGGCGGCGGAGGCCTGTCCGGGAGCGCCGCTGGTTGCCGGGCGACTTCGAAGCGCGAGGCCGCTCATGCTGCGTTCGAAATCTTTGGCCTGAGCGCGATTGAACACCACACCGGCGAGATTCGCGCCAATCGATTGCAGATGACTGATCGATTTCTCAACCAGCGGACGCTGCTGATTGCGGGCGACGGCCAGTATCGTGCGATCGGCGGCGGCGCATACCAGGCTCGCCTCGATGCTGCCCAGGATAGGACCCGTATCGACGATGATGATGTCGAAATGTTTTTTACCCTCGCTGAGCAGGCGGCGCAATGCAACCGGCGACAGTGTGCTGGCGTGATGGGCATGGGTCGTGCCGACCGGCAGGATCGCAACATCGGCAATATCAGTCGTGCGGACGTATTCGAGCAAAGCGCGATTGGCGACCGATTCCAGCACACCGTCCGCGCTGTTCACGTTTAAGCGATGCGTAAGACCGGCGGCGACGAGATCGCAGTCGATGAGCAGCGTCCGAGCACCGCAAGCTGCATAGCTTAAACCAAGCGCCAGGGTGAGGCTGGTCTTACCGTCACCGCTGCTGGCACTGGTAACGGCAATCACCTGCGGTTCGTCGTTGCTGCGGCTGATCTGCAGCATGGTGCGGATCTGATGGACGCAGTGAGCCGCGATGCCAGCCTGCTGCGGATCGCTCAGGCGATCGGGCAAGTTGGGCAGAATTCCCAGAAGGGTGACACCCGCGAGATCGGCGGTGGAGGCTTCGTCGCTGTAGCGGAAGCGGTTTTCGGTTAATCCGTAGAGCATCATCAGGCCGAGCGGGATCAAACCACCAAAGCCAAATCCCAGACCGGCGACAAGTTTGCGTTTATCGCTGGTCAGTACGGCTTCGCTGCCATAGTCTTCAACGACCACTGGTTTGGACAGAGCCTGGCGAGCGCGAAGCTCTTCGAGGGTGCGCAAATCGCGATCGCGATAGGTCGAAATTTGAGTGATCTCCGCCCGCACATCTTCGATCTGCTGCCGCTGCGAACCAATCTCCTGAGCCTGCAGGCGTGTCTGTTCGACCATCTTCTGCATCGAGTCGACGCGCTGCTTCAGCAGGTCAATATTTTGACCACCCATTGCCGGATCATCCAGCTGGAAAGGAATACGACCCTGATGAGAAACGAGGAAATCCTTGGCGTAATCGTCAACGCGCTTCTGCGAATCAGCATACAGCTGTGCAGCTGCTAAATACGTGGGATGCTTCGGCCCAACGCCTTTTGCCAGCAGATCCTGCAAGGCGAGGAAGCAGTTTTCACGCTGGCGGAGATTGCCGGCCATACCATTATCAATTCCAGCAATCTGCTGATAGATAAATTCTTTGTCGGTCGGGGCCTTGCTCACGGCCTTGCCCTGCTGGTTTGCGACGGCGGCATCGAGTGCGATCTTTGCCTGGGCTAAGTTGCCTTCGAGGGTGGAGAGAACGCCCTGCATCTGCTGATCGCGCGATTGCAGATCGGTCGTACCATACTTTTCAGCCAGGGCATCCAGTTCCTTCCGCTTGAAAGCAAGAGCCGCTTCCTGCGTGGCCAGGTCCTGGTTGTTGTAGTCCATCTTTTTCTGGACATCGAGAAACTCATCTCCACTGCCGTGTAGGGCCACATAGGCGGTAAGCAGCGCATGCGTTCCCGCTTCGGCTACTTCCTTTTTGCGGTCGTCGAATGCCACACTGATCAGCGGGCCGTTTTTAACGTGTTCGACGTTTACACAAAGATCGAAATCCGCGGGGCTTGGCAGCGGAGTTGAGTAGTTTTTCTCCCAGGCATCGATGAAGTTTTTGTCCTGCAGCGCGGCTTCCGCCACGTGCGTGCTGGTGAGAAGCCCAACCTGACCCTGAATGAACATCGCAAGCATCGGAACCGTTTGATCGACCGGGCCCGGCGTCGCGACAATCGGGTTGATGTTGACCAGCCCGGTGCTTTCGAATTTAGGAGGCAACGCCATCCAACCGCCAAGCCCGCCGGCAAGCGCACCGCTGGCGGCGAGAAAGATTGCCAGCGGGTAGCGACCGCGCAGGAGTCGGTGTGCCTTGACGACCGGGGAGTGCCTGACCGGCCCGGATGCGGGTGGGCCACCTGTATAACCGCTGGCCGGCGGTACGTAGGGCTGCATGGCCTGCTGCTGTCCCCCTTGTGTCCAGAAGTCGGCGGCGGCCTGGGTATTGGTCGTCAATTGAAATTCATTAGCCATCTTAGATTCCTCCGGACATCAACATTTTAATCACCGGCACGCACGGTCCCATCAGGGTTGTGAAAATCCTGTCGCGTTCGGGCTGTGGGAGATCAGCGTCCATCACAAGCTGAAACTGAGCGGCACCAAAAAAGCGTCGCTGGTAATCTTCGGCCGCCTGATCGACCGCTTTTATGTCCCGGCAAATCCCACCACCGGAAACGTGGTTGCAATCAGGCACGATCAGGAAGTTGTAGACAGCAGTCCGCGTGGATTCGGTCGCGGTGGTCTGCTGAAAGTGATATTCTGTCCCACTAATGGTCATTCCATTGACCTGCCAATCCCTGGGCATCGTGTATGTAAGTTCTTCCCCGCTGTTGCAGTAACAGTTAGGGGGATAATGCCCGCTCATGTCGCCGGCCTCTTTGCACTGGTCGACCAGCAAACTTGCCCAGCGATCATAACCTCTGGGTCCGGTTGTGTCGCTATCGACGTATTTCCAGCAGGCAATGGCATTAGGACGAAGGATCGTCAGCGCTTCATGAGGGACTTTCTCGCGGGAAGCAGACCACGATCCAATATGGGTCGGGATGGACTCAATTGCGGTCTTGGCACGGCGGTGGTATCCCTCCGCGTCGGTTGGTGTGACGCGCGACGAGCTCTCAGCCACCATGCCAAACAGCAATGCGGCGCACGCCGCCGGGGCTATGAAGATGGTCCGATAATTAGTCATGCATTCAAAACAGACAAACCGCGCGGAATCCACCGCACAATTCTCCTATCTCAATATCGAATCAGACAGCAGCGGGCATAAACTCAAAATGTCATTTGCGCACGGTCGAACGCAAAAAACGTCCAAATCCTGACTTAACACCCACATTATCCCGCTAACGTAAACCGCATCACCGGTATCATAGCCCATTTCATGATTCGCAGGATGCTCAGAAGAATCAACAGCGCTACCAACAGCATCAACCACCCGCTGTAAAGGTGGAATCGATCCGCGGCGGAGGCAAAGCGAGGGCTACCGTAGATCCATACCGTTGGCAGAATGCGAATCAGGTTGCAGACGATCGCAGCAAGCGGACTGATCGCCAGAATCAGGAAGCGCACCCAGTTTCGTAACGGCAGGCTGAAACTGAAGGCATAACCGACCAATATCAAACCGAAGACCATGCGGAGGCCGTTACATTTCTCAATAATGTCGATTGGTTTGCCATTATACCAGAGTTGATTTCCCGATCGGGCGACCTCTACGTTCATCGCATGAAACATCTGCTGCTCGATATGAGCTGTCCAGTTTTGCAGCGGGATCGCTAGGCGCAGCCGAACTTCCCCCGGAACGGGAATCAGAAACACAAGCACCGCAACTACCGGCAGGAATCGGAATATGGCGTGTTTGCCCAGCACCGAAACAACACAACCCAGCACCACCAGCACAGCGCCACCGTGCAGGAACGTGCCAATGCCGCAATAAAACCCATAAGAACCCACCGCCCACCCAATCGCGACAATGATCGGGCCCAGCAGTGTGAATGTAGGTTTGCAATAACGAAACCGCACACGCCTGGCCCACAGCATCCACAGGGCTACCAGTGGAACCAGCAGGACGTGGTCGGCTTCTTCATCCGTCGTCGCAATATGGTAGATATCACGCCAGGCCGGCCAGGTAACGGCAACGCCCACCATCGCCATCACCACCGCGGCGGCAACATGCAGCGATGTCCATCGGTCTGTTCGGAGAATACGATGACTCATGATTTCCAGGCAGTGGAGATCGAATATCCGAGTCAAAAATACACCCTTTAGTGCGGTCGCAGACGCAGGTGGTTCGATATTCGTCGGCAAGACTCAGGCTATGCTGCTTTGCCTGACGCAATAGAACGTCGCCCGGTAGTCACCGGTTTCACAAATTCGTCCACGAGCACCCGATCTTTGCGGACCAGTCCGCTGGGGCAAACAAACGATCGAACCAGAACCGCACCGGACTCGACAACCGCGCCGCGAAGAACAACCGAGTCATGTACGCGTGCCGTGGGATCTACCACCGCGCCTTCTTCGATGATACCGAACGACGGCTGCCAGTCTTCGGCAAGCGGATCGGCAAGGGTGCTCTTTCCAGCCCTTCGCATGTGGTAGTAGCGCATTGCGGTGATGTAATCGGCAACCGACCGGATCGGCAAACCGGTGGGGCGTCTGCGGTGCAGAACCTCGACGGCATGTTTCTGCGCGATCAGGGGCATCGCCTGTTCCTTCATATCCACAAAACCAGTTTCGGGAATCATCGAAAGCGTTTTCACGCTCACCAGCATAATGCCGCTGGGAGTGCCGTCTCGGTGAGAAAGCAGGGAAACATCTCCGTTGCGCTGATTCATCATCGTCACGAGCGTTGCCAGCGGATCGAGCAGAATCTGGGCTGCATTGGCGACGAGGATCAGGTCATCGGGTTCGTATTTGAGCGCAAGGTCGCGAAGCACGCCGCCGGTGCCGCGATATTCCGATTGATCGCGTTCGACGCGGAAGGTGCCGTAATATTTAACAGCCGCGGAAATAGGCTCGGCGGAGTTTCGATCGACCATTACGCGGACGGGAAGCTTCTCCAGGCCGATGGCGCGTGCAAGATCGCTTGCATGGTTGAGCCAGTGATTCAGCACGGACCCGTTCTCATCCAGCGGCAAATCGAGCAGCGATCGACCGATCGAAAGACTGAGCGGGGTCGGGCGAACATGACCTCCGAGCAGAATAAAAGCTTTAAGTCGAGACAGCGAGGCATCAGTCCCATTTGCAGGGGAACTGTTTGCCCGGCGGGCACGCTGAGCAAGGCGATCATTGCGGGGTGACGCAGCAACTGCGGAGGTGTGCGCTTCGGACGGAGCATTTTCAACAGGTTCGGTGTCCTGCGCCACATCGCTGGTCAGTGCCGGCGCAACGGACCGCGACCCGGCCGAGCCGGGCGGGAATGCCTTTGATCAGCGACCGCGTGAAAAGCATGGCAGCGAAAGGCACACCGGAAACGATATACCGTTTGAACAATCGCCGTGGCTCCTGGCAAAGCCGATGAACCCATTCAATGCCGGCCCGCTGCATCCAAAGCGGAGCGCGCTTCACATGCCCGGTGAGGAAACTGAAACTGACACCCACACCGAGCCACCAGGCATTTTTCAGCGAAGGCTGCAATTTTGCGATCAGATGTTCCTGCTTGGGGGAACCGAGTGCGACAAAGACGATATCTGGATTGGCTTTGGTCAGGAGAGCAACTATTTCAGACATCTGCTTCGGCTTGCTTTCAAAGCCGATCTGCGGGCAATAGGTGCCGACAATATTGAGATCGGGATGGCGCTCGCGCAGGATTTTCGATGCGCCATCGGCCGTTCCCTCCGCGCCGCCCAGCAGGAAAACAGAACGTCCCTTGGCACTTGCGCCCTTGCTCAGGCTGGATATCAGATTCGAGCCGGCAACCCGCTCAGGCAGCGGCGTTCTCTGGAGTTTGCTCGCCCAGACGAGCGGCATTCCATCGGCTACCACCAGATCGGCCTCGGCGACGAGAGAACCAAAAATGCGGTCGCGCACGCATCGGCGAATGTGATCCAGGTTGGGGGTGACTACAACACCTCCGCGTCCTGCGTCGATTTCATCGAGAATGAATTCGACACATTGCGCTTCGGTAATTCGATGCAACTTCACATTGCAAAGCTCAATGGAAGGAAGCCGATTGCTCGTCTTGGTGCTGCTCCCGCGCCGCCGACCGTTCATGTGAACGGTTTTGGAGGATAAAGCGGTAACCGCACCGGCATCGCTCCCGTCCTGGTGATCCCACGAAATATCGCCGTGCCGCAGATACATACAACCATCCCGACTGTTCGCAACCTGTTAAGCAATTTGTGCGGTGTAAGGCATCACCCTTTAACACTACGTGTATATTCTTATCGAATATCGGTCCAGACTGTCATCGGAAATAAAACGAGAACAGCGTTTCGGACCTTCTGCCGTGAATTCGAGAAACGAAACACGATAAAGCACAGGCAAGATCCTGGAGAAGGATCGGTTTCATGTCCGCAGACTATAAAGCAATGCGCCGAACTATGCAATGATAAAATAGGTAACGTAGCGAGGTCAGCCGCTAGGTCGGGTAATGCGGTTAAAAGTGATCGAGCAAGACTGAGCAGCCCGTCGAGTTAAGTAGAACTCAACTGTTTTTCCGAGCTCCATACTTTTGCCTGCTTGATGTTTAAAGCCTGGGTGGCAAGGTGTTTACCGCGCAAAAGGCACGCCCATTGATAGGATCTTAAGAACCGTCGGAATTTTGCGTCGCCGTAGCGGGGCCTGCGTTGGATCGCGCTGCGGATATATCCCCAGAGCATCGCAAGGCCTCCCCGAATCACGGGAGGGCGCGTCATCCGAAACAGTGCACTGGCGAACATGTATGTCGGGCCAGTTCCCATGAAATACTGACCCACGCCATGTCGCACCCGACCGGTCCACCAGTTTTTATGGCTCGTTCCCATGGGACGAAGGTGTTCGAACTGCAGGTTCGGATCCTGCCAGCTGACGGCGATCCAGCCAAGCTGTCTGCAGCGGTGGCAGTCGATCCCGTCCCACATCAGCTCGCGAACAAAGCCGCCGATCTGCTGAAAGCATTCCGTGCGATAAAACTTCACCATGCCCGACCGAGTTTTCATCGCCGCACATTTCACTGATGATTTTTCCGTCCTGCACGAAGAACGGTTTCCCGCTTGCCGTGCCGATGCGCGGGTTTTCTTCCATCCGTTTCATCAATGAAGTGAAGTAGTTCTGAGGCAGATCCAGGTCGAGGTCCAGCTTGCAGACATAGTCGTAATCAGCAGGATTCAGCGTGTCATAGCCGGTGTAAAAAGCGTCGATCACGCCGCCGCCGAGCTTGCGGTCGCCGCGGTCGGCGCGGGTTATCACCTTGATAAAGGGATACCGCTCGGCGTATTCAGCGAGGATCTTCGGTGTTTCATCTCCGAGATCCGTCATCCACAATCACCCAGATCGCCGGGCGCGTGTGCTGCGTCACAACGCTGTCGAGAGTGCGGCGGGCGTATTTTGCCTCGTCCCGGCAGGGGGTGACCAGGGCATATTTACGACTGGGAACCGCGGCCGAGGGATCGACCGGAGAATTGGACATTCCCAGCGTGCCGCGGCTGCGCCGCACGGTCTTTTCGAATGCTTCCTGCAATTTGGTCACGTTGGATGTCAGATCAAACTCCCTTTGCACCATGAGCCGGCCTGCCGCGATCAGCGATTTGCGCAGGCTCGAATCGGCGGTCAATTTATCCAATGCACTGACCCATTCAGCCGTGTTGTCCGAAGCCACCAGCAGGCCTGAAACACCCGGCACAACGAGTTCGCGTATCGCAGGCAGATCACCGCTGATAACCGGTACACCGCACGCCATGGCTTCCATCAGCGCGACCGGGATTCCATCTCGGTCCCCGGATGAATCTGTTCGGCAAGCCAAAGCGAAAACATCTGCCGACTGCAGCAAATTTCGCACGCGGTCGTTATTCACCGCGCCCAGAAATTCAACTTGTGAGGTGATATTCAACACCTGAGACAAGCGTTCAAGGGCCGCTCGTTCGGGGCCGTCACCCGCGATGGTCAGCTTCCACTGCAGGTTGGCAGGCTTCCATGCCGCCAGACCCTGCATCAGAAGATCGACACCCTTCTTTTCGACCAGTCGACAGACCGTCAACACATTGAACTGTGAATTATTTAGAGAATCTGGTCGTTCGGTCCACGACTTGGAATCAACTCCGCAGCGAATCACCGGATAAACTGCATTGTTGCCTGGAACGATCGACCGATAAAATTCCCGGTGCCAGTGGCTTATGCAGCAGACAAACGCCGCGCGCTCCAGTTTCAGTTTCAGCAAAGCGCGTCGCTGGAAGAGATCGTTGGCGTGACCCGTAAAACTGAACGATATTTTCAGCTGCTGGGCTGCATACATTCCCACAGTTGTCGGCGCATGCGCGAAATGGCAATGGATGTGTGAGACGCCGTCTTCCAAAAGCTCGCGTGCAAGCCCGATTCCGACAATCGCCTGCGGCACAAGTCGAAGCCTGGCCCGCAATCCCATCTCCTCGCCGGGGAAAAGCGCGTCCTTCAATGCGGTTCCAAGCGTACGCACCGTAGAAACAAACTGGTCGAGAAATTCCGATCCGAATGCATGCAGCGTGCGTTTCAAGTCGCGCCCGTAGACCAGGCGCGAGTCATAGCGAAGATCTTCCAATTCTTCAGGCCGGGACTGCGGTTCGCGAAGACTGACCGCCGTAACCAACCAGCCACGACGGCGCAATTCCCTCACCTCGCGATACACAAATGTCTCGCTTGGCAGGGGAAAGACCGAAGCCAGATAAGCGATTCGAACCGGTCTTTGACACAGCAGATTGTTCAGGGAGATAAGCGGAGAAGACCCGGCGTTAACAGACTCGGGGCGCGGAACCACAGCAAACGAAGGAAGAACCTCTATTTCAGAGCGTACGATGGACATTCAATACTTCTCACAGGTCATTTGCGATCAGGGAATTTTTGTTTCCCATCTCAATTAGACGGCAGAACCTTTGTACTCGATGATACTCAAGTGCTCCCCACGCCGTTGTGCCGATCGGAATCGACGCATTCCCAGCCATTGTGGGAATTTCCCGACGGCGACGGACACCCCATAGCTTAGCGCATCAACGCGTGAGGTGCCGTCACGGCACCGGGTCCGCGCCACCTTTAACGCTAACACAGGATATAGCAAAAGCGGCACCAGCCCCAAACCGCACCAGCGCGGCGCGACAGATGCGATACCTGCCGTCGCAACGATCGTTGCTGATATCGGGAGAATTGCCCATTTCGAAATGCTGCCGACTTCGCGCTGCCGAAACCGTTCCGGCGGTTCACCGTGCATGGCAAAGCCTTGTGCGTATGCGTGTCCTGCACGCACATTTCGTTTCCACCATTGGTTAAAATGCGTCATTGCTGCATCGTGTAATGTCATTTCGCCCGCGATGCGATGAATGGTCCAGCCGGCGGCGCGAAGGCGAACGCACATCTCCGGCTCTTCACCGGCAATCACCGCGGCGTTGTAGCCTCCGATCTGCTCAAATGCGGTTGCCCGTATCAAAGCATCTCCACCACAGGATCTGGCAATACCAACCGGTGTGTTCCATTCCATGTCGCAAAGCTTGTTGTAAACAGAAGCATCGGGAAACCGTTCGCGCCGCCTGCCGCAAACGACTGCAGCGGTCGGGTTGCTCTGCAGTACCGCAGCAGCTTGAGAAATCCACCCCTCTCTTATTTCGCAATCACCATCTACAAACTGCACCGCCTCCAGGCTGGGCTCGATCTGCTTCAGCCGGGCAAAACCTTCATTCCGCAGCGTGCCGCAGTGAATGGGATCGACAGGTCGAGGTTCACCACCACCGCCCCGAGCTTCTCTCCAAGACCCGCCGATCCGTCGGTCGAGCCCGAATCGACATAAACCACCGCGCCGCAATCGCGCCGGGCAGACAAAAGCGACGCGCGCAGGCGTTCACCTTCATTGCGACCGATTGCCACAACGCCGATTACCACGTTGGATTCTCCAGGCGCAGCCATGGGGTTTGGTGGATCATCGCAATTCACGTGAAAGGTTTTTAGCCGGTATTCCCATTGCCAGCGCACCGGGGGGGACGTCTTTAACAACAACCGCGTTTGCTCCTATGGTTGCGTCATCCCCGATGTTCAGCAACCCGAGCACCTTTGCCCCAGCGCCGACGTTCACGCGGTTGCCAAGCCTTGGCGCATCAGTGGGGCGATCGAGTGTTTTGTTTCCCAGCGTCACACCCTGGCGGATAATACAATCATCTCCAATGACGCATTGCCCGTGGATCACTATGCCGTGTTGGTGTTCGATCACAACCCTGCGGCCCAGCGAGGCGGTGTAGGGCAGTTCAATGCCGTACTGATTGCGGCATTTGCGATAGAGGTGGCGGTAAATCATGCTCAACGGCGCGCGGAGAATCTTGGGGTTCACCGTCATTCTCCAAACCCCAAACCGATGCGTGGCAATTGCGCGAAAGCCCGGTCGCGTCCAATCCCGCTTATGTGCGATCCAGTCTTCTTTAATCTGTTCGAATAGTTTCATCATGAATCAGAAATGCTGAAGGGGAGTATCGCTTGCTTCGCAGTTCTTATTTGCTAAACAGAACAACCGCGGACAAACACGCTGTGTGCAACTGAATCTGTAAGCAGCTTCGGTGGATCGGTGTCTTCCTTGCGTTGAACCCAGCGGCGCAGCCTCCAGAGACTGTGCGCCAGAAGATACGCCGCATCGGCCAGCGCCGCATAAGACCAGCCGTGGTTTTTGACAAAGTACCGGCGGCGGGATTCAAACCAGTACGCCGGCCTTCGCTTACGGTGCTTTCGGCTGTCGCTCAACTGCGACACCGCGCCCACGAGATGCACCACGCGACTGGCCGGCACATACCAGCAGGGCCAACCCGCCCGGGCAGCGGCCAGGCAAAAATCAACCTCCTCGAAATACATGAAATACTTTTCATCGATCAAACCGGCGGCTTCAAATACTTCGCGCCGCACGATCATGCTTGCCCCGGCGACCCAGTCACACGGCTCCGCTCGATCGGTCACGGGTGGGGCCACCATCTTGTTTTTCAGTAGATTCGTAAAAAGTCCCATGCGGATTCCGCGCTCCAGCTCACCACCAATGGAATGGAAACGAAAGGCCGACCTTTGCGGTGTTCCATCGGGGTCTTCCAAACGCGAACCGGCGATGCCCACTTTCGGACAGCGTTCCATGAAGCCAAGCAGTTCGCTGATCGCGCCGGGGAGAACGATCGTGTCCGGATTCAGCAGCAGAACAAAATCGGGCTTATCGCTACCCGCCAGTGCCGGCCCGATGGCGGCGTTGTTCCCGTAGGCAAATCCGCCGTTTTTCGGTAACGGCAGGATCGTCAGCCACGGTTGGGACACGGTGCTGGCGTACTGCGCCAGCTTCTCGAGTGAATCATCCGGCGAAAGGTTGTCAGTAACAACAACCTGTACCCCGGCAGGGATTGATTCCGATGCCTGGCCTTCGTGTTTATAAAATCCGTTCGGCAGCGATTTGAGGCAATCGATGGTCAGCTGTCCCGAGCGATAATTGACGATGACAATCAGCAGTTTCATCTAGATGGTCCGGCAACTGGCCTTATAGCGATCGAGCTTTGCAGTGCGATATTTCTTGAGCACCTTGCTGAACGTTTTCTGCACAAAAGAACCATCGAGCTTTAAAGGACCGCGCTCCGCCAGCCAGTCGTGGATCTCCGGACGGTCGGATTTCAAACGCTGCATCAGCGCGGTCCAATTCTGTGGCCACATCATGTCGTGGTAATGCAGAATTACCCCATTGCGAACCTTGGCCGGCTCATACTTGTCCATGATCTTGCGGCCGACTGCATAGTTGTATTCGTGAGGCAGCGCTTTCCATCGCAGTTTTTCCTTAACAGCCACCAGGCCGATCGCTTCCTGATCGTGAAAGAAAACGCCGGATACCGTCGAACCGACGCGTGCTTCCAGCAGCTTGATCGTCAATTGATGAAACGCCTCGGTGAACGGTCCGGACCTTCTAAAAGTGAAAATGCCCGAGTTGAAATAAAGCCGGATATCCACATCGTCGCGATGGGCATGCACCCAGGGCAGATCAGCGAATGATAACCCCGCGATCCTGCAGAGCTCTTTCCAATAGGCAGAAGTAATATCGTCGTCGCCGGATGCGCCGATGTTTTTGTCCGGAGCGCAGGCGGTGAAATCGGTGTCGGCATCCATCATCAGTAGTCGTGGTTCGGACATTACGATCATGTCCGAATCGAGGAAGCAGATCTGTTCGGCATCGGTTTCCCGCGCGACCACTTTCAGCGCGAGCGGTTTGTTCACGTAAGGGAACCATGGATATTGATTTGGCGGGCGAACATTGCAATACGTGACGTTAAGCGCTTCGAAAGCAGAAAGCGTGTGATGACTCAGCTTCGCGCCAAACCGCGGTGTGACCGCGATGATCTGGCAGTTGGCAAAGCGCCCGCCGAATTGACGCAGGCTCTGGGCCGCCCGGACCACCATCGATTCAATTCCACCGGCTTCCACGCATAGCGCGAAAACCAGCGAAGGGGCCGCGACGGCCATCGAAGTTGGGGAAACCGCCTGTGGCGGCGCTATTGAGGTCGTTGCCGGCATTGTCATCTCAACTGGCCACACTGACAGCGCGCGACAGTAGCGGTTCAAAGCCTCGCCCTGCACTACTCCGCAATCGCGAGCGATTGGGATCAGGCAGCAGCATGGCGATAAAACCACCACCAAGGGCGAGCTGCAACGGTTCAAATGGAAATGCAAACCGCGCCGCGGTAACGGTCAGCGTGTAGCTTGCCAATGCCGTGACGACCAGCAACGCCGGGAACGACAGCGACCAGCGATAACGCAGTGCGGTGTAAAGCCCGCCAAGGGTTAACAGCAGAATCACAACCCGGCTGTAGAGATAAACTTTGATGACCGAGCGCGGGTTGTCCCAGTCAATTGTCAGTGTTTTGAACAGGCGGATCGCGCAAAGTTCAAGGTACCGTTGTGGATGGGCCCGAATCCAGTCGACGGCAAATTCTTTAAATATCACTTCGCGCTCCGCCTCTGGATGGTTTTCAAGACGTGCGCGCTGGCTCGGATCAAGCATGTCATACAAGTGGTGCGTGTCGTAGTCGTCCAGATCACCTGAGGCAAGTTTCTTTTTGGCCAGGCGTTCTTCGGCGGGGGTCATTTTCAAACGGTCGGTTCCGGTCGCGTAGTCGTTGTTGCCCTTCCACATGTTGACCCAGAACGAACCTTTAATGGGGATCACTTTTCCGTGAACGATATAGTTTCGCAAAGTCCACGGACCGATCACCGAGATAATCGCAAAGGCAAGAATCGCCAGGTTGCGAAAACGCGCGGTCCAGTTCAAATTGCGGCTGACGAGCATGAGACCACCGCTCAATAAAAGAGCGGGCAGGAAAACCGGCTCGATCAGGGTGACCAGGGTCGCCAGAAAACTATACCCCGTCCACGCACCGTACCTGCCTGTTCGGACAGCCAGGTAATACAGCGAAATCATTCCGACCAGTCCGCAGGTGATCAGCGAAATTGCCTGCACAAATCGGGCGGCATAAATCTGGCTCGGCCAGATCGCCACCAGCGCCGCGGCAATTAAAGCTGCCAGTGGTGTTCCACCAAGCGTCCGGGTCATCTGGTAGGTCAACCAGACAAGTCCCGCGCCGGCCAGGGCGTTTAACACCATGATCGCGATATACGCGTTGTATTCGTTGTTCCTAATAAATTGTCCGTCAGCGTCCACCGCTCCGAAGACCTCGTACATTGCAGCGACCAGGAACGGAAACGGCGGAGATTGAGCGCTGGTAGGCCCGTAATATTTCCAGTCACCGAAAGTAAAACCTTTGCCGTGGACGAGTGCCTGCGCAATGGGGCGATGCTCCATGGCAGCGGGGGACTTCCAGGCTTTGAAATAAATGTCAGTTCCCAGTCGGGCCGAGAATGCCAGCACACTCAGCAGCGAAAGGGTCAGGATGATCCATTTGCGTTTCATTCGTATCTTCCTTGAAGCAACGCCACAGGCCGAATGCCCGTGCCGATCAGGTTTCCGCAAACCGGGGGGCAGCGTTGGGGATAAAACCGGGACCGTATTTCCCCGCGGGCAAAGCCGCGCCAGGCATTACCGTCGCGCGGCGAAATGCAGGCTGGCCCGCTTTCACCGAGGCAGCTTCGTTAACGCTGTCAATCAGCGTGTTTGCCAGCCCGACCATGATGACCCAGATCACTGTATAGAGTGCCCCCGCCCAGACCGTATACATGGAAACCATCAAACCCAGAACCGTCGCCGTGGAGACCGCCAGCGGGAAAACCTGCGAAGGATGCGTCACCCTCGAAAACGCGACGCTCATTCGCAGCGAAAAGAAAATCGCGATTGAAATCCAAAGCGCGGTGTAAACATATCCGTGCGACAGTGTGAAATGCATGTAGGTATTGTCCACGCTTTTCAGATCGAAATTGCTGTCGTCGTCCTGGCTGAAGTCAGGTCGAATGCCCAGACCAAAAGGCCCCGCGATGCTCGCCTTCTGCCACGACTCGTGGATGATCTGTTTGCGCGTCCAGAGGCTTCCCCCGGCTTCAGTGCCGGGCTTTTCACCCAGCGGCTCGGTCGCCACGTGGTAAGTCCATCCGGCGATGACCGTGATCGCGACGAGTGTAATCGGCAGCACCAAACTGCGCGACCATGGAAAGAGAATCAGCGTTGAGAAAAACAGCGTCCCCGCGATCGTTCCCATATACGGCGTGAAGCTGATCGACGTGATAATGCAGCCTATGGCGGCAAACAGCGCCGTGGCAACCCATCCGTTGCTTAGTTTCACGCCCGAAGTACGCGCCAGGACGGCAACCATTCCCAAGATCACCACGCACATGTTCCCAAAGTAAATGGGATGTTCCACCGGGCCCGAAACACGGAAAAATCCATAGCGTTCGTAAGCCATTGCCTGAATGCGGTTGCCCATCCCCAGGCTTTGCAGAATATGCAGGTAAAAGTAGGGCTGCACGCGGAACTCAACCAGTGCGCAAAGTGAGATCACCGCTAATAGACCAATCATCACATACAGCGCGCCGCGACGAAGCTTCCAGTCCTTGAAAACAATCCGAGCCAGAAGATACGGAGCGGTCAGGTTCAAAAAATCGGTGCGGAGTGTGTTAATCCCGGTTTCGAAGACCTCCGTTGTCCACGCGGTGATGGTGGCCGAAATAAGCAGGAGTATAAAGATGATATCGACGGAGCAGAGTTTAAATCGAAGCGAATCGCCACGCAGCGGCATCGCCAGGAACATGCCATACAGGGGCGCGAACTGCGCACCCAGCGGCGCGTGCGGAATCGCAATCTCCGGCAGCTGATTCAGCATAATCAGTGACGGCAGATAGACCACGACAAACGCCCACCCGATGCCGGCAAAGACTGCTACAAAAAATGCCGCCAGGAAGATGACACCGATGACGAGGATGCTCATACGGCTTGCCTCCCGCGCAGCAGAGCATCCATCCCACAAGACCGAATATGGAACACAGCGGTGACCATTTGTATGAACTTAACCGGCAATCTTAGTTTCCCTGTTTTCCACCTTCGATTCGGCGGACGCGTCCGCAGCGGACTTCTGCTGCGCGATTCGGGCAATCAAAAACGTCGGTCGGCCTTTCACTTCCTGGAAAATGCGAGCGAGATATTCACCGATGATGCCCAGCGAAAGCAATTGAACCGCCGACATCAGCAGCACCAGGCAACTGGTGCTGGCCCAACCGCGCGGGGTTGGAACTCTATGCGGATGATACCATTCGTTGACGGTAACAAAGATGACCCAGAACCCCATCAACACCGCACCAATCGCACTTACCATGCCGATCCGTGTGACAAATCGCAGCGGGGTGCTGCTGAAACTGACCAGTCCGTCCATTGCCAGTTTGACAAGGCTTTTGAATGTGTATTGCGGCACACCCGCCTGACGGGCGTCGCGTTCATACTCAACACCCACTTGTTTCAGCCCGACCCAGGTGCGAAGCCCGCGCACAAAACGCTGGCGTTCGGGCAATCCGTTAAGCAGGTCCAGGGCGGATCGATCCATGACGCAGAAATCGCCGCTGTCGAGCGGAATTTTTAGATCGCTGATCGCCGCCAGCAACCGGTAAAAAGACCAATATGCGAGTCGCTTGCCGAACCATTCCTTGCGTTTTTTGCGAATGGCGTAGACGACCTGATTCCCCTCGCGCCACTTTTTCAGGAAGTGCGGTAACACCTCCGGCGGATCCTGCAGGTCGCAGTCCATGATCGCCACCACGTCACCGCGGGCGACAGTAAGGCCGGGCGCTGATGGCCGCCTGATGCCCGAAATTTCGGGTCAAATGCACCACCCGAATATGCGGATCGCGCTCAGCCAGTTCGTCCAGAATCGCGGGCGTTCGATCGCGGCTTCCGTCGTTGACGAGAATGATTTCGTAATCGAGCCCCAGTTCGACAAACTTGGGACACTCGGCGCTGAACCGCGCATAGGTCTGAGGCAGCACCTCCTCCTCGTTATATGCCGGAAGAACCATGCTCAGCAGCTGTCGCCCACCTGATTGCAGGGTCGTGGAGGATGAAAATGCAGTTGGAATAGACATCAAAACCATCGTCGTTACACCAGAAATACCGTTCGCGGCCCCCGCGTGTTCGTCAAGGCACACACAGCCGACGCTCAAAGGGGTTATCGGCAAACCAGAGCCGGAACTGGGTATCTGATTGTTGGAAAGAACAACATTATCGTTTCATACGATGATTATCGGACCTTACCGGGAGTGCCGAATCCTATCAACTCTCTTTTCCTCCCTGCATCAAAGTAAAAGTGAGTCGCAATCCCCTTCACCTGATCGCAACGACAGCACCAGTGCCTTTTTTGCGCAAGATTAAAGACGAAACTTATACGCGACATTTGTTGCTTTACGTCTTATCTATGTTATCAATGTCCGCAGCGACAAGGCTGTCGCCCAGTCATAAAGGGAAAGGAATCCCGATGCTCTCTCTGGCCGATCTCCTCCGGCATATTACGCCTCTTTCCACCCTCGGAAGACTCCCAAACACTGAAGTCACCGGCATTCAGGAAGATTCCCGGTTGATCCAGGCCGGCAACCTGTTCATTGCCCGCGGCGGAACGCACACGGATGGGTCGAGGTATCTCGACCAGGCTCATGCGCGAGGTGCGATTGCGGTCGTTACCTCCACACTGGTTTCCGGATGCCCTTTGCCGCAGATCCTTGTTGCCGACCCGGCATACGATGCATCTGTTCTGGCCAATGCATTCTTCGAGAACCCGAGCCACCGCGTAAAGACGATTGGCATCACCGGCACCAACGGCAAAACCACCACCGCGTATCTGCTTCGGCATGTGCTGAACCTTTACAATCTTCGCTGCGGAATGATGGGCACTGTCGAAATCGACGACGGCAAGGATCGCTACGAATCTTCCATGACCACGCCCGGGCCGATCGATGTTGCCCGTCTGCTGGGCACCATGCGGGATAAAGGCTGTCGGGCCTGCGCGATGGAAACCAGCAGCCATGCGCTGCACCAGTCGCGCGTCGCCGGTGTCCAGTTTGCCGGCGCGGTATTCACCAACCTGACCGGGGACCATCTCGACTATCACAAGACGATGGACAATTATGTTGCTGCCAAGGCGCAGTTGTTCGCATCGCTCACCGACGACGCGGTGGCAGCGGTGAACGCCTCCGATCATTCAACCCCCCGTATTATCCGTGACACCCGGGCTCGAATCATCCGCTATGGTTTCGGAGCCACCGCCGACTACCGCGCCCGCGATGTCGCGATCACAGCCGGTGGAAGCACTTTCATCCTCCACACACCCGATGGTCGCGCGCAAATCGATCTGAAATTGATCGGCAGACACAATATTGAAAACGCACTTGCAGCTGCCGCCATTCTCGGTGAGGTGTTTCATCTTAACGTGCACCAGCTCGCCAGCGGTCTGAAAAATGCGCCGGGGCGCCCGGGCGATTGCAACCGGTCCGGGTCGGGCAACCCTTTTCGGTCCTGGTGGATTACGCGCATACGGATGATGCGCTGAAGAATGTATTGTCCGCCCTTCGAACAGTTTCCAAAGGCCGCCTGCGCGTCTTATTTGGCTGCGGGGGAGACCGGGACCGCAGCAAGCGGCCTCGCATGGCGCGAGTGGCGGAGAAATATGCTGATGTGCTTTACGTCACCAGCGACAACCCGCGCACCGAACACGCGCGGTCGATCCTCGATGAAATTGTCAGCGGACTTACCACCGAAGTCCGCAGGCCTACCTTCGTGGACCTGGATCGACGGACCGCTATCGAGCGGGTTCTCAACGACGCCGAGCCGGGCGATGTGGTACTCATCGCCGGGAAAGGCCACGAGAATTACCAGATCATTGGTGACACAAAACATCACTTTGACGATGTGCAGGAATGCGAGAGAGTGCTGGCCAAAACGACCATCAGCGCGAGTAGGTTCAGCGCCGCGGCTGGATTGCTCGACAGCCGGCGTTTCACGATCGCACTATGAAGCCGAAAACCCTTCAACAGATTCTCTCCGCCACAGACGGGCACCTCAGCGGCAGCGAACCGTCGCAAGTGATAAACAGCATCTGCACCGACACCCGGACCATTTTGCCCCGGTCGCTTTTCATCGCCTTGCAAGGCGACACCCACGACGGTCATGACCATCTTCAAACCGCGCTGGATAACGGCGCCGTCGCCGCGATGGTCCACAGAACTTCGCCAGTCAACATTCCGCAAATCCTGGTGGACGACACTCGAAAAGCGATGGGGCGGCTTGGAAATTATGTTCGCCATCTGCTGCGCGGCAACGTCATCGCAGTTGCCGGGAGCAACGGAAAAACGGGCACTAAAAATCTGATTCATTCAGTGCTGAAAAAGTCCCTGAACGGCACGATTTCACCCAAAAGTTTCAACAACGACATCGGTGTTCCCACCACGATCTTCGCAGCAGAGCCAGCGGATAACTACGTCGTGCTCGAAGTGGGGACGAACCATCACGGTGAAGTTCTGAATCTCACGACGATCGCCGAACCGGATATCGCGGTGATCACGAACATCGGAGCCGAACATCTGGAATTTCTGGACGATCTTGACGGGGTCACCCGCGAGAACGCGCAGATCATTGCCGGGCTGAATCCAGAAGGGCTGCTGGTTGTTAATGGTGACTGTCCCGCTTTAGTCAAAGCAGTTGAGAATTTTGTCGGCACTAAAATTACTTTCGGGCTCGGCGAACATAACGACCTTCAGCCCATTGGCATGCGATGCCTTGCTGATGGCGTTCGTTTTCGCCTGCGAAACCTGCGGCCAATCGAACGGCGGGCCGGTCTGTCTGATATGCGGCATACTTCAACCGATTCCCAGCGCGATCGTCTGGTGTCGGAAGAAATTTACATTCCCCAGATGGGCCGGCACACAGCGGTCAACGCGTTGGCGGCTATCGCCGTCGCCAGATATCTGGGCATCGACGACGGTAAAATCCTCGAGGGCTTTGCAACCGCCATCGGTCCGGAGATGAGACTGCAGTTGCAGGCAGCAGGGACCGTGAAAATCCTCAACGATGCCTATAATGCCAACCCGCATTCGATGCATGCCGCGTTGGAAACACTCCGCGATATGGAAACCCCGGGCAGGCGGGTCGCGGTTCTGGGCGATATGAAAGAACTCGGCACTGCCACCGATCGGTATCATCACGAAATCGGATTGTTCGCCGCGACGTGCGGTATCGACCACCTGATATGCGTTGGAGAAAAATCCCAGCTGATCGCCGATGCTGCGATCCAGGCGGGTCTCATGCCCGGGCAGGTCGAGCGTTTTAAATCTGCCGCCGAGTGCGCGCACGCCGTCGCGTCGATCGTCACAGACGGCGACCTGATCCTGCTGAAAGCCTCTAGGGGCATGAAGCTCGAAGTCATTGCAGAAGCCATCGTCTCGGCATCGGCCAAGAACGCGCTGACGGCGCGAGGTTGCTGCAAGAACAAATCGTCTCATTCAAACACCGGTCAAAACCATCTCCACTTCCACGGTAATTCCCTGATGCATTCCCGTCGCCCGGTCATTGCGTTCGCGGCCTCATCAAGTCCAAACACTTCTGTTTGCCGCTCTCCTGTTGCGCGGTTAATATAGAAATCGATCACAAAAGAGGACTGACCACCGTTGACCGCTCCTTCGATACAAACCCTGTCACAACCGATCGCCGAACCCAGTGTGCGGTTGAAACTGCGCGCTAAAAAGGGGTGGCAACCTATCGAATTGTCCGAGCTTTGGCATTATCGCGAGCTGCTCTGGATCCTTGCCCAGCGCGATGTGAAGGTCCGATATAAACAAAGCGTTCTGGGAATCCTCTGGGCGATTCTGCCGCCTGTTTTCAATATGCTGATCATGACTTTCATTTTCATGGTCGTGCTCAAAATCAACCCGACGGATATCTCCAGCGGAATCCCGTATCCCATCTTCATCTTCGTGGGACTGGTCCCCTGGTCGCTGTTTTCCAACGCCCTTTCCAGCATGGGAAACAGCATGGTGGGAAGTCAGCAGCTCATCACCAAAGTTTATTTTCCCCGCCTGGTGATTCCGCTTTCATCGATCCTCAGTTCGATTCTCGATTTTGCCATCGCCATGGTCATCCTCGGATGCATGATGTTTTTTTACCGCAACTCGATCCACATCGGCTGGCCGATCCTCACTTTGCCGTTGTTCACATTGCTCGCGATCGTGACAGCCATGTCCGTGGGGCTGTGGCTCAGTGCTTTAAATGTTGAATACCGCGATATCCGCTTTGTGATCCCGGTGATGATTCAGCTGTGGATGTACGGATCTCCTGTGATGTATTCAGCGCATAACATTCCCGAAAAATTGCGGTTTGTTTATTCACTGAACCCCATGGTCGGCGTGCTCAATGGTTTCCGCTGGTCGCTGCTGGGCCGAGGCGATCCACCGGGAATGATGCTCTGGGTCTCCGTTTTATCCGTTGTCGTTTTAGCTGTCGGGGGCCTGTTCTATTTTCGCCGAATGGAGCGCACTTTCGCTGACATGGTCTAACGCCCAGCGACGGTCCCCCTTATGTCCGACATTGCCATTCAAGTTCAAGGCCTTGGTAAGCAGTATTTCCTCGGTGGTCAGCAAAACCGCTACGGTAAAACGCTCCGCGAGTCGCTGACCGATGCCTTCGCCGCGCCGTTTCGCAAACGCGTCAAAAAAGAACGCACAACTCTTTCTGGGCCTTAAAAGAGGTGGATTTTCAGATCAAGCGCGGCGACGTGGTCGGCATCATCGGTCGCAATGGCGCGGGCAAAAGCACACTGCTCAAGATCCTCAGCCGCATCACCGATCCCACCGAAGGCGAAATCGAAATCAACGGCCGTGTCGGCAGCCTGCTTGAAGTGGGCACCGGGTTTCACCACGAACTAACCGGCCGCGAAAACATCTTCCTCAACGGCGCAATCCTCGGCATGAAGCGCGCGGACATCACCCGCAAGTTCGACGAAATTGTCGATTTCGCCGGCACGGAAAAATTCCTCGATACCCCCGTCAAATTCTATTCCAGCGGCATGTACATGCGATTGGCTTTCGCAGTCGCCGCCCACTTAGATCCTGAAATTCTGATCGTCGATGAAGTGCTCGCCGTGGGGGACACCGAGTTTCAGAAAAAGTGCCTTGGGAAAATGAGAGAGGTTTCATCGGTTGGCCGGACCGTACTTTTTGTTAGCCATAACCTTGGAGCTGTTCGGTCACTTTGCCAGAAAGGCGTACTGCTTTCCGCAGGCAAAGTTGTGGAGTCAGGCGAAATATCCAAGGTATTGGGGGCTTACATGGCTTCGGCTGAGAAAGAGGCCACAGTAGGCAAGGACCTGTTCGTTGGGACTTTAAAAGATTCGCTCATTTTTAACAAAATATCAGTTAATGGCTCCTTTCGTCAGTCTATATCCGTTTCACCAAACGAACCGATTCAGTTTGATGTGGAGGCGACGGCCCAGAACGACCTTCCAAATTTCCGCATCACCTTCTCCGTTTATGGCAGGGAACCCGCTTATTTTCACTGCACGACTGTGCAGTGCCTACGAAGGTGACGGCCGGTTGGGTGAAATCGAGGTTTAAAGTACCCGCGTTTTTTCTCCGCCCGGGCGAGTACACCATTTCCGTTGGGGGTTACCGCGACGGAATGAATGATTGGGTATGGGGGACAGACCTGCTAGTATTTCACGTCCGTGAGGAATGGGGACCAGAGATGGATCCTATAAATTTAGGGCTTGTGAATATTCCAGGACACGGCGCTCGTGAACAACTTACATGAAAGAAATTGCCAACTGTATGGGTTTTTCGCTGCAAGAATTTCAGGAACGCCACGAGGGTGGCTGGAAAGCTGGCTATGGAATTCTACCGTCGTTAATTCGCAAGTTCGATTTGCGGATCGGCGCAGAGATCGGAGTCGCCTTCGGTGGACACTCCGAGGCTATCTTGGCAAACTCAGAGATTTCACGACTTTACGGAGTGGATAGCTATCTGCACCGTCCGGGTTATGACGACCCAATGAACCTCCCGCAGCCGCAATTCGATGAACTTTTTAAAAATACAGGCGCTCGACTAAGCAAATATGGTGATCGATTTATTCAAGTGCGCAAAGACTCTGTCGAGGCTGCTAAGTTAGTCCCCGAAGTTCTCGATTTTGTATTTCTCGATGCCGACCACTCTTACAATGGCGTCTGGCAGGACATCTTAGCTTGGTATTCCAATATTCGATCCGACGGACTCATTTCAGGGCATGACTACGGCCACCCCGCATTTCCTGGCGTAAAACAGGCAGTCGACCAATATTTTCGGCGGATTGGAAGCACTGTTAATATAAGTGATGGCGGTGTCTGGTGGGTGCAGAAAGTCCAGAACAACGTTACCTATTTTATCCCGTGCTTCAACTGTGCTGCGACCGTAGCGGACGCCATTCAATCAATCGCTAAAACAAATTTGCGTCCTAACGATGAGATCGTGGCTGTTGATGACGGGTCCTCGGACGAAACACGGCAAGTCTTGCACAAGGTGGGCACCACCGTCTCCCAACTTCGCGTTCTCTCACACCCTCGAAATCGGGGGGCGCTGCCGCGAGGAACACAGCGGTCGAAAAAGCGCAGAACAACATATTGTTCTGCCTTGATGCAGACAATGTTCTTTTGGACAATTGCACACGGGACGTTATCTCCACGTTCGAAAAGTCCGGTTCCGATGCGGTCGCGTTCCAGAACATTAATTTTTTTAAGAATGATCCTGCGATTTACGAGGAGTGCTGGACGCTAAATGCGGGCGAGGCGGATTTTTGGTCCTATCTTGCGACAAAGAAGGTGTTTGGCGCGAGTGGTAATTATCTATTCACGAGGGATAGCTGGGATCGGGCGGGCGGTTACCCTTTTGACGCCGGAGCGCTCGATACTTGGGGTTTTGGCCTGCGTCAGGTAGCGACGGGGTCAAGGGCATTCGTGCTAGCTGGATCGGGTTACAGTCACAGATATGGAACCGACTCCTATTGGGTTCGCTGGAGCCGGGCGCAGAACTCATCGCTTTCGGCTCTGCGGCTTTTGATCCCCTACTTGGACCGCATTAACCAGAGGGATATTGACTATATCTTTAGCCGCCGAGGTAGAGTGCGTTGGTTCGAAGACCTAGAGCGTCGGCCCCTGCGGCCTGCCATAGTGAAGCCCAGTGCTAAGCAATTCATCAAGCAAGCCATGCCTGAAAGCGCGCTTTCGCCTGCTTCGAGCGGGCAAAAAAACTATAAGTAGAACCAGAGTTAGGTGACTGAATGCTCCAGATGATCACCCGGATACTTCAGGGCGTGCGATGGAAACGCGCCCGTAGCCGTAGTTTCGCAGCCGATTTTGCACGATACAAGGCCCTTCCGAACGCGGCTTCGCGCTTCACGGTCAATTGGGAAGACCGTTATCCCTGCCTAGACGATAACCTGAGCACCACCGATTTCAATCCTCATTACGTCTACCACCCTGCGTGGGCAGCGAGAAAGCTGGCCTTAGAAAAGCCGCAAGAGCATGTCGATATCTCGTCGATGCTCAATTTCGCGACGATGCTTTCTGCATTTATTCCCGTGAGATTTTATGACTATCGACCTGCAAGACTGAACCTGGACGGGCTTACATCGGAGCCTAATGATCTTTGCAAATTGTCTTTTGCCAGCGACAGCATCAGGTCGTTGAGTTGTATGCACGTCGTCGAGCATGTCGGCCTTGGAAGATATGGCGATCCGCTCGATGTTGACGGTGATCTCAAGGCCTGCCGCGAGCTGGCGCGGTTCTGGCACCGGGCGGATTACTGTTGTTCGTGGTCCCAGTGGGTCGACCAAGGGTCTGCTTCAACGCACACCGCATTTACGCGTACGAACAGGCGGTATCAATGTTTGACGGGTTGATACTCGAAGAGTTCGCCCTCCTTCCAGACGACTTTTCTAACGGGCTAACTTCTGCCACGGCGGGAGTGACAAATCAGCAGGATTTTGGCTGCGGCTGTTTTGCATTTCGCAAACCTATCGGAGTTTAATGGCGGTTGCGGACCGCGCACCGGCGACGCTATGCCCGCTACTGGCCATTATATACATATCACTTGAGCGACAATCATCCGATACCTCACCCGCGTGTGACATGGATAATCCCTGTCCTAAACGGAATGCCTTATTTGCCCCAAACGCTTGCGTCGATCGAGGCGCAGGGATTCCGCGACTACCAGGTGTTGCTTTGGGATAATGGATCGACTGACGGTACCGTCGAGGAAGCCCGGCGATGGATTCCCTCCCGCTTGACAGGAGTGTTGCGGGTTGGGAGTCCACTACCGCTAGGCCATGCGCTGGCGGCCATGGTCCGAGAGTGCGACACTGAATTCTGCGCCCGGCTTGACGCGGATGACGTGAGCCATCCCGATCGGTTAGAAAAGCAAATCGCGTTTCTGCTCGCTCACCCGGAAATCGCAGTTGTCGGTACGCAGATGCGGACAATGAATGCCGAGGGTCAGCTACAGGGATCGATGGATTATCCCCTCGATCACGAGCAGGTCGTAGTGGAGATGCTGCGGCGAAACGCCCTTGCTCACCCAACGGTGATGTTTCGGCGTTCGGCGGTGCTTGCGGCTGGAAACTACCGGGATTTTTCTCCTGTACATGTCGAAGACTACGACCTTTGGTTGCGACTGGCATTGATGAATCTCCGACTCGCTAATCTCCCCGACGCGCTGGTGGATTATCGTATTCACGCCGCCAGCAGCACGCAGAAATCAATTGCCGCTCACCGACTGGATACAGAAATGCTGCGCCGTCTGGCGGAATCCGCGCCGCAGTTATTCGGATGCTCCGGTGAAACAATGACACGCCTTAAAAACAGAATGCATCCATTGGCAGTTCTCCCGCTGCTTAAAATCGCCCGCCATCTGCGAATTTCGACGGGAGAATCGCCTTGGGATTCGCCGGTATTTTGCCGCGCATGTTCTGAGATGATCGGTCGAAACGATTTAATCTCGCGGTCATGGATAAGGTTAAATCGTGCTCGTATTGGATATCTTGGTATTTCAGACTGAACTGTCCGAATATCAATAAACCTCGTGCAAAGCATACGTAAAAACGTTTGCAGGGAAACCAATGTTTGCATGTACTAATAAATGTAACAAAACGTCGCATCCAATATCTGTAAGCGTTACATTTGGTTATATGTCTGCCGGGCGACATAATGGGCGAAGCTGGAGTGATTTGGTCTGAGAGATTTATGCTGCAGCAATTCCTCCGTCTTTCTCGCACCACCTGCCGCAAATTTCTCGAAGCCATGCGCGAGCCTGAGCAGCGGCACGCCTGGCTAAGCGAGGTGCGAAAGACTACCCGCGTTCATGAGAGCATCGAGTTCAAGGGAAAAGAGCCGAGTAAATCGTTGGTTTCACTCGGAAGTGATGGCTGCTTTGAGCGTGGAGTATCGGTGTGGCTTGCAAATGAACCTGACGCGGACCCAAGGCTTATCGTCGGCCAACGGGTCTTCATCGGGCGATACTCAAGCCTTGATAGTTACCACCCCATCACGATCGGTGATGATGTGATGATTGGCGCATACTGCTATTTGACGACCGGAAATCACCGCTTCGAGCGGCGCGACATTCCGATGAACGCGCAGGGATTTGAGGGAGCGGCAATTGAGATTGGTTCAGACGTCTGGATCGGTGCGCATGTGACCGTACTGCCCGGCGTGGCGATTGGTAATGGGGCGATCCTGGGTGCCGGCAGCGTGGTAACTAAAAACGTGCCCCCATACGAAATCTGGGCGGGCGTTCCCGCTAAATACATTAAAAAGCGTCCTTAGCATATGCGACACATTGCCTTCATCTGCGCCAACGACACGGCTCCCTGGGGCGGCAGCGAGCTGCTTTGGGCACACGCGGCTGATGTATTGGTCCGTCGGGGCACAAAGGTTTCGATTGGCCGTCGGGCCTGGGTGAAAGATGCCACGCAGATCGCGCAGCTGCGCGAGCTGGGTTGTCGAATTGTACTTCGCCGCGGGGAGTCGCTCACCAGGCGGCTCGCCCGAAAATTCACTGCGATAAAACCGCAGGAATATCAGTTCGTTCGCGAGCTAACGCGGGATCCGCCCGATCTCGTAGTGATCTCGCAAGGCAATTCCAATGATGGGCTGACCCTGATGGAGATATGTCGGTCACTTGGTTTGCGCGATGTAATCATTACGCAGGCAGCTGCTGAGCAGTTCTGGGCGCCCGACGAGGTGGCCATTCGGCTTGGCGAGGCGTTTGATCACGCTGTGGCGAACTATTTTGTCTGCGAATCGAATTTGAAGTTAGTCAGGCGGCAGTTTGCTGCTGAATTGCCGAATGCAAAGGTGGTACGAAATCCGTTCGGCGTTTCATACGATGCCAATCCGGTCTGGACCGGCGACCCGTTACAACATCTTTCGCTTGCATGCGTCGGTCGGTTGGATGTGGTCGCCAAGGGACAGGATATTTTGATTGACGTGCTGTCGATGCCCCAATGGCGGCAGCGGTCGGTCTCGCTGACGCTATACGGTAGCGGCAGTAACCGGCGATGCATCGATCATCAGATACAGCAATCAAGGTTGTCCAACATACACATAGGCGGATATGTAGAGGATGTGCAGCAGGTTTGGAGCAAGCATCACGCCATGGTTTTGGCGTCCCGTTTTGAGGGCTTACCACTTGCGATTGTAGAGGCGATGTTGTGCGGTCGACCCTGCATTGCCACCGATGTCGCCGGTAACGCCGAAGTGATTTGCGACAACGTGAATGGTTTCCTTGGTGCGGCGCCCACGGTGGGTGCAATGGCCGACGCGATGGAGCGTGCCTGGCAGCGCCGCTCGGAAATCCAATCGATAGGCCGGAGGGCCGCCGAAGACATACGCCGACTCGTCCCACGCGATCCGACCGAGGTATTCGCAGGCGAATTAGCGACTGCTGCGGTTGCCGATTAATCGCTAGGATATTCCGCCCATGCGTGTTGCCCAGATATGCAGTTTTGATATCACTGGTGGTGCTGCCCGAGCGGCATACCGAATTCACCGCGGAGTGCTAAATGCCGGTGTTGACTCGACCATGATCGTGGGAGGGAAGGCGTCATCGGATCCAACGGTCCGTCTCGTGCTGCCTGAGAAAAACGTTTTCGCCAAGATCCGGCGGCGGTTGCGGTACGGAATTTCAACCCGGCGAGAACTCGCGGCGCATGCCGCATCAATCGCCAATGGGTATGATATGTTCAGTTCAGATCGGGTTCCCGGCGAAACCCAAGTGCCGGTCGATCTGCTGGACGTTGATCTGATCCACCTGCACTGGGTGAGTTGGTTCATAGATTACGAGGATTTTTTTTCCTCAGTCCCGCCATCGGTGCCGATCGTCTGGACGCTGCAGGACATGAACGTCTTCACGGGTGGTTGCCACTACGATGCCGGCTGCGGACGCTACCAGACCGCATGCGGCAGATGTCCAGCCTTGGAGTCTTCTTCGGAGCATGATTTGTCCCGAGAGATTTTCCGCCGCAAGGCAGAGGTTTTTGGCAAGTTTGACTCCAGCCGTATACAGCTTGTCGCTCCCAGTCGGTGGCAGGCGAAAGTGACGGGAACAAGCACATTATTGAAGCGGTTTCCCTGCACAATTATTCCAAATGCATTGGACACCACAGAATTTGCTCCGCGCGATAAATTTTTTTCTCGCGATCTGCTCAATGTGCCGCGCGATGCCAGCGTGGTGCTGTTCGTTGCCGACGCTGCCGGGGCATCCCGGAAAGGACTCAGCTACTTAATCAAAGCGCTTCAGGGCATGCGTGGACGAAGTAATCTTTTTCTCCTGTCGGTTGGTGGAGGTAAACCAGACGTTTCCGGTATTCCGTACCTGCATCTTGGAAAGATTTCAAATGACCGGGTTTTGTCAGCCGTCTACAGTTCGGCTGATGTGTTTGTGATCCCGTCTCTGCAAGAATCATTCGGGCAGACGACGACCGAAGCGTTTGCCTGCGGCATACCCGTGGTTGGCTTTGACACCGGTGGGATTGCCGACACTGTCAGGCCCGACATGACCGGGTACCTTGCTCCGGTTGGAAACGCAGATGAACTTCGCATGGCGATCGAGCGGTTGCTCGACAATCCCGAGGCCTGCGCCAGGATCGGCCGAAATTGTCGGGAGATAGCGGAGAAGGAATACAGCCTGCAGACGCAGGCATTGGCGTATCTGGACGTTTATAATTCGTCGTTATCCCGTATGGGCCATCAGCCCGCATTCACGATGTGACGCGGACCCCGGCGATGTCGAAAACCACCTTCGGGATTAATCGTGATTCCAAAAATCTCCCCCAAAATCTCTATCGTCACCCCGTCGTTCAACACCGCCGATTTTCTAGAGGCGACGATCACATCTGTATTGGACCAGAACTACCCCAATCTGGAATTTATCATCATCGACGGCGGCAGTACCGACGGAAGCGTCGATATCATTCGCAAATATCAGCACCGGCTTGCCTATTGGGTCAGCGAAAAAGACGCGGGCCACTACGACGCGGTCAATAAAGCGCCTGCGCGGGCGACGGGTGAAATCATCGGCTGGATCAACAGCGACGACATGTATTTCAACTTCGCGTTCAAAACCGTCGCGGAAATTATGACCGATTTGCCAGAGGTTTCGTGGTTAACCACGCGAAACCTGGTGCACTGGGATGCGGGCGGCTGCATGGTCGATGCCTTTAAGGTGCTCGGCTACAGTTTCGACGCCTACCTTGATGGCAGGTATCTGCGCACAGATCTTGCGGGCTTCAGTTTCCTGCAGCAGGAATCGATGTTCTGGCGTCGATCGCTGCAGGAGAAAGTATCAGGTGGAATTCGTACCCAGTTTCCGCTCGCCGGCGACTTCGACCTGTGGGGACGATTTTTTCAGCACGCGAAGCTGTATTCCACTGATAGTTGCCTCGGCGGATTCCGCGTACTGCGCCGGCCAACGATCGGGCAGTTCCAAAGATCTCACGCAGCGCGATAAATATATGTTTGAAGCACACCAGGTGCTCGAAAAAGTGAGGCAGGAGTCGAACTTCAAACCTGTTTATCTCCGAAAGCTGGCGTATGCACTTGGACTGCGCGAGATACCAAAGCTGCGAGTGCTTGTTCGCCAGTGGCTGGGTTACGAGGGATATCGCGTGACCAAAGAGAATCTTGCAAGCGTCGATTCTCGCTGGAAAGCCAGCAGCTATAAGTTCATGTGATGACTGCGGTGCCGCTCAATCGATGATGCTGCGTTCCTGCTCCGGCGGTGAGCAGCGGTCGAAGCGCACATTCTCATTGAACTTAAACCAGTTGCCCGATTGCGAGTGAACCGCCGAGATTAAGATCAACCCGCCGCGCAGTTTCTCATTCAGGCTGACTTCAAGGTTTCTTCCGGTACACAGCACCAGGGTGGTGCCCTGTTCGGCCAATTCCTGCGCGCTTTCAAGCAGGGATTGGGCATCTTTTTCCTGGTTGACAGGCAGCCGAGCAAGCAGAGTCATGACATCCCGCCGATGGCGTTTTCCCCTTGTCGGGGCGATGCCGTGCCAGCCATCAGCCCAGGCCTGGATTCCCACCGAGAGACCTTTTTCCAGCGCCAGGGTTGCAATCGATCCGGCCATGGCAATCGCGTGCTCCACCGCGGCATGCTCGGCGCGGGTTCGGTCCTTCAGGAAACTGTCTACCAGCACCAGCAATCGCGGCGGGGCAACCTGCGTCATTTCCTTCGACACGAGCACTCCGGTGCGGGCACTGCGCTTCCAGTAAATCAGTCGTGGATTTTCGCCTCGGCGATGTTCCTTCAGGCCGTAAAGTTCGTCGGATCCCCCGCGCCTGGGCGCATGGTAGGGCCCGTTTTTTCCGCGGGCAGACACCTTGCCAGCACACTCGGATCAACCCGTGCCAGCGCCGGGTAGATCACCACAAGATCAGGAAGTGCGCGTTCCATCGCCCGCTTGATAAACCCGAAGGGAAAACTCGTGCTGATTTGAAACCGATTCAGCGCATGGATGCCGCGCCGCTTGGGCATGAACTGAGCGGGGACCGATGCCTCTGATCCGGCGGCGGCATGAAGCAGGTAAGCCTGCGGCTGATTACAAAACCCTTCAACCCCGTCGAGTTCCGCCAGCGTGACGGAGAAGGTAGGCCAAAAACGCTTTCCGTTGAAAAAGCGGTAGGTCATACCAAACGGTTCACCCACCGTGCCCGCCTCGGGCAATTCGCGCGTGAGCGCACTTTCTTTAATACAATTTTACTGATGACACCACTCACTAGCATGATCCCGATCATCAGGCCGAACACACCAAAAAGGAGGCTCGCCTGCGTATTGATTGCAGCCAGCCCCATGAACATCATCATTGAGATATAGACCGCGCCGGTGATGGAAAAATCCCGGCTGGGTCGACGGCGCATCGGAGTGATCGGAGAATCCAGCCCCGCGCTCGAACGGTGAAAAAAAGTAGAAAAGGTCCTGCTCATCGGCAAAAATTTCAGGCCAGCGGTTGGTTCTGGCCGTTCAAAAATGCAAAGCCTGCGAACCAGTCCCCTGAAGCGATTATTTTGGCGTCGCGACTTTATCCAATACCGCCTGAAGCACGCTGCGCGGTGGCGTTTGCGTCGCCGTTATGTAGATAAGTTTTGCTCACCACGCGATGGGCACAAACCGGAAGGAACAATCGTTTGACGTCATCCGGGGTGACATAATCACGATTGGCAAGCATGGCCGCCGCCTGCACCGCCTGTGTTAACGCCAGTGCACCGCGCGGGGAAACACCCAGGTGCAGATCATCGTTATGCCGGGTGGCGTCAATCAGATCTAGAATGTAATCGACCACAGCATTATCCAGCCGGATATCCGGGACGATGTCCTGTAATTCGATCACCTCAGCGCCGGTCATAACAGGCTTAAGCTGATCCAGCGCAATGCGACCGGGCCTGGTGGTCAAGATGCGATGTTCGCTGCTGCGCTCGGGATATCCCAGGGAAATTTTGACAATGAAGCGATCGAGCTGATTTTCCGGAAGGTAATAGGTTCCCTCGAACTCGAACGGGTTTTGCGTCGCGACCAGCATAAAAGGGCGTTCGAGTACGCGCGTTTCATTTTCCACACTGACAGTTTCTTCCGCCATCGCCTCGAGCAGGGCGGACTGTGTACGTGGAGTGGTGCGATTAATTTCGTCTGCCAGCACGATATTGGCGAAGATCGGGCCCGGCTTGAAATCAAACTTGTGCGTCTGGTTGTCGTAAATTGAAACGCCCAGCACGTCGCTGGGCATTAAATCCGGCGTGAGTTGGACGCGCGTGAATTTACAATCGATGCTGCGTGCAAGGCTCCTGGCCAGCACGGTTTTTCCAACGCCCGGCACATCCTCAATCAAGACATGACCGTGCGCCAGCAGCCCGATCAGCAGCAGATCGACGGCTTTTGTGGGCCCCAGGTAAACGGTCTGGATATTATTTCGGAGCCGTTCAAGCTGTTGATAAGCCACGCGTCCACCTGCAACAAAATTCGATCGCTACCACCGCCAGTTTCGCATCTTAGCAAGAGCGATGGGGTTGTACACTTTCAACGATGAAGCCAATTCAAACCGCCGCGTCCCCGATGCCAACGCGCCGGCGGCGATCCGCAAAAGCTCAAGCGGGGACGCACGAACCGATGTTGAGAATCCTCGCATCGATTTTGATGTCAAATGTGGAAGTGAGGAAGCTGGCAGGTGGCGGGCAGGAATCGCCAGCGGCGTTCTAAAACTGAGCAGTAGAACAGGAGAGCAGTGGACCGCAGGAGAGAACTTTGATGCCTTTTTCTCTCAGTTGCCGAACTGTCCTGCGGCTTAGCCTCGCGAAACGGAGACAAATCTGCATCGTCAGGAATATCAGGATTGCGTACGGATGGGCACGCTTCTGCGAGCCCGTCTCGCCCGGTGGCGCCACGCGACGCTGGTGGAGAAGTTGGGCGCGAAGGCCCAGCACCTAGCGGTCGGGCGTGACGGCCAGCACGTTGTGGCAGAGATACCCCACGCCGTTGCCGTCCGAACCAGGCCCGAAACCAAGACTTTCGCCCTGCACCCGGCCACGGTAGTAGCTGTCACTGGCCGTGACACCATTGTACCCGGCTGGCATCGTTGCCAGATGAAGTGCATCTGAGTTACGGTCCATGAGGCGTATCCTTTTCTGTCCCGCGGAGGACATCGGTGAACCGTTAATTACGATCCACCAGGGGTACGCCGCTTTTATTCAAACGCCAGCAATCCACGACTTTCGGTTATAGCTCCTGTTTAGTCACTTCGACCCCCGTAACAACCCCCTCAGGTCCGATCGTGATATTAAATGTGTGGTCGTCATCAAGGCCATAAATTGCGGCATAACACCCAGGCTCGTAAATGATGGGATAAATCCCAGGAGCTCTATCGATCCCTAGCTCAGATATAACACGCTGTCTTGACCACCTTTCTGCAATAATCTTGTGTTCGAGATCTTTCTCCATCCGCCATCTATGTTTTTCCTTCTTCCAATCAGCGGAATTAAACGAAAGCGGCCTGAACCATTGTGACCAAATGAGCAGGGCTAAGAGCGGTGCCGCTGCGACAAATAATACAGAACGCATTTTAAACTGCTTAGAATTCATTCATCACCAATACATTCGCCGTTAAATAGTTACACACACCGGCTTTTGAGTCGTAGTTCGAATAACCGTTCCAGTCGCACCGTTTATGAAAAACAGGTCACCTGACTGCAATCTACTAAGAAGTGCATTCTCCAACAGTTGTAGAATATTGGAATCAAGGAAGCCTGGATTTGACTGGGTGGTCTCATCACCAGCTTCAGCCCCTACCGAATTGTTTAAGACATCCATAACAGTAAATACTGCGCTTGGTGCCCCCTTGGGATCATGGAAGCCGTCATATTTCCGCCGTCGGAGTTTTGGAGGCTAGCGGGAGTTGTTCCCTCCGCGCTTGTGCCGACTCGAAATGCCGCAGTTTTTCCTTGGCGACTTGGAGAAGTGTCGCGCCAGTGGAAACCCGGCCGGCGCGATGCCTGCCATGAACTGGATGTAATAGATTGGAGAATCGGGACGCTGAATGAGGCTCGCCATGATGTCCTTTTGCCGTGGGCGGCAAGAGTTATCTTTCTGGCGAGTCACTTTATCTTACCATGTTTCCTGTCAAGCTTGTGTATAGATTTGTGTACAGCGGAACGAAAACAGGCTAAAGAAAAGGGACTCGCGATGTCGCAAGTCCCTTCGTCATAAGCAGTAGCGGGGGGAGGATTCGAACCTCCGACCTCCGGGTTATGAGCGTTATAAGCTCAAAATCCGAACTTTTTGTGAAATCAATAACTTATGGTCACCGCGCCGTTTACGACGGTGCGCTACGGTGGTCAAGAGTAACATATTTACCATGTTTTTCAATCGGTAGTGTACGCGCCAGTGTACTCGCCGAGGCCTTTTTTGTCGCTTTCCTTCCCCGGAGTTTTCCGGTCGTTCCTGACAAGCGTGTTGGCGCTCGATAAATGGCCGATTTCACGCGATTTTCGCCGATTTAGTGTACGCGCCAGTGTACGTTTGTACGGCAAATGTTCGCTCCATCGGGTCGAAGTAAGCTTACGCCTGGTCGGCGCGAGGCGGAACGCGTATCTCGGCAAGCTCGCTGCTGCGAATTACGTGATAGAAGTAATAGAAATAGCCGATATAACAGTCTGCATAAAGGGATAGTTTCGATCCCTATTGGCAGAACGTCGTGAGGCCTCAAATCGGCGCAAACGCTGGAACATTGGATCGACCGCCTTCAGACAGAAGGACGTTACACCTTCCTTCGCCAGGAAGCGATAGCCGACAGCGGGCTCTCCGCCGAAACGGTGAAGAAGGCTCTGCACCGCTTGGCCAAGCGGCAGCGCATTGCCAAGATCAAGGATTACTTTTACGCGATCGTGCCGCTGGAATATCAAGCGGCCGTGCGCTGCCGGCAACGTGGTTCGTCGGTGACCTCATGGGAGCGATGAAGTTGCCGTATTACGTCGGGTTACTCAGCGCGGCCGCGATGCACGGTGCTTCGCATCAGCAGCCTCAGGAATTCCAAGTCGTCACGGATCGCTCGGTTCGCTCATTGAGGGCCGGTCGTGCAAAACTTCGATTCTTCGCCAGCAAGTATATCGCACTGCGCCGCCACTCAAGACATGAAAGGGCCAACCGGAAAAGTGGAGGTCGCCACGCCCGAAACAACGGCGGTGGATCTCATACGATTCTCGAAATCGGCGGGCAATCTCGACAACGTCGCGACCGTCATTTCCGAGATGATTCCTTTGCTAAACCCGCGAGCGCTATTGGCGGCGGTTCGCAATGTGGATGATGTTCCCAATGCGCAGCGCCTCGGGCATGTCTTGGATCGGCTGCGAAGGCGGGATTTGTCGGCTCCCGTACATGAATGGGTTGAGCGACGCCATCCCCGCGTTGCGAAATTGCAAAGCGCACTTCCTGCCGACGGTGCTGACGAGGATCGGCGATGGCATCTGTTGGTCAACCAGCCCATCGAGTTTGAAGCCTGATACTCTCGGGCCAACCTTCATGCCGAAAGAGTGGCATCCTTGTGTGCGCCGGCAAGTGTGAGTGATTGAGTTTGATGTTTGCAAATCGTTAAGATCAGGCCTCAAACTGTCGTCGCTGCCTGTAATTTTTGATTTCTTCAGTCACGTTGCGCATCTCTTGTCTAGCCTCGGGGGACGCCGTCCTTCGGATAGCCAACTCGACCTCGCAGGAATCGGACTCGCGATTTGGCTCACTTGCTCATTTCAGGGAAAGGCTGCCCGGATTGAATGGTTTGGCAATTGCCGTGTGACGCACCAGACGATGGGCACCGCAAGGGTCAAGGGAGACAACCTGATGGCAGATGACACAACAATGCTCCTGGGCATCCAGCCGACCGGCTGGACGAACGATGATTTCCAGGAGATCGGAGACGATACTCCCTATCAGGAGATCCTGGACGCAGACGAAGGAGGCCGGTTTTGAGGGAGGCAGCACCGGGCATAACTACCCATCGCACCTGCCCTCGCTCTTGAAGGCGCTAACGGCCGGACCTGAAGATCTCCGCCACCTGGGCGAGCACCGCTTTTACGACCGCACTGGACGGGCCATGAAGATGAGTCCTTTCAGCGCGTTCACCGAGGAAGTCGCTTTCTTAAAGGAAGTCGGCGCCAAAGACGTAGTGGTGGCGGAGCTGGCCAATGCCGTGAACGCGGTCCGCACCAAGTCAGTGCTCACCGACCGGCCCATTTTCAGTGAGGCGGAATGGTATCTGCTTACCACTCAACTCAACCGTGCGGGCCAATACGCTGCCGACAGAGGAATGCAGCTGAGCTACCATCCCCACGTAGGCACGGGCGTGATGACCATGAAGGAGACCAAACGGCTGCTGGATTCCACCAATTCCGACTATGTGGGGCTCTGCCTGGATACGGCGCATCTGCGCTACGGCGGCGCGAGCCAGAAAGATCTGGAGGATTTAACAACAAAATACGCCGCGCGTATCACGCACGTCCATTTGAAGAACGTCCGCCGGGCCGTGCTTCCCGTGGCCGTGAACAAAAAATACAGCTTCTATCAGGCAATCAAAAGCGGGATTTTCACCGTGCCTGGCGACCCGGAAGGTGAGCTGGACCTGGATCCCATCCTGCAAATTCTAAAGGATGTTGGATTCAACCGCTGGATGATCATCGAGGCGGAACAGGATCCGACCAGATACGATCCGCGTCGCCGCACTACACGTCACCGCTGTCGTACGCGCGCATCGCACCGAGGCTATCTGCGCAAACACCTGGGCTATTAAAATGAGCACATCCAAACGAGAGATCTACTTCAGTTTCTTCATGTTCACGGCGGATTTGCGGCCGGAGGACCCGGAGTACACTGAAGATATTAATCAAGCACATGCTGGCTCTGGCCAAGATGGGGTACGACGGCTTCGATCTGCATATCGCCCCCCGGCCCGCCAGCGTCCACCATCACAGTGAGGTCGCCAATTACACGAGCCTGAAGACCGCCATCGACAAGAGCATTCGATAAGGCCGGCTTGCGCGAACACGAAGTTCGCCACCAACGTTGGCACCACGCCCTTCTTCGACCCGACATCGCCGTACAAGGAACAGCGCGAGCGCGCCTTGACTTACCTCAAATCGCGCGTCGATATTACGGCGGTACTGGGGGGCGCCGAGTCGATCATGTCCGGGCCGTTCATCTATCCTTACGGGGCCTTCCCGGTCACAGACCTTGGTGATCCGCTCTGGAGCGACGCCCTGCAGGAGTGGATGAAGGCGCGATATCAGCGGCGATGCCCGTCATCGAAGAACTGGCGCGAATACGCTTTGAAGAAGCGGGTGAAACTGGCCATCGAACCGGTCAAAAATTGGGAATCCCCGCCACCGAACATGGTTTCGGAAGTGCTGGACTTCCTCGATGACATCACGAAGGCGCCCTGCGGCGTGACGATGGATACGGCGCAGGTCCTGATGGAAAGCCAGGGCCTCACGGTCTTCAAGGAAAATATCGCCCGGGCCAGTAGCCCGGACGCAGAAGGATCGCCTCTCCTATGTGCATATCTCGGCGCCGGACCGGGGCAGGGTCGACGACTGCTGGATTCCCTGGGACATGATGCTGGGCGAGATCGCGCCGGTTTTCCGCGGGCCCTACCTGATAGAAGTCTTTAATGCCATTCCTCCATTCGACGCCGGGATGCGGATGGCGCGGCGGCGCTTCTGGCGGCCCGGCGAGGACGCCGACGGACCGGATTACCTCAGCGCTTATTACGTCGCGAAAGCCGCATTGAGGAACTGAGAAATCAGCTGACGCGCTTTCAACCTGAGCCGTCGGCCACACCCCTGGCAGAGGCTTAAAGACAGCCGGCTCATCCCGCAGTCACAACACTGTTTCGCCAACGCGCTGCCAGTCGGGTGACCAGTTGATTAGCCCATCTCCGGATCAATCGCCTGGCCCCGCATCGCCTGCCCTGCTCCTCAAATCGCAAGCTTCTCATGCCGGCATCCATACCAGAACCCATCATCACCAAGAGGACGATCGGCAATGTCGCACTCCACACGTTTGTTGCCGCCTTCACCGAGAACCACATCGCAAACGCTACCCATATCATCGAAAGCGAGAACGTGCTCGTCCTGATCGACTCGCAGTTCCTCGCTCCGTATGCGATGAAGTTCGTGAGATACGCGGACAGCCTGGGGAAGCCGATCGAACGGCTGTATATTTCCCATCGGCACCCGGATCACTGGTTTGGCTGGACGGCGTTTGAGGATATCGCAATCTATGCCCTGCAGGAGACGATGGACTTCATCCGGGAGCATGGAGACGAATCCAGAAAGGACCAGCCTGGCAAGCTGGGCGACTTCGCTCCGGAAACAAAAGTCATTCCCCAGCAATGTCGCCACGCGCGGCCTGGAAACCATCGATGGGGTAACCTATGTATTTAAAAGGGTGATCGATACGGAGATCGATTTTCTCCTACGCTGCGGCTTCCGGAATTCGGCGTTTGCATGCCGCAGGATTTGGTTTACACCGGCACGCATCTGTACCTGACAACATCCATAAGAATGGATTCAGATTCTGGGAAGTGCTGAAGTCCGGCGACGAATTATTCCTGCCGGGCCACGGCTTCCCCGCGGATAAGAACGAGGTGGCCAGGAATATCGAATACCTCGCGGCAGCCAAGGCAGGCGATGGATAGCGGGTTACCCAAAGATGCGTTTAAAGACTATCTGCTTCAGCGGTATCCCGAACGCAGATGCCCGGGAATATTCGACATCTACCTGCCGCGTTTATTTGACAACGCCAGCCAGTATTGACGGTCGGCCATTGACACGGGGTCCATCAATGTCGGTCAACATTTTTAAAATGAAACACGCAATTTATATGAGCAACCAGGACTATACAGTGGGGCAATATTTGGTCGACAGGCTGTATGAAATCGGGCTGGGACATTTGTTTTCCATCCCGGGCGACTACACGCTTGAGTGGGTGGATGGCTATGTCGTGCCGAGCAAGATCAAGGTCATATCCGAAGTGAATGAGCTCAATGCAGGCTATGCTGCTGACGGATATGCGAGACAAAAAGGGCAAAATGGAATCGGCGGCACTCTGCGTCACGTATTCTGCCGGGGGCACTATCAGCGGCGAATCCGATTGCAGGCGCCTACGTTGAGAGGGTTCCGGTCGTGCTGATTAATGGCGCCCGAGCATTAAGAGGACGCTCGCGTTCGAACAGACCGGCTTAAGCGCGCATCATTTCATCAGCGGGCGTCAAACCGATTTACAGGTTTTTCAGTATATCACGGCGGCAGCCGTACGAATCGACTCCCCTCATCTGGCACCGAACTTAATCGATCAGGCGTTGACCATCTGCATCACCGAAAGACGACCGATTTATATCGAGTTGCTGGAGGATATAATCGACCTGGAATGCGAGCCTCCGTTGGGCAAATTGACACCCGCCAACGATTTGTCAGATTCGAAAAATCTGGCCGATTCCGTCAACCTGATCAAGACCAAACTTAGCGGCTCCAAGAATCCCCTGATCTGGCTCGGTGTTGAAGTTGATCGTTATGGCCTCGCTGAACAAGCAACTGCACTGATCAAGCAGCTCAATATCCCGTATGTCACGCAGTTGATGAGCAAAGCCGCGTTATCCGAAGACGATGTTCACTTTGCAGGCGTGTTTGACGGCAAGGCCTCTTCTGATGCGGTTCAAGCCCTGGTCACAAATTCAGATTGCATACTCGCTTTGGGTGTTTGGCTTACAGATATCAACACGCTGGGCTGGCCACCAGATCTTGATAAGACCGTATTCGTTTCGTTGGACACTGTAAAAACCGGAACCTATTTTGGCGCCTCAGGTTTCCTTGGAACATCTCATTAACGGCCTGCTTGCTGCAAACATTCCACCGCTCGCGAAGGCTCTTCCGCAAATGCCGAGCGGTCCGACGTTCAAGGATTCGCTGGATGACCCTATCACCTACCAGGGGTTCTATGAATTCATTCCAAAATACATAACGGAAGACATCCTGATCGGCAGCGATGCGAGCATGAACTACTTTGGAACCTTGCTGCTTAAAGTGAGTGCGGCACGAGGCTATTTCGCTCAGCCGTCCTACTCATCGATCGGTTATATCGGCGCGGCGGCAACCGGTATCTGCCTGGCCGCGGGAAACGATAAAAGAGTAATGATGTTCACCGGCGACGGTGGGTACCAGATGACCGCCTTCTGCGTCGCAACGCAAACTCGATACGAGCTCAACCCAATCATTTTTGTCGTTGATAATGGAGTCTTCGCTGTGGAGCAATGGCTCGCCAATGGAGGAGTTTTCGCCAACCCTGCTGCTCCGTTCAAAGACGGATTAGAGGTCCACAAGTGCTCGTACAGCAAGATGTCAGAGGTCGTCGGATGCCAAGGATGGAAAGTTACCACCTATCGTGAGCTGGAAGCCGCCGTCACAGGTGCATTGGCCAACTTGGATAGCCCGTCGATTATCCAGGTTATGGTGCCTCCCAAGTCGATTCCGGTGAATGCGGAATGGAAAAAGTCATAGGAATTGGAACCCGCCCGGGCCGGTCACAACCGCGTGGCCTGATTGGGCCGCTATCAACAATTTCGATTTGAATGGATGAATCCATGCTTTTCACACCTAAAAATCCCGCTCCGCCTTTTCCGCAAAATCAAGTGCCTTGGAGCCGCGCCGACAAACTAGGCGTCGGTACGGCGCGTTCGGTGTCCTCGTCGGTCTGGTACACGGTGGCCAACGGCATCGTCACCGAGATCTACTTTCCCAACGTCGATTCACCGCAGGTGCGCGATTTTCAACTGATCTTCACCGACGGCACGACGTTTTTTCACGACGCCCAGCGGGATTTCACTCACACGTGCGAGTGGATCAATTCGTCCACACCCGCTCCTCCGGGCGTTCCGACGATGGGTTTGCGTGTAACCAACACCGCGATTGGACAGCCATATTCGTACGTTCAGGAAATCATCGCTGAACCACAATCGCCCTGCGTTCTGGTGCGCACGATGCTCCAGGCCGATCCGGCGTTTCTGGCCAGGCTTCATGTTTATGCGCGGTCGCGCCGCACATGGACGGGCTTGGGCAAAATAATAATGCTTATGCCATCTCGACCTCCAACGGCGCACGACTCGTTGCCAACTACGGAAACTTCTGGCTCGCGCTCGGTGCCGATTGCGGTTTCAAAAATACAAGCTGCGGTTTCATCGGCAGCTCCGACGGATGGACCGACATCATTACCAACCGCCGCCTGCCGATCTGGACTTATGACGCAGCAATCGGTGGCTATGTCGCGCTTGCCGGCGAACTGAATCTAGGGACGAATAAACAGTTCGTGCTCGCGCTGGGCTTTTGCGAATCTGAAGGCACGCCGGCTTTCGGTAGCATGCCGGCAACTCCCAGCACCCCGAACCAGGCACTGACTTCAGTCACCGAGGCATTGACCTACCCATTCGACGGCCCCCCGGCCACGTATTCGCACTTGCAGGCATTCCTCCAGGAATGGGCTGCCGTGTGGCAGCCGCCTCAAAATACACCGTTCGTGCCGCGTGCGGGAGTCACAGGTGACAGCAACCAGCTTTTTTCCATAAGCCGTAATGTGCTTCTTAGCCATGAAGACAAGTCTTCCAGCGGCGCACTCGTGGCATCGCTGAGCATTCCCTGGGGCGAAACGGTTTACGATCTTTCGGCCGGCTACCACCTGGTCTGGCCACGCGACATGTCCCAAAGCGCCATGGCACTGCTGGCCGTCGGGGGCGGGGACACCGCGCTTCGCGGCTTGATGTTCCTCGCGACGAGCCAATCCCCCGACGGCAGCTTTGCGCAGAAATTTTTCATCAACGGCCAGCCCTGGTTCGGCAGCAATCCGCAGTTAGATGAGTTTTCGTTTCCAATCCTACTCGCATACAAGTTGCATCTGTTGGGGAAGCTTCAGGGGTTCGATCCCAGGGGCATGGTCATGGCCGCCGCCGCCGCGATCATCATCTATGGCCCGATCACCACGCAGGAACGCTGGGAAGAACAAGCGGGTTTCTCCCCCTCGACGCTGGCGGCGAACATCGCCGCGCTGGTCGCCGCCGCCGACCTTGCGGCCAACGTCTGGGGCGACGCTCAGTCGGCCAACTGTTTCCTGCAATACGCGGACTTCCTGGAGTCCAACCTGGAAAAATGGTGTCTCACTACGCAGGGAACGCTGGTTCCCGGCAAGCCGACGTATTACATCCGCATCCTGCCAAGCAGGTATCAATCCGGCGATTTCCGCATCTTTGATCCAAACACCACGGATCAGTCTCAATCGATCTCGATCGGCGGCAACAACTACGCGCCAAAAGAAATTGTTGACGGCGGATTTCTGGAACTGGTGCGATACGGCATCCGGGATCCCAAAGACCCCAACATTGTTGCCTCGGTCGCGGTCATCGACGCCAAGCTTCAGAAAACCCTGCCGCAGGGCCCCGGCTACCACCGCTACAACAACGACGTGTACGGCCAGGGCCCCCAAGGCCAGCCGTGGATAAACGACAACAGTGGCATCGGGCGACCTTGGCCGTTGCTCACCGGGGAACGTGGGCACTACGAAGTGGCGCTGGGGAATGATGCCACCCCGTACGTGCGTTACATGGAAAACTTTGCCGGCTTGGAAAAGTTGATCCCCGAACAGGTTTGGGACGCCCGGATCCAGTGAACCCGACATTCACACTTGGCGGACCCACCGGATCGGCGCATCCGCTGGCCTGGGCACATGCCGAATACATTAAACTTGTTTACTCGGTTTCAAACAGCGAGGTTTTTGATCGCGTGGATGTCGTGGCCGCTCGATACTTGGCTGCGCACGCACCCAGCACATTGGAGATTTTCAACCTCGCCTACCGCCCCAGCCGGATGAACGCCGGGTATACGCTTCGCTTTCCCCTGGGTGCTGACTTTAAACTCCGCTGGACCACGAATAATTGGAGTACATCCACTGACACCGATGCGACGCCACTGCAGCCGTCGCTACAACTGTACACCGTCGATATCCCCACTACGCCGGCGCAAGCGGGAATAACCCTGAAGTTCAGCATCTTCTGGAAGAACAGCCAGACTTGGCAGGGCTACGACCAGAACAACACGTTTCAAGTCACGCTGATTTAATGAGTTCACCGCCGAGATATCAACATGCTCAAAGAACACATGCACAACTTGGAGCGTACGGTCGATCCAGACCAGGCCTCCAAACGGATTTACGACGTGGTCATCATCGGCGCAGGCGTATCGGCGCGATCATGGCTAAAGAATTAACCGGCGCCGGCCTTCAGGTTCTTATGCTCGACGCGGGGCCAGGCCGCGATTTCTCGCAGGGCGATTCACAGAAATATCTAGAAACGTTTTATTCCGAGCCCAACAAGGACAACCAATCGCCGTTCCACCGCAACCCCAACGCGGACATGCCTCGCGGCACAAACCTCCACGGGTTGCCGCCGGGCGGCGGACCCAATGACGAAAAATACCTCGTCCAATACGGCCCATTCGTCACCGACACCGTCTACACGCGCGTCTTTGGCGGCACGACCGTGCATTGGGAAGGTAAAACCATCCGCATGCTCCGTGATGATTTCACTCTGCGAAGCACCTACGGCCAAGGCTTGGATTGGCCGATCGGCCTGGACGATTTGCTGCCGTACTACCGCCGCGCCGAGCATGAACTGGGTGTTGCCGGTGATGCGGATTCGCAGCGTTCGCTGGGCGTCGAGTTCGAACAAGGCTACGTCTACCCCATGGTCGAGCTCAAGGCCAGCTATCTGGATAACGTCGTCGGCAAAGGGCTGAAGAATGCGAAAGTAATGGTGGACGGCGAGGAATTTCCTCTGGATCTGGCGACTTTCCCGCAGGCGAAAAACTCCGACCCCAACCCCGACTACGCCCCATGGAACGAATGGGGCAACCGAGAGCCCTATCGGCCCAGAGGCATCATCTCAAAGCACGAGCATTTCTCCGGCGAGCGTTGCCAGGGAAACAGCAATTGTGTGCCGCTGTGTCCAGTTCAAGCACGATACGATGCGCGAAAGACACTTGTGCAGGCAATGTTCACCGGCAGAACAGACCTGATCAACAAGGCCGTTGCCAGCCGCGTGCTTTTCGAACCGGCCAGCGGCGCGGTCTGCGGAATCCAAGCCAAGATCTACCACAGCCGTGAATCCAGCGATCATCAAACCTACACGTTCAAAGGCCGCGCCTATGTCCTGGCCGCCAATGCGGTGGAAAACGCGAGGCTGATGCTGGCGTCGGCAGTCATGAACCACCGGCCGGTCAATCCGCTGATGGGCCGTCACCTGATGGATCATCCATACCTGCTGAGTTGGGCACTGCTGCCACAAAATGCCGGCGTCGGACGTGGGCCGTCTTGCACGTCGGGATTCTGCCGATTCCGCCGCGGCAAGTTCCGCAGCCGAATGGCTTCCTTCGCAGCAGACATCCACAACGATGGCTGGGGCTGGGCGACCGCGCGCACCCAACAATGATTTGATCGACTCGGTCGACAACGCCAATCATTACGGCCCAGCGCTGCGCAGGATCTGATCCGTCGCATCTCGCGTCAATTGCTTCTGGCTTACATGATTGAACTTCCGGCCGATCCGAACAACCGCGTCACCGTCGAAGAACGATTCCGCGACGATCTGGCCAACATGAGGCCCATCTTCCATTGGACGATTCCCGAGTACAGCTTTCGAACGGTGGAATACGTCCGGGGTCTTTCCCGCACGATCTTCCAAACCCTCGGTGCCCAGGATTACACGCGATACGATTCAAACGATTACGGCTACCAAACGTTCAACGGCCAAGGCTACGCCATCCGCGGAGGCAACCACCTCGCCGGTACTCATGTCATGGGCACATGCCCGAGCAATTCCGTCGTCGATGAAAACCAGCGATCGTGGGATGCTCCCAACCTCTATCTGGTAGGTGCCGGCAGCCTCTGCTCCATCGGCTCGTCAAATACGACCCTCACCATCGCAGCCCTGGCGTTCAAGACTGCCCAGGCACTGCTAAAAACACTTAAGTCGGTTCCCTCAGCTAAAACCACGGAGTACCGCGCATGAGTCGCAAGACCATCACCGTCAATCATCCTTCAACGCCCATCGAAAGCCGGGAGCACCTGGAATATTACCTTTATGTCGCGATGCAATTGGAGCACGCGACGATCCCGCCGTACCTGACGGCTGCGTATACCGCACAGCCGGAGAAGAACGCGGAAGCAATCCAGGACATCGTCGGCGTGGCGCGTGAGGAAATGCTGCATCTTTCGCTCGCGGCCAACATGCTTAACGCTATCGGTGGAAAGCCTGACCTGCTTAGCAAAGATTTCGTGCCGAGTTATCCGTGCTCTCTCCCCAATGGCGAGACCGATTTCAAAGTATCCATCGAGGCGTTCTCCGACAGCGCCATTCAGACATTCCTGAACATCGAACGTCCGGGTCAACCGAAGGACAATCCCAACTTAGTTCAGAAACACGGCGAAATCAGTTATGTGAATAAGACCGATCTGGACGCCGACACTCGCGGACAAGGGCACGGTCTTATACCCGCGGTAGGCGTCACCGGCGAAGAGGTCGAGCTGCACTACTGGAGCATCGGCGAGTTCTACAACGCCATCAAAACCGGCTTCATCCACCTCACCAAAATCCTGGGCGAAGAACAATTGTTCCGTGGCAATCCCGAGACGCAAATCGATCAAAAATACTTTTACTCCGGCGGGGGAAGCTTGATTCGGGTGGTGAACCTCGAATCCGCCATCGCCGCGATCGACTTTATTTCCGTGCAGGGCGAGGGATACACGGACGAAATAAAACCTGTCGACAGGGAACTGGCCCATTATTATCGATTCGAGCAAATCGAAAAGGGACGATATTACTACGTCGAAACAGACAAGCCGCACCACCCCACTGGGGCCCTTTTCCCCAGAGATTATTCAGCCGTCTTTCCTATAAAAAAGAACGCCAAGGTCGCGGAATACGAAAACTACACGGACATCAAGAAAAAGGTGTGTCAATTCAACCGCCAATACAAGGAATTACTGACAACGCTCAATCGTCTCTTCAATGGTGTGCCCGAGGCGTCGAAAGACGATATGTGGAAGGATTCGTATAAACAGATGTTCGAGATCAAAAAATCCATGACCGAACTTGTCCGCAATCAGCTACCGGGCACGGACGAAAACGCCGCCCACGACATTTGAAATGAACCAGTGCAGTGAGGGAGAAAGCCCATGACTGACGTGCAACAATTTATCCAGATGTCCGAGGAACTCTGCGGCATTCCCAGTTTCTATCTTTCTGGAACGGGATACGCGCCGCTCTACTACAAGACCGCCGTTGAAGCCGCCGGCGACAGCCGAGTCAACCGGCTGTTAAATCTATATCAGTCGTTGCCGAAGTGTTGCCGCCGGCACCGCGACACGGCGCTACGCGCGAAATTGTTGGCTGATCAGGAACTCGGCCCAGTCGCAAGGAACATCATCAAGCTTTGGTACATCGCCACATGGCTGGAAATGCCGCAAGAGTGGCATGCCCAATTCCTTCCGGGCACGACAACTGCTCATTCGTTCCCGCCGTACGCATACGCCGAGTCGCTGCTGGGTCCCGCAGTCCGCGCATCCCGCCGCACAAGCCAACGGGCTATCAATCGTGGACCTCGCCGCCGACATCACTTCCTTTCGCCGCAGACAACTTGCCGGACGATTGCAGTGTTGCTCAGGGACCAGTTAGTAGGATTTGAATATTTTTCCGCACTGAAAGGTATAAACTATGTCAACAATTATTCAGTATGCTGACGGGTTGCAATTTGAAGTTCCTGAAGAGATGCAGGGCGAGGTGCGCGTCGCCGACACCGGACAAATCGTACTGAAGGTGTCGCGCACGTTCGATGAAGTGCTCGAGCATCAAGTGAAACCAGCTGCTCAGAAATTGGTTGCAATTCTGCGCGATGTGAGCCCAAAGGAAATTGAAGTCGAATTTGGCGTCAAGATCACCGGAGAGGCTGGCGAAGTCTTCACGAAGGCTGGCGTCGAGGGCCAATTCACTATCAAGCTTAAATGGGATCGGTCACCAGACAAATGAATACATTGATATTTCCATCTGGGCTTGCCGCGGTTGAAAACGCTGGCGGAATTGCAGTGGGGCTGGCATTCCTTGTCGACGACTCGCATTTGTTTACTTGCACACGTCGTCGAGGCGGCTTTGGGGCGCAACCTCGGGACGATAAAGGAGAAACCCACCGGCACGGTGCGCCTCCGCTTCCTTCGCTCGGGACAGATAGTCGAGGGCTGCTCTACGGTTCAGTGGTTCGCGGTCAACTCGGACATGTACAACCAAGAAATCGAAGACTTCGCGGTGATTGCGCTCCCAGCCCGCGCAGCGGCGGCTGAGCCGCTGGCCGATCTGTCGACGAAGGCAACAGCAACTTCCCCAGAGGCAGTTTCCGATATTGCTCCCCTGGTGCCTATGACGCTCGGAACCGGCGTCCTTGCATTTCGCGAGGCGGTCGCATGCTACAACGTCGCGTCCTCGGAACGCGTATGGAGTTACGGACGCGTCGGCTTTCCGCGGCCAAACAACTCGCTGCAACTCGGGCCGGACCCCGATAACATCGGTGCTTCGGTGAACCGGGGGTGCAGTGGCGGACCGGCAATGCGGCCGACCGGTTTCGAAGTCGTCGGGATGATCGTTTCGGCCCGCAACGACGGCACTGCGGCATGGTTCACCCCTCTCCACCTTTTGTCCCGCGGCTGGCCCGCACTGATTCTGTCCAAGCCGCCATCATCCCCCCCGGCATCCTCGCCGAAATCCGAGGTCGCCAAAACACATCCGATGTCGCAGTTCAGGATTTCGCTGTCGCGATCTTGGCCATTGCGCGGATTTCCCACCTTGGTCGGTCGCAGCGAGGAACTGGAATACATCACCAAGGCGCGGTGCGAGGCACAGACCGGAATATATGTCTTGGTTGGCGCTGGTGGCGAGGGAAAGACCGCTATCATCAAGTATTGGCTCAAAGCGGTACGCGATTCCAAAAGCCACTTAGGCGCGAGCTTGGTGCTTGCGTATTCGTTCTACCATCAAGGTACTTTGGGATCGACGCAACCGTCCGCAGACGACCTGATCGACTGGGCTCTCCGCGAGTGCGGACGCGACGATATCGCGGCTTCCCCCGCCGAGGCGTGGATGAAGGGCAAGCACCTCGCCGATGCGCTAATCGCGGCAAACGCGATATTGCTGTTGGATGGGCTCGAGACAATGCAGGATCCCGTGCGCGTTGAGGAAACCGGCGCACATCCGGTGATGGACCGTGGATTGGCGTCGCTTTTGCATCATCTGATGATGCAACCGGAGCCGACCACCTTCTGCCTAATCTCGACTCGGTTGAGGGTTCACGACCTGTGTGAGTACGAACTTTCGACTTCCGATCAAGGTGATACTCCTCCGGATCACGGGGGAGAGGTATCGGCGGTGACAAAACGGCAAACGATAGCCAAACAGCATGACTTGCCGACGATGAGCGAACCGGCGGCAGTCGAGCTTCTTCAGTTGTTAGGAGTGCCAGGGACACCTGCCACACTTGCAGAATTGCGCAAGAGCTAGGGCTGCACCCTCTTTCGCTCGTTATCATTGGTGGTGCGTTGAAGGTCTCGCCCGGAATTGACGCCCGCGAAATCTATCAAACTGAGGCTAACGACGCCGGCGGTAAGTTATCGCGAATGTGGAACTGGTACGACCGATATATGGAGTCGCAACCTGGAAACGGCTGGCGCAGCGCCGCGAACTCATCCGTATAATGAGTGTGTTTGACCGACCGGTACCGCTTGAAGATGTCGCCGCTGCACTAGTCGGAGACAAATTACGTGGGAATGACCGAGCATCTTTCGGGTATTGATACGACGAACTTAGAGCACTTAGCCAAAGAACTGGAAGTTTTGCATTTGGCGGCAGTAGCGTCTTCAAGCGTGGCCAAGACTGTATCGATCCATCCGCTGGTTCAGCACCACTTTTACCGGCGGTCGATAAATGATTTTGGGGATTCGACGCGGGAATTACATCGGCGTTTGTTCGCATATTACAAGAACTGGCCAATGGTGGAAGAGCCCTCGCGGCAGATGCTCGAACCGTACTATCTCGCGGTTTACCATGGCGATCAGGGGCGACAGTTTGACGAGGCGTTCAAGTTCTACTACGAGCAGCATCCAGCAGTCCATGCGACTGTATGCTGCCCATCGATTCGGCACACTTTCTTCTAACATTCAAGCGTTGGGTCATTTTTTTGTTGAGCGATGGTCTAAGGTTCGAGATGAGCTTAGCGATTTCGCGCAGGCTTGGATATTCAGCGACGTTGGTTTATGCATGGAGCGTGTGTCACGAATAGAAGAATGTATCGTGCCGCTGGCTAATGCGTTAATTCTATGGAAAAAGCTAAATCATCTAAAGCACGCGGCCATTGTAGCGGGCATGTTGGCTATGAATGCCGAAGAACTTGGGCAATTCAGCAAGCGGAACAGTACGCACGTGACAGCCTTCGACTCGCCCAAGACCTAAGAGAGCCATACGAGTCATTCATCCGGCTTCGAACGCTCGGGGATGTCCTACACGAGGCCGGTAAGATCGATGAGGCTCGGCGTTGCATGGACGGCGCAGAGGAGATTTCTTGGACGTATGGCGAGCAGTATCCTTACCTGTTAGCGCAGTCTGAATATCAAGCCGTGGATTTTTATATTGACCGGGGTGAGATCGATCTGGCCGAAAAGATCACGACGCGGCTGAAGCAGCGTACGACCGACATCTTGAAAGACTCCGAATATGCAGTGGCATTGTACCTGATTCTAAAGGCGAAGGTCGCGGAAGCCAAGCACATGGTCGCACCGGACCGCACTACCCTCAGCGAGGCGGCGGAACTCCTGAAGGCGATCAAAGTGCTCGAGCGGGTTGACGTGCGCCAATTCCGGATTCGCGGTTTACTCGTTTTGGCTCGTGTATATCTCCGCGGTGCTGGCAACGTCGATGATGCTGTTACAACATTGCGGGAAGCTAAATCCAGTTGCGAGCGAGCGCACGACAAACTTCACGGATACGAGGTCGAATTGGGCTTGATACGTGCCCGCTCCGTGAGGATCACCGTAGCTGATTGTGAGCCGACCGAAATGGACCTTCGCCGACTCATCGCGGAGATCAATCAAAGCGTAATTTGCCGCTCGCTCCCCGACCTTTACCTCACCTGGGCCGACTTGTGCATCAAAGCCAATCGAACCAAGGACGCTGCGGAGATGCTTGCACAGGCGCGGCACTTCTGCGAGCGTCTCCAGCGTAGGACGTTGGACATTGAAATCGCTCGGGTCGAGCAGTCGCTCGGTGCGGTGCGAGCAGCGGCGACGGTGCTGTCATGACAGAAGAAGGAGCCTCTATTTGCGAGTCGGTCGACTATACGCTGGGCGATCCGTTCAACGCCCAGTCGCAGTGCAGCTTCGAGAACATTCTCAAGGCCGACTACGCCGAACAGTATTGGGATGGGCGCTGGCCGCGCTGACCCAGCTTGGCATACAGAAGTATTACGTGCCGACGGAACTGGGTGGGATGCTGAGCGACTTGGAGGATCTTTGGCTGCTCGGGTACACGATGGCTCGCCGAGACATCGGGTTGGCGATATCGCACGGAATCGCGTTCCTTGCCGGAGTGCAAATCTGGGCCAATGGCACACGCGCACAGCAGCAAAGTATTGCCTCGAGCATTCTGGACGGCGAGCCCGCGGCACTATGCATTACTGAGGAGCAGGTAGGACATGACCTTACGAAAAGCTCACTTCGCGCGTCGCCGACCGTTGGCGGTGGCTACGAGCTGCATGGGGAAAAGTACCTGATCAACAACGCCGGCCGGGCCCACTTCGGAATCGTACTTGCGCGGCACGCCGATGCAGCTTCGAATAATGGGGTCGAGGGGCTGGTCCTCGCGCAGGTTGATCTTAAGAGAGGACGATCTGAGAATCTTAGCATGTGGCAGCGTGTACCGCTGTCGTTCGTGCGAACGGCGGAGGTTGGACGGATCACGTTGGGTGGTGTCCGTGTGGGACCCGAAGACGTCATCGCCCGCGACCGCGTCGCACTCAACAATCTGCTTGAGGGGTTCGAGTTCTCAAAGATCATGGTGTCGAGTCTCGCGATCGGCGCGTTCGACACTGCGCTGAGACTGGCGTTAAAGGAGGTGCAAGAGCGGCGTCTGTACAAGGACGCAATTATCAAGCTCCCACACGTCCGTGATATCGTCGTCCGTAGTTTTCTTACGCACCTCGGTGCCCAGTGCCTGACAAGGCTAGCACTGATCGGTGCTAGCGCAACGCCCGACCGTCTCTGGGCGCGGGCTAATGCATGCAAGGCATACTGCGGCGGGATGCTGGAGCGAGCGGCGGCGGAATTGAGTACCGTCATGGGTACGCGGACATTCGTCCGCGGGCGCGTGACATCCATGTTTGAGAAAATAGAGCGAGACTTGGCGTTCCCTCGGCAGATTCACAGCAGCGCCGTTGTCTGCCTGCACCACCTTACGCCGGGACTGCGTCACGCCTCGCTCGGTACCATCGCCGGCACCGTCCCCAAGGAGGCTGCACACCTCCGGAAGGCACTGGTTGAAGACCTTGGGGCCGGGATGGACCTCTCGACCTGGCACAAGGTGGACCTGCGCCCTAAGCTCTCTGATTCGGTGTTCGCGATGGTCAACGACGACATTTCGATGCGGACCGCAGGGGGCCAATTTCCGGCTAGGAGCCGCCGGCTGCTTGATGACGCTAGGTGGATGCTCCGTGAGGCGCTGGCGCGGTGGTCGCTACGAGTCAGCCGATGGGAACGAGGCAACCGCGATAGCCAGACCGCGGCAGTTGGAGGGATTCGGCTGACTGAGGAGTACTGCCGTCTCCTTGCGGCTGCAGCTGTAACTGCCCACGCCCAAGCCGGTGTCTTTTCCCGACGAATCGGCGTGGACGACGCCCTAATCGCCAACATGTTTTGCCGATATTCGCTCCGAGACGACAACATTCTTCCTCAGGCACAGGTTAAGGAGACTGTTAACTTCTTACTCAGCAAAAGCGATTGGTCCGACAGCCTATGCGTGCTTGACACCCGACGTGATAAGGGTGCGGCGAACGCACAGCAGTCCAACCTGCAGGAGATGATTCATCATGAGCCACGAGTTTAGTTACAGAATCAATCTGGATGACTTGGATTACATGGGGGTAGTCGGGCATGGCAACTGGCTGCTAATTCTACAGTGCGCCCGCGTCGAAATGCTTAAGTCAATCGGCCATTCTTTTGAGGAACTCTTGCGGCAGAAGATTACGGCTTTCGTCCGGTCGGTGTCGATCGAGTTTCTGCGACCGACAATTCACCGAGATACAGTGAGCGTGCGAGTCCAACCTATTGAACTAACGTCCACGAGTGTAACACTAAGCTACTTCGCGAAGAACCAGAAGGATGAGCAATTGATCGAGGCGAAGCTAAAGATCGTGTTTGCAGAGCCAAGCGGCCGACCGACGCGAATTCCCGAGAGTATTCGGGCGGAATTGGCAAAGCTCTTGCCGCACGCTTCAGATGAAGTAACGTGACACTATACCGCCAATTCCAAATTTGTGCGGCAGGCCGTCGGCCGCCGCCCGAATTCGATGCCAGTGTCTCCCCTTCGAGAGCGTTTTCTCAGTGCGAATCGGAATCCTGGGCCTGACGGATCGCATCCTCCATCCTGGCCACTTCCTTATCGCTGAGCATCTTGAACAAGTCCTCGCGCTTTCTCTGCGAGAGCTTCCCGTGATTTTGAAAGCAGCAACGGATAAACAAGTCAATCAGGCGATCAGGCATGTCAACCACTTCCTGAATGGCGCGTTTGGTTTTGTCGTAATTGACCAGAAAACGCAGTTCTTCCACCAGCTCAACTTCAATGGTTTCGCGAATGAAGGCGAACACTGCTTCAGCTTGTGTCGTTAAATCGATGAAGCGATAAAAGTCCCTTGTGTCGTTGGCCACCTTCATGCGGCCTTGGTCGTCGAGCGCGTAGTCGATGAGCGGCATGAGCGGTTTGGAGAACGCCTCCAACGCAGCATCGTACTCGTCCATTTTTTTCAACATCACGGATGAAACCGGGAACATGATGCCGGCCGGCGTGAAGCCGCGCCGGGACAAAATATTGTGAATCAGGAAACGATGAATTCTTCCGTTGCCGTCTTCGAACGGATGCATGAACACAAAGCCGTAGGCAATCACCGCGGCATGAATTACTGGATGAATTGATTCGTGGTTGAGTCGCTCGTGTGCCGCGATCATGCCCTCCATCAGCCCGGCCAAATCGTTGGGTTTCGGGGATACAAAATGAACGCGCTCGTTGTGCAAAGAAACGGACTCGCCGACGTAGTTTTGGTTGGCCCGGTAGTCGTGGTCTCGAAACCGTTCGTCCACGATTTGATTTTGCAGTTCGATCAACGCGGTCTTGTGGAAGAAATCCTCCTTCTCCGCTGAATGCAAAAGCGACACAAATCGTTCGGTGCGCGTTGCTGTTGGCTTGATGTGTTCGATTTCAAAAGAGGATTTCGACTCTTTGGTGTACAGATAGCTCAGCGCCCGCTTGAGCAGTTCAAGCGGATAGTCCTTCATGATCTGGCGACAGCGCTCGGCTAGATCCGACTGCTCGAATTGCGCGATCTTCTGCGTGCGCCGGATTGTTGGGCAAAAACGCGCATCCCCGAGCAAATTGTCCCGGATGCGTTGACGCTGAACCGCTTTGCCGGGCGATGTGTAATATTCGTCGGGATCGAGAAGATCGACGTAGTTGCCCTGGGTAAGATCGTCGATCGGCAAGCGACTTTCGGTCGCCATTTCGTACAAATACCAGATGCGCCGCGCATATTTTCCGGTCGGCTTGGATAGGATGTATGCGGCGATGATCTCCTGCGGCACGGCGGCAAAGATCTTCGAGAGTATCAACAAGTTGATGCCGTCGTATTTGAGCGCGAACTCCAGTTGGGCGGCTAGGTCATCGCCCGGGTCGTACGCGGCCGGAAAGAACTCGCGAACCTGGCCATTTGACGCTTCTATCCGCGACGCGTGGCCGGTCGTAATATTTGACTCGTGCCAATTCGGAATGACAGCAAGATTGTGTTGCTGGACGATCTTGGCATATCCGGCTGGCTTCAAGGTCCACTCCCTTTGGAGGCTTCAAAACGATTACAACGATTTATTTTCGGTTGTAAATCGGCCCAAGTCAATAAAAACGATTACAAAATTCGGTATCTTCGCAATTTTGATTACGAAACGACCAAAACGCTTCAAATCCCGGCTTTGGGCCGATAAACGATTACGAGGGTATGGCTTCGTTTGCTTCGGGCTTATTTCGGCCGCACTTGCCGTCAAGGCCGGGCTTGACCGGGCGCGAGTCCACACGGGTCGATGGATTTGAGAATGAAAAGCACATGGTTCATTTCGGACACGCATTTCTCCCATGCGAATATCGTTCGCTATTCCAAACGACCATTTACGGATGTTGAGACCCATGATCAGGTGCTAATCGACAACTGGAATCGGCACGTCGGCCAAGGCGATGACGTGTATTTTCGGGGCGACTTCGCTTTCAAGTTTAGAGACCGCGCAAAGGAAGTACGCCGAAAATTGCACGGCGCGCAGATCTTTTTCATTGAGGGAAACCACGATTCAGCCGCCCGGCAAATTCGCGAATCGTTCGCCTGGTTCCATTCCGTCAAGATGGTCGAAGTGAACGGACAGCCGATTTGGCTGTCCCATTACGCTCATCGGGTCTGGATGCGATCGCACCATGGAGCCTGGCATCTCTACGGCCACAGCCATCATTCGCTTCCCGATGATCCGCATGCCCGCAGCTTGGATGTTGGGGTAGATGCGACGGCAGTTCGCCTTCGGGCGCCCTGAGGTGTACGGCACGGGCACGATTCCAGCCGACGGTCTGCGGCCCGAGGATTACCGACCGATCCACTTCGACGAAGTCGCAGAACTCATGCGACTCAAATCCTTTCGGCCAGTAGACCACCATGACGAATGAGCTGCTTTTGTCGCCCGATCAACTTCGACTAATCGCACAACATCGATTTGGTATCTTGCATACCGATGCATTTATTGTAACATAAGTCCATATGGCAACTTCTCGTTCCAGTCGCGGTAATTCGAAGCCGGAAGCGTCTCCCAAAACGGTTCAGCGGACTTACCGCTTCGACAACAAGACCTTCACCGCTTTTGAAGACGACTGCGCCAGCATCTTTCAAATCCGAAGCGAGTGATTGAGGCTCTGATCCTGCATTGGCTAGATGCCGGAGCGGAAGAGCGAGCGGCAATGGCCCAAATGCATCGACAGCGGATCGGGTCTGGTTCGCAAGACGATGACTGATCGACCGCAGTTGGTCTAATGCCGCCATTAAGGCACTGAGAGCTTGCGAGAATTCAAGATCTCGCTTGGGGTCCTTCTGTTTCGACCCATCTACGCGTTCATCGACCTGCGGTAAATTCACTCGACAACTAAATCCCACCTCTGTCTATCAACGCCTCTTAAGCTGAACTTCGATCGCCGCGCGCGCCTTCCCAGAAACGACAATTCGACGCTCTCGCGGTTCGCGCCCGCCAACCGCGCTGTTGAACCAAACAAAATGCGAACTTTTTTCTTGACTCCGATGTTCGGGACGTGTACGGTATTGTCCATACCGATTAAACCATCGCATTAGTCAATGCGGATCGGTAGTGCTCAACGAAAGGAGTCATTCCATGAAAAGCCGAATTCTGCGTCGATCCTCGTTTCTGGTGCCCGCCCTCGTCGGGGCAGCGATTCCATGGCAATTCCGAACACCGCCCGCGCCGCTGCCGCCAACGGTGGCCAGCCGCTTCCGTGGGAAGGTCCGCTGAATCAGGTGCTGGCGAGTTTCACCGGCCCGGTGGCCAAGGCGCTGTGCATCCTGGCCATCGTCGTCATCGGCTTCGGTTTCGCGTTCAGCGAAGGCGGCGGGCTGCGGCGCATCCTCGGCCTGCTGCTGGGCGTGTCCATCGCGGTCACGGCCACCAGCTTCGGCGTGACGTTCTTCGGCTTCGACGGCGGCGCAGGGTGGTAACGGTTCGACGAGCTCGCCGCTGGTCCAGTCGCTAAGTAGGAGAACGGCTATGACGCGACCCGAAGAAATCGAAGGCTACGAAGTGCCGCTCCATGTGGCACTGACCCAACCGATCCTCATGGGCGGCGCGCCGCGGACATTCGCCATTCTCAACGGCACCTCGCCCTGGTGATCGGAATGGGTTTGCACCTGTGGTGGCTGGGATTTCCGGCCGGCGCGGCGCTGCACGCGGCGGCGGTGCTGATGAGCAAGCGCGACCCGCACTGGTTTGACATTTTCCGGCGTCATGTCCGCCAGCCGACCCATTTGGATTCCTGACCAGATGACCTTTCTTGGGAGAGACGTTCATGTGGAACCTCGGTGAATACCGCAAACATCCGCAGCGACTGGCTGACCATCTGCCCTGGGCAACGCTCATCGCCCCCGGCGTGATGCTGAACAAGGATGGCAGCTTGCAGAAGACGATCGCCTTTCGCGGGCCGGATCTGGACAGCTCCACGCCCTATGAACTGGTCGCCGCGCGGGCCCGGATGAACAACGTGCTTCGTCGCCTCGGTTCCCACTGGTGCGTTCATGTCGAGGCGTCGCGGCGTTTGGCTCACGTCTATCCGGCCAGTGACTTTCCCAATCCGGTTGCGGCAATGGTCGATCAGGAGCGGCGGGATTCGTTCACCGCCGATGCCCTGCACTTTGAAAGCCAGTGCTTCATCACCTTCACGTATCTGCCGCCAGCCGAAGGAATGACGCGGCTGGGCGACTTCTTCATCGACCGGCCGCAACAACAAGAATGGTGGGCGAGTTTCCTACCGCGCCCATTTCGATCATTTCCTGGGCCAAGTGGATCAGATCGTCAACCTGATGGCGTCCTTCATGCCGGAAGTCCATCCGCTGGATGATGGCGAAACGCTGACCTACCTGCATTCGTGCATTTCGGATCGGCGGTTGACGGTCGCGGTGCCGGACGTTCCGTTCTATCTGGACGAAATGATTACCGACCGGCCCCTGGCCGGCGGGCTGTCGCCTCGGCTCGGCCGACTGTTCCTCAAAACCGTCTCGATCCGCGCCTACGTCAATCGCACGCTTCCCTGCCTGCTGGACCGACTGAACGAACTGCCGATCGAATACCGCTGGATCGGCCGCTACCTGCCGATGGATAAGACCGATGCCACGCGCCAGCTTGAACAAGCTGCGCCGCCAGTGGTTCGCCAAGCGCAAGGGGATGGTGACGCTGCTGAAAGAAGCGATCACCAAACAGGAAAGCAAGCTGGAGGATTCCGACAGCTTGAACAAGTCCGAAGATGTGGATGACGCCCTGCAGGAACTTGGCGGCGATCACTGCTCGTTCGGGGATTTCACGCTGACGATCACGGTTTGGGATGAGGATGAACAAACCGCGACGGAAAAGGCGCGGGCGGTTCAACAAGTCGTGGATGGCGTCGGCCTCGTTACCGAAATCGAAGATTTCAACGCGGTGCAGGCATGGATGGGAAGTCTGCCGGGTCATGCCTATGCCGATGTGCGCCGGCCGCTCGTGTCATCGCTGAACGTCTGCGATCTGGTTCCGCTGAGCGCCGTCTGGTCCGGGCCGGCGCGATGCGCTCACCTGAACGGCCCGCCGCTGCTGGTGACGCGCACCAAAGGCTCGACGCCGTTTCGGCTGTCTCTGCATCAAGGGCGATGTCGGCCACACGATCATCGCCGGTCCCACCGGCGCGGGCAAATCGACGCTTCTGAATCTTCTCGCCTGCCAATGGCTGCGCTATCCCGGTGCGCGCGTTTACATCTTCGACAAAGGCGCAAGCTGCCGGGCGATGACGCTGGCGATGGGCGGCGACTTCTACGACCTGGGCGGTGAAGGTGAAGAGATTTGCTTCCAACCGCTGGCCGGGATCGACGACGAATCGGAATTGGCCTGGGCGCAGGAATGGGTGGCGGACCTGCTGCACCGCGAAAAAGCGGAGGTCACGCCGGCGACCAAGCAGGAGCTTTGGGCGGCGCTGTCCAACCTGGCTTCCATGCCGCGGCCGCAGCGCACCCTCAGCACGCTGCTGGGCCTCGTTCAGGATGCCGACGTTCGGCAGGCGATGCGGAGTTACACGCTGGATGGTCCGCACGGGCGGCTGCTGGATGCGAATCAGGACACGCTTGGCCGACGATGACGGCGAGCGTGGCCTCGCTGGCAGGCGTTCGAGATGGAACACCTGATGCACAGCCGCTCGGCGCTGCTGCCGGTGCTGACGTATCTGTTCCGCCGGTTGGAGAAGCGATTCGACGGCTCGCCGACGCTGATGATTCTCGATGAGGCGTGGCTGTACCTGACCGAATCGCTCTTCGCCGCCAAGATCCGCGAATGGCTCAAGGTGCTGCGGAAGAAGAACGTGGCGGTCATCTTCGCCACGCAAAGCCTGTCGGACATCGCCGACAGCGCCATTGCGCCGGCGATCATCGAAAACTGCCCGACGCGCATCTTCCTGCCCAACGGCAATGCGCTCGAGGAGCGCACGCGGAAGGTCTATGAATCGTTCGGCCTGAACGAGCGGCAACTGCAAATCCTCCAGCAGTCGATTCCGAAGCGCGACTACTACTACCAGAGCCGGGAAGGCAACCGGCTCTTTGAACTTGGCCTGGGCGAACTGGCGCTGGCGTTCTGCGCCGCCGGTTCACCGCAGGATCAGGCGCGAATCACCACATGTGCTGAATGAGAACGCGCCGCGAAGCATTTTGCCGCGTGCTTACCTGAACGAACGGGGCCTGGGCCATTGGGCTGACCGTCTGGAAACCCTCAACACCGAAAGGATCGACCATGAACAACTCAACCTTGAATTCGATGGCAATCCGGCGATCCGAAGCGTCCGCGTCAGGCGGCGTAAGGGTCTGGCGGCGCTGCTTCTGGCGCCGGTGGCGCGGCGATGTTTCTCCCGGCCCGCCGGGCCGATGCCTTCTTGTTCGACATCGTCTTGGACCCAGTGCGCTGGTCGAAAATGTCCTGAAGGTGGTGCACATTGGCGAGCAAATCGATGCGGTGGTCCAGCAGGTGGAGAACGAGGTCAAGGAACTGGAGCATCTCAACCTGAACGTCGTGCCGAACATCGCCGGAATCGTGTCTGGCGTGGAAGGACAACTGGACTCGAGCCTGTACAGCACGCCGAGTCCGGCCAGCCAACTCGACACGCGGTATCCGGCGGATATGAGCAACGCCACCTGGGCGCAGTACCAGTCGGATCAATCGACTTGGACGGATAACCAGCGCCAGGCGCTGGTCGAAAACCGGCAGATTGCAGAATCAGGTCTACCAGGACATGGATACGACGACGCCAGCAGGTGCAGGGCATCGTTGATGCGTCCAACTCCGCCTCCGGCGAAACGTCGGCGATCCAAGCCCACAACGATTTGCTGGCGGTGGCATCGGGGGAATTGGCCAAGCTGCAAGCGCTGCGAATCGCCCGATCCCGGCTCAAGACCGAAAAGCTGGCCCAGCAGCAATCGGAAGCGTCGTATGCGGCGGCGGAACGGCAGCGGGTCCGCAGCGGTTGGGACAACCCCGCGCCGCCGACCGAAACGGTCGCCGATCCATTCCAGAATTGAACCGCCCGCGAGCGATTGACCAATAACGGTTTGAAGATAGGAGATTCGCCATGACACGCTCAAAGAAACGCATTCTCATCGTCGCCGCGTGCGGCACTCCTGCTTTTGCCCGCCGCCGCCTTCGCCGACATCGTGTTTGATCCGACGAATTTCGCCGAAGCGGTCCTGCAAGTCGACGGAAGAAGTGCAGATCGTGGACCAATTCCAGCAGGAGATCACAACGGATGTCCATGCTCAAGAGCTGGGGCTACACCCAGCTGCCGGAATCCTGCAAAGCATGAACGTCTGGCAGCAGGTGTTCGGGCAGGCCGGCACCACCTACTCGTCCACCGATCCCGGGCGGACGCTGAACAGGCAGTACCCGTCCGACCCGGGCAGCTACGCGAGCATGACGGATGCCAGCTATCCGGCGATGCGAAGCGGATGGGACCAGGAAGAGCGGCAGGTCCTGATCGAAAACCGCACCGTCCAGAACCAGACGTATCTGGACCTGCAACCGACGGCGCAGCGCATTCAAGCCTACGTCGAGAAATCCAATTCCGCGTCCGGCGCGACCGCCGCAATGCAGGCCGGCAACGAAGAGGTGGCGACGCTGGTCGCGCAGCTCCAAGCGCTGCAGGCCCAGGAAATCTCCGACGCTCGCGGCGACGTCGAGCGCGATGCGCAGGAGCAGGCCGAACAGGCGTACGCCGAGCAGCAGCGCCAGGCGGTGCGGGGCGACTGGAGCAATCCGCAGCCGCCAAGCACGTCAATGGCGAACGCCTTCCCAACGGCCAATCAGTAAGGCGACTCGGCAGGAGCGAAAGGACGGTGATGCCGATGACAGCGTATATCTTGCAGTCGATTTCGGCAATACGGCCCCGATCTCATCAACGACGTGGCCAACCAATACATCAACGCGATCAACAGCGGCTTCGGTCTCATCAAAGGCGACGTCACGCTGGATTCTGAACGTGCTCATCATCCTGAGCATCATGTGGTTGACTTCGAGCAGAGGTTCCTTGTCCTTGGATTGCAGAGGTTTGAGCTTCTCTGCCGTCGGCTGGACGCGGAAATCCTCGATCTTGATCAGGTCTGATGCGCCGGGATTGGTCTCTTGAAGGCGGTCGATGTCACTGGCAAGCTGCTGAAACCGACGACGAGGGCCGGCCACAAATAGCTCGGAAGTGACAGCCGACTCCGGGGGCTTTTTTCGTGTCCATTTTTCTGGCGACACTTCACGGCGCGACTGCCGACAGTGTCGAGTCCATAAGTCTTAAGCAGGTCGGCTGGATAGTAGGTCTTTGCGAGGTACGTGGGGTGGAGCGTCACGAGCGCGACAGCCTGATCTCCCGGGCAGACTTCATTCTCCAGCGTTGACATTTCCTTCGCAGCCGACTTCACCTTCGGAGACAATCGCCTACGCGCTTCGCCGAAGCTGTACGGGTGCTTCTTGGCGCCCCGCCCGTCGGAGCGGCAAGATCCGTCGCCAGTCGCTCGCCGTAGCCGATGAGAAAATTAGTGCGTCAGCCATGGTTTAGTCCTCCTCGGGTTTGTCAGTAGTGGCAGGTGCCTTTGTCTTCTTCCGAATGGTGTCGCGGCTCACACCGGTCAGTTCATGTACCTGACGTTGCGATATGCCTGCCTCGGTTAGCCACACGGCTATTTGCCCACGTTCTGCTCGGGCCAGCGGTTCCATTCGGCCACGGACGACACGGCTGAAAGAGTCGTCGAGCGCCTCGCGGTGAACGACAGACGATCGTCTCGCGAGCGTGACTTCTCGTTCGATGTCACTGAATGACAATCCCCGAAGCGTGACTGCCAACACGTCTCGCCATTGTGCGGCGGCTTCGGCCGGGCCCAGAAAGGTATCAATGGCCTTGCGAACCGCTTGATCAGTGGGCATAGGAAACGGAATGCGTAGTTCAATGCCGCCAAACAGCAGGGTCTAGCAAGTCGGAATGATTGGTCGCGGCAATCAGCAGTCCGGTGGAAGGCCAATCGTCGATTTCTTGCAGCAAAACCGTAACGAGTCGCTTGAGTTCTCCAACATCCGTCGCGTCATCGCGACGTTTGGCAATCGCGTCCAGTTCGTCGAGTAGCAGGACGCAATCAACACCCTTCGCATAATCGAGCACGTGGCGGACGTTTGCTCCCGTGCGACCCAGATAGCTGCTCATGACGGCCGAAAGATCCAGCGTTAGCAATGGACGGCCGAGTTCACGGGCCAGCCAACGCGCTGCTAACGACTTGCCGACACCTGGCGGGCCTGTAAAAATTAACGAGCGGGTCGGCGATAAACCCTGCTTGGAGAGTTCTTCAATACGCTGGCGTTCGGAAATGACCTGCCGCAACGCCGATTCCACCGAAGGCTCCCATATCGGTTCGATTTCAATTGCTGGATGTTGGTCCACCCTCAATAACTGGAGTCGGGATTCGAGATCGACCGGCACAGGCGACTGAACCTCGCGACGGAGCGGTGATTGGCGCGTTGGAGACTCTTGGAGTAGCACATGGAGTTGCTCAGCCAGTTCGGGCACCGAAGTTCGGTAGCGGCGTGCGAAGCGCTGAACATAGGCCTGAACGTCCTGTGGCCGCCCAACCAGCGCCAGCCGCGCTAGCTGGACTAAATCGTCTGTTTCTTTTCGTTTATCGCCCATATATCTCCAAAATACTCATTTCAATTCAATTAATGGTACAGTTGAGTGGACTAAATGTCAATATCGACATCGGATTTAGTCCACCTTGAGTGATTCGGTGGCGGCGGCTCATTGATCGGTCGCTGCGTCGGTGCTCTGACCAACAGCGAATGCTATTGGGTGAAGAGGTTCCATGTCGTCATCGCAGCAGTTGGTGCATCTGGTATTCCTGGACATCGATTCCAACTACCTCGGAAATAGCGGAGACTACGCGGCCCGCCCGCGAGGAAGGCGCTCAATGAACACGATCATATTGACGGCTGACGCGATAGATCGTTTGGGAATGATCTGAGAAGCCTCCCCAACCAGGTCTTCAATTCGCTGTAGCGTCTCGATTGCCGAATTCGCATGAATGGTCGCGACGCCACCGGGGTGGCCAGTATTCCACGCTTTGAGCATCGCCAGCGCCTCGGGGCCTCGGACTTCGCCGATGATGATCCGGTCCGGTCGAAGCCGTAGCGTCATTCGAAGCAAGTCGGTCATGGTCACTCTCGGCTCGGTGCTTTTGGTCAATAACTCGACCCTGTCATCCGCCGGGCATTGAAGCTCTTTCGTGTCTTCGATGAGAACGATGCGATCGCTCTTGAACGGCGGCTCGGCCAGGATTGCGTTGACCAGCGTGGTTTTTCCTGAGCCAGTGCCGCCTGCCACCAAAATATTCTTACGATCAACAACGGCACGGCGAATTATTTCGGCGCCGGCCGCCGGCAGGATTCCCTTGGCGACGTAATCATCGAGCGTGAAAACAACGGATGCACGCTTCCGAATCGTGAACACGGGCCGGTCGGCCAAGGGTGGCAGCAGGCCTTGGAAACGCTCGCCGCTACGCGGCAAAACACCGGCAACGGCGGGACGGTCAGGCGTTACGGTTTCACCCATGTGGCTGGCCAGTAGCCGGATTGTCGTTTCCGCCGCGGACTGTTCTATCTGGCCGACTTTCTCGCGTCCGACGCCGGCTCGATCGACCCACAGGCTTCCATCCGGATTGGCCATCACTTCGACCACGTCAGGGCGTGAAAGCGCGTCGGACACCAGTGGCCCAGCGCGTGATACAAACTCTCCGTCTGGCGAGTGCGGACGGATGATGGTTGTGTGCGAGAATCGTTTTGTTTCGACATTTTATGACTCCTTAAACCCGAATAGATTCCATCGCGAACCGTTGCTGTCGGACGGCGTTGTTTCCGGCGGATGTTCTGCTGTTTTCGCCGCTTCTGGCTGATTCGTCTTTCGTATGAATGGGCCGGTCGGCTCATCGGTGTGAGAACGGCCCGGTGAATCGCCGTTCGATCCGGCGGCGCTGCTGGGTGGGTTCCAGTGGACCCATATTCTCTGTGTCTGCTGCGGGTATATCGTTGGTGATGGACTGGCCGGACCGAAGATTGGTGGCCAGCGTGTCCAAAAATCGATTGAACCGCGCCTTGCCGCTGTGCAAAGCGGCCTTCTTGTCGTGGTCCGGAATAGCCGGGGTGTGGTTGAAGAATGACTGCACCATCAGCCCGACCATTTCCTTCAACACCTGCTGGTCATAGCCCCGTCGTCGGTCCATCCGTTGGATGAGCGAAAGACCCGCTCAACAGCCTGTAGAACGCGAGCTTCGGCGTTTTGGGGATTGTCGATCAGAATCGTACGCGCTGCGTCGGCGATCACGCGTGAAGGTGTCACGCCGGATTCGCTGGCGCGCACCTTGGCCGCCTTCAGCACGTCCTCGTCCATCCACAATGTGAATCGCACCTTTTGCATGGCAATTCAGTTCTGTCCGTGCCGTCTGATTTCACACGTCGGTAACGTGGCCGTCAGGCCACATATCGTTTTCCGATTCTTCCTCATCGTCGGCCTGCGATTGTGGCGGGACGGCGCCGCCGGCAGGCGCACGCTCGCGTGGGAGCGGCAATTCCGGTCCCTTCGCCCGCTCGCGCAACCATTCCAAGCTTGGTCGATCCGGAAGATTCAATCGTTGCGACTGACTTGGCGGCGAAATAACGCGCTTCATAAAAAGCGGGTCCGCGTAATAGCGGGCTTTCTTCACGCGCATCGGTTTGAACCCGGTGACGAAAATCAATTCATCTTCCACCGGAAGCTCGCGCACATCGCCCGGCGACAGCAGCGGCCGAACCTGTTCGCTCTGGCTGACCGTTCGAGCTCCTATGCCACGGGCCGCCTGTGAATAGCTCTCCCGGTATTCTGTGACGGTGCCGGTCATCTGGCTGATGCGCTGACAGGTGACGGTATCTGCGGCGGCAAAGGCCGTGAGGATGTGGCAGTTGTCCAGAATCGTGTTGTTCGGCCCGTACTGCTCCACGATGTCATTGAATGACTGGACGATCAGGTGGGCTTTGATGCCATACCCGGCCATCTGCCGCAGATTCATGGTGAAGAAATCCAACCTGCCCAGCGTCGGGAACTCATCCAGCGACAGCAGCAGGCGGCGTTTTTTTGGTCTGCCCAAGCTGTCCCGGTCCAGATGTTCCATCAACGCCCGGCAGGTCTGATTGATCATCAGGCGCACCAGCGGGCGCAGTCGCGGCGCATCCGATGGCGGCGGCTGGAGGTAAAGGGTCATCGGCTTGTCCGCGCAAACCAGATCGCTGAGGCGAAAGTCGCTGGTTGACGTGTTGCGGGCGATGATGGTGTCCGCCCACAGGGTCAAATAGGCCGCCGCGGTGCCGCACACGCTCGCCTGGAACTTCTCCGGCTGGCGGCGCAGTTCTCTGGCCACGAGGGCCACTTCGGGATGCAGCTCCGGTGCTCCGGTCTGCGGGTTGAACCGGTGTGGCGTGCGGATCATCGCCTTGGCGGTGTTCTTGAAGTCGAGCAGGCGCATGCGGACTGTCGCCAGATTCTTTTGCCCATCCGGTTCCGTGTAGAGCACATGGAGAATCAGCGCCACCAGGAACTGACTGGCCTGCTGGTCCCAGATGTCCATCGTGTGCTTCGCGCCGGTCGGGTTGACGAGCATCTCCACAATGTTCTGCGTGTCGCGGATCTCATTGTCGCCTTTGCGGATTTCAAAAAGGGGATTGAATCGGGCGCTGTCGTGCTTGGTCGGGTTGAAGAACGCGCAGTAGCCCATGTCGCGAGCGCAGGCCGGCAGTAACGTCCCACAATTCATTCTTCACGTCATACGCCAGCACGCTTCCGTTCCAGTTCAACAAGGTCGGGATGACGTGACCGACGCCTTTGCCCGATCGGCTCGCCCCGGATACCAACTGATGTTCCGGCCCGTCGTAGGTCAGGTAGCGGTTGTGGCGCATCCCAGGACGGTTCCTTGTCCGGTCAACAATCCGGCCCGCTTCATGTCGGATTTGCTGGCCCACCGGTCCTTGCCGATCTCGCGCACCGGGATGCGGCGGCGCAATCGGCGGCCTGCAACCAACATAAGCGTGGCCAGAATGAATGCTTGCCGATGATGGCGTATCCTTCATTGAGCGTGCGCGGGATGTTCGCTCCGAAGTCCCGTGCCCATGCGAAGATCGCCCACGGCGGGTAAATCACCTGTCCGGCGATTCGAAAGCCGCCAAGGTCGGGGTGATAGTCCAATCGGTAACCCACCCATTGCGTGGCGGCGATCAGGCCAGCCAGCAAAACCAACAAGTACGCAATGATCGTGTTTCTCGCGTTCATCAGTCACCTCCCGGGCCGTCGAGCGAAGCGCCTGCATCGCGATCCGCTGATTGGACGGCTGTCATTTCGATGGTGGAATTGGCGGCGGACGTGCGTTGCAGTTCAACCGGACTGCCGGCATCGATATTCGGCGTCCGCGAAACCGGGGACACAAAGACGTTTTCATCGGTGACGACAACCGCCAGCTTGCCGGAATGCAGCGTCTCAGTCCCACCGTATTCGCCAGACACCGTGCCGCCCTGGGGCAACTCGGTCACCGGCAAGCCGAACTTTCCGGCCAGTCGGCCGGCAACGTCGGCCTGCTCCTCCGCCGCGAGCTCGCGTAAGCATTGGGGCTCAGGTCAACCGCGCCAGTGGACTCCACACCGCTGCGCATACCCGTTACGAATAAGCCAGACTTGTCGCTTTTCAATGGCTTCCTGCACCGCCGGATGTTCCGTTGTGCGCACATCGGGACGATCGCTGAACGCCTGGCGGTCCAGCCATGTCACGGCGTGCGCCTCGATTTGACGGTCAAGAGAATGTTCAGCGATCACCCGCACGTCCGTACGGGAACCGCCCCGTTGAAAGAACCGGGTGTATTGGTTGGCGTCGATTGAATACTCACCTGACTCCAAGCCCGAACACCCGACCCGTCAAATCCGGCGACGAACGCCAGCCGGGAGTGTGCGGCCCGAATCGCCGAGGCGATCTCCCGATCGGTAGTTCCGGCTTCGATTGGGCAAATACGACTCGTGGGCCTGCGCCGAATACACGCCGGTAGACTCGCAACGGCGCCGATCTTTCGGCCACTTCCTGCCGCCATTGCGTCCCCGCGCCCAGTTCGGCAACCGAGCCGACATGCAAATCGCGATACGCCGGGGTGTCTCTGACCCGTCCATAATGCGCCTGCCCGTTGCGTCGCGAACCACGATGAAGCGATCATCTTCCAGTTCGTCGGCACGGTCTTTGGCGATGACGACCCCGGCAACCGGCGCCGAGACTTCCGCGCCACCGGTCATGCGTTGCACCCGTCCCGATTCGTTGCCAAGCTGGCTGTAGAGTTGTTTGATGATGTCGTTGCGCGCGCCCAGCTCGCGCAGCGACTGGCCAAACGTCTCGTCCACCGACCAATACGTTCCCTTCTCCTTCTGCGCCAGCCCAATCCCCTCCAGAAATTGCAGCCGGGCCAGTGCCAGTTGCCGGTCATCCGCGCCGAATCCGATCGGCTTGGCGGGTGACAAATCGATCCGTCTGTTCTCGCCATCCCGCTCCCCATGAGGCTCCACGTGGCGCTCAATCATCCGGTCCAGCGACGTGAACCGCTCGGCTTCCACCTCCTTGAGCCGTGCTTCCCGGGCCTGTTCCACCGTCCGCTCTCCCAGCAGTTCCGTCGCCACTTCGGCGGCCCGGTTGCGCATGCCATGCGCCAAATAGCGCGCGGGATCACCAATCTCGCCCGTCTTCCAGCTTCCCCCGCAGCACGACATGCGCATGCGGGTTATCGGTGTTGTGGTGATTGATCGCGATCCATTGGAGTTTCGTTCCCGGCTCGACTACACCGGCGGCCGTCAAATCCTTCTCCACGCGCTGCATCACGTCGCGCACATAAGTCGGTCATATCCGGGATGTCCCCGCCGCGTTCGGGGGAGATAATGATCCGAAAATGATGCCGGTCCGGTACCCAAGTGCGGTCACCTCCTTGGCATCCAGGCCCTGTTGGGGCGGCGTCATAGAACACGCCCGGCTTGCCGTCGACGCTGGCGCGGTCGCGTCCCAGGTAGCTGGCATGGCGCGTCAGGCTGCCCTTGGCTTTGCCCGGCTTATGCCGCGCAACATGCGTCTTGACGATCACACGCTGCAGCCGCCGACCACCGAAGACTGCGGGCCAACGTGCCCGGACTTGCCCCGGAAGCCGCGCAGCCGGCGGGCGAACTGCCCGAACGCTCAGCTCGCGGCGCGGCCGTGCATCTTCCCAACGCGATCCGGTTCAACTTTTCTGGCAGAGTCTCGTGCAGAATTCGTGCATGTCGTTTCCTTTCGCTTTTAGAAGCCAAAAACTCACGTCAGCGTTTCGTCATACCTTGCGTGTCATGTCAGCGCCGTAAGTTCGGCTCAGCAAATGAGATACACCAACCACTCACACATCCTTTTATCTTGCCTTCCCTTCTTAAAGACAAAAATATAGTTAAATCTATCGAATTGAACTAAACCAATTATACCAAACAATTCCGAACGTCAAATCTGGCCAGATTAAATTGAGTCCAGCCAGACAGAAATCGGTCGGGCCAGAATGAAAGGCATGGAAAAAAACGGGGAAGAACAGAAAGAAAGGAGGGGAAAGAAAAAAGCGACTAACGGTAGAATATGCAAGTATCACGCACTGTCAGAGCGAAGCTCTGGACAATGGAAGCTTGCAAAGGAGAAAATGACGCACATGCTGCGATGGATCGCTGACAGTTTGGTTTCCTGTTCTTGCTTGCGTGCTGCAACTGGCACGCCTGGCCGTGGTCTTGGTCTGCACCGCGGAGGTCTTGGTCGTGTTCGCCCTTTGGCCTGTGGGGTTCGACGAGGGGCAGACCATGACGAGCGAGCTCTACCTGTTGATCCCGATCGGTGCGACCTTCTTGTTCGCCATTCAAGTCGCCCTGTGGCAGTACACCTGGCTGCGGATTGCGCAGCGTGGAGGCCATTGGCGGGCCATTGCCGAAGGTTCTCAGTGGGTGGTCCGCTACCCGGTGGTGCGCAACCTCACCCTGGGAATAATTGGGAATGAATCGGGCAATGACAATCGCGTTGGCACAAATCAACAAAGAAGCCGGATCAGGAATGCCCGATCCGGCTTCTTTGTTTCGATCTTGACGTTGCTTATGCCGCTGATGCCTGTTCCTGGCGTCAGCTTCGGCTCATCCCGCAGGTTGGACGGCAGCCATTCGTTGACCTTCCGGCAGCTTGGCATCCTCCAAGCGGCCTTCGGCGGCGTCGGCGAAGAGCTTGGCGAGTTCCGAAACCAGCTCCGTTCTTCTTATTCTCGGCGGCTCTGGCGTACACCGGACCGCGCAACTCGCCGATCAGGTGGGCCAACTGAATCTTCTGGTATCCCGACAGCCACCGCTCATCGGGACGCCAGTAGCGGCGCACTTCCACGCCCAATTCCTCGGCCAGACGCCAGACCAAGCGGTCTTGCGTTGCAGGTGAGCCGTCACGCATTCGACCGTCAGAAGGTCGATCAGAACCGTCCAGCTTCCCGTCGGACAATCCCTTGAATCGCGTCGTAGGCGGCGTCGTCCTCGACGTAATGCTGGTCGTGCAACGGGTCCAGTTCCGACCGCTTCTCCCGCAGCTTACCAACGCCGCCGACGTGAATCCTTCGGCGTGGTCGGCGTGAAGCGTCGTGCCGTTGGCGTCATGCCGGATCGCGAGCGTTTCGCTGCGCACCTTCTCATGCAGGATCAGCGCCAAGACCCGCTTGCGGCGGGCATGGTCGCCAGCAGCGCCTCGCGCACCGCAAGGGCCTGATGGGTGAAGGTTGGCAAGCTGACCTTCGCTCAAGTCGTCCGATGTCGGCGGCTTCGGTGCTTCGGTCTGACCATCGCCGGCGTGATCCGTTGCCACCGTTCGCCATTGCCCGATGCCGGCGACGGCTGCGGGGGATGCGGTACTCCCGCCGAACCCGGCCATCCGGGTCAAGAAAAAGGAACGCCGTGCCGACGGCCTTGGTCGCTTCGGCGTAGTGAACCTCGGCATCTTTGGTCAAGGTTTGCTCCTCGTCGTCCAGCGCTTCCAGCTTGGTTTGAACGGCCTCGATAGCCTTCTGCTCGGCCTCGCTAAACTCGCCTGGTCCGGATTCCAATTCCTCGATCTTGGCTTCCAGCTTGCTCCGTTTGTCGGCCAGTTTTTCGAGTTTGGCGGTGGTCGCTGGTCGTATTCCTGCTGGGCTTCGGCCATGGACTAAAGCCGATCCTGAACATCGGCCTGCGGGCCGACGACCACTTCGGCCCAACCGTCTTCAATCAGCTTTTGCCGCTCGGTCAAAAACGCCTCGGCCTGGGCTTCCATGAACGCCTTGCGTTCCACCAGCACGCGCTCGGTGAACAGGTCGCGGCTGACGGCCCCATTCGGGGAGCTTGGACACGTCGAACGTGGCGGTTGGCGTCGATCCACGCATGGGCGATGACGTTGCGGACGTGCTGCGCATGCTGCGGATTGCCGCCGACTTCCTGCCAGACTTCCGCTTGCCGATCGGGCGGAACGGAAGCGAACGCCTCGGCGGTGCGGTGTCGATTCCGCCCTGGCGGTAGGCGGCTTTCACCGGTCGGCCAGCGTCGCCAGCTTCATCCGCTGGCGAACATAGGGCTGGCTGACGCCAAACTCGGCGGCGATGGATTCGACGCCTTTGGCTTCTTCGCGCGCCAGTGGGCGAAGGCATCGGCTTCGTCCAGCGGGTGCATCGGCTCGCGGACGAAGTTTTCGGCCAGGGCCAAGGCGTCGGCGGTGTCGTCGTCCACGGCGCGAGGACGCACGGCACTTTCGGCGGTCTGGCCGCATCCTTGTATACGTCGCGCAGGGCGGCCAGGCGGCGGTTGCCGGCGATCATGCGGAAGCTACCGGGCTTGGTCGTCGGCCCGAACCACCAGCGGTTCGATCAGGCCAACGCCCGGATCGACGCGACCAGTCGGCGGTGGGCATCCCGCTCGGGCTTCACGCGGCGGGGATTCCGCTTGCTCGGAATCAGCTTGGACAACGGAACGGAAATCTGAACGTCACTGGACATGAGAACATGGCGTGACATAGAAAACCTCATTATGAGTAAATGGTTGAAGGAATGGAATTGCGAAACGTCAACGAATCTTCGCCGCCCGGCAGGCATCGGCCGCACTCAAAGCCGCGTGAGCGGTTCGGGATCGGGGCGGGGGGGCAGGGGCTTTGAAGCTTGCTTTTGGTTGCCTGGATGCGGTCCACAAAGCGGAATTGCTCGACAACCACGCGGATCTTGCTGCGCTGCTGGCCGTCCTCCTGTTCCCACCGATCCAAGCGTAAGCGACCTTCGACGTGGATCAGGTCGGCCCTTGCGGAGGAACTGGGCGAGCGTTTCGCCGGTTTTGCCGTAGGCGGTGCAATCGACGAACAACACTTCCTCGCGGTCGGATCCGTCGGCGTCTTTCCATTTGCGGTTGACCGCAAGCGCGAAATCGCAAAATGGGTTGGCGAGTTGGGCAGCGTCCCGATTCGGGGTCGCGGGTCAGGTGGCCCATCAGGATCACGTGGTTGTAGCTGGCCATGATTTATCTCCTTTGGTGTGAATGGCCGGGTACGGATGGCGGCGTCCCCTGACGGCCGCTCCCCAGCCCGCCCGGCGCGCCTCCCACCCGGGGCAGGCTGACGGGGACGGGTCGCTAAGGGGGCGATCCCGGCCAGTTCCAAGGCTCGTGGATAGGCAGCCTGCTTGAGTTGATGGGACGGCGCCGAACGAGACCGAATCGAGTGGGCGGTTGAGCTTCTCGGTGGCGTTGTCCCACCCCGTATACGCTCGCTGGTGGTCGGCCCATTCGCT
>CAWBWQ010000002.1:0-309945 GCA_963792535.1 uncultured Phycisphaerales bacterium
CACAGCGTCGCGGTCTTTGAACTGCACGTTCCGGCTGGCGGCAGCTGCCAGGCCCGGCCCACAGCCATGATCACTACGAAGAAACCATTTACGGCATCGCAGGCGTGCTCACGTGGACCGTCAATGGTAAGCCTTGTGACGTAGGTCCGGGTGAAGCACTGTGCATCCCTCGGGGCTCTGTCCATCGCTTTGACAATAATGCAACAGCGGACGCCAAAGTGCTGTGCGTTATATCCCCCGCCGAGATAGGGCCGGAATATTTTCGCGAGGTCGCCGAAGCACTCACTAACGCAGGGCCGGCCGGACCGGACAAATCAGAGATGGCCGCGATCATGCGCGACATGGTTTGACTCGCGCCTCCCGGTTGATCCGGCAAGAGGCAGCCTGATTGTGTGCCTCAAAACGATTCCCGCAGCTTGGCGTCTTACCAAGTGCTGAACATCTCCGAGCTTTCTGCGACACCCGCAACGAAAAGTTTTAACCGTATTTCCCTCTCTTCGTTTCCGTCAGTGTCACTCCTTTAACAAGTACATAAAAAACTTCTTCTCCAGACTTGGGAGCTCACCGCCCCTAAAGCGGACCGATACTAACACCCCGCTGTAGCCGAGCAGGCTTGCGCGGGATAGGTGATCTGCTCCGCGAGTGCTGGTTTCTGCTGCTCGTGTTTCTTGGCTGAAGTCGCCCGATGAAGTTGGGCATACAGCCCGCGTAGAATGCCAGACGAGTAAACACCTCAGACGCCTGCTCGCAGGCAGACGCAGGCGGGTCGAGCGCTCATCATTACTTCTGGTACTGCAGGTCGGTGACCTTCTCCATCCAATGGACGGCGTTGCTGTTGAGCTTTTCCTGGACGGCGATGTGCGTCATCGCGGTGGTTGCGGTTCGCCCATGCCAATGTTTCTCATCCGGTGGAAACCACACCACGTCGCCGGGGTGAATTTCCTCGATCGGCCCGCCCTCACGCTGTACCCAACCGCAGCCCGAAGTGACAACGAGCGTCTGACCGAGCGGATGCGTGTGCCACGCGGTGCGTGCGCCCGGCTCGAACGTCACGCTCGCACCACTGACGCGGGCCGGATCAGAGCGGTCAAATAGCGGATCGATTCGAACAGTGCCGGTAAACCAATCCGCTGGACCTTTGACTGATGCCTGCGAACCTACGCACTTGATTTCCATGTGGATGCTCCTTCGAAGCAGCTCGGAATTCAATTCGGACAAATCTAAGCAATCTGCTCGTATCGAGTCAGCCTAACCAACGACCCATAGCCCTGTAACTTAGGAAATTGATGTGGAATGAGACCCCTCGGCCGCAATTTAAAAGTCAGCAGACTGTATAGCTTGCCTCGTGAGGCTCCACACGCTGACACATCAAGTGGTTTGAGCACCTAAGGAAATCAATCAGATAGAGATACCGCGGCCTTCAGTGCGCTTCGCGTTAACCGATCGTCAGGACGCGGGAAAAATAATCCTGGCGCATTGCTTTTTTTGTCAGCGCCAGTGTTTCCTCCGCTACGGCGTTGGCGCCGGGTTCCTTCGCGCAGGGCGTCGAGCACGTCGTCGGGCCGCGCCTCGAAATGTTTTCTTTTCGTGCGGATCGGCTCGATGATGGTGTTCAGCACTTCGATCAATTTTTTCTTGATGACCACGTCGCCTACTTTTCCGGCTTTATACATCTCGCGATGCTCATCGACCCAGGCGATATCTGGATTGAACGTTTCCTGAAAGGCCCAGAGGGGATTGCGGGCGGGGTCGGTTTCGCCGGGATCTGTGACGCGGAGACGCTTGGGGTCGGTATACATTCCCATGACTTTTTTCTGAATCACATCGGCGTCGTCGGAGAGAAAAATCGCATTGTTCAGCGACTTGCTCATCTTCAGTAATTCGCCGTGTTCGCCGGGCGCTCCGGTGCCGACGAGTCGCTTGACGCGGCCCAGCCTGGGTTCGATTACCGGCAGGATTCCGCCGGCTTTGAGGTAGTCTTTGTCGTCGGTCTGCGGATTCACACCGCAGTAGATCTGGTTAAAGCGCCGGGCAACTTCGCGGGTCATCTCCAGGTGAGGCAACTGGTCTTCGCCGACGGGTACGAGTTCAGGCCGAAATGCCAGGATGTCGGCGCACTGGCCCACGGCGTACATCGGAAACCCGAATGAATAATTTTCACCCAGCTGCTTGTCGCGAATTTCGTCCTTCAGTGTCGGATTGCGCATCACCCGATTGAAAGGGAGCAGCATGGCAAAAAAGAAAGTCAGCTCATCAATGGCGGGCACTTCGCTTTGGATGAACATCGCCTGCGATTGGGATCAATGCCGACAGCCAGATAATCGGTCGCCAGGTCGAGCACGCTCTGGCGGATTTCATCGGGTTTTTCTGCTCGCGTTGTGAACGCGTGCTTGTTAGCGATCAGAAAAAAACAGTCATATTGATCCTGCAGCGCCAGGCGGTTTTCGACGCTGCCGACGTAGTGACCGATGTGAAGTTTTCCCGTTGGCGTATCCCCGGTCAAAATGCGTGGCTTGGTGGACATGTCCGCTTTATAGCGGGTTATCGACAGGAGATAAATCTGATGCATTTTGCATTGGTCTGACGGGAAGAGGCTGGAATAATATACGGGATGATCGAACCGCTTGAACCGCGCACCTTTTTCAGCGTATCGCCGGCTATTATTAACAGTGAAGTAACCCTGCTGGGCCGACTGCCCGGCGCTTCGCTCGTCGCGGGCCATAGCATTCGCCCGCTCGTGCAATACGTGCGGATTACCAACACGGGCGCGACCCCCATTGCAGGCAAAACCCAGATCGCGCTGAAACTATCAAGCGATCCCGGCGGCAGCGCCGCCGGGCCAATCGCAGCGGACGTGACGCGCTCCTTAAATATAAAACCCGGTCATCGCGTTACGATCGCACTGGCTATTCGCAGATTACCCGCACAACAGACCGGCGCGTTATTCATCCTCGTAGAAGTGACCGACTCGGCAGGCGACATCGCGCGTGCTGCCTCGGTGGGGACGATCACCGTTGTTCCGCCGACGGTCGATCTGGCACCGGTAAAGTTAATCGTGCCGACTACCGCCCGGATCAGTCGAAGCACGGTCGTGCGGGTGATTGTTGAAAACAACGGTAATACCGCGGCTATTGGTCCGCTGATGATTGATCTGCAGGCATCGACCACTCGCGCGATCGATACCAATAGTCTGGACCTGGGTATTGACAGTCGCCATGTTGCGATTGGCGCGGGTCGCAAGATCATCCTGAGCCTGCCGGTCATGCTGCCTACAACAGGCGGGCCCTATTTCATCGTGGCGAATGTCGATCCCGGAAATACTTTTGCTGAAACAACACTGGGGAATAATGAAGCAGTGAGTGCCGCTGCGATAAGCCGGGCACCTGTGGTGGTTGGCACAGTTGGCACGATGACTATTAAATTATCCCGCCTGGCGACAGTGCCCGCTGCGGACGGTACACCCCAGGATATTGTGACCGCGCCGGGTGTGTTGGATCATCAATTTGTCTCCGCGCGAATGGCGATGTTCTGATCTTAAGCAACGGTGCATTGTCACCGACACCGCTGCTGAATCTTACCAGTGCGGGGATCCCCCTTTATACCGGTGGCGAGGGAGGCTTGCTCGATATCGCGTTCAGCCCGACTTTCAGCCAGCCGGGCACCTTTGGTTTTGGGAAATTTTATACCTTTGACACCGAGGTATTCAGCCCGGACGGAGCGGCGGCGGATTTCAGCAGTCCTGAGATGTTCCCCACCACGCGCGTGTTTCCTAATAACCAGATTGTGATTCGCGAGTGGTCGATGACGTCTCCTGACGTCGACCACAGTCAGCGGCAATTCGCGCGTATTGATGCGCATCGATCACCCTCAAACGAATCACCAGGGAGGATCGCTTCGATTCGGGCCTGATGGAAATCTCTACATCGGCCTGGGTGACGGCGGCGGCGCTAATGACGAAATCAGCGCTAATGATTCAACCGACGGCCATACCAATCTCACCGGCAATGCGCAGGATCCCACGGTGGTCTTCGGGAAAATTCTAAGAATTAATCCCGACCCCGCAGCCGGGGCGGGGTTTGCCATCGGCGCTAATGGTGAATATTCCATTCCCGCCTCCAACCCCTTCAGCAGCGGTGGTGGTCTGCCGGAGATCTATGCAGTGGGATTGCGCAATCCATATCGAATGAGCTTTGATCCCGCGACCGGATCACTTTACGTCGGCAATGTGGGACAGGGAGCCATCGAGTCTGTGGATGTCGTCACACGCGGCGGAAATGATGGCTGGCCTTACTACGAGGGAACGCGAAACAACCAGTTCGACACCGGGCGAACCGCCCCGGCGGGATTTACGTTCAACACGCCTATCGCGGAATACACGCACGCCGACGGCGAAGCGATCATCGGTGGTGTTGTTGATCGCAGCGCAACTGCTTCTCCGCTGAACGGCTTGTATCTTTTCGGCGATCTGGGCGGCGCCGCCGGCGGCACCATTGGTCGGCTGTTTTATACACCATCAACTGGTGGGCCGATCTCTGCTTTCAAATATGACCCGGCGGGTGTTGTTCCGACAGCAAACCTTTACGGATTCGGTGTGGACAACCAGGGCAACCCCGAGGCCTTTTTCAGCAACGGGGACATCCTGGTGATCTCTGCAGAGAAATGACGCTCAACTTGCGCCGCCATCTGCAGGGTTCCTGTCAACATAATTGCCGGCAGCTCTCAGTTCACTGCGGCGGCGGAAGTGTTTCCACAAACTCAGCCAGGTGTGCGGCGCTGGGGCTGATTCCGCTGCGGACGTAGTATCCGCTGGTGCCTACACCGCAGCAGAGGCTTTCTTCCAGATTAAACCCGAGCACCTGTCCGAGGGCAAAACCTGCGTTGAAATGGTCACCGGCACCGGTGCTGATGCGCGGCTGCTTGACGAATGGACCAAAAAACCTGGCACTGGAGGCAGCGGTAGCGGCGGCAGCGCCGCTGCGTGGATGCACGACGCAGCAATAGATCTTCAAAGTTGACTGAATCTGTCGGGCGGTCGATTCAATCATCGCTTCAGGATCGCTCGCCGCCGGCAGGCCCAGCACTTCGAGGATCGTGCTTGCTTCTTTGAGGTTCAATCCGAGGATTACATCAAAGCTGCTTTGAAACTGAGAGAGAATTGCAAGCGCGGCACCGATGTCTTTATGCGTTCGCTTCTCTGGATCAGCAAGGTCGACGAAAAATTTTCGCGGCTTTTTGGATATGGCCGGAACCACCTGCGTCTTCAACTTCTCCCAGATGTCGCTCATGTAGGGAAGCATCGTCCAGTTCACAAAACCGACGAGGTCGGCAGCATCCATCATGGAGGTTAATTCCTTCAGGCCCACGCGATCCAGAATGTTGGCCCAGCTGACATCGCTTAAGGAGGTGATTTTGCCGAGCATCAGCTTGCCGTCTTCGAACTCAAGAGCGTCGGTATGGCCCGGCTCGGCAATGCTGATGAGCTTTGCCTGTGCGGCCATCTCCTGAAACACCGGATGCAGCGCGGGAAAACCGAGGCTTCCCAGGTACGTCACCGAGGCCCCGAAACTCGCCAGCGCGTTTGCCATGATCGGGCCGTTGCCACCCAGTTTCATTTGACGCGGAACCAATTCGTAATTGCTGGACTGCCCCGAAGCATTGAGCACCTTTTGACCGAACTCGGCGATGGTTTTGACAGGCTCGTATTCGTTGAAAGAATGCCGCTTATCGACCACCGCGATGATTTCGTCGACAAAACCATCCAGGCCGATGAATGCCTTGCTGTTTTTTAAAGTGCCCGCGGCGGCATTCAGTTTTTTGCAGGTCGCTTGTCCGATTTGTTCCCGAGTCAATCCCATGTCGTCTCCTAGAAAAGGTGTGCGGCGGGTTATAACCGGGAATTAACCTGTTGTGGAGATGACACGGCAAATTCTACCGCCTGCCCGCCCGGTCCGTCGTTGATTTTGTCCATTTTCGATCGGTGTCCTGGGGGAATTTCTCAGGTGAACAGTTCCCCTTGCTTTGGGGTATTATCATTGCCAGGACAACCGAGGAGTCGGAGGTCGTTAGTCGATGAGTCATCTGCATGTGAAGTATCTGCTTGCCGGTGGTGGTGTCGCTTCAAGTGCCGCGGCGATGGCAATCCGCCGGCTCGATCCGGTCAGCCCGGTGTTGATGATCGGGCAGGAAATCAATCGTCCTTACAACCGGTCTCCGTTGAGCAAGGCGTATCTGGATCGCTCGGCAACGCATAATGATCTGTTTACCGTTCCTGACGGGTGGTTTGCTCAGAACAGTGTGGATCTGCATACCGGGCGGCGTGTCGCACACCTCGATACCGCGCGATGCGCGGTCACGCTGGACAACGGCCGGGATATTTCCTACGACCGGCTTCTTCTGGCAACGGGTTGCTCTGCAACGCGGCTTGCAATTCCCGGCGCGACGCTTCCCAATTTGTTTTATGTCCGCACGCTGGACGATGTGGAGCGGATTGGACATGCCATTGATCAGGCCCGCGCCGAAGGGCGCACGCACGCAAACGGACGCGGGCAGGTGGCGGTCATCGGTGGTGGTGTGCTGGGCGTCGAACTGGCCGGGACGATCACTTCAATGGGTCTGGCGGTTCATCTGATTACGGGCCCGGAACACCCCTGGCATCGATTTGCCGGTGATCCCGCCGGGCGGTTTGTAACGCGCTATTTGCAACGCCATGGCATTGAGGTCTTCAACGGTCGACGCGCCGTTGCCCTGGAAGGAGATGGCCGCGTGCAGCGGGTGGTGCTGAATGACGGCCAATCGATCTTGTGCGATTTCGCAGTGGCGGCGGTCGGCGCGGTCGCAAATCGCGATTTACTTCGCAATACACCCCTGCCTGCGGAAAAAGCCATTCTCGTCAACGATCATTGCCAAACGATAGATGAACACGTTTATGCCGCCGGTGATTGTGCCGCGGTTTTCGATCCGCTGTTCGGCAAGCATCGTATTATCGATAACCACGCAAATGCCGTCTTCTCCGGCGATCTGGCCGGCACGAACATGGCGGGCGGCGATGCACGTTATGATGTGGTTAACAGCTATACAACCCGGGTATTGAGTCTCACCGCCACTGTTTTTGGGGAACCCCGGCTTGTCGATCGACGAATCGTGCGCGGTTCAACGGCCGGTGACACGGCGAATTTTGCGGAGATTGGAATCGCCGGTGACGGTCGCATCGCCGCGGTGCTCGCGGTGGGTGATGACCAGGATCTTGATGGTTTAAAAATGCTGGTTGCAAAGCGGGTTGAGGTAAATGGGAATCAGGAGCGTCTGAAAGACGCCGACACATCGCTGCGGGATTCATTCGAATAATCCGTTTCCGCGCACGTTCAAATCAAAGTCGCCGACGGTTACGATTGCCCCGCCATGGATGTGAACGCCAAACGTTTTGCCCGCCGGATCCTTGCGATCCATCTGGCGCTGCTGATTATCGTGCTGGCCACGGTTGCCGAGGCGGCGCGTGAAATTTATACCCGGACGCGCGAGCAGATGATCGCCCAGGCGGAGGAGCGTCAGAAGCTGCTGGCTAAGGAGACCACCAGTGGCATTCAAAGTCATTACCAGTCGATTTTGAACGATCTGGATCTGGTGCATCGTGCGGAAAACGAGCAGACTGATCCGGCTGTGCCCGCGATTGACCGTCCCGCTCAGACCTTGTTGCAACGGGCCAATGACCGCGCGCTGGGAAGTCGAGCGCCGATCATCGGGCAGGTCATGTGGAAGCAATTAGACGGCCGGGTATCGCTGCTTTTTTCGATCGATCATCAGACCAATTCCCGCCTGACGCAGGACAACCATCGCTATGTTCCGCCCCCGCCCCCAGCCGACACTGGTTCGCCGGCATTGCCCCCGGACGTGCATTTGATAGGCACTAACGATACACGGCTGAACCTGATGAGCATTCTGCGGCAGAACCGCCGTTGGATCGACCAGCTGAAAGAGCCGTCGTTCAATCATTTCGACAATTATAATGGTGTCGGCGAAAATCTGGTCTGCATCCCCATGACGCGCGGCAGGGATCTGGTTGCGGTGGTGCCGATTCGGGCGGTCGAGCAGCAATTCCTGCAACCGTTGAATGATGACCCAGCCAACGGGGCCTGGTTGGTGGATGAAGCGGGCACGGCGATGGCTGCATCCAGGCCGGACCTGGTCGGCATCTCCGTGACCAACATGGCCGACCGGCAATTACAGGCGCTGGCGACGCAATACATTCGACAGCACGCCAGCGGCACAACGGAGTTGGCCCACAGTTTCCGGATCGGTGCGGCGAGATTCGCCCCGGCGATGATCACCGCCCGGCCGGTGGTGATTGCCAACAAACAGTGGGAATTATTCGTCACCACTTCATTAGACGACGTTGACGGGGTGGTCGCCCGACTGATGCATCGCGCGCCTGCTCTGGTGCATTTTTGTTGTGCTGTCGGTAACTGCGATCCTGGTTTCAACCGCGGTGCAGATGATCCGATCTCGATCGCGGTTGGAGCGTCTGCGTCACGAAAGTTTAACGCGGGAACTCGCGCAGGCCCGGCAGATTCAGCTGGCATGGCTGCCCGATCCGCACCCGCTCAACGATCGCGTGGACATCGCAGCGGTGAACAGCCCGGCGAGCCACATCAGTGGTGATTTTTACAACTGGTTCGAATTGCCCGACGGTCGCATGGTGGTCGCCGTGGGAGATGTGACCGGCCATGGAATGGCCGCCGCATTTCTGATGGCCACGGCGCAGTTGCTTGTTCGCAACACAATGATGCGCCTCGGCGATCCCGGGCGATGCCTGGAAGAAGTGAATCGCCAGTTATGTGTTCAGGTCTTCAACGGCCAGTTCGTCACCATGCTGCTCATGATCCTCGACTTGAAGCGGAATAAACTGCAGATTGCCACCGCAGGCCACCCCGCCCCACTGCTGGCCGATGGTGAATCGTTTCACCCGCTTACACTGGAACCGCAACTTGTGCTCGGCGTCGACCGCGACACGCGGTATGTCACCGAAACGCACGCGCTCACCCCCGACGCCAGCCTGTTGCTCTACACCGACGGTGTGGTGGAATGCCCGGATCATCAATACGTCCGCTTCGGCGATGAACGTCTTCGCCGCGCGCTTGATGGCCGATGCGAATCAGCGCAGGTCATGCTCGATCGCGTCGTGAATGCCGTTGACGAATTCCGCGGCACCCGCGCGCTTGACGACGATCTGACCCTGGTAGCGGTGCAACTGCAACCAATTGCCAGTCAACGCGCCACGCTATCGGTAGCCGCTGTTTAGTTTACAGCTTTGATGTCTGCGGATCGTTCACGGCGAACTCCGATATAGCCCCCCGACCCCATGGAACAGTTGCGTGACCGTCTTATAACGGCAGGTTCAGCAATACCTTTTTTCGCTTTACAGCTGCATCGGCGGGGATATCGTAAGACAATGGCTACCGGTAATCGTCCGACGGTTCTCGCGCAAGGAAAATTCCTGCGATTTATGCAGCGGGACAAGTGGGAATATGTCAGCCGGCATAATGCAACCGGTGTGGTGACGATCATCGCGATTACGCCGGAGAATAAAATTCTGCTGGTGGAGCAGTACCGACCCCCTGTGGAATCGAATGTGATCGAGTTGCCCGCCGGGCTTGCCGGGGACGGACATCACCATCACGAGACATTGGAGGCAGCAGCCAGAAGAGAGTTGCTGGAAGAAACCGGCTACGAAGCTGGCAGTATTTCTTATGTCGGCGGCGGCACGGTTTCACCCGGGTTGACCGATGAATTGGTGACGCTTTTCATCGCCAGGCAATTGAACAAAGTCGGTCCCGCCCAAGGCGATGGTGGAGAGTCGATTACGCTGCACGAAGTCCCGGTCGATGGGCTGCTCGAGTGGCTCGATGCTCAGGCGCAGGCCGGCAAACTGATTGATCTGAAAGTATATGCGGCGTTACAGTTTGCAAAAAATTGAAGCCCCAGCCGCTTTCTCTCGGTGGATTTTGACCGCCTTCTAATCCTGCCCTATATTTCAGTGATGGCAATATCCGCTACAAGCAGTGCGACGACACCTGGGACATCCAGGGTGGTGTAGCGTCGCTATTCAATCAATGCGATGATGACCGCCCGGTTCGAACGCCGGGCGGTTTTGTTTTTGGTTTTGCCGGTTGGACGGAATCTTTCGAGGAAAACATGGCGGCTATCACCCTACCCGATGCAAGTGTGCGAGAAGTGCCCGACGGAACGACTGTTTATCAATTCGCCGAATCGATAGGCCGCGGGCTCGCCAAGGCCGCCCTGGTAGGGCGCGTGGACGGCAAACTTGTGGACTTGTCGCATCCCCTGGTGGGGAACCATTCCGTTGCGATTGTTACCGATCGAGATGCCGATGGTTTAACTGTGCTTCGCCACAGCACAGCACACGTGCTGGCTGAAGCATTGCGGCATCTTTACGCGCGCAGCTTCAGTACACCATCGGTCCGGTGATCGACAGCGGATTCTTTTACGACTTCGAATTCCCCAAAGGTGTTTCATTCTCAGCCGAGGACCTGCCCAAAGTTGAGAAAGAGATGGAGAAAATCATCGCGGCGAATGAATCGTTCTCGCGCGAGGAGGTCACCCCTGTGGCGGCGAAGGAATTACTTCATGCCCAGGGCCAGCGGTTCAAAGATGAAATTATTGATGATCTGGAAAAGGCCGGCGAATCGACGGTGAGCATTTATCGCCAGGGGGATTTCACGGATCTGTGTCGGGGGCCGCACCTTCCCTCCACCGGCAAAATCAAGTCGTTCAAACTATTGAGCGTTGCAGGCGCGTATTGGCGCGGCGATAGCAATCGCGAGCAGCTCACTCGCATTTATGGCACCGCGTTCTTCGACAAAAAGCAGCTTGAGGAACACACGAGAAATCTCGAGGAAGCAAAGAAACGCGACCACCGCGTGCTGGGCCCCGCGCTGGGCCTGTTCACGATTGATGAACAGGTGGGCCAGGGGCTGGTGCTGTGGAAACCCCGGGCGCGGAAATGCGCATTCAACTTCAGAACTTCATCAGCGAACATCTCCGGCGGCAGGGATACAAGCAGGTATTTACACCACACATCGGTCGGCTGGATTTATACAAGACCAGCGGGCATTTTCCGTATTATCGCGAAAGCCAGTTTCCGCCGTTGATCGATCGGGAATTCTATGAGCAGATGGCCAAGGACAATTGCGGGTGCGCCGAACTGTCCGCTCACATGGAAAAAGGGGACATCCAGGGCTATTTGCTCAAGCCAATGAACTGCCCGCACCACATCCGCATCTATGCCAGCGATCAACACAGCTACCGCGACCTGCCTGTCCGCCTGGCGGAATTCGGCACGGTTTACCGCTGGGAAAAGTCCGGCGAACTGGGCGGCATGACCCGCGTGCGCGGATTCACCCAGGACGATGCGCATCTGTTCTGCACCGAAGAGCAAGTGCCAGGCGAGCTGCTTAAATGCCTGGAATTGGTCAAGATCGTCCTCAGCACGCTGGGCATGAATGATTACCGTGTGCGCGTTGGGCTGCGCGACCCCGACAGCGCTAAATATGTTGGTGACCCTGTATCGTGGGACAAGGCGGAGAAAGCCTGTAAGGATGCGGCCAGTTCACTGGGCGTCGCGTTCACGGCCGAACCCGGCGAAGCTGCATTTTACGGGCCGAAGATTGACTTTGTGATTAAGGATGTCATCGGTCGCGAATGGCAGCTTGGCACGGTTCAGGTTGATTACCAGCTGCCCGTTCGCTTCGATCTCAGTTACACCGGGGCGGACAACAAGCCGCATCGCCCGGTGATGATTCATCGCGCGCCATTTGGTTCGATGGAACGGTTTATCGGCGTACTGATCGAACACTTCGCCGGTGCGTTTCCCACCTGGCTGGCGCCGGTCCAGGTAGCAGTGCTGAGCATCAGTGAAAAATTCACCGAGTATGCCAACCGGGTCCTGAACGAACTCAAAGCCGCGGGCATTCGTTCAGAGTTGCATGATGGCCCCGACAAAATCGGGGCTAAAATCCGCGTCGCCACCATGGCGAAAGTACCGTATATGCTGATCGTTGGTGAGCAGGAGGCCGCAGCGGGAAAAGTGGCGGTCAGACATCGCACGCTCGGCGATCAAGGCGCGGTAACGCTCGAAGAATTTGTGAGCAGGGTGACAGAAGAAATTTCCGCCCGTGCCGCAACAAAGACCGCTGACACGCAGGGAGCCGCCTAAGCGCACCGCCCTTTTGCTGAGTCGCCTTTTCCGCACGCGCGACCCTGTCCTGGGAAACTATCCCGCGTATTCGCGTTCGGCGGTGGGGGCACCTGGATCGTCCTTGGGGGTGATGCCATGATGTTGTCGATCCACCAGCTTTTGGTGTTCCATCAGGATGCCGACCATCTGCGCGAGTGTGGTAATTTTGCGGTCCTGCACACTGACAATCGTGAGCAATTCGAACACGATCAGAATGAGGAATACCGACACGCCGAGCAGCATGACCGTGGGCTGTTCGATCTGCGTTACGCGAGCCAGGATTTCAACGCCCCGTGGCCAGACCGCCAGCACCAGGAACGGAAGGCCGAGCATCAGGAACAGCAGTGTATAGCGTTCCTTGAGTTTGAATTGCCTGAGCCGGCGCAGCGCCAACCACAACAGGGTTCCGCCAAATATCACCAGGATCAGACTCCGAATCATGGGGGTTCACTTTCTCTGGATGAATAACCTGAGGAGCAAGTGCATGAGAGATTACCTTGCCCCGCGGCCACGGGTCACGGGCCATGTCCAGGAGCAGCGCGGTGGTGACCTTTAACACGTAAAACAGGCCACGCATCAGGGGAATGCTGGTCATGCCTGCCCGGCGCTGCCGCATTTTCACCCCCAGTTCGGTAATTTTGAAACCGCTGCGGTGCAGCAGCAAAATCACTTCCGGTTCTGGATAATCATCGGGATACCAATGCGCGAATGCCTGAATAACCCGGCGATTGATAACGCGAAACCCGCTGGTGCAATCGGTGACTGGCAACCCGCTCAGCACGCGAATCAAGCTGCTCAAGATTCCAATGCCCACAAGTCGGCTGATTGATTGCTTGTATTTGCCCTCACCGAGAAAGCGTGAACCGACCACCATGTCGGATTGCGATTCAAACAGATGGTTGACCAGGTTTTCGACTTCGCCGGGTCGATGCTGACCGTCGCCGTCCACTTGAATGGCCACGTCATAGCCGTTCAGCGCGGCATAGCGATAACCGGTTTGCATCGCCCCGCCGATTCCCAGGTTGAATGGCAAACTCACCACCGCGGTATGCGCGGGGATCTGCCGCAGCGTGTCGTCGGTGGACCCGTCATCGATTACCAGCACATCGAAATGGGGCAGCGCCCGTTGCAGTCGGTGGGCAAGCTTTCCAACCGATTGCCGCTCGTTAAAAGCCGGGACAATCACCAGGCCGCGCACTTGGGGATGGGTGGAACCACTTCGCATTATCAACCGGGATGAGCGAGTCATCGCGGTTACGTGTATCTTAATGGTACCGACCCGCATGGCAACTGTTGGCTGCGCCCTTGCTTGCCGGCAGGTCTTTTCGCTTTGATGTGATAGAGAACAAAATTGCCCGCTGAAAACAGCGGGCAAATGGATCTGATTAAGTAAAAGCCGTCAACTTTTAGTTCTTTGCGACACCTTGGATTCCAAGGCGAACAATACGTCGATTCAACCGCTGAATATTGATTCCAAGCATTCGACTTGCCAGCGCTTTGTTGTAGTTCGAACGCTTCAGTGCGGTTGCGATCGTGTGACGTTCCACATCTTCAAGACTCAGGCTTTCGGAAGCCATCGGCTTTGGAGTACCGGTCTGGAGTCGCAGCGGAATATCGCTGAGTTCGATCGTCTCTCCAGACGCCAACACATGGGCGTGTTCCATCACATTGGCCAGTTCGCGGACATTGCCCGGCCAGGCATAGCCTTGAAGAACTTCGGCAACCGCGCTCGAAAGCTTCTTCAAAGTTTCGTTGTACAAGGCAGATTGAACACCCAGGAAATGCTGGGCAAGCGGCAGAATGTCCTGCGGGCGTTCTCGCAACGAGGGGGTTTTAAGAACGACAACATTCAAGCGGAAGTATAAATCCTGGCGGAACGTCCCTTCCCGAACCATCGACTCAAGATCGCGATTGGTGGCGGTCAATACCCGCAGGTCGACAGGCCGCGGAGTAGTATCACCGACAGGGACAACAACCTTTTCCTGCAGAACGCGAAGCAGCTTGGATTGCAAAGCGAGCGACAGTTCACCGATTTCATCGAGGAATAATGTTCCACCATCAGATGCGCGGATAAAACCGAGGGAATCACGCATCGCGCCGGTAAAAGCACCTTTAACGTGACCGAATAACTCGCTCTCAAATAATGTATCGCTTAGAGACGAGCAATCGACGGGAATGAATGGCTTATTAACGCGAAGGGAATTTTCGTGAATGAAACGCGCCAGCATTTCTTTGCCGGTACCGGTTTCGCCCAAAATCATCACCGTAGACTGACGCACTGCAATGCCTGCGGCGGCACGCTTCAGGTCTACCATGGGTACGGAATCACCAACTAAACGCTCAACAATGTTCAGTGGTGCAAAACTATCGCTCGAGACATCATTGGAGGTAGGAGGGTGAGCAATCATGGCAACGTCCCGGCTAAAGACACTCTTAACGAGGTCTATACTAACCCAACGGGCGATAATTGCAATGAAATCTTTTTAATCTGTCAGAATTGTCTGCAGAGACTCAGTATGCACATGTCCTGCGCAAAAAGCAATACTCAGCGTAGTAAATTCTTGATGCACGGCAATTCATATGTGCAATTCGGCGCATAAACCCTGTGCATTTTGATATCTCGATTGCACAGGTTCTATCCGGCTTGAAACGAACCGCTCAACCTGCTCGGCTGCACGCCCGGTAAACCTCTTTGAATTCATGACTTGAGACCAATCGATCTTCGCGAAATCGGGGTCCTGCTGCAGGCGCTGTAACAGGTCATTTTTCTCACCACGCTGCTTAACCGCCTCTGCGGCCGCCACCGAGGCAGCACGGATTTTTTCGTGCAATTTTTGTCGATCGCCACCGGCCTGAACGGCGGCCATCAGGATTTCTTCGGTGGCCATGAACGGCAGTTCTGCATTCAAAGCCGCCTCTATGGTATGGGGGTATACCACTAATCCCTGCGCTACGTTTTCAACCAGTATCAGGCATCCGTCCACGGCGAGAAAAAGTTCAGGGATAGCCAAACGCTTATTGCTGGAATCGTCGAGAGTGCGCTCAAACCATTGCTCGGCCGCAGTTTGCAGCGGTGAAGTTGCCAGGCTCATGACGAATCGGGAGAGGCCGGTTGCCCGTTCGCAACGCATGGGGTTGCGTTTATAAGCCATCGCGCTCGAACCAACCTGCTCTTTTTCGAACGGCTCTTCGATCTGTTTCATGCCGGCCAGTAAGCGAATGTCGTTTGCAAAACGATGCACGCTGGCAGCAATGCCGGCCAACGTAGCAGCAAGCTGGGCGTCCACTTTTCGAGGATAGGTTTGACCGGTCACATCAAAAGATCGTTCAAACCCAAATGTGGTGGTAATGCGTTCGTCAAGCAGGTCGCATTTTTGATGATCGTTGTTAAAGAGGGTAAGAAATGAGGCCTGGGTGCCGGTTGTCCCTTTAACGCCTCGAAAGAGCAGATTTTTAATTCGATATTCGACTTCTTCGAGATCGATCAGGAAATCCTGTGCCCAGAGGGTGGCCCGTTTACCCACCGTGGTAGGTTGGGCAGGTTGGAAGTGGGTATACCCTAAAGTCGGTAGATCTTTCCATTGCTGGGCGAATTTGCCTAAAGCAGCTGATAACCGATGCCAATCGCCGGGCGATCAGGTGCATCGCGTCGCGCATGATGATCAAGTCTGCATTGTCGACCACAAACTGGCTCGTTGCGCCTAAGTGAATAATCCCTCGGGCTGCTGGTGCGGCTTCTTCGAAAGTATGAACGTGGGCCATTACGTCATGGCGGAGGCGCTTTTCCCAGCCAGCGGCGGCATCGAAATCAATGTCATCAAGGGCAGCCTGCATCTGCTCCAAAGCCGCGGTCGTGATTCGATCGATTCCCAGATCGCGCTCCGCCCTGGCGAGTTCAAGCCAGAGCCGCCGCCATAGACCAAATTTGTGAGATGCCGAAAAGAGCTTGAGCATCTCCTGACTGGCGTTGCGGGAAGCGAGAGGTGAAACATAAGTATCGTTGGACATCTTTTGTGGCTCGATTCATCGTCGACTGTTCTGGGAAAGATCCAGGCGTGTATTCAAGCTGGATCGGATGCAGTACAGAGCCAAGGTATATCCGTGAGCGAAAATCAGCAATTGGACGCGCACCAGGTGATTTTTGTTTTGAAGCGTCCGATTAAATCAACGCTTACCCACTGCTGTCGCTGCTTCAAGGGCGGTCTGAACATCAACCGATATGCAGAATGTTGCACAGCAGTCGGATCTGTGGCGTGATCGGTTCGCACGACGCTGGACATCTCATGATCAGCTGACAGAACAAATGGCAATCGGTCGTCGAGTTTTGATCTTATTTTTCACGTTGCTGCTCGGCGGAGCGGTTCACGCGATTGCTGCTGATGTGGTGATTGTGCGTACATCTGATGCCGAGCCCTATACGCAAGCCGAGGCAGCGCTGCGACAGCAGTTGGGAAGCAGTGACTGCAAAGTAAAAAGCATCCTGGCGCGTGAGGCGTCGGATAAAGGGATCGAAGCAAGCATCGGGAAACCCGACGTGGTGGTTGCAATAGGCACTGCATCGGCGCGATGGCTTCACAAGCAGTTGCCTGCGGACACGAAACTGATGTATTGCATGGTCAGCAATCCCGCCGATGCGTTGCTGCTACAGGGTCATGTCTGCGCCGGTGTAACGACAGACGTACCGATTGAAGATCAGCTCAAGCTGGTCGCCGAGGCTTTGCCGCACACCCGCAGTATCGGGTTGATTTATCGCTCGGATACGAACGAGGGGAAGTCGGCATTGCTGGAGATGCAGAAAGCGTTGCCTTCGGATTGGCATGTGGAAGCGATCGCGGTGAACGATTATCCGTCGGTCGCGGCGGCTATCGACGCGCTGATGCAAAAGCCCATCGATATTGCATGGACAGCGGCGGATCAAAAATTATATGACACCGCCTGCGTGCGCACCCTGCTGCTATCGGCGGTTCGGGCGAAGATACCGGTCTGGGGTTATTCACTCGGGTTTGTGCGGGCAGGGGCGATGATCGGTGTAGGCGTTGAGCCGGCCGCCCAGGGCAAGCAGGCGGCGGAGTTGATCATCAAGACACTTGGTGATCCGGCAAACTTTAAGGCGCGAGCGATGCCGCCAAACCATTTCCAGATAGCTGTCAACAAAATCGTTGCCGATCAGATCGGCATTGAAATTCCTGACTCGGTTTCGCGCCGGGCGTCCTTTGTTTTTCAGACGGAGAGATAAACCATGCGACGCTGGTATTCACGACTGAGCCTGCGAACAAAAATATCCGGCATTGCGCTGGCGATCACCACGCTGTCGCTGCTGGTGGTTGCCACCGCGTGCATTCTGCAGATTCGAAGTCAAATCGCGATTGAAGAACATCGCGCGGCCGACTCGGTCGCGCTGGGATTTGCCCGGGCGGCCGAGTTAGCGATGACCGTCGGCGATAAGCAGGAGTTATCCCGGTTAACCAGCAGCTTCACGCAGGATGAAAATGTCCTGTTTATCTGCGCCTATGACCCTAACAACAAACCGCTCGCCAGCGCTGCGCGGGACCCTGTGGCGTGGGAACACTACCAGAACAAGTCGCTGGACACCGAACGATGCATGCTTGCCCAGCGGAGCGTGGTTGTATCCAGTGCCGCCGATGAATTCAGCCCCGACACGGGAGATCTACCCGCAGCATCGGCGTCGCCGCGAGCGCAGCGGGCGCTGGGCTATGTGGTCGTCGGACTATCCACGGCGGCGGCGGTGGAAGCGCAGCAACACCAGAACCGCCTGACAGTTGCCGTTACCGCCAGCGCTGCCCTGGCCGGCGCGGTCATCCTGTTTTTGACACTGGGCCAGTGGATGCGTCGATTAGCCCAACTGGCTCAAGCCAGCTGGGCGATCAGCGGTGGTAATTTCAGCGGTGCGATCAATGACCGTCATGATGACGAAATCGGCCGCCTGGCGCAATCGTTTGACGACATGCGGACCGCACTGCGCAAGCGCGACCAGGAGCTGCGGCAATTCACCGAAACCCTTCAGGAGCAGGTGAAAAACCGCACGAGGGATCTGCAGAAAGCGCTGAACGTGGCCGAGGATGCCAACAAGGCCAAAAGCCTGTTTCTGGCAAACATGTCGCACGAATTACGCACCCCCTTGAACGGGGTGATCGGCATGGTGGATCTTCTGCTGGCGGCTCAACCCAATACTCAGCAGCGGCGTTATTGCGACATCGCAAAATCGTCCGCCCGATCCCTGGTGGAGCTTATTAACGACATCCTGGATTTTTCCAAGATAGAAGCCGGCAAACTGGAACTCGACACAACTGACTTCAACCTGCACGACGTGGTGGAAAGTGTCACGCAGATTCTGGGCGAGCGGGCTCAGAAAAAAGGCATCGAACTACTCTGTCGGCTGGACGCCGGCGTGCCTCGGATCGTAGGCGGCGATCAAGTCCGGCTGCGGCAGGTGATTTTGAACCTGGCGAGCAATGCGGTGAAGTTCACCGATAAAGGCGAGGTCGTGATCGACGCCATTGTCGAGCGGCAAACCGAGGATTTCACGCAGGTTCGAATCAGCGTGAAAGACAGCGGCATCGGTATTCCCCGGGATCGTCTGGACCGGCTGTTCAAATCGTTTTCCCAGGTGGATGCCTCCACCACCCGCAAGTTTGGTGGCACCGGACTGGGACTGGCGATCTCCCAGCGCATCGTCGAGATGATGGGGGGAAATATCGGTGTGGTCAGCGAGGACGGCAAGGGTTCAACTTTCTGGTTCACCGCGCGATTGGCGCGGCGCAGCCAGGCACTGGCGCTGCGCAAGGAATCGTCGGCTGACCCGCGCGGGCTGCGAGTCCTTGCGGTGGACGACAACCAGACCAATCGCGAGATTCTTCAGTCGCAGTTGAGCAGCTGGTCGCTGCGCGCCGACATCGCCATCGACGCCGATCAGGCCATGGAAATGCTCAGCGCCGCCTTTCATGCCGGAGACCCTTATCGCTTTGCGATTCTCGACATGCACATGCCCAAGACCGACGGGATGCAACTGGCGTCGTCGATCAAACATAACCCGCAAACGCAGGATGTGATTTTGATCAGTCTCAGTTCGATCAGCGATCAGATTAAAAAAGAGCAGATGAACGAGCATGGCTTTGCAGCCTGCTTGACCAAACCGGTGTTGCCATCGCAGTTGTACGACACCATTGTCACCTCGCTGGCTGCCAACGAAACGGATCACGTATCGGTCAGCGATCCATCAACTGAAAGCGATCGCCTTGACGGGGTACGCGTGCTGCTGGCGGAAGACAACGAGGTCAATCGCCTGGTGGCAACGGAACTTTTGCAATTGATCGGCTGCGAAGTTGCGGTCGCCGTTAACGGCGAGGAAGCGGTGGACGCGGCCCTCTCAGGGTCATACGACATCGTGCTGATGGACTGCCAGATGCCGATCCTTGATGGCTTTGAGGCGACGCGGAAAATTCGTGAAAGCGAAGCGGCGGCGGGAAAAAATGAACACTGCAAGATTATCGCGCTAACCGCAAATGCCATTAAGGGAGATCGGGAACTGTGCCTGGCAGCGGGCATGGATGAGTATCTCACCAAGCCAATCGAACCAAATGATCTGATGAAGACGATACGGTTGATGCTCCCCAGCGGTCGCGTTGCCGAGCTTGCGTCGGCGTCGCGGGCGTCGACGGTTGCACCGATCGTCGCTATTGAACCGGCGGTCCAAACACCGCCCGCTCTCCCCCCGGTTGATCTGCCTTCGCTGCAGCGCCGTTGCGTTAACAATCGAAAGCTGGCGGCCAAGGCGCTGCGAATGTTTGACAGCGGAATCGACAGGGATCTGGCAATTCTCACCCAAAGCGTCATGGACAAGGATGCCAAGGTAGTCGCATCCTCGGCTCACAAGATTAAGGGAGCGGCGGCCAATGTCTCCGCGGAATTTGTGCGACAAACCGCAGCCGAGCTGGAAAAACTCGGGCGGGCCGATGCGATGGATCAGACACAGGCGGCACTGGATGAACTGATGAACCAGATCGCGGGTTTTCGCGGATATCTGGAAACCGCCATGAAAGATCTGGCGGTTACTGAATTCGAGACCGCAAAGGCCAAATGAATATGTTTTTTGGTATGCGCGATCAATCTTCCCGCCAGTTGCTAACCGGACGTCATCGGCGTGCGCGGGCTGTTGTGTGTCTTGTCGGTTTTGGGATTTTATCTCTCGCGGATTCGGCATTTTCATCACCGACCACCAGCTCCACTGCGTCCACACAGCCGACGTCGGGGCCTGCGACTGGAGATGATGCATTTCCGGGCGATAGCGTCACCGCAACCAACCCCGCGGGCACGCCGGAGTCTCCGGAATTGATGCTGTTCAAAGATATTCCCGTTGTCGTTGCTGCCGGCATGCGCACGCAAACCGAGCAGCAGGCGGCGGCGTCGGTGAGCATTGTGAATGCCAACGATATTCAGCTGTTTAATTACCGGTCGCTGGCTGATGTACTGCACGGGCAGCGCAGTTTCTATCTCGATACAGACGGGTTGAACTGGTTTGCAGGTGTGCGCGGTTTTCAGCGACCCGGCGAATGGAACTCCCGGGTTCTTGTGCTGAATGACGGCACTCCAACCAATGAACTGATCTACGGCCAGAGCCATCTCGATCAGGATTTTGTGGTCCCGATGGAAGCAGTCAAACAGGTGGAGATTATCCGGGGACCGGGCTCGTCGCTGTATGGCAGCGGCGCAGTATTCGGCGTGATTAATGTCGTCACCAAGGACGGGGCTGACGTCAACGGCGTTGAAGGAAAAGTGGAAGGAGGCAGTGAATCCACCGGCCACGCCAACCTGCTGTTCGGCAAGCAATTTGATAACGGTTTTGATGTGATAGGAGATTTCACTGGGTTCACCACCCAGGGAAATAATGACATCATCTATGATGATGTAAACGGCATCGGTTACGACAACGGCCACATTCGCAATTCTGATTATGAAGGTGTTTACTCCGGCTTCCTTAAGATCAAGAAGGGGGAACTCACATTTAATATCGATACAGCCAGCCGCAAAAAAGACGATGCCACCGCGAGCGGTCTTTCATCCTGGTACGACCCCGGCACGATGTACGAGCGGCGGACCAACGCGTCACTGAAACTGGATCACACTTTCGAGGATGGTGGAAATCTGCAGGCCCAGGCCTACTACGGTCACTACCACTACGCACAAGCGTGGCCTTATGACGTTACAGAGGCAGATGTCCCCTACACCTATTTCAGCAGCGGGGACGATGATTGGATAGGCGAACAGGTTCACTACGGGAGGCAACTCAATAAGCAGTTGCACCTGCTTCTGGGTGTGGATGCGGTTCAATCGCTGTATGCCGACCAGCATGATGAAAACAGTTTAAGCGGGCCCATTCTCAACATCCCTGCCAGTTACAATTCCGTAGGCGGTTTTGCCGAAGGAGAATACAAGCCCCGCGATTGGCTTTCGGTCACTGCGGGGGTTCGCGTGGACCAGGTGCAGAGGGTGGGCACAAGCATCAGCCCGCGTTTTGCCGCCATCTACATGCCGACCCGGAATGACGCGATCAAGGCGCTATATGGCCGGGCGTTTCGCGATCCAAATCTGTATGAGCTTTTGTATACGTCGCCGCCTCCCGACGGACTGGTCGGCAATCCCGGATTGAAACCCGAAATCGTTGACACGTATGAGTTAGCCTGGGAGAGACAGTTCAATCACGGCTGGCAGACTACGCTGAATACCTATCTCTGGAAGATGTCTAATTCGATGGAAGATTTCGTTTATCCCAATGGATCCCTGCAGACGCGAAACAGTCGAACGCTTTGGGCACACGGTGTTGAAGGCGAAGTGGATTACCGGTGGGACACCGGCGGCAGCTGGCGGACCTACGCGAGTTACGGCCGAGCAAGCGAAGACGGCGCGGGACTGACCCACTCACCGAGTTGGATCGTGGGGAGCTCGGTTGCATTTCCGCTTTTGAAAAACTGCTTTTTGTCTGTGGAGCCTCAGTTCGTGGGTGGTATGAAATCCGACCTGGGTGTCTGGACCCAGCCTACGTTTATCACAAACATCATCTTCACTTCTCGCGATGTGTATGCGGGGTGGACCTTCCAGGCCGGCGTCTATAACTTGTTTGCCGACCATGCGCGCCTGCCAAGAGACGGGGCATTCAATCAGGTTCAAGGGACAGTGAACTATCCTTCCACGCTGTACCTCGTAAGCCTGACGAAGAAGTTTTGAACGTCATCTCCATTTTGCCGCTCGCTCGCGCAATATTTCTTATCGGTGAAACATCGGTATCGTATGCCGCGTTCCAAAGAGGAGTGTGGCATTGAGCAATCTGCATTTTTTGTCCCCCAGAGGTTTCAAAGCTTCAGGCGTAAAAGCGAACATCAAGGCCAGCGGTAAACGTGATGTCGGGTTATTGATCTGCGATACGCTGGCGTCCGCAGCGGCGGTATTCACCGCTAACCGCGTGGTGGCGGCGCCTGTCGTGGTTGGCAAAGAGCATATCGCCAAGGGACAACTGCGCGGGATTGTCGTGAACTCCGGCAACGCAAACGCCTGCACGGGAAAACGCGGCGAGAAAGACGCGCGACGCATGTGCGAATTGACCGGCACCGCCGTGGGATGCGACGCCAGATTGATCCTGCCTTCATCCACAGGCATCATCGGTCACCTGTTACCCATGGAAAAAGTCTCCGATGGGATCACTAACGCTGCCGCCGAACTGGGCAATAGCGCAGAACATTCGCTGGCGTTTATGGACGCCATTTTGACCACGGACCTTCGGCGGAAGAACGCGGAAGTGGAAGTAAAGATCGATCGCCAGCGGGTCTTGATTGCAGGTGTCTGCAAGGGCAGCGGGATGATCGGACCGCGGCTCTCTCCGCCGCAGGCTACGATGCTGGCTTATCTGACAACTGACGTGATTGCTCCGGCTCCTCTGCTGCGAAAGCTAACCTGGGCAGCATGCGATAACAGTTTTAACGCCGTCACTGTAGACGATCACGCCAGCACAAATGACACCGCATGCATTCTCGCCAGCGGAAGTAGCGGGGTAAAGCTCGCGACGACCTCCGCGCGGGAGAAATTTGCTGCGGCACTTTTAGAAGTCTGCCAATCACTCGCATATCAGATTGCCGCCGACGGCGAAGGGGCAACCAAGGTGGTGAAAATTGTAGTCAGTGGCGCGGGCTCGATCGCCGACGCCAAAGCGATCGCCCGAACGATTGCCAACTCACCTCTGGTGAAATGTGCGATGAACGGAAATGACCCGAACTGGGGCCGAATCGTTTCCGCAGCCGGATACGCCGGAGTCACTTTCAACCCCGACCGCAGCACGTTGAAACTGCAGGGCGTCACCGTATTCAGATCCGGGCAACCCGTGCCGTTCGACGCGGAAAAAACCAGCGGTTTAATGAAGCAACCCGAAGTTGTCGCCGAGCTCATATGCGGAATCGGCAAGGCCTCCGCGACGGTCTGGACCTGCGATCTGTCGCGGGAGTATGTGACGATTAACGCGGATTATCACACCTGAGAATTTGTTGTTACGGGGCCGCCGCCAGCGGACAGGCCTGAGCCGATGCTCAGGCCATATTAAAACAGACCGCATTACTACTTGCTGATTTCATCCAGCACTTTACCAACAGATGCATCAAGCTTGGATCCGTCGGCATCGTAAATGCCGCTGGCGATTTGCGCCTTAATGGCGGCAACTTTTTCGGTGCGGATGTCATTTGACTTGAGGGACTGAAAGAGATGGCTCACCCCCGACAATTCCAGGCGATCGCGCAGACTTGTCTTTGCAGTGGCTGCGGTTTGCGGAGCGATCGCGGTCTTTGGTGTAACGTTTTGAGTTTGCTGAATGGGAGATGAACCGCCGAGGCCGTTGACTGAGGACATGAGTGCGCTCCTGAAGAAAAACCACCGGGTCCATCCCGGGCCAACCTTCGGTGAGGCGATTCCATCGCCAAGAAGAACCGGCGACACGCGTGGCTTCGTGTCGACCAAATGACTATCGACCACCTTCGCGCAAAAACTTCAGTGCTTTAGTGAAAATCTGAATAGTTATAAGACCATGCCATATCGGGCGTTACCTCGCAAGGCCCAAAGTAGAGCGCAAAAATGTTTTATAGACGGCAGGAAATGCCGGGTTGTTAAGCGGGTACGCGGGTCACCGGACAACGCTTTTGCTGAGCAAGATTGCTTCGGTGATTCGCGAGGTCATTGCTGGGTTTCGGTAGACCAACGGAAGCAGAAACCGAAGGTTCTGCTGGGGACCCCGCAGGTAATCACCGAGCGTTGTACGCCAATTCTGCCGGTAAGGATTCAGTGCATCTTGAAGGTGCGGCTCCTTCAGTGCCTTCTTCAAAACCTCCGCTGCATACAAAGCTGACCAGCAACAGGGATAAATCTCTTCAGCGCAGGCAGAGTAAAACCCCCCTGCCGGTCCGACCAGCAATGTGCGGTTGGCAACCCCTTCCTGGGCGAGCGCGCCGGCAAGGGGTCGATCCACGGTTTTAATCGCTGCCAGGGCCGGATCAAATTTTGATCCAAGCACGCCGTGCGACTGCAGCACGCGGATCCAATGCAGCAGCAGATCCGCCCCGCTCTTTGCCGAGGTCATGGAAATCGGTTGTTCGACAACCAGTTCAAACTCACCGTCCCCGGGAATTAACCATCCCCAGCACAGCTTGCCGTGCAGGTCCAACGACATTGGCATCAACTGTCGGTCGTTTAGATTCAGATGCTTACTCGTTTTGCACCGCACGCTGGTGAATCGATGCACGACATCGTGCCCCCACGAGTCGGGAATGCCGAGCATCGACTTCTGATCCGCCGGGAGGTCGCACGCCACTACCATCGCCAGCGGATTCAGCTGATATTTCCCAAGTGTTACCACCAGTCCGTGCTCGTCCACCTCGTGTATCTTCATTGATTGCGTTCCCAACGTCTCCACTCCGTTGGCGTCAGCGATGTTCTCAATCTGCTGGCAGACCTGGCTATAGCGTGCAACGTGCGCGGTAACGGGCTTGCGCGGTGCTCGCTGCGTGTGTCGGATTGGTCGGCGAGGAATTGCAGACCGTGGATCGGGTTTGTAGACAGATTTTTACACAAATCCGACAACAACGGGTGAAGCTCAAATAGCTCCGGATTTAGCGTGACAAGCCTATCGTCGGCCTTGCTTGCCAATGCCGCCTGAACCACGCGAAGCTTCGCTTTCACCTTGAGCAACGCGGCAACGAGGAACGCCGAGGGATGATCCCCCAGAACCAACACATCGACTCGCGTAACTTGTTTCGAAGCGAATCTTGGCATTTGTTTCACTCTGGGGCTTCGACGCGATACATCTTAACACATTCAGTACCATCAGGCGGCCTGCCGCAAGACATGGCAAAACACAAGAATTTTGCTCTTGCAACTTCATTATCGTTAGGGTAATGTTCCTCCAATCAGCATACGAACGCCGATTGCATCGAAGGACGTGACATGGGAATGCAGGCCTCAACAAACCCGCTTCGGAATGTCGCGTCCCTATCGCCGGGGTCGCTTGAGTTGGAGCAATTGATTGAAAACGATCCGGCTTTGGTGCCGGTGGGCCCTTTTGAACTACCAGTTGCCGCTGCCGTGCTCGAGCCTGAAGAGATTACCGCACTGCTGGCGAATCTGATGCAGGACCTAGACGAGATCATATATGAATCTAACACCTCGACAGACGGACGTGATTGTAGCCATTCGAAACTATCGCAGCTTGCATGGCTATTCCCCGACCATGCAGGAATTGGCCGACCAGTTGGGAACCAGCAAGGTCACCATTTTCGAGCACGTGGGGGCTCTGGAAAAAAAGCACGTCATCCGAAGAGACAAGCACAAGGCACGCTCTTTGGAGATCATCTCCGAAGACCGCCTGCCGGATGAGAACCGCAGCACGAAGCTTCCACTGCTGGGTAATATTGCAGCCGGTTCACCGATCGAAGCGATCGAAAATCGCGAAGAGCTGGACTTGGAAGCAATGTTTCACGCCAAAAACGGGGTTTATGTGCTTCGTGTACGCGGCGAAAGCATGATCGAAGATCATCTTTGCGACGGAGATTATGTCGTGATCGAACGCCGGGATACCGCTCGCAATGGCGAGCAGGTTGTCGCGCTCCTGGATAGCGGCGAAGCAACGCTTAAACGTTTTTACCGTGAGAACGGGAAGATCCGCCTGCAGCCGGCCAATAGCGGAATGGCCCCGCGCATCGTGGATGCTGATCGATGCAAAGTTCAGGGAGTCGTGATCGGTGTGCTTCGCAGCTACAACTGATATGAAGAGCTCAGTCGACGAGTTGGTCACAGCGGGAAAAAGCAGCTGAGCGTAACAGTGGCGATGGGGTGATATTAGGTCGCGGCAAAAGCTGTGAATGCAACTTGGCCGCTTGATGTCCACGAAGCTAACGCCTTAAACGCATTGCTTTGTCGGTTTCGCTTGTCGTTTCGCACGTAAATTTCGGTTTCTTACTAACAGGAGATGTGTCATGACTGCACAGCCCCCCGTTCGCTCTCGCGCGCCTTTTCAGAAATCAATTAAGACTTCGGGGCCCAAGCCCGAGCCAAAGATTCTTTTCCAGAAGTTCTTCAAATCTGTCGGGCCGCGGACTTACGTGGCTCAGGTTAAGGAGGCCGCCAATGGAAACCATTTCGTGGTGTTAACCGAAGGAAAACGCGACGAAAAGACCAACGAAGTGCGCAAAAGCCGCGTTTATATTTATAGCGAGGACTTTGTTGAATTCTTCAAAATGGTTCACGATACCGCGATGCACATCAAAGCCCACCCGCTGGACCCAAAGATCAAGGCAAAACGGAACAAGTTCTGGGCGAACAAACCGCATAATGATTCAGGCGCGCCTGCATCTTCTGTGGCGTCCTGAAATCTTCATCTTCCGCCAGTAGCACAGACGTTCAACGTCCTGGGCGGGGTGTTGCCAATGAGATGCTTCTGCTCACTTGTTTACTTTGAACCCTGTGCGCTGCACGACGGCGTCGTACCGGAACCAGCCCTCGCGCAGTTTTTCATCTTCGTCGCGTGTTGCTTCACCGGCGAATTCCATGGCGGTCGTGAAATATGATTCGGCGTTCCATATCGCGTTTACTTCCGTCAACTGCGCAACAAACAGCCTGCCCTGCTCAGGCAAGGCAATAATCTGCACAGGGTGGGGATTCGTCTTGGGATCGTAAGAACCCATGATTGTGAATGCCTGCTTCGTAAACGAGCCAGCTGCGTCAGCAAGTGGTGGGAAGACGCCTTTCACGTCGGTGCTATAGCTCGACAGGGCATTATCTCCCAGCACCGGTATGACTGCTTGACCTGACGCACTAGCTGCCATCACTAAACCGGTTGACCGGGCCGTCGACTGCAGTGCCTCAGCCTGACCCTCTGCCAGCTTATATGCCGCTGCAAGTCGAACATCTCCTTCCACTTGTGGAAGGATCCCCGAGATATCTGTCGCCGCTTGCGACGGGAGAACTTCGCTCAGCCGCGCGAATACGATCGCCGTCACATTCTTTACGTCGTTGGACCCCGCAAACGCGGGCGACGGCTTGGTCAGAATCGCTGGAGCGGAAGGGTCTTTTTTGTCCACTTTATCCAAATAGGTTTGAGCCTGTTGTTCGACAAAGCTGGCCAGCGACGTGCTCCCGACGCCGGGGATATCGCCAATCTGTGTCAACGAGTAATCCGGGGTTTCGCTGGCAGTAATCTGAACGTTGAACCGTGATTTAACAGCATCGATCAGCTTCGACAAATAGGTAAAACTGGAGTACCGTGCGCCAATTGAACTGTCGGCTTCCAAACCGTTGCCGCCAGAGGTGCAGAATTGCAGGTATGCCTGGTAGTCAGTATTCAGCGTCGACGCGATGTAGCTTCGCACCTGATCGGTAAGCGCGTTTACCATCGGTGTACGAACAGCTCGAAGCACCTGATCGTGCGCCTGCTCGTACGTCTGGGGAACCGACGCCATTGTCGTGGGCATGGAAGCCGGCCCGGTTGTCACCGGTTTAAGCGAAAATTCCGCCGCGTTGTTCAGGTAGTATTTTCGAGCTGCCACTTCCCATTCATACGCGGTTTTCGTCGCTGCCACCGCAGCGCCTATGGCGTCACTGGAAATGCGGATGTATTGCACCTTGGAGCGCAGCGGCACCTTATAACCGAAACCGAAGATATTCGTATCCGCCACGACAACATGGGGCGTTGAGCCGGCGAATCTGTTGAACTGCTCCTGAACCTGTTGAGTCGTGGGAGGCGCCACCTTGGTCAAAAAATCCGACGCATTCAACTGGACCAGATTCATCTGCAGGGTCTCGCCGGACTTTGCCAGCACATTGTCGCGCATCGGTTTGCTTACCTTAATTGCCGTCGCGACTTGCTGATAACGCGTAAGAATTTTGTAGATATCCGTAACACCCGCTTTTGCTGCAATGTAGTTATCGCTGTCTGGATCCAGGTCTTTGGCCTCGTTAGCCAACACGCTTTGCACCTCATCGTTACTGACTTGGATATTCGCCGCGTCTGCTTCCTCGCGGAGCATTAAAAACCATTCGGGCTTGGAGCTGATCGCCTGCGACATCTCGGGACCGAAGAAAACATCAAGCATTGAATGCGGAACGCCATCTCGGCCGGTGAACCGCACCGAATGGGTCAGGGCCTGCAATTCAGCATGAGCCTGCGCCATATCCGAAGCGTAAATTTTCTTTCCGTAGATCGTCGCATACACCGGATCCGCCCCGCTTCCCTGCCCGCTTGAACCGCGTTGAACGAGAAAAGCCACCATGGAAAAGATGGTCAGCCCGGCAAGAAACTTCTTCTGATGTCGACGAATTACCTTGATCATTGAGATTCCGAAAACGTTGATTACGTTCGCTGTTAAACCAATACCACTCTTTTTAGCAGCGGTATCTGAGGACTGAACTTTACTTTGTTGCCCTTAAACGGCTGATGGCGGCGTCGGCTTTGGCCTTAAAAGGGGAGCTGGCCAATGCACGGTTGCCGGCAAGCTGGCTGTAAAGTTGAAGGGCCGCGGTGTTATCTTTTAGTTTTTCCTCGATCGCCGCGGTTTGGAAAAGTGATTCTGCCATGTGAGGCTGTTCCGCCAGCGGCGCACTGAAGGTCACGACGCGCATGTAATTCAGCGCCAGATCTTTCAATACCTCCGGATCGGTTTTGTCACCATCAACGGCATATTTCGCCTGTGCCAGGACGAACAGCGCGTCCACTTGTTGATCCGGCTCCGTAAATAGCTGCTTATTTTGTTCGATATCGCTGATAGCCTGCGAATACTGCTTGGATGCATAAGCGACATTGGCATTGGCCAGTTTCAGCGTGGCTTTCATCGAATCGTTGCCGCCGCCCAGTGCCACAAGTTGCTGCAAAGTGGCCTGAACCTGCGCGGTATCACCTTTTGTCTGGTCGATCTGCAACTGCAAATTGAGCAGTGTACTTTTCTGAGCACTGGCCAACTTGCTGTTGTCCAGCGCTTTGCTGATCGACGCCAGGGCTGGATCCAAATATTGCGAATGCTCAGGCGGCTCCGACGGTTTGCTCGCAGCAGCTACGGCTGGATCGCTTTGCAACAAGGCGACGTAAGCAGCGATTTCGGCGTCGTAGCGATTCTTGACCTTTGCCACCGCAATTACCCGCGATGCCGCGCGAACCTGCATCCACGGCTTAGACCCTGAACCCAGCACGGCCTGATAGGCGGTAAGTGCCGAGTCGTAATCCTTGTTCGCATACGCCTCCTCGGCACTGTTGAAATTAGTTTCGCCGTCAATGCTGATGCGCTGCAGCTTTGAAAATGCCTTGCTGGTAGGTGTCCCCTGAGCAGTCAAATATGCCAGCTTATCTTCCTTCGGATCTTCAACTTTTACATCGTCTACTTTAATCGAGTCGTTCATGCTGTCGCCAATCCATACGGTATCGGCGAAAACCCCCCGCCCGCACAGAGCAACGACAGCAGCACCGATCGCCAACCTTTTCAGCGAATTCATGAGTATTTCCTCAGGATAATCCCGACCACCAGCCCGCCCGGCCCGCGATCAAACCCCGCGAATGCCGGACCGATACTGTACGCAATTCATCAGAGGTGTACCAGCAGGGCCAACGGCGAGTAGAATCACGCCGCTCATGAGCATCGTCTTGATTGGTTATCGCGGCAGTGGCAAGACAACCCTTGGCCGCGCACTCGCTCAGCGCCTTAATTGGCCATTTCTCGATCTGGATGAACAAATCACCCATCAGGCCGGCCTTTCAATTCGCGAAATCTTCAATTTGTATGGTGAAAAAGGCTTTCGAAATCAGGAGACCGCTGCGCTTCTGCAGGTCCTGCAATGCGTTAATCATGTGATCTCGCTGGGGGGTGGCGCTGTGCTGGCAAAGCAGAATCGACAGGCCATCGCCGAGTCGGGGCATTTAATTGTTTACTTACGGGCTGAGCCGGATGTGTTACACCGTCGCATTTCCGCTGACCCTGCGACAGCCGAAAACCGACCGGGCCTCACCCACCTGGGCGGCAGTGTCGAGGAGATTCGCACACTGCTCGCGGAGCGCGAACCGATCTATCAGCAGCTCAAGTCGATCGAACTGAATGTAAATTCTTCGAACGTCGAGCCCTTGGTCGAGCAACTGCTGAAGCTTTTGAATGTCGCTGCGAAAGAAGTGACGACCGGACATTGAACCACGGACCATCTCAACATTGCCGCACCTCATCTACATCATCTTTGTCTTTGCCCTGGGAAGTTGTATCGGAAGCTTCTTGAATGTCGTCGTCTGGCGATTGCCGCGTGTGGAACTGCCGGCCGAGGGAAACCTGCTGCGGGATTTTCTCGCGAGCTTCAAGGCACTGTCAAACCCACCTTCGCACTGTCCAAACTGCGACATACCGTTGAAATGGTATGATAACGTTCCGATCATCGGCTGGATCAAGCTTGGTGGAAAATGCCGATTTTGCCGGCAGAAATTCTCCATCCGATATCCGATCGTCGAACTGGCTACCGCTCTTATATTCGCCGGCTACTTTCTTGCGTACTACCACTATCAGGTGCGAGCCTGCTGCCCAGAACCAATTGTGACCGGGTACACATCCGATGCCTTGGGAATTCAGCACGCAGTGACGCTGCAACGCTGGGTCCTGCACGATTCCTGGCCGATCTATTTGTTGTACATGGCTCTTCTGTCAGGCCTCGTGGCAGCCAGCCTCATCGATGCCGAACTTTACATCATTCCTTTGGAAATACCCTGGCTGATCGCGATTCTAGGAATTGCAGTACACACGATCGCGGATCGACCGACCATTCCGGGATCGCTGAATCTGGTCGGGGAGTCCGGACCCGCGCTGGCGGCGCTGGCGGCAGGCGCGGGGATGGGACTGATATTAAGCCTCGCGTTGTGGGGACGCGGATTAATTCCGACCAGTTTCGCACAAGGCGAGCCGATGCTGGAAGTAGACCGCCGCGATTTGCAGGCGGAAATGGACCGCGCGAAACGCGCTGGAGAAACCTGGAAAGAGGGACCGCTTCCACCCCCTTACACGCCCGCAGAAATACGCCGGGAGATTTCTAAGGAAATGATTTTTCTACTCCCTCCCTTGATTGCTGGCGGTATTTTTTCAGCCGCGGCGATCTGGGTGCCGGGCGTTCATATCAAGTGGGCAGCGATAATTGCATCGAACACAAGCGTAAGTGGATTGCTGGGATCTTTGCTAGGTGCGATGGTCGGCGCGTTTGTAGTCTGGATGACGCGTATCCTCGGCACCCTCGCCTTTCGGCGGGTGGCCATGGGGCTTGGTGATGTGCATCTGATGTTCGGCGTTGGAGCAGTTATCGGTGCGGCGGGCGCGACCGTCGCATTCTTTATCGCGCCTTTTTTCGGAATTCTCACGGCAATCTACATGCTGATATTTCGCCGGGGCCGGGAAATACCGCTTGGGCCTTATCTGAGTTTGGCGACCGCGCTGGTAATGCTATTCTATTGCCCGGTGATGACGTATCTGACACCAGGAATGACCGGGCTGGGTTATATGCTCAGCCAGTTGCTGCATAACACAGGTGGCTGACAACAGGATGAACCATGAATGAAATTTGGCTTAGCATCAAAGCCTGGACAAAGTGGTTGATCCTGGCGGCGCGTAGTTCTTTATGCCGCGTTTTTCGTGATTAACAACAGCGGTGAAACCGTAAAGCTTTGGTATTGGTTCAAGCGTGATCACCAGTCCACAGTTTTCCTGCTGACGGCAAGCGCATTTGGTGCTGGGATTATATTTGCGGTGCTGCTGAACACTGCAATTAAAACCTTAAGACAGATCCGCGAACTGCAGTCGCGCGGCCGTCAGGAAAAAATCGAGCGGGACTTATCCGAGATGAAAGCCAAAGCAGCCATGCTGCAGACCCGGTCCACGGTCGGCAATGAAGGGGTAACGATCCAGGTAGACAAGATGGGCGATACCAGCGGGCGGTAAATCATCCAGGGCGAAAGTCATCGAAGCCGCTCACACATTTATACCCGCGTGATACCGCATGAACCGGGCGTATCCTTCTTTGCCCATGTATCGCGACAGCACGCGTCCCTCGGTCTTAGTCAGGTCAACCACGATCAATCCGTCAACCGCGTCGTTGAAAGCAGGATCGACATTAAATGCCAGTAACTCCGCGCCCAGCTTTAGGTATTGCCTCAGCAATACCGGGATTCCCTTGCGGTCCGGTTCCATTTCGCTGACCAGCTCCGCAATGGCTTCCTGATCGTTTCTCATGTCCGGCGATTCTTCGAAGCCGGCAATGCGCGAGGTGCGGAAAGGATTTTTTGGTCGTACCAAAACACCCGCATCAGCGGGCCTGTGATTCGCCTGCAGAAATTTCACCATCAATTGCTTTGAAACAGTCTGGTAATCATTGCTGATGCTGACAGGACCGAACAGAGTCTTGTAACCGGGATTTTGCACGCAATACGTCCCTATGCCCTTCCAAAGCAGTAGCAGCGGCGCGTAAGCGCGCTGATATTCGGTGCGTACAAAGGATCGGCCCATCTCCAGCCCGGTACCAATCCGCTGCAGCAGCCTGGCGTCGAAATTAAATAAGGTACGCGTGTAGAAGCCGGCGGATCCGAATTTTTTCATGAGTACGTCGCTCTGGCCCAGCCGATACGCTCCCACCACTTCCTGCTTGGTTTTTTGCCAGATGAAAAGGTGGAGGTAGTCCGAATCAAATTCGTCCAAATCGATCGCTCGTCCAGTCCCTTCACCAGTCGCCCGGAAAGTAATTTCGCGCAATCGACCTATTTCGCGAAGCGTTTGAGGAATCGCGTCAGCCGAAGTGCAATACACTTGAAATTCGTCCGCATCGACAATCAATTGTGACGGGGGTAACTGAGCGATTTCCCTGGTCATCAGTTCTGGATCGCTTGGTGGAACAATCTGCGATGGAGTTGTCCGTGTGGTGATGAGGGCTGGTCTGGATTGCTGCACGCGATGCCGAAGCATTAATGTTCGCTGACGTAGATTCGCCGTGAGGAGCTGGTCGTTCTGAAAGGCCTCCACTTTTTTTGCCGGTATCAGCGTGCCGACACGTAATTCAATTCGGCTTTGTCGCTTGTTCCACACCTCGTGCGCCAACATGGCTGTGCGAAGGCGCGGATGAATCATGCCCAACAACTGGAAGATCGCGCTATTACGACCATTAAAGAAAACGGGCAGCACCGGCACACCGCTTCTCCGTGCGATGCGGGCTATGGTGGTATTCCATGGTTGTTCGCGCACCTGCCGTTTCCGACAGTTCAGATGCGCAACTTCTCCGGCGGGGAACGCTGCCAGCAGTCCCCCTTCTTTTAACCATCGCAGCGATTGCCGCATGCCCGTGATGTTTGCCCGTGCGGAATCGTCGGTATTAAATGGATCGACGAAGATGAACAGATCGCGCAGTTCGGCAATCTGCCCTAAAAGATAATTAACCATCAGTTTCACGTCGGGCCGGATCGACCGCAGCACAGAAGCCAGCACGATTCCGTCCAGCGCACCAAACGGATGATTCGACACCACCAGCACCGGACCGGTCGTCGGTATACCGTGCAGATCCTCCATCGGCAGCTGGAAGCGAACCTCAAGGTACTCGAGAACTTTTTGAAGAAACTCAGTTGAATCGACTCCTTTACACGCAGCAGTGTGAATCTGATTGATGCGATCCAATTGCAGCAGTTTTTCAATTGGTTTGGCCAGGTTCCACAGGATGCGGTCGGAGAAGGAGCATGGCATTTGAGGGCGAAGATCGATCAGTTTCTTCTGCGTATCCCCCGCGCAATACGGTTTGGTCATAAACCAAGCGTGACCGGCCATGATGCAGTTTGAGTTAGCTGCGCATCAGCGCACTGTTAAGTCCGTGGAAACCGGGCCGGTCGTTTTGAACATCAAATATGGAGCGAGATTCGCGGCGGTGGCAGGGCCAAAACCTTTGATGTTCCGAAGATCATCAGTTGAGTTGAACGCGCTGGAATTTGGATGCTGGCGTATAAAATTCTCGCGGTAACCTATTATCTCCGCCGCCCGTTTTTCTCCCAGGTTTGGTATCGCCGACAACGCCGCGGCGTCGGCGGTATTGGGATTAAGCCGGTTCATGATTTCTTCAACCCGTGGTCCATCATTTGGCAGAGGGTCCGCCAGGTCGACAGGTTCACGCAGCCATTGAATGGTTAAAAACATCGCCAGCACGACGCCAAGAGTCAATAATGCTTTGCGTTGGGAAGTGGTCCACAGGGTTAGATGTGAAAAGACAAACACCCGCAATTGCTCCTGGGCTTTAACTTCCGGTGGAAGGCCCGGTTTTCCGACCATGCCAGGAATGAAATTTGGTTCGCATTTCCAGCAGTTTTTCATACGCCGGCTTGGGACGAAGCACGTCGTCCAGCAATCCACCCCCCGGCAGGGTAGGGTGAATGTCAGCCAGGCTGGACCAGGACAAGCTTTCCACGTAAGGCTTGCTCAGCGCCATGTGATAGACAGCTTCCATCCACTCCGCCTGCAATTGCGGATCCCAGGCACGCCTCCAGCGACCGGCCTGATTTGGGTCCAACCGGCCCTCGGACCGGTCGTTGGGATCCACAGTGTTGCGACTTGGCGCACCGATAGCCGTTATAAATAGGGGTCTGCCCAGCGTGGAGAACTTGTCGAGCATGCAACTCAGCTGAAACAGGTCGCGCGTGAAGCGACCCTGCGCCGGAACGCCTATTTCAATTTCAACACCAAACGCCTCGAAATTGATGCCCGCCTGGGCCACCATTTCAGCGTAGAGCATCGGGGGCACGCTCGGTGTTTTCCTTGCATGATATTCACCAAATGGCTGGCTGATCGTAATCAGCGTTCGCGTGTTGGGAAGCAATGCTTTCACCTGCGATACCAGCAGTCGCGTCAATTCAATGATTTGTTCAAAACTCAGCGAAAACGCGCTGTTGGTGTGCAGTCCGGATACTACATTCCACATGCTGATCGCTTTGCGATAGCGTTGAACGATCTTCTGAACGTATTCATACGCCTGTTCGCGAATCGAGTCGAAATCATTTTCCCAGATAAACATCCAGTCCGGCAAATGCGTCTCGTCCAGTTGAATCAAAGGGCCGGCGATAATTGGCAGCCTCTTTCGACTCAGCACTTCGACCCATTCATCAACCGCCGCCGTTTCAAAGCGGTGTTCTTCAGGCTCGAGTTGACGCCAGCTCATGGGCACAACCGCGTAATCAAAGTTACCGCAAATAATATCGCGATATCGTTCGTTCTGCACAGAAGTATCAATCCCGCAGCCGACGACGTGCTTCACAAATGCGCCATTTCCCCGTCGTCTCTGAATCAGTAACTCCGCGTGAAATGTGCCGAGTTCTTCTGATAATTCGATGGCCATTACCAGAGCCCGGTCGGCCATTCTTGCCGCTTCTACGGGTTCGTGAAGTCGCCCCAGCGCTTGCGCGAGGAGGTCCTGTGCTTCGCGGAATTTGATGCCGAATCGTTCGGCGCGAGGGAAATCAAACAGATTCCAGTCTTCCTGTTTCTGCACCACCTTCATCAATCGGAATCGGGCGAGTTCCACGTTCAAAATGTATGGCTTTTCGCGATGCGCAAGCCGGGTGGTTTCCAGGAGGAAAGATCCAGAGGGGCCCATGTCCCACAACAGGGCAATCCCCACGGCATGTTCATCTGATCGGCGACAGCGAAGCAATCCATTTTCAAACGAGATGTCTGCCTGAACCGGTACACTTTCCGGCCCCATGCCGATGGCCGCAACGGGTACAAATTCTGTCACCCGCTTCCCGTCTCGATATATTTCGAACGTCAGGGCCATAGATCCAATCAGCAGCAACGATGCATCGCTCCGCGCTGGGAATCTTAACAGAGAATTAGGAAGGGACCAATTGTTTGCAAGGCTGTCGCAAACACAAAAGGGCAAATCCATCGAAATGCACGGAACCCGGATTCACGCGTGACGTGCCGTATCAAAAAATTCCTGGGACTTTTGAGTCGTGACGGCGTATTTTCTCTGGTTTCCGGTTTGCCATACGGTTTTTACCGCGCTCTTCGCTTCGATTGATCGAACCGTTATCGTCGTTTGCATGGTCTGGATTGTCCTGTGCATCCTTGCAGTGGCGTGCGTCATACTCATGGTCATCGAACGCGCGGGTGTTCGCACCACGCTGGTTCTGGAATTCAAAGGCGATGTAAAACGCGAAACGCGTTTCATTGCGCAGTACGGGCAGGCGCTTTGCACGATCGTCGCGGCAGTATTGGTCTTGCAACTCGATCAACGGAAGTTCCAGTTGCATCCAATCGATTCACACCATCTGCATCCCGTAGTGTCGTTGCTGGTGGCCACCTTTGGAGCATCTCTGCTGGCGATGATCGTGAAGCGGCTTACCGGCCGGGTCCGACCCAACCGCGAAGGAGCAGGCCGATTCCTCGGACCGAGTCGAAAACACGCAAATTTTCGCGAGAGTTTCCCGTCGAGTCATAGCGCAAATGCGGTGGCCATGTCCGCGGTGCTGGCGATGCATTACCCCGCTGCCGCGCCTACGTTCTGGACACTTGCGATTGCATGTGCCGGGCTCCGGTATGTACTCGACGCCCATTGGCCAAGCGACGTATTGGCCGGCGTTGCCCTTGGATACCTGTCAGCCTGGGTAGCAGTCCGATTTCTTGGATGAGCGAATGATTGAAGGCGTCAAGGATGATTTGGGATATTTCTGATGTAGCCGACCATGTCGGTCAGGTCCTCTCAACCGCCGAGGCGGATCTTCGCCTTGAGCAGGCGGTTTATGGTTTGGACACGCGCGATGAAAAACAACTGCAGTGTCTCCTCGCCGACGGATTGAAACAATGGTACGGCGTTGTCCGCGAGGTACATTACCCTTCGAGTGCGGGTAACAAATTGACCCACCGCCAACGTTGCGATCTTGTGTTGTGCCCCAGGGGTCGCGAGCTCAGGCTCGATTCCGCTCCGCCTTCGCTTTTCGACCCACCTGACTTATGTGAACCTCAAGAGGCACTGTGGGTAGAGGTAAAAATCGCATACCAATTCCGCGAAGGTGGGGCTTACCACGGAGGATACGGCCCACAATGGCGGCAGGCAGTCGTCAGTGATCTCCGCAAGATGCAAGCCGAGCCGCGCATCAGCGAGGCCGGCCTGCTGCTGATTGTTTTCAACGAATCCGCCGACGTTCTGGAAAAGGATATAGATCTATTCGAAGGTGTGCTTGTACAAAAAGAAGTGTTGGCAGGCTTTCGGCAGGTACGCAGTATCCAGATTCTTGACCGAATTGGTCACCGCCTCTGCACCGCCGCCTTCTGGCCGACAATTCAGCGATAGGCACCGCAGCAGCAAGGATGAACATGCGAGTCGATCATCAAGCCGCCGGCCTTGTTATATTTCGCACTGATTCCGCCGGCGCACATAAATATCTGCTGATTCAGCACACCTCCGGGTATTGGGAGTTGCCTAAAGGTCACATCGAGCCCCGTGAAACCTGGCAGCAGACTGCCCTGCGTGAAGTCCTGGAAGAAACCGGCATCACCGACATGCGAATCAGACCGGCATTCGCGCGGAAGATTCGCTATCTTTTTCGCGACAGGAAAAAGCATCTGATCCATAAGACAGTTTACTACGGTCTGGCTGAGACCCGCGCTGATTCAATCCGATTAAGTCGCGAACACTCCGGCTCGATCTTTCTGAATTTTGATTCAGCCGTGCGTCAACTGACCCACGCTACCACTCGGGCAATTATGCGAGACGCTGAACTGTTTTTAGGCTCATCCTCGTCCCGCTAGGACGTGCTCGCTTTCGAAACTGCACTATCACAGCTTATCTCCAGATACATACTGGAAACTTAATATGACTCACTCATTTCAGTTTTCAAATTTATCCGGTTTGTTGAATTTATCAGCGTCTCAACCAACAATGTCGCTAAAGGATACAATCGTTTGAATATCATTTCGGCCAGTGATCTGGAACAAATAGAAAGCCACCTCGGCAAAAGTCTGGACAGGTTGCTTCACACTGAAAAACCGCTGCCGCAGCATCTTCGTCCGCTAGTGCAACGTTTAAATGCATACGTAACACGCGGTGGAAAGCGTATCCGCCCACAGCTATGCATTTGGGCGTTTCTTAGCAATTCTGACCTGCCTGTCGATCAGCAAGTGCTTGATGTCGCCTGTGCGTGGGAGATTTTCCACGCATTTTTGCTCGTGCACGACGACCTGATTGATGTTGCGGACACCCGCCGACAGATACCCAGCCTGCATCGGCAATTGCAGTTGCTCGATCACGACAGTCCGCAGTTCGGGCAGAACCTGGCAATTGTGGGGGGAGATTTACTGTTCAGTGCCGCCATCCGGTTGCTTGCGGAGATGCAGATCGCCCCGGCCACCAGTGTAAAGCTCATTCGCCTGTTCAGCCGGATCGCCTGCACCACAGGTTTCGGCCAGGCTATTGATCTATTTCAGGCACAAATGCCTCTGAACGGTGTCTCTGAAGAGTTACTTCTCTGCGAGTACGACTGGAAAACAGCTGCTTACACTTTCGAAGGCCCACTTCTTAGCGGTGCGATCCTCGCGGGAGTTGATGAAGCGGTATCGGCCGGTCTCTCGCAGTTCTCGCGCGCGATCGGTCAGGCCTATCAGTTGCACAACGATGTGCTCGACCTCTCCAATACTGCCCACGAAGGCTGTGACCTGATTCAGGGCAAACGCACCATCAGTCTGATGCGCACCTGCGCCGGGATGACGCCGGAACGACGGAAGGATTTCGACGAGCAAATGCAATCTCTGGCCACGGCAAACGGCCAGGCTGTTCGGCGCAGAACGACTCCGTCTGGATCTTTGCAAGATGGGGGTCGTGGAACAAACCCAGGAAATGATTGACGCGCTGTTAGATCAGGCTCGCGGCATTGCCGCTGGGACGTGCATGCCGTGCCGTTTTTCCAAAGCGCTTTCTCGACTGGTTGATTCATTGGCTGAGAATTACTTTGTAGTTCCGGCGTCAGCGGTCGGGAAATGATGAAGCAACTATCGCTGTCAATGTTCAAACTCTGTCTCTTTTCGCTCTTGTGCATAGCCGGTCTTTTTTCCGGCTGCGCACTCCCCTCCTATCGCGACGACTACGCAGCCGGTTCCACCGCTCGCGCCCCAGACTGTGGAATCGACCTTCACTCCGTCCCAACCGGGGCCCACGATCGCGTCGCGTGTGGCTGGTGGATACGAATTGCTCAACAACCAGTTTCGCGTGGTCATCAGCGAAACCACTGGTGATGTGATCTTCTGGGGCTATGCCGACAAAACCCGCAACATGGTTTTCCGCCGGGGTATCTATACCACGCTGAGCGGGCTGCCGGATGTTCCCGGCAAAGGCTACGTTGAAGCACGGGATGAACAAACCTGGCAATTCCTCGGCGAGGACGCCAATCATATCACCTGGCGTAAGATCTATAATCTAGATGGGGATCACCTTGAAGTGAGCATCATGATTCAAAACAATCGCCCTGAAGCGCTGGACACCGCGATCAATCTGGAAGGTGATTTGCCAAGTATGCGCATCATGCACCACGACCCCGAGCAATTTGACGCTTTCGGCGGATATGGTGCCGTCAGCCTGCATGGCTGGAATGTTGTCCATAGTCCCACCAGTCAGCCCGTGCTGCCAATATTGTTGCAGAGCGACGTGTTCCATCTCAAGCCAATGGAACGGCAATCCTTTACCTCCATGTGGATGCTCTGCGAGTAACGGACGTTGGAACATCGAAACTGAGAAAGCTCGTGCCTGAGCCGGTATCAGAATTCGACAGTGCAGATTTCATCTCCCTCGTGGGTATTTCGTTACACAAATGTCCAACACTCAAAAAGCCATCGTCATTGGAAGCGGTTTCGGCGGGATAGCCGCCGCGCTTCGTCTCCGCGCTAAAGGATACGACGTCACAGTCGTTGAAAAGCAGAATCAACTCGGGGGACGAGCAGCGGTCTACCATAAAAATGGTTACACCTTTGATGCCGGTCCCACCGTGGTTACCGCGCATTTTCTTTTCGATGAACTCTTCACTCTGTTTCATAAAAAAAGAGAAGACTATATCACCTTTGTTCCGGTCTACCCGTGGTATCGAATTCGTTTCGATGACGGCAGCACCTTTGATTACGGCGGCACTCTGGAGCAGACACTGAATGAAATCCGGCGGATCTCGCCGCCGGATGTGGATGGATATCTCAAACTGCTAAAGCATACGGAAAAGATCTTTCACGTGGGGTTCACGCAACTGGGGGATGTTCCATTCGACAGCCTTGCGTCGATGCTGAAGATCGCGCCGCAGATGGTGACATTAGGTGTCTGGAGAACGGTCTGGCAGATGGCCGGCAAATATATTCAGAGCGATAAGCTACGCCGCGTGTTTTCGTTTCAACCGTTACTGGTGGGAGGGAATCCGTTTCACACCACCAGCATTTATTCACTGATCCAATATTTGGAACGGGAATGGGGCGTGCATTTTGCGATGGGCGGCACCGCAGGCATCGTAAGAGGCTTGGGAAAGCTTATGGACGAGCAAGGCATCATCATTCGCCTGGGTAACGCGGTTGATGAAATTACTGTACACGAGGGTGCCGCCACGGGAATAAAGCTCAATAACGGCCAGCTGCTGCCCGCAGATGTTGTCGTTGCCAACGGCGATGCCCCGCAGGTCTATCAAAGCTTGATCGCATCAGAGCATCGGCAAAAATGGACCGATCAGCGAATCAGCAAACTCAAATTCAGCATGGGGCTTTTCGTCCTCTACTTCGGCACCACCCGGCAGTACCCCGATATCGCGCATCACACGATTCTGCTGGGCGATAAATACGGAAAACTTCTGCACGAGATGTTCGACCTGAAACAACTGGAGATGAGCGACTTCAGCATTTATCTGCATCGCCCCACCGCGACTGATCCATCAATGGCGCCACCCGGATGCGATGCGTTCTACGCGCTGGTGCCGGTGCCAAATCTGCAGGCAGAGATTAACTGGAAACAGATCGGCGATGACTATCGCAATCGCGTGGTCGCTCATCTGGAGAAAACTATGCTGCCGGGCTTAGACAAGTGCATCGTCGAAGATTTTTATGTTACGCCTGAACACTTCCGCGATAATCTTAATACGATGCATGGCACCGGGTTTTCGATCCAACCGACGTTTACGCAGTCGGCGTATTTTCGGTTTCACAATCGCAGTGAAGACATTGCGGGATTGTATTTCACTGGAGCCGGAACACATCCAGGCGCGGGAATGCCCGGGGTTTTATGTTCCGCGAAGGTGCTTGATCGAATTGTGCCGAGTCTCGTGTGACGGTCGAAGAAAATCCGACTATTTCAGGAAGTCGCTGAAATGCGGGGTTACCGATGAACCGCATCAAGTTGCATTTTGACGTCTCGCCCGGTGGTGACGACCGCCTGCCCCATGCCGCGGGGAAGATCAATCTTTACCACAACCTTTACTTGCGTCTTGTTTTGCACGGGCATTGCTGATCCGTCAACGGGCAGCATGTAGGTTAGCTTCGCCACAACCGAACCTCCCGTCATGGCGGTGCCATCGGGAAGTTTCCCTTTGAGGTCGTCTGTCTCAATCGTCGTGTCTATCACCAGCACTTGCGTGTTCTTCAGCTTTGTCACCTCGACGAGTTTGCATTCACCTCTGATCGTGTGCGGATCAACCGTCATATCATGCTCGGCCAGATCTTTGGCCACGCTTTCAGCGTGCAACGGCCAGGTATCTCCCACCTTTTGCGGACGATCGGTACCGGTCAGTTCATCGTCACTGGTTGTTCGATTGGGATCTTCCACATCCAGCACTGCTTCGAGAACTTCTGAACGGGCGGAATCCACCTTTTTGCCGTCGATGGTGAACACGCTCTTCTTATCGACCTTCTCTGCAGTGATGACCGTTCCCGGGGCGTAGAGTTCCGCGCCGTCCTTTGTCAGCTTGTCCACCTTGCAGGTAATCCGGGTTGGAACTCCCGCTTTTTGGTTGATTTCTAGCACTTTTACCACGCCGTGCAGGTAAGCGGTGAAACCGTCGGTCTGCGGCGGGCTGGCCTGACCATTCGTGTTAATGACAATGGTGCGGTCAAGTTTGGCTGCTACGGTTATCACACATTCATCACCAACCTTCATGGGTCGCACGAGCTTGATTTTGTACTCCTGCGCATAGACCGAGGCACAAAAAAGCACGCTCAAAAGTGCAAATTTGCTGTGATTCAAGTTGAAGATATTCATCAATCACCCGTCTGTTTCACGTACGTCGCTCGTTTATCTTAACCACCGAGGTAGGCGGATTTAACTTCCGGATCGACCAGCAGGTCTTTCGCTGCCGCCGTTTTAATGACCCGGCCAGTCTGCAGCACGTATCCACGATGGGCTGTCGCCAGGGCCATGTGGGCATTTTGTTCGACGAGGAAAATGGTAGTTCCCTCGGCGTTGATTTCACGGATGATCTGAAAAATCTTGCGAATAACCAGAGGCGCCAGGCCCAGCGAAGGCTCATCCAGCAGCAAAAGCTTAGGTCGGGCCATCAGAGCGCGCGCTATGACGAGCATTTGCTGCTCACCTCCGCTCAATGTTCCAGAGCGCTGCTCGCACCGCTCGGCCAACACCGGAAACATCGCAAAGCAGCGATTCAAATCATCCCGAATCCCCGATTTATCCCGGCGTTGATACGCGCCCAGCGCCAGATTCTCCCGAACACTCATGCTCGCAAATACCTGTCGACCTTCGGGTACATGACTGATGCCAAGCTGCACGATTTCATCAGGTCGCAATGTCTGAACCGCTTTGTCTTCCTGCCAGGTAATAGCCCCGCTTTTCGGCCGAAGCAAACCGCTGATCGTGCGCAACAACGTTGTTTTGCCTGCACCGTTCGCGCCTATCAGCGTGACAATCTCCCCACTATGCACCTGCAATGAGACGTCGCTCAGCGCGGTGATTGCCCCGTAGGAAACGGTGAGGTTTTTAACGTCCAGCAACATAAAACAATCCAGACCACGAAGTAGCGGTCACGAATTCTTGCATCGACAGACAATAGTTCGAAAGGCAATCGAGCCAAAACAACTACGCTGGCAACTACGTCTAAGGCCGTCGCGCCTACAGACGCCGCACACTACGGCCCGCCCGGTTTTTTGCCTTACGCGGGCGCTTCTTCACTCATCACCTGTTCTTCTCCCAAGTACGCCTCGATCACCTTCGGATGACACCGAATCTCGCCCGGCGATCCGACCGCAATGGTTTCTCCGTGGTCCAGCACTGTGATTCTTTCACAAATATTCATGACGAGCTTCATGTCATGCTCGATCAATAGCACGGCAACAGAAAAACGGTCTCGTACAAAGCGAATCAAATCCATCAATTCAATCTTTTCCTGCGGGTTCATTCCGGCGGCGGGTTCGTCCAGCAGCAGCACTTTGGGAGCAGTAGCCAGTGCGCGGGCAATTTCCAATCGGCGCTGATCGCCGTACGGCAAATTTTTCGCCTGTGCATGCGTGCGGGCCGTCAGCCCGAAAATCTCCAGCAGTTCACGGCTACGGATATCGGTCGATCGTTCGGAAAAAACAGTGGCGTTGCTTCGAAACAGCGTTCCCCAGATGCCATGTTCGCGACGCATCTGTGCGCCGAGTTTCACGTTGTCGAGAACGGACAACTCGCCAAACAAGCGAATGTTTTGGAAGGTTCGCGCCAGTCCCGCCTTAACAATTTTGAACGGCTTCAGGCCGTTAATGCGATATCCATCCACCTTGACTGCGCCAGATTGGGGCGCATGTCGCCGGTGAGCAGGTTGAACGCCGTGGTTTTACCCGCGCCGTTTGGACCTATTAATCCAAACAGGCCACCACGTGGAAGAGAAAGGGAGAAATTCTGTACAGCTTTGAGCCCGCCGAAACTGATGGAGACATCTTCAACCTCGAGAACTGGAGAATTGGCAACGGACGGCGAAGCTTCGATGGTGGTTTCGACAGGCTCCATGGTTATTTCTCGATGCTGGATAGCTCTCTCGCCGGGCGATTCCACCAGTGCCATCGAACTGGCAGATAATCCCACAGTTCGTGTACACCAAAAATTCCCTGCGGCCGAACAATCATCGTAACAATCAGCAACAGCGAAAAGATCACCAGGCGATAGTCGGCTGGTTTGATGTTGATAAGACTCTGGTAATGAAAACTGGCATAAATTGAAAATATCGCGGCTGTGTAAAGCCCAGGTTTTCCTTTGATCGCCCGGGGAATCAGCACCGTGACGATGCCGGCCATAACCAGGCCCCACGGACCGGGGGGCACGTCGCGAAGCCATTCAGGAACGAGGGTGAGCAATACCGCCGCGATGGCCGCGCCGCTGATCGAACCCAGTCCACCGATGACCACCATGATGACGATGTCGAAGCTGCGCTGAAATCCCAGCTCGCCGGCGCTGATATTGCCATGCTGAAGCACCGTAAGCCCGCCGGCCAATCCGGCAAAGAACGCAGAGAACACAAACGCGCGAACCTTCAACCGGGTAACATTTACACCCACCGCCTGAGCGGCGATGTCGTCTTCTCGAATGGACAACATTGCCCGACCGTACCCGGAATATTTCAGTCGGATGGTCAGCGCGAGTGTAATCAGCGCAGCCAGTGTGATCCAAAAAACGGTTGCGTATGTCGGACAGGAACTGAAACCCAGTGCGCCGCCAAGGTGGTTGAGTTCTTTTACAAGTGACTGATCGCCGAGATAGATCGTGCCGGGGTCGACATCGTCGGGATCAGTCGGGCGAATGCTGGTGATCTGCTCGGGTGTGCTTTGAATAATGACGCGGACGATCTCGCAAAACCCGAGCGTAACAATCGCCAGGTAATCACCGCGCAGGCGCAGCGAGGGCAGACCCACCACCCAGCCGATCGCAGCGGCCGCCACGGCACCAAACAGCAATGAAACCAGCATCAAAGCATCGCCGCTTTCCAAAAGATGATGGCCTTGAAATGTTGATCGCGGGCCGGTCCAGCTGAGCAATCCTCCATGAAATTCGGTGTCGTGATACAGATGGAATGTGCCGTAGTACATCAGTGCGGCGGTGGCGTAACCTCCCACGGCGATGAACCCGGAATGCCCGATCGAAAATTGACCAGTGAAACCGTTCACCACCGTCAGGGACACCGCCAGGATGATGGCGGTTCCGCAGTTGGCCAGCAGATCCTGATGGTAATTATTCGTCCGCGGCAGAACGAAACAGAGCATCGCGACAGCGAGGCCCAGTGAAAAAAGCATCGGCCAAACTGCTCGCAGAGGCGCTATCCACAGCGGTGGTTTGACCGATGGAGGATCGGTAAAGACTGTGGCCGTGCGCGGATGGGGTCATACCTTCTCCACGGTGGCTTTTCCCAGAATCCCGCCAGGTCGCACCAACAGCACGATGATCAGCAGCAGAAACACATATACGTCGCGGTATTCGCTGGAGATGTACTGCGAACCAAAATTTTCAATAAGTCCGATCAAGAGTCCGCCAAGCATCGCGCCGCGGATGTTTCCGATTCCACCGACCACCGCGGCCACGAAAGCTTTCATTCCCAGGAGGATCCACACGGAGGCCGCAGGCTGATTCAGCGTCTGCTGCTGGTATTTCATGGCATATAAATAGCCTGCCGCGCCGGCGAGCGCGGAACCAATAATAAACGTTACGGAAATAACGCGGTCGACATCAATCCCCATTAACGCCGCGGCTTTGGAGTTGAACGAAACAGCCCGCATGGCGATCCCAAACCTCGTCCTGAACACGACAAACTGCATCGTAATCATCAACAGGATGGCGATCGTAAGCACGACGATGTCTACTAGATGGAAATCGACATCGTGAAATCGTTTCACAACATGATCGGTGATAAGAACCGGAACCTGTTGAGGGCTCGCGCCAAAAGCCCAGGGAAGCTGACCGACATTTTCCATTAACAGCGACACACCAATCGCAGTGATCAGAACATTCAGCCGGGGAGCAGCACGCAGCGGCTTATAGGCGAATCGTTCGATGCAAAATCCGGCGAACGCGCATAGTGAAATCGCCAGGAGAGGGACCGCAAGCATGTATATGACGGGGGTTGCCCAGGGCAGATAATGCCAACCGTCAATCTTTCGCTGAAGGAATGTCGCGATTGACAGAGTAAGCCATGCACCAAGGGCAAACACATCACCGTGGGCAAAATTAATAAACTGCAGGATGCCAAAGACCAGCGTATATCCCAGGGCAATAAGGGCGTAGAGACTGCCGACGGCTATTCCGTCGGTTAAGGTTTGGAGAAAAGTGTGCAGTTGCGGATTCAAATTAGTGCGATCGTATCTTTCGCGGGCGTAGCCCGGTGCGATGTGAGAGTTATCCCATTTATTTCGGGGGCTCTACTCGAGCATAGAATGAATATTCACCGTTTTTCAGTTGCTGAATGACCGCGCCTTTTTTGGCGTTGCGCTTCTCATCGATGGTGATTGTGCCCGTGACGGCCTTAAACCCCTTCGTCGCGTTGATAGCAGCTGCCAACGACTTTCCGTCGGTAGTGCCGGCACGGTCCATCGCATCAAACAACAGGTTGGCGGCATCGTATCCGAGGGCAGCCATGCTGTCGGGATCCTGGTTATAAGCAGCCTTAAAGTTCTTGAGAAACGCCTTAACCTCTGGCCGGTCATCCTCCTTGGCGTAATGGTCGGAAAAATAGCAGCCGTCCAGGGCGTTACCGGCATTTTTCAACTGATCGCTGACCCATCCGTCACCGCCGATCATCGGGCAGGTCAGTCCCAATTGCCGGGCCTGGCGGGCTATGTTGACCACCTCGGTGTAGTAGCCTGGAACGTACATGAACTCGGGATTGGCATTTTTTACCGCCGTGAGTTCGGCCGAGTAATCGTTGTCACCACTGGAGTAAGCCTCTTCGGCGACAATGGTTCCGCCCATCTTGAGGAACGCTTTTTTGAAATCGCTCCGCAGCCCGCTCGAATAGGCTTGGGTACGATCATAAAGTATCGCCGCTTTGCTGAAAGTGAGTTTTTCCCGCGCAAAACTTGCCCCCACATAGCCCTGAAATGAATCGATGAAGCAGACACGCGAAACCATGTCGCCAATCCTGGTTACACGCTCGTTGGTGCTGCTGGGGGAGATCATCGGAATGCCATTCTTCTGAGCGACCGCCCCACCCGCTAGAGAAAGACTGCTGGCAACTTCACCGATGATCGCAACGGCATGCTCTTCATCAATCAGCCTGGTGACGGCGGTCGTGGCTTCCTGCTGTTTGCCCTGGTCATCTAGCGTAACCAGCTTAATAGGCCGGCCTTTGAAACCGCCGGCGGCGTTACGCTGCTGCACCGCTAGCCGAACACCGTCATCGGTGGAGATGCCGAAAGTGGCCTGCGCCAGTCATCGAACCATACTGGCCGATGACGACCGGCTCGTCGGCGGACACCGTGCCTGCGAGCGCAATCACGAAACTCAAGCTTAGAACAACAACAAAGGCAATCTGGCGCATCGAGCAGCTCCAAGCAGTTTATTGATTAACATGATTGGTGAACAATCACCCGGCAGGATGCGGAATGTACGCGGAGGCGTCATTGATGTCGAGATTGATCCACGCCTGGGTTAAAAATGGGTAGAAAATATCGAATTTTCGTTTGCCCTCACGTAATCGAGTGGTACTCTGAGACGTGGTGAACGAAGCGGACGAGGATTCCACAGTGTAATCCAGCCAGAGTAACTTTCTGACTCCACCGACGTTCGATCGCTCATGCCAGAATAGTTGCGTTGCCGATTTGCGGCCCCCGATGATTTTTCAATAGGAGGAACTTATGCGAATGCCTCACATTGATGATTTCGTTCGACTCACACAGGACATCCCCGAGTTAGAGTTAGAACGCGGTGAGATTGGTGTTGTACGGAGTATGTGGTGCGCGCCATATATGGCATTCGAAGTGGAATTTAACCCACCGGGTCAGTCATTCCGCACGCGGTGTCTGCTTGCCGCCGAGCAAGTGGCTGTAGAAGACAACACAGATGAAATTGCACATTAATGCACGAGCGGTCGCGACCGTTTACGCGACCATACGCGATTCGCTGACCCGTTCGATGTCAGCCCCCACTGCTGCCAGCTTCTGCTCTATTTTCTCATATCCCCGGTCGATGTGATAGACACGATCGATCCGCGTGGTGCCTTTGGCGACCAGCCCGGCGATGACCAGCGCTGCTGACGCGCGGAGATCGCTGGCCATGACGGCGGCACCTTGCAGCTCTTTAACACCCTGAATGATTGCGGTGGGACCTTCTTTACGGATGCGCGCACCCATGCGATTCAATTCACCGACATGTAGAAAACGGTCGGGAAAAATGCGTTCGGTTACGACGCTAATGCCGTCGCCCAGGCAAAGCAATGCCATCAGCTGTGCCTGCAGGTCGGTCGGAAATCCGGGAAAGGGTTGAGTCACCATTTCGATCGGGTTCAACCGGCGGGTGGAGGAAACATGCACGCTGTTGTCCTTCCGTTCGCACTTGATACCGATTTCTTCCAGCCGATCACTGACTGCGATCAAGTGATCCATGTTGCAGTGCTTCAGTTCCAGCTCGCCGTTGGTCATTGCTGCAGCCATGATGAAAGTGCCGCACTCGATGCGATCGGGAATGATTCGGTGCTGTGATCCCGCCAGACGGTCTACACCTTCGATACGGATTTCGGGGGTTCCCTGCCCTTTGATCTTCGCACCCATCTTATTGAGCATGTCAGCGCAGTCGACCACTTCGGGTTCGCAAGCGGCACCGACCAGAACAGTGTCTCCTTCCGCCAGGGTTGCGGCACACATCACATTGATGGTGCCCAGCACTGTGGGGCCTTGCGCTCCACCGAGATACATCCGGCATCCCTTGAGGCGTCCTTTCACACTGCCGATAATATTGCCACCTTCGTAGCGGAAATCCGCACCCAGCTTCTGCAGGCCGCGCACATGGAGGTCCACCGGACGGTCACCAATGGCGCAGCCACCGGGCAGAGGAGACAATGGCTTTCCCTCGTTTTGCCAATAAAGGTCCAAGCACACAGATGCTGGCTCGCATGGTTTTGACGATATCGTATCGGGCTTCGCAGCGGCTTTCGTCCTGAACTTCAATGTCCAGAGGTCCGTTTAAGTCGGGACCGTCTCCAACAGTTTTATTGAGCGGTTCATGCCGGTAAATGTGGCAACCGAGCTCACCCACGAGCTTGTTCATAGAATCGATGTCGGAAAGACGGGGAACCCCATGCAGCGTCATCTTTTCGCTGGCCATAAGGCATGCGGCAACGATGGGCAGCGCGCTGTTTTTGCTCCCGCTGATTTCAACTTTGCCTTTGAGTCTTGAACCGCCGCGAATGCGAAATGAATCCATGGTCTGCCCGTCCTTGGGCCAAAGGTTAGAAAACCTTAATGGCCAAATGTTCCCGACACATCCGGGCGGCACAAAGCCCGGTGAGCGGTCCATTCGGTCTATCGGCCAGTCCATTGGCCGACGATTAAATTGTGTGCATGACTGTGATTGTCAGGACCAATTGTGCCATGGGATTTTTCGAATTCAAGACCGGATCGGAGGAAACTGAAATCAAAAAGCCTGATTGGGTTCTGACTACCTTGCAGACTTTATTTCGTTCTTGTCAAGTGGCTGCTGCGTCTTGTAAATTCCTGCCATATCAATTTACCCCGCCTGAGGAGGCATTATGAATCGTGCATTCAATCGAGTTCTTGTCGCTGTAATTATTGTCTGTGGTAGTTGGGCGGCTTCTACAGTTCGGGCAGACGACATGGTGGATAATCCCAGGTACACCGCCTGGGCTAAGTTTAAGCCGGGCTCGACCAACACACTTGCGGCTGACATGGACCGGCATGGGAACAAAGTCCACATCGAAGTGAAACGCACGCTAATTTCGATCTCCGATACCGAAGCTGTTATTGAAACCAAAGCCGTGGTGAACGTGATGGATCACGATCACGAGATGCCTGCCACACAGGAAACGATCAAGGCCAAGGCCAATGCGGAAGATTTCAAACAGACAGGGGAGCAGAGTGTTGATGCGATGGGTAAAACCTTCAAATGCAAAGTATATGAAGCTGCCGCCAAGCCTGATGCAACGGTAGACCGCAAAGAAGTTCCGGGCACGAACATGCAGGGCAAAAAAGCAACCGTCTACGCCAGTGACGACGTGCCTGGTGGCGTGGTCAAACTGGAAACCGACGAACCCGCTGGAAAAACATTGACGTTTATCCTCACCGCAATGGACAGCCAAATAACTGTCAGCGTTTTCGATATACCAGCGTCGAAAAATCGCGGTTGCCAAGCCTGACTTCAACTCATACAAATACGCACCTGCGCTGAAGCTGTGGGTACGCAGAAACTTCGTCGCTCGATTCGTGCTAAAATAAGTGCGAATATAGACTTAATTTTTGCTCACGCTCGCTTCGTCGCGCAAGGATGCGCTGCAAATGCTATTGAGAATCGTAAAATTGAACTGTGCCTCGGCTTTGCTGCAGTTCACCTTCGTCAGTCTGATTTGCCTTCTAGGTATTTTGACCGGATGTGATCACACGAGCGCCAGCACAACGCAACCGGTGGCGCCACACAGGTTTGTGCTGGACTCGGCCACGTCATATTCCAACACGCAGTCGGCTCCTCCTTCCCTTAAGGATCCTGCAAAGCTCGCTGCGTGGGGCTACAACGGGCAAGTGATTGACTCCGTTCTGGGCCTGGAACCTTTCGATACGCTCGACCCTACCCTTGTCTCCAAAAATTCAGCGGAACGCACGTGGATGAAAGCGCGTTCGCTGAACATTGATGCCGAAATAGCTGCTGCTCATAAAGCTGGAATCAGTTGCTATTCCCCAATCGATCTGATTGCGTTCCCGACCGAGGTCGTCAATCGATACAAAAGCGAGATCTGCGACGAAAAAGGTTGCATTGACGCCCTCAAACCCAGAACCCAGCAATTGCTGCGGGTGATGTTTAATGAAATTTTTGATCGATTTCCCGATTTGGACGGGCTGGTCGTCCGCACGGGGGAAATCTATCTGACCGACTATCCCTATCTTTCCGCCGACGCCAAGGGAAATGGCAGCAGGATCATGGGATCGTCAGCCATACTCCATGGAACGCTCACGCACATCGAATTGATTCGACTGCTTCGCGAGCAAGTCTGCGTTGCCCGCAACAAGATGGTCTTTTATCGCACTTGGGATTTCGGTTACTTCCATACCAATCCCGAGTTTTATCTGGAGGTGACCAACGCGATTGTCCCACACCCGAATCTCATTTTTTCAATCAAACATCAGCAAGGCGATTTCCATCAATTGACGCCCTTTAATCCGACTTTGATGATCGGAAAGCATCGACAGATCATTGAGGTGCAGGCCCAGCGCGAAGCATACGGAAAAGGCGCACATCCCTACTACATTGGAAAAGGTGTCATCGATGGCTGGGAGGAATACGCCTGGATGATGAAATCCGGCGAGCCGAAAGGCCTTCGCGACGTAATAAACAATCCGCTCTGCGCCGGTGTCTGGAGCTGGTCCCGGGGTGGTGGTTGGGAAGGTCCTTACATCACAGATGAATTCTGGCCGTTGCTGAACGCCTATGTCATCGCAAAATTTGCCGAGGATCCAAGCCGAACCGAAGAGCAGATTTTTGACCAATATGCCCAAAATCTTGGCTTTTCTCCCCAGGATATTCAGCTTTTTCGTCAACTGAATCTGCTATCCACCCAGGCGGTATTGCGCGGGCAACTCACCACACTTGGCGCACGAATTGACCTTTGGTGGGCACGTGATCATTTCCTGGCAGCGCCGGACCTGAGCGACTTTGTTAAAAAAGGACTGGTCGATAAGGCGTTGGCAGAAAAAGCCGAGTCGGTGCAGATGTGGAGCCAGATCGAATCGCTGTCGCGGCAGATCCATTATCCTAACCAGCATTTGCAAGGTCTGATTGTCACCTCATGCACGTACGGGCGGATTAAATACGCCATCATCGAGCAGGCTTGGACGATTCTTTTTCTAGGTCGCGCCGGTGACACGTCAGGTCATTACGATCGCGAAAAGCTTGCTATCGCTATTGCAGCGTATGACGGCCTATGGAAAGACTGGCGCGATCTCAAAGCTAATAATCCGACTTGTGCCACCTTGTACAAAGATCAAGGTTTTAAAGGTCGACCCGGAATTGGGGCAGCTGTCGATCACTACCGCGGATTAATCGCAGCTTCTCAGCCCACCACGCGGTAGTTTCACTGCGAGCCACGGCAAGGTGCATCATAACATGCCCGCAAAGCCCAATCACTGAGGGTGATCGAAAATCCCATTGAGTAGATCCGCCAGCCGATGCCCGGCCAGAGTCACCTGCCGCATGGCGACCTTCTCCGCATTCTGCAAATAGCCCGGTGGAAGCCCCGGCGTTACGTCATTCGGTCCGGTTGGCGGAGCTTTGCCGAAGGTTATTTCACTACCGCCAAAGTAATACACATGCTTCTTTGCCAGCTCATGACTTTCATTCGCCCAGGCCATGAAATCACCGACCGCCAGCTGATCTTTCATGGCCTCGCGGGAGTACCTGGGATCGGTCGCCAATCCTTTGGCTTCATATAAGCACAAATCTTCAGACACAAAATTGCCAGGAAGCGAATCCCACAAAAAGTGCAGGTTGGTTTTGCTGTCCGGGAAAGGCGGATCGCGGAGCACGGTGTCCGTGCTTCCACCGTGGTCTCCCGCGGGTCATGTCCGGCGTATAACGGGAAACCGTGTGGAGCGGTTGATGGATATCTCCCACCAGATGCTCCACCCAGCAAAGATCAATTGCCTTATCAGGTCCGAATCTGTTCGGGTCTCTCAGGTCAGCCGAACATTGCGTCAGCGCTTCGACGATATTGCGCGGGCCTGATGCATGACTCGGTTCCGCTGGGCTTGTGGTGGTTCCTTCGATGAACGGGATGTCGATGTAGTGCCAGGCCGGATGATTGGCGACCTTATTCATCGGGTGGGCGATTGACCGCACTACATCCGGCCAGGTGGCTGCGGTGGCGAATGCGCTCCGCGACTGATCGTCGGGTAACTGATCGGGTGAATTTGCGGGCAGCAAGTCTGCCTGGTATCGCGGATGCTGCTTCAGCAGGTCCGTTACGGCTGCCCGCGTTTTTGGCGTCAACTCATCCCATGCGATAAGTGCCACTACCCGGTGTCCGGTTGCAAGCCAGCCAAAACTTTCAGTGGTAAATACGCACACTGCCGCGATGCAAAGCCACAGTCGCAACTGTGCTGTTTTTCGCCCGGTCGAGCCGCTGGCCACATTTATCATGACCGAAGTCTACAAAAAAGCCCTGAACAACAGGTTCAAGGCTGATGAGCAAATCGATAATTTGCCGTCATTAAACGATCGTGATGCTCCCGGAATTGTTACCTTTTATCCGCTGTTTCAGCAGTGGATGGGCCGACACGACCGCTCCGGTTTGAATATCACCATCCACCCAGAGAAGGCTCAACGCCCCGGTAACCGCCAGCGTAGCATGATCGGCAATCGTGCCTCGGATGTGGAAAGTGTTTCCGGTTAATGCTGTAACCATGGCCGCATTGACACCATCGCCCAGGTTGCCGCTGATATCAATGTTGTCATTCAATCCGCTGGCAGCCAGCACCGACCCATACAGTCCGTACTGTAAGCCACCGGTTATACGGAAGTTATGCACCGACGCGAGCTGGCTTTCAACAATTCCCGGTGCCAGCAGGCTGCCGCGGGTGATTGTAAAATTCGTGATCGAGTTAGCGGCAACGATGCTGGAACCCACGCTGCCGTTAGTGATCCGTGCGGTTCCAAGGCGACCCCCAACGCTGATATTCCCGCTGACAATGACTCCGGTCGTTCCGTCGCCGTTTACAGTCAAAGATGCCAGATCTCCACCGGTCGTCACGCTTCCGGTGATTTTGCCGTGAACCAGCAGGCTGCCAATCCTTCCGGTAACGCTCAAAGCAAGGGCCAGATTGGAGTTCAACAATTTGTGATAGGCCCCCACGGAAATCACATTCACGTTTCCCTTGACCGTCAGACTTCCAGCCGAGGTGCCCAGTGTGCCAGCAACGATAATTGAGCCCACACTGCCGTCCAGCGTCAGTGAGCCATCGCGGATTCCTCCAAGAACATGCAGGCTGCCCAACGCAAGGCCTGTTGTTTGGCCCAGGGCGGTTATGCTGCCTTCAACGTCGTGCGTCACAAGGATACTGCCGATTCTTCCGTTTGCTGAAACGTTTCCATTCAGCGTCCCGTAGACCTGCAGCGATCCGATGTTTCCGCTCGGTCCGCCGGCATTGATATAAGAATCAGGAATCGAGTTCCCGGTGCCCGGATCAGTGATGTACTGACCGAAGTTGCCGTGGATCACTAAAGAATTGATCGAGCCGGCCACGCTGATCCCTACCCGGCTTACACTGCTGTTGGGAAAGAATCCCATCAAATGGCCGGTGGTGATTTCAAGTCCGTCGGTTTCCTGGAAGATTCGAATCGGACCCACCGAATTCGCGAAGTGAATCTGCATGGGGAATGTATTCTCACCCAGCATCGGGATGTTCGGGACCGGTGAGGCCGGTAGTGTATTTTGCTTGAATGGCGTCAAAGCGGTTCGCACTTTTTGCGCGACCAGCCCGGCGAACGATTCCTGACCATCAAAAGCGCAGTCCTGTATTACGCCGGTATCGGTCACATCGGAAATATTTGGCTGCTCTGCGCTTGTGCCCAAGGCTGCGTTTAGGTCCGTATCGGGATTAGGAGTGGTTCCAAAATATGGATCGATAGCACCCACATCGCTTTGGCGAACGTCAATTGGATAAGTCAAAACGCTGACGTTTTGTCCGCCACCGCTGGCTACCACTTGCCCCAGGTAACTGCCGTCAGTAACGGTGCAATTGCGCATTCCGTATCCAGACGCGGTAATTCCCGCCAACCGACCGGATGTGACCGAGATAAAGGTTGTGTTCAGGATACCAAATCCGCCATCGGTCACGGTGATAGGCCCGATGTTAGCAGCAACGATACGACCGCCGATGATCCCGCCCAGCCCAGTGACCAGGATCGACCCGATGTTGTAAACATACGGCGACGCAAACGGGGACTCTCCATTGTTCGGCAACGTAATTGTCCCGCCGAACAGATCCGAGCTGTCCGCGAGGTTGGGATCGGAAATGTTATAAATCCGCGAGTCGATAATCGAGGCGTTGTTCAGCACGACCTCACCAATCGCGACCCCGGTGATCACATTCGTGACAATATTGCCGCGAATATCTCCGTTGGGATTTCCGATGTTATTGATGACTCCAATGTTGCCGGTAGCAAAAATGCCTGACAGCCCAACCGCTCCCGAGCCCGATGGGAGAACACCCTCTCCAATATCAATGCTGAGAAGGTTGCCCCCGTAAATCGGACCCACGATACCATTGAACTGGCCTGGGATGGCAGTGACTCCGCGAACGCGCTCGGTAACTCCATAATTGGCGATCAGCGATTGCAGGGTACCGGTGACGACCACGTTTCCGATGCCGCCATACGCGTCGATATTGATCGCGTCTCCAGAGATCTGAATGCCCGTGTGCTGCTGTAAGAACGGATAGGTATTTCCGTCCAGGATCACAGCCAGCGGCAATACCGCCGCCGGAGTTGCCCGAGGCGTCGTGAATCCCAGGTTCCCCTTGGTCAGAATTTGTCCCACGCCCGGAGCCGCGATCGTAGCGATCTCCCCGGAGGTGTTGTTCTGGATCAGCGTTGCAGTGTTAATGCTGGTGACGTTCAGTGCGTTGATAACTTCCGGCCCCTGCAACACCAGCGACGAATTATTGCTTGGTCCACTGCTGCTTGTAACGACAGTTACCGTGGTGGTTGATCCGTCGGCGTTGACTGTCGTTGTAGTCGTAGTGGTCGAGCCGGCAGTGGTGGAGCCTGTCGTAGTTGAGCCGGTGGACGTGTTGGCTACCGCTGGAGCCGCCTGGGAGATGGTTGAGTTTCCAAACGCATCTGTTCCATTTGCTCCGATCGCGCCGCCGGCGCCCGCGATGGAAAGCGTACCGATGTTCGCTTCCGATCCGTTCGCGCCGCTGGCACTAATCATCAATCCACCGGTGCTGGCGATGTTAACTGGAACCTGACCGCCCTTGTCCAAGATCCCGTAGCTCGTAATCGTGAGTTGGGGACCCGTTGCTACGGTGGACACAGTTGTGCCCGCCGGTGTGGTGACGCCCGTCGACGCGTTCGTTGCTGCTGTGGTCGTGGTGGTTGTGGTACTGGTCGTAACCGGACCAACAGGTGTAAACACAAGGGTGTTTCCAGAATCATCGGTCAGCGTTGCAGCGGCACCGACGGCATATACGATCGGCGCATTGATCCCCCCGCCAAACGCTGCATTGCGATAGATCTGCCCGCCAACGACCAGATAGCGCAAATCTCCGCCCTGATTGGTCACGATTCCCGGACCGCCTGAGTTCAGCGTTCCAAAATCCCCAGTGACATCGATCAAGTCGATGATTCCGTCGCTGCCCGTGTTGTCGGCGTTAACATCAATGTAAGACGGCGGATTCGTTGCCATATTACCGGCTTTGATCGACCCGATCCCCGCGTCGGTTCCGAGCAGACCGTAGAATGTCGAGGCCGCATTGATCACCTGGATATTACCGCCAATCGCATGAGCGTATTGATCGTTTGTTTTGAAGTTGCCTTGCGCCAGTTGGCCCGGGTCGAACTGCGTTTCCAACGCTAGAATATCCGCCGCACCTGTGCCCGATGCCGAAATCAATCCCACAACACCATCGGGGATTGAAAGCACCAGCGCATCCGAGAACGTCGTCGCACCGGTGGTTCCGGTGCCCGAGCCTCCGATATCGACAGCCGTTACCTCCGAGAGATTACCGTGTGGTACACTTATGGAACTGGCGGCAAATTGCGGAACCGCAAGTGTTCCGGTCGAGCCATTGGAAGTCGACGCGGCCGCGGTGGGACCTGATGTTGCACTGATAACCGCCCCGCCTGAGATGATCCCGCCAAAATCGCCGTTCTGCACGGTCAGAAAACTGTCGATACCCATGTCCGAAACGTTCCCGGCAGCGGCGAGTTCTCCGAATCCCTGGTTACCGATCCCGTTAACTGTCAGAACGTAAGGCAGGTCAGCCCCGGCGGCCTGTGCCACTAAGCCAAGACGATACACCCCCGGTCGATCCGCATGGAACTGGAGCAAGCCCACTCCCGGCGAGGCACCATCGCTCTGGATCAAACGCCCGTCCGGATCCTGGACCTCGCAAAGGATCAAAGCCTGACTCCCACCGCTCACTGCAACGGTGATCGTCTCACCCGCCAGCACGGAAATTCCGTACCAATCAGCTGGGTCACCGGTTCCTGAGTTCAGGGTCAAACCGTCCTGCAGTGTGCCCGACACCTCGGTGTCGTAAATTGGGTTCCCTGAACGGTCGTGGATAATGTTCCCCTGCGTATCGACCGTTTGCGCCGTCCCAAGATATTGCGCGGTGGCGGCTGTGTCATTGGTAAACGGCGCGGGAAGCTGCTCGGGCAGCAAGTTGGTGAGATAACTGTTGTCTCCTTCGAAAATCTGCCCGATCCCGCCGGGATCACCAATGAGAAACACGCCAGTGTTTTTGTATTCCAGTTCCTGCTGCATCGTGGCGTTGGTCAAGCCGGTTACCGCCGGGTTGTGGATCACGTCCATGGTGCCAAAGAACCCGCCGGTCAGTTCCGAAATCGACGCCAGTTTTCCGGCAATTTGACCGGAAAAACCGGTATCGTAATTTGGAACCCCTGTGATTGTTCCATTCCCAACCGCGCCACCGATATCGCCGGCGGTAACGAGATAATGAACATCGCCGCCGACGACGAAGTTAGGGGCCAATGGGGATGTTGGAGCGGCCGGCAGCAGAATTCCCGATGCGTCTCCTGTCAGTAACGCACCAGCGTAGAACAGTTGAATGTTGCCCGAAATAGAGACGTTGCCGAATACTTCACCGCCGAACTTAAATGCCGCAAGATCCTGCGGCGCGCCAGTAGTTGCGTTTGCAGCAACAAACAAGCCCGCATGAAGCAGACCATCGCCGTACACGTTGCCCGGGTAAACTCCAAACACGCCTGGATCAGGCATTGAAATGATCGGAATATCTGCCGCGGGACCGCCCTTTACCGCGAACGTAAACGCGCCGAGCACACCAGCACCAATTCCTCCACCGGGAGTAACATTGTAAGGCAACCCCAAGCCGTCAGCGGGATTGACCAGCAATGATTGCCCCGCTCCAAACGGATTATCAACGCGTATTCCCACCGCCGGAGGATTGGTGATGCGCGGTACAGGTGCCACGGTGATGAACGAATCGGTGCAGACGTCTGAACGTAAATGGTAAACAGATTGAACGGCAGCAGAGGCGCAACAGGCGCTTTCAAGCCACCAGGGACAAGATCACCGATCGCCATCGCGTCAGTCTTGGGATCGACAGATACGCCGATAGCTTCGAATGTCACATCGCTGTAAACGATCCGCATGACACCGCCGCCCTCGGCCTCATATTCGAACTGGCCAATCACGCCAGGTCCGGCGCTTAAGGTGGTGAATAGAAGGCGGGGCTCAAGACCATGAATTCTATAATCTTTAGAAAACGCCTTACGAATGGTTTTTGAACGTAGACGAGCAAGCTTGCGGCGGCGTGGCATTCAAGGTCCTCCTCAACCGGTGAACTTCGAACATAAGCTGCGCACCTGACGCCATCCGTTCACGAATGCTGCATCCGCGAAAGCAAGACTCCTCTGCGCTGCGGCCTGTCGATAGAATGACTCAGTTGAGCAAATGATGTCGGTTGGCGTGTTCAACTTCCGGCGCGCACACACGATCGCCAGCACGTGTGCGAAGCATTCCTAACTTCAATCGTTTCTATCATTACGGATAAACACTGTCAACGCGAGACATGACCCCGCGACAGCGTTCATGCAGGCGCAATTACCGGAACGAAAACAACAAAAAACACCGCTTCCCTTTGACCGCTTAGTAAAGCCATTTGGAGAATCTAGAGGTGATCGACATCTATAGTTACAGGCTTTGGAGATATTCTGTGCCACTTCGCACTTGCTCACTTCGCCAGCGAAGCCCGTTTTTCCTTAATCTGCTTTAACAACGCTTTCTGCGGATCGGCAAACTTCAGCGTGCCTTCCTGCATTAGCGTTTCTTCCATCTTCGCAGGGTCCACTTTCTTATCGATTTCGTCCAGCACTGACTGCGGGGGCATCTGGTCCACCTTGCGCGTGTATTGCTTATCCAGCTTATCCACCGCGTCGTTTGTCGCAGGTGGATTGGTCTGAATGTCGCTACCGGCGAGTGCTTCGACATATTTGTCACGTGGATCGCTGGGCTTCTTGGTACCCGTGCTGGCGAAAATGATCTCCTGCTGCAGCGAAAGTCCTTTGTCTTTCCAGAACTCCTGATTCATCCTCCAAAGCCGTTTTGCATTGACGATACCAACCAGTCCCTGTGCATCTTTTGACAAATCAGGAACGTGCTTTTCCGTGAAAACGTCCACGCGGCTGACGAAGATACTGTAAACACTCTTGAGATTTCCCGGCCCTTCCTTGCGCCGCTGCGCCCGCCCAGACCGCATCGCGGGCAATCTTGTACTGTCGTTCCGAGAAGATCAGCGTCACGTTCAGCGTGATTCCTGAAGCCGCCAGTTCTTCCAGTGCCGCAAGGCCCGCCGCGGTCGCAGGAACCTTGATCATCCGATTTTTGTGGCCCGCAGCCCACTTTTTGCCGAGCTCGATATATTTCTCAGTACCAACTTCGGTCGGTGTCGGATTCTCCTTGTCCTCAAGTAACGGATCGAGCTCAAAACTCACGTAGCCATTGTTCCCCTTTGTCTCGTCCCATACCGGCAGAAAAACTGTCTGGGCATCCTTCACCAATTTGTCAGTCATCGACCACGCGATTTCGTCATCGCTCCGACCCTCTTTAATCAGCGACGAAATCTGCTCGTCAAACGCCCCTGCCTTGATAATGTCCGACACGATAATCGGATTGGACGTTGCGCCCGACGCTCCGGCCGCTCGATTCTTTTTCACCAGCGGTGGATCGATCGAGTCAAGCCAAACTTTTGTTCCCGAAGCCACAAGTGATTTAATCGACATGCGTCGTTCCTTTATAGATATAGCGACAGAGCAATCGTATCCCTGCGATGCATATCCGTCGACTGCAAATGAAAACTGAACGTCATGTGGGCATGACATGTCTCATTCACTCGCAGGAGGTGGAGGGGGCTGCGGCACGATTGGCGGCGGTTGTTGAGACGGTATCGGCGGTGGAACTTGTCCCTGGTTATAGCCATATCCCGAGACGGCGTACGCCTGCATGGCCTGCTGATATTGCCAGTATTGGGCCGCATACTGCTGCTGCGCAAGGGCGACATTTTTTGAAGCCCTGATAGCCTGAAACAGCCAAACCAGCAGAACGCTGAATAGGCCGACCATTAGCGCGGACATGCAGGCCGCCGGCACGTTTCCCAGAACAAGGCAGCCGAGCATGTTCGTAATCAGGTAAGCATCCGTGAGAAAAACCGTTGCAAAAGCAAAGATGCTGGATTGTTTACCGCCCCGACGTACGAAAAAACCCGTCAGCAACAGCGTCAGGCCTACCACAGCCGCCACCGCGCCTGTGTTAAACATGAGGGTGTCCATGTTCATGTGGCTTTGCGCCTGGAGCTTTTGACGGAGCTGTTCCACTTCAGGCGAAGGTGCTGCCCGAAGCATCGCCGGCACCGCCATCATGCAGGTCCCGCCGAGTAAAATAAGCGGCCCCATGATGAACATCACCAGGCTGGCGCGCTTGGCGGGGCGCAATGGATCATCGGGAGCCGCGTAATGCTGAGGCACTCCCGGCGGTAAATAAGGTGACGGATACATCGACATCGTAGCGATTCTATGAGGTTCGCTGCGGATTGGAAACTTCCGCAAACGCGCAAGCGGCTTTCAGATCTGCGTTTTGCCTGTACGCTAGAGGTGCCATGCTCAGCTACTTCAAATTTCGTCAGGATCTCCTGGACCCCGCCCCCGCCAGGGATGTTTATCTCAAGCGAAAACCCGGTAAAGGCTGGCCCGAAGAATGCCCGCCCATTCGGGCGGCCAACGGTTTTGGTTTCGACTTGCTCGCTAACTTCGATGTCACGTTCATCCAGGAACGTGGCCAGTGGCGCGTGCAGAAGGATACCATCTTGCAAAGCGATTTTGACTACGCAGGCAGCGAACATTCGCCCGGCAAGCCCCTGACGCAGCAGTATGCGTGGTTCTGGGAAAAGGGACAGAAGATCCCGCATGTGATCACCGACAACGTGTATCGCGAAGTATCGAATCAGGTGAAGGTCAGCTCATTTTTGTTTTTAAAGACCGATCCAAACGAGTTGCTGATGATGACCGAGGTGCCAAATCTGCCGCGACGTTTTAAAGCCATGAGCGCGGTGATTGAAACCGACTGGTATCCGGCCAGCTATCCGTGGCATGTGGTGCTTGAACTGGATCGATCGGAAAAGCGTATCTCGATTAAAAAAGGCGATCCATTGGCGCGGTTGATTCCGATCCGCCGCGACACATATTTCGCGCAGCAGATGTCGCCGGGAAATTTCGATGATTTCTTTGCCAGAGGCCAGCAGTGGCTGGCCACGCACGGGTCGTTCGAGCACGAAGGCGTCGCGGACATTACCCGCACTTATGTTCGGCAGCAGACCAAGTCAAAATTTGTGGTGATGACCTAAAAGCACCAAATAACAGCCGTGCTGTGCATCAAGCGGCGGTGATGCGTAAGATTCCTCCTCCAGTGCCAAAGTCATTTTACATCATCGACGGTCACGCCCAAATCTACCGCGCGTACTTTGCCCCGTTCCGAGACCTGACTAGCCCCAGCGGCGAACCCACCCGGGCAACGTTTGTCTTCACCCAGATGCTGCTGAACCTGGTGGAGAATCGCAAGCCGGATTATCTCGCGATGGTGATTGATGACGCCAGCGAAACCGCCTTGTTCCGCAAGGAAATCTGGCCCGCCTACAAGGCGAATCGCAAAGCCCGGCCTGACGATTTTAATCCGCAGGAAGAACGCATTCTGCAAATCGTGCGCGACGCCGGCGTTCCTATCTTTGTTAAACCGGGCTTCGAGGCCGATGACGTGATTGCCACGATGGCAAAAAAGCTGGAGGGTCAGGGTTTCGAGATTTTCCTGGTCTCTAAAGACAAGGATCTGCGGCAGATTCTCAACGTGCACACAAAAATGTTCGATGTGCAATCCAACGACGAGATGGATCCTGCGGCCATGGAGAAAAAGCTTGGTTACGGGCCGGCCCAGGCGATTGATGTGCAGACGCTGATGGGTGATGCAACCGACAATGTTCCGGGCGTGCCGGGCGTCGGCGAAAAGACCGCGGTCAAACTGGTAAAACAATATGGATCGGCAGAGGCGGTGCTCGATCACCTGGAAGAATTGACGCCCAAGTTACGCGAAAACTTTGAGAATTTTCGCGAATTCCTGCCTCGCACCCGCCAGCTTGTTACGCTTAAGACTGATCTTGAAATGCAGTTTGATGCAGAGGAATGCAGGTATGCCGGGCTGAATAATGATCTGCTGCGGACGCATTTCAAGCAGTTGGGATTCACGAATCTTTTAAGTCGGCTCGGCGACGGACCGTCTGCCCCGGTCGCGAAGGTGAACGCGGGGCTTTTGCCGAGGTTTCAAGAGAACCTGTTCGGGGACGTGGGTGATGGGCCTCCCGACGTACCGACGGATGAAGGCCCGCTTGCTGAGTCGGCCGCCAACTGCGATTACCACCTGGTGGCAACGGAAGAGCAATTCACCGATCTGCTTCAAAAGCTCTCGTCGCAAAAACGATTCGCGTTCGACACCGAAACCGATGACCTCGGAGCGATGGCGCTCGAACCTTGTTGGAATGAGTTTCAGTTGGGAAAAGGGCACGGGATATTACGTCGCCGTTCGCGGACCTGAGGGGCAGTTTCACCTGCCGATCGATCGCGTGCTGCCGGCGATTAAATCGATTCTTGAAGATCCATCGATCGAAAAGGTGGGGCACAATATCAAATACGATGTGCTGGTGATGCGGAACCTTGGCGTTGAGGTCCGCAACATTGTTTTGGATTCGATGGTCTCCGCCTTTCTGCTCGACGCCAGTCGAATGCAATACGGCATTGATCGTCTTGCCCTAGACTTGCTCAACTTCCGCAAGGTCGCGACCGCTGAACTGATCGGTAAAGGCAAAACGCAGACGACCATGGAGAAAATCGATCTGCCAAAAATCGCTGCGTATGCTTCGGAGGATGCTGACATCGCCTATCGCCTTGCCGAATTGATGGATGGTGAATTGACCAAAGTGCAGCGGCTGCGCGAGCTGGCAGATAGTCTGGAAACGCCATTAATTGAAGTGCTTGCTGAGATGGAATTCAACGGCATTGCGGTCGATCCCGCTGTCTTAAAGGAACAAAGCGTCGTGCTCGGTGAGCGCATCGTCGAACTGCACGCCAAGGTGATGGCTGCCGCGGGCCTTGAGTTCAATCCCGATTCGCCCAAGCAACTGGCAGAGGTTTTGTTCGAGCAGCTCAAGCTGCCGACCGGAAAGAAAACCAAGACCGGCTATAGCACCGACGTTCAGGTGCTCGAGAAGCTCGCACTTGAGCATGAGGTTCCTCAGTTGATCCTCGATTACCGGAGCCTGGTTAAGCTGAAAAACACCTATTTGGATAATCTGACCGAGTACCGAAACCCGCGCACTGGCCGAATTCATGGCTGCTTCAATCAGGCAGGCGCGGGCACCGGTCGGTTAAGCATGTCCGAGCCTAATCTGCAGAACATTCCCATTCGCACCGATGAAGGGCGACGAATTCGCCTGGCATTTGTCCCCGGCGACGCGGAAAAAAATGTCCTGCTCACCGCCGACTACAGCCAGATCGAGTTGCGCGTCCTGGCGCACATCACACAGGAACCAGCGCTGATGAAAGCGTTCGAAAATGACGAAGACATTCACAAGGCAGTAGCAGCGGAAGTGTTCGGTGTCTCCCTTGAAGAAGTGACGCGCGATCAGCGTGGCCAGGCTAAGACGATCAACTTCGGCATTGTCTACGGCGTCAGCGCTTTTGGGTTGTCGAGCCGTATCGAAGGCCTTTCGCGCAAGGCCGCACAAGACCTGATCGACGCTTATAATAAACGATTCCCCGGCATAGAAAAATTCAGCCGTGATGCGGTACAGCACGCCCAGCAGCATGGATATGTCGAAACGCTTCTCGGTCGGCGTCGACCGATCACTGAGATCAACAGCAGCATCATTGCCCAGCGCCGTGGTGCTGAGCGGGCAGCAGGCAACACCATTATTCAAGGGTCTGCTGCCGATTTGATTAAGACCGCCATGGTCAAACTCCACAGACGGATGAAGCGCGAAAATCTACGCAGCAAAATGCTCCTGCAGGTCCACGATGAACTGGTTTTTGAGACACCCATCGACGTGGCCGAAGCAGAAGGGGCAATCATCCGCGAGGAGATGGTAAATGCCATGAAGCTTTCGGTGCCCCTGAAAGTGGAAGTAGGTTCGGGAAAGAACTGGGATGCTGCGAAGTAAATTGCAGGGTGTGCTGCAAAAGTCTTCGGCCACGAGTCGAAAAAGTGCGGGTTATCGTAGTGATCACGCGGCAATTCGCCTTCAGGGCGGCGGGTAAACGAGGCTATAGTGCATCATCATGGAGCGTATAGAACTCGAACAATCCTCGGGTCTGGTTCCTGTTGCCGATACGAGGCGGCGAATGGAGGAACCACCGCCAGTAAACCTTGTCTCGGTTGAGGATGTCCGGCGTTCCACCCGGCCGGGGCTGGTGGAACAGCTCGACCAGTTTTATTGCGGGCTTTGGGAATTCACAAAGGAAGACCTGCTGGTGTACCGCGCGGAGAATTTTCGGTTGCGGTTTACCGAAGTGCTCGACCAGAATCCTATCGAGCGGGATGCGATCCGGCCTCAGGGCATTCTCGTGCATTCTCTGCGCGACGCCGAGAAGAAACTGGTCGAAGCCGAAAGGGAATATTTCAGGCAGCGCGGCCTGGGCGCCGGGCAGTACAGCCTGCTGTGTCGTGATCCCGCGGGGAACTGGGTTGAACTGTTTGATGCAGTCCCTGTCGGATGAAGATTGGCGCTGACGTACAGCATTCTGGCTCGATCTTCGCTGCTCGATCCTTTATCCTCGATTTTCAAGCGTGTATCACCAAAAACCTATCATCGGTATCGCCGGAGGCATCGGCAGTGGGAAGAGTTTTGTGGCTCGATTGTTCGGTGAATGTGGGTGTCATGTGATCCACGCTGACGATCAGGTGCGGGCGGCGTACTCCGACGAGCAGATTCAGAACACATTAAGAGCCTGGTGGGGTACATCCGTTTTTCAACCTGATGGATCGGTGGATCGCCGGGCAATCGCGGGGCGAATTTTTTCTGACGATAAGGACCGCGAAAATCTGGAGCGTTTGCTGCATCCATGGGTAGCCGCCGATCGCGACCGCATGATGGCCGAGGCGTTGAAAGAGCCCCAATTAAAGGCATTTGTGTGGGACACTCCGCTGTTATTTGAGGCGGGTTTATCGCGGGAGTGCGATGCGCTGGTCTTCGTGGAAGCACCTGAAATCGTGAGGTTTAAGCGAGTGAAGGAAACACGTGGATGGGATACTGCGGAGATAATTCGCAGAGAAAAATTGCAATGGCCTCTGGACAAAAAGAAAAAGTTGGCCCATTATGTGGTAGTAAACACCGCCGACGTGGCTGATAGCCGCAGTCAAGTCCGAGAGGTTCTCTCCCGCATCCTTGCGAACTGACAGGTCTGGCCGGATCCTACAACGATCAGGGTCGTCCATAACTCGATTTTGGCTGTGCGGCAAAGAACGTTTTCGATGAGTAAAGAAATAAGTGCGGTGCTGGTCATTGCGGTGGACGTCCGCGGGGAGTGTGACGTATCATCCGCCGACCCCACGAAAATTAAATTTCATCCGCTTTTGTGATCTGTTTTTTCCCTTGAACTTTTTATCTGAAAAGATTCCGACGAACCGCATCGCGACGCTTTGACATTCGTCCGGACGTTCATACCCCCTACTGGAGGCTAGCCAAATGGCTAAGTCCACACCCCGAACCCGCCGACCCGCTCAGACTCATACCGAAGCTGAGATTCATGATATCGACTCCACCGCAACCGCTGTTGCAGCGCCTCCTCAGGCCGCTCCGGTTTCCGCCCCTGCGCGCACGGAGGTTGCCGATCCTTCAATCGCGCCGCCTCCCCCCGTACGCGCCGATAGCCGGGACAATCGACCCGAGCGTTCGGACACCGCGCCGACACCTACCGAGGAAGTCGCGCATATGGATGCCGAGACCAACGCTAAATATGAGCAGGTCAAAGGCGGGAAGCTCTACATCAAAGATCTGCAGACGATGGATATCCACGGGCTGCACGACATTGCCCGGGCTGAGGGAATTCAGGACTTTCTTGGACTGAAGAAGCAAGACCTGATCTTCCAGATCCTCCGAAGTAGAATTCGACAAAATGGCCTTATGTATGGCGAGGGAGTACTGGAAATTCTGCCTGATGGGTTCGGCTTTCTGCGCTCGCCGGAATACAACTACCTCCCTTGCCCGGACGACATTTATATTAGCCCCAGCCAGATTCGTCGATTCGGATTGCGCAACGGGCACGTCGTTCAAGGGCAGATTCGTCCGCCTAAAGAGTCAGAACGTTACTTCGCGCTGCTGCGCGTGGAAGCCATCAACGGGGAAGATCCCGAGCGAATCACCGATACTGGCAATTTTGAAGATCTGACCCCGCTTCATCCTAACAAGCGCATCACGCTGGAAGCGGACCCAAAAGACCTGAACATGCGCATCTGCGATCTGGTAACACCGGTGGGCATGGGTCAACGCATGTTGATCGTCGCACCGCCTAGAACCGGCAAGACGGTTCTTCTGCAGAAGATCGCCAACAGCATCAGCAAGAATCACCCTGAAGCCATCCTCCTGATTCTGTTGATTGATGAGCGGCCTGAAGAAGTCACCGACATGGAACGCAACACCAAGGCTGAGGTGGTATCTTCAACATTCGATGAACCGGCTTCGCGTCACGTGCAGGTGGCCGAGATGGTTATTGAAAAAGCCAAGCGCTACGTCGAGTTCGGCAAGGATGTCATCATCCTGCTCGATTCAATCACGCGACTGGCGCGTGCCTATAACACCGAAGTCCCCCACTCCGGCAAGATCCTGTCCGGCGGTGTCGATGCAAACGCCCTGCAGAAGCCCAAACGCTTCTTCGGCGCTGCCCGCAACATCGAAGAAGGCGGCAGCCTGACGATCCTCGCTACCGCGCTGATCGACACCGGTTCGAAGATGGACGAAGTCATCTTTGAAGAGTTCAAGGGCACCGGCAATGCGGAACTGCACCTGGATCGTCGGCTGGTGGATCGACGCGTGTATCCCGCGATCGATATCAACAGTTCCGGTACCCGCCGCGAAGAATTGCTGCTGGACAAAAAAGAGATGGAACTGGTCTATCGCCTGCGTCGCGTGCTAAGCGATATGAACCCCGTGGAAGCGGTCGAATTGCTCAAGGGAAGGCTCGAAAAAGTCCCAAGCAACGCTCAATTCCTGATGAGCATGAATCTCGATTAGGATTTCTTCACAGTAAGATCGTTTCAAACGCCGGATTGCCCGCAATCCAGCGTTTTTCTTTAAACTCAAGCAGCAGCATGAACAGGCGGATGCCTGTCCGCGGCAGCACGCAACATTGCTTCTATCCGCTCGGCATGCACCGGTCGGCTGAAGAGGAACCCCTGCAACGTGTCGCAGCCGATGCCAATCAGGTAATCGCGCTGCGCCGTCGTCTCCACACCCTCGGCCACCACCCGCATGCCCAGGCTGCTCGCCAGTGAGGAAATTGCAGTTATCACTGCCGCTCGCTTGCCTTCGACTTGAACAGCGGGTCCATCACCCAGTTCGGCAACAAATGACCGGTCAATCTTCAGTCGATCAATCGGCAATTTCTGCAGATATGCCAACGAGGAATACCCGGTCCCAAAGTCGTCTATAGCAACACCAACGCCAAGTTCCCGAACAGCCCTGACCTTTTGAATAGCCTCGGCAGTGTTCGCCAGCAACAAACTTTCGGTCAGTTCCAATTCAAGAAAATGAGCAGGCAATCCGGTCTGCACCAGCGCGGACTCCAGAATTTGTAAAAAGTCGCCTTGCTGGAACTGCAACGCCGAAACATTTACCGCCATGGGCAGCGGCACACAGCCAGCTTTTTGCCAGGCCATTGCCTGCCGGCAAGCTTCATGCAACACCCAGGATCCGATTGAAATCAGCAGCCCGCACTGCTCAGCAAGCGGAATAAATTTTGCGGGTGAAATGCGTCCCAGATGCGGATGTTGCCAGCGCACCAACGCCTCAACCCCCACCATTTCGCCGCGCCCGTTGACCTGCGGTTGATATTCCAACACAAATTCATGGCATACGATTGCCCGCCGCAACTGACTTTCCATCTCCAGGCGATCCAGGAGCGCCTCGCCCATCTTAGGATCGAAACGCACCGCGCGGTTTCGCCCGCCTGCTTTGGCGGCGTAAACGGCGGCGTCGGCGCAGCGCTGAAGGCCCGGGCCGTCCATTCCGTCAGCCGGATAGACCGCCATTCCCACGCTCGCGCTGATAAACAACTCCCGACCTTCGACAACAAAAGGGGCGACCAGTGCTTTGATGAGCCGATCGGCAACGATTTCGACATCCATCTGCGACTGAATTTCCGTCGCCACCAGCGTGAATTCATCACCACCGGTGCGGACCAGCACATCACTTTCGCGGATAGCGCCACTTAGCCGCTGCGCAACCTGCCGGAGCAACTCATCCCCGCAGCGATGACCCAGCGTATCGTTTACATTTTTGAAACCGTCCAGATCCACCATCATCAGTGCTAAAAGCCGGTCGAATCGGGCAGCCGCGCTGACCCATTTAGGCAGTTGCGAATCAAGCTGCGCGATTCGCCAGTCCGGTCAACGGATCATGCACCGCATTATATTCCAGTCGATTAATGAGTTGGTGGTGCTCGATCGCCAGCCCGCACAGGCTCGCCAGACTTTGCATTGCGTTCAAATCCTGCTCTTCGAACAAGAAACATTTTTCATTAAACAACACCAGCGTTCCCAGTACCAAACCGTTGCCGGCAACGATCTGAACGTGATTGCAAGCCCGCACCCCTTCGTCGACACAGGCCTTTTGCAGCGATGCCCATCGCGAGTCTGTGATCATGTCGGGGACAAAGGAAGTGCTTGCATCGAACATCACGGTTTCCGTGCGGGCATGCGCATGCAGCAGTGCGTCCACGCCCAGAACAAAGCCGGCGGATAGCTGTGGTGCAGCGGCTACTTCGTGACCTCCCTTATCATTAATCAGCACCATCCCGCGCACCTGTTGCCATTGCCGTTCGGCAGCCACGCACAGAGCCTCGAGCGTTTGACGAAGCGGTTCGTCCCTGGCGATCCGTTCGAGAATGGACCGCCTGTCCTGTTCGAGCCAATCCGCGCGTTTACGCTGGGTGATGTCTTCTTCAAATGCAATGAAGTGTTCGATATTGCCACTAGAATCCCGAATAGGTTCAGCATCGATCGACAGCCAATATCTGCGCCCTTCGCGGGAGTAATTCACAATCTCAACCTGGAACGGCTGGCCTTTGGCAATGTTGTCCCGCATATGCTGAATGGTGGCCGGGTCGGTATCAACCCCTTGCAAAACCGTACCCGGCTTCTGCCCGACGAGTTCATCCAGCGCATACCCGGTTAAGGCGGAGAATGCCGGGTTAGCCCATTCCAGCCGACCCTGGGGATCCGTGATGATGATGGGATTGTGCGTTTTGCTGGCAATCAGCGCGAGCTTGCGGGCCTCGGCTTCACTTTCGCACTGCTTTTGACGCAGCTGTTTTGCCTGGGTGATATCGCGAAGAAATCCCTGATGGCGGAGTACATTTCCCGCTGAATCACGGATCAAGGTGACCGACATGCTCACCCAGACTTTGCTTCCATCACGTTTCAGAAGCTCGGCTTCAAATCCCTCAGCTCGACCCTGCGTGGCGAGCAGGTGCATCATTTCCCTGCGGGCCACCGGGTCGGCGTACACCTGCGTCGCGAGGTCCGTCACGCTAGTGGTCAATTCTGCTTCAGATTGATAACCGAGTATCTGCACCATCGCCGGGTTCGCGGCAATGGCGTGGCCATCCGGGCTGGTCTGAAAAATACCCTCGGTGGCATTTTCAAAAATCGAGCGGAACTTCTGCTCGGCCGCCAGCAGCTGGGCATTTTGACCGGCGACTTCTGCGGTCTGGATGGCAACGCGCTTTTCCAGATCAGTATTGATCGCCTGCAGTGCGGTGCTGGTCCAGTGCAACGTGTCAGCGACACGATTGAACGCGCGGGCGGCAACACCCAGTTCATCGGCCCGGTCAGCCTGCGGAAGCTGGCGGAGATTCTTGCCGATGGCTACCTGGTCCATCGCCAACGCCATCTTCCGCATTGGGCGACAAACTAAAATCGAAGCGGAAAACCAGACAGCAAGCAACCCAGCTATGATCAACCCGCTGCAGAGAAGAACTGCTCCATCCAATGCCTGCATTGGCATCGGATTCGACTGGCTCCAATACCATATCAGTGGCGGCGCCACAGCGGTCGCTAGCAGAACTGGTGCAACAAAGACGAAAAACTTGACTTGAAGCGTCATGCCATCCCCACTGCTTTCCAGCAACCCAGAAATTAAAAGAGGGGTGCCGTGAAATGTATCGGAATTGATATGACAAACCTTTACCCCATTTGTATTTGCGCAAGATACCTACATATAACGGTCCGTCGCCGACGTCCTGATTGACGTGAAACACGGCATGGATGGGCGGAAGCTTGGTGGGATAGGTCGGCTAAATTTGCTTAGCTGGTGTGGGTAACGGGCTTATCGCACGCAAATAGTCGAAACTATAGATACCGCTTCCATGGTTATCGGACCATTCGATTTTCAGCGCGTAATTGCCTACGAGTTCTGCCGACAACGCCGATAATGGCGAGTCATAGTTTCCTGGCAGGATTTGAAGCAGCGGTTTTTTCCCCTGCTTCTCCTGGCGAATGGTTTTGCAGGATGCGCACGGGCATCGAGTGCGTAGCAGCGAAATGCTGTAGAGCGAAATGACGCCGTCCTTCCACTCAATCTCCAGCTTTTCGTCACGCTTGAGATCTAACCGAACCGGGATGATGCGCGGGTCTAATTCCATTGATGTATCGTTGCCGGCCAGTCAGGCAGGCGTGTGCTATTGAAATGCGGTATCACGTTGAAGAAAGCTGACGCAGACGCACTATTTGTCCCGGCCCAACAGCCTTGCGATCACTCGCGTCAAGCGCAGCGAAAACGATGGCCTGGCCGACTGCACGTCCAGCAGGCTGTTTTTACCAACCGCCCGTCGACGCAGATCGCGTGTGACGCGACCGTCAGGACGCACAGGTCGGCGAACGAGATTTTTTTGTCTGCCAAATGACACCGTTCACTCCAAGATGCACGCAATAGCGTATATCGAACGCCGGACACGCAGCGGTGTCAAGTCAAAGCCACTCCCACATCAAACGAACCTTTGCCTGTTCGATCCAATCTCAAACGTGCTCTATAATCTGAACATGGCGCTCTCCCGTGATCGCTGCGTGTGTGTGCGCAAGGTCGAATACAGTGAAACATCGCAAATTCTCACGCTGTTCGGGCGTGAGCACGGTCTGTTACGCGTTATTGCAAAAGGGTCGCATCGCGCTACCAAGGCAGGGTACAGCAAGTTCGATGGCGGCGTGGATCTGCTGGATGTTGGGCATGCCGTTTTCACTTTCGATCCGGGAAAGGACCTGAATACCCTCACCGAATGGAGCCTGCGCGACGGCAACCTTCCATTGCGAAAACATCTGCGGGGCATGTATCTCGGCCTTTATGCTGCCGAGCTGGTTTCCGTGCTGCTCGAAGAACAAGACGCACATCGCGACCTTTACCTATCCTTTGAAAAATCCCTTCGCGATCTCGCCAGCGAGAAGAATGAAGAAACTTTTCTCGCGTTTCAGTTGGATTTGTTGCACCAGACTGGAAACCTGGCGGATCCGGGAACGTGTGTGGCGTGCGGATGCGGAATTTTTGAAAGTCGATCGGCGGCATATTTTTCTCCAGCACAGGGAGGCGCTGTCTGCGATACATGCCAGGCGACGGTACCGGGCCGCATTCCATTTGACCCGCGATTGCTCCGGCTCGCGCAACAGCTGCTGAAATTGCCCCGCAATAACGGCGCAACGTTGCGATTGCCCCGATTGACACGCCATCAGACCGATCCGCTCAATAGATTGTTCGCTGAGCAAATCAGACTGATCGTCGGCAGGAAAATGCGTATGCCCGAATATGTTTTAGGCAACACGGACTAATCTGATGGCTGTCGGTGAGGTTCGACGTTGACAATCGACTTCGCTACACTGCCGGGTAATGCGTTTCTACTGGCTGCTCCCGTTGATTCTTCTTCTGACTGTCTCGGTCCAAGCCGACCCGCCGACGGCTGTTTTTAAAGACGGTCACTGGCAGACGCTCGCCTCCCCCACCGTTCCCGTTGCAGTCACCGATGCGGATCTGGACCATGTGCAGCAGCTTCTCAGCGTCGGCGACGCCAAGGCCGCTTTAAATGTGGGAATTGCCTGGGTGAAAAGTCATGGAAAAGCTGCGCCGTCGCGAGATCTGGCGCTGTTTCTCATTGCTCAGTCCAAGTACATGATCGATGGCAGTGATGACTGGTACTACGCGTTTTATTACCTCGACGAACTGATGGATGAGTATCCCGAAAGCAAGCTGTTCGCCCCGGCGCTGCAGTTGCAATACACGATCGCGGACCGGATTCTAAACGGGCACAAAAATAAGTTCCTGGGTTTGCCGATCGTTCCGATGGAAGAGCAGGCGGTTGAAATGCTCTATCGGGTGCAGGAGCGCTCGCCGGGATCTGCGCTGGCGGAAAAAGCGCTGATCCGAACCTGCGATTATTACTATTCAACGGGTGACTATGAACTGGCACACGACGCGTACGGGTTTTACATCAAAACCTATCCGCGAAGTCCGGATCTGGCGCAGATCAAACTCCGTCAGGCATTTTCGTCCCTGGCGCAGTTCCATGGCGTGCGGTTTGATCCTACCTGCATGATCGATGCACGCACTGAACTGCTGGACATTATCGCCGCTTATCCAAGCCTGGCGCGGGAACAGAATCTCAGCACGATCGTCCTGCGGATTGATGCCGCACTTGCCCGAAAGCTGTTGGTGACAGCCGATTATTACCGCAGAACCAGCGCCCCAAAGGGAGCGGTTTACGTGTACCGATATCTCATCGATGTCTATCCTGATTCGAGCGACGCCGCCGAGGCGAAAAAAGCTTTGCAGCACATGCCGGCATCGGCGCTGGCCGATGCGCCACCCCGGCCGGGAGAGGCGTTTGTATCGCCTGATCCCGTGGGAGGCAGCTAAATGAATTGCAACCTTGCCCATAGACTGAATTTGAAGCATGGCATCGCTGCCCTTGTCCTGCTGCTCCCCTGCATCAGTGGCTGCGGCTACCACCAGATGGGTGTTGATAATGCCAGCTTGTACCGGCAGGATATTCAGACGGTGGCGGTCCCGGTTTTTGTTAATCGAACCTATCAACGCGGGCTCGAAAACGAATTAACTAAATCGATCATCCAGCAGCTCGAGGAACATTCCCCCTACAAAGTGGTTCCAAAGGATCGGGCCGATACGATCCTGGAAGGCGAAATCTATTCCGCCACGGTTACCCTGCAGGACAGTAACGGCGAAACAGGCCTGCCACAGGAGCAGCAGGATACTATTGTGGTCAACTTCACCTGGAAGAACCTGCGAACGGGCGACATCCTGGTCCAGCGAAAGAATTTCGATCAACGCGCAAACTTTATGCCCACCCTTGGGGAATCCTCTTCAGTGGGAGCAACTAACGCGGTCCAGCAACTGGGGCTGGCGGTCGTCCAGGAAATGCAAAGCGACTGGTAAACCCGATAGAAATGCGACTGCCAAAGCGGCGCAGGATCGGGTCTGTTCCGATAATCCGGATCTGGCGGGGTATATATTCTGCCGGGTTGCAGTGATTATCGAGGTTTCGCATTCGAAATCCTGACCTGCGGGTGCCCATATGTTAAACTGTTTTATCCGGCCCGTCGGGTATTTCGGGTGGAAATCCCCGCCCCTGATTCCTTATGATGTATCTTGAGTGATGTCGCAAAACGGGACAGCAAAGGATTTTCAACATGGCTGAGCAGCAACGACCTGATCGCCCGACTCGTAAACCCAACCGGCCGGGGTCCCCTAACGGTTCAAATCCAGCCGGTGGAATGCGCTTCGGACGCGGGCTGATGGGTTGGTTCTTATTCATCGGACTGGTGCTGATGATGGTCTGGTTACTGAATAACCAGAAACGCTCGCAAGCCCATGTCGCGTTCAGCGAAGTATTTCATCACCTGGATCAACTCCGGGCTGTCGAGCTAGACGGTGATGAAATGAGCGGAAGCTTCATCACGCCGATCGCCATTCCGGTTCTCAGTGGTGGCACGCAGCCGGTTGGGGATTTCGTGACCTCGCTCGCGCCGGACTGGCATCCACCCCTGAGTTCAACTTCCGCCTGCTTGATGGCGCTGAAAGCGCGCAGATCCGTGTCGAAAACAGTCAGAATTTCTTCATCCAGATTCTTCTGCCGTTTATCCCATGGCTGCTTCTGATCGTGTTCCTGTATTTCGTTATCTTCCGTCAATTGCGTAATGGCGGTGGTGCGGGCGGCATGCTCGGTAATTTTCGGCGCAGCCGCCATAAGATCACTTCGAAGGAACACACAAATGTTACTTTCGATGACGTTGCCGGCGTGGAGGAAGCCAAGGAAGAAGTGATGGAAATCGTGGAGTTCCTGAAGAACCCCAAGAAGTTCCAACGGCTTGGCGGTCGCATCCCGCGTGGCGTGCTGCTGGTTGGCGAACCGGGAACCGGCAAAACCCTGCTCGCCAAAGCGATCGCAGGTGAGGCCGATGCGCCCTTCTTTTCGATCAGCGGGTCTGATTTTGTGGAGATGTTTGTCGGCGTCGGCGCCAGCCGCGTTCGCGACCTGTTCAAGCAGGCCAAGGACAACAGCCCGTGCATCATCTTCCTGGACGAAATCGACGCAGTGGGTCGCCGCCGTGGTTCGGGTTTCAGTTCAGGCGGGCACGATGAACGCGAGCAAACGTTGAATGCCATCCTTGTTGAGATGGATGGGTTCGATACCAACGATCAGGTGATCGTGGTTGCGAGCACCAATCGAGTCGACGTCCTGGATCCCGCTCTCACCCGTCCGGGTCGATTTGATCGACAGGTTTATGTCCCGCTGCCGGATGTGAAGGGTCGCCTGGATATCTTGAAGGTTCACAGCCGAAAGGTGAAGCTCGGGCCGAATATGGATCTGCTGCGGTTAGCCAAGGCCACTCCAGGATTCAGCGGCGCAGATCTGGCCGCCATCATCAACGAAGCCGCTCTTGGCGCGACGATGGCCGGTAAGGAATTTATCGAGCTGGATGACATGGAAGAAGCCCGCGATAAGGTTCGCTGGGGCCGGGCTCGGAAGAGCCGGGTCATCGACGAGCAGGAGAAAAAAGCTACCGCATATCACGAAGCAGGTCATGCTGTGGTGCAGTATCTTGAGAAGGATGCCGACCCGATCCACAAGGTGACCATTATCCCGCGCGGTAACTACGGCGGGGCAACGATGTCGTTGCCTGAAAAAGATAAAATGAGCCACAGCAGGAAGTGGTGCATCGCATTCATGAAAGTCTGCTTTGGTGGTCGAATTGCCGAGGAAATGTTCTGTGGCGATATAAACACCGGCGCTTCCGGCGACATCAAGCAGGCCACCGGAATCGCGCGGAAGATGATACGCGACTGGGGCATGAGCGATCGGCTCGGCTTCGTGTATTACGGCGAAGACGACATGAACCCCAATAAGATGGGCGGGTTCGGTGACAGCCGCGAGTACAGCGAGGAAACCGCAAAGGCCATTGATGAAGAAGTAAAGAAGATGATCGACGGCCTGTATGATGAATGCCGAAAAATCCTCGAAGCCAATCGCGATCGTCTCGACGCACTGGCCAAAGCACTGCTGCGATATGAAACTCTCGACAGCAACGATGTCGATCGCATCATGCGTGGTGACAATCTCACAAAGCCAACTGTCGGCGAGTTGTTGGAAAAAGAACAAAGTCGTCGCCCCGCTACGATCATTCAACCCGCTCAGGATCCAAGCCAGCCGGACATTCGACTTGGCGGCGGTGCACTACCTTCGCCGGGATAAAACAAAGCAGTTCATCTGGAAGTTCGAGGATGGTGATCAGCGCCTAGCGGGTCTGCTGTCCTCGAACTTCCTTTTTTGATGCTCCTATTTTCTCAACCAAAGCATCACCGGAAACCGCTCATGCTTGTTACGCGTCTGGACGTCCCCGAAGGAACTCGCCTTTCATTTCAGCCAGATAACGGTCCGCTGACACACACCGATCAATTTCACGATCTGGGCCTCGTTCGCATTGCCGAACGCCACGCGGATGCGTCGCTTGAAAATCCCGATCAACTGGAAGATGACCGCATGGTGTTGGAATGCGAAGGGGTTGAAGCGAGCCAACTAACCAAAGCTCTCTCCTGGCCGAAAGGGGAAAGTACACTGCCCGGAACAGTTCGATTTGGTCCCCAGACTTATCCCGCCACACTGCAGGTGCGTGCCCGCCCGCATGGGTTGCGCGCCACCCTGCGCGGCATATCTTGAGTCAAAGAGTAAGGCGGGTCGCTGTACTAATCCGGCTTGATAAGCGGATGAACGTCCGGCGAGCAATAGATGAATGTTCCGCTGCCGCTCGTGTTGGTCCAGCTGACCAGAGGTTTTCCTAGATCCTCACGGGCGGTTCCATACCAAACCAGCACGCCCCCTGTCTTGTCGAACGCTGCCAAAACATCGTGAAGATCAAAAACAGGTGAGCCATTGTAATTTCGCTCGTCAAACCGTGGCTCTGGCAGACCAGCCCGACCGCCGAGAATAAAAAAGCCTCGTCGATTGCCTCGCTCCTGGATAAGATTTTCCTCAGAGAGTGCCGGTGGGAGGCAGTCAACAGCGACGTCGAATCGCGACGCCCCGGCCATGAATTTTCGACGCCACGCCTGGTCATCGGTCACATCGTCCCATGCCGCCTTCGCACACGCGGCAGTGGGAAGCAATTGCTGCAGCGTCGCTTGTGTGTAGACAATCGTGCCCGGTGGGACATGTTTCGAAACCCACTCTACCGAGTGATCCGGTGCATAATTTCTGTGGTACCCAATTATCATGCTGGCTGTTTTAAAAAGAGGAACGAGCAGCAAAATAACGGCGAAATAAACTGCGAAACGAGACGAGATTCGATTTATCAATGCAGCGGCGAAAGGCCCGAAAAAGACCAGCGCGAGAACGACAGGTCCCTGCTGGTGCAGAAACACTGTGCCGCGCCCCAGGCTTGCCAGTAGCACCGCGATGTAAACCCCCAGCACTGCGACGCGAAGCCGATCAAATCGCCGCGGCGTGCGAAACAACTCCGTTCCGAACGTTCCCGGCACGAACAAAGCAATGATGGAAATGACGAACGCGATCATGGCACCCCCCAGCGCCTGGTTCCACGCCAATTCGCGTAGATTTCCAACCAGCGTAGTGCCGCCATGCGGGTCCGGACCCAGGCGAACTGTCGCGATAGTACGCAGATTACCGATCAAATGCGTCAGCAGCCAAGGTGCGGCTAACAGCGCGACGATTGCCGAAATTCCGACAACGCGTGCCCAGACGCCAATCAAAGAGCGTTGCGCCGCAGCAAGCGACTCGGCGGTCGGTAAAAGGACATCCCCTGCCTCAAGCGATGGGTGCATTCGCGCGTATGCAACACCTTCGTGTAACTCCCTCCGATACCAGAACTCCCACAACACCAGGGGGACGGTTAGCAGCATTTCAATCCGCGAACTTACCGCGAGTCCCAGAAGGACACCGCTTAATACAACGCGCCATCGACCGGTGCAGAGCATCGCGCTTCCCAGCGCCAAAATTCCAAAACACCAGGCCGTCATGTACGGCCGCGACATCATGGTGAAATCGACAAATAGCGGCAAAGTCGCAACAAAGCCTCCTAGTAACACCCCTCCGGCCAATCCCGCCCGCGACAAGCCCATTCGATATGCGGTTGATGTTGCAAGCATCGCCAGAATCAGCTGCGTGCTGATCCAAAGCAACCGCAACCGATGCAGGTCGCGGTACTGGTCAAACAAAGCATGTTCTATGGCGACAAAGGGCCGAACCTGGATTGATACCTGTCGTTCCTCTGGCCCGGGAGAAAAAAGATGGTACGCAGCAACACCTCCGGTATAGGCCCACCCCAGCCAAAAGTTGGGGCCTGCCGGCGCGGCTTTGTATCCCGGAGGCAGCCCCTCAAGCAGGGCTAAACTTCCTTTTAAATAGCCAGCCTCATCAATATCACGCGTCTCGTCGACGTGTGGGAAGATCAAACACCGCAGCAATAAAGCAACAGCCAGGATTGAAAAATGCACCCAACGATAGGTTGCCGGCTTAACCACTGGGCGGATCGAATCGTGCAAGACGAGCTCACCGTTCATTCCTGAATTGTCTTCGACTCCACCGCGAAAATGCAAATCGTCGCGTTGTGCGACATCTTCATCGTGTGCCTTGCAGATGGCCAACGTGAAAGATCGTCTACCCTCTCAAAGCGAATCGCCCCGCGTGTTACCTGACGAAAAAATTGACATCTGGAGCATGAACTCTTAGCGTTCACACGCGGTTGATTTGCAGATGCAGTCGGGCGGTTGGAGGCAGGCAGGATTTGCCGTTCTACTCTGTTCACCGGTGCATGTCGCGCTATCGCAATCTCCCTGAAATGAGGGTCTTTATGCAATCGGGTCGTCGCCACCGGTCAACTCCTGCTCGATCCAAGATTCACCCCCTTCCGACTGCCCGTCGGCGTACCGTCGCCGAACTGCTAGAACGCCGCCAGCTGCTCAGCACTGTGATCGTGAATACCCTGGTGGATTCGACCGACAATATCGGGAGTTCTGTCGTCAGCCTCCGCGACGCGATCAATACTGCCAACGCCAACACAACCCCCACCACCATCACCTTCAGTCCAACGGTTTTTGCAAGCCCGCAAACAATCTCGCTGACCGGCACCGAACTGTCGGCCGGCCTGAACGGCCAGACCGAAACAATCGTCGGCCCGGCAACAGGTGTTACCATCGACGGCGGTGGACTTAGCCGGGTGTTGTTTGTTGCCCAGGGTGGAACGGTTTCGATTTCGAATGTGACCATTGCCAACGGCAACGCCAATCAGGATTCCGGCGGTGTAGGGGGCGGCATCTTCAGTCAGGGAAATTTGGCACTTACTGATGTTACTGTTTCGGGGAACACCGCCCAGGGCGATGGAGGTGGCATTGAATCATCCCTTCTTTCAACTGCCCCCACACTGCTCAGCCTTACCAATGTCACTCTTTATGGCAATGTCGCAGGCGATAACCAAGGTAACGGCGGTGGTGGCCTGCATACCACTGGTCACGCCACCCTCCGCGACGTCACGATCATCAACAATACGGCGACAGACTTCAGCGGGGGTGGGATCAGTGTGGGAGACACTCCGATTTCCATCGGCAACTCCGTAGTGGCGGGAAATGCCGCCCGCGTGGGCCCGGATGTAGGCGGCGCGGTCGTCTCCGCCGGCCACGATCTGATCGGGGAAAGTGACGTCAGCACGGGTTGGATCGGGACCGACATTCTCGGTTCGAGCGCCGATCCCGTCGCGCCGCTTCTCGGACCGTTGGCCGCCAACGGCGGTGCAACACCCACCCTTCTTCCTCAAGCGGGCAGCCCGCTGATCGATCAGGGGTCAAATGCCATCATTCCCGCCGGTGTGACGACCGACCAGCGTGGCCTGTCACGCATCTACAACAGTACAGTGGATATCGGATCCGTTGAAACCCAGCCGCAGATCATCGTTACCGCCGGTCCCGCCCAGAGCACATCTCTGCTGCAAAACCGCACGTTTAATCTCGGAACGTTCGTGGTATCTACCGCCACGGGTCCTTATTCGGTTCGCGTAAACTGGGGTGATGGAAGCGCCAACACAACGTTTCACGCCGCCTCGGTCGGTCAGCTTGCAGGTCAGGCGCACCAGTATACCACCTCGGGCGCGGACGCCGTGACCGTGTCAGTCACCGATGCGACAGGCACCGTAACCGGCAGCGCGTCGTTTACCGTCACCGTTTTAGCCGCCGACATTCTTATTACACCGCCTTCGGCCCAGGCAGCGGTCGCCGGTCGCCCCGTGACGGTGACGCTGGGAAGCTTCACCTCCGCCAACGCAACAGGTCCTTATGCTGTGGACGTGTTCTGGGGCGATGGATCCACCGACGGCATCCTGTTCCTGCCCAATACCGGAGTAATCACCGCGCAATCGCACAGCTTTCCCACCGCCGGGATTGATAATGTCACCGTCACAGTAACCGATGCCGGCGGTATCATCGCCAATAGCGCAACCTTTCAAGTCAATGTCGCCCCGGTCAACGTAGTGGTAACCGCCCCCTCGCCGCAGAGCGCGCTGGTAGGTGTCAACACTTCGTTTGCCCTGGGCAGTTTCACACAGTCGAATTCAACCGCTCCATTCACAGTAGCGGTAGCCTGGGGAGACGGAACGGCTGTGACGCCGGTGGGCGGATTGTCAGTCGGCACGATTCCCTCTGAAACGCATACCTTTACTTCCGCTGGAATCTTTACAACTACCGTTGTGGTGGAAGATGCAACCGGTGCGGTGAAAGGCGCTGCGAACTTTCAGATCTCGGTCACCACAGGATCGATTCAAAGCAGCACTACGCTTGCGGCGTCGGGAACGACCTTTGCCGCGGGTCAGTCCCTGACGCTCACCGCGACAGTGTCCCCCGCGGCAGCGACGGGCGTTGTGGAATTTGTTGAAAGCGGAACGCTCTTGGGGACGGGCACGATCGGCACAGGTGGAATCGCAACATTTACAACAACCACATTGGGCGTTGGATCCTATGCCATCACCGCCAACTACCAGGGTGACGCCACCTATACCGCCAGCGCGTCCTCGGTGGTCGATCTCTTTGTAACCCCCCCGCCGATCGTCACTTTCTTATCCCTGGCGGCTTCAACGGCCTCGGCAGACACCAGCGAATCAGTCACACTTACCGCATCGCTCGCGCCAGCCACCCTGAACGGTGTCGCCGCAACGGGAAACGTGATCTTCTATCTCGATTCGACTTACCTCGCCACCGCGACGCTTCAACCGGACGGGGTGGCGTCTTACACTACAAAATCCGGCCTGCCGCTGGGCGCAAATCTACTCACCGCCAGCTATAGCGGCGATGCCACCTTCGCCTCCAGTGTTGCGACTGCCGTTCCGATTCTTATCAACAGCACGCAACCAAGGTGGTGCTTTCGAGCAACGTCCATTCCAAGACAGTCGCACAATTCGTCACCTTCACCGCCAGTGTCGAAGCCGAATTTATCACGCCCACTACGTTCCCGCATCTTTCCCCAACGGGCACCGTCAGCTTCAGCGAAGACGGCGTTGTATTCGCTACAGCCCCGGTGGCATCGGATGGAAATGCAACTTTGTCCGTCAACGGTTTGCCAGTGGGGCTGGATCTCATCACCGCGACCTACAGCGGTGACACTGCTTTTGCCGCTACCTTGCCGGGCTCGGAAAATCTCATAGTCACCCAGCACGCCCTGGTGCCCACCGTTACCCGTCAGGTCGTCCCCGCCAGCGTGGTCGCCGGAACGCGTGTGCCTGGTTTCATCCGCACAAACCTCACGAATCTTCTCAGCGATTTTGAGAAAACGACTGAAACCGGATACTTTTCGGTGCGGGTTTTTGCCTCAACAACGACGACACTGGATGAAGCGGTGAATCCGGTGCTCGGATACACCGTCCGCCGCGCCACACTGCCGGTGGGTAGAACGATTGGCGTCACCGTGCCGTTCCGATCACTTCCCTCCAATCTGGCAGCCGGAACGTATCACCTGCTCCTGGAGTCAACCGACTCCGCCGGCAATACCGAAGTCGTAGACACCGGATCCACCGTCGTAGTGGTTGCGCAGGTCGTGGCGCTGTCGACATCGTTTAATTCCCTTGCTACCAACATCTTGTCTGCCGGGACCGTGCTTTCGATAGCCAATTCAGGAAACGTTGATTACCGCACCACCTTCACCGCCACTGTCGGTTTCTCGACGGACGCAGCCGGGCATAACGTGGTGGCAACCGGTGCGGGGCGATTGAGGCCAGCCCGTGTGTTGATCCGCGCGGGGCGGGCGAGCAATATCTTCGTGACCGGCTGGCAGCCCGTGCTGGCAACGCTGCCAGCGGGAAGCTACTTCTTCACGATCACGCTGGTTGGTTCAGACGGCCGGACCATAACCGCCGTCAGCCCGCAGCAGGTGTGACGGGTCTCGATCGCTAAGGGTAAGCAAGAGGATAACTGGCCGCTGCATACGACCGCGGGCGAACGGCAGCGCGGTGCACCGTTAATATTCAGTTCCGGACGTAAGCGTGGAACGCTTCGATGAGTCGGCGGCTGATCGGGCCGGGCATGCCGTCACCGACAATGCGACCGTCGATCCTCGTTACCGGGATCACCTCCGCGCCGCTTCCGGTCAGGAAAAATTCATCCGCGACGTACAGGTCGTGTTTTTGAAGTGTCTTTTCGATGCAGGGAATGCCGTGCTTTCTGCACAGCTCGATGATGACCTTACGGGTCACGCCTTCAAGAATCCCATCATAAGTGGTCGGGGTGTACACAATCCCCTGCCTGGCGATAAAGATGTTGTCCGCGGTGCATTCGGCAACGTTCCCCTCGTGGTTCAGCATTACCGCTTCAGGCACCCCGGCGTCGATCGCCTCGATCTTGGCCATGATGTTGTTGAGATAATTCAGGCTCTTGATCCGCGGCGAGAGCGCATTGGGGTGATTGCGGATCACGCTCGCGGTGATAACCGGCATTCCCTTTTCGTACATCTCCCTGGGGTACAGCCCGATCGCATCGGCAATGATGAACACCGACGGGGTTTCGCATCGATCAGGCCCCAGGCCAAGTGAGCCAATGCCCCGCGTCACCACCAGCCGAACGTAACATTCTGTGAACTTGTTGAGTTTGAACGTCTCTTCGGTCGCTAGCTTCAAGTGCTCAGCCATGTACGGGATGGTAAGGCGGATCGACCGGGCGGATTCAAACAGGCGACGAAAGTGTGTTTCAGCTTCGAACAGCTTGCCGTTGTAAACGCGCATACCTTCGAAAACCCCGTCGCCGTAGAGCAGACCATGGTCGTATACGCTGATTTTAGCGTCCGCTTTATCGACAAATTTCCCGTCCAACCAGATCTTGAGTGGCATCAGAAACTCCAAATGATTCGCGCCGGTGCAAACGCTCTTAAGAACGGGGACTGGTCCTAAAGTCCTTTAAAGCCCCGCAAACCCGTTCTTACTACGAAATAGCAGGTTCCAGCTTCCCGTCCCGCAGGACCAGGACGCGGTCTGCTTCGCGGGCGAGGCTGCGGTCGTGGGTCACCATGACGATGGTCTGCCCACTGTCGCGGTGCAACTGCTCCAGCAAATCCATGATCTGCCGACCGGTCTCCGCGTCCAAGTTACCCGTCGGTTCGTCGGCAAACAATACTTTGGGCTTATTCATCAGCGCCCGCGCAATCGCCACCCGCTGACGCTCCCCCCCGCTTAGTTGCGACGGGCGGTGATGCAGGCGATGGCTCATGCCAAGCTGTTCGAGCAGCGCCACCGCCCGATTGCGAAGCTCCTGTCGCTGCGAGAAGAATCCCAGCCATGAATGCTCGATACTCGGAGCAAGCAGGGTGTTCTCCACCACATCCAGTTCGGGAAGCAGATGATAAAACTGAAAGATGAAACCAAACTGCCTGTTTCGAAGCCGGGCCGCGGGATCCTCAATCAAAAACCCGAACCACCCTCCGCCCCGCGCGGAATTGCGGTTGGTATAGTCGCGGCTCTCAAACGACACTGTTCCGGCATCGACTGAATCCAGACCGGCCAGAATGTGCAGCAGCGTGCTCTTGCCCGACCCGCTGCGTCCTTCAATCGCGACAAATTCCCCGGGCTGCAGATCAAAATCCACTCCCTTAAGAACTGTAAAGTCGCTTTCGCCCATGCGGAACGCTTTTGTCAGGTTGCGCGCCTGCACCACGCCTGTCATTGAAGGGGATTCGGATTGGACGACAACAGCTCTGGACATCGGTTCCTTACTCATAACGCAGGGCATCCACCGGATTCATGCTCGCTGCCCGCATTGCAGGAATCAGCGCACCCAGCAACGCTGCCAGCACTGCTATCACCAGGACATAGACCACTGTCGTCATTTCCATCTTGTCGGGAATTTTTTCCAACTGATATGTTTCGGGCGAGAAGATGACAATATGCATCTGCTTACCAAGCCAGGCGTGGATCTCGTTGATGTACCGCACGATGACAAATGCCACGCAAAAGCCGAGTGACGCACCGACCACACCGATCGCCAGGCCGTATCCCAGGAACAGGCTGAGGATTCCCCAGCCCGTGGCCCCGACGCTTTTGATGATGCCGATGTCCTTGGTTTTCTCGATGACAATCATGTAAAAAATGCAGAAAATCAGCAAAACCGCCACCAGGCTGATGAACCCGAAAAGGCCGGTGGTCAGCGCCACTTCTTTTTCCACAGCATGAATAAACGGACCCTGCTGCTCTACCCAGGTCTGCACTTTGAAGTTGTAATATTCTGGAATTTCGTGCTTCAACCGAATCTGGTCGGTGATGGCTATCACTTCATCGCGCAGCTTGACAAGATCCGCGCCGGGACCTGCCTTGATTTGAATCTCGCTGCATCGGGGATCGTCACCGTTGGAGCCGAGCATGCCCAGATCCTTCTGGGCTTCATCAAAGGAGATGTAAACATTGTTGTTGTCTAGTTGCCACAACCGGCTTTTTGCGTCATCGACAATCCAGAAACCGGCGGGGGTAACTTCATGCACATCGACCGACTGCCCGCCTTTCACCGGCACCATGGTCAGCGAAACCGGCGAGCTGTACATAATGTCGCGAAGCTCATTGGCCTCAAAGTCCTTATCGCGGCGAATGCCGACCACGGTTGAACTGACAATCATTCCCGCCCGGTCACGCGGATCAGCGGATTTTCTTCCAGGGGCCCGTGGGTAGTCCACATCTGGATGCAGCCCAAACGGAAGCGACTGCAGATCCTTCTGGAAATGGGCACGCTCGGCATCGGTTAACCCGGGCCGGGCCAGTGCATCCTCAAGCTGTTTACGCCGGTCAGAAACGCTTAAGTGCAACGAACTGGGCCAATCGTTTACTTCACCGATATTGTCCGGATAACCCAGCACCTGAACCAACTGAACTTCAATATTGCCGATATTAATCAGCGCCCCGGTGCGAATGATTGGAACAGCGGCCACCGCGTCGGGAAGTTTCTTAATTCCGTCGATCATCTCCTGATATTCGGGAAACCCAGCCAGTGAATTGGCGGTAATAACCACGTCACCGGTCATGCCGTGGAAGGAATCTTCAAATGCCCGCAACCAGCCGCCCATTACACTGACGACCACCAGCACCATGGCCGTACAAAGCATAACCGCCACCAGCGCCACCCAGGCAATTCGTCGCTTCAGAAGGTATTTGCGGATTAAATGCAGCTTGTACATCAGAAAACTTCAGCTTAGGACCATTCAAGAACCAGGATAGGATTCACTCCATCCTCACAGGCACCTTCAAAACTATAGACAACTGAATCGAGGGGCATCTCTGCGAGTGTCTCAGTCATGCGTGGCGGAGATTGCTTCGTGTGCCATGTCATAGGTTCGATTATCCTAGCAGACCGATGCCGACGCCGCGCCTCTGCCATTTTGGTTTTTTTCCGACTTGGCTGCTGTTGATGCTCGCGGCCGCAGGTCGCCACACCACTGCCGGGCCGATTGATCCTTCTCTGCGCGAAGTTGCGACGAAGCATTACGACATTTACACCGATCTGGATGAATCCCTGGTCGCCGATCTCAGTTCGCGCCTGGACGTGATGTATGACCAGTACACGAAAACTTTCAGTGATTTCAAGCGGCCGTCCGACAGCGCACGCCTGCCGGTTTATCTGTTCGTCACGCACGAAAAATACATGGCGTTTACAGATTACTCCGCTGTCAACACGGGCGGATTATTCGTCGCGGGTCGCCGCACGTATCTTGCCGCATACGAGCAGGGCGAGGGGCGCGATGCGCTGCGCCGAACGCTGCAGCATGAGGCGTTTCACCAGTTCGCCCACGCGGCCATCGCGAGCCACCTTCCGCCCTGGATGAATGAAGGGATGGCTCAATGCTTCGAAGAATCGATATGGGTCGGTCAGGATTTTCTCACCGACCAGGTTCCTCCGCGGCGGATTCGCCAGCTTAAAATTGACATCAACCAAAAACGCCTGATCGATTTCGATCAGTTCATGGCTTTTACGCCGGGTGACTGGTCGAGCATTCTTCACACCGATCTGGCAAAAGCGACCACCTGCTACAACCAGGCCTGGGCGATGGCGTACTTTTGTTCAGTCGATCCGAACTATCATCCCAGATTTTTGAGGCTTTTGCGGCAATTACATGCCAACCAGAATGCGCCGGAAAAGGCCACCCGTGAATGTTTTGATGATCTGAAAGACTTTCGCAATAAGTTCAACGCCTGGGCTATGAAAGTGGAGCCCACACCTGAGGCGACCATGCTGGAGCATCTGGATACGCTAGGGGACTTTCTGCTGGCGATCCAGGCAAACCACTTGCCGATTCCTGCCGATATCACAAGCTTTCGCAATATGGCGATTCAGCTGAACTTGAAAATCAAATACAGCCGGGGCAACGTGGTTTTTACGACTGCGGATCGTCCCGCTGTCTATTTTTCCGACCTCAGCGGGGATTTTTTTAAGCCCGATGCGTTGTACTTCGAAACAAATCCCCAGCAGACATTGCCGAATGTGGTCTGCAAAACTCCAAAGATGAGCTACCGCACCCACTTCTACACCTCTGCCGGCAAACCCGAGCACGAGGTGCTGGTGACGCCCGCAGACAAAGGCCCGTGACGCAGCGAATGGATAAATCGCTCGAAAACGCGCTATCCCTTGAAACCCACTCACCGTCCCATTAGCATTCATCATCGACCAAGACTGGCAGAAGAACGCCTGGAGCAATACTTATGACTGAATATGACACATTGAAGCAATTGGTGACCGAGGCCGAGGACGACGTTCAAAAGGCCATTGGTGGAAATAAGGCTGCCGGCACGCGGGTGCGCAAGAAGATGCAGGAAATCAAATCCGCCGCTCAGGAAGTTCGTAAGAAGATCCTCGAAGGACGCGAGGCTGAACCGGGCGCAACCGCAGCTGCGGACGACAGCGACGCGGGCGAATAACGTCGGGTTGTTTTTGACTGAACGCAAAAGTCGACTCTTCACCTCCGAAGTTAAGGCTCCGGAGCTTAAGAGGTTTCGTTTGTAAACGCCCATGCCTCCATCCCTGATCTTTGATATCTCGCAAATCGACTTGAATGCGCTGGTTGTGGACCAGGAGGGCATCCGTGAGATGAATCCCCAGCGGGGAGACATGGAACATCTCAATGGAATCACCTGGTTTAACCATGACGGGTGCATTCTTGGTTTTAAGGATGTTCACGAAGACGAGTTCTGGGTGAAAGGGCATATTCCCGGTCGGCCCCTTTTTCCCGGTGTGCTCATGATTGAGGCCGCTGCCCAACTCTCCTCGTACTATGTGAAGGGCGTGCTGAAAACCGAGGGATTTGTCGGATTTGGCGGCGTCGAAAACTGCAAATTCCGCCAGCCGGTTTTACCGGGATGTCGGCTCTACCTGCTGGCAAAACAAATCAAGACCAGACACAAGCGCTTCACCAGCGATATTCAAGCACTCGTCAACGGCCAACTGGTGTTTGAATCCACAATCATCGGCGCAGTGATGTAGTCACAAAACCCCATTCAGTTGGGCACTGCCGCTTTCTCGCGTTCACCCTCACCTTTTTCTCCGGTTTTATCGTTTAGGATTTCGGGTTTTGTTCTCCCCGTCCTATGATTCCCGGCCGATGGCGTTTTCCCTTCTTCAATCCCTGTCTGAAATTCCCCTGGCGGTCATTGATGTGGAAACCACCGGTGCATCGGTGGACTTTGGGCATCGCGTCATCGAACTGGGAATCGTGCGTGTCGAGCAGGGGCAAAAGGTGGCTGAGTATCAGCAGCTATTTGACCCCAACCGCCGGGTAGGGCCCGGTATCACCGCCCTTACCGGCATCAGTCAGCAGATGGTGGACGGGCAGCCGAGATTTATCGATCAGATCGACAGCATCTCACAACTGCTGGGTGGAGCAGCCATACTCGGGCACAATGTTCGGTTCGATCTTTCGTTTATCAACAAAGAATTCAGGCGCTGCGGGCGGGAGTTGCCCGCCGTGCTGGGTCCGGATGTGCATGTGCTGGACACGGTTCGCATTGCGCGGCGACGCTTTGGTCGCGGTGGCAACGGCCTGGGTCGGCTCGCGAGTCGGCTGGGAATAGATCACGTCGGCGCTCACCGCGCGCTGGCCGATGCACGCACCACGCATCTGGTTTTCGAACAACTGATGCTGCCCGTAAAAGGCTGGTCCACCTGCCTGTGTGACGCCCTGGCGGAACAGGGCGGCCCGATGGGCCTTTTGCCGGCTTTTTCGAAGGAAAGCGTTTTGCCGCTGGAATTGGAGGAAGCCCTCGAACAACGCCGCCCGGTTCTGATGGAATATCTGGATGCCAGGCAGCAGCGTACGCAGCGGGTGGTCGAGCCGCTGCATATTCGCCGAAGTGGCGATGAAATGATTCTCGTCGCTCATTGCCACCTGCGTGCTGACCAACGCACTTTCAAGGTGGACCGCATTGTCGAACTCAAGCGAATTGAACCGACCATCCCGCCCGTGACTCCCAATCCCCCCGCTAAGAGTCTTTTTCCCATCTCGAATCAGCCCGACGCGCTCTCATTCCCGTCGGCGAATCCCTTGGAAATACCCAACATGTGATCGCCGTTTGCAGCGCCCAGGCGGTTGTTTCAGTGTTTTCATCTCCGGTGAAAGATGATTCTGAGACTTTCACACGTTACAATGTTTCAAAACACTCTGAAAGGAGACTGCATGTCAGTCACTCGGGAAAGCGACATTGTTGATACGTCTGAAGTCACTCGGCTGGCGGCTACGCGGGAAGCGGTTACGCGCACCCCCGTAAATACGCAGCTGCGCACCGCTCAGGATTTATTCATTCGCCGGTGGGGAGAAATGGGCCAGACCTGGGGCATTAACCGCACCATGGCCGAGATCCACGCCCTGCTGTACATCTGCGGCATTCCCCTTTGCACCGACGATGTGATGGAACGCCTGAACATCAGTCGCGGCAACGCGAGCATGAGCCTGCGAGCCCTCTGCGACTGGGGAATTATCCGCCGATTACACAAGCGTGGCGAACGCAGAGAGTATTTCGAAAGCCTGTCGGATGTATGGGAAATGTTCAGCATCATCGCCGCCGAGCGAAAGCGCCGCGAGATGGATCCGGTTCTTGAGACCATCAAGCAGTGCCAGCAGATGTTGAACGAAGCGTCTCTAGGCAAGGCCGCCAAACAGGATGGCGTTGTAGCCACACGACAGCGGTTGGAATGCATGGAAGAATTCATGACGGTGACCAACAAAATATTTCAACAATTCGTGGGCAACGCCAAAAGCGGACTGACGCGCGTTGTCAAGGTGCTGCTGAAAGCCCTTTAGCCGCGGAATTGCCGCTAGCGGTAATGTCTTCGGTCCCTGCGGGTATCTCCAGCGTCCTATATCGCAGTGAACAATCCGCCGAGTTTTTCATTTCGATAATGGACGCTGGATCGAGCGTTTTTGTGTTCTCGCTGCCGGCTGGCGACGTCGCTCGATTTTTTAATTCGCGGTTTCGCATCTCTCGCCTATTATGCCCTGCGTATGCAATCGGCATGTGATACTATTTTCGAATCTCCCCTGACGGAACTCACCCACATTGCCAGTTCGCTGGATGCGTTGAACTGCGGCGCGATGCTGGTGAGCCGGCAAGGCGTCATCGCTCATGTCAATCCGCGATTGTGTCAGTGGGCTCAGCGTTCGCGCGAATCGCTGGTGGGTTCAGATTTGTTTTCGCTGTATCCATCCGGCACCGCATGCGACGCGGTGCGCACCATGTTGGGACATTTTGACGAATCGCGAGAAGCGGAATTTTTTATCCCCACTCCCGGCGGTGGTCGACTCCCGGTGATTTTCAGTGCCCGGCCGGTTGGCGAAGCTGCGGTTCTATCTGAATATGCCGTGGTTACGCTGATTGATATTTCCCGCCAGAAACATGCTGAGCAGCAACTGATTGAACAAAACTTTCATATCAATGAATTAAACGACCGCGTGATCGCACAATCCCTGGCCATTCGGGAGCATTCCGAGGATCTGGAACAAAAGGTGATCGAGCGCACTGCGCAGCTTCACGAAGCACACATGGAAACGACCTATATGCTCGCCATCGCCAGCGAGGCGAAGGATCAGGATACAGGGGACCACGTTCGGCGGCTTCGGCGCATGTCGCAGTTGCTCGCTGAGCAGATGGGCGTAAGCGCTAAAGAAGCTGAAACGATCGGGCACTCCGCTGTTTTGCACGATGTCGGAAAAATTCACACGCCTGATCGTATTCTCAAAAAGCCGGGACCATTGACCGCCGAGGAACGTCTTGAAATACAGCAGCACACGCTCGCCGGTGAACGTATTTTAATGCCCAGTCCTTTTTTCCTGCAGGCAAGCCGCATCGCCCGAAGCCATCATGAAAACTGGGACGGCAGTGGATATCCCGATCGGCTTCGCGAAGAACAAATTCCTTTCGAAGCCCGCATCGTGCATCTGGTCGATGTTTTTGATGCGCTGGTGCATCCCCGCGTTTACAAGCCTGCCTGGGATCGGCATGAGGCATTGAATGAAATTGTCCGCAATCGTGGAAAGATGTTCGACCCGATCGCGACCGATGCGTTTATTCAGCTGGAACTTACCGGCAAGATCGAGCGTGTCGCGCGGTCGGTTGCCAACACTGTCTCGCGGTTTGCCAGGCCCGTTACAGCAACGTGACCGCTCCTCGTCGCGTTTCTGCAATATCAGTTGCCGAAGCGTTGCCCCCTATCACGACACTCCGCTTGTCATAAAGGATGTCGCATGACAACCGTGTATTTGATCCGCCACGGCGCAACGGTGCTGAGCAGAGAAGATCGCTTCGCCGGTTCCTCGGATGTGGCTTTATCAGATGAAGGCGAATTCCAGGCCCTCAAGCTCGGGCAACGGCTTGCGAAAAACAAAATTTCCGCCGTCTACTGCAGCGACATGCACCGCGCGGTGCATACCGCGCGGGCCATTGCGATGCCGCATCATCTCGTGCCAATCGAGCGTCCCGCGCTGCGCGAAATCGATCATGGACATTGGGAAGGGCTCGGTCACCTGGAGGTGGAGACGACCTTCGCCGACGAATACAAGGCGTGGGACCGAGACCCCCTGCTCACCGCGCCGCCCGGTGGAGAGACCGGGCTCTGCGTGCTCGCCCGCAGTCTGCCGGCGCTGGCAAAAATTGTCGCCGACCATGCCAACCAAAGCGTTGCGGTGGTCTCGCACAAAGCTACTAACCGCCTGCTGCTCTGCAGCATTTTAGGAATCGATCCCCGGCTTTTCCGAGCCCGCCTGACGCAGGACACCGCATGCCTCAACATCATCGAATTTCGGAACATCAACCACGGTCAGGTGACGCTGTTAAACGACATCTCGCATTATGCAGCCTGAATCAGCCGGCCGATGCTCCTTTGTCCGTTTCAAATACAGCCGATCCTTATTTTTCTCCGCGTGTGTAATACTCCGCTTCAAGTGATTCAAGTTTAGTGGCGACCGCATCGTGCTCGGCCTTTAGTTTCTTTCCTCGTGATGGCTCCCGCCCAAGGCCCGGATCAGCCAGTTTCATCTGAAAGTCAGCCACCGACCGTTCAGCATCGCCGATTTGCTTTTCCAATTCGTGCATGGTCAGCCGCCCGAAGGGCCGCGCATAGGGATTGTCCTTCTTGCTGGTCGACTGCTGCTTCGGCTGTTCCTTTTTCACAGGCGGCGGAGGCGATTTCTGCTTGTTCTTCGCAGCGGCCGCCGCGGCTCCAAGCGACGCTTTTTTCGCCTGCCAGGCACTGTACCCGCCTTCAAAATCCGTAATGCCCGGCGGATCGATCACGATCATTCGCGTGGCCACCTTGTCGAGAAAGTAGCGATCATGACTGACACAGAAAATCGTCCCGGGGAAATCGTTCAGCGCACTTCCAAGGCAGTGCAGCTGTCAACATCAAGGTGATTGGTCGGCTCGTCGAGAATAAATACGTTCGGTTTATCCAGCAGCAGTTGCGCCAGGCGCACACGCGCCCGCTCACCGCCACTGAGCAGCTTGATCGGTTTTTCAATATCGTCGTTTCGAAACAGCATCATCGCCAGCACGTCGCGCACTTCCTTCAGCGTTACCCCCTCGCGGTCGGCGGCGGTTTCTTCAAGAACCGTGCTTTCAGGATCGAATTGATCCAGCTTCTGGTCGTAATAGCCCATGGTAAGATTCGCGCCCCACTTGATGATCCCATGATCGGCCTTCGATCGACCCTGCAACACTTCGAGCATCGTGGTTTTGCCCGCGCCGTTGGGACCGATGATGCCGATGCGCTCTCCTCGTTTAACGAAGAAACCAATGTCCTGCCAGAGCTTTTTGTCACCGAAGGCCTTGGACAATTCGCGAACCTGCAACACCTGATCGCCCGCCCGTTGATCGCTGTCAAGATTGAGCTTGATCTTGTTGGTGGTCGCTACCGATTGGATGATCTGGTCACTTTCCAACAGGCGATTGAGCCGTTTCTCGCGCCCCTTGGCTTCCTTGGAGCGCTGCCCCGCGCCAAATCGGCGGATGAATTCCTTCTGCTTTTCGATGTCCGCCTGCTGCTCTTCATGTGCACGCGCCTGCGACTTCTCCTGCAACTCGCGCTGTTCCAGAAAGCGGGAATAGTTGCCCGGGTAACTCTTGAATTTCTGCTGAGTCAGCCAGACGATGCGTGTTGCCAGCTTATCCAGCAGATACCGGTCATGGCTGATTAGCAGCACGGCGCCGGTGAACTCCAGCAGGTATTTTTCCAGCCATTCAATCGCTGCCAGATCCAGGTGATTGGTCGGTTCATCCAGCAGCAGAATATCCGGCTCACTGATAAGCAATTTTGCCAGCGCCAACCGCGAACGTTGTCCGCCTGACAAAGTCAGGACATTCTGCTCCCATGTTTCACGCATTAACCCCACGCCCAGCAGTGTGGCTTCTAACTTATGCTGCCACACATATCCGCCGGCAAGGTCAAACTCGTGCTGGACGTTCTGATATTCCTCTAGAATTTTATCCAGGGCGTCGCCTTCAAGGTGCCCCATTTCATGCTCGATTTCGCGCATGTGGTGCGAAAGTTCGTGCAGCTTGGCGTAGGCCAGTTCGGCCTCGTCCATGACGGTGTTGCCCGGTTCAAACTTAGGATCCTGCGTCAGGTGCCCGACCTTCACGGTTTTGGCAATCGCAATGGTTCCACCTTCGGGAACAATCTCGCCCATGATGATCTTAAACAGCGTAGATTTGCCCGCGCCATTCGGGCCGATCAATCCAACGCGTTCACCGCGATCGATCAGAAATTCCAGCTTGTCGAAAATGACACGCTTACCAAAAGATTTGTCAAGATTTGTAATGGTGGCAATAGGCATAATTCAAAAATCGAAAGACGAAATTCAAAGGACGAAATTCGTGTTAAAAAACTACTCCCCGTCGGTGGGTTGATCTCCAGCCAGTTTTTCCAGCCGCTTCTCCAGTTTCCTGATGCGGCTTGCCAGATCGGGCAGGTCGCGAAAAATCGCATATACCCGCCGGGCATGCGAAATTGGCATCGATGGCGATCCCAGCAGCACCTGATTGGGCTCAACTGATCCGATGATTCCACACTGAGCAGCAGCCATCACCTGGTCACCAATTTCCAAATGCCCGGCAACTCCGACCTGTCCGCCAAGCACCACATGGTGGCCCAGCGTTGTGCTGCCGGCCACGCCTGCCTGGGCAACGATCAGGCACCCCGGTCCCGTCTGCACGTTATGGCCCAGGGCTACCTGGTTATCAATCTTAGTCCCTTTGCCGACCCGTGTGCTGCCCAGGGCCGCTCGGTCAACCGTGGAATTCGCGCCCACCTCCACGTCATCCTCGAGTACAACATTTCCAATCTGTGGAATCTTATGGTGTACGCCTGCACTGGTCGCATACCCAAATCCATCTGCCCCGATAACCGCGCCACTATGGATGATAACGCGATCCCCCAGGACACAGCGATCATAGATCACCACATTGGGGTACAGTATGCAGTTCGTGCCGATTTTAACGTTTGGTCCCACATACACGTTGGGATAAATGACGGTGTTCTCACCGATTTCAGCTGAAGGATCTATATGTGCCCGCGGATGGACACCAACATGCGGATGTACGCGATAGCCGTGCAGCGCCACAACCGCCTTCTGATGGGCCAGGTAAGGGTCCTTGGCGTGTAGAAGCGTGAGCCGGTCAGACTTCACGTTATTTGCAACAATAACAGCCGACGCCTTGGTGGTCTCTAACTGCTTTGCATATCTTGGGTTGGATAAAAAACTGATCTGTCCCACTGTAGCGTCTTCCAACGTGTTCACACCGGTTACTTCTAATGCGCTGTCGCCTGTGACAGTAGCACCGATCTCTTCAGCCAATTGTTGAATCGTTTTGGATTGCACCCGCGAATTGTACGGAAAAAAACCGTCGGCGAAATCATCGCAAAAAAACGACCGCCACTACGTACCCGAATGTAGCGAATGTTGCGCAAATTTCTGCCAGATTAGGGTAAGTGCTTACCCCAGGTAAAGCATTCGCTTACTGAACGTAAGCCTTTTCTTGATTTTGACTTACGAACGAGTAAATAGCTCGGATTCGATAGGTTTTAGCCGTGTTCAGATTGTAACATCGGGACATGAGTGTTCCGTTGTTTGTTTGTAATGGAGTGCTGCGGTCGGGTTCCACCTGGTCGTACAACGTGTGCCGCGGGCTTGCTGAGGAGCTCCGTCGCCAGCAGGGGTTGACCGCTGTTGAAAGCAGCTACCTCGACCTTCAGCAGATGGAATCCTACGTGGCGCGCTACTGGCAGCTGGCCACCGGACCGGTGGTCCTCAAGTCGCATGAACCGGGGCCGCTGATGCTTTCCATGATCCGGTCGGGCCAGATCAAAGCGGTCTGCACCTTTCGCGACCCGCGCGATTGCGTTTCGTCTGATCTGCAATTTATGGGCATCGGTATCGACAAAGTACTCAACCGGATTCGAGCCAGCTTCGACGCGCTCAGCCTTTATCAAACCACTGATCATATTCTGCTGATCCGTTATGAGGACATGGTGCAAAATCCCACTCGGCAGATCCGGCGCATTGCGTTGCATCTGGGTGTCGAGGCAAACGAAAGCGCCATCGACTCGATCCACGCAGCCACCAACATTGAAGCCAGTAAGAAGATCTGTGAGGATGTTCGTCGCCGCCCTGAAAGCGAGATCTACAGAATCGCCGACGCCCGCGTCGACCCGGCAACCCGCCTGCACGAGAACCATGTTCGAGATGGCAAAGTTGGGCGCTGGAGAACCGACTTCCCACCAGAACAGGGACGCTGGCTTACCGAATATTTCTCGCGCTGGCTGGTCCAGTTGGGATATGAGACCACGCAGTCGATCACTGCGGCAACATCGCGGTCAGTCGGTGGAAGCACGATGGTTCTGCCTTCCTCCAACGCCGTGTTTAATGTAAACCAACGATCCACCAGCGGTCTGACATCGCTGATTTCTTCCTGACAGTGCTATCACGTCGCACTCGACGGATCCGGCGAATCGCTCGTTGCTCAGGAGGGTGATTTTTCCAGGATCAACGCGCCCCGCACCGTGTTCCGCAGGAGCATCGCCACCGTCATTGGCCCGACACCGCCGGGCACGGGGGTGATGAAGCCGGCCCTTTCCTTCGCGGATTCAAAATCGACATCGCCTACCGTTCGTTTACTGCCATCTGGCAAGGTGATGCGATTGATCCCCACGTCGATCACTACAGCTCCGGGTTTAATCTGCTGCCCATGAATCAGGTTGGGTTTTCCCACCGCCACCACCACGACGTCCGCCCTTGAGGTATGCACGCTTACATCGCGCGTTTTGATATGGCACAGCGTCACGGTTGCCATCTGCTCAGCGAGCAACAACGCAATCGGTTTGCCCGCGATCTCGCTGGCGCCCACCACCGCCGCTTCAGCGCCGGCCAGTTCAATGCCGGTCGACTTGATCAACTCGATCACCGCCAGGGCCGTGCACGGGGCAATAAGCGTATGGCCGTATACAACGTATCCGATGTTCGCGGGATTAACGCCTTCAACATCTTTCACCACGTCGATCTCGTACTGCAGCCGCGCATGATCCAGGTGGTTCGGCAGAGGCAGATGCATCATGATTCCGGTCACGGATGGATCGATATTCAGCCGTCGGATTTCGCGCTTGAGTTCCCGCTGAGTGATGGTGGCCGGCAAAGTGAGCAGTTGATAATGAATGCCCACAGCACGACAAGCCTCCCCTTGTCGCTGCGCGTATAACTCCCCCGCGGGCGTGGACCCCACCAGAAGCGCGGTGAGATGCACCGGTCTCCCGCGGGCGGTCATCGCTTTCACCTGCTCGGTCACCTCAAGCTTTATTTTCCCGGCCAGGGCCGAGCCATCGATGATCTGTGCGGACATGCAAAATACTATACGACGATGCCCGCTTAACCCGCCACCCCCGCTACGGCATGATTATGCGTGGCGCTTTGCGCCAGGCGAAAACCCAAAAACGCTGCAGGCTCGCGATCATCGGCTCGATCCCGCTGTCGCTACAGCGGTCTCCCCTTCAATTGCCGTCGGGGTTTCGTTGATCACTTTTTCCAGCACCATGTCGGTGGTGATCCCTTCAGCTTCGCCTTCGAAATTCAAAATAACCCGGTGGCGCATCGCGGGAATGACCACTTCCCTGATGTCCTTGAAACTGACATGAAATCGGCCGTCCAGCAACGCCCTGACTTTGCTCGCCAGTGTGATCGCCTGAGCCGCACGCGGGCTGGCGCCAACCCTCACAAACTGGTTCACCATCGGAATGGCAAAGATCCCGCGCGGCTGGGTCGCCAACGTGCAGCGAATCGCGTAATCCTGCACATGCGGCGCAATCACCACGCGCTTTATCAGGTGCTGATGCCTGATGATCTTGTTGCCATCGAGCACCGGTTTGGGGTCGTCTTTGTAATTGGTCGTGGTGCGATCGAGGATTTCCTTCAGCTCGGCCCGCCCGGAATACTGAACCAGCAGCTTATAGAAGAATCGGTCGAGCTGCGCTTCAGGAAGTGGGTAAGTACCCTCCTGCTCCAGGGGATTCTGCGTCGCCATCACAAAAAATGGAAGTTCCAGCGGGCGTATCGCCCCGCCGGCGGTTACCTGCTTTTCCTGCATCGCTTCCAGTAGCGCACTCTGCGTTTTTGGAGTAGCGCGATTGATTTCATCGGCGAGCACGATCTGCGAAAATATCGGGCCAGCCATAAATGTAAACGCTTTCTGCCCGTGCTCGTTTTCCATGATGACATTCGTGCCAATCACGTCAGCGGGCATCAGGTCAGGCGTGAACTGGATGCGGTTGAACTTTAAATTCAATGCCTGCGCCAGCGCTCGAATCAGTGCTGTTTTTCCCAGGCCCGGCACACCTTCCAGCAGCGCGTGCCCTCCGACGAACAGGCAGGTGAGTACGCCGTCGATGATTTCCTGATGACCGACGATCGCCTTGGCGATCTCCGCCTGCACGGCGTGGTAATCCTTGCGGAAGTCGTCGGTAAGCGCCTGTATCTGGGGATCGATGCCGGGAATGCTGGGTTGTGACATGCTATGACCTTAATAATGCCTGGTGAGGTGATTCGGATTTCGGTGCGCCGCCCCTTTGCGCTTTTAGATTTCCATCACTCATTTTCCTTGTCTTTTATTTTCTGCTGCGCCCGTCGCTTGGCTTCCATCAGGTTGCTCATGCCGCCTCCGCTGGCAGCCCCGCCTTTGGGTTCCACCATCTTGGGCGCGGATGGGATGGGTTTATCCATCGCTCCCCCGACGAGGCTCGCGATTTCGCCTTCAACACCTTTCGCCTGAAATTTCGCCATGGGATCAGGGCGCATCTGCGCGTCAGATTTCTGGCCCTCGGGCGAACGACTTGCCGTCTGTGCCTCATCACGAATTCGCTTGAGGGCATCTAACGAAATTCGCGTTTCAACCTTCCGCGTCGTGGTAAAAGACCGCACCGTCTGGGCCGATGCGGCGGCGTAGCGTCTTAGCGCGGCCGGATCCCAGGCAATTCGACGCGCCGCTACGTCAATCAACACCAAAGCCAGCAGAATTGGAATCAATAGGTCCCAGATCGGCAATGAATTAATCGCCGGCGGCAAACCCTGGTGGTTGAAAAAGTCCGAGTTCTCAACGTCAAACGCCGGCAGCACGCGCCCGCCGGTGCGTTCCCTGATTTCGTCAAGAAATGTGTCGTTGCTGTGCAGGTCGCGTGATTCCGCCGAACTTTTAACCGACAGCCCGGCGACCGGCAAGTTGCCGACGTTGCCATCCTGATCGGTGTACTGCATCACCGCCACATAGGTTCCCATATCGTGCAGATCGAAATCTCCTTCATATCGTCCCGGACCGGTCTGCACCAAATGAGGGTCAATTGGCGGTTTTTCCGGATCAGGAGACAAAACCGTTCCGTGCACATTCAGAAAGTTGAGAAATCCCTTGTCCTTGTCCGACCCTTCAACAACGAGGTGGCCTTTGTCACCCTGGCGGGTGATCGATACATCAAATTTGTCGGACATGGGCGGTTTTGCAACACCCCGAACCACCTGCGCCAAAGCTTGTTGTAGCTCGATGAGCCGATCCACTCATTGCCCCATTTGGTCGTCGCGTCGGATGTATAAACCGCTGCCCGGCCCAATCCCGTCTGCCAGGTCGCAAGCAGAGGATCGCTGCTCTTGCCGGCCGTGATCAGCATCTGAATCTGCGGATTATGCTTGACCCCTGTAAGCACCAATCCGCGAACCCTCGGTAATGCTTCGCCGAGCCCCTTTACCATTTCGCTTGAACTCGGCACGCGATGCAAGGCGATTCCATTTTCGTCCTCGGAGATAAGCGTTCTGCGAACCACGGTCGCTTCTTTGATAAATATCTGCGGCAAAGCCTCGGGATGATCTTCAATGGGCCCGAAGGAATGCCCGCCGGTGAGTTTGGCCACCTCCAGCGTACCGGGTGCGATGTTATGCGGCGTGTGAGGATAGATCGTCACGGTCGATACCGAAATCTTTGCCGCCTTTAGCCGGGCAATGGTCTCCATCGTGGGCATTTGCGGGTCATCATCCGTGATAATAATAATGTGTCGTGCGGCGGCGTCGTCGGCGAGCAGCCCCTTTGAAGTGTGATCGCCGTCAATGGCCAGTGTGACCGCGTCCTCGAAGCTGGGCAAATCGCCCATGTACCAGTTTTTCGCCGCCGCAATGGCTTTGGAACCATCGCCTTTGGGTCCCAGCGGAAGATCCCAGTTGCACCCGTTGGGGCCGTAGGAAATCATGCCGATATCATCCATCGAACTCAGTGCGTCACATGCCTTGATCGCGCACTGCGCCCCCCAGTAATTGCCGTCCGGCGCTTCGGCCGAATCCATGGCAAGCACCAGCGCCCCCTTGGGTATTTTCCGCTCCGCCGGGATTTCCATGGTCACCGGCAGCACATCTTCCAGTTGGCTACCCTGCCAGCCGCCGGCACCAAACGTATCGGGACCGCCGATCATCAGTAGCCCGCCTCCCATGTCGTGCACATACGTCGCGAGATTGCGCTGTTGCTGATCGCTCAGCCCGCCTGCGCCATACCGCACATTCGCAAGGATCACCGCGTCAAAATTCTGTAATTCAATCAGTGAGGATGGAAATCGGTCAGCAGTAATGTGGTCCGCCGGCGCGATCGCAATACCTTCCTCATTCAGCGCGGCGGCAAGGGTCGACCCGGAATCTTCCGGAGCGTCGTCAACATAAAGAATCCGTCCCTTCCCGCGAACATAAGTAAATGCGTCTCCTCCATTATTGCTCCCCAGCGTATCAACACCGTTACCCGCTGCGCCGGTCGCCACGGTGACATCACCGCCGGGCTTGTCGGGATCGAAATACGCGTGAAACTGGTGAACCCCGGGGGTTTGCTGCGCCGAAATCCGCACATGCTCCACCGTCACAGAAGGATGCTCTGATGTGCCCGGCGGTAATGTCACCTCCCGGGTGGGCTGTATCCCCGGCGTGTATGGATCAAGATCGACCGGCACCTGCTGATCGGTCATCGTCAGCTTGCCCGTGGTCGGTGTGTCATTGGTCGATTCGAGGTAAATATCCAGCGTGAAAGGCTCGTTCTCCCGACGCCACGTCGGCGCCACAATCTTGTCCATTAAAACTTCATGCTGAATGTCGTAATGCAACGGCATGATGTCGATCGGAACATGCTGGGCGATCACCGCACTGATGGCGGCGTCGGTGTCACCCTGCGTTGCGTTGCCATCGGTTACCAGCACCAGCCGGCGCATCGATTCCTTATCAAAGGTCGCAAGGCCCAGCTGAATCGCCTTGGCGATATCGGTTCCGGTTCCCGCGTGGCGAATCGCGCCGGAGTTGATCGCCGGAGTGTTCGACGGAAGCACATCAATCATCGCATCCTGGTCGAAACTGATCTGACCGAACTTGTCGTCTTCGGGCTTTCCGTGCTTGACCGATTCAGAAATATATCGGTCGACCGACGACTGCAGCGTCTCGCCGGGAAAATTCGAAACATTGCCCACCGACGGACTCACATCGCGGATCACCACCACCTCAAGGTTTTTGCTCACGCGCTTCCATCGCGCGCCGCCGATGATTAATCCGACCAGCAGCACCACCAGCAGCCGAATCGAAATCGTAACCCACCTGCGAACCGGCCCCATGCCCCCAAGCGACCACAGTCCCAGCAGAACAATGTACGTACCGGACACCGCCAGCAGAAGCAGCAGCACAGGCCAGGAGAAAAACTCCAGTTGCAGTGGGAAGACCGCGAGAAAAGAGCGTGAAGCAAAGAGCATGAAGTCATTTCACGGAAAGCCGCGGGTTCAGTTTGAACCTTCCGCCGTTGCTCCCGACGCGGGAACACCAACGCCAATGATAGAAGCACCTGACGACATCATCAGAACATATAATACCGGAGTAGCGACCAGCGAGAGAAACACCGATCCGCAAACCGCGCCAATCACCGCAACGCCAAGCGGTCGCAGCAAATCCGTGCCCGATCCCGCTCCATATGCCAGGGGCAGCATGCCCATGGCGGCGGCAAGCGATGTCATCAGCACCGGCCGCAGCCGACGCCGGCCGGCCAATATCGCCGCTTCAAACAAATCCAGCCCCGCCGCCCGCAATTGTTCGACGTAATCGATCATAAGAATACCATTCTTGTGAACGATTCCCATGCCGATCAACGCGCCCAGGAATGTTACTATATTCAGGCTTGTTCCCGTGAATCGCACCGCGAGCACGATTCCGAAAGATGAAAGCAGCGCCCCCGAAACAATTGCGATCGGTGCCCGGAACGACCGGAACTCCAGCACCGCCACAGCAAAGACCAACACCACCGCGATGGACAGCACGACAATCAGATTATGAAACGATTCCACCTGCTGCTGATAAAGACCGCCGTACTCGATATGAGCCGCCCGCAATTGCGGATCGCCGTCCAGGCGGGCGCGCACATCTTCCATTCCGCTGCCCAGGTCCCGGTTTTCCAGTTCGGCAAGGACCGTAACATTTTCACGCAGGTCGTCGCGGTGTAATTCCAGTTCACCGGGCGTCTGCCTTGCAATAGCCACCTGCGACAGGTGAATGATCTGATGGTTCGGCGTGCGGATCGGCAGGTCCGTCAGTTGCGCAGCCGTGCGAACCGATTCCGGCTTTGCCTGCACGCGGATATTTTCCACCCGATCGCCTTCTAAAATGCTCGAGGGCGTCTGCCCTGTAATTGCGGTTGTGACTGCCGTCCCCACGTCATCGGTGCTGATCCCCAGGGCGCGGGCTTCAAACGGCCGCATCTGCAGATGTAGTGATGAACCGGTATAGATCAGACCATCAGCGACATCCGTCACACCATTTACATAGCTCAGATCCTTCGCAGTCCGCCGGGCCAGTTGCAGAAGTTGCTTCGGATCGGTCGCGAACACTTTCACCTCAATCGGCTCGTCTTCCCAGGTGAGATCGCCGATCAGGTCCGTCAGGATGCCGGGAAATGCCCACTTGCTCCGCGGCTGGGCCGCATTGATCTGCCGGCGCACATCGATCAACACTGCCTCGGTTGACCGCTTGCGATCGGATTTTAACTTCACCAGAAAATCACCGGTGTTCGGCTCAACCAGGCCGACACCCAACGCGGCACCCGTGCGACGCGACCAGCTTTGCACCTCCGGTGTGTTGTGCAAAATCTGCTCTGCCTGCCGCATCTGTCGGTCCAGTTCCGAAAGCGATGTGCCAGGCGGAGAAATGTAGTCGATGACAAATCCCCCTTCGTCGATCGGTGGCAGGAAATCCGTATGCAGCTTGCCGTAGACCGATGCCGCCGCAGCCAATGCCAGCACGCACAGGCCCAGGGCAAACCACCGATGCCCCAGCGCCACTCGAAGCACCTGTTCATACACGACGATGGTGGCCCGCATGAAAATACCCCCCATGCGCGCGTCTTCCGAATCGGTCAGGCGGCCAAGCGATCCTGTCCCCACCAGCCATGCCGCCAGCGAAGGGGTCAGCGTAAGCGCAAGCACCAGGCTGGTCAGCAGCGACACGGTCATCGTCAGTGCCAGCGCCCGGAAGAAAACACCGGCGATCCCGGATAAAAACGCAAGCGGAAGAAAAACCACTACCGGGGTAACGGTTGACCCAAGCAGCGGCTCGAAGATTTCCGCAAGCCCGACGCGCACCGCCTGCTCGCGCGAAGCGGATTCCGCGAGGTGGGCGTAGATCGATTCCACCACCACGATGGCATCGTCGATCACCAGTCCAATCGCCGCCGCGATTCCGCCCAGGGTCATCAGGTTGAAGCTCATCCCGGAAATCTTCATCACCGCGACAGTGCAAAGCACCGACACGGGTATGACCACCGTTGTGACAAGAACCGTGCCCCAGTTTCGCAGGAACAGATAGAGAATCACGATCGACAACAGCAAACCAAATCCAATTGCTTCCCACACACCACTGACGCTGGCACGCACAAGCTGCGACTGATCGTAAAACGTACCGATCTTCACATCCGCCGGAAGCCGAAGACGAATCTGTTTAAGGGCCTCGCGCAGCGCTCCTGCGATGTCCAGCGTGCTGGCGTCCGGCTGAGAATAAATGTTGAGCAGCACGGCATCCTGCCCGTCGGCGGTCACCCGGTTGAAAACCGGCTCGGGACCGATCGCAACCTCGGCGATGTCGCCCAATCGCACGTGTACTTCCGGCGATCCCGGCACGCTGAGCGTGAAGTTCCGGACATCGTCGATGGTTCGAAGCCGCCCGTCCACCGCTGTTAAATAAAGCGCGTGTCCCTCTTCATGCAGGCCGGCCGAGACAATCTGATTGTTTCGCCGCAATGCCTCGCAGATATCATCCATGGATATCCTGGCGGCTATTAATTTCGAAGGATCGACTTTCACCTGAATCTCCGGCGCGGCCGCCGACCAGTTCAATGTTCGCCACGCCGTTGATGCGCAGCAGCTGCGGTTTGACCGTCTGACTTGCGAAGGTCCACAGATCGGTCAGCGGCCGCTGCGGACTGGTAAAACTGATGCCGATGATCGGGAACGCCGAGAAGGTCATTCGATGCACACTGAGTTGCGTCGAAGCCGGCAGCGAATGACGCAATTCCGCCAGGCAGGTGCTCACCGCCATTTCGGTGCGCACCATGTCCGATCCCCAGTTAAAAAAAGCGTCGATCTGCGCGGTTCCGCGGCCGGTGGATGACCGAACCGTCGTGCAGCCAGGAACGTCCTTCACCGCTTCCTCAACCGGCTTGGTGACATTCGCCATCATTTCGTCCGCGGGCATCACCCCGCTGCTGACGATGATGACCACGCGAGGAAAATCCGCCTGCGGGAATACCGCTGATGGCATATGCAGTGCGGAATAACCCCCCGCGACGCATAACGCGACCGTCAGAAAAATGATCGAAGCGGCATGATGAACCGCAAATTTGCCGATGGCCTGCTTCATCCTTTACTCATCGATCATAGTGGCGGCATATCACAAAGGAACGCCGTGAGGATTAACCGCCGCCGTACCGATACGCAATCGAGCGCCGCCTTTTCGGCAGCACGCCATCATCGATTACCTGGACGGCGGCGGCGATGCTTCACCCTCTTCTGCCATGCCGCTTGACTGCTTGATTCTTCTTCCGATCGATGGCGTTTCCCGTTGCCAGACTTTCCGTCATCGACGCAGGCAGATATTCTGAGGCCATGCCGATTCCGGGTTTAGATAATGCCGGATTGTTACCGCCCGGCGTCTATGATTGCACGCTGGATGAGGTGCGTCAGGCTTTCGGTGTGTTCCAAACAACTGACCGCCGGCCCAGGCTGTTTGACAAACTCCAGGCTCTTATTCAGCAGGCATGGGCAACGGGGTTTGTGGCCGAAATTATCATCGACGGCAGCTTCGTTACCTCCAAACCAGACCCCAACGACATCGACCTGATTCTCGTGCTTAACGCTGGACATGATTTCACAGCGGAACTGCGCCCGTTTGAGTATAATGTTCTATCAACGCGGCAAGCCCGCAAGACGTACGGTTTTGATTTGCTGGTAGCGTCGGCTGCAACCACGGTATATGCGGAATACCTGGCTTTTTTCGCCCAGGTGCGAGGAGAAACCAGCCGGAGCAAGGGTTTACTGAGGTTGCGGCATGATCAAAAATGACACCGAACTTCGACAGACATTCGAGCAACTCGAACGGATGCAGCGTGCCCTGACGACGCTCCGCGATGATGTACTTCCCGTCAATCCACGGCTGTTCGCCGTGATGGCCGAAGGCCCGCTGGACTACATCCGCGAGTTCCACAACGAGCTTGAGACCTATCGGCTCACCCTCCTGGACACAGTGTCAAAGCAGCCAGCGTGAGCCGGCCCGACGGCGAAAATAAAACGGGGACGGGTGCGCCAGCCAAAGCCGGCGGGGCGTGAAGGAATTGTGTATGTCACCTTTGGCTGTTCCATTTGCGATGGATGATCCGTATGAAACTGCGTACAAACGAATTCACATCGGAATACCCAACAGAAAACTATTTCCGCACTCGCCAGGACGGTGCCGAATGGGTCTTCGAGGTTAACGTTGTTCAGTGGCCGGAACCATGGAATCCCAAGTCATGCTGGAAACCGTTTCGGCGCTGGAAGAGGAAACCGAATGCAACACGCGTCGCATATGCCTGCAATGCGGCGCTGGCTGCGTCGCGTTTTTATCGCCGCTGCAACAGGTGTGGCGGATTGAAAAACGTTGGCCACATGATCGATCACGACCTGTGTCAATCATGCGCGGAAAAATATCGGGGCGTCGTGTTCTAAGGGTCCGTGGCACCCCTTTAGCAAGTTCAGGCGTGTCGTTGTCCCTGTTAACGCCTCTATTAACCTTTTTCGGCAATCGCTCGCTTTGCCTGTTCACTGTCCCGCCGATGTTGGTCCTCCTCAGCCCAAAGAAATTTGTCGATTTCGCGGCGGCTGAACGCGGTTAGCCCGAAAAATTCCCGGAACTCGTCCAGTATCTCTCGATACCTCTGGAAGATGTACATCTCATTCCGCGCGAATTTGGCAAACTTGAAAGCATTCTGGTACGCCCAAAGCCTGGCATCGACATAGGAATCGTACATTGGAAATTGCTCAGGAGCATGCCACGAGCAGTATTTCGAGGCGAATGAAAAGCAATTTCGCGTTTTATCGTTGAAGCGGATCCTTGCCAGATCATCTACAAGTGACGGATCACCCGCCTCAAGGCGCGGGTCGATTTTGAGCTCCAGGATGCGCTGAACAACGGGCTGGACGGCAAAGATATTGGTGCCGTAAAGCCGGTTCAAAACGACGACTTTGACGAGTACCTCAGCAGCGGTCGTATTGCTTTGCCATTGGTTGAAGACCAGCCTTACCGCCGCGTCGTAACTTTCGTCCTGTTTATCAAAGGCGTCGACAGCTCGATTAACGATCTCTGGTACGGGTCGTATCATGTTGCCTCGTTGAACTGCGGGAAGGGCGGGCTTGTAGCCCGTCAGGAGCCAAGCGACGGGTTACAAGCCCGGACAACTGAACGTCACATCTTCGGCGCATGTTCTTCATCCAGAATTTCCTGCACAGTCAATAGCTTTACGATTCTGCCCGTGCGTTTGCCTTCGACAGGCTTCCTTCGGTCTTAACTCAGGGTCAAAGACAGGCGAGCGAAGGAGCCGCGGCATTCGTCTTCGGCGTCTTTGGTATAGCCGAAGTTGACGAAGAAGCCGCGTTCGCGGTTTTCTTTCATGCCGATTTCTTGAGTTTCCCCGCTCGCTTGGGCTTCATCCCCAGATGGCGCATCATCTGCTCTAGCGGTATACCCGACGCACCTTTGTTGCGCTTCCGCGCTTGCCGCACCAGCAACACGTCCCGCGCGTCCTCAACTGTCTCCACCAGCGCCTGGTAATCCTCGGCCGTGAGAATGACAAACTCGGTGCGGCCATTCTTCTTAAGATACTCTGGTTTCAGCTTGGCCATTCTCGGCATCCCTCCTAATAGCTCATGCTTTTCGTTTTTTGCCGCCCGGTTTCAGCCCGAATTCCTTCAAGATCTGGTCATGCGGAACGCGGGCTTTCCCGGCGCCTCTGCGCCGAGACTCATCGATGATCCGCGCATCCTCAGAGTCCTCCAACGCCTCTTTTATGGCCGTGTAATCCTTCATGCTGAACACGACGAATTTTGCCTTGCCGTTTTCTTCCAGAAATGTTGGTTTCATCTTGAGCATTATTTTCCTTTTATTCGTAGGCCGACGAGCGGTGGCTCACATGGTGGATGATGATTGTGCTGCCTTCGATCGAGAATAACACCCGCCAGTCGCCGACCCGTAGGCGGTAATCGGGTTTGAAATTTCGCAGCCGCTTTACGTCCCCAGTCAACCCATTGGTCAAGCGATGGATTTTCGCGACTACCCGGCGCACCACCTCGGGAGAAAGTTTTCGAAGGTCGCGTTGAGCCTCGACGTTGTACTGTATCTCAAACAGCATCGGTTTTCCTTGAACGCCCTCCGTTATCGACCTGCCAACCTCACCGTGTCACTTCGATCCGGCATTTATCCGTCAGCGCAAACGCGCCCAGTGTCACGACGTCCTGACCGGCAGCCAGATCGCGCGCCTTCACCTCGACCCATCCATCATCACGAAGCCCAGTCTCCACCGCGCGGCGAACAGCCCAGCGAAAATCCCGCTCGACCAGACTGATTGTCGCGTGCCCCTGCGCATCTTCCACAATAGCTTCCTCCGGCACGACCATCGCATCATGCGATGCGGTAATCAGCCTGACATGAACCGTCTGCCCCACGCGAAGACGCGCAGCGGGCCGGCTGGTCGCGTGACTGTCGAGGACAACATCAATCGATGCCGAACCACTCGCGGCGTCGACAGAGGGATCGACAAAATCCACCTTCGCCGGCGTGATATGTTCGACCCCGTCGGTATCGAGACATACAGCTTCGGCCGATGCGCCGACCGCGATTCCACCCGTCAGCCAGGCCGGCACCGCGCAGGCAATTTGCAGCCGGTTCTCATCGGCGATCTCCATCGCGACGCGGCCCGCGACGGCAACTTCGCCCGTGCGGACATTTAAGCGAAGCACCGTTCCGCTGATGGGAGATGCAATCACCAGGCGATCCATTGCGGCGCGGGCTTGGGCCAAGCCCGCTGAAGCGTCCGTCAGGTCCCGCTCGAAGCGCAGCTTGTCGCGGGGTAAAATCCTGTCGTCCGACTTCGCCGCTGTGTTCAGCGCCGCTGCCGCGTTAAACATCGCCGCTGCGCGGTCCACGTCCGCTGAAGCGCTTCGCGTATCGAGTTTCAGCAAGGTTTGGCCCGCGCGTACCTGCGCGCCTTCGGTGCACCCAACGGATGTCACCAGCATGCTGACCGGCGCGGTAATGATCGCGCCGGCTGCCGGTTTTCCATCGCGGGCAGGCTCGGCTTCGACAACCCCGTAAACATCGGCGTATTGCCGAAGTGTCCGCTCGGTGATCTTGCCGGTCTGCACCGTCACCTGCGCGGTTACGTTCACATCGTCATCATCAATGACAGGCAGGTCGCTTTGGCGGGACCGGTTAAACGCATACAGCGCGCCGGCTACGGCAATCAGGAAAAGCAACTTGAAGGCGGAAATGAGCAGTCGTTTCACTCGCATCGATTTGGCCTGACTATACGCGAACAGCGCGGGGAACAGTAAAAATGTTGCCACCAGCCGCACGGCGCATTTTACCCCAATACGTGCCGCCGATAGCATGAGACTCTTTTACATGAGGGATCATCCATGGCTTCTGATTCATCGTTTGACATCGTCAGTGAAATTAATCTGCAGGAGATGGACAATGCCGTTGGGCAGGCCATCAAGGAAGTGATTACCCGCTTCGATTTTAAGGGAACCAGCGCATCGATTTCAGAATTGAATCGCAAGGAAAAAGAATTAACGCTGTGCGCCGATGCTGAACCGCAACTGGACGCGGTGAAAAAAGTTCTTGTGGAAAAAATGATCAAGCGTGGGGTAGACCCCAAGTGCCTCGATTATCAGAAACTCGAACAGGCGACCCATAAAACAGTTCGGCAGAAAGCGAAGCTGAAAGATGGCATCGATAAAGACACCGCCAAGTCGATCCAGAAAACGATCAAGGAACTTAAGCTGAAAGTAAACGCGAGCATTCAGGGCGAAGCATTGCGTGTTACCGGGGCCAAGAAAGACGATCTGCAGGCGGTGATGGCACACCTGAAGGCAAACAACCCGGGGATTCCGCTGCAGTTTACGAATTTTCGCTAGGTAAACCGCGTGGCACATCGCAGGCGCGGTCTTGGGTGCGAAACTGAGGACGGGATCGACTGAGTCGCGTTCGGTTAGAAAGGGGCTTTATGAATCAGGTCGCTGTTTCACGCCTGATCCTGATGATCATGTGCGCCAGCTATCTGCTGAGCGCCGCCCTGCTGGGCTGGGCGCGGGTAGCGGGGCAAACTGTTCCGGCGTGGAAGATTGCCGGCTGGGCTGTGGCGGGAGTCGCTGCTGGCGCATTGCTGCCGGGGCTGTCGGCGCGCCGGTGGGTTGTAACCGTCATCATTTTCTTGCTGCTGGGGCCGTGGATGGCGTTTGCGCTTTATGAAGATGCGCGTGGCCGCCATTATGTCATCGCGGGGATCGACCTCGCGGGACTTGCGGCCATTACATATGCAGTATGGCTGATGCGAACGCCATAACGCGATATCAAAATCATGCTAAAACGTCGCATAGCGCGTCGCATAGCGACGCATTTGGGCTACTGAAAGATTTCGGCGAAGAAATCCTTCGCTGCCGCCCAGGATCGTTTGTCCGCCTGCTCATTATAACCGATGCCGGGGATGTGATGGCTGTCGGCTGCAGGGTTGGTGAACGCGTGCTTGGCGTTGCTGTAAATATTAATCTGATAATTGGCGTTCACTTCCTTCATCTCCGCCTCAAACGCCGCCAACTGCTTGGGTGGTACCATGGGGTCGGCAGCGCCGTGGCAGACGAGGATCTTGCACTTGATTTGATCGGGGCCCTCGTCATCGGTTCGGCCCAGCGCGCCGTGAAACGAAATAACCCCGGCCAATGGTGCGCCGGCGCGGGCCAGTTCCAGCGCAACTGCCCCCAAAACAATAACCGATGGCTGCAACGCGGGTTTTGTCGACATACTTCTGCTGCAGCAGGGTATCGAGCGCCGCGGTGGTTCGCCGCCGCATGGTGGCGTGATCGCTGGTAAACGGCGTTGAAAGTTCAGTTGCTTTCTGAGGGTTCTCGGTGTTCACGCCACCGCCGTAGATATCAGCCACGAATGCGACATAACCCATTTTCGCCAGTTGGTCGGCGCGGTGTTTTGGATAGTCATCCACGCCCCACCATTCCGGGCAGACCAGCACCGCGGGACGAAGTTCGGTGGTGGCATCATCGTAGGCGAGATAGCCTTCGCAGGTGGTGTCACCGTCTTTGTATTCCACCTGCTGCATGCGGATTTCCGCGCGAACAAATGAGCCCAGGGCAAGCACCAGTCCCAACGCCAATGTGAGTCGATTCATCTTTCATCCTCGCTGATTAAAAACTGTCTCGCCGACGCGGGCGTCGGCGTTGTTGCAGTGTAGTCCCAATCGACCGCGTTTGGCGAGTGGTCGATCAATCATTAGGATCGATCGCCGGTAACGCTATGCGGATTCATGACGGCATTGAAGGATTGAGACAACTGCCCGACGGCCTCGCGCTGTCGGTGGGGAACTTTGACGGTCTGCATCGCGGACATCGAAAAATCATCGAGTTGGCGAAATCGTTGGCCAGCCCCGTGGGGATTGGAATCGTCACGTTCGAACCTCACCCGTTTACCGTACTGCGTCCGGGCCACGCACCGCCGCGATTGACGCCGCTGCCTTTGAAACTGGAACTGCTGGAGGAAGCAGGCGTAAATCATGTGGCCATCCTCCCTCCCACGACCAGCCTGCTGAATCTTACGGCCGAATCGTTCTGGCAGATTCTGCGGGATGACGTTCGCCCGGCGAACATGATCGAGGGAGAGTCTTTTAATTTCGGTAAAAATCGCGGGGGTAACATCGATCGCCTGCGCGAATGGGCGGCTGAAAGCCCCGTGCGGCTGCATGTCATCGACGGGGTCCGCGTGCCGCTGCTGGACCTAAAGATAACAGAGGTGAGTAGTTCGCTGATTCGCTGGTTAATCGTCGGCGGGCGCGTTCGCGACGCCGCGATTTGCCTGGGGAAACCGTATGCACTACAGGGTGTGGTGGTGAAAGGATTTCAGCGCGGGCGCACGATCGGTGTTCCCACCGCAAACTTGGAATGCGGCGAGCAGCTGCTCCCGGCTGAAGGTGTGTATGTCGGTCGTTGCACGGTTGACGGATCGACCCATGCCGCGGCGGTCAGCATCGGTCGCCTGCCGACTTTTGGTGACGATCAACTTCAGGTGGAAGCACATCTGATCGATTACACCGGCGATTTATATGGCCGCACTTTGCGATTGGAATTCGTCGACTGGATTCGCGACCAGCAGAGATTTCCCGGCGTCGATGCGCTTAAACATCAACTGGCAAAAGATATCCAATGTTCCAGATTGCGACATATTCTAGATGCTTCGCGTCCCATTGCTTTTGCCGAGCGCGAAATTGCAACGCTTTAGTGAACACCTACGCTCTTGCCCGAGGCGGGGATATTTTTGGTTTCGATAAACGTCTCTTCACTGGCGGATTGCTTGGGACGCAGCAGTGTGAGCCGCTGACCGCCAAACTCTGAAACATACACATTTCCGGTGGCGGGGTCTTCGACCAGGTCGAGGGGATCGACAAACCGCGTCAGGCCGTCGATCCCGGTGACGGACTGCACGATGCTGCCGTCCGGACCGGGTGCCAACACTTCCACATCTTTGCCGGCGCTGTAGCGGGTGGTGAGAATCTTTCCCTTTAACCAGCCGTTGAACGCTTTTTCATTTTTATATTCGATCAAACCGTTACAAGAATTGCTGATGCCCAGGCACCAGTACGCCGGGTGCCAGTTGCGATCGGGTTTTGTTCCGACAGGGTAATCATGGACCTGGTAATGGGTGGAACCACCGTCGGGGTTTCCACCAAACATCACGTATTCACCGCGCGTGACATTGGGGTGGCCGTAATACCCGCCCTTCTCGATGGAAATAAACAAGTCCGGCTGTGTCTCGGTTACGTAATTAATAGGGGGAATGTCGCCGGCATTGTACGGACCTGAGCGGGCTTGATCGTTGCGATAGGGAACATCTTTCAGATCGTCAGGCGTACCCGGAGCAGACCCACCCGCAGCGCCGCCATTGAGGCAGCTGTAAAGCTTCCCGTTGCTATGCCAGAGCATGCTGAATCCGCAGCGGATACCGGTGGCATACAGCGTGAGCGGCGCGTCGGCGGCGAAAGGATTGTAATGGCCGTCATCTTCCGTTTTGACATTTAACGGTCCCTGCCCCGAAGCCAACCGCCTGGAAACAGCGCCGGTATCCAGGCGCAGGCAGGCAGCGGTCAACAGATGTTCATTGCGCAAGCCCCACTTATTATCCGGCGCACGGTGCTGCTGCTCGAACCCTGATTAAAGTACAAACCACCATCGGGCCCAAACTGAATTTTGAACGACAAGTGATCGCGCCACGCGCGGGGCAGTCCAACGACATAATCTTCATAGTGATTAAAATCCGGCCCGCTCAATCGGCTTAGTTTGCTGCTCCAGTCGGGGCAGTGCTCGATCGCACACACGCCGTGCGTGATCCAGAGAACCATATTGTCGGCGGTGCTCGCAGGGTCAAAACAGATTCCGGTGATCAGCCGATTGCCGGTCGGGCTGTCGGTGCCGCGATTAGCGTCGATCACCGTGCTGATCACATAAGGCTCAGACAACGTCCCATCGGGCAGAAAATCGAATCGCAAAATCCGCCCGTCGAAGGTACCGGTATAAAGCCGATGATCGGGGCCCACGGTCAGGCCGGTGAAAATAGTTTTATAAGGAAGCTGTACATGTTCAAAAGCAACCGGGCAGGTGGATAACGCCGTTTTGGCCGCGACGGTGAAGCTCATTTCATAGGGGGTAAACATCGCGCCGCTGGTATCGCGAACGCCATTGACTCTGAATTTATATTGACCACCAGGGTCGAGCATGTCGGTCGGGGTAAATACGATAGAGTCGCCCGCGCCCGAGGTATTTGCGTGACCGGCGACTTCAGTCTCCTTGCTTCCCTCAATTTTCAGCAGCTTTACGTTGCGCGTATTCATCGTGATGGTTGACACACCCGACCCGAAGTTGGGCAGGTAAATGTCGGCGACCACCGATGCATTGGGCAACACGCCCGTGGCATTATTGTCAGGGCGGGTCAGGCAGACGATGGGCACCGGCAACGGGGGCGCATGGTCCTTCTCCCAACGCGCAAACATGATGGCCGCGGTATATACACCAACAACCACCACCACCGCGCAAAGCCAGCCGACGGTGGTCCAGATTGTTTTCCTGTGGCAATGTTCTTCCTGCTGCATCAATTTAATCCGTCGTTGATAGATCGTTAAAGCCAGACGCCGCCCCCCGTTTCGCAATTCAGCCAACAGAGAATTATCGTCAGCTGACCCTGATAGATTCAAGGATCTTAGGCCACTTTCGCGTGCGATTTGCAATTCTTTTCTTTCAGCGTTGATTCGCAAGAATATATCGGACGATGCGAGTTTGCCGGTCGATGTCTACAATATCCAGTGTCTAACCGAAGAGGCTGACTTATGGCTCTGGTGCTGGCGGTCGATGAGAAGAAGGGCTCCCGCAGCGGAATAGCTTCGCTGGCGCTGGAAGTCTCTAAAGGAAAAGCGTCCCCGGTGACGAATACGCTGCACGAAATCTCCCTCGACAACGCTGCCACCGCTTTCGTCGAAAGCTGTCTGGAAACAGTGGCGGGTTCGGCCGTGGCGGCGGAGTTGAAATCGCGCGGCCGGCCTCGCGCGGTTCGATTGCTGAAGGTGCTGGCGGATAAAAAAAATATCCTGATTACCACCCATCTGCATCCGGATCCCGATGCGCTGGGGAGCAGCCTTGGATTACTGCGCCTGTTGCGAAAACGCCTGCCCAAAGCCAACGTGAGCATGTCCGTTAAAGGAACTGTTGCTGGTGGAATTAATTCCACTTTCGCGCGGCTCAGTGAACTGGACCTGGTTCCCTGGAATGACGAAAAACTCGGTGAATACGATGCCTATATCCTGCTGGATTCCCAGCCGATGAGCGCTTATTCCCCCTTGCCAAAGACGATCGAACCCACTGCGGTCATCGACCATCACCGCGGGCGTCATGTCAAACCGCACGGGCCTTTTTGCGATATTCGCACGGATGTCGGAGCCACCAGTTCGATCATTTTCAGCTATTTCATGGAGTTGGAAGAACCGATCTCGCCGCAACTGGCGGCGAGTCTGCTGTTTGCGATTGAGTCTGATCTGGCCGGTGCGGCCGGCACACCAGGCGATCTGGATAACATCGCTCTTTCCAGCCTCACCCTGATGGCGGACACGCACAAGCTTTATCAGATGCGGTATGTGGATCTCCCGCAGACCTATTACACCGCATACGCCGCTGCCTTAAATAACGCGATGTATTTCGACAACGCGGTTATCTCGCATATTGAGACAATTGATTCGCTGGAAAAGCCCGCCGTGATGGCTGACTTTCTGCTTCGGTTTGACGCCGTGCAGTGGTCGCTGGTGACTGCCATTCATGAAAACAAAATGATCATGAGCCTGCGCACGAGCAGCAAGTCTGTCTCAGCGGTGGATGTCATTCGCAAGCTGGTTCGCAATATCGGTGAAGGAGGCGGGCATCGCCTTAAGGCCGGGGGATATATCGCGCTGGCGAATGGGTCGGCAACTGAAATCGCGCGGCTGCGTGATGTGCTCAAACGCCGGTTTCTGCGATACCTCAAGATCCGCAACTCACGCGGTCAGCGACTGGTTCCCAAAAGCTGAATTATCCCGAGAAAATAAGCGGTAAAGTGAAACACGTCCTCCCCTAATTGGCGGGAGACGCAGATTACTCATCCGCGTGACTTACGCTGGTTGTCACCTTCTCTGCGGGGAGGATTGTCACGCATTCTTCAACGCGCGACCGCAGGCCGTCGACGAGTTGCTGCAGCTGGATGCGATCGTCTGCGGAGCTAAGCTGCTCCAGTTGCTGGGCCAATCGCAAGGCCGGATCATTTGCCGGATGCTCGGGTTCGAGAACCACCGGTGTGACAGTCTCCGTTTCGATCGCGCGATCCACGACGATGGCGTTTGCCAACTGCTCGATTTCCTGCGTCTGGCGATGCTGATCTGACAGATCAATCTGGGTGATCGCGTAATTGATGATTTCGCCGTGGGCATCGTGACAGGGTTCACCTTTGCTGCTGACCCACAGCTCTTTGCCGTCGCGATTATACTGCAGAATTTCCACGGAAAATGGCTGCTGCGCGGATCTGGTTGCGGATCAGTTCAACTGTCGGGGTGTCGGTATGCTGTCCGTGCAGGAGCATGGAAAAAGTCTTGCCGGCACAATCGGCGAGTTGAAAACCGGTCAACTCGGTGAAGCGCGCATTGGCCCATTTGATCCGGCCGGCCGGGTCGGTAATCATGACGGCGTTGGTGCTGAACTCGGCTGCCTCGGCAACCTTGAGGACCTTTCTCGTGTCGCGCTGAAAGCGGTTGATCAGCACCGCGCCCAGTTGAATAGCGCCGAGGCTGCACGCGATGGCAGCGGCAAAAAATGCCGGTGAATTGCTCCACCGAAGCATCAGCGAGATAAAAACCAGTTCTCCCGCGGCGACCAGCACAATTTTGCTGGGAAAATAGCGGGGTCGGGCAGAAAGGCCTGGCTGAATGATGGTCATATTTACCGATCCACCGCGCTGACGCGGAGCCGATGATGAAACGAACGTCTGAGAATACAGTCGGCCAAATGCCCGCAAGTTCTGAAATAAGCTTGGGGAAATCGGTGGTTATTGAGCGAAACTGGAGGAGAAATGAACCGCCCGGCAGTCTTTTTCGATCGCGATAACACGTTAATTGTGAATGACGGATACCTGGGAGACCCGGCAAAAACCGTGCTGATGCCCGGCGCTGCGGCAGCGGTCGCCGGCGCCCGGCGCATGGGGTTTGTCGTGGTAACGATCAGCAACCAGAGTGGTGTGGCGCGCGGCATGTTTGACGAATCCGCTGTCATCGCGGTGAATCACCGTATGGATGCCCTGCTGCTGGCCGACGATGCAGAAGCAAAGATCGATCTGCACCTGTATTGCCCGTTTCACCCTGATGCGCTGGTGCCGGCATACCGCAAACAAAGCGACTTGCGCAAACCCGCGCCTGGTATGATTTTTCAGGCAGCCCGGCAGTTGAACCTGGATTTATCGAGCAGCTGGGTGGTGGGCGATGCGCTCCGCGATGTGGAGGCGGGTGTGGCCGCTGGTTGCCAAACCATTCTTTTCGTTCCGCCGGATGTGCCCCAGTCATCCCATGCGCTGGGAGAACATACCGTCATGAGCGACTATGTCGTATCGGATCTGAGGCTGGCAATTGATGTGATTCGTGCGGGAAAACAAAAGGCGCGCGACGCCGACAGCACCGCGATATAACCCTCCCCCGTGCGTACACGGGGGAGGGAAAGACGCTTGGTTTATGCATGCGCAGTTGGTTTACGCACTGTTAACTCGCGTTCTTTTAATTCGCTTTGTTTAATTCGCGTAGTGGACCGAGCAGCCGTACGACTTGGTTTCAGGAACAGAGACAGGCTTGCTCGCCAGCAGTTCGTCCAGAGCCTTTGAAACGTAGTTCAGCTTGTCGGATTTGTCGCCCTGTGGGTCGTTATCAATCGCGCCGCTGTAGACCAGCTTGCCGGTCTTATCGATAATAAACATGTCCGGTGTGCTCTTGGCATTGTAGGCGTGACCAACGGCACCGCTTGCATCGTTCAACACCGGGTACTGCAAGTTGTTCTGCTTCACCCAGGCGAGGTTTTCGGCGTCGGTGACATCGTGTGTCGAGTTGACCGCGAGCCAGACCACATCCTGAGCCTTATACTGGCTCTGCCAGCGCGGTCATCGTGTTGGCTTTGTAATGACGCTGGACAAACGGGCAACCGGGATTGGTCCATTCCAGCACCACGATCTTGCCGGCGTAATCCGAGAGACTCACGGACTTGCCGTTCTGGTCTTCCAGCTTGAACTGTGGCGCTGAATCACCAATGGCAGCGGTTTTGGTCATGGTGTCGGCCTTTACATAGGCAGCGGCCAGCATCGTCCCAACCAGCGCAAGTGCCGCGACTGCGGTAAGCGGTTTCCAGAAATTCCTCATCGCCGACTCCTTCCGTGTGACACGGAGAAAAAATATCACTTATTCGAAGCGGGAATCGAAACGTCGACCCCGGTCTTAACGCCGGCCGCTGAAGTGAAGGTCAACAGGCCGGTTACGGGTTCATCGCCCTTGAATCGTTTAATCGTAAAAGTAAGTTTTGTTAAACCGCCGCTCGTGTTCAGTGTCACATCCCGCACGTCCCCGCTTTCCAGAGGGCCTGGTAAAAAAAGCAGATCGGCGGGCGGTTTTTTCCAGGTTACATTGATAGAGCCCTGTGCGGTTTCACCGGATCGCGTCAAGCTCCCGGTGATGGATTCAACATCAGGGGCATGTTTCACCGGCAAATCCGCTGTCCACTGTCTGAACAGGTCCTCGTTGGTTGCCGGCACTTCGGCGTTAGCGACGGGTAATTGAAGCGATAGCGTGGCTCCGCCGGGCCGGCAGTCGTCTTTGCAGACCAGCCAGCTTGCCTTGCCGGTGATCGAAATGGGCTTGCCGTCGATTAGATTCGTGGGCGGGGTAATGCGAACCATCAGCATCACCTGGTTCTCGTAGGCATAATTGACAATGTCACCTGGAAGTTGCAGCCGTTCCGGCACGGGGAACATTAATTCGCTTTGCGTAAAACCATCGGGGAGGGTCAGCTTCAGTTGCGTGGGGAGGCCTGAATCACCGGGATTTTTCCAATAAATATGCCAGCCTGGATCGATTTCGAATCGAACGCCCAGCATAAAAGGCTTGCCGGGCTGAACCGCTAACACATTGGCAAGCAGCGTTGCCTGCGCGTGGTCGTCTGCGGAGGCTGCGCGTGAGTAACCCGTGCAGACAAACAGCAAGCAGAAAAACCAGGAGAGAAAGAACTTCATTGGTTAGATTCTATCCGTACTAACGCCGCAGTCAGCGGGAAAATTCCAAACAGGGGATGGAAATGCGGATGGAGGAATGCAGAATGCAAAATTGATGACGCGAGTCTCCACCGGCATGTCGATGGTTCAACGCCTGTTTCGCGCGTGGACCGTCGCGGTGCTGACATTTCTCTATCTGCCTATCGTGCTGCTGATCGTCTACTCGTTTAACAAGTCGGATTTGAACATCGTGTGGACCGGCGCGACCACCCGATGGTACATCGCGCTCTACCACGATTCGGCGATCACACTGGCGATGAAAAACAGCCTGTTGCTGGCGGCGGTGGTAACGGTTTTTTCTGTGATGCTGGGGACAGCGGGCGCGTGGCTTTGGTATCGGTATACCTTTCCGCTGGGCAAATCGATCTGGTCGTTGATCTATCTGCCGATCCTCATGCCGGATGTCATTATGGGCATCAGTCTGCTGGTGCTTTTTGCTACCGCGTTCAAGTTTGCGAACAGCTGGTATGAAGACCGGGGCCTTACCGGTGGTTTTGAACTGGGCTGGGGGACACTGGTTTTGTCGCATGTGACGTTCTGCTTTCCTTTTGTAATGGTGGCGGTGCGATCGCGTCTGGACGGGCTCGACCCTTCGCTGGAAGAGGCAGCGATGGATCTCGGGGCCACACCCGCGCGGGCGTTTTTTTCGGTGATACTTCCTTATTTATCGCCGGCGGTGGTGTCGGGCGCGCTGATGTCGTTTACTTTGTCGATGGATGAATTGATCGTTTCATCCTTTGTCCATGGACCTGAATCCAAGACGCTGCCGATCGTGATTTTTGGCATGGCACGGACAAAGCTGGAACCGACGCTGAACGCGGTATCGGCTATTTTTATCGTGGGTACGGCCCTGGCGATGGGACTGGCGGAGTATTTACGGCGACCTGTTGCCGGACCGGCTGTCACCTTGCCGGAGGCCTGATTGGAGTGTTTCGCATGCGGCTTTGGGTATTGGCTCTTTTATCAGTGCTCCTGGTTTCCACCGCACGGGCGGACCTGGATCTGTTCGCCTGGTCGGAATACGTTCCCCAGAATCTCATCGACGGTTTCACCAGCGAAACCGGTGTGAAGGTGCATTACGAAACCTATGCATCAAATGAGGAGATGCTGGCCAAGCTGCTCGCGGGGGCGAGCAACTACGATTTAATTCAGCCTTCGGAATACACTGTCGAGGCCCTGATTCAGAAGAAGAAACTGGCTGCGATTGACTGGACAAAGGTTCCCAATCTCAAAAACATCGACCCGGCTTTCCTGCACATGGGATTCGATCCGCAGCAGCAATTCAGTGTGCCCTGGATGAGCGGCACGGTGGGAATCGTGGTGAACACCGACAAGGTGAAAGAGACGATCCACGGATTTAACGACGTGTTTCAAGCGAAATACAAGGGCCGGATCGTGGTGGTGAACGACAATCGCGAGATTGTTTCCTGGGCACTCGGGGCGGCGGGCATTCCGATCAACGACATCAACAAAGCCAATCTTGAAAAGGTGCGGCCGGTGCTGGCGGCATGGATGCCGATGGTAAAAGTGTTCGATTCCGACAGCCCAAAGACACCGCTGATCAACGGTGACTGCGACCTGGGCATCGTCTGGAGCGGCGAGGCGGCTTTGTGTTATCAGCAGGACCACAAGTTTGCGTACGTCCTTCCCCAGACCGGCGCGCACCAGTTTGTGGACTGCCTTTGTATTCCCGCGGCTGCTGCCCAAAAGGATGAGGCGGCGCGGTTTCTCAATTACATCCTGCGCCCGATGTAAGCAAATTAATCAGTGATAAGTTCCCGTATACCAATCCTAATGCCGCGGCGCAAAAGCTGCTGAGCAAAGAGCAGCTGGAAAATCCGGCGAGCTATCCGCAAAAGAAACCCACAGAAATTTTCCACGCGATCGGTAGATCCAGCCTGCTGATCGACAAAGTGATGACGGAACTGCGCAGCGGGCAATGAACGGGCAGTGAAATCCGAATGACCACAACCGCATCCAAACGACCCGGCATTGTCGCGTGGTTGACCTTTGTCCCGCTGGTGGCCTGGCTGCTGGTACTGGTGGTTGCGCCGGCGGTTTTGCTGGTGGTCTACAGCTTTTGCGATCGCGATGACATGGGCGAGCCGGTCTTTCAGTTCACACTGGATAACTACCGCGAGATTTTTGAGCCTTCGGCGGTGGTGGTCTTCGGGCGGATGGGGATCATCGCGGGAATTACCGGCGCGGCGTGCATCGCGCTGGTAGCGCTAACGCAGCGGCGATTCAGCATTGCCGCCCTGCGATGGGGATTGCTGATCGGCGGTTGCAGCTATCTGTCATATGCCGTGCGCGTGCTGCCAATGGGAGACGCGACATATCTCAAGATCTTCTGGAAAACCGCCGAACTGGCGGGTTTTACCACGCTGCTTTGCCTGCTGATTGCCTTCCCGGTGGCCTTTTACATCGGGCCGTCGCCGCCAGCGCGGAGGAATCGGCTGCTGATGCTGGTGATGATTCCTTTCTGGACCAGCTTTTTGATCCGCACCTATGCCTGGATCACCATTTTGAACCAGAACGGTTTATTGAATGGGATGCTGAAAGCACTTCGCTTATCGGCGCTGATCCCCACTTCGGGAGCCGTACTTTATACCCCGGCGGCGGTGGTGATTGGGCTGGTCTATGCGTATCTGCCTTTTATGATTCTTCCGATCTACAGCAGCGTGGAGAAGCTGGACGATTCACTGATCGAAGCTGCCCTGGACCTTGGGGCCGGGCCGATTCGCGCGCTGCGCGAGGTGGTCATTCCGCTGGCTGTTCCGGGAATTGTGGCAGGGGTACTGCTGGTGTTCGTGCCTGCGATTGGGATGTTTGCCATTACCGATTTGATGGGTGGGAACGGTTTTCCGCTGCTGGGCAGCAAGATCGAAGAGGAATTCACCGGCCAGGGAAACAATTACCCGCTGGGGGCGGCCCTGGGGGTGACACTGATGTTGATGTTCGGGCTGGTTTTCCTGGCGACAGGGTTCCGCAAACCGCGGGGGATTGCGTGATCGAACTTCGAAATATCACCCGGCGGTTCGGATCATTCACAGCGGTTGATGGGATCAGTTTGACCATCCAACCCGGTGAGTTTTTTACACTGCTTGGCCCGAGCGGATGCGGGAAAACAACGCTGCTGCGGATGATATCCGGTTTTGAATCGCCCGATGTGGGGCAGGTTTTTCTGGGAGACAGGGACGTCACAGCCATACCGCCCTACCGGCGCGAAGTGAACCAGGTTTTTCAAAGCTACGCGCTGTTTCCGCATCTTTCAGTGCAGAAAAATATTGAGTTCGGACTGAAAATGAGGCGGCTGCCCCGATCAGAAATCCAGTCCAGAGTTAAAGCGATCCTCGAGGTTGTGAACCTGACGCAGATGGAACATCGAAAGCCGGATCAGCTTTCGGGCGGGCAACGGCAACGCGTGGCGTTGGCGCGGGCACTGGTGTGTGAGCCCAGCGTGTTATTGCTGGATGAACCGCTGGCTGCGCTGGACGCAAAGCTTCGCCGCGCGATGCAGCTGGAGCTTAAGCGGCTGCAGGCGCGCGTCGGAATCACGTTTGTTTTTGTCACGCACGATCAGGAGGAGGCGATCACAATGTCCGATCGCATCGCGGTGATGAACCGGGGTCGCATCGAACAACTGGGGACACCGGCAGAGGTGTATCGCCGGCCCGTGACGCAGTTTGTCGCGACATTTCTCGGGCAGACCAACCTGCTGCCTGCCGTCGTGATCTCCAGGGAAAATCAGACCGCGCGGGTGAGGCTCTCGGATGCAAGTGAGATTTGTTGCAATGACTCTGAATTACCGGCTGAGAACGATGTCCTGCTCTGCATCCGCCCGGAGCATGTTCGGCTTGTGTCGGCGGAAGATCAAAACAGCCTGGAAGTAAAACTGGTCGAGCGAATTTTCAAAGGTGCGTTCGAGCAGCTTCTGCTCCGCACCCCCGGCGGGCTGGATCTGCTTGCCGTCGCGGGCAGCGGAACCATCGGCGAGGTCTCCCGATGCTGGATTCGAAGGGAAGATATCGTGGCGGTCAGGCGCGACCAGCAGGCGTAATCAGCAGGCAACATCGGCGTTCTGCTCGGCTGATTCCCGGGAATATCCTTCGTTTCGATGTTTAATTGTTCTGCTGACCACTCTGAAATCGACCTGCACGTGGCATTGCACCCAAACCAGTCATTTCGAGTAGCCCAACTGCGACCCTCTGCGGTATCATTTAAGAATGCTACCTCTTGCTGACAATATTGTGGTCGCTCCTTCTGCCACCGTGGTGACACTGGATGGTGTAACAACCGTGCTCACCGCGTTCATTTTTGTCTGCCTCGTTCTGCCGACAATGGTGAAGCATCGGTCGCAATTTTATGCGGCCCTCGCCTGCGTGGCGGGCATTATCCTGGTGCACACGCTCATGCAGATGTTTGGGTTTATCCTGTTCGGTGGGATAGCGATCGGTGTGCTGCAACTGCTGGGACTTCTGATGCTTGTGCTGTGCGTGGGCGGGCTGACGGTCCGCGAACTGGCCGGTGACATGGCCAAGGCATATGAGGTGATTCGTCGCGGCGAGACTGAAAAGGAAGTCATCATTCCGATTGGTGAAGGGGCTGCTGCGCCGCGCCGCGGCAAAGGCGACGACGTTGTGCGCAAGGTTTACAAAATCAATACACCCTCCCCGATTACAGTGGATGAGGATGAAGAGGATGACAAGGGAATTCCCCTGTCGTAAGCGGTTTTTAGTAGGGTTTCAGCAGAGGCAGCGAGGGCCGATCGGACGACCTTCAAATCAATTCGAATGATTCGTACCCGGGCAGGTTCACCCCATGCCGGGGCGGTTTGGCAAGCAGGGCTTTTTCAGACTAGAATGAAACGTTCTGATATTCGGCTCGCTTTGGAGACGCGATGGGACTGCATATTCTGGCCGCCACAATGCCCGCGACCGGGCAATATCTCAACGGGCTGAAGGTAATACCGGTGATCCTGGTTTTGCTCGCGTGGGCTCGCGCCCTGAGTTGGGCGGACAAGGACGCCGAGGCTGTCCGGTTGAACCGCAACGCTTTAAACATCTCAATGATGGGCGGGTTCATCCTGGGCTTTGCCTTGTTCATTTATCTTCCGAATTTCTTCCTCGCCTTTGGCGCGCTTCTCGTGGTCTGCGGCATCGAAGCGGGGGTTTATCTTCAGATGCGCAAGGCCGTGGCGGGATTGAGCGATCTCAAAGGAGATTTCAAAGCCTGGGTGGGAAGCCTGGGCGGCAAACCGAAAGAAGTGCAGGAGATTGCCGGCGCGGTGCAAATTGTTGGTGGCAATGGCAGCCTGCTTCCCGCACCCAAGCCCAACACGCCTGAGGCCGAATCATATAACGGCATTCAATCGCTTTTAACTGATCCGATGACCAACAATGCCGAGATCATCGACCTGGCCCCCAGCGAAAGCGGGCTCAGCGTTAAATATGTTGTGGATGGTGTCAGTTACAACGGCGCTTCGGTTTCCAAGGGCATTGGCACATCGGTGATTGAATATTTAAAGGCCGCCGCCGGCCTCGATCTGGCGGAATTGCGAAAGCCCCAAAAGGGTACGATCAAACTGAACATCAACGGCAAGCGGCGTGAGATGCTTTTTGAAACCAAGGGAAGCACCGCTGGGGAATACGCCCGCTTCACCGCCGACGCGAAGAAACGCCACGAATTCACACCCGAAACGATTGGATTCACGCCTGAGCAACTGGAAAAGATCAGGGCAATCATCAAAGCCGGAGGCGGGGTTACTCTTTTGTGTGCGCCCAAGGGTCAGGGCTTGACCGCGCTGTCGTATGCCATGCTTCGGGCACACGATGCATTTCTGGAAAACCTCGTCACCATCGAGCGCGATCCAGAGCAGGACATTGAAGGAGTCACACAGAACAAGCTCGAGCGCGGCGCGACGCCTGAAGAGGAAGCGAAGATGGCAAGCTGGATCATCAGCCAGCAGCCTAACGTCGTGCTGATGTCAAAACCGCAGAGTCCCGCAGCTGCCGTGGAATTGATTAAGTCTTCGAAGGATGGTCGAAGGATCTATTTCAGCCTTGTCGCTGGGAGCACTTTCGAGGCGCTGGCGATCTGGAGGAAACTGGTCGGTGACGACAAGCTGGCGGTTTCACAATTGCAGATGGTTATCTGCGGTCGCATCCTTCGAAAGCTGTGCGCTGCCTGCAAACAGGGCTACACGCCTGATTCGGAAATACTGCGCAAGTTGAACATGGATGCTTCGAAAGTGGAGAAACTGTATCAGGCCCGCAAGGAACCGATCCGCGACCCCAAGGGCAACCCGATTAAGTGCGATTTCTGCAATGACCTGCGCTATAAGGGGCGAACCGGCATTTTCGAAATTCTTCTGGTTGATGACCATATCAGGCAGGTTTGCTGCAATGGTATGACCCCCGAGCAAAACGTGGTGCCGATGAAGACCGCATTCCGCAAACAGCGCGGCAAATACATGCAGGAAGTGGGCTTGGGACTGGTGGAGGCCGGGGAGACCAGCGTGCAGGAGGTGCTGCGTGTACTCAAAGCCGGCAGTGAATCCTCCGGCGGTGGTGGAGCCGCTCCGGTGGCGCGCAGCACGCCACGCAAACCCAAAGGGCCTGTTCCAACAACCTGATCGTTTAGAGACGCTACCATGGTTTTCAACATCATCATCGTTCTCCTCGTCGGGCTTGTTGTCTTCTTTCATTATGTACAGGGATTTTTCAGCGCGACACTGAGCGCGATGATTACTGTTATCGCCGCCGCCATGGCCATTTCCTACCATGAGCCAGTCGTCAACACCCTGCTGAAAGGGAAGATGGCCGATGACGCGCATGGCATGGTGCTGTGCATGATCTTTGCCGTTACCTACCTTGTGCTTCGCACGCTCTTCGACTCGTTTATCCCGGGCAATGTGCAGACACCCAACGTGGTGGATAAAATCGGAGCGGCCTTAATGGGTTTGGTCGCGGGTGTGTTTTCAGTAGGCATTTTTGCCATCGCCGTGCAGTCGCTGCCGTTTGACCCGGCGATGAGCTACCTCGGCTCCAGCCGCTATGCCCTGAGTGACAACAGAAAAGTGATCCTTCCCGTTGCCGAGGGCAAACCGATGCTCGATACGCACATCGACAACGAAATGCTGGACGGCACCTTTGATCCACAGAAGGAAAAATCGCTTTGGCTGCCGGTTGACGACCTGGTGCTTGCCACCATGTCGCATCTCAGTGACGGTGGTTCCCTGGCGGGCGACCGTCCACTGGCTTCGGTGCATCCGGATTATCTGCAGGAGTTGTTCGGCGAACGCCTGGGAATTGAAACCGGGGCCCGGCGCACCGCCCTGATGGCCAATGGAAACGACCCGATCAATGTTACCGGGCTATTCACCGCTGCCACCCTGCCTGCTCAGGACGCGGTGATTAAAGACCTGCGTCCTGCTGGATACACCCCCGCTTTCAAGTCGCCGGTCAAGCCGGGTCCGGGCCAGCAGCTGCTGATTGTGCGTATAAACGTGTCCAGCGGGGCATCAGACGATGCAGACACGATTTTCCGCTTCAGCACCGGATCGATTCATCTGGTCGGTACCGCAAGCGATGGAAAGTTCAAGGACTTTTATCCGATCGGCACGCTGTACAACAGCAGCCTTCTCCTCATGGACAAGCCTGACGATTTTCTTTTTGTCAAAGCCGGTGATTCCATCGACGCGGTTTTTATGGTGGACCAGTCTGTTTTGCCGGGTGGAAAGTGCGCCCAGGGCACACTGCTGAGCGTCAAGCGATTTGGATTGCAGGATCTCTCGGGGCAACCGGTGAAGCAGCCAATCACAGTTGATCCGGACGCAAAAGTAATTCGCCCGCCGGTCCTGGTCGAGGCGTTAAAATTGCCGCCGCCGGTTGTCGCCGCCTCGACGCCCAAACCGATGGAAAACCCCGAAACCACGGCCAGTCCCACACCGCAGTCCACCGCGATAGCGACTCCACCTGTTACGCCAACGCCTCCTTCGCCGTCTAATGATACCACCCCTCAGCCGGCACCCGGAAAACCCATTTCCGACGATCTCTCCGCCAGCGCTAGCACTTCGTTTCTGGCGCCGGGTTCGATTTCACTCGGCACGCTCGTGGCAGATCAGGAAGCTAAAGACGCCCCGGTTGCCGGTGGCAAAATCAGTCTGACCGGCGGGCAGATTTCTTCGGCCTTGGTGGATCCAACGGCTTCACTGACGAAATTGGCTGAAGGTACTTCTGGATATAACCAGTTTTTCGCCCCGCAAGAGCGGACCATGATCCAGGTGCAGGTGCATCCTTATACGGCTGGCTGGGATTGGGTGCAGGATTACAAGAAAATCGCGCTCGTGGACAGCAATGGAAATAAATATTCCGCAAGCGGTGTATATGCGTTGGTGAAAGGGACCGACGGCGCAGCCTGCTGCTGAGATATGATGCGGCGCACGCGGTTACTGTCACTTCGCCGTCGCAGGACGCTGACGGCAATCTGTATTTTGTGTTCCTGATCCCGCACGATACGGAAATCAAATCGTTTACCATGTCAGGCAAAACGCAGGACTTGGACGCGGTCTTGAAGGTTCAGTAACCGAAAATTTCCCGTTGAGATGTCCGGACCTAAGTTGAAGAATTTTAATATTGAATGACAGAATGCACCTGGTGCGGCGCGACCTTATCTTTGCCGCGAAGTCCGGCGAGCTCGGTCAGTACCGCGATGCCGGCGATGTTGCCTTGCAGCTGGCTGACGAGATCACAGCAGGCTTTCATCGTGCCGCCCGTGGCGAGCACATCATCCACAATGAGGACCCGCTGGCCTTTGATGATGGCATCGGAATGCATCTCCAGCGTGTCGGTGCCGTATTCGAGATCGTAGGTCATGGAAATCTTCGTGAACGGCAGCTTGCCCGGTTTGCGAACCAGGGCGAAACCAGCCGACAGGCAGCAGGCCACCGCCGTTCCGAAAATAAAACCGCGACTTTCCGCTCCCACTACCAGATCGATTCCCTTTCCGCGAAAAGGATTAGCGAGCAGTTCCACCGACAAGGCCAGGCCTGATGGATCTGCCAGCAGCGGTGTGATGTCGCGGAAAAGAATGCCCGGCTTGGGGAAATCGGGGATGTCGCGAATAAGTTTTTTAAGATGAGAAACAGGATCCTGCATGGGCCGGAAGTCTACCGGGCCGGCACTCTATTCACAAAGTGACGTGCCACGGTTTCCAGGCCGAATCATCTTGAGCGTTCTCAAATGACGCCAGTTCGTTAAAGCTTCTCCCAAACCCCGGGATTCGAAGAAAAAGGGCTGTGTTACCACCGGTTTTTATTTGACGCCGCAATCTTCAGCAGATTAGGCTCAGCCTGCTTTGAAGGTTTTGTCTTGGGGACGGGGAACGTGCGAGTTGATGCTGATGCCAATCCAACTTGGAACACGACCACGGAAAAGGACCGCGTTTTCACTCGTTGAACTACTGGTGGTGATCGGGATCATTGCGCTGCTTATCTCGGTGCTCCTGCCGACGATTTCCCGCGCCCGCAGGGCAGCCGACACGGCTTACTGCCTGGCGAATCTGCGGACGATCGGCCAGGGCATGATGATGTATACCGTTGAAAACAACGGTTGGCTGCCCGGATCAGGCTACACCAGCGGAGCACAGTTTTTTAATTTTCGCAACGATCCGCCTACGGCCACCCGTGGAATGACGATCGCGAAATCAGCAGGGCTGAACGAGCCTTGCGACTGGATCGGCGCAATCGCGAAATATGTCGGATATGGAAAAGACAAGGATATTCTCGGCAGCGACTCTGTCTTGCGGTACAAAAAGTATCGATCGATTCCGTTTTTGATCTGCCCCGGGTACCGCTCGATGCCGATAGCTGCGGGCTCACAAAGTGATGCTGACGCCGCACAGGCCAAGGAATCAGTTATTGCACGTCGCTGGCGTTTTTGAATCAGGCCTGGGAGACATACCGCGTTAATTATGCCACGCTGCTGGACGGTAATCTTGTCGTTCCAGCTGATGGAAATCTCAATCGGGGTATCATCACACTGCCCGCGAATTACGGTCCGAAAATCACAAGAATAGGCGATGCTTCGCGAAAAATTTTCGCCTGCGACGGCGCGAGAACCGTCATCCCTTCTTCCACCGGCGGACCCTCCACGGAGCAGCCGCCGGTGTATATTATCTCCGCCAAACCGGCGGTCACCAATTGGGACGCAACGTCCTATGCAGACTATGGCGCGTACGGTGGCTGGAGTCACAGCGCTTATAGAACCGCCATCCCGGGGAATGCGACGCATCCTGCATCAATTGATGTCCGCGTCTGGGCCTATCGGCATGGGTCGCTTGCGGCATTCCGCGCAGCTGGACAATACCGCATGAACGCGGTTTTCTTCGACGGACACGGCGAGGTGCTCGATGACATCGCGGCATCCAACCCATCGCTGTGGATGCCGCGCGGAAGCATCATTTATCCAAAGTCCGGCTGCTCGGGAAGTTCTGTTGCCGGGACAACGACAGTCTGGAGCGATGTGGTCGACCGCTATTGCCCTGGCGTGGGCAACGGACCCTGGACGTCCCCCTGACCGGAACCGGGGTATGCGACCGGGGCTGTGTTTTGCTAGCCTGTGCGGTCTATGCAAAACGGTACGCGATTGGCGTTTATTGGCCTGGGCATCATGGGCCAGCCTATGGCGGGGCATCTCCTTGCTGCGGGCTGCCCCCTGGTAGTTAACAACCGATCGAAACATAAAGCAGACGAATTGCTCGCGCGCGGCGCAACCTGGGCCCCAACCCCCGCCGCCGCGGCGGCCGAAGCAGATGTGGTATTTGTCTGTGTGACCGATACGCCTGATGTTCAGGCGGTACTGCTCGGTGAAAATGGCGTCATTCGGTCCGCGCGGGACGGATTAATTGTTGTAGATTGTTCGACCATCGCGCCCGCGGCCGAAAGGGAGTTTGCGGATAAGCTGCTGACTTACAAAACCACCCTGCTCGATGCGCCGGTCAGCGGCGGAGACATCGGCGCTACAAATGCCACGCTCTCTATCATGGTCGGCGGACCAGAAGAAGCGTTCCGAAAGGTGCTTCCCTTGCTGCAGAAGCTTGGAAAAACCATCACGCACACGGGCCCGGTGGGCACCGGTCAAATGACAAAGCTCGTGAACCAAGTACTGGTCAGTGTTACTAACCTGGCGGTGTGCGAAGCGCTCGTACTGGCTATCGCCGGTGGGTTAGACCCGGCAAAAACAATCATCGCCGTCGCGGGCGGAGCTGCCGGGTCGTGGCAGCTGAATAACCTGGGCCCTAAAATGATCGCCGGTGATTTCAAGCCGGCGTTCATGATCGATCTGCAATCGAAAGACCTGCGGCTGGTGCTGGAAACCGCTAAAGACACGGGCGTTAAACTGGAATCGACGAAGCGCGTGGCGGCTTTGTTTGAAGAAGCAAGAAAGCAAGGCCTGGGCAAAGAGGGAACGCAGTCGCTTTTTAAAATTGTGCAGAAACGATCGGAATAGTCAGGGGAAAAAGCGATTTCTGCTGCCGGCATTTCACATCAGCGACTTCAGCGTCTCCAGATTCACCGCATCCCAATCGCGCCCGTCGGAATGCTTATCCTTGGCGGTCTCTAAAATCTTCGGCACTTTTTTAAACGATTTATCGCGCACGAAAGGCTGGAAACCTTCGAGCCCGATTTTACCATGACCGATGTGCTCGTGACGATCGACCCTGCTGCCCAGATCCTTTTTCGAATCGTTCAGATGCAGCACCTTCACCCGGTCTATACCAACGGTGTTTTCCAGCTGCCTGCGAAACTTCGCATATTTTCGGCCGCGAAAATCATATCCGGCCGCAAATAAATGAGCGGTGTCCAGACACACGCCTAATCGCTCGGGCGATCTGGACTTTTCAATAATCACGGCCAGATGTTCCAGCTTATAACCCAGCGACGAACCCTGTCCCGCGGTGATTTCCAGGCAGGTAATCACACCGGCAGGCACGCGCGCGTGGATCTGATCCAACGCTCTGGCGACTCGCTTGAGTCCAACATCCTCCCCGCTTCCCAGGTGCGCGCCGGGGTGGGTGACCAGGTAAGGAATTCCAAGGATACTGCAGCGGATCAGTTCTTCGGTGAATAGATCGATGCTCTTTTGCCACAGCACATCGTCGGCTGAGGCAAGGTTAATCAGATAACTATCATGGCTGACGGTGTGCGAGAACTTCAACCGATCGCGCTCAGTTTCCCAAAGTGCAATCGCCGCGGGATCGAGCGGTTTGCATTTCCATTGTTGTTGGTTTTTTGTGAAGACCTGCACAGTTTGAAAATCGAGCCTTTCGGCTTCAAGCAAGGCGTTGTGCATGCTGCCGGCGATCGAAAGATGGGAACCGAACATGCCGGGGATGGTAGCAGTGCGGGGCAAGACAGTCGATCAGCATACAGCAAGCCAGACTTGTTCGATCCAGCGGTCATTCCTGCGCGGGGTGCGGGGGTTTCAGCGATTTGAGATTATAGACCGGCGAGTTGATCGACCCCTCGGTGGGACCCACATAAGAATCTGTATGCGATGCAGGGAGAAGATTTTGTACGGAGGCCGCAGCATCTGGAGTGGCGCGGTCGCTGTCCTGTTCGCCTTTGAGCTTACGAATTTCCGCGTCCTGCGCTACCAGGGCCGCATATAGATTTTCGATCACGTCCATCCCCACCGGCTGAGGCGGTTGATTTAGATATCTTGCCTTGGCCTGATCCAGTTCCTTGCGCAGCTTTTGCAGTGCAGGCGACATATCAGAACCTTACCACGGCGGCGGGAACAAAGATTGCTTACATTCACCCAACGGAGGCAATTTATGGCAGATCGCAGTATTTTTTCTCCCGGTGGCAGCGGGATGACGACCGGTGGACTTGACGGATACCTTGGCCCTCAAGGCCAAAATCACTCAAACCTGCCCGAAAGTATTAGTGACCCTGAAAAGCAGTCGAATGTGCCGGAGATTGATTGCCAGACTAACGGCCAAGAACCGGTCTGCCAGATTGCCGAGGCAGAGAAAGAGAATCGGCAGAGAGACTCGGCATCCTAACGGCAGTGGAACATTAGATCCCCAGGCCGCCGTCGACGAAGTGGTCGCGCGTCCTGGGGCTTGATTGTTCCAGGTGATATCGAAAGCGGTCGTTAAATTGTCGAAGCAGTTGGCGGAGTTCGACCGAATCGTCCGCCTGTTCGCGAATAAATTCCCGAGCAACAAGCGCGAAATCAGCCAGCATATCGTTCACGGCGCGATTATACCCAGCGTCAAAACCGTCAGCTCGATACGCATCGAGCACGGTATCGAATACATTTCCAATGCCGCCTGCGGGTTCTTCCAATACGGTTGTTGCTAGCGCCATAGAAAAAGAATAGCCCCGTGGGGACCGGGGTCAAGATAAACTTGAATTCTACGTAAAGGATTAATGCTTAACCATGTTACGTTATCTCGTCGGTGACCACGACGAATTTTCGTAAGGCCGTGTTGCCATAAGTTGTGGTGAGCGCGACATCGGTTGCGTCGCGACCGATCGCCATCAGAATTCGGCCTGTGCGCGGCTTATTGTGACGGGCATCGCAGGTCCACCAGCGGCCGCCGAGGTACACTTCAAACCAGGCGGAGAAGTCCATCGGATTGGGGTCTTTGGGCACGCCGATGTCGCCCAGATAGCCGGTTGCATAGCGTGCGGGAATATTCATTGCCCGCAGAAGCGTAATGCTGAGGTGCATGTAATCCCGGCAGACACCCTGCTGTTCGATATAGGCGTCGTACGCGGTTTTGGTGGATCGCGCATAGGCGTATCCGAACTTGATCCGGTTGTGCACCCAGTCCAAAACAGCTTGCACGCGAGGCCAACCCCGGGGTGTGTTGCTGAACAGGCCCCACGCTATCTCCATCATCTTGTCCACTTCGCAATAACGACTGGACAAGAGATACTGCATGACATCCGCGGGCAATTTATCGATGGGAAGCTGCTCAGCCCCGTGACCGGCAACGTCCAGTTCACCGACATCGCGAATGACTGCTTCGTTAGTGATAGTTAACGTTCCTGTCGGCGCGAGAATTCGCCCGACTTTATTACCAAAACTGTCAGTGAAATGGCTGACTTCCACACCAGGGCTGAAACTCAGTTTTTCAGGCCCCAGCAAATCCTTCTGCCGCGAGGGATGCACATAAAGCATCAGCAGCATTGGCGACGGGAAGATCACTTCAAAAGACAGTTCGAATCCGATTTTGATATGCATAATGTTTTAACAACTCCAAAATCCTTACGTAGCAGATTATTCAGTCATTGGGCAACGGGTGAAACCAAAACCGGGAAAGAGAAATTGAAAACGTTCTCGGCGGATTTCGGAATTTCGCCTATCTGTTACGATGCGGAACTATCAGCGCCCCTACGTTGATATCCGAGTTGGCCAGCAAATACGACCCCGCCGCCGTGGAGGCGGAGGTTTATGCGGACTGGCTCAGAAATGACTGCTTTAAGGCCGATCCCGTTAAAGAGGGTAAACCGTATAGCATTGTCATTCCTCCTCCCAATGTCACAGGAGCCCTTCATTTAGGGCACGCGATCAACAATACGCTGCAGGATATCCTGACCCGCATGCATCGTATGCGCGGGTTCAACACGGTTTGGATTCCGGGCATCGATCATGCGGGCATCGCAACGCAGGCTGTGGTTGAAAAACAACTGAAGGAGAAAGAAAACAAAACCCGGCATGATGTGGGCCGGGAAGGACTGGTCGAGCGAATCTGGGCATGGAAACAGCAGTACGGCGAGCGAATTTTATCTCAGTTGCAGCGCCTGGGGTGCAGCTGCGATTGGAGCCGCACGCGATTTACGCTGGATGACATGTGTGCCCGCGCGGTACGCGAAACATTCTTTAAATTGTTTAAGGATGGGTTGATTTACCGCGGCAAACGGCTGGTGAATTGGGATACGCATCTGCTCACCAGCATCAGCGATGATGAGCTTTATGATGAGCCGGTGAAGACCAGTTTGTGGTCGATAAAGTATCCGACTGAGGGTAGCGATGATTTTATTGTTGTCGCGACCACACGTCCAGAAACGATGCTCGCTGACACGGCTGTTGCCTATCATTCATCGAACCCCGGAGCTGCATCGTTCAAGGGAAAATCAGTCCGCCTACCATTAACTGGGCGGCTGATCCCGCTGATCGAAGATGACATCCTCGTCGATCCCGAATTCGGAACGGGTTATGTGAAAGTGACCCCGGCTCATGATCCGAATGACTATGCCGTGTATATCCGGCACCTGGGTAAGCCCAGCGAGATCGCGATTCTCAATCTGATGACGCCGGATGGGAAGGTAAACGATGCCGATCCATCCTGGGCGAAATATACGGGGCTGACTTTCGCGGCCGCCCGCAAAAAAGTGATCGAGGATCTGACGGCTGCCGGTTTGCACAATCCCGAAACGGATGTGAAACCGCACGAGGCGAACGTTAAATTCTCCGACCGCAGCAAGACGGCGATCCAGCCGTATTTGAGCGATCAATGGTTCGTGAAAATGGCTCCGCTTGCCGAGCCAGCTTTGGAAGTGGTGCGCGACGGCACGATTAAGTTCTTCCCTGAACGGCATGCGCAGCAGTATCTGTCGTGGCTGGGCGAAAAACGCGATTGGCCGATTTCACGGCAGTTGTGGTGGGGGCATCGGATACCGGTGTGGACAAAAATTATCACCGATGACGTAGAGCTTAGAACCTTCGTTCCAACAAACGAACGGCTTCAGTTGATGATGGGCGCAATTCAAGCTCAAGGCGGCTCGATGACGCTTGAACACCGCGCATCTGACGGAAATGTGGAGATCCATTATTGTTGCCGCGCTCCGATTCCTGAGTTGATTCAAGAGTTGGAAGCGTTTGGCTTCGTCCAAGACCCCGATGTTCTCGACACCTGGTTCTCCTCCGCCCTTTGGCCGCACAGCACGCTGGGCTGGCCGGATCAAACGGCGGATTTGGCCAAGTGGTATCCGACCTCGGTGCTGATGACCGGGCGCAACATCATCACCCTTTGGGTGGCTCGCATGGTGATGATGGGGATTTACAATATGGGGAAGGAAAATGAGGACGAACATCGAACGTCGAACATCGAACAGCGAACATTGAACGAAAAGGCGGAAGCATCCTCTTCCGTTCGAAGTTCGCTGTTCGATGTTCAATGTTCGATGTTCGCATCGAATTCTGATTCCGGCATCCCCTTCCACCACGTCGCCATCAACCCCACGATCCTCGACGGCAAAGGCGAGCGGATGTCCAAATCCAAGGGCAACGGCGTCGATCCGGTCGACATTATCGACACGCACGGAGCTGACGCGCTGCGGTTCACGCTGACCACCATGGCCACCGAAACGCAGGATGTGCGGATGCCGGTGAAGAAGGATGCGCAAGGGCGGAACACCAGCGACAAGTTCGACCTGGGACGGAATTTTTGCACGAAGCTTTGGAACGCAGCGAAGTTTGTTTTACGCAGCCTGGAACAATCCACTGGCGACATCGCCTCAGCGACTCCTGGCGCCTCAGCGAATCAGGACGCGGTTGCCGAAGGAAACCTGCCGGGTGGGACGCTTGCGGATCGTTGGATTGTCTCGCGGTTCAACCGAGCGGTGGAGGATTCTAATGTCGCGTTAGCTGTGTATCGCTTCGATCAATACGCACGGGCCTGTTACGACTTTTTCTGGCGGGATTTTTGTGACTGGTATCTCGAAGCTGCCAAGTCGGCGCTGAAGGATCCCGATCGATCGGCGGCAACGGCAGCGGTGTTGTCCCGCATGCTGGACAGCCTTCTGCGCCTGATGCATCCCATGATACCGTTCATCACCGAACGGCTCTGGTGGAACCTGCATCCCGGCACGAAATTGATTTCGGCCGCCTGGCCCGCCGGGGGACCAATTGACACTGACGCCGAGCAGGTGTTTGCGCCATGCAGGCGGTGATTACAGCCATTCGCAATGTTCGCAATGAATACAAGGTCAACCCGCGGCAGGTGACAGCTGTGCACGTTTCGGTCCCTGGCGATGACGCTGTCCGGGTGATGCAGGAAAATCGGGAAATAATCGAGCTGCTGGGCGTTTGCCGGATCGATAAACTGGGATCTGACCTGCCGGCCCCGGGAAACGCCGCACGCGGCAGCGGCGACGGCTTTGATATTTTCGTGCTGGATTTGATCGATCCCGAAGCAGAGAAAACTCGACTTTTAAAACTCCGCGAAACGTTAAACCAGAAGATATCGGCCTTGAAAGGCAGGTTGGCAAATCCATCCTACGCAGACAGAGCGCCAGCGAACCTGGTGCAACAAACCCGGGACGAACTGGCGGCCTTGGAAGCAGAGTTGAAAAAGTTAGGAAATTGAACATTCTTGCATGAGCCCCGACCCCGTCGGGTTTTGAACCAGGGCTGATGGACCGACAGAGAAAGAAAACACATGGCAAAAAAAATCGTGGCTGACATCGACGTGAAGAGCAAAAAAGTTCTGATGAGGGTGGATTTTAATGTTCCGCTGGACGGGTCGAAGATCACGGATGATCGCCGGATCGTGCAGGCGTTGCCCACCATTCAAAGCGTGATCGACCGGGGCGGGCGACTCATTCTCATGAGCCATCTCGGCCGACCCAAGGGCGGGCCGGAATCCAAATATTCACTGAAACCCGCTGCCGAGCGGCTCGCTGAACTTCTGAAAAAGCCCGTGCAGTTCGCCGACGACTGCATCGGTCCGGATGTTGAAAAATTGGCCGCTGGTTTGAAAGACGGTGATGTGCTGCTACTGGAAAATCTCCGCTTTCATAAGGAAGAGGAAAAGAACGAACCAAAGTTCGCCGCTCAATTGGCCAAGCTGGGTGACGTGTATGTCAACGACGCGTTCGGCACCGCCCACCGCGAGCACGCAAGCACCTTCGGCGTGCCTCAGGCGCTTGCCGGCAAGCCGCGTGTTATCGGGTTTCTGATCCAGAAAGAACTGAAGTTCCTGGGTGAAGCCGTCACCAAACCGGCACATCCTTTTGTGGCCATCCTCGGCGGCGCAGAAGGTGTCTGACAAGATAGCCGTCATCGAGCAACTGTTAACCAAAGCCGACACGCTGCTGATTGGTGGCGCGATGGCTTATACATTTTTCCTCGCGCAGGGGAAACAGGTGGGCAAGAGCCTCGTTGAGCGCGACAAGGTGGAACTCGCCAAGAGCCTGCTCGCCAAAGCCGCCGGTAAAATCAAGCTGCCGGTAGATACAGTGATCTCCAACAAGATGACCGACGACGCGGAAACGTCTATCGTCCAAGGCGACATCCCCAGTGATCTGGAAGGATTTGATATCGGCCCTCAGACAATCGACTTGTATCGCGCGGAAATTCTTAAAAGCAGGACGGTCATTTGGAACGGGCCGATGGGAGTGTTCGAGAAAAAGCCTTTCCAGGCCGGCACGAAGGCCGTCGCACAGGCAGTTGCCGACGCTACAGATCATGGCGCCACCACTATCATCGGAGGCGGTGACAGCGCGGCGGCGATTGAAATCTTCGGGCTTGCTGACAAAGTCAGTCACGTCAGCACAGGCGGCGGCGCTTCGCTGGAATTTCTTGAAAAAGGGCATTTTTCGACATTGGATATCCTTGACTGACACGTGGCGCACATGCGAACTTCCATTTGCACCGTCGAACAGGATGATCCATGCAAACCAGCTGCATCAGGTGCGGCGCACAACTTGAATGCGGAGCAGCGGGCGGTTCGTGTTGGTGCATGGAGTTGTCACGGGTGGTTGCGATGCCCCAAAGCAACGGGGCCGGTTGTTTCTGCCGAAGGTGCCTTGCGATGAAGCCGGGAATAATTGAATTTCGGCCGGTAACCGTTGTTTATTTTAGACAGGTCGGTCCTTATGGATCGGCGTTGCAACCCTTATGGGTGAAGCTGCGCGGCTGGGCCATTTCGCGCGGCCTGTGGAATGCGTCCACGATCAGCTACGGCATTTCACACGACAGCCCGATGGACACATCGCCGGAAAATTGTCGATACGACGCAGGCATCGAAGTGCCGGCAGATTTCAAAATTGAAGGCGACCTGCAGAAGGTTCAACTGCCCGGCGGGCTCTATGCGACGCGGGAATTCAGCGGGAAAGCCGACGATGTGATCAATGCCTTCGGCGACGCATTGCACCGCGTACTTCCAGAACTGAACAAGAAATTCGACTATACCCGACCGATGTTTGAGCGTTATGTCGGGGCGACGGAAGTGGATCGCACCTTCACTTGCGATATCTGTGTTCCCGTAAAGTAGTCTGTGTTCCATCAATCGCGCTGCTGGCGATATTCATTTCCCCGTAATACGCGATTTGCGATACTCACCTCATCGACGGACGATGACGTCTGTCCCAGTTGCCCGGACAATCCATGCGAATCACTTGCCCAGCCTGCGGTTCACAGTCGCCTGCGTCGGCGGAAAAACGCGATGGATATGTCACATGCATCGGTTGTGGCAAGCGGATTCACTGGGCGGTTGAGGCCGATGACGCGCTTCGACTGGTAAAGATTGAAGATGACATCGGGTTTGAGATGCCCGTGATCGCGCAGAGCGTTAAGCCGGTCAGGCGTTCAACCGGCGCACCTGATCCCAGGCTTATGCTGCTGGTGGTGATTGCCGCCGTGCTGACCGGCGCTTTGATCGTGGTGCTGGCGGTTGTGGTAGGAAAAGCGACGCTGCCTGCTGCATCGCCCGAAGCGGTCTCCGCGCCGAACACCCCCGCGACAGAGCCGGCATGGGACCGCGCACATCGCACCGATTTGCTGGCGATGAAAGATCGTGCCGAATCGATGGCAATCGCGGGGCAATGGAAAGAAGCTTATGATACCTATCGGCAAATCATTTCTGACGCAGCCGATCACGACATCGCCGACCCGGTTGTAGTGCAGGTGGTGGCCGGGGCGAGGATTGGCGAAGACCGCGTGCTAGCGCGACTGATGCCGGCGAGCCAGCCGGCTGTGCCAATGTCGGCGGGCGCCTGGGGAGTATTTCCTACGACCGCGCCTGGATTTGCGTCAGCAACAACCGAAGCAAGTGCCGATCGCCTGTCTGCCGCGCCTCTCATTGCGCCGGTGACTCAACCAACCACTTATCCACTCGTACAACTCGACCCTGCTGAGTTGACCGCCGACAATGCACCGCCGCTGGGCGGGCCGAATCCCCCGCCGCTGAATCTCCATGCGTACACGCTCCCGGACACGGTGACCGACGCCGCAATTGGAGCCGCGATCACGCGAGGCGTCGCCTTTCTCAAAGGTCAATTTCACAACGGGGAAGTAACGACGCAAATACCCGTCCCGATCCCGGTGATTCCGCAGGTGCAGGTCCAACAGAAGCCGCGCCCCACCAACCTGGATCACCCCAGCGATCTTGGAGATCTGCCACCACCGGCAACGCCGATCGTGCCAGGGCCCGCGCTCAGCGCACCGTGGGAATCGGCATACTCGCTTCCGGGCGCGGATGCCTTATGCGTGTATGCCCTTCTCCATGCCGGGCAGGCGATGGATCAGAAAATACTCGGCCCACAGGATCCTTTTACAGACCAGATCCTGACGGTGCTCAAACAGTACAATATGGTGTTCACATACCATCGCAGTCTGCGAGCGGCTGCATTATCGGTCTTTGCCCGCGTGCAGGACAATCCGTCGCTGGAGGAAGATGTACGATGGTTGCTGCTGGCGGGGAAAAACGGGTCGTACACGTACACCATCCCCACTGCCGATAATGACGGACAGTGGGACAACTCCAATTCACAGTACGGCCTGCTGGGTGTCTGGTCCGGAGCGATGGCCGGCTTTTCCATACCGCGTAATTACTGGGCCGGCGTCGAGCAACATTGGAACAGCTGCGCGAACCCCGACGGTACTTTCGGCTACACCATGGGCACCTCCTCCACGACCATGACCTGCGCGGGCGTGGCCTCGCTGATGGTGGCGCGTGATTATCTGGATACATCGGACATCACAGCAAAGGACGGTGATCGTCCTTCATTGTCACCGGCCATCGATAATGCGCTCAGCTGGCTGGATGCCGGCGACAATTGTCTGTCGGACTGGAACAATATGGCGGGCGCCGGGTACGCCCTGTATGGACTGGAGCGCGTGGGCCTTGCCAGTGGCTTTAAATTCTTCGGCGCGCATGACTGGTATTCGGAATTGGCCCGGCGGCTGGTGAATGAGCAACACCTGGACGGATCGTGGGGATCGAACCCTCCGGTCAACGGCGCTCTTTCTCCGCAGACCCTTGTCGATACCGCCTATGCCCTGCTGTTTCTCTCGCGCGGCAGGCATCCTGTTCTCTATAACAAGCTCCGTTATGAAGGAGACTGGAATAATCGCGCACATGATGTTTCCCACCTCGCCAGGTGGGCCTCGCATGAGCTGGAACGCCCCTTGAACTGGCAGGTAGTCAACCTTCGGCGAAACTGGTTTGACTGGATGGACGCCCCTGTGCTCTATATTGCGGGAGATAAAAAACCGAATTTATCCCCGCAGGATTACGCCTCCCTTCGCGCTTTTGCCGATGGGGGTGGGCTTATTTTCACACATGCTGACGGCGGCAGTCCGGAGTTCACCCGCTGGGTCGTGCAGCTGTGCCGGACTATTTTCCCAAACTACGTGTTGATGCAGGTGCCGCGCGAACACGCAGTTTATTCGACAGTCTACAACCTCAAGGATCCTCCGCCGCTGCTCTCGATCAGCAACGGATCGCGGCTTTTGTTGATTCATTCACCGACGGACCTGGCCGGTGGCTGGCAGCTGGATTGGAGCGATGAGAAAAAGTCGGCTTTTCAGCTCGGTGTGAATCTTTTTGTTTATGCAGCCGGCAAGGGAAATCTGAAAAACCGCCTGGTCTCTTCCTTTATCCCCGCAGATCCCGATCGGCCCGATGGCACGCGGCAGATCGCGCGCCTGCAATACGCCGGCGAATGGGATCCCGAACCTTACGCATGGGCGCGATTTCGCCGGTATTTTCAGTGGGAAACGCATCAGGCGGTGGAACCGATTACCGTACAGCTTAAAGATCTGACTCCTAATCTGACACCGTTGGCGGCGCTCACTGGAACAGTGCGGCATGACTTCACGCCGGCGGAGCAGCAGGCTGCAAAGGGGTATGTCCAGGCGGGCGGTATTCTTCTGATCGATGCCTGCGGCGGGCAGGAGGACTTCGTGAAGTGTATCGAAACTTCACTGCTTCCACAGGCATTCGCAGGTATTTTGCCGCAACCGATAAGCGCCAGTCATCCTTTGCTACTGGCCAGTCGGGCACATGCAGATGATCTTACACATTTTCGGCTGCGCGGATTTGCGATCGAAAATAGTGGAAAGAAATCCCCCATTGAAAGCATCCCTTTCGGCAAAGGATGGGTTATTTTCAGCCGACTCGATCTAACTACCGGCTTGCTTGGCACACAGTCATGGGGAATTCGTGGATTCGATCCCGCATATGCCCAGGCCCTGGTGAAAAATGCCGTGCTCTGGGCGGAAAGCGCCCTCGCCGGTTACCGCAAGCCAATGATTCGATGACTATTTCGCGGCGAAAAAGCTGTGCTCTTCGCTGTCGATCCACCTCGTTGCTTAACATCGTGCTACAATCAGCAACCCATGGCGTCGGCACCTGCTTCTAATGATTCCTTGAGCGTTCCCACCGAGGGCGAAAAGGCCGGACACAGCATGTTGCGTGCTTTTCGGCATCGTAATTATAAGTTGTATTTCGCCGGCCAGCTCGTCTCGCTGGTAGGAACATTTCTCACGCAGTATGCAACGATCTGGTTTGTCTATCGATTAACGCATTCGCTGGCGCTGCTGGGAATCGTCGGTTTTTTGGGGCAACTGCCTCTTTTTGTTATCTCACCGTTTGCAGGTGTGTATGCCGACCGGGTGAACCGCCGGAAGTTCATCATCTTCACACAATCACTGTCGATGCTGCAGTCGCTCGGCCTCGCCGCCGTCGCTTTCTGGTGGTCCGATAACGCCCCGCTTGCGACCCACATGCTTATCGGACTTGCGATTATTCAGGGAACGATCAACGCGTTTGATCTGCCGGCGCGGCAGGCGTTCCTCGTGGAAATCGTCACCGACCGGGCGGATCTGCCCAATGCCATCGCGCTGAATTCAACCATGGTGCATGGTGCACGGGTGATCGGCCCCGCAGCCGCGGGTCTGGTGATCCAGGCATGTGGCGAAAGTCTTTGTTTTTTTATTGATGCGGTCAGTTATATCGCAGTCATCGCCGCATTGATTGCTATGGTGGTAATTGCAGTGCCGCCTCGTAAGACCGCGAGTGTAAAAGCAGAATTGCTGGAAGGCCTGCATTATGTGTGGCATTTCACTCCTGTGCGCACGCTTCTGCTATTCATGGCAGTTTTGAGCCTGACCGCCCTGCCAGCGTCCACCCTATTGATGCCCGTTTTCGGGGATTACTTCGGCGGGCACGCCAATCATGGTCCGGTAACATATGGTGCGCTGGGAAGCTTTGGGAGTTGGTGCGCTGATTGGCGCGTTCTTCCTTGCGGGCCGAAAATCGGTCCTGGGCCTCGGACGGCTGATTGCCATCGCGGTATCTGTATTTGGGATTGCCATCATCGGGTTTTCACTTTCCCGACAACTATGGCTTTCACTTCTCATAATGCCCTTTGCGGGCTGGGGAATCATTACCAGTTTTGCGTCTTCCAACACGATCATTCAAACGCTGGTGGAGGATAATAAGCGGGGAAGAGTGATGAGCTTCTTCAGCATGGCATTCCTCGGGATGGCGCCGTTCGGGAATCTGTTAGCCGGCAAAACTGCCAATTGGCTTACGCCGATTGGAGCAAATCCGCTGATCGGCGCGTCGGAAACTCTATATATCACCGGACTGATCTCATTGCTCGCCACTGCCGTTTACCTGTCACAATTGCCCGCGGTTCGCAGGGCCGCACGCCCAATCTATATCGAAAAAGGAATTATCCTTGAGGTGGCCAAGGGCCTTCAGAGCGCTGATGAAATGCCAGGCACAGGTGAATAAAAGAGCCCGCGTTCTCATCTCGCACGTACAAAGCCTTTGGAAAACGCCGTGTCTCTCCCCTCCCGCGAACTTCTATTTCAAGAAATTTTGGTAGAATTCCCTGAAATTTTTAGAGATTTTTTGGGGTACTCCACGCGTTCAAAAAATGCGACAGCCGCGTGCGCGCCATTATTCTTGGCCGTTGCGCGCGCCTGATTATCGCAAGCTGTTTTTCAAATAGTTTCCAGCGCGGGTCGCTGCGCTCCTATGGGACCCTGCGCGAATTCTCATGCGATTTTCGCTGGATTAATGAAGACTTGCACGTCGTCCGATCAAGCAGGCAACGGCCATCAGTGGCAACCGAACAGCTGTGTCTGTCCGGGCTCAGACTCGATTTCCCGCTTACTAAAACAGGGCACGTCAATGGCACATCACTCCCGATCAACCTCGAAGAAGAATCGCAATTCGCTTTTGCTCGACGCCGCCGACAGCAGGTTCCTCTTTGAACGCTTGGAAACGCGCCAGATGATGTCGACAGCCGCCCTGCTGGCGACCAGCAATCTGAGCAACCGTATCTCGCGTTTTGAAACGCAGATTACCAGACAGGTTGAGAATCACCTTGCCCATGCTTCCGCTCCGGCCTTCGAAGCGTTGATTGCCCACGAACAGGCCCACTTTGCGACTTTGATCGCTAAAGCCGGCGGATCATACACACCTGTCGACTACAGCGGCCTTGTGGCCACCGCCAGCACGGATAAAGCCAATGCGACGGCCGAGTTGGTCGCCCGCGAAACAACCGCGTTTGAAGCGAAGCTGCTAAAACAGGTCCACAACCATCCCCACCTGTGGACGAATCTTCATTTTCAGAGGCTCATCGCCGCAGAGCAGACGCATTTCGAAGCGTTGATTGCCCGCCAAGGCGGAACTTATGCTCCGATTCCCTTCAGCGACCTCATTTTAGGTCAGATTCCACCGTCAGTGGGCACCAGTTCGACAATCCCCACGCTGAGCACAACCGCAGTGCTCGCGACAGAGATCGATTTAAGCTGGACAACGATCCCAGCTGCGCTTGCTTACACGCTGCAGCAGTCGTCGGATGGTGGAACAACCTGGACGACGCTGACAACGACATCGTCGACAACATACGCCGTCTATGGACTTGCCGCCGCAACATCTTACCAGTTCACAATCGCGGCCATCACCTCAACGGGGACGGGAACCGCCAGCACCCCCCTGGTGGTGGCGACCTTATTGAATCCTCCGGCTAAATTTGCCGGCCTTTCAACCAGTGCCACCTCAGTGCACCTTACCTGGGCCGCCGTTACTGGCGCTACCAGCTACAAAATCGAGCGTGCCATTAACCCATCGACCTGGACGACAGTGGCGGCCGCCGCGACGGGAAGCTCCTACACGGATTCAACCGTGTTGGCTGCGACAAGCTATTTTTATCGTATCTCTGCGACTGAATCTGCCGGGACATCGGTACCCAGCGCGATTGTGACCATTACCACCCGTCCCGCCGCACCGGTGCTTACCGGCACTTCCATTTCGGCAAGTGAAATTGATCTAAGTTGGGCTGCAGTTCCCACCGCGTATAGCTATCTGCTTGAGACAAGCTTGAATAACATCAAGTGGACGACGCTCGCCACGCTCCCCGGCCTGAGCTACAACCATACAGCGCTCACCGCCAACAGCACACACTATTACCGTCTATCTGCAATCAACGGGTCCGGCGTGTCCGCCGCCAGCGCATCGGTAACTAAATCCACCTTCCTGGGGCTGCCCACCGGGCTTGCTGCTCGCACCGTTTCCAGCACTGCCATCACTTTATCCTGGATCCCAGTCACAGGCGGAGTTACCTATAAGCTCGAACGACAACTCGACGGTACCGCAACATGGACGACCGTGTCTTCAACAATTCTGCATTCCGTCAGCACCTATGCAGATACCGGCTTGACTTCCGGCACGTTGTATCACTATCGATTGTCAGCTGTTAACACGGTCGGAACCTCGGCGGTGAGTTCCATCGCCAGCACAACGACCCTTGTCGGCTCGCCTGTTGTGACGGGCACGATTACTTCTTCAACAGCCATCGCCTTAAGCTGGCCAGCTGTTGTGGGAGCGACGTCCTACAAGGTGGAAGGCTCTGTCAACAACGGCGTCACCTGGACCACACTCGCAGCCTCACAATCTACTTTAACCTACGCTCAAACCGGGCTCGTTGCGAACAGCACGCATAAATACCGCGTGACTGCAATCGGTGTGGCAGGCAAATCGGCCCCGAGCAGCCCAGTTACGACGCTGACTACTTACACCGCTGCCCCCACTTCGATCACCGCTACCGCTACAGCCCCTACCGGGGTCTACCTTACATGGCCGGCTGTCGCAGGAGCAACGAGCTACAAGCTCGAGCGCATGTCTACAGGAAGTCCATGGGCAGTGCTTCCCGCGTCATCGACCTTCACCGGCAGCACCGTTTCGTATAACGATTCAACGGTTCTGCCCGGAACGGCATACTCCTATCGCCTGTCGTCTATTGTCTCGGGTGTAACATCCGCGGCCACCGCTGCGTCAAGCACCACTACTTTCCCTGCCGCCCCAACGGTCACTGTGTCAAACGTCTCCTCGGGCTCGTTGCAGCTTAGCTGGACCGCCGTCACCGGCGCAAATACCTATATTGTGGCAAGCTCGTCAAATAATGGGGCGACCTGGACTGATCTTACTTCTGGTAACGGTCAGGCCGGTGTTACCTATTCAGTAAGCAGCTTGAGCGCGGACACCGCTTATCAGTTCAAGGTCAACGCAGTAGGTGCTGCAGGGCAGTCGCCTGCCGCGACGGTCAGCCAGACGACCGCGCTCGGCTCTCCGACCAATTTCGCAGCAAGCATCATCGCTCCAACTTCGGTACATCTCATCTGGACCCCCGTTGTCGATGCAGTAACTTACAAGCTCGAACGTCAGGTTGGAAGTGCCGCGTGGTCGGTGGTTTCCAGCACGATCGCCGGCAGCGCCGGTACCTATGATGATGCTACGGCTCTGGCCGGCACAACCTATGGGTATCGTCTGTCGGCTGTGAACGCAAATGGCGCATCAGCACCGGTTGCGTCTTCTCCGTCCACAATACTCACACTGCCGGCGACGACTACGGTGACCGGCCTTGTGGTATCCGCCACCGCTATCACGGTTAACTGGACTGCGGTACCAACGGCAACAAGCTATGTATTGAAGAGCTCTACAGATAACGGAACCACGTGGAACCAGCTTACGCTGTCATCGCCAACCGCGCTCACCTACGCAGCTACCGTCACACCGGACACCACTTATAAGTTTCAGGTAACGGCCGTAAACGGCAGCGGGTCCGGTACCGCCGGCGTGAGCGGGCCTCTCAAAACCCTGCTTGCCCCACCCGCTAACTTCGCTGCTGCAGTTACCTCGGCGTCCACGGTAACACTGAGCTGGACCGCTGAAGGTGACGCAACAGGCTACAAAGTAGAGCGTTCGATCGCGGGGGCAACCTGGACCACGCTGACGACAATCAGCAATGGTTCTACTGCGACTTATGCGGACACTACCGCCCTCGCGGGTGTTAACTACACGTACCGCATCTCATCTTCGAATGCACAGGGACCCTCGGCTACCGAAACAGTGACTGCACTGACACTTCCCGGCATTCCAGTATTGACCGCTGTTGCTAACTCGATTTCGCAGATCACTCTCACTTGGCCTGCAGTAGCTAGTGCGACTTCTTATAAGATCCTGGGCTCCTCCGATGGAGGCAGCAGCTGGCAGCTATTGATGAACGCCAACGCCACGACATTCGTTCATACCGGGCTGGCGGCTGACACCAGCTACATGTATCAAATTGTCTCCAGCAACACGACGGGGCAATCCGCCAACGGTACGCTGACAACAAGCACGCTGCTCGCGCCTCCAACCAACTTCTCAGTGGTGGACAACACGGCGATCAGTACCACTCTCAACTGGACTCCGGTCACGCACGCAGTCACCTATAAGATTGAACGAATGATTGACGCTGGTACTTGGGCGACGATCGCAACGCCCGCAGGTTCACTCGGAACCTACAATGATGTGACGATAGGAAGCACCGGATACAGCTATCGCATCTCTGCGGTAAACACCTATGGTACGTCGATCGCTAGCCCTGTAGTTCACGTGCTGACTGTTCCGGTTGCTCCAGTGTTAACCGCCACACTTATCTCCGCGACCCAGATCAACCTGGCGTGGAATGCGAGCGCGGGGGCGACCAGCTATCAACTGCAGCAGATGACAGGTGGGAACTGGCTGCCGATCGTTTCGCAGACAGGGCGTCACGTTCCAGAACACTAATCTTACTCCGGACACTGCCTATCAGTATCGAGTCTACGCGATCAACGCCGGAGGTACATCGCCGGCCAGCAATACTACAGCTTCGCTTACAACCAACCTTGCCCCGCCTGCGAGCTTTGCAGCCGCGGTCTCCAACGCCAGTGCCGGTGTTGTCCTCACCTGGAATGCGGTCACAGATGCCACAAGTTACCGCATCGACCGTTCACCGGACAACCTGACATGGGGATCGTCTGTCAACGTCTCGAATCAGGCGACCGTCACCTACACTGACAGTACGGCGCTGCCAGGCACGCAATATTATTATAGAATCGTTGCTATCGACTCCGTCGGCAGCTCAGCGTTCTCACCGAGCGCCGGTGCCCTCACTTTCGCCATCACCCCTACAGGCCTGACCGAAACATTGTTGACACCATCGACGGCTGTCCTGAACTGGAACGCAGCTTCGGGTGCTCATACCTATAAAGTGGAGGGATACAGCAATTCGGCCTGGTCGACGCTTGCCACCACCTCAACTCCGACGTATTCAATCACCGGGCTTTCCGCGGGAAACACGTATCAATATCGAGTCTCGAGTGTAGATGGAGCTGGAGCATCGACACCGACCAGCGCTGTGAGTGTAAATACGCCACTCGCCACTCCGACCGGTTTCAGCGCGGCTCCAATCACTGCAACCACAACCAGCATCGTCTGGACTGCGGTGACCAACGCGACAGGCTATAAGATCGAACGGTCCACCGATGGTGTCAACTGGACTACAACGTCAAGCTCTGCCGCACTGGTAGGTACTGACAATATTGCCGCCGACACCGTCAGCGGTGGAACAAAGTACTGGTATCGAATATCGAGCAATTCGGCGGGTGGTTACTCCGCCCCCAGCACGCCGGTCTCGATCCTTACCGCTCCAATTGCTCCGACCATCAGTGGCAGCGTCTTCTCGGCTACGCAGATCAACATCAACTGGACGCCCGTAACCGGCGCAACCAGCTACACAGTTTCGATGTATAACTCGAGCAATTCAACTTACACGCCGATTTCGCCGGAACCGGTAGGCGCAGTCACCAGCATCACGACGACCGTTTTACCTGACACGGAATATGCGTTTGTCGTCCAGGCTAACGATGCCACCGGCGCAAGCGCGTACGGCACGATGGCAGGTGGTAATGTGGCTTTGATTCTGACAACTCCACTCGCCGCTCCGGTGTTGAGCGCAACCGCCAGCACCAACTCCAGCAGCATCAGCCTGGCGTGGTCAGCAATCGCCGACGCAACCAACTACCTGCTGCAACGCTCCACTGACCAGGCCACCTGGACCACACTCACGCAAAATGGCGGCTGGAACTCCAGCAGCGCGTCGTTTGTTGACAGCGGTCTTGCGGCGGGCACAAACTTCTACTATCGCTTGTCAGCGATCGACGCAGCTGGTAACTCCGCTTATGGCACCGCAAACGCACTGACGGTTCCTGCGTCGCCTACTTTAAGCGGCTCGGCGATCTCCTCCACCCAGCTGAACCTCAGCTCGGGCGCGGTCACCAGCGCAACCGGCTACTCGCTTATGGTCTCCGACGGCAATGGTGGATGGACTAACGCTTCCACGCAGCCAACAGGAACGGCCACGAGCATTACACTGACCGGGACGGCGGATACGTCATACACCTACGAATTGCTGGCCCACAACGCGACCGGCTATTCGACTCCCGCGTCGATCACTCTCTCCACTATTCTGCCGGCCCCGGCTGCCTTTGCTGTCGCTCCGACCACCGCGACATCGGCGACACTCAGCTTTACCGCCGCTCCGCATGCGACAAGCTATGTGTTGCAACGTTCGCCTGACGGTAATATCTGGTCAGCCGTTACTCAAACGCTTGGTCCTACTGACGCGACCTTTGTGGATACCGGTCTTTCGGCGGGTACGAAGTATTATTATCGCATGGCCGCTGTTAACGCCGCGGGCACCAGCACCTGGTCGACCGCAAATGTCGTCACTCTGCCTGCTGCTCCGGTTCTCACCGAAAGTGGCGCGACCAACACCTCGGTCACACTTGCTTGGAATCCAGTTAAGAGTGCAACAGGTTACACGGTTAAGGTGCAGGCTCAGGATCAAACCTGGTCCGCTGCGGCAAATCAACCGACCGGTACTGCAACAACCGTCACTATCTCCGCACTGACTGCCGACACGGCTTACACCTACGAAGTAATCGCCAACGATTTGGTCGGAGGCACCACAGAGTCTTCGGCGCCAAGCACGGCTTTGCCCATAACAACCGCATTGGCAGCTCCGGTGATGTCCGCTGCCTCCGCAACTTCCACGGCGGCCACACTGAATTGGACTGCCATCGCAGATGCGACCAGTTATGTTCTGCAGCGTTCGACCGACAGCGTAGTCTGGACTTCCATTATAAATTCGCTGGGTGCCAGCAGCACGACCTTCACGGATAGCACCGTGACTGCAGGAACAACCTACACATATCGCCTCTCCGCGGTTAATGCGAATGGTACTTCCCCCGCGGCGACAAGCACTGTTCTCACCGCCCCCGCGGCACCTACGCTTAACGTTGATGTGGTCTCCGACACATCGCTGCTACTGAGCTGGAATGCTTCACCGGGTGCAACGAGCTATATCGTCGAGGCTGCGACCGTCAGCAACGGTACCACCACGTGGGCCGCGGTCACGCCGGCTCCTTCGGGTGCAAATACTACGCTGACCGTCGCTTCACTCACCAGCGACACAGCTTATACCTACCACGTGATCGCCGTTGACGGCTCGGGCAACTCGCCCACGAGCAACCCCGTTACGGCTACCACGCTTATCTCAGCTCCTACCTTTACGGCTGCGGCGGCGTCCTCTTCAAGCGTCACACTGACGTTCACCGCAAACGCGGACGCCACTGGATACCTGGTCGAACGTTCCGACGATGCCGGTGCCATCTGGACTACCGTCAATCAGAATACGCTGGGCCCAACCAGCACGACCTACACCGATACGGGTCTGACCCCAGGCACCGCATACGAATACCGCCTGTCGGCCATCAGTGCATCGGGCGCATCGGCTCCGTTCGGCCCGATCAACGCCACGACGGATCCCGATGTTCCAGTCCTGACCGGTGTGGCGGCGTCCTCCACTGAAATCGATCTAAGCTGGACACCAGTCCTCAGTGCAACAGGCTATACGCTGAACATGAACACCAGTGGCGGATGGGTGGCGGTCAATCCGCAACCGAGCGGCGCGGTGACATCCATCGCCCTGACCGGGCTCAGCACGGGAACGACCTATACTTATCAGCTCATCGCCACCAACGGCAGCTTGAACTCGGCCGCAAGCACGACATTGTCGGTTTCGACCCTGCTTGGGCCACCGACCACCCTGACTTATGGTGCAACCACCAACACGTCGGTGGTGCTCAACTGGACCGCTGTCAATCTCGCGACATCTTATGTAGTTCAGCAGTCTACCGATCAGACAACCTGGACGACCCTGTCCCCGGGCAGCACTATCACGGGGACAACATTCACGGATAACACCGTGACGCCCGGAACGACCTACTACTATCGCATTGCTGCCAATAACGCCCAGGGCATTTCAGACTGGTTCAATGCCTCCACCCCGGTGACGACTCCGCTCAATGCCCCGACCGGGCTGGTGGCGACCGTAAATTCGGCCACCCAGATCACACTGGATTGGCATGCCGATACTGACTTTGGCCTGACGGGTTATCGCCTGGAGATCTCACCAGACGGAACGAATGGAAGCTGGACCACAGTTGCCACCGCAGGCCCTAACGCCACTGAGGCAATCGACAGCGGGTTGACCACGGGGACGACATACCACTTCCGGTTGTTCGCCTTGAGTGCCGGCGGTGATTCCGCCCCAAGCACTGCGATCCTCGCAACGACCAACTGATAGCAGCTCATTCCATCTAAAGAACAACCGGGACGGGAGCAGTCATGCTTCCGTCCCGGATTGTTTATGGAAAATCCAATATTGTCGCGACGGAAAACGTTTTTGACTTGGATCGGTCCAGAGATATCATTGTCGGAGAGGAAACTTCAATGCGACCCGAACCTATTATAATTTACAGCTATTACGATCTGCGATTGCACGACGGTTAACCCCTTCGATTTCACCTGAGAAATATTAAGCCCCGAGGCAATTGCCTTGGGGTTTTTTTGTCGCTTGTCATGACAGACGTTTTGAACACAGAATTTCCCACGGAACTATCCACAAAATCTCCGCTGCGGGAGTTGCTTTTGTTGGCTGGGCCCACAGTTGCGCAGATGGCCAGCTACACGCTGATGCAGTTCATCGATACCTGGATTCTCGCGAAGTCGGGAACCGTCGTGGCACCGACAGCGGCTGCCAACTCCGGCATGCTCGCGTTCAGTGCGATCAGCCTGGGCATGGGGGTGCTGTTTGTCGTCAATGCGCTGGTAAGCCAGTCATTCGGAAGACAATCGTATGCCGAGTGCGGGCGATGCCTGTGGCAGGGGATCTGGTTTTCCGTTGGATTTTCTGTGCTGCTGATTCCAGTCAGTCGCGGTGGGCCGGCGTTGTTCCGATGGATGGGTCACGCACCGGAATTAATCCTGCCGGAAAGCGACTATCTGCGCATCGTGCTGGACGCGGCATTTTTAAAACTTGCGGCAACGGCGATCGAACAGTTTCTCCTCGGAATTAATCGACCCTCAGCCGTCGCGGTGGCGACTGTTACTGGAGTGGCGGTGAACGCAGTGGCAGCCTGGGCAATCGTTCTGGGCCATCTGGGTCTGCGTCCTCATGGCGTCGGCGGTGCGGCAACCGCGCAGAATATCGGGGTGTTTACTGAATTGTTTCTCATCAGCATTGCCGCGTTGTTTCCGGCGGTTCGACGTGTTTTTCATTCGATGGATTGGAAGTTTCGACCGACGGAGATGCTGACCCTTTTGACGATGGGGATCCCATCGGGCTTGCAGGTGGTATCAGAAGTGCTCGCCTGGTCGGCCTTCAGCATGTGGGTGATGGCGCGGTTCCACACACAGGCGATGGCGGCCAATGTGTTTGTCTTTAGATATATGTCAGTCAGTTTCATGCCGGCGTTTGGCATCAGCGTCGCAGTCACTGCACTGGTGGGCCGATCCGTCGGCATGGGCCGACCTGATCTGGCTGTGGCGCGGGCGAATCTGGGTTTTAAAATAACCTGTATTTATATGCTCAGCTGCGGGATTGTTTTGTTCATTTTCCGCCGGCAACTGATTGGACTTTTCACCACGGACGCAGAGGTACTGAAAATCGGCGCAAAGCTGCTGATTTTCGCCGCGGTATATCAACTGTGTGATGCGCTGTACATCATTTACAATGGGGCGCTGCGCGGCGCGGGCGATACACTGGTGCCCGCACTTTTCACCGGCGTGATGTGTTGGGCCATGACTGTGGTTCTCGCCAGATGGGTGGCCGATACCTGGCCGCAATGGGGTCCGGTCGGACCATGGATTTCCGCTACCGCTTACGGGATGATTCTTGGAACCTTCATGGTAACGCGATTTCTCCGCGGACGCTGGAAGACGATCAAACCTGGCGAAGAATAAGAAGTTTTAGATTTGCATATGAGGACGGACAACCGAATGTCGACCGAAACAGAAAAGATTGAAAAGATCAGCTACAAGCAGACGCTGAATTTGCCGCAGACGACATTCCCGATGGAAGCCAAACTGGTGGCGACTGAACCGGGTAGGCTCAAGTGCTGGGACGAAATGCATCTGTATGAGCGCATCCAGATGGCTCGCGCGAAGGGGACTAACGGCAAGTGGATCCTTCACGATGGGCCGCCTTTTGCCAACGGCGACATCCATATCGGGCACGTGATCAATAAAACCCTTAAGGATGTGATTCTGCGGTTTCGCACGATGCAGGGATACGAGACCCCCTACGTGCCGGGCTGGGACTGTCATGGATTGCCAATTGAGCACAAGATCGGCGACGAGATCAGGAAAGAGAAGAAAAATATCCGCGAGATGAGCGTGCTGGAGGTGCGAAAACGCTGCTTTGAGTACGCTGAGAAATACGTCGCGGTCCAACGAGAACAGTTTCGTCGTCTGGGAATTCTTGCCGAATGGAACAACCCTTATCTCACTATGAAGCCGGCGTATGAAGCGTCGACACTGGAAGTATTCGCCAAATTTGTCGAAGCTGGACTGGTCTATCGCAAGCTCAAACCCGTGCCCTGGTCCATTGCGAATCAAACCGCACTGGCAGACGCAGAACTCGAATATCAGGATGTGGACGATAAGAGCGTTTATGTTGAATTTCCGCTCGTAGCCCCCGCAGCAGGTGCGCCTCAGGAGAGCTGGGGCAAAGGAGATTCCCAGCGCGGCAGGACTGTTGGCGGTTCAATTCAGCCACTGGCTGACCCGCTGCCGCGGTACGCCGAGAAAGGAGCGGAAGTCTCCCTTCTCATCTGGACGACGACGCCGTGGACGCTGCCGGCTAACCTCGCGGTGGCTGTCGGTCCCGACGTGGAATACGCAGAGGTAAAATACACCCGCGATGGAAAGGCGCGCTCGGTCATACTCGCGGTGGATCTGATCGAGAAAGTCATGGCTCGGGCGAAGGGTGCCACGTTCGAGACGCTCGGCAGGATGAAAGGCTCTGATCTGGCTGGCGTTGAATATCGCCATCCGTTTGTGGATCGAACTGGCCGAGTCGTCCTGGCCGACTACGTCACCACTACGGACGGTACCGGCCTTGTTCACACCGCGCCAGGGCATGGCGAAGATGACTACGAAACCGGCACCCGCGAGGGGATGGAGATCTATAGCCCCGTGCTGGCCAATGGTCTGTTTGACGACACCGTCCCCGACTGGTTGCGCGGCAAGCACGTGCTCAAGGAAGGCAATGCGCTAATTATCGACCATCTGAATCGGACCGGCCATCTGTTCGCCGAAGAAACCATCCGCCACAGCTACCCACACGATTGGCGGAGCAAAACACCGATCATCTTCCGCGCGACCGAACAGTGGTTCGTGGCAATGGATAAGCCGATCTCGTTTAACGGTGTGGTGGGTGACCCGCGTTCGCTGCGTGACCGAGCGCAGGATGCTGCTGCCGATCAAGTCGAGTTCATTCCAAAATGGGGGAAGGCGCGGCTGGAAGGCATGCTTAAAACTCGCCCCGACTGGTGCGTCTCACGCCAGCGGGCGTGGGGTCTGCCAATCCCGGTCTTCTACAATGACAAAGGTAATGCGCTTCTCACTTCCGCATCCGTTCGAGCCGTTGCTAAGCGCGTGGAAGAATTCGGCTCCGATGTCTGGTTCAACGAAGAACCCGCCAGTCTGCTGGGCAGCGATTTTGTTTATCCTGAGGGATTCACACGAAGCAATCTCCGCAAGGAGAAAGACATTTTCGATGTTTGGTTTGAATCGGGCAGCAGCTGGGCAGCTGTCCTGAAAACGCGTACCTACCTGCACTTCCCGGCGGATTTATACCTGGAAGGCTCGGATCAGCATCGTGGCTGGTTCCAGTTGTCGCTGCTTCCCGCGCTCGGCACGACGGGGCAACCACCTTTCAAGCAGGTGCTCACGCACGGCTTTGTCGTCAAGCCTGACGGTACGAAAGTTAGCAAGAGTGATAAGGAATACGTTACAGCCACCGCGGAGATAAATAAGCATGGTGCCGATGTCCTGCGCCTCTGGTGCTGCAGCGTCGATTATCAAAACGACATCCCTGCGAGTCCCAAGGCCCTGCAGGAATTCGGCGATAAATACCGCAAAATCCGCAACACATTGCGCTACCTGCTTAGCAACCTCTACGACCTGCCCGCTGTTCCTGCCGGGTTGGGAACGCAATCAGCTGGTAACCCTGATCGTGTGCCAGACTCTTCATTAGACGGCTGGATTCTCGACCAACTGGACACCCTCATCAAAGAGACCACCGAAGCTTACAACACATATCAATTCCACCGCGCCTTCCGCCTCCTGCATGATTTCTGCTCCGTGCAAATCAGCAGCGTGTATGGCAACGCGATGAAAGACCGCCTCTATTGCGAAACGGCCAACTCTCCACTGCGCCGGCGTTGCCAGACTGTGATGCACAAGCTGGCATTGGCGCTGAGCAAGTTGCTGGCGCCGATGATTGTTTTCACCGCGGATGAAGCGTGGAGCCATGTTCCACATAAACCTGTGGACGAAGCTGACTATGGCAGCGTGCACATGGCGCTGTCGCCTGAGACTTCAACTGCGATCATCCCCGAGCAAATCAAAACCGACTGGCAATTGGTAATGCAGCTGCGCGAGTCGGCCCTGGGACAACTAGATGAACTGAAAAAACAGGCCGGTCTGAACAAAGCATCTGAATCGATGGTGGTTTATCACCTTCCGGCCGATGCACTGAATCGATTGAAGTCATGGGATATAGATATGGAAGATGCTGTCGGCGCGGGTCATTTTGAACTTGTCGAAACTAATGAATCGGCATCTGTGAAAGTGATCGACGCCAGAACGCTTTACGCCGCCTGCGCACGCTGCTGGAAACGGCGTCCCACCGTAAACGCGACCACGCAACTGTGCGACCGATGCGCCAGCGCGATTGCACAGACCGCGAAATAATGAGCAACGCATTGAGACACGAAGCGGAAAAGATAATCGGAGCGGCCAGCCTGATCGGTCAAAATGATCGCTATTCTGAATCCTCGCTTTTCCGCCCTTTGCGTCGCAGATTCCGCAGCCAAATTGCTTGACAAATCTGCACGGTCGAATAAAGTTTTGCCCCCACGCGCCATTAGCTCAATTGGCAGAGCAGCTGACTCTTAATCAGCGGGTTGTAGGTTCAAGTCCTACATGGCGCACTTTCAATCCTGACACGCGAATGCGGCGGCTCGGGTTCAAACGGATCGCTCGCGGATTTACTTTGACGTGACAAAATCGTAAGACTGGGTGCAACAACACGCCTCAAGCCCGGCCGAAATCGGAATCACCTATCACACGTGCTGCTGTCGCCTGTGGAAATCAAATGATGCTGCCAAACCCGCGCGGCATCCATCCAAACGCGTCTACAAACTTCGATAAATCACATACATTGTCCTGTTGGCTCATTACCACCTGATCGTGGGTAAACGGCAAAAGCACGCGCGGAACCACCCGCGACAGTGCTTTGGCCCACCACGCAGGGATGGGTACCACCGGTTTGTCACGACCGTTAATGATCCTGCTCGCCAGATGATGCATCGCGGGCCAAGTCATTTGATCAGCCCCACCCATTAGGAAAACGCCATTACTGGTCTTCGGATTGTCCAACGCTTCGACGAATGCTCTTGCGACATCGTCCACAAAGATGGGTTGAACGTTGTACTTATGCCCCATTCCAAGCAGGCCTTTGCCAAAATACGGCATAAAAAGCCAAGGGGCTATTTTGCCGCGCGCCCACGCCTCCTCCATTTTTGAAAAATCGCCGCCTGGGCCATGTATGAGTGACGGCTGAAAGATAGTCCAATCCAACCCGCTTGCGCGAACATCCTTTTCGGCTTCGAATTTCGTACGATGATACAGCGAGGGCGCATCCGCTCTCGCCCCCAGCGCGGACATGTGCAGGTATCGCCGAATCCCCGCGCGTCGCGTGGCATCTACCACGTTCAACGTTCCTTCAACATGGATTTTCCGAAATGTAACTCCCTGCGATGGCTTCTCGGCAATGATGCCAACCAGATGAATGACCGCATCGCAATTCTCCATGGCGCGATCGATCGCGGCGGGGTCGGAAAGATCGCCGCTGAAAGACTGAACGCGAGCATCAGATATTGGCCTCTGGTTCACCAGCGCATGCACCCGATGATTCCGGGCTAGAAGCGCATCAATGATGGCCGAGCCAACAAACCCCGCTCCGCCGGTAACGAATACAGTCATAAGTGGTCATTCCATCCTGCCCCGTTTGTGCGGGGACGCTCAAGCATAGTCTGCATCCGGCCGAGGAGCATTCGATACGATTTCACCGGCCGCCTTCTCCAGCTAAGATATTGGCATGCATTTGAAGGTGCTCCCGGAAGAATCTAGCGTCTGGTACAAGCAGGGCCTGAAGTTCACCTGCACCTGCTGTGGGAATTGCTGTACGGGTGGCCCCGGCTACGTATGGATCACCGACGAGGAAGTCAGGCGTCTGGCGGTGCATTTGAATCTGACACCGGAGGCGGCAGTCGAACAATATTGCCGAAGAATCAATGGAAAGCTGAGTCTGAACGAGCGGCGCACCTCCGGGGGAATGTATGAATGTGTGTTCCTCAGGGAAATAAAACCTCCCCGGGAGAGTCGAAAAGGCGAAACGATTGTACAGGCCAAACGCGTGTGCGGGATTTATGAGGTCAGACCGCTGCAGTGCCGAACCTGGCCTTTTTGGCCGGAGAATCTGGAGAACAAGGCCGACTTGGAGATTGAAACGCGAAAGTGTCCGGGAATGAATACCGGTACGCATTACACGGTTTCACAGATCGAAGCATTGCGGGATTCCCCTGACTGGCCTGTAGCGTCGCCGGGTTCGAAGCCGAGAAGAACGAAGACTCAGTAGCCAATCGCGAACCGTTTTGAAAAGCAACCTTCCCGACGCAGACGAACAGTAGACCGCTAAAAATATGATCGTAGGACTTCTCAGCGACACGCACGGCAGGGCTGATATGGCTCATGCGGGCGTGCGCGTTTTACTTGAGAATAAGGCTGAATACCTCGTTCATTGTGGAGACGTCGGTGGCGTAGATATTCTGGACGCGTTGGCGGGGCATCAGGCGATATTTGTATTCGGAAACAATGATTACAATCACACGGAACTGGCGAATTATGCAGGCATCGTCGGTATCGCCTGCGGAGGCATGCAGGGGAAATTGGCGTTTGCAGCCAAGCGGGCCGTCGTCACACATGGGGACGATCATCGCCTGATCAATCGGCTCGTTCGCGAACAGCAAATCGACTATCTATTCGTGGGCCATACCCACGAGACAATGGATCGGCGGGAAGGGAAGGTCCGCATCATCAACCCCGGCGCGCTGTTTCGCACAGCGGTAAAAACCGTGGCGGTGCTCGATACACTGACCGACAAAGTTGAATTTATTGCAGTGGGTTAAATCAAAAAGTCCATGTCGGGGCAGGGATATGCATTGACGTAAAAAACCAGGATCTCGCTCCATTAGTGTGGATCACCAGTTCCTGCTAACATGCAATGTGATGCAGCGCCAGGAAGACATTTCCGTCAGTATCCGCCTGTTTGAGCCGTCCGATCAACACGCGGTGCAGAAGCTATATCGCGAGGGTTTGCTGGGCACCACGAAGATCGCCGACAACGATACTGGTTTTGATATGGACGATGTTGACACATCCTACAGCAAGCGACCAGGTAGCCGTTTCTGGGTGGCAGCCAACCTAGCCGGGGAAGTGGTGGGATGCATCGGTGTGCAAAATCATGAGGCGTCCACCGGTGAGATCCGGCGCTTGCGGGTCCGGCCGGACAGCCAGCGCAGGGGCATCGGTTCCAAGCTGATGGAAGCAGCGTTGCAATTCTGCCATGAACGTCAGTACCTGAAAGTAACGCTCGATACTTACATGGATCATGAGCCGGCGATGAGGTTGTTTGAAAAATTCCGCTTCCGCCATTCCAGAAGCCGTACCGTCGGCGGAAAAGAGTTGCGGTATTTCTATCTCGACCTCTATGCCGGCGAAGCGCGAAAACAATAGTCCCACCGGAATGACCCGTATGTAATGCGATGAATGTTTCCAGCACTCTCGATCGGGCACTTCGGCATCATCGCGTCGGCGAATGGGCACAAGCCGAATCACTTTACCGGGCGATTCTGCATGACAATCCCAAGCATGCCGATGCGTTGCATTTGCTGGGGATGGTAGTTCTGCAAACAGGGTCGTCGCTTGAAGCCGAGCGGCTCATTAACCTGGCGATTCAGATCCAGCCCAATCAGGCGGTGTTTCACGCGAATCTGGCGATTGTGCTGCGCTCGCAGGGCCGACATGAGGATGCTGTTGCAGCCTGCAGGGCTGCTTTGTTGCTGGACCCCGCTTCTATCGAGACCCGCAATAGCCTGGCGGTGGCACTATTCAGCAGTGGGAAAGTTGCTGATGCCGTGGAGTGTTTCAAACAGGTGCTCCTTCACCAGCCCGATTATCTGGAAGCGCGTGTCAATCTGCTGCGCATACTGAATATCGATGCCGAAAGTGCGGCCGGATTTCACGCGATAGGCGATTTGTTTCACGAGAATGCGCAACCAACCGAGGCGGTGAAATGGTATCGCAAGGCCATTGAAATTGATCCCGCCTCCGCGCAAACGCACAACAATTTGGGAAACGCCCTGTTTGCCAGCGGTGACCAACTGCAGGCGTTGACCGCGTATGACCAAGCTTTGAAGCTAAAACCGGATTTTGCCGAGGCATGGAACAACATCGCAAATGTACTTAAGGAACTGGGGCAGGTTGAAGAAGCGATTGCTGCCTATCGCAGGGCAATCGAACTGCAGCCCAAGTCACCAGAGCCCTTGAGCAATCTTGCAAATCTGGTGCGCGAGGGGAGCCAGCGGGATCTGGCGATGCAACTTTATCAGCAAGCGCTGTTAATCGATCCGGAACATGCGGTCACGCACAACAACATCGGCAACGCCTTTTGTGAGATTGGTAAATGGAATTCAGCAATTGTTTCCTACACTCGTGCGATTGCAATCAAACCAGACTATGCCGATGCAATAAATAATCTCGGGACTGCGCTGGAAGAGGTGGGTGATCGTGATCGCGCAATGGATTTGTATCGCAAAGCCAGCGAACTGGATCCCAATGCGGTCAGTCCGCCTTGGAATATTGCCCTGCTTCAATTACTGCAAGGGGATTACGTAAATGGCTGGCGTGGCTACGAACATCGTTGGCGGCAAAAGCGGCAAAGCCGGGCAAAGCGAGATTTTAAACAGCCCCTGCCGACAGATCTTGCGGAGCTAAAAGGGAAGCGAATCCTGCTACACGCCGAACAGGGGTTTGGTGACGCGATTCAGTTTTGCAGATATGTCCCGATGGTAATTGACCTGGCAGCGGATGTAATACTGGAATGCCATCCTGAGTTGACGAGGTTGTTTCAACAGAGTTTTAATATTCCTGTGATTTCACGCGGCGAAGACCCAGGACACTTTGACCTCCAGGCTCCGCTGATGAGTCTGCCGAAGTTGTTTAACACGACCTTGCCCAATGTCCCTGCGCGCGTGCCTTATCTGTCACCGGATTTAGCGAACATCAGAGAGTGGGAAGCAAAATTCGCTGCCGAGCCTGAATGTTTCCGTGTCGGATTAGTGTGGGCGGGGCAATCAAATCATCAGAAAGATCGGCATCGGTCTGTTTCGTTCAGTGATTTTGAGCCGTTGCTGAATGTGAAGGGAACAAAATTTTATAGCCTTCAGGTTGGTGATGCCGCCATCCAATGCAGGCCACCGGTAATTGATTGGACGGATGATTTGAAAGACTTCGCCGACACTGCGGCACTGATCGCACACCTGGATCTGGTGATTACTGTCGATACCGCGGTCTGCCATCTTGCGGCAGCCATGGCCAAGCCTGTATGGATCCTTCTGGCTTTCCAGCCCGACTGGCGTTGGCTGCTCGATCGCGATAGTTCGCCTTGGTATCCAAGCGCCCGTCTGTTTCGCCAAGTCCGACCTGACGATTGGCGAGAGCCGCTGGCATTGCTGTTAAAGAATCTGACCGAGCGATGACGCCGCGTATCTATCGCCGGCTTCCACTGGTTTTGACGCCTACGCTCGTGTACAATGACCCAGCCGACGTGAACACACCACGGCACTCCTCGACGTTGCTGTTCCCGCTCGGATTCGTCCCGCTCTTTCACATGTTTCGATGCGACTTTTTTCCGCGCCGCTCTTTTGTGCGCGTGTACCCGGAGAAAACGAATGGCCAAAACCAATAATCCGCTGATCTCGATCATCGATCGAAAGCTCGATGTCTCCCATTTTCGCGAGCAACATTGGGAAGGCAATTTCTGGGAATATCTCGACATCGTGATGGCTGATCCCTCGGTGGCCCGTAATGCGTTTCAGCGCGTCTATGACATGATCCTCACCTACGGGCACGACACATTCACCCAGTTTAAGCAGGAATATAATCGCTATAAGTTTTTTGGTGATCCCGTTGACGGGGGAGCCGATGCCATTTTCGGGCTTGAAAAACCACTGATGTCGCTCGTCGATTTCTTCAAGTCCGCCGCTCAGGGTTATGGAACAGAAAAGCGGATTCTGCTCCTGCATGGTCCGGTAGGTTCGTCAAAATCCACCATGGCCCGCCTGCTTAAAAAAGGCTTGGAATCCTACAGCAAAACCGAAAGCGGCAAATGTTTTACATACAGCTGGCGTTTGCCCGCCAAGTTCGCCGGTGGGGACGACACTGAGCAATATCTCGATTGTCCGATGCACGAGGAGCCGCTGCTGCTGATTCCAATCGACGCCCGCAAGGAAGTGCTGGACGCAATTAATGAAAAGCTTCCGGATGGTCGCAAGCTGCGTCTTTACGGCGATGTCTGCCCTTTTTGCCGCAAGATCCAAGGCGACCTGATGGAACTCTATGACGGGGATTGGCGCAAGGTGATCGAACATGTGAAAGTCCGGCGTCTGATTCTCAGCGAAAAAGATCGTCGGGGCATTGGCACTTTTCAGCCCAAAGACGAAAAAAACCAGGACAGCACGGAATTGACTGGTGATATCAACTATCGCAAGATTGCAGAGTACGGATCCGATTCTGATCCCCGTGCCTTCAATTTTGATGGCGAACTGAATATCGCCAACCGCGGTATTGTTGAGTTCATCGAAGTGCTGAAGCTGGATGTGGCATTCCTGTACGACCTCCTCGGCGCGAGCCAGGAGCACATGATCAAGCCAAAGAAATTTGCCCAGACGTATATCGACGAGGTCATTCTGGGCCACACGAACGAGCCGGAATATAAGAAGCTGCAGGGCAATGAAATGATGGAGGCGTTTCGTGACCGCACCATCAAGATCGATGTGCCCTACAACATCCGCCTCGACGATGAGGTGAAAATCTATCTGAAGGATTTCGGCGTCGAAAAAATTAAGGGTATGCACATCGCTCCCCATACCATTGAGGTTGCAGCCATGTGGGCGGTGCTGACGCGGCTGGCTGAGCCTAAAAAGGCGGGCATCACCAAGATTCAGAAGTTGAAACTGTACAACGGGAAAAACATTCCCGGCTTTACCGAAGACAGCATTAAAGAACTGAAAGAAGAAGCGCCACGCGAAGGGATGCAGGGAATTTCACCACGATATATCCAGGACAAGATCAGCAACGCACTGGTGAGCCATCAGGCGCAGACGGAAAAAGCCATTAATCCGTTCATGGTGATGAATGAACTTGAGGAAGGGCTTTCGCATCACAGCCTGATTACCGATGAAGAGTTGAAAAAGGAGTATAAAGAACTCCTTGCGGTGGTTCGGGAAGAATACGAGGACATCCTTAAAGGCGAAGTGCAGCGCGCGATCAGCGCGGATGAGGACGCCATCAAACGCTTAGCGACGAATTATATCGAAAGCGTGCGGGCTTACACGCAACACGAGCGCGTGAGGAACCGTTACACCGGGCGGGACGAGGATCCGGATGAACGTCTCATGCGATCAATCGAGGAGAAGATTGACATCCCGGACAGCCGAAAAGATGACTTCCGTCAGGAAATCATGAACTACATCGGCGCGCTTGCGCTGGACGGGAAGCGGTTCGAATACAACACCAACGCGCGGTTGCTCAAAGCGCTGGAACTCAAACTTTTTGAAGATCAGCGTGACACAATCAAGCTGAAAAACCTTGTCAGCAGCGTTGTTGACGATGAAACACAACAGAAGATCGATGTCGTTAAGCAGCGGCTTATCAAATACTTCGGCTACAATGAAACCAGCGCGACTGACGTCTTGAATTATGTCGCCAGCATCTTCGCCCGCGGAGACAGCAAGCAGGATGACTGATGGCCAACTCGGGAGCAGAAAAATGTTCTGCTTACCGGGCGAGCGCGCCATATAATCGAGGCAGCAAGCAGGAGGTCTCGTGAACGCAGCACGCATTCGCGGTCATTATCGAATCGATTCGGCGGGACGAGTCGAGGCGATGGAAGACGTCAATGGATTGGCAATGAAAGCTCAATCGCTTTCATCGGTTATATCGTCCAGGCGCAGTTCCAGGCTGGTCCGGTTATCGGTAGCAGGTTTTGCGGCGATGGCAATCGGCGTCGGAGCGATCCTTGCCCTGCCACAGATTCAGCAATTGCTTATAGCCGCAGAATCCGCTCAGTTCGCTTCGGTCCGGCATCTGCACGGACATCATCTGCATGAAGTGGGTGACAAATTGCTGAGCCGCGGCGCACCGTGGTTGAACGAGCGGTAGCTCCGAATGTCTAGGTGGTCAACGGCAGGGTTTGCTGATACTGCTGGGCGATTGGCATCCGTCTTCCCGATCCGAACGCCCGACTCGTGACCTTTAACCCCGGGGCCGCCTGGCGGCGTTTGTATTCGCTTCGATCAACGAGTTTTATCACGCGGAGCACTACCTCGCGATCAAAGCCCTGCTTAATTATCTCCGCGGCGCCTTTCTCGTCTTCCACATACAATTGCAATATCGCGTCTAGAATTTCATACGGCGGCAACGAATCCTGATCGACCTGGTTCGGGCGAAGCTCAGCTGATGGTGGTTTGTGAATCGTGTTAGCGGGAATGATCTCGCGACCCGCTCGCTCGTTCAAAAAACGAGAAAGTTCATAAACCGTTGTTTTAGGAACGTCGGCGATGACGTTCAGCCCGCCGCACATGTCTCCATAAAGCGTGCAATAACCGACGGCTAATTCACTTTTATTTCCAGTAGTGAGCAGCAGATGATTGAACTTGTTGCTGAACGCCATCAACAGCGCTCCCGCGCACGGGCCTGCAGGTTCTCCTCCGTCACATCCTGCGGCAAGCCCGCAAATGGTGTCGAAAGAGTCGTTTCATATGCATCATGAATCGCTGCGATAGAAACTATATGAAATTCAATCCCCAGATTCACGGCCAGCTGTTTCGCGTCGTCGACGCTGTGATCCGAGCTAAATCGGCTGGGCATTGCCACGCCTACTACTTTGTCTTTACCCAAAGCAGCCACTGCAATGGCAGCAGTTACGCGCAGAATCGATTCCGCCGGATAATCCAAGAACCACACTTTTGAAGCCGCATTTGCGGACATAGTCTCTCAAGCCCAGCAGTAGCGCTTCATAGATTGTAGCAACGGAGGTTAGGAGCCCGGCTTCTTCAGAGGCGAGCGCTCGCGGCTTAACCGAAGGCTGAAGTGGGAAGCATGGCAAATTCACTACAAGGAGGTCTTCTTCGAAGGCCTTTGCCTTTGCGATCAAATTTCCCGCCGCGTCAAACGCGCAGCTGTTGCCGTCAAAGACCAGTTCGTCATTACCACCCACTTGGTTCACATAAATCAACGGCTTGCCGAACCGCCGTACCTGCTCCGAGAATAGTTCAAGCCGGAACTGTTGTTTATTGACGACAAACGGTGACGCGCTGGCGTTGACCAGCACTTCAGCGCCTGCGGCGTTGAGGTCAGCGATGGGGTTTTGATGGTAAAGCCTTCGGGCAATCAGGCGTTCATCGTTCCAGAGATCTTCGCAGATGCTCTGGCCGATAATTACATTATCCAGTGTGTATAAATTCTCAGTGGCGTTTACGGGGCCGGGTTCGAAGTACCGGCTTTCATCAAACACATCGTACGTGGGTAAAAGCGTCTTGTAATGGCGGCTGGCGACCTTGCCATCCTTTAGTAATCCAACCGCGTTGTAGAGCGGACGCCCGATCGGATGGGTGTTGCGCTCGGCGTAGCCGACGATAGCGGCAATCCCATGCGCCTGCTCCGCGATTGTCTGCACCGCCTGGAGGTTGTCATCAACAAACTGCGGTTTAAGCAGCAGGTCCTTCGGCGGATATCCAGTGGTCGCTAATTCGGGAAACACTACCAGCGCGGCCCCGGCGGTTTTGCTGCGCTCGATGAATGAAAGAATCAATCGCGTGTTGCCAGCGATATCGCCAACGGTTGGATTAATTTGTGCCAGAGCAATTCGCATACTCAGAGATCTTATGATTGAAACGCTGCAAATAAAATCGAAGCTTTGCGATTCCCACCACCGCCTGAAGCAGGAGCAACATCACGCCTTGAGGGGCTTATTAAACCGCTGCGCCAACCAGGGAAATTCCTCATGGTGCGCGCGGTACATCATTCCCAGGTGCCACGCGAAGAAGTGCAGCAGGTATACAGTCATCGCGATCGCGGGAAGCATGATGTAGGGTTGTTCGATGTATCCGAAGAATGGGGCGCTTAACTGCTGTGGGAAAAGCAGTTCATTACCGAGATAGAAGACGGTGGGGATTGCAGCCAGGGTAAAGAGGGCGATCGACGCAAAATACTGAACCCCGCATAGGGTTATTACTGCTGCGACGCGATCGGGACGCAGGTTCAATACGGTAACTCCGGTCACTGTTGTCAGTACGACAGCGGGGAAAAAAAAGATACCGATCCCATGGAAAATGAGGGCCATCGGCAATGTCATGGGATTATGGGAATCGAGAAAATGCATCACGCCCGCTGCCGGCAGAAAGCAGATCATTCCCGCCAGCACAACGCGAAACAGGGGATTAATCAGGTCTTCACTTAAGGCGAAATTCCGCAGCGGCCTTGGCAGTTCGTCCACCGCGTCGGGGCCTGTCTCTTCAATCGTGCAACCGAGATGCGAGAGGATCAGCCACATCGCCAAATTCAAAAGCAGAAACGGTCGCACGATCGTCACGAATCGCTCGGCATATGTTGCCATCGCAAGCGTGCTGAAATATCCGGCTAAATAAAACAGAAAGATAAAGAACATCACCGTCGCGTTCGCGGGCATCAGCAACTCGATGGCGAGCGTTTTCAACGTGACATGCCCCTGGGTGATCCCAACTGCATATCCCAGTGACGTTGGTTTGCGTGCCCGATCGGCCAGTGGAAGCACCGGTGCGGGCGTGTACGCAACGTCGAGTTGATCCACTTCCGCTGGATCGATTTCTGTGCCCAACGCCAGCACCGGAATAGGCTCCTCGTCTTTCAATTGCAGCGGGCGAATCAGTTCACCAGTCTCGGGATCATACCGCGGAGCGACGCGGGTCGGCTCTTGCGAAGCCAGACCAATCGCGCCCTGTTCTCCGCCGCGCGTGCGGAGATCCTTTTCGCGCCCCTCGCTGTCCACGGTTTTATTGGTAAAAACGCGGTGCAGATCCGCGGCGGTCATGGCATCAGGATGGGTGAATGTTGACTCGAATGCGAACGTGCCGTCAGCATTGATATTGGATAAGTCGCTTAGTGTCGGAATATCGGCCAGCAGGTGGCAATTTGGACATTGGACCAGACCCCCAGCCTGGTCCTGCGGGACTTCGAAAGCGTAACCGCATTTGCAGGGGAATTGGATCATAGAACCTTGACTGACGCACGCCTGCAATCAGTGTGCGGAAATTCCAGCCTCCTTTACGTGAATTATAGACAGGCCGAAGCCGCCGGGAAAACCGAAGACTATTGCGCTTCACAGGAGCATGTCACATGTGCAATCGACGATTTCATGTGGACGATCCTGTCCGCCCTGCTGCACCTGCGACCATCGTAATGAGTTCGGAGGGTTCGACGGGTTTGGCGACGTGCATCAAAAATCCCGCCGATACGGCTTTGATACGATCTTCCGAGCGGGCATACGCTGTAAGCGCAATTGCTGGGATATCGCCACCTTTAGCTTTTCCAAGCGCACGCACCCGTCTTATCAGCGAGTATCCGTCTTCGCCCGGCATTCCAATGTCGCTTACCAACACGTCGAATTCGCCAGTTTCAACCAACTGAATAGCTTCATCGCAGGAACCCGTCGCTTTTACCGTCGCGTTACAGTCTTCCAGCAACCTTTTCACCAGCGCTCTCGCGTCAGGCTCATCATCTATGACCACAACGCGCAGCCCTTCTATGTCCTGACAGCTGTCAATTCTTCGGCTCGAAGGAGTTGGAACCCTCGGATGTCGTTCATTGAGATGATCCTCATGAGGATCATGAATGACAAGCAGCGGCAGGGAAACGATAAACGTGGAGCCAAGACCCGGCCCGGGCTCTTCGCACGTATTGAACCCCCATGAAGTTCGACAAGCTGTTTGACAATCGAAAGTCCCAGCCCCAGCCCACCATGACGCCGAGTCGTCGACGCATCGGCCTGGCGAAAGCGATCAAATACGTAGGGCAAGAAGTCGTGCGACATCCCCTCGCCGGTATCGATCACGCTGATTTCGAGGTGTGAATTCACCCTTTCGAGCAGCACTTGAATTAAGCCGCCCTTGGCAGTGAACTTAATTGCATTGCTTATCAGATTCCACATAACTTGCTGCAGGCGATTCGCGTCACCGCTTACGGCAACGCCTTGCAGCGGATCGATGACGGACCGAAGCCGGACACCTTTGGCTTCTGCTGTCGGTCGTGCTGTTTCAACTGCCGATTGAACCACAGTCGATAAATCGAGCCTCTGAACATCCAGCCGCACTTTGCCGCCGATGATCCGGCTCATATCCAGCAGGTCTTCCACGATTTGAGATTGAGCTCGCGCATTGCGTTCAATCACCTCCAGCCCGCTCGAAATATCTTCAGGGTCATTCGATCCCCGCATGATCTGAGACCACCCGAGGATAGCGTTAAGTGGCGTTCTTATTTCGTGGCTTAAAGTTGCCAGGAACTCGTCCTTCATGCGGCTTTGCAACTCCGATTCGCTCCTTGCAGCACGCTCGCTCACCAGCAAGCGCTCACGTTCGGCTTCGATACAACGCCGCTCTTCTATATCGGTGCATGTCCCGTACCATCGGACGATATGACCATCAGCGCCCAGCACAGGCAGCGCGCGAACCAGAAACCAGTGATAGCTGCCGTTTCCGTCACGAACTCGAAATTCAATAGAGTAGGGATTGCCCGTGCTGACTGATGTCGCCCACATCTGTCCGACCTTGGGAAGGTCATCTGGATGGACGTAGCGATCCCATTGAACGGCATCGTCATTCGGATTATTGATTTCGGTGCGTTGTATGAAGTCGAACCATTTGCGGTTGTAATAATCAATCACGCCGTCCGGGCTTGCCGCCCAGACAATTTGTGGCATTGCATCGGCCAATTGTCGAAACCGAGCTTCCCTTTCCTGCAGATCTGCTCGGGCGCGAACCATGGAAGTTACATCGACTCCGTGCACAAATATTCCAGTAACCGTGCCATCGGCTCCGCGAATCGCCTGATACACAAAATTGATGTAGTGAAGTTCAGAACCACCTTCGGTAAGAAGCATGAGGGGCAACTCATTGCCAATGAACGGCTTTCCCGTCGTGTAGACGTTGTCCAGCAGCGCGACGAATCCTTGCTCCTTCACTTCGGGAAATGCATCGACCACTGCTCTTCCCACAATGTCGCGGCGTCCAACTAACTCGTAATATTTTTCATTGGCAAGTGCAAAAACATGCTTTGGCCCCTGAAGCGTTGCGATAAATGCGGGTGCTTTTTCAATTACCGAAGCAAGGTTTGATCTTTCGGCTTCCAGGAGATTCAGAACTCGTTCACGCTCTTCGGCAAACTTCTGGCGCTCTCGATCAGCCAGCACCCGGGCAGTCTCCTCCGTGGCGCAGCACATCATCCCTTCAATTTCGCCTTCAAGATTTCGAATTGGGCTGTATGACCATGTAAGCCACATTTCGTCTTTGACGCCGTTGCGTTCCACGGGAAGGCGGAATCGCTGTTGCCATGTGGACTCTCCGCGTTGCATGACCGCTTCGACCTGAGGGTAAACTATCGTCCAGACGTGCGACCACAGTTCTGCTGCCGCGCGTCCTAACGCGCCGGGATGATTATCGCCAAGCACAATGGCATACGCGTCATTGTAAATATTGATAAGTGCCGGTCCCCACCAAACCCGCATGGGAAATCTACTATGCAGGCATATGTCTACAGCCGTGCGCAGGTTGAGCGGCCAACGCTCTCGTGGTCCCAGAGGGGTATTTGTCCAATCAAAGTCAGCTACCCGCGCGGCCATCTCGTTGGTGGTGAGCTCGTTGCTGGCAAATGTTGACGGGTCGGCAGGCTGGGCGTTCAAGTTGGCTTCCTCGTATCTCAGAACCAGACCCGAAATGGGCCAGAGCAATCAATTTTGACTAAGCGTATCAAAAGGATATCCGATGCGTAATGGCAGTTGTCATTCGGTCAAGTCGACGCGAGCGATCAAGATTGCTTTTGTAATAACAAATGCCGCTTTGAATACGCCGCAAAGAACTTGATGCTCCCCGTTTCGTACCGCATCGGCGTTGCGAAAGCGTTGAAAACCAATGGGATCAAGAGCACGGGCATACACCGCCCATCTTGTCCTTGACGGGCATGGTCTTCCACACCTGTTTAGGTGTTTCCGCCGGAGGACGGAGGAAGATTATGCAGCAGGAAAATCGACGGTACCGATCGGCAATTTGTTTTCGCGATACATTTGAAGCAGCAGATTGATGTCATGGTCTTGTCGGCGGTCGCCGTCGTTGATCGGGATCTGCTTACGGATTGCCTCGTGTACGGATTTGCTGCGCGCGTGACAGTTGTTTGCATTTCTTAAATCGACCGCCTGGCAAAGCGCCAGCTGAACCACAGACATGACGGTCTCGGTCAATTCGAGCACGCGCAGGGCATCGCGAGCAGCGATCGTCCCCATGCTGACTTTGTCCTGATTGTGTGATTCGGTGCTTCGGCTGAAGACGCTGGCGGGCATGGTCAGTTTCAATGCCTCGGCGGTAAGTGCCGAAGCCGTAATCTGCATGGCTTTGAAACCGTGATGGCTCGACTGATCTGTCCCCTGCCGGTAGACCAGATCGGCGGGCAGCCCGTTATTGTAGTGCGGGTTGCAGAGCAGCGCCATCTGGCGGTCAATCAGGTCGGCGATATTGGCAACTGCGATTTTGAGAATATCCATGGCCATGCACGGATGACCGCCATAGAAATTCCCACCATGCAGCACATCGCCAGTGGAAGGATCGAGCAGTGGATTGTCATTGGAGCTGTTGATCTCCGTTTCCAGGAGCGTGCGTATGAATGGCAAGGTGTCCAGCAATACGCCTATCACATGCGGCGCACAACGAACAGAGTACCGATCCTGAATGCGACCGTCGTGTTTGGAAGTACGGCTGTCATACGCGATGTCCTGCGCGATCCACCTGGCGCAGGCGCGTTGCCCTGGATGGGGTTTGGCTTGAAAAAGGCGATCATCAAAATGTTCCGGATTGCCACGAAGCACATCGCTGGACATGGCGGTCATAGTTGCTGCCCAGCGTGCAAGAGCACGGGCTCGATCGTACGCGAGGCACGCCAGCCCGGTCATCACGCTGGTGCCGTTCATCAACGCGAGCCCCTCCTTGGGCCGCAGTTTAATCGGCTTTAGAGATGCGTTGGCGAATGCCTCGGCGGTGGGAACAACCTTGCCATCCATCGTCACTTCTCGCTCGCCAATGAGTACGGCGGCAATGTAGGACAACGGTGTCAGATCGCCGCTGGCACCGACCGATCCTTCCGCGGGTATGCGCGGTAGAATCCGCTTGTTTAATAATTGACACATCATTTCGAGCAGCAGAGGGCGCACACCAGACCGGCCCTGGGTGAGGCTTACCAACCGGACGACCATTACCGCAGCAGTTTCGGTTTCATCCAGAAATCGACCGGTGCCGCAACCATGAAACCGCACAAGATTGGCGGCTAACTCAGTGGAAAGATGCGTGGGAACGCCTGTTTCGCAGCTGGCGCCGAAGCCGGTGTTGACGCCGTAGACGGTGCGGCCTTCGACCATCAGCTTGTCCAGCAAATCAACAGACGCCGTCAGCGACTTCTGGAAAGCCGGCGAGGTGTCCAGTGCAATCTGCGAAACGCCACGTGCGATCGCCAGCACCTGGTCAATTCGGATAGGTGATGAACTGATGGTGATGGTCGGCTGGGACTGTCCCACGAAAACTGCTCCAGTTTGATCTCGATGACTCGGCTGAACTCTGGAAGATAAGGCGATGCGTCAGCTAATACCAGCGTGTGACCCAAGGTGTTCGACGGTGCGATATCGCAATTTTTTTGAAAGCAGCCAGAGTTTTGCTCAGGCGGATGAGCCCTGCTCAACGAACCGCGCCGCCGCGAGACCGGCAGCGTGTCCGGTAGCCAGGCAAATACCGCTGGCGCGCACCGAAGCGGCAGCCCCCGCAGTGGCGGAAACGCACGTGCCGGCAGCAAATAAATTGTCAATCAAATTGCTTTGCATCGCCTCTTCTGGAATGTCGTAATGCCGCCCCAATGGTGGATAGGCATAACTGGGCCCGGTGGCGGGATCCCACCGCTCGATGGGCCACCAGGCATGTACCGCATCAGGGCCAATCTGTTTCCCGCTCAGCACGTCTTCTTCACTTAAGGTCGCTTTGCCCTTTAATCGCCGGCCATCCCGAGGGAGAGGCTTAGAAGATGTTTCAAGGATTTTAACATGCGCGAATCCTGAAATTTGGGATCGAAGGTGATCGATTATGCGAGCCGCGAGTGCGGGCATGTCGTCCCCGGGAAATTGGTCGGGGTTCACCGCCAGCTTGCAGATACCTTCGCCCGTGCCTGGACCGGGATGAAACATGGTAAAGCGCGCTTCGAAAGGCAATTGTCCGGCGTTAACGGCATTGAGCAGCACATACGGCAGTTGCAATCGCAGCCTTTCGGCGTCGCTTTCGATGCCGGCCAGGCGGATGGAATATCCACCCAGCATGCGATGCTCATCCGCCGGATGCATCACATTTTCGCCCACCATTCTCATGGCAACACCGCTGCCGGAGCAGTCGATAACAGCTCGTGCGTCGATCCACCGCGATTGAATTTCGATGGCTGTGATGCGGTTATCCCGCACGCGGATGCCAGTGAGCGGGCACCGCATGAGAATTTCGACCGCGGGCTTAGAGGCGACGTGCAAAAGTGCGTTCGCATAAGCATCAGATGTAAATTCCAGCACCCAGGTTTTGCCGAGCGGTTTAGGAATAACCGAAACAGGATCTATCTTGATCATGTGTGCAATGACATCGCGCTGCGCTCCGGTATTCAGAGTATCGGGCGCTGATCGCGGTGCCTGCGAATACAGCCCGCATAAGCTGCGGTGCATTGCGGCGATGACCGTTCCACCTATACGTGGTGCACTATCGATGAGAATAACATTCAGTCCCGTCGAAGCAGCCGATGACGCAGCCGCAACACCAGCGGGACCAGCACCAATGACGGCAATGTGAAGGGGCTTCGTGGGCATCAATACCATTCGATCAACGCAACAGTGCTGACGCGAAGCGCCTAGTCGCAGGCGATGCACGCCAGGGCTGCATTGATTCCTCCGAAAGCGAAGCTGTTTTTCAAAAACGCTTTGAAGGGGCGATGCAGTTTCTCCCGGGGCAGCGAAATCCCCCCGCACGCGGGGTCGATATCTTCCAAGTTGTGCGTTGGATAGATGATACCCGCGTGCATCATCTCAAGTGTTGCAGCCAGCTCAATCGGACCTGACGCCCCGAGCGTGTGACCCATATTTCCCTTCAGGCTGCTGACCGGAACATCGGGACCAAAGACCGCGCCGATGGCGCGTGCCTCAGCCGCATCGCCTTGAGAGGTGCCAGTCGCATGTGCGCTGACGTAACCGATATCGGAGGGTCTGAGATCAGACCCTTCCAAAGCCATTTTCATGCACAGGCTCATTGAGACATCGTCAGACTGACTGACATGCGTGCCGTTGCTGCAGGTATGATAACCGACGATTTCCGCGAGAATATTCGCGCCTCGTTTTACCGCATGGTCATAGTTTTCCACAACGATTACTCCGGCGCCTTCACCGCAGACCAATCCGTCGCGATGTGTGTCGAATGGGCGCGGCGTTCTGGAAGGAGAATCGTTGAATTTGCTCGATGCGGCATAGAGGATGTCGAAAGAGCCGACAACGGTTTCATGAAGTTCTTCAGCGCCTCCGCTGAGAACGACATTTTGACGACCAAGCCTGACTTGATCGTAAGCAGCGCCGACCGATTGCAGACCTGAAGCGCAGGCGGCACAACTTGCGGATACAAGCCCCCGGATGCCAAAAAACTGCGCGACATTCAGCGGGACAGTATGGGCAATGCAGCGGAAGAATTCGCTCGCCCCGAGTTGCATGTATTCACTCTTGCTAAGCAGCATTTCGTAGGTTTGTGAGATAGCAATCGGGCTGCCGGTGGTGGAACCCATGATGCAACCAAAGCGCGGGTCGCTGGGGATACCCGCGGGGTCAATCCCGGCATGGGCCAGCGCTTGCTGCGAAGCCTGCACGGCCATGATGCTCATGGGGCTCATCGTGCGGCGCTGGGCGCGAGGGATGGCCTTGGGGTCGCGCAGCTCGATGCTTGCGCCGACCTGGCATTGCAGTCTGCCATATCGGTTCCAACTGGGAGGCATGGTTTTGGTGGCGCAGACGCCTGCTTCCAGGCCCTGCATCATCTCGTCCACCGAATAACCGATGGGGGTGACTACGCCGTATCCAGTAATGACTACGCGGTTGAGAGGCATGATTTGTCGGCCATGTATTCAGAAAAAACTTCGCGGCCCAGCAGATTTCGGCAGACGAAAAAGGCGGACATCATCGCGCCCATCACGCCGGGCAGTATCGCGCTTTGTCCGCATGCATATAAGTTGGACAACGGCAATCGACCTACGACATTAAATTGCCCGATCTTCTGGCGAATGCCATAAGCACTTCCATCGGGGCTGTGCAGATAATCGCGATATGTCAGGCTTGATGCGGTATCGATGACGCGCATGTCATGACATTCGGGAATGTGTGCATGCATGCGCGAGACAATGGATTGCTGGCGCTTTGCCTTGTAAGCATAATAGTCAGCCGGGCGGCGTTTCAGCTTGCTGTTGAACCACTCGTCGGGTTGTTTCCACGAAGGCCAGTTCCAGTGCGGTTACCGTCTGCACGGGACCGTCATTGGATTGCTCGCGGCTGCGCAACACCATCATCGGGCCGTCCACCGGTTCGGGAGAATGGCACGTCAGCATGTGATTCAAATCCGTTCGCGGCAGAATCGAAACCAGCGTCATCGCCCCTTCATCGATCTGCTTGTCGATAGTGCCATACAGCGTGAAAAAAGCGTCGCTGGCCTGGAAGTCGTCAACGCGATTTTGAAATGCCCTGGAGAGGTTCTCTTTTGGCAGCGTCGCCAGAATACTCCTCGGATGGATCGTGAAAATGCAGTGCTTTGAGGTGACTTCCGTGCCGTCGGAAAGAACGAACCGGCCCACTTTTTTATCCTTCACATCCGTGCATTGCACGATGGTGGTGCGGGTGCGGATATCGACGTCATTTTTCTGAAGAACGCCGACGAGCGAATCGACAAACGCGTCGCCGCCGTGTTCAACGCGGGCGAGGGATTCCTGCAGTCCGAAGCTGACGCGGGCATGATTGGCGAAGGAAACCTCGTCAGGGCGCGTGCCGTAGCACATGCAAAGGCCACCCAGAATGGTTTTCAATACCGGATCGGAAACGCAGCCGTCCATGACGGCCTGCAGGGTGACCAGGTCTTCGGATAGCGCCGGTGGCATTTCGTCAAAGCCCGTGAGCGACAGCGTCGGTGTATTGCGGATAACAGCATTGAACCTGGCGTAATACTTATCGAGCCCGTCGCGCTGCTGGGGGAAATCGTTTTTTAGCTTTTCGTGCGCGACATGGGTGCCGGACGGGATCGTATAACTCGCATTCATCGATGGAAAAATCATCTGATGAGCGGCATCGCGCGGGAAATAAATGGGCCGTATTTGATCGCGAACCCCCAGCACCTGCAGCATACCGTCCAAGACCCCGCTACGATCGTCGGCAAATCCACCGGTGAAGTGAAAACCGACATCGTACGGAATTCCCTCAATGCGAAATCTCGCGAGCGATCCGCCCAGGATCGTGGCTTTCTCCAAAAGCAAAACGGACTTGCCCTGCTGCGACATGATCCGCGCGGCGGTAAGACCGGTGATCCCGCTTCCAACGACGATACAATCGTAGTTTTTCATTTCAGCGGTTTTCCTGGACTGCCGGAGAGAATCCTTCGCAATTCAATTCCCATGTGCACGAAGCTCAACAGTTCGTCATTGCAGGCGGGTATCTGCAAACATGCTTGTGCGGTCGACTCAATGGTCATCGTTCTGGTGTTCATTCGTGAAAAGGCCGCTTAGGTTGCCAACCCACCATTTATTCCAATCACCTGCCCGGTGATGTACATGGAAGGTTCACGGCATAAAAATTCGATGACCGATGCTACATCATCTACATTCCCGAAGCGGTTGAGCGGAATCATCGGCAGAATCTTGTCTTTGGGCAAATTCTCTGTCATGTCTGTTTCGATCACACCGGGGGCTACCACATTGACACAGATGTTTCGTTTGCCGACCTCGCGTGCTAATGCCTTGCACGCTCCAATTAGCCCGGCCTTGGCAGCGGAATAGTTGACCTGCCCCGCCTGGCCCACCTGTCCGGAGACAGAGGAAACCGCAACAATCCTTCCGCGCCGGGCGCTGATCATCGAAAAAAGTACTGCAGAAGTTACGTTGAAAAAGCCGTCAAGATCGGTTCGGATCACATCGGTCCACTCCTGGGGCTTCATAAAGACCAACAGGTTGTCCCTGGTTATACCGGCGTTAAATACAACTACCGCCGGCGGCTTTACCTCGGCTCGCGATCGCAGGGCTGCATCAGTTGCCTCGCGATCGGAGACATCAAAGCAAAGCAACTCGCATTCTCGCCCCATCTCCAGGATCTGTTGACGGGTAGCGTTGGCCTGGGCGTGATTGCTGCGATAGGTCAGCCAGATATCGCAGCCCGATCTTGCCAACCGAAGCGCTACCGCTTTGCCAATACCTCTCCCGCCACCCACGACAAGGGCAATATCTCTATCTGCTTCCGACAATTTCCCGCTCCCGGATCAAACGCGAAGCTGCAAAATGAATGGGCCCGTCGCGAGTCTCGATTGTAACGTCCGTGCATGCTTCAGCAAAATTTGTGTCGTAACAATACGTACGCCATTATGTTTCTAACTCTGTTAGATAAGAAGAAACCGCTATTTCAAAACTTTTGCCTCGCAGCTGCAGGCAAGGTGAAAGAATATTATTCGTGGCCGGTAAACGGCGAGCAGCAATGAAAATTTTGCGAGCCTCGGTGCAAAGTTGAATAATCCGCAGTGACATTTTTATCGCCAAATGACCTCCATGTTGCATTCAAAAAGGTTGAGTGACGCACTGATTGTCGCTGCCGCGGTTGCGGGGACGCTTTTGCTGCGCCGTCTATTGCAGACAGCCTTGCTGCGAATTGCCTGGATATCCAACCCAACGACAATGCGTGAGCGGATTCTGTTTCGCTATCAGGGGAAAGAATTTCACGCCTGGATGTTCGCCCGCTTTAAAACGCACCTGGATGCTATGTTCGATGAATTGCCGGCGATCCTGGAGCCAGTGCAGGGAGTGCGGAACATTTTAGATTTGGGGTGTGGGTTTGGTATCGCTGGATGCTTTTTGCTTGAGAGCTACAGGCAGGCCACCGTCTATGCCCTTGATCCCAGTAAAGCTCGGACGAACGCCGCCGCTGCCGCAATGGGTGCCAGGGCGCAGGTGTTTCGGGCAGGGGCACCGGACTTTGAACAGTCGTCATTCCCGCCCCGGTTCGACGTCGTTTTTGCTGCTCGACATTTTTCATTTTCTCTCCGACGACGCGTTGGCTCTTACCTTGCATCGCATTCGCAGTCTCCTGAATGTTGGCAGCATGCTCGTGGTGCGTTGTCCGGTGCAGGTGGAATTGGAATCGTGGGATGTCTGGTTCTACAAATTGGGTAATGCACTGACCCGAACTCCGACTTACTTCCGCAGTGCGGGTGAATTGGCCGAGCGGATTCGCCGGGGTGGGTTTGATGTCGAACAACCGCGTATTTCAGGCACAAATCGAGAGCTGTTCTGGTTCATCTCCAGCAAGTCAGCGTCTTCAACGGTGGAGACGATGCGCGATGATCGCGATGCTCAGCATCAGCACAATGATTCCGGCATGAACCGCCACCAACCACCGAAAGTTCAGGCTGCTGAACTCGTTCCACTTCTGCAAAAGACGCATTCCACCTAGCGCTCGGCGAAAGCGATCATTAATTATCTGTTTATCATTGTCGGTGGGACTGTTGCTTTGGAAGGCAAACGCGGGGTAGACGGCAAACATCCCGGGGTCTTTCATCGAGCAGAGCAGATCGTCGTAGCATCGCCCGGGCCAGGGAATTTGCAACAGTTTTTCAGCAAACTCGCGGGTAATCACATAGGCATGTGTGGTAGACCGGAAACGAACATGAATAATCGAAGGATTTGTTGTTCGTTTTGACGAACTGACAAAACAACCCAGGAACAACATGTTCCACTCGAAATTACCCTTCATGAATTCAACCGCTTGGTTCAACTTCGAAAATGTAAACCGGTCGAAAACTATGTCATCCTCAAAAACACAAATTGACCGCGCGCCGGCAGCAACGCCAGCTCGAAGACATTTCATCTGAGCTATGAAATTTCCGTGCTCAGCATTAGTGGCATGTTTTTTACCTATGATGAACTCAACCCGTGATCCCAGTCCGATCCGGGCAAATTGATCGGCTGCCTCTTTTTGTCGATCCGCACGATGATCTAGAGAAATGCAGTAAATCTTATCGATAGATGCCCATGGGTCGTTGGATACCTTCAGAGAACTCTGGATGCCCGGGTCTAGCATGAGTATGTTTGGCATCAATATCCGCGAATCACGGACGGCATGATTTAGTCAACTATTGGACGAACAGTTATCAGAAACTTAACCGTGTATCGCCTGGCGTACAAGACTGGTTTGCGGCTGGCGCAGATTCGTTTTATTCGCAGCGCGCTTGATGACCATGCCGATCTCGCCGGCCTCGGACCACGCCGCATTGTTAAGCTCGTCTCAGGATTGCTTTTAATAGCGGTAAGCAACGCTGTCTGCTGGCCGTTGATTGGAGTGGTGACCGGGTTGTCGGCTCACCGTAAAATGCCCTATATCGCTGTCGTCGGTGCGCCCGTGGTCTACGGCATCGCATTCATCTGCTGCGCGATCGGTATGTCGATGGCGGGAGGCAAAGAAGCGAAGATCTTTCTGCGCCGTGCGCGCACGCGTATGGGTCGAATGGCTATTGAGTCATGGCACGGGCACTACCGCGCTGCCGCCACCGCCTGAGAAAGGCGATCCCCGAACCCCGCGAAGTATTAATTGACACCTGACGGATGCTCTGCCTTACAAGATGTGGTTACTTCCTCTGTCCACAAGTTAAAAAAGTTATAGAACTGCCAGGGATGTTCCGCGACGAATTGTTCAATGCAATCAGCAAACTGCTGCGAATACGTGGCATAATTCTTTGCAACGCGGCCTAACCCCGGGGGCACATGTATCACTTTAGCCAGACGCAATTCATAGGTGCGCTTTCCCGTACGAGGGGCGGTCATCACCACAACGGGCACTCCCGTTGCCGAAGCCATCCGAAACGGTGCCACCGGGAACAATACTTCCCCGCCAAGGAACCGAACTGGAACTGTCCCCGCGTCGCTGCCGATCGTTCGGTCGCCCATCATTACCAGGATCTGACCGCTCAGCAGGACCTGGGTCATCTGCAACGCACTTTGCAAACCAGTTCGCGGGTTGATGATGCCCATGGCCGCGTGTTGAAGCATGGCTTCAGTATGTCGATCCGGCGCCATAACGACGGTGAATTCTTTTTTGAACTGCTTCAGCGTCGACATTCCCAACTGCCAGCAACCAACATGGGCATGAATCAACACAAACCCCTCAGGTCGTCGCGCCAATTCGCTCAATCGATCGTGGTCGGGCGAACCGACCGTAAATTTTTCCGCTCCGAACATCGCTAGCACTTTGATATCGACCAGCGTGGTCGCATATGCGCGGACCAGCCAAAAGGTATCAAGAATTCGCTTGAAATTGGCGGTGCGTCCAGGGAATCGACGGCAGAGATAGAAGCTGCATCGCTTGCGGATCGATGGATATAGCAGCACGTACCACGCGGAGGCGATGTTTGCCATGTGATAACCGCGCGCCATGCCTCCGAGGCGCATCAACCAATAAAAGAACTGATGCTGCATCCGCGTGCCAATGCCGGGCTGGGCCCAGTTGGCCGAAGAAATCGGAGAGATCGAATCACCAGGAGTTTTGGGTACTTTCAATCGGTTGTGAGTCTAAACAGGGCGTTGCATACAATCCACCAATCCTTATAATCCACAACCCCCGACAGGTTCGCTGCTTCCGGTGTTTTTGAAGTCGGGCCAGTACGCATGCGGTGCAGCCAATGACTGATCCTGAGTTGATCGAAATCGTGAACGGTGTCTTCACTGACTCGTTTGAAATCCCGCCGGAAAATATCACCCCGGATGCGCAAATTTTTACGGATCTTGGTTTGGACAGCCTGGACGTGGTCGACCTTGTTGCGGCTATTCAAAAAAAGTTCAACGTCCAGGTTCGGGACGATGAGCGTGTGAGATCGATCCGTACGTTGCAGGATTTGTATAACTTCCTGATCATGATCCGCGCCGAGCAGAATAAGGGCTGATGCGATGCCCGCGCAACAACCCCGATCGATTTTTTTCACGCTTCAATTTATCTGGTTGAATCTCTGGTTCTGGATGGTCGCGCCATTATATTCGTTGGTGTTTTTTTCCGGTATGCTCGCAGCCACTGGGATCTTGCGTCTGGTTGCACGCAACCCACGCAAAACATCGTGGTTTATTCGTCGAAGTCTCAATTATTACGGTCTTGGGATTCTAAAATGCGGCTGGCCGCTGGTGCGCGTGCAATTTGTCGACTTTGCGCCGGATGAAAAACCACCGTTTGTATTTGTCAGCAACCATCCTTCCTCATCCGACGGCTTTCTAATGGCATACGTCTGGTTCGAGGCGGTACAGGTGCTGAACATCTGGCCGAACCGAGTGCCAATTATGCGATCGATCGCCAAACATGCGAGCTACATCAGCATAAGAGAAATGCCTTTCGAGGAGTTTTTGGCTACTGGTTCGAAATTGTTAAGCGAAGGTTGCTCGATCATCGCCTTTCCCGAAGGGACGCGCTCCGGGGCACGCGAAATGGGTCCATTTCATGGGTCGGCTTTTCGTTTGGCGCAGCATAATAAGGTCAAAATAGTTCCACTGGTTCTTGCGGGAAACAAAGAAATACCGCCGCGCGGCTCGGCTTTATTACGGCCGGGGCATATTGTCATGTCCAAGCTCCCCGCAGTGAGGCCGGATCAATACGAAGGCGTAAGTGCATTTGTGTTAAAAAATATGATTCGTGCCAGGATACAAGACCACCTGCTGACGCAGACTGCGGCAACTTCGTAACCAAGGTAGTTTGTCTGCTGACCTGGAGTAAGCGATTGCGTGGCGACTGCTCAATACGAATCGACAGCCTCGGTTTCACAACCGAAGAGATAGCGGATTGTGCGCAAAAGCAAGGGCTCCTTTCGTTAGAGATCGAGTTATGTTCCACCGATGCTTGCACTTGCACAGCGTGTCAAATTTCGCCTCAACGCGCGTTGTCGCAACTCGAACTTCTTAGCCTGATCGACCAGGCAAAAAGCCTTGGTGCAAAACGAGTGATCTTGGTGGATGACGCCTATCCGCATGTCAATTGGCTGATCAAAGAAGTACGCGACCGCGAACTGGAAATTGAGCTGTTTGCAGGCAATACCGCAATGACGCTCGAAACGGCACAGTTTCTGTTCGAGAACGGCGTAAATATATCGGTTGACCAGTCGGCGGGATCAACCCAAGCTCCAACCGCACTGTCGCTTCTTGCTCAAGCCGGCTACGGATCGATCGAATACCCCCGCCTCTCGGTTCGTATCTTCGCCCATTCAACGAACATCAGCGAAATCCCAACGATTTGGAGAACGATCCGAAGTATGGGATTCGAACCGCATCTACAAACGATCAAACCAGACCCATCGACCCGAGAGATTTCCCCTGACCGAGCCCGCCTCATGTTCGAGCAGTTGGGCGAGATTGATCGCGTGGAGTTCAATCGAAAATGGTTGCTTCCACCGGCATTGACCGGCCGGTCCTGCAACCGGCATTTGTTTGCGGTACATGCCGGTGCGTGCGGTACGATCTACGCCTGCATGGGCGTGACGGCGCCACTTGGAACGATTCGGACCGAGTCTCTTCGCGATATCATCACGCTCAGCGAGGTACTGGAGGACATCCGGGACTTTGAAACCAGAGTGAAGGAGCCCTTGCCGAACCTGCAGCAAAACCGTCGATTGCTATGGTTGCCGGGGGTCTGCATATCAACTCACCGGTGATTATTTGGCCGCCGATCAGCTCTGCTGGAAGGCCCAAGGCGCCCCGATGCAAACTCTGCCTTTGACCATCAACGGGCTTATTCCGCATGGTCCGTCGATTCGCATGGTCGATCAGTTGATAAACCTAGGTGAACGTCGAGCGTCAACGTCGTTCACCGTGCAAAGCGATTCACCATGGGTTGACGAGCACGGCGAGCTTGATGAACTGGCGTACATGGAGATTGTCGCGCAGTCCTTTGCCGCTACACATTGCTTTCATCTCAGTGCCGAGCAACTCGCTGTGCACAAGGGGCTTTTGCTGGGTGTTAGCAACCTCGTTATCACCACCCAGGCTCGCGCGGGCGAGGAATTGACGATTGAGATTCGAAAAATCACGCGATTTGGCGACTTCGGTATTGTCGAAGGGGAAGTTCGCCACGAAGATGGCCGGCTTATCGCGACCTGTCAGGTAAAAGTCTGGCGGTCCAGCGACGCGATGGCGCCAACGAAATCAGAAACATGAGAGCAACGAATACGCGGCGTAGAAAATTACTTATGAACAAAGTTCTGATCACCATTGCTGGAGCTTCACTAGGATGGACCTCCGCCGGTTTCGCCGCCGATGCGCCCGCGACGGTACCTGCCGCAACCCAGCCCGCCGCCGATCCGAAACCCGCTCCCCGGGAGTTGCTTGCGCATCTGCAAAAGCAGCTGACTGCGGTAAACACCATGCAGGCGGATTTTGTTCAGCAAAAACGCCTCGCGATGCTGAAGCACACACTGAATATTAAAGGTCAGTTCGCGATGGCCAAGCCTAACAAAGTTATCTGGATCGTGACTGAGCCGAGCAAATACGCCATCCGCGTGAACGCCGACGAAATCACACAATGGGATCAGGACACAAACAAGGTGCAGGTGATGCATGTGGGTGGTGACGCCACGTTTCAGGCGATCACTGAGCAGATTCAAGCCTGGTTTTTGGGCGACTACAAGGTGCTGGAAAAAAGCTATGACGTGCTGCTGCTGGCCGAAAATCCCCTTTCGTTGCGATTTGTGCCGCAGCCCGGAACGATGGTGACCAAGCTTGTCAAAAACATCGAAGTTACCTTCGGCAAGGAGCAAATGCAGATCCAAACCATGGTGGTGAATGAAACCAGCGGTGATTCCACCACACTCAAATACTCCCGCATCCGCCTAAATCAGCCAATCGATAACGCGACTTGGGAGATTCCCCCAAGATGAACGCCGCCGAACACTTGGATCGGCGGACATGGATCGCCCCTGTTATTATTCTGCTTGCCATTCTATCTGTCGGTGGGTGGATACGCCTACGCGTCGACAGTTCGCTTGAACCTCTGCTGCCCGAAAAAAGCGACGCGAGGCAAACGGTTCTGTTTCTTCGCGATTCCAGCTTCGCCAGCAAAATTATTCTCTGGTTCCGAGTGAAAGGCGATGGTTCCCTTTCGCAGCTGTACGCCGCAGCCGATGAGGTCGAAAAAAACTTGGACCGCAATCTTATCAAGCGTGTCGTACATCCGCCTGCCGAGGCCGATGCGGTCGATCAGGTAATGGCGCTCCTGGATCACGCCGGCGAACTGCTCAATCAGGATGACCTGGCAGCCGTCGAAAAATCCACCGAACCAGCCGCACTTGGCAAGCGCATGCGCGAATGCTACATGCAGCTGCTCCGCCCCGAAGGATCCTTTTTTCAAACGGTCATGCGCCGCGACCCGCTTGGCATTAACACACGTGTTCTGGATCGGCTCTTCACCCTCAGCAAGGGGATGGGCTATAAAGTTGACGTTAAAGGAGGACGATTCGTTCATAGCGACGGCCGCCAGCTGATGATGGTTCTCGAAACCGCCTCGTCAGCCACGAGCCTCAAAAAATCACAGGACGTGATGACGGAGCTAAACAAAATTTCCGCCAGCGCTCCGCCCGGTGTCGAAATCATCCCGATTGGCGCTCAGATTCATACCGTTGAAAACCAGCGACTCATGCAGGCGGATACACGTTTTGCCGGCATGGTCAACGGGTTTGTCTTCCTCGCTTTGTTTCTGCTCGTCTCACGGGATTGGCGGGTCGCATCAATCTTCCTTCTGCCGCTTTTCAGCATCGCCGTAACGATCGGGCTTTGCGCTGGTCTTTCCAAACCTCTCGATGATGGTCATCGGCGTCTCGCTTTCGATGGCCGGAAGCGCGGTTGACTATGGCATCTTCGTTTATACAGCCGTATCAACCAGTAAAGACAGAAAGAACGATCTCAAGCGCATTCGCAAACCGCTGCTCATCAGCCACCTCACCACACTCGGTGTTTTTCTCGCGTTTCTCTTTTCAGCGATCCCGGCTTATCGCCAACTCGGCTGGTTGACCAGCACATCGCTGGTCCTTTCACTGCTCGCGGCTCTGTTTGTCCTGCCCCATATCATTAAACCTGGCGGAAAAATTCTGTTGCTGGGCAGTGGAATGCCTCTTCGGCAATGGGGCCGACTGATGGCGCCAATGACCATTGTCGGCTGCATCGTGACGGTCGTTGCTTTGCTGTATGCATGTAAAACCAATTTCAATTCCGATATCAGTCAACTCGACGGAATCAGCCCGGTCATCCGTCAACACGAAGCTGATTTTCAAACGACATGGGGACGATCAGATGCGGAGATGGGAATGATTGTCGTTTCCGGCAAAACACGCGAAGAGGCTGCCAACACCAGCGACGAAATCTATCAGCAACTGCACGACAAATTTAAACCCGGTGAATTTGTCTCGCTCAGCAGTTTCTGGCCGTCGCAGGCAACCCGGCAAGCCAATCAGGCACGCTGGGATCAATTCTGGTCCAGCGACCGAATCAAACTTTTCCGCAGAAACCTTGACATCGCCGGTGAACCATACGGCTTTGCCGCTGACGCATTCGAACCCTTTTTCCAAACCTTTTCCCAGCCCCCAAACAGCGATAAGTCGCAGCAGATTATTTCAGCGATTGAAGACCAATTTATCGCCAGGTCCGGCACCGACTATCAATTCCTTACATACTTCCCCGACACAGCTGAAAATGTGATACGCGCCCACGATTTGCTTCGCGGAAGATCAAACGCGCAGGTCGTCTCGCGCCGCGCCTTAGCCGACGCTTTTGCCACGTCAGCGGTTTCCGAAACCCGTCTGTTGGTCGGCATCAGTTCTGCGTTCATCATTGCATTTCTTCTGCTGCTCACGCGCAGCCTGACCAGATCTTTCCTGATCATGCTCCCCGCGTTCATTGGACTCCTGGCCATGCTTGCGGTGTTGGCGGTCATGCATTTTTCAATGAACATGGTCACCGTGGTGGCTGCCATCGCCGTGTTGGCGCTAGCCAGCGATTACGGGGTTTTTGCGGTGTATGCCTGGGAAAATGACGAGCCTCTTATCGGGCAGGGAATGGCGTCGATTCACCTTTGCGCGATGACCACCGTTGTGGGCACCGCCGCGTTGATCTTCGCCAGCCACCCCGCCTTGCTGCTGGTAGGTGTCAGTCTTACTTCCGGACTGCTCGGTGGTTACACCACCGCCTTATTCGTCCTGCCGGGACTTTGCTTCCTTTTAGATCGAACGCGGCAAGCGAAACAGCCAGCGCCCCTGACTATCCACGGACATTAGTTGGCGCTAAACTCTGTCGAACATGGCAGTGACTGAAATGGTAATCCCTCGATGGATCAGACGATCGATTCAACTTCGTTCAACTTCGTTCCTTGCGTTAGCGCTGCTCTTAACTGCACTGATTGGCTGTCGCGCTGAGCCGTTTCAGCGGCCGCCATTGCCGGTCCTGGTTCGACCAGATCCGCAGGCAATTCGCCAGCAGTTTCCACATAAAACGCCAGAGGAATTCACTTCTGATGACACACTAATTCTCCAGTTTCCATTTCACGATGATCTGGTCATGCTTGGTGTGCTTAACGTTAATCGATCTGACGGCACGTTCGAGCTTTATGCTTTGAACCAGACCGGCATTACCTATTTCCACCTTAGCGGAATCCACGGCGAGTTTGCGATTCGCGATGCGATCGGGCCGTGGATGGAACACAAAGATATCTTGCTGGCTATTGGGCGCGATATCGCACATATCTATCTCAATCCCGCTCCCAGCCCCTCTGCATGTATCGAGATCTATCCGACCAACGTGCGCTTTACCTCGCAGACGGCTGAGGGCAAGCTCGTTTATGACTTCGGCATGGTCCCTACCGTTCTTCTGCAAAAGCAGGCCGGTGGTTTTTTTGGAGCAAGCTGGCGCGCACGGTACTATGACTACGAGCCTGGAAGTGGCGGAAAATTGTTTCCCCGTGGCATTACCATGGACAATTACCACTTCCATTACCGATTGATTATCAAAAACCGCGACTGGTCGATCGGCGAAATGCAATGAATTCCATACGCACTCAGTTGAAATCAATGCTCAGCGTCGAGCCGCGACCGGGCGGTTTCCTGGCAACGCTTAAGTTGAGAGCGGATTTCTCGATCCTGAAGGACCATTTTGCCGACGCCCCCATTTTGCCAGGCGTATGCCTGGTGCAGGCGGTGCTGCTCGCCGGCGCGATCACCCGCGACGTTCAAAACCTGCACCTGTTAACTCTAAAAAACGCGAAGCTTGTTGGGCCAATCCTTCCTGGCGAAGAAGTGCTGATTGATGCCGACATGACGATTGATTCAGCAGGGCAATCGATCATCAAGGCGAAAGTAAGCGGTGCCGGAAAGCGCCGGGCTGAGATCTCGCTGACAGCAATGCCCCCAGTAGAATGCAAGGCAAGGCAGGAGGCGCATCGCGCGTGACTTCACCTCGTCGCCAAAAAGCCGGTTACTTTCCTGCTGACCCTTCTGCTCCAGCGCCGGTGGTTGTTCGCGTTACCCACCGCGTGCGCTTCAGCCAGGTCGATGCGCTGGCCATCGTCTGGCACGGGCGGTACGCCGAGTTATTCGAACAGGGAAATGAAGAACTCGGCCGTTTGGTCGGCATGGATTACCCCGACTTCCATCGCGAACGCCTGAAAGCGCCAATCGTACAACTTCATGTGGATTATTTCGCGCCTCTTTTGCTCGGTGAGGAGATATCAATTGTCGCTCGCCTGATCTGGACCGAAGGCGCACGATCTAACATCGAATACGAAGTTCGAAACGATAAAGGAACTTTGGCCGCCAGCGGTTACACCGTTCAGATGTTTATTGACGAATCAGGTTTGCCATTAATAGCTCCTCCCCCGCTACTCGAATCCTGTCGCCGGCGCTGGCTTGATGGTGAATTCAGGGCGGCCCGATGAAAGCCGTCATAGCTCGCTTTGACTTAATCACTGCCTACGGCTGGGGCGTTAAAGCCACCTGGGATGGCTTAATGGCCGGGCAAACCGCCATCACATCTTCACCCATATTCAACCGACCACAGCCGATCCCTCAGAAGCTTGCAATCATTCCAGACCTGCATGTCCCAAGCGAATCAACGCGCGCCCGGGCCATGCTTACACAATTGCTTTTGCCGCTCGCCGGCAAGCTCGACCCGCAAACCCCGCTCATCCTCGCGACCACAGTAGGCGAAGTAGAATGGATCGAAAGATCAGTCTTGGAAAATAAGCCGGAGCTGATTGAAAATGCCAGCCCGCATCTCCTGCTAAAATATCTGAAGCACCTGCTGGGTCTTGAAGGACCCGCGATGGTTCTGTCATCAGCGTGCACTTCGTCCACCGCCGCTATCGCGCGTGCGGCCCGGATGGTCGAGCATGGTTCGGCATCAAGCGTCTTAGTCATCGCCTGCGATGCGATTTCTGAATTCGTTTATTCAGGCTTCTCAACGCTGCTTTCACTCTGCGATATCCCTGCTCGCCCGTTTGATGCCGATCGCTGCGGTTTGTCGCTGGGCGAAGCCTCCGCCTGGGCACTGGTCACGCGCGCGGATTCGAAGCTTGCCGACGGGAATTCACCGAGCATTTTGGGATGGTCAAGCACCTCGGATGCAGTCCATATGACCGCACCTGATCGCGCCGCGGGCGGTTTGTCACGGGCGATAGCGAATGCCTGCAAAATGGCCGAAATCCCGTCGGATCAGATCGATTTCATTGCCGCCCATGGCACTGCAACTATCTATAACGATGCGATGGAACTGCGGGCGTTTGCTTTGGCGCTCCGGGCACCCGTTCCGGTTTTCTCCATTAAAGGGGGAACCGGCCATACACTGGCAGCAGCGGGCCTCGTCCAGATTTTGATTACCCAACAGGCAATGCGATCGTGCACGGTTCCTCCCACTGTTGGCCTTTCAGCGCCAGATCCAGACGCGCTCGGCTGGGCGACTACCACGTCAGTGCATCTGAAGCATCAGCCAATTGCCCTCTCTACCAATTCAGGCTTTGGCGGCGTGAACACAAGCCTGCTCCTGGGCTGGCGCGATGAACCGAAACGGATTATCGCTCGATCAACCTGTCCTGCTGCTTCCATCTGTGCTGTCGCCTGGTTTTCCAGAGAGAATTTTGGGTTTATCGGTTGCGACGGTATTTGCGAAATTGAGCCCGCGATCGCGCCCTCCTTCGCGAAGGAAATGAACGCCATGGCTGGCGTAAATTTCAAATACTTCGCCAGGATGACGGATGATGCAAGATCACTGTTGATTACCACGCGGTTGGCGATGAACGGGGCGGGTTGGGAGAAAAGTAATCCTCAACACGTTGGCGTGCTTGGCATGGGATACGCAGGCGTGCTTCGAGCCGACTATGATTATTTTCAGGACTATGCCGATCAGGGCCGCTCGCTGGGCCGGGCGAACTTATTCGTTTATACCCTGCCTACCAGCGCGCTGAGCGACGTGGCCATCGCATTGAGCCTGACAGGACCAACGCTTCATATTCATGCGGATTCCTCGCCGTCAAATGCGTTGATTCAGCATGCAGTTGCCATGGTGGAAAACCACGAGGCGGCCGGGATGCTCTGCGTCTGCAGTGATGGTGCAACATCGATTTGCTTTGCCGTAGGTATCGGACAGGCCGTGGAGGGTTTGACCGATTTCCCGTGGAATCAATCGACAACCGGAATGTCCCGCCATCTTGCAGCGGCATTCCACGCGCGGCATGAAGTGAGTTGAGAAGGCGGCGCGGAAGGCAATCGCTGGAAACATAAAGCGAATACGATTGTAAACCAACGTGCAAAGTAATCCTTCCATCTGGTGCGGCATCCCGGTTTACAATAACGCTGCAACAATTTTCGACATCGCACATCGATGCCGCCAGCACATCAGCCATGTACTGGTGATTGATGACGGCAGCACCGATGCGAATTTGACCGAGTTACTCAAGCCATTGGATGTGACGGTGATCCGGCACACGACCAACCGGGGAAAAGGCGAAGCGCTTCGTTCGGGTTTCAAATATGCTGCCGACAACGGCGCCGAGTATTTCATCACACTGGACGGAGACGGCCAACACTTTCCCGAAGACATCCCAAGGTTTTTTCCGCTGCTTTCTCCTGACACGATATTGATCGGATATCGCGATCAAGTTACAGGTTACATGCCCGGACGGAGCCGCTTTGGTCGGGAATTCAGTGATCTGTGGATTCGCCTTGAAGCAGGCGGAAGTGCGCGGGATACACAAAGCGGGTTCAGGGCTTATCCCCTGAATTCGGTGCTGCAACTGCACTTGCATCCCACTTCTATAATTTTGAAATGGAGATCGTCACCCGTGGATTATGGGCTGGTCTCAAAGTGCTCAGCGTGCCGATTCGCGTGTGGTATCCTGAAGCAGAGAAGCGTGTTTCAGCTTTTGATCCAGTGAAAGATAACCTTCGCATTTCCATGCTGCACACGCGGCTGATGCTTCGGCAAATGCTTCCGATCCCGCATCAATCAATTGAGTTACCTCAATCTCAGATGCGGCAACCCACGCACGAAAGTTGGTGCGCCATCAGTCTGGCAGTATCGGTCGCGTTAAGCATCATCATGGGAATCGTGTTGTGGCCGTGGGGCGCAATTGCAATTGCATACGTGACAGTACGACTGCATTTGAACAAAGTAGCGGCGCTCATCTGTGCTGTTGCCAGCATGCCGAAAGTTGTGCCGCAATTATGTGTTCGCGTCGGCAGATGGGTGGTGCGCTCCCCGGCACATCCACATGTGACGTGGATTGTCGGCGCGCATCTGGTTGCGTTGCCATCTGCACTTGTACTCGGATGCATTGTCTACAGGCTGGCGATGTGGTTTGGCAAAGATGAAGCACATGCGGCGTCGATGCAGTTGAAAGAAACAGCATGAATATCGTCGAAACCATAGCCCGAGAAACCGCAGATCATGGCGCTAAAACAGCCATTGTCGATGGTGATCGCAGCATCACCTATGCGCGGTTGCTTGAGCAAGTGGACGGCCTTGCCGCCATTTTAAAAACCCGCGAATTAGGCCCGGGCCAGCGCATCGCGTTTCATTGCGGGGATGGAATTGATTACGTTATTGGGTCGCTTGCGTTGCTCGCCTGCGGAGTAGCTGTTGTTCCCGTCGCCGACAGCATTACCGAGGCGGAAGTGCGGGAAACCCTCGAGAAAATCGACGTGCACGGGACGCTCTTGCATTTCAGGATCAAGCGGTCCGCCGACATGCCGACTGCTGAACATCTGACCGATATCTTTTATTGGCAGTCCAGACAAGCGACGGGTACCTCCGACGCGAATTGCCGGGAGATGGGGGCGGCATTTATTCGTTTTTCTTCAGGGACGACCGGTGAAAGCAAAGGGGTTGTTCTTTCGCATCGATCGATCCTCGATCGCACGGATGCCGCCAACCAAGGGCTCAACATCACACACGATGACGTGATTCTGTGGGTACTTGCGATGAGTTACCACTTCGTGGTTTCAATCCTTCTGTTTCTTCGCAAGGGGTCGACGATTGTCGTCGCCAACCAGTTCTTCCCTTTTTCCCTCCTCACAGCCGCGAACAGGAACGCGATCACTTTCATCTATGCTTCTCCGGTGCATTATCACCTGCTGGGGCTATCCGCTGCGGTGCCATCGGCATCGCTGGCGAAAGTGCGGCTGGCGATCAGCACGTCGATGAAAATGCCGAGCGAAGTTTCAAAGGCCTTCAGAACCAAATTCGGTTTCATCCCCGCCGAGGCGTATGGAATTATCGAAATCGGTCTGCCATTTATTAATGTGCAGCCGACCGACGACAGCATTAATTCGGTGGGCAAGGCATTGCCGGATTATCAGCTGCGAATTCACCAGGCGGATGCGACAGGCATCGGCCAGGTGTTCATCAAGGGCAAGGGTATGTTTGACGCTTACTTCTCGCCGTGGAGGACGCGGGAAAGCTGCACCGATGATGGATGGTTTCATACCGGTGATCTTGGAAGACTCGACGAATCGGGTCGGCTGTTTATCCTTGGCCGCAGCAAAACCGTGTTGATCTGCGCAGGGATGAAAGTTTTTCCCGAAGAGGTGGAACAGGTGATTGATACGATGGCCGGTGTAACGGAATCCATGGTACTCGGCCGAGAGCATCCGCAGTTTGGACAGGTACCCATCGCGCGCGTGGTGATCGCCAAAGGGACGGATGCCGCAATGCTGCTGTCTGACCTGCGCACCTTTTGCTGCCAGAGATTATCCGCTTTTAAAGTGCCGGTGGAGTTCGTTCAAACCGATGCGCTGCCCAGAACACCCAGCGGTAAAATCGCCCGGGCGAAATCACTTGTCTAGGTCTCGACCAGTGAGGATTTGAATCGCAGCATGATTTCGCGCCAACCGGTTCGTCTATCGCGCCTTCGACATAAGACAAGACCAGATTGAAATGCCCGGCAAAAAAGGTCATGCACAAGTTTAATCCCGGCGGCGCGAAAGCCAGCGGTGTGTGATAGAGATTTACAGCTTCATTCCCCATGAAGCTTGTGCCGGTGAACCCGGCTTCTTTCAGGCACGCAAAATAAAATGAACACATCCGCCCTTTGAACATCGAATTAATCACCTTCCCTACGATCGGCCGGGGAAAAATGCGACCCAGGGCGGCGGCATCCTGCATCGCATGGGGAATCTTGTCCTTGATATGCTGAAAGAACTGATCGCGTAATGCTAATGCGACGCTGCGAATGGTTTGCTTTTCCTCAGTCGGAGCCGAAAAATAAACAAACGAAAAATGATTGAAGAATATCGAGCTCCATTCATCCCCGGCGCGCGCAAGTTGGTGGAAGTAAAAAGCAGATATTGCGACCCATCCAGGGGCATAGTCGGAATCGCCAGCTGCACGGCGGCCACCGCGCGCCGCCGCGGAGGGTAACAAGATCGGCACACCAATTTCACTGAACGCTTTTTTGTTCAGCGCGACAGTCTGATCGACCGTCAGACTCTCGTGCAACAGGCAGATCTTTCGACTCGACGCCGGCGGCATTGCCAGCGCGCGAACATCTTTTTTCTGCAGGTTCACCAGAAGCCGATTGAGTATTTTTCCCGAAGCAAAACGCCGCTTCCAATGATCCAGATGTGCCGGTTCCGTCGTTTTGATCTTTGACGCCACTTCATCCAGCCGACCACGAGATGTCTCATCGATCAGTCGAAAAAACGTCTCGGCTCCATAGGCGTCAAACAGGCGATGATCGAACTGAAGTCCGAGGTACGACTTTTCTTTCCCAACCCGCACCAGCAGAAATCGAATATGCTGGCTGTCAGATTCCATTGGCCTGTTGACGTGGTCCGCCAACAGTTGGTTTGCCTCCTCGTCGCAGCCGCTCTGGAGGTCCGACACGCTTAGCGCTATCGCGCGTTTGTTCTGCCATTCGCGGCACTTTCCAATAGGGCGCGAGGTTCAACCAGTCTCGTGCGGCGTGTCCATGCAGAAGTGGAAACCGTGCTGAGATCTGGTCCAGTGCCGATCGCAGTGCGTTTTCATCCAGACGACCAACCAGTTCGATCACCGCCTGCGAGGTTGCGCCATTGCCAATTGCTTTTTTATTCGTGTGATGGAGCGCACCGACAACGTAATCGATCCCATTTAAATATCGGCGATTGCGAGAGTACCAGATTGAAAACTTCAAGCCGCGTACCCCGCTCGAACCGCCGCCGCCAGGGTGGCAACCGAGACCATGTCCTCAGGCGTCATACCAATCTGCATCAGGTTTACACCGAACTTCTGATCGATAATCAGGATGAGCGACACAAGCTTCAGTGAATCAACGCCGATAGATGCAAGCGTGCTTTGCGGTGTGACTTTTTCAGGAGTCTGAGGTTGCAGTTCGTTGCAGAGCATCTGCTCGATGGACTCGAGCGAAGGAGTGTCGGGCATGGTTATTTTTCCAGATACAGAGTAACAGAACGGCCCTCGGATGATGTCCGCAATATCGCGGCTGTGTCAATAGACGATTCGCTTCGTTGAGCCAGAACTGCCGCGAGCACGTTGAAGGCCAACGCGCTTGCGGAATGACCAAAAGCTTGGGTGAATGTCGACTTTTGACGGGCGTTTATATTCGGCACTTCAACACTTCGAGGGAGAACAACGGGGTGTTCGACGATCACCAGATCTGCTTCCGTGGGAATCGCATTCGAGTCCAGTCGCAGTGGATGATCCGCATCCGCTCGACCGAGCATAAAGAATATCGCGCCTTCGCCCGGGGTGATGCGGGAATTGGCCTCGATCATGCGACCCGCACACCATTCAAAAACCGCGCCGAGTTCTTCGACCGCGCCGACCAGAATTCGATCGCAGGTGCCTTCATTCAACCAGCATTGCGCAACGCGGATTGCTTCTTCAAAACCAATTTCAAAATCGGTGGTGTTTAACGAAGGACCGCGAAGGTCCAGCAAGCGGGAGATATATGCCGATGCCGCCCCATGCACGGAATGCGAAAAATCTGTGGGAGAGGCAGCGGTATCACCCGAATCGATGATCCCGTCCAGGAATCGAAAGCCCCGGCAATGCGGTCCAAAGCCCGAGCAAAGAAACAGTCCGATGCGTTCCGGCGCAATGCCGACGCACGACGACTTGGCATCGCTCCAGGCATCGCTTGCCGCGGCGACAGCCATCTTGGTAAACCGGTCGGCCCGACGAAGCTGCGCCGCTGAAGCAGGTTCCATAGTGAGATGGGTATCGCTTACGCGCCTGGCTTCTGCGGAGCTATCCACTGACGCAGAGAGATTCGAAGCAATTTCACTGAGCTTTCTACCAATCGGGGTAACTGCTCCAATACCGAGAATACTTAGTGGTTTACCAAAATATTTTGCCGCTTGTGCTGATTCGGGAATGGTTCGAGAACCACGGCTGTCAGTCGCAGATTGATCGACCCTGCGTATAAGCAGCGCGGCGTTGCTTCCGCCGAATGCCAGCGATGTTGACAATGCATATGCACCGGCGATGGACGTAGTTTCTGCGACTGGACTTACGCCAAGGTCCGCTGATCGATTTTTGAAACCAGCACTGGCGGGAATCCATCTTTCACGCAGACCAAGCAATGTAAAAACAGCCTCTAATGCCCCTGCTGCACCCAAGGTATGACCGGTGTACCCTTTGGTTGAGAGAACCTTTGCCTGGGAACCAAACATCTTTTGAATGACCTTCGCTTCAACGCGGTCGTTATCCAGGGTGGCCGTGCCATGGGCATTGATAAAAGCGACCTGTTGAGGATCAATGTTCGCTTCCGATAAAGCCGCCTGGATTGCAGCCTGCAATCCCCGCCCCTGCGGATGCGGCGCCGTCAGGTGGTACGCATCACACGCCGACCCATAGCCTGCAACTTCAAACTGATGTTCTTTCCCGCGCTGCGAGGCAAACGCATCAGATTCCAGGATGACAATACCCGCCCCTTCACCGAGATTCAGCCCGCTTCGATCGCGATCGAACGGCATGCAGGGCTCGGTGCTCATCACGCCTAGTGACCAGAATCCGGACATCGGCACCGTGTACATTTCATCCGCCCCCCCGGCGATTGCGATATCGCACAGTCCCGCGCGGATCCAACTCGCTGCAACCCCAATAGCATCCGTTCCTGACGAGCAGGCATTGACGATGGTGAGCCGGGGACCGGTGACGCCCAGCTCCTTGCCGATCGCCTGTGAAAGATTGGAACTGAGAAAGTCGTAAACCCGATCCAGCGGTGGATTCTCAGCGCGCCGATAGGCAGCATAGAAAGGGAGACTATTTAGCTGGCAGCCCACGGTGGTGCCCATGCAGATGCCCACCCGAACGCCAGACGGGATTGATCGTAAATCGGCAGCGGCCAGGGCCTGATGAACGGCGTGCATGGCTAGTCGAAAGGTTCGATTATTTTCATGCCGCCCCCCGGGATTGGGCAGCGGCGCATCAACGATGAAACCGGGTTGACAGACACCGGTTTCAAATGGAAATGAGGTGGTAAAACGCCGGGTTCCCTCGGCGAAGCAGGCGAGGGTTGATCGAATATCCGCGCCTGCGGCAGAGATCGCGCCGATTCCCGAAATCCATGCACCGCTGCGCCTCATGCCAGACCTTATTTTGTCGGACCGCCCGGTTTGCCCCTACTTGGTCGCGTGCTCAAGAACGTACGGAGCGAGCGTGTTGATTGATTGAAACACTTCCCGGCTCTTCTGCATGGATTTCACATCCAGCCCGTAATGACGGTGCAGCACAACTACGACCTCGATTCCATCCAGCGAATCGAGCCCGATTCCGCTTTCCCCGAACAGGTCCATGTCGTCCCCAATTCCCTCGGGGGTCAGGTTTTCCAGAGCCAGATTTTCCACGATGAGCTGTTTGAGTTCTACTTTTACCTGCTCAAGCGATCGGTTGTTAGCGGCGTTCAGCGTTGCGGCACTCCAGTCCATTTGAACAACGCGTTATTTTAAAATCCGCCGGCGGTTTTTGCAAGCGTTACCTGCCGCACTTTGCTGCAACGCAACAGAAATATCCTCTGCCTTGCACCAAGTTGGACGCGCCCTCAACAGTGCTGTCACGCATTGGTAGTATCAGATACGATTCCACCCGAGCCGCTGATGCATGGGCTCATTAATCGGTCTTACCTCCCGGAGCTTGTGCATGTCTGACTCCACCCGGTCCACCCCGCAAGTGCCTGATACCGACCTGCTGGCGGTCCGGCAGTTGGCCGACGCATATAAAACCATGAGCCAGGAACTGGCCAAGGTCATTGTCGGTCAGTCCGAGGTTGTCGAGCAGGTACTTACCGCCATGTTTTGCCAGGGGCATGTTCTGCTGGTGGGCGTGCCCGGTTTAGCTAAAACTCTGTTGGTAAAGACCATCAGCGATGTGCTGCATTTGCCATTTAAGCGAATTCAGTTCACACCAGATCTCATGCCCTCGGATATCACAGGTACAGAGGTGATTGAGGAGGATCGTAGCACCGGCAAGCGCGTGTTTCGGTTCGTGCGTGGGCCGATCTTTGCCAATATGGTGCTGGCCGACGAAATTAACAGAACGCCGCCCAAAACCCAGGCTGCCCTTCTGGAAGCGATGCAGGAGCATCGGGTTACCAACGGTGAGACTACCTACGAGCTGCCCGAGCCGTTCTTTGTGCTGGCGACGCAAAATCCCATCGAACAGGAAGGCACCTATCCGCTGCCTGAAGCGCAGCTCGATCGATTTATGTTCCAAACGGTCGTTCGATATCCTAGCCCGGCTGACGAAATTCAGATCATGAAGCAGGCGACAACCAGCTATAAAGCCGAGTTATCCCGCCTGCTTGACGGCGCCACGATCCAACAGCTGCAACAGGTGGTCCGCCGGGTTCCGGTAGCGGAGCACGTTTATGTCTATGCCCGCGACCTGGTGCGCGCTACCAGGCCCGGTGAGGCAGGCGTGCCGGCTTTCATAAATGAACTGGTGCAGTGGGGCGCTGGGCCCCGGGCAAGCATCTACCTGATTCTGGCGGGCAAGGCGCGGGCGATTCTGCATGGCCGCGTGCATGTCACCACGGATGACGTTGCCGCCGTCGCGCATCCAGTGCTGCGGCATCGCATCCTCACCACATTCAGCGCTGAGGCCGCGGGGATGAATAGCGATCGATTGATCGATCGGCTGCTTAAGGAAATTCCAAAAGTTCACGCATCATAGTCTCGACTTTGCGCAAGCTGGTTCGCATTTCAGGAGAGAACAAGGTGCAAATCACCAACATCAACGCGAAGACGAGGTTCAGCGGGTTTTCTGTTTCGAGTACGATATTGAAACTTTCAGGTCGGGTAGTCGCATTCCAGTCCGCTGGGTGAAACACTAATGTCGTCGACAACCACCAACACGCGTCCGACCGTCTCGTGGCTTCTCGCCCCCGAAAAACTGGCGAAAATCAGCAGGATGGAACTCATCGCGCGGCAATTGATGGATGGATATGTGCAAGGCTTGCATCGTTCGCCACATATTGGCGTGGCACTCGACTTCGCGCAACATCGCCAGTACGTGCCCGGTGATGATGTGAAACGCATTGACTGGCGCGCATTTGCAAAAACCGAACGTTATTACATCAAGCAGTATGAGCAAACTACTAACCTCCGGGCAACGCTCGTGCTCGACGCCAGCGGGTCTATGGCCTATCAGGGCCAGGAAGACGCGCTGAGCAAATTACGTTACAGCCAGTTCATCGCCGCCTGTCTGGGTTATCTCATTCTGCACCAGCAAGACTCTGCCGGACTGATTACCTTCGATAACAAGGTTCGCGACTTCATTCCGCCGCGATCATCCCCTTCTCATCTGCTGCGGATACTCCAAACACTGGATGCAACTTGCGCAAAGGAAGAATCCGGCATCGCGCCGCTGCTGCACGATGTTGCAGAGCGAATTACCCAGCGCGGACTAGTCATTGTCATCAGTGATTTGTTCGACGATGCGAAGCAATTGATCGAGTCACTGCATCATCTTCGGCACAAACGCCACGAGGTTATGCTGCTCCAGGTGATGGCACACGACGAACTGGATTTTCCGTTCCGCAAATGGAGCCTGTTTGAAAACTTGGAGAAGAATACTGATCGCCTGCGACTCGACCCAGCCAACATGCGGACTACGTATCTGGAAAACGTGGCTGCACATCTGCGCACCATTCGTCTGGCCGCCAGCCGGATGAATGTCAGTCATGTTTTGCTGGATACCTCTCGGCCTTTTGACGACGCGCTGACGATGTATCTGGCGCAGCGGGGGGAAAGATGATTCGATCGCTTTACGCAGACGTTGCAAGAATTTCCAGAGCATTACCGGGGATCTGATGTTGCTGATGCCGACCCTACTTCTGGGCTCGCTGGCTGTATCGATCCCGGTATTGATACACCTTTTGCACCGGCAAAAGACAAAACCGATCCCATGGGGAGCCATGCAGTTCCTGCGGATGTCGCCGCTGCAGATGAAACAGAAAAAAAGAGTCGAGCATTGGCTGCTGATGATGCTCCGCATGCTGGCGATCCTGGTGCTTGCTTTGCTGTTGGCGAGGCCTCGCCTGCCGCAAGGCGATTGGATCCCCAGGCAATGGACCGATGCTCCAGTCGATGTGGCCGTTGTGATCGATCATTCGCTTTCGACCGGTCGAATGGCCCGGGGGAAAACGGTTTTCGATCAGGCGGTGATTAATACGTCCGCGCTTCTTGATCAACTGAAATCAACGGATTCGATTTCAGTAGTTTACGCCGAACACAAGCCACGCGCTTTGATCGACCGTCCGGTCCGAATAAGCGATTCGAGTTCCATTACTCAGCTTCGGCAGCAGTTAATAGAGGAGAAGCAAGGGACGACGGATTGTTCGATTCCTGAGGCTATCAATCTTGCCAGGCAACTTCTCGCCAATGGTCGCAGCGCGAACAAAACCATCATTGTGATGTCCGATCAGCAGCGATCCAACTGGCACATTAAAGATGTGGCGCTGTGGAATATTGTGGTGGGTCAGGCGAATCAGTTCGACCAACCCGCCGTCCATGTTTTTCCGATCGTACCCGATGCGGAGATGAGCAACGCATCGGTTGGCCCACCTGCCATCGAACCGGCGATTCTAGGTGTGAACCGCCCGTTGCAGATTACCTCCGAGATTTCCAACACCGGCTCAAAACCAATTCGAGGTTTGACAGCTCAATTGATCGTGAACAACAAGATAATTGATACCAAGCCGGTCCCTCCCCTTCAGGTGAAATCTTCCGCTTCGATTCGCTTTGATCTGCCATCGGGCCTCAGCGAGGCAGGCTCCACCTGGATCAAGGTATCCGTCAACACCGACGATGCCCTTATCGCCGACAATAGCGCGGTGGCTGCCGCCAATGTGCTCGATCGCATTCCGGTTCTAGTGATCGACGGCCAACTCAGCGAAGCGGGCTCCTATAAGTCCAGCCGGTTTCTCGCGGCCGCGATGCAGCCCAGTGATCCTTCGCTTGTACAAGCCAGCATCGTCAGCATCGCCGGCGCGATGACGACGCGGCTGGATGACTATCGCGTTGTGATTCTCAACGACCTTCCGGTACTACCCGGTTCGCTGCGCGATCGCCTGGCGGACTACACTCGATCCGGTCGCGGCCTGTGGATCATTCTTGGGCCACGCACGCAGCAGGCGACCATTGAAAAACAGATGGCCGGTCTCTTCACGGCACAGGTTCACCGCATGATGAGCAGCCCGAATGCTCCCAGCGGACTTGAAGTGAAAAATGCGAACAATCCGATCGTTAAGCTTGTTGCCAGTGATGAGCACAACGCGTTAGTCGGAGCCCTCACGCGAAAGTGGTGGGCGATGAAACCTGCGGACACGTCGACAATTCTCTCAGCGGGAAACGGTGATCCGCTGGTGATGGAGCGTCCCATGGGCATCAGCGGCGGCATGATTGATATCTGGGCCAGCAGCGTCGACGGATCCTGGAACAACTGGAACCTGATGCCGAACTTTGTTCCGCTGGTGAACGAGACAATTTATCGCCTCTGTGCTGCAAGCATGCACGGACTGGAGAACGGCGGAATCGAGGCAGGCCAGCCGATTGAATGGGCCGGCCCCGCCAATCCCGCGGTGAACTTCGTTCAAATCACCCTGCCGGACAATTCCAGCGTCACGCGACCTGCCACTTTCAACCACGGACGGTGGATGCTGACTGATGCCGATACTTTTCTACCGGGTATTTACAAGCTGCAGTTTTCTCCGCCGGAAATCCCGACTGTTTACTACGGCGTCAACATCGATCACACCGAACTTGATCCCACCGCACTGGATTCAAGCGACCTGACCTGGCTCGAGTCTGCAAAATATCTGTCGCCCGCATTGCCCGTCATTACCAGCGCGGACCTCCCTGATATCCTTCGTCGCAGAGGCCAGCCTCCGGAAATCTGGGGAATATTAGCCGGCGTCCTGCTTCTCAATCTGCTGCTGGAGACGTTTTTAACCTATCGACTGGTGACGGCGCACAGGCGTGTGGATGTGGCCGGTGCCGGACTGTTGCCCGGCTCTTTCTAACCTCTTTTGATCGACGAAAGGCGTAGCGATTGACTTCAGTTCTGGATCCCATCCTCCTGGCACAAGCCGTTGCGCCGCGCCCCTTTGATATCAATCCCGTGTTGAGCCCGTGGCTACTTTATATGAGCGCGGTAATTGCCGCCGTCGCGGTTGTGTATCTCTACAGTTCACAAAAACAAATTGCGTCCCGAAAAATCGTCATTGCCCTGACGAGCATTCGCATTGCCCTTATTCTGCTGGTAATCGTGCTCCTTCTGGGTCCGATCCGGCAATGGGTTTACACTGCTCATTCAAACGGCACCCTCTACGTTTTGCTGGATCGAAGCCTTTCGATGAAACAAAAGGACGCGCAGGCAACCGATCAGGAACGCCTGGCGTGGGCAGATGCGCTGGGTTATTTGCCTCGCGATCTTTTGCCCGATAGCTCAACAATAGACTGCCAGCGCCTCTCCGCCCTTCAACAGGATTTGGGTCCGCTTCGATCCGATGCCGACCGCAACGACCCTTCTGTTGCGACGCATCTGTCTGCGTGGCGTTCCGACCTTCTGGCTGTTGGGGCGGATCTGGACCAGAACGCGCAGGTGAAACAGAGCGCGCAGGACTTACCTGCCACCATAGCCTCCGCCGCCGACGCACTCGACAGAGCTTTGATCGTAATCCAATCTCAACAGCGATCGGCTTTCGCACAGATTCTCAAGCTCATAATCGCGCTGCTGGTGCTGGTCGGGCTCGTTTTGCTGCTATTCACTCGCGACCGCTTGAGGTCGCGATTGCTCGTTCCGCGATTCCCGCGTTTTGCGTCCTGCTGTTGTTTACTGCGATCGGGCTGATCGGCTGGGCAGCGCTACAGTGGCCGGTGACAGCCGAGACAGAGACCTCGTTGCAACAAAACGCCGAAATCCCCTGGCAGCTCTTGCACGACGAACTGGCGACCGCCATTACCCAATTGTCTGCGATTGCTGATGACGCTTCGCGTAAGTTTCTGGCTCAAAATGGAAGTGATCCGCGCCTGCAAAGTGCACTCGCAAGAGTGTCCGAGATGGATCGCGCGGCACTGGCGCTGGCTGCTGTTACCGGCAAATCAAATCACCAGTTGAAAGGCCTGCCTGAGATCATGAATCGGCAGGATATAAAGGTTATCCCGTTCGGTGATCGGACGCAAATCGCCACGCCGGAGAAGAACAATCTGCAAGAGATGATGCGGAAGGTGCTGACAACGCCCGATGCGCCGAGCACGGATATTTCTGCGGCCCTCAAGCTGGTTTGCGAACAGTCAGCGGCGGATTCAACCGTTCTGATTGTCTCTGACGGTCAGCAAAACGCAGGCAGTGAACCAGAAATACCGGCCAGATTTCTCTCCTCCCGGGGGACGCGGGTTTTCTCACTGTGCCTCGGCTCGCACGAGCTTGTTCGCGATGCCGCCGTCGACCACGTCGACGCCCCCGACTGGGTTTATGCTGAAGATCAAGTGGTTGTATCCCCGGTGATTCGTCTCAACGCGCTGCGCGAGCAGGATGTCATCATCGATCTGGCTCGCGATAATCAGGTGGTCGATACCCGCACGATCCGCGCTCGCACCGATCAGGAAAAGCAGCGTCTGCGCCTGACCGATCGACCACCGCGTGAAGGGCTCTACAACTACACGGTGCGGATTCATCCTGTCCCAGCAGAGGCGATTGCGGATAACAACAGTCAGTTGGTTCAGGTAGCTGTAAAGAAAGATCGGCTGAATGTTTTGATTGTTGAAGACGAGCCAGGCTGGGAATACCAGTTTCTCCGAAACTATCTCGTGCGCGATCATCGCGTGAAACTACAGGTGGTTTTGTTGAGCCCGGGTCATATCGAACATGTGGAATCGCCTGATGGCGTGCTTGCCGACCCTTCTCGCGAAGAAGGCAAAATCGATGCGCAGATCCTTCCGCAAACGCCTGAACAATGGTCGGCCTTCGACATTGTCATCATGGGCGATGTACCGCCTGAAAAATTAACCGAAGATCAACAGATCAATCTCACCCGGTCAATCCGTGACGGAAGTGTAAAGGCGCTGGTTTTGCTGGCCGGACAACGCAATATGCCGATGCGCTATGCCGGCACACCCTTGGCGGAAATATTGCCGGTAGACCTGTCAGCCAGTCCATGGGCCCCCGATCAGTTGCAGGATCAGCTCCTGCATGGTTTTTCTCCATCTCTCGCGCCGGATGGAACCGATTCGATCCTCGGCCAGCTTTCCCAGGACGCGGAGACCAACGCCCAAATCTGGGCAAACCTTCCGCTCTGGTACTGGCACAGCGAGCAGACCGCTGCCCGCCCCGCTGCCACCGTCATCTGGTCAATTCAGGATGTCGCTTCGACTGATGCCAATGTCGCGCCTGCGGCAGACGCACTCGATGCCTACCAACTCACCCGTCGGCACGCACTGCTCTCAAGCATGAATGCGGGACTGGGTCGGGTCCTGTATCTGGCCAGTCCACAAACCTGGCGTTTTCGCTATGTCCAAACCCCCGGCGACGATTCCCACATTGAAGATGCCCATCGCCGGTTCTGGGGCCAGGTGGTCCGCTGGGCGGTCGGGAATGATCTCCCTGCCGGTGGCAGATTCGTCCGCTTCGGCGCTGAGAAACGCAACTACATCGGAGGCGAACCGATAGTTCTTACCGCCCGCGTGCTGGGGGAAAATTTTTCACCGTTGGCGGGTGATTCATTTAAGATCGTCGCCGAGCGTGAGGACCATTCGCCTGCCGGTGAAACCAGCATGACTGAAGCCCCTTCTGAAGGCGCGGGTATTTATCGGGGAAGCATGACCCTTCCTGCCGGATTGTTTTACCTTCGCGTTAGTGGGGGGCAGGCCGAGCGACTCCTGAATGCCGACAACACCGTTGAAGCGGCGCAAAAAACATTGAGGATAGAAGTCTCCCCCAATGCCACGCTCGAAGACCGCGACGTCAATGCCGACCCGCAGCATATGGAATCCATCGCTACAGGCGGGCTCAGGCATTGCTATGGACGGATCTTATTTTGATGTGCTGGCCAATCGCCTTCCAGTCATCGATCATACTCAGGTGCAGATCGTCCAGGCCGGACTTTTCACCAACCCGGACGATCCGCGAACCAGGACCGCGCACTGGATCTGTTTTGCCGTTTTTGTCATCTTGATCACTGCGGAATGGATTCTGCGAAAACGCGGCGGATTAGTTTGAGTAAGTAAGAATGGCCGCCTTATGCGCGTTTCGGACTTTCCTCGCAAGGAATATTGCCATGACCGCACTACCGCAAAACTATTCGTCCGCCGCGATACCCGATCAGCTCAATGACTCCCTGCAACAGGTGGCTCATCGCCAGTGGAAATGCAACGCGATCATCGCGGCCTGCAAGGTGGTTGCCGTCAGCCTCATTGCCATCCTTTTAGCGGCTTTGCTGCTGGGCACCTTCCAGCAAATGCCTGCGACGCTTCGTGTCATTTTTGCCTCGATTGCCTGGGCAATGGTGATCGCATCGCTTGTTCGCTATCTGCTCCCTGCCCTGCAACGGCCCAGACCTGGCGCATGCGGCGGTTCGCGTCGAACGCGCTTCTCCTGATCTGCACGAGCGGCTCAGCAGTACTGTGGAATTGGCAGCTGAGCGCAACCCCGTCTTTCGCGGCTCACCTGGTCTGATAGCCCATTTGTTCGCTCAGGCAAAAGTCGATGCTGCCCGTATCGAACCCATGAAAGTGGTGTCCCGAAATCAAGTATTGCGATGGGCGGGGCTTCTCGCCCCTGTACTGATTACATGGATCACGCTCATAGTCACGCCTTCGACATCGCATACCACGCTCGCGGGCCTGTACCACGTCATACTGCCCTGGCAAAACACCGTCCCCGCAATGTTCGATAAAGTGGCTGTCGCGCCCGGCGATATTACGCTCACGCAGGGCGATTCACTGGATATCACCGCCCATTTATCGCTGGATTTCAGTAGTGCGAATCGCCATGTCAATCTCGTGCGCAAAATCGACAGCGCGCTGCAGCTTACAGACTCGATGCCGGCGATCGCCGCACATGAATACGCTTCCCATTTCGACGATGTTGAGCAAACCTTCGCCTACCGTGTGATGAGCGACAACGGTGATTCACGCTGGTTTAACGCGATCGTGCATCCGCTGCCCACGATCAACAGCATCGAGATCCGCTGCGACTACCCCGCTTACACAGGCATGACGGCATCCGTTGTCAGCAGCCAGGATGGCACGATTCATGCACTGGTTGGTACCCGCGTGACACTGACCGTAGATCCGTCATCACCCGTAGTAAGCGATAAAAGTCAGATCGTTCTCGATGATGGAACGACATTGCCATTCAAGGAAGTCGCAGGCGGCGTGCAGGCGAAATTTACGGTTACCCGTTCGTGTGGCTATCGCATTCAGCTTTTGAATGAATTCGGCTTGACCAACCACGGCGAAAAATCGCGCAGCATCGTCGCGATTCCCGATGAACCGCCGAGCGTTGTCATTCAGGCTCCAGAGCCGCACATTACGGTGGGCGTGACCGATGAGGTGCCGGTCAAATATATCGCGACAGACGACTTTTCTATTGTCAAAATCGCTGCCCTTGTGCAGGTCGACGATCAGCCGGTCCGAACTATCCCCGTGGTTTTAAAACGACCCAGCGGCCGAACCGTCGCGGGGCCTCCGATTGTGATATCCGTTGCCGAGGTGCTTAAGGCATCAGGCATTAAGCAAGCCAAAACAATCACGTATCAACTTGAGGCTTGGGACAATCGCGATCCGGATCCGCAATCGGGGTTGTCGCACCAGCAAACGATGACGATCGAGCGCGGCGATTCCCTGCACTTTCAAGATCGCCAGGATCGACGGCTCGGCGAGCAATTGAATCTGGCGATCCAGCGGGCGATCAATCAACTGACTCAGGAACAACAGCAGATCGAACCGGCGACACAGACAGATGTGAACCAACCCCTGCAGGACTGGCATAAAAAGCAACTGGATCAGGCGGTCGACCAGCTGCCGCAAACCGATAAGCAACTGGCCCACGCGGTTGAAGATGCAAAAGATTCGCCATTGCAGGACGTGGCGAAACAAGTACGGCAGATTGAAAAGGATCAGCTTCAGCCGGCAGCGGACGACGCGGTAAAAGCAGATCTCAATGCGGACGAGGGACCCGCGCAAGGAGGCAGCCGATCGCGCGGTGGCGGAAATTACGCAGGCTCGCGAAGCATTGCAGAAACTTCAGCATGATAAAGCCGTTGCGAATGCCGAGCAGCAGGCGGCGGCGGCTCGAGATCTTGCGGAGGCCGCCGCAAAACAGAAGGACGCTGTTGATGCAATGAAGCCGCAGGATGCACAGCAACAACAACTGCATCGGGCGGCGCGAGATCAGGCCCAGGCGAGCGAAAAGCTTCAACAGGCGATGCAACAGTCGGAGGCGCTCCGCGATCCACTGGCCCAGAAAACTGCCGAACAGTTACAAAAATTGATTCGCAACGTCGAGGATCTGCAGAAACATCAAGAGGCCGCGGCAAAGGAGATACAAAACCAGCAGGCGGCTGCCGACGCGCGAGCAAAGGCCGCGGATCTTGCCAGACAACAGGAGGCCTTGAACCGCGACATTCAAAAATCTGCGGAACAGAACAAGGATGCAATCGAAAAAGCCGCTGCGAATCCACCGTCGACGGATCAGCAGAAAAATATCGTCAAATCGCTCGATCAGAACGACCTGAAACAGGCTCACGATCAGATGCAGCAGGCGACAGCGCAATTACATCAGGAAGCACTGCAGCTGCAGAAGCATGCAAACGACGAACTGCATCCGACACCCCAGGAGCAGGCCGCGGCCGACAAGGATCGAGACGCAGAAAAAGACGCCATAAAGCAAAAACAGGCTGCCGATCAGGCCGCCGATGACTTGAAAAACGCCGGAGCCGAACCGCAGGCGAATGAGCATGCACTGGCCGCCGCAAAGAAGGCTGCCGAGCAAACTGCAAAACAGGCAGAGGACCTCAAACCCGCAACTGACGAGGCGAAACAAACCGCCGACGCGGCCAAAACAGCCGCCCAGGCAGCTGAACAAGCAGCCGACGATGCCGCGGCGAATCCGCCAGACGCTCAGAAGCATCTCGATGAAGCCGCCGCCGATCTAAAGGCCGCCGGTCAGAAACTTGCCGACGCGGCGAAGAAAAATGCTATTGCGAACCAGGACGCCAGGCTCGATGCGCAGCATAAAGCCGCCCAGGCGGCGGCCGAACAAGCGAACCGGCAGGCTGATGAACAGGAAAATATTCAGAAGGCGCTGGATGATCCTCAAACAGCCCTGGCGAAGACGCCCGATTCAACTGCCGCAGGTCAGGCGGCGCAACCGGAAAAACAGCTCGCGGATGAGACGCGTGAGGCGGAACAGCAGGCCGACGAGTTGCAGCAGCAGGCGAAGGCGGCGCATAACAATGATGTCGCGGCTCGCGCGACTAAGGCAAAAAATGATCTGACCCGGGCCCAGCAGCATGCTGCCGAAGCAGCACATGCCCAGCGACAGGCACAAGCCGCGCAGGAGAAAGCAGCCGATGGGAATAATGCGACTGATGCGAAGGCCGCTGGAGAAGATGCACAGCAGGCCCTTGCCCAGGCCTCGACGCATCAGCAGCAGGCGCGGACCGATCTCGCCGGGGCCGAAGATGCATTGAGAGGTCTACCGCCGGCGAATACCGATGCGCATCAACCGGCAGATCCAGGTGCACAGGATCCAGGCGCACAGGATCCAGGCGCAAAGGATCCCGGCGTACAGAATCCGCCGGCATCATCCGGAGAACCAGGGCGTCAGGCCGCGCAAGCCGCACAGGAGGCGGCCCAGGCGCAGCAGGAAGCACAGCAAACGCGAAATCCCGCCGCCGCGCAGCAGGCTGCCAATGCGCTGACAAAGGCAGCGCACGCCATGGCGCAAGCGACGCCTGATGCTCATCCACAGACGCCGGGGCAGACAACCGGTGATAATCCCCCGCAGGAGCCGACGGCCGCAACCGGTCGGTCGGCTGATCCGAAGCAGGGCATCGCGGCTGCGGAGACGCCGGTAAGCGTGCCGGCTTCGGTGCAGGAGATCGGTATCAGCGCGGACCAATGGGCGAACCTGCCTCCCCTGGTCAAAAAGGATCTGATGAATGCTGCCCAGCAAAGCGGACCTCCGGCGTATCGGCAGATGATGAAAGACTACTATGCGAAGATCGCAAAGCTTCAGGATTCGGGTGACCAATGAAGCGTTTCATCCTGCTTTTTCTGACGTCGCTCGCTCTGGTTGGCGCGCCATTGCAGGCCACCCCACCCGACAAAGTAGCTGATGTGCAGGATGAACCTGTGTCTCCGAAAGTAAAGGCAGCGGTCGATAAAGCACTGGACTGGCTTGCACAGAATCAGCAGCCGGATGGGGATTGGCCGCACGGCAGAATCGCTGGAACCACAGCTGTGCCTTCATTAACCGTGATGGCGTTCATGTCGCGCGGACACGTGCCAGGGCAGGGGCCTTACGGCGATGTGCTGAATAAAGCGATTGACCTGGTGCTCCAGAACCAGGAAATGTCGGGCCCCAGAAAAGGGTTGCTCGCCAGGGAAGACGGCAAATCCGTCATGTATGAACACGGCATCGCCACGGTGATGCTGACCGAAGTATATGGCATGGTTGATGATGCCCGGCGTGACCGAATCGATCGCGCTCTGGCGCTGTCGGTGCAGGTAATTATCGACGCCCAGCATCCGCAAGGCGTGGAGAAAAGCGATGCCGACCGCGGGGGCTGGCGCTATTCAACGCGAGCGCCCGACTCCGATATTTCCTGCACCGGCTGGCAACTTATGGCGCTGCGCGGTGCCGCCAACTGCGGAGCAGCAGTACCCCGGCGCGTGCTCGATGAGGGGCTCGAATACGTCAAACGATGCAGCGTTCCCACCGGCGGCTTTTCCTACCAGGCGCACGCGGGACTACCCAATCAGGCCCGAACCGGCACTGGGATTTTGTCGACCATTCTGATCGGTGGCGATAAAAATGCGCCGGTCGTTACGCAGGCGGCAGACTGGTTAACGCACCATCCGCCCGACCGAAACATGGAGCTCTATTTCTATGCCGTCTACTATGACAGCCAGGCCCTGAATCAACTTGGTGGGAAGTATTGGCAGGATTTATATCCGGGGCTGGTCAGCCACCTGCTGACCCGTCAGCAGGATGATGGAACGTTTGAAGGACAAAATGGAGGACAGGAAGGCGACGCCGGCGACGCCTATCGCACGAGCATGTCCGTGCTGGCGCTGTGCGTTCCATTTCGATACCTGCCGTTGTATCAGGCGGACAAATGACCGGTTCGCTTTCCATGCAACTGCGGCAAGACGACCAGGAATTTATCCTGCGGAAGCTTCCTTCGGTGCAGGGCTGGCTGCTGGACGATTCAGCGTATTTCAGCAGTGCTCTGGTTCGCTGGCAAAACCAGCGGGAAATCCCCGGCGGCATTTTTGAAATCGGCGTATATGCGGGAAAATACCTCTCGCTGCTGTATCACCTGACACAGGAAACATCCGTTCGCGTACTTGGTGTGGATACTTTTCAATGGTGCCCGCTGGAAAACACGCAGCGAAATTTCCAGAGTCTTTTCGAGCGGTGCGAGCGATTAATCCTTCACCAGGCCGATTCGACAACCTTGACCTTCGCGGAGATTAACGGAGCGTTGTCCGGCAAGCCGCGTTTTATCTCGGTTGACGGTGCCCACACCGCAAAGGCTGTATACAGCGATTTGGTCCTGTCACAGCAGTTGTTGGCCGAGGGAGGGATCGTTGCGATTGACGATGTTCTGAATCCGCGCGCGATCGGCGTCGGCGAAGGCGCGTATCGGTATTTTATCGACACCGCCGGAAAGGGACTCGCCCCGTTCGCTTATTGCGCGAACAAACTTTACGCAGCGAGTCACGATCAGGTCGAAATCTTCAGCAAGCTTGCCTGGCAGTTTGTGGCTGAAAATCCGACCCTGCAGGTCGCCAGTGAATTTAATCAATTGATGGCAAAGGGGCGGGACTGGGTCGAACAGGAACTGTTCGGTTTCCCCGTAGTCATTCTCTGACCTCCGCCTCTGCTGCAAGTCGAAGCCTGTGATAGAGCAGCACATGCCCGTCAGTAGCATGGGATGCTTCGGCGGTCCTGCCGTATTTCAGAGTTATTTCATGTTCCCCAGCCGGCACCGTGAAATGCAACAAGTACGACCTCAAGCTCCCCAGCGGAAAGACATCTCGACGGTCAGCAATCGGTTTGCCGTCAATCAGGTAACTTAAGCTTTGTCCATCAACCGACGCCTCCGCACTAAGTGAAAGTCGATACGGACCGCCCCCGGGAGAGTTAAAACGCAATACTGTCTGATCATTCGATCCCCACCGAACCACCGGCAAGTGCCACTGCGGATAGGGCCCTTCCACAAAGCCGAGATTACGAGAAAAAGTCCAATCGGAAAAAAGGGGCTGGCGATAGTAGACAAAAAAGCGAGGCCCCCCTTCGGAGGCAACCGTGCCGGCGAGCGCGAAATTGTCGTCGTTGCGGATCAGATCCAGTGTCTGCCCCAGCATCGCGTACGAAGGCAAATTGCCGAAAAACTCCCAGACCATCGGTTCGGCGGCAATGACAGTATCATTCACCTGAAATGCCTGGGCAAAGTCCGCCAACACCGCGTTATCGGGCAGTTCGGTCGTATTCAACTGCTTGTTATCCTTGGCGGCCAGATAGCCGATCGCGGCATCATTTAGCGCGATCCCCCAAGACGTGAGAACGACCTTCCCACGCACCGGCGTATGTTCCGTAACCAGGGCGGCGATGGACGAAACCACCCGGTTGGTCGCCCGGACGTGCGGATCCGACGGGTCCGCAGGGCTGTTTGAAAACCCAAACAGCCCAAGGCCCATCAGCAACAGACAGCCCAGGACAATGCGAGCTACACTTTTTCCTCTGAAGCCCTGTTCACCACGCATCATCATGCCCAGCGAGAGCAGGCTGCCCAGCACCAGAAGCGTTTGAGCCTCGGCTCCGAAAAAAGGTGACTTAACGATGCTTAACGTAGGGACGGCGAGCGATAAAAGTAGAGTCAAACCCAGAGCGGTCGCCCGCCGGAGTCGATCCAGAGACGCGGCATCCTTTGTATAACTGCCGAGCATCAGTGCAGCGGCGATTGCGAGGGGTATCAGCAATAGAAACAGATGCCATTTTAAAACAAATTGGCCGGCTTCGCCCGTGATGTAATAGCTTGCATGAAACCACAGCGTTCCAGTGCGCGCCCAGTGCTCGCGGCGCTCACTGAAAATGTTGATCCAGATGTAGCTGATGATCTGGCGAAGATTGATTAGATAAAATGGCAGGGCAAGCATTGCCGGTGGGATCAGCATCTGAATCCACACTGCCAGGCATTTTTTGAGATCCGCCTCAGCTCCGAACGATAGGCGGTCACAGATCGTGCTCAAAGACCAGGCTAAAAGCACGGTCATCATGGTTAATGGAAAGGCGCTTGTTTTGCAGAGCAAAGCGATTGCAAACCAGAGCCCGGCAGTAAGACGATAGCTTACCGATGCTGTCAGCAGGGGTCGTCGAAGCGGAATCAGCACAGCGATCGCAGCAGCTAAACCGCACGCAAAATCCGGCCGAAATTCCACAATCATATTCGCCGACAGCGGAAGAGTCAGAAGCAGCAGCAACGCCGCCAGCGTCGCGAAAAATCCGCATCCTCGCATCAGCCTTGCGCTGCACGCGAGAAATACGCACACCACCAGCGTATTCATTGCATATGCTGCCCAGTCCTTTATCCCGAACAACAGAAATCCCACCATGGCCATCAGCGACGAAAAAGGACTGTGCGGGGGATGGGCCATATAGTCGCGCGCAAGGCCTGCCAGCCCGTTTTGGTAAAACGAATCCAGGCGATAGGCGCCATCTCGAAGATAGGTCACATCGTCGTAAATAGGTGTGGAGGCAAGCCGTCCGTGGGACATGGAATATCTGATCTGCATCGCCGAAAAAAACATCGCAAGGAGACAAGGCAACCCTATGCTTCGCACGTACCCTGTCAGCGCAGCTGGTGGATGGTGCAAAACCCGCTTCGTCGGATGATTGAATTCACTTGGGGGATTCACAGATAATGGTCCCAGCGGATTAAAGCTTTTGCGTGTCTTTTTTCGCCAGCCAACTATGCATGGCGCGGAACGGCGCCTTGGCCGCACGGGGGAGATGGTTCAATTGGATCGTGCGCTGATACAGAGGATAGACCGCCCCTACCATTCGCCAAAGACGAGTCTGGGTAATGTTTCCAATCTCGGTTTTCAGCAGATCTCGCTGGGCCTGGAGGATCGCCAGCTCTGCCTCAGCTTGTTGATGAGCGCTTTCACGTTCCGATTCGAGCCGGGCGATTTCGTTCTTTGTTTCATCTTGCAGCAATCCATGCATTTTTCCGAGTGATTCATGCGCTTTCTGTAATGACACCAACTCGCCGTGGAGCGTAAGGATCCTGTTTTCAGTTTCAAGCTGCGTGGTCTCCGCGGTTCTCCGCAGTGTCTGAATCTGCTCGTCGGCTTTTAGAAGTTGGATCTCCGCCTCGGTGGGCGGTGGTGGTGGAACATCAAGATATGTGACAGGCGGCGAGGCGTTTGCGCCCTTATAAAAGGAAACCTTTGGCGAAAGATGAAGCTTTTCGAGCAACCCAATCTTATGCAGCTGAGTGAAGATGCGGTGGTAGACGGATTGGAAAGAATATTCGTTCTCGATCCAGAGTCGGCCCCAGATGCCCATTTCACGCCGAAGACTGGGATCATCATGCAACTGCTGGATCAGCCCGGCGAGCGAATCAGGCGATGGCGCAGGAGCTAAAAAGCCGCTGATCCCATCGGCAATTGCATCAGCAACTCCACCGGCGGAAGCGTAACCGACCGAGGGTGTACCGCACGCCGCGGCTTCGATAAAAACCTGCCCGAACGTTTCCACCAGGCTGGGCCCCACAAAAATATCAGCTGAGCTGTACAGCATCGCCAGCGTGTTGGTATCGCTGACATATCCTATGCTGCGGATTTCAACCGGACAACCCGCTAAATCAGCATCAAGCTGTCCGATGCATACCGCAAGGAGGTTGGGCACTTGCACCGACTTCAGGGCGGCTATCAAATGGCTCAATCCCTTCCGCGCGTCCGCCAGATTAGATGACGAAAATAATACGATAAATCGATCCTGCGGCAGTTTTAGAAGCGCGCGGCAGCTGGACATGTCGAGCGGTCTGAAAGTGTCCGTTGGGAGTCCATAACGGAAGGGAACCACAGTGGGCTTCTGGCCGACGAGTTGAACAGAGTTGAATCGTTGCTCGGCGAATTGTGCGGTCCAGTTGCTAACCGCCGCCAAAATGGGTGCGCCATCGCCTAGCATCGCCTGCTGCTTAATGCTCCAGGCATGATTGATGCGGGTTGGGTCCAGGGCGGGGTATTCGTTGGCGGTGGGACACGTCTCATCGCATCCACTGAGAAATTGCCCGCAACCGCCGGGATATGCGCAGCGACCGGTAAGCGAATACAGGTCGTGCAGCACCTGCAGAGTAGGCCAGCGCTTTGCGATCAGTCCGATGATCGCGGGATCGAGCTGCGCAGAATGGATATTGCCCAGGAAAACCACGTCCGGTGCGCGGTCGGCGATCGCCTGAAGGATCGCGTCGTTGGAAAGCCGGCAGCGCGTGAGGTCCGGGCAAATGGCAAGAGGAATTACTTCATGCCCGGCCGACGCGACGGCGGCCGCCAGACGCTGATGCGCGATGCCCGCGCCACCGGCATCTCCAAGATCATTAAAAAACAAAGCACGCAGATGCGTTTTAGGCTCAAATCCATTGCTGCGGCCATTCTGTATCGGCGCGCTGCCCGCGCGGGCGATGAATTCATCTCGAACGCGCTGTAACTCCGGGAGATATTCGGAGATCCGAAAAGTTTTCTGCTGATCGTGAACGCGATAACGCGAGACAGGCTTTCCGATCACATGCAGACGGGCACCCCGCTCGGCAAAACGCAGCCATAACTCGTAATCCATCGAGTAATACAAATGTTCGTGCAGATGCGCGCCGGCTCGCAGCCACAGGTCGCGGGTGAACATCACCTCGGGTTGATAAAAAAACTGGCCCCGCAACCAGCAATGATCCAGATCCAGAAGATCTTCCAGCGGCAAGGGACCGGAGGTGCAACTGGTCATATGCTTCGACGCGACAACACCTCCGGTGTGCAGCGTGCAAAGGCCCGCAACCATATCCGCGCCACTGGTGTGAAATGCCATCGCCATGCAGGCGAGGGAATCTTTCTCCAGCATGTCATCGCTATTCAGCCAGGCAAATAATTCACCGGTAGCCAGAGCAAATCCCTTGTTGATGGCGTTGCTTTGCCCAGTGTCTCTTTCGCTGAACACAAGGCTGATTCGTTCGCGATAGCTGCTCGACGATCTCCATCGTTTCATCAGTCGATTGGCCGTCTATGAGAATGTATTCCAGGTTCGGGTAGTTCTGATTCACTACCGAGAGGATCGTCTGCTCGATATATCGCCCCTGGTTATAGGAAGCAGTGATGATCGAAATTTTCGGCCAGGGTTTTCCACCGGGCAAGGTGGCTGGCAGCGGCAATGCATCCGAAATCGTATAAGGCCAGGGCCGGCGGTTTACGTGAGGCCGGGACATCAATCGCAGCCTTTTTTCTGATTCTTCCAGCCTCGAAGAAATGTTGGACAATTCTTGTTGTGCCTGTTCGAGCTGCGCTTGTAGCCTCGCGTCGGCGGCACGCGCGCGGGCCAACTCGGATTCTGCCTGCTGCAACTGCGTGCACAGGTCCACCACGCGCTGCCGATGACCCTGGAGGTCGCCGATTGTGATATGCAATGTTGCGCGTGCCTCTTCGAGCTGATGGGTTAAGCTCGCTGTGGCGATGCACTGCGATGAACGATCCGCTGAACTGATTTCCAGTTCCGACAGGCTCCGTTTGAGCTGTTCGCCAAGCTGCGTCAACTGCTGCCGAGCCGCCTCCAACTCGGCGGCCTGCGCGGCAAACCGGTTCGCCCAGTCCGTTTCCCGAACCGTGTTCTGTGTGACTTGGCCGCGGGCTTCTTCCAGCCGCGCGGCGACGACAGCGGCATCGCGATCCAGTTCACTGATTCGCGACAAACCATGATGCACCGCGTTCGACAGAACATCCGCCGCATCGGCGGCAGCGCGTAGCTCCGTTGAAAGATCGACAGCAATTGTTTGTTGCACCGACGCAGTTGCTGTGAACAGGCTTTGCCGCAACCGCCGCTCCTGAAGAGTAAGGTCAGAAAATGAAACGACTGATTCATACTCGCCGTTTCTTCGATCCAGCGCCTGTGCCAGACGTTCGGCGTAAGCATTTGAATGAGCCGGATTGGAAATTTTCTCACTGAAGCGAACCGCTTCAGCCAACTCGGCGGCGTATCCCAGCGCCGTGAAAACATGACTGCCCACGCCTTCGACGATTCCGGCGATTTCAGCTGGGGAAAAGGTCCGGGTCCACTGTCCGACCGAACGCTCGTGCGGCCAGGTGGTGGAGAGAATTTTTTTATCCCCGATATCACCGCGATCGAACTCGCTGCTGACCAGGTCGAACTGATTTGGTGGTTCGTGCGGAACATTCAGCCATTTCAAGATCGACGCGAATGTGTCCCGCGGTTGGCTGACAAGCTTTTCATAAAAAACAGAATGCACCTGACTCGTATTCAAGCGGGAAAACTCAATCAGTCGGCGAAGACCGATGACAAGATCGATACAGTTCAGATGGTCTTCGCAGCCCGCCAGATGCGCGGCGATGTCCACCTGCCAGGTGTTTCGAATACTGGCTGCAATATCCAGCGGATTGCGCCACAGGATGATGAATTTTGCTTTGGGGAAAACCTCCGTGAGGTACGGAAGGATGAGATAGTAACGCGGTGTTTTGTCGATCAGGATTTTCTTGCCGGTGCCTTTGATCGCCTGGTTATAAGCGGTGGTTGCGTAGCTGCGCACGCGGAGGCAGCGGTGGTCGAATCTGAGAATTTCCTGAGCGCACGATACAGCACCGGAGCGTCGGCGGGATTGCGGGCTGACACCCGGCCTATCGATTCCAGCGCGAGCATCAGCCAGGGCTCAGGTGGACATCGCAGTTGCGAATGTCCGTCGAGCATCACGCTGAGCAGCGTCGTACCAGACCGGGGAATCCCCAGAAGAAAGACGAGATTTTCACCTTGCTTGGAGATCATGACTTGCGTCTAAATAACGGATGGCCGGCGTCCTGCTCAGGCAGCACAAACCGCTCTGTCGCCGTTCGCCCGTGATGGAGAACTGATATCCGTCAACTTCGCGCATCAGGAATTGATGGACATCATCGTTGAGAGAACAGCCACAGGAAACAAAATAATCGGCGACCTCCAATCCAGGATTAACAGGCCAGCGAACGGCAATCGCCTGGCCCGAGCCCAGGTGCGGCGTATCAACATGCTGCATCTGGGTATTGGTCGCGATCATCACTTCTCCGCGCGTGGTCGTGATTCGAAAACCCAGTACCGGCCGCTGTACATCTACATGAAACCGCAGCGCGTAGCAGATAAAAAACGGTTCATCAACCTGGATCGCCGCGGTGACAGGGCCGGCATGATCTTCCAGCCAGAGGCCTAAAAGTTCTACGCCTGATACAGGATACACAATGGCTGCGGGGCTGCGCGCTCGATAAGCGTCTGCCGGAATTCTTCGCGCCTCATCTCGAACCATGAGCGGCGCACGCGGGATTTGTCTAGAAGGTGCAACAACGTCGCCGGCAAACGTATGACGAAGATACGCCTGGACCACGGTCTGCGGATCCCCCGCCTGTCGAATCACTCCCTGATCCATCCAATACACCCGCGTGCAAAGCCTGACGATCGATTGCAGGTCATGCGACACGAGAATGACTGCCCGCTTCGCGTCACCAATAAACTCTTCCATACGGCGGAAACATTTTCGCTGGAAAGCCGCGTCGCCGACCGCAAGCGCTTCATCAACGATTAAAACATCCGGCTCGAAGAACGCGAACATCGAAAATGCCAGGCGAAGTGCCATGCCTGATGAATATGTTCTGACAGGACGATCGATGAAAGCGCCCAGGTCCGCAAAAGCCTCAATGTCCGCGAATTTTTCTTCACCATAGCCCGCGGGCAGCCCGAGCAACTGTGCGGTGTTCGCCACATTCTGCCGGCCAGTTAATTCAGCGTTGAAACCGGTGCCCAATTCAAGCAGCGAGAGCGCTCGTCCCGCAACCGCAAATGATCCGGAAGTAGGTTCAAGCGTGCTGGACAAGATGCGCAGCAGTGTGCTCTTGCCTGCGCCATTGGGGCCGATCAGACCGACGCATTCTCCCTGATTCACAGTGAAGGTGACATCGGTAAGCGCGTGAAATTCAACATGCCGACTCGATTGGCCCGGTAAAACCCACTCTAAAAATCGATCGGACGGCTTGTTATAAACCCGAAAAGTCTTACATAACTTCTGCGTGCTGACCAGCGGGGAATTCATATCACATCCCGGATCTGCCGGCGCAGGTGTCGCAGAACGCTGGTCGCGGCAAACATGATGAGCGCGGGCCAGAGAATCATGCCCAGCCAGGTCATCGCATCGGGCAGGCGCGCGTTAAAAAACAGGTCGTGTATTGCGTCCACCGATGGCATCAGCGGGTGCCATCGCAGCATCGTTCGCACCCAGTCCGGCAAGATGGACGAAAGGTATACGATCGGCAGGGTCCACATTGCCAACTGCAAAACTATGACGGTCCATTCTCCAACATCGCGAAAAAAAACGTTCAATGTCCCTAAGATCAATCCTATACCGAATCCGGTGGCTTGCAGCAGCAGAAGAGGAACGGGCAGCAGAATCCAGCGCCAGGTCGGCTCGTAACCCAGCACAAGAGAGGTAAGCATCAGCAGAGAAAAGTTGAGCAATAGATTCAGCGTGCTGCTCACCGCGTTCTGCGCGACAAACACCTGTTCAGGAATGGGCAGTTTTTTCAGATAATTCGCGTTGATCAAAAACGAATTGCACCCGCGTGTCACGCAGTCGCTAAACGCCAGCCAGGGGAAGAAACCGGCACAGAGATAGACAGTATACGCGAGCCGACCCGACTGGTTTGGCAATCGAGGTTTCATGACCGTCGAAAAGACAATCGAGTATACCGCAATGACACCCAGCGGATGGATGACGTTCCACGCGATGCCCATGCCGGTACCCGCATATCGATGCCGCAGGTCCGCCACCGCATGCCGCCAGATGAATTGACGGTACTTATAAAGTCCTTGCAACACTACCCGGCACCTTGACCCGTTCGTGATCGGAATCCTCCAAGACCGCGGGGATTGTAATGATTCGATGCATCGGCAACCACACGGTGGTTGCTAATCCTGCCGTTGAAGATGCACTGCCAGCAGCGTCACATCCGCGGGGGTAATCCCGCTGATGCGCAAGGCCTGCCCCAGACTTCTCGGGGTGAATTTCATCAATTTTTGCCGGGCTTCGTTGCGCAGACCGGACACGGTCGCATAATTCATTGAAGCGGGAATCAGCTTCGTTTCCATCTTCGAAAAGCGTTCGATCGCGCGATCCTGCCGCGCGATGTATCCGGCATACTTGGCGCGAATTTCAAGCTGTCGGCCAATGTCGTTGCGAATCGCCGCGGCTGCGGGAAGCGCCGCCACCAGTCCGGACCAATCGATGTCCGAACGGCGCAGATACTCCAATGCCGTTGAATCACCGATGCGATGCTGCTGCAGCAACTCTACCCCGGCAGCTAACGCATCGCGCCGGGATTCAAATTCACGCCAGCGTTCGTCATCCACAAGGCCCGCGTCCCGTCCCAGAGGGGTCAGGCGTTCATCCGCATTGTCGCTGCGCAGATGCAGCCGATGTTCTGCCCTGCTCGTAAACATGCGGTAAGGCTCGGTGGGAGGTTTGGTGACCAGGTCATCAATCAGCACACCGATATAAGCCTGATCTCTCCCCAGGACGAAATCGCACGCGCCGCCAGCTACATAGCGCGCCGCATTGATACCGGCAATCAGTCCCTGGGCGGCGGCTTCTTCGTACCCGCTGGTTCCATTGATTTGCCCGGCGAGGAACAGACCGGCAATTTTTTTGGTTTCAAGCGTGCTGCGAATCTGCGTCGGCCAGACCATGTCATATTCCACCGCGTATCCGTGCCGGAGGATTTTAACATGTTCCAAACCGGGTATGAGCCGAACGATCTGCTCCTGCACGTCGGCGGGCAGCGATGTACTGATACCGTTGGCGTAGATCTCGTCAGTGTCGAGCCCTTCAGGCTCGAGAAAAATATGGTGACTTGTTTTCTCTGCAAACCGAACAACTTTATCTTCAATGCTCGGGCAATAGCGCGGACCCGTTGATTGAATCTGCCCGCTGTACATGGGAGCCCGGTGCAGGTTCGCGCGGATGATATCGTGGATCTGCTCATTCGTTGCCGACAGATAGCAAACCACCTGCGGCAACGGAGGTTTCCAGCCGGCTTGATTGCGATATGAAAAAGCAGCCGGTTCCTCGTCGCCCGGTTGAAGTTCAAAAGCGGAGAAATCAATCGACTTGCGATCCAGCCGCGGCGGTGTGCCGGTCTTCAATCGTCCAAGTTCCAGACCCAAACGGGATAGACATCCCGACAACCCCGCGGCAGCGGGTTCACCGACTCGGCCGCCATCGGTCTTCGCTTCGCCGGTATGCATTAAGGCTCGCAGGAAAGTGCCGGTGGTGACGATGACCGCACGGCAGTGGAGCCGGGTGCCGTCGGCTAAGACCACGGAGCAAACTGAGGATCGTCGGTCGGCGATCGAGGATTGCGAAGAGGATTCGCTTTCGTCCATCCTCAATCCTCTATCCTCGATCTTCATTTCCGCAGTTTCAATCTCGGCTACTTCCCCTCGAAGAATCTCGAGGTTCGGGCACGTGCCGAGTAACCGCTGCACTTCGATCGCATATTTGTATTTGTCTGCCTGGGCACGCGGTCCCCAAACCGCCGGCCCCTTGGATCGATTCAGCATTCGAAACTGAATACCCGTCGCGTCGGTCGCCAACCCCATCAAACCGCCAAGGGCGTCCACCTCGCGCACCATTTGCCCCTTCGCGAGCCCGCCGATGGCAGGATTGCATGACATCTGACCCACACGGGCGGGATCCAACGTAATCAGCGCGGTGCATGCGCCCAGCCGAGCGGCTGCCCAGGCGGCTTCTGCGCCGGCGTGGCCTCCTCCGATCACGATGATGTCATAATGCGACTTCAAGTCCGTAAAGATAGTCGCTGATCGCAACGGCGGCCAGCCATTCGCGTATATCCTTGCGCAGTTCACCCTCGGAGAATCTCATGAAGCACACGCAACTCGTCGGCTTGCTGACCCTACTTTGTCCCTGCCTGGTGCATGCTGCCGATGTTGCCTCGCCGACGGGGACCACCCTGCCTTCACCCGCTCTTTCTGCCGATACTGAGGGGGATTTTGTAATTGGTCCCCCGTATGCCAACGCGCCGGAACTCACCGCCCGGCAGGGTATTCCGCGGGGCGTGGTTTCGAAATTTGTCATGGATTCACGCGACAGCAAGCTGTTTCCCGGGATCAGCAAGAACAGCCCCGGCGTGGTGCCCTTTACGCGCAATGTGTCCGTGTACGTCCCCAGCCAGTATGTGCCAGGCACACAAGCTCCATTTATCGTCTGCCAGGACGCCAACGAATTGAAGATCCTGCCGACCATCCTGGACAACATGATCGCCGACCACCGCGTGCCGGCCCTGGTAGCAGTTTTCGTTGCCAATGGCGGTGGGGACGCCCAAGGAAGCGAACGCGGATTGGAATATGACACGGTTTCAGGCAAGTATGCTGAATTTGTGCAATCTGAAGTCTTGCCGCGCGTTAGCTTCAGAGGCTCACATTACCCTAAGCCAGGATCCCGACGCCCGGGCAGTACTGGGCAGCAGTTCAGGCGGCGCGGCGGCCATGAGCATGGCCTGGTTCCACACCGAATGGTACCACCGTGTGCTGACTTTCTCCGGAACCTATGTCAATCAACAGTCGCCGGTAAACCCGGCATTGCCTGATGGAGCCTGGGAGTATCACGAACATCTGATCCCCGGTACCGATCCCAAGCCGCTGCGGATCTGGATGGAAGTCGGTGAAAAAGACATCCGGTTCAATGATCCCCAGTCCACCCTGCACAATTGGTTAATGGCCAACACGCGCATGGCGGCGGCGCTGAAGGCCAGGGGATATCACTATCAATTTGTGCTCGCCAAGGGTGCAAAGCATGTGGATCAGCGCGTTGTCCGCCAGACGCTTCCCGAGGCAATTGAGTGGCTGTGGAAGGGATACAAACCGCCCGCATGAGTTGCCGGCTTGGTGCGGCACGACGTTGGCGGAAGCCACCAAGACTTCCAAAGCTTAAAGCGGGACAATACTTGTCACGCACAACCCGCCACATCGTGATCCTGCGAATCGAGATCATCTTCACCATTATGAATCGCGCACAGGAAAGGATGAGGCAGCTGACTGCGGATTTTCCGCGGTATGGCGCTCTGCATGCGCATGACGTTATCGCCGCGCGGGTTTGACAAGAATCTCAGCCACGGCGATACTCGCTGGCCTAGAGTTTGCCGTGATTTACGCGAATTGGCGACACGCACGCAATCGTTTCCCTGACTAATCCGGAGGCACGACGTGAGGGTTCAGAACCGCACAGATATACGCTCGCCCAAAGGCGGCAATCCCTCGACCAGAAGCTCGAATCCGTCGAGCCAGTCCTCTAACAAATCGAAGGGGATTTACCACCTCGAAACACTTGAGCAGCGAATGTTGCTCAGCGCTGCGCTGCCTGCTTCCTGGGCGGCGCATCCTGCTATCTATAGCCCCGCACTGAGCCCATTTTTCCCTGTTCCAGCCAAAGGGTCGGCAAACCCCTCCGGCGCCCGGCCGCAGTCGATCGTCGGCGCTTATGGCATGGGAGGGATCACCTTTGGAAGTGTCGCAGGAGATGGAACCGGGCAGACGATCGCAATTATCGTCGCATATGACGACCCCACCGCTGCTGCGGACCTGACAACTTTTGACACCCGTTTTAACATCGCCGCTCCACCGTCGTTTAGTGTTTTGAACGATCAGGGATTGCCCGGCCCTCTGCCGGGGATAGACCCCGCTGGCAAAGCGCCGGCGGCGGGAAACTGGGAAGAAGAGGCGTCAATCGACGTGCAATGGACGCATGCCATGGCACCCGGCGCAAACATCATTCTGTTTGAAGCTTCCAATGCGGCTCAGGATCTATTCACCACGGCAGGCCGCGCGGCGGCGACGTTCGGGGTCAGTGTCGTTTCCATGAGCTGGTCCGGCGCGGAAACCGCAGATGAAGCGATCACGCTGGATCCGACTTTCACCACGCCCGCGGGTCACACCGGCATCACCTTTGTGGCAGCTGCCGGCGACTATGGAATTTACGCCCAGGGGGGCGCGGTCGTCACCTCGCAATACCCCGCGGCGTCGCCAAATGTGGTTGCCGTGGGCGGAACGCAGCTTTCCACTTCCGGCAATGCCTATGCCGGTGAAACCGCCTGGGGAAATGATGTCGTCAGCGGCACCAAGGGCGGTGGTGGTGGTGGTATCAGCCTGTACGAACCGCAATCGGCTTATCAGTCATTTCTTGCTTCGGGATTCAGCTCGACCAACCGCACCTATCCGGATGTAGCCCTGGAAGCAGACCCCGCCAGCGGTGTCGCAATCGTCGATTCATATGACTACGGCACGAACAATCCGTGGGCGGCGTCCCCGGTGGGCGGGACAAGCGTTGCTACTTCGCTGTTTGCCGGTGAGATCGCGCTGGCGAATCAGGGGCGTGTGATAAATGGGTTTGGAACATTGACCGGCGCGGGTGAAGCGCTGCCGCGTATTTACAATCTTCCGGCGGCGGATTTTCACGATGTTTCTTCAGGGTCTAACGGACTCATTGCCGGGATCGGATACGACCTTGCCACAGGCCGCGGATCACCAGCGGGGCCCAATTTCATCACGGACCTGGCATCGAATTTTGTCGGATCGCATGTGTTCCTGGACAACGATCTCAACGGTCAGCAGACCGCTGGCGAAAATACCGGCGTCGCGGGCATCACCGTGTCACTTCGCACGCTGGGCACGGACAATGTTGCCTATACCGGTGACGACGTCACGGTCGCCAGCACCATCACCGATTCGCAGGGCTTCTATGAATTTGTGGGTGTCACGCCGATCGCGGGGCTGAGTTACTACGTTAATTTCGCCACTCCCACCGGTTACCAGATCAGCACGCAGGTAACCAATATGGTTGCCGGCAACGAAAACGTCGCCGACCCAGTGACCGGCAATACGCCGGTGTTCAACGTGGCGGTAACCACTGAAAACTACTTCGAGAATGCCGGTGTCTACCTGCAGACAATCACAATTACGCCTTTCGTCAGCGTGCTTCGTCCGCACTCGGGGCTGGCGCCGATGGTCTTCACCGTCACTCTCGCACCGGTCAACCTGACGACCACCGATGTGCCATATACCACGATGGACGGCAGCGCCACCGTCGCCAACAGCGATTACCTCGCTACTTCAGGAACGCTGGTGTTCCCGCCGAACGTCACGTCTGAAACCATCACGGTCGATGCGATTGGAAATCTCACGATTGAAAATGATGTCTCGTACTACGTTGACATCACAGTGCCGGGCAACCGCGTGGTTGCTCCGGGCGGAACCTCAATCGGCACAGGGCTGATCCAGAACGATAATTTCCCAGTTGCAACCATTTCGGCCCCCCCGCCGCAGGTAAGGTCGGCATCGGTCAGCCTGATCGATATTTTCACTGTGAATCTGTCCGCGCCGGCCCCTTTCACAGTCAATGTGGATTACTCCACCGTCGATTTTAGCGCGCTGGCGGGAGTGGATTACACCGCCGCAACAGGCACGCTGGTTTTCCCCCCGACGATCACCTCGGAAACGCTTTACGTTACGATTCTGCCGGGCACGAATCGTCAGTTGGACAAGGTTTTCGACGTTCAGCTGTCCCAGAACCTGCCGGTGAGCGCAACCATCGGAACTCCGTCGGAGGTGCCAGCAACGATCCTGACCAATTTCCCTCCGGCGATCAGTGCATCGGATGCTTCCGTGACCGAATCGTTGACGGGAACTACTTACCTTCCGTTTAATGTCGCCATCAGCCCGTCGCTGACCGGGACCGTCACGGTCGATTACACCACTTCTGACGTGACCGCTCACGCGGGCGTGGATTACCAGTCGGAATCCGGAACGCTGACGTTCAACCCCGGGCGGTTGATCAACACGGTGTATGTGCCAGTGCCCCAGCAATTCATCCCCGCACAGAGCAAAACGCTCCAACTGACGCTGTCTAACGCCAGTGGGAATATCATCATCGTCAACCCGATCGCCACCGGGACGATCAACTATCTCGCCCTGGCGAATATCCCCTTCCACGGAGCGACCCGCGCGACATCGCAAACATCAGCTGTTCGGCCGTTGAATGCGGTATACATCGACGCGCTGGGGCAACGCGTGGTCATCAGTCTGCGCGGGGCCGGCGACGGTGAAGTTGTCTTCCTTGGCAGCAGTTCGATCGACACCAATGCGTATGAGATCCTTCTCGATGCCTCAACCAGCGCAACGTCGATCGCAACGATCTCCGTGGCTCATAACGGACAGACAGCGATCACAAATTTTATCGATTCCGGCGCGATTGGCACTGTCAACGGTCGAACGCTGAATATCGTCTCCCAATTTTCAGTAGCCGGCAGCGCCAACGCGCTTAACCTCGGTTTTCTGCAGGGAACCACGCTCAGTATTGGTGGAATCGACAATGGTCCAACCACCGCGTTGACGCTGGGCCGCGTGGTCAACAGCAGCATTTCCTCGACGATTCCAATCCGCAAAATCACCAGTGGGGATTACCTCGATACCAGCGGAAGCCCGATCTATATCACCGCGCCCCGTGTGGGGGCGGTCCACGTGCGCGGCAACTTCGGAGCGACGATCCAAACCGCTACCCTGCAAAGCCTGAATGTCACCGGCGTGATCACCGGAGGGGCAATCGCCAGCAGTTCAATCGGTTCGGTAATCGCAGGCGGCATAGCCAACAGCATTTTCTTTGCCGGGCTCGCCTCGGGCACCACCACGCTGCCGACACTTGTCTCGCAGTTTGTGAATCCTGCTGGAAATATTGAATCCATTCGCACCCGCGGCATATTCAGCAACGCACTGATCGCCGCAGCCACCATCTCCGATGCGCGGTTCGGCGATGTCCCGACCAGTCCGGGTGCAGCCACTTTCGGGCTCAGTGCGACTCAGTTCGGGAAGATACGCACTGTGGTTGGGCCGTCGAAACAGGTTGTCAGCCTGGATAGCCCGGTGACATCGACAACGATCGATAACTTTGTCATCAGCTTTGTGTGACCGAATTATCGGACAAGCGTCCTGATCAGTTCCCGGCTCCCTCGGATGCCGAGACACACGTTGGAGAAGTTGTCGCTGCGCCGACAGCGGTTTTGCCAAGTGCAGAACCAGATCATCGAACGTTGGTCAAGCGGGAAGGGACCGACCGGGCTGTAACGCTCGACGAAGTGAAGGGGTGCTACGTACCGATTCCTTCGTCCACCAGCACGAATCAGGGCCGATCGCTGTCGAGACAGAGTCAACCGCGGGTCAGATGCAGAACATTGTTGCTACCCCAAATGGGTAAGCGGTCGAGCCGGCGCATCCCGCGGTTCCAAGGATTTCGGCAAAAACCCTTCCCGCAGACCAGAGCACAGAGGTAAACTTAGGTGATGCCAAGTCAAGAGCATCCAACGTACGAGGAAGCGAATCCGGAAATGGACTCGCCAACATCCGAAGAGTTCGCGATCATGGCGATGCTGGATCAGCGGGAAAAACTAAAGGCAAGCTTGTCACCGCAAGAGCTGAATTCACTAAACCCGCCGATACCAGCCTCGTTCCAGCGGGACTACAACAACATCTAGAGCCTCACCAAACCGAAGCTGCGGCAAAAGCCCTCGCCGCCATGACGGACCAGAGCGGATTCCAACTGGCAGACGGAACCGGGGCAGGAAAAACGTGCAGCCAACTTGCGGTCGCCGCAACCCACGCCGCGCCGCGCTAGAAGATTGTGATTGCCACTAGATCCTAGGTTATCTCGCCGACTGACTGCACAGGGAGTGAGCGACATCTAGAGACGGTGACTCATTTCACCGCAGAAATGATCTTATCATACTATTGCTGTTAGCGGTTTTTCGATGCACAAACGCTCTTTTGCAGCCGATGGACTGAGTTTGTGATAATTGGCACGAACTTTGATGAGTGGAGAGCGTTCGCATATCGCATCGCGATAACGATGTAAGAGTGAGAATAAATTCGGGAGTGGGTGCCCGTTCAAAGAGGTCTGATGGCTCAAGGGGAGCATCAGACCTCTTTTGTTTTATTGTCGCGCGGTTTCTTCACGCGAATGTTACAAAATGCGACGCAGGATGCGACGTGTGACGTCCAGTGTAAGCCCATAAACAAAGTGAGTGGCTAGCGCTGAAACATGCGATTCAGCGGGTACTTGTGATGGCGGCTTGGAAAACCCCAAGGCAGGCACGGCGATCTCGTCGCCACCAAGCCACAGCAGAGCTGCATAAGGAATTCCAAGGCCGATGCCTACAGTCGGTACCAATTCCGACAGCCCGCCGTAGAGCGCTCCGACCGTCGCGCCATATCCGTAATGAACCACTGGAGCAGCGACTTTTTTCTCTCCATCTGACAGCTCATGCTCAAATAATTTTCGCGATACATGTTGGGCCGCCTTTACCTTTGGATCGGCGTCGGGTGGAGGTGAAGTCGTAACCGCCACCTCCGGGCCCGCTGCACGTGCAGCTGCTTCGTTGCGCCGCACGCTCATCGGTCGATTTTCAATCTCCTCATACTTGGTCATCACGTAAGCCGCGACCGCGCCGGCAATAAAGCCGGCAATCGTGCCTCTGCCTACGCGAACAGCACCGTCTCCGATGCGCTCAAGGGTGTCCTGCGTTGTTTTATAGGCCGACATTCTGGCGTCATGGATGTTCATATGCATGAGACGGCAATTGCCGTGCCGCAATATGCCGCAGTTGACGCAGCGTTTTACCAGCCGCATATGCCGCATCGCCCGGTATTTTCACCTGGCGGGCGGTTACTGCTTCGGGGCCGCCGCCGTCGGCGAAACCTGTATCGCCCCCGCCGGCGGGATCCATGCAAACGTCTCGGCGGGCTGCGAGGTCGCGGTCGCCGCCAGTGAATAGGTCACGGTAATCAGGGCAACATTAACATCTTTTGCGCCTGCTTTTTTCATCGGTTCACGCTTATCAAAAACCACCCTTTTAAGTAGATGCGTCGCGGGATCCACCAGCATGGTGATAATTTCGTGATCGTCCCCGGCATCAAAACGCAAAGTATCGTACGAAACGCCCTCAATTACCGTCGGCGCTTCCAGCGTGATCCGCCTGGACAATTCATTCAGCTCCACCGACGCGGACCTGGAAATTGCCAGCAGCAGTGACGGGTTCTGATCCGCAAGTATTGTGATAATCGAAGGCGGCCAATCCGCCAGACCGGTTTTCGCCCGCGGCGCATCAAAAGACTGATATTGATCGCGCTGCTTTAAATACGCATACGCCGTCTTGCCGGTCGATCCCAGCAGGATGTCATCCTTCGCCTCATGTCGAAATTGATTGGGCGCGGCATAGCTGCTGCTGAACGCTTCTTCGTAATTTCTTTGCTGTCCCTCTACATCAAAGCTGCCCGTAATATTTCCGTCGAACCGGGCCGCAGCGAGCTTGCTGTAGGCCAGATCCATCTCGCCCAGCAGTTGTGTCACCGCAGGCTTAGTTGCCGGCTGGGTAACCGGAAGCTCTGCCCGCGCGATTTGCGTTGCGGGCTGCGTAACTGCCTGAGTCGCCGGGTCTGCGTGGGCAGCAGCGTTAATCAGCAGGAGGAATAGAACAGACATGTTGCGCTTCATCGCACCTTCTGTTGGTCCGCGGGTACATTTGGAGTATAGCATCAGGGCTGCTGTGACAGGAGCCGTCCGTATGTCTGATCGAAAAGTTCGAGTTGCGATTGTTGGCGTTGGCAACTGCGCCTCGTCCCTGGTGCAGGGCGTCGAGTTCTATAAAAATGCCCCGCTGGATCAAGGCATCCCCGGTCTGATGCATGTCAACCTCGGCGGATACCACGTTCGGGATATCCAGTTCTCAGCAGCGTTTGATGTGGGCAGCACAAAAGTGGGTCTCGATCTGAGTGAGGCCATTTTTGCCGAGCCGAACAACACGATTCGTTTCGCCGGCGTCCCTAAGCTGGGTGTGCCGGTTCATCGCGGACCGACTTACGACGGCATCGGTAAATCACTGCGCGAATCGGTCGTCGATTCGACCCAGCCGCCGGTGGATGTCGCCCGATTGCTGCGTGAAACCCGCACGGATGTGGTGGTTTGCTATCTTCCCGTCGGATCGGAGCAGGCAGCCTGCTGGTATGCCGACCAGGCCATTGCCGCGGGTTGCGGGTTCGTCAACTGCATTCCTGTCTTCCTTGCTTCCAGGGATGCCTACTGCCGTAAATTCCAGGTCGCGAACCTCCCGATCATTGGTGACGACATCAAATCCCAACTCGGTGCGACAATCGTTCATCGCGCACTGGCGCACCTGTTCGAGCAGCGAGGCGTGCGCGTTGACCGCACTTATCAGCTCAACTTCGGAGGCAATACCGATTTTCAAAACATGCTCGACCGCGACCGCCTGGAATCCAAAAAAATCTCCAAGCGAAACGCCGTCACCAGCCAGCTCAATCATCCTATCTCAAACGACAATGCCCACATCGGCCCAAGCGATTACGTTCCCTGGTTGACCGATCGCAAATTCGCCTACATCCGCCTGGAAGGCACCACCTTTGGTAATGTTCCACTGAGCTGCGAATTGAAACTCGAAGTCTGGGACAGCCCCAACAGCGCCGGCGTGGTCATTGATGCCGTCCGTTGCGCGAAGCTGGCCCTGGACCGGAAAATCGGCGGCCCTCTGCTCGCCGCCAGCGCTTATTTCATGAAGACTCCCCCGCGGCAGATGACCGATGAAGCCGCGTATGAGGCCGTCGAGGCATTTATAAACTCCCCCGCCGATTCCCAATGACCCGCGGCCGTTCGATAGTCCGATAACGTGTCGCCAGCCCGGCGGATTCGCAAGTTAAGCCGCCCCGCCGGCAGTCCGATGATTGAGCTACCGGGAATGTTGTGCGTCCCGATCTTGCAACCCTCGATGAGGTGCCAGCCCATGAATCTGCCTGCCGAACTATTCAACGAAATCACCGGGTCTGTGAATGTCATCAGCCGGGATGAGCCCCGGGCGGTCGATCGCCGTTCGCCCCGCGTCAGGCTCAGCAGCGCATTGTCCGTTGCGATGTGGTCTGACCCGCAATCGCCGCTCAGCGTGCAGGTCCGGGACATGTCCTCGGGTGGCATTGGTATTTTCCATAGCCAACGCATCGGTCTCGACGAGCAGATTGTGATCCGCTTCCCGTTGCAGGGCGACCGCAACCTTCTCGTATTGGGCACCGTTGTCTACTGGGAACCCCTGGCCGAAAAACTCTTCGGCATCGGTGTGCAGTTTGATCGTATTCTCGAACAATCAGACATCGCCGAGCAATCCAGCAACACCATCCGCGAGCACATGAACCAGATCGGCATGATGGCCCGTTTCACCCAGGCCGTAGCCCGCACCTGGCGAATTGCCTCATAGGCAAGCATCGCGTTTTTAATTCCACTGCTTTACGTAGTCATCAAACGCGATTTTGCGGACGAACTTCTGATATTCAATGTTCATCTGGTCCATGCTCATCCCCAGATAATTTTCCAGCATCGGGCCCACGCCCGCCGGGCTCCAGGGAAGCTGCGCGTTTGCATGAACGCCGGTCGGATCGTAGACGCTTCCATCGGCGATGTCAGAAAGCAGTCGACGCATGGCCGGACGATATTTCCCGTCATCAGCGGACCATAGAAACGTCGCAAAACCCCAGTTTTCCCCATAAAAAGCTTCTACCCGGTTGCTCGACTCGGCCACCACGTTCCCCGCGTGCATCGTAATCAGTTCCTTCAACGGAAACATGTAATTCCCCTCCACCGCGCCACGCAGCGACAGCAGGCGCGAGCGGTTCTGCGTCAGGTTCCATCGAGGCAAATCATCCTCCCATTGCAGATCCTCAAACATGGTCGCAATGCCCTCTTCAAGAAACGGCGGCAACCGCCCTTTGAAGTTACGCGACGCAAACTGATGCCAGCCTTCATGCGCCGCAACCGACATCGTTGCCGCCACACTTCCCAGGTAATACCCCGCATACCAATCGCGAACCGTGTAGCCCCCCCGGCTGATTTTCATATAGATATATGCATCAGCCCCGGTGGTTCGCCGCGTGTAGTCGATCCATTCCTCGCGATCTTTGAAGATGTAGCATTTCATGGGTCGATCGCTGATGCGAACGCCCGGTGCCACACGCTGATATTCGCCCAGCGCCCCTTCCATGACATCCGCCAACCGACGACGAATATCCGGATTCACAATCGTCGTGTAAATGTCATAGTGAACCGTATGAATCAAAACACCCGGATCGTCACCATAAGACCAGGGGTCGATGTGCGACAACGCCGGCGCGGTGGGACCGTTCAGCTGCGGACCTCCGCTGTTGCAGCCCACGGATAACGCCAGGCCAGCCTGCAGGATCAATGTAAACGCGGCGCAGAAAATTGTTTTGATCGTAATGCCTGCGGAATTATTCTTCCGGCCATCCGCGTTGGTCATTTTGCATTTCCTTCCGGGCCCGTTGCTCTTACTCTTTATTAACTATGGCTTCTATTCGCATCGACATCATCAGCATTGGAACATTAAGCCGCAACCGGCTATGGAATGAATCAGAGGTGGTTCGCACCGCACATGCCACCACAACGCTGATTCGCACGGGAAAACGTGCCGTTCTGGTGGATCCCGGCTTGCCTCCAGCAGCACTGGGCGCTCGATTATACCAGCGCACCGGTTTGAAACCCCATGCCATCGATACAGTATTTCTCACCAACGCGCGCCCGGCCCACCGCGCAGGTTTACCTTTATTTACCCAGGCCAGGGTGCTCATTCACGAACTTGAACAGCAGGCCGCTCGCGCGGCTAACCAGCCTGATCGAAGATGCACCGCCGCAAGACCTCGATCGCGCAACAATGGAAAAGGAACTGACGCTGATCGACTCTTTCAAGATCGCTGACGACAAGCTGGCGGATCATCTGGACCTGTTTCCGCTGTTCGGTTATACGCCCGGCACCTGTGGGTTGCTGGTCACCACGCCGCTGACCAGCACACTCATTGCCGGCGATGCCGTGCCCACTCTCGATCATTTCCTGGCGGGCCAAGTGCTGCCCGATAGCTACAATATCAAGGCCGCGCAGGAAGCGATGGCCGAGGTGTATGAAATTGCGGATCTGGTGGTGCCGGGACACGATAATCTCTTCGTGAACCCGCGCGGTCAGGGTGTCTGACGATGTCGGTAATCTCCCAGCATTTCCAAGAATTGCAGCGCACATCGCGTCAGCGGGATTCGCTTATTTCCCGGCCGCTTTTTCAATCAGCACCACCACATCGATGCCCGGTGGATTAACCGGCTGCGTAGCCGCTATCGCTGGTTGAGTGGTATCGACATTCGCCTGCGTGGTGGGCTGATTGGTTGCCGGTTGCGTGCTGGGCGGCAGCGTCACAGCAACCTCCGCGTGGGGAATCAGATTCGCTTCACGATATTTACTCGCAATCCGCTCGCGCAAGTCATGAGTGGTAACGCCGGCGGCGGGCACCGGGTCAATCATCGGTAAACTGATCGTCCCATCATCGGTTACCTTTACCACATTCGTCTGATCGATCCCCGGCCCCACCAGTTGCGGCACCGTCACCGTCAGTACCTGACCCTTATTGATCAGACCGGAAACCGACTGCGACGCCATGGCATAGGATGGCGTGCCCTGCGACAAAGTCACCCGCTGTATGCTCGCATCGGGGTTGTCGCTCGACAGGCTCGCATTCAGCAATTCAACCTGCAAAGCCGTCAGCCCATGGGCCACGCAAACCCGATCGGTTGACGCGCTTAAACTATCGACCGGCAAAGTCGACGGGGAAAGCGGTACTTGATCGGAGATTCCATTGGCTGTCGCGTGCTTGGCAGTGCTCTCACTTATGACCGACCGTTTCTGCACCAAATCAACGGCAGGCTCTGATGCAGGTGGCGCCATGTTCACGTTTGTTCCGTCCAGCTGCAGAATCTTCGATGAATTTGTCTGCGCCGAAGTGAACTGTCGACCCGATGCAACCGCGCCGTGCTCGCCGCCGAACATCAATTGTGCCGGTTCTTCATCCAGCAATTGATGCCGGGAAAAAAACCCATGCACCTGATCGGTCACCACGCCTGGAGCCTGCGACTTTACGATAAAGCAAACCGTTTTCGCCTCGCCCACCGGACGATAACCCGCCGCCGTCAGCCGGGAATTGATATCGTCATCGCTATTACTGTCTTTTGCCACAGCGATCGATTTGTCTTCGAGCGCGGATTGCGTGGTCGCGCCGCCACCGGGAGGGGTAGCGGACTCCACCGATGCCACTGGAGACGGAACTACTGGCGGTGCAACTAGAGGTGCCCCGACTGAAGGTGCTGCAACTGAAAGGCGCCCCATCTGCATGCGCCGCTGCCAAAGGTGCCGCCTTCGCGACAACGTCAGCCTTATCTCCCGCGCCCTTCGCCGCAACTGTCGGCAGGGTCGAAGGCGATGAAGTTGGTGGTACATTGATCGCAAGATCAGGCGATGCAGAAACCGTTCGCGAAGATCCTGGCCCTTTCAGCATTACCACCAGCGTCACACCGAGCCCCAGTGTCAACACCATGATGGCAGCGATCATCGCAAGCTGGCCCCATCGCGTGGACGAAGTCGCCGAAGAATCGGTTGAGTCGTCGAGCAGCATATTGCGCTCGACCTGGCCTTGAAATGTTTCCGCCAGATCCGAAGGTGCCGTCTCACGCGGAATGGTGCGCATCCAGTTGCGCGTCTGCGCCAGGTCCGCCAGCAGCTTTCGGTGCTGCGGATTTGAGTTGAGGTACTGCTCGATCTCCGCGCGCTCAGCTGCGGGAAGCTCCCCTTCGAGATAGGCGCACAGCTTTGCCTCGGTGGCTTCTTTTGGATCGAGATGGTCGGGTGATTCACTCATGATTCTTATTCACACTGCAACGCCTGCCGCCACCGTATTTTCCCTCTGTCGTTACTTTCCCATATACGCTTTCAACTCGTCACGAAGCGCCATGCGTGCCGGAACAGCCGGCTTTTCAAGGTTCCCAGCGGCAGGCTCAATACATCGGCCATCTGCTGATAATCAAAACCCTCAATATCCCGCATCACCAGCACAGCCCGATATTCAGGGTCGACCCGGCCGAGTGCCGCAACCACCTGCTCCGCCCGCTCGCGATTTTCCACCTGCGCCGAGGGGCCCGGCGCACTTTCCCGCACCCGGTCCACCAGCCCCGCAGCCTGATCATCGCGCCGACCCGGGTGGCCGTTTCCCAACGGGCGATCCAGCGAAAAAACGCGATGCCGCTGCACTTTACGCAGCCGACTGATCGTCAGGTTGACCGCTATGCGGAACAGCCAGGTATAAGGCGCGCTCTCACCGCGGAATGATTCGATTCCTGCCAGGCCGCGCGTGAACGCTTCCTGCGTCAGTTCCGCCGCTTCATCGCGATCGCCCGCAAGCCGCACAATCGCATTAAAAAGTCGATCCTGATACAGCACCACGATCTGGCCGAACGCGCCGCGATCACCGGCCCGGGCCCGTTTCAGCAGCGCGATCGCCCGCATCGACTCGGCGTCGGCCTGCACGGTCGCCACGGCATCGGCCTGATCTTGTGTCCGACTGGGGCTCGACATGGAATTGGACGACTCGGTTTGTAAAAAGTTCCCGGCAAAACGAGAAGAACACGCGGGGGCGCATAATGCCAGTTGAATGCGGGAACGTCAAACGCGCTCCTGCCGGACGTGGAAAAAAATTGCCCGGCCAGGCCGATCTCTACCGTCGCGCTGAATTTCGTCATTCGAATTCATTGCCCTATACTTACCCGTCCAATGTCCGAAAAGTCTTTTCTCGTTCAGAAGTTTGCCAGGCTCGCGCTGGGCTCCCACCATGTCGTCGGTTACAGCGTCGCGGGGGAAGAAACCGTCGTGCAGATCCCCGAGTTGAATGTCTGTTTTGATATCGGCAGAGCACCTTACTTCGCGCTGACCAGCGACATCGTCTGCATTACGCATAGCCACATGGATCATATGGCCGGGCTGGCGTATTACCTCAGCCAACGGTTCTTTCAAGGTATGCAGCCGGGCACGGTTTTTTTGCCCCGCGAAATCGAAAGGCCGGTTGACGCCATGCTGCGTGCATGGCGCGACGTCGAGCGTCAGGGAACACCGTATAAACTTATTCCCATGTCCGCCGGTCAGATGTTCGAGGTACGCCGCGATTTTGGTATCCGCGCGTATCAAACACATCACGGCGGTCCGAGTATTGGATACGGATTAATCAGCATTCGTGAGAAACTTAAACCGGAATTGATCGGAATCCCCGGCCCCGAACTGGTCGAGATGAAAAAGCGCGGCGAGGAAATTCAGTATCGCGTGGAAGTGCCGCTGGTTGTTTTTCTGGGTGACACCACCGCCGGCGCGGTCTTCGACGAACCGGATGTGCAAAACGCGGAAATCCTCATTACCGAATGCACCTTTTACGATGCCGAGCATAAATCTAAAGCCAAGGCTGGCCGCCATCTTCACCTGGATCAGTTCGCGGAGATCGTGTCAAAGCTGAAAAACAAGCATATCGTGCTGACGCACGTCAGCCGGCGAACCGCCATTCGGCGGGCCCGGCACCTGCTCCGCAAAAAAATCGGTGACGAAGCGATGAAAAACATCGTCTTCCTGATGGATTTTGAAGGGTCCGCCGATGCCGGTGACGTCGAAAATGCCGGACCTAACCCGATGGAGAACGCCGACGCCTGATGACAGAATCCGACGAACAGCCCATTTAATCCCATGGCCACCAGCACCGTAGAAAATTATCTGAAGAATCTCTATCTCGCGCAGCGAACCACCGCCGGTGAGATGGTGTCGATGGGTCGCCTTGCCACCGCCATGAATGTCGTGCCCGGCACCGCCACCTCCATGGTAAAGACACTCGCCGACTCCGGACTGGTTCAGTATGAACCGCGCAGCGGGGTGAAGTTGACGCACAGTGGTCAGCAGCTTGCCCTGCACGTGCTTCGTCGACAGCGATTGCTCGAAGTATTCCTGGTCAAAATCCTCGGCCTGGACTGGTCCACCGTTCACGACGAAGCCGACCAGCTGGAACATGCTGTTTCCGATCGCGTACTGGAAAGAATTGATCTGCTGCTCGGACATCCCACCGTGGACCCGCACGGCGATCCTATTCCCAGCGCCAAAGGACAACTCGACGAACCGGCAAGAATGAGCCTGGCGGACTGCCCGGTCGGTGTTTCCCAGCGGGTGGCGCGTGTGCTGGACCAGGATCCGGACTTCCTGAAATTTCTCGAACGCCAGGGACTTGTCCCCGGGGCGACGCTCACCGTGCTGAAAAGAGAACCCCAATCTGAAGCCGTCAAAGTTCGCGTGCCGGCGCAGGAAGACCTTTCGCTCGGCCTGTCGACAGCCGCGAAAATCCTCGTCGAGGAATGATGCAGTTGCCACGCATTGGTGAAGCAGTGGCTGTGTAACAAAAACCCCGCGGTATCAACCATCGTGAGGCATGCCTGCTCGGGATAGCCGCACGAGGCGCACAATAGAAACGTGAAACAGCATTTGATTCACCAGGCGGCTGATTCAGCCGCACGGGCAGTGTTGTTTTTGGTCGGGACTTGGACCGTGATGCATTTGGGCGTACCTTCCTGTCATGGATCAGTTGAAAGTCGGCATTATCGGTGGTTCCGGGCTGGGCCAGTTGCTGGGCGATCACGCGGGCACTGCGCGTCATGAAGTGCGCACGCCATTCGGTCAGCCCAGCGACGCGATCGTGGAAACCGAGTGGGCGGGGGTGCCGGTCTGTCTTCTTGCCCGGCATGGGCCGGGGCATCTTCTGAATCCTTCGCAGGTTCCATTCCGCGCGAATATCTTCGCCCTCAAGCAGCTGGGTTGCACGCATATCCTTGCATCCGGAGCGGTGGGATCGCTGCGCGAGGAATTCAAACCCCGCGATCTGGTGATTCCCGAGCAGGTGATCGATAAAACGCATCACCGATCCAGCACCTTTTATGAAAATGCCGCTGTGCATGTGGAATTCGCCGAGCCCTTTTGCCCGGTGTTGCGCGAAATGGTAATCGCTGCAGGCAAGGGTGCGGGAGCGCAGGAGGCATCTTCCGCTGGTGAATCCGCGGCTGCCAATCCTCCGTTCACGGTCCACGCGCGCGGCTGCTATGTCGCGATGGAAGGCCCGGCATTTTCCACGCGGGCAGAAAGCCTGATGCATCGCCTATGGGGAGGTGACCTGATCGGCATGACCGCCATGCCCGAGGCGAAGCTGGCGCGCGAAGCGGAAATCAGTTACGCATTGATCGCGCTCGTGACCGATTTCGACTGCTGGCGGCAAAAACCCGCGGTCGAGCCAGGAAGCGCAGCAGTCGATCCAGATCAATTATTAAAAGAAATTATCGGCAATCTGCAGGCTGCCTCCGCTAATGCCATGGATCTGATCCGTCGAACCATCGAACACCTCGGTGCTCATCGCGAAACCGCCCTGGCCGCCCCTTCGCGACAATCGCTGCGCCTGGCCATCTGGTCCGACAAAACAAAAATAGCCCCGCAGGAAATTGCGACATTAAAACCCCTGTGGGGACGCTATTTTGAATAGACATTTCACGCAGATTCAGTCAGCTGCGCCGCTGCGCGCAACCGCCGGTTGCACGGTTTCAGCAATCTTCAGTATTGAAGTGTTTAATCGCGACTTGAAATCACCGCGTGCTTGCCCGGATCAAACCGGCTAAACTGTCGGGTCGTGTCATCAGACTCCCGGGAGTTGTTCATGCCGATCCCACATCGCTGGATTTCACTGTTGAATAGCTGCGTGTTTTTCGCCGCGATTTGCGTTGGCGCTTCGGGGCTGGCGCAGGTGGCGACAATTCCTCCTCCAGCTGCTGGCGATGACGCCAGTTCGCACGATGACAAGGCAACACCGCCGGGTGTTTCCGTGCCGGATTCCCCCGGTGCCCAGGAGCGGCTGGACAAGGCCCGCGACAAGGAAAATCAAAAACAATGGAAGACCGCCGCTGAATATTATCAGGAGGCACTGGCCAAATATCCCGGGCGCGTGGTCCCGGTAAAACTGAGCGCTGACCAGGGCATCTATCAATACGCAGGCATCGCCCCGATCGTGCAGGAACGGCTTGCGAAATGGCCAGCAGAAGGGCTGAAAGTTTATCGTGCACTGTACGGCCAGACCGCTGCGGATCTGCTCAGTTCGGCCCCGCGCGGGGATCTCGCCGCCTTGCGGACTATTTTCTGGAATTACTTCATCACCGATGCCGGCAAAAACGCGGCCCTGCAATTGATGGATGCTTACCTGGAATCAGGTGATTTTCAGGCCTCGGCCTGGATTGGTGATCGCCTGCTGACATTGCACCCTTCGTTGGAAGCTGACCGCTCCAGCGTGATGTATCGCACCGCGCTGGCGTACTTCTGGGCGGGCGATGCCGCAACGAGCCATCACCTGCTCGATTCCCTGAAACAATCTGCGCCCACCGATGTCGGGGTGATCGCCGGCAAAGATGTGATCCTCGCCGACTCACTGGCCGAAACATTAAACGCCCCCGCACCGCGCCCCACCACCAGCCCGGTGGATGCCGACACGTATCCCAGCTTTGGCGGGCTTGGCCAGCGCGGCGATATCTCAACTTCCACCGCCCGCATCGGCGCAAGCCTGAATCAGGTTCTGCTTACCCCACCGGACCTTAATGGCTTGATGGGCGCGAACAAGTCCGCTTACAACGACAGCGATAAGAATTCACTGCTGAGCGATGCGGCACTGGGGATCATGCCGGTCGTCGACGCCGGAACGCTTTTTTTCCAGGACGGCCGCTGTCTCTACGCGGTGGACGCAGATACCGGCGTACCTTTGCCGGGATGGTTCAATACCTATCCGGGCGAACGCCAGGGTCGATACAAAATCAATGTGTTCGGTCGAGCGCGGGGAGAGTTGCTCACTGTTACCGTTACACCGGCCTGCGTGCTGGCGATCATGGGCCAGCCGGATCGCAATTCGCAGATCACCCCCGCTGCCGCCAATGGCTGGGTGATGCAAAACGCCCAATCCACTTCTACCTTAAAACTGGTTTGCCTGGATCGCGACACCGGCCACGAGCAATGGACCCGCACACCCGCGGATCTGCCCGATTCGATCGCCGTGCTGCACACCGCTGATTATTACGGAACACCGCTGGTGGTGCCCGCCGCCCTGGCGGGGCGCGGTCCAGGCGCAAATTCCGTGGCAGAAGATTCGGTTCTGGTCGTCGCGCGCGGCGGAAAGGAAAACCAGTTCGACGATTGCTACATCGTCTGCCTGTCGCTCAAAACGGGGCAATATCGCTGGTCTACCTATGTCGGCAGCGCGACGCGAAATTTCGATGCCGAGGGACTCAGCAACACTGACCCTTCGCAGATGGCGTTAGCGGATGGTCGCGTTTTCATCATGACCAACCTAGGAACGGTGGCCGCCCTGGATCCATCGGATGGTCGCGTGATCTGGCTGGACAGCTACTCGCACGACGCCTCGGACAATCCTGAAGGCATGTTCCTCCGCGGCGCTGGTGGCCGTCGGTTCGTCAACGGGATGCAACCTGGTGCTTCGCCGCCCACCAGGCCGTGGGCCCATAATCCCGTGTTCGTCAGCGGTGGCTCTGTCTACATCCTTCCTAATGACACCAGGCAGTTGCTCATCTACGACGAAGGCTCCGGAGCCGAACAACGCCGCGTGCCCATGTCCGAATGTGACGCCGCCGATGTCATGCTGGGCGTACGCAATGGCATCGTCTGCCTCACAAGCGATAAAGGCGTCTTCGCCCTGGACTGGAAAAAATACACGCCCGACCATCCTGCAAAGCTTTTTGCCTGGTCTGAAAACGACATCACCGGCGGGGGTGGCGGCAATCAGGGCGATCCAGAAGCCAGTACCCTCTGCGGCCGCGGTTTTGTCACCGAAGATTCCATCTTTATCCCCACGAAATTTCGGCTGATTCAAAAAACCTGGAAATCGGGCAAAACCGTGCAGGTCTATCCCGCACAAGGCGGTTTTACCGGTGATCAGGGCCCGGGCAATCTGCTGGTCACCGCTAACAATGTGGTCGTCGCCGGCCAAACCCACGTCGATGTGTATACGGATCTAAGCCTCGTGCGCCAGCGATTCGAAGTCGCCATGGCCGCCGCCCCCGCGGACCCGGCACCGCGTATGGCATACGCCGAAGCCCTGTTCAACGGCGGGCAGCTCGATGAAGCCATGGCTCGCGTCGATCAGGCGATCAATCTGACCGGTGGAATGAACGCGATGCGCAGCGGCAAAGACCGCACCATGATCTTCCAGGATCTCCTGGGCTTTGCCGATCGCACCGTAAAAACCAGCGCCGGCTCGGGCAGTTCGGTCAGCCGGGACCAGGCCGGCGCATTTTTCGATCGCGCCGCCGCCGCCGCCGATTCACCGCTGGAAAACGCGACCTATCGCCTGGACCGCGCGAAGTTCGACCATCAAAACAGCGACTACGCCGGCGAAGTGAAGCTCTGCCAGGAGATTCTTTCCGACGATGCCATGCGATCCTCCGTGCTGGACAACGATCTGCCCGCCGGCACCGCCGCCGAGACAGCGATTGATGTCGCCTCCAGTCTGGATCGCAGCGCTTATAGCGCGATCGAGCAACAGGCGCAGGCGGCGTTCACCACGGCCCATACTGCGGGAGATCCCGAGCAACTGCTGATGGTCGCCACCATTTACCCCAACTCCAAAGCCGCGGGCGACGCACGCCAGGAGGCGGTACACCGCTTCGAAGCCGCCAACGAACCTGATAAAGCTATCAACGTGCTTCGGCGCATGTACTTGGGCCTCACCGACGCCGGTGACCGTGCCAATCTGCTCGTGTCGATCGCTAACGATTATCTCACCACTCCCGCCGGTGTGGGCCCCGCTATCGACCGGCTCTGCCGGGCGGCCCGCATCTCGCCGTATGCGAAGCTTGCTCAAAAGCTGAGTTTCCCCGATGGCACAACCCTCAGCGACGCAAGTTACTCCGATGCCATTGCAAAGCTGCGCCAGATCCAGGCCGATCAGGAAACCGCTGCTTTGCCCGACTTCCATCTCGCCGCCCCCACCCGGCGGGCCGGTACCCCTTTCGTGCAGGGTCAGCCGGCGGTTATCACCGGGGTGAATGCCGTCGTGCATCCCATGCGCAGGATTCAATCGAAACGACCAGATCCTCACCTGGTCTCCCGCGGGCCTTTGCATCTATTCCGCCGCCCAGACCCTCCCCCAGACAACCATCGCAGCAGTCGACAAAGTGCCCCTCGCTGCGGCATGGGTGCGGAACAACTGGATCGTGTGGACCAGTAACCAGGTCTTTGAGATTGATGAAAATGGAAAGGTGAACTGGACTTTTTCCACCGTGGGACTGCCGGCGCTGGGCGTCTCGAGCGGCCGGGAAACCGCCGTCAACGATGCCGGCGATGGCAACGAAGACGGCAGCATACTGACAGGGGCAAACGGGTCCGGGATTCAGGTACGGCAAGGCGCTATCGTCGTGCAGCGCGCTGCGCCGTGGCGGTGGATTTGTCATGCAACCGCCGATACCACCGCTGTCCCTGCAGCAGAACGTCAGTGATGACATCGTCGATCTGCAACCCTCCGGCCCGGCGGGCGCTCAACTGGTTATCTCTACCTCATCGGGCAGAATCGCTGCCCTCGATTCCCGTAACGGTCAGATTCTCTGGCAAACCCGCCCCGCGGATCACGCGGTCGACCAGCTGCTCGCCAACGCGCATTTCACCGTTGCCCGAATGGATGATCCGGGTGGATCGATGATCGCCGTCTTCGATACACCCAGCGGCCGGGTGATCGGGCGTCGTCTGTATGGTCCCGACAGTTCGCAACGCCAATTGGTCAACGTCGCCCTTTCCGAAGACGCAACACTCGCTGTTACCCTTACCAATCAACTGCTTGTTAAAGACCTCTACGACCCCTGGAAACCCGGCTTTACCGAACTTGTCGCCCAGGCCAATCGTGATAACGCCCCTTACGTCGGTCTGAATCAGCCGGATCAGCTGCTTATCAAAGCCGGTCGCCTGGCGTGCCTCTACGGCAGCGCGGAGTACGCGCGCGGTTACGACCTTTCGAAGAACATCGATCCCACCAATCCCCTGGCAACGCGGGCCGATTCGTTGTCAGTCAGTCTGCGGCTGGTGGGGCCGCGACTGTTTATTTCCACCAGTAACCGCATGCTGCAATACAACCTGCAGGATGCCACCGACCATTACGAAGCCGACCCCGGCCTGGTCGATTTCCCGCCGAAGGTTCGGGGGTTATTCATGGGTAAAGATTACGCGATCCTGGTGAATGATTCTGTCGATCGCGGTCCACTCGGTTCACCGCTGACCGTGCTGGTCAGTTTCCGTCGCGCCTTGGTGCCGGGCAAAACGCGCGAGTCAGGCAACCCCGATTGGGATCACGCGGTGAACACAAGCGTCAACGCCGGTGTTACCGACTGGCTTTGCTCCGACGGCGCGATTTACTATCTCACCAAGGACAATGTCCTGCACATCCTGCGAGGCGCCCGCCCGTAAGTGATCTGAAAAATAATCGCCGGGGACGGATCAGAACGGCAAACTTTGATCCATCCAGTCATCGCTACGGAGCACCTGCTTGCGATTAAACCGTGCAAGGCTTTGCGATCGATCCTGGGCCATGCGGATGATCCGCTCGGCACCAATCACGCGCCAGAATTTTCGCGCTTACGCCAGGGCGGTTTCACGGATGGTCGAAAGCCATCGGCCTGGATCGGCTTTGATTGTGTCCAGCAGGCGTCGGGCGACCGGGGCGGGCGTTCGTTGACCGCCTTCCCATGACTGGACCAGAATTTTCGACACCCCCACAAGCCGGGCAAACACCGCTTGGCTCACAGCCAGTTCTTCACGCAGTTTCACCACATCCGCGGGCCGGTATTCACGTGGCTCGGGAACTTCGACAGTTCGGACCGTGAACCGCATTTCCTCATACGATTTTCCGGTGGCCATCATTTCCTGAAGTTCGCGCATGCCGGCGGTGATATCATCCGCCACGCGGTGCCGCCGGGTTTTTGATTTCAGCCTGGTTTTCATGGTTTTCTCCTTTGCTTCAGATAGTTGCGCAGATCTAAAACAACGCTGCGATACAGGCTTTTCTCCGCCGCCGTCAGGTTCGCCCGTGAGGTTTTTCCGAAGATAGTAAAAAGATAGAACGCCGATCCTTCCTGAAGAAAAATATAGACCACGCGCGTTCCCCCGCTCTTGCCCGTGTGCATTGATGGCGGCGCAAATCTCACTTTGCGAAGCCCGCCAGTGCCCTGCATCACGTCCCCGCATTGGGGATTCTTCAAGAGGATCACCTCAAGGGCCTGAAGATCAGCATCCGTCAGCTTCAGTGATTTCCATGCACTCATGAAAGTCTGAAGCTGGATGACGCTGTACCACATACGAGGTATATTAGCATACCCTGTATGTTTGTCGAGCATCAGGAATACACGACAACTGATTGCGTATTGTGAATTATCTGAAGGTGTTCCAAGACGCCGATCAGAACGGCAAACTCTGATCCATCCAGTCATCGCTGCGGAGCACCTGCTTGCGATTAAACCGCGCAAGCCTTTCCGAGCGATCCTGGGCCATGCGGATGATCCGCTCGGCGCCGATCACGCGCCAGAATTTCCGCGCCATGACCGCGTGCCGCAGGAACAGTTCGTCATCGGCGCTGGCAAAAAGCTGAGCCGATCCCGGATCCCCCTGCCGGGCCGCTCGTCCAAACAACTGCCGATCTACCCGGTAGCTCGTTGCCGGTTCCGTGGCAACGACATGCAGGCCGCCCATTTCGGCAACGCCTTTGCCGAGCTTGATGTCCGTGCCGCGACCGGCCATGTTCGTTGCCACCGTGATGCGGCCGCGTTGCCCTGCTTCGGCAATGATGTTCGCTTCCTGCGCGGTCTGTGTTGCATTCAGCAATCGATGAGCGCGACCCGCTTCTGTCAGGCGTTTGCTGATCTGCTCGCTCGATAGCACGCTGCGTGTGCCCACCAGAATCGGCACACCCTTGTCGTTCAGCTCGCAGATATATTTGAACGCAGCTGTGAACTTTTCCTCCATCGTGTCGAACATCATCGTCGGACGATGGATCCGGATACACGGCTTGTTCGTCGGGATGCGCACAATCGGCCGCTGGTAAATCTGCCACAACTCGCCGGCGGCTTCCCAGGCGGTTCCTGTCATGCCGCCCATGATCGGATACTGCCGGAAAAAACGCTGGAAACTCAGGCGCGCCAGATTTTCCTTGTCCGCGGTGACGCGAACGCCTTCTTTGATTTCAATCGCCTGGTGCAATCCATGACGCCAGGATCGGTCGACCATCACGCGACCGGTGAATTCGTCGATGATCTGCACTTTGCCTTCTTCGTCGACGAGGTATTGTTCATCGCGAATAAAACAGTGCCTTGCCGTCAGCGCCTGCGTCACGAGTTCTTCGCGGCGGCGCTGGCCTTTCCAGAAACCGCCCGGGTTGGGCAGCGATTCCAGAAACTCCTGGCCGTGGGGCGTGAGGTCGACGCTGCGCACTTCCTTATCGATGGTAAAGTCGCGGTCCAGCACCATCTCGCGGGCGAGGTTGTCGGCATTTCGATACAGCTCGGCGTTGCCCTCTTCATCTGGTGAGTTGGAAATAATCAGCGGGGTCACCGCTTCATCCACCAGCAGGCTGTCCGCCTCATCCACCAGCACACGGAACAGGCCGGGCACCTGCAACTGATGACGTCCACCCGTGGCGCTCATCAATCCTTTCACGCTCGTCTGCGTGCTGCTCCGCAGGTTGCCCAGCAGGATCTGATCGCGAAGAAAGTCGGCAACCAATTCCTTGCTCGTGACATACACCACATTGCGCCGGTAATGATCCACGCGCTCGCTGGGCGTCGTTTCATGCACAACAAATCCCGTGCGTAGCCCCAGCATTTTATAGATCGGCCCCATCTCCTCGGCATCGCGCGAGACCAGGTAATCGTTCACCGTGATGACATGCACCGGCCGGCCCGACCAACCCCAGAGTGTCGCCGCCAGTGACGCGGTCAGCGTCTTGCCTTCCCCCGTTGCCATCTCGGAAATCGACCCTTCGCACATCGACAGTGCGCCGATCAACTGGCACTCAAATGGCCGCATGCCTGTGGCCCGCTTTGCGCCCTCGCGAATGATCGCCATCCCCATATCCAGGCGATCGCCAACGAGTTTATTCACCCGCGCCAGGTCCCGATGTTCCTGCACCGCAGCCTGGAATTGCGTGGACCCCAGGTCCTTTACCTGACCTTCCAGTGCATCGATCCGTTGCGCCTGCCCGCGCAATCGCGAAAGCACCGGCATTTGATTCTTGATCTTCCCCACGACCGAATTCATGGTCGCGTCCATGCCCTTTAACTCAGGCGCTTTCACACGCCTGGCGTCAAAGATGGCCCATAATTCGGAATTGGCGGTCGACATAGAGGTCAATAGTCCGGCGTCGGTGATGAACGATGCATTGGCAGTTTTCCTCGCAGATGACGATTAAACCAGCTTCGAATCGTTCTGATGCTGCAGCAGCAACTGCATGCCGCGGCGAATCCAGGTCCAGATCAAAGGCTTTTTGTCCAGGCGGAACCTGACATAAGCGCGCTGGCCTGTCTTATAGTGTCCGTTTGGATTGGCCACCCGGACGCGCACTTCAAACTGTCGTTCCTTGGGATGCTCGCCTTTGGGATCGGTTGGATCCGGGGCGCTGTCTCCGCCGCCGGCCTGAAACAGCGATGGATGCGGCAGCATGTCCTGGGCCGACAGAAAACGCTCGGCTGTCGCCGGTGTGGAATTTTTTTCCAGGAGACCGCTTACAAACAGCACCTGGATGGGTCCATCTTTTACGGGTCTGGCGTTCAGCAGATCCTCTGTTTTTTCTTCCACCAGTTCCGCATCTTCCTGGTTCAGCGAAGCGCGGATCACAAGGCTGTCGACCGAAGCAACGGTGCCGATTTCCTGACCGCGCTGCAGGTACGCGCCCTGCATGTCGATCAGTTTCGGGGCAACCAGCACACCAGCGATCGGCGCGGTGACGGTCAATTCATTTTTGCGATCCATGGCGTCTTTCAACTGGTTTTCGGTTGCGTCCAGTTCGGGTTCCAGGGCCTTGAGTTGTCCCTGGTCCATCGCCGCCGCCTGACGAATCTGCACTTCCAGGCCGGCTTTCTCAGCACGCCGGGCGATGATTTCCGCGTCCAGCTTTGCGTCGGTCGCGATAAGAATCACATCGCCGGCATTGAGGTGCTGACCGTCGTGGGCCACCACTTTCTGAACAAAACCGCCGGTTTTCACGTGCAGGACTTCATGCTGATCGGCTTCCACAATTCCCTGCGTGTCGACATAGACCGAGAACTTCAGCACACCGATGCAGACGATGAGAATGGCGGCAACCACGCTGCAGAACGCGACCGCGCAGGCGCGTTTGCGATGCAGTTCAGGTTCCAGCAGCAAATATTTGACCAGCTTGCTGACAGGAACAAACGCCCAGGTGATGACCCCGCCAACCGCCATCAGCGTGCCGAGGATGGGGATCTTGTACATCACCACAAGAATGATGACGAACCCCACAAAAATGCGATAAATGCCGCTTGCAACCGCGTAAATCAACAGCCAGAAACGCTGCGCCAAAGGCGGCAGGGGCTGCGTGGCCTTGATACCAAACACATGTCGCTTGATCAGCCCCAGTGCATACTCGCTGCTTTTCTGGCGAAGGTTGGGGATTTCAAGAAAGTCAGAAAGAATGTAGTACCCGTCATATCGCAGCAGCGGGTTGGCATTGAACATCAGCGTCGAGACCGACGCGATGAGCATGGCGTTGTAGCAGAGAACCGCCGGCAGTGAACCCTTGTCACCGATATTGACCCAGACCACCGCCAGGATGGAAGCGACGAACAGCTCAACAATCATGCCGCCCGCGCCAACAAACATGCGGTGCCAGCGATTTGGAAACGCCCAGGCGGAAGACGCATCGACATAAGGCGTGGGAATAAACACAAGGAACATGATGCCCAGTTCGTGGCATTCGCCGCCGAATCGACGGCAGCTGAAGGCATGTCCCAACTCGTGAATCAACTTGATCAGCACGAACACGGCCCACAGCCACATCCAGTTTTTCGGATCGATCGCGTTGTTGGCCCCGGCCTTGAGATCATCCCAGTGCGGCGCAATCGTGATAATGCCAAACAGCACCACGATCATCCAGACGATCGCTCCGACGATACTGAGAAAGGGCCGAACTACCGGCATCCAGCGGCAGAGAAACCGATCCGGATCCCACAGCGGAATGCGCGGAAACAGCACATTCATCAACCGATTCTGCATCTTCCGCTTGGTCAGCTGCTTGTGGCGGCGCAGCAGCACAGTTGCATCCGGGGTGATGTCGGCTTCAATCAGGTTGGCAGCATAAAGATGCGAAAGAATCTGAATGATTTCCGGCTGCGTCGGCGCATCGTCAGCCAACTGCCCGCCGCAGATATCCCAGGCCTGTTCCACCGTGCGCGATCCGTCGAGGAGCCCGATAAAGCGGTACGCCGCGTCCGACAGTCGATGGAACTGGTTGCCCGCGGGATCGCGGACGACATACCAGCGCTCACCGCGATAAAACTGTCGCGAGATCTGCGCGCTGGGCCTGAGGCGCGCTTTCAGTTCAGCAACGCGATACCAGGATTCACTGAAGGTGGGGCGAATTTGAATCATCTAGGCAAATCCTGTCGGCCGTCCATTTTCAATTCTCGATGACGCAGTGCCCGGACAACGCTTTGCTGCGAATGGACAACGCGCCGGGCACGAAAAACCGTTTGCAGTTACAACCAGGTCTTGAGACGCACGAATTCCAGCAGGCGATGCGACCAGATCCACGCCCAGGTGCGCTTGCCGACCTCGACCCGTGCTTCGCCGTCCATGCCGGGACGCCACGAGGATTCTATGCGATCGGGAATGCCGTAAACCGTGAAGACATTACTGCCTTCCTTAGGGCTTCCCAGCGGGACAATGCGTTCGACGCTGAATCCCATCTTGTTCAGAGGTTTGCTGGTGGTCGCCAGTGTGCCCCGGGCCTGCTCGACGACATCCTGAATATCGCGTTCATTCACCACGAGTTCGGCCCGCAGGTTGCCCGGCTGCCCGAAGAGCATCTGCTCTTCACCTTCCTTCACCGGCACGTCTTTCTTATCAGACAGATCCCCTTTGAGAATCTGCCCGTCAAAAGGTGCCCGAATGGTCGCCCGGTCGATCTGCGATGCCAGCAGATCCGAAGTGGCTTTGGACTCATCATGCTGGGCCATTTCCGCGAGTCCATCGGCGGTCTTGGTTGGATCGGCGGCGTACGCCTGCGCACGGCGGAGGTGATACAAAGCTTCGCTGTCGCTCTTGGCTTTCTGCTTCACCAGATCGTCGGTCTTCAGCGAAAACAGCGGCGTGCCCATTTTCACGGTGACGCCCGGGCGGACCCACACCTGATCGATCTGTCCGTCAAACGGAGCGCATATCGAGCGTCGTTCCAGCGCGGCAAAGGTGAAGGGCGCGCTGACGTGATATATGGGCCGAATGTCCAGCGCGGTATTGTCGAGCAGACCGAAGATATTGGTCAGGAACAGCAGCAGGAGAACCACACCGACGGTGACGAGCTTGGCGATCCAATGCTTGGGACCGACCAGTTCCTCAGCGGTATTCCGCGCGCTGATGCCGGCCTTGGTGATTAACCAGTGATCATTTTCATGCCGATCGTAAAGCTGCGGCGCGAGCAGATCGACAGCGATCGAAAGGCTTTCGACAATCTTGGGATTGACCGCGTCGCTGGACAGAAATTCCAGCGTGACAACGCCTTCAATTTCCGCATGCCGACGCAACGGAAGCGACAGCACGATATGCCCGCCCTGCGCGGGATAATGCCGCCGCCTGGCGCGTGACGGCATCGCCGCCGGTTTTGCCCGATGGATCGAAAAGCACCAGGGATTCCTGGTCGTAGCACTCTTCCATCGCCTTCTCGAGTTGAACGATCAACTCCTGCTTCTTGTCGAATTCTTCTGTATGGCTCAGGGCTTTTACGCGGATCAATCGTCCCTTTAACCAGCCCAGTGATACGCGCAGTCGCGCCGGTGAGATTCGCCAGTTCGTTGCAGAGATTCATCGCCGCGGAGAGAAAACCCTCGGCATCGGCAACCGCGCGGGACAGTTGCAGCACCGTCTGATGGCTTTGTGCCATCAACCGGTTGTTTTCCGCGCCGCGTCGCAGGTTGAAGAATTCGAAGTAACCAGCCACCAGCTGCATCGACAGCAACCGCTGGCGGGCGCGCTCGAGGTTCAGACATCGCGTGATAACCGCGGCTACCGCCACGATGTTGGTTCCCTCGCGCAGCAATGTAATGAGGCAATACTGCGGTTCAGCCTCCATCGCAGTGGCGTTTCCGAGATCGATTGCGCCGTCCTTACCCTGCAAAATGCACGGTTTTACGAGATTCTGAAAAGCATCCAGGGCAGCGGATCGGGTCTGGGCGTCGCTTTCATCCTGCCGGATGTGGGCCAGCGGTTTAAGCGACAGATTCTGATCGGTTCTTTCGATGACAAAGCCCGCCGCTTCTGTGCCGGCGACGGTAACCGCCATGGTCGCCAGCAGATCGTTTAAAAACGCCGGCAGGTCGGACCCGCCGTCCAGCAGACGCTGCACCAGCCGCGACCGCTCACCGGCGCGATGCCCCTGCTGCTTCTCGTTTTCCTGTGAGGAGTCCTGCGAGGAAGGTTCTACTATTCCTGATGCCATGTTTTAATCCTGAGCGAAGGCAAAGCCGAAATCCTGAACAAAGTGGAACAATCCTGCCCGCGGCCTGCAACGCGCCGGTCCGCCTTTCTCCTTAAACCTGAATGACACTGTCCTGGACTCAACCTCCAGAACCAGCCCGCGCCAATTCCTTTTCAATTGATTCCAGTGTCTTTAGTTGGCCGCAACGGCGGTCACATTTTCCGGCAGCTTTACCTGCATATGCAGGCCCGGCAACCGCTCATTACCCGGATTGGCCATTTCCATCCGCACCATTTCCGTGTCGCTGGCGGCATCCACTTTCTCAAAATAGATGATCTTCGCAATCTCCCATTTGGTCCCGTCATAGCTTACGCCCAGGCTGTCGCCCATCTTCAACTGCGAGGCCTGCGAACTGGGCAAATGCACCTCGAGCCAAAGCGGATCCCATTGCCCGACCACAATCGCGCCATCGCGGCTTTGCGGGTCGGCCATCTCGCCGGGACCGACGTTCAACTTCTCGACAATTCCCTTGATCGGGCTGGCAATCTGCATCTGCTCAACCTTCACCGCCTGCTTGGATGCATCATCAATTTTCTGATCGTGCTCCAGCTTTGCCAGGGCAATCTGCGCCTCTGCCAACTTGACCGCCAGGTCCGCCTCTTCGGTTTCCGATTGGCTGGCCGCCGACTTCTGGAACAGTTCCACCGTGCGCTTGGCCTTGACGACTTTGAGATCGCGATCGGCGATGCTGTAGGTGATTTTTTCAATACTGTCTGCTTCCGACTGCATCGATTTCAACGCAAAAACGTCCTGCCGACTGTCCTGGCTGGCGAGGATCTGCTTTTCGCCGACCAGGTCCCCTTCTTTCACCGCGACATCGCTGACCAATCCCGGAGCGGCAAACGCCAGCTTTAATTCCTTCGAAGGACGGGTGATGCCCGTAATCACAATCGACGGCGACGCTGTCCCCGCGTCCGGGGCAGCCGAAGTTTCCTTCCCATTACCGCAAAACAGGCCAAAACCAACCGCTGCGATAAACACAGCGGGGATTCCAAGACGATTGAGCTTCATAAGTAACCTGAATCTATAAAAATCACTCGACAGTTCAGCAGCACGCGAGAGCTATAGAACGTCGTCGCTGCCCCAAACGATTCAAAAAGTTCCGGAACACCGTTTCTTGTACCGCAACTTAACCGGCTATGCGACCTCCGCCCGAACCTATTTTACGCCACCTCGAAGCACTGGCACAGACCAGATGCACTGATCGGCATAAATTTTGTTTAAACCATAGCGCGGAATCTTTCCGGTCCGATAACCCGGGCTTGGGATGGTACGACGCAACCGGTCATTCGGATCGCCTGCACCCTGTTCCCGTGGATTTCACGCTGATTTTAAAGCTGCCTTCATCGCAACCGCCATCGGATCCTCCGGCAGGACACATGTCACACTGGTACCCTTGCCCACATTGGACTGCAACCGAACGCTGCCGCCCAGCGCCGCCACCGCATGCTTGACAATCGCCAACCCCAGCCCGGTTCCGCGCCCGCAGTACCGCTTCGGGCGGAATCCACCTGGTAAAACCGCTCGAACACCCGGTCCAGATGCTCCGGAGGAATCCCAATGCCTGTGTCCGCTACCGTCAACAGGATAACCGGCTGATCCTTATCGTTCGTCTGGGTTAACGAGAGCACGATCGACCCGCCGCTGGGGGTGAATTTTATACTGTTTTCCACCAGGTTCTTCAGCACCAGGTGCAGCAGGCGTTCATCGCTGCGAAAGCTGTCCGGCGTGGTCACTGGGTCATCTCCAAACCGCAGTTCCACTCCCTTTTGCCGCGCGGTCGGCCCCATGGTCGATCGCACAATCGCAAACAAATCCCACGGCTTCACTTCTCCCAGCCGCGGCTGCGCATCAGGGCTTTCCAGCCGGGACAGGTCCAATAAATCGCGCAGCATCTCCTCCAGCCGTTTGACATGACCGTCAATGATATTGATGCAGCGTTCACTTTGTGCCTGGTCGTCACCGTACACATCGCGAAGCGTCTCCATTGCTATTTTGATCGCCGCAATCGGGGTGCGCAGCTCGTGGCTGGCGTTGGCAACAAAATCGGTCTTCATCTGCAGGGTGTTGGCCATCGTGCTGACATCGCGAAGCACCAACAGCGCACCGCCGGTAGCTGTCCGCGTTGCAACAGATTGATACGTGCGCCGCTGCCCGCCGCGGAGCAAGCGCACCTCGCGATGCACCGGAGGCACATCCGCCGTCCCATCCCGCGCCTGCTGCGGCGGCACTTTTTCCGCCGCGTCCAGCAGTTGCAGCAGCGCTTCATCGTTCACGACACTCACCGTCTTTTTACCAATCACCTGCGCGGGTGAAAGTTGCAGCAACTCCGCCGCCGGAGCGTTGATCAGCAGCACGCGCCCCGCGGCATCGGTCACCAGGATCGGGTCGGGCAGGGTATCCACCAGCCCGCGCAGATCCCTGCGCTGGCGGCCGAGTTCCGCCAGCTGATTTTCCGCCTGCGCCGCCAGGCTGTTCATTTTTCCCGCCAGAAACTGCACGTCGCCCGCGCCATAAGGGTCCACGCGGGCGCTCCATTCCCCCGACGCCATTTTCGCCGCCGCCGAGGTCAGATCGCGCGTGGGCCGCACCCACTGGCGTTGCAGGATCAACGCAAGCAGCCCCACCATAATGACAGTCACACCCATTCCCCCTGCCGCCACCGCCCATAAAGGGGTTTGCAGCGACGCCCAGCGCGTTCGCACATCGCACACCCGCGCGATCATGCCGTTGGGATCGGTATCGTTCACCAGCTGCGCGAGATAAACCGCGTGTTCCTTAAGCGTATGACTCTGCCGGGATGACGTTCCCATGCGCTGCCGACGCGCTTCGATCACTTCCGGGCGATCGTTGTGGTTCTCCATCGTCGAAGCATCGGCGCTGGTATCCAGCAGCACCACGCCATTCCCCCCGATGATCGTAATGCGCGTCTCCGACACCCGGGCGATCGCCCGCAACTGGTCGGCAGCGGCGGGCATTAAACCGCGACCATCAGGCGTCTGCGTCTGCCTCACCACATGCACCGCTGTGCCCAGCGTTCGAACCTGATCGAGATAAACCGACCCCTGCGACATCCAATAAATCAACCCCAGTGACACACCGGCCACCAGCGCCGACAGAATAAAGAACGGCAACATCAGTCGAACCCAGAGCGGCCAGCTACGCATGCCGCTGAGTATAGCAATCCCCAGGAATCCGTAACATCAGGAACATGCGACGAAATCGGTCGCAACATCGAACATTTCATAATGTCGCCGTTCCACATCGCAATCCCGGTCGCTCACGCGCCGCTGTCAATAATCTCATCGCGCCCGCAGATTTTGCGAAGGATCATCATCAAACAAATAAATGCTCCCGCCCAGGATTTCCCGCACTTTCAGCTTTTGGCACTGCTGGTAATACGCACGCAACTCCGGCGGTTCGAGCACGCCCTGCAGATTGGTTGCACTGATCGCCAGCACGCAGCGCTCATACGCATCAGGAAAGCGCGGCTTTGCATCGTAGTGGTAACCGCCGGGCAGAGGCGTATAGCGAATTTTGTAATATTCCGGATCGGCAAAGCCAAAATAACTTAAATAGATCCGCTCATCAGGATGCCGATGCTGCCACTCCGCCAGCAGTGGCAGATCCTGCCCCCAATCGAGATTGGAATCGCCCAGTAGGCTCAATTTTGCAGCATCAGAGCCGGCTGAAAACCTGTTGAAAAATGGAATGAAATCCGGATAGCTCGACAGCGATTCAACACCAAGCAGCACCACCAGCGCCACCGACACGATTCGTAGCGAGCGTTTCTCCCATGTCCTGCTGATTGCCCATCCGATCGCGACAAACGCAAAGGGATAAATCGGCAGAATGTGCCGAAGCCCGATGTTGAAATGAGACTGCATGGCCGACGCCAGAAAAATCGCAACGGGCATCGCCAGACATGTGCCGGTCCAGAGGTGCCCGTTAAATGGTTTTCCGTCAGGCGTTGCCTTTGACGGTGAAACACAGGCAACCTCATCCCGCTGGCGGCCCACGCATTTCCAAAGTGACAGCAAAGCAATGCACGCAGCTGCGATCGTTGCCAGCGGCGTTTTCACGAGCATCGCAAATGGAAAATACCACCACCAGCCCACCATCGAAATCTGCCCATCCGCAAAAGCCGGATGCGCCTGAGCATTGGCGTAGGTGAACAAAAACCCCGCGAGAAAAGCCTGTGGCAGCAGGCCGTGCTGATTGGCAAAAAGAGCCGCGTCCACCGCAAAATCGTTGGGTGTCGTCAATCCACCGTTGGCAAGCATCGCGTTGTGATGCGCCTGCGACGCCAGCTCGGTCATGTTCAGATAAACGCCCTGCAGGGGTGTCGGTCGAAAGCGAAATCCATACACCGCCCAGATGCCGATCACACTGACGACCACCGCCACGAAAACCACGCCCGTCGCCACCAGCACGCGCCGGGCCCGCGATTCAATCACCCCGCCCATTACCGGCCAGGGCGCGGAAGAAGCGCGCGGTATCCCAGCAGGAGCGGCACCAGCGTGACCGCAACCACGCCGGAGAATTTCACACTTAACGTGACGGCGCAGAGCAATCCGATCATCACGATATGCCAGACCGTTAGGCGCTGCCCGGCTTTCCACAGCTGCATGACCAGCAGGTACATCGACAGCGAAAAAGCCACATCGTTTTTCATCAGCGACCCATGCGCGATGAAGTTGGGATCCAGCGCATAAAAAGCGGTGGCCCCGATGCCCGCAACCGCCCCGCCCAGGTGCCAGGCCCACCTTGCAATACATGCGCCCAGCAGCAGCGCCACCAGCAGCATCATCGCCCGGCAATTTCGAATCAATCGCACCGGGTCGTTAGCCGGCGTGCGATACAAAGTCGTCACGCCCCAGTACCACTGATAGGAAATCTTTGACGGCATCTGCTGCCAGAACGGCGAGCCAAAATCAGCGGACAACGCCTCTGTGCTGTTAGGCACCGAAGCCCAATATTGCCACAGCGGCGGGTCCTCGCTGTCCATGCGGAAATCGTGATGCCGCAACTGCAGCCAGGCCGACAGCGCGTGATACGGCTCATCGTAAGTCGGCCCTTTTGACTGGATAGCCGTCCACGAAACGACTGCAAACACAAGCAGCAGCGCCGTGCAGCAGACGACGGCCAACCGGCCGGGTGTTTTGGATCGAGGAACGGGCTGCTGCATGCAAGGAATGATACTGTCGGCACCGGTTTGGCAAATGCGACAGCGCGGAATTGCGCGCCGTGCGGAAGTACCGCCGGGCACCGGTACGAAATTGGATACAATCCCGTCCATGAAGCGCCACCTCTTCAATCTGCTGGCCGGGGTGTCATTGCTGTTTTGTGTGACTACGGTCGTGATGTGGGTTCGCAGCTATTACACCATGGATGCGTGGAATTTCCGCTCGCGCGATCGTGCGAAACCGCTTTTTTTCAACGAGCAGACCCTGCGTGCTTATGAAGGTGGAATTTACTACGCCCGGCAACTCAACGGCGGTTTTGCAACGCTCATCCCTCAAGCCCCCAGGCCGACTTTTCCTGGCTTTCATTCTTATCCGCTGGAAGTGGGACACGCTCAGGCGCTGCAAATGGCGTCATCGTTCGACCGGCGGTTTGCGGGGTTTGGATATTATCACCCGAATTTCGATCGTCGGGCCGTCATCATCCCGATGTGGGCCATCGCAGCGACGACAGCAATCATACCAATGGTATGGCTGAGGCGTCGGGCGTTCCCACGCTACCCAAGAGGACGTTGTCAATCCTGCGGCTACGATCTCCGCGCCACGCCGCAGCTTTGCCCGGAATGCGGAACGGCCTCTCGGAGAACCTAGATTTCAACCCCCCGCTACCAAAAATCCATTTAGCCCGCCGTGAACACACGGCGGGTTAGCGTTGCAGTAAATAATCGCATTTACAATTGTCAAACCACCGCGGGCGGAACAATCACAGCGGTGCAATGCGAACAGCGCTTTGCTTTGATCGGGATGATCGAAAGACATTCGGGGCATTCGCGCGTCGTGGGCTCGCCGGGAACTTCGGGGCCCTTCATCTTCTTCATAACCCCGCCCAGCAGCTTGACGATCATGATGAAAACCGCAAATGCCAGGATAATGAAGTTGATCAACTCGGTGATGAATTTCCCAACCGGAACGGGTCCAATGTTCAGATCGATGCTGATGGGCTTATCGGGAGCGGCCTTCGCTGCTGCATCGGCATCTGCCTTGGCTTTTGCCGCGGCGGCTGCCGCAGCTGCTGCATCCGCGTCCGCCTTGGCGGCGTTCGTCACCGTGGTGCCAGCGGCAGGTGGCGCGCCGGAGGCGGCGGAATCCGCCGGGGCTGTTGTCGGTTGCGATGTCGCCAGACCGGTCTTGCTTGCTACGGTTTCAGCCGCATTTTTAGCGCTCTGGGCAGCGGTTTCGCCCTCGTGAATCATAAACGCAACTGTGGGCATGATCACATCGCCCACCAGCGAGTGGACCACTCCGCCAAACGCCCCGCCGATCACAACCGCAACTGCCAGTTCGATCATGTTGCCCTGAAACGCAAAGGCTTTGAACTCGCCCCACAGCTTACTTAATCCCATGCTCGATCCTTTCATGTGCCCAGTTGTCGACGACCCAATGCCCGCCGACGCAGGAAGCGACAATACCCGTTTAAAAACGCGATGTGAAGGGCTCGGCCAGAGGCGCGTGATGCGACGGCAGGGCAAAATCATTTGACGTGTGCTGGCCCGGTTCTGTGTAACTGCGACGCCTACGTCGCCCGTTTTCCAAAGCAAAACAAACGCGCGACGCAGGCGTCGCAGCTACAAATCGTCAAATTATTTTGCCCTGGATGCGACGGTGAATCTAGACTTTCCGAACGATACGAAGCGGGTCCGGCTTGGCCGCCTGAGTGAAGGCGGCTTCCCGGGCGCGACACGCGCGGCAGGCCCAGCACGGCTCGCTGCCCCCTTCGGTGCAGGTCCAGGTCTTATCAAACGGTGCGGTCACCTGAAAACCAACATCCACCACCTGCCAGGCATCAAGCTCCAGCAAAGGCGTCTCCAGCGTCAGGTCCGGTTGGTTGCACGGCATCTGCACCATCTCGTTCCAGATCTGGCAATACTCGGTAGCCTGCGCCAGCTTGTCGGCATCGGTGCCAAGCCGCAATCCCAGATAAACCGCTGTCGCCTGGTAATGGACTGCGAACCGCATCGCGGTGGCGACCAGGGGCAGCAGATCCACCATCTGCGGCGCGATCGGTGTCGGATGCCGCGGATCCGACGCCGCCGCGGCGATTTCATGCGACGGTTCCACCAGCGCCAGGTGCGGCATGTGCAGCGTGTGTTCGCGATACGGTTTGAAATGCCCCACCTGCTGCTCATACGCCGTCCGCGAACGCGGACCGGGTGAATCGCCCACCTCAGCATATAAAAGAATGATCCGGTATTTCTGCGCCGCTAACGCGGTGGCAACCGCACTGTTCATGCTTCCGTTGTTGAGGATGATCGCAAGATCTTTGGCCATGGGGGAAGGAACGGACAAAGTGCAGAATGCAGAATCAATACAAAGGCGTCAAGAGTACGAACGCGAATTCCGCCGGATTTACCGCCGCGGGCTGGGCTTCGGATCGCCGCGCCCATGAAAGGGCCTAGAAGAAGTTGATTGCAAAAACGCGTCCAGCGGATCCGCCTTTTTGGTGGGTCAGTTTGAATGTCAGGCCAGTTTTGGAAACTCTCCGCACTCCGGACAGCGATTGACCATCGCGCGAAGGTCGTAACCACAGTTGTGGCAAAGGCCAAATCGTGCGCACTGCGCAGTGCGGCGTTCTCGCCTGAAACGTCTCAGCCAGAAGAAAGGCAAGAGCCCAAACACGAGTGTAAGGAACCAGCTGTGAATCACCAGAATACTTCCAATGACGGTCCCCGGCGGATGTCCCAGCCGCACTGAATCAATTGGCGAAATATACTTGGCCGTACTGACGATCAGAAAATTATGGCGATGTATCGCTTTGCGGTTAGATGTTCCGGAAAGGACGGAGATGTTCGGATCCGACGTCAGCAAGGCAAATCCTGATTCGCCGGAGAAAAATATTCTTGTGTTTCGCGCAAACGGCGATCGGCAGCCCACCGCGTAATGGCAATTCGCCGCCCAGAGCCCGCCAACCGTTACAAATAACAACAGCGATAGCCCGGCCAGCAGATTGAATAGGCGACGTTCCACGGGAAGATTGTACCTGCTTTAGAAAAAGCCATTTAATCGCTTACATTCTCAGGATCAGCAAGGCGGTAGCTCGTACTTCGCCCACTGCCGGGATTTTGAACCAGGATGCCGCGCGAGAAGTTCACCGATGTCACGCAGCGCGGTATCCGTCGAACATTTCGCGAGCTTGGCGTACTTCGATGTCGAGAGAAAACCTTTCCATCCTTCGAGCATGCGGTTGATGACCAAGCGCTGCCGGTCATTGACGGGTTGGCGGTTAATGCGCTGCCACAGGTTAGCTTTGTGAAGCACAGCCGCCAATGTCAGGTCTGCGCCATCGATCGCTCGATCCAGACAGCCTAGAAACCATGCCAGCCATTTTGTAAGGTCCATGTCACCGCGTTGGGCGGATTCCAGTTCAAGGTAGTAATTCTTCCGCTCCGCTTCGATCTGCGACGACATGCTGTAAAACCGCTCCTTCGTGCCATCGGCCCGCGCCAGAGCCATGTCAGCAATGGCCCGCGCAGTGCGCCCATTGCCGTCCTCGAATGGATGGATCGTGACAAACCAGAAGTGTGCGATCGCCGCCTTCAGTACCGGATCAATCGATCCCGGTGCGTTGAACCAATCAACGAATCGGACCATCTCAGCTTTAAGCCGGCCTGCATCCGGTGCAGTGAAATGTACTTTCTCAAGTCCGATGGGCCCGGATACAACCTGCATTGGTCCTGACGCTCTGGTGCGCCACGCTCCGACCGTGATTTTTGTCATCCCATTGCGACCGGTGGGAAACAGTGAAGCGTGCCAATCGAACAACCGCTGCTTGGTCAGCGGCGCATCAAACTTCTGAGTGGCGTCTAGCATCATTTCAACGATTCCTTCGACGTCTCTCCCCGCCTTCGGCAGTCCGGCGACTTTCAACCCCAGACGACGCGAAATAGAAGATCGCACTTCGTCGGAGTTCAGCACCTCTCCCTCAATGGCTGACGACTTCACCACGTCACTGGTTAAAACAGCAATGCTCGCCTCGGTGCGCAAGTCGAACCCAAGCGCCTCCATTCTGCCCAGCAATCGACCCTGTTTGTGCCGAACCGCAGCCAGAGGAACCGCGAGTGAATCACCATTCCAGATAAACTTTGGCCACCCGGTTCTTTCGTGAATGTAAATCCGTATTTGCCGCATAATTTGCGGTGAATATGACGCCTATTCACCGCAAAAGCAAAGAAATTCGCCGCATAAAATGCGGTGAATACGCCTGCTGCACAATGCAGAGTGAACACAGAGGCATCAACGGTAGGAAATGGAATTCCGCATGATATACTGTCTTTAGAGGTAATTGCGATGACGGTAACCATTGATCCCAAGCTGGAAAAGTTCATTGACGAACAGGTTCAAGCAGGCCGATTCAGTTCCAAAACTGAAGCGATCGAAGCCGGAATCGAACTCTTAATGCGCGATCCTGAATTGGATGTTCTGGATGAGCAGCCGGTTGACCTTCAGTCGTCGCTGGATCAAATGGATCGTGGCGAGGTGATTGATGCAACCGAACTTCATGCCAAACTTCGCCAGAAGTATTTCAGCAAGTCGTGATGCATGCCCGAAGTTTATCGCATCATCTACACCCGCGATGCAGCTGATGATCTTGAGGAAATCTTTGAATACATCGTTCAAAGCTCGCCGCAAAATGCTCAAAAAGTGGCGGATGAAATCGTTCAATCAATAGATGATCTGAAGACATTTCCGCATCGCTTTAGCCCGGCGCGAAACCGAAGCGTAAATCCACGAGAGATTCGAGCCATGGTTGTCAGGCCATTCCTGGTCGAATACAGAATTGACGAGTCGACGAAGGTCGTTTTCATTCTGTCGGTCCGCCGCGGCACTCGACAACGGGGCAGCTGATCGATCGTCAGGTCATCGTCAGAATCACCTTCAACACGCCCGGGGTTGTTGCCAGACGCATGGCTTCTGTGCCTTGATCGAGTTTCATGCGGCGATAGATCAAACTGGTGACATCGATTTCTTTTTCGGCCAGTGCGCGGATGGCTTCCTTGAACGGGCCGCAGCGGCTGCCGATGACGCTGATTTCGTCGACGACCAGGGGCGCGAGGTTCAGCGCTTTTCCGGCAGCGAAAGTGCTTTTCAGCACGATCGTCCCGCGCGGGCGAACCATCTGCATGGCTAATTCGAATCCATTGGCCGAGCCGGTGCAGTCGACTACCACATCCTGATCGTGCCGGGGAGAAATGTCGGCCAGCAAACGAGATCGGATCGACCATTTCTCGCAGATAGCCAGTTTTTCAGGGTGTTTTCCAACCAGCCGAACAGGATACCCCGCGTTGCGCAGCACCTGGGCGACGAGGAGCCCAAGGCGACCGTCGCCGAGCACGGTGACCCACCGCCGGGTTTCGATTGAACCGCCGCGGCCGGTTCCCCCCTGCGGACCAAGCTGCTTGGTGACCTGGAACGCCGCTGCCAGCGGTTCGACGAACACCGCCTGGTCGTCATCCACAATTGTCGGCAGCACATGGAGGTTTACGGCGGGCAGGCGAACGAAATCAGCGAAAGCGCCGTCATGATTCAGGATACCCAGCACGCTCCGCTGACGGCAATGTGTGCTGAGACCCGACAAGCAGAGATCGCAGCGTCCGCAGACGACATTAATCTCGCCGACAACGCGCTGACCGATCAAATCTTTCTGGGGAGATGAAACGACATCCGCCACAAATTCATGACCGAGGATGCCTTTGAAGCCCATGTAGCCGCGGGTGATTTCCAGATCGGTCGAGCAGATGCCCGCCTGACGCACGCGCAGGAGCGTGTCGCCGTCGTCCAGCGCCGGTTCGCGACGCCGAGGATCGAACGTAAGGTTTTGATCGAAAATCAGGGAACGCATGGTATTTGGGGTTGTCGAGTCTGCCTGGCCAGCGATTTCTCCGCGGAAGCGTCGTGGAACATCACGCAGGCTATAAATTTCATTGAGTGCTACTGCGTCATAAGATTATATTCAGTATATATTTAAGAACGATTTAGCCTGTAACGCCAGTTTGTTTCGCGTCAAGATTGCCGATTAAAAAGTCGCCTGCGCGAAGGATTTTAGCATAAACAGCTGAAAAATAACGCTTTAGGTGCGTCGACCGTTGGCGAAACTGGTGCGCGGCAAATATCCGGTCGATGTAAGGCCTTTCGTTGTCGGCCCTTGCGGTTAACGGAGCCGATGCCGATTCAATCAACCAAATGGCTTGTTTGGCCCGACCAGGTATTCCAACCAGGCGGCTTCATTGTATTTCAGATCCTGCCCGGTGAGGGTGATGAGGCTTTGCCGTGATTGCCAGGCGACACCAAAATCGATTTCGTTCAGATAACCGACAAGGGTGCGGGCGACATCGAGGGTGCGATATTGCCGCAGCGCGTCGGCGGCGGCGATTCGCACATCCTTATCTTCGGCAACCATGGCCTGATGTCCGTCGGCGGTTAAAACCAATCGCGATCCTGACAGGATTCGGGACAATGCGGGAACTGCTTCGGGGTCGGGAAGATTCGCCAGCGCCTTGGCCGACTCGAGGCGGACCTGCTCGCTGTCATCGGTGAGACCGTCAATGAAAATATGTGTGGCGGATGCATCGCGGCAAACGTTGAGCGCGCGGATGGCCATCGCGCGGACAGTGTAATCCGGGTCGTGCTGCGCGATGTCCTGGTAATAGCTCGGATAAGGAGGCCGCTTGCCGGCATCCCATCGGGTGACCAGGGCGGCGATGCCGGTTCGCCGGGCATCGGGGTGAGCCGGATCGTGCATCAATCGCACTGCGGTATCAAATGTCAGGCTTTGGCAACCTCCCGTGACCAGCAGGCAGGCGAAAAGGGCGGCGATGCGGATGGGAAGTAATTCAAGATTCAACATGCTTCGCTCGAACTTCGCCTGGAGCCCACCGCTGCTCGGTGGCTATCGGTGTTTAAGGCAGTGAAAACAATCTCAGCCCGCTGCCCGCAGGGTTGCCCCCGGTGCCGCGGCCTGGGTCAATTCTTCAAAGCCGATCCGGGAAGGCACTTCGATCTCCGTTCCGAGAAATCGGCCCGCCAGCGAGCGAAAGCGAACAGGGTCGTCGGTGACCAGGCATGTCAATCGGCCCGGTTGCGCCGACCCGCAGGCCAATCCCGCAGCGGTCAATCGCTCGGTCACATCTTGGGCACACTGCTCGGCAGAGTCAATCACCCGGCAGGCGGGGCCCATCATCTGGGAGATCAAATTCTTGTAGATCGGATAATGCGTGCACCCGAGCACGAGCACGTCCAATCGCTTATTGAGCAGGGGTTGAAGATATTGAGTGAGTGCCACGCGTACAATGGCGTCGGAATCATCCCGTCCGTCTTCGATGATCGGAACGAGCAGCGGTGTGGCCATCACCTTGAGTTTGGCGTGCTGGCGGCGGCGGAAAATCGCCCGGTCATATGCTTTGGATCGAACGGTGGATTCGGTGGCAATGACCGCAATCCTGGGAACGGGTTTGTTCCCCGCGGCGTCTATCGCCGCACGGGCGCCGGGTTCGATGACACCTGTAATCGGCAGATGCGGAAACCGCGCCTGCATCGCATCCAGTGCCGCCGCGGTGGCGGTATTACAAGCGATGACAACATGCTTGGGACGGTAACGCTGTAGATAAGTAATAATCTCGGTGACAAAACCCGTGATGGTTTCCCGGCTTTTAGTGCCATAAGGTACATGGGCGGTGTCACCGAAGTAGACGATACTTTCGCCCGGGCAACGCTGTTGCAGCTCGCGGACGACGGTCAACCCGCCTAAACCGCTGTCAATGACGATGATGGGCGACGCGGCGGTTGCCATTTGGTTGTTATCGGACCCGGCGTCGGTTTACCTTGACATTTTTTGCACGCGGATTGAGAATTTTATTTCCACACCCACTTAGGAGTCACACATATGAGCCAGCCCTTGGATGGAAAACGAGTTTTGCTCGTCGATGATGACAACGACATTTTGACCAGCATGCTGGCCGCCTTTGAAACGACCGGAGCCACGGTGGACACCGCTGCCAACGGAAATAAAGCGGTTGAACTGGCGGAAAAAAATCTGCCCGACCTGGTTATTCTCGACATGATGCTTCCCGGTCGCAGCGGGTTTCTGGTGCTGGAGCGAATCAAGGCGAAAAAGGCTCGCAATTCCAAGCCGCATGTCATCATGATCACCGGTAATCAGGGTGCGCGGCACAAGATGTATGCCGAGAGCCTCGGCGTCAGTGAGTATTTCAATAAACCAGTAAAGCTGGACAAACTAATCGCCGCGGCGGAAAAGCTGCTGGCGCCGCCCGCGTGATGCCTCACTCCAGACTCCGCATCCGCGCGAATTTCCTGGGTGAAACACCCAGCACCCGGCTGAAGGTCCTTGAAAATTGGAACGGATCCCCAAATCCAAGTTTGGTTGCCACCTGCTTCACCATCGCGCCGGGAATCTGCATTAACTCTGCTGCGTGAATCATCTTTAAACGGGTCAAATATTGATAGGGGCTTTCGTAATCGAATCGCTCGAACAACCGGCAGAGATACGAGCCATCCAATTGGCACTGATCGGCAATCTCGGCGAGTCCCTGCAACTGCAGATAGTGCTCGGCGATGAACTTGTGGCATCTCTGGTATGTCTCGAACGCAGCTGTGCCCACGGTCCCGGGCGCAACGGCAGTCTCGCTGATACGCAGTAACAGGTGTTCGGTAATCACCGAGCAAATCCGCGATCGAAAGGGAGTCGATCGCAAACCCGCGTTGATCAGTTCATCAAATAGCCGCCGGATGTCGGATGGATTTGCGGTTTGAACCAGTTGTCCCGGCTCGGGACCGGGAGATTTCATCAACCGGCGGGCAATTTTGCCTGTGAAATCCACAAAATATTTGACCAGCGGCCTGTCCGCGTTAGATTGTATATCGTGCGGAATGTGCGGACCGTAGGCAAAGATATCCCCCGCGGAAAGGTGATGCTTCTTCCCCGCCAGTTGCAGGGAACCCTCGCCGGCGGCGACAAATTCAATCGACAGATACCGCAGTCCCGAGCGTTGCATCCGGTAATCCGGGCGACAATGTTCAGCGCCGCCGCTGACCACCGCAAGGGGCTCGGAGTCCGCCGGGTCCAGGTTCAGGTAGAAGCGGCGGGCTTCGGCAATCTGGGCTGAGAAGAAGGTCGGTTCGCTGGGATTCAGATCTTTCATATCAGGTCAATTATAGCCATGTTTATATCAAGCTTAGACATGGTTCGGTAGCTGGGGCAATTCTATACTTCGCCTCAGACAAGTTAAGAACAGATTGGTTTATTGGAGACACGATCATGGCCGCGACGCAGAAAACAGCAAAGACTTCGGGACTCAAGAGCGATGACCTCATTGTCATCACCGGTGCAGGTGGATTCATCGCCGGGGCATTGGCAAAATATTTCAAGGATCAGGGTTTCACCAACATCCGCGCGGTCGATCGCAAACCGCTTCCGGAGTGGTACCAGATCGTCCCTGGCGTGGAATCGCTTTGCCTGGACTGCAGCGAATACGCCAACTGTGAAAAGATCTGTGAGGGCGCGGTTGAAGTCTACAATCTCGCTGCCGACATGGGCGGCATGGGCTTCATTGAACGCTTCCGCATTCAATGCCTGCGCAGCATCCTGGTTAACACCCACATGATCGAAGCCGCCTGGCGCGCAGGCGCAACGCGATACTTTTTCTCCTCATCGGCGTGCGCTTACAACACGCTGCTTCAGGAAGACCCCCATTGCCGGGCCTTGAAGGAAACCGACGCATATCCCGCCATGGCCGAACGCGGATACGGCTGGGAAAAACTGATGAGCGAAATGTTCTGCCAGGAATACACCGCCGAACGCGGTCTGATCACCGGCATCGCCCGCTTCCATAACGTCTACGGACCTTACGGCACCTGGGATGGTGGCCGCGAGAAGGTTCCCGCCGCCATGTGCCGCAAGATCATCGCTGCCAAAGACACCGGCAAGCACGAAATCAACATTTGGGGCGACGGCGAACAAACCCGCAGCTTCATGTATGTTGACGACTGCACCCTGGGCATCGACCTGATCATGCACTGCGATCAACTCAACGCGGTGCCGATCAATCTGGGCTCCAGCGAAAACGTTTCGATCAACGAACTGGTGACCGTCGCCGAGGAAATCGGCGGTGTGAAACTCAAACGCACCTACGACCTCAATGCCCCCAAGGGCGTGAACGGTCGCAACAGCGACAACACCATGATCAAGAGCATCCTCGGCTGGGAACCAAACACCCCGCTGAAGAAGGGTCTCGCCAAGACCTACGGCTGGATTGCCGAGCAATATGCCGACCGCAAGGAAGGCAAGCGAACCGTGAAGGATTCGCACTGACCTGAATCTGAAAGCCCCAGGTTCCGCGTCGAAAATTCCCAGCAACAGCGCCGGCCGCAACCGGCCTGGCGCGGGCCTTTTCGAACGCGGGACTTCGGGCAATCTTTTTGGATTTCTGGTTCGTGGCTTCGGGTTTTTCCCGCAGGAGCCGGCATGTCCCAAGCATCGCAAAAGATTACCGACGTCATCGGCAATATCCCCTATCGCCTCGCGCTGGCGGGCGGTTGGATCGATCAGCCGTTTATTTCCGAACTCTTGCCGACCAAGCCGGGATCCATGGTCGTCGTCGGCATTCAACCCACCTGCCGATTCATGGAACGATCCGGGCTGGCGACAGGCACCCGTCGCGCAGCCATGAAACTGTGGAAAAACGGCCTGCCCCCCAGCGAACCGGCAAAGCTCATCAAGGATCTTTACGCATTTGAAAACCAGAACCAGTCCGATCCCTCCGGCTCACAGGACATGATCGGCCTGTTCTACCCCGGTGTCAGTCGGCTGGATTATGATCCCGCGTTTGAAGGTGGAATCTTTCCCCGGCATATCGAAACCAATACCGATCCGATCATCGCCCGCTGGCTGGAGAACATCATTCACATCCTGCCAGTTGAGCCCCGACCGACAGACTATTCGCCACTGGGTGTGAAAAACCTCGACCCCGTCTGGGCTGACAAGCTCGGGCAAAGCGGTCGCGACTGTTTCCAGGCTATTTTAGCGCGTGATATCCTCGCGCTCGGCCAGTCCATGAATCTGTGCATGGCAGCCTGGGAAGCACTGCTTCCCTGCACAGTGCGGCACTCCACCTTGAAGGTCGATCTGCCCGCCTTGCTGGCCCACTATCAAAAGTTGTATCCCGGCGCAATGTATTCCGGCTGCGGTGGAGGTTATCTCTACGTGGTTTCCGACCAGCCCGTTCCCGGAGCCCTCAAAATTCAAGTTCGACTCGCGGAGTAAATCCAATGGAAATGCTGACTGTATGCGGCGGTTTTGACGATATGCGGTCCAAACAGATATATGAACTCGAAGCGCTCTCCAAGCGCGAGGCTGTTCATGTGCTGCTCTGGTCCGACCAACTGGTTGAATCCGTCGAAGGCAAAAAGCCCAAGTTTCCTGTCTCGGAACGCAAGTATTTCCTGGATGCCATCCGGTATGTAAATCACGTTACCGTGGTGGAAAAGAAGGACGGCAGCGACGCCCCGGAGTTTATTCCCAGTCCGGCAGCGGCGCCCGCTGTGGGCCGCAAGAAAGTGGTCGTCACCGGCTGTTATGACTGGTTTCACACCGGGCATGTCCGTTTCTTTGAAGAAGTCTCCGAACACGGCGATGTCTATGCCATCGTCGGTCATGACGCCAATATCGCGCTGCTCAAAGGGGCCGGACATCCACAGTTTCCCGAAGAAGAACGCCGATTTATCGTCGGTTCTTTGAAATATGTGAAGCAGGCGCTGGTCTCCACCGGGCAGGGGTGGATGGATGCCGAGCCTGAAATCGAAAAGATCAAGCCGGATATTTACGCGGTCAACGAAGACGGCGACAAACCCGAGAAGCGCGACTTCTGCAAGCAGCACGGGATTGAATACCTCGTGCTCAAGCGTTTGCCCAAACCGGGCCTCACGCCGCGCAGCAGCACTAGCCTGCGGGGTTTTTGAGCAGTTGTTTGCAGCAACTCGATAAAAAAGATATCGTATCCTCCTGGCGTAGGAGAAATAGGTCGTCGTTCGTCCCCCCTCACATCTCTCATTGGCTGGAGCACGAAAAACATGGAAACTGTCGAATATCAGTCGGAAGAAAAGGGCATGTTTGTCCTTGAAAACGGGCAAAACGTGGCTTTCACGTTCGCTCTGGTCAGCTCTCTTTTTCTCCTCTGGGGATTCTGCAACGGGATGATCGACGTGATGGACAAGCACTTCCAGGATGTGCTGCATCTGTCCAAAGCCCAGTCGGCGAATGTGCAGTTCGCCCACTATCTGGGCTATTTCCTGATGGCGCTTCCCGCCGGCTGGTTGGCGACCAAGATCGGATATAAGGGGGGTATCATCACCGGCCTGCTGATGGTTGCCGTCGGTGGGTTGTGGTTTATCCCAGCCACGCACATCAATCAGTTCTGGGCGTTTCTTGTCGGTGTTTGTTTCATCGCCGCGGGTCTGACCTTCCTGGAAACAATCGCCAATCCCTATACCACCGTGCTGGGGCAGACAAAATATGCCGCCACGCGCATCAACCTGGCCCAATCGTGCAACGGCATCGGCTGGATCTTCGGTCCGATTGCCGGCAGCATGTTCTTCTACGGCGAGGACGCCAAAGGTGTCAGTACCGGCAGTCAAACGCTTTGGATTCCTTATGCCGGTGTCGCCGTCGTCGTGATCATCCTGTCGGTGATTTTCTTTTTCGCCAATGTCCCGGATGTGAAGACAGAAGATGATTATCACCTCGACGACACCACCGGCCCCGAGGCCAACGCGGTGCCTCACACCATCTGGGCGCACCCCCACTTTGTGATGGCGGTCGTCGCCCAGTTTTGCTATGTCGCTGCCCAGTCAGGAATTTTTGCCTTCTTCATCAACTACATGACCAAGGAAACCCCGGCGGTCTCCAGTTCGATGCAATCGATGCTCCGCGGCAGCTGGTTCAAAGCCGATGAAACCGGTGTGGTTCACTTCACCAATGCCTTCGCGTCGGTGCTGGCCTCGGTTGGGTTCGGGTTCTTCCTCGCTGGTCGATTCACCGGCGCTGCCATTCTTCGCATAGTGCCGGCTCATAAAATGCTGGGGCTTTACTCTGTGTTGAACGTCGTCATGTGCCTTTTGATCATGGCCCGGCTTGGCTGGATCTCTACCGGCGCGGTCTTCATGAGTTACTTCTTCATGTCGATCATGTTCCCCACCATCTTCGCCCTGGGAATCTTTGGACTGGGACTTCGCGCCAAGGAAGCTTCGGGCTTTATCGTGATGGCCATCATGGGCGGAGCCATCCTCCCCAAGCTGATGGGCAAAATCGCCGACGACCATGGCATGTCCGCAGGCTACATCGTTCCGATGGCGTGCTTTGCTGTGGTTGCTATCTACGGGTTCTTCTGGCCAAAATTCAGCGGTGTTGCTTCCATGCAGTCGCAGCCCACCATTGCCGGTCACTGAGCCACGGGCGAATGACCTTCTGCTTTTAGCTGATAGATCAATAAAGCAATGCAGCACGGAACACTGGGGTTTCGTGCTGCATCTGCTATCTGAAGGCCAGCATTGGGGGATCGATCAACCAGGGTCGACTTTCATCACGCCGCGTTGCCGCTTCACGGCGATCACGCGCTGTTCGATGATACGAAACAATTCCTGCGGCCTGGGAAGGCCGTACAAAATCAGCGTCGGCAACGTCGAATCATGTGAAGTAATCGTGATCGATCCGACGCCGGCCATTCTGTTGAGCAGCGATTGATGCAGTCGCGGTTCTTCAACATGCCAAAGCTCAACCGTCTCAACATTGCGAGACAGCACACCTGAAGTCACATCAATCCGGTAGTTGGTGATGCGATAGCGCAGCGTCTTGCGCAACAGCACAGGAACGAAACACAAACCGACAGCAATCACCACCATCGCAAGATTGAACCACCACGGCCACGCGAAATGCCATTGCAGCCAGTTACCGATCGGGATGGCGAGCAGAACGACCGCCACAACGGCGAAAATAGCCACCTTGCCGAGTTCGGCGCGAAGCAGCGGCGAGCCTTCGAAGTAAACTTCTTCTGAATCGTCCGCCGGTCGATGCGGTCGGTCACCGGGTGCTGCCTGGGTCTGTGTCATTTCATTCTCCGCTTCGGTCTGCCAACTTTTCCAGATGTTTCCACATCTTCTCAGGCACGGGCACGACGCTCAAGCGGCCAATGCGAATCAAATCCCAGCCCGCAAACACCGGGTCGGTCTTTATCTCCGGCAGACCCACCGGTCGCTTGAACTTTTTCTTTGGTTTCACCGTCACCACCACGCGCTTGGGATCATCCAGCGTCGCGTCGGCGTGCGGACTCGAAATGATCTCGGCAATTCCAATCGCCGACCGCTCGTCGCCGGTGTGGTAGATGATCGCCAGATCCCCTTTTTTCATCGCCCGGATATGCAGCAGCGCGGTGTTGTTGTTCACGCCGTCCCATTCGGTCTTCTTATCCCGAACCAGATCGTCGTACGCGTAAACATCGGGTTCTGATTTCAAAAGCCAATAAGACATACCGCGGTTCACTTTCGCAGGTTTAAGAAATCAAAATACGCCCGGTCGCGGCATGCAACCGCACTGTTCACCGCGCAGACACTGAGCCTGCAGCACCGCCGACACCGGCACCTTCGGTTAAGGGGCGCTGAATCGTCTGATTGACCTTGCGAAGCAGGTCGATGAATTCCACCTGCGCCATATTGAGATTCTTAATCTTGATATGTGAAATGATGCGGGACTGCAGTGTTTCCAGTGCCGCGCGCTGGGTATCGCTGACGGGCAATCCCTGCTGTTCCTGCCGCGCGAGGGTTTCAATCTGACGATCGAACTCCGCGAGCATTCGTCCGGCTTCCGGATCGTCGGATACAGATTTCTGGGCCGATTTATAACGCGTAACCGCCGGGTGATCCGCCACCAGCTGCGAAAGTTTCTCGGCCGCGTCCATTATTGTCTGCGTGTCAGTGGGCATAAACATCCTTTGGTAACAAAATCACTATAATCGCCGCCCCATCCCCGGCAAGGCGGAAAGAACCATTTCATAACGCGTTGTAGGGCAGAATCATTTGACGCGTTCTGGCCCCGTTCCGTGTAGCTGCGATGCCTGCGTCGCCTTTTTCGAAAAAAAATGCTTCTGATCTGGAGAAATTGGTCGACGATTAATCCTGATCAGGCAACTCTGGAATAATCGTCGATCCGGTTCTTGCGCTTTCCCTGGCAGCGTCAAGAACGGACATGGTCGTCAATACACTCCCTGCAATCACGGCGGGTTTGCCTTCACCGCGAACGGCGGCGGAAAATTGTTCCCAAATCTGAATTTCATTCAGTCCAGATTCTGGTTTTGACACTAGCCCCGATCCACCGACAGCGGGCCTGACCGACAACTCGGCCCATTTCTGCGTATCAAACTCCAGGCTGCAGGGACTTTCCGCCGAGCCCAGCGTGCCATCTATATGCCAGCGCGGCAGCGGGAAGGTGGTGGTTGTATTGATCTCCACCATCGCGATGCAGCCGTTGTCGAAATCCATGCAGACGCGGGCAAAATCGTCGCAGTCTGTTGACCACACATTTCCCTGCAGCCGGGCAAAGACTTTTGCCGGTTTTGCAGGGAGCAGCAGTTGGCAAACCTGGTCGATGAAATGCGAGCCCCAGTCGTACAATCCACCGCCACCGAATGCTGCTTCGTTGCGCCAACCGGGCCGCCATTCTTTTGCCGCCGGTCCCACGCAACTGCTCCATTGACCCAGGCGGCTTTCAATATTGAAGACCCGGCCCAGCTGTCCTGAGTCGATCGCCTTTTTCACAGTCAGATAATCGATGTCCCATCTGCGATTGTGAAACACGCTCAGAATCCTTCGATGCGTTTTGGCAGCTTCGACCAACTGTTGTGACTGCGCCAGATTCAGCGCCATCGGCTTTTCGATCATGACATGTTTGCCGGCCTGGAGCGCCTGCATCGCCTGCTCGCAATGCATCGCGGTGGGCGTGGAAATCAGCACGGCTTGAATGTCGGATTGAAGCAGATCGCCGAGCGTTTCATGGACAGCCAGTCCCCGCGACCGGGCGATTTCCCGTCGCTGAGGCGTGGGGTCAAAGACACCTTGCAGGCGGATCGAACCGCATTGCGCCAGCCAGCCCGCATGCTCGTTACCGATTCGTCCAAACCCGACAATTCCTAAATTGAACGGCATAGAGCGCTGAGTATAAACAAGACCGCCCGGCCAGCGTTAACTGACCGGGCGTTTCGCGGTGATGAACCGCCCCTCCGGCGGCCACCGAAGGATAAAATCAGGCCCGTCGACGCCGGCGGCTAAGCAGGCTACCAACACCTGCGCCGAGCAGACCTAATGCTGTGGGTTCGGGTACGGCTGCGCTGCCGGAAGTACCCGCGATCTGGTCGGCAATCTGCACGGTAGGATTTGCAATGTCCGCCGCCAGTTGCACGCCCTGCGTGTTGAACGCATTATCGATCAGGGTGTAATCAGACCCGTCGATCGAACCGTCATAGTTGAAATCCCCATTTTGCCAGCCACTGGCGCCGCTGAGAAAACCGTTGTCGATTCGGGAATAGTCCGAACCGTCAACCTGTCCGTCGAGCGTGGCATCGCCGTAGTAGGTGTACTTCACCAGCACGTCCCCGGGAGAGACACTGATTTTATCGAAGGTTCCCGAAGAACCGTTCAGAACACCCAGCGTCGTCAGATGCGTGCTGTCATTCGCGGCCGAGGTGCTGGTGATGCCCGCGCCCTGCCACAAAGCACCGGCGGCGTTGTACCCGGCGGTGACGGCGGTTGTGATCTTCTTCAGATCGCCGCCTTTGACGATCAGATCGCTGTTGCCCAGGTCTATCTTCGACCCGGTGACCAACGTCAAACCGCCGACCTCAAGCACCATATGGTTCGCGTGGTTCGCCAGCGGGTCGATCGTCACTAAACCGCTGGAAGAGACATTCAGATTGCTCAGACGATCCAGTTGAATGCCAGTGGTCGATGTGGGTGTATATTTCAGCGTGGCATTATTCGCGACGGTGATTGCCACGCTGCTTCCAGTCGAACTGTTGTTCGCCGGGGCCAGGGTGTTGTTGTCAGTGAAAGGATCGATCGTCGATTTCACCGCAACGGTGCCGGCTGAGATCTGGAAGCTTGCGCCTGCATTTACATTGACCGCCCCGCCACTGCGTTGCCAGGTGATGGTGTTGGATCCTGTCTTGTTTAAAACCGCACCGTTGTACCAGTTGGTGGTGCCGGTGCCGGTCAGCGCGGAATTTGCCACAGTGACATCGGCAGAAGAGATGGCTGCTTCTCCATCAACCTGTTGAATCAAGACCAGGTTTGCCGCCTTGGTAACGCCGGAAACCGGAGCCTGCTCGGTGGCTGCAAGCGCCTGGGATGCTGTGGTGTAGCTGTTACCGATGTTCTGCTCCACAAGCACTGCATCGTTAAAGTCGACAACCCCGTCCTGATTCACATCGGTCTTGTTAAAAGCATTGGCCCCCATCGGATCGAAGGTATAGGAGGTCGTTCCGCCGGTGGTGAATAAAGCGGTTGCGCCCCTGTGGAAGCGAGCCGGTGGTGGTGAGAATCAACCGGGCGGACTGGCGTAAAAAGCCCGATGCATTGCTTGAAACATTGTAGGTGCCGTTGGAATTGGTGACGGCGGTATAAGCTGCGTCAGCGGTACTGGTCTGGGCGAAATCCAGGGCGGAATTCTTACGAAGGACTCCCGTGCTGATGTCCGCCAGGCTTGTGAGGGTGTTCGTGGACGTGTTCTCCGACAATGCGGTTCCGACAGCCATCGCATAGATGTCTTTCCCGTCGAAGCGACCGTCGTTGTTGTAGTCGCCCATGACGATAAGGTCGCCTTTGCTGACGCCCGTGCCGAAGGCAAGCGGCGACACGAAGCTCTGTGGATTGCCGCCGGAAGGTCCGCGCTGGCCTGTGAATCCCGATGCTGATCCAAGCGCCGCTGGCCAGCGAACCGGCAGGAAGCGACACGCCGTTGGTATTCAGTTGCGCATCGGTCAGCACTGTTGCGTCACTGGCGTTGCCGGCGACAGTAACTCCGGTGGCGCTGGAACTATCGAACGTATCGACACCGTCGCCGGAGTTATACAAAGCCTTGGCAGCAGCAACCCCGTACATGAAGGATTGGAAATCGCGAACGTTGTTGTTTGCGAAGTTACCAAACAGATAATTGCTGGGTGTGATCGCTATGCTGCCATTGGTCATAAACACAGGATTGGCAGCCACCACACCCGTACCCGTCCCCGCGCCGCGAACGGCCTGTCCATAGTATCCAAACGAGCTTGTGGCATTGCTATTGGGACTGGTGATGGTCGGTGCCGGCACGGACTCAGCCCTGGCCTGGCTGCTGCCGTTAAACAGGTTGTAAAACGGCGCATCAAACCCATTGGGATTTGTGTTGGTGTTATACGCAGCATTCGTGGTGGTGGTGGCCCCGTCGTTAATCTTGGCAACCTGCATCAGCTGGGGAAGCATGTACTTATTCGAAATCAATGCATCGCCAGGATTGGTCGTGGTTGAAAGCCCCACCGTTCCACCGGCGATTACGATGGCGTTGGTGACGTTACTGCGGAGGTTGGCAACGTCACCGCCTTTATCGGTGTAGGTCAAAGTTCCCGTCGCGCTCGTATCGGAAACCTGAACACTCTGAATGGTACCGTCTGAGTTGTAGGTGACGCCGGTGACTGTCGTGCCCGCGGCAATTCCGGTCCCGGTCAGCACCTGGCCTTGCACGTATCCGCCTCGACTTCCCGACGGGAGGGTCAGGTTACCGCCGGAAAAAGTTCCGGTCTGCACGGAGCTGGTATTACCGGTATCACCAAGAATACCGGTCTGCAGATCGCTTGTGGCCGCCCACTGCGATGCATTGTAATTGGACGCGGTGTTGGTGGAAAATGCCGAGTTGGTGTTCTTGATCGTAACGTACTGTTCCTGCTGCCAGATGGCATAGGTGCCGTTACTGATCGTCGTGGCCGTGGGGGATACACCGTTATATTGAAGTACCCGCAAAGGCGTGGTGCCTGTGTATGCCGAATTCAGATCGCCAGCACCGTTGGTTCCCAGTGCGTCGGTTAAACCAAGTGTGCCAACCGCCATTCTGCTGTTTTGAACGGTGACGCGAAGCACACCGCCGGAGGTCTTGCCGGAGAAACGAATCGTGCCCTGGGGGATGCTCGTGCCATCCAGCGCGGTCACGGGGCTGTCGTTGATGATGTCCTGATTATCCGCCGCGGTGGCAACAGTGGTGACCAGCGTGTTTCCACCATCGTTAAGACCGATGGCCCAGGAGGGATCGATCCCCGTGTTGTTGGCCGCCGAGTTGCGCGTGCCGGAGTTCACGTCGCGCGTTGCCATCTGGAATGTCGCGCCATTTTGCAGGCGGCCAGTCAGCTGAAGGAACCGAGCGTCGTTCGTATTCAGATTCGTCAGCCCGGTGCCTGGGTTGGCAGTGAATGTGGTTGCGGTGATCGCCACCGTGGTGGTTGTCAGGTTGTTGACGCCCGCTGTGGTCCAGGGGGCGGTGGGTTTAGATGGATCTGCGATATTCAGCGTCGTCTGATCCACCAGCGATTGCCGTGAACCCACGACACCCAGGCCCGATGAATCCGACGGGGCAACACCCACGGGATTTCCTTTGCCGTATCCGGCGGTACCCGGCGTGGCAAGGTACGAAGCCGTTCCCCCGACTGAAAAAGCTTGAATGGGTTTAACGTCCGTAATCGCCATCTGCACCGGGCTTTGACCGGTCGCTGTGCCGGTAGTGCCGTAGGCCCAGTTTGTTCCCGGGGTCTGCGCGGTTGTGTTGGTGTTGTCGCCAATCACAGTCGTTCGGTTGATCCAGACGGGATTGGAGACAGTAGGAGCGCGGGTCACGAGCGAATTGGGCGCCTGTCCCGTGGGGAGATTGGCGACGTTGCCGCCATATAACTGGTCGGTTACCAGTTCGAGCATTCCTTCGACCGACCCCTGTTCGTGCCATTCCACGCGAAGCGCCGGAACGTCGGCCTGCACGCCGTTTGAGTTATCGCCGGTCCCGTCGGATTTCAGCGGGGCGAGTTCCGCGGAAGTGGTTCCATCGGCGTTATTAGCGGTAAAGGTACCGCTGCTGAGGAAGATGGTGGCCCCGTTGGTCAGGTCGGTAAACCCCGTGGATTTAGTGTAGTTTCGCAATGCGGTCGAACCGCTGAGCGATATGGTCGCGTAGTTGTTACCGTTGGTATTTCCAGGAATCGAAGTTCCGGATGGCTGTGCGGTCGTGCCTGCAAATGCAGTTGAAACGGTGAGACCGGCGGCGGCGGCGATTACCCCATGCTGCCAATGTTTCTTATAGTTCCGCATTTTCTCTTTTTCCTCTGGACAAGGGGATGAGACGAGAGCCATGCCGGCATAAGGACAGTCCTTATTCGCCGAAGCGATATCTGCTCCCTGTCGCGCCCGCCGCCGGATCCCTCGTCCCTGTCACACCCGCGGCGGGGCTTGTTCGTTCGAGAACCGTTCACTGCGGTTACTGATTTAAAACGTCCGAATTCGGACTCAGGCTGTAGAATTGATCGCCCCATTGCCAGGGACTGAGCGTGTCATAAATGCTCTTGGTTTCGACGTGCCCGTCGACGTACAGAAAATTCGTGGTCCGGAGATTCCGCCCCTGCGCGTCGATCTTGCGGCCACCATGATTTCGTCCAACCCAGTCGAGACGTGTTTGAAAATTAGTCGCCGGCGCCTGCTCGGCAGACAGATCTGGATTTGGGCTCAGCTGGTCTTTAGTCACCCGGCAGATCGTCTTTCGGCCGCGAAGGTCCGGCGCGATCTGAACCACATTTAACGGATTGGTGTTGCTTCCATCATCCGCGGTTCCACCCACGGGCTGAAACGCATGAACCGGGCGATGGCTCTTGCACGCCAGTCCCCCGCCTGAAGCGCGCTGCGCCGATACAATCTTCCAATTCTGATTCCACTCTGTCCCCAGGATCGTCTGGGAGGAATTTGAAATCTGCGTTGCCCGAACGTAGTTCTCGTATCGAGACGCGCCCTGGAACCCATTTGGAGACGGCGTGAAATAATTCTGCGGGCAGATTGCTTCGTTAACCGTGTAGGCCATCCGCGGCGCTTGAAAATCCACGACGTTTGCGCCGCTGTCGTTCGACTGACCGCTGTCCTGGGTGCCGGGCCACATATCGGTTGCCGGCAGCCCGCCGTTTTCGATGCTCGGGCACTGGAACATCGACCATCCGGAATTGCCGTTGTACAGCGGATTTCCGTAAGCCGAACCGTTGATCCCGCCGTCGATTAACCCTTTGGACCCGAAGATATAAGCGCTCCAGTGAACATAGCCATTGATCGGGGTTGTTGGATTTTCAACGCCGTTCACGATCGTCATACCGACATAAGTGAAAGCCGCGGGAAATGTCTGTCTGTTTTCTGTGACATAAATCGTCATCCCCTGCCCGATTGCGCAGGTTGGCCGCACATTTGATCGACTTGGCCGATTCGCGCCTTGCCCAGCGCGGGCAATAAAATGCCAATTAATAATGCGATAATTCCAATTACAACCAAAAGTTCCACTAACGTGAACGCACCGGCGCGTCTGACCTTCATCTCAAAACTCCATTCGTGTGCTTGCGACAATTCCCTGGTTTCGCCCGGTACGCCGCTCCACTGGAGCATCACGACGGCGGGCTTGTCACCGGGCCCAAAGATGCACGATGTATGTAAACTTCCGAATTTCGAATCGGTAAGAGCACGTAAATCTCGTGTTAAGATTAGACCTGTAATTGCATCACGCTCGCTTGCGTTCTCCTGCTGTCACCTCGCCCGCGCCGGGGAATTGCGCAGCGCCGCCTCAGCCGACACGGGCAATAGCATGGCTGCTCGTGGGATTCGACGGTATAAGATAGAAACTGCTTCCGCTGCTATGTCGTGGTTTCCTCACTTCCTCTCGCCGCTCTCGGCTGCCCTGGCAGCGGTCATCACGCTGCCGCTGCTGACGCTGTTGTATTTCCTGAAACTGCGCCGGCGGGAAATGCCCGTCTCCTCCACTTTTCTATGGCGCAAAGCGGTGCAGGATCTCCAGGTCAATGCGCCGTTTCAGCGGTTGCGACGCAATCTGTTGTTCTTCCTGCAGCTGCTCCTGCTCCTGGCGCTCATCCTCGCGCTGGCGCGGCCTGTCGCGAACTTCACACCCGGCGCGGGCAAGCTCAGCGTCATCCTTATCGATCGATCCGCTTCAATGAACGCAGCTGATATGCCCGGTGGAAAAACCCGGCTCGACGAAGCCAAGCGGCAGGCGATCGATCTTGTCTCGGGGATGGAACGCAACGGACAGGCGACGGTGATCGCATTCGATGACGCGCCTGAAATCATGCAGACCTTCACCGGCGACGCGCAGGCGCTGCGAAACGCGATCGCCCGCATCACGCCCGGCGATCGCCCCACCAGGCTTGCGATGGCGTTTCAGTTGGCCGAGGCACAGGCCGCATTTCTCCCCGAAAACAATCGTGCAAACGTACGCCCGGAAGTATGGCTTTACTCCGATGGTCGCGCCCTGGATGCCAAAGATCTTCGGCTTCAGGCTGACCTGAAATATCAGAAGATCGGCACCGACACCGCGGGGAACATCGCCATCGTCGCCCTGGATGCGCGGCGGGATTACGACTCGCCTGTTTCTGTGCAGGTCTTCGCTCGGCTGGCAAACTACGGTGACAGTCCCGTCAGCACGGAGGTTCGCCTTATCGTTGACGGGCAAGACCGCAGCATCGCGGGGGTTACGCTGGTTCCCGATCGGTGGAGCGATCAGGACTGGTTGAAGGATCATCCGGGAAAGAAGGATGACAAAGTGCTGCCCAGAGACAGCGTGGAATTCACAGTCGACATGCCCGCCGCCGGCATCATCAAAGTGGAGCAGTTGAATAAAGGCAATGACATGCTGTCGGCCGATGATTCAGCCGAGGTCATTGTGCCCCCGCCCAGGGATTTGTCGGTGCTGCTCGTCACCCACGCGCACGACAATCCTTATCTGGAAAAAGCGTTTGCAAGCATGGGGCTGAAAAATTCGCAGGTCATGCTGGATGATGAATACGAGGAAAAGCAGCCCAAAAATTTCGACGTCATTATCTATGACCGGGTTTATCCCGCATGGATGCCCGAGTCGGGCAATTACATGTATTTTGGCTGCGCCCCTACCAGCGGCAATTTAAAAGTATTGAAGGACGGCGACGTCTACGAAACGATCAAGGATTGCAGTGTGCTGGATTGGCAGCGCGACCACCCGATTCTCCGGCATCTTCAACTGGGAAATTTATACGCCGGCAGCATGCTGAAACTGGAGATGTCGGGAGACAGCCGCACTTTAATCGACGGCCTGAAAGGCCCCATGCTCGTGCTCGATCACGAAGGACGAAACACCAACCTGGTCTGCACGTTCGATGTGCTGCAAAGCACCTGGCCTTTAAAATTAAGCTTCCCGATTTTCATCCACTCGGCCCTGCAATATCTCGCCCTTGGCGCGGATATGAACGTGCGGCCTTCTTATCTGCCCGGAGCCACCCCGCCATTTCAAGAACCAATCTCGACAAGCTCGGCACGGATTTGAAAACCATCCGATTGAACGGACCGATGGGATCGCGCGACGTGCCCATACCGCCCAATGGCGATTTTGTTTTGCCTGCCCTTAACAGGGTGGGGGTTTATCAAACCGATCCCCCCGTGCCGCAGTTTGAAAACATCGCGGTGAATTTGCTGGACCCCAATGAAAGCAATCTCCTGCCCGCCGAAGCCCCACCGGGCAACGTCGGCAATGCAGTTGCCGTAAACAATGGCAAGTCCCGCCTCGAACTGTGGTGGTGGCTCGTAGCCTGCGTCGCGCTGCCACTGGTGTTGATCGAGTGGTGGGTCTATACGCGCCGGGTTCATCTCTGATAACCGTTCGGTCATATCCGCACGATTCAGCCGGACGTTAGCGAGCACAACAATTTGCATCTCGTGGTTCGTGCTGCTTCAATAGCGCCTTGGGAGATGGGCATTTGGCGATTCAATGGTACTTTCAAAAAGACGGCCTCGAACACGGGCCGGTCACGAGCGACGAGATTCGGATGCTGGCATCTTTGAAGATGCTGCGTCCGACCGATCTGGTACGCAAAGCTGAAATGGTCCGCTGGGCGCCCGCATCTGCACTTAAAGGTTTGTTTTCGCCGGTCACCGCGCTGCCGGCAAATCCGCCAGAGTCAACGCCCTCGCCAATCGCCGGCAATCTGTTATCGCGACCGCCCGTCGCAGCCCGGTCTGTGGCGACGCCACTGCCGATACCGCGGCGAATTATTCCAAACTGGATTTGGTCCATGGCCGTAACCGCGGCGCTCATCGCGGTTGCTGCCGGGGCGTATCGCTTCTGGCCGGAGCGGTCGGAATCCACCGTCGCTTCTTTAGATCTTCGGCCACAACCGGTGCAGCCAGCGACCCAGGCTATTCTTGCCGCTGATATCACCGATCCGTTGCTGCTGGCGATCAGCGCACAAAACCCGTTCGATCGTGGGATGGCGTTGCGTGAAGTTCGAAGTGGCACCATCGCCCCCAAGCTGCGAGCGGAGGTGCATCAGATTATCTGCGACACCCTCGACGACCGGGCGTTTTCTTCGATCTGGTCCAGCGCCGCCCGTGCACTGGGCGAAGTGGGAACGCCGGACGATCTTTCACGGCTCAAATCCCTGATCGAGCAGTCCCCGGTTCAGACACAATGTGCCGCCATGGCGAGCGCCATGGTTTTGGACCCCAGGGCCGGCGTCAAGCTTTTTGAGCCGCGTGCCGCTGATGATCGATATGGTGCAACCACCGCTGGTTATCTCGCCGACTGGGGTCCACGATGTGAACCGGTCGCCGTCGCGCTTCTTCAATCGCCTCAGCGCATGTGCCGGTTTCACGCGCTGTTTCTGCTCAAGGCATTTGGCACTCCGAAAGCGCTGGATGCGCTCGCCAAGGCCAGTCACGAGGAGCAGGACAAGCTGATTGCCACCGGGTATCAGTTTACGATCGACGCCATCCACTCGCGCAATCAGTGATAGCTGATGTATCCACGAGCAATAGGATTCACTCCCAAAGATCCCGATCCAATTTGAATCGCGGTGAGGGATTCAGAGGCTTCTTGGTTCCGATTCCAATCCAGGAATTGAAATCAGTACGTCGGTCATCAATCACTTGAATCGTGACAAGAACACGTTGGTTCGCAGCGAGACCCACCGGTTCGTCTGGAACAATCACCTTGCCGTCAAAGTGTCCTTTGATCGCTACCATCTATTTTAGTGTACATGATGTGTTCTAGTTCTCACCGCAAAGATTGTCCGGTTTACAACGTGTTCCTGGCTGGTTGGTCTGCAACCGAGGTCAGAATAGTATTCAATAAAGATGAGCGATATAATACAGTCATGTCATTGACTATTCCGGAACTGCCAACAGAGCTAGATGCGGCCCTTCGCGAACGGGCGCACGCAGAGAATAAGACCCTCGAACAAATCGCGCTCGAAGCTCTCACCGCATTTTCGCGCAAGTTACCTTCGACGCCAAAACGCGATCTTAGCTTCTTTGGCGATATGTCCGACCTGGATGCACAGGCGCTGAAAGAAGCTCATGAATTCTGCGACCAGATTGGTATGCCTGCAGTTGAGAGCAAGTGAAGATTGTCCTTGATACCAATCGTTACAGTGATCTTGACCGCAAGGTTTCCGTGTGATGGATTTCGTCGCAAACACCGATCCCGATACACGATGTCTGGATAGCAGCGCTAACGGTGCAGCACGGCTTGGTGTTGTACGCCCGTGACAAGCACTTCGATCACCTGCCTCAGCTATCGCGTATTTAAGTCGCGGGGTCGCTTACTCGTAATAGAATCACACATCCAGTTCATCCGCCTCTTCGGCGCGTTCCATGATGAAGCGGAATCTCGCCGATGCGTCCTTGCCCATCAATTCGTTGATGATGCGGTCCGTCGCCAGGGCATCGCTGATCTCGACACGCAGCAGCCGCCGGGTCTTGGGATTCAAGGTCGTCTCCCACAGCACCTTGGGCATCATCTCGCCGAGCCCTTTGAATCGCGTGATCTCTGACTTTGCGTTTCCCTTTGCATGGAGCTTCAGGATTTTTGCCTTGTCGGCGTCGTCGGCTGCCCAGTGGGTTTCTTTTCCGATGTCGATTCGATACAGCGGTGGTAAAGCGATATACACCCGCCCCGCGTCGATCAGCGGCCGCATGTGGCGGAAAATGAATGTGAGCAGCAGAGTGGTAATGTGATGACCGTCGCTATCGGCGTCGGCCAGCAGAACCAGCCGCTGATAGCGCAGCTTGGACGGATCACATTCAACGCCCGCCCCGCAGCCCAGCGCGGTTACCAGGTCGGCGATTTCGCGGTTTTCCAGCACCTTGGCCAGTGACGAACCCTCGGTATTAAGCACCTTTCCGCGCAGCGGCAAAATTGCCTGGCGATTGCGGTCGCGGCCCTGCTTGGCACTGCCGCCGGCACTGTCCCCTTCAACAATAAACAGCTCGCTTTCGTTGCGGTTGCTGCTCGAACAATCCGCCAGCTTGCCCGGCAGATTCATCCGCCCGCTGGTGGCGGTCTTTCGACTTACCGCCGCGCTGGCGGCGCGGCTCGCCTCGCGCACCGCGCCGCGATGATGATTCGATTGACGATTGTCTCAGCCACCGTGCGATTGCTGTTCAACCATTGCTCCAGCGCAGGTCGCACCGCGCCGTCCACCATCGCCTGCACTTCGGTATTGTTCAGGCGATCTTTGGTTTGACCCTGAAACTGGGGATCTTCGATGAAAATGCTCAACACCCCGACCACCCCTTCGCGAATATCTTCCGCTGCCAGCGTCACACCGCGCGGGGTCAGTTCGTGCGTCTCGATATAGTTTCGGATTGCCTTCAATACCCCGGCGCGAAGTCCGTTTTCATGCGTGCCGCCGTTGGAGGTGGGAATGCCGTTCACATAGCTTTTTAAAAGCTCTTCGGTGCTTTCGGTCCAGCTGAAACAAGCCTCGATACGAATGCCGTTTTCTTTTTCGAACATGAACGGCTGATCGTGAACCGCCTTGATGGTTTTCTCGCTGAGCAGCTTGTTCAGAAACGCAAGAATGCCGTCTTCATGGAAGAAGGTTTCCTTCTTCCCGCCGACTTCATCGTTCCATTTCACCCGCAGTCCCTTGTGGATATAGCTGGCGATCTCCAGCCGCTCGCGAATGGTCTCCGGATTAAATTCCGTGCGCGGAAAGATCTGCGGGTCCGGTTCAAAATGAATCGTCGTGCCGGTGCCGCGCGCGGGGCCCAGTTTTTTGAGTTTGCCGGTTGCCTTGCCCTGCCTGAACTCCATTTCCCATTCGAAGCCGTCGCGCCGGATGGTCGCCACCAGTTTTTTTGATAGCGCGTTGACCACCAAAGCGCCCACACCATGCAGCCCGCCGCTGGTTTTGTAATTTCCCTTGCTGCTGTTATCGAATTTTCCCCCGGCGTGGAGGGTGCAGAGGATAATTTCGATCGCCGGTTTTTTATGCGTCGGGTGATTGTCGACCGGAATGCCCCGACCGTTGTCGCTGACGGTCAAACTCACGCCGTCTTTATGCAGGGTCACTTCGATCTCACTCGCGTGACCGTTCATGGCCTCGTCGACCGAGTTATCGAATATTTCCCAAACCAGATGATGCAGCCCCGCCGCCCCGGTCCCACCGATGTACATGCCCGGTCGCTTCCGCACCGGATCGAGACCTTCGAGAACAGTAATGCTGCTGGCGTTGTAGGCGGACTTCTCGCTCATGCTTCCCTGCTAATGTTTTGCTTGTTCATCCTTGAAATGCTGAAGCGCCTGTTCAGGCGTGAGGCGACCATTCGGCGTTCGATCAAAGTCCGAATCGAGACTGACGAGCCTGAGTCGAAAGAGTTCTGCTGCGGCGTATTGGTATCCGTCGTCAAAATCAAGATTGTGTTGCAGGCACGACTTTTCAACGAGCATTCGTTCCTCAACGGGAATGTGCACAACATCAATCTGCTGTCCAAGAGAAGCTGCGGCAAGAAACGCGGTGTACTGACCAATCATCTGGTGGCAGCGTAATATGACCCCAATGCTGTGGATGCTGTAAATCGAAACAAAAAGTTTACGCAAAGGCACAGCAGCGATGAATTGCCGAACAGAGTCTGCCTCAGAACGCTCTCGCGCGAGTTGCATCCAACAATTTGTATCGAGTAGGTACATCTTCAATCACGATACTTGGACGCTCTTGCATCGATCGCCTCATGAGACAATTCAACCGCGGTCTTTTCTGGTGCCAGACCAGCGAGCATTCCGGCGACCTGATCGACGTCGAGATATTCCGATTTGTTGCTCGACCCGCTGGCGTTATGGCGATTGAGCAACAGCTCGGCGAAGGCCTCGACCTCGCGAATCTCCTCGGGCTGCAACCTCGAAACAATCTGATTCAATCGGTGCATAGCTCCATTGTAGCAGCATTTCCCACCCGAATGAATCCTGCATCAGATCACCTCCACGATCATCAGGACAACGCCTCTGGTGCTTTGACTGGCTCGTATATCACTTCCACAATCTGACCGCGGGAGACAAACTCATGCCCGCGTCCACCGCGGCCGGTTATTTTGTATCTTGCGGTATTAAGACGCTGCTCTCCGCCCATGCTGGTTTTGACGGTCAAGGTATCTCGATCGTCCATCGCGGTAATGACCGCAAGCAGCCGATCGCTTTTGTCGAGCTTAATCAGCAGCACGCCTTTGCCGGCGCCGCTTAGAAAATTGATCTCACTGACCTTGCACAGTAGCACTCGCCGCTCGCGGCTGGCGGCTATCACCGTTTCTTTGCCGCTGACCACCGCTGCCAGAATCACTTCCGATCCCTCAGCGGGTCTGGCGTACTTTCTTCCGGACCGGGTAGATACCTCGCGGAAATTGTCGAGACCAAAACGCAGCGAGTAGCCGTCGCTGGTTACCGCTACTGCGTGCATCCTGGGCGCGGTGTCTGGTTTTTTGTCATCCCACGCGGTTTCGCTCGCCGGAGCCGCGCGGTCGTCCAGCGACACAGCGGCGACGATTTTCTCACCGTCTTTGAGCTTGAATAATTTCTGGATCGGCTCGCCGTAACCCGTGGTAGCGGGGATGTCGATGATGCGCGTCGTATAGGCAGTGCCGTAGTTGCTGAAGAAACAGATCGGCGCCCGCGTGCTGCCCGCCAGCAGGGTGAGGATACGATCCCCCTCGCGCAACCGCGTGGTTTCGGGATTGATTTCCTTCTGTCGTTTCACCCAGCCGTCCGCTGTCACCAGCACATGACCATCTTCGGCGACGATAAAATCCTCGGCGGAATATTCAACTTCATTCTCAGCCGATTCCATGACCGTCCGGCGCTTGTTCCTGGGGTCTTTTCCATAGGTCCTGGCCAGTTCCTCAATCTCGGTTTTGACGATGCGCCACCGCCCGGTGGCCTGCTCTTCTTCGAGCAGGCGCTTGATCTCCCTGGCGCTTATTTCGCTCGGCCAGTTCTTCCGTGATGAGATTGATCTCCAGCCGCGCCAGGCGATACAGCTTCAGTTCCAGGATGTCCTCGACCTGTTCGGGATCCAGACCATCATCCTTTGGCGCGCGTGGACCGTGCGGATTGACGCCGTATTTCTTGAGGATTTTCGCCGCTGCGTCGGCTTTTCCATCACTGGCACGAATAAGCTTGATCAGCTCATCGAGAATATCAAACGCAAAGGCAAAACCCTCCAGCGTGTGGATCCGCTTGCGGAGTTGTTCCAGTTCATGCGCCAGTCGCCGGGTGACCACTTCGAGTCGGAAGTGCAGGAAATGCCAGAGGATCGCCTTTAATCCCAGTCGCTCCGGCCGGCACAGGGCGGGATCATCTGTTGGGATCAGGCAGGTTAGGTTCACATTGAAATTGGTCTGCAGCAGTGAGTGCTTGAACAGAAACGCCATCACCTTATCGATCTCAGCGTCGCGCTTGAGTTGCAGTTCGATGCGCACATCGTCAGTGCTGATGTCTTTTACATCGAGGATGAGCGGCATCTTTCGGCTCATGACGATGTCCGCCACCGAGATCACAAGCTCCGCTTTGTTCACACCGTACGGAAGGCTCGTGATATAGACCACTTGGGCCGCCCGCGTGGTGGCTCCTTTTTCCCACGTGGCGCGCATCTTGATCGCGCCCTGGCCGGTCTTGTAGATCTCGAGCAGTTCCGACTTGGTGTTGAGAATTTGCCCACCGGTGGGGAAATCGGGCCCGCGAACCGCGTCGTTGGCGATGAGCTGGTATTCCTTGATTTCGGGGTCGTCAATCAATTTCAACAGCGCTGCGCACACCTCGCCGAGGTTGTGCGGTGGAATATTGGTGGCCATCCCCACAGCGATACCTGTCGATCCATTTACCAGAAGGTTCGGCACCTTGCTGGGCAGCACCACCGGTTCGTCGCGTGTGCCGTCATAGTTGGGACGGAAGTGAACCGTTCCCTGGTTGATCTCGTTGATAATTTCGGCAGCGATGGGCGTGAGGCGGCATTCGGTGTATCGCATGGCCGCGGGCGCGTCGCCGTCCATGGAACCGAAGTTTCCGCTTCCATCCACCAGTGTGGCGCGCATCACCCAAGGCTGGGCCATGCGCACCAGGGCCTCGTAAATCGAACCATCCCCGTGCGGGTGGTACCAGCCCATGACATTACCAACCACCAGGGCGCATTTACGGTGCTTGGCGTCGGCCCGAATGCCGCTTTGCCACATCGCGTAAATGATGCGGCGATGCACTGGTTTTAAACCGTCGCGCACGTCTGGCAATGCCCGGCTGGTGATGACCGACAGGGCATAGTTCAGATACCGCACCTGCGCGATTTCATGCAGATTGCCGCGCTCTTCCCCACCTGGTGGGATATTCGATGGAATAACGCCACCGCCTCTCCCGGCACCGTTATCGCCAGAACCATCGGTGACACCGTTCGTTACCGGCGCATCCTCCGCATCAACAACTGCTTCACTGGCGAATAAATCCGGTGTGGACGAATCTTTCTTGGCCATCCGATGGCTCCTCCTGCTATCTCCCAGCGGGCCACGCTGAGTTCTGCGTTATAGATGATCGGCGGTGAAAACCAAAACGCGCGATGCGGGAAAATGAGCAGTGGCCGTTGATAAGGCAGTTAAACAGGGAGCGAGGGAAGCGGATTGTTATTTGCCCGACTGTAAAACGCCGCAACGCCTGTGTGCAGCGGGCAACCTCACACGCTTGCTGCGGGATGCGGTATAATCCGGCTCGGACTGAATATGCCAAATGATCTCCTGCCGCTTGTATCGATTGTGATTCCATCGCTGAATCAGGGCGCGTATATCGAAAGCACCCTCCGGTCGGTGCTGACACAGGATTATCCGAATCTGGAAATCCTTGTGATGGATTCAGCGTCCACCGACAACACCGCGCAGGTTGTAAGCCGCTATCTGCAGACGCACTCGGATCGATTGCGATTTGTATCCGAACCGGATCGAGGGCAGGCACATGCAATCAACAAAGGCGTTGCCCAGACCAGCGGTGAAATCATCGGTTGGTTAAACTCGGATGACATCTATGAACCGGGTTCAATCCTGGCCGCTGTGCAGTATTTTCAGCAGAATCCGGAAGTAGACCTCGTATACGGCGACGCAAATTTTGTTGGAGTGGATGACCGCGTGATCGCACGCTGCGCGCATGTGGAGCCCTATGACTGGAATCGACTGGTGCATTACACCGATTTTATCGTGCAGCCGGCGGCGTTTTTCACGCGGCGTGCGTTTAACGCGGTGGGTGGTGGCGACGAATCGCTGAAATATACGATGGACTACGATCTGTTTCTGAAGATCGCATCGCGATTTAAGGTGGCCTATCTGCCGCGGTTGATGGCGAATTTCAAATGGTGGGGACAGAACAAGTCCGCAACCGGTGGATGGAAACGGCTTGCCGAAATCGAGCGAATTACCGCCGCGTTTGGCGCCGGGGATTGCCGGCCTATACGCGAATCGAGGCAACCTTCCTCGATTTTCGCTGGCGCTGATGGAAACGCGGCGGGTGAGAATCGGGCAGGCACTGTCGCATCTTATTCACGGCACCACACGTGTTTTGGTCTCCGCGCACGCTTTGAGAAGCCTATCATCTCCAAAGTGCTGGCGCGTCATGTGGACCGGACAGGTGCTGCGTTGGCATTGCCTCATGAATTCACCGCCGCGGAACCCCGGCACATCCTCGGCGGTTTAATCTCCGTACAGGAAGCAGGAGATCGATCCATGAACAGACGTTTACTGCTTAAATATGCGGGGATGACAGCACTTGGCGCTTTTACGGGATTCGGCTGCAGAAACGATATGGCAGCCGAAACTACAAAGGATTTGGATATGAATAAAACAGTCAAAGTAAAAGTGTTTGACAGCAAGGGCAATCTCGTTGGCCCGATCGAAATGCCCAAGGTGATAAAAACCGACGCCGAGTGGAAGGCGCAGCTGACAGCGGATCAATATAAGATCGCCCGGAACAAAGGCACCGAGCGCGCGTTTTGCGGCAATCTTTTTGATAACCACAAGCTGGGCGTGTATGCCTGCGTCTGCTGTGACTTGCCGCTGTTTTCATCCAATTCCAAGTTCGAGTCCGGGACCGGATGGCCGAGCTTTTTCCAGCCGGTTGCGTCTGAAAATGTGTACAAACATGTGGACGCCGATGGATATCGCGAAGAAATCCTCTGCACGCGATGCGATTGCCATCTGGGCCATGTGTTTGATGATGGGCCTGTCCCAACCGGGCTGCGCTTCTGCGTGAACTCCGCATCCCTGGTGTTTGTCGATAGTGATAAGGTGTCGACGCTTGCCGACCCCGCGGTGAAGTGAGTCTGGTTATAACCGGCCAAGGCTGCTCGGCTATTTGAGGCGGGCGATCTTCAATTTGGAATGAAGAAAAGGGCAGTGTTCCTTGCGGACCACTGCCCTTTTCTTTTTGACTCTCTGCCAAGGCCGCTCAATCGGCGTTCTGGTATTCGTAGTAGGTCTTGATGCTGCGACCGTAGTAACCGCCCGCCTGGCTGCGGACACCATTAAGGACGATACCCAGGTGTTCAGCCTTGACGGCGCGGAGGCCGTCACGCATCCGCTGCAGAACCCCGCGGCTGCTGCTTCGTGCACGAACAACCGTAACCACGCCGTCCACACGCGGAGCGAGCGCAACCGATTCCGACACGAACAGCATCGGACCGGAATCGAAAATCACATGGTCGTATTCTTCCAGCGAGCGCTCGATGAAGTCGAGCAGCAGCTGGCTTTCCAGCAACTCGGTTGGGTTGCTGGGCTTGGGACCGCTGGCCATCATCGAAAGGTTTGGCACAGATGTTTCCCGCACCGCTGAGGCGAACGCATTGACATCATTCAGCACGTCGCTGAAACCAACTTCATTGCCCACCCCGAAAATGCGGTGCAGTTCGGGTCGGCGGAAGTTAGCGTCAACAACCAGGATGCGGCGGCCATTTAAAGCCAAACCAGCAGCAAGGTTGACGCAGATCGTGCTCTTACCATCACCAGGGCTTGGGCTGGTGACAAGAATGCTGCGGGTGGTGTCCAGCGAAGCAGCGTGCTGCAATCGCGTTCGCACCTGGCGTAACTGCTCGGCCATGATCGAATGCGGCGCTTCGAAGATAACCAAGGGCAGGCGGGCACCGGACGACTGAGGATCGTCAGCTTCATGCGGCACCATGCCGAGCAGGTTCATCTGACCGACGCGGATGATATCGCGAGGCGATCGAACCGTTGTGTCGGTCAATTCGCGGAGGAACGCAATACCCAGACTCAGCACAAGGCCGATGGTAATGGCCATCCCCATGATGTTCGTCAGCTTGGGGAAACTGCGGGCGACTGGGATGCGAGGACGGGCGAACCATTCCATCGAACCGACTTCGTTGAGACGAATCAGTTGATCCAGGTCCTGCAGGCCCTTGTCGTATTCGTTGACGAACTGGCGATTGACAGCTTCATCGTCCGACCGGCTTTTCAGGGCTGCCTTCTTATTGGCAATATCGGCTACTTCCGCTTCCAGGCGAGCTACTTCACTGTTGGACGCATCAAGCTTTGCGTCAACCGCAGCCTTCTGGCCGACGAGATGCTGCTCAAACGAACTGGAATACTGAGAGGTCTTCTCGGCTTTCAGATCGTCGAGTTTCTTCAGGTAAACTTCCTGCTGCCGTTGCAGGCTTTTCAAAGCAGGAGCTTCCGGGCCCCCGTCGCCTTGCAGCTCGCTCAAACGCATTGAAAGGTTGTCCAGAATCTCCTTGGTCGAGATGATATCGCGATCTTCATCCACCATTTCCTGAACCTGGGGCATTATTTCGCCATGGTTCTTCTTCTCCTGCAGGCTCGCAAAAGCCGTATCGGTCTCGATCTTCGCGCTTTGCAACGCGATCCGCTCATTCACGCGCGTGCTCAGCTCCATTTCCTTCGCGCCGCCGTTGGAGAACGGATCCGCGCCAAGCTGGGTCAGCTCGTCAATCTTGGCTTTTACATCGGTCGCTGCGTTGTGAAATTCAATTTCGTATCGAACCTTAAGGTCCGCAATGCGCTTGCGATCTGCTTCGTACTTGTTTCGCGTGGCATCGCGCTGATCGGCAATCGCGCGGTTAACAACCGCGGTGACCAGCACGGCGGTGTCTTCCTTGTTTGATGCGGTCATCGAGATACGCATCAGCTGCGAGCCTGGCATGGTGTCCACGCCCAGGTTCTGCGACAGCAACTCGTGGGCTTTTTCTGGATCCTGGCCGCAGCTGACCTTCCACCAGGCGGTGGAGCGGATCGGGTTATCCAGATCCTTGATCATGTCGTCGACCAGAAGTTCCGAACGAAAGCGCTGGGTTTCAGTCGATTTATCGATCTCTAATGACTGGGCGTCGACAGGCGGGCCGGGATGCATCGGGTCGGCAGTCTGTGATTGCAGGATGCGAATCGTTCCGGAGGTCGTGTATGCCGCATCATGCTTTTCCAAATAGTCATTCGCGAACCAGCCGGCCACGGAGGAAATGACGAGGAATAAGGCGATCAGCCAGGCATTGGCGCAAATGACGCGCCAGATATCACCGCCGGTCATCGAAAATGCGGGTGCGGGTCCCCCTTGCATCGGAACCGACGATGTCGGCACCGCCAGTTGGGATGTCGTCCCTGCCCGGGGCAGGCGAATCGGGGTTGTCTGCGGCAACGTTGTCATGTTTCCACTCCTAAGCGATCAAACAAATATCTTCTCGCCCACCAAACGGACAGTCCACCAAGTTGATCGACGTACAAGCATTCCTTTGTACAATCGTCAATTCAAGTACACTACTGCTAATAGTTCAGCGAATTAGACCGTCCTATTGTTAGTATATCACAACGGCGGGGTTTACAAGAAAATTTTGCGCTAAGTAACTCGATTTATAGGACTTTCAGGGTCCAACCGATACAGGCGATTTGTCCTTCATTAACTGGTCCACCTGCTTCAGCGCGACATCAATCTTGCCTTTTAACACGGGGTCAGCAGGCGCATTTTGTGCTGACTTGTTCATGATATCAAATGCCTGCTGCAACTGCCGCTGGGCTTCTTCGGGATATCCCTTTTTCAGATAGCCCTCTGCAAGGTGATAATGACCCTCGGGGAAATCCATCTTGTCCAGCCCACGATCCAATACATCAATGCCTTCATCTACTCTGCCGAGTTGTATCAAAATCCATCCATGTGTATCGAGGATCCGGGGATTAATCTCGCCGGCCTTGGTAACAATGTCATACGCATGCTGACTCCAGTTCAGCGCTTCCTCGGGCTTGGGCGGCACGACCATATCCGACAGGATGCAGGCGACATCATTCAAAGCATTCAGGTCGTTGGGATTGATCGCCAGGATTTTCTGACAGATGGCCATTGCCTTATCAGTCTGTGGAGGGCTGGCGGTCAGATACAGCCCGTTTGCCTGTTCCAGCAGGTGCAATTTATCGCTGGTTGGTAACTGGTCGGCCAGGGCAAGCGCCGATTCCTCAAGCTTAAGCCCGTCGGTCAAGTTGTGATTGGCGACGTATAAGTCCACCGCAATCAGTTTCCAGGCCACGCTGTTTTGTGCCCGGGGAAGCACCAGGTCCAATGCTTTTTGTACTCCGGTTGACGGATTCTGATCCACAGTCATCGAACGCGTGATCGAAGCCACAATCTGCTGGGCGGCTGTGTTTCCGGTTTCAATCGAGCAGCGATCCAGCGCGGTCTGATACTCAGACGAAGCGCCGGCGTAATCGCCCATGGCAGCTTTTGCTTCGCCGCGATATTTGAAGACATACCAGCTCGTCGTCGGCTGCTGGGCATACTGATCCGACTCGTCCAGCATTAACTGGTAGTTCTTGGTGATGAGCAGAACCGTAAAGTAATCGCTCATGAAAGGCGATTTGTCCGGAGCGTTCTGCATGACATCACGAATTGCCGCCAACGCCTGATCGTTCTGTCCCTTTTGTGCCCAGACCAGGGCGGCCTTGCTTTCAAACTGTGCATCATGTGCGAATGTCGGCAGGGAAAGCGTCTGGGTCAACAGGCGATCGGCATCCGTGGTGCGCGGTGGCTCTGAAGCCAGGTAATCGTGAAGCAGCGCCAGGCGAATCTGCCGGTCCTGCGGCGCGGAGCTCATCGCCGCTTCCAACTCGTGGATCGCTCCGTCACGATCTCCTTTGAGATCCAAAACGGCGGCGATCATGCTGCGGCCCTTGACGTTTGTGGGCATCGACGTGCGGAAGAAACCCAGATCCTTCAATGCAGCGTCGTAATCAGGCTTGGAGCCACTGGCTTCGAACTTTCCGCGCCAGTAGTAGGCTTCAAGGTTGGAATTGTCTTTGTCTATAGCCGCCGTGGCCGCTGCCAGGCCCTGGTCGTACCGTTGCTCCTGGTCGTAAACATGCAGTTGGAGGTTAATCAGGGCGGTGTTGGTTGGATCGGCCTTAATGGCATCGGACAGCTCCAGTTCCGCCTGCGCGCCGCGATTTAAACCCAACAACAGATCGGTGTACTTCTCTCGAGCCGCGAACACCGAAATTACCGGTTGCAGGGCAAAAATGCCTTCGTCGTATTTCTTCTCGAGAATTTTGCAGTCGCAGAGCACCATGCGGGCATCGACTGAATTGGGATTGAACGTCATAGCCTGCTTTAAAGCAGCCTCGGCCAAATCCAGTTTGTTCGCGCCGACATACACCCTGGCGAGCAGAATCAGCGGGATGGGCTGATCCTGCCAGCGCGGGCGCTGGCTGATGGCTTTCAGCGTATCCTCAGCGCCGGGAAGATCGTGATTGAGCAGATCCATCTGCGCAAGCCCGTTGCTGAAACGTAGGTCATCGGGCCATCGCTTAACCGCATCAGTGAAAAGATCTTTCGCCGCGGCGAGATACTTGCTTGCGCCGTCGGAATCACCTTTTGACGCGCGGGCACGCATTGACGCGAGCAACGCATCGGCTGTCATCGCATAGTAACGCCGGTCGTTGGGATGGCTGTGGAGGGCCTGGTTCAGATCATCCAGCACGGTTTCAGGATCACCCCAGTTGATCTCGAACTGGCTTTGCATTTCCAGATAGGCCGGGTCATCCGGGTAGCGGGTGCGGGCCTGTTTGATATAAGTTTTGGCATCATCCAGTTTCCCCTGCTGGACGCTGCATTGAATCAGCTTTCGCGATGCATCGAGGTTGGTTCCCTGCAACGCGAGGGCAGCCAGAAACTGCTGGCAGGCCAGATCGGGTTGGCCCTGCGCCGCCAGCGCCTCGCCGTATAATTCCCAGCTTCCGGCAAAGTCCGGCATGTCATGCGTCATCTGTCGGCTTGCCGCCAGCGCGCCGGGAATATCCTGCCGCGCCAGCGCGAGCTTGCACCGAAGCATAAGACCGTGAGCGGTGTCGGCATTCAGGTCCGAGAGATGCGGCAGCATCGCTTCAGCCTGGGTGAAGCGCCCGGCATTCATGTGCATGATGAAAATCTGCTGCAGAACGTCGACGTTGTCTGGCGCGACCTTGGCGGCTTCCTGAAGTTCAACCATTTGCTCGTCGGTCCTTTGCTGCGACTCGCGCAGCTGCGCCATTTTCAAGTGGCGCTCAAGCGGATCGGGGATGGCCTGAATGATCGGCTCTTCCTGCTCTTCAACATTCGCCCGGCTGTTGCCGTTGGCGACCGAAATCATCACATCTGTCGCCTTGTCATCAGGCCGAAGCTGCTTGTAGTCGTTGAGAACTTTCAACGCCTCGTCTTTTCGCTTGGCTTGCTCGAGGGTTACCGCAAGGGCGAAAACGGTGTCCCGGTTGCTCGGATCGGCCTGGCTCATGAGCGACAGCAGGCGAATCTGCTCGTCAGTGTCGTTAATCTGACGAGCCACCTGAAATTTTGCCTGTTGATCGGCGGCGGTCTTTTCAGGCAGTTGCAGATACAGATCGTGTTTGGCTTTTGGATCACCGCCGGCGCCAAGTTGCGAAATCTGCAGCTGGATGATCCGCGGATCACCGGGGTATCGAACCGCCAGCCAGTCGATGTGCGGCTTTGCGCCGTCGGGGTCGTGATTCTCCAGATGCAGCTGCGCGAGAGTCGTTCGCATCTCCGCATTGTTCGCGACGACCGGCTCTTTCATTGCTGTTTCGAGCAGATCGATGGCCTTGCCGGTTTGACCTGCTGCGCGGTAGGCGCTTGCTTCGTCATGCAGCAGTTTGAAATCGACCGCGCCTCCGTTGGCGGACATGGTGTCCGCTGCCTGGGTCAGCGTCTGAACCGCTGCGACAGGATCGCCGTTGGCGAGTTCAAATCGACCTCGCACGCGAAGCAGTTCGGGGGTGCTGCCGAATAACTTGGTGGCGGCGTTGAGCGAGGCGCGGATGTCAGCCGCCAGATTTTCGCGGGCCTTGCCCTGCGGTGTCGTGGAAAGTTGATCGGTTTCAATATCCGCGCGCACCAGCTTCGACCTGGCGACATTCGATTCCCATAGCTCGCGCTGCTGCGCATTAACAACTGAAGCTCCCGGAAGGGTGGGGATTGCATCCAGGGTTGCCAGCGCATCGGGCCGGCGGCTTGGATCGGTTTGCAGCAGGCGCGCGAGCGCTAACCTCGCGCCAATTTCATCGGGGCATTGGTTGATGATTTCGCGGTAAACCCGCTCGGCCTCGGGCGGGCTGGAACTGCTTAGCACCCAGGCCCATTGCTCCTTGGCAATAAGGTATTGCGACTGATTTTTGGGCGTTGCCAGCGCCTGAGCTTTGTCCAGAGTGTCCCGAAGCTGCGCGCGATAATCCACCGCAGCGGTGGGAGAAGGATCGGTCGCCTGCAACTGCTGCAGAATAGCCGCCTTCTTCAAATACAGCGGCATGGCATCGGGTTTAGCCGCGATGGATGGATCGAACTGCGCCGCAGCCTCGGAGAATAAAGAGGGCGCATACTCGGGATGTTCGCCCTGCAGCGCCTGTGATGCCTGAAAGATTTTCGCACGGGCGATCCAGTATGGGAGCTTTTCGTTTTCGGGATGATCGCGCATCAACTTGGTCAGATCCGCGATCGCCTGGTCGGCCTTTTTTTCAGGCGTCATGCGCTGATCCGGCGGCAAGTCGCGGTCCGCGGGTGAGTCAGGCATCGACAGGTTCCACAGCCATGAACGCAGCGCCAGGATGGGGCCTTCGGCTCGCACGTCGAGATTGTCAGGTTCGAGAACCGCCAGGTGATTGGCAGCGGTCTGCGCTGATGCAATGATCGCCGGCAACTTGTCATTTTCGCGACTGCGCATCTCCGGCGACTGAAGATCCCAGCGTTCCAGGTTGTATTCGTTGGTGTCGAGCAGACCGCCCCAGGCGGCTTTGGAAGTAGGGTCGATTCCTGCTGCCCGGTCAAACTCGGTGACCGCCTGCTGGTAAGCATCGCTGCCAACCGGCCGGGCCATGTAGCTCATGAAATAGGCCTTGCCCAGCTTGACGTGAAGCGAAGTATCCTGTGGCAGCAAATCCGCCGCGGCAGCGTAATTGGTCGCTGCGAGGTCATAGTTCTGTTGCTGCATGGCCTGGTCGGCGGCCAGGATATACTGGGCCGGATTGCCCGGTCGATGGTGCTTGCGCAGGAGCAACCCAACACCGCCTCCCACTGCCAGGACAGAGACCCCGATACCGATCAAACGGACGTTCAGTCGTCTACGTGCCATAAAATTCTACTTGCTGATTTCAGGGAGACCGGCGCGCATCCTACTTAACGGCCGAATGCTCGACGCTGTTCCAATCCGGGTAACATCTTTCGATTTCCGGCATGACCGTGGTCAGGAAACCGCTCATAACCTTCGCGCACTGGTCATGATCGGAAATAAGAGTCATCAACTCAACCTTGGAATAAAATCCATGGCGAACTCTCAGGTCCTGTAACGTTTCACGCACCCCGACCGGATCACTTTCGTAGACCCCGTTGGCAAAGAAAAAATACGCCACCCTTTTTGTTACACGCTTTGCGCCGGTTTGATCTTCGAAGTTCAGGAATCGAACAGCGATGCGCTGATCGCCGCCGGGTTTGGAATTTAAGCGGCCAGGCCCCATGTCCCACATGACGTTTTCAGGATCTTCCTTGGGAAGCCATCCGTCGGCGACGTAACAGCGTTCGGGGATGTGGGCAACCGTATCAACACCACCGGTGTAATAGGTGACCGCAAGGCTGACTACCGCATCGGGTTTGACCAGCTGCAACGCACTGACGATTTCCTTGCGTTCGCGCGAGCCCTTTCCGGCAAACAACGAACTGATCTGGTCAGAGAGGCTCTGCTTATCGGTTCCGCGACGCACGCCCAGCCGAACCAGGTCATCCCACCCGATCGCGCTGGTATTTACATAATCGCGGAAAATATATTTGTCTGTACCAAGTGTATCCTGAAGCTCATGGTCCAGCGGTTCATCGTAAGATACCTGAAGCCAGTCGCCCATTTTTTGGGGGATATCGCTTAAACTCTGCCGCAGCGCAACGGGCTGCTTAATCAGGTGCAGTTTCAGCATCGCGATGGCGGCGTTGAGGCCCAAGGCGCAGACCGCCAACAATACAACCACAATGAGAAAGCCGGGTTGCAGCCACCTGTTTTTGGTCACCGTCTGGTCGGTCGCCGGGGTCATTTGGACTCCTTAGGCTTGAGCGCATTGGGTTGGGACGGCGGTATACGGCGGGAATCGGTCGGATTTCCTGGCACGCGAACTGGCTCGCGTGGCACATCCACCGGTTTGCGTTCCGCGCCCGCCACCGGAGGCGACGGCAATCGCACGGGCTGCGCTTTGGCGGGCGATTTTCCGTTGACGGCTGTGCCGTTGGTCGGAGCGGTTACCCGGGGATTGGCAGGAGTGTAGGGTCTGGGTGGAATCGCAATGGAAGGCTTCGGAGGCATCGGTTGCGTTACCGGGGGACTTGCCGGCGGAACTGAGCTTGTCGCAGGAAGGACTGCTCGTAGTGGCGCTTTGGCCGGCAAGGGCGCTGCAACCTTAGCCGAGCTGGCCGCGGGTTGAGGTGCAAACGCCGGCGACACTGGCGCGGGCCTGGTAACCGCCGTTGGTAACTGCACCGGCGCGCCAACGCCGGAAACTACGCCCAGCGCGGGAATCATCTCCTGCCGCGTAGCAATTGCCGAAACCGATGTGGGGCTGGCTCGGAAATCCGCGTCTCCCTCTTCGGCTTCTTCGATAAAAAGCTTGTCCAGCAGAAGTCCGACGCCCAGAATCATGAAAAAAGCCGGCAACAGCATCATCATTCCCACGAACTGGTGGGCAAAGCTTTCCGACCATTCGGGGCTGACATAATGGTCGAGTAATCCCTGTCCGCTGATGCGCATTACGTTACAGAAAATGGCGATGGGAATCGCTGAAAAAACGATGAGCAACTTCTGCCACAACGGTCGCGATGATAGAAATGCAATCGCCCCACCCACAGAGATAAACGTCATCAGCGAACGCATTCCCGCGCATGCCTCGGCGACATTTAACACGCGCGGTTGGGCCAACGTGGAACTGAAAATGATGATCTTCGTTCCGCTGCACACTGAATCGACGCCGCTTAGCTTCAGAACATCCACCGCGACGTTGGCGGCCATCGTCTGCAGCGGTTCTGCGACCCACGAATAGACCAGCCCGGGCCAGGGAATCGCGCAAATCAGAAACAGGATGGGGAACCAGGCGATCTTCATTACCGAAGGCCCGCACATCAACAGCACGATGCCAAACAGCGTGCCGATCATTCCCAGATCCTTGAGATAGTCGTTTTGTCCCGGATAAATGCCGTAGATAAAAAGGCCTAACCCAAACAACGTGGTTCCAAGGCTCCAGTCCAGCAAAAGCACGAGGAAACCAAGGGAGGCCCCCGCGGCTGCAATTGCCTTAACCAGCGCGAAAACAAGCCCGCCGTGATGGCTTGCAAACACGAACAACCCACTGCCCACCAACAGCATCGCCCCGGCGGTGGGACCGCGCGCGGCGCAGCATCGAACCCCATAGGAATTGCTGCGAATTGGCTTTTATCAGGTCTTCGCGATGAACGAACAGGTAATAAAGTCCGATGATGGGAACCACCACCGCGTGGCTCCAGTTGGCTTCACCCGTAAAGGGATTGGTCTTCAACCACAGACGCCGAAGGTTCGGCCAGAACACCGCTGCAAACAACCCGGCAATCACCACAACACGCGCCCAGGTCTCTGGCGCAACGCCAAGAAAACCCTGCTCGCGCTGGGTTTCGGGCAAGGCATAGTCAAGACTGGTTGGTCCGATCGTTGTACTCAGAATCGTCTCCATCCCACGATAAAACCCGTCGACGGCTCACCATGCCGCCTCGCGACGCGCCTCCACGTCCAATAACTGGCCTATTGGTCTTTACGTTCTACCGTTCAAAAGGTTGCAACCAAATGCAGAAGCCTGCGGCCACACCCCGTGGGGGTTCGACGCAGGCTTCCGTCCCTGGATCATCGGTATTACGACCATCCCTGACAGCCAGTTCGCCATCCGGAATGTACACCAGAATTCGGCGCGGGGCACCGTCCGGTAACTGATCAAATCATCAGGTTGCGTAATTTTTGTCGTACAGAAATCCAAACCCGTAAGTGATCCGGAATCCACCGCGAACAGCTGCGATAAACGGTGCGAGTATATTCGTGCCAACATGCACGATATCTTCCGGCTTGAGGAAAATATCCGGTTGGGCTCCCGAGAAGATTGCATTAGTATCGATGGCCACAAACACTTCGCGGTTCTGTCCCACCCGGCGAATCAGCTCGGTGCGCTGTGGAACTGAAACACCGTCCAGCATGCCGGCCGACACAACCGCTTCCTTCAGTGTGATACCGCGAGGAGGCACATTGTAAACACCCACGCGGGCCACGTGGCCGCTCATATAGTAGTTGCCCGTTGGTGGAATCGGGGCAATGATCAGATCCTTGGGACGAATCACAATGTTATAGCGAAGATCGCCGTTGCGCAACGCATCCAGCGGAACGCGGATTGTGCGGGTTTCGCCGGGCCCGTTGGGCGTACCAAATTGAAACGGAGGTGGAGTTGCCGGTGCCTGCAGCATGACCGCATGATTCACCACATCCCCTTTCGGCGCCAGCGGATCACCACCCGGCGCAACCGGGGCTGGTGGAGTCCCAGGTGTGGCAGGGTTCATCGGTGTCGCCGGAGTGCCCGGCTTATCGGATGGATCCTCATTCACCTGCCGAATCACATAAACCGTGTCAATCGTCGCAGCTGCATCACGCATCATGACCAATGCGTCGAGCATGCGGAAATCAGCCTGCGGAATCGTGTATTGACCAGGGCCATTCACCGAGCCGATCGCACTGAATGTGCGGGCCAGCGCCTGTGCCACTGTCACCGTTACCTGGGCGTTGGTGATGATCTGCCCGTTTCGATATGCATCCGCAATCGCCTTCTGCAGATCATCTTCGGTTAGTCCAACTGCTTTAATCTGCCCCAGCAAAGGCATGCTGACATTGCCGCTCTCACTGACCCGCGTCTGCTTGGTGGTCTCAACCCCAAGCCCTACCAGGTCATTCACCGAAATTGTGACCAGGTCACCAACCCCGATTTTGTAATCCGCAGCTACAACCTTGTTATCCAGGCTCAGTTTCGGATCAGTAGCGTTGAAAAACGTCACTTCCGGATCATCCACGCTGGGATCGATCGACGAAAGCGATGTCAGAATCGGCTTCTGAATCGTCTTTTTCGTGTAGGCATACATTTCCGATGGATCGATAAAACTCTGCACGTCGCAACCGCCTAGAATCGACGTTGCGAGTACCATCGCCAGGGCGGAGGTGAAACGCTTGAGAACACGGGCTTGACGCAAGGCCTGCTCCTTTCCAAAAACCCCGCGCCACACGCGAGGAAACGGATGCTGCGGTGCCGATACAGCCTCCCTCATGGAGGCCGCCCCCGACACGCGGCGGTCAATGTATGCAACCGCGTCGCGATTGCAAGTTGACCGCGCCGATTCGCTCACCGACGATCACCATCGCAATAGCCGACAAAAGATTCTCCCTGCTTATCGGCATCGCCAAAGCTTTACGATGCGTCTTTTTTCCGTCGCTGCTTGCCCCCACCCCTCCAAATCCACCTCAATCACCCTCGCCTGCTCAAACCTTTCGGCTATCACAAATCAAATAGATGCGCATCATGCAAATTCGCCTGGGCAACTTGCCCGCTCCTATGCGGCTTCACCAGCAGTGTTTACGCGTAAGGCTTTCGATCTTGCGATCCGGGTTACATTAAATTGCGAAGCCGCGGTCTCCATTAACGGTTGCAATTCCAACACTTAAGAGGAATGACCGACGACTTGCGCAATAAATAAGGGGCCAGCTTGACGCGAAACAAACTGGCGTTACATACTTTTCTTCGCGCAAGCCTTTTATTGTTCGGAAGTTATACGACGATGCCACTCAACGCGAAGCACTGTTAATCGCCCACTATTCGGACCAACTCAAGCTTTTTGAGACAGCGGGCAGATGATCGAGGACACAAACGCGGCGAACATAAACGGGGTCACTGAACATTATGGCCGCTTAATGTACTTTCGGATGGATTGCCTGGGATGCCAACGCCGAAACCCATGTAATCGAGCGTCGAGGCCCGTAGTCTGCAGACAGTATAAAGTAACCCTACTACGTTAACAGGAGTTGCATTGACCTGATCGAATGCTTCCAGTGGCAGACAGGAGAACGTAGATATTTGGACGACGCTGTCGACGGCTCAGAATCAGGTTGGCTCATGCACACTTTGAAGCGTGGAGATTTCGTTGAACTCGACGGGGCGCTTGCGGTTGTGGTTGGCATTCCCGGTGACCCCGATGTTCCAGAAGATCACGTCGCGCTCTGGTTCGGAGAGCCACCAAGCCCGCGCAAATCGCAGGGCGGAAGTGGCGGGCTGCACCCCCAAGTGTGGACCGTGCCCGTTGCGTACGTTGTGGCAGCAGCAGAACCGGTCTATAAGCATTAAAAACCGACATGATAGATGACACGTTCATAGAGCCCGTAGGCGGCATCCGCATGTGGATTGAGCAGGGGTCCATTCATTTGCAGGCAACCGACGAGCATTCCAACGATCCGGTGGAACTCGCAGAGCACGAAGCAGATGCTGTAATCGCCGCTCTACAATCGCTCTTGGAACGACTCCGCAATACGAATTTGGCGTAGCACTATGCCAGATGAACCTGAAATTACTCTAAGGCTGAATCGGGCGTAGGCGTTGGCGCTTTTTGAATGGGCACACCGGTTCACGGAAACTGGCAACCCGACGTTCACTCATCCGGCGGACGCTGTTGCAGTAGACGCGTTGGCGGCTGAATTAGAATGGGTGCTTCCAGAGGTCTTCACCGAAGAATACACTAAGCTGCTTCAGGAAAGTCGAGAGGCCGTGGTTACTCGCTACCGCTCACGAATGGGGGCACATTATTCGGGATGGCTTGAAAAACTGCGCTACCAGGACACTGCTCACGGTACAGAACCGGTCTAAAGTGACGTCCCACGCTCAAATAGGGACAGGCACCTATTTAGCCGTGTATCCTATATATTGGGTAAATCAACCCGATGCGATTTGCGATCTGCTTGTCATAGGAAATCTTCGTGAGCAATCGAACTTCGACGTTAACTTGCTTTTGTTGCTTATTCGTCGTTGGCGGATGTTCCCTTGTGGGCGGAATTCGCTCATCTTTATTTGGCTACAATTTCTCAATAGTATTTTACAATCCAAGTAGTAACACGCTATCTTATGTAAACTTTGTTAACGCTCCCGGACCGGTTGCAGAAGAAGTTCTGGTGCCAGAGGCGCTCAAAACATCTACGTGCGGCCGCAAAATGCCATACACTGCCGATATCATGTGGCAAGACCATTCGGGTGTGACACATACGCAAGAAGTCGATGTCGGTAGACAAATAGGCAATCCGGACTTTTTTAGCGGTTGTGTAGTATTTTATGTTACCGACGAGGACGTGCGAACGGTTGTCATGGCAGATGCAGACGGCTTTAGTCGGCTCTCGGATTCGGACCAACTTAAGCTTTTTGAGAAAGCGAGCAAATGATCGTGTAGGTGACCGTCCCGGTATCTCCCACTGTTCGTTGGGAAGTCCGAACATATCTGGACAGTCACCTATTTAGCTAACTAGGTGACTGTCCCGACATACCCCCGGCATTCCTCAGGAACTTTGGATGTGCCTATGAATGAAGTGAGAATGAGAAGAAGATGGTGGCTTGTACTAGCGATCTTGGTAGTAGCTATTTCATCATCGATTCTTGTAATTCGGCTCTTTAGCCATAGACCAACCATCGACGTTGACACCTCCTCAATTGGTTCATTGTCCAGCCTAAGTTCGGATGATGCAACTCGTCTATTGCAATGGCTTAAACTCTCTCAATCCCAACCTCCCAGTCGCATGCGATTTTTTCTTGATGTGGATGAGCCGAACGCCGTACTAGATGTACGCATCGACTTCAATACGTCCCAACCAAGTAGTGCTTTGTTACTTCAGGCGTGGTCGCCTGTCACTCTGGCCGATGACATCGCAAATATTAAGCACACAATCGGGTTGGAAATCCCTGATGTCTACGATAGTCAATTGTGGGGTTATAGTGCTCGCCCGCAAGATTCGACTTGGATTTGTGCTGCTGGGAGTAGAGGAGTTATGAACATTGCAGTCTTCACTTGCTCGACCCCGCACGATTCCTTCTATGTTACTTCGAGAATTCGAACTCTCGCCGATTTTGATCCGGGCTTGCTGGCATCTCTGCGAAGGTATCCGATCGAAGAGCCATTTCCTTCTCTGTCCTGGTCCCCTAAACTGGTGCCAGTAGGGTGTATAAACTTCCGATCCGGAAAGGATCAGGAAGTCGATGAAAAAGCGATTTACGGACGAGCAGATTGTTGGGTTTCTCCGGCAGGTTGAAGCGGAGGAAAAAACGATCGCGGAGGTTTGCCGGGAGGGCGGGTTTTCGCAGCCGACATATTACCAGTGGAAGAAGAAGCTGGGGTCGATGGCTGAGCCGGAGGTGAAGCGGCTGCGGGAGTTGGAGAAAGAAAATGGCCGATTGAAGCGATTGCTTGCTGAGCGTGATCTGGAGTTGGATGTGGTGAAGGAGTACCTGCAAAAAAAGTAGTTGATACGGCTGAGCGACGATCGGCGGCGGTGTTTCTGGTGTCGCGGAAGGTATCAGTTCGGCGAGCTTGCTGGTGGCTTGGCGTGGGCCGGAACTGGCTGAAATATCTGAGTCGGAGGAAGGAGGATGGTCTGGCTGATCGGTTGATGGAGTTGGCGAAAGAGCATCCGCGGTATGGAGCCAGGCGGTTGTGGGCGTTGCTGCGACGCGAGGGATTGAAGGTGAATTTCAAGCGGATCAGACGACTGTGCCGCAAGCACGGGCTGATGCTCAAGCAGAAGCGGCGACGTAAGCGACGTGGGATCGGCATTGGAGTGATTTGCAGCGCGAGTCGGCCGAACCAGGTCTGGGCTTATGATTTTGTGGAGGATCGGACCGAATCGGGACAGAAGCTGAGAGTCCTGACGGTGATCGATGAGTTCACGCGGGAGTGCGTGGCGGTGGAGACGGAATACCGGATGAACGCGAAGTACGTGGCCCAGACGTTGTTGAGATTGTTCAAAAGCCGCGGTGTGCCGGAGCATGTGCGAAGCGACAATGGTCCTGAGTTTATTGCCAAGCATCTGATGCGAACGCTTGCCGGCGTGGGTGTGAATGTTAGGCACATCGAGCCGGGCAGCCCGTGGCAAAATGGATTGGACGAACGATTCAATGGGAGCCTAAGAGATGAATGCCTGAACATGGAGACGTTCACGAATGTCGACCAGGCCCGAGCGATCATTAAGCTGTATGGCCGGCACTACAACACGGACAGGCCCCACAGCAGCCTGGGTTACAAAACGCCCGAGGAGTTTGGTAATGATTGGACGAACTCGAGCGGAAGAAAATGCGAGGTCCGCGAGTACGCGGACGGGTGTGAGGCTCCCCTCCGGAAGACACCGTTACAGGAAATGGCCGTTGTCTTCTGAGGGTTGGGTCCCCCGCGGATCGAGCGTCATGAACCGAAACACACACGAGCCGCCGAGCGTTTCGGCGGCTCCAAACAACGCCATCAAGGATCGAGAATTATACACATTCGCGTGGCACCAAGATCGGGGTCTGGACATCTCAGTCTGAGATGTATTCGGGAGAGTGGAATAAATGATGCTACATTAAAAGGTATATATTGGGACAGTCACCGATTTCGCTCAATGGGTGACTGTCCCGGTCTATCTCAAATGACTAAAAATACTTTAGACCATTCGACCAAAGATGAAGATAAGGCACTTCGTACCTATAGGATGGGCATTCGTTTGGGGAGGGCATCGCTCGAATCGCTCGTGTTGGGAGCGCCTTTATGCTACCTCTGCTATTTTCTGGTTCTACCTTTGGTGCTTATTATTTTCTCGACAGGATTGGCGGGAGTAGTACTTACCAAGGGACGTTCCGTCTCAGGGCGAATCGGTCTAGGACTACTTTTTCTCTGGCTTGCCTTTGTGTGCTGTTTGTTTTTAGTAGGACGTTGATGAAAACAATAAAGCAAGGTCTTTGAGGCAGCGTCAGTAACGTCAGTCCGACAGATAATGCGTCGCTTATCCAACGAAGCCTGCGCCGAACAATGAACTGGATAGCAGATTCTTAAGAGTGAAGGGTATAGTGTCTCATGGGCGATGCAATCACAAATGCGAGAGCAATAATGCTGATAAGTATTCTTTCTGTATTGCTGGCCTCACTTTGCTGGCTTAAAGCTCAATCACCCACCACACAAAGGCCGCACTATGCCACTACCCTGCCGACTACCCAGGAAGCGAGTGATTGGCCCAAGGACGCTAAGTCTCGACTCCAATTAATGAGGCTAAGTCTTGATACGCTCGACAATATTAAGAAGGAGTTTGAAGGTTTAAAGCAGACGTTTCCGGAGTTGTCGGACGTTGCGCAGGCGGATCTGGTATTCAATCCGATTTTCGATGAAGCGAGTAAGACTCTATCGCCACCGTTTTTAAAGTTCTCATACGTCAGGAGATACTGGGACAGCCACGAATGCCATTCGGTTAGCTCGTAAATCCGCGCCAACATACAGGTTGCACGCGTCTGGCGCGATGCGGGCTGTTTTGTGACAATGGTTAGATGCAATCAACCATTGACCAGGAGGCCACGGATGGCTCGGCTCAGCAACATACTCTCTAACATTAAAAACGATCTCCAACATTATCTTCCGGAGCAGTCTATTCTGGCTGCCGTGCAGGCGGAGGGACATACCTGGCGGGAGCGGCAGTTGGGGCCGGTGCAGACGCTGCATCTGTTTATCATTCAGGTGATGGCCTGCAACACCGCCATGGCGCATCTGCGTCATATCGCGGGGCAGATTTTCAGCGTCAGCGCTTATTGCGACGCCAGAAAGAGATTGCCGCTGGCGGCATTGCAGACGCTGTTGCGGGAGAGTTCGCTGGCGATGCGCAAGGCGGTTCACCGCCAGGCCGACGCTCAGCAGGATCAGGCGGGTTTGTGGCATGGTCTGCGGGCGTTTCTGGTCGATGGTTCCAGCACGATCACACCAGATACACCCGATCTGCAAAAGACGTTCGGGTACCCTTCAGGTCAGAAGCCCGGCTGCGGTTTTCCAGTTCCCAAGTTATTGGCGTTGTTTGATGCATTCACCGGCATGGTGGTGGAGATGCTGGGTTTTCCGCTGTTTACGCATGAACTGTCCAAAGTCTGGATGTTGCATCCACTGCTCAAGGCGGGTGATCTGATAGACTTCGGCGAGCCCAGTCGAGTCGTAGGCGACAGAGGCTTTTGTTCCTTTGTTCATCTGGCGATGCTGGAGTCGCGGGGTGTCAAAGCCTGCTTCCGCTGTCACCATCGGCAGAAGGTCATCTTCCGAGGCAGAGGGCATCGCGGCAGTGAAGAAAAAATCAACTCTGAGTTTGTCCGCCGGCTGGGCAAACGCGATCAGATCGTCCGCTGGAAGCGTCCGGTTAAAGCACCAGCGTGGATGACGCAGGAACAATGGGATGCAATACCCGAATCATTGGAAGTTCGAGAGATGCAATACACGCTGGCTAACAAGGGCCAGCGGACACACGTGGTCACCATTGCCACCACGCTGGTGGATGAAACGCTTTATCCTCAGAAAGAAGTAGCCGACCTCTATGGCACGCGTTGGCGCGTGGAGACACGGTTCGCCGAACTCAAGACAACGCTGAAGATGCGCAAGCTCAAGAGCAAATCAGCCGATGGGGTCATGAAGGAACTGGCGGTGTATTGCCTGGTCTACAACATGGTGCGAGCCGTGGCCGCCGCAGCAGCGTTGCGGCAGAAAGTAGATCCCGAGCGAATCAGTTTCATCGACGCCCTGCGCTGGTTGCTATGGGCCGCCCCCGGCGCTTCGATCCCTGATTTAGTAGTAAATCCCCTGCGACCCAACCGCCACCAGCCGCGTGTGATTAAAGACCTGCAGGACACGTATACAAAAATGACCCGACCAAGAGCACAATTGCGAAATGAGCTGAAATTGCAGGGGAAAACAGACTAACCGAATGGCATTCGGAACAGTCACCTATTTCGCTCAATTGGTGACTGTCCCGGTATATCTGTGGCCATGCGTGGCCTCCTTTTGGATTGGTGGTCGTGACAGAACACACAACTCAAACGGTAGGCCACTTTTCAAATCACCACTAAGTTGAAGGCATTCCGCTAAAGCGACCTGCGCCGCTCCCGTAGTCCGTTATCAACCGGGCCGCTTAAGACTTACGGTGCCGCTGAAGCTTATCTGCCGGACGACTGCTTCTTCTCAGTCGTGTTCGACCCGGTTGAAGAACCGCTGGAACCGGCCAGCTGTTCTACCTGCACGTCGGTTTCCTTGAGCGTGTCGCGCACCTTCTCGGTGCGTTCTTTGACTGTTTTCCCTACGATGACTTCGCCAACCACGCGGGCGGTTTTGGCGGCCACGGCTTCTTCGGCGCTTTCGGTCAATTCGATGGTCTGATCCTTGAAAGCCGTGGTCGCGTCGGCGTCGGTCAGGGGCCGATCGACAACCCGACGGGCGACCGAAACATGCTCTTCGCTCAGATTGATATCTTTTTCCACGGGGGTTTCGATCACGCGTTTGATCACGCGCACACCACCGCGATTGACCACGCGCTTGCCGAGGGCAAGGTCTTCTTTTACCAGGTCGATCTTGCCCGATGCCCCCGATGCTGCACCGGATGATGCCGCGGTCGCGTTCGTGTTTGACGGTGCGGCCGTCCCCTGGGTGGCAGTTGAATTTTCAGCGGAATAACCGGCCCATCCGCTTTTGCCCCACTCGGCTGCCTTGGCGTCTACGTCAATTGCACCGGCGGACTTCATGGCGTTGGCAACTTCATCGGCTTCATCTTCGTCGGCTTCGACGCTTAAGATTACGCTGCCACGACGCGCGCCTTCGGAGTAGTAGCTCATGTACCGATCGTTTTCGTCCGAGTCATCGGCCCCGAACATTTCCTTGATAGATTCCCAGAAACCTTTGTCGTTCGACCCGTATTGGTGCGTGCTTGTTCCCGAAGAGGCGGACACAGCGTCACTGCCGGAGGAGTGAATGGCTGAATCCTTGATTCCCATCGCCACCAATGTCGCCCGGGCCTGGTCGGCTGCGGTGGCGGTATCGAACATTCCAATAATTGCGTGAGACATAATTTTACTCCATTGTTGTGCCGCAGCGACCAACACATCGCGGTCGATTGCAGCTGTTGGAGTCGCAAAGCAAAGGCGAGTCCGCGAGGGCGGATTACGAAAAGTTTTATGAGAATTAGTCATTCGCCTGTCACACGATCCACCGTTGCGACTTCTTTTCGCAATGAAAATGCGTGCGGTTCGTGCGACACCAATCGCCGGGTAGTCAGCCGAATTTCCTCGCGCACCATCAGACGTTTCTCAACCACAACCACCTCTTCCAGCAGCGAGATGATCGTCACGTCCCCCTCCCGGCGAATCGGCGGGGGTTCGGTGACGAACCGCTCGACAGCCACCCGTTCCACAGTGACCTCTTCCTGTGTAACCGGCAGGTCCACCACCTGGTCCTCAACCACGACCGACTTCACCACCCGAATTTTTCCCGTCTCGACGCGGTGCTTATGCAACTCCAACTGCTCGTGAACCAGCGGAACAACCGCCGCCTGGGGTAACGGCTGCCCGTTCAGATCGCTGGATTGCAATGGCAGGATGTAGCTGCCGTCCTGCTGGAGTTGCAGCACCGAAGGGTGCATATATGCCCGGCGACCATCATCAAATAAAAGCTCCGCCATTGCACCGTCGGGCCCGTTGCGAAATGGATGCGTAACAATACCGGAGACCCCATCGGTCGCTCGGAAAGGAATGGACATAAGTTGTGTAGAAGCCATTCCGGGCGTGTCGCAAGTTGGATACCTGTTGTTTTTCTGCGCGTGGGAGCTGGGGCCGGTGCGCTCTCGCCGGCTTCTCACGACGATATGTGCGTTCCCATTTCCCTCGCAGATGCGCTGACTGATGAGTGCGTTTTAGCGGTACTGCTCGCAAGGATAAGAAGTCGATCGTTGTCGATGTGACATCGTCGACGGCTTCTCATGGCGGAATTGTCGCACTAACTTGTTGAAGAGGTGTCGGTCTTAAATTCAAGCAGTGACAGCGGCGCGGGTCGCTGTTGATGGCCAAGCTTTTGCCAGACGCATTTGAGGTTGTCGAACAGTTCCTCCCGACATACAACCTCGCTTCAAGAAGCAAGTATACGTCCGTATGACAAATGTGGGTTGCCGTTATTCGTACCTGAACCATTTCGTCCCTATTCTCGTCTTTTCTATTTTAGTGTTGTCGCTCCAAAGTCAGCTGCGCGCGAACGATCCGCGGACGCGGCAGAGGATGGACGATAATTGGAAATTCACCCTCGGGGATTCCGATCAGTCCGCGCACAGCGACTGCAACGACACGACGTGGCGTGCTGTCACGTTGCCGCATGACTGGAGCATCGAGCAAAAGATTGATCCGGCGGCACCAACGGGCGGGCAGGGTGGATACTACCCGTCTGGGACAGGATGGTATCGCCATGTGATTGACGCTCCCGCCGATTGGAAAAACAAGCAGGTGCAGGTGGAATTCGAAGGCGTCTACATGGATGCCGACGTATTCCTCAACGGTCAGAAGTTGCTCACCCACCCCGACGGCTACACGGGCTTTTTCGTTGATCTCACTGCTTCTCTGAAACTTGACGCAAAAAACGTTCTCGCGGTCCGGGTTGATAACTCTCAACAGAAGAACACCCGGTTTTACAGCGGGTCGGGAATCTACCGGCACGTTTGGCTTGAAACGACCAGCCCCGTCCACGTCGCCGAACATACCGGGACAGTCACCTATTTAGGAAAATAGATGACTGTCCCGGTAGCTCCTGATAATGAAACCAGATCCCTCCCGGTTGTTGTTTTATGCAAGGGTAACGAACGAGGTAGATGCACACGCCCGGGCGGAAAATCGATGCGGTTTTACCGAACTCAACGATACCGTGGTAGCGTCAACATCCGCGAGAATCGTCAGGAGGGCACACCAGGATTATTCAGCAGTCGATGCATCGCGTCATCAGCACCAGGATCGGGAATGACCAAGCATAGTTAAAGAGAGAGCGGTCGACACAGCTTTAAGCGGCGGAGAAACGCAAGATTGAGGCAACCGTGAGCCGGCGTGTAGGCTTTGGGATAGCGTAGAAACGGCTGTGGTGGATGTGGGGCGCGGCGTGTTTTTGGAAGCTGCGATTAAGGCAAACCCCCTGTCGCTGGATTGCCGCGGGCGATTCCGAAGAAATCTGTTCCCTCGATTCCTGAAACGTGGTAATATCCCTAGGGCCTGGCGGCTCGTTCGCGGAAGATCAGGCTGAGCATTACACGAACGCATCCCGCAGCCATCCGTACATTTCTTAGAACGATCGAAACAGATAAAGGCAGGAGACCGGAATGTTGGTCCCGAATCTCGACAATTCGAATTGTGGCTGCACTCCCGCCCGGGGCGCTCCCGGTCGGTCCGCACGCGGTTTTACGCTGATCGAGTTGCTCGTGGTGATCGGCATTATCGGGCTGCTGGTAGCGATTCTGTTGCCGTCGCTTAATAAGGCACGCGTGGCGGCGACGGACCTTCTTTGCGCCAACAATCTTCGCCAGCTGGTTACCGCAACTATCATGTATCGCAATGAGGTCGGTCACGGAAAGCCCCCCGGCTGCAGTTTCGAGTCTCCACCCCCTAACAGCACGGCAACCTCAACGGTATGGCCATCTAATTTGTCGATCGTGGATATTAACGCGTTGATGCCATATTTTAACTTAAAACAGATCGGGCCGACTCCGAGCGAAGTTCCGCGAGCGGTGATCCCGAAGGTCTTTTTTTCGCCGCCGGTATTTAGCTCGGATTTAGTCGTCACGGACTACATCAACAATGGCGGTGTAACTGGATCATACGACTTTAGAACCGGTTATTCCTACTACGGCGACATTGACGATAAACAAGACGCGGACACGATTCTTCACGCAACGGACGTCGATACTAAATCGCGCAACGGCATTTGGTGGGCCGACACCCTGGGATATTGGAACGGTGGGCACTGGTTCTATAGCCATTCCACCAATGCCCTGATCGATGCTGCGGAAAACAGTCCGATTTATCTTCGCGGCCAGCATACCGCGTACTCTGATGGCAGCGTCATTTTCACCCGGCTGGATCGCCTGTCCTTACCGGGGCAGGGTAATGCCAGCGCCCACCTGTCCTGGGATACGACCGCCACACTCCGCCAGGGCGGCAGCAGCAACGGTACGACCTACTATTGGGCTACAGTGGTTCATCGACCGTAAGAAGCTTGGCGCGATCAGCGTAATGCTCCACCTGCGGTGACTCGAAGTAGATCAGAAAGTGTTCGTTAGAGGACGTTGGAACGGGACAGATTCCCGACAGTCACCTAGTTAGCATAATAGGTGACTGTCCCACATTATTCGTGACTGGCCCACATTATTATGCCACATTATTTGCCGTTCTGAATGTCTATACGTTCTAGCGGGCAAGGGCCGAGCGCGACGCTTAGACTTGTCAGACTATAAGGCGCGCTGGCCGCCGGCGAAGAAGCATCGCAACCGGTATCGTCGCTAGCAGCAGAAGCGAAGGCTCGGGCACTTGCTGTATCGAAGCAAGTTGAGCACCGATATAGTAGTAGCCAGCCCCGGCAGTCTGGGCGTCGGAAATACCATTAGCCGAGAACGGGCTTCCCACGCTTACGACGGCGTTGGCCAGACTATCCGAAGTTGTGAGCGCGGCAAAATCGACATGGCTAAAGGGCGGGTTTGGCAGAAAGTTGGTGTAGGCCGTTGGACCCCGCTTGAACAAGTCAAAATCGGTCCCGCTGAGATCAATCTCGTCTAAAGCCGATGGTGTACTGAGCTCGTAATCATACAAGCCATTGACCAGCACACTCACGCTCATATCCAAACTGGTGCCGCGGTAGACAACAACGCCTCCCGACGA
>CAWBWQ010000003.1:0-850805 GCA_963792535.1 uncultured Phycisphaerales bacterium
GACAAACTGACAGGCGCAGCGGAGTTATCAAATGTGATCGACTCGACATAACTACCCGGCGAATGAAGGACTGCGCTGGGTACATATCCCAGACCAGAGTCATCTACCGGATTGCTAACAGTTCCGGAAACTTTCAGCGTGATCATCGCACCGCGGCTGGTAGTCGGACCGCCGATCAAGATAGAAGCCGCACCAATTAACAAAAACAATTGAAGTCGCAGATTCAAGCTGCCTCCTTAAGACATGTCGCCTCTGCAACTCTCAGTCATCCCCAGCAGAGTACGAAACCACGATTTATCGCATTACCGAATGACGGCGAACCCATCTTTATTAAGAAATATGGTAGCAGTTATGAAGCTCGCTTCAACACATTTCTAAATGGCGCCCGCCAGAAAAAACTGAATAAACTCGTAGCGGGCTTAATATTCAAACGAATGAAACAGGAACGCAGCTTATTGATATGACGTTACCCCAGGTCCGCACCCTGACACGACCACTCTGCGGCGCATCATGGCTGCGATGCGGGCTTATGGTGATGATCTTCGCGCGGCGGCTTGTGGGAGTCGTCGTGGTGTTCTCCCCCATGTTCCTTCCGCTGGCGGTGGTTCTCGTCACCCTGCGTGTCATCGTCATCAGTACAACCATCGATAAAGATTTCCAACCCTATAGAAATGACGTCGCTGATCGCGTTGTCCGCTGTGTCAGAGTCGCTTGGCACCGGTTGAGCAATTCGGGGACCAGGCAGTGTTTGCCAGCTGTAATGCGCTTCCGCCAGCGGACGGGACGTGGCTCCGGCAAAGGCGATCAACTTGCTCTTTTCGCGGCGGAAACCCAGCGATGTACCTTGCGAAGCGTAGGACTGTCCGACCTCTGACGGAATTTGCCGTGCGACGCGAGGATGCGGATCGTTCGGCCGGGGATTCTGCGGCACCCATCGCCAGAGCAGATATACATCCGAACAAGGTGCCGGCGTTTCATTTAACTGACCGATTCGTGGGCGATACTCGACGACGGTCTCACTGCAGGGATCCGCCTGGCAGCCGATGATTAAAATCGCCACGCCGAGAATGAAGAGATTGGCTCGGAATTTTGCTTCATTCATTGTTCACGGTCTTGATGATTCCGGAACAGCTCCTATTTAGCAAAAATAAGTGACTGTTCCAGCATATCCCAGCACCAGCATATCATGAGTCGACACATACGGATTTGTGCCATGGCAGTGGCGGTTAGCGTGTTACGCTGCTATGCCTTTGAAGCGATGAAGGCTTTTGCGGCGGCGGCGATGGTTTGATCGATTGCCTGGTCGGTATGGGTGGTGCCGACGAAGAGGGCTTCGAACATGCTGGGGGCGAGATAGACGCCGAGGTCGAGCATGGCGTTGAAGAAACGCGCGTATGCGGCGGTGTCACCGGCGGTGGCCTGGGTGAAATTGGTGACGCGGTCGCCGTCATTGCGAACGAAAAACAGGCCGATCATTGAGCCGACGCGATTGACCGCAATGGGCACACCGGCTGCGGCGGCGGAGCGGACGAGGCCGTCGGCGAGTTTTGCGCTGGTTTTTTCAAGAGCTTCATACGTGCCGGGCTCCTGGAGAATTTCCAGGGTGGCAAGTCCACCGCTCATAGCCAGGGGATTGCCGCTGAGCGTGCCGGCTTGATAGACAGGCCCGGCCGGGCTGATCATTTCCATGAGTTTTCGACTGCCCGCATAAGCGCCGACGGGCAGGCCACCGCCGATGACTTTGCCGAGGCAGGTGAGGTCGGGCTTTACGCCGTAGAGCACTTGTGCTCCGCCCCAGGCGACGCGGAAACCGGTCATGACTTCGTCGAATAAAAGCAGGGCCTGATGCTTGTCGCACAACGCGCGGAGGCCCTGCAGATAGCCGGCCTGCGGGGGGACAACGCCCATGTTGCCGGCGATGGGTTCGACAGCAAAGCAGGCGATCTGCCCGGGGTATTTTTCGAACGCAGCCGCAGCGGCATCCAGGTCATTATAGGGAACAGAAACCGTCGCCGCCGCGACGGACTTGGGCACGCCTGGGCTTGCGGGCAGGCCAAGGGTAAGTGCCCCGCTGCCTGCTTCGACGAGCAAACCGTCGACGTGGCCGTGATAACATCCGATGCATTTGACGATCAGATCGCGACCGGTGGCAGCACGTGCAAGGCGCACGGCGCTCATGGCAGCTTCGGTGCCGCTGTTGACAAAGCGGATCATCTCCGCGCCCGGCAGAGCCGAGAGAATTAGCGTTGCGAGCGTGGTTTCGATCTCGGTGGGCGCGCCAAAACTTGTGCCGCGTCCGACCATTTTGGAAAGCATCGCGACCACGCGTTCGTTGGCGTGACCGACGATCAGCGGACCGTAGCTGCCCACGTAATCGATGTATTCGTTTTGATCGATGTCCCTGATGTGGCAGCCCTCACCCTCGCGGATGAATAACGGCGAACCCCCCACCGCTTTAAACGCCCGCACCGGTGAATTCACCCCGCCAGGGAGAACCTGCTGGGCCCTGGCGAAAGCAGCCTGCGAATTGGTTGTGGATCGAACATCAGCCATGATTACTTTCTCGTGCGTCGGAATATTATGAAGGGTAACCCATTGCCGCAAATATTGCTGTGAGATCGCGCACGCTTTTGCGCATTAGTTCTGTTGAGATTTGCAGAATAGAACGGGTCATCATTTGCGCTAACACAATCGTGCTATCTGAAAGAGTGCTTTGGAAAATCTTGCATTTTTTTGCATAGACTGATTCTAAAAAGCGGGTGTTGAAACCGGCTGGTATTTTCTTTGACGATGAATTGCGCTCGGAGTAACCTCTGAGTTGTGGACTACACGCACCTGATTACGCTGGAACCTGATAAGCGCAGCGGGCAGGCGTGCATCCGCGGATTGCGGATTACTGTACGGGATGTTCTTGAATACCTCGCTTCAGGGATGTCGCATGAAGAGATCCTGAGCGACTTTCCGGATTTGACGGACGAAGATATTCTTGCCTGCCTTGCGTTTGCAGCGGACCGGGAACGGCGGCTCTGGGTGTTCCCGGCCTCATGAAACTCCTTTTCGATCAAAATTTGTCTTACAAGCTTGTGGGGCAACTCAATTCGCATTTCCCGGATTCCGTGCATGTCAGAACCTTTGGCCTGGGACGAACTCCCGATGCTGAGGTTTGGGCATTCGCAAGGGCCAATGCATTTATAGTCGTCTCGAAGGACAACGATTTTCAACAGCGGGCGACGCTTTACGGACATCCACCAAAGGTTATCTGGATTCGACTTGGGAACTGCGCTACGACCGCTGTTGCCACAGTTCTTAGATCGAGAATTGCAGACATTGCGGCTTTTGACGCTGATCCGAACGCCTCGTTCCTCGTCTTGCCTTAATTCCCTGTTTGCAATATCGATCACGTCGGTTCCAGAATTGACGAATCGAAAAGTTTGGCGAATAATACATCCTAATATCCGGATTGACGGATGGATGAACTGATCGAAGAAAAAGGTGAATACCGTGGCGAACCGTAAACCGTTTTTAGAGCTGGTGAAAGAACGTATTGTGGTCCTTGATGGCGCCATGGGATCCAATCTGCAGACGCGCACGCTGGATCTGCACAAGGACTGGCTGGGGCAGGAAAATATCTCTGAAGTGCTGAATTTCAGTCGGCCGGATGTGATCCAGGAAATTCACGAGGCATTTCTGGCGGTGGGATGCGACGCGGTGGAGACCAATACTTTCGGCGCGAATAAAATCGTGATGGCCGAGGCCGACATGGCCGAGCGGGTGTTTGAGAACAATAAAGTTGCCTGTGAGATTGCCCGGCGTGCGTGTGACAAATACGAGACGCCAGACCGGCCTCGTTATGTGGTTGGGTCCATCGGACCAGGCACAAAGCTGCTGACGCTGGGCCATACCGATTGGGACACGATGCTCGACAGCTACACCGAGCAGGTGCGCGGGTTGCTTGCGGGCGGCGCGGATGTGCTGTTGATCGAAACGCAACAGGATGTGCTGGTGGTGAAGTGCGTGATCGCCGCTTGCAATGCGGCGTTCGGCGAGGCGGGTCGTCGGCTGCCGATCATGGTTCAGGCGTCGTTCGATCTTAACGGCGGGCAGAACATGCTCACCGGGACGCAGGCGGATGGGTATGTAGCCACCTTCGATGCATTTCCTGAAGTGGACGTGCTGGGTGTGAATTGTGCATTTGGTCCGCCGGAACTGACCGAAACCGTCCGGTTCATCAGCGAAAACTGGAAAGGCAAAGTCAGTGCCCTGCCTAACGCGGGCCTGCCGATCATGGTGGATGGGAAGTCGGTTTTTCCGATGAATCCGGCGGATTTCACCAAGGGCATGGTTCGGTATGTGACCGAGTTCGGTGTCGGCATCGTGGGTGGTTGCTGCGGCACGATGCCCGAACACTTGAAGATGCTTTGCGATGCCGTCGCGGGACTGAAACCCCGGGAGAGGCATATCGTTCGCAAACCGCAGTTGTCCAGCCTGATTTCGGCGGTGGATGTTCGGCAGGACAAGAGCTATTTAATTGTGGCCGAGCGAACCAACACGAATGGTTCGCGCCAGTTCAAGCGGCTGTTGCAGGCGGAAGACTGGGATGGCCTGGTCAGCATGGCTCGCGATGAGATGCGCGAAGGCTCGCATCTGCTGGATGTGTGCGTGGACTTTGTCGGGCGCGACGGTGTGCGCGACATGCACGAAGTGGTGAAGCGATACGTCAACAGTATTGACGCGCCGCTCATGCTCGACAGCACGAATCCAAAGGTGATGGAAGCCGGCTTAAAGCTGGCGGGCGGTCGCTGCGTGCTGAATTCGATGAACCTGGAAGACGGCGAAGAAAAGCTGGCCGACATTTGCCGGCTGGCAAAAAAATACGGGGCCGCGGTTGTCGCGGGCTGCATCGACGAAGACAAACTGAACGCGATGGCCCGCACCGCAGAGCGAAAAATCTCCATCGCAACGCGGATCCGCGACCTTGCGGTGAAAAACGGATTGCGCGACGAAGATCTGATGTTTGATCCACTGGTATTGCCGATCAGCACGGGCATTGAAGAGGACCGACGGAACGCGCTGGAGACAATTGAGGGAACGCGGCGCATCTCGCGGGATTTGCCGTTGTGCCATACCACCGTCGGTCTTTCAAATGTGAGCTTCGGGCTCAAGCCCGCGGCACGTGTGGTTTTGAACAGCGCGTTTCTGCATGAGCTTCGCGACGCAGGGTTGACCAGCGCGATTGTGCATGTGTCGAAGATACTGCCCAAAAATCGGATTCCTGACGAGCAATGGGCAGCGGCGCTGGAGTTGATTTACGACAAGCGGCGCGAGGGGTTCGATCCGTTGACGCATTTCATCGGACTGTTTCCTGATGACGGAAAGCTGGCCGCTGAAGCGGCTAGCCCGGTGGAAAGTCTGCCGATTGAAGCGAAACTGCAACGGCACATTATTGATGGGGAGAAGCGGAATTTGACGGTCGATCTGGATGAGGCGCGGGCCAAGTATCCGCCGCTGGCAATTATCAACGATCATCTTCTGGCGGGGATGAAAGTGGTCGGCGATTTATTTGGTTCGGGTCAGATGCAGTTGCCTTTTGTGCTGCAAAGTGCTGAGACGATGAAGGCAGCGGTCGCGTATCTCGAGCCGTTTATGGACAAGGCCGAGGGATCCACCAAAGGCAAAATAGTGCTTGCCACGGTGAAGGGAGATGTTCACGACATCGGCAAGAACCTCGTGGATATCATCCTCACGAACAACGGATATACCGTTTACAACCTGGGCATTAAGCAGCCGGTGACGGACATTCTCAAGGCGGCAAAAGCGCAAAGCGCCGATGCAATCGGTATGAGCGGATTGCTGGTTAAATCCGTCGCGGTCATGAAAGAAAACCTCGAAGAGATGAACGCTGCGGGGATTGATGTGCCGGTGCTGCTGGGCGGCGCCGCACTCACGCGCGACTATGCCGTTAATGACCTGGCCCGGTTGTACAAGGGAAAATTGTTTTACTGCAAAGATGCGTTCGCGGGCTTAAGCACCATGGATGCGATCATTGGCGGCGGTCTGGAGGTCGCATTTGAAAAGCAGCGGGTGGATGGCGCACGCCGACAGGAGCTTCGCGAGACCAAGGGTTATGTCGCGCCGGATGTTTCCACGTTGCCGGCCAAAAGCGACGTGAGGACGGACAATCCGGTGCCGCTGCCGCCGTTTTGGGGCCGCCGCGAAGTGCGGGATATTTCACTGGATCAGGTTTTTACGTACATCAATCCCAATGCACTGTTTCTGGGACAGTGGGATTTCAAGAAAAAGGGTTTAAGCGACGAAGCATATGAGAAGATGCTGGATGAAAAGGCACGGCCAATCTTTGCCGAATTGCAGAAGCGCGCGGTTGCTGAAAAACTGCTGGAACCCAAGGTGGTGTATGGCTATTTCCCTGTGCAAAGTTCCGGCGATGAGCTGATTGTCTTCCATGTTGAAGAATTTGCCGGTTGCACATGCGGGCGTCATGGACCTGGCAAACTGCAGCCCACGGGCACCCCACGGGAATGGATGCGCTTTTCGTTCCCTCGGCAGAACACGCGGCGGAGGCTGTGCGTTTCGGATTTCTTCCGCGGGACCGCCACCGGTGAGTACGACGTGCTGGGTGTGCAGCTGGTCACCGTCGGTGACCGCGCTGCTGAGGTATCGCAGGAGCTTTTCAAAGCCGACCGATACCAGGATTACCTGTTTATGCACGGGTTCGGCGTCGAAGCTGCCGAGGGATTGGCCGAGTTGTGGCATAAACGCATGCGGCAGGAACTGGGCTTCGGCAGCGAAGATGCGAGCAAAATCAGCCAGCTCTTCCAGCAGGGCTACCGCGGCAGTCGATTCAGTTTCGGCTATGGTGCCTGCCCGAATCTTGAAGACCGGCTGAAAATCATCGAACTGCTGAAGCCCGAATCTATTGGTGTGCAGCTGAACGAAAACTTCATGCTGGTGCCGGAGCAGAGCACCGATGCGATTGTGGTGCATCATCCGCAGGCGAAGTATTTTGATACCTAAAATTGCCGGTTCGGTAACTTTTCAATTGTTCAGCTATAGGATGGGAATATGAATGTAGCTGCTTCGACTGTAAAACTTGTGCACCCCGAAGCGTTGGCCGGCGATCTAATACAATCCGATCATCCGTTATTCGGCACTATCTGGGTGAACCGCGAACGGATGAGCGGCGCGGCCTGCTTCTACGCCACGCGTGTGCCGATCCAAAATCTTTTCGACTATCTCGAAGGTGGCGAAACGCTGGATGAGTTTCTTGAAGGCTTTCGTGGCGTGACGCGCCAGCAGGCGATTGCGGTACTGGAATTGGCGCGCAACGGCCTGCTTGCAGAGTTACCTAAACCATGAAGATTCTTCTCGACCATTGTGTTGACTGGCGGTTAGCCCGGTCGCTTTCCAATCACAACGTGAAGTCTGCAGGTGAGATGGGTTGGGATCAGTTAAAAAACGGTAAATTGCTTGCGGCGCTGGCTGCCGCGAACTTCGATGTGCTGTTGACGGTCGATCAGAATATAAAGGCTCAACAGAATCTATTGTCGTTACCGGTCACAATTGTTGTTTTGGTTGCATCTTCAAATCGTCGGACCGATTTGCTTCCGCTGTTGCCAATTTTTGAGGATGCGATCAGCGGATTGAATGCGGGTCAACTGATTGAAGTTCGCGTAACGGGCGTCACCGTGGTGGCATAGTTGTTTCGCGGCCGATCAGCACGGAAAGGGCGGGAATCCTTCTACAACTGAAACCGACAAACCCCAAATCTGATAGGGAACCGACCGTATTTCAGGTATTATCCGTTCAATGGAACAGGTCATACCAACAGCGAATCGCTACTCACTCCAGGAATATTTTCAGCTGGCTGACGAATCGCCGACGAAGTTGGAGTTCGACGCTGGTCACATTATCGATATGGCCGGGGCGACTTACGACCACAATCGTATTGCGGCCAATTTAGTTCGCGAGATTGGAAACCATTTGAAAGGAACTCCCTGCGAGGCCACCGGCAGCGATACCCGCGTTCTAGCAGCCGATGATCGCTACGCCTATCCGGATGTGATCGTGCAGTGCGGCGGGCCGGAGTTCGATCCGCGTGATCAAAGTCGGATGACGATCACCAATCCGGCTGTGCTTTTTGAGGTGTTGTCGCCGTCGACTGAAGCGAGTGATCGCGGTGAGAAGTTCCTGCGATATATCAATATTCCTTCCATGCGGGGCTACTATCTGGTGGCTCAGCATAAGCCGCACATTACCTCATTTATTCGTCGCACTGACGGTTCGTGGACTGTCGGTGATGTCGTGCAAGGCCTCGATGGATCGCTTCGAATTGAATCGCTGCAAGTGGAACTGCCGATGCGCGAGATCTATGCGAACGTGAACTTTGACAGCGAATGAATAGTTACAAATTTGAATGGATCGATTTCCTATGCCCGGTGAATCAGAAGACAACGCCTTTGACGAACAGTTGCAGTTTGAAATCGCCGAGCCGGTAGCGGGTACCGCGGGCAATGCGCCAGCGCAAATCTGCGCAATCTGCAAACGACCTATCACGGCAACCTATTTTGCACTGAAGCATATCGTGCTATGCCCCGCCTGTTGCAAATTGGCGCAAGCTCCGCCGGCTGGTTCGAAATCGAATCGCTTTCTTAAGGCGTTATTGTTCGGTATTGGGGCGGCTATTTTGGGGACTATCATCTGGTTTGCGGTTCGTGAAGTGGCGCACGTGCAGGTGGGATTGGTAGCCGTCGCGGTTGGATTTTTGATCGGCAAAGCAGTGCACAGGGGTTCGGGTGGTCGCGGTGGACGCGGCTACCAGATCATGGCACTGGTGCTCACCTACTGCTGCATTGCCGGCAACTATTTGCCCGATGTGCTGAAGGGATTGGCCGATGCGAGCCACAAAGCTCATCCGGCAGCCGTAGCGACCAGCAAGCATCACACTCCGGTTCAACTAGCGGTTGCTACTGTTGAACTGGTTGTGATCCTGGTCGCAATTACGCTGGCGGCACCGATTTTAATCGGTTTCAGCAATCCAATCAGTCTATTCATCCAGGGCATCGCGCTGTGGGAAGCCTGGAAGTTTAATAAGCCCAGAGTGCTTCCGATCACCGGTCCTTACACCCTGGGGCCGGTATCAGGCGGACCTCCGATCATGCCGATGGTGCGTTCGTGACGGTTGAATCTCCGCCGGTTGGTGTGTGCGCTGGGTGCGGTACCGAGTTGCCCGCGACGATGCTGGTCTGCCCGGGATGTGGAAGACTTGCACATGGCGAACAACTGGCGCGATTAGCGCAGACTGCAAAGCAAGCCGCCGATCGCGGAGATATCTCAGCTGCGCTATCGGATTGGCGTCAGGCGCTTCCGCTGCTGCCTGCTGACTCCCGGCAATTCAAAATCATTTCTGACAAGATCACCGAACTGGGCAAGCGCGCCCCGATGCAGTTGTTTCAAAAAGAGCCAGCCGACACTGCCAAACCCCCGCGCTGAAAATTTGCCGCCGCCGTGGCAACGGTAACGCTGGCGTTTTGGAAGCTTAAGGTCATTCTGCTGGGCCTTGCAAAGGGAACCACGTTCCTATCGATGATGCTGTCGCTGGGGGTGTACTGGACTATTTTCGGGTGGAAATTCGCGCTGGGTCTGGTGCTGTCGATTTATATTCACGAGATGGGCCATGTCATTGCCTTACGACGGCTCGGTTTTCAAGCCACCGCGCCGATGTTCATCCCGGGGTTTGGCGCGCTGATTCGCCTGCAGCAGCAGGTCGTCAATCCGACCGAAGATGCCGAGATCGGTTTGGCCGGCCCGATCTATGGGCTGGGCGCGGCCACGCTTGCATTGGGAATCTGGCTGCTGACCCGCGAGCCAATTTTCGCAGCCATCGCCGGGGTGAACGCGTGGATCAACCTATTCAACCTGCTACCCGTTTACACCCTCGACGGCGGTCGCGGTTTTCATGCGATGTCCCGCCTGCAAAAAGTGCTGGTCGCCCTGACGGTGGGCGGCGCATGGTTCTATACTGCTGACGGATTACTCGCGTTAATCGGCCTGGTCTGCGCGTTTAGAAGTATTACCGACAAATCAGAAAAAGAAGGAAGCTGGCGCACCGCAATCATCTTCATGCTGCTGGTGATCTCGCTTTCAGCGATCTCACTCATGCGTCACCTCGGCAGTTAAACAGGTGCAAGGGCGCGCGTGACACATCCAACTGGCGTTGCTCGTTTAACAAGAATCGTCTACTGCCATCTTCGTCTTCCCAGCATATCCGCGTACATCCAGTCACATTAATAGCAATAGCGGCCATCGAACCTTTCTGCGTATACTTTATCGATGCGGCAGTGCTGCTGCGAGCGGCCCTGAGGCGCACCAAATTGAACAGAATTTTCCGCGGAACCTATAACTTAATCACTTCGTTTTAGGAGTATCTCTGCAATTGTCCTGCAACTCGAACCTTGTCTTTGTGTAAGACCATAGGGCGGAATGATGAACCATGAACACTGCGCAAGTTGAAACGTCAGTTAAAACAGAAGCGACGCCGCTGAAGGCACTGCCCGCGCCCGCGAACGCGAGTCACCGGCGCAGCCGTTGGTGGGTGTGGGCGATCCTGCTGGTGATCGTTGTTGCGTTTGGTTGGCTGGTCTCACACCTGCTCGCCGACGCTAAAGCGGGAGCGTCGGCGGAAGCGGATAAACGCAAGACGCCCCATGATCTGCCGGTGGTGATTGCCACCGCTGCGCGTGGAGATATGGAGCAGTATTTGATCGGCCTGGGAACGGTGACGCCTTTAAATACGGTAACCGTGAAAAGCCGCGTTGACGGGGCCATCATGAAAGTAAATTTCATGGAAGGCCAGATGGTAAAAGCCGGTGATTTCCTGCTGCAGATTGATTCCCGCCCTTACGATGCCGCTCTGAAGCAGGCGCAGGGGCAACTGGCCAGGGACAAGGCGACAAAAGACAGCGCCGACTGGAACGTGCAACAGGATACGATTGCATTAAAAGACCATGGCATTTCCGAGCAGCAGTTGCGCACCGACACGGCCGCAAGGGACAATGCCGCTGGAGCAATGGAGGTAGATCAGGCTGCCATCGATTCAGCTAATTTGAATCTTACCTACGCCCACATAACCGCGCCCATCAGCGGGCGTATCGGGTTGCGCCTGGTAGACGAGGGAAATATCGTGCATGCCAGCGACACCACGGGCCTTGCGGTGATTACGCAGCTCCAACCGATCGCGGTGGTATTCAATCTACCCGAGGACAACATCGATCAGATCCAGAAGCAAATCGCGCGCGGCCAGCCCATGGTTGTGGATGCCTACGATCGTGATCTAACCGAAAAGCTGGCGACCGGGACAGTGCTGGCAATAGATAACCAGATCGATCCCACCACCGGCACGGTGAAAATCAAAGCGCAGTTTGATAACAAGGATGGCGCGTTGTATCCGAGCCAGTTTGTAAATGCCCGGCTGCTGGTGAACACCGTGCGAAACGCTGTCATTGTCCCATCAGCGGGAATTCAACATAGCCCGACATCAACTTTTGCGTATGTCGTCACACCGGACCCGGTCGATCCCGCTGCGCCCGCCACCCGGCCGACCAGGGGCGCGGGCATCAGGGGAACGGTCTCCCTGCGGGATGTAAGCGTGGGCCCCACGCAGGCAGCAGTAGGCAGCGACGGGATCGACACCACCGTGATTCTCAGCGGGCTGGAACCAGGTGAAATCATTGTCACCGATGGGGTGGATAAGCTGCAGAATGGCTCAAAAATCATAGGCCGGACAATGCCCGCTCCGGTCAGGCACAGCGCGACAAGGCCCACCACGATGGAAGCGACTACCCAACCGGCACATCAGCATCGGCGACGAAACGCCGCCGCGGAGTAGGTCACTGCGTTTGTCTCGTGTCTAAAAATAGTAATGCGAATGTTCAGTGACAAACATCGAGCTTTCGGCTTAAAAGTGGCAATACCGTATCGCAAAGTCGGATATGAAAAGCCGGGCATTTCCTTGAAAATATTTTCAGTCTCGATTGATCACTCACCCGTGCGCGTGACGCTTCCATGAACCTCTCCAGAATCTTCATCCTTCGCCCGGTTGCCACGAGCCTGCTGATGATTGCGATCATGCTGGTGGGGATTGTCGCGTATCGGCAACTGCCGGTGTCGGCTCTGCCGCAGGTGGATTATCCGACGATTCAGATCCAGACTTTTTACCCCGGAGCCAGTCCGGAGGTGATTGCTTCATCGGTAACGGCTCCGCTGGAGCGGCAGTTCGGTCAGGTACCCGGACTCGATCAGATGACCTCCACCAGCTCGCAGGGAAGCTCGCTGATTACACTGCAGTTCTCTCTGGATCTAGACATTGATGTAGCGGAGCAGGAGGTGCAGCAGGCGATCAATTCAGGATCCACCTATCTGCCCCCCGACCTGCCCAACCCGCCGATCTACAGCAAGAGCAACCCTGCCGACACACCGATATTAACCCTGGCCCTCACCAGCAACGCGATGGCGCTGACCAAGGTGGAAGACCTGGCTGACACTCGGCTGGCACAGAAGATCTCGCAGCTGCCGGGTGTGGGGTTGGTCAGCATTAGCGGCGGACAGCGACCTGCGGTTCGCATCCAGTTTAACCCTACCCAACTGTCTGCTTATGGGTTGAATCTGGAAGACTGCCGCACCGCCCTTATGGCGGCGAACGTGAATCAGGCGAAAGGGAATTTCGACGGCGCACACCAGGCCTACACCGTTGGCGCCAACGACCAGCTGCTAAGCAGCGCGGACTACAAACCCCTGGTGATTGCTTCGCACAACGGCGCGCCGGTCACGTTAAGCGACGTCGCCAGCGTGACCGACGGCAGTGAAAATGTGAAGCAGGCCTCCTGGATGAATGCAACCCCCGCGGTCATTCTCAACATTCAGCGCCAGCCGGGCGCAAACATCATCAGTGTCGCCGACAGCGTCAAAAAACTATTGCCGACGCTCCAGGCCGCCTTACCGTCATCGATCCAGATCGAAATTCTGACCGATCGCACGAACACCATCCGCGCGAGCGTGGCCGATGTGGAATTTGAATTGTGCCTCACCGTGCTGCTGGTTGTGCTGGTGATCTTTATTTTCCTGCGGAATGTCCCTGCCACCCTGATCCCCAGCGTCGCGGTTCCCCTGTCCCTGGTGGGAACGTTCGGTGTGATGTATCTGCTGGGTTACAGCCTGAATAACCTGACGCTGATGGCGCTGACCATTTCCACCGGTTTCGTGGTGGATGATGCCATCGTCATGATCGAAAACATCGTTCGCTATATCGAAGACGGTGAGGAACCACTGGCAGCGGCTTTGAAAGGGTCGGCCCAGATCGGTTTCACGATTCTTTCGCTGAGCGTATCGCTGATTGCCGTGCTGATTCCGCTGCTGTTCATGGGAGATATCGTAGGGCGGCTCTTCCGCGAGTTTGCCATCACGCTGAGCGTGACGATTGTGGTGTCGGCCATTGTTTCGCTGACTTTGACTCCGATGATGTGCGCCAAATTGCTTCGGCATACGCCCGAGGCGCAGCAAAGCCGGCTTTACCACTGGTCGGAACAGTTTTTTGACTCGGTCATCAAGGCTTACGCACGCACACTGGACCTGGTGCTGAATCATCAGGCAACGACACTGGTGGTAGCCGTTGCCACGCTTGCGTTGACGATTTATCTATACATGACCCTGGCCAAGGGATTTTTCCCGGTGCAGGACACCGGCGTCATTCTCGGCATTTCCGAGGCGGCTCAGACGATTTCATTTGAAGAGATGTCGGATCGCCAGCAGCAACTCGCCCGGGCGATAAACGCCGATGAGGATGTGGAAAGTCTTTCATCGTTCATCGGAATCGACGGAACGAACACCACATTGAACAGCGGGCGGATCCAGATCAATCTCAGGCCGCTGCGCGAAATCAATTTGAGTTTTGAAAATCTCAAACACCTGGTCCGCTTTGACGGACAGTTCCAACTTTACGAGGGCAAACGCACGACCAATGCCAGCGATGTAATTCGGCGGCTGCAGGATCGATTGGCCCGCGTGGAGGGAATCACCTTATACATGCAACCGGTGCAGGATCTGACGGTGGAGGACCGCGTCAGTCGTACGCAGTATCAGTACACGATGGAAGACGCCGACCCGGTTGAACTGGCATCGTGGGTGCAGCAGATGGTGGATAAAATGCGAGACATCAAGGAACTGCGTGATGTGGCCACCGATCAGCAGAACCTGGGGCTGCAGGCGATGCTGGTGATCGATCGCGATACCGCCAGCCGGTTGGGAATCACACCGTCGCAGATCGATAACACGCTGTACGACGCGTTTGGTCAGCGGCAGGTCAGCACGATGTATACGCAGCTGAATCAGTACCACGTGGTCATGGAAATTAACCCGCAGTTTCAACGAAAACCAACGGATCTGCACACGATCTACGTTAAATCCGCAAGCGGTGGACAGGTGCCTTTGAGCGCGTTCACGCGATTGGAAGAAGTGAATGAACCGCTGGCGATCAATCACCAGGGACAATTTCCGGTCACCACGATCTCCTTCAACCTCGCGCCCGATGCATCGTTGGGCGACGCGGTTGCGCGGATAAATGATCTCAAGACGCAACTGGGGCTGCCCGCCAGCATCCAGGCACAATTTCAGGGCACGGCCCAGGCGTTTGAAGCGTCACTGACAAATGAAGTCTGGTTGATTCTGGCCGCCCTGGTCACGGTTTACATCGTGCTGGGGGTTTTATACGAAAGCTACATTCATCCAATCACGATTTTATCGACGCTTCCCTCCGCCGCGGTGGGTGCATTTTTTGCATTGCAGCTGACGAAAAATGATTTCAGTGTGATCGCGCTGATCGGCATTATTCTGCTGATCGGCATCGTCAAGAAAAACGCGATCATGATGATCGACTTCGCGCTGGAAGCAGAACGGCAAGGCGGGAAATCACCGATTGACGCGATCTATCAGGCCTGCCTTTTGAGGCTGCGACCAATCCTGATGACCACCATGGCCGCCCTGCTTGCCGGAGTGCCCCTGGCTTTCGGCGCAGGCACGGGATCGGAGCTGCGTCGCCCGCTGGGCATCACCATGATCGGCGGGCTAATCGCCAGCCAATTACTCACGCTCTATACAACTCCCGTTATCTACCTTTTCTTCGATCGAATCGGAAAGAAGCTCGGCGTTATTCAGGATCTGAAAACAGATGAACCAGCGCCGGCAATAATACCAGCATGAGCATTGCGCGGGCCTGAACCATGGAGGCGCGCGTCGCCAAAGGTTTCAATGCACAGTATTCTTTGTCTGTACTCTGACTTTTTCAGAGGATTGAATCGCTGCGATTCGGTGATCGAAGGACTGCAAATGTTCAAAACCCTGCTTCGGCGGATCGTACCTTTGCAGTACCGTCCCTATGCCTATCTGAATGCTTTAACAATGAAGCGCTGCAAGAGGCAGGTGTTAGGGGGACCGTTTGCGAAAATGCGGTATGTACAAGGTTCTCAGGGAAGTTGTTTGATTCCTAAGGTATTGGGAATCTACGAACGAGAGCTTTATCAGGTTATCGAGGAACTTTGCAATTCGCCGATTGATTTGCTGATCGATGTCGGTGCAGCCGAAGGATATTATGCCGTCGGCATGGCGATGCGACTTCCTCACCTGCGCGTCACCGCTTATGAGATGGAAGCACACGGTCGGGAGTTGCTTGCGGAGATGAGCCGCTTGAATCAGGTTACAGATCGCATTGAGATCTGCGGTAAATGCGAACTGGATGATTTGAAACGAGCATTGCAGAAGGCGAAAGCGCCGGCGCTGATTGTGGACTGCGAAGGATACGAACGCGTCTTGTTGAATCCGACGGAAGTCCGCGAATTAGATCGCACAAGAATATTGGTTGAAATGCACGAGATCCCGGAACCGGGTGTGACCGCGCAGCTTAAATCCCGTTTCGCGTCGACGCATATGATCTCGGAAATCTGGCAGGAAGAACGCTGCATTGCGGATTATCCGTTTCGCTCGTGGGCCACGCCGTTGATCCCATTAAAATATAAGCAAATGGCGGTCACGGAATCGCGGTCAAACCGCCAGTCCTGGCTTTGGATGAAACCGCTGCAGAAGGAAATATGATTCAGGCGCGGATGCGCGTCAGGGTGAAAGCGCCTGCGCCAGCGAGACAAAGTCTGGTACAGCCTGACCCCAAGTAGCAGCAGAATGCCGGGCAGCACAGCAGAACCGCATCCGAGAATGGTCAGTATTCGCGCGACGCCGGTCTTTGGCCGGCTCCAAGGCATATCTTCATCGATACCATCAGCAAGCCGGCGTGCGACGCGGTTGTACGGGTGTAACTCCGCTGCCAGCGCTGTCAATCGATTCCCGTTAACGCGCCAAGGCTTGATGCCCAGTGCATGCACGATCGGCGGAAGACCAAATAAAAGCGCGCGCAACCGATGACGAAAGGCAAAGCCCGATACGAACCAGCATTGTGCTATTTCGATTCCCGCCTTGAGTTCACGAACTGGAATATCAGCATATTCCCGCGAGCAGAGCAGCGCCTCCAGCACGTCCTGATCGCCGGCCAGATGCGTCGGGCGGGGTACGGAATCATTCTGCTGAGCGGTTTGAAAATCAGGGCGGCTCATGCGCTCAGCCCACGCCTGCAGCAGTGAACGATGAACTTCGGAGACCCGCAGAACTCCTGAATTCAATGGCCGATGCAACTGGCGGGCTGAAATTAAATGCGATAATTCCGCGCGATTGACCGCAACATTCGAGTGCGAACTGTTCTCTTCAGTCGCCAGCAGTTCCCTACCATGGATTGCAAACAATTTTTCGCTGATCGGTCTGCTCATAACGATGTCGGAATCAACCCAGATCGGCTGCGCAATGCCATCATCCAGCAGCTTTAGAAGAAGAGTGGGTTTAACCTCCCACCCTCTGACGCCCAGTTCATCCGAATCACGAACAATTAATCGGGGATGTTGTGTCGCCCATTTACGAAAGGCGACAAAGCCCGTTGGACAGAAGCAGATCAGCGTGTGACTTCCGGTGCTTTTTAAAATCGACGCCGCCAGCAGCTTTAGCCCAACGCAGTCGGAAGGTCGGTCTTCGTATGTGACAAATTCCATCGTCTCTCCCGCGAAAAACAGGCGAAATAGCCTGAAATCCGCGCAACTACTGTTGAGCGACGATATCGTTACACGCCGTTACCTCCAAACAAATTCTTGATACGAGTGCCACAAAACGCCGAACACTGTCACGTTTCCGGGTGGGACATCGCCTCTAATGCAAAGATAAAACAAGCGGTTTGCAGAAACGCCCCGTTATCAAACTTCAAGTCTGCCCGGTCCATCGTCCGTCTGTATCAGCTTTGATGAACGCCTGGCGAATCTGGTTGATTGTCTCCTCAGGCAGAGGTCCTTTATCCGCAAAAGCAAGGTTCGCCCGCGCGTTTTCGATGTTCTGCGTGCCGATAATGGCCGAGTGAACACCCGGCTGGCTTATCGTGAAACGCAGGGCGATTTCCGGCCAGTCGGCATCGCCAAAACCCAGTCCGGCGGGACTGATTCCCATCGCGGCAAATCGATCGGTATAGACCTTGGCATAGGTCTTATACAGCCCCATTTGCTGCGACAGATCTTTCCACGCCGCGTTAGCAATGGGTCGCTTGGCCAGCACGCCGATGTTGCGCGCCCGGCAGATGGGAAGCACTTTTTCAATGTTTATCTGGTCGGTGATATTGATCGACATTTCCATGACATCAATCTCGTCCAGTCCGGCGGCATAAGCAGCGGCCTCGTTGTCGCCGCTGTAACCGATGAATTTAATCTTGCCCGCCTCGCGCGCCTTCACCAGAGGTTCGATCACCCGGCCATCCTGCAGCACCTTGAGATCGCAGGAATGCAGCAGCATTACATCCAATTGCTCCATGCCTAACTTCCCCAAGGATCGATCCACTGTTTTAGAAATTAATTCCGGAGTCCACATGCGCTCGGTCAGATCGGGCAACTTGCCCCCGCACTTTGAAATCAGCACATATTCACTGCGACGATGCCCGATCGCCTTGCCGATCAATTCTTCCGAACCCGGATAGCTCGCGCCGGTATCCATCACATTTACACCCGAATCCAGCAGCAGATTCAAAATGGAAGTGGCACGTTCCTGATCCGCATTGAGATACCCGATCGGCGCGCTGCCGAATCCCAGCACCGACACTTCAAACCCCGTTTTGCCGAATGGATGTTTTTGCATAGCCGCATTGTAGGAGTGACAGATCCTTTGTGTCAGGCTGAAATATGTAGTGTGCCCGGGTTCGACAACGGGCTAAAATCCACCCATGAACACCCGCACCGAACGCGATTCCATGGGAGAAATGCAGGTCCCCGCCGATGCGTATTACGGAGCATCCACCGCGCGGGCGGTGGAAAATTTTCCAATCTCCGATTTGCGCTTTTCCAGGCAATTTATAGCCGCGCTGGGTTCGATTAAATCCGCCTGCTCACAGGTGAATCATCAGCTGGGGCATCTGGATGCATCCACTGCCGAACTGATTCGCAAGGCAGCCGACGAGGTTGTTGCAGGCCAGCTCGACAATCAGTTTGTGGTTGATGTGTTTCAAACCGGCAGCGGGACCAGCACGAACATGAACGCCAACGAGGTCATCGCCGGCCGCGCAAACGAATTGGCGACCGGCAAACGTGGCGGCAAGTCACCGGTGCATCCCAACGATCACGTAAACATGCAGCAAAGTTCAAACGATGTGATCCCCACTGCCATGCACCTCAGTGCCGCCACCGCGATTCAGTCGTCGCTGATTCCCGCCCTGCAGCATCTGCAGACCGCGCTGGAGACCAAGGCCACTGATTATGATGATGTTGTAAAAATCGGCCGCACGCATCTGCAGGATGCGACGCCCATACGGGTGGGGCAGGAATTTTCGGGATACGCCGCGCAGGCGCAGCTCAGCACCGCACGGGCACGAAATGCTGTTTTGTCCCTGCTGGAATTACCGCTGGGTGGGACGGCCGTCGGGACGGGAATCAATTCACATCGCGAATTTGCCGGGCGGGTTATCGCAAAACTCAGCAGCCAAACGGGGCTCGATTTCTGTGAAGCGAAGAATCATTTCGAAGCCCAGGCTGCCAAGGACGGCGTCGTCGAATGCACGGGATTGCTCAAGACAATCGCGATCAGCCTGACCAAGATCGCCAACGACATCCGCTGGCTTGCGAGCGGTCCGCGCTGCGGCATAGGAGAATTGCTTCTGCCGGCGACGCAACCGGGCAGCAGCATCATGCCCGGCAAGGTGAATCCCGTAATGAGCGAAATGCTGCTGCAGGTATCGGCCCAGGTGGTTGGTAACGACGCGACGATCGCCTGGGCCGCCGCCATGGGCAGCACCTTCGAGCTGAACACCATGATGCCGATCATGGCTTTCAACCTTCTGCAATCAATCGACCTGCTTTCATCCGCAGCGCGGGTCTTCGCCGACCGCTGCGTCGCAGGGCTCACCGTCGATCGCCAGCGCTGCGAAAGCCTTGTCGAACAAAGCCTGGCGATGTGTACCAGCCTGGCCCCTGTCATTGGTTACGACGCCGCGTCGGACATCGCAAAAGAAAGCCACAGGACCGGTCGAACCGTCAGGCAAATCGCCTCCGAGCGCCGCGTGCTCGATGAAGAAGAACTGAACAGACTCTTAGATCCGCGGGCAATGACCATGCCCGGATAAGCAATCCGCGATAGGGTTCACCGCACAGATCAGCTTCCGCGCGGGAACTGAAAACGGGCGACAAAAACTTCGTCGGTTCCGTCTTTACTGCGCTTGCTGGTCCACATGAGGTATTTTCCATCCGTTGAAAACGTGGGCAGCAGATCAGCGCCGGCAAAAAATGTAATGCGCGTTTTGTGCCGGCCCCAGATATCCATCAGATACAACTCGTAGTTATCCACCCCGTGACGACTGGTCGCGTAGATAATGTGCCGGCCGTCGGGATGCCAGGCCGGATTAATATTCAGGTTATCTTCGGAGGTCAGCCCGCGCTCGTTTGTAACGCCGGTGATTTCCGACTCATGGTTATACACAAGGTCGGCGATGAAAATCTGCGAATGCCCCCCTGTGCCGCGCTGCGTGCGATAGACCAGCGTCTTCTGATCGGGTGAAAAAGCCGGCTGTCCGTCGACATCATTCGGATCGGTCAGTTGGACCACATGCGATCCATCCGCGTGCATTACAAATAAGCTGGTTGCACCTCGAGCCCCGGCGGAAAAACAAATCCATCGTCCATCCGGAGAATACGAACATTCCTGGCTGCCCGGCGGGGCAGTGTCGATCGGGTGCTGGGCAAGGTCTACCCCGCTGACGCGGTCCGCCATCGCGATCATGCCTTCCCAACCATCGGCGCAGAACGGCGCATCGCAATAGGCCTGTGGGGCGCATCCGATGGCGCATCAGCATTCGACGCAAAAATAATCGACAATCCATCCGGCGGAATAAACGAGCCGTGCAGACTGCGCGTGCCGGCGGGTGTGATACACACAGGCGGTTCGATTCCTGTAATGTCGCCGCCTTCATTTTTTAATTTCGCAAGATAGAGCCGAGGAGGTTGGCCGGTGACGGCGACCGCCCGGAAGACAATCCAGCGCTGGTCCGGGGAGAAAAATGATTCTCCCGCGCAATCGAATCCGTCTGTGAGCTGAACGATGCCCGAAAGCGAATCTTCCTCCGAAAGCGTTGGAATGCGGTTGTATTCAGCACAACCTCCCATGAAAAAAAGAGAGATTTGTATCGGTAAAATGCGAAATATCGCTCGCCAAGCTGGGTGCATTTCCGAATAATACCGCCCGTGCCGCCGTTCAGGAGAGCGCCGACGCGCGTGAAGAGGCAGTGGGTGATGTCGTTAGATGTGGGTATGGTCAAACGCCTGGAGCGGATTCTGCGCACTTTAAATGAGCGCGGTGCTGAAGGTCCGCGCCTGCTGGATGATGCAGCCCGGCTGTGGCGTCGTCTGCAAAAAATGCTGGCGACCAATCTGGTACCCACCACCGCGGATGTGATCGCGCTGGAATTGGCCTGCTATGCGCTGCAGCTGCCGTTTGCCGCCGACAAATCAGCGCGGGAAAAACGCCCGTGCGAACGCGCTTCGCGATCGCGCCACGCTTTCAATCGAGCTTCTTCCCAAGGTGTTCGATGATCCCGCCGTCGATGAATCGCTGCTGGACCGCACGCTCGCCCTGCTGGAGCAGATGCCCGACCGCGAACCGAAGCTGCCCGATGCGCGCCTGCTTGCCGACGCATTAAATCTCGAGGATTTTGGCGTTTCGGGCCTGATCCTGCAGACCATCCAGCTGTGCCGTCAGGGCGACGGGCTTGCCCAGCTGATCGACGGCGCAGGAAAAACGCGAGTTGTACGGCTATTGGGACGCGCGGCTGCGCGATGGTTTTCACTTTGAATATTCCCGTCGCATTGCACACCATCGACTGGATAACGCGCGAGCCGCAACCAGGCTGCTCGCCGAGGAATGGTTGAGCGAAGCCTAGTGCGCATTTCTTCATGCGCTGCGTCGCGAGAACAATAATCTCTTGAAAAATCAGTGCCCCACGCCACCCCTAAACCGCGCATCGTCATTTCGATTAAACTGTCCAAATGCCACCGCCCGCACTGTTAACCGCTGCCTGGATCGCCCCAATGACCGGGCCGCTCATTCAAGAAGGTGGTGTTCTGTTTGAAGATGGACGGATTGCAGATGTTGGCCCGGCCAGCATTTTGCGGAGCAGGCATCAGAACGCGATCGTGGCTGATGCTGGCGATGCGATCATATTGCCCGGCCTGATCAACGCCCACACACACCTTGAATTAAGCCTGCTGACGCCCGGCGAACCAACCAAAAATTTTGTGGAATGGCTTATTTCGTTGATGAGCAAAGCGAATCCCGCCGAGGCGGGCGCTGGCATGCTTGCCGGAATCGAGCAGTGTCTGCGATTTGGTATTACCGCTGTGGGAGATATCACCAGTCAACCGGCGATGACACGGCCCCTGCTGGCTCGGTCGCCTTTGCGGGGCGTGAGCTACGGAGAAGTACGCGCGATGGCGCAGCGGCGGGCGATGTTGCAGCCACGCCTTGCCGCCGCGGTGCAACCAACCGAATCCTCTCGAATCACATCGGGAATTTCACCGCACGCGCCGTATTCAATTGAATCAACCGGATATGAAGCCTGCCTCATGTCCGCTCGAGAACACTGCCTTCCACTGGCGACACACCTGGCGGAAACGCGCGATGAAGCTGAGTTTCTGGGTGACCATTCCGGCGCTTTCAGGCGGCTGTGGGATCTGCTCGACGCATGGGATGAAAATGTCCCAACATCGAGCGGCGGGCCCATTTTGTTCGCGAAATACATCGGTCTTTTAGACTACCCTTCCCTTCTTGCGCATGTGAACTATTGCAGCGACGCCGAGCTGGAACTGCTGACGGCCAGCCAAGCCAGCGTGGTTTACTGCCCGCGCACGCACGCATTTTTCGGGCATCAACCCCATCGCTGGCGCGACATGCTGGCGCGGGGAATCAATGTTGCCGTAGGAACCGACAGCTGCGCGAGTTCACTGGATCTGAATCTCGTGGATGACCTTCGTCTGCTGCATCGGCTCACACCGGAGATCGACGTGCTGGAGCTTTGGAAACTCGCAACCGTGAATGCCGCCCGCGCGATCGGTGGGCTGCCGGCCGCGCGCTGATGACAGGGCATTTCGCCGATGCCGTGGTGTTCCCGGTAAAAACGCCGGACCCACTGGCAGAAATTCTCGAGTCGGCGGCATTGCCAATAGCCGTCTGGATCGATGGGCAAAAGGCCTGTTCGGCTTGAAAAACAGAATGGGATACACACCCGGAAAAGGCACACCGGCGGGCAGCGGTGTCACTCTTCAAACTTGACGATACTCCCGCCGAGTTGTTCGACGACCGCGCGAATCAGCGGGTCGGATTTATATAGATTGGAACGAATCTCTTCGGTCAGTCGGATCGAATTCGATGTCTCGGGCATCATCGGAGGCGGCGCGGCGGGCAAGGTGGGTGCGGCGGCGCATTGGGCTTTGAACGGTTGATCGGAGCAGGCACCGGTGAGGCCGTTGTTACCGGTGACGTGGGAGCGACGGCGGCGCTGGACACTTCGAAACGGATACCGACCGGCTGCTGCATCACCTTGGACAGTGCGTCGCGAACCAGATCTTTTTTGCCGTTGCGCTCGAGCAGTTTGACAAAAGTTTCGTGCTGCGGCGCGTAGCGGATGACCGCAAGGCCGTCTTCGATACCGATGAAACGGCCTTGTTGAAGCAGGCCGTGCAGCGGGGCCCTGCTCGGCGAGCAGGCCGATCATGGCCGACCAGTGCTCGGACAAGTCGCCGGCTCGAACCGGTTCAACATTGGAAACTTCCGGCTTGTAAGCAGCTGCCTGCTTTTTCATTAATGCGCCAAGCGATTCGCGCGGTCCATCCCAGACTTTTCCGGGCGCAGGTAGATCGTCGTCCTCGTCCGGATCTTCTTCGGTGATGATTGCCTGCTGCACTGTCGGCGTCTGGACCTGGGGCGCTGGACTTTCGGCTGGTTTTGAAATCGCGGGCGGAGGGGAAACCGGCGTCGGACTCGCGAGTGAAGCAGCAGGCTCGCGTCGACTGGCGGCTAGCGGCTCAGACTTTTTTTTTTGAACGTCGCTTCCCCCGCCGGTGACGCGCTCGAGCAGTTCGCTGATGGATGAGAACTGATCCGCCAGCGTCATGCGAACCAGTGTGGCATCGAGCAGAGCGCGACCCGCCTGCGACTGGCGGACGTGTCGTCGGAGCTCTTCGAGGATAACGATATCCTGCGACAAAGCGGCGGCATCAAAACGGTCCGCTTGTTTTGCGAGCTCCGCCAGGGACAAACCGGGCACTTCCACCAGGTCGGACTTGGGCCCGCAGGCTGCGCACGATCATCAGGTTCCGCAGGTGATCGATCAATGAAGCGATCAGCGTGTCGACCGCCAATCCATTGGCGATGATCTGATCGGTTTGCGACAGGACGGATTGCACGTTGCCTTCGCCGATGCCGGCACACAGATCGAAAATCAGCTGGCTCTTGGGTAAGCCCAGCAATTGCTCGAGCAGGTCGACCGTCAGTCGCGTTTCACCGATACTGAGCAGGCGATCCAGCAGCGAAAGCGAATCGCGCATGCTTCCCGCACCGGCTTTGGCCACCAGAAGCAATGCGTCTTCGTCGGCTTCGATTTTTTCGGTTTTACAGATCGATTGAAGATGCTGGGCGATCTCGCGCGTGGGAATATTACGGAAATCGTATCGCTGGCAGCGCGATAAAATCGTGGGCAGCACTTTCTCCGGCTCAGTGGTCGCCAGGATGAATTTCACATGGCTCGGTGGTTCTTCCAGCGTCTTGAGCAGCGCGTTGAACGCCTGCTTGGAGAGCATGTGAACTTCGTCAATGATAAACACCTTGAACCGCGAACGCGCGGGGATGTTGTAGGCGGTGCCGATGATGATATCGCGGACATTGTCGACACCCGTGTTGCTGGCGGCGTCGATCTCCATCACGTCGATGTCATCGCCCCGCGCAATCGATCGGCAACTGTCGCACTGATTGCACGGCTCGATCACCGCGTGGTCGGCGGACTGGCAGTTCAGACATTTCGCCAGGATTCGAGCGGTGGATGTTTTCCCCGTGCCCCGCGTGCCACAAAAAAGATAGGCATGGGCAATGCGACCTGACTGTATCGCTTTTTTCAGCGTCTGCGCAATGTGGTTCTGCCCGACGACTTCGTCGAACGTGCTGGACCGATACCGCCGGGCAAGAACCGTGTAAGCCATGACAGACAGATTCTAGCTTAGCGCGCTGGAATGGCGAAACATCTTTGTCGAACTGAAGAAAACGGCCGCTGACTGATGCGGATGAACGCGGCTTGTGAAGGTTTTTACCGCCCCCCGGCGGCTGAATCGTTTCTGCGTTACACTTTTGGCTGATGCCGAGCGAACGGAAAAATACCTTTCAGATATTTTGCGCCGTTTGCGTGTTGCTGCTCGGGCTGGCGGTTCGTCTGCCGCACCTTGGCGAAAGTCTCTGGTATGACGAGATGACGACGCTGACGCAGTACGTACTTGCGCCGTGGTCTCAAATTGTTGCCGCCCAAACCGGGCAGTATATCCCGAACAATCATGTGCTGAGCACGATCCTGCTGAAGTTGGTCTATCGGCATCCCGAGCTTGTGCCGCCGCGTGAGGCGCTGCTGCGGTTGCCGGCCCTGGCAGCGGGGTTAATCGTTCCGCTCGCATTGATGTGGCCCGTTCGACGCAGCGATCCTTGGGTTGCGCTTGCGATTGGAATCGTGGCGGCGCTGCACCCGTGGCTGGTGGATTTCAGTGTTGAGGCGCGGGGGTATTCACTGCTACTGATGCTGGGAGTTGTGGCAACCAATCTGCTGCCGGTGCGCGAGGAAACCCCTGTTGCCCGCGGTGGGCATCCTGCTGCATGGATCGCGCGCTATGCGCTGGTGATGATGCTTGCCATTTATACGGTGCCGCTGGGGGTTGCTTTGATTCCTGCGCACCTGGCAACGGTTCTGATTTTGCGACGCCGCGCGATCCTGCTCTATTTAACCGGAGCCTGTACGACACTGATACTGGCAGCATTGATTTACCTGCCGATGTTGCGAGGGCTGATCAGTTATTATCGCCACCCGTATGAGGCGACGTTGAGCTATCGCGCCTTCCTCGATGCACTTCCGCGATGTGCCTTGACTGGGATCAGCATGCCCAACAGCCCATCGATTTACTGGGCACTTCCGGTTGTTGCGTTGGTGATGGGATCGGTGCTGGGTTGGGCGCGAGCGTCCATGCGTCCTATGATTCTCACTTTCGGTTGTGCAACGCTGCTGGGCATGCTGCTCCCGCTGTTCAGTTCCGCCGCAACCGAGGCGCGATTTGTCCCGTGGATCTTGCCGTGGTTTTGCGTTTCTGTGGTGGCATTATTTCTCGCACCAGCGGCATCATGGGGGCGCGCGGGGGTCATTGGATTATTGATTCTGATCAGCTGGCAGGTGGTTATGGATATAACCCGGCTGCCTCAGCAGCAGATTCGCGAGGCGTTTCAACTGGCCGATCGCGTTGTTCCGCCGGGGCGGGACATCATGGTGTTGTATCTGGCGGCGCGGGAATCGATTGCGTTGTACGGCGATGTTTCGCATCGGTTGCTCGCTGCCCCGGACACTGTTTCGATGATTTCCATGGAGAAACAGGCGATTGCTGAGACCGGGCATTTGCCGTGGGTTATGATGTTCTATGAGAAATTGGCGATGCAGCGGGATTTCGGCCCCCCCGAGGCTCGGGGGCTTTGGACAAATCTGGTTGCGCTTTATGATGTGAATTCGATTTCGCCCGGGCGATTGACACCGGTGGTGATTTATCGTCCCAAGCCCGCCGACGAGACTCGGAATACGAAAACCAATCTGCTCGCAGATTGAGCAGCAATGAACACGGACACGTAAGTTATTCTTGTTCTGATTCGCGTTCATCTGTGGCTGGCCTGCGGCTGACGGATTTGTTTTGGAGTGACACGGATGTCGATGGAACTGTGTGTATTAGCCAGTGGATCCAGCGGGAATTGTTCTGTGATTCGCACGCCCGGCGGGGTGCTGCTGGTGGATTGCGGGATTGGCCCGCGTGTCACCGCCGCTCGACTCGATGGTACCGGCGTCGTGCTGGACCAGATACGGGCGGTCTGTCTGACGCATCTGGATCACGATCATTTCAACCCCGCGTGGGCAAACACTTTTATTCGAAAGCAGATTACCGTCTATTGCCCCGCGGATGCGCGCACGATCTTATGAACGCGGTCGGCGACGAGCGGCTGCGGCCACTTATAGTTCGGTTTGAAAGCAACCAACCTTTCGAACCGGTTCAGGGTGTGATCGCCAGGACATTCCGGTTGGCTCACGATCGCACCGGCTCGCATGCGTTTCATTTTTCCAGCCCGCACGGAACCATCGGTTACGCCACCGATCTGGGCTACGTGCCAATGATGCTGGTGGAGCATTTTTGCGGGGTGGACATTCTGGCGATCGAAAGCAATTACGATCCGGAGATGCAGCGCACCAGCGGGCGGCCTTTGTTTCTGCGGCAGAGGATCACCGGGGGAGGCGGGCATCTTTCCAATCTGCAGGCGCTGAAGGCGGTAAAGGCCGTTTTTGATCGCTGTCTGCACATGCGCAAGGCGCGCCCGCGCGCGTTGTGCTGCTGCACCGCAGCCGGCAGTGCAACTGTCCGAAACTTCTGATGGAATTTTTTTCCAGCGATCCGAGAATCGCATCGCGCGTGGTATTGTCCGAGCAGTATCAACGCACGGACTGGCTTTCAGTCGATAAATCCAAACCGTGGGTCGGAGAACAACTGTCATTGAGTTTCGGATAAAATTTCTTGTGCGCTGGTTGCCCGCCAGCGTTGTTGCGAATAATTGAAACCGCCGGCAAGGCAGTGCGCTGGCCTGCGACTTTTCCAGTGACATCGATGACGACACAAGACGCGATCCCCACGCCGCAGATTACCGAGCATACGGTGCGCACCATCGATGTGAAACGCGAATACAAAATGGGCACCGAGGTGGTGCAGGCCCTTAAAGGGGTGACGGTCTCGATCTACCGCGGTGAATATATTTCCATCATGGGGCCCAGCGGTTCGGGCAAGTCGACTTTTTTCAACATGATCGGCGGGCTCGATAAACCCACTGAAGGAAAAGTGTATATCGATGAAGTCGACATCGCGCAGCTGGATAGTTACGAGCTTGCTTGGATGCGGTGCCGAAAGATTGGATATATTTTTCAGACGTTCAACCTGATCCCCGTCATGACGGCCCTGGAAAATGTAATGCTGCCCATGATCTTTGCCGGCATGACCACACCGGATGCCCAGGACAAGGCGGCTGACATTTTAAAGCGCGTTGAACTCGGCCACCGCCTCATGAACAAGCCGATGGAAATGTCAGGCGGTCAGCAGCAGCGCGTGGCGATTGCGCGGGCTTTTGCCAATGATCCGACGATCATCCTGGCCGATGAGCCCACGGGAAACCTGGACCTGAACACCGGCAAACTGATTATCGAATTGCTTCGCCAGCTGAATAAAGAGCGTGGCGTGACGATTATCAGCGCGACCCACGATCATAAAATGCTGGCGGTTTCAGACCGTATTATCTGGATTCGCGACGGGCGCATGGACAAGATCCAGAAGCGCGAGGATCTGAAGATCGCCGCCGGAAGTATTGAAGGCGCCGGTGAAGATGACGAGCATTAAAAAGGCGTCGAACCCTTCATCATTTCGCACACGCTAGAGATCGACCCATTGATCGCGGATCAGTTTCAGCTGCATCCAGTCGTCTTCGGTGAAATGAACGGGGCGGTCGGTGCCGAGGGTCATTAATTCGTGGAAAAAAGTGCGGGCTATCATCCCCAGCTGTTTTTTTGATTCACCGGTGGAAAGACGCCGGGCATATTCGTCATCTTCGGCGCAGGCGAGCTTCAGCGCCTGTTCGCCGCAATGGAACCGAACCAGGTTGCTGAGATGCTGGTAAAACATCCAGGTGGGGTCATCAGGCAGGGGCGGCGGGTTGCAATGCCTGCGCAGCGCGTGGTCGAAATATTTCAGCTTTTTGGGCCAGGACAATCGCGGATCGATTCCCAGGGTAATGTATTGGCCTACCTTCGAGGCTTCATGCAGATGCAGGTCTCCCAGCTTGTCCGCAAGCTGGACCTGCCGGGCGTAAAACGATTCCGGTCTGCCGATAGGCGGCATCTCCGGTAGTTGACGGACCTGCTGCATGGCAACAACCCGCTGATTTGCGACCGCACGCGGCTAAGATCGGACGTGATACAAGCTCCCTTAACCGTAGCCTAATATTACTGCGCTGACTGGGGTGTAAGCAATGAGAAATGGCGAATCCATCCGCCGCTGAATCAACATTCCCATCCCGCGCGGCTGGACGCGTTATCCTCCGGCAGTTAGCTTTTTCACGCCTGTCTCTTGCTTAAGCAGTAATCGATCGACCCCGGAGAAACGCAATGACCCCCACCGCTGTATTGAAAATGATTCAAACCAAAGATGTGAAGTTCATCGATCTGCGGTTTATGGATTTCCCCGGGCTCTGGCAGCACACCACCCTGCCGGTGAGTGAACTCACACTCGATAGTTTCGAACACGGTTTTGGTTTTGACGGAAGCAGCATCCGAGGGTGGCAGGCGATCAACGAAAGTGACATGCTTCTGGTCCCCGTGGCGGACACCGCCAAGATCGACCCGTTCATGACCCATTCCACCGTTTCGATGATCTGCGACGTGCGCGATCCGATCACTAAAAAAGAATACAGCCGCGATCCCCGGTCGATTGCCCGCAAAACCGAGGCTTATTTAAAGAAAACCAAGATCGCGGATACCGCTTATTTCGGGCCCGAATTGGAATTTTTTATCTTCGATCACGCGTTTTACGATCAGGGAATTAACTTTGCCAAATATCATGTGGGCAGTCGCGAAGGGGTCTGGGGCCGCGGCGATGAAGATCCAACCAACCTGGGTTACAAAATCCGACTTAAGGAAGGCTATTTCCCCACCCCGCCGATGGACACGATGCAGAACATCCGCAGCGAGATGGTCACTGAACTGATCAACCTGGGGATTCCGGTTGAGGCACATCACCATGAGGTTGCCACCGGCGGCCAATGCGAAATCGACGTCCGTTACCAGGATCTGGTGACAATGGCCGACAGCGTGATGATGTACAAATACGTCTGCAAAAACGTTGCCGCCCGCCATGGGAAAGTGGTCACCTTCATGCCCAAACCACTGTTTCAGGACAACGGTAGCGGGATGCACATCCACTTCAGTTTATGGAAAGGCGACAAGCCCTTATTCGCCGGTAATAAATACGCCGGACTAAGCGAGATGGGGCTGTACGCGATCGGCGGAATCCTCAAGCATGCCGGTGCGCTGTGCTGTTTGTGCAACCCGACAACCAACAGCTATAAGCGACTGGTACCCGGTTACGAAGCGCCGGTGAACCTCGTCTACAGCAGCCGGAATCGATCAGCTGCGATCCGTATCCCCATGTACAGCGAAAAACCGCAGACCAAGCGCGTGGAATTCCGCTGCCCCGATTCATCCTGCAACCCCTATCTCGCGTTCAGCGCCATGACGATGGCAGCCATCGACGGAATCGAAAACAAGATCCATCCCGGCGACCCTCTGGACAAAAATATGTACCACCTGACCGAGGAGGAATACGAACGCATCGGCTCAGCCCCGGGCAGCCTGGAAGAAGCCTGCAACGCGCTGGAAAACGATCACGAGTTTTTATTGAAGGGGGACGTTTTCACCGCTGACGTGATTCACTATTGGATCAAGTACAAGCGCGAAAACGAAGTGGAAGCCCTGCGACAACGGCCCCACCCGTTCGAATTCTGCATGTATTTCGATATCTGATCGGTTCGGTTTATGGCGATGCAATACCATCCGGGTGGCATCAGTCGCAGGCGTCATCGTCTAACGCGGCCGTTCCAAATGGATTGCGATTGTTTGCCCTGGCGCCGGTAAATGCCTGCGCAAGCGGTCGCGATGCTCGTCGATCAAGAAATGCGTCGTTATGCGACGCGCTATGCGACGTTTTAGCAAGACTTCGATAGGGTTCATGCGCTGGTTAGTGTTTCCCGCGTCGCAACCCAAATCTTTGTCGCGGCCAAGATGTCAGGTCGCTCTATGGCTTTGCTCGTCATCGATAAGCTCCCGGGTTCGTCGAGTGTAAACGGTACGATGAATCCCTGCAGCAGGTCAAACGACAAAGGGAAACGCGATACGCTGGATCTCACCATTCAGCTTCCGAAATGTGCCGCCCTCAATCAAGAAGATTGATCAGCGGTCTGACCTTGTGATGAAAGAAGTCGGGCCTGTCGCTGCTGTCGCCGCTGTCGCTGGAGTGACGCGTTGCAAAAATCACTCGAATGGAAAGCGCGAAACCAGTACGCGAACGGAGACAGATCATACGATGCACGGGGCTGACTGCCGAATCACTTCCCCAGCGCCACATGGGAGATCAGCGGCTCATCACCGTTGTGCGGCATCTCTCTCACCACGCCAACGCCTTTGGCGTAATACTTATATTCCGGTCCTTCGCCCGCAGCGTTCTCCTGGACCTTGATGCAATCTGTATACGTCCCGGCGGGAACCGTCACGGTTTCGCCCGTTGAAACGATCGTGTCTTTTTCCATGATCTCCGCTGAGACATCCTCGCTGCGCCATTTTGTGCCCGCCTTGATCTCGCCGGGCAAAATCACGCCGGGCACCAGCGTATCTTTGCCGGTTAGCCACGCGCCGCTGTGACCGACTACTTTTGCATCTTTGTATTCGTCCACATCTTCACCGAGGTAGTAGACGTTACCGTTGTCGTCCTGGGCAAAGTAGTCGAGCGTCACTTCTTCCAATTGGCCGTCTTCGGTTTCGCGATCTTCCACGGCAAATGAATCGATCGTTTGACCGTTGATGCTGAAGGTCTTGTGGACATCGCGCTTGGGAGTTCGCTCGATGTGGGTTTTGTGGCCGTCTTCAGTGCCTTCCAGAATATCCTGCTTCAGAGTCGCCAGCGGGAGATAGGGGTGGGTGATCTGAGCGGGATGGCTGAACTTTACGCCATTCAGTAGCGCCTTTCCGCGCGCAATGCGCTCGCCTTCGGCATCGGCGGCGTCGTCGGTTTTTGTTTCAAACAGCTTGCCGTCCTCGGCGATTTCCAGGTCGCGAACGATGCCGTCTTTTCCTTTAAGCGAGGCTTCGTAGACAGCCTTGCCATCATGCATTTCGGATTCCTTATCGATTGATCCCGGCTGACCGCCGTTGGCCAGCACGGTCGCCTGCACCGCTTTGGGCAGGCTGTCCCAGCTTTGCGCAACACCGGCACAGCAGAACCCCGCTGTCAGAGCTGAAACAACCGCACCAATCGATATTTTCGCCGCAGTTGTTTTTCGCATCACCATAAATACTCCAATGGAAGTAAGATCCGTTCGTTGCCTCTGAAACCTTCGCAAATTAGCGATCGAATATGACACCGCGATGACAATCCTTGGATGCTTTGCAGCCTCATTGCAGGCGGCCCCGCTCGGGGAGCCCTGCGGGACAGGAAGTTCATCTAGCTGATACCGTCGACCTGTCAACGCAGCGTTGGTGTTCTTAGGCGATGCTCTTTCCGCCGGCGCTTTCACGCTCGCGGAAGGTAACTGATCCGCGGCAACGCTTACACTGGTATTTTCGCCGGCTGAGGCGGCGACGCTCGACCCACCAGTTGCAGTGCTCGCAACCCAACATATACAGGGGCGGTTTTCGCGGCGGGCTGATGACGCTGGCATCGGTGTAACATCGCGCGGGGCGTGCGCCGATTTGGCGGCAGACGGCGCGCAGCGCGGGCCGTGTTTCGCGCCGGGAGCCAATGCGTGGGCGATCTCGTGCAGGATCGTGTCCCGCACTTCCTCCAGTGGATTCAAAAAAGTGAGCGGCCGGGAAAGCGTGATGCGGTGATGCGCATAATCGCAGAGGCCAAACCGGCGGCGGGCGTGATCGTAAGCGAATGACCAGTCGCCCAGCCCGTGCTGGATCATCAATGTTCGAGCAAGATGACGGGCCTGGAACAGATTCATATACCCTCGGTGGTGCCGTTGCCGCAAAGCCGGGGTTTTGGAAGCGTGATCCTGAATGCGATGAGGAACGCGACGCCAAGCGATCCATCGATAACCGCCGCCGGAATCCAATGCACGCCGGCGATGTGGCGCAGCATTAAGACGATGAGGATGAAGGAGAAAAAGAACTTTTCGAAAACGGCGGCGATCCACATCAGGGGACGATACCGAAGGGGATCGGTCGCAATCAGCACGAACGCGATCTGCCAGGCCAGCCCCAGCGAGCCAAATCCATAGTAGATTTCCGGCTGCTGCGACCGGGCGTGACCGACCATTTTGGGGGTTACCAGCATCCACGCGCCAAGCACCGGGATGCCGTAAACGGCGGCGGCGATGAAGATCCAGCGCGCGATCTTAGTGGACGCGGGAACCGGTTCAGCGGTGATCTCTGCCATGCACCGATTTTGATTCACCAGCAGCGATTTGGCAATCAAAACGGGGAGTCACTGCGGGCATAAGAGACCGCGATCAAATCGTGCCGCCTGTTTACGCGCAGAAATGATTCACCGAACGCCGTTCGCCCCGCCGTGCATTCACGGCGGGGCGAACGGGATGAATGGGTTTTGGAGACGAAGGTAATTACATCGTGGAAAACGCCGAGGTGGCGGGGTCTTTGGTCGGTGCTGCGGAGGAGGCTTTGATGCGGCCGTTCACCGAGAGGTGTTCGAGGATACTGAAGACCGTTTCAGCCGAGTCGACCGAGCCGATGGCTTTAGCGATTTCATCGGCTGTCTGGGGCGTTGCGGTAAGTGCGGCAAGCACACTGGCCTGTGTTTCGAGAATAACGGCAGCGGCTTTTTTGCCGGCTTCGACGCCGGGCTGGTGGTAGGCATTAACGTTTACGAGCGAGCCGTAAAAACCAACAGCCCGTTCGAACAACGCAATCAAAACACCCACCGTGCGCGGGGTTACTTCATGAATGGTGATGGTCATCGATTGGCGATCGTTCTCATACAGAGCTGTGCGCGTGCCGAGCAGGAAGCCCTGGAGAAAATCACCAGCGGTGGCGTTAGGTTCCACTTCGAGTGGCGATCCACCGTCTTTGAGCACGCGGATGAAGGTCAGGAAGAAGTTATTGATGCCGTCACGAAGCTGCTGAACGTAGGCATGCTGATCGGTGGAGCCTTTGTTTCCGAACACACTGATACCCTGGTCGACCCGCTTGCCGTCGAGGTCGAGCCGCTTGCCGAGTGATTCCATGACCAGTTGTTGAAGGTATCGGCTAAAGAGCAGGAGGCGATCTTTATAGGGGAGGACGACCATGTCTTTTTCGCCTTTGCCGTGCGTGGCGTGGTACCACATGAGCGCGAGGAGGGCAGCGGGATTTTTGGCCGTTTCCTTGTTACGCGTTGCGACGTCGATGGCAGCCGCGCCATCGAGCATGGCCTGGATATCCACGCCCTGCAGCGCAGCTGGCAGCAGGCCGACAGCCGATAATTCACTCGTGCGTCCACCGATCCAGTCGAACATCGGGAAGCGCGCGAGCCATTTTCCATCAACGGCAACCTTGTCCATTTTCGAACCGAACATGGTGATTGCGACCGCGTGCTGATTGAATTCCAGGCCGGCGTTTTTGTACGCTTCAGCGACGATGAGCATGCCGTTGCGTGTTTCGGGCGTGCCGCCACTCTTGGTGCAGACGATGGTCAACGTCTCGGCGAGTTCCCCTTCGAGGGTGGACAGCACGCGTGCGATTCCTTCAGGGTCTGTATTATCAATGAAGTGGACGTACATCTTGTCGGTGAGAGGATGCCCCAGGGCATCGGCGACAAATTCAGGCCCCAGCGCGCTGCCACCGATACCGATGGATAACACGTGGCTAAACTGAGCCGCGGTGGGTGGTTTGATCTTGCCGGAATGCACACCGGCAGCGAATGTTTTGATTGCCGCCAGCGTGTCTTTGATTTCTTTTGCCAACTCCGGCTTTGGCGCGAGTTGCGGAGCGCGCAACCAGTAATGCCCCACCATGCGATTTTCGTCGGGATTGGCGATTGCACCTTTTTCCAGGGCATCCATGGCAGTGAAAGCCTTCTGCATTGCCGGTTCCATCGCGTTGAAGTAACCGTCATCAAAGGTCATGCGGCTGATGTCCAGCGTGAGGCCGACGGCGTCGACCCGGCAGAGGTGTTTCTTATAGCGATTCCAGAGTTGGGCGGAGGTCATGGTTGTTTCCTTTGAGTGGACGGCAGAGTGTACGCGTCTGACGACGTAAGAAAAGACGTTTAAATCAAAACATTCGCTTCACAAAGGCACGGCTGAGGTGCGTTGAGAGCAGCGCGTGTGCAAGCGGGCGGCTTGCAACACAGGAGCGGTTACTTCAATGATGCCGCGACGATCGCCTGCGCCTGCTCGACGATTTCCGTCAGGTGCTTTTCATCCTTAAAGCTTTCGGCATAGACCTTGTAAATATTTTCCGTTCCAGAAGGCCTGGCGGCGAACCAGCCTTTTTCGGTAACGACTTTCAGGCCGCCGATGCTGGCGTTGTTACCAGGCGCTTTGGTCAGCCGGTCGATGATTTTATCTCCGGCGAGTTCGGTGGCGGTTACTGCTTCGGGGGTGAGTTTTTTGAACGCCGCTTTTTGTTCCAGCGTGGCGGGGGCATCGATGCGGGTGTACTTGGGGCTGCCAAATTCCAGCGTGAGATCGGTGTAATGCTGGCCGGGATCTTTGCCGGTGCGGGCGGTGATCTCGGCGGCGAGCAGGTTAAGGATGATGCCGTCCTTATCGGTGGACCAGACAGATCCATCCATTTTCAGGAAGCTGGCGCCGGCGCTTTCTTCACCACCGAAACAGGTGGTGCCGTGAAACAAACCGTCAGCAAACCATTTGAAACCAACGGGCACTTCGCTGAGCTGGCGCTTCAGGCGTTTCACCACGCGGTCGATCATGCTGCTGCTGACGACAGTTTTGCCGACCAGGGCATCGCCCGGCCAATGGGGGCGGTGGGTCAACAGATAATTAATGGCAACAGCCAGGTAATGATTGGGGTTCATCAGCCCCGCGGAGGGTGTGACGATGCCATGGCGATCGCTGTCGGGATCATTTCCGAAGGCGACCGTGTAGTCGTTTTTGAGTTTGACGAGGTTGGCCATCGCATAAGGACTGGAGCAATCCATGCGGATTTTGCCGTCGTGATCGACCGGCATGAATCCGAAGGTGGGATCCAGCTTATTGTTGACGATAGTGAGATCCAGCTTGTAGAGATCAGCGATGGGCTGCCAATAGGCCAGGCTGGCGCCACCGAGCGGATCGACACCGATTTTTAATTTCGCGTTGCTGATTGCGGTCAGGTCGACCACGCTTTGCAGGTCTTTGACATACGGCAGGATCAGGTCGGTTGCATGCGTGGTGGCGGCTTTGAGCGCGAGGTCGAAGGTTTTGCGCTTTACGTCGCGGTTGCCGTTTTTCAGGATGGTGTTGGCGCGATCCTGTATCCAATTGGTGATATCGGTGTCAGCGGGACCGCCGTTGGGCGGGTTGTATTTAAAACCACCATCCTCGGGAGGATTGTGCGAGGGGGTGATGATGATCCCATCGGCCAGGCCGGTTTTTTTCCCGCGGTTGTGAGTCAGAATCAACCAGGAGACGACCGGAGTGGGGGTTGCCACATCGGACTGTGAGATGATGGTTTGGATTTCGTTGCCGGCGAGGACTTCAAGCGCAACCTGCTGGGCAGAGCCAGAAAGAGCGTGGGTATCCTTGCCCATGTAAAGGGGGCCGTCGATTCCGTTTTTCTTGCGATATTCAACGATTGCCTGCGTGATAGCCAGGATATGAGACTGGGTGAAGGTGCCATCGCCGGGCGTACCACGATGACCGCTGGTTCCGAAACTGACAAGTTCTTTTGGATTGGATGGATCGGGCTTTCGATCAAAGAAAGCGGCGATCAGTTTGTCGACATTTACAAGACGATCCGCCGGAGCGGGTTTACCTGCTAAGGGTGAGATGGCCATAGGCCATATTGGTAACGCATAGACCGAATTGAGCCAATAGAGATTTATAAATACAAAAAGCGCAGTTGAACGCCGGCGCTGGACTGGAGTGAGTCAATGCGGCGGAGATCAAGTCATGATTCGCACGGCATTTTCGAAGATCCGCAGACCGCCTCCGATGGTTGGCCTTGGAGTCTGGCTGGTCCACGCGGGGTGCTGAAAGGGTTCTATATATCGCTCGGGATGCGGCATGAGCCCCAGGACCAGGCCGGTGGAATCGCAGACACCGGCGATATCGTCGACACTGCCATTAGGATTGGTCTGGTTGGCGTAGAGCAGCGCGACTTGCCCGTTGTCCCACATGGCCCGGCGGATATTTTCAGTGGCGGGGATGAACTTTCCCTCGCCGTGGGCAATGGGCAGATCCATCGGTTCGATCCCCTGGGTCCAGACGCATTTGCCCGGCCGGGATGGTGGAGCAAGATGAACCCAGCGATCGATAAATCGGCCGCTGTCGTTGTTGGTGAGGGTCGCGGTCTGACCGGTCTGGCCGGCGAGCGGGCCGGGCAGGATATCGGTCTTGACAAGGACTTGAAACCCGTTGCAGATGCCGATCACCGGTTTGCCCGCTGCCACGAAATCTCGAAGCACGTCACCGAGATGATTGGTGATTTGATTGGCCAGAATTCTGCCGGCGGCGATGTCGTCGCCGTAACTGAAGCCGCCGGGGAAGGCGAGTATCTGAAAATCATGCACCTGTTTTGGATTTTCCAACAGGCGATTGATGTGAACAAATTCTGGTGCAGCGCCGGCACGCGAAAAAGCGTGCGCTGTTTCGGCGTCGCAATTGGTGCCGGCGGTACGAAGGATAAAAACCCTGGGAGTCATGATGCGATTGTAATGGAGAACGCGATGTTTGGCAGCAGCACGCACGTGAGTGTTCGGCGTGCGTGATGTAAGCCGGAATTTATATCAACCACTTTTGCCGCTGCTCTGTGAAATAGTTCATCAGTACTGCGGCCCACCGGGGTTGACGTCTTTATTCCATAGCAGGATGCCACCGGCCATGCTCTTCACATCAGTGAAACCGTTCTGTTTCAGCAGCTTGGCAAACTGCAGCGATCGACCACCGCTGCGGCAATGAATGATTACTTTTTCCTGTTCGTGGCCTTTGAGTTCATTAAATCGGCTACCCAGCTGCTGCAGCGGAATCAGTGTAGCGCCATCGATCTTGGTGATCGCGAATTCGTTAGGCAGGCGACAGTCGATGAACAAGAACTTCTCGCGTTGATCCAGAAGTGATTTGACCGCGCGGGGTGTTATTTCCCAGTTCTCATCGAAGTTGTAACCGGGCGGTAATCCTTTGGCGTCAAGTGAGGCGTCGGGCACGGGAGATCCTTTCGCATGCTTTGCTTCGGCGACAGTTTCCGCCAGGGACTTGGGGTCCAGCGCGGGGACGCCGCAGAACTGTTCGTAGTCAACCGGTTCGGTAATGGTAGGATGTTCGCCGCACACGGGACAAGCAGGATCGCGGCGGAGTTTGAAGGTTTTGAAATCCAGATCCATCGCGCTGAAAGTAGTCAGTTTGCCGATGGCTGGCGTTCCAATGCCAAGAATCAGCTTGATAACTTCATTAGCCTGCAGCGTGCCGATGATGCCGGGAAGAACGCCGAGCACACCGCCTTCAGCGCAGCTCGGCACGGAACCGGGGTCTGGTGGTTCTGGATACATGCAGCGATAGCAAGGGCCCATCTCGCCGGGGCGAAGCGGGTTGGCCAGGTGCGGGGCGAAGACGGTGATCATTCCTTCAAAGCGGAAAATCGAGCCGTAGACGTTGGGCTTTTTGAGCATGACGCAGGCATCGTTGACACAATAGCGGGTGGGGAAATTGTCGGTTCCGTCAATGATGACATCATAAGCAGCAACGAGATCGAGAACATTGGAGCTGTCGACGATGGTTTTATGCTCGATGACCTTCACGTCAGGGTTGAGATCCGCCAGTCGTTTGGCGGCGGCTTTTACCTTGTCTTCACCCACACTCGCGGTGCCGAACAGGATCTGGCGCTGCAGGTTGCTGGGGCTGACCACGTCGATATCGGCCAGGCCGATAGTGCCGACACCGGCGGCGGCAAGATACAGCGCGATGGGGCAGCCAAGACCGCCGGCTCCAATGCAAAGCACACGGGCGCTGAGGAGTTTCTGTTGGCCTTCGGTGCCGACTTCCGGCAGGATCAAATGCCTTTTGTATCGGTTGATCTGTTCATTATTCAAGGGTTTGGGAGAAACGACCGGACGGGGTTGTGTTGCCAGCTGACTCATGACCAGTTCCTCTGCTTTTGCGCAAGACAGTATAGGAGGGCGAAAGGCTGCGGGTGTGAAAAACCAAAGCAAGCAGATGAACTGCCGCGCTTTAGCTGTTGTGGGCCGCAAGCTACGATCAAATCGCCCCGGAGCGGAATCCGCTCCTTCAAATTGTCGTTGAATCCTATGGAAATCAGCCCCAAACGTCAAGCCATTGTGCGCGATCTATCCCGGCATGATGTTGACCGCGCGGTACGGCACATTGAATAGATTCAACAGGATGCCCATCGCCAGCCAGAAACCCGCGGCAGCGGATTCCCCGACGATCAGGCCGAGGAAAAATGGTTTGGCCGCCGTGTACATCTTAGTGCCACCGAAGCTCAGGATCAGATTTTTGGCTAACCAACCAATGAGGATGCTCAACCATAAGTGCGTGCCGGGGTAGGTGTAGAGCATGAGGAAACCGATCGGATGCAGCGGCCACCAGGCAAATCGCAATCGCATGGCGGCCAGGATGCTGACCAGTATAAAACCAAATGCGAAGTTGCCCGCCGGGCTCTGCGCGGGGTGATAGTTTCCTTTGCTGTATTGCACGGTGGAATCAACCAGGCGATTGGTGACATCGGTGGTGGCCCAGTCGTTGACGGTGTGGCCGGGCGTATCCAGAGTCCAGGCATAACGATACTCCATGATAAGCGTGCTGGTGAAGCTGACGACGTATCCCACCAGCAGCGCGAGCATGAGCAGCGCCATGATATTTCGTCCGGCCTTGCGGGCTGTCGGGGAATCGGCTTCTGAATCGCGACCTCCGAACGCGGTTTGATCGATTACCTTGAGTGCGTGGGAAGCGTAAACCGGCGCGGGCTCGCGAAAATCAAAATGCACGGCCTGAAGCATCGAAGCGAAATAGAAAGTCTTGACCGGAGAAACAAGCGGCATGCCATACACAGCTGCCAGTTGCCACGGGTAATTGAGCGGCACTTGCAGTTGCCCGTGCATCAGGCCCGACTCAGCGATGATGCGGGTGATGACCACCATCAGCATCAACAGCAATAGCACCATGCTGAGCGCACCCAGCGGCGTGCAACCGGCCAGATAAAGCCAGCCAATCATCACACTGACGCAGGCGAGCAGCGCCCAGAGAGAGAATCGGTACGTAAGAAACCGTCCGTGCGGCTCACCCTGGCGATGACCCCGCAGGGCCTGCATGAGCACCATGCGCCAGTGTTTCCGGCCGACCCAGAGGATCGAGAACATAAAAGCGGTGACGGCGCCAAAGTGCTGGTCGACAGCGCCGGCCATGCCGTAGTTATCAGGATCGCCGGTCGCGGATCCAACCACCATGCGCCAGCCCTGCATGGCGATGAAAAAAAACCAGAGGCTGAAAGCAATGGAGTTGGATAAAAAATAAGTGACCCCGACGGCGGTGAAAAAGACAGCCGCACCTTTGAAATCGTTCGTGACATAACTCCACGGGGGATTACTCATGATGTGATACAGCACATCGTAGTAAACGGGAATCAGCGGGTAATGCTTGGGGAAATAAAGCGCAAGGCCGTTCCAGGCGTGCAGAAAAAAGATCATTCCAAAACCGATCCAGAATGACCGCGTCCGCAGGGTGTGATTCAGAATTTTCCCCGCGGAGGGTTGCTCGATGAGAGCCAGATGAATCTGCGCCAGCGGAAATGCCAGCCGCTCGTTTTCGAACCATTGTCTGCGCACGATGGCGACGACGCAGAGCAGCGCACCGTAGAGCGCGAAAAGAAAAATTCCCCAGAAAAACGCCGGACCGATCCACGCCCGCAGGGGATATGGACCTTCCTCAGTCCAGCGACCGATGTAACCGATGACGATGGGATCACTCATCCATTGCTGCGGACCTTTGCCGGCAAACGAAGGAAAAATCCACCTGGGCAGGTGCATTTGTTCGAGCAGATCAAGGAAAGGCCGGTTGTAAAGCGCGTGATAAAACGGGCTGACCAGTGTGCTGGGAAAGTATCGCATGAGCCCACTGCTGGGCAACGTGCAACTGACCAGCGTCATGGAAAGCGCGACCGAAAGCTCACCGCTGCTCAATGCGTGGGCGGGAAACCAACGATGCAGCGGCGCATTGATGAACAAGACAAACAGGAACGACAGCATCACAACCCCGATGGGGAGGTTATTGCCGACGAGAAACGTGTTGTTCAGCGCGTAGTCGTTATATGGGGTAAGCCCGCAGATGATGACAACGCCGAGCAATCCCAGCAGCGTGCTGCGCCAGGAAACAGCATCGCGCGGGGTGGGCGCGGCGATCGATCGATGGGATAACTCATCCGTGTAAGTCTTCAAGCGGGTGGAATGGTAACGATTTTACGTTTTCAAACGAGACTGAGAAGACACATCCGCGTGACATTTGCCCAATTGCCTCCGGTGATGCCAAACAGCTGAGTGCGTCTGATCGAAGTTGGGCAGGTCGCGGCGATTTACGTGTTCACTGCGCATGGGATTTCATGCGGCGGCGGTTTCATTCAGGGTGGACGCGACTTCCGTTGCATGGGATAATTCTCGCTGGATGTGGGCTCCAACAGTTGATGACATCGTCTTCATCTTTGCCGCGGGCTTTCAGCTGGCGGCTATCGCGTTCGCATTCAAGATGATTCGCGAGGCGAGGGATCGCCGGCCGTGGGTCGTTTTGTCAGCAGCGTTGCTGCTGATGTTTTTGGTGCGCTGCGTCTACCTCATGGGGTATACACAGTTGGGGCATCTTCAGCCGCCGATTGCGGTAGTACTATCGGTATTGTTGTTCATCGCTTTATTTTACATCCGGACAATCTCCGTCGCTGAACGGGAGATTGAGAACCGCTACAGGGCGCTGGTGGAACTAAGCCCCGACGCGATTTTCGTTAATGCCAACAACGAGATCGTCTATATCAATCCAGCCGCTTTGAAATTTTTTGGGGCAAGCAAGCCCGAGGAGTTGCTGGGTCGATCTCCCATGGAGTTTGTTTCTGCTGCGTCGGCGGAGGTGATTCGAACACGCATCCGTTCGTTAACCAGCGACGGAACATCCATGCCGCTCGTGGAGGAAGAATGGGTCCGGCTGGATGGGTCGCGGGTGACGGTTGAGGCGGTGGCGGCAGGCATCCCGTGGCAAAGAGGCAAAGCGATCCAGGTGGTGCTTCGGGATATATCCGATCGCAAAAAAGCGGACAGCGAAAAAGCGCGGCTGCTCAGCAGCGAGCGTGCCGCACGCAATAATGCTGAGCATGCAAACCGGATGAAAGATGAATTTCTTGCAACGTTATCGCATGAGTTGCGAACACCGTTGAACGCGATCCTTGGCTGGTCGCAACTCTTGCGAGGCGGTGAAAGTGATGCTGAGGAACTGAAACAAGGCCTGGATACGATCGAGCGGAACGCCCGGGCGCAGACGCAGTTGATTGAAGACCTGCTGGATATGAGCCGGATTATTTCCGGCAATCTTCGGCTTGATATTCAACGCGTGGTGCCGGTGACGTTCATCACCAACGCGATCGAATCGATCAAGCCCGCAGCCGAGGCGAAGGAGATCCGCCTGGAGCAGATACTCGATCCCGCGGCGGGGCCTGTATCGGGTGATCCCAATCGACTGCAGCAGGTGGCCTGGAACCTGTTGTCTAACGCTGTGAAGTTCACGCCGCGCGGTGGGAAGGTGCAGATTCTGCTGCAGCGTGTCGATTCGCATGTTGAATTTACGGTTTCCGATACCGGCCAGGGCATTTCGCCGGAGTTTCTGCCGTTTTTATTCGAACGATTCCGCCAGGCGGATGCGTCTACCACGCGCCAATTCGGAGGTCTTGGGCTCGGGCTTTCAATTGCCAAACAATTAGTCGATCTACACGGTGGATCGATTCGGGCTCGCAGCGCCGGCGCAAAACAGGGCTCGACCTTTGTTGTTAAACTTCCACTGGTGGCAGTTTACACGCCCGATGGAGATTCAGGTCATTTTCCGGCCCAGGACAGTTCGTTTGACGTTAAGAGTGAGACAGATCTGGCGGATCTCACCGTGCTGGTAGTCGACGATGAAGCAGATACCCGGGAACTGATCAAACGCATACTAGAAAATAACGGCGCGAATGTGATAACCGCAAGCTCGGCGGCAGACGGGCTTCTCAAGGTGAATAGCGCGGATGTGTTGATCAGCGACATCGGCATGCCGGACACCGATGGATACGAGTTCCTTCGTCTCGTACGCGCAATGGGGAACAACCGGTCTGGAAAAATACCTGCAATCGCATTAACAGCATTCGCGCGATCGGAAGATCGCACACGGGCGATGATGTCTGGATACCAGGTGCATCTATCCAAACCGGTATCCGCAGCTGAATTGATCGCAGCTACGGCAAACGTCACAGGTCGCACAGGCGAAAATGCTGTGCGACCAGCGACGTGAGCGTTATGGAGATACCTGCGTCTTACGCGCCCTGGTGGGTTGTGTCGATGTTGAGCTTTTCGTACGTGGGACAATGCCCCGTGGCACCGCGGTAAATAAGCCCGGCGCCGATTGCGGCGGTGGCAAGCCCCGACAGACTGCCGCGGGTAAGCCCATAGGCTGCGATCAGGGTGCCAATCGCAAGAGAGATTGACCGCTCGTTTTGCCCCACATTTACATGAGTGGGATTAGAAATTTGATCGGGCAGAGAACGTATTTGATCCATCAGCGTCATCGTCATGCTCCTTTGGCATTGGTTCCGCCGAAGTTAAGCAAACGTCAAGCCGGACGCTTGGATTTTTAGAACCGATTCATCGAAGTTGGCTGGAGCATTCGTGAAAAAAGGTGCCCGCCGGATGGCGGACACCTTTTCTGACCGCAAGACTCAGCAGATCACTCGACGTCGGCGACGCAGCAATGTCGCGGTTCCTGTCAGGAGCAATCCGATTGAAGTGGGCTCGGGCACCGCAGTGGGGATAGTGCCGGCGACAAACAGATTCGACAGATCACTGGTGCCGGGCGTGCCAGCATCGTTGAGAAATCCGCTTGCGCTTGCCGAGCTAGGTGCCTGATAAATTTCCTGCAGGGTTCGCAGATCCGACGAATGCGTGTAGGACAGCGCGCTGTTGAAAGCATTTCCTTTGGCCAGGGGAGAGATCACGATTTCTTCCAATGTTTGGCCGGGGGTATCGCCACCTTCGGTTTCGTCCCACCAGATGACGATTGCGCCATTGTTGTTGAAAGCGCTGGAGGCTTCGATCTGCGGGACGATCTGTCGAAGAAAGTTATCGCCCTGCGCGATTTCTTCGGGGTCGGCGCTGTTACCGGGGGTCTGCACACCGTCTTCGGAATTGATGCCACCGGATGAGGTGTAGGTATGACCGTTATAGGAAAAACTCGCCAGGGCACTGTGCGAATCGTTGTATTGGTCGGGCGTGATGAGGTTGTAGCGGGCGATGCTGTTTCCGTTCAGATCAGAAGTAAGCTGCTGCAGTGGAGCGTAATGGGCGGCCAGCGGGTTGGTAACCGTTGGGTTGTTTCCGCCGTTGGTAGCAGGGTTGAATAGTTGGCCGTCGTGCTTTGCCGCAAAGTTGTATTGATGACTGAGATTGTACGGATTTGTATAGGCAGCTGACGTTCCGCTGAAGCTTGCGAGAGGAACCGTTGCCTGGCCGGGTGAGACTGGCGTGCTGGTGAGAAAGGAGGGATTGGCTTTGAGGATGCCGTCGTAGGCAGCCTGATTGCCGTTGACGTCAGCGCCGGAATTGGTCGCGAGATCCGTATCTTCCTGATAGCTCTTCCACGAAACCCCTTTGGATTGCAGAAGGCCGCTGAGGCTCTGTGTGTTTACCGTGGGGTTGGCAGCCTGGTAGGTCTGAATCGCGTTGACGTTGTTTCCCCCTGCGCCATTGCTGGAGGTATACGGGTCATTGTCATTGAACACACCGAAATTGCTGCCCGATTCCTGCCAGAGATAGTTGGGTTCTGATGGATGCACTCCAACGGCGACGTTCGTGTAGTTGCTCGCGTACGCTGTGTTGGAAGCGTTGGTGTTACCGGGAGTAATCAGACTGTTTTGATAAGGCGCTTCGGAGTTTTGATAAATCTGCTGGGGATTGGTTTGGGTGCCGGGTTGCGTGAAATTGTGATTCTCCATATCGATTACGAAGATATCACCCAGCGCGGCAGCCTTGGCAGCGCACTGCGAGGCGAACGATAGAACCACCGCCGCGGTGGCAGCGGGCAAGAGGCGGGCGTTTCGCGAAAAAAACATCTGGACGCTCCTTTTTTCTCACAAGGGCAAAGCGGCTCTGCAGGCCGCAGCCCATCAGGTGGGCGTTCGCGACCAGCAATCAACCGCCAATGCCACTGAGATCGCAGACGCGGGCGGTCGGTCGATCCAGCAGGAGAAGGTTGTCGCAACCCAGGGTTCGATGAAGATGTGTAATATGTTTATTGTCTGCCAAAAGTCCGTTTAATTCTCGTTATGACCGGCAGGTTGTAGATAATCTGCCGGAACGTCCGATAATGGATATAGCGGCAAGGAGGCCGTGGAATTTGGCAGATGTACTGGAACAATCTGAGGTTGATGCGCTTCTGGCCGCTGTGGATAGCGGGCAGGTGACGCCCGAGGCCCCCCCGCAGGTGTTCGGCAGCGGGTCCAAGTCATCGGCGCAAGGCGCGCATATCGACGTGCAAACCTATGATTTTAAGCGACCCGAGCGGGTTTCCAAAGATCAGATGCGGGCTCTTGAAGCTTTGCATGAAGGGTTTGGTCGAAATTTCGGGGCTGCACTTTCTGGCTATCTGCGAACGATCATTGAAGTAAATGTAGCCCATATCGAGCAGCTAACTTACAGCGAATTCACCCATTCTTTACCGAACCCAACCTGCTTCAATCTGCTTAAGGCGGAGCAACTGGACGGTCAGCTGTGCCTGGAAATCAGCCCGCTGATTATTTATCCGATTATCGATCGTCTGCTGGGCGGGAGCAGTTCGGATCTGTTCATACCGCAACGGCCTTTGACGCAAATCGAGCAGCGGCTGGTGCAGCGCATTACCGACCGGGCAACAACGCATTTGTCCGAGGCGTGGAGCAATCTGACCCCGCTATCCTTTAGCGTGACGGATTTTGAGTCCAACCCGCAACTGGTGCAAATCGTGCCACCCAACGAAACGGTCGTGGTGGTTGGATTTGAACTGAAGATGGGCAACCGGGCCGGCACGATGAGCCTGTGTATTCCGTACAACGTGATCGAACCGATCATGAGCAAATTGGCGGCACAGAACTGGTTTAGCTACCAGCGTAAGGACGCCGGGAACGATCATCTGAAAAAGCTGACCACTAATGTGGCCAACAGCACGATTGAAGTTCGGGCGATGCTGGCGCAAACGACAATCACGATGAAAGAGCTGCTGTCACTGCGGGTTGGTGATTTGATCACGACCGAAAAACCGGCTGCCCAGGACATTCTTATCATGACCGAGGGACGCAATAAATTTCAGGGCCAGGTCGGCAAGCTTCGGGAGAACAAGGCAGTGAAAATCACGCGACACTGTAAGAGCGGCAGCGAAGCCGCGGCGGGATTGAATCCCCCGGCGCGTGGTGGGCGAAGTTAACGGACTGCAGAACATCGAATTAACCCTGTTCGATGCCGCAGCGATTTAAACATTCCGCCCCAGGAGATAAATCCCCAATGAGCCGTGCCGTCACCGCGAGTCAAACCGCCCCACCCGCTGCAATAAGCCCGCAGGGCGACGGCTATTTCACACAGTCGTCGTTGCCGCTGGCGAGCCTTTTTTTTCTACTGCCACTGATTGTTGTGTATGAGGTTGGGACACATTGGTACGCATCGGACCCCATCAGCGGTGTTGAACAGCGGATCGTGGCTTTCAACGATATGCAGCACTTTTTCAGCCTGTTCGGCGCGACCGGGCCTTACATGCCCGCTGCGGCGGTGGTGACCATCCTGCTCGCGTTTCACATCATGCGGAAAGACGCCTGGACGGCGCGGTCTGGGACATTGCTTTGGATGCTGTTTGAATCCGTCATGTATGCAATCCCGCTGGTAACGCTGGGATACGTTTTTCAGCATTATCTGCTGGTGCATCCCACTTCCGACAATTGGCGTCGATTGCTTGTACTTTCGATAGGGGCCGGCATTTACGAAGAGATGGTTTTCCGGCTGATCCTGTTCCACGTGCTGCACATCTTTTTGATCGACGTACTGAAGGTTCCCAAGACCCGCGCGATACCTCTAATGGTAGTTATTTCTGCTGCGGTATTTTCGCTCTACCATTACCGGCTGCCGATCTTCAACTTCTCGGGATACACCGGATCCGAGCCTTTTGAGTGGCAGAGCTTTGTATTTCGCACACTGGCGGGAATATATTTCGGGCTGATTTTTCTGTGGCGGGGATTTGGCCTAACTGCAGGTGCACACGCATCTTACGATATCACTATCGTGCTATTGCGGCTCGTTGCGCAGGGGTAAGGGAATTATTTGCTAACGTCTCCGGGGCGTTCGTTATATAATCTTTCCATCACGAGTTAATCGCATTGGGTGGTTAACCTAAGATCAATATAAGTACCACATCGGGTGAGATTTACGGATAAATCTACTCGCAGGTTGGTATAATCGGCACCCGAAATTTCGCGGTGCGGGTTTCTTATTGATAGTCGTGAAGATTGTACCTTCTGTCACAATGTTTGGAGATCTTTCTCTAAAAGAAAGTGCATGGACGCTATGAGTAATCGAACAAAACAACGGCGTTCGGGTGGATTGACGTTGCTGCTGTATCAGCGCACGCTTCATCCCGAGCTTTTCAAGATTTTTGCCACCGAGCAGGTCACACGTCGCGCCTATGAGGCGGATATCTGGCTTGTTGAAGGCGGGCACGTCATCAGTTTCTCAGCGGGAAAAACCACGCTTGCAGAGGTGATTGTCACCGGTCCAAATCAGCTTCCTGATCGTGGTCTGATGCAGTCCATCCCCTGCCGCGGCGAGAAATATCACGAGACCAATGTTGGCAGCAACGTGAAATACATGATCAGCACGCAGGAAGAGCAGCTGACGCAGACGCTTTACGATGCGACCAAGCATGAGATACTCAGCTATGCCGCCAAGCGCGAGCTGATGTACAGCGACAATCCTGCCAATGGCGAAGTGGGTGGCAGCCTGAGCGTTCTGGATATCGAACGCCGCAGCCACGAACTGCTGGTGCAGAGCTTCCATCTGTCGGATGACAATCAAATGGTCATCAAGACCCAGGCGATCATTGAAGTGATTAAAGGCACCTGATCGATTCGCTCAATTTTAATTCATTCATGACCCGGGCAAGACATTGCCCGGGTCATTTTTTTCATCCGTTTCTTCCTCAAGCCGGGTGCACTGACACGCCAGCGAAGCTGCCATTAAAACTTGGTATTTCCGCATATCACCGCGACAATGCCAACGGGTACCAGGCAAGTCAGCCCCGCCCCCAGCAGTACGCCGGGGATGAACGATCGCCAGCGTAGTTTGGTAGAGGTCCAGGCGCATACGCCGAGCACGATAGCCAGATAAATTCCAACCGTGATGAAAGCAGCATTGCCCGCGCGGTTCGCAAGCCCTGCGAATGTCAAAATGGCGGCAGCGGCAGAGAAAATCCAGAAGAAAAAGCCGAGAACGAATTGACCGAACCCGCGCGTCGCCGGCTGCCCATATCCTTTTGTCCCATAGCCGAGCATCAACGGCTGGCGAAGGAGCATCTCTGCTGGATCGATCTTCTTCAGATGTTCCAAAGATCCCCTGGGTATTTGTTCATTACTCATAATGGCCTCACGAGTGCAACACGGCAATGGTGCAGATTCCCAAGATCAAAAGCCCAATTCCGAGCAGCACCAGAAAGAGAAGTCCCAACATTCGCAGAAATGAAAACGGTCTTTTGCCGCCCGATGGACTGTAATTGAGCGCTGTCGGCGGTTTGGGATCGCCGCTTGATGACTGCTTTTCAGACATGCTGGGGAACTCCCACCGGAACAAATTGATTGATGGCTTGTCGCATCGTATTGAGTTTCTGCTCCTTTGCATCCCGGTAGAACAAATTGAAGGTGTCAAAAGGAATGATCCGCCCGTCGGGATGCACGATGTGCACGCAGGTTTTTTTCACGCTGCGTACGTCGAAGTTATGCGGGTCAAGAAACTGCATGATGAGGATCCGGAAAATGTTGTCGTAGGTAAGCGTGTCGCCATGCAATTCGATCAAAGGCAGGCAGCAGAGCAATTGCTTCAGCGAAGCGGCCGATGATCCGGGGCTGGCAGCGGTGCTGAAGAGTTTAAAGAGCTCGCCGCGCATCGCGTCGTGTTTTTCGTAGATGATGGTGTTGCCTTCACCGTGCAATAAAACTTTGGGATCGATCAAACCGGTCAACGGCGTGACGCCGCCGTTGGTTTTCAGGGCGTACGCCATCGCAAGGCAATCGGGATGGCACGGCACGGGGATCACATCTGCGGGCTTGAAAATCGACGACTGTTTGAGGATCTGCTGGCGAATTTCACCCAGCGTTAAACGGTCGGTCTCGGGATTGAAATTCTGGAGACGACCGACATCTTGAATCGGCTGAAACGTAACACCTCGCACGCATTTCTGCTGCAAGGCAAAGTCGATGATCTCACCAATTTCGTTGTCGTTCAAACCCTTTTTCAGCGTCACCACCAGCGTGGTGCTGATGTTGTGTTCATTCAACCGGTCGAGGGCTTTTTTCCGCACGTCGCGCAGGTCGCTACCGCGCAGGGCCCGCAGCGGCGCTTCATGCAGCGAATCGAATTGCAGGTAAATCTCAAAGCCCGGCATGTAATCCTTCAACCGTCGGGCAAAATCGGCGTCGTTGGCGATCTTGATTCCGTTGGTGTTCACCATCAGGTGCTTGATCGGCCGCGCTTTGGCCAGGTCCAGCACTTTGAAAAACTCGGGATGAATGGTCGGCTCGCCACCACTGATCTGCACCACATCCGGCTCGGCCTCGTTGCGAACGACGCAATCAAGCATGAACTCAATCTGCTCCAGGCTGCGATGGGTCAGTCGCGCCGGCGATGATTCGCTGTAACACACGGGGCAGGTGAGATTGCATTGATCGGTGATCTCAATGAGGGTGAGGCAGGAATGCTGCTCATGATCCGGGCAAAGCCCGCAGTCAAAGGGGCAGCCGTATTTAATCGGCGTCTGAAATTTTAACGGCATCTGCCCGGGCTTGAGCGTCTGTCTTGAAAGCTTGTAATACTCGGCATCGGTGCTGATGAGCACCTTCTGCAGCCGATGCTCCGGGCACCATTTATGCAGATAAACCTGGTCGTTCTGGATGACAACCTTTGCTTCTACCTTGCGAAGGCAAGTTGAACAGAGGCTGTTTGTGAGTTCGTAGAAGAGGTAGGGACGATCGGGCATGGTATGACTCGATATCAGTTGCTGCGGATAAAAATTCGCCTCGCGTAGCTGCTGCTAACTCCTACGGCACTGGTCTTGACGCTGGTGGACCGTTCAAAACCTCGAAACCAGTCTCAAACCGACGAAACTTCGGCCCTGTTCTGTTCAACTTTTGAATCGCCCCGCCTTCGGCCAGCCAAGGCTCCATCGACGCAATCGGGCTGAGCACAACGTCATCCGAAGCGACATCGTAGCGAATCAACTCGCCCGCGGGATCAAAGACGAACCGCACGACATACGCCTTCTCATTGGCTGGCTCGGCAGCAAAGCAAAGCGGTGCGACCCAGTAGCTGCCGTGCGTGACGACAATGTATCCGGTCGCGGTTTTATCCGCCGAGATTAATTGCGGTTGGCCGAGCAGAGCTTGGATTTGTGCACGCGTGATCGCATATGGCCGGATTGGCCGACGGGAATTGGCCGAACCGATCGACCCGCGAAAGTCTTTGTGAGACATATCGGTTCGCTTCTCAAACCACGGCACCCAGATGCAGCCGATGTGCAGGAACAGCAGCGGCACGAGGATCGCCGTCGGAAGGATAATCCTTAACGCGGTGCTTCGTGCTCGGTCCATTAGCGACATCTCCTCCGGTCGAGTTTTCCGACTGCCCGCAGGGTTCGGTGCTTTCACGTCACTGCTCCAAAAACTCAGCCCGCAGGGGTATCGCAGAACTGGCTTTTATATTGTCGCATTCCATATAGCAGCCAGCCGCTAACGCCCGCTGCCGTCAGGCATGCCAACTGAATGGCGCTCATTCCGAGATAGTGCCGATAGGTCGGCTTGATGAACTCAACGCAGAAACGATACAGGCAATAGCTGAGCATGAAGAGCCGGAAGATTCGACCGTTTTCGTACGGCCGTTTTATTCGGACAAACAACGCAGCGGCAAGGATCCACAGGAAAACAATATCGTACAACTGCGTGGGATGCCGCGGGCCATCGCCGAAGTTGACCGCCCAGGGGAGGTTGGTGCGGTTGCCGTAGGTGTGATCGGATAAACCGGTGAGAAAGCAGCCAACGCGACCGACACTCATTCCAATGATGAGCGGGAAGACATACAGATCACCGGTGGAGAAGCGGATATTGAGGATCCTTTTTGAGAGTTCGACCCCAATCCATCCACCCAGCAAACCACCGACGATGGTCTTGCCGCCGGCGAACATCGCCACGCTGTGGGTGATCTTCCAGAAGCGGTAGTAGTCCGGCCAGGATTCAACCCAGGCGAGTAATTTCGATCCAACCAATGCGCCGAAGACCGCGCCGACGAGAAGCCAGAGGTTTTTTTCCACGGGCACTACCGGCCCTTTCCATCGGCGGCGCAGCAGCAGATAAAGTTGAAATCCTCCGCTGTACGCAATCGCTTCCATCACCGCGTGCGGATGCAGCGAATGGCCAGCGACATGCAAATAAACCGGAAACTGCACAGAATTGTCCCCAACAGAATAAGTTAGTGGTTATTATACATAGCGGCTGTTGTGATGCAAGAAAAGAATATGGGTTCCTCGTCAGCATTAACTTGAGAGATAAGGTGATCGAGGGCGATGGCTAGCCGTGCATCAGTACGGGCGGTTAACTCGCTTCAAGTATCCGTTAACGCACCATGTGACATTTACGCCGAAAAAATCACAATAGCTTCGGTCTACCACATAGTCGCTGGGATGGGCGGCGAGGAATTCACGCAAAGCCCGGCCTGTTTGGGCAGGCGTAGTCATGACGTCTTCGATGATGAGATATTCATCGTTTTTCAACCGCGGATGAAAAAAGTTCATCACCGCTGTGGTGGTCTCATAGCTATGGTCAGCGTCCTCGATCACGAGCAGGGGCCGGGGCATATCAGCGAGGAATGGTTCAGTAAAAACCGACCCCAGATCGCGCCCGTTTCCCTGGATGAATGTGACCTTGTCGTGTCGGGCGGTGTAAACCTTATTGATATCGACTGAATACGTATGCGTGTCCAGACCCCAAGCCTGCACCATATCGGCCATCCACAGGGCACTGCCTCCGTAGAACGAACCTACTTCGATAATCGTTCGCGGTTTCACCGCCCAGAGAAGCATCGGGTAGAGCGCCAGATCAAAAGCATTCTTGCTCATGGGGATCGAGCGGTAGGTGTACCGATGCGAGCAGATTTCGAAGTGCCTGATTCCGTTTTGATCCAGGGAAGTGGACCATGGCCGCGCCGACGGCAGGTCGGTTCCGGGAACCATCAGGAATTCCCGTAACTTTTTGATTTGCTCCGCGGTTCCGGGAAACGACGGGTTTAAAACGAACTCCGCCTCGGCGGCCTGAAGAGATTGAAGCGGCAGGTTCATGCGATCGTAGCAGATCGACATGAGATGGTGAGTACCGGGTGGACACTGCCCAGCCGCCAGCATTTGATTCACCGCTGACAACGCGCCGTTGTAATCATGTCGATCGAAAAGCGACTGTGCAGCGGCATGTGCCTCCTGGGGCCCTGGCGTGGTTGATGCATTCATGGTGTCTCTCCCGCTGCTATCCCCAAACACCACAATTCACTTGAGGCAAGTGAAATCAAGACATGGGTTTTAACTGCGTGTCTCGGTTTAGATTCTGCTTCCGGAAATCGGCGCGCTCACAGCGACGGGCGTTTTTGCCGCTTCCACAGCTTTTTCCAGGTAATTGAAAATCGCATCGGTCGGCGCACGCTCGTACACGAAGTCGTCGAATTTGATCGTCCTGAGCTTCGAACTTCCGGCTACCTGATAATAGAGATAGGCGATGCCCTTGCGATCCCATTTGCCGCGATCAATTTTGCGGATGGATTTGACAGCAATTGCTTCATGCCCAGGCACGGTCAGTGTGGTGCCGTCAAAACGATACGAACCGCGCGATGCATATAAAACCCAACCTAGGAACGCCAGCGAAAGAGGGGGAAGAATCCAGCCCAGCTTTTGATTGAACGGAATGTCCAGGCCCGGATACGGGAGGATCTCTATTCCAGGATGATCGATTTTCGCCTGCTGATTAACCTGCGGCATGTGGACGTAGCCGTCGTAAAGCGACCAGAGCCCGTAACCGAAAATCACCACGACCAGCGTAAAACGTCTCCACCGGTAATCCCATGAAGGTCTGGCGACAATCTCGCTTTGTGTTGGAGGAATCTTCGCCTCTGACATAGCAATAATCTCAGGAATCAGGTCGGATCTTGATCGCCGCCGGTTTCGACCGCCGAGGAATGTTCCAGATTGTGCAGGGCCTCAGTAAGCGAGTCAAACAGGTTTAGATAGATCGCCCGCCCCTCTTCCATCTCGGGCAAAGCCAACGCCGAGCGGTCACACTCCGTCTGCTGGAGCAGAGTCTGAAGTCGCTGGCGAAGTTGATCGGTAGTGTCGAGCATTTTTTTCTAGCCAGAATCCGATAGACGGCTTGGGTGCGGCCTGGAAAAGACATTCGGGCTTTTCGTCTCTCTCACGCTCGATCAATGGCTTGGAAACAATTTAAGAGCGCGATGCAATCGCCGAGCTGATCGGTTTTAGAATCCTGGGTAGCAGATATTTCGTGCATAGATCTTCAGCGCGCTCTGCCATCTGCGGGAGCATCTTGTCCATTGGCTCCTTGGGCCGGTCGCCCCAGTACCTTCGCAGAATGAGGTAAACGCTGATGACGTCGTCGCTGTAATCTCCCGTGCGTACCTGGTAGCTGTTGGTGCGGGTAACCACGTCAATCCGAGCCTGAAGGCGGCAGTCTTCACTCAAAGCCACCGTCACCGACGGCTGAAAGTCGACAGCGCGTGATCCGCGTTCTTCTGTCAGGCAGGCCAGCGGTGAATCGGCGAATAAACTGTCGGCAATGATGTCGTCGTGATTCCCGCTGAACGACAAATCAAATCCAAACAGGATATCCAGATAATCGATCTCTATCGGGCTGATACCCATGTGGAAGGGCGCAAGCTGAAGCAGAAGCTGATGCAGCTTCAGCGATTCATCGATCGACACCGGATTGACATGTCCGCTGGCCAGTCGCTTGGGTTCCACACTTGCCCAGCGGTAGCTGTGTGAGGCACGGTCTTCTTCCAGATTAAATTCACCGGCATCGGTTTTTCGAAACCGCGACATGCCCGGGAAGTCTTTTTGGATTCGTTCAAAGAAATGGAGCAAAGTTTCGCGTTGGTGCGGGAGATTCAGCTGTGAGCCGAGTCGCATATTCACATAAAAGTCATCGCAGAAGGCCGCAAATGGATTCGACATCAAATTCTTCTCCTGTTTTTGCGCTGATCACCACTTTTATCGGACCCCGATGTCAAATAAGTGTAGCGTAACTGCGTTACAACGGAAGATCGTGTTATCGGTTTCATTTCAACGGATGAGCCTGCAAGGCGTTGGAGCCAGCTTGTTATTTTGAAAAATTGCCTGCACAATGGTGGTCTACTGCGTGCTGCCGCAATGCATGGGGACTTTGTAGATGCATCGACGGAAACTTAATCTGCTACTGGGGTCTGCGCTCGCTTCCTGCGTGCTGCTAACCGCTGCCCGCGCACCGGCTGATTCCCTGGTAACCACCGACGGTGACATGATGGTGGGGCCCATTACCAAAACCGATGACGGTTACACCATCGTTACACCAGATGGCCCGGTTACGCTGCCATTCGATAAGGTAAAACGCGTTTTATACGATCACCCCCCCGCTGCTGCCCCTGCGGTTTCCTCCACCGCGCTGGTTAGACCGGCGTCCGTCAAACCCGGGTTCCCTGGCTCTCCCGAAGTACCGGTTGCACGCAAGACGCTGGACCCGCGAACGGTGAATAAGCTGATCGAGCAAGGTGAAAACGCCATGGCCGCAGCCGAGTACGGGGACGCTCGCGATGCGTTCAAGGACGCGTTGAGTGTTGATGCGAAGAACGCCCTTGCGGGGCGCGGGCTGGGATTTGCCTATGTCGCGCTTGGAAAGCCGTCTAAAGCGGTCGCACCTCTTGAAATAGCAGCGCTGAACCCGCCTTTGGATCGCAGCCTCGTCTTGGCGCTGGCCTCGTCGCTGGTCTCCAATCACAACGTCATGCGCGCGGTGAAGTTTCTGTGCGCCTATCTAAGGCGCACAATCAGCCCCTGGACGAACCAATGATCAACGCGCTGGCGATCGCGTTGTCTCAGGCTGATTCATCTGCCACCAAGAGCAGCCTGTATCAAGAGCGCCAAGCTGTATGCCAAGTTGAATTCGGCGCTGGAAGCAACGCGCCAAGGACAGAAGCGCTGGGGCCTTGACTGGCTGAGTGCCGATGAGGTGGCGACAAAAAAATCCGCACGCCTGCGGGTTCAACCTCGCGTGGACGCCGCTGCGGCGAAATTGCAGACCGCCAATAATGAAGTGCAGGTTGCGCAGCTTGAATTGAATCAGCTGGAACGTGTGTTGATTCGTATGCCGGATTTTAGAATTCGCCAGGCACAAAACAGGCTCGATCAGGCAACCTTGCGGCAGGAAAAGGCGCAAACGGACTACGACGCTGTCAACCAGGAACTTGCCGAGGTTCCTTCACCAACTTATCCACCTGAAATCATCGTCGAAAACTCCGATCTGGTAATGCCTGTCGCGTTAGCAGAAGCAAAGCCTGCCACACCGGCGCCGGTGGCGGTAGTGCCGCGCAAACCTGATGACGTGGTCGCATCAGCTGCACCGCGCCGCGGGTGAAGCCTGACATAGTCGATCCTGTAAAGCCCGATGTCGCCGCCGTTGCACCGGCGGCTTCTGCTCCGGCGCCGAAACCACCGCTGCGGATCCAACACCCCCTGCTTCAAAGCATCTGACACGTTACGCGGTTGGGTTTGCGATCGCTCCTGATGTGCTGGTTACTTCCGCTGCGGTGGTTGAAGATGCAACCACCATCACCATCGAAACAGCCGATGGCCAATCCATGCCCGCGACGGTTCTGCGGTCTGCCCATGGGGACGGTCTGTCTCTTTTGAAAGTGGATGGGGCACACTTCCGCTGCCTTTCGCTTGCCAGCGCGCCGGCCGCTGGTGCGCTCTCCTGCTTCAGCTATCCTGAGGTGGATCTGTTCAATCCTGCTGCAAAAAGTTTAAGTGTCACCGCCGACGCCGGCACTGATGCCTGGACGGTTCGATTTGACATACCCCCGCGCCTGCCTGGTGGTCCGCTGCTTCAGCACGGCCAGGTGGTGGGTGTCGAACTCGGTGAGCGCGACAGTGAACCAGCAGCCGTTCCTGCTGCGACCTTAAAAGCGGTGACCAGTCTCGTTGCCGACTCTGCCAATCCCAGCACGTTGACGACAGACCCGAAGCAGGCGGTAGTTCAGGTGATCGCGGAGCGATAAAAATAATAGTGTAAAAAAAGAGCGGACCGAAAGGGAGCCACCACCTTCGGTCCGCCATGAAATAATCAGTTCGTGTTCTGAAGATAGCCTATCTATTTCGATCGTCAACTCTGCTTGCGCGCGTTCATGCAAAATCTTATAGAAAAATAAAGCGCGCGATGCGCGTTCATGCCAGCAACGCGCAAAGCAGTGGTTCGATCTCTTTCCAGATGACCGGGTCTGCCTTGGCGTAACTGATATTGGTCTTTAACCAGTCGATTGGATTTCCGATGTCGTGACGTTTTGATTTCAGCACGATTCCGTGCATCGGTTCGCGATCGCAAAGCGCCTGCAGTGAATCGGTGAGCTGAATTTCCCCACCGAGTCCCGGCTTGGCATCGGACAGGCAATCAAAAATAGCCGGGGTTAAAATGTAACGAGCCGCGATTGCGAGGCGACTGGGCGCGCGATCGATTGATGGTTTTTCAACGAGGCGATTCACGCGAATGACACCGTCGCTGATGCTGGTTCCACCGACGATTCCGTATCGACCCACTTTTTCCGGTGGTACTTCTTCCAGGCCGATGATCGAGGTGCCAAGCTCTCGATAAGCCGCCACCAGCTGCGATGCCGGGCCCGCGCCCCCACTGAAGATCGTATCGCCCAGCAGGCACATAAACGGTTCATTGCCGACATGGGCTTGTGCCCGCAGGACCGCATCGCCGAGTCCGCGCTGCTCATTTTGCAGCACCGTGCTGATGGCGACCTGCTTCATCAGATCGTCAATGGATCGAAGCAATGCAGCCTTTCCCGATGTGCGCAGACGCTCTGACAGTTCCTGATTTTCCTGAAAATGACCGAATAAAGCAGGCTTTTGAGACGAGGTGACCAGAAGCACATCGTTCAGTCCAGCGATCGATGCTTCCTCAATCACATACTGAATCGTGGGTCGGTCCAGAATTGGCAGAAGCTCCTTGGGAACCGCCTTGGCAGCAGGGAGCATGCGCGTTCCCAGCCCCGCGGCGGGGATAACGGCTTTGCGTAGTTCAACAGGCGGTTGAGTAAAGTTCGGCATGCCTTGGATCATCGCCAAATTTGAGTCGCAAAAAAAGAGCCTCGCGAAACGACCCAGGCTAAAACCTCCCTCCGACAGTGAAGGTGCAGCATCCATGACACAACATTTTTCCTCGGTACATTTGCGGGTTTCGGCCTTTTCACTTTCCCGGTATGTATCGGCGGATGCCAGATTCATCTAGTCGCCGATTCGTTTTCATTACTGGAGCCAGCACCGGTATCGGTCGAGCCTGCACGCTGGAGCTTGCGCGTCTTGGTTTTCATGTGTTCGCCGGTGTGCGTCGCGACGAAGACGGTCGCGGCATCGAAGAAGCAGCGGCTGGCTTCAACGCCTTAGGGGGACACGTAACTGCGATACGCATCGATGTGACGGATAATTCAGGTATCGGGGATGCCGTCGCACAGCTCACTGAATTGACTGGTGATGAAGGTTTGTGTGGGGTGATAAACAACGCCGGTATCAGCGTGGTCGGTCCGGTTGAATATGTCTCGATGGCCGATTGGCGCCGACAGTTCGAGGTCAATTTCTTCGGGGTGATCGCTGTTACGCAGGCGACCCTGCCGCTGCTGCGAAAACATGTGGGAGTTCGCGGGAAATGGGCAGCCCGTCTGGTCAATATGAGCAGCATCGCCGGTCGCATCGCCCAGCCCATTCTCGGTCCCTATACAGCGTCGAAACATGCACTTGAGTCATTGAGCGATTCGCTTCGACTTGAAGTGAAGCGCCAGGGGATTCATGTCTGCTCGGTCAACCCTGGTGCCATTGACACACCAATCTGGAACAAGGCACATTCGAACGTGGACGATATGAAACCGGATCACCCCGCACGTGTTTTATACGGCGATTTAATTGACGGTGTCACTGCTGCGGCTCGCCGCGCCCATGCAGGAGCTATTTCGCCCGATGCGGTGGCGAGGGCGGTGGCGGCGTGTCTTACGGATCGCACACCCAGGACAAGATATTTTGTCGGCAAAGACGCCAGGAGCGGCGCGATTGCCAAACGGCTTATCCCCGATCGGATGTTCGACGCCATACTTGAAAAGTATTTCGCGGTTCGGAAGTAGCTCTCGATTGTTCACCAGCTATAGCGCGCCACACGAGACTTCAGGGTCCCTGCCGCGCGACAGCCAACTTACACCTCGAGCATCAGGCGTGCTGGATCTTCCAGATACTGCTTCACGCGAACCAGGAAGCTGACGCTTTCTTTCCCGTCCACAAGGCGGTGGTCGTAACTCAGGGCCAGGTACATCATCGGGCGGATCTCAACTTTGTCACCCACGGCGATCGGGCGTTTTTGGATGGTGTGCATTCCAAGGATTCCGCTCTGCGGCGGGGTTAGGATCGGAGTGCTGAGCAATGAACCAAAAATTCCGCCGTTGGTGATGGTAAACGTTCCACCCGACAGTTCAGCAATGCTTAGCCGGTTATCGCGGGTAGCGGTGGCGACGCGCTTGATTTCGCTTTCAATCCTCGCAAACGACATATCCTGCACGTTACGCAGCACAGGCACTGACAAACCGCGATCGGTGCTGACAGCGATGCCAAGGTGAACGTAGTTGTGGTAGACAATGTCATTGCCTTCAAGAAAGGCATTGATGCGGGGGAATTCCTTGAGGCCAAGACAAACCGCGCGAGCGAAGAAACTCATAAAGCCAAGGCCAATGCCGTGCACTTCCTGAAAGCGGTCCTTATAGCGGGAACGGAGCGCCATGATCTCGCTTAAGTCGACTTCGTTAAACGTGCTGAGTATGGCGGCTGTATGCTGCGCTTCGACCAATCGGCGCACGATTGCGCCGCGCATCTTGCTCATCGGCGTGCGGCGTGTGCCGTCGGTGTCGAAGGTGAGCGCGGTTGTTGCAGGGGGTTGTTGCGCGGGCGTTGCCGGCGATTCAACACGCGGCGCGACTGCCTTGACGGCAGGCTTTGCCGCCACGGGCACCACGTCCGGCGTCTCATCATCGGCACCGGCATTTTCGATGTGCTTCAGCACATCTTCCTTGGTAATGCGATTACCCGGACCGGTTGCTGAAATCGCGGCGGGATCCAGTTTGTTTTCTTCAACCAGGCGTCGAACCGAGGGGCTCAACTCATCTGGTTTCGAAGTGAACGGAACTGGAGTCGATTCAACAGCCGAAGGGGTTGCGGCGGGCGCGCTGGTGGCGGGTTTGGAAGCAGCGCTTCCGTTGCCCGCGCTGCCGGCATCGTCGATCCGCGCGACAGTTTCACCGATTTGAACGGTTTGCCCCGCGTCTTTCACCTTGCGGAAAACACCCGCGGCGGGCGATGGAATATCGACGTTGGCCTTGTCAGTTTCCAGTTCGCACAAGGGCTCGTCCTTTGTGACCGCGTCACCGTCAGATTTGTGCCACTTGATGAGCACTGCCTCGCGAACCGATTCACCCAAAGCCGGTATATCAACATTGGTTGGCATAAGACTGGCCAATTGTAGGGATTTGGGGTGCGGAGCGGAAGTGCTGGTCAGCGTTCAAAAATACCGCAAATTTCGCGCACAAAGATGAGCGTTTTACAAATTCCGCTATCTCCCTACAGTAAAAGCAACTTTTAATGGGAGAGCCATGTCTGAGAATATAAATATCACCACGCAAATCCTTGCGGGTCGCGCGACGGCGAGCAGCGGATCCAAATGGGAACCATTGATGGGATATAGCCGCGCGGTTCGCAGCGGAAACTTAATCGCGGTAACCGGCACGGTCGGCGTCGGAGCAGACGGTAAGTATTCTCCCGACTTGGCCGAGCAGACGCGACGCTCATTGCTGGTGATCCAAAAGGCAATCGAAGCCCTGGGGGGCAAAATCGATCAGGTGATACGCACACGCATGTACGTTACGGACGTATCCAAATGGGAGGAAGTTGCTAAAGTGCATGGCGAAGTATTCGCGCATATCAGACCGGCAACGACGATTGTGCAGGTAAGCAAACTGATCGATTCCGAAGCTCAGATCGAGATCGAAGCCGATGCGATCGTGCCGGGGTAACTGTAAAATATCGACCGCCTTTCGCAACCTTCGCACGGCTTGGTTGTAATAAAAGGGAGAGCTACGGGAACCAAGTGGATTTTGCCGGGGAACTTTTTCGCATCCAGAGCGTTTGGAATTGCACATGGAGATCGAGGAAGTCAAAACCTGGCAATGGATGCTGGCGGGCCTGATCGCGGGCTTTGCCTTTAGTTGCGTTGTCGTCTGGAGCGGGCCTGCATTTGATACGCAGCCGCGCGATACTATAGAACAAGGCGAATTCGAAAATGCGGTGATTTCGCTGACGAAATTTGGCAGTTTGCCACGTATGGCCGCGTCATGGCATAAAGACAAGCCGATGCTCCGCGATGTGACGGTGCATCCACCTTTGGCAGGCGATGCAGAACATTCCTACTGGGTCACCGGGCGGTCTTATTTCGTGGGGCTTCGACCCGTGGACCCGCTGAAGGTGATCGGGCCAAAAATTGTTTACGAGGAATGGCGTCCTTTCAAATACGCGGCGGCCGCTCCGTATCTTCCCGGATATACGGTTCGGGAAAACAAAAAGCTGGTTGAAAATCCCTTTCGAATGCGCCAGTTAGAAGCGCTGAAACAAGCACTGGGCGGGCAGAAGACATTCCCAACCGTCATAGACTTTCTCAAGGCCGTTTCGGCGATTCCCGAAGCGCAGCTTCACTATCAGTATGCCTGGTGGGAATTGCCGAAGGTAAGATGGATTCTGCCCCCGGTGGCGGGTTTTTCCATGATTGGTGTCGCCTGGCCTCTGGCGTTAAGCGTGCTGCAACACTTCGGTATGAGCAAACCAACTCCGGTTAAGGTCATAACAGCGCTGTCGCGCCCGCTGCGCCTCCGCGCAGTACTGTGCGGGCGACGGCACCCGTCGTGGTTGCCCCGCCGCCGCCTGTGCCCGAGCCCGTATCGGATGCTCGAAAATACGGCGGCGAGTTCTATCCTGTGGTAAAGACGGTACACAAGGAATAAAGATCATAAATCACTCATTAGTTGTGCTGCTACGCGGCCCTTCGGCCATTGCACGACTGATTTGGCGCATCTCTCTACAAATCACGATCTTCCATGTACGCGTGCTTCTCGGTACAAACGCGAGCCGTGTCAATCTTCTTGAAAATCCTTGCGACCCTCGGACTGGTAGTGCTGAACGCCTATTTTGTGGCGGTTGAATTCGCGGCAGTCAGTGCGCGGGTGGGCCAACTTAAACCACGCGCAGAACACAGTATTCTCGCGCGGGCCGCACTGCAGGTTAAGAACCACCTGGGGCTGTATCTCTCCAGCTGCCAACTGGGTAACACGCTGGCGGCACTGGCGCTTGGGGCGGTCACCGAACCAGCGGTGGGAAGCCTGGTTGAGCCGCTCACGTCCCTGCTGCACCTGGGAAGCGAAGTGAAACATCTCGTCGCTTTTTTGCTGTCTTTTTCGATTGCGGTGTCGCTGCATATTGTGATTGGTGAGCAAGCGCCAAAAAATCTGTCGATCCGTTATGCCGATCGAATTTTGATTCCGCTCGCCGCTCCACTGATTATCTTCACTTATCTTTTCTATCCCGCGATTTGGCTGCTGAACGCATCAGCCAACGGTGTGCTGCGCCTCGCGGGAGTGCCGGCACACGAGACCGGGGGTGGAGAACTTGCCCACTCGCAGGAGGAACTGCGGGCCCTGCTCATGCAGGCGGTGGCAGCGGGCACCATCAGCAAGGCAAGCCAGACCGTGCTGACCGGCGCGTTCGAATTCGGCGAACTGAAAGTGCGCCAGATCATGACGCCTCGACTGCGCGTCGATTATCTCACGTTAAATCAGCCGATCGGCCAGGTACTGCGCACGGTTCAGAAAAGCGCCTACACGCGACTGCCGTTATGCGAAGGAGATATCGATCACGTCGTGGGCATGGTTCATATGAAGGATCTTTTTGCGCATCTGCACCTGGCACCGGGCAAGCTGCGTTTCGCCGACGCAAAAACCGCCGCCGGGGAAGCGATTGCAATAGCCGACGGCGCACCGGGATCCGCGGTGCATGTCATCGGCGCGGGTGATATCGATCTGCGTAAAATCAAACGGGACGTGTTGTTTGTCCCCGAACTCCTGCCGGTGCCGCGGCTGTTGCGTCAATTTCAAACCCGGCAGATTCATATGGCTGTTGTGGTGGACGAATATGGTTCGACACTTGGGATCGTCACGCTGGAAGATGTGCTGGAAGAAATCGTCGGTGAGATCGAAGACGAATTTGATACGGCTGACCCGCAGCCGTTTGTGAGAGAAGGCGATGCCGTTCGCGTCCATGGTCAATACCCGCTTCATGAGCTGCGCGAACAGTTGACGATTCCCGAGGATCTGGATCTGTCCGATGTCGACACGATCGGCGGTTACGTTGTTCGCGAGCTCAAGCGTTGGCCCCGCACGGGAGATGCGGTTGATCTGGCGGGGTACACGGTGAAAGTAACAGCAGTACAGAAAAACCGCGTACTGCAGGTCGTAATCTCACCTGCGGCCGAGGCAAAAGGGGCTTAGATCCCAAGAGCCTGTTCGGGTTCGGCCATTGGGTTTTGCGCGTTTCCACCCGCCTTGAGGCCCTGTAGTTGATGGGGTTGCGGCCAGGGGATTACGCGGGCAGGTGCGTTAATACGAGGCGCCGCTGCGGGCCGGATGCCGGTAATGACTTTGGGGCGTCGTAGTTCACCGATAGCCAGCAGCCCGCAGATAAACCAGGTGATAGCGGAACCGGCCATGAGAAATGTCTTTCGAAGCTCTGTCGATTTTACAAACTGAACCGCGGGCGCATTTTCAACGGTGATGCAGTTGCTGTAGGCGGCTTCCTTGGCTGACCAGGTGTCATTGGCGGCCTGAAGATCGCGTTCGGCGTCGCCGATCTCCCGGTATTTTTCTTCCTTCTGCACCTCGGCGATGTTAGCCGCATCAAGACGATCGTGGTTCGCCTTCGCGCTGGCGGTGGCCTGGTCCAGCTGGGCCTTGAGATCGTTTTCTGCTTTTTGCAACCCGGTTACTTTAATGCTGAGATTCTCGATCGCGCTGGCGAGATTTACCGCGCACTGCTCAGGGGGAACCGCTGCCAGGACGGCAAGTTCATCACGGCGACGCTGCATTTTTCCGGTCAGCAGGTCAGCCTGCTGCTGCAGTGCTGCAAGCAACGGGTCGTTGGCGGCATCGGGCTGCGTCGTAGCGCCGACGGAAACGTCGGTGCCCAGGCCGGGGCGCTGCTGCGGCATTGATGCCGCCTTTAGTTCTGGCGATTTGTATCTGCTGGTTCAGCGGGTCGAGACGTTGTTTCAACGCCACGATTTCCTTATCCGTATTGGGATCGATCGGCTTGGATGGATCCTGCGTCTTCAGCTCAGCAAGAATCGACTCACTGGTCGTTCGCACTTTTACCGCGCCTGTGTATTGTCCGGTAAGATCCAGCACACGCTGATCTGTGTCGTTTAAGGTAACAACATCCGGCCGGTCATCTGCCTTTTCGGCGAGCGTCTGGTGATCAGTTCTCAGTTGCGCGAGTTTTGCGTTGATCGCATCCACTTTTGCTTTGGCGGCACCGGAGTCGAGGCGAGCCTGTTCTTTTTGATCCTTCAGATCCTGGTCCCTTTGCGCCAGCGCGAGCAACACGGCCTCAACCTGCTCAGCCGCCAGCTGGTTGTCAGGCCAGCTGAGCGTGAATTCCAGAGTATTGTCATTGAACACCAGATCCTGGTTTCGCACATACTGGGCGAATTGATCCGGATCACTGGTGAATCCGTCAGGATGACCATCTTTCCGCAGGATGGCCTGGGCCCGGATTCGAATGTCTTCACTGGCCGAAAAGAGCAGTAGTTTTTTCTGACGTTCTACAAAATCGTGGGCATCTACCGGTTGCTGGTTCTTTAGACCGGCAAAACTTAACGTGCCGACGTAGGTATAGCTCTCGCTCACGAATCGATTCGTCATGACCCAGAGGATGGCCGGTACGATCACCATGAGTCCGATCCAGGTGGGCAAGCGCAACGCCTGCTGTTGCGCAGGCTGAGGCGCAGCCGGCTCGGGGAGTGTGTCAGGCTGTGCCTCGGTATCGGCTGGCGCTTCAGCGACCTGGGGATCGGTGCCTGTTTGCTGCTCTAAAGCGTCCGGTTCCGCAGTTGCTGCTTTTTCGGTATCGGGAACAACAAATTTATTTGGGTCACCGGGGCGGCCTCCGAAGACTTCGACGCCGATAGGTTCGGAGAGTTGTGAAAAAACGTCGACATTGCGCGACCCGATTCCACCAGACTTTGGCGATCCGGTAAGTCCAAGCCCGGCGGCGGTTGAAGCGGCGGCGTTCTTGGCAACCGGCGGGATCACAGGAATGCCAGCGGTTGAACGTGCTTCACTGACAAGACCGCTGAGCGACGCTATGCCCGGTCGATCGATGGCAGGAGGCACCGCTGGCCGGGGCATCGGCCGCGGCGGCACGGACGCGGACGTCGATGCGGCAGGGGCGGTTGGTGATTCAACCGCATCAGCAGCGTGAAGCCTGCCACCGAGGCCAGTGGGCTTGGTGACGTTAGAATCAAACGATGTCGAGCTTGTCGGGGGGGGAGAAGTTACCGCGCCCGTTTCACGAGGAAGCGGAGATGGGATGGCTGATTTGTCCGCCAGAGAAATCGGCATCCCACCGAGAAAACTGCCGCCATCGAAATTGAATCCAAACAACGAAGGACCACGACGCGGGGTTACTGCCGGGCCGGGTGGCAGTTCCTCACCGGACAGCGGTGCATCGGCAGCAGATATTTCAGGATCTACGGTAGCCGGCGGGGCAACTTCATCTGACGGGGGCAGTTCTGCTGTAGCGGTATCAGCAATTTCGTCGGCGGGTGCTTCTCCAAAGTCGAGGAAATCCAGATCAGATTCGTTGGTTTCTGCGACGCGCTGCGGAAGCGGCGCGGCAGGTTCGACCAGTTCCTCGGAAAGTTGGATCGATTCCTCCGCCGGGACGTCAGCGATCGAATCAAAGTCCGCGTTGGCGATTGCAGAGTAGTCAGCTGCGCCGGTGTTTCGGAAACCGTCGGGATCGGGAACGTGTCTTCACCGATGTCGATGCTGGAGGTTTCTGGCTCGGCAGTGGTGGGGGCAACCAGATCCTCGAGATCGAACTCTGGCTCAAGCAAATCATCCCCGACCGTGGCAGCATCAACGAGCGGCGATTCCGCGGCGTCGACCGGAGCGGTCTCGGAATCCTCGTTGATTACAGGCGATTCAGCTGTCAGCTCTACTAGATCGTCTGCGGCAAAGTCGCTGAGGTCGAGCGCAGTCCGGTTCAATTGACACATCGAGAACTGCAGCCTGAGGTTCCGATTCAACGTCGCCCATCGGATCAACGTCGTTTTGCGAGAGTTCCGGCATTACAACTGCAGCAGAAAATTCTGCTGAGTCGGCGATTGAAGATTCGATCTCCGCTGGCTCAGCATCTTCAAATTCAACCGTCGGTGCAGGTTCGGGCTCTAATTCTGCACTGAGTTCCGCGTCGGCGATCGTCGGCACGAGGAGCGTGGCATCAATGGGCGATTCGTCGTCGCCAAGGGCCGACCATTGAGGGGCATCCGCAATAACCGGTGCGGAATGCGCGGTGGCTTCATCGACCGGCGCGGTGTATTCAACTCGGGGCGAATTAATCTCGACGTTTAATGGGCTTGCTTGAGGGGCGTTGTCATCTACATGAGAAATGTCTGGCTGATCAAGCTCGGCGCTAAACGGATCGAGCTCGGGAGATGAATCAAGCGGCTCTGCATCGAGTTGAGGAACGTGAAGATCCTCTGGCACATGCTCAGTGCCTGAGGCTGACGGATGTTCCTCAATCGCGGACGCCGGCTCGGCAGAGTCACTAACCGGTTCGTCAACTGGCGCAGAAGGTGGCGCCGGTGGATCAGGGCGATCGTCATCGGAATGATCTTGTTTCTCAGCGGGCGTGGAAAGCTCATCAACGGCTGGAGCGGGTGCTGCTGAAGCACTCTCCGCGACCACCTTTTCGGTAACTTCGTCCAGTTCAGGATCGCCCCAGAACATGAAGTCAGGGACCGCGTTCGGTTCAGATGATTCATCTGTAGGAACAAAGATAAAATCGTCGACTTCATCGAGCAGGTGATCGACAACTGGCGCGGCCACGATCGGGGCGGTCACCGACGGTGTAACCGCTTCCGGAACCTGGTCGATTTCGACAGGTTCGGCAGCGATTGTTTCCGGGATCGATGCTGATACGTCCTCAGTTGCAACAAATTCCGGCTCGGAGACCGCTGAGGGTACAACGGTGGATTCGGTGCCCGAGATGGCGGGGTCGAAATCAACTGGCAGCGGCTGATCCTCGATAATCGGTTCGCTGGGCAGCGCGGCTTTTTCAACTGCCACCAAGTTCGAATCAATTTCGAGAGTCTCAATCGACTTGTCGTTCGTAATTTCTTCGACAGGATCGGGCTCGATCAGCTCTGGCGATGCATCAGCCAACGGGATTGACGCGGGTGTGGATTCGGTAGGCACCGCTTCGACTTCTTCAAGCGGCAAAGCCTCACTGTCAGATTGATCGCGAAGCAGCGGATCTGCACCCTGCTCGGATTCAGATTCCGCAGAGGTTGGGGCCGGGTCAGGCTCGGCAGTAACCGCGTCTGAGGGGTTTGCAATTTCTGCGGTATATGTTTCATCCGCTGGTTCGGGCTCGACGGGGAGCGGTGCATCCGCCGTGGAAACTTCAGTTGGTAGTTCTTCGAGTGGCAGCGCAAAGTCATCATCAAAATCGAACGGTATCGCGCCACCGGTTTCCGCGGTTTGCGAGCGGGGCGCTTCCACCGATGAGTCCTGAACAGGTGATTCAGCAAGCGGAATAGCGGACAGATCCTCTTCAGCCGGCTCGACGGGTGATGGCGGGAAAGCGGATTTCCAATTGACTAGATGCTCGGCGACGATCGGGTCTGACATCGGGATCTCATCCTCAGCCGGCGCTGGGATGCGTTCGACGTCTTCTTGAATGTCCTGCTCGGTATCCTGTGCAAAGTCGCTGGTGACATCCAATACGCCGGAGTCTTCGGGATCGGCAGCGGCTGGCGCACCGGGCTGGAAGAGAATGGTTGAAGACCCGACAGCGATACGATCGCCAAATTTCAGCTCCTGTTGATGGATCGGCTTGCCGTTAACAACCGTGCCGGTGCGGGAGCCAAGGTCGCGGATATACCAGCTACCGTCCAGCTGAAATATGACTGCATGGGCGGCAGAAACGCCCGAATCCCCCGGAATCGGCACATCGCTGGTTTCCCGCCGACCGATGATGACGGTTCGACCGCTCACTGCCACCGCGGGTGATCCGACAACGATGACCGAGGCCGCTGGCGGTTCAAGCTGAGGAGATGGCGGTGCTGTGGCAGCGGGCGAACGGTAGCGGAAAACGAATTTTCCGATCTGGACGCGATCACCGGTTTTCAGCTCGGCATCTTTAACAAGTTTGCCGTTCAGCAGGACGCCGGTTCGGCTTGCCATGTCGGCAACATAAGTGGAGCCGTTGGAATTGACGAAAATCGCGTGGCCTTTACTGACGGTTCGGCTGACCAGGTGCAGCCGCGCGTTTTCGTTCGAACCGACCGTGGTAACCGGGCGATCCAGCGGTACATCCGACTGGCCCGCGAGGACGCCCTGGGGAATAAGCACGGGCGTGCTACGACTTTCGCGTGCTGCTTTGGGCTTTTGATCAGCGGCCATGAAACAATTCCTACGACCGAGTCTTGGGTCGGGTTCCGTACGATAACAAATCGTCAATGTCGGCCCAGGGGCCCTATGTTATCCGGCCCTGGTCTCAGTGGCATGGGTTATCGGACGGAAGCAACAGTTTTTTTGCGTCGGTCGGTGGTGTCAGCTTGTCCTTTGCAGGTCAGATTTTCATGTGCGCACGAAGCTCTGCAATAGCTTTGGCACGGTCAGGCCGATCAAATATCGCACTGGCGACGACGAACCAGTCAACGCCAGCGTCGACGGCCTGACGAATGTTATCGGACTTAAGTCCGCCGTCCATTTCCAGGCGTTGGTCTGGACGAAGCCGTTTTTTGACAGCGGTTGCTTTTGGGAGCACCTCAGGCATGAATTTCTGAGCGGAAAAGCCGGGCACGACACTCATAACCAGCACCATGTCGACTTCATCAAGGACCGGTAATATCGCCTCTAGCGGTGTAGCTGGCCGAATTGTTATGCCGACTTTGCAGTTCAACTTTTTCAGCGCGCGGGCGGTCGACAGGGGGTCGGCGACTGCCTCGACGTGGAAGTTGATGCCATTTGCGCCGGCATCGATCAATGGTTGAGCATATCGAAGCGGTTCGTTGATCATTAAATGGCAGTCGAGGTAGCAGGCGGTGGCTTTGCGTGCTCCGGCGGTGACATGCGGACCGAAGCTGATGTTGGGGACGAAGTTACCGTCCATGATATCCAGGTGCAGGAAGTCCCCGCCGCCGTCGAGAACTTCGGTGATCTCGGATCCAAGCCTGGAAAAGTCCGCGGACAAAATTGACGGCAGCAGCAGGGGTCCGGTGTGGTCAAATGGATTGATGATCATGGTCGCACTATATGACCAAAGAATGCCGGTAAGTACATCGCACTCGTCTGGATTGTGCCGATTGCTTATAACACATTCATGTCCACTCAAAATGGTCCCCGTGTTTTGGTCATCGAAGGTTCAGATCCGATTCCGCTTGCCTGGCTACGCGAGCGGGCGAATGTGCTGGAAATATCAGCGGCGGACCCATCGTTTTTTGATGAGCTTCAGTCCGCTGAAGGTTTGCTGGTGCGTACATACACCAAGGTAACAGCCGAGTTTTTGAAAAGAGCACCAAAGTTGAAGGTGGTTGGCCGAGGCGGTGTGGGGATCGAAAATATCGATGTGATTGCATGCCGCAACCGGGGAGTGGAGGTCGTTTATACGCCCGACGCCAACACACTGGCCGTAGGGCGATTTCGTATTCGGATATCTTCTTCAGTTGCTGCGACCCTGGGCGTTTTTTCGTGATGCGGTCTATGCACCGAAAGAGTTCAAGCGGATCCGCGACACCGTGCGGGGGCGTCAGTTGAATGAAATGACAATTGGCATATTGGGGATGGGCCGGGTCGGCCGCCGGGTTGGTCGAATTGCCGCAAACGGATTTGGGATGCAGGTGATATACAACGATCTGCTGGACGTGCAGTCGCAGTTGGAGTTCCCGGCAAAGGCGGTGGATAAACCCACGCTATATAGCCAGGCGGACATTCTCACTCTGCATGTGGACATGCGGCCCGGGAATGAGAATCTGATTTCCCGCGAACAATTGAACATGATGAAATCCGACGCGGTGCTTATCAATACCAGCCGCGGCGAGGTGCTGGATACCCAGGCGTTGGCTACCGTTATGCGTTGCGGAAAATTGACCGGCGCTGCCCTGGATGTGTTTTGCCCTGAACCACCCGCAGCCGATTTTCCGCTGCTGGGTTTAAGCAATGTGCTCCTGAGCCCACACCTGGCGGCTCGAACGACGACCGCGATGGAAAATATGAGTTGGGTCGTGCGCGACGTGATGAAGGTGTTAAACGGCGAAAGACCGGAATATCCTGCGCCACAGGGAAAGTAAACGCCGGCTTATTTAGATTCGTCGTCTTTTTTCGTGTCCAGTGCAGCCAGCTTGAACAATGCACCGGTGCCGTTGTGATACCGCGGCAGCGCGGAGTCGTTTTCCATGCGGCCAAAATCGAGGATATAGATTGCCCCGTCGGGGCCGACTTTCACATCGCAGGGTCGTTCCAAGGCAACCGTGCCATATGCCTGCATGCTTGCGGGTGTTCCGGAGATGTTGTGGACAAAATCCTTTGGCGTTTTGCTGTCGTCGACAATCACGATCTTAAACCCCTGTCGCGAGGTGAGCTTAAGCCCATTGCTGGCGAACGGCGTGCGGTCACCGTTCAGGGCCACGATCGCGTCTCCGCGAAGATTCCGGAAAGGTCCGGTCGCGGGGATAAAATCCATTTTTGACGCGCCGGAAAGAGACGGAAACACGCCGTATACCAGCACATCAAAATTGGGCAGTCGAAGCCCGCTGGCCTCCTGATCGAGCAACGGCAGTACCTCGTCGTAGCCTGATTTGACCAGCATGGAAACGGGTGGGCGATATTTTTCGTCGCTGACCGGTTTGCCGGTAGTGGTGTAGTCCGGCCAGCCATGCCAGGCACCTGGACTGACACGGATGAGGGCATCGGGATCATCGTAGATCGGTCGAGTGCCGCGCAGTTCCATTCCATCGTTGGTCAGGTAAAGCCGATTGTATTCATCGAAGGCAAGCCCGCGTGGATTGTGGAAGCCGAAGCCCTCCACTTTGAGATCTCCGCCGTCAACGCTGGCGGAATAGACGGCACCATTTGGTTTATTGCTCGGTCGAATGCGGGACTCGTTGCTTTGGCCAAACGCCTGAAAGGGAGGTGTTACAACAAGATCTGGGGCGAAAAGACCCGCATAGGGATTTTCGGTGTTATATCGAGAGCCACGACCTTTGTAAGACGTATCCGTCGGCGAATAAACCTGATCGTGCACCTCCGGATGATGCTTCATCCACAGGTCGAAATTATCCAGGCCTACCACTCCACTGTTGGTGGCGGTTCCGACACCGAAGAAAACCCGGCCATTATGAATGACCACATCGGTGACGCCGTAGTCACCTTGAGCGGGGAGATTGGCTGCGATGGTATTATGTGTGCCATCCAATCCGAGCGCGGTGATAACACCTTTGCCGTCCCGGTCGCGGTGCGAGACGTACAAATGTCCATCATAGGAAGCCATGCCACCGATCGGACCGTACAGAACAAATCCGGTTGGGAAAAAACTAATTTGGCGCTTCCAGGGATAGACGTTGAAGTAGGAATGGTCTTTGTGGTACCCGAAGATGTGCGGCTCGGCACCATCGATTCCGCTTTCGGCGATGAACATGTTGCCGTCGCTGTCCCAGCACATCGCAGTCGGGCAATTAAGGCCCGAGACGACCTGCACGAGTGTGCAGCCCGAAGGATACTCAACCACCTTCCGGTCAATCACCTTCTGGCGCACCAGCGAGAGCATCGCCGGCTCGTGAATGCAGCCAGTGACATCCAGGGCTGTTAACAGGAGACAGATAAAAAGCGGCGTTCGGTTCCACCGAAGCAGCGGCTCGATTGCCGGGGTTTTCATGCGGATATGATAATCCCGGCTTGGGAGGCAAATTGCAAATCGACGACACCGCCCCTGCTGCAGAAATCCCGCGCGTGAAATTCGGGACGTCAAAGATTGGCACATTTCCTTGCTATAACCGTGCCAATTTCCTAAAATGCTCGGCCCGGCGCGGACGGTCCGTCTCGGGGTTCCGTGTTTACGGCACGTTCATCTCGCGTGGCGGTGGACGTTTGTTTTCTGGGCCGCGCAAACTTTCCAAGGTCGGGCGGGTGATACCGCCCCTTATTCCGTATGGTCGATTTCAACCTGATCAACTCTCTCAACGATTACGACGCCGATGCTGATGCGGCGGTTACCGCTGCCCTGGGCGCTGGCGCTACCGATGTGGCCGTTCTGGTTCCCAACGATGACGTCCAGGATTTTACGCCTGGGGCGATCCTCAAAGGGCGTGTTACCAGTCACGCCGGGGATGACTTTGTGGTCGAACTGGGCCTCAAAAGCGAAGGCATCCTGGAGCGCAGCGAATTTGACGATCCCGAAAATGTGCAGATTGGACAGGAAGTCCAGGTTCTGCTCGAAGACGTAGAAGGCGACACCGGTCTTGTGCGAATCAGCAAGCGAAAAGCTGATCGCATTATCAACTGGGAAGCCATCATGAAATCTAAGAAGGAAGGCGAACCCGTCTCCGGCAAGGTCACCAAGAAAATCAAAGGTGGTCTTCTCGTTGATATCGGTGTTCCGGTGTTCCTTCCCGCTTCGCAGGTGGACATCCGTCGTCCGGGCGAAATATCGGATTGGATCGGCCGCAATATCGATGCGGTGATTTTGAAGATTGATGAAGAACGCCGAAATATCGTCATCAGCCGTCGGAAGTTGATCGAACAGCAGCGCGAAGAGTTGAAAAAGAAGACTCTTGAAAGCCTTGAGATCGGATCGACCCGCAAGGGAACAGTCAAAAATATCGCGGATTTTGGCGCGTTCATCGATCTGGGCGGGATCGACGGTCTGCTGCACATCACCGATATGTCCTGGGGCCGGATCAACCACCCCAGCGAGATCCTCAAGATCGATCAGGAAGTGGAAGTCAAGGTTCTGTCGATCGACAAGGACAAGGAAAAGATCGCCCTTGGTCTGAAGCAGAAGGACGCATCGCCTTGGGAAAATATCGAATTGAAGTACCCGGTTGGTTCGGTTCACGACGCCAACGTGGTCAACATCATGTCCTACGGCGCGTTCTGCAAGCTTGAAGAAGGCGTTGAAGGACTGGTGCATATCTCGGAGATGAGTTGGACCAAGCGAATCAACCATCCGTCTGAAGTGGTCGCCCAGGATCAGGCCGTGAAGGTCAAGGTGCTGGAAATCAACAAGGACAAGCAGGAAATCAGCCTGGGCATGAAGCAGGTGGAAGAAAATCCCTGGGAACGCGTTGCAGAGAAATATCCGCCCGGTTCGGTTGTCGAAGGCAAGGTTCGCAACATCGCCAACTATGGCGCATTCGTGGAAATCGAAGAAGGCATCGACGGTCTGCTGCACGTGTCGGATCTGTCGTGGACCAAGAAGATTGGTCATCCTTCCGAAGTGCTCAAAAAGGGCGAGAACGTTCAGGCGGTTGTGCTCAGCGTCGATCAGGAAAAGCAGCGCATCGCGCTGGGCCTGAAGCAGATGACGGAGGATCCATGGGTCAATGCGATTCCCTCGGCCTACCGTCCCGGTCAGGTCGTCAAGGGCGTGGTTACCAAGATTGCCAACTTCGGCGTCTTCGTGGAACTCGCCCCGGGCCTCGAAGGCCTGCTGCACATTTCCGAAATTTCCGATCAGAAGATCGAGAAACCCGAGGATGTGCTGAAGGTCGGCCAGGATCTGGACGTTAAGATCCTTCGCGTTGACAGCGATGAACGAAAGATCGGTCTGTCGCTCAAACGCGCGCAGTGGCAGCAGGAAGAAGAGCAGCGTGAAGAAGCCCGCGGCAAGCGAGCAGAAAAACGCGGCCTCCGCGGCGGCCTCGAAGGCGGCGAGCAATCTACCGGCTTGGGTGATCTCAAGCTGGGTGCCGATGAAGAATGATAAAGTAGCATGGGCATCGTGCCCATGGTTTTAATGAATGCGAAAAGGACCGGCCTGCGAGGGCCGGTCCTTTTCTAATCCTGCATATCGTTTTCCCAATTTTCGTTTGCCGCGTTTCCGCACGTCACCATCTGCGACGCAGGTTCTATCACTTCAGTTGAAAATCGATTTGCTGCGTCGATCCTTCGCCCAGTCCGCTTTGCTTGGTAAAATTGATCCGGACCCGGTAGCGGCCAGGTCTGGTCAGGTCGAAGCAATCACGCAGGTCAAGCGAAGCGGCCTCGTAGGAATCGGCACTTTCGACGAGTTTCTTTTCGTTCGACCGCTCCGATGGCAAATCGGACAGCGGTTTCTCATCCAAAAGTATTCCGGCATCTGGGCCCTCAGCGCGGCGGGGATCGGGCTCATCGGACATGTGATGCACGGTAATGTTTATACCTGCATGTACGGCCAATTTTCCGTCTTTCAGATTGGCCGTAAGGTGCGCAGGAAGTTCCTGCGGAACGCCACGGCGATTGCGTAGCAGCAGGTGAATGGTGATCGGCTTGCCCACCGGCAGCGAGACATGAGTTACATCCTCGGACTCTCCGGTCAGGTGAAGACTGCAATCGGTGCCTCCGCCCAACGGGGGCCAGTCCCACCATTTCATGGGAAATTCGATCTCGGCAGCGGGAACTTTCTCCACCTCGTGCGGGCCAACAACGCCGTAGTACCGTTGCCATACCCCGTTAACCATTAATTCCTCGGCCTGCCAGACATAGCAGTCCTGTTGAAAGACGTGGGAGATAATGGATTGGTTCTTTACCGTGTCGAAGCCCTGCTGATCGTACGGATATTTCTTCAGCGTGACCCAAGTCGCCTTCATGGGTATTGCCGGCAGTTTGAACAGGCGGCGCTCTCCCTGATTCTCAAGCGAGAAGATCGCCGTCCGCGAATTCGCCTCCGCGATGCTGGCGGAATGATTCAACAGCGGAAATGTCAGATGGTATGCCTGCTTTATTGGGAAATCGTCTTCGACCTGGAATTTGTCGTTGTACCGCAGTCGTTCAGCATATGTATTGAGAAAGCTGCCGCACCCTTTAACCGCCATATCGCGGTCCGCCTGCGGCCAATAATCCTGTATCTCCGGCGCACCCTGTAGCAGCGATATCTGATACGCATACTTATCGCAGATCCGCAGTTGCATCACAGATCCCACTGGAGCAATGTGCGTTTCGCCCGAGGCCACTGTTGTCTTGCCGCTGCTGTTATCCTCCTTGGTTTCGATTTCATGATTGGCGCCGATGGTGATCGTTCCATACGGCGTCTGATCCGACAGCCCGCGCAGCATCTGATCGTGAAAACTTTTTATGCCAAGCAGCGGCGACCGCAGCAAATCCTCCTGCCCCCAACCGGTGTTGACATGCGGCAGCAACGGGTTCCAGTCGCCGGAAGGTCCGTTGAACATCTGCTCGGCGGTGTCCAAAATGGCCGGGTCATCCTGAAATTTCCATAGGGGAGCCAATACATCTTCCGGCTCTGCGCCAATCCCTGCCGGTCGCACCTTCGTGCGAAGCCAGTCACCGTAGGTTTTCAATCCCGACCGATCCCCCGCCTCCGCCATTGCCGACGCCATAGAGGCGACTTTTGGTAACATCGGCTCGCCGTATTCGGCTTCGAACGATTCCGAGAAGAGGCCCACGCAATAATTCAACTGCTTTCTGAGAATTGGCAGCGCCTCGACTGGTTCCAAGTCTGAAAGTGCAATCGCCATGTCAGCGGCACTTGCAGCACGGTCGCCGTGGTTCGAGTTGCCGATATCCCACTGGTTCATCTGCTCGACTCGTCTGGCCACTAAATCCGCTAGAGAAGGATCTTGCTTGAGGCGAAGATGGTCTCCGCTGAGTTTCGGTTTCTCGCCTGGTTTACGATTGGGCATTGTGAAGGTGCCGCACCCGAAAAGAGTTCCTGGGGATATCCTTACATCGACGGGTCGCGAGATGTTGGTCATCGCCTGCATCCACTGCTCGTAAGTGCATTCATCGTCGGCGAGAATACGGAACCAACGCTCATCTGCCGGCAGGCCCTTAAATTTTTTCCAATACGCCCGTATCTCCGCAGCCGATCCCGATGGGAAATAAGAGGTTTGCAGTATCCCGCTGATCGCCGCGAAAGCAGCGTCGTGAACGGACTCGACCGACCGGTAGGGGGAAAAGTCTCGCCCAAATCCAACCGATCGCGTGAGCCGGGAATCGTGATCAAAGCAGTCCAACAAGGGTTCCATTGCATCATCGCCGCACTGCACTAAGGCAATCACAACTGGGTCAGACCCGATGTCGACTCCGCCCGGCTGGCTGTATTGCCGTGCTTCACCTCTTCCAGATTCGCGATCAACGCTGCAACCCACCCTGCCTTGCTGGGATATGCCGACTGACCTCTTTTGATCGCATCGGCCACCGGAGGCTGTTTGATCCGCCGCTTGTCATCTTCGATCAGTGCCGGCAGCACATCGGCGTAATCGCCTCGTCCGCCGTCGAGCGCATCATTTTTCTTAGCGGTCGGATCCTTGTCGATCTGCTCCTTGATTGTCATCGCCTGCTGGGCGGACAAAACAGCAAGATGATCATCGCCCCGCATATGCGCGCACACCGCGCGGTCAAATGCTGACCACTTCAGCGCCTCGGCAAGTTCGATGTAGAAATCGACCCTTTCGCCCTCCTTCGCCGCCGGACCGGTCCAGCATTTCCAATATCGACCTGCCAGATCGCTTTCTCCCAGCCGCAGCAACAGGGAGACCTTTAGGGGAAGCATCGCACTTTGCGAAGTCGATTCACCTTCAGATGGGCAACCTGATCTCCATCGCATAAACGGGAAATCGGGATTATCCTTCGCGGTCGCTGCGCGGGCATCTTCGTCGGCCTTGATGACCGCGTCGATATCCGCCTTCAAATCGGCCTTGTCACCCACCTTGAGCGCGGGATAAATCAATCCATTCCAGCAGACGGCAAACTGCTGGGAACCCTTTTCCGTCGCCGGCAACACCCAGCCATGACACTGGACCACACCGCCGTCCCCCGACCAGCAACTGCCCGTGCCAACGGAGATGCTTCGATATTCACACCCCCGCGGATCAGCCAACCCCTGCTGAAACAAGCGAGTTGTGGCTGCGATCACATCCTCCGGCACATCCGCCTTCGGCGGCGTCCACGCCGCCTCCTGCATGGGCGGTTCCTGCAACTTGTCGGTCAGCAGCACCGGCAACGTCGACGGCTCCGCCCCCTTGCAGACCGGTGCGATGAGCGCGGTCACGGTCAGAACCGCCAATCCCAATCCAAGCTGCGCTCGTGTCATATCAACCCCGCAATAAAGCTTCGTGGCAGTTGCAGTCGAACGATGAAATCATAATGCGAAGCGCCCGCGGCAAGCGAGCCGAAAAAACGCGGCCTCCGCGGCGGCCTCGAAGGCGGCGAGCAATCGACCGGCTTGGGTGATCTCAAGCTGGGTGCCGATGAAGAATGATCGTTATCCGACACGGGTATCCAGCCTGTGTTTAAGATGAATCTCAAAAGGACCGGCCTGAAAGGATCGGTCCTTTTTCGCGCAGGGGGTATACCTGACCCTCGAAAAGCTGCTCCATTGAGCCTATCTGCTGTAGAGATTTTCGTTGATTATCGGTCCGCACTTGTCACAATATTTGACGTAGTACCTCAAGAGGCGGTATGGCAGGCGGCGGAGAGCAAAGCATTTCAGGTTCTCAGGTCCGTTAGTTTGCGATTCGCTACGCAAGTCTCCCCCGCCCGTGACCGATGTACGAACTGGCAGGCGATATTGCCGACCCGATTGTTATGAGCGTTGCTCAGCATGACCGCGTCGGTTGATAGCCGCTCATGTTTCGCCACGTTCCTCAAGCAGGTGATGTGTCTATGGCTTCAGCAGCTGTTTTAACCGGTTTGCAGTTGTACCTTCGTCAGATCAACGACTCGCCGTTGTTGAACGCCGACCAGGAAAAACAGCTCGCCCGTGCCATCATCCATCAAAACGATTTTGCCGCCCGCGAACGCATGGTGCGCTCCAATCTTCGGCTCGTCGTCAACATTGCCAAGCACTACGTCAACCGCGGTTTGTCCCTGCCGGATTTGATCGAGGAAGGAAATATCGGTTTGCTCAAGGCGGTTGAAGGATTCGATCCTGAAAACGGCTGCAGATTCAGCACCTACGCCAGCTGGTGGATCAAGCAGGCTATCAAGCGAGCGCTCATTAACAGTGTGCAGCCGATACATATCCCCGCTTACATGATCGAGATGATGAGCAAGCTGAAAACAGCAAATCGCGAACTCGAAGATAAGCTGGGTCGCTTGCCCAGTGTGGATGAACTATCGGTTCATCTCAAAATGACGGTAAAGAAACTTAAGATCATTAAGAAAGCTGTGAAAGCTTATCATTCTCCCACGCAAGTTGGTGGTGGAAGCACTGACAGCGACGGTGAGCTGACCATCAACGACCTGGTGGCTGACACGCATAATCCAGGCCCCGACGAACTGGTTCACAACAGCGACGAGTTGCGTCATCTGGCGGAACTCCTGGACAACATCGATCAGCGTGCTGCCAAGATTCTCAAGCTTCGTTACGGCCTTGAAGGCGAAGACCCCATGACGCTGAAAGAAATTGGTGTCAGGATCGGTTTGACGCGCGAGCGCGTTCGCCAGATTGAGCACGAGGCACTCGCCCGCCTGCGCGATTCGATGATGGTCGGAGCCTGAAACTCCTGAACATTCCCGCCAAAATCTTATCGAGGCGACGCCAACGCGGAGCGGTAACATCGCCGTCCGGGCGTGCAATCTTCGGGCGCAACGTGGGAGCCATCAGGGCCGAGCACCTGCTGGGTATGGAAGCACCAGCAATGGCCGCTCGGATCGTAGTATTGTTCCGGCTCGGTGGGGATAGTGTCGAGCATGAAATACTTCTTGGATCGAAGGTCGCCGCAGAAGGGGGTGTGGGGAGCGTGGGATGCCATGTTAGTTCTCCTGCAAACTGAATTACGCGTTCACTGTCATCAGGGCGCGCCGAATAAGGGTCGAGGTCAGCGGGACTTTGTAACCATTTTGAGATAGCGGCACTGCGTCGGCCACGGCGATTTCACCCGCCTTTTTCACCGTCTGTTCATCCAGCTTTTTCCCGATAAGGAAATCGGCCGCCTTGGGAACCGGCCAAGGTGCGGGAGCAACCCCGCCAAGGACAATCCGGGCGGATTTCACGGTTTTGTCATCCGCGAAATCGATCGCGACAGCCGCCGAAGACATCGCGAAATCCAGCGAAGCGCGTTCCTTAAATTTCAGATAGGTACTCTTGGCTGTCGTCGCAGGCACGCGAATCTGCGTGACAATTTCACCCGGCTCGAGAACGGTTTCCTTTCGGACGCTACCATCAGTTGGATCACCTGGGAGGATAAAATACTTTTCAAGCGGAAGGTCACGTTTGCCTTTGGGGCCCGCGATCGTGACGACAGCATTAAGTGCGATCAGCATCGGTGCCAGGTCAGACGGCTGCACTACCACACAGGGACCGTTTCCAAAGATAGAGTGGTACTTGTTTTCCCCGTCGATCGCGTAACAGGTGTCGCCGCCCTTGCGCAGACACTTCAAACCTTCTGATCGAAAATACCAGCAGCGTGGCCGCTGGTTGAGGTTCCCACCCACGGTGCCAACATTGCGAATCTGTGGCGTGGCAATCGAGCGGGCTGCCTCGGCCAAACCCGGAAAGCTCTTTCCAATCTCGGGATGGCTTGCCACCGTTGAAATGGTGACCAGGGCATCAATCGTAAGACCGCGTGAAGCGTCCCCGTCGATTTTTCCGATGCCATTGATAGTCTTCAGATTCACTACCCGCGGCGGTCGGGTGATATAGCTTTTTATCGTCGTAAGCAGATCCTGCCCGCCCCCCATCGGGCGCGGGATCTCGTCCGGATCGGTCTTGGGATCGGTGGCGAGCAGTTTCACCGCATCGTCAACACTGGCAGCGTTGGCCCATTCGAACGGATTCATAACAGTCCTCTCTTACAGCCCAGATCAGTGCGAATAAATTCGAATCGCATCAAGGCTTAGGCCTTCATCAGGCCCATGATTATCTTATCCGGTGTGATTGGCAGGTCGCGTACGCGGACGCCGCAGGCGTTGTACACGGCATTGGCAACCGCGCCGACACCGGGAATATTCGCCGGCTCGGCAATGCCGATCACGACATTGCGTTCATCGCCATCGTCAATAATCGGCACTAATTCGGGGATCTCCAGGCACCCGGCCAGCTTGTAATCACCGAAGCCCGCGTTGAGCATAATGCCGAGCTTGGGGTCCATGACGCGGCCTTCATACAATGCCATGCCAAGCGATTGTATCATTCCACCATTGATCTGGCTTTCGACCGCAAGTCGATTGAGGATGAGTCCACCGTCCTGCACGTGAACCATTTTGATGGGCCGGATGTAACCGGTCTCCATGTCAACTTCCACCTCGGCAAAGCTCGCGCCGTGCGCACCATTGCCAGCCAGGCTGTTGTTGAACTTGCCGGTTACAGTAAGGCCCGCCGCCGGCAAGGCCGCACAGGCTTGTTTCCAGTCGAGCGACTTGTCGCTGCCGGAAACTTTTCCATCGTTGAAAGTGACCAGTTCCGGTGGAACACCCAGCAGCGCTGCCACGCGTTTGGCCATTTCCTTGCGTGCATTAACCGCTGCGTCCTTCACCGCTGGTGAAAGCGATGCAGCGGTGGTCGAACCACCCGATGCGTTGGCGTCGCCCAGTTTTGAATTGCCGATCTTCTCCAGCACATCGTTCATGCCAAGGCCCAGTTCCTCGGCGATAATGGCGCGCACATAGGTTCGCGTTCCCGTGCCAAGGTCTTGCGACCCGACCGATCCGGTCACCGAGCCGTCGCGAGCGATGGTGACAGTCACAACGCATTGTGGATGTCCCCCACCACCCCAGGCACCGATACCGCAGCCCATGCCGCGAAGCACCAGACCACCCTTGCCTGGCGTTGGATTCCGGCGTTCCCAGCCAATTTCTTTGGCTCCGCGATCCAACTGCCGGCGATGGGCTTCATTGGTCACGTTCTTTTTGCGGAACTCCACGGGATCCATGCCGATCTTATAGGCCAATTCGTCCATCAGCGATTCCATCGCGAACGAAGCCTGCGGAAAACCGGGAGCACGCATCGCAACCGATGCGTCTTCGTTGGTATTGATCGATCGAAGCGAGTTCACGGAATGCTGGGCTTTGTACTGGTACGGCTGGTTTCCCAGGCCAGACCCGCCAATGCCTGCAAGGGCATACTGGGTCGCGTTGACGGCTACCAGTGTGCCGTCCTTGTTTGCACCGGCTTTAAATTGCTGAATAGACCCGGGCCCATTTCCGGCGGCGAGGAATTCATCGGTCCGGGTTAGCATCATTTTCACGGGAAGATTCAATTGCTTGGAGAGGCGACAGGCCCATTGCCCTGCGATTCCGATTCCAAACTTGGATCCAAACCCACCACCCATATTTTCGGTGATGGCAGTCACATCGCTTTCATTTAACTCTAGCGTACGAGCCGCATCACCTGGAATGGAATGAACGCCCTGTGTGGAGACATAAACGGTGGCGGAATCCCCACCCCGATAATCAACCACCATGCCGTGGGTTTCAAGGCAACAGTGATGGACGATTTTTGTTGTATACTGGGCTTCGATCACAGCGTCGCATTTGGCCAATGCGTCATTTACCGCCTGCGGATTCCCCTGGGCGCGATTCTTGCCACGACCCTTACCGGCACCGGCGGGCGAGAGACCTGCTTTTAGCACATCGGCAGCCACAACCTGGTGTGGCAGCACGTCGTATTCTACCACGACGGCCTTGACCGCATCCTGAGCGGCTTCCACGGTAGTGGCCGCTATCGCGACAATCGCTTCGCCTTCATAATGAACTTCCCGACCATCATTTCCGATGGCAATTACTGCCTTCACTCCAGGGATTTTTTCAGCGGCACGGGTGTCGATGCTTTTGATTTTAGCGTGGGCGTGTGCGGAACCGACAAAGCGTCCGTGTAGCATGCCGGGCAGGCTGACGTCGTAAGTATAGATAGCCGTCCCGGTCGTTTTAGCAGGGCCGTCGGCTCGCGTCAGACGTGTGTTCAGCAGGCGATGTTTATCTTTAGGTCCCCAGCTGATATCCGGCACGTCATCCACGTCGATTTCAATATCGGTCGGAACGCCGTTGATAACCTGCTGGGTTTTGATTCGCTTCTTACCAGGCGGCGGAGTTGGAGGAAGTGTGGTTGGCATAGGCGTTCACTCGAAGAACTTTTCCACGGACAGAACAAATCAACATGAAGAAGACAGATTCAAAATGATTCTGTATTGATTCATGCGGCATTGATGGTGTTTAGCTTTTCATTTTCGACGCTGCTGACATCGCGGCATCAAACACGTGGGGAAAGGTGCCACAGCGGCAGAAATTTCCCTTGCATCCTTCGCGAACCTGATCGCGCGTCGGATTTGGGTTTTCATTCAGGAATCCGGTTACTGTCGTGACGAATCCCGACGTACAAAAACCGCACATCATCGCGTCTTTTTCACAGAAAGCCTGCTGAACCGGGCTGAGGTGGTCCGGAGTGCCAATACCTTCGACGGTGGTAATCTGCTTGCCGACGCAATCGATCGCCAGCAGCGAACAACCGTACGCGGGCTTACCTTCCAGCAAAACAGTACAAGCGCCACAGGTGCCCGCATCGCAAACGAGCTTGGGACCTGTGAGAGGCGGATCCAAGCGATCGCGGATTGCACTGAGCAGCGTAGTGCGCGGTTCGACTGTGACTTTTCGAGCTTGTCCGTTGAGATTTAAAGAGATTGGAATGTCACCGGCCATGACTTCGCCGGTGGCAGCAGGGTTCTGCGGCATGTCCGCGGCTGCCTGGGCAGCGCGGGCGATAAGCGTATCTGCCACCACGGCGGCGGTGCCGACACCGCGAAGAAAACCTCGCCGGGACATTCCCGGTTTTTCATTTGATTTTGTTGCCATCCACAACTCCGTTTGATTTGCGTTGCACTGATGATAGCTTTTTGAAGCATCGTCCGTTGTATAAAAAATATTTTGTCGTGATGCACGACCATCAGACGGCGGTCTGGCGTCCTTCACGCTGCGACGATAAACTATGCGCCAGCTATGAAGATAATTCTTGCCAACCCCCGCGGATTCTGTGCCGGTGTCAACATGGCCATCGACTGTGTCGACAAGGTCCTCAAGCTCAAGGGCCCACCGGTTTATGTGTATCACGAAATTGTCCACAACAAGCATGTTGTGCAGGACTTTCAAGGTCGCGGCGTGACCTTCGTCGACACTATCGAAGAAGTGCCCCAAGGTGGTGTTGTTGTCTACAGTGCGCATGGCATTTCGCCAATGGTTCGCAAGGCTTCCAAAAATCGACAACTGGTCGAGGTGGATGCCACTTGTCCGCTGGTGACCAAGGTGCATCTTGAAGTTCTGAAGTTTGTCCGCGAGGGATACAAGATCATTTTCATCGGCCATCGCGATCATGATGAAGCGGTGGGAACCGTGGGCGAAGCGCCCAATTCCATCACTGTGGTGGAGTCGCCCGAAGAGGTGGATCAGCTGAAGTTCGGCCCGACCGAAAAACTGGCGTTTGTGACGCAGACGACGCTCAGCATCAGCGATGCGATGCGCACGATCTCGGCGTTGAAGGCCAAGTATCCGAACGTAAAAGCTCCGCCGAAGGAAGACATTTGTTACGCCACGACAAATCGGCAAAATGCCGTCAGCGGGCTGACGCCCGAGGTAGATCTTGTGTTGGTCGTGGGCAGCAAGAACAGTTCGAATAGCCAGCGGTTGGTGGAGACCGCCAAGCTTGCGGGAAGAGCAGCTTATTTGATTGACGATCAGTCAGAACTGGATCCTGACTGGGTCAAGGGTCGCCAAGCCGTGCTGGTTACCGCCGGCGCTTCAGCGCCTGAACATCTCGTCGCCGGCCTGGTGGAACGATTGCAAAGCGAGTTCGGCGGAGAAACCGAAACGCGCACACTCATAGAAGAAGATGTCAGCTTCGAGCTACCCAAGTCGCTGCGTTCACTGGCGGTGGTGTCGGCGTAATATTCCCGCCGGCCCCTGCAATTAGCGGATGAAGAACCCCCCGATGACGGCGAGCTTTAAAGCAGCGTGCCGGCCCATTTCGCGACTGTCGCTGGATCGACGCCGTCCGGCCCGGTACGCGCCTTCAAGCACCGCAAGTTGAATCGCAAAATTGCCGATGGTGGAGCTTTCGATCGCCCCACACAGCACTTCCAATCCAGTTGCCTGCTCGGTCAACCGATTCAGAAGTTTGTTCTGACTTCCTCCGCCTACGACGTACAGTCGATTAAATTTTTTACCAGTGATTTGCGTGATATCACGAAGTACCTGCGCGTATCGGGCGGCGAGGCTTTCGAAAATTAATCGTGCCAGTTCCGGCGCAGCTGCTACAGGCTCGACGTGATTGCGGACGCGCTGGGCGTTGATGCGCCCGGGCATATCACCGGACAAGAGCAGATCCGGATCATCCACGTCTATATGCCCCACAGGCGCCACGGCAGTCTCGGCAGCTTTCACCAGATCGACAATATTCCAAGGGTGTCCTTCACGGGACCATTGCTCCATGGATTGACGTAAAAGCCACAGCCCGTTGACCAGCTTGTGGAAACAGATTCCACCCACCGCGCCGATGTTTGTGAATCCCGCAGCCCGCGCCTGTTTGGTATTGCTGGGAGCAGCCAAAACCGCGCCAATCAGCGACCAGGTTCCAGAGCTGAGATACGCCCAGTCATCGCCGGTGGCGGGCAGGCCCGCAACGGCCGAGGCCGTGTCATGGGCGGCGGCGGCGATCAGCCTGGTGTTGGTGAATGCCGGCAACGCCGCCAACGGTCCAAGCACTTCGCCGACAACGGTCCCCGGCGGAACCAGACGGGGAGCTGCGTCCGGCGTTAGTCCCAGCTCTTCAAAAATTTCGCCGCTCCACCGGCGCTCGGCTAGATTTACAAGGCTGCTGTGTGTCGCGTTCGTCCATTCCCCCACGCGCTCAGCGCCGAGCCATAGCAGAATATATTCCGGCAGCATGACCCATTCCGCTGACGACTGCACGCCTGCCCGGGTGTCGGCTAACAGCTGATAAAGCGTGTTGATGCGCAGCTGCGCGGTACCGGTCAACGCATACAAATGATCGCGGTCCAGCTTGGCATGCACCTCACTTTCAACCGCCACCGTGCGCTCATTGCGATAACAGAACGGTTCATACAACGGCTCGGCCGCGGAGTTGAGGCGTACATAATCCACGCTCCAGCCATCCACGGCGATCGACGCGATTCCTTCACTGGCGATGGCTGCGCATTTAATCAGTCCGCTTTCCAGTTCCCGGCGAATTTTTGTCAGATCCCATCGAAGCCCTTCGCGCGTTTCGACAGCTGCGTTGGGGAAACGATGCACCATCCGCACTGCGGGCTTTCCATCAAGCCAGCGCAGCAGCGAGACGCGACAGCTTTCGGCCCCCAAGTCGATTGCAACGCAGGCCCGGGTTTCTTTCACAGTTGATCGTTCCATTCGATATCCAGCCAGCAGGAGAAAGTGGAGCCGCGTGCCATCAATTCATCAAACCAGGACAATATTTCAAACGCCCAGTTGCTTGCGGCGATAGGCCTCGTCCTCACGGTTTTCGATGCGATGAACATCCGCGGCGCTTAAAAAAACCGGCCCTCCGTGAATGGCGGCCAGCGAAAAAACCTCAGCCATTTTAACGGCCATCCGCGTGGCCGCCAGCACACCCGCAGAACTAGAGGCGGCAGCGATAAGGCCATGGTTTTTGAGCAGCACCAGACGTGGAAACTTGCCGGTCTTGTTAAAATAATCTTCCACTCCGCTGCGAACCGCCCGCGCCAAGGCCAGGCCAGGATCGGCATACGGCAGCAACACACTGCCCGGCCCGCAGCAGACGATCTCGTCGGGGCAGGAACGATAATTGGCGAAATCCTCAGCACGCTTGCTGCAGAGCAAACCATTGACCGCGACAGGATGTGTATGGCCTACCCACCAAATGCCGGGCAGGCTGAGCAGGTAGGCATGAAAAACAGCTTCGGTGCTCGGTCGCTTTGCCTGGGGATCAACCTGACTGGCCTGCAGGACTGAAAGAACCTGTTCGTCGCCGGCATCCGGCTGATCCAGAAGCTTCAGCAGCGGCTCGAATCTGCACTGCGTTATGTCACAGGCCGAGAGGGTTGAAAGGCTGGATCCGCTGGCTTTAACCCAGAAAGTCTCGTCATTGACCCGCACTGAAGTATTTCCCTCCCCCAGGATCGCCAGCTTGCGACTCTCACATCCCAGATCGCGGGATAGGGAAATAATTTCGTCAATGATGGTCATGGAATTAGGAGTATACTCCCTAAAGCCGGTAATCGACCAACCTGTAGCTGATGAGACGTGTCTGATTCATCAGGTCAGTTGCTAAAGAACCTCGAGCGCTTTTATGCGGTTTCCAGTGTGGATGACAGTTGCAGGCTTACTGGTGATGGTATCCATCACCAGTGCGGATCCGTCTACCCGCCCGGCGTCGTCCGCCACTCAGCCTGCGTGCGATGTGTACCTGGCTCCGTTTAGTTCCATCGGCGGCGACAATTCGCTTGAATGGGCCGGCCGCGCGGTCGTGCAAAATCTGCTGACTGATCTGGCGCGCACAACTTTCGTCCGCTCGCAGCAGACAATCCGACCACCGGATCAGGCGATTCACGAGCTGCCGCCCTCGCAGCAGGGGCGAAGTATTTAATCGCTGGCACGTACCAAACCGTTGAATTGCAGGTCCGGTTCACCGGGCAAATCATCGACCCCCTTAGCGGCAATGTTTTGGGCGGGATCTCAGCGACAGGTTCCCCGCGCGATCTTTTCGCCTTGGAGGATTCGTTGTCGTCGCAGGCGATTAACGTATTGGCAAAATCAACGATCCCCGCGAAAACCAATGCCACGGCTGCCGGCCCGGTCCCACCGGGATTGCAACCGGCAGTTATGGTGCAGGTGATTCAGCCTCCTGCGGTTGCTCCGCCCAATTCAGGATCCAGCTATTTCGGCTCCAGCTTGCAGGCGTATGTTGACTCGGGCCGTACTCCCTCGACCGATTATGCACAGCAGGTGCAGGATGCTGAGGATCGCTCGAACAGCGGCTGGCCATACGCCGTGGGATTTGGATATCTCGGCGGTTCGCCTTTGTTCGGATACTACGGTGACGGCCTGCGAAGTTTTGGCGCTGGAGGCTATGGCGGCGGATATGGATTTGGCTACTCAATTCGATCCGGGGGCTTCGAGTTCCGGTCCGGCTATGGCAAGCAGTTTCGCCATTAAAATCGAACGCGCGAGGCACATTGCCTCGCGATGAAGTTTTGGATACCATCCGCACCCCTTAGGGGCCGTAGCTCAATTGGGAGAGCACCGCGTTTGCAACGCGGGGGTTACCGGTTCGATCCCGGTCGGCTCCACTTAGCTGCAAAACCGGCAATTTATTGAGTCGTAAATTGCCTTGTGGAACAGCTTCACGTTTCAACCGCTTTCATCTGTTTAGCCATGATTCGACACCGCAGGGATCACCTCCGAGCGCGAAATGGCAGTGACGAAAAGATAGAAGCTGGTGACAAAGTTTCGTGGACAGGTTCGTAAGCAATGTTATTATATTGGATTAGATCACTTCTGAATCTTACGGTTTTGTATGCGATTGGTTTTCGCGGCGGATGAGCTGTTAGTAACGCTGTTCGAAAAATCCATGTCTGAGATTGATAGAGCTTTTCAGCGAATTCAGTCGTTGAACATTGAAACGCGGATTTCCTGGCTGCTTAAAAAGCCTGACAAAAGCAACGCTTTTTGATTAGGCATTGCGGTCTGGAATTCCAAGCAAATCTTTGCATTGAAGCACAGGACGCATGCGCGTCAATACCGCCCGAGGAGAACTCCCATGTCTAAGTCAGCACGATGCACCCGCAGAAATGGCTTCACCCTGGTTGAACTCCTTGTCGTGATAGGCATTATCGCGCTTTTAATCTCGATCCTGCTTCCTGCCCTGAACTCCGTAAGGGCCAAAGCAAAGGTGATTAAATGCGCATCGAATATCCACCAGATTCTCCTGGGAACACTTGAGTACACGTCCGATAATCACGGTTATCTGCCCTGTCGAGACAATTTTGGGAATGCGCCGATCTCAAACAATGGTTTCGAATTCTCAATTCTGTTTTTCAATTATTCCGGCAACACCTACCCCTCGAACCTGGGGGTTTTGATTGCCGGCGGATATCTGGGCCACAAGACCGACGCCAGCGTGCTGGCCGCCAATAACCCCCTGACCGGCCAACCCCTCTATTACGACAGCAGTTTCTGCCCTGTGCGGTATGATCCAAATATCAACCCCTACGATTTGGCTCTCGCAAACGGTATCAATGGCACCAATACAAAGGCCTTTTGCTACAGTTCTGGCTATTTGTTCAATCCCCACTGGGCATTTACGAGTGCTGTTGGAACCTGGGGCAGCGGTGCCGCCATCAACACCGGATCCATGGGGCCTCCCGCAGTGGGAGGCGACAAGGTGAGCGCGTTTGTTAAAATCGACCGATACGACAAATACCGGGCATTGGTCACCGACCTCAGTGTTGGTAGCTCTGGCGGAATGTCGGATTGGTCAGGGCTCGTGCCCCACCCCACCCGCAACGCCTGGACATTTAACCTCGGCTTTGATGACGGTCACGTCGCGTCAGTTCAGGATAAGATTTTGATGGCCAGCATTGGCAGCGGTCAGTATCAGGGCCATGGTGTTCGAATGCCCAACGGTCTGGAAGCTTTTGATTCCGACCTTGATATCCTTGAATGCGAAGCGGATCATCGCAACCCTTTGACCTCCGGTGGGGATCCAGCCCTGCCGCCTCCTGGTGTCACGTTTACCTACAGACTTCAGGGCAACCCCGCCATACCCAACCAATATCACCCCTTGGTCCCGTGGCGATAAGCGGGTCGCGAGATGTATGCTTTCCTGATGTCCCGCACGGTGTAAATGTTTTTCTCCCGCGTGGCATTTCTACGGCGCATTTCTGTCGGTTTGGGCGTATAATGATGAGGTTCGGTTGCCAAGTCTTTTTGTTGCGGAGTGCCACATGTCGAAGTCAGTGACGTTACGTCGTAACAGTGCCTTTACGCTTGTCGAATTGCTCGTCGTTATTGGCATCATCGCGTTACTTATCTCTATCCTCTTGCCGGCGTTGAATTCCGTGCGCGCCAAGGCAAAAGTGGTAAAATGCTCCTCCAATATAAGGCAGATCATTCTGGGCTCACTTGAGTATGCCGCAGATAACAAAGGCTACCTGCCCCCGCGCCAGAATGCGGGTTACGCTCCGCTGAGCAATTCCGGCCAGGAGTATGTAGATCTTTTCTATAACACAAGCGCGACGAACTATATTGCATCTAACATTGGTGCTCTGATCGCAGGCGGGTATCTTGGAAGTAAAACCGATGCGGCGACTTTGGCGGCTAATGCCACGGCGACTGGCCAGCCTTTATATTTTGACAGTAGCTTCTGTCCCGTTCGTTACGATCCCTCTATTAATCCTTACGACATGATCCTGGCGAACGGATCGGCAAATGGCGGCACGAAGGCATTTTGCTACAGCTCCGCTTATCTGTTCAATCCCCATTGGGCATTTACATCCGCCTCCGGAACCTGGGGCAATGGGTCTGCTATCAAAACCGGCTCTCCAGCTGCAAGCAGTACTGATACTGTGAGCCGCTTTATTAAAGTCGCTGGCTACGACCCATACTGGGCAATCGTGACTGATCTCAACGTCGGCACAAGTTTCAACAATACCTTATGGTCGGGTCTTGTTCCGCACCCTTCCAAGAACGCGTGGACGTTTAATGTCGGTTTCATCGATGGCCATGTGCAGTCAGTGACCGACCGGATCCTCATGAATAGTTCTCCGTTCGGTAGTGGGTCTTACCATGGCGTTGCCGTGCGAATGCCCAACGGCATCGAGGCATTCGATTCCGATCTCGACATTCTTCAGGCTGAAGCACGCGGCGCGACGGCACTCACTTCCGGAGGTGACCCTTCTCTCGCGCCCCTGGCGGCAAAATATGAATATCGCCAGCAAAACGGTGGTGGCTCTAATTTCCCGAGCCGCTTTCATCCGCTTGTCCCTTGGGAATAGTAGTGGAATGAATCTATAAATCGCTTCGAAAAGGTGTTTGCATGAAGCAAACACCTTTTTGTTATTGATGACGCTACTTCAGCCTTGTCCCAGCGGATTAAGTCCCCTTTAAAACTTACTCTCATTGCTCTACCCCTCTTGAACGCCGGAGCTTCTACTCATGAAGACAATGCATCGCCTCCTCGCAGTCGTTGTTACTCTCCTGATAAGTTTGCCTTACGCGTTGGCGTTGGAAGTGCCTCATGTGTTTGGAGACCACATGGTGTTGCAAACCGGTATGCCGATCCCTGTTTGGGGTTGGGCCAAGCCCGGCGAAGAAGTCACTGTGACGTTCGCAAATCAGTCTAAAAAGGCAACTGCCGCAGCGGGCGATGGGCGGTGGCAGGTGGAGCTGGATCCCCTGCCTGTTTCGACCGAGCCGGAGCAACTAACGATCAGCGCCAGCGATACCGTGGTCTTCAAAGATATTCTGGTAGGTGAAGTCTGGCTGTGCGCTGGCCAGTCCAATATGCAAAAGCCGGTGGGAACCTGGCGAGGCCAGCCCGAGCCCACGATCGACTATCAAAAGGAGTTGGCCGCCGCAAAGTATCCACTGATCCGAATGATGAATATCGAGATCTCTAACCCCGCCGAGCCGCGCGGGATTTCGACATGACCACGCGTCCCAAACAGGACTATCCCTGGAAAGGCTGGGTGCCCTGCTCGCCTGATACGCTCGACGAGATCAAATTCTCCGCTGTGGGCTATTATTTTGGCGCAAGTTATACCAGCAGCTGAATGTTCCTATCGGTTTGATCGAAGCAAGCGCCGGGGGAACCCATATCGAAGCCTGGACACCCGCACCGGCTTTCAGCGCGGATCCAGACCTGGCCGACTTCGCCAAGGCCGCTTTATCACCCAAGGTGAGATTTCACGGTACCACCATTTCCACCCTCTACAACGGAATGATCCATCCCATCGTTCCCTTCTCCCTACGCGGCGTAATCTGGTACCAGGGCGAATCGAATTTGATTGAAAAAGACTCTGGAATTTACGCTAATAAACAGGCGGCTCTCATTACCAGCTGGCGAGCGGCGTGGGGTCGCGATCTGCCCTTTTACTATGTGCAACTGCCTCCCCTGCTCTATTCAAAAAGAGCGACCCTCGCCAATATCCCCGATGCCGAGCCGCTCTTTCGCGAGGCGCAGATGGCCTCCCTCGCAATACCACACACGGGCATGGTGGTAACCACCGATGTCGGTGAGCTGACAAACATGCATCCGCGCCACAAAAAAGAAGTGGGTGAACGACTCTCTCTGTGGGCCCTGGCCGACGAGTACGGAAAAAAGGTCGAGCCTTCCGGACCCATTTATCGTTTTGGCAGCATCGAGCATGAGGGGTACAAAGCGGTCCTGCATTTTCATCATGTTGACGGCGGATTGGTCTCCATCGATCAACAGCCACTTAATTCATTCGAGACTGCCGGAAAAGATGGCAGATTTTTTCCCGCAAAAGCGGAAATATCGGGTGATGCGATTGTCATTACCTGTCCCGATGTCAGCGAGCCAAAAACAGTGAGGTTCGCATGGAGTGAATCAGCGCAGCCCAATTTCTTCAACAAATCAGGCCTGCCTGCTGCCCCGTTCCGTACGGATGACCCATTCGGTAAGGTCTCGAAGACAAAATAATAGTCAGTCAGAACCCCATCCCGCGAGCGCAAGGTTCGTGCGTGTGTAGTGCCACCGTAAATACCTGCTGGAGGCAGGTCGTGTCGAACGCGACTATCCGGTACTAGGATCCTTGCCTTACCCCCGGTTTGTCCGGCCCATCCAAGGTGAAATCCATCCGCCGCCGACCTTAAGAGGTTTGATTACCTCAGTCCCAAGCGGCGTTGCGCCTGCGATAATTCCAGCCTTAGCAGCGCATTAAAAACGGCGACCCGTCCACAATGGACGGGCCGCCGTAAGCAAGCTACCAGCTGTTTCCCCCCCCGAAATTCTTTTAAGCCTTCAGGCTGCTCTTGCGTCGACGCCGGCCCAGCAGGCCAATTGCGCCCAGTCCAAGCAGGCCCAGGGTTGTCGGTTCTGGTACAGCGGATGTCCCCGCTCCACTCCCGGCAATCTGTGCCGTCGCCACCGCGGAGGGATTGGCAATCTCAGATGCAATGTTCGCACCCTGAGTGTTAAACGCATTATCGATCAGCGTGTAGTCCGAACCGTCGATGTGGCCGTCGTAGTTGAAATCACCATTGAACCAGCCACTGGCCCCAGCGAGATATCCGTTATCGATTCGCGAATAGTCCGATCCATCAACCGTGCCGTCCAGCGTTGCATCGCCGTAGTAGGTGTACTTGACCAGCACATCTGATGCGGTAACCCCGCCGCTGACGTTTTCAAAGCTGCCGGTGTAACCGGTGACATATCCCACCGCGGTCAGGTGGGTGGAATCGTTGGCCGCCTGCGTGCTGGTGATCACGCCGCTGCTGGCGTTGGTTCCATTCCAGGCTCCGTTGTTATAGGCATTCTGGATCTGGGTGAAGATCACCGCCGCCGCTGTAGTGCCGTTGACGTTTCCAGAAGAGGTATTGAGGTTATGGATCACCAGAGCATTGTTGGTCAGGTCAATCGTGCCGTTGTTGCTCAACACGCTCACCGTTGGGACGAAGTTTGCGTTGGTGGTGTGGTTGGCGACCTGCACGATCGCTCCGCCGGAGATGTTCAAGGCGCTATTGGTCGGCAGGGCATTGGCCGATGCCAGGATCAGCGTGCCGGTGTTGACGAAGGTGCCGCCGGAGTAGTTGTTGCTGGTGAAAAGGGTGACCGATTTGGTCGCCCCGGCATTAACGGTCAAGCTACCGCTGCCGGTGATGCCGCTGGTGGATGTAACACCCGAGACGACATAGTTGCCACCGGAATTGTTGAACGTGGTCGAACCGGGGCTGACCGCACCGGACACCGGCACGGTGTAAGGACCGGAGAAGGAGTCGTCAAACAGGACGTTGTTGCCCGCCTGGAAGGTGGTAGGTCCCGATGAACCATTGAAGCTCGGGCTGCTGCCGGTATCGAACTGCCCGTTCTGATTCAGATACGTCAGTGTCACTGGACCGGCGGAAATGATATTCAAACTCACCAGGTTCGAGGCATCGGTGATGCTGTAGGAATCACCCGAAGCAACGGTCAGCGTGCTGAAGTCGGGGGTCAGCGTTCCGGTGGCGGTGCCGTTAACCGTCAGCGAGCCATAGTTAAACAAAGGATAGCTTCCGGTGGCAAGGGTACCGAAGGTGCCGGTCAGGTTGATTGGCGTGGAACCGCCATCAGAAAGCAGGTTAACCGCGCCAGAGACATTAAACGCCGGCAGGGTGGGCGAGATGGTGCCCAGGTTGATGGTCGAACCCGACTGAGCATTCAGCGAACCCAGGGTCAATGTTGTTGCCGAGGGGGTCAGCTGACCGGCTGAACCAACGCCGCCATTGGCGTTGAGGAGCGTTACCGCACCAACGGTTCCAGAACCAGCTAACGTCGGAGTTAACGATGCAGTGGTCGTGTTACCAACGGTAACTACTGAAGTAGAGGCCAGTGAGCCCGTGACACTCAGCGTGCCGTTAGAAACATTGGTAAAGCCGGTATAGGTATTCGACCCCGCGAGCGTCTGGTTGCCGGTTCCGACTTTTGTCAGTGAGCCCAGGGCACCGGTGATCGAGCCGCTGAACGATGTATTGGTGGCATTGCCGAGTGTCAGCGCCGTGCCGGTTGAGTTGTTCAAAGCCACAATGCCCGCGCCCGTACCGGCAAGGCTGCCGATGGTGGGCGTGGCTCCGTTGAAGTTCAACCTGCCGATGGCGGTGGCTGAGCTGCTGTTTACCGTTACCGCTGCTGTCGAGGCGATACTGCCCGTCGAGTTTAGTGTAGCCGCGTCCGCCGCCGTACCGGCGGTGCCGGTGGGGTTGACCGTCACGTTGCCGGTGCCGAAGCCGTTGGCAACCGCCGACGTGAGCGTGCCTGCCTTCACGGTCGTGCCGCCGCTATATGCATCTGCGCCGGCGAGCGTCTGCGTGCCAGTGCCGATTTTAATCAGCGAGCCACCTGTGCTCACCGCGCCACCGCCTGCACCATTTCCACTCGTATTGGCATCGCTGATAATGCCGCTAAAGCTTGTGGAGGTGTTATCTCCGCCAATCGTCAGGGTGGCTGATCCCCTGGCTACTGTGCTGCCAAGCACGACAGATCCTTGAGCGCCAGACAACGAGCCTACCTGATTGTTGAAACCGTTCAGGAATAGCAGTTCACTACCGTTGTTGCTGAATTGGATCGCCGAATTGACTCCAAATGCGCCACTGGTTTGGTTGCCGCTCCCGTCATACGTGGAGGCAACGCCCGCTGTGAAACCTCCACGAATCACAATTTGAGTCGGCCCGGTATAGGTGTTTGGCCGATCCAGACTGCTCGATTGATTTGGATTATTGAGATTTTCGATAACGCCGCCTGCACCACTGATGACTGTAGTGGATCCGATAACCGTGCTTTCATTGGCGTTTCTGGCGAAACTAATGAACGCGCCGCTGCTCAATGAAACCGAACTGGTGCCCGCAATGCCCGCAGAAGAACTCAGAAATAGCGTGCCGGAATTTACTGTCGTCGGACCCGTGTACGTGTTACCGCCATTACCAAGTGTGAGCGAACCCAGACCCGATTTAGTCAGGCCGGTCGCGCTCCCGTTATTGGCGATGATCGAATTAATCGAGATACCGTTCTGATGTGTCATTGTTGATCACGATCAAGTCACCACCGGCCGAACCTTCCAGCGTGCCGCCGGTGATGGTCGAGCCATTGTTGCCCACAGCGCTGGTTTTAAGGATGCCGCCGGAAGTGATGATGGTGGCTCCCGACAAGGTGAGCGTCGTGGCGGCAGCGGTGTTGAAACGCAGGCTGTTGATCGTCTGTGCACTGTAAGCAGTCGTGTTGGTCACCTGAAAGTCCACATTCGCCGTGGATCCCGGTGCGGTTGTCAGGGCCACCGAAGGCGTGTAAGAACCCGCTGCCAGCCCGGTGATCGCTCCTGCGTTGGTGCCATCTCCCGCACTGACCGCCCAGGTCGATCCACCAAACGTCGCATAGCCACCCAGGATGCTGGTTCCAGTGTTTGCTGTCGTCGTGGTCAAGGTCCCGGCCGTGACCGAAAAATCAACCGTGCTGCCGACTGCTCTCGTGATGGCACCTAGATTCAGCGCGTTCGCGCCGAGCTTATTGATTGCAACAGCACCCGTTGGCAACGTGAGGCCACCCAGGTTGAAATCCCCGGCCGTGGTATCAATACCCAGGGAACGGGAACTCGTGTTCACGCGCGCCAACGTATTGGTAAAGTATTGGCTGACATTTGTGGCTGAGTAGAAACCCGCACCGCCCACGCCCAGGGCGAGAGCACCGCCCGCTGCGACGGTGGTGGTGCCGGAGGCCGGTTGCGCGGCCGTGTTTACAAACTCAAGAGTTCCTGCCGACACGGTGGTTCCACCCGCGTACGTGTTCGCGCCGGAAAGGGCCAACAAACCCGCGCCGGCTTTAATGACCGAGCCGTTTTGAATGACCGAGGATATCGACAGGTCATTCGCCGCCGTGGTGCTGTCGCCAACCGTGAAGGTTTGGGCTGCACCGCTCAAGTCCACAGCGGTGGTGGAAATCGTCGCACCGAGCGGATTGTTGGTGGCCGAGTAAGTGACGGCAGTGGCACCGCCCGCGAGCGTGAGCGTGCTGCTGCCGCTGGAATTTGTTACGGTCGCGGCGCTGGTGGCCGTGCTGCCGCCCAGGGTCAAGCTGTTGGTGGTCTCATTGAAGCCCGCCAGATCGAAAATGCCGGTCACACCCGCGCCTGTCCCCGAGACCGTGATCGCACTGAGCGTGGGAACGGCGTTGTTAAGACCTAATTTCAACGTGCCGTTGTTGATCACGGTTGGCCCGCGGTAGGCGTTTGCGCCGCCGAGGGTCCAGGTGCTGGTGTTTTGCTTGGTGATGCGCGTGTCGCCCTGGTTTACTGCGACGACTATGGCTGCATCCGAAATCACGCCATTGATAGCGTTACCAGAGCTGGTGCCATCCAGAAAAAGGGTATCGAACTTACTGGCCGGCGACACTGTCGTCATCTGGTTTGTGACCGCGCCCGAGATTGTCACCGAAGTTGAGGTTGGAGTCAGCGTGGTGTTATTCCCCCCGGCTCCAGCAAGTGCCAGGCTGGTGAAACTTTCAAGATACCCATTGGCTCCTGTGAAGGTGAAAATCGTGGAGTTACCTTGAGCCGCCGTTCCGTTGTTTAATGCGCCAAAAGCAACGGTGTTTCCCGTGTTTGCGCTGCCGTTGTTGCCTACCGCGATCGTGCCGGTAACCGCACCATTGGTGGTAATGTTATTGCCAACGGCGATCGTTCCGTTGCTCCCCGCGCCATCGTTGGCAATCTGCAGGGTGGCGGCTCCCAATGTGATGGCCGAGCCGCCTGGCAGGGCGCTGCCGCCCGCAAATTTCAACGTACCGCCACTGATCGTGGTTGATCCTCCATAGGTATCAGCGCCGCTTAAGATCAGTGCAGCAGCGCCGGTCTTTGTAACGCTGTATCCACTGCCACCGTCGCTAATCCCCCCGGACAAAGTGAGATTGGCCGTGGCGGGGTTGAACGTGACGTTGCCCCCCAGGGTGGTGGTGCCGGCGAAGCGTGCAGCGTAGGTGTTTGCGCCGGTGACGCTGAGGGTGTTCGCGCCGATATTCAGGTTGTTGAAAACGAAGGTGTTCCCGGTGTTAGGACCGCTGGGTCGATTAACGTCGATATTTGCGTTGGCGCTGACGACCACGTTATTTCCGGTCGTTCCATTGCCCGTGATGAGATCCTGATTGGAAGCAGTGCCAACATCTGTCAACTTAAGATTGCCGCCGCCGAGGTTGATTTGCCCGGTGCCGAGGGTGGTAAAGGCCTGGGATGCCGTTGCCTGGTTCGCGTTCAGGATGCCGGCGGTGAGGCTTATGGAACCGGAGAAACCGGTGTTGGAAGCGGTGAGTGTAGTGGCCGCACCGGCGGCATTACTGACGGTCAGGTTACCAGAGCCTGTGATCAGCCCGCTTTCGGTGGTTACGCCAGTGCCGCTGGTAGCAATGGTGAACGCCGTCCCATTGGTGATGATGCCGCCGCTGAAGGTCGGCGACAGGTTGCCGGTGGTGCCGTTGCCGATCGTGAGCAAGGCAGTTACGCCGGAAGTAAGTGTAATGGGATTGGCAAAGGTACGCGTGTCACCATTAAGTGTGCCTGCGAGGTTGACCGTAGCGTCACCCAGGGTCACCGCGCCCGTTCCAGTAGTTCCCCCCAGGGCGGAGGTGCTCGTAGTGGCGTTTACGATGCCTTGTGTGATGAACAAACCGCCGTTGAAGGTGTTTTCGCCGGAGAGCGTGAGGGTTCCTGCTGCGGTCTTGGTGATACCGAAGCCCGAGCCGCCGTCGGAGATGATCGAAGAGATCGTGGAACTGCCGGCAACATCAAAGTTACCGCTCTGCCCGAGCACAATCCCCATCGCCGTCGTGCCTGTTCCGCCGGTAAGTGTGAGGCTTGCGCCTGTGCCCACGAACAGCAGGTCGGCCGCGTTGGAGCCGACAACGCTGTTGCCGCCATTGCCCGCGCCCCCAAGGGTGAGCGTGTCGGCAGCGGCTCCGCCGTTGGCGATCGTCAGCGCCGTGGTGCTCAGGTCATTCAATGAACCGAAAGTCAGGCTGCTGTTAAGCGTGAAAGCAGCCGGAGTGTAGACGACGCCGCTGTCAAATGTCACATCGCTGGTAACGGTGGGTCCACTTCCGGGGGTCGAGCCGCCCACGCCCGTGCCGGACGTACCGCCCGTGGTATAGGTCGCGATCGCTGTAAGATCGGTTTGGCCGTTTGTGACATCATATTCGGTATTTGCCGCAACTGCCGAGCGGCTGTTCATGAACATCGCGGTGAGGGCTGACGCCGCCGTAGCGGTAGCGACAACAAGGCGAGCGGAACGCGAAAGAGTGGGGGAGAAAGGTGCTTTTTGAAAAGCCTGACCGATACCCTTCTGGTTGAGTTTAGTTAATGGGGTGACGCCGCCGCTTGCTTTTCGATCCTGGGACATGCTTTTCCTCTCCGCTGAGACGGGCGGTGTGCCCGTGTTTACGCTACTTCACAGATGGGAGGGCAACGGGCCATAGCCGACGATACAATCTCATTTATCGCTGACACTGGTCACGTTTTGCCGTAGTTACGCTTTGGGGTTAGCGTTACAACGAACAACGCCCGAAAATAACATTCGTTTAACCGACAGAGAATGGCGGGCTTAGACCTCTTACAGACGAAGCCCAATAATTCGAAATCCTGACCTGCCCGAAGTGGAAGTGTCACCGCCAAACATCAAACACCTCCGCCTCAGGCTTTCAGATGTAACCCTTCGCTACTAGTGTAGCTGATAGATTTGATGATTGTACAAGAAAGTTGTCACTCGAATGTGACTCTTTGTCACGTGCTGACAATCAGTCCATTCAGCATCGCAACAACCCGTGATGCAGCCTCAGCAGCGCATTAAAAACGGCGACCCGTCCACAATGGACGGGCCGCCGTAAGCAAGCTACCAGCTGTTTCCCCCCGGAAATTCTTTTAAGCCTTCAGGCTGCTTTTGCGTCGACGCCGGCCCAGCAGGCCGATCGCGCCAAGTCCAAGCAGGCCCAGGGTTGTCGGTTCGGGTACAGCGGATGTCCCGGCTCCACTGCCGGCGATTTGTGCCGTCGCTACCGCTGAGGGATTGGCAATCTCAGAAGCAATGTTCGCACCCTGAGTGTTGAATGCATTATCGATCAGTGTGTAATCCGAACCGTCGATGTGACCGTCGTAGTTAAAATCACCGTTGAACCAGCCACTGGCCCCGGCAAGGTATCCATTGTCGATTCGCGAATAGTCCGATCCATCGACCGTGCCGTCCAGGGTTGCATCGCCGTAGTAGGTGTACTTGACCAGCACATCTGATGAGGTGACGCCGCCACTGACGTTTTCGAAGCTGCCGGTGGCACCGGTGAAATATCCCACCGCTGTCAGGTGGGTGGAATCGTTGGCTGCCTGCGTGCTGGTGATGACGCCGCTGCTGGCGTTGGTTCCGTTCCAGGCTCCGTTGTTATAGGCATTCTGGATCTGGGTGAAGATCACCGCCGCCGCTGTAGTGCCGTTGACGTTTCCAGAAGAGGTATTGAGGTTATGGATCACCAGAGCATTGTTGGTCAGGTCGATCGTGCCGTTGTTGCTCAACACGCTCACCGTTGGGACGAAGTTTGCGTTGGTGGTGTGGTTGGCGATCTGCACGATCGCTCCACCGGAGATGTTCAAGGCACTATTGACCGGCAGGGCATTGGCCGATGCCAATGCCAAGGTACCGGCATTAACAAATGTACCACCTGTGTAAGTGTTGTTGGTGGATATCGTCACCAGCCCACCGCCGCTCACTGACAAACTACCCGACCCGGCAATCCCGCCACTGCCGGCCAGGGTGTAAGCCCCTGCGGTGCTGTTCGTGAAGTTCACGGAAGTTGGATGCACGGTGCTGTTCAATGTCACAGCGAAGTGACCACCATTGTTATCAGCGAACGAAACGCGGTCGCCGCCGGCTGCACCATTGCTGGTGTCGCTGTATGCAGCTGGTGCACCGCTGGAAACATTCCAGTTTTGGGTGGATGACGAGTCCCATACTGTACTCGGGCTGCCCGTCCAGTTCAGATTTGCCGGACCCGACACGATAATGTTAGCCGCCAATTCCAGGGAGATCGCGCTCAGAGCACTGCTCCCGCTGGCGTTGTCGCTGGTTGGGTTGAATGTAAGGGTTTCCAAATAACTGGTCACCGACTGTGTGCTGTCAAAGCTTACCCCGACGCCCTGGCTGCTGCCTGCTGCAACACCGCTCAGCCCGCCAATCCCCGTCAAGCTGAATCCGCTTCCACTCACATTGAAGGTGCCACCGAGGCTGTCTTCAAAAGTGGACAGCTCGCTATTTAAAAGATCCAAGGCGCTGGTCAAGGTGCCAGTGTTCTGCGGTACATTTCCGAGGTTCAACTCGTAACTATTGCCGGAGCCGGTCAGCGTCCCACTTCCGTTATTGAAGTTGTATTGGGGTTGAGCAAAATAATTGACCGTTCCCGTAACAGTAATCGTCTGACCCGCAAGCGCGGTGGACGCCAACCCATCAATCGTGCCGTTCGACGTAAAGCCTACCGGAACTGTGCCGCTCACCGCGCCCGCGACGGCGGTGTTTGCGCTTCCGCCAAGACCCACCGTGATCGCCGTGCTGGCCGGAGCCCCGACCCGAAGATCAGACACCGATCCGCTGGCACTTGCAGCACCCGTCGTCGTTCCAGGGGCGGCATCCAAACCTTCAGTGAAATTCGTGTTGCTCGTTGCAGCGTTGCTGACACTCACCGGCACGGTCCCGAAACTCTGTCCAACGTGCACGATGCCCAAATTAACCGGGCTGCTAACCGTGTTCGGCGCGGCATAGGCAAACACGCCGCCGGTGACGTTGATCGTCTGGCCGGTCAATCCGGTCGAAGCCAATCCATCAATCGTTCCATTCGAAGTAAAGCTGACTGGCACAGTTCCGCTGACTGCACCGGCGGTGCCGGTGTTGGTGTTACCGCCGAGGCCCACGGTGATGGCCGTGCTGGCGGGAGCCCCGACCCGAAGGTCGGTGACCGATCCGCTGGCACTGGCAGATCCGGTCGCTGTTCCAGGAGCAGCGTCAAGACCTTCTGTGAAGTTCACGCCACCGGTGCCGGCGTTGCTGATGCTCACCGGCGTTGTGCCGAAGGTGTCACCAACATGCACGTTGCCAAGGCTGACAGGTGTCGTGATTGTGCTCGGTGCGGCATAAGCAAACACCCCGCCGGTGACGTTGATAGTCTGGCCAGTGAGGGATGTGCTGGTCAAGCCATCGATCGTTCCATTCGAAGTGAAGCTGACAGGAACAGTTCCACTGACCGCACCGGCAGTACCGGTATTGGTGCTACCGCCCAGGCCCACGGTGATGGCGGTGCTGGCTGGAGCCCCGACCCGCAGATCTGATACTGATCCGCTGGCACTGGCAGATCCGGTTGCTGTTCCAAGAGCAGCGTCAAGACCTTCCGTGAAGTTCGCGCCACCGGTGCCGGCGTTGCTGATGCTTACCGGGGCGGTGCCGAAGGCACCGCCTACGTGCACATTACCGAGCGTTACAGGTGTCGTTATCGTGTTCGGCGCGGCATAGGCAAACACCCCGCCGGTGACGTTAATCGTCTGGCCGGTCAATCCGGTCGAAGCCAAGCCATCGATCGTTCCGTTTGATGTGAAGCTGACAGGAACAGTTCCACTGACCGCACCGGCGGTACCGGTGTTGGTGCTTCCACCCAGGCCCACTGTGATGGCGGTGCTGGCGGGAGCGCCGACCCGAAGGTCGGTGACCGATCCGCTGGCACTGGCAGATCCGGTTGCTGTTCCAGGAGCAGCGTCAAGACCTTCCGTGAAGTTCACGCCGCCGGTGCCGGCGTTGCTGATGCTTACGGGTGCGGTGCCGAAGGCACCGCCGACATGCACGTTGCCGAGTGTTACCGGTGTCGTAACCGTGTTCGGCGCGGCATAGGCGAATACTCCGCCGGTGACGTTGATTGTCTGGCCGGTCAATCCGGTCGAAGCCAATCCATCGATGGTTCCATTCGAAGTGAAGCTGACAGGAACAGTTCCGCTGACCGCACCGGCGGTGCCGGTGTTGGTGCTTCCACCCAGGCCCACGGTGATGGCCGTGCTGGCAGGCGCCCCGACCCGGAGATCAGATACTGATCCGCTGGCACTGGCAGATCCGGTCGCTGTTCCAGGAGCAGCGTCAAGGCCTTCCGTGAAGTTCACGCCGCCGGTGCCGGCGTTGCTGATGCTTACCGGTGTTGTGCCGAAGGTATCACCAACATGCACGTTGCCAAGGCTGACAGGTGTGCTGATCGTGTTCGGCGCGGCATAGGCAAACACCCCGCCGGTGACGTTGATTGTCTGGCCAGTGAGGGATCGTGCTGAGCCAAGCCATCGATGGTTCCGTTTGAAGTGAAGCTGACAGGAACAGTTCCACTGACCGCACCGGCAGTACCGGTGTTGGTGTTACCGCCGAGGCCCACGGTGATGGCCGTGCTGGCGGGAGCCCCGACCCGAAGGTCGGTGACCGATCCGCTGGCACTGGCAGATCCGGTCGCTGTTCCAGGAGCAGCGTCAAGACCTTCTGTGAAGTTCACGCCACCGGTGCCGGCGTTGCTGATGCTCACCGGCGTTGTGCCGAAGGTGTCACCAACATGCACGTTGCCAAGGCTGACAGGTGTCGTGATCGTGTTCGGCGCGGCATAGGCAAACACCCCGCCGGTGACGTTGATCGTCTGGCCAGTCAAGCCGGTCGAAGCCAATCCATCGATGGTTCCGTTCGAAGTGAAGCTGACAGGAACAGTTCCACTGACTGCACCGGCGGTACCGGTGTTGGTGTTACCACCCAGGCCCACGGTGATGGCGGTGCTGGCGGGAGCCCCGACCCGCAGATCGGTGACTGATCCGCTGGCACTGGCAGATCCGGTTGCTGTTCCAGGAGCAGCGTCAAGACCTTCCGTGAAGTTCACGCCACCGGTGCCAGCGTTGCTGATGCTTACCGGCGTGGTGCCGAAGGTACCGCCTACATGCACGTTACCGAGCGTTACCGGTGTCGTAATCGTGTTCGGAGCGGCATACGCAAACACCCCGCCGGTGACGTTGATCGTCTGGCCAGTCAATCCGGTCGAAGCCAATCCATCGATCGTTCCGTTTGAAGTGAAGCTGACAGGGACAGTTCCGCTGACTGCACCGGCGGTGCCGGTGTTGGTGCTACCACCCAGGCCCACAGTGATGGCGGTGCTGGCGGGAGCCCCGACCCGAAGATCGGTGACCGATCCGCTGGCACTGGCAGATCCGGTTGCTGTTCCAGGAGCAGCGTCAAGACCTTCCGTGAAGTTCACGCCGCCGGTGCCGGCGTTGCTGATGCTTACGGGCGTTGTGCCGAAGGTATCACCAACATGTACGTTACCGAGCGAAACAGGTGTCGTAATCGTGTTCGGGGCGGCATAGGCAAACACCCCGCCGGTGACGTTGATCGTCTGACCGGTGAGGGACGTGCTGGTCAAGCCATCGATCGTTCCATTTGAAGTAAAGCTGACAGGCACAGTACCGCTGACCGCACCGGCAGTGCCGGTGTTGGTGTTACCACCGAGGCCCACGGTGATGGCCGTGCTGGCGGGAGCCAACCCGAAGGTCGGTGACCGATCCGCTGGCAGTAGCAGATCCAGTCGCTGTTCCAGGAGCAGCGTCAAGACCTTCTGTGAAACTAACCCCGCCAGTGCCGGCGTTGCTGATGCTTACGGGCGTTGTGCCGAAGGTGTCACCAACATGCACGTTGCCGAGTGCTACTGGTGTCGTAATCGTGTTCGGGGCGGCATAGGCAAATACCCCGCCGGTGACGTTGATCGTCTGGCCGGTGAGGGAGGTGCTGGCCAAGCCATCGATCGTTCCATTTGAAGTGAAGCTGACTGGAACAGTTCCGCTCACCGCACCGGCAGTACCAGTATTGGTGTTACCGCCTAGGCCCACGGTGATAGCGGTGCTGGCGGCAGCCCCGACCCGCAGGTCGGTGACCGATCCGCTGGCACTGGCAGCATCCGGTTGCTGTTCCAGGAGCAGCGTCAAGGCCTTCCGTGAAGTTCACCCCGCCGGTACCGGCGTTACTGATGCTTACCGGGGCGGTGCCGAAGGTGCCGCCGACGTGCACATTACCGAGTGTTACAGGTGTTGTGATTGTGTTCGGTGCGGCATAAGCAAACACCCCGCCGGTGACGTTGATAGTCTGGCCAGTCAATCCGGTCGAAGCAACCATCGATGGTTCCGTTTGAAGTGAAGCTGACAGGAACAGTTCCACTGACCGCACCGGCAGTACCGGTATTGGTGCTTCCGCCCAGGCCCACGGTGATGGCCGTGCTGGCGGGAGCGCCGACCCGCAGGTCGGTGACCGATCCGCTGGCAGTAGCAGATCCGGTCGCTGTTCCAGGAGCAGCGTCAAGACCTTCCGTGAAGTTCACGCCACCAGTGCCGGCGTTGCTGATGCTTACGGGCGTTGTGCCGAAGGCACCGCCTACGTGCACATTGCCGAGTGCTACAGGTGTCGTAATCGTGTTCGGCGCGGCATAGGCGAATACTCCGCCGGTGACGTTGATCGTCTGGCCAGTGAGGGATGTGCTGGCCAATCCATCAATGGTTCCATTTGAAGTGAAGCTGACTGGCACAGTACCGCTGACCGCACCGGCAGTACCGGTGTTGGTGCTTCCGCCCAGGCCCACGGTGATGGCCGTGCTGGCGGAAGCCCCGACCCGTAGGTCGGTGACCGATCCGCTGGCAGTAGCAGATCCGGTTGCTGTTCCAGGAGCAGCGTCAAGACCTTCTGTGAAGTTCACACCACCGGTGCCGGCGTTGCTGATGCTTACCGGCGTTGTGCCGAAGGTATCACCAACATGCACGTTGCCAAGGCTGACAGGTGTGCTGATCGTGTTCGGCGCGGCATAGGCAAACACCCCGCCGGTGACGTTGATTGTCTGGCCAGTGAGGGATGTGCTGGCCAAGCCATCGATGGTTCCGTTTGAAGTGAAGCTGACAGGAACAGTTCCACTGACCGCACCGGCAGTACCGGTGTTGGTGTTACCGCCCAGGCCTACGGTGATAGCCGTGCTGGCGGGAGCCCCGACCCGAAGGTCGGTGACCGATCCGCTGGCACTGGCAGATCCGGTTGCTGTTCCAGGAGCAGCATCAAGACCTTCCGTGAAGTTCACCCCACCGGTGCCTGCGTTGCTGATGCTCACCGGCGTTGTGCCGAAGGCACCGCCTACATGCACGTTGCCGAGTGCTACTGGTGTCGTAATCGTGTTCGGGGCGGCATAGGCAAATACCCCGCCCGTGACGTTGATCGTCTGGCCGGTGAGGGATGTGCTGGTCAAGCCATCGATCGTTCCATTTGAAGTGAAGCTGACTGGCACAGTTCCGCTGACTGCACCGGCGGTGCCGGTATTCGTGCTACCGCCCAGGCCCACAGTGATTGCGGTGCTGGCGGGAGCCCCAACCCGCAGGTCGGTGACCGATCCGCTGGCGGTAGCAGATCCGGTCGCTGTTCCAGGAGCAGCGTCAAGGCCTTCGGTGAAGTTCACCCCGCCGGTGCCGGCGTTGCTGATGCTTACCGGCGTGGTGCCGAAGGCACCGCCTACATGCACGTTGCCGAGTGCTACTGGTGTCGTGATCGTGTTCGGAGCGGCATAGGCGAATACTCCGCCGGTGACGTTGATCGTCTGGGCAGTGAGGGATGTGCTGGCCAAGCCATCGATCGTTCCATTTGAAGTGAAGCTGACAGGAACAGTTCCGCTGACCGCACCGGCAGTACCGGTGTTGGTGCTACCGCCCAGGCCCACTGTGATGGCGGTGCTGGCAGCAGCCCCGACCCGCAGGTCGGTGACTGATCCGCTGGCACTGGCAGATCCGGTTGCTGTTCCAGGAGCAGCGTCAAGACCTTCCGTGAAGTTCACGCCGCCGGTGCCGGCGTTGCTGATGCTTACTGGCGTTGTGCCGAAGGCGCCGCCTACATGCACGTTACCGAGCGAAACCGGTGTCGTAATCGTGTTCGGAGCGGCATACGCAAACACCCCGCCGGTGACGTTGATCGTCTGACCGGTCAATCCGGTGGAAGCCAATCCATCAATCGTTCCGTTCGAAGTAAAGCTGACAGGGACAGATCCTGTGACTGCACCGGCGGTGCCGGTGTTGGTGCTACCACCCAGGCCCACGGTGATGGCGGTGCTGGCAGGAGCCCCAACCCGCAGGTCGGTGACCGATCCGCTGGCACTGGCAGATCCGGTTGCTGTTCCAGGAGCAGCGTCAAGACCTTCCGTGAAGTTCACGCCGCCGGTGCCGGCGTTGCTGATGCTTACGGGCGTTGTGCCGAAGGTATCACCAACATGTACGTTACCGAGCGAAACAGGTGTCGTGATAGTGTTCGGAGCGGCATAGGCAAACACGCCGCCGGTGACGTTGATCGTCTGACCAGTGAGGGACGTGCTGGTCAAGCCATCGATCGTTCCATTTGAAGTAAAGCTGACAGGCACAGTACCGCTGACCGCACCGGCAGTGCCGGTGTTGGTGTTACCACCGAGGCCCACGGTGATGGCCGTGCTGGCGGGAGCGCCAACCCGAAGGTCGGTGACCGATCCGCTGGCAGTAGCAGATCCAGTCGCTGTTCCAGGAGCAGCGTCAAGACCTTCTGTGAAACTAACCCCGCCAGTGCCGGCGTTGCTGATGCTTACGGGCGTTGTGCCGAAGGTGTCACCAACATGCACGTTGCCGAGTGCTACTGGTGTCGTAATCGTGTTCGGGGCGGCATAGGCGAATACCCCGCCGGTGACGTTGATCGTCTGGCCGGTCAAGCCGAGTGCTAGCCAATCCATCGATCGTTCCATTCGATGTGAAGCTGACAGGAACAGTTCCTGTCACCGCACCGGCAGTGCCAGTGTTGGTGTTACCACCCAGGCCCACGGTGATGGCCGTGCTGGCGGGAGCCCCGACCCGAAGATCTGATACCGATCCGCTGGCACTGGCAGCGCCGGTTGCTGTTCCAGGAGCAGCATCAAGACCTTCTGTGAAGTTCACGCCGCCAGTGCCGGCGTTGCTGATGCTTACGGGCGCGGTGCCGAAGGCGCCGCCTACATGCACGTTGCCGAGTGTTACCGGTGTTGTAATCGTGTTCGGAGCGGCATAGGCGAATACCGCACCACTGACGTTGAATGTTTGAGAAGAAAGGGCGGTTGTGCCGGCTCCGCTCGTGCCGGTGCCGTCACTGGCGAGGTTAAGGGGGATCGATCCAGTCACTGCCCCGGCTGTGGCGGTGCTTAGGTTGACCGATAACGCGGTACTCGACGCTTGCGGCGCGAGAGCGATAACCGACCCGCTGCCGGTAACAGAGCCGGTGGGTGTTCCAAACGTTGCGTCCAATCCTTCGTAGAAGCTGTTCGCCGCGGTGTTGGTGACGGTCACCGCGCCTGACAGCGTACCTGATACATGGGCGTTGCCCAGAGCAATGGTCGACGATGATGTCGTTCCCGTCGCCAATCCGTATTCGGTCAGCAGCAGGCCATTGGAAGCGCCTGTGCCGGCACCGCCGTTGGTGAACGCGCCGTGCAGGACGGTCGAACCGCTTCCAAAATTGGATTCACCCGGAAGCGTGGGGCTTGATGCCGAGGTGAACGTGGCGAGCTGATACACGCCTGGTCCGGGCGTTCCGGTAGCAGCGGTGGTGAGCGAGACCGTTGGCGTGCCGGCAAGCACGCCGGTCACCTGAACTTGATCCGTAATCGTCGGTGAACCGGTCGTCCCGGGATTTCCAAGCTTGACCGCAAAGGTGCCTCCAGACCCGAAGGTCAATGCGCCTGTCTTCAAAACACCGACAGCGGTTCCATCGCCCGGCGAAATGGTTCCGGCCGCCCCAAGGCCCGCGGCGGCAATACTAACTGAGCCGGCAACGGTTCCGATGCCTGTAAGCGTGGGGGTTCCGTTACCCGCGGCCCCGCCAACCGTTACAGCCGACCCGGATGCCAGCGAACCATCAACCTGCAACGAGCCCCCCGTAATCGTTGTCGCACCCGTATATGTATTGCTGCCTGTCAGAATCTGCGCTTCGGTTGGATTGTTCAGATTCAGCGTGAGGCCCACTGATGTAGCAGCGCCATTCGAGATCACACCGCCAAAGGTCTGGGTAGACACGCCGTCGAGAGTAATCACCGGTGTGCCGGCGGCCCCGCCTGTGACAATCCCGTTGCTGCCGGAACCGATCAACCCGGCAACGGTCACGTTGTGACTGCCCAGGCTCAGCGTCGGGATGTTCGAAGTTCCGAAGGTCACGTAACCCGTGCCGAAGGTGCCTGTGCCGCTCGCAGAAGCATCCGCGACGGTGCCGTTGTTGATGACCAGCCCGCCGCCGAAGGTGTTGGCGATGTTGCTTAAGGTCAGCGTGCCGGCTCCGACCTTGTTGAAGGCAAACGCGCCAGTAGAGTTAAATCCGCCCAACGCGCCCGCACCTGCCGAGGGGGTGCCACTGACGACGCCCGACAGCGTTACTGCGTTGCCGTTAGAGTCAACTGTGCCGCCGGTCGCTCCGATCACCACAGCCTTGCCAGTTGTGATCGTGCCGGAGGCCTGCAATGTACCGCCGTTGAAGGTGATGCCGTTTGTCGTGCTGCTGCCGTCGATGCCGGCCGTGGCGGTGTTGAGGATGCCGCCGTTGAGGAAGGTGCCACCGGTGTAGGTGTTAGTCCCTGTCAAGGTCAGTGTGCCGGGGCCGCTCTTGGTCAGGCCGGTCGCAGCGGTGTTGTTAGCGATGATCGAGTCAATTTCCAGGCCGCCGCTGGTGTTGTTCTGGATGAGGACCAAGTCCCCGCTGGCTGAGCCTTCCAACGTGCCACCGGTGATGTCGGTGAGGTTGGCCCCAACCGCTGGGGTGACGAGGATGCCGCCGGAGGTAACGATTCCGGTTCCTGTCTGCGTCACCACGCTCGCGCCTGCGGTGTTGAAGCGGATGCTATTCGTCGAGCCCGCGGCGAATGCATCGCTGGTGGTCACGTTCGTATTAAGGCCAGTGCCGAAGGTGTCAGCGCTGTACGAATTGATCGTGGACGAGGACAGCCCGATGATATTGCCGCCCGACAGATTCGTGGCATTGGTGGCCCAATCCGTGCCGCCGACCGTGGCATAGCCGCCTAGGATGCCGTTGGTGTTGAGGTTGACGGTTGTGAAACCGTTGATGGTGTTTTGTGTGCCGCCAGGCAACACGAAATTCACCGTGCCGCCCGCCGCACGCGAGCCAGCGGCGTTGAAGCTCACCAGGGTGCCCGCGCCGCTATTGTTGAGCGCCGACACCGTGGACGCGCCCGCGTTGACCACCAATCCGCTGTTAAATGGCTGGCTCGTAGTGCCCGCGAGGTTGCCGTTCTCCACGAAAGTGCCCCCGCCCACGTTCAACCCCACGTTGTTGGATCCGTTTGAATAAGCACCCACGTACCCGTTGCCGACCTGGAAGGTTCCGCCGTTGACGGTCACCGCGCTCGAACCGATTTCCGTGTTGGCGATGATCTCCGTTCCGCTGTCGAGCGTCAGGTTGACCGTCCGTCCGCCGGAGAAGTTGCCGATAATGCCCGCAAAGCTGGCTGTGCCTGTCCCGATGAGCGTCCAGTTGGCTACGCCGTTGCCACCGTTGGAAAAGTCTCCGTTGGAAGCGTTCGCCCCCTGGGCATCCGCCAGCAGACCGGAGGTGATGGCATTGGCGCTGGTGCCTATGTTGATGCCGCCGCCGAATGCCCCGTTGTAAACCTGGTTGCCGAGGGTGACGTTACCCGTGCCGAAGGGCGTGCCCCCGGCCGCATAGTTCAGCCGCCCACCGTTGAAGTACAGGCCCCCGCTGAACGAGTTGTTCGCGTTCATAAAGCCTATGAAGCCGCCGACGATACTGCCCGAAGCCGCCACCGACGTCGCCACCGTACCGTTGTCGACGATCAGCGAATTGATAGTGAGCGTAGACCCCGTGTTGCCGTTGGTGATCGCCAACTGCCCACCGGTGGAACCTGTGAGCGTGCCGCCGGTAATCGTGCCACCGTTGGACGCCGTGGTCGTCTGCAGGATACCCCCAGCCGTGATCGCGTTCACCCCCGTCAAGGTGAGCGTGTATGCAGTAGCCGAGTTGAAACGGATCGTGTTCGGAGTAATGGCTGCGGTCGGGGTCGCCGAAGCGTTGACATCGACGTTCTGGGCGGTGTAGTTAGCGGGCGCGTTAAGCGCCGTGCCCGTCTCGGTGTAGGAACCCGCCGCCAGGCCCGTGATCGCTCCGCCGGGCGTGGACGGGGCCACCGCCCACGTCGTCTTGTTCCCGTAGGTCGCATAACCGCCGAGGATCCCCTTGATATTGCCATTTGTTGTGGTGATCGTGCCGGTGCTGCTGAGATCGAACGTGCCGCCGCCGTTGCTGGTGATCGCACCCAGATTGATCGTCTGAGTGGCCGTGCTTTCCGTGATAGCGTTCTCGCCAGCGTTGATCGTCGTGCCGCCAAACGTCTGTGCCACCGCACCGGCGCGGGTGTAAGCCAGGATGCCACCATTGGCAAAGCCGCCGAGCACCAGGGGACTGGCGCTGCTCCCGCTGATCGAACCGTTCACGCCGCTGCCGCCCAGATTAAGCGTGGCACCCGTCACAGTGGTCGTACCTGTGTACGTGCTTGCCCCCGTCAGCGTGATTGTGTTGCTGAAGCCAGCGAAGGTGAGACCGCCGGCTCCGCTAAATACGCCAGAGGTCGTCGTGCCGGCATTGTTGATGGGGTTGCCAATGGTCAATGTGATCGGCGCTGCCGTGCCAGCGTTGTTCTGCAACGCAATATTCGGATTGCCACCCAGGCCGCCGACGGTGAAGGCTTTGCTCGTCACCGCGTTGTCAAAGGTCAGCGCACCCGTGCCGCTCAGGGTCAGCGTGCTGTTTTGCAACGCCAGTGAATTGGCGAGGTCGAGCGTGCCCGCTGTGACCGAGGTAGCTCCGGTGAAGGTGCCAATGCCGCCAAGGGCTACCGTGCCACCAGTACCAGTAACCGTCAGCGTGCCGCCGCCGCCAATGTTGGCACTGGAAGTGATGGTCGTGCCCGTGGCCGGTTCGAAGAGAAGCGCCGCGTTATTGGCAATGCTTGGTGTCGCCAGCGAGCCGTTGTTACCGGCGGTCGCCGTACCGAGTTGCAACGTGCCGGCGGAGATCGTCGTCGGTCCCGTGTAAGTCTCTGCTGCGGTGAGGATCAGCGAGTTGGCCCCCAGCTTGTTCAGGCCTACGCCCGAATTCGTGATGGCCGTCCCGTAGGTCACGTTGCTGCTGCCGGTGTCCACACCGACAGACGATCCAGAATTCAGCGTCACGGTCGAAGTGCCAGTGCCTGTACCAGCAAAAATGCCCGCCAGGGTGCCCGCGCCAGTGCCAGTCGCCGCGAACTGACCCGCTCCGCCTACGGCAACACCCAGCGTGCCACCTCCATTAACAGTGGTATTAAGGATCGAGGTGCCCGTGGGCATCGCCGCCGTTTTAGTGAACTCCAGCAAGCCGAGATTGATCGTCGTACCACCCGAGTAGTTGTTGTTCGTGCCGCTGACGGTCGTGACGGAAGTCGCCGAGTTTTGCAGCAGCGACTCCGCCCCGTTCAGGTTTGCAGTGATGCCGAATCCGGCCCCGCCCGTGCTGATGTTCGACAGTATGCCCGTGAAGGTGAGAGCCGTGCCGCTGATGACCGACCCGCCCGCGCTAGTGGCCTGGAACGTAACATTGCCCGTGCCGGCGATGCCGCCGGTCACATTGATCGAATTGACCCCGGCGGTATTCGTGTTGAGCAGCGTCAGGTTGTTCGCAAGGGTCACCAGACCGGCAATGGTCGGCGCGCCCGAAAACCCTTCGATTTCGAGTGTTCCAGAGGAACCGCTCTGTACATTGATCGCATTGGTGTACGTAAAGTTTCCGCCCAAAGTATTATCCAGGATTGCGCCAGCGGTACCTGAGGCGCCGAGGGTGACCGGGCCGGACCCTAAATTGGTGGTGGCGCCCCCGAAATTTACCGTGCCGGCACTCACGACGAGGCCATTGCTGAAGGTATTAGCGCCGCCGAGTGTCAAATTACCGCCACCGATGCCATTGAAAATGACCGAAGATGCGCCGCCAGTCGAGTCGGCAATGGTCGAGTTGATCACCGTGGCCTGCGCATTATTGGTGATGTCAATCTCTTTATCCGCGCCAGCGAGCAACTTGCCCGCCCCCGAGATCGTCAAACTCCCATTCGTGCCCCCGGAGTTAAGGATGCCATTCAGGGTCAGGTTGAAGCCACCATTGGCGACCGTGATGCCCGTCACATCCGTGTTGAGCACCTGCAAGGTGTTTCCTGTGGTCGCGCCCGTGAGCGTCTGGCCCGCGTTGCCCAGGGTGTAGTTTGCTGTTGCGGTGCCGGTGATAGCAGGCAAAGCCGTGCCAGCGGAATAGGCGGTGATGGCAGCGGCGCCATTGGTCACCGCATAACTGAGCGACGTGCCGGTGCCGATGGTGGCCCACGGACCGAGGATGCCGCCGGCTTCGTTGGCGTTTGAAGAGGTGATCTTGCCCGTAGTCGTGGCAAAGTTCACCGTGGCCGGAGTAGTGCGGACGATGTTACCCAACGCGAGGGTATCCGTGGATACGGTGTTGTTGACCGTTGTAAACCCGTTGAGGTTTGTGGTGGTAAAACTCTGGGTGGCGTTGGCAGCCCCTGTATAAGCAAAGGTGCCGCCGTTCAGGTTCAGCACGGTCGAGCTCAAAGAACCCGTGAGGGTCAATGTGCCCGCGCTTACGCTGGTCGCCCCGGTGTAGGTATTGGCACCCGAAAGCGTGAGAGCACCTGCGCCGGTTTTGGTAACGCCGAAGCCCGAGCCTGAGATGATGGAGCTGATTGACGCCGTACCGACGACATCGAAATTGCCGCTTTGACCAAGCGCAACGCCTAATGCGGTTACGCCTGTGCCACCGGTGAGTGTGAGATTGGCACCAGTGCCGACAAAGAGTAGATCGGACGCAGTGGAGCCTACTACACCGTCCCCAAGGTCACCTGCGCCGCCCAAGGTCAACGTGTCGCCCGCGGTGCCACCGGTATTAGAAACGGTAATGGCTGTGGTGCTCAGGTCGTTAAGCGAACCGAAGATCTGACTGGTGCCGATGGTGAAAGCAGCGGGGGCATAGGTGACGCCGCTATTGAAAGTAACGTCGTTGGCGACCGCAGGGCTGCTGCCCGCTGCTGTGCCGCCCGCGCCGGTGCCGGATGTGCCGCCGGTGGTATAGGTCGCGGTGGCGGTCAGGTCAGTCGAGCCGCTTTTGACATTATATTGAGTATTCGTCGCCGCCCCTGCCGAGCGGCTGTTCATGAACATCGCCGTGAGGGCTGACGCCGCGGTGGCGGTGGCGAAGACCAGGCGAGCGGAACGCGATAAAGCGGGGGAAATAGGCGCTTTTCGAAAAGCCTCGTGTGTACCCTTCTGGTTGATTTTGGATGATGGGACGACGATGCCGCTTGCTTTTCGAACCTGGGACATGCTTTTCCTCTCCACTGAAACGGGCGGTGTGCCCGCATTGACTGAACTACTTCACAGATGCGCGCAGCAGATTATCGCCAATGAAAAACTCGTTCTTGGCTGAAATCTTGACGTGCTCCGCTCCGGTTATGACTTGGCAGGTGATCTGCAGGACGATCCGTTGAAAAGCCGGTTCCCTCAAACCACCAGGGAGTGAAAGCCGACGTTGCGCAATGGGATTTGCAGCGTCGGATTTCTAAAGGTTTTTCAAAAATGGACAGGGTTCTGAATTGCGGATTTTTCGTGAGCGATGAAGCTCGCACGAAACGCCACAATCCGATAAACAACTGCCAGATACCAAAAGGCCTGACCTGCTCCAATAATCTTCCGCCACTCTCCCAACAACCTCCGCTGGCGTCTTTTACAGATGGCGCTAAGCGATTTTGCGTAGTATACATTCCGGTGCACACGAATGCTAATTAAATCTTTCACAAGAATTTAACTATCGGACGTGTTCTGATGTGCCCCACCGCACTGGAAAACGCTGCATTATGAAGCAATAATATGATAAATATAACATTTTGTAACGTATATTAGATAAACACGTTAAATTTCGTTACTTTTCTCGGGAAAGCCTTGATGCGTACGGGCGATCCTCTGGCGCTGGAAGGGTTGCATCTGACATTTTGCTGCTTTCAACGGTCGTTGGCCGGGGATGTACTTCTTGAAGTGAGCTGCGTACCAGTTTGTGTCATATCCGGCGCGGGCGTATCTGCTGGTAGACGAAATCTTAATGGCGCACCTCGTGTGGTAGCCTTCAGTCCATGGTAAACACAATCCTATGAACATCAGACTTTGCAACCGGGCCCTTCTTGCCGCTATCGTCCTTTCCATGGGCGTCACACCTGTTATGGCTGGTGATCAGTCGCTGTTTGCAAAGAACACCCGCGTTCTTTTTCAGGGGGATTCCATTACTGATATGGGCCGCGGGAGGACCGAAGATCCGAACCATCTGCTGGGCCACGGGTATGCGTTCATCATCTCAGCCAAGGAGGCTTCGGAATTCCCTGAGTTGAATCTCACCTTTATCAATAGAGGTGTGAGCGGAAACGAGTTAAGCGACCTGGTCGCGCGGTGGCAAAAGGAGACGCTGGATCTCAAGCCGGATGTGCTGAGCATCTTAATCGGGGTGAACGATCTGGGTCACAAGCTGAAGGCAGAGCAGCCATTTTCTGTGGATGAATATGAGAAAAAGTACGATGCGTTGCTCGCCCAGACTACGGCGGCATTGCCGGGTGTAAAGCTTATCCTGGGCGAGCCTTTCTTTGCGCTTGGCAAGGGGACACAGGCCCATATCGATCAGTGGAAAGCGATCATGCCCCAGATGCAGGCAGTGGTGGATAAGCTTGGCGAGAAGTACCACGCGCCGGTGGTAAAGTTTCCAAAAGTTTTCGCTGACGCCGAGAAGCGCGCACCGATTAGTTACTGGATCTGGGACGGTGTGCATCCGACATTCGCTGGGCATCAGCTGATGGCGGATGAATGGAAGCGCGTCTACCGCGATTACTATGGCGCCCCGGCCACCAGCGAGCCCGCGACAACTCAGCCGGCCAAATAGTCGGCCGATGAATGCGGTGCGAAGTTTACAAAGCGTGCAACCGATTAATGAAAATCGACGTCAATGTATGTCCCTGCAAGTCCCTGGCTGCTCCCGACACCGCCGGTGATCACATTACTGGCTGACCCTGGTGTGACAGGCGTGGAGCCTACCCCGCTCATCGTCCCGCCTGAATAACCGCTTGGCCGATCATTTGGATAGAACAACGCCCCGGTAGGTCCGGAACCGGCATCTAACAGGGGACGGCCGTATCCGCTGTTGGACAGGATTGCCGTATTGCTCACATGACCGTCGACATACAGGATGTTCATTTGCCCATGATGGCGGCGTGTGTCAAACGCCTCCTGTTGGCAGGTGCCCAGATTGAAATAGTCGGCCAGGGTTAGAGGGGAAGCAGCGGTTTCGATGCCATAGCCGTAGAAAGTTCCGCGGTTAAAATATTGCATGAAAACGGCGTGTCCATCACACATGAGCATTGTATTGCTTTGTTGCCGACATCGCGCCACATCGCCTTGTAATCGATTGTGGTCGAGTTTGATGGCCCCCTGCAGAGTATCCTTTATGTTGCCATACCCCAGAACCTCTCCGTTGTAGAGATAGCTGGAATATCCGGTCAGATAAGCGCTGTTATCATAGATCCATCGAGGATTAGTGGTTGTCGAAATCGTCTGCGCGGCATCAATGGTGGGCTGGTCTGCAGGACACAGAAAATATGTTACCAGCGGCGCGGTTGTAATCGCCTTTTCCACGCCAACATAGCTTTGATCCGAACCGCCACCCATCAAAGCATTATGCGCCGAGAAAAGGGGCCAATGCATAAGGAAGCGGGCCAGTTTTGATCTGTCCGCCCTGATTTTGGTAATACTCGTACCTGACTCTTTGCGCATCCCCGAGACTGGTGTAATCCATACTTGTTGTGATGCTGTCGCCTTGCAGCGGAAAGTAGCCGTGGTGATTAGCGGCATGCAACTGCATCGCCAGGCCGAGCATATGCAGATTAGCTGCGCATTTGATACGAACCGCAGACCGCCTGGCCGACGCCAGCGAGGGCAGCAAAAGCGAGATCAGCACCGCAATGATGCCGATCACAACCAAAAGTTCCACCAGTGTAAACGCGCGCTTCTGGCGCCCGGGACGAAGGCCCCGAGCCAGCATTAGAGACACAGTCTTCGCTGGCTTTGCTATAAAACCAGTCTTGGGGGCATCAAAACATGCCTTCGGATTGCACTCGCTTATCATCATGTCCTCCTCAGCTCGAATCTGAGATGAATTGCAAAACTACTTCAATCGCCTGGCATCAGCCGCGCCACCGTAAGCGGTCCAAACAGCAAAATGCACGCATTTTCCTAACAACCATCCCCGACACTTTCCTTCATCGTCACCAGCTACGAACAAACCGCAGCGCTAACCCCGTTATGCTTTTGTCGTATCAGCGAAATAGGCACAACATTGATACGCATGGAATGACACGAAGGTTTTGCCTCTACGCGCTGATATTACCTCTGGAAATAAGAGACTACCCTATTATCCGAAAACGGGCAGCATAAATTTTTATTCGACAATAGCGGATACCGGCTGTTCGGCTGTTGAAAGGGGCAGCAACTCCGTCGATTTTCGGAGGTCGCTGGGAGCCATCCCGGTATGTTTTCGCAACCATCTGCAGAAATAGGTCGGTTCTCGAAATCCACAGGTTCGGCAAATCTGGGCGACTTTGTCGTCTGTATGGCGCAGCAACGCAATCGCTTCCTGCAGGCGAACCTGCGTCAGGTACTCCATAATCGTAATGCCAGTGTGCTGGTGAAACATTCGGCTGAGCGACCCGCGGTGATATCCGATCTTGGCTGCGATTGCTTCGGTCGAAAAGTTCAAGTCGGCAAACTCGTCCTGAATGATACATTTTACCTGCTGAACCGCCGCCGGAGCGGAGGTGAGACGCGTTGCGTTGGCAACGGCATAGATTGTCTCCATCGCTAGTATGCTGGCATACCTCCGCCCCTGAATGGAATGGTCTTTCAAGCTCTCCATCAACTTGTGAATCTGCTCCACTGGCGCAGGTCCGTACCGGTACACACCGATTTGCAAATCCAGCTCGCGCATAAACAACTCAGACAGCGGTCCATCCACGCTGAACCAAACCAGCTCGTTCACTTCCGAAAGCGCCCAAAACCGATGCGGCTGCGTCGGCAGATACACCGCCACCTGACCGGGCCCAAAGACAATTCGCTCGGCGCAATGCGCATTTCGCATTCGCCTTTGATTACCCATTTGATCAGAATCAGTCGCTTGGACCAGGGAGCACCGAATCGACCTTGTGAAACAGTGATGTGTTGAGCCGAGCGCAAAGCCACCGGTGGCCCGATGAACTTTTCGTCCGGCGGTCGCTCGACCGCGGTGCCACCGATCCGGACAACCTTGGGATCACTTTCGGTGACAGAATTTCGACTGATTTGCACGCTTGCCGCCATGCGTACCCTCTGTCCGAACGTCATCGGATATTGGCAACGGGCGTAGAACCGCCCGATGCCTCAGCCTGTTGAATTTGTTCAGCACACCGTGACGATTTGTAACAATTTCCTACTCGGCGATTTATAATAAGCGAACTGCAGCGTTAACGCAATATTATTCTACGAGTCGATGACACAACGCAAGTGCATATACATTAATAAGTTACCGCACTTGCAGCTTCGCATGTTGCGCCTTTCGACTATTCATTAAACTATCGCGAGATAATTAACAATTGAATATTTGTCACCTGAATCAGCGGAGCCTGTGTGGCCGGGGACACGTAGTTCGATAGGTTGCGGTTCATCCACCTCGTTCATTACAGTGACTCACGTATGGATTCAGCCACGCTTTTTTCGAACTGCCCCGCGTGAGTTTTCACTTATGCCGTTTTGGTTCTGGAACGACGTTTTAGACCAACGCGAGATCATTCATCAGATTGCCGATTTTCAGGCACACGGGGTGCACGGTTTTGTGATTCATCCGCGCGTGGGTCTTCCACGTGACATAAGCTGGATGTCCGATGCGATGCTCGATTTCATGCAGGTTGCAATCGACGAAGCAGCGCGGCGTGATATGAGGGTGATCCTCTACGACGAGGGAATGTATCCATCGGGCTCGTCGAGCGGGCAGGTTGTGGCGGAGAATCCCGCTTTCGCCTGCCGCGGCCTGGCCAAAATTCTTGTGCCGACCGGATCTAAGCTCAACCTGAGCGATGATCAGAACGTTCTGCTTAGAACGACGTGCGCAGGCGGCGAGGATCTGGTTGTAATTGATCGCAAGGTCGACTCGTTTATTCGGGGCCTTCATTATATCAATGAAGGGCCAGCCGAAGACGAACCGGCGATGGCGGACATCCTCAATCCGCTTGCGGTCCAAGCTTTTATCCGGCTTGTTTACGATCGTTTCGCGAGCCGTTTTTCAAGGCATTTCGGAAAAACAATTGTGGGCATTTTCACCGATGAACCCAACGCGCTGGGTCGTTGCCGTGAAACGGATGTTGCACCTGGCACGACCGGTATTATCGAGCATGTGAGTGCGATCCTTGGATATGATTTTACGCCGCATCTACCTGCACTGTGGTTCGACGATGTTCCGGACGCCGCACACTATCGCAGCGAGTATCACCGCGCGGTGAAGCGCCGAATGGAGCAGACATGGTACACGCCTCTTTCAGCCTGGTGCCGCTCGCATGGCGTTTGGCTTTGTGGTCATCCATCGTCCGGCGAGGAGATCGGCGCTCAACGCTACTTCGATGCTCCCGGTCAGGATCTTGTCTGGCGTTTTGTTGTACCTTCCAAACCTTCAGCGCTGGAAGGAGGCGAATCCACGCAGGCTAAAAGCGCCTCGTCTGCGATGATTCATTACAACCGCCGGCGAAACAGCAACGAATTCTGTGGAGCATATGGTCCACAAACCACCTTTGAAGAATGCAAATGGCTCGCTGACTGGTGCCTGGTGCGCGGCGCGAATCTGCTGATACCACACGCCTTTTACTACTCCATACGCGGCCCGCGAAAAAACGAGAGACCTCCCCAGCTTGGCCCTCACAGTTCCTGGTGGGACCAGTTCAAACCCTTCGCCGACCACTGCGCTCGCTTGTGCTGGGTGAACGCCGATGCCCGGCATGTCTGCCGAATTGCTATTCTTGCCCATCCCGACCAATGTCCATGGCCCGCGGCAAAAGCCTGTTTTCAGCACCAGCGGGATTTCAATTACCTCGATACCCAGTTACTCAATGATCTGGCAGAAATTGATGCAACGGGAATTACAATAGCCGGCATGCACTATCAGTTGCTGATCGTGGATCAGCAGAAAGATCTGACACTGGCGATGCTCGCGAAATTAAAACCAATGATGGATTCCGGTCGGGTTTTAACCTTCGACCCGCACTGTTCGGTCGGCGGTGTCCCAGGCCTGCCCCTTGCGAAAAATGCAGAGGAATTAATTGCACTGATCGATCTGCTGAGTGATCCGGATATTCAATTCTCACCTTCCAATGTCGATCTTCGATATCGGCATATGGTTAAAGAGGGGAATGACTACTACCTGTTGTTTAATGAGGGAAATGCATCGCTTCGTGGCAAACTAACGTTCGCCACGCTGCAAAAAAAGCGGTGGTGGATTGATTTGGCCACCGGGCAAGCTGCACCCATCGGGGATGATGTCGCGGTTCAACTTATGCCCTACGAAATGAAGCTGCTGGGATGCAGCAGCTGAATCGAGCGACAATGTTCATCTGCCGGAAATACCATTTTGTTCAAGCCCGCACGACGCGTCGGTCCAGCAGTGAACCAAATTTGCTCAGATTCGAAAACTGTTAACCGCGATTTTCATAAGTCTCGCTTTCTGTCACGCGGCGCTTTGCGATGTTCCTCCGCCCATGCTTCTGGGAGGAGATCTTTCGCTGCTCCCGATCATCGAAGCAGCCGGTGTGAAGTTCAAAGACAATGGCGTGCCAGCCGATGCACTGCTGATCTTCAGTCACCACGGGGTCAACTGCATCCGCCTGCGCCTTTTCGTGAAACCAAACGGCAAACAGGGAATGGTCAACGATCTCCCCTACACGATCGCGCTCGCACAACGCGTCAAGAAAGCCGGTCTTAAATTCTATCTCGACCTGCACTATTCCGATGGGTGGGCCGACCCCGGACATCAGATGATTCCATCAGCCTGGCGCGATCTATCGTATGAGGATCTGAAGGCAACGGTTGAAAAGTACACCACCGACGTGGTCAGCGCCTTGCGCGAAGCCGGCGCGCCGCCGGATTATGTGGCGGTTGGGAATGAAATCACCAGTGGGATGATGTGGCCGATGGCGCACCTTTCACACGGTGTTTCGCAATCGAAGACATTCGATCGTCTCTGCGGGTTGCTCGACGCGGGCATCCGCGGCGTACATGCCGGTGCTGGAAACACTGAGCCGGCGAAAACCATCCTTCATATCGACCGTGGCGCAAGACCCCCCATTACCAAGTGGTTTTTCGATAATGTTACCGCGCGACAGGTGCCGTTCGATATCATCGGCCTGTCTTATTATCCCTTCCAGTCACCAGGGATTTCGGAGTTGCAGGTGAACATGAACCAGGCGGCAAAGACATATGGGAAACCGGTCATGATTTCCGAGGTGGCCTTTCCTTATGTCGGCGAGAATTGGAACAAAGCACACCTCGCCTGGCCGGCAACGCCCCAGGGGCAACGGCAATGCTTGATCGATGTGATTCACGCCGTGCAAGCGGTTCCCGATCATCGCGGGATGGGTGTGTTCTGGTGGTATCCGGAAGGCGTCCCGGTAAAAACGCCCGCCGCTGCGAAGTGGTTCGACGGAGAATGTTCGTTGTTCGACCGAGAGGGAAATGCGCTCCCCGCGCTGGACGCGTTCAAGCTCGAACGATAGCAACGTTTATCGTGCCTTTGCATCCTCCTGGAGCACGGGACCGAGCATCGGGTTGATCGCAAATGCTCCGCGATCTGTTGCCCACGCCTGCCATCGATCGCGAATCATTTCCGCGGTGTCTTTTGCAAGATCAGGGATCGGCGGAGATTTGCCGGGGATCACAGTAAATACTCCCCAGCTGTTGTCTCCTTCAACCCGATTCTTGTAAGCCCACTCGGTCCAGCTTACACCCGCCTGCTGGTATGCACGTAGTGCGTAAGTCCAGGCAACGGGATCGCCGAACAAATTAAACTCGCCTATATTGGCCGGGATATGCCATTGCTCCTGCATCTTTTTAACCCCTGCCATATCCCGGTCGGTCGCAGCGTTATTTTCAGCGCGGGTTTTGTCCGATCCGAAATGATAAAAGTGCAGCGAGCAGACGACATTCTCATATCCGGCTTTGCGAGGATCGCGCAGCGTCGTCCAGTCCCACATTCCCTCCATCGCGATCACATGCTTGCGATCGACGCTGCGGATGGCCGTATAGATTTTGTCATAAAGAGCGCACACCGTTTCCGATTTTGGAGGGCTTTTGCCCTTTGGAGATGAGTTGTTTGGTTCATTCAACAGGTCATACATCGCGACCGCAGGGTTGCCCCGGAAGTGCTCAGCAAGGCGGGTCCAGATTTTGACAGTCTGCCGCTGCTGAGCGGCATCGGCAAAGTACCCGGTTGCCGACCCGTTGGCTCCCGGTGGAAGAAACGCGTGGTAATCAATGATCGTATAGATCCGCCGATCCCAGGCGTTACTGACAAGCCAGTCGATCTTCTTAAATGCGTCATCGCGCCAGCTGCCGTCGTCCTTCATGAGTGTGTCGTACGCAAGTGTGAGCCGCACGGCGTTCATCTTCAGCGCTTTGATATTGTCCAGATCCGTGCCGGTGATCCATGCATCCTCGTAGGTTTCGATGAGCTTATCCGCCGTCGCAACACCGAATCGTTTTTCCAGTACCTTCCGCACTTCAAAGTCATATCCGTTATGACCCGGATTGACATCACGCAGCTGCGTAGATGCAGCCATAGGGCACATCCACGCTTGCCATTCAAGCCAGCCGCCAAGGTTGACCCCATGCAGTTGCACCACCGCACCACCGCCCTGGTGATCGCACAGATTCGTGCCATTAACGCAGAGAAATCGTGCCGCGTCATTCGATGACGACTCCGCAAAGGCCAGCGAGACATGTGTCACCAGCAGTACCGCGCAGCAACACAGCGATTTTGCAATTCGTATCATGTCGACTTACTCAGTTGTTTTTACACAGACCGCGGGGGCCTTCGGGTCATCACCAGCGTAGTTGCCGCCAGAAGCAGGGCTTCACAACCCGGTTCGGGCACCATCGTGATAGGCGCCTGCTGCGCCAGCAGTTTAGACATGTCACCGGTCGTTTCATACACCTGCACCGGCGCGTTGAAGCTGTCGGCGGACCAGGTGAAGGTCACGACCGAATCTGTTGGAATGGTATAGGAAAAATAGTAAGCGCCGTCTTGAAACTGAAAAGACTCGGCGACGCTTGCATTGTTATAGGCGACCAGCGCGGTGGTGTTGTCAGGGTTAAGGAACGCCACGCTTTGGGTCGAATCGCTGGCGATGCGCACAGCGTTGGGCTGCACGAACCTGGCGATTTGTCCCAACGCGTAATACTCCTCGTTGCGAGTGATCGCACCGGTCTGTGAATTCACCGTGACGATGCCGCGCCCGTTGTCATCACCACTGTTGGCGGTTTGAAAATTTCCACCGCCGTTGTCGAATGTCACCGTGGTAATCTTGGGTCCACTGCTTTCATTCAGCGCCAGATTGAACTTGCTGATCGTGCTGGCCCAGTCGCGCGTTCCGCCGACCACGAGATTTTGCATGTCATACATGAGATCGTTGGCGAAATTCTGCTGAACAGTCCCTGTTGTTTCCACGCTGCCGGTCTGCTCAGTGAAATCAAGGCGCAGATTAGGGTAGGCACTATGCACGACGTTCTGGGCTGAGACATCGCCGCCGTATCCATGGAATGCCACCCCGCTGACGTAGGGCGCCGCCGCGGAATTCATAATGCCCGTCAGGTTCGCAGACACAGTCGTGTTGCTGCCGTTGGTGGTGACCGCCTGATTCCAGTTGTCATCGAGGATATCGATGCGGGTTCCGGCGGAAATGAACGGATTGGTCACCGCGTTAAAACCTGCTCCTGGGTTCACAAGACTGGTCGCAAACGCCTGCCCGATATCCTGAATCAGTGCGGCCTGCTGGGTCGTGTCCAGCGTCATCGATGCATACGCATATCCACCATTAAAGCTCGGCTCGTTTTGCGGCGTGACGTAAGCGATCTTGATTCCCTGGGCTGCATACGCCTGAACATACTTAACGAAGTATTGTGCATAGCTCTGGTAGACAGGATTTGCCGCAGATTCAGCGCCGCTCAGCGTTCCTCCATAGAGGTATTGGTTCACGCCGGTCTGAGCAACAATGTTTGTGGCCGTTCCGGTCTTCATCCACGCGGGCGCTGTCCATGGTGAACCCATGACGGACAGCCTCGAATTAAGCACGCTTGCCTGCTGCAGCAATGAAACCATCGAGGTGATGGTGCCTGAATAATTGGTCGTATCGTGCGAGATCGAGAAATTAGACAAGCTGCTGTCGCTTTGCCCATGCGGTACTTCGTCGTAGGTGTAATCAGCAAGCCGAAAATCGCTTGCCCCCATTTGCGTACGAATAAAACTAAGGCCTGCCCCACCTGTTGAGCTGAACAACGATGCCATTAATGCTGACTGGGCCGGTTGGCTGAGAACGGACAGGGCCGCTGCTCCTGAGTCGGTGAGCGTGCCGCCAAATCCGACCATGGTCTGGAAGTGCTGCGAAGGATCAATCGTTACGACGGTTGAAGATACGCCTAAAGCGTGATGAGCAAGTAAAACACCAAAAAGCCCGCAAAGTCGCCCTGCCTGCCGTTTCATCTCTATTGTCCACCTTACAACTTTTTATCCATCCACTGAGCGCGCCGTGTTGTCCCATTCCTTGATAGTAAACGTCAAGAAGAAAATGGCGCAGGCGCGCATTATCTGCTGCCCATTACGGGGAAACCCCGCAGGGCGGACCGCATCGATATATGGACTTACTCCAAACTCTTGCCGGAAACCGCGATCTTCTCTCGCCCTGCCACGGTTTCGCTGACGATCTTCGCGTCGGTTGGTGGATTGCCGTTTTCGTCAAACAGACCAAGTTCGTTGTCGCCGTCCTTGAACCAGCATTCGGGCAGGTAGATTCCATCAACCTTGAGCTTCTCTGGATAGCGCCCCAGATTGTGCCCGTTGAGATAAACGCTTCCCCGCGACAAGCCGGTGGTTGTGATGCGATAAATTGAAACCGGACCGGTGGCACCGGGCGGCCGGGCGATGAAATGCGCCGCATAAAAAGCGGGGGCTGCAAGGTTCCCCTGCCCAACTGCCGTCCACACACGACCGCTATCCTCGGGTTGGCCCACGCCGCCCTTCAGCTTCCACTGTGTGATGGGTGTTTCGACGCCGTTTTGGGTGAATGTTACCGGGCCGATCACGCCTTTTATGTCATGTCCGTTGAAAAGCGCTTTTGAGCTGGGCGATTTGCTGCGACCATGATGCGAAACAAACACCGCAAGCATGTTGCGACCCGCGTTCACACGCACCGTCGCCTGGGTAGATTTTTTCGCAACGGTACCGCCGTTTTTTCCATTGATGAAGACCGTCGCATCGTCGCCAATTCCGCCGAAGATGAGCTTTGCATCCCCGGCGGTCCTGGCTACAAACGAAACGCGATACCACGCATAGGCACTGATGTCTCCATCAATACCCATCTGCGCGGGTTGCTCGCTGGTGTACCATTTCGAGTCATCGAAATCAGTCGACAGCGGCGCATCTGCTCTACTGACCTGCCAGGCGGAAAGTGTCGGCGCTGGCGCGGTGTCGGCCTGATTATTTGAGATCACGTTGAGGCGGTCTGGTTGCACAGCCGTGCCATAAACGGTCACCTCCGCCGGAGCGGGTTTGCCGAATGGCCGTTCGATGGTCATGTTTATCGCGCCGCCGCTGCGCGAATAATCTTCCACGTACTGCGGGCCCACTATAATATCGTGCGCCAATTCATCGCCCGCCAGCCAGGTTCGATCCGCCCAGTCCGGCGTCATGCTGAGGATCCGCAGGGTCTGCCCCGCTGAGGTAATCAGACATTGTCCGGGGGCGTCGACGGGATAGCTGACATGCATTATCAGGTGATTCGCTTTCGACGCATCACATGTGAAGCCGCTGGACGGTGAAATCTTTGCCTCCTGATCGAGTTCCAGGTCGATCAACCCTGTCTCTCCCGGGTTGCCGTACACGACCCAGGTGGTCGTAGTACCCTTGGAAGAAACAAGCAGCGTGCTGGTCTCTGCCAGATGGGCTCTCATTCCCGGCGCGATGGTCATGTCCACCAGCACGGGAATCATCTCTCCATCGGAAACAGAAATGCTGGTGCCATCCTGCAGCTTCGCCGGGCCTGCTTTTGGCTTTGGAGCAGGTGTGTTATCTCCTTTTTTACGCCGGGGAACTTCGCGCGTCGTGTTTTCAAGGAAAACGACAGTTCCGGTTGTGCCCTGCCGCGCGGAAATGCCAACGTCCTGTGCAAAATCGCTGAACTTTTTACTCGCGTTTGTACCGTTAGCGAATACTTCCGGGAAACTCGCTGCCAGCAGATTCATTCGCTTGAAGCGGTAATACAAGGTTCGCAGATCGCCGGACTGTCCGATCAGCGTGCCGTAATCATAGCTGGATTGATCTTCATCGTTGTTCCAGAAATCAAAGTTGGTTCCGCCGAAAATCATGTAAAGGTTGTAGCCGGCGGCACCGTGGCCTATCAGGTTCCACCCGACCTGCTGAAGTTTGGCCAACTCCGCGCCGCTGACATCGCCGTAGACGTTGTACCAGCGCACCCAGGTTTCGGTGGAGTACCACGGCGTTTTGCGCAGCGTGTTGTCGATGGGGGTCGGTCCCATGGAATCGTGGCCGTGGTGCAGGCCACTGAAGAAGGTTGGCACCTCAATATGATACTCGTGCGCCTTGGCGAGCATGCTTTTGAAGTAATCATCGGGCATGTCCGTTCCCCAGCCTCCCGGATGTTCGTTCTCCAGTTGAACCAGGATGACATTTCCACCGTGATGAATCTGATGAGCGGCGACAATCGGCAAAAGCTGATCCCACCATTCATCCATGGCTTTTAGATACGTCGGCTCAGGACCGCGGACAATCACACCGGGGACAAAGCGAAGCCAAACGGGATATCCGCCACCATCCCATTCGGCGCAGGAATATGGCCCTACGCGAACGGTCGCATATAAGCCGCATTCCTGCGCGGTCTGCAAAAAAGCGCCCAGGTCTCTTTCGCCCGTGAAATCCACCTTGCCTTGCTGCAATTCAAAGTAGTTCCAGAAGACATAAGTCTGCACGGTATTGAAACCGGCGGCTTTCAGTTTCAAAAAAGTGTCCCGCCATTGCGCGCGGGGGAGGCGACCCATGTGAACACTGCCCGAGGCAATGAATTCTCGCTTCCCGTGAATGATGAAACCCCGCCCGTCAAAATCGATTGTCGCTTTGGCGGCGGGCAATGGAGGAAAAATATCATCATTGGCGCGGGCGGCCGACCCCGCAAGCTGCAAGGCAATCATTGAAACGAGACAGATAACCCTGAAGCATTTTGATTTAGTTCTCATACCGTTTCCTATACGAACGATGGACGGGATGATGGCTCCGTTCACATTTGCGAAATGGGCTCGACCTTGAACGAAGTGTTTCCAGAAGCAAGGCCCGCCGCGGTAGCCTGCACTTGAACCACACCCGGTGAAAACGTCGATCTCACAGCGACCCGCATCATGCCGCCTTCCGCCTGAAGTTCAGCATCACCGGGCCCGTGATAGTTGATCGGTTTGTCAGGCGTCACATAAAAGTTGTAGGAACCGCGATAGTTGCCCGGGCCTGATACACTGAAGCGAATGTTATTATCCGCCAGCGGACACCACACACCGTCCGCATCCACAATTCGTGCGGTGACGATCGCGGCGTCGCTGCCGTTGGCAACAATTGTAAATGTCTCGCCGGATGGTTTGGTCAACGCCGGCTCTACTCTAAGCTCCACTCGATGTGGCTTGTTTGCGGTAACACGTGTCTCGGAACAAACTGCCGTTCCATTGACGTTTAATCCCACAGCTTTGAGGATCCCACTTTGCCAGTCGACATCTTTCCAAGTGCATCGCAGCCGGGCGTCGGGTTCGATGACGCCCTTGCTTTGTCCGTTTAAAAACAACTCGAGCTTCGGGCAATTGCTCCATGCATCCACATCCTGCCGGCCCGATAGATTCCAATGGCTCTGCAGCGTGACGCCGGGTCGGATCGAAAATGGAATCCACAGCGCGTTTTTATAGATCTGATAAGTAATCTTGGGAAAACGATTGCCGTCCAGCGCACATGAACCAAGCGATTTCTGCTGGTTTTTGCCGTTCAAGTATGTCAGGTAGGCTTCGCCTTGTGTTTCTGCCAGCATCCAGGCAATCCAGCCGCAGGCTTTTTTCTTCAAGTTATCCAGATAATCAGCCACGTAATGGTCTGCCATTGCTTTTTCATTGTCGTAATCGAACCGGGCGATGCAGAAAGACTTCGCTTGCTTGCCGGTTTTGTCTTTGCTGAAATTCCCGAAGTATGCTTCCCAGTTGATGCTGGGTGACCCTGGCACTTTTTTGTAGCGGTTGGTGTAACCGATCATGATCTTTCGATCCGCCGGGAAGTAGTCCGAACTATCACGACTGCCAACGATGCGCGGCTGGATTGTGTCCCATTGATCGACCACGTCCATCGTCGACTTCGGAGAGTATTTAGCGATCCCGTTATTCGATTCCCACACAGCAATCGAAGGATGATTGCGGAAACGAATGATCAAGTCGCGATCGTATTCTTTTTTATAGGCCATCGCGGCTTTGCCTTTGAGGGACCATTCATTGTCGCCGCTATCGATCAACACCAGAATGCCGTAAGCGTCGCAGGCTTTCACGGTTTCCACTGTTGCCGGAACGTGCCCGACGCGGAGCAGATTGCCGCCGCAATCCGCGATCAGCTTCACATCGTTCCACTGGATTTCCGCCGGCACTGCACATCCCAGCGCGGGATAGATATTGCGCTGACCAAAGCCATTGAGGATGTGCCTTTTGCCGTTGATGACGCAGTAATCATCATCCCAGGTTATCGTTCGAATCCCCAGCGGACTTTCCACGGAATCAACCTGCACACCATCCACAAAAACATCGCTTTGGACGCGGTATAAATACGGCTTGCCATAGGGGCTATTATTGGGATACCAAAGCTGAGGACGATTGAGATCCGCAGTCTGGTCGAATAACGCGATTTCACCCGGCTGTATCGCGCGGGTTTCGTCTTTCAAACTGACAACGATCTTTTCCGCGGCATCAATGATGCTCGTCTTCAGTGTCACCCTTGCAGCGGTGCTGTTCTCGTTTTCGATATTCGTCTGCATGCGAACGCGCGCTGTTTCATCCGATGCCGAAACGGTTCCAAGATTCGTTCCCCATTTCTGCAACGGCGAGTAGGCGTTCGACGGGACATGCACTTTAGAAGTGATGACCAGCGACACCGGGCAGGCGATTCCGCCGAATCCCATCCCGAAATCCAGAGATGAACCAAAACCGGGCGGCGTGAAAAAGTTTGTAAACGGGCTCTTTCCAGGCGGCTGGTGATGATAGCCGATGCGAGTATCCAGGTTCGAAACCCGAACTGCCACCACATTTTCAGCGCCGACATGCACGTCATCGGAAATGTCCAGCGCAAATGGGAGGAAATCTCCGACATGCGTTACCTGTCCAGGCTGCGCGACCGTTGTGTTGCCGGGCTTGAATTTCCCGTTCACATAGACGGCCGTTCCGATGGAGACACCGTCGAACTGGAGGAAGACTTTTTTCCCCTCTGTCGACTGGTCAAGAACGAAGCGGCTTCGATACCAGGCGATCCCCTGAAAAGTGTCGCTGGCGCTCGCGTTCTGGAACGTGTCCTGATCGTTAAACGAATGCGGCACACCAACAGTTTCCCATCCGTGGTCATCAAAATCGGTTTCCGACTCAGCCGGTGTTTGCGTCAGTGAAGGGGTTGCGCCGGGAAGTTCTTTTTGAAATTGCCACTTGTTCAGTAAAACTTCCCTGCGCTGCGCCGCAGGCAAAGTTGCTGCCTGAGTTGCAGATGCGGAATTTCCTTTCACATGCCCGCAGAGTGAAACCGCAATGCCACCAACCGCAAGGTCACCTAAAAATCGGCGGCGGGTTTTCTGGTTCTGCGGTCGCTTCATATCTCACTGCTTTACTACATCGCCGTCGATCTCTACCACGATCACACTGGCGATTACATTGGGTGCATAATGCGGGGTCTGCACCACGCGGTCCACGACGGGAAGTTCGGTTGCGGGATCCGCCAGCAGGTAAGCTTTTTTGATTTGATTCTTGAACTCAGGCAACTTGAATCCGGCGGACCAGTTTAGAACCGTAAAGTAAAGCTTGCCCGGCCGCGTTGAGCAGCGCCACGCGGTAAAAGGCAAATTGACGGTTCGCCCGTTGGCTTCGGTCACCTTTTTATATCCTGGAAAACCTTCATTAAACGGAGATCGACCCGCGCCATACACGGCATCGCCGTTCACTTTCAGCCAGCGACCAACGGTCTTGAGGTTTTCCTCAGCGACAACCGGCATAGTGCCAAGCGCGGTCGGGCCGACATCCAGCAGATAATTGCCGCCTTTGCTGACCACATCCATAAGGGTCGCCAGCACCTGGCTGGCAGATTTGTAATCCGCGTCGTTCTGATCGAAACCCCAGTTATGATTCAGCTCGCCAGGCGTTTCCCAGTCGCCGGTGACGGTTGCATTGGGAATTCCATTGTCGCCCATGGTGGCGTAATCGCCGGGGACACCCAAACGGCCGTCGATGAGACAGTCCGGCTGAGTCGCATGGATGATGTCTACGATCGGTTTCGCGCGTGCGGGTGTCATCAGGGCCGGTGTGTCGAAAAACAGCTCGCAGATGGGGCCGTAGTTGGTGAGCAGCTCTTTTACCTGCGGAGTTACCTTGGTTTGCAGGTAGTGATCGAATGAACCATCTGTGTTCTTGGTCCCGTCGCGCTTGAAATCCCAGGAATTACCTTCCCCACCCGGTTCGTGCCAATCGACGGATTGCGAATAATAAAATCCCAGTTTAATTCCGTGCTTGGCGCAGGCGTCTGCCAGCTCCCGGCAAGGGTCGCGATGAAACGGCGTCGCATCGAAAATGTTGTACGGTGACGCCAGCGAGTGATACATGGCAAACCCGTCGCCATGCTTTGCGGTGATAACGATATATTTCATTCCCGCGTCCTGGGCCATCTGAACCCACTGGTCCGCATCGAACTGAACCGGATTAAATTGCTTGGCCAGTTGTTCGTATTCTTTGACCGGGATCTGCGCGTGAGCCATAATCCATTCGCTGCTCGGGCGGATTGTTTTGCCATGCCACACACCGGCTGGAATGGCGTACAAACCCCAGTGTATGAACAGCCCGTATTTCGACTCGCGAAAGCCGGCCATTTTCCTGTCATGCTCCGGCGACATCTGGGTAGTCGATGGCATGGTGGTCATCACTTCCGGCATGCTCTGCGCCAGGCCTTTAGCGCCAACCAAGCAGCACAGTACAACTATCACCACCGGATGAATAAGACGTCGGGATGCGGGCTGGATTTTTTTTCGATGATGCATGTAGTGTTCGCCTTGCTTAAAACTTGTCCCTCTCATATTCAGTTAGCCGCTATCGTCACGTCGCTGTCGCCGCAGCAGATTCGACACGCCCGCAAAACATATCGCGGGCTAGATCATGGGGGAACCGCATCTTGTATACATCTGAACATGCAATCTGTTAATGCGACTTCGATTGCCAGGCGATAACCTCTCCACAAAACCCCCATGCACTCGGCAGATGCTTGGCGCTTTTCGTCCGTGACCAAAGTCCGAGATTGCACCGTTATATGCAAATGTCTAATGTTACAAATGACCCATCGTCATACGACGCTCGGCTCTGACACAGGATGAAACAGTTGAAGAATAATCATTTCAAGATTGCATTTGCGTTCTGCCTGACCCCTTTTCTCGCTGCTGCTGCCAAGGCACAAACGCAACCGTCGTATGTGGCAAAGGTTCATTTCAGTTCCGAGTTTTATCCCAAAGACATTCGGTGGTTTACATCCCCCTGGGATGAATCGAAAATCCGCTACAAGCTACAGCAGCAGCCTGATATGCCGGTGACCAGGATTGAATCTGACAACATGCCCACAATTTTGATCGATCCCGCAAAGTCGTATCAAACCATCACCGGAATCGGAACATCGCTCGATGAATCTGCCTGCTACGCCATGCAGAAGAACCATACTGATGAACAGATTAAAGATATCCTTCGCCAGATCATCGATCCGGCGAATGGAATCGGCATGAATCTGTTTCGAATCTGCTTTGGAACGTCTGATTTCTCCGATGCCAGATCTGTCTCGAGCACACCGAACGGCTGGTACTCTTATCAAGATAGTCGCGACGGTGAATTTTCGATCAAAAACGATCAGACCCTCGGCATCATCAGGGTGCTTAAGCTGGCCCAGGAGGTCGCGCAAGAAAGTGGAACGGACATTCGGTTCTTTGGCTCGGCGTGGAGTCCACCCGGCTGGATGAAAGACTCTGGCAGCATGGTCGGGGGAAAATTGCTGCCAGCTATGAACCACGAATATGCGGTTTACCTGCGAAAGTCCGTTCAAGCCTATGAGAATGCGGGTATTCCAATCTACGCTATCACTACCAATAACGAACACTATTTTGCGCCGGATAAATATCCTGGATGTTTCTTCGACTTCAAAGAGGAAGCCCTGCTATCAGAGGAGATAGGCAAAGAGTTCCGCGATAGCAGCCTTAAAACCAAACTATGGATCCTGGACCATAATTACAGCATCTGGAAGCAGGCGTCTAAAACACTGGATTACCTGAAGGCGAACACACCACATGGTGAGGGATATGACTTTGTAGATGCGGTTGCCTTCCACCATTACCAGGGCACTCCCGAGCAGATGTCGAAACTACATGAGATTCACCCTGATAAGAATATTGAATTTTCTGAGGGATCGGTCTGGGGAACAGCGGGCATCGCAGAGGTTGCCGAAAACTTCAGAAATTGGTCAAAGAGCTACACATACTGGGTGCCCATGGTGACCCACACGACCAGGGAGCATATTCAAGGTCCATATAATTCGCCCGGCATTCTCAGTCCTACGATGTTTCTCACGAAGGATGACAATGGTTCGGACTGGTACAAGACGCCGGAATATTATCTGCTGGGACAGGTAAGTCGTTTCGCGAGGCCTGGCGCTGTCAGACTCGACAGCAATGAAGCTGAGGACCTTAAGCTGACGAACGTCGCATTTCGTAACCCCGACAATAGCATCGTACTGATTGTTGTGAATCAGAATGAGTGGAAACAGAGCTTTCGAGCAATCATAGGTGCCAATCAGATTGCCGCGACAGTGCCGGCTGGTTCGGTCGCAACCTATCAATTGCCGGGTGACATGGGCGTAAGCACCCTTGCTCCAGTTCCGCCACCCACCGTACCAGGGCCTCAGGCACTTCCAACGGCGACGGTCATATCACCAAGGAATGGTGGGTTAACGTTAAAAAAGGGCTCAAGGGATTGCCCGATGATCCCCGCTTTCCTACTCAACCAACCGGAACGAGGCTTCTTACAAGTTTGCGCGAAAGCGATGGCATGGAGAAAGTAACCAGCGATTGCGTAAGCCGCATGCGGGGCTACGTCATTCCAGATTTTTCGGGCAATTTTCTTTTCAGTATAGCAGCAGACGGTTCCGGTGAATTCTGGTTGAGCAGTGACGCGGATCCGGCTCACAAGCAACTCGTCTGCAGGTGCCCGGGATATACCGGCGATTTTCGAAAATATCCCCAGCAGACATCAAAACCTGTCGCCCTGGTGGCAGGACATAAATATTACATCGAGGCCCTGCAGCAAGGCGGCGGTGGTAACGGGCGCTGTGAGGTGGCGTGGGAATTACCTGACCTGGGCCTGGTTAAAATTATCTCCGGGAATTTTCTTTCATCGCTGGAAGAGAAATAGTGCGGCGACTGAAGCGATCTCTGCTTCTGTACGATTGAACTATGCACCAGCTATAGTTATCCCATCGAACGGTCCGACCGGCTGCCGGTTAAAATGTAGGCGGGCCATCCTTTGGATCTTTGCCCCATTGGGAAGGTTTGGTTCCCAACTTAAAATCCAGCGTTCCGCCGTTGCTAATGGCAGACCATGGAATCCAGGGACCGGAAATGCTTTGGCCGTTGGCGTTCAGGCTTTGCACATAAGGGGCATCTTTCGCAGCATCAGCACCGGTGATGGTGAGCGTTTTGTCGCCACTCAACTGGACGGTCGCCTTGGGAAAAATGGGGCTGCCGACCACAAAACCGGCCACGCCTGGGATATCCGGATAGATCCCCAGCGCAGAAAATACATACCATGACGACAGGGCACCAGCATCGTCGTTCCCGGGTATTCCATCAGGTTGAGTTGTGAACAATTCGTTTTCTGTCTGGCGAACGACAGCCTGTGTCCGCCACGGTGCGCGGCGAAATCGTAGACCCAGGGAGTCTCTTCGCAGGGTTCATTCCCCATGTATGCGAACGGACTGGCTAACCCGCCATTCAGTTTGCTGAAGAATTCGTCCAGACGTGCGATGGCCTTCTCATTTCCGCCCATGGCTTTAATAAGCCCCGGCTCATCAAAATTGACCATCCAAAAATATTGTGCTGCCGATCCTTCGATAAAGCCTTTTCCGTTGCGTGGCGAGAAAGTGCCATCGAATTTCCCGTCGGCGGTACGAGGTCGAATATAGCCAGTCTCACTATCAAACAATTTCTTCCAGTTACTCGACCGTTTCAAGTAGGTTTCGTATTTGGCCTGATCTCCAAGTGACTTTGCGAACTGCGCGAGGGCAAAATCATCGTTGCAATATTCCAACGTGATTGCAGCGCTGCCGGGTACATAGCCCAGTGACAGGTAGTCGGGAAGACCGCCGCGCACTTTTCTACCGTCGGAGGTGATGTCGGGGATGGACGCCCCTCGGTCCATTGCCTCGAGGGCAGCTTTCGTATCGAACTGGGTGACCCCGAACGCGTTCGCGTAGGCAATCAGCTGATCGTCCCCGTCGCCAACCATTCCGCCTGAATTGCGGTTGACCTGTTCCCAGCGGGGCAGTCCGCCTCCCTGAGGCTGGATGCTACGATCCTGCTCGGCATAGTTTACGAGCGACTGCATGACGTCGGCGCTATCCTTTGGCGTTAATATAGCCATCAGAGGCGTGTGCGAGCGGTGTTCATCCCAGGCCGGAATATTCTGATACTGATGATGGCCGGCTTCTACCGAATGAACCTTCTGGTCCATTCCGATGTATTGCCCGTTGTCATCGTCAAGAATATTTGGATGCATGAAACAGTGGTATAACGCGGTATAGAAAACCTTCTGCTGATCGTCGGTTCCCCCTTCTACTTTGACGCAATTAAGTGCTTTGTTCCATTGATTGATACCGGCTTTTTTAACCTCGCCCTGATCCCAGCCGGTTATCTCCTTTTCCAGATTTTCCCTGGCGTTGGCCTGGCTGGTATAAGAGATACCGACCCGCATCCTTACGGTTGCTTCGGCGGACGTGTCGAACGTCAACACCGCTCCAGAGCTCGCGCCCTCGGCATCGGAACTGTCACTCAACTTACCGCCAACCCACGTCTTTACGCTTTTAGGGGCATGCTCGAACTGTGCGGTAAAGTAGACTTTATAAGCTCCGCCTTTTCCCACTCTTGCAGAAGCATAACCAGACACCTCGCTGCCCTTCACAGAGATTGTGCCGTCCGCGCGAATCAATAATGAGGCCGGCGATTGCGAGGGAAACTGAAATGAGCCCAGTCCTGCCCGGAGGCTGGTGGTTAGTTGAGTTTCGACGCCGTTGTCAAATTTCACGCGGTAAAAAGCAGGCGTTGCGGTTTCATTTTCATGAGTATAAGTGGATGCGAAGCTTGCCCAGGCTGTTCCAGGCGAGGCGCTGACCTCCTGAATAACCGGCATGAACCCGACATCTTTCAGACAGGGAACGCCTCGTCCACTGAAATGGGTCAGACTGAATTCTTCTATTTTGTTATCAGGATACCAATATCCTCCGGCGATCTGCCTGCTGTGCGTGGTATCCGGACTCCAGGCGATCATGCCGCGTGGACAAACCGCTCCGGGGAAAACATTACCTGTGTCGAAGGACCAGCCTACTTTGACCGTGGGATTGGGCGCTGTCCCTACCAGCGGATTGACTTTGGAAGCGGGGCCGGCATCTTGCTGCGCCGCTGCCGCCAGCGGTAGTAATGCCAGAGAAAGAGCTGAAAGGATTTTATTGCGCACGGGTTGCTCCGATGGTTGGTTAACAGTCTGAGGCTATGCTCTTTTACATCTGGTGCATCAAAGCTGTTTAAGCTAAAATTCTTTCGGCGGAACTTTGGACCACCGGCGGTCAAAATCAACATATCGTTACCGCAGAGGTACTGCTGAAGTTAATGACGCGGCGAATCTTCACAAGTTTCGCGTAGTGCCGCGCTTACGAATTCGCACTTTTTGGAACCCCTGGGAAGCAGTGAAATGAAAAAAGTTATTCTCACGCTGTTGTTTTTCGTCATTCCGGCCAAGGGAGAAGTCAAACTTCCCACCCTGTTCGGCGATCACATGGTTTTGCAGCAGGAGAAGACATTGCCCGTCTGGGGGTGGGCCAATGCCGGTGAGAAAGTGACCGTCACGGCCTTTGGAAATACCGCTGCGGCAACCACCGGGTCTGATGGAAAATGGCACGTTGATCTGCCCGCGCTGGCCGGAGGAACACCGGCTGGCACATTGACGGTTGTCGGGACCAACACCATCACTATTAATGATGTGCTGGTGGGCGACGTGTGGCTCTGCTCGGGGCAGTCCAATATGGAATTTGTCCTTCGCAATGCCAACGGCGGAGCGGCAGCGGTCGCGGGTGCGACCGACCCCTTGATTCGCCTTTTTCACGTCCCCCACGAACAGGCGCTTGGGCCGCGGGATCAGGTGCCGGGAAAGTGGGAAGTCTGCTCACCGAAAAGTGTTTCTGATTTTACAGCGGTGGGCTATTTTTTCGCCCGGGAGTTGAGGCCGGTTATCAAGCGTCCGATGGGTCTTATTGAATCAAACGTGGGTGGTACTCCTGCTGAGGCATGGACCGATCTTCCGACGCTGCAAAGCCATCCTGAGCTTAAGCACTATGCGGACACCTTTGCTAAAATCATGGAAAAGTATCCCGGTGGTGACGCCGAATATGCAGCTAAAAGCGCTGAGTATGATATCGCCGCCGCGAAAATGCTTGAAGCATCGAAAACCAATCCTGCCTACCAGGCGGCGATAAGCAAATGGAAGCTGGCCGTCAAAGCCACGCCACCCGGCCAGCCCGCGCCTATGCAACCGCGGCCCCCGCAGCCGCGCACGCTAGGCGTGCAAAAAACCGCCCCAACGGTGCTTTTTAATGGAATGATCGCGCCGCTGATTCCCTATCCGATCAAAGGCGAGATCTGGTACCAGGGTGAGTCCAACGCGGGCAAGACCGCGGACGCAGCTGATTATGAAACTCTTTTCCCTGCAATGATCACCGACTGGCGGACGCTTTGGAAGGAAGGCGATTTCCCGTTTCTGTACGTCCAATTGGCCAACTTCACAGCCCCCAACGCGGACTGGCCGCGACTGCGTGAATCGCAACTTAAAACGCTCACGCTGCCGGCAACCGGGATGGCGGTCATTATCGATATCGGAACGCGTAAAAATATCCATCCGACTGACAAAGCCGATGTAGGCCGACGACTTTCACTGGCAGCCCGGCATATCGCCTACGGCGAGCATGTGGTCTACACGGGTCCGCTCTACGATTCGATGAAAATTGAAGGGAATCGCATTCGCATTTCCTTCAAGAGCGAATCTGTCGGTAGCGGTCTGACGATCGGTAAAGCGCCGTGGGTCGATCCCAATGGTATTGCTGTTTCCGGCACCGAGCTGGAAGGTTTTATGATTGCAGGTGATGACAAAAAGTGGATGCCGGCCACCGCGAGCGTCGACGGGGATTCTCTGCTGGTTGGCAATGCACAGGTGACAAATCCCGTTGCGGTTCGCTATGGCTGGGCAGACAATCCAACCTGCAATCTGTACAACAAAGAAGGTCTTCCCGCGTCCCCGTTTCGAACGGATAATTGGGAATCGACATCGCCAGCGACATCTGTTGCAAAGTGATGCACCGATCGTTCCCGAGCGATCTCAGTGCATTAATACGGTCGTAAAATGCAGCAGTATCGGATCTCCATCATTCTCGCGATCGATGAGCGTTAAACATATTGCTGAGAATCCGGTAATACCGGAATCGAACGAACCATTTTCCGATAGCGTTTTAATCATTCACTGGAGAGTCGATGCGAATCGCGCAAATTGCCGCCGCCTTATGTCTCGCTGCAGCAAGTGCCCTACCTGCCCTTGCCCAAGCCGCTCCGCCGACAGATCCGACCGCCGCGCATCCGGGCGTTTTGTATATGGTGGGGTATTCGCATCTGGATACTCAATGGCGATGGATTTATCCAAGCGTTATCGCAACGTACATCCCTGCTACGATGCACGATAATTTCGCGCTGTTTGAAAAGTATCCCCACTTCAAATTCAACTGGACGGGAGCCAATCGCTATCGGCTGATGAAAGAATATTACCCCGCAGACTACGAGAAGGTGAAAAAGTACGTGACCGCTGGCCGCTGGTATCCGGTTGGATCCGCTTGGGAAGAATCGCTAGCCATCGAGCCTTCTGCTGAATCGATGGTTCGGGAGATTCTCTACGGCAACGAGTTTTTCCGCAAGGAACTGGGTAAAGCCAGCGATGAAATGATGCTGCCCGACACGTTCGGCTTTCCGGCATCGCTGCCCACTATTCTTGCCCATTGCGGCATCAAGGGTTTCTCCACCGCCAAGCTTACCTGGGGCAGTGCCGTGGGAATTCCGTTCAAAGTCGGGAAATGGATCGGTCCCGACGGTCGCTCGATCATCGCAGTCATGGACGGTGGACCTTATGGCGCAAAAGTACTAGCCGATCCATCAATAAGCCCCGCCTGGACCACACGCGTACAGGCCAATGGTGACCGTGACGGTGTTTATGTTGACTATCGCTACTACGGGCGCGGCGACCGTGGTGGCGCGCCGGATGAAAAATCGGTAGCTTTTGTAGAACAGGCTCTGACCGAAAACAATCCGGTGAAGGTCATCTCGGCATCGGGGTCGCAGATGTTCGACGAACTGACGCCGCAGCAGATTGCGGCCATGCCGTCTTATACCGGCGATTTATTACTGACCGGCCACTCAGCCGGAACGCCCACTTCGCAGGCATTTCAAAAATGGTTGAATCGGAAAAATGAATTGCTTGCCGATGATGCTGAGCGCGCCTCCGTTGCCGCTCATCTTCTAGGAGCGGAGCCTTACGCGCTGGAAAAAATCACCGATGCCTGGCATCTGCTGATGGCCGGACAATTTCACGATCTTCTTGCCGGCACCGCCCTTCCTAAGGCAATCGAGTATACCTGGGCTGATGGCGTGCTCGCTCGCAATGAGTTGACCAGCGTTCGAAACGACGCGGTTGGCGCAGTCTGTCAGGCGATGGATACCCGGGCCACCGGCACATCCGTCGTTGTCTACAATCCGCTCTCTGTCGAGCGCGAAGATGTTGCCGATGCAGTCATTCAATTCCCAAACGGCAGTCCCAAATCAGTTCAGGTCATCGGTCCCGATGGAAATGCCGTGCCATCTCAAATCCTTTCAACAAGCGGTAATTCCGTTCACGTTGCCTGGCTGGCGAAGGTGCCTTCGATTGGCTTTGCTGCCTACGATGTAAAGGCCGGCCCGGACGCGGCAGCTGCGGCGACCGGCACGCTCAGCGTCACGAACAACAGCCTGGAAAACCAGCGATATCGGGTAAGCATTGACGCTAATGGAGATGTTGCCGAAATTTTTGACAAACAGGCCAAGAAGCAATTGCTTTCCGCCCCTGCCCGGCTGCAGTTTCTGCGGGAGGTAGAAACCGCCTATCCCGCTTGGAATGTCGAGTATGTTGATCGCATCACACCGCCGATTGGTTTTGTCGACGGGCCCGTGCAAACGCGGATCGTTGAGTCGGGCCCGGCGCAGCGTCGCGGTCGAAATCACCCGCACGGCCCGGGGCTCAAAAGTTATCCAGACGATTCGCCTGAGTGCGGGCGATGCTGGAAATCGCGTGGAGTTTGATACCAATATCGATTGGCGCTCTACTGTTGTCGCCCTTAAGGCTGCCTTCCAGCTCAATGTATCGAATCCCATGGCGACCTATAATTGGGAAGCCGGGACTATCCAGCGCGGCAACAACAATCCCAAGAAATTTGAAGTTCCATCACATCAATGGTTCGATCTCACTAACCCTGACAATTCATATGGCGTATCGGTACTGGAAGACTGCAAATACGGGTCAGATAAACCTGATGACAGCACGATGCGTTTGACTCTGCTACGCACACCGGGCACTTCCAAAGACCGCTATGCAGAACAGGCTTCGCAGGATTTAGGTCGACATCATGTGCTCTATGCGGTGACCGGCCATTCCGGTAACTGGAGCGAAGGAGACACCCAGTGGCAGGCAATGCGCCTTAATCAGCCGTTGACCGCATTTGTGGCACCGAGCCACGAAGGCGAGCTCGGGAAATCGTTCTCACTTCTGTCTGTGAACACGAATCAAGTTGCGGTTCGCGACTCTTAAACTTGCCGAGGATGGGAAGCACATTATCGTTCGCCTGCAGGAACTGAGCGGCAAGGCTGCACCCGGTGTAAAAATCCAGTCCGGTGCCCCCGCGGCCTCGACGATAGCCGAAGTCGACGGGCAGGAACGCCCGATGGGTACGACACCCGAATCAATCGATATGGGCCCTTACAGTTTACGCGCCTTCGCGCTGGACCTGTGGCAGGCGGGAACCAAATCAGCGATGCAGCCTCCCAAATCATCGCCCATTTCTCTGGCCTTCAACGTCGATGTGGTCACGCCACGCCCTGCCGAAGGTGCTTCCACTACACCGACTCCAAGCTCGGAAGGATTTGACTCACACGGTGCAACGCTTCCGGCGGAAATGCTGCCAGCTACCATGCAGACAGAAGGAGTTACATTCAACTTCGGACACGCCGGCGCCGCGAACGCGGTCGCCTGTAAGGGCCAGACTATTTCACTTCCCACTGGCAAATTTAACCGGGTTTACCTCCTGGCTGCGGCTTCGGACGGCGAGGCCAAGGTCACTTTCAAAGTCGGTGATTCGGCGACAGATCTGACGGTTCAAGATTGGAGCGGATATATTGGGCTCACAGATAACCGTATCTGGAAGCTGGCGGACCAGCCGGAGTTTGACCACGATTGGCATGCACGGCTCAACGGACTTGCTCCGGCATATATTCGAACCGATCCGGTGGCCTGGTACAGCTCGCATCGCCATGCAGCTAACAGATCCGATGAGATATATCAGTACTGCTATCTGTTTAAGTATCGAATCGACCTACCTGCTAATGCAACGACATTGACACTTCCTAACGAACCCCGCGTTAAGATCCTGGCTGCCAGCGCCGCCTACGACGAAAACGATGTGACGACACCACCGACAGAACAATGGCCCTGGGAAGGCGTTGCATTCAGCGGGCCGGAGCTACCACCTTATACCGAGTTGCCGACCAAGCCCGCTAAAGGCGGCAAACATCCCGAAGCCAAATAGTGGATTTTTGATGAGGTAAGTGTGCCAAAGACGATTGCTGCGAAAAATCTGCTTACACGGTTCTCGACCAGGCGTTGGAGTTGCTCCGTCTTTGCACTCACACAGTGCTGCCTTTTCGTTCTTTTGATATTAGGGTCAACCGGCGTGTCTTTCGCGCAGGACACGCCGGCATCCAGCCCCGATGACCGACTGCGCTATATCAACATCCTGCAGGGAACAGATTCGACCTCGGGCTTCTCACATGGCAATACGCTGCCGTTAACCGGAATGCCATGGGGAATGATCGATTGGTGCATCCAGAGTGAACCGAGAGGAATCTTTAAGCCAAATGGAAAGTTTGTCGGCTTTCGTGCCACGCATGAACCCAGCCCGTGGATGGGGGATTACGGTCAGTTCCTATTGATGCCACAGGCAGGCAAACTCGAAATGGATCCGCAAGCCCGGCGTTGCGGATATGATCAAACCAAAGCTGTTCTACAGCCCGATTACGAAAATATTACCTTCGGCGCAGATCCAATCTCCGCGGAATTGACCGCTACCGAGAGGTGCGCGGCTTTCCGATTAATGTTCCACAATGGGACCACCGGACGGCTCATTTTCAACGCCTTCGGCAATTCTGAAATCAGGATCGAAGGACGCACCATTCGTGGGATCACCCGTTCTAACCACGGAGGAGTGTCCGCAAACTTTGCATCTTATTTTGTTATTGAACTCGATCGCGACGTCCACCAATGCGATACGTTCGTCAAGGATAAGAGTACGGGTTCTCCGTCAGTCTCCGGACCAGATGTGGCCGCCTACGTAGAATTTAAGACCTCGCCGATGCAGCCGGTGAACTTCACGGTCGGCAATTCCTATATCAGCTGGGAGCAGGCTGAACAGAATATGAGATCAGAAGCCTCCGGTGGGTTTGATGCGGTGCATGGTCGGGTACAACAGGCTTGGAATCACAACCTTGGCAGCATCGACATACAGGCGACTGAGGATCAGAAAAAGACGTTCTACTCGTGCCTCTATCGCGCAGATGTTTCCGCAGCGACTCCACGAACTCAATGCAGCCGGGAAAGCAATTCACTATAGTCCCTACGACGGCCATGTTCACGATGGAGTCCTCTACGGAAACATCGGCATTTGGGATGCATTTCGCACTACCTTTCCGTTAATTACTATTCTCTATCCCGATCAGGTCAGCGAAATATTGCAGGGCTTTGTCAATGCCACCATCGAAGGTGGAACGCTGCCTGAATGGCCGAGTCCGGGTTATCGCAGGTGTATGATTGGCCAGCACAGTGCGGCCATATTCGCGGATGCCGCCGCCAAGGGTTTAAAAGATTTCGACTTGTCCACCGCTTACGAGTCACTTCGAAGGAGCGCTTTCCAACCGCCTCACAAAGGTGAACTCGTTAGAGAGGGATTGGCTCCTTATCTTAAAGTTGGTTACGTACCTGACGGAGCAAGCACCTATGCTGTATCGACGACGCTTGATTATGCTTACGACGACTGGTGCGTGGCACAGATCGCAAAGCAATTAGGCCATGATGACGTCTGCAAAACGTTATTAGATCGCAGCCGCAATTATAGAAATCTCTGGGATGCGTCGGTTGGTTTCATGCGAGCAAAGAACGCTGATGGCAAATGGTCGGAACCTTTCGATCCATTTTCCTGGGGCGGACCCTACGCTGAAGGGGGCCCTTGGCAAAATAGCTGGTTTGTGCCCCATGATGCCGTGGGGTTGATGGACCTGATCGGAGGTCAAGACAGGCTAGCTGCCAAACTCGACGAAATGCTGGCGACACCGCCTACCTATCATGTCGGTGGATACCATCATGTCATTCACGAAATGAAGGAGATGGCCAGCGCACATTTCGGGCAATATGCCCAATCCAACCAGCCATCATTCGATAATCTGTACCTTTATACGGCAGCGGGTCAGCCCTGGAAAACAGAATACTGGACGAGAAGGATTTGCAGCGAAATGTATGATTCCAGCCCGGATGGATTCGCCGGAGATGAAGATAACGGGTCCATGGCCAGTTGGTATGTCCTCAGCTCGATCGGCATATATCCATTCTGTCCCGGCACCGTTCAATATGTTTTTACGAGTCCACTTTTTCCCAAAGCAGTCCTTCACCTGCCGCAGGGGAAGACGTTTACTTTTGACGCAAATTCTAATAGTGAGAAAACGGTCTATGTGCAAAACCGACGGTTAAACGGTGCGGATATAAGCAGTACCTGGATTTCGTATAACGATATCCGCGCCGGTGGAGAGATGAGCTGTGAGATGGGCCCAAACGCTAGAGTGCGCAGCATTTCGAAGGAAAACCTTCCTTATTCTGAAACACCCTATAAATAAGTTTCATGTCGCTTGCATTGGATACCTAGTTATATTTGAGAATATATTCTCGAACTGCTGCATAGCTCTTATTATGGGGACCAAGGCAAACAAACATTAACCTTGGCCCCGCGTGTGGGAACCTTTCATGGGATGAGTTCCAAACGCATATTTAGCGTCGTCTGGGTCGGACCAAACCATGGCGTAGGTCTCAGCGCAACCACAAAGCCCGACGCGGTTATCTCATACGATGGCACGCTTACTTCCGTCAAAGCGCCCGCCGCTGTGAATAAATAAGGTTAAAGGTGCCTTTACCGCGATGGCATGTTAACGCTGTTCAACGAGCAATGACACGACCGGGGCGGCAAGCAGGTTCGGGGCAAAACATCTTCATCGACCGGTTATTTAGCGGTTCCATCGCCATTGTGGATCTCCTGTGCCGGGGCCGTCGACGGTGGCGGAAACGGCAGAAACTTGCCCTGATTAGCCGCGGCGACGGTCGCAGCGTCGGGCTTCACTACTGCACGATCATAGGTAAGCAGGCCGTTGCTCTCACCCTCAACATCAGTCAGTTGAGTGTAGACAACCGCGCTACACGCTCGATCGTCGCGGAGCGCATAGGCGTTTTTAAGTAGCTTCTGAATGTTCTGCGTGACTTTCAAACTGCTGTCCAGCGTCGCGCCATATCCGTAGACGCGGGTAGTCCACATATGCCCCGGCACGCGCATGGTGACCCCGCCAAACTCTCCATTCACCACCGCGCGATCGGGTTCTGGCTTTTCACACCACGGACCTGGATAAGCATGAGTGTCACGAACATCGCCGGCCCCTTTGTCGGTCCATCCTGATGCACTATTTACCAGACGTGCAGGATCCAGCTGCTTTGTAAGCAGGGCAATGTCTTCCGTATCGTGCTGTCCCCACCCTTCATTAAACGTCGTCCAGACTATGATTGACGGATGGTTCTGTCGCTGTGCCAAGATCTGCTTCCATTCGCTTAACCATTGAGCTTTGGCGGCCACATTGACAGTCTGATTCGGATCGGCGTTCTTTGTTCCAAAGCACTGAGGCATGTCCTGCCATACCAGTATTCCCACTCTGTCGGCCCAATAGTACCATCGATCCGGTTCAACCTTTGCGTGCTTGCGCAGAAGATTTAAGCCCAGATCCTTCGCAGCTGTTATGTCAGATTTCAACGCGTCATCGGTCGGCGCCGTATAAATTCCATCCGGCCAATATCCCTGGTCCAAAGCCCCGACTTCAAAAAGGAATTTATTATTTAAAAACATCCGGGTGCGGCCCCGGTCATCTTTGCCGAGCGATATTTTTCGCATAGCGAAATAACTGTCGACACTGTCGCTGATGTTGCCCTTTTGGACCAAAGCAACGTGCAATGAATACAAATGCGGGTCGCCTGGAGTCCACAGATGGACATTCTTTAGCGGCAGGATCATTTCCACTCCTGCGTTGCCCTTCGTGTCTGCTACGACGGCGTTCCCATCGCTGGCAGTAGCTTGAACCGAGTCAGCCGCGCCGGTGCACGCGACAGTAACACGTAGAAGATCGTGATCTATCTCCGGCATCAGTTTGAGACTCGCGATATGCACCGCGGGCACGGGTTCCAGCCAAACAGGTTGCCAGATTCCCGTGCTTCCTGTGTAGAAAATGCCGCCAGGATGGAGACGCTGCTTGCCGACCACCTGTGCATCTGCCGTAGCCACCTGCATCGGATTCCATGCTGAAATATTGATGAGGTTACTGCCCGCGCGGACTGCGGTCGTCACGTCAAAATCGAACCCGTCAAAACCGCCTTTGTGTCCACCCACCGGTTTGCCGTTAATCAGGACAGTGCTGTCCCAATTTACCGCGCCTAAATGCAGCAGCACATGGCCATCATCATTCGTCCAGGCGGACGGCACATTGAAGCTACGCTGATACCACAACCGGTTGCCGACCGGGCTCGGCTTACCTACGCCCGACAGCGCAGATTCATAAGGATATGGAACAAGGATATTCCCGTCGAAATGGGCGGGTGGATCGATAGAGGTAGGATCCGCCAGAGCATACTGCCAAACTCCGTTGAGACTTTGCCATGTCGGTCGCGTCATTTGAGGACGCGGATAGTCCGGCAGGGGATTCGACGCGCTGACGTCTTTCGCCCACCTGGTCATCAGTGGAGACGATGCGGGATGCCAGATGAACGTGGTATCTGCAACAGTGATCGAATCCTGCGTCCTCCACCCTAGAATCAACACTGTAATACAAAGACCAATTATCTTTTTATCGATCTTACTCATCATTTAACGTTCCTCGTCGGCTATTGAAATCAGGGAATTGCTTTTCACCAATACATGTATGACCTATTGAAATGCTATCCTGCACAGATGGAGGAGATCGTTACCCTTGCCACGGAAGACGAGATGCAAATCAATCTGGCCCGCTACGTTTTTCAGCGAACACGCAAGTACCCGCTCATCGTTCCAGCCTGTATTTCCGACCACATCGATTTTCCCGAGCAATGTTCCGTCGTCAGATCCGCTGTGAATCTCAATTGTCGACGCATCGGGATTGCCGCAACTGAGAGTCAATGACATTTTCGCGTTCGCGGGCAGATTCATCACCTTCGGATACACCAGAGCGGTGCCATCTGCAATACTTTGCACTTCAAACTTACCATCACTTCGCTGCTTCTGCGTTACACCTATGCCGGAGAAATAGTTAGCTGCATCAATACCGTCTTTTGCGTCATACTGTCCTACGCCTATAGTGTTAAGAAAAACAGGCTCTATTTCAGAGTTGTTTCGAAAATGAACGTAACTGACCACAGAATCGCGATAGTGCGGAGAGGTGCCCGGCCAGCTCTGATCGTTACAAATAAAATACCATTGATTGTAGAGCGCAAAAAATGACCCGTGACGATCACTTGTAAGACCTTTTTGGAAAATTGGCTCAACACGATCCTTATGAATGATCGAATCTTTGTAGGTATAGGGTCCGTAGACGCTATCAGACAATCCGTAGTAGCATCCCCATGACAGGTAATACTTTCCAGCCCGCTTGAAGAGGATCGGCTTATCGTCGAGTTTTCCCTTGCCGTACGGGCCCACGCGCGGAGACACTTCCACCTTCCGGGGAGTTTCGGCAAGGGAAACCATATCGTCGTTCAGCCGTGCGATAAAGTAGTCCCAGCAGCCGAAAATGATGTAAGTCGTTCCGTCATCTTCCTGAAGAATGCCCGGATCCCGGGCTGCTGTCGGCGTCGAATTCGTCGCAATCAGAGGCTTGTGAATCGTGTCTTTCCACGGCCCCGCGGGCGTGTCACCGACCACAACCCCCAGTTCGGTTGGACCGCGCGAGAAATAAAAATAGTACTTTCCTTTATGACTGATCGCGTTGGTGGCCCAGCACTGGTCGCAGGGTTTTTGCCAGTAAGTCTCCTCCGGCCTGAGCGTTGAGATCTGCTTCCAGTTGATCAGATCGTCACTGGACCAGACCCACCAGTCATGCATTTCAAAATTGTGCCCGGCATGCACGGAATCGTGGGTCGCGTAGAGATAAGCGCGATTGTCGTAAACGCGCACTTCCGGATCGCATAAGCCGACGTTCTGGACAATGGGATTACCTCCCGATGCCGTCTTAACCAGGAAATAAAGCAAGGAGATCGTAACGAAGACTCGGCGCACAGTATCCTGCCGCATTCCGTAGCTCCTGGCGATGTGCCGGGCAAAATCTAATTCTCAACATCAGAATGCAATCTATCGCGTTGGAGTGACCGAAGCTTTATTGCCCAACCCAGCGACGATAACCAGATTCGACATCAGCTTCGTTGCCGTAGCTGGCTCGTAGCCGTTGATGCCGTCGGTAGGTTGGCCGACCAGACCACCGCTGAGATCCAGTCTACTATAATACACACCTGTTCGGTTATTCACCGTGATCCCGCACACCAGCGGTCCATGGAGGGATCCTAAATTTGCGCGGGCATAAGGTCGATATAGGAATTCCTTTATAAGCCCACCTGGCAAGTTATATTCAGCCGCGCTTGGCGGCAGTGGTTGATCCAGCTTGGCAGCGTTGCCGAATATTGCCTGCAGCTCGGATTCCGCCGCCGATGCAAACTCAATTTTACCACCAGCGGCATCCACGATCAGAGTGCCTCCCCCTTCAACGAATTTCTTTATTTCATCTCTTGAGGTTGTATCCAGTTTGACGGCTTCGGTTCCTGTTAATGACGCGACTTTCACTTCCGCTTTTTTACCAGAGCCTAGCTTTCCCTCGCCTAACTTGACGATCGAGAGCTGCAGATCGACATGCGAATCATTCCGCAAAATGGCTGCCAGCCTGCGCCACCCGCCCGGTTCGGGGTCCCAGTTACCCGCGTATTGCAGACGCGCCAGCTTGATGGTCCGGGTTGGGGTGACGGCCGGCAGAGGATCCACAACGAACGTCCTGCCCTTTTCCTGCAGGTTATTTTTGTCAATTGAGTATAGAAGAACATCATCGGCCAGCTGATACTCCGGCAGATGCTTTCCAGTCTCCCGCACCTGCCAATGACGACCTGCGTCCGCAGCAGGAGCCATTACCATCAGCTCCCTGACTCCGTTGCTCAGTCCCATTAACGACGGTGGAGCTTTCCATAATTTACGCGGATATTGCTCATTGATGTAAATGGGATGATTGTCGGGCAATTCCCGAAATTTGTAGTCAGGGAACATCCGACTTCCCAACTTGCGGAAAGACTCTGCAAAACCATCGTTTCCGCAGTCGGGGTTGGCCATCAGAAGTCCCCCCTGCTCGCAGTATTCTTTCAATTTTGCCTCATCGGCAGCGCTGAATTCCAGTGGTTTGTTGCCGGCAATATACAGCACGGGCGCATCCAGCAGCTCACGCACCGGCACACGCAAACTGACAATCTGCCAGTTCAAATCCTGTTCTGTTTCCTTTGAGATCCAGCGCGTGAGGTTCGCGATATCGCGCGGCCGCTCGTTCCAGTTACCTTCTTTGCCCCCGCTGTCATACTGCAGCTTGTTGAAAATAACTGCGCGCGGCCCCGGGCGAGAAACAACATCCCAAAAGCTGTTTGATTTGGATCGCCCCAGTCGCCCTTTTTACCCTGCTTGGAGACAAGAAAATCGGCCCCGCGCCGGTACCAGTCCACCGACCCCAGATATTTTCGTCCACTCGCCACCCCTACGCGCTCTACTCCGTAAAGCCCGTAATAAAGGTGCGCAATTCCCCTTGTCGATAAAAATGTGTTCAAAGTTTTTACCAATCCATTCCAACCCTGCATCGATGTTAGGATTGACGACGTTTCCGGTGCAGCTGATGCCGTTGGTGGCGTGGGTATAGTCCTGCGTGATAAACAGTGTCGCGACACCGGCCATCACCATGGCCGCAGTCGTCGGATGGTCCTTGCTCGGCTGTTTATCATAGCTCCAGGAACCATCCTTCCACTGATCCCGGATCCATGCGTTCTCCACACTTCGCCAGAACTGCGTGGGCACCTCCGCGCCGGAACGCTCGCATGCCCAGGCCCCGAGCACCCCATATTGGCTTACGCTGTGGTCGAAGCGGTCGCTTTGCTTGCTGTCTAACTCATAATTGAACAATCCAATCGCCGGATCCTTTGCAACCATGGCGCTGCAGAATTGCGTCACATCCGCTTCGGCTTCAGTTTGCAGCTGTTTTGAGTCGGGCAGAAATGTATACAGCTGTGAACGCAATCCCAACGCATAAGTGCCTCGGATTTCTGCGCCAAGCAGGAACTTGATCGGAACCGCCAGCCGCGGATCTTGTGCTGATTCTCCGGATGCGAGTAACGCGTAAACCTCCAGAGCGGTTTGCCCCGCCCACTGCCCAGCTGCGGGGCTGGCCGGCGACGACTTGGCCTCTGTCGCGCTTGGCTCGGTGGGCCTGCTTTCCCAAATGCCCTTTTTTTGTTGCGTGTAAATATATGCCTTGGCTTTAGCCAACGCAGCATCCACCTGTTCTGGCGTTGCCGCATTGGCAGCAAAGCCCACCTGCAGCGAAAAGAGGATCGACAAACAAATGGCTGCCCGAGCGCCGCCACCAGCTGCAAACTGCCGTAAAGTCATCAGTTATTCCACATCTGAAAAGATATTCCGCCGCCACGGCTGTTTGACGTATCTGCCGCTTTCAAAGCGTCGTAGCCGGACTGACAAACGAGCGGATGCCGCGCTGCTAAAGCGTCCAACACCGTCACCGCCAGAATCTATCAAATGTGTTCGTGTTTCGAAAGTTTTTGCCACAGCCGTCTCTTTTTTCAAAGCGACAGATGTACCCAAAAGTGCAGCGGCCCGCCGGTCAGGGAACGAGCCGCCGCAGTGGAGGGAAAGAGGTTCAAAGCGGCGGCCCTTCCGCACGGAGGGGTCGCCGCAAGCAAGCTACCAATCAGTTGCGCCGTCGACGCCGGCCCAGCAGGCCAATTGCGCCAAGTCCAAGCACGCCCAGGGTTGTCGGTTCAGGTACGGCGGATGTCCCGGCGATCTGTGCCGTCGCCACCGCGGAGGGATTGGCGATCTCAGAGGCGATGTTCGCACCCTGAGTGTTAAACGCGTTATCGATCAGCGTGTAGTCCGAACCGTCGATCTGACCGTCGTAGTTGAAATCGCCGTTGAACCAGCCACTGGCCCCAGCGAGGTATCCGTTGTCGATTCGCGAATAGTCCGATCCATCAACCGTGCCGTCCAGCGTTGCATCGCCGTAGTAGGTGTACTTGACCAGCACATCCGATGAGGTAACGCCGCCACTGACGTTTTCGAAGCTGCCGGAGGCACCGGTGACATATCCCACCGCGGTCAGGTGAGTGGAATCGTTGGCTGCCTGCGTGCTGGTGATGACACCGCTGCTGGAGTTGGTTCCGTTCCAGGCTCCATTGTTATAGGCATTCTGGATCTGGGTGAAGATCACTGCCGCCGCCGCCGGACCGTTGACGTTTCCAGAAGAGGTATGGAGGTTATGGATCACCAGCGCGTTGTTGGTCAGGTCGATCGTGCCGTTGTTGCTTAACAGGCTAACTACCGGAACATATGTTGAGCCGCCTCCGTGATTCGCTAACTGGGCCAATGATCCGCCTGAGACGTTCAGGCTTGTGTTGCCAGGAAAAGCACTTGCAGAAGCAAGCACAAGTTCACCAGCGCTCACAAAAGTGCCACCATTGTAAGTATTCGATCCGGACAAGGTCTGCACATTCGATCCGACTTTTGTCAGACTGCTGGTTCCAGTGCTGTTAGAAATACTACCGGAATAAGTGGGATTAAGGGTATTAGGGTTACTTCCGCTGCCGTTAGTAAGGTTGCTGTTACCAATCGTCAGGTTGACCCCTCCACCGGCGGCACCCAGATTGATTAGATTGAGGTTTACGCTCCCGCTCAGTCCACCCACCGCCGTCGCGCCCACATCAACAATTGCCACGGGAAATGTTGCCGGGGGTGAGGTCGTCAAAGCCTGACCGAAGGTCACCGCGCCACCGTTGAGATTCAACACACTCGCCTGCAGAGCGCCAGAACTTTGAATATTCAGCGTCCCAGTTGAAACAGTCGTATCGCCGATGAACGCCGGGCTCGAGCCACTGATGGTCATCGTCGCGTTAGTTGCGTTTTGCAGGAGAGCGGTGACATTCGACCCGAGGGTCGAGCTAATATTTACATAACTCCCTGCGGATAACTGATTCCCATAAGTAATATAGTCGCTGAGCGCACCAACCATATTTACTGTGCCTCCACTGACATTAATGTTCGCCGCTCTTCCGATAAGCGGACATCCAATTTCGACATTTCCCGTTCCCACTATCCCGCCCGTTAATGCAACGTAAGGCGAGCTTCCATTCACACCAAAGCCAAGGATTGCTCCACCCACAAGTGTGAACAACCCCGAATAGGTTACATCCGGTGTGTTGGCTGTATAGAAAGAACGATTACCCCCAGGGTTAATAGTAAAGGGATTGGCGAAATTGACGGTCGGCGGTATTTGATTCACCGTGACGATCCCACCAGAAACAACCGCTGCTGACGTCGCGCTTCCGTTCACCCCTAAAGTGATCGTTCCCGTGCCAGCGTCCGTCGGATAAAGCGTATATGCTGCGGCGCTTCCTCCCAGAAACAGTACACCAGCGTTCACAAACGTGCCGCCTGAGTACGTGTTGGGTTCGTTCAGATTCACCTGGCCCTGATTCGAAACAATTGCGCCAGTCCCTCCGATCGGATTCGCGCTGAAGTCGGTGCCTTGATTAAAAGTCCCGGTCCGTGTCAATACCAGCGTACCGTTGTCGGTAATCGCTCCACCCGCGCCCGCCAACGCGCCAGTTGCTCCGCCGCTTCCCAGCTGCAAGGTCGCTCCTGGTGCAATGGAAGTAGTGCCCGTATAGGTATTCGTGTTGGTCAACACCAACGTGCCGCCCGCGACGTTCAGACTGCCAAACGCTGCGGGATTGGTTGCGTGCAAATCGCTTATTATCCCGGCAAAGGTAGTCGTTGCTCCGTTACCACCGACCGACAACGCTGTGGCCGAGGAGGTCGCGGAGTTCCCGAGAACTACCGAGTTCGCCGCCGCACCGGTCAACGACGCGATGACAGGAGATGGGCTGGTGAAGTTGGCAGTAGCCGACCCGGATAGTAACAATCCCGCCGACACCGCCGAGCTGCTGCCAAGCGCGCTGTTGCTGGCCGCAACGATCGTTCCGCTGCTAACGGAAGTAAGTCCTGTGTATGTATTCGCGCCGGAAAGCGTGACAGTTGCCCCACCGGATAGGGTAAGGCTTAATGAACCCTTAACAGCGCCACCGAAACCAACGGGGCTGGCGCCATTTAAAGTCAAAGTCGGTGTTCCAGCGGAACTGGTAATGGTGCCGGTTGTAACGCCACCGTCTGATAGTGCCGCGATTGATTCGGAATTTCCATTCAGATCAAAGGTGCCTCCATTGACGGTGAGCGTACCGCTGGCAGGTAAAGCAGATGCAGCCCCCGAGGCCAATTGTAATGTTCCAGCGGCTACAAATGTGCCTCCCGAATAGGTGTTCGTGCCACCCAGTACCAGGGTGCCAACACCTGTTTTTGTGAGCGAGCAACTTAATCCACCGTCGGTGATGTTGCCGTTCACGGCAAGCGCTCCAGCGGCGCTGTCGTTTTCCCAAGTCTGGCTGGAACCTAAAAGTATCGGAGCGTTGATGATGTTCGACCCCGAGCCTGCCTGCACCACCAGACCGATGCCGGCCGCGTACGAGGATGTGACCGGCGATGAGGCACCGGAAGTAACATTGAACGAGCCCACTGCATTGAGCGTCAAGAAACCACCGGTCCCGGCATAAACTCCGATCGCCTGCCCGGCCGCCGAGGTATTGGTGCCCGTAAATGTGAGGCTGTTGATCCCATAGCTCGCGTCGAGCGTTTCTAATGCGAAATTCGTCGCTGAGTCCGCCGTCAGCACAACATTGGCACCCGTTGGTACAGCAGATTGCAATGTCGTTCCCGTGTGATCCGTTGCGAAATTGTTAGGCGTTGCCCAGGAGCCGTTCCCTCCCGAACCTTTGAAATAACTCGATGCCGCTGCCGTGGCGGTGAGGTTGAGATACAGATAGTCGCCGGGGGTGGTTGGTCCGCTCTCAGTTGACAGACTCGCAGTGTAGAGAACACCGTTTAACGATATCGCGCCGTTTGGAATTGTGAAGTCGGTTGGAATGATTCCGTTTGAAGAATTAGGTGCGTAGATTAGCGGGATGTTATGGAGGGTTGATGTTGATCCCGTACCAACCTTCACCAATGAAATATCATTTACCGGCGACCCGGCGTAGGCTATATTCCCGTTAGGAATAATCAGCTCGTCTGCCGCGCCAGTGGTGCTGAGATCGAAGGTAAGGTTAGTTGCAGAGCCCGCGCCTGTCGTGCCTCCAAAAGTTACAACGTTGGTCGCTGCCACGCCATTGATTGTTGCCGTCCCAATAGCTCCGTCGTGCATCGAAAAATTGGCACCCGGATTCAGATTTAAGCTCGCGTTCGAAGCGCCGATAGACACAGCGCCCGACCCCGGCTTGGCCGCAAATGTTCCGCTGCTGCCCACCGTAATAGCGGTATCGTTGAGCAATTGCCCCGTCCCGGAGATTGCCAGCGTTCCGCTATTGATCGTGGTCGCGCCGGAATAGGTATTGAGGCCCGTCAAGGTCTGAGTACTTGCGCCCGTGGCACTCATTGAAAAGCCGCCCGTTCCGCTGATCACGCCAGCATAGGATGCCGTGATCGCGCTTCCACCGATCGTGAGAACCGCCCCGCTACCCACAACGACGGTGCCGCCGCCTGTCAATGATCCGATCTGGTTACTGAAAGTCTGCAGGTTCAGGCTCGCACCCGCGGTATTCGCCAAGTTCACAGCTGAATTCACACCAAAAGCACCACTTATCTGTGTAGATCCGCTATATATCGAGGCAACTCCAGCGGCGAGGGTACCGCCGCTGATCGTTGTTCCGCCCGTGTAGGTGTTAGCGCCGGAAAACGTCTGCGTGTTGGAACCAATCTTGGTCACACTGGCAGCCAAAGCTGATGTGCCGTTGGAAAGGACACCGGAATATACGGGATTCAGTGTATTCTCATTCACCGAATTTCCGTTGAGGATATTGCTATTGCCAACGGTCAAAGCCACCGAGCCGGGCGTGCTGAGCGTGTTGCTCAAACCAACATTTCCCGTTCCGGCGAGCCCGCCCAGCGTTACTGCGCTGATGCCCGTTGTACTCGTGCCAAAGCTGAGCGCACCGCCGAGCATGTAGACCACGCTGTTTTGAAGCGTGGTCGCGTTTCGCAAATTCAGTGTGCCTGCGGTTACCAGGCTATCACCGTAGAACGGATTATTCGCTGCGGTCAGCGCGAACGTGTTCGTTGGACTATCCTGCAACAACGCGGTGACGTTTGAGCCGATCTGACAATTAATGAGTGCGGTCCCCGTATTTTCGGCCCCGTAGCCTAATGAAACCTTTACGCTGTCGGCAAGAAAGCCGACCATATTAATCGCGCCGGTGCTAATATTGGTACCACCCGATCTGCCAGCCTGCGGGCAGCCTAAAGCGAGGTTTCCCGTCCCGGTCACTCCGCCTGTCACCGTGACGGTACTACCGCCGTTAGGACCGATGGCCAGTGAAGCACCACCCGCTAATACAATCGCACCCGAGAAGGTTGGTGTGGGAGCGGAACTGGTAAATATAAAACGCTCGCCACCTGGTTCGACTGTTATCGCGGTTGCGTAATTCGTACTTGCCCCGGTAGACATCGCCGCCGTAAGCGCGCTGCCGACTGCGCCAAGATAGAGTTTTCCAGTGCCAGCCGCGGACGCCGAGCTGCCTAATGCGACGACACCCTCATTAATAAAGGTCCCACCGCTATAGGTATTTACCCCGCTTAATGTCAGCGTTCCCGGACTATCTAGTGTTACAGCGACGGGATTTGGGTTATTGGTAATGGCTGATCCGATCGTTAGATTTTTCGTTCCAACATCTATCAGTTCATTACCGGCTCCGGCGGTAATCGATCCGCCGGAAATCGTGCCATTGGTTGAAGATGGTGTCACGAGAATACCACCCGTCGCGACTGTCAATACGTTGCCTGCAGCGATCGTCAGCACCTGCGCACCGGTATTGTACCTCAGGCTGTTGATTGTTTGCGTTAATGCACCCGTCGTATTGCTGACCTGGAAATCAACATCCGCGCTTGTGCCGGGCGCAAATGTGTTTGTGGCGGTGCTGAATGCAGTGTAGGAAGCGAGTGGTGTGATAGCAGCGGGTGTTCCGACACTGCCCCCGCTGACTGCCCAGTTCGCCTCAGTGTTGGTCGTTGCCCAGCCCCCAAGAATACTGGTGCCGGTGTTCGGCGATGTTGTCGTTACTGAACCGGCTGTCGTCGTGACATCAATCGCGCCTCCGCCCACGCTTCGCGAAAAGTTTCCAAGATTAAGTGTGTCAGAGGCAACGGCGGAAACCGGTGAATTACTGCCAACCAATGAAGTTGCGATAAAACTCTGGGCTGCGGGGGACGTGGCAGCGAATGCCAACGTACCCCCGGCAAGGGCCAGAGGCGCATTCGTGGAAAGCGAGCCAGATAAACTTAGCTTTCCGCCTTCCAGCGTGACCGGGCCGTTGCCAAAACTATTCGCCCCGCTCAATACTACCGTGCCGCCTGTCAGTACGGTTGCACCACCGGGCACAATCGTGTTTTCCGAAATCGTCAGTCCACCTGTGAAGGTGTTCGAACCCGCCAACGTCAATGTCGTATTGCCCGCCAATACATTTACCGGCCCCGCCCCGGTGATGGTGGAGTTTACGCTAAGCGTTTTGCCCGCAACCTGATTGAAAGTCAGGCCACCGGCAAGCACAGTAATTCCCTGGCTGGCCGAAATTGCATTCGCCGCGTTCTCGCTCAGAATCGTGCCACCGTCCGCAGTAATTTGATTCGCCACTGTCGTGCTAGGAGAACCAAAAACCGCGCTGTCGGCAGCGGCTCCGCTATTGATGCTCACTGTAGCGTTGTTGATATTGATAGGCCCCGTGTAGGTTGGGTTGGCCGTCACGTTCAGCGTGCCCCCGCCACTCACGGTTAAACTGGTGGGTGACCCGTTGTCAGCAACCACCGAGTTCAAGGTCAAAGTCTTACCTGGCGCAATGTTGAACAACACCTCGTTGCCTGAGCCAGCCTCAATTGTCCCGCCGGTAAGCGTGGCGGACACTACCGAAGGAGCGCCCCCCGAAAACGTGCCATTTGCAGTAAGCGGAGTCACCAGCACGCCGCCAGTGCTCAGCACGTTCACGCCGGTTAATGTGAGCGTCGTCGCGGGGAGCGTATTAAACCGCGCACTATTGACTGTAATCGGTCCGTCCAGCACGGGCGAGGAGTTCGAATCTATGTTGCCCGCATAGTTGGCCGACGTGGTCCCAACAACACTTGATTGAACATAAGATCCCGCATAAAGGCCAGTAATAGCACCTCCGCTGCTACCCGGCGCCACGGCCCAGGTAGTAAGCCCGCCGTAGGTGGCATAACCTCCCATGATCCCGCCGGAGTTGGTCGTAGTCGCAGTGGTGATCGGTCCAACATTAGCGGCAAAATCGATAGTTCCTCCGACACTCCGTGACAGATTACCGAGCGCCAGCGTGTTGCCAGCGACTGTATTATTGATAGCCGACCCGCCTGGATTAATATTTGTTGTCGCGAACGTCTGGATGCCGGCAACTCCGGGGGCCGCATAGTTAAACGTACCTCCACCTAATCCAAGCACGTTCACGCCGGTTCCGATCGTGCCTGTCAGCGTGAGACCGCCGACGTTGACGTTTGTAATTCCTGAATAAGTTTCAGCGGTAGATAGAGTGAGCACGCCGCCGCCGGTCTTTGTGATTCCAAATCCTGAACCATTATCCGATATCGCTGACCCAATTGTAGAGGTGCCGCTAATGTCGAAGTTCCCGCTTTGTCCCAGCACCAGACCGAGAGGCGCACTGCTTGCTGATCCTATATTCAAAGTCCCGCCGGCAGCAACAAAAACCAGGTCCGCCGGATCGGATTTCGGAACACTGTCGCCCAGGTCGCCCGCTCCACCGAGCGTAAGACTGTCGCCAGTACCAGTAGCATTGTCGACCGCCAATGGTAAGGTGCTGAGGTCATTCAGAGAGCCGAACGTCTGGCTGCTGTTGAGCGTAAATGCGGTGGGACTATAAGGCACGCCGATGTCGAAAGTAACATCTGTCGCTACCGATGGCGGATTCGCGACCGCAGTTCCCCCGGTGCCAGTTCCTGGAATTCCACCTGTACTATATGTCCCGCTTGCGGTGAGATCCGAGCTACCGCTGACAACGTCGTATTCAGAGTTGGTTGCGGCACCGGCGAAATGATTGCAAAGCACAACAGCCGAGATCGCAGAGACAATCCCTGCTGTTGCTGCCGTAATCCGAGCAGACCTGCGCACGGCCGGGCCCTGCCCTGCGGCATGTGATGAAACCGCCATTTCGTGTCTCCATTCGCAAAAGATATGACGTCGCCCTTAAGATGTTCCGACAGAACACCTCGCGGAGCTGAACTATTTAGTTTTGTGGAAACAACTCTCGCCAAGCTAAAGAAATGCTCGCAACAGGATTGCCGCTTAGTTCTGCGGATCACCCTATTGCTTAATTAACAACTCTATCCAATGGCACCTGCAGGGCAAACGATAATCACTATTTCTCTATTGCAATTTTGTAACAAAGATGACTTTGGTTGGAAGCTTGTCGAAACAAGGTGAGGGGGGACTGTAGACGCGGCACCTATTTCGACGTTCATACCGTCAATAACGGATTCAGCATGTGTATATCTTGCGGCTTGAGCAGCGCACCAAAAAAACGGCGACCCGTCCACAATGGACGGGCCGCCGTAAGCAAGCTACCAGCTGTTTCCCCCGGAAATTCTTTTAAGCCTTCAGGCTGCTTTTGCGTCGACGCCGGCCCAGCAGGCCAATTGCGCCAAGTCCAAGCAGGCCCAGGGTTGTCGGTTCAGGTACGGCGGATGTCCCCGCTCCACTCCCGGCAATCTGTGCCGTCGCCACCGCGGAGGGATTGGCAATCTCAGATGCAATGTTCGCACCCTGAGTGTTATACGCATTATCGATCAGCGTGTAGTCCGAACCGTCGATGTGGCCGTCATAGTTGAAGTCACCATTGAACCAGCCACTGGCCCCAGCGAGATATCCGTTATCGATTCGCGAATAGTCCGATCCATCAACCGTGCCGTCCAGCGTTGCATCGCCGTAGTAGGTGTACTTGACCAGCACATCTGATGCGGTAACCCCGCCGCTGACGTTTTCAAAGCTGCCGGTGTAACCGGTGACATATCCCACCGCGGTCAGGTGGGTGGAATCGTTGGCCGCCTGCGTGCTGGTGATCACGCCGCTGCTGGCGTTGGTTCCATTCCAGGCTCCATTGTTATAGGCATTCTGGATCTGGGTGAAGATCACCGCCGCCGCTGTAGTGCCGTTGACGTTTCCAGAAGAGGTATTGAGGTTATGGATCACCAGAGCATTGTTGGTCAGGTCAATCGTGCCGTTGTTGCTCAACACGCTCACCGTTGGGACGAAGTTTGCGTTGGTGGTGTGGTTGGCGACCTGCACGATCGCTCCGCCGGAGATGTTCAAGGCGCTATTGGTCGGCAGGGCATTGGCCGATGCCAGGATCAGCGTGCCGGTGTTGACGAAGGTGCCGCCGGAGTAGTTGTTGCTGGTGAAAAGGGTGACCGATTTGGTCGCCCCGGCATTAACGGTCAAGCTACCGCTGCCGGTGATGCCGCTGGTGGATGTAACACCCGAGACGACATAGTTGCCACCGGAATTGTTAAACGTGGTCGAACCGGGGCTGACCGCACCGGACACCGGCACGGTGTAAGGACCGGAGAAGGAGTCGTCAAACAGGACATTGTTGCCCGCCTGGAAGGTGGTAGGTCCCGATGAGCCATTGAAGCTTGGGGTGCTGTTGGTATCGAACTGCCCGTTCTGATTCAGATACGTCAGTGTCACTGGACCGGCGGAAATGATATTCAAACTCACCAGGTTCGAGGCATCGGTGATGCTGTAGGAATCACCCGAAGCAACGGTCAGCGTGCTGAAGTCGGGGGTCAGCGTTCCGGTGGCGGTGCCGTTAACCGTCAGTGAGCCATAATTGAATAAAGGATAGCTTCCGGTGGCAAGGGTACCGAAGGTGCCGGTCAGGTTGATTGGCGTGGAACCGCCATCAGAAAGCAGGTTGACCGCGCCAGAGACATTAAACGCCGGCAGGGTCGGCGAGATGGTGCCCAGGTTGATGGTCGAACCCGACTGAGCATTCAGCGAACCCAGGGTCAATGTTGTTGCCGAGGGGGTCAACTGACCGGCTGAACCAACGCCGCCGTTGGCGTTGAGGAGCGTTACCGCACCAACCGTTCCGCTGCCGCTGAAGGTCGGTGTCAGGCTTGGGGTGCTTAGGTTGCCCACGATCACGCTGCCCGAACTATTCAGCGAACCAGTCACCACCAGCGTGCCGTTGGTGACCCTCGTCGTGCCTCCATACGTATTTGAGCCGGTGAGTGTTTGCGAGCCGGGTCCACTGATGGTCACGCCACCCGTGCCGCTGATGACTCGATCCGAGGAAAGGGCACCGAAACGGTTATAGATCAACGTGCCGTTGTCGGTGATGCCAGAGGTGCTGGCAATCGTTCCGTCGTTACCGGTGGTGCCGTTGCCGAGTTGCAGGGTAGCGCCATTATTAATCGTGGTGACGCCGGTGTAGGTGTTCGCCGCTGTAAAAGTCTGCGAGCCGGGTCCGCTGATGGTCACAGCACCGCTGCCGCTGATGACGCGATCCGTGGAAAGGGCACCGAAACGGTTATAGATCAATGTGCCGTTGTCGGTGATGCCAGAGGTGCTGGCAATCGTTCCGTCGTTACCGGCGGTGCCGTTGCCAAGTTGGAGGGTGCCAGCGGTGATGGTAGTTGCACCGCTGTAGGTGTTCACACCTGTCAGAATTTGCGCTTCGGTTGGATTGTTCAGACTCAGCGTGAGGCCTACCGATGTAGCAGCGCCATTCGAGATCACGCCGCCGAAGGTCTGGGTAGACACGCCATCGAGAGTGATCACCGGTGAGCCAGCGACTCCGCCCGTAACAATCCCGTTGCTGCCTGAACCGATCAACCCGGCAACCGTCACGTTGTGACTGCCCAGGCTCAAGGTTGGGGTGTTCGAGGTGCCGAAGGTCACATAACCCGTGCCGAAGGTGCCTGTGCCGCTCGCAGAAGCATCCGCGACGGTGCCGTTATTGATGACCAGCCCGCCGCCGAAGGTGTTGGCGATGTTGCTTAAGGTCAGCGTGCCGGCTCCGGTTTTGGTCAGTGCATACACGCCGCTGGAGATAAATCCGCCAAAGGCACCCGCACCACCGAGCTTCCACCGTTGTTGGTCCCGGGCGTGCCGGAAACGACGCCGGAAAGCGTGACCCGTTTCCGTTAGTGTCGATCGTGCCGCCGTTGTTGCTCAGAAGCAATCGCCTTGCCGGTCGTGATGCCGCCCGCGGCGGCCTGCAACGTGCCGCCGTTAAGCGTAATGCCGTTTGTCGCACTGGAGCCGTCGATACCGGCCGTGGCCGTGTTGAGGATGCCGCCGTTGAGGAAGGTGCCACCGGTATAGGTATTTGTCCCCGTCAAGGTCAGCGTGCCGGCGCCGCTCTTGGTCAGGCCGGTGGCGGCGGTGTTATTAGCGATGATCGAGTCAATGTCAGACCGCCGCTGGTGTTATTCTGAATGAGGATCAAGTCCCCGCTGACGGAAGCCTTCCGACGATGCCGCCGGTGATGTCGGAGAGGTTGGCCCCCACGTCGGGGGTGACGAGGATGCCACCGGAGGTAATGATGTTCGGGCTGGCAGCGTCCCTGATAGCGTCACCATGCTCGCGCCTGTGCGTGTTGAAGCGGATGCTATTGGTCGAGCCCGCGGCGAATGCATCGCTCGTCGTCACGTTCGTATTAAGGCCAGTGCCGAAGGTGTCGGCGCTGTACGCATTGATCGTGGACGAGTCCGACAGCCCGATGATGTTACCGCCCGAAGTATTCGTGGCATTGGTCGCCCAGTCCGTGCCACCGACCGTGGCATAGCCGCCCAGAATGCCGTTGGTGTTGAGGTTGACAGTCGTGAAGCCGTTGATCGCAGTTTGAGCGCCGCTCGGCAGGACGAAGTTCACCGTGCCGCCCACCGCACGCGATCCGGCGGCGTTGAAGCTTACCACGGTGCCCGCGCCGCTGTTGTTAACTGCCGTGGCAGTTGAAGCACCGGCGTTAACCACCAGGCCACTGTTAAACGGCTGACTCGTGGTGCCGGCAAGGAGGCCATACTCGACGAAATTGCCGCCTTGCAGCGTTCAACGACACCGCTTGTTTGCTGTTGTCAATAAAGCCCCAGTAACCCGTGCCAACCTGGTAGGTTCCTCCGCTGGCAATGACCGCACTCATGCCGAGCTGGTTGTTGCCGATGATCTCCGTGCCGTTCTCCACATTAAAGTTGACCACACGTCCGCCGGAGTAGGAGCCGACGATGCCCGCCCAGGTCGCCGTGGAACTGGGGCTTGCCCCGATCAGGTTCCAGATACCACCACCATTGCCGCTGATGTCGCCGTTGGAAACATTGTTGCCGTTCGCCGCATGGATGAGGCCCGAACGTAATCACAACGTTGGACGTGGCTAAAAGGATGCCACCGCCAGCTGCGCCCGTGTAGATGTTTGCGTTGCCGAAGTACACAGTCGCCGGTACCCAGCGCGGTGCCGGCCGGGGTGTTGAGATTGATGCCACTGCCGTTCAGGTACGTCCCACCGCTGTAGGAGTTGTTGCCATTGTTCAGGCTAACCTGCCTGCCGCCGCCCGTACCGGAGATCGCGACAGCGGTCGGACCGCCGTTGTCCACGATGAGCGAGCCGATGGTGATGTTGCCGCCGTTGGTAATCAGCGCCAATTGCCCGCTGGCGGACGTCAACGTCCCGCCGTTGATAGTACCCGGCAACATTCGTCGTCGTGTTAAGAATGCCACCCGAGGAAATAACATTTGTACCTGCCAACGTCAGGGTGTAAGGCGTGCTTGAATTGAAGCGGACACTGTTCGGGTTGATTGCGCCGGTCAACGTCTCTGAAGCCGTCGTCATCGACGTTTGCTCCGGTGTAATTTGCCGGCGTGGTGCCTGCCGTCGCGGATGGCGTATACGATGCTGTTGCCAGCCCCGTGATTGCGCCGCCACTGGTTGCCGGGGCCACGGCCCAGGTTGTCTTGCCGCCGAAGGTCGCGTACCCGCCCAGGATGCCGTTGACGTTGCCGCTGGTCGTCGTAACCGTGCTGGTCGTATTCGGGTTGATATCAACCGTGCCGCCCGCGTGGCTGGTGATCGCGCCGAGATTGAGCGTTTGCGTGCCAGTGGAGGTGGTGATGAAGTTTTCACCCTGGTTGATCGTCGTGCCGTTGAAGGTTTGGACAACGCCGCCGGTGCGGGTGTAGGCCAGCGTGCCGCCCCCGTCGCTGCCACCCAGAATCAGGGCACTGCTGGAACTGATTGAGCCAGTCGCGATGCCACCACCGAGATTGATCGTGCCGCCGTTGATTGTCGTGGAACCGGTGTAAGTGTTCGCCCCGGTCAAGGTCAGAGTATTGCTGAACCCGAACTCGGTGAGGCTGCCTGGACCGCTGAAGACGCCGCTGGTCGCCGAATTGTAACTACCCCCCGAACTCGTGCTGTTACCAATCTGCAGGTTGATCGCGTTGCTGGCCGTGTTCTGCAACGCATAGTTGTTATTACCCGAAATTCCACCAAAGACGAAGCTGTTGCTTGCTACCGTGCTGTCAAAGGTAATCACCCCCGTGCCGGCCGTGAACCCGACCGTGCTGTTCTGCAACGCCAGCGAATTCGCCAGATCGAGCGTGCCCGCTGTGACCGAGGTGGCTCCGGTGAAGGTGTTCAGGCCCGACAGGGTCAAGGTGCCCGCCCCTGCCTTGGTCACCGTGCCGCCGCCGCCGATAGAACCACTATAAGTCTGTGGGCCGAAGAGGTTGAACGCCAGGGTTCCACCGTCGGCGACGCTCGGACTGTTGCTGATCGAGCCATCGAGGCCAGTGGCCCCGGTGCCGAGTTGCAGCGTGCCCGCGGTGATGATCGTCGCTCCAGTGTACGTTTCGGCGGCGGTGAGGATCAGCGAGTTTGTCCCGAGTTTCGTCAAGCCAATCGAGTTCGCGCCGCCGTTATTATTGGTGATCGCCGTGCCGTAGGTCAGAGTTGCGCCCGTGGTATCGATGCCAAGCCGTGAACCGTTCTCGAACCCGCCGGTGGACGTACCCAGCGCATTGAGCGCGGCGATGTCAGCCGCGGTGAAACCGCCCGTGTTGCCCACTTCGAAGGCAGCTGTTCCGCCAGCTTGCACAATCAGGTTGGATGCATTCGCCGTCAGGGTGCCTGAAGTGGTCTGGTTAAAAAGAGACACTTCCTTGGTGAACTCGAGCACACCCAAGGCAGAGGTATCGGACCCGGTGTTGGTGTTTGTGCCACTCACGGTTGTTGTGGAGGACGCCGAGTTTTGCAGCAGCGACTCCGCCCCGGACAGGTTTGCTGTGATTCCAAAGCCCGCTCCGCCGGTGCTGATGTTCGACAGTATGCCCGTGAAGGTGAGAGCGGTGCCGCTGATGACCGACCCGCCCGCACTTGTTGCCTGGAACGTAACATTGCCCGTGCCGGCGATGCCACCGGTCACATTGAGCGAATTGTTCCCCGCAGAATTCGTGTTGAGCAGCGTCAGGTTATTCGCAAGGGTTACCAGACCGGCAATGGTCGGCGCGCCCGAAAACCCTTCGATTTCGAGTGTTCCAGAAGAACCGGCCTGTACGTTGATTGGATTGGTGTACGTAAAGTTTCCGCCCAAACTATTATTCAGGATTGCGCTCGCGGTTCCCGAGGTGGCTCCGAGGGTGACCGTGCCAGACCCTAAATTGGTGGCGAGGGATCCAATATTTACGCTGCCGGCGCTCACTGCTACGCCGCCGCTGAACGTGTTTGCCCCGCTGAGCGTGAGCGCACCCGCGCCGGTTTTGGTGATGCCGAAGCCCGTGCCCGAGATGATGGAGCTGACCGCCGCCGTACCTACAACATCAAAGTTGCCGCTCTGGCCGAGCGCTAGGCCCAATGCAGCATTACCAGTGCCGCCGGTGAGTGTGAGATTGGCACCTGTGCCGACGAAGAGCAGATCGCCTGCGGCAGCTCCCGGCTCTGAACTGCCAGGATCACTCGATCCGCCCAACGTCAACGTGCTCGCCGCTGTGCCCCCGGTGTTGGAGATCGTGATGGCCGTGGTGCTCAGATCATTGAGCGAACCGAAGGTCTGGCTGGTGCCGAGCGTGAAGGCGGTCGGAGTAGTGTATGCAACGCCGCTGTTGAAGGTCACATCGCTCGTGACGGACGGCGGCAGGGTCGCCGCCGCGCCGCCCGCTCCCGTGCCAAGCGTGCCGCCGGTTGTATACGTTGCGGTGGCGGTCAAGTCTAACGAGCCGTTCTTAACATTATATTGAGTGTTTGCCGCGACTGCCGAGTGGCTGTTCATGAACATCGCGGTGAGGGCTGACGCCGCGGTGGCGGTGGCGAAGACAAGGCGAGCGGAGCGTGACAAGGCGGGCGAGATAGAAACCGGCGTTTGGCGGAGAGCCTGACTGATATCCTTCTGGTTGATTTTGGATGATGGGACAACGATGCCGCTTGCTTTTCGAACCTGGGACATGCTTTTCCTCTCCACTGAAACGGGCGGTGTGCCCGATTGTTAAAACTCACGGCCACTCAACGTGCCACTCATCATCGTAAACCAGCGGACCTGACCGTCCGGACGGGCTTTCACATGCCCTTGCCGATATAGCCGCTATCTACACGCTCGCGGCTCGCACCGGCTAACTACTGCCTGCCCTAAGCAACTGAGATACACAGCGAACATACGCTATAAAACCTGTGCGGCCAATCGCCGTCAGATCTCATGGTGTACGCGGTGCATATCGATGCATCTCTGAGCGCTGAAAGTCGGACCATAGGTCCGATAATATACGAACAGGTGATGGATCATTCCGCAGGAGTGTTCCGCCAGAAAACACTCAACGGATTCATGAGGGATATAAAACAGAAAATCTATTCCCCTCTCCAAAGGAACGATAATCACGCGTCTGACTCAAAACAGCAGATTTCGTGAGTATACATTAAATAACTTCTATAGTGACGCTAATTTGTCACGTATTGTTATCCTTTCGTCACATCTTCGCACAAAGTTTTCTGTAGAGTTGCCGCTGGCAAAAGTTTTGCATCAAGCTTTTTGAGGATGCACTCCGTCTTTCGCGTTGCGAATTTTTTCCTGCGGGCATCGGGAAAACATATCGGGGGCTTGACTTCGTTGCGATACAGGGCATGCTTGAGGTTGAACGTTTCTGAGCGGAGGCGTTTAGGGCGGAGCGGAAATTCGGCAAACGCCGCGTTCCAAGCAGATCAGCTCTTCGCCACCGTCGGATTCTCGGGTAATTAACGCATCTTTTACGGTCGCCGATGACGCGAAACCGTTGCAACTGATTCTAATCTAATTCTAACATGGCAACTATCACCCTCTCCAAATCGGCTGTTTCCAACGACAGTGGCAGCGACAAGAGCTACCGCGGTTCTTTTGCGATTATGACCACCCTGTTTTTTATGTGGGGGTTCATGACCGTATTCAACGACATCCTGATTCCCCGTTTTAAGGATGCGTTCACGCTTACTTACTTTCAGGCGATGCTCGTTCAGTTTGCCTTTTTCGGTGCTTACTTTGTCGGATCGCTTTTATACTTTGTGGTTTCGGCGACAACTGGCGATCCCATTGCGCGCTTGGGATATAAAAATGGCGTAGTGATTGGGTTGTTGATCTCGGCTACCGGAAGCGCCATGTTCTGGCCCGCTGCGAGCGCAGCTTCTTATCCGATGTTTCTCGCGGGCCTTTTCATCGTGGGCCTGGGCTTTGCAATGCTGCAGATTGCAGCTAATCCATATGTCACCATATTGGGTCCGGAGAAGACCGCATCATCGCGACTGAATCTGGCTCAAGGGTTCAATTCCGTCGGCACCACCATTGGGCCATTGATTGGTGGCTTTTTAATCTTCCAATATTTCGCGAAGACCAATGCCCAGGGAACGGATTCGGTGAAGGTACCGTATCTCGCCTTCAGCATCGTCTTTATCGTGATGGCCGTGATCTTTTTCTTCATCCATTTGCCGCATATTGGTGAAGGCCAGATGGAGCGCGGCGCAGGCGCTTTAAAATACCCCCACGTGGTTTTGGGCGTGATTGCCATCTTCATGTACGTGGGCGGTGAAGTTGCGGTCGGCAGTTCAATCATTAACTTTCTTGGGCAGAAATCCGTCGCGGGGCTGAATCCAGTCGAAGCGAGCAAATATGTTTCGCTGTATTGGGGCGGCCTGATGATTGGTCGATTTATGGGCGCGGTGCAGTTGAGCGAAATGAAGAATTCGACCAAGCAGGCGCTTCTGGCCGTGATCCCACTGCTGGCGTATCTGCTGCTCTGGGCAGCCAAGAGCTGTCCCATCGAGGCGATGCAGACGCATACGATCAGTCAGCTATTCTCCCTGTGGCATGACCAGTTCCTTGCAAACCGGCCTGTTTTTTTAATGTATCTTCCGTTTATTGCGCTGTGCTGGCTATTGTTTCAATTGGGCCAGGCCCGCACTGAACGCACGCTCACGATCTTTTCAGTTACGGTTGTTGTGCTGCTCATCACCGCGATCCTGACCGGTGGAAAGCCGGCGATGTGGTGCATCGTCGCGATTGGGTTGTTCACTTCGATTGGCTGGTCCAACACATTTTCGCTTGCACTGGAGGGAACTGGCAATCTAAAGAGCCAGGTTTCGTCTCTTTTGGTGATGGCCATTCTCGGCGGCGCGATTCTTCCTCCGCTGCAAGGATGGATTGCCGATGTCTCCAAGAGCCTGCAGTTGTCCTATATCGTGCCAATGATCGCGTATGCCTATGTTGCGTTTTATGGCATCGTGGGGCACCGAATCGGTCGGCACGATGAAGTTTTAAGCTGATTAGCGTCCAAGGCGCATTGAAGGCCGGGGTCCCGCAGAGCGACTTTGCACTTCGGGTAGCCTTGGAGATAATGCGTAAACAAATTTTGTCGCGTTGTTTCTTTCGAACTGCATTTGATCGATCCAGGCACTGACGTAAACCACATCAGGTTGCTAATACCGGCGAGTACATAACTGCGCATTCCCTGTACAGTAAGCCGCTTGCAGATTTCATGTTGAAGGAAACCATGACAAAGACACGTTCATGTTTCGTGCTGGCGGCATCCATATTCATCTGCTGCGGCGCATCCGCCCCGCAGCCCACTCCCGGGCAGTCCGCCCGGCCGGTGGCAGACAAGCGGAAATTTGTCAGTGAAGCGATCGATCACGAGATCGACCGCGTTAAACAGAAGATAGCCGACCCGGAACTGGCGCACATGTTCGAGGCCTGCTACCCCAATACGTTGGACACCACTGTGCATTTCTCGCAAAAGGATGGCAAGCCGGACACCTTCGTCATCACAGGCGATATTAACGCGATGTGGCTGCGCGACTCTTCCGCGCAGGTACAGGGCTATTTGCCATTCTGCCGTGAAGATCATCATCTGGCGGAAATGATTTCCGGCGAAATTCATCGGCAGGCAGCGTGCATCAACATCGATCCGTTCGCTAATGCATTTATGCCCGATGACTCTAAACCGAGCCCCCACGCCAGGGATCGGACAGAGATTATCCCCGGTGTTTTTGAAAGAAAGTGGGAGGTCGACTCTCTCTGTTACACGATTCGGCTTGCGTATCAATATTGGAAAATCACCGGTGACAATGCCACCTTTGATGAAGACTGGAAAAAAGCAGCCCGCACGATCGTTGCTACCTTTCGGGATCAACAACGCAAATCTGGAAACGGAAAGTATTCCTTCAAGCGCGGCCGTGACGGAGGGCCGGACGGCTTTGGGTCGCCCATCAAACCTACTGGGATGATCGTTACCGCTTTTAGAAACTCCGACGACCGCGCGTTGTATCAATTCAATATTCCTGACAACCTCTTTGCCGTGCACAGCCTGCGTGATTTGGCGGAAATGGTCACATCATTGATGCCGGGTGATCCACTTGCGGCGGATTGCAGCAGTCTGGCGGACGAAGTACTGCAAGGGGTACAAAATTACGGTGTGATTACCGATCCCAAATGGGGAAAACTATACGTATATGAATGCGATGGTTTGGGACACACCCTGCTGATGGACGACGCCGGCCTGCCGAACCTGCTGTCGCTGGACTATTTCGATCCATCCCTCGCGAATGACCCGCTGGTGCTGGCATCCCGGAAGTTTTCTCTGAGCAGCGACGATCCATGGTTCTTCAAGGGATCAGCAGCAGAAGGCCTGGGCAGCATTCATACTGGCAAGGGCAAAATCTGGCCGATGGGAATCATCTGTCGCGCACTGACCAGTCACGACGACGCAGAAATCATCGATGCGCTGTCCATGCTGAAGCGCGCCAGCGTCGGCACGGGTTTCATGCATGAATCGTTTGTGATGGATGACCCGGCAAAATACAGCCGCCGTTGGTTCGCCTGGGTAAACAATCTGTTTGGCGAGCTGATTTTGAAAATCGATCGTGAACGACCCGAATTGCTTACTAAGCAAATTCCATAAACATACCCATTTTTGCAGCTGTTTTTTAGCCTGCTCGCAGACCGAGCCGGGAACATTGTTTAACGTTCCCGGCTCGGCTCTGCCAGCTGTTGCGATGCTATCAACCTTTTGGCCACAGCCACCACAAGGCGGTGGTCACACCGCGCGGATAGTGCCTGCAGCCATACGCCAGATGCGAGCTGGTGAAGAACTGGTCGGTCCAGCAGACCGCCGCAGCGCCGAGTACCTGGTAGGCGTATTGTGCGGAATCTGCCGTCTGGCCTGTCGCATCGTTCTTCAATCCCAGCACATTCTCAGCTACGAACTGATTGAGATAGACCTTGCTCTCCCATGTTGTTGAGCTACTGGACGAGAGATTCCAGCCGCCGGTCTCGGTATCGATACAAACACCGGGCACGAGAATGCTGGTCATGTGCGTCTTGAGGTGATTCATCAGATCGGCATTCGGACCGGTCAACGAAACATCATCCGTCAGCCCCATGAAGTAGGGGTAGGCGAGCCCCTCGATCGCGGGGATAATCGCAGAGCGCTTCGTACCGCTGAAACGCGCGGGGAAATACTTTTTGTCCTGATCCCAATGTGAAAGGATGCCCTTGGCTGTGTAGGCCTCTGCATCCTGGGCCACCTTGGCCAGATCCGGTTCACCCAGCTGTGTGAAAACGGGTTTCAGCATCGTGTAACAGGCGAACGATTTCATCCCGATGTACAGGCTGTCGGTCGGCACCTGCAGCGAAGCGTCCATCGCGTCATAAGTCGTAATCTCGCCTGCAAACGAGTTGAGATTTGACATATAGGTCGTAATGCCATCCCGCTTGGCCGGATCGATGTCGTCGCGCAGCTGCATCGATTTCAGGCACCTTGCGAAAACATCCTTCTGCTTTTCAAGCCATGCGTCGTCACCGGTTTTCTTCCAGTAGAGGGACGCACAGATAATCCAATTCTGCAATTCCTCCTGGGTCATTAAGGTCTTATACAAAGCGCCTTTTGCGTGGTCGGCAAAGACCAGCCGACCTCCCATGTCATGGAAGAAACCAAGTCCGCCGGGGGCGCGCTGGGTCTGACCCGGAAGGGAAAGTTCATCGACAAATGAATACGGCGACAGGAAATGCTCCAGCTCATTTCGCACGGTCCACGGATGCATCGCCAACTCGTAAAAGACGTGGTCGACCGTCAGGTCGAAAGTATTGATGCAGGAACATTCCCCTTCGATAACAGCCCAGACCGGGTTCTTCTGCTCGTCGCCGTAGAGAATGGTATTGTACTGATAAGAGTGCAGCGCGCCGGCGGAGAGAAACTGCCGCTCGGCATCCTGCCCGCAGTTGCTCAGTTGCTTGTCCATTTCATCGCAGTGGGCGATTACGTCTGGAAGGGTGTCCTGGGCGGTTTTTAGAATGTCGTTCACGTCCGCGTAAAGCGAATCGCACATCAGCTTCAGCGGATGATCCTCAAGCTTGGTAATCGTTCCATGTTCGTATTGCGCGATGTAAAAAACGACGGTTTTTTCAGTGCCGGGTGCCACATGTACGCAAAACGCGCTGGTGGCACCGTCGACGCTGAAGTCCTTTTTGGCCTGATCTGCAGTCAGCAGCTCGGCATCACCTGTCTTAACGGCAACAGTGCTGTGCTCGTCAATCACATAGCCATCGAACCCGTTTAAACCTGTTGCGCCACTGCCGGCTGTTCCAGGCTGAACAGCATCTGTTTCTCTTCCGTGCCGGCTTTGTTGTCGATGTGATACTGCATCCAGGTGACCGGCAACACAAACCGGCGCTTCTCCTGATCGGACGCCGTCGTCCATTCTTTGAGCTTCCAGACTGGTGTGTAATGCGACCAGCTGACCCCCATCGGAATGGTCCAGTTGTCCGAGCAGGCGCTTAGCACGCGTGTAACTTCTTTATCTGTGATCAAAGCTTCCTTGGGCAGGCCGTTTTGCCTGGACGCAAACGGCATCAGCCGTTCCATCTTGCCTTGCCGGGTCGCGACGATCACTCCCTGGTCGGGGACCAGTGTCCCGTCTCCACCGGGCTGGCGGCAGACTTGAATGCCTCCGCTGTTTTCCATCCCGTACAAGAAGGTCGACCAGCACCCAACGGGGCTGTGATCCACATCAAAGAATGGAACCTCGCCAACTTTCACCTTGTGAAAAGGGCGCGAACGCGAATCGAGCAATGTGAGCCGTTCAGGCTTTTTCCAGTCGTTGGCCACGCCCATCGCAAGCTGCTTGCCGCCGGCATCGCTAATCCGCAGATAGCTGACAAACGCCGGACTTTCCAGCGCCGCAAACTGAATCGCCAGGCTGCCGCCGGCGTGATTGAAAGTTGTCTTGTAGACCCACGGCTTCATCACGCCGCCGGCTTTGCTTCGCACATCCAGATTAGCGTCCAGCGGGCTGCCATTGGCTGACAGTGAGAAGGTATGGCTCGCAGCCCCCTTGTCATTGGTATCCACAAATCCCAACTCGATAATCAGCGGTTGTGCGTCGACGTTGCGCGTGAAGAGTTCAAACGTCGTTCCAACGATTTCACCTGAGAAAAGCTTGGCCGAGGCGTCGCCCGGCAGCTTGCTTACATCGATGTCGACGTAGCGCGCCTGGCCTTCACGCATGATCCTTATCGGAGCCGCCGGGGCAGCTATCGACTGCACAGAAAAGAATGCCGACATCAGTGCCGCGAAAATAAAAGTCCATTTCATGCTCGTCCTCGAATTGTGTAGCGCGTCTCAGGATTTGTCCGCTTAATGCGTGGCAACCTGTATGTTCAGTCCATTGCCGCCGGAATCAATATTGTAAATCTTACCGCGGAAATTCAGATTCAGCAGCTTTCCCTGGAACTGACGATTCACCGTCATATCCTTGACCATAGTGCCGTTCCAGTCTGGCTGGAATCCAAAAAATGTCCCAATGATAACGTCCGCAAAAGCGCCGCCGCAGATGCACTCTTTTGACGAGAAGGCGCCGGACGTTTCGCCTCGGCTCGGTTTCCATACATTAAACGGACGGATCGTCGGACCCGTTGCGACACAGATGGGTGCATCGGAATCCATCCGCTGGGGCCCGCAGAACTCGTGTGCCTGCGCGTAGGGGCCCTCGTGCGTGGAGATCGAAGCGCGCCTGAAAAAATCAGCCGCATCGGACCAGTCTCCCAGGGCGCACATTCCAGCAACTGTCAGGGGAATCCAGCCATCGTAAGCGCCCATCGGCCCATGATCGGGCGCGCCGATCGGATACCGCTCGGATCCTTCAGGGACATCGCGCGCATCCAGTTTTTCATTACCAGTTCATGATTCACAAACCCAAGCATCTCCCGCCGCATCTCAGCACTGAGGTCGGGCGCGATGGCTTGCGTCACATAGATGAAATCCACGCAATGTCTCTGCTCAACACGATGCCCATCCGTCTGGATGCTGTCCCAGCACCCGTCACCCTTTCGGTAAAGCGTTAAGACCGCGGGCAGCAATTTATCGGCCTGTGCTCGCAATTCCCTCGCGTGATCTGCATTGCCTTTAAGTTCCTGCAGCGTGGCCATCTCCCGCATCATGCTGACGCTCTGCGCAGTTGAGCGAAGCAACGCAACCCTGATACGCCGGCGCTGCCGACTCCAGCAGGATTCCACGGTTACTGGTCCAGTTCACCAGTGCCTGCCCCGGCGCCAGGCGCTGCTTCCATAACAGACTGATGTCGTCCAACCGCTGCAGCACGGTCATCCCCAGAGGCAGCTTTTCATCGAGAAAACCCATGTCGCCGGTTACTTTTAGATATGTAATCGCACTGTAAAATACATTTGCTCCACTGAAGGCATACCAGCCCGGATTCATGTCTCTTTCGCTGCCGATATTAAAGCCGTGAGAATTCATCAGATCACAGCAAAGCCAGAAACGCAGCGATGTTTTCATTCCCTGCGGTTCGAGCAGCGACCAGACGGTCGCCATCATCGAAGCATCCCAGAAATACTGTTTGCCAGGCCTGTCAGGCTCGGTCACAAAATCGCGCGGACTGGTTTTGTATTGCGAGCGTTCGCAATCCAGAACCGTCAGCACGCTCATGTAATAACTGCGTCGCAGTGCATCATCGTCGGTTTGTAGAACAGGCAGATACCCGCTGAAATGAGCGTTGCCGGCAGTGAATGCTTCATGCCATCGCGTTTCCCAGTTTTGCCGGCACTCCTCAAATGTCGCCGTGAAAGCTTGTGCCCGGGCCTCGCATTTTTTCAACAGCGCCGCATCGTCGGTGGCATCGCATCCGACAACATAGTTCACTGTTGTAGATTGCCCCGGCGCAAGCGACACCTTCCATTGCCATATGACGCTTTTCTTGTCTTTCACAACCTGATCTGGCTTTTGCGCCGGAGCAAAAATGGAGGTGGGCCTCCCTTTTGAATGGCTGATGGCCTGCGCACCGTCAGATGTGTCGTTTTCTGCAGGTATGTTAACTTGGATCGCGCGCGAAAGTGGTTTGTCAGAAGCATTGTGGAATGAGATCTCGGTGAGAAACGCCTGATCTTCCTGGACCATTCGCACCCGTGTCTGCACTTCAAGACCGCTGCAATTTGAATTGCGCCGGCACGCCTCATACGCGCGCCAGCGCATTTCTTCTGCCGGACACGCGTTTCCTTCCACCGTCAGCGACGCAAGCGGAACCGCCGTCGCGGTCTGCGGCATCATCGCGCCTCTGGGATTAAATCGCGTGCCCAGCAGATCGTATGTCACCTGAATCATATCGCGGCGATTATTCACCGTCGGTGGATTCAATATGTTCTCAGCCTTACACCAGTCACCCGACATTTCGTCCAACGTGGGAATCGCAGGTTTGTCAGACGGATTCTCCGCGGCAAAGGCCTGCATCGCCGGAAACAACGCAACCAGGAAACCCAGTACAACGCGATGTGATTTGCGAAACGCAATCATAGAAGAACCCTCGTGATCCAGAGTTTACTGCGCCTGCAATACCTGCGAAGTGACAATCTCTACCGCTCCATTGACGCGCACTGATACAGGCACTGGTATCTTGCTGGCGATGCGATAGGTCACAACCTTTCCCTGCTTCCAGCTGATATCCACCTGCAGACCGCCGCGCGCATGCAGGCCTTTGACCGAACCATCCGCCCACTCAGAGGGAAGCGCGGGAAGAAGCGCAATTTCAAATGGGCAAGCAGCCCCGTTTTGGTCCACTACGCGATTCTGCGATTGCACGAGCATCTCCGCCATTCCAGAGGTTCCACCAAAGTTTCCGTCGATCTGGAAAGGTGGGCACACATCAAGCAGATTCGGCAATGTCGACTCGGTTAACAAAGCTTTCACCATCTTCCACGCATGATTTCCGTCACCCAGGCGGGCCCAAAGGCTGATCTTCCAGGCCATGCTCCAACCGGTTCCCCCATCCCCGCGAAACTGCAGTGACTTACGCGCGGCCACAGCGAGTTCTGGTGTGCTCTGCGGTGTGATCTGATGGCCTGGAAACAGCCCGAACAGGTGCGATACATGCCGATGTTCAGGTTCCACTTCGGCAAAGTCTTCTTCCCACTCCTGCAACTGCCCGCGGGCCCCAATCTGCATCGGCAGCAGTTTCCCCAGCGCCACTTGAAGCTTGCTTCTGAAGTCCGCATCCGTTTGAAGAATGAGCGACGCCTGAATTGTATTTGCGAACAGGTCCCGAAGGATCGACATATCCATCGTACTACCCTGGCTGATGCTCGCTTCAACTCTCTTCCCGTTGGCGTCGGAATAAGCAAATTGGTTCTCCGGCGAACTGCTCACTGGGGTAATCAGCTGCCCCTTACCGTTATCGATCAACCAGTCCAGATAAAACAGACAGGCGTCCTTCATGACGGGATACGCTTGATCCTGAAGAAATCCGCGGTCATCGGTAAATTGGTAATGCTCAAACAAGTGCTGCGAAAGCCAGCCCCCCGCCATCGGCCAGAATGCGACCTGTGCTACGTTATCCACCGGCTGAGCGTCGCGCCATAGCGTGGTGTTGTGGTGGGCCACCCAGCCGGAGCGGCCATACATATCGTGTGCCACCTGCCGACCGTTCACCGCCAGTTCACCAATCATCTGAAACAAAGGCTGCGCGCACTCTGACAGATTACACACCTCGGCCGGCCAGTAGTTCATTTCCAGATTGATGTTCGTCGTGTACTGACACGCCCACGGCGGAATGATTTCATTGTTCCAGATACCCTGCAGATTCATCGGCTGTCCCCCTCGCGCGACGAGGAGATCATCAGGTATCTTCCGAATTGAAAGTACAAAGCCGCCAACGCTGGATCAGGTGTTTTTAACCGCTCGTCAGTCGCAGCGGGATTTTGCGGGCCGAGGTCCAGTGAAACACGATCAAATAAATTGCGATAATCTTTCAGATGTCGAGCCAGCAAATCGGAGTACGAAGACTTCGCCGCTGCCTGCAAAAATTCATCCGCCCTGGCGACAGCGTCAACTGGAGGCTTATTAAATCCACCGTAGCTTGAGGCAGCGCTGTACACGATGACGACTTCGTCAGCTCCGCTGACAACTATCTCATTATTTACCGTCGTAACCGTCCCACCTTTATTCAGCACCTTCAGGCGAGCATCGAAATGAAGTCCGCGTCCATCGTAAATCACCTGGCCGGCATGGTGCAGGCGATGACCTTCTTTGTCCCAGATGTAAGGATACTTCCAGGTATCGCCCTTCTGCTCGACCCATTCCAGCGTTCGCCGAAGCACGTAGCTGGGCAGCTGTCCATCAATAGTCATCTGGGCGCCGTCGGCGTGCACGGTCGCCGGATGCAATGAACTCATGCGTATCGTGAAGTTTAACGAGCCGGGTTTGTCAGCTGAAAATCGACAGGCGATGACCTGATCCGGATTGCTTGCAAAAGTTTCGCGCGTGTAAATCACCCCGCCCTGTTGATAGGAAACGGTGCAGGTCGCTGAATGAAGGTCCAGCGTGCGACTGTAGTTCTGGACCGGCGTCTGATTCGCGGAATCAAAATAGAGATCCCCTAAAGGTTGGTAGCAGGCCCACGCCGCACCCAGCCAGTTTTTGGTAATAACCTTATCCGCTGCTGCGAAATCACGATGCCCGATCAGGTCCAGCACGGTTGAGAACTGCTTGCGTATATCCAGAGGCAGATCGCGATACCCGGGGAAACCCGATACAAGCGTGCCTTCATTTAACTGGAAATGCTCGCGCAGGGGATCGCCTGTGATCATCGCGCCCAGTCGTCCGTTGCCCAATGGCAACGATTCATTCCATTCCGCCGCCGGCTTGGTGTACCAAAGCCTCAAGTTCTGCTCCTCTCCATAAACAGTTGATACAAACGACAGCATCGCCAATAGCGTGATGAGTATCTTCATAGGTTGCCCGGAAATTCACTAAGTGTTGCGCCAACGCGATCATTGCATCAAAAAATCATCTGGCTTGCTCATTCACTTCCAGACGAAGGTAATCATATTCAGCGCCATCAACCCAGGTTCTCGCCTGCTTGGTAAGTTCGATCACATTTTCACCAGCTTTCAGGAGCGATGCATCGAACTTGATATTGCGTTCAATCTCAATGCTGCGCATCGCATCGCGATGAAACGCCGACGCATCAGGCATCGGGCCCGTGCCACCAATTGCTTTGCCGTTGAGAGTTGCATCCACTGGGCCGCCGCGGAAACCGCAGAACGCCAGCCGTAAAATCCCCTGTCCCTGCGACGGCGGTCGGCATATTGAAACGAATACGCCACGTGCAGTCTCCATAACCGCCATTCTTATTCAGCTTGGCAAACTGGGCGTAGTTCCAGTCTTTTTTCGGATCACTCTTGCCGACAACAAAATCAACATCGTGCGGGAACTCGGCTGGATAGAGATTATAGAGTCCCCAGGTCCAGGGGTGGTCGCCGTGCCTGAACTCCGCCGCCGTTCGATCCGGCGTGCCAATTTCCCAGATCTGTTTACCGTAGCGAACCGGTGTCCATGTCAGATCACCCAGCGGGATGACTTTTCCTTCCTCAACCTTTACATCCGCTTTGGTATAGTCGCCGAGCACACCATTGGTATAGGCATACAATACATAGTTTCCCGGTCGAGCCTTACTGATTGTGAACTGCCCATCAGCATCGGCCTGAACCCAATATTGATAGTTTCGACCATCCATTTGCCAGTCCAGCATGGCCGTTTCACCTTTGACATTCTTCGCCTGGTAAGGCGCTGCGCGAGCCCAACCCATGCCCTGCTCGCGTTCGCTTTGGGATTCTGCGGGTCTGTAACGATCAGGTGACCACTCACACCGCCACGTTGTTCAGCGTGGGGATAACCCGGCTCATCGGCCCATGCATAAGGCCAGTTTTTCTGCTCCTGTGCCGCTCTTACCTGCGCGTCTTTCCAGAGCCCGGCGGGATCCGCATCAGAGTTGCAATAGAAGCACAGGGGGCCGATTATTTTCTCCCACTGCTCTCCCTCATTCACTTGAATATCGAGCGGACCGTAATGGTTGCTATGCCAGACGAATAAAAGAGTCGGATTGGCATTAGGCGAATCTTTCAAATCAATATGACCTGTAAGATCAACTTTATTCGTGCCGCCCGAGATATACTCAGCGCTTGGACTTACCATCCATAGACCCACATGCCTGGTTGTGCTGGACCAGCCATACGCGGGTGTCTGGCCGAGGATCGCGGTGTAGTCGTATTTATGTTCGACTTCCCCCTTGTGGATGCCGGTGGTCATCAATCGGGCTTCTTTGAGATTGAGCGGCTTCCCCTTGCTCCAGTCCGTTCCATTGATCATGTGCTTCTGACGCGCTTCATCCACCGACAAAAAATCGAACACATCCGGGTCCAGTTTCAGGCAGAACGTGCCGGCCTCTATGTTGAACGCTGGATATTTTGCGTCGTGGGTCATTATCTCCCAGGCATATAGCGCTGAATCACCGCGATGCAATGTGAAGCGGATATCAAGATCGAAGGGGATTGCGGTCTTTTGTTTTTTGTACGGAAACCGAATGGAGAGCTCGCCGATCGATCCGCCATTGGTGGCAGGATCCTTACTGATAACCGTTTCCGAGGGGCCTGGTTTGTCCTGGCCCTTTGCTGACCCGGGTATTTCTCCGTACACATTCATGTAAAAGTCGCCGCGATGGAGAAGGTCCTGCCCTCGATAGGTAAGGGATGTGAGGTTGCCGTTTTGCTTCTTAATCGTAGCCGACACGATTCCGTTCGAAATAGTCGCAGAAATTGCGTCCTGTGTTATGGTCACCGGCGCGGCATCTTCAGCGCGAGCCTGGGCCGTGCAGCAGATAATCATCATGAGAATAAAAATAGCTTTGCGCATCATAGTCATTGTATGCCCCATGCCTTGTTGGGCTCTGAGCCTAGTGTGAGATCAAGAGTACCCCCGGCGGCTATTTCCGCATAGCTCAGCCAGCAACGATTCAATGGTCGGCCATTCAAAGCTGCCGACTGGATATAGACATTGTCGCGCGAATTGTTTTTCGCCGATATGACAAAGGTGCCGCCGCTGGTGAACTTGGGGTCAAGCTTTAGTGTAACCTTGTCAAAAACAGGTGTGAAAATCTCAAATCGGGGATCGCCTGGACACGCCTGATGCAGTCCGCTCGAAGCCAGCACATACCAGGCCGATAGTTGCCCCATGTCATCATCACCAGGCACCCCGTCAGGACCTGTCAGATAGATAGTTTCGGTTTGCCGAACCCATTTCTGCGTCAGCCAGGGAGCACCAGCTCTGTTGAACAGAAAAGGAATCAACTCTGTCGGCTCATTTACCGGATTGTTATACGGATTCCACCAGGGTTCCCCGCCTGTGTAAATATGATACGGGTTCTTTCTTCCTTCGTAAGGACTCCACTTGGTGAAGTCGGGAGCTCTTTGAAAAAAATCGTTCAGCTTCGCGACGAATAGATCGTTCCCACCTAACAGTTCGATCATACCAGGAATATCATTGCAGGCTGTCCAACCCGCCTGATATACCGTGGCTTCACGCGTCCCTTTTGGAGATAAAAGGCCCAGCCAGGGGAGGAAATTTCCGTCTGCATCCTTGGGCCGAAACCAGCCTTTCCAGCCGGGCATCGCATCCTTACCCTCGGCGTCATAGGTCCAGGCCTGGTTGGGATCAAATAACTTCCGATACGCCTGCGACAGCTGCAAATAGTGGGCGGCATCATCTTTTTTTCCAACCGCCACCGCCAGCTGCGACATGTTCCATTCGTCCAGGCCGTACTCCATGGTCTCTGAAATCTGCCCCGGACAATATCCATACTTGCTGTTTCCGTTTCTTAACGTGCTTTGGGCCCCAATCTCATAAGCTTTTTGCAGATTAAACCCACGGATTCCTTTCTGATAGGCGTCGTTGATGACGGCAACTTCAGGATCGCCGATCATGCCACTATAATAGTGGCTCATAATTTCCCAACGATCGAAATACCCCGTACCGTTGGTTTCAGCTAGATTGATCGCACTGTTGATTTGATCGTTGACCACCGAAGGATTAACCAATGTCAGCAGCGGATATTCGCTGCGATACACGTCCCAGCCGCTGAAAATAGTTCGATTGGTAAAACCCTCCGCGCGGTGTATCGCGCCATCACCGCCGGTATAGTTGCTGTCAACGTCCTGATAGGTTTGTGGGAACTGCATCGCGCGATACATCGCGCTGTAGAAAATTGTTTTGTTGTCTTCGCTCGCGCTTTCGACAATGAGCTTATCCAGAGCTTTTGCCCACAGGTCGCGGGCCCGCTGATGAATCTGCTCGAAGTTCAAATCTTCAATCTCTGCTGCGAGGTTCGCCCTCGCCCCGGCAATACTAACAAATGAGATGCCCGCTTTTAAAGAGACGCTTTCGTCCGCTTGTGTGGGAAACTCGGTATAGAAACCGATATGCTTTCCCTCTTTTTCGCGACAGCCGGGTATCACCTGCGCGTGCTGGAAAGCGTCAATAAGCGTAGGATTACTAAAACTCTTGTTATAAGGTCCGGGCGGCATTGTCGCCGTCCACACTCCATAGTTTATAAAAGTCTTACTGAATTCAGCATGGAAATAGACCGTGTAGGTGCTCCCGCGGCCACCCCCGTCTTTGGTGCAATCCATCTGCCCTTCGATTGTGTGATCATCAACCACTTTCACACTTTGATGCAAACAGATCCCGCGATTGCGATGGGCAAGATCAATCTGAATGCGCGACTGCGCATTCTGCGGAAACGTGAATCGAAGAATACCACTGTGCGGAGCGACGGTTGCTTCAGCCCGCACCTTATAATCGTCCAACGTCACCGCATAATAACCGGCTGAAGCCTTCTCGGTAGCCTTGTTATAGGTTGACAGCCAGCCCGTGCCGGGCCTATCCACGTTCCCTGAAAAGGTACGCATAGGTCCAGTAGTGGGCATTACCAGGAAATTACCAAGTTCGCCTCCGTCGGATCCCCCGAGGTGGGTGAAACTAAAACCCAGCATGGTCTTGGCACCGTAGGTATAACTGGTCGCTCCCCCGGTGGGTGTGTCAGGACTTAGTTTCACCATGCTCTGCGGAGTCGTTGCGCCGGGAAAGTCCTTTCCCTGATGCCCAGTGCCAATGAACGGATCGATATAATCGATAGGTTCTTTGGCAAACAGCGTGGGGCACACCAGGCTGATAGCTGCACAAGCCATCAGCAAAAGGCACCTCTTCGGTTTCACTCTGTGCCCCATTTCATATTCGGCTGGTCACCCAACACGAGGTCAAGCTTACCGCCGGCGACAATTTCCGAGTGCATCAACCAGCAGCGGTTTAAAGGACGACCGTTCAAAGTTGCCGACTGGATATATACATTCTTAGGTGAATTGTTCTGGGTAGTAATGACAAAACTCTTACCAGCTGAGTATTTTGGATCGAGGTTGAGAGTCACCTTGTCGAACAACGGAGTGAAAATCTCAAATCGGGGATCGCCCGGACAAGCCTGCGATAGTCCGCTAGCCGCCAGCACAAACCAGGCCGACGTTTGTCCTTCATCATCGTCTCCGGGATTGCCATTCGGGGCGGCAGCATAGCACTCAGTGGCAATCCGGCGCACCCATTTTTGCGTCAGCCACGGAGCGCCCGCGCGATTAAACATAAAGGGAATCAGCGCGCAGGGTTCATTTGTTGCATCGTCGTACGGATTGGTTCTATTGAACTTCGTGGTATGGTCGAAAAACGCACCCAGCTTCGCCAGGAACAGTTCCTTACCGCCGTACAATGACATCAGTCCGGGGATATCGTGAGGAACATCCCACCCCGTCTGAAAGATCGTGGATTCCATTCCGCCTGTGCCGCCGGTCAGTCCCTGCCAGGCTGCGAACGAGCCGTCCTTGTTTTTGAAATTAAGCCAGCCCTTCCATTCCGGATGATCTGTGGTTCCTTTTTTATCGTAGGTCCAGGACGCGTTTTCATCGAACACCAGATGGTACGCCTGGCCCCATTTATAATATTTCTCGCGATCGTCCGAGTGACCGAATGCCTTTGCCAACTCCGATAGATTCCAGTCGGCATATGCATTCTGCATGGTGATTGCCAGACCGTGGCCGGTTGAGTTGTAACCGTTGGGACCATTAGAGTCCTTTTCACAGGTGACCACGGAATAGTCGTACGCCTTTTTCATGTCATAGTTGCGAATTCCCTTTTGGTAAGCATCGTTAATGACAATTACCTCCGGGCTGCCACACATGCAGCCGGTATAGGAATTCAACAGCACCCACCGATCAAAATAGTGAGTGCCATTTTCCTCCGCCAGGCTGATCATGCTGTTGATCTGGTCGTTGATGATGCTCGGCGCCACAATGCTCAGCAGCGGGAACTGGCTGCGGTAGATATCCCAGCCGCTGAAAATCGTTCGCTTGATATATCCATTTGCAACATGGGGTTTGCCGTCAGCGCCGGGATATTTTCCGTCCACGTCAGAAAAGGTTCGCGGATCGATGAACGCATGATAAAAAGCCGTGTAAAACGCGGTCTTTTGATCTTCGGTACCACCGTCAACGGATACCCGGCTCAATGCCTGCCGCCAAAGCTCATGAGCCTGCGCCCGCACCGCGTCAAAATCCCAGCCAGGAATTTCCGCCGAGAGATTCGCGCGTGCCCCTTCAATACTCACATAAGAGATCCCCGCCTTGAGGGAAATCACGTCCTTATCCTGCGTTGGAAACTCGGCATAAAAACCCAGGTGCGATCCTTCTTTTTCTTTACAACCCGGAATCTGCTCGGCGGTCTCACAAGCTTTGATAAAATCAGGATTGGGCTTACGAACACTATAAGGGGGTGGCGGCAGTGTCGCGCTCCAGACTCCTACCTTGTCCAACGGCTTGCTGAATTCCGCATGATAGTAAAGCGTGTAACTCACTTTACCGCCCATGAACCCGCCGCCCTTGCCCGAACATTCAATCTCGCCTTCAATGCTGTGATCGCCCACAACCTTCACGGTTTGATGCAGGGACGTCCCTCCCACCCGGCGAGCCAGATCAATCTGAATTCGCGATGCATCGCTCTTGGGAAATGTAAACCGAAGCATGCCCGCGCGCTGGGTAGCAGTCAGCTCAGTGCGGATTTTATAATCGTCGAGTGTCACCGCGTAATAACCCGCCTGCGCCACTTCGCTGCTCTTCGAATAAGCCGACAAGTAACCGGTACCCGGATGGTCGGTCTCTCCGTACCAGGTTTTAAGCGGGCCCTCGGTCGGCATGACCATGAAGTTTCCCATGTCTCCAAACGCGCCAACACCGCTCATGTGATTAAAGCTGAATCCCTGGATGGTGAAATTCGGATAGGAATAACCAGCTCCATTGTCTCCGCCGGTAATTGTGTCCGGGCTGAGTTGAACCATGCCCGCGGGGGTACACGGACCAGGAAACATTTTCCCGTGGAACCCGGTGAAGTTCGGGTCCAGATGCTGCATCTTCGTCGCTTCTTCAGCGGTGGGCATCGTGCTTCCGGCGCCAATAAACGGGTCGACATAATCGGCAGCGTCTTTGGCGATCGCACTGCGCCCCCCGAGCAAACAAACGCCTATTGCCAGCGCCAGCAAACCGCCGCCGCGAGATCTAAACCCCAATCTGCGGGGGCCGTCGCCGGATGGGTGATTGACACTGCTGCTGTGGTTGTGTGGTTTGTTCATTTCAATTCAGGGTTAAATCCGTGGATGCGCCGCCGCGTGCGATTGTAACACTATTTCGATTCAAACCTTTACCACCGCCAATAACTTTTGTTGTGCTGCGACGGGCAGCCATCTGAATCAGCGTACGCCTGCAGAACCGTGCGGACTAAACCGGACCGTTACCATTCAGATCTGCCGATGAATTCCGCCCGCTCCAGGCCGACGCTCCGACGTTTCACGACGATTTGCGACCCCGCGCTGATTCGATAGACTTTGGCAGCTGAATCGGGCGGTCGACGTAACATCCCGTGGAGAATTGCTGATGGACAGTCGCTACGCCCTGGGTCTTGATTTCGGCACTAATTCTGTGCGCGTGCTGGTTGTGGATGTCCGTAACGGACGCGAGCTTGCCTCAGCGGTGGGCGAGTATCCGTCTGGTGACGCAGGCGTCATCCTCAATCCACAATTTCCCGACCTCGCCCGCCAGAACCCCGCCGACTATCTCCTGTGTCTTCAAAGCTCGATCAATCAGGCATTGCAATCGGCAGCGCAGGACCGCGGATTCTCGCCCGACCGTGTCATCGGGATTGGTGTCGACACCACCGGAAGCACGCCGATGCCGATCGATCGGCAAGCGGCGAAGTCTTTCCATGCTGCCCGAATTTGCCGGCGATCCAGATGCAATGGCATGGCTTTGGAAAGACCACACCAGCCACGCCGAGGCTGAAGAAATTACCGTCGCTGCCGGCAGACTGCGTCCGGCCTATCTGAAGAAAATCGGTGGTCGCTATTCATCGGAATGGTTCTGGGCCAAGATTCTCCGCTGCCTGCGCGTTGCGCCCAGGGTTGCCGCTGCGGCATATACCTGGGTGGAAATTGCCGACTGGATCCCCGCGATACTCACCGGTGTGACCGACGCCGACACGATCCGCCGCGGAGTATGTGCCGCCGGCCATAAGGGGCTCTACAGCCAGGATTGGGGGGGATATCCTGACCGTGAATTTCTATCGTTTTTTCATCCCGATCTCGCGCGAACTGGACTAACGCTCCCCAGGATTGCTTCGACCATTGCAGAGTCAGTTGGCGGTTTATCCGCCCAATGGGCTGCCAAGCTGCAGTTGCCCGCGGGTATACCCATCGCGGTGGGTGCATTTGACGCCCATCTCGGCGCTATCGGCGCGGGCATCGAAGACGGCACGCTCGTTAAAATCATCGGAACATCCACCTGCGATATCATGGTCGCTCCCGGGGATCGCGCCCTTGCCGATATACCCGGCCTTTGCGGCATCGTCCCTGGTTCTGTCCTCCCCGGCTGTCATGGTCTGGAAGCCGGTCAATCCGCAGTAGGCGATTTATTCAACTGGTGGGTCGCAAAAATACAACCCCACGGTCCCGGAGAAGGATCGCATGAGGCCCTGACGGCTTTGGCTCAATCGATCAGGCCCGGCGAAAGCGGCCTGCTCGCGCTGGACTGGCATAATGGAAACCGCACTGTGCTGGTCGATCAGCGGTTAAGCGGGTTAATCGTCGGTCTTACGCTGCATTCGTCCCCCGCCCAGATCTACCGGACACTTATCGAATCGACAGCCATCGGCGCCCGAATGATTATGGAACGGCTGGAAGAATACAGCGTTCCTGTGAAACGCGTCGTCAACTGCGGTGGAATTTCCGCCCGAAATCCGATGGCCATGCAAATCTATGCCGACGTGATGAACCGCCCGATCGCCATCTCGCGCAGCCTGCAGACCTGCGCGCTCGGCTCGGCAATCGCCGGCGCGGTGGTCGCCGGCAAAACCAAAGGAGGGTACGACACCTTCGAGACCGCCATCCAGGCGATGACTGGCGTGCGGGACCGGGTGTTTCAGCCTCGACCCGCCGCCGTCACCGTCTACGAAAAATTGTTTGCCCTTTATCGCAAAATGCACGATGCCTTTGGCATTGCCAATCAGTCCTTGGACCTGTCGGACGTGATGAAGCAGCTGCTCAACATCCGGGATCACGTTCGCAAAAACGGGTAAAAGCATCGTCCCCCCCTCTGTTCATTCATTCGGGAACTTTATGAACAATCCTTTCAGCAATCTGGAAATCTGGTTCGTCACCGGCAGTCAAAATTTGTATGGTCCCCAAACCCTCAGTCAAGTCGCCAGCAACGTCGGGGTGGTTGTCAAAAGCCTCAATGCCGATCAGCGCATTCCCGTGAAAATCGTCGACAAAGGCGTGATGAAAACCCCCGCGGAGATACGCGCCGTCTGCCTGGAGGCCAATGCGTCGAAAGCCTGCATCGGGCTGGTGCTCTGGATGCACACGTTTTCTCCGTCGAAAATGTGGATCGGCGGGTTGAAATCATTGAACAAACCGATCCTGCATCTTCACACGCAGTTCAACAAGCAGCTTCCGTGGGACTCGATCGACATGGATTTCATGAACCTCAACCAGTCCGCCCACGGTGACCGCGAGGCCGGCTATCTACACACGCGCCTGCGGCTCAATCGCAAGGTGGTTGTTGGTCACTGGAGCGAAACGCCCGTCCAGGAAGATATTGCCATCTGGTCGCGGGCCGCCGCCGGTTGGGCCGATCTGCAGGGGGCAGAATTTGCCCGCATCGGGGACAACATGCGATATGTCGCCGTCACAGATGGCGACAAAGTCACCGCCGAAGCACGCTTCGGTTACGCCGTAAACGGGTACGGTATTGGTGATGTCGTAAAATTTGTCGCCGGGATCAGTGATGCCGCCGTCGAGACGTTATGCGAAGAATACCAGGCCACCTACGCAGCCGAGCCTGACCTTCGCGCGGTGGCGCTCGGTACGAATCCGTGCGGGAAGCCGCAGCATCGAACTGGGTCTCCGGGCGTTTCTTCAGTCTGGTCCGTTCAAAGGGTTTACCACCACATTCGAAGACCTCCACGGATTAAAGCAATTGCCCGGACTGGCGGTGCAACGCTTAATGAACGACGGCTACGGTTTTGGAGCCGAGGGCGACTGGAAAACCTGCGCCCTCCTTCGGGCAATGAAAGTGATGGCCTGGGGCCTCAAAGGAGGCACGTCTTTTATGGAGGATTACACTTATCACCTCGATCCAGCCAACCCATTGGTCCTTGGCTCGCATATGCTGGAAATCTGCGCGTCCATCGCCGCAAATAGACCATCGCTTCAATGCCATCCCCTTGGCATTGGTGGCAAGGCCGACCCGGTCCGCCTGGTGTTTAACGCCCCCGCCGGTGCAGCGATCAATGCTTCGATCATCGATCTGGGCAATCGCTTCCGCTTGCTGGTCAACGAAGTCGATGTCATCGATCCTCCGCACGAACTGCCAAAACTCCCCGTCGCCCGGGCGATCTGGAAATGTCGCCCTGATTTCAAAACCGCCCTGGCCGCCTGGATCTATGCCGGTGGTGCGCATCACACCGCGTTCAGCTACGGCGTCACCGTCGACATGCTGCAGGATTTCGCCGACATGGCCGGTGTGGAATTGGCGAGAATCGAAAAATGCACGCAGCTGCAGAGCTTTCTGCAGGGGCTGCGGGCCGATGAGGTATATTATCACCTTGCCCCGGGCTTACCGCGCTTATGAGCGGCCACTCCCGGATCTTTCTAGTGCAGGAGCACCCTTCGAATGGCTCACGAGGAACTGAAACAGCGCGTGTATCTTGCCAACCTCGCACTGGTCGAGGCGGGGCTTGTCGTTCTCACCTGGGGAAATGCAAGCGGCGTGGATCGATCAGCAGGGGTGATGGCGATTAAACCCAGCGGGGTTCCGTATGCACGTCTCACCGCTGCCGACATTATCGTGATGAGCATCGCGAGCGGAGAGATTGTCGACGGCGAAGGCCGCCCGTCTTCCGATGCCCCGACGCATCTTCACCTGTATCGCGAGTTTCCTGGTTGTCATGGTGTGGCTCATACGCATTCCACCGTTGCCACATCATTCGCACAGGCCCGGCGCGACATCCCCTGCCTGGGCACCACGCACGCCGACAACTTTTACGGTGCCATTCCCTGCACGCGGGAGATGAATGACGCGGAGATCGGCACCGATTATGAGCTGAACACCGGCCGCGTGATTGTCGAATGTTTCCGCTCAAAGCGCATCGACCCCGCAGGTGCCGGGCGTGTTGCTGGCGGGTCATGCGCCTTTTGCCTGGGGCGAAACACCCGAAAAAGCGGTGGAAAACGCGATCGTGCTCGAGTTTTCCGCGCAGATGGCGCTCAACACCTTCGCGATCAATCCCGCGGCTCCCGCATTGTCGCAGGCATTGATCGACAAGCATTATCTCCGCAAGCACGGCCCGGGTGCTTACTACGGGCAGCCACTAACCAAATGAAAAGCTCGCCTTGAATGCCGCTGCTGCAGCGACATATTGGGCCGGGCGGATGCCTAAACCGTCGCGTTTGTGAAATGAAACCGAATGCCCGCGTTCTCAGCCGCGACGAGCAATGCCTCTGCTGATTTCAGATCGCGTAGAATGGAATTGGGCTGTTTGAAGTCGTTGAGATTGGCCGTGACCCATTCGATCAGGCCGCGTGCGGTTTTAAGACCTTCCGACGCCGGGTGCCACACTTCGGGCGCAAGCCGCATTTTGGCCGGATCGAAACCATCGGCAACGAGTTGCGCGATCAATGCCGCCTGACTTTCAGAAAGCAGTGCGGTGATGGCGGTCACCCCGCGTCGCCGGGCGGCAGTGCCAAGACGCTCGGATTCTCGCAGCAACGCTTTGCCATTGCCGGCCTTCTGATAGGCAGCCATCTCCGCGGGCAATTCTTTTTCAAGCGAAATCGTGTGTGCCTGAGCCATCAGATACCTGTTGTTTCCTTCCACCGTCGGCTGACCGAACGATACTGTTTCGCTTTGGGATCGCCAAGCAGAGTCTGTATCCATGTTGTTGAGCCCTCTGCGTACGGCCATCAAACAGCACACGCGATTGAACCAATTTTCATTTTATGCATAAAGGCGCGCATTTCGCGTTCTGTATCCGCTTCCCCTTGCAATGAATTTGCGGCAGTCTTATCCTTCCGCCTCTTCCGCCGGTTGATGCGGCGAGGATACTTTTGAACATGGTTCTTTTGCCGTCTTCGATCTCTCTGGCCTTTCCCAACCCCTTCGCGTTGGCATCCGCGCCGCTGCTTTCGCCGATATTTCTGCTGGTCTTATGCGTGATCGCCGGCATTGCCACCACATTCATGCTGCCCGGGCATCGTGAAGCCACCATTCGCAAAATCTCCGGTGTCGCCCTGGTCGCTGTCGGATTGATCTTCCTGGCATCACTTCCCAGCTGGATTGGTTCGGATCAGTCCAAAGCCCCGGCGATCTATTTCTGGATTTTTTCGGCCATCGCCATTGCGGGGGCCATTCGCGTCATCACGCATCCCAAGCCGGTGTACTCGGCCTTATATTTTGTGCTCACGATCTTCGCTTCAGCGGGGCTGTTCGTGCTGCTCGATGCCGAATTCATGGCCGCCGCCCTGGTCATCATCTACGCCGGTGCGATTCTGGTGACATATGTCTTCGTCATCATGCTGGCATCGCAGGCAACCAGTTCCGGGACTGTCCTCTCCCCGATGGCCGACTACGACAGCCATAGCCGCGAGCCTGCAGCAGCGGCCGCCATCGGTTTTGCCCTGATGGGCACCCTTCTGTTTGTAATCTTTAATAAAGCCGACCGCTTGATCGATGCTGCCGGCCCTGTTCCGCTGATTGCACCGATCAACGGTCCCGCTCCTGCTCCTGAAATTGAAGTGCACGGAGCTACCCAGGAACTGGGCATGTATCTGTTTCGGCATCAGCTTGTGCAGCTGGAGTTGTCGGGCATTATTCTGCTGGTCAGCATGGTGGGCGCCATCATCATTTCCCGCCGCCGTGTGCACATGAATCCCACGGTCCTGGCAAATATTGAAAAACTGGAAACCGTTACCGGCCCTGCCACGCCGGTCGATGACAACCCGCACAGCATTCCCGTTTATGGCAGCGAACTGCGGCGGGTAAAAGTTGGTTCGTGACGTTCGGCAAGCATCAGAGAAAAATTCACCAGCGAGGCAGACCGGGAACGCGGAAAAAGACTGAGCAGTACAAGGCAGACAGAAAAACATCCGCGTGGAAAGATTCGCAATATCAGCGATCTTTCGGTTTGTGTCTCTCTTGTGTGTTTTGTGCCGCCGCGGTTAATTTTCACTCGAGCTGTGAATCGCGTTAGAAATAATGAGCCATGCCTGAAATCGCCCTGCAACATTATCTGGCCGTCGGCGCGATCATTTTTTCGATCGGGCTGATCGGTTTCCTTTGCAGACGTAACCTCATCGTCATGTTCCTCTGCACGGAACTGATGTTTCAAGGCGTTGCCATCAATCTGATCGCCTTCGGGCGTTATCATTCCACCGCATCGGGCCAGAACTTGTCGGGGCAGGCGTTTGTCATTTTCGTACTGGTGATCGCCGCCGCCGAAGCCAGCCTGGCGTTGGCATTGGTTATCCTCTTGTTCCGCCAGAAAAATTCTTTGGATGCCGACGCCTGGCGCAGAGTTGAAAGGTTAACCGCTGCGATAAACCCCGAATCACCAGAAAAACCGCAACCATTTACCAGCAAATTTCGACTTACCCATGCAATTCGCAATCAACCACGCCTACCTGATTCCCCTGCTGCCGATCATCGGGGCGATTGTTGCCGGGTTCTTCGGGGATCTCCTGCTGAAGGGCAAGGCCCATTGGCCGATCTGGATTGGTGTGGGTGGTTCCTGTCTGGTTTCGCTGGTGATTCTGCTCGGCATGCTTCGCGGAACCGAATTTAACCCGCAGAGCCCTGTTTATAATTGGATCAGCGCCGGTAGTTTCAATGCCCCGGTCGGCTTTTACCTGGATCAGCTCACCGCCGTCATGCTCACGGTGGTTACCGGGGTAGGTTTAATCATCACGATCTTTGCCGCGGGTTATATGAAAGGCGAGGAAGGATATTCCCGCTTTTTCGCTTATCTCGGGCTCTTTATCTTCGCGATGACCTGCCTGGTGATGGCCAACAACCTGGTGTTCATGTTCCTGGGCTGGGAAGGCGTGGGACTGTGCTCGTACCTGCTTATTGGATACTACTATCAACGCCCCGCTGCCGCCGCCGCGGCGAAAAAGGCGTTTATCGTCAACCGCATCGGTGACTTTGGATTCATCGTCGGCATGATGCTCTGCTTCTACGCGTTCAATACCGTTACCTTTTTCGATGTGGCCGGCAATGGTCACGGTGTCCTGGAACTTGCCCACACCGCTTTGCTTCATAAAGGCCCGATCGATGCCCAAACCGCTCAGCAGCTGAGCATTCTGCAATATATTCCCTTCTTCCTGATGCTCGGCGCATTCGGAAAATCTGCTCAGTTTCCGTTGTATGTCTGGCTGCCCGACGCGATGGAAGGCCCCACACCGGTGTCGGCCCTCATCCATGCTGCCACCATGGTAACGGCTGGGATCTACATGATCGCACGATGCGGGACGGTGTTCGTCTCCAACTCGGCGGCGTTAACCACCATCGCCGTCGTCGGCGCTTTCACGGCACTGTTCGCCGCCACCATCGCCCTCCGGCAGTTCGACCTTAAAAAGGTGTTCGCTTACAGTACCGTCAGCCAACTCGGGTACATGTTTGTCGCTGTCGGTGTGCTGGCCCCAGCGGCCGGTATCTTCCACCTCATCACGCACGCGTTTTTCAAAGCGCTGCTGTTCCTTTCCTCCGGCGTAATCATGCACGCGATGCTCGGGCACCTGGACCTTCGCAAGATGTCGGGCCTGAAAAAAGTTCTGCCCAAAACCAACATCGTCATGCTCATAGGCTGTGCCGCTCTGGCGGGTTTTCCGTTTACCAGCGGTTTTTTCAGCAAAGACGAAATCATCGCCCAGACCTGGAGTCGATCAACCTTATTGGGCGGCGTGCTGCTGTTCACTGCTTTCCTCACCGCCTACTACACCTTTCGCCTGTATTTTCAGGTGTTTCAAGGTCCATTCCTCGAACCGACCGAGCCGGCGGCTGAAGATCCAACCGCCTCGTCGGGCGATCATGCTGCGGTTGACGCGGGATCTGCCCATGCCGATGACCACGATCACAAACATGACCCTGAACCCTGGATCATGCTCGCGCCGCTGATCGCGTTAGCCGTTGGCGCGCTGTTGATCGGTTGGATCGTCGTCCGGGGCGGACAGGTCGAAAATTTCCTGGGTCGCAGCCCTTCATTCAAGCTGGCGTATGACGTCGCCAGCGCTCGGTTCGACGCAGCCGGTGGTCCAAAGGTGGTCCCTTCCATGTTCGGTCAGCCCGAGAGCCATGACAGCGAAGCGCTCGTCCCCTCATCCATGCTTATCGGCGGGCTTGTCTCTATCTGCGGCATCGGCCTGGCGTATCTGCTGCATCTGAAGGACCGCAAGCGCGCCGAGCAGATCGCCGCGGGCCTGCAGCCACTCACCAGCTTGCTGGAAGGCAAATACTGGATCGATCAATTGTACGATGTCTGCATCGTCGAACCGCTTCGGCATCTGGCCAAAGTATTTTTCGCCATCGACCGCGCGGTTGTGGACGGCCTGGTCTGGGTGATTGGCTACGTGCCGACGCTCAGCGGTTTTGCCGTTAAGTTAACCGTTCAGCGCGGTTACCTGCAGGGCTACGCCGGCGCGATGTTGTTTGGTGTGCTGGCTATTTTGTTACTGGTGTTTCTGTAAGCGCAGCGAATGGAAGATCGATGGTGAAGGATTGCCCGATGCAGTATCCCCTGGCATCAGCCCTGCATCATTAATGCGTGTGAACTATGAATTACCTGCTCCCCCTGCTGCTGGCAGTTCCGATTTTTGGCGCTATTCTCGCCGCCGTGATCCCGCGCCGAGGCCGCCAAGGTCTGGGCGCTTACCGTCTCAGCTGTCACCGCCGTGCTGGCAATCGGTGTGGGTCTCAATTACTCCTCCAACGGAGAATATGTCCGGCCCCCCGCAGCCGACTCCTGGATGAGCCTCTCCGCCATCCACTTTTCACTTTCACTGGGAGTCGATTCAATCAGCCTGTTCCTGGTCCTGTTGACCGTGCTCCTGGTGCCCCTAGCGATTTGTGCCAGCTTTGACTCGATCACCGAAAAACCCCGCCAGTATTATGCCTGGATCCTCATGCTGATGGCCTGCATGATCGGCGTGTTTATCGCCCGCGATCTGCTGCTGTTCTATGCCTTTTTCGAGTTAACCCTCGTCCCAAGCTTTTTCCTCATCGGGATCTGGGGCGGCCCCGAACGCCGCTATGCCGCGGCTAAATTTTTTCTCTATACCTTCGCAGGTTCAGTCTTCACGCTGGCGGCTATCGTCTACCTCGGCGCTAAGGCTGGTTCGTTCGACATGATGACGGTCGTCACCTACGCCCAGCATCATTTCTCGGCCCGCGAACAATTCTGGGTCGCGCTCGGATTATTCGGTGCGTTCGTGGTGAAGTCGGCGGTGTTTCCGCTGCACACCTGGCTGCCCATTACCTATACCGAAGCCCCCACGCCCGGCACGGTTCTGCTCGCGGGCGTGATGCCCAAGCTGGGAACTTATGGCATCCTTCGACTGGTGATCCCGATTGGATTGGTCGCCCGACCCGACGACACCAGCCTGCGCAATCTCATCGCCGTGGTCGGCGTGCTCAGTGTCATTGGCATTCTCTATGGTGCAATGATCGCCTGGGTGCAGCGGGATATGAAACGCCTTCTGGCCTATTCGTCCTTCAGCCACCTGGGCTTCTGCGTGCTGGGGCTCATGGCCATGAACGCCATCGGCCTGCAGGGCTCAATCCTTTACATGATCAACCACGGCATCAGCACCGGCGCGATGTTCCTCTGCGTGGGAATGATCTACGACCGCTATAAAACAACCGATCAATATGATCTCTCCGGCCTGGCCAGGATCATGCCCAAGCTGGCGTTCTTCGTCGTGCTGTTTGCGATGAGCAGCATCGGATTGCCTTTGCTGAATGGATTTGTGAGTGAATTTCTGACTATCCTCGGCGCGTTCACCAGCAGCATGCACCTGGGCGTTCGCTTTGGCATATTAGCCGCGCTGGGTGTTATCCTCAGCGCGATCTATATGCTGCACATGGTCGGGCAGATTCTTTTCGGGCCCTTGAAAACACCGACAGTTGATCCCTCCACAACGCCCGCGGTCAAAAAGCTGTCTGTCGATCTAAATGCACGCGAAGTGGCGATTCTCGCCCCCCTGGCGATCCTGGTCGTACTGCTCGGCGTAATGCCGACGCAGTTGATTCTGAATCCGATCTTAAGTCCTGTTGAAAAGATTCTGCATCTGTCAGACGAGAAGATTGTCCTCACCGCCGCCGTTCCCGGCGAAGCAGAAGGACCGGCCCGCTGATAGTTGAAATGAACTCGCTGGAGGCCTGGAAAAGTCTCAGACCCGAACCGGCAGTTATGCAGAAGTTGATTGCAGCACAGATGGATCTTTCAACTTCGACGACGACGCCCACGCTCAGGATTTTGATATGAACGTTCTACTCTCCCCCAGATTCCCCGAGGTTATTCTCTCGGCCACAGCGTGCCTGCTGTTTCTCCTGGGAATATCCAACCGCCCGCTCATGCGAAAAATCGCCGCTGAACTCTCCCTCATTGCCCTGCTGTTTGTCTTTCTCGTTCAGTGCTATCGCACGAATTCCCCGGTTACCTCCATCATCGACTCCGGCGGCGCAGTTCACACGCAGGCGTTCAGCGAATACATCAAGCTCATTGCATCCGGCATTGGCTTTCTCCTGGTTCTGCTGAACATGCCAACCAAAAAGGATGGCACCGGGGGAAATGCCTCTGATTTTGGCGGAGATACCGCCGAGTTCTTCGCGCTTTTGCTTCTCAGCCTGGCTGGACTTTGCGTTGTCGCCTCCTCCAACGATTTGATCCTGATGTTCCTGGGCATCGAACTGGCGAGCATTCCAACCTACATCATGGTCAGCATCTCCCGCCCTTTGCCGGTGGCGCAGGAAGCGGGGCTGAAATATTTCTTCCTCGGCGCGATCAGCGCCGCCGTCATGCTGTTTGGTTTCAGCTATCTGTACGGCACGACCGGCAGCACCTCGCTGGATCAGATCACCGATATTTTCCACGCTGCCAAATGGACCGATTGGCAAGTGCTGGCCGTCATCCTGCTGATCTGCGGCTTCGCCTTTAAGATGGCCGCCGTCCCACTTCATGTTTACGCCGGCGACGTCTACCAGGGTGCCGCCACTCCCGTTACCGCCTTCCTTTCCTTTGTCCCCAAAACCTCTGGCTTCGTCGCACTGATTAAGGTGTTATTCGCCGTGGGTGGTGGACTGTGGCTCGTGCCCGAACCCATTGCCAAGACGTTGCTGGTTCTCGCTGCCCTTACGATGACGCTCGGCAACATCCTGGGCCTGCTGCAGTCCAACATCAAACGCACCTTTGCCTATAGCTCGGTTGCCCATACCGGTTACATGCTGGTGGGAATTACCGCGCTGGTCAGCGCGGGCAGCCTGCATGCGTCCAGAAGCGAAATCGCGGGCATTCAGTCTGATGCCCTGCAGGGCGTGCTGTTTTATCTTGCTGCCTATGGCATCACCAACATCGCTGCGTTCGGAGTGTTGCAACTCCTGCCCAGTCGACATAATCGCCCGGCAACCAGCGCCGAAACTTTCGAGGATATCGCCGGGCAAGGCAGAAAAAACATCGCGCTCGGCCTGGCGATGACCGTCGCCTGCCTCAGCCTGACCGGCATTCCGCTCACGGTCGGATTCATAGGCAAGATTTATCTCACACTCCCCGCCGGACATGCGAATCTCATGGGGTTAAGCGTCGTCCTTTGGGTGAATGCCGCCATCAGCGCCGCTTACTATCTGCGGATTGTCATCGCGATGTTCCTGCGATCCGAACCTACCCACATGCAGCCCGGCATTAACGCAGGCCCGCTGCGGATCCCCCAGCCGGCATCAGTGGTACTGGCGGTCATGGTTTCGGTCATCTTCACCCTGCTGCTCGGTTCGTTTTTCCCAGCTACCAACCTGCTGTCCCGCCGCGTGCAGGCTGCGTCAAAGTTGGAACAAAGTTTAGTGATGGATCCCGTCACGAACGAAGTTTCGATGGTCGCGCATCCCTGATCCAGCGAGGGCTTTCCAGTCGCCCTTCGGATCATACCGCCACCGAATCTGACGCCCGCTTATAGACCGGTTCATTGCCCATTTCCATGATGCCGCCGGTTCATTACAATCCCGCCCATGGCAACCACCGACATCACCGAAAAGCTGAAATCCATCGGTCAAACTGGCGTCCTCCGCTTTGTCGATGAACTCGACACAGCAGGCAGGAAGAAGCTGCTGGATCAGTTGGCCGCTCAGGATCTGGACGCGCTGAAAAGCCTGGTGGATGAATATGTCATTAACAAACCGCAGCCGGCGTTGCCCAAAGACATTCAGCCTGTAAAGGCGTATCCGCGCGTGCCCGATGCCGCAATGCGCGGACTGTATCAGGAGGCTCTGAAAAAAGGCCGCGAACTTTTAAGCCAGGGCAAAATAGCCGCGTTTCTGGTCGCCGGTGGACAGGGGACTCGACTCGGATATGACGGGCCCAAAGGTGAATACCCGGTCACCCCGATCAAAAACAAACCTCTGTTCCAGGTCTTCGCCGAGCAGTTACTGAATCATGGAAAATCCTTCGGCAAACCTGTGCCGTGGTACATCATGACCAGCGATATCAACGATGCCCCCACCCGGGCGTTTTTTGCGAAAAATAACCATTTTGGTCTCGACCCCGCCAACGTCTTTTTCTTTCAGCAGGGGATGATGCCGGCCTTTTCGATGGACGGGCAGTTGCTCCTGGCCGATAAGGATTCGCTGGCCCTGAGCCCTGACGGACATGGTGGCAGTCTTCGCGCACTGTATCGCAGCGGCGCGATCGCCGACATGCACAAGCGGGGTGTCGAGCACCTTTCCTATTTCCAGGTGGATAACCCGCTGGTTCAGGTGGTCGATCCCTTGTTCATGGGACTGCATGCGATCACGCAAAGCGAGATGAGCACCAAGAGCATCCCCAAAGCAGGTCCACTGGAAAAAGTCGGAAACCTGGTGATCGGTGACGGCGCGACGCAGGTCATCGAGTACAGCGATCTGCCCGAAGCGCTCGCGCTGCAGACCAATCCTGATGGCACGCTGCGTTTTAACAACGGATCGATCGGTATCCACGCGCTGGCGGTCAGCTTTATCGAGAATCTCAACACCAGCGGCCATCTGAAACTGCCCTGGCATCGCGCAGAAAAGAAGGTGCCTTATGTCGATGCCGGCGGCAGTCAGATCAAGCCGGACAAGCCTAACGCGGTAAAGCTCGAACAATTTGTCTTCGACGCCATCCCCCTCGCGAAAAACGCGATGGCGTACGCTACCGAGCGCACCGAAGAGTTCTCGCCCGTGAAAAACGCCGACGGCGTCGACTCCCCCACCACCTCCCGCCGGGACCAGGTCCGCCGGGCAGGACGTTGGTTGGTAGAAGCGGGTGTCGAAGTACCCACCAAGGCCGGCGAACCCGATGCGCTACTTGAGATCTCCCCGCTCTTTGCCGTGTCAGCGGATCAACTTAAGGAAAAGGTTCTGCAGTCTAAAAAAGTCGCGAGTGGCGCTGCCGTTTACTTCGAATAAAGTGCATTCCACTTAATGGCAACGTTCTGCCTCATTCTTCCCGCCGCTGGAAAATCCACTCGCTTCGGTGGGCCGCGCAGCAAGTTGCTCGAAGAACTGGAAGGCCACGCTGTCATCGCGCGGGCGGTCCGGCCATTTCTCGACCGATCCGACCTGGCAAAAATAATCGTTCCGTGCGCCGATCCGGAGGGTTTATCCGCGGCGCTTCCGAGCGATCCCCGGATTGAATTCTGCGCCGGTGGATCGACCCGTGCGCATAGCGTTCTGGCAGCGTTGAAGCGTGTGCCCGACACTGTCGAATGGATTGCCGTACACGATGCCGCCCGGCCGTTGATCTCGGCTTTGCTCATCCAGCAAACACTGGATGCTGCCCGACACTACGGCGCAGCCGTGCCGGCATTGCCGGTCTCTTTGACGATCAAACAGGCGGAAGGTCCTCTGCCGGCGCGCGTGGATCGCACGGTTCCCCGCAGTGCGCATTTGGGCGATGCAAACGCCGCAAATCATGAGACGCGCCGATTTGCTGGATGCCTTCGATCGCAGCCCTATCCCGCTGGAGCAGGCGACCGATGATGTGCAACTTCTGGAAATGGCGGGCCATCCGGTCTGGTTGATCGCCGGCGAAGAGCGGAATCTGAAAGTGACAACCGCGGTCGATCTGGTGATCGCCCGATGGTGGCTGAGCAAAGAATAGCCAGCCGCGCCGGAGAAGCGGTTTTTCAGTTAAGCCCGATAATAACGGGCTTACCAACGTTGATTACGCTGCATCCCCAACCGCCAAATACAGGTTATACTGCAGGTGAAATGACCACCACCGAATCATCAACATCGACCGCCGCGGCCGAACATCAAGCGGGTCATCTGGACCGCGCCGAATCGATTTACCGCGCAGGTTGAGCCAGTATCCGGACGATCTGGACACGCTCATTGGTTTAGGCGATGTGCTGAACGACAGCGGTCAACTGAATGAGGCGGAGGAAATCTATCGCCGGGCAATTGCCCTGGACAGCGACTCCCCCGCCGCTGCCGGCGCGTATGACGGCCTGGCCGCCATTCGCCAGGATATGGGGGACCTGGAGAACGCGATCCCCGCCAGCAAAAAAGCGGCGCAACTTCGCGGCAACGCGGATGACACCTTTGGGGTCGGTAACACCCTGGAATTTCTGGATCGCAGGGCTGACGCAATCGATATGTTTGTCCTGGCCACGCGGCAGCGGCCCGGGTTCTCCCAGGCACATGTGAAAGCGGCACAAAACCTTCTCGCCGTCGGGCGGGCGGCAGAATCAATCCCGCATTATGAAGCAGCGATCGAAGCCGATCCCGAGGTCGCTCAATTGCATTGCAACCTGGCCAACGCATATCGCCGCGTTGAGAAAATCGACTTGGCGTTGAACAGCATTCGCCGGGCAATCGAATTAAAGCCCGATCTGCCCGAGGCCCATGTCATCATGGGGGCGATCTGGAAAGACCGACGCCGTCCTTCCGATGCGATGGAGTCATTCAAGCGGGCATTGGAACTGAACCCAAATCTCGCGGATCCGACCAGCTGGATAGCGGTGCTCACTGAACAGGCCGGGCAGATTGAGCAGGCCGGCACGCTTTATACGCGGGCGGTTGAGCTTCAACCCGATTGCGCACAATACCATGAGAATCTGGGTATCAACCTGCTCATGCGCGGCGACTTCGAACGAGGCTGGAAGGAATATGACTGGCGTCGGTTGAAAACCACCAACCCGGGAAGCCGACCTTTTCCTCAGCCCGCATGGGACGGATCTGATCTGCAGGGCGGCAGTATCATGCTTTTTGCCGAGCAGGGCTTTGGTGACACGATCCAGTTCCTTCGATATGTGAAATGGGTTGCCGACCGGGCAGGCAAAGTGATGATCGAATGCCAGCCCGGCCTTGCAAGTCTTGCCCGACAGGTTGCCGGCGTGTCAGAAGTTATCTGTCAGGGCGATGCCTGGCCTGACTGCCAGGCGCAGTTGCCGTTGATGTCTTTGCCGATGGTGTTCAACACCTCGCTCGATTCGATTCCGCGAGAGATTCCATACATTTCAGCTGACCCTGACAATGCCGCGGTTTGGCGCCGCAAGCTGGAAATCGGCGATGCAAAGCGTGTTGGTCTTGCCTGGGCGGGCAGCCAGACCCATTCTAACGACAGGAATCGATCGATTCCCGTAAATCGGTTCGAGCCATTAAGCCAGATAAAAGGGATTCGTTTTGTCAGCCTTCAGAAAGATGCCCGACAGGCACCGCCCGACAGCTTAAACCTGCTCGATCTGACGAATGACCTGATGGATTTCAGCGACTCGGCGGCTCTGATCGAAAATCTGGATCTGGTGATCACGGTCGATACCGCTGTTGCCCACCTCGCGGGCGCGATGGGCAAACCGGTCTGGATCCTGCTTCCCTATGTTGCGGATTGGCGATGGATGCTCGATCGCGATGATTCTCCCTGGTATCCATCCGCCCGATTGTTTCGCCAACAAAAACCAGGCGACTGGTCCGGCGTGATTCAACGCCTGCATACCGAATTGTGCGCTCTGTAAACGGGACACGCTGCACGGTCAGCCGACGATTTTGATCCTCAGTTACCGAAACCTGCGGGTAAAGTCCGCGCTTGCCCCATCCCGCGATGGCCTCTATACTCGGATTCTTTGGTTTCCAGGAGTATCGCTGACATGGCTCACATTATCGCCGAACCGTGTATCGGGACAAAAGACACCGCCTGCGTGGCGGTCTGCCCGGTAGACTGCATTCATCCCACAAAAACCGACGCGGATTTTGACGCTGCCGAGATGCTCTACATCGAGCCGGACATCTGCATTGACTGCGGTTTGTGCGTCGACGAATGCCCTGTGAAAGCCATTTTCCCGCAGGAAGATCTACCTCCGCAGTGGACGCAATACATTGCCCTGAATGCGGACTATTATAAAAAGAAATAACCGGGGCCGGAATCTTTTCAATGGAGCTGAGAATATGTCAAAGTTAACTTGTATTTTGCTCGCGTCGGTTTGCATTGCGATTGGTGTTGCTAGCACGAATCTTCTGCGTGCCCAGGATGCCGCCACGCCTCCCGCAACCCAGCCTGTTGCTGAAAAGCCGGTAAACACCAAGTGCCCCGTCAGTGGTGAGGATATCGATCCGAGCAAGACGGTTGTCTACAAAGGTCAGACCATCGCCTTCTGCTGCCCTGACTGCATCAAGGCATTCAATAAAGATCCAGAAAAGTATGTCGCCAAGCTGAAATAAGCGATTTTGCCGGATGATCCCCGGCACGATCAGCCGCATTGCTAACGCGTTGTAACGCGCCCATGGTTTCTCCGTGGGATTTTTTTTGCATAGAATCGGTCTATGTCTTCTGCTGCTCTTTCCGTTCAGGGTATGAACTGTGCCAGTTGCGTCGCCCATGTTTCCAAAGCGGCGCCGCGTTGCCCGGCGTCGAAAATTGCAGTGTAAATCTCGCCCGCGGTCAGGCAACAGTCGCCTTTGACCCGCAGCTGGTTTCGCCGGATACAATTGCAAAGCAGATCACCAGCGCGGGCTATCCGGCAGAAGTGGAAACCGCAGCCGCCGATCGCGAGGCAAAGCAAACACATCACCATCATCAGCAAACCAGTCGCTGGCTACGCCGGGCAATCGCCGGGCTGGTTCTCTGGTTTCCCGTGGAATTGACGCACTGGATTCTGCAGTGGGCGCGCACCCTCAGGATCACGCGCTTCACATGGATCTGATCTGGGTGTCCCTCGTCGCCGCCACCTTTTGCCTGATCTACGTAGGCTCGAGTTTCTATAAAAGCGCCTGGGCCGCCCTGATGCACCGCACAACAAACATGGACACGCTGATTGCTATGGGCGCCAGCGTTGCCTACTTCTACAGCCTGATCTACTTCATCGGTGGACAGCTGCATCGCTGGCCGATGCCGATGGATGACGACCTGTACTTCATGGAATCCTCAGCCCTGCTCGCCCTGATCAGCCTGGGGCACTGGCTTGAGGCAAACGCCCGGCGGTCAGCGGGCAGCGCGATCCGGTCGTTGCTGGATCTGACACCGGCGACCGCGCTTCGCGTGACGGAGGGCAAACGTTCAACGCCCGACGCTCAACGTCCAACATCCAACGAAGAGGCGTCAAGCCTTCCACTTGAAAGTGGGAAGTTGAACGTTGAACGCTGGACGTTTGCGCATACCGAAGAAATCCCCGTCCCCCAGATCCAGCTAAGAGACACCCTCGTTCTTCGTCCCGGCGATCGCGTGCCGGTGGATGGCGTGGTGATCGACGGGCAATCCAGTATCGATGAATCCATGATTACCGGCGAACCGCTGCCGGTGACCCGGCACATTGGCGACAAGGTAATCGCCGGCACTTTAAACGTAGACGGTCGATTGATTGTGCGGGCAACCGCTGTCGGCGCGGATACCGCGTTGTCTCATATTGTCGCCCTGGTGGAAAAAGCGCAAGACAGCCGCCCGCCTGTCCAGAAATTAGCAGATCAGATCTCCGCTGTCTTCGTGCCGGCGGTATTGGCCATCGCATTGATGACGGGCATCAGCTGGTCCTTGTGGGGCTCTGCCCACCATTGGATGACGAGCCAGATCCTCGCGCAGGTCGCCAAGACCACCTGCAGCGTATTGTTGATCGCATGCCCGTGGCGCTGGGGTTGGCAGTGCCCGCTGCCATCATGGTGGGAACCGGCCTGGGTGCCCGGCGGGGGATCCTGATTCGCGACATCGACGCCCTCCAGAATGCTGAAAAAATCGATACGGTTGTGCTCGATAAGACCGGCACAATCACGCAGGGAAAACCAGTGGTCTCTTCCATCAGCGCACGGCGATGGATGCCGGGCAATTTCTCCGACTGGCAGCAGGCGCCGAGCGATTCAGCGCGCACCCCATCGCAAAAGCAATCCTCGCTGAAGCAGAAAAACGCGGGCTTGAAATTCCACAACCGAACCAATTCACCAACCATCCCGGCTACGGTGTCGTTGCCGAAGTGGACGGCCGCAAACTACTGGCGGGTAATCGCGCCATGCTGGAGAAATTCTCGGTTTCCCCGCTTGGCGGCGTGATCGATCACCCCGATCTGAGCGCGCCAAAGCTGAACAGCACCGTGGTGTACCTCGCCGAACAACTGCCGGGCGCGCTGGTTTACCTCGGGCAGATTGAAATCAATGACACGATCAAAGCCGATTCGCTGTCTGCCATAAACCGTTTGCAAAAAATGGGTTTGAGCCTGGTCATGCTCACCGGCGACAACGCCGCCGCCGCCGCCGCGATTGCCGGGCAGGTTCAGATCGATCAGATTTATTCCGATGTCCGGCCTGACGAAAAGGCAGCCGTCATTCAGAAACTGCAGAACGGATCGACCCATCGCGTCGCCATGGTAGGCGACGGAATTAACGATGCGCCGGCGCTGGCGACGGCAAACCTGGGCATTGCGCTGGGGTCGGGCAGCGATGTCGCGAAGGAAACAGGCGATATCGTTCTGGTGGGTGGCTCACTGGCGGGCGTGGCGGCTTCAATTGTGCTGTCGCGCGCGACCATGCGAACCATCCGCCAAAATCTGTTCCTGGCGTTTATTTATAATGTGCTGGCGATTCCACTGGCTGCCCTGGGCGTGCTGCATCCCGTTGTCGCCGCCGCCGCCATGGCCTTATCCGATGTGACCGTTCTTGGCAATTCACTGCGGTTGCGCTGGATAAGAATATCCGACTGAATCTTTGCACAGCGTCTTGACTACCCCCATTCCCCTCGCTTCAATACCGCCACTTTCGATCCCGTCGAAAGAACAGGAGAGATGAGCCGAACGTTCGATCGCTTTATGGAAAATGCTATGATTTTAAATCCCCCCACTAACCGGAAATCGCTCACGCACCCCGGTGCTTTGGAGTTAGCCGTGACAAAAACCCTTTCCCCCGCCACAGGCTTGGCGTTGGTTCGCGAGCCTGCAGGTCTTGAAGACGCCGGTCTCGATGTGCGATCGATCCTGCTGGCTTTACTCAACCCCTCAACGCGCCTCGACCTCTCGCCTCTCGCGCTGGCGACTTCCCGAAGCTGCCAAGCGCAAAGTCGACGAAGAAGAAAGCGACGACGATGACGAGACCGAGGATGACGACGAAGCCCCGGTCGACGACGATGAGGAGGAAGACGAAGAGGATGACGACCTGGATGAAGATGAGGATGAAGAAGACGAGGATGATGACGAAGAGGAAGACGAAGACGAATTTGATGATCCCGACGATGACGATTTTGATGATGACGACGATGATGATGACTTCGACGACGATGAGTGATTGACACCTCCGTCCCGGTCGAATCGAAGTCTCTGCCCTGGAAAATAGATGAACCGCCCCTCGCAGGGCGGTTCATTTTTTTGATTTAAATTACGTTACATACACTGTGCGGACTACTGACAGAGACGTGACATTTAAAGAGTCTCGTTCCGCATTATGATAACGACCCGATCCAGGTTGTGGTTGTAGGATCCGGCGCGTTGCCGGTTGTTACCACCAGTTGACCGTTAACGATACCCGCTACCACCGTGCTGCGCGCCGCGGGCAATAGCCCGAGCTGGTTCCAGGTATCAGTCGATGGATCATAGTCAACAATATAGCGTTGCGGATCGTTGTAGCCTGTCTCACCGCCGACGACGATGATGCGACCGTCATAGACCAGCGTGCCACTTGTGATGTGCGACTTGCCGGCTGCGGTAGGCAGTGAAGCCATCTGCTGCCACGTATCGGTAGACGGGTCATATCGGTCGACTTCGCTTTGGGCGAGTTGACCGTCTTCCTGTTGGTGCTGCCCGCCTATAACGTAGAAATATCCCCCAAGGCCGGCAGCAGCGACATGGTTTCGCCCGTTGGGCAGATCGGCCAGCTGCACCCATCCGGCGGATTGATTGGTTGTATCCAGCGCCCAGGTTGTGTTCTCGTCGATCGTGCGCGACTGGTCCATCCCGCCTGCAAAGTAGATTGTGTTTCCTACCAGGGCTGCTGCGCCCGCCCCGCGGGCCTGCGGCAGATCCGGGCCGCGCGACCAACTGTCATCAAGCGTGTCGTAGATCCAGACATGCTTGGTTCCCGGGCCAGGATGATTGCCGAGATATCCACCCACAAACCAGATATTGCTTCCCACGATCACTTCCTGGGAATGCGTGAAAGGCTCTGGAAAATCCTGCAAACGGGTCCAGGTATTCGTAGCCGGGTTATAGGCATCGCATTCATGCTGCAGCGGAATGCTGGTGGTATCACTTCCCTGATCGTTAAACCCGCCAAATACATAGAGGATCCCATTCACACTACCACCCACCGCTTCGGCCCGTATAATTGGAGATGGCGCGCCATTGGACCAGGTGATGGAGGTTGGGAAAGGCGTCGTCACCGGAACAGAAGGAATCACAGGCAAAGCAGTAGCCGGCAATCCTGTAAAAGCAAGCTCCGCGATATTGCCGCAGCCGTTGGTCGGCGAGACGTATCTCACATAGCGATAGCCGCTGGTGGTCTTAACATTCACAGTCGTTAGAACTCGCTCTTTGGGCGCTGATGAAACTGTAAAGAGTGTTACGACGCCTGATGAAAAATCCTGGGTGTTAGACGCCTGAAAGGTTCCCCCTACCATGCGCGAGGAGTAGGCAGCCCGCGGTGCGAACGTTATCTGGGCTATCGCCTGAGGCGTGCCCAAATCCAGTCCCACCCAGTTCCCGCTACCCGTGGGACCATCAAAGAATGTATTGAGGTTGCCGTCAAACACCCTGGCTATGGTATTTCCCTGGTTGCGGTAAGAACCCCCCGTGCCGATGGGTGTTCCAGTGAGCAACTGTGGCTTAACCGACGGGACAGGCGTGGTCACATTCGGCGCGGTCAGTAAATCGTAGGTTGTGCTTTGCGGGTCGTTATTGGGAGCAACCTGGTAAGAGTAGGTTGTTCCGGCGACAGCGGTGAGGTCATCATAGGATGTAGCTCCCGCGGGAAGCGTCGCGATCGGGTTGTAGCTGGTCCCATCCGTCGGACCCTGGCGAAAAATAGTGAATGATGTAGCGACATTCTGATAGTCGGTTGCCCAGGCTATATGAACATCGGTTGGTGATACTGCTGTAGCCTGCGCCTGTGTTAGCAGGGAACGTCGGGACGGCAATAATGGCACTACCATCAAACTCGAGCTCGGCTATATTTCCCGCGCTGCCTGCGGGGCCTATGTAGCGGACATATTGGAATCCGGTGCTATTGCTGATTGCAACACTCGTAAACTGATTGGTGGGAGGCGCGGTTGGGATCGTAAAGAGATTGGTCACACCGGAAGAGAAATCGATTGTGCTCGATCCCTGGAACATGCCGCCGGTCATTCGCGAGCTGCGCCCGACCGGGGCAGAAACTGAACCTGCGTGATCGTGTCCATCGAACCCAGGTCGTATCCCACCCACCCGTTGGAGGCTGGAGAGTCAAAAAAAGTGTTTGGATTTCCGTCCACGGCATTGGCAATCGTGTTGCCCTGGTTGCGATAGGAACCCGATGTCCCGATTAAAGTCCCGGTTAGTTTTGAGGACCCAGCCGGAGCTGGATTGGGAGTGATAGTGGAAGACATCATCTTCCGCCCCTCAAGAGGCTCGAAATGCGAGTGGTTCTTATGCGAATTACGACTATGAGAAACGGTTGCCATACGAAAAGATATAATACAAAAACCCAACAGGTCGAGTCGAAAATTTACATCCTTTTGCCGAGCGCGGGCGGGTCTTATGGGACATGATGGCTGCGTTAGGATTTAGCTTCCGTGAGCGGGCCGGCAGACGTAAAAAATTGATGTGTAGAAAGTGGCCGCTTTAAGGCAGCAGAAATTATCCCGAGGTCGGAAGCTGCCGGATCGCGTGCAGGACGCCGACGACGCCAAAGACGAGCAGCGCGATCATGACGATGCTCACCGTTACAATAATCAGCAGCGTTATCAGACGGCTACGCGCCCGGTGACGCGGGGCGCGTCTCTCTTGCGGGGATGATGCGGGCGTGGCTGGATCCAATTCCGGTTTCCATCCCGACCACCGGGCGGATTGAGGGTCGACAGAGACAGCGGTCTGGCGAACAGAAAGCCCCGAACCATTAGTTCCGTGTATTGCTTCCCATCGGCACCAATACATTTAAGCTGCCGCGCTTCAGCGTAACTGGAGCCAGAGGGGCTTCAGGGCATTTGGCGGCGAATTCATCGTAGAACTTGTTGATAAACGTACGAGTCGCCCATGCGGTGCCGTCAGCCAATCCGCAGATGGTGGTGCCCGGCATGATTCCCATCGTTTTTTCCAGTTCCAGCAGCATATCCAGGTCTTTTGCCCGACCGTCGCCCGACACAATTCGATCCAGAATTTTTCGCATCCAGCTGCTGCCCTCCCGGCAGGGTGTGCATTGCCCGCAGCTCTCGTGTGCGTAGAACCGAACGCAGTTACGCAGCATCTTTACCATGTCGGTATGCTCGTTCATGACAATCATGCCCGCTGTCCCCAGTCCAAGGCACCCGCCGCGGAATCGCACATCGTCAAAGTCGAGTTTTACGTCCAGTTGGTTGGTGCCGAGCACACCCATGGAAATTCCACCGCAAATGCAGGCTTTGTACTTGCCGCCCTTCATTCCACCACCGAGTTTTTCGATGGCGTATTCGAGGCTGATTCCCAGTTCGTCTTCATAAACGCCGGGTTTATTCAGATGACCTGACATGCCAAACAGCTTGGGGCCGGGTGACGATTTGGTGCCCATGGCTTTGAACCAGGTTGGACCGTCCTCGCGCCCGATAATATGCGGAACGCAGCTGAGTGTTTCCACGTTATTGATAACCGTCGGCCTGGCAAAAGCGCCGGCGATAGCGGGAAACGGGGGTTTATTGCGCGGCCAACCGCGCTTGCCTTCCAGCGCTTCCAGCAAACCTGTTTCTTCGCCGCAGATATAAGCGCCCGCCCCGCGATGCACGTGACATTCCACTTTTCGGGCCGACCCGAAAATTCCCTGCTGACCAAAAACGCCGTTCGCGTAGGCTTCCTTGACAGCCCGTTCGAGAATCTTGGCCTGCAGGTGATATTCACCGCGGATAAAGATGTAAGCCACATCCACCTGCGTGGCTAACGCGCAAATCGCGATGCCCTCGAGCATCTGGTGCGGATCGTACGTCAGCAGATAGCGGTCTTTGAACGTTCCCGGCTCGGATTCATCAGCGTTGACCGCCAGATAGTGAGGGCCCTTTTTTTCTTTTGGAATAAACGACCATTTTTGGCCCGCGGAGAATCCCGCGCCGCCTCGGCCGCGAAGACCGGAATCGATCATGATCTTGGTGATGGCCTCGGGTGTGAGATCGATCGCCTTGCGCAAGGCAGCGTAGCCGCCGGTGGCAACGTAGTCATCGTACCAATGCGTCTTGCGCTTAGCGGGATCGGGATCGATTCTTTTCAGCAGTACCGGTTCGTTATACGCCATAATTCAAGCCTTTTTACCGCGGAAACGCATAGCCACAACACAGATTCACGGGGCGCCCCCCGCCGCCGTGTCTTTGCGGCGTACATTTTGTTCCTCGATGACTTCATCGATAATCGTCCGCCGAAGTTTTACATTTGGATCGCTCGGCAGTTCTTTTTCTTCAACCGTACTTTCCCGATAAATAATCTTCGAGAGCGGCAATTCTATCGCAGGCGGCGGCGCGACATCGGTTTTCACCGCTTTTGCCACATGCCCGACCTGACGGCCCAGCCAACCCAGAAAACCGCTGCCGGGGAGATTGTTGGTTGAGTCTGACATCATATGCGCTGAGAACTTGGAAATATTAGTCAACCACGGGCACAGGTAAACCCAGCGAGCCGGAAAATCATTCGTCTCTGACCCCGCGATCCTTCGCGGGCAGGGATTGTCTGATCGGGTCGTAGTCGCTGATGAAAGTTCTGATGTCGTCGGCATCCTGCGGCTTGTGCCCGAAAGTCAGGATTTCGCTGCTGGCCTGTGCGGGTGATTCATGCAGCACGGATTCCTGATAAGCAGCTACAAACATGCCTGTCCGGCGCACACCCTGCGCAATGAACCAGGACCGGTTGATTTGCGGGATTTGTGACAATTGAGATAAATGTTTTCAGGTCGTCATTACCGGGCCACCCGCCGAGTTTTACGGGAATGCGGATGTATTGAATGCCATTGGAGGTGCAATAATTGGTTTCCTGCAGAAACTGCGGCTTATTCGGGTCGTTCAGCTCCCGATCATCGATCAGACTGACCACCGTTTTGGACTGCGTCAACGCCAGGGCATGCTTGAATTCGCGCAAATCCCGATTTCCGTCGCGATACAAAACACCAACCTGCACCGGCGCGAGATGATAGGTCTGCAGGTTGCGATACCAGTAAACGCCGAAAGTCCCACCGATCAGAACCAGCATGAAAACCGCGAACGAAATCCAAAGTTTCCACGCAAACGATTGTTTGTGCGGCTGGGCTTGAGTGGCGGCAATTGGAATATCTGTGGTCATCGCAACAAGAGGCGGCAAAATTGTTTTTTATTGGAGATGCTGACGAATGGCCGAGTGTTAAACGACTGATAGTCTCGCTTAGCGCCGGTTCATTTCTTAATGATGCTCATCATCCCAGGTCTGTCCCGGATCTTTAAAAGCGCCGGGGTCCTCGGGCAAAGTTGCGAGGAGCGCGTCGAGTTTTTCGGGCGTCATATCCTCATATAATGCTTCATTTACCATCGCAACGGGCGCTGCGCCGCACGCACCGAGGCATTCCAGCTCGACCAATGTGAACTTGCCGTCGCCGGAGGTTTCACCCGGCTCGATGCCGAGTGTCTTTCGCAGATGATCGGTCAGCTCCTGCGACTGGCATAGCTCACAGGCAAATGACCGGCAAACCTGCACCAGATATTTACCCTTGGGCTTAAGCCAATACTCTTCATAAAAGCTGGCGGTATCCAGAGCCTCGCTTGGCGCGATCTCCAGGAAGGCAGCGATCTCTTCGATCGCCTGCGTGGGGATCCAATTGTAATGATGCTGGATCATGTGCAGAGCGGGAAGCAGAACCGCGCGCCTGGTGGGATAGCGAGGGAAATACACGTCGCGCAAATGGGCCTTCATCTCTTCGGTCACAAGAGGTCCATCAGATTTCTTTATAAGAGGCAGTGTACGATTTTCAGTAGCCCAGGCCATCATGACTCCAATACAATTTCACTTAAACAGAGAGTGCGCCGCTCAGCAGAAGCAATTATTCAGCGGCAAGCGATCGCCTGAAGCTGGTTCATTGACTCATCTGTCCAGCTCTGCTGCGATCACGTTAATGCTTCCCAGCACCGCGACGATATCACTGAGCATATGACCCTCGATCATTTTGCCGAACGTCTGATAGTTCACAAAGCAGGGAGGACGCGTTCTCACTCTCCAGGGAATGTTCTCGCCGGCGCTGACTATATAATAGCCAAGCTCACCATTCGCCGATTCAATCGCGCTGTAGACTTCGCCTTTGGGAGCTTCAAATCCCCTGTTGGTCATAATCAGTTCAAAGTGCTGAATGAGCCCTTCGATGCTGCTGTAGACCTGGCTCTTGGGAGGCAGAACCTCTTTGCCCTCGGGACTCACATTAACCGGGCCTCTGGGAATCTTGTCTATCAATTGCTGAATGATCTTGGCCGACTGCTTCATCTCTTCGAGTCTCACTAAATAGCGGGCATAGACGTCGCCGGTCTCCATGACGGCTGCTTTAAAATCAACCGCGGGCGAACCGAGCCCGTCCCAGTTGTCGGCAAAGCAGAGATAGGGTTCATCCTTGCGAACGTCGCGCCGGACACCACTCGCGCGAGCCATCACACCGGTCATGCTCCAGGCGATCGCATCGGCTTTGCTCATCGTGCCGACGCCTTTGGTTCGATCGATAAAGATGCGGTTTTTATTCAGTAGCTTCTCAATGTCCTCCGCAGCCCGGGGGAAAGTATCGTCCACAAATTTGTGAACCATCCGCTTGAATACCGCTTCATCGGGAAGGTCTTGATTGAGCCCCCCCACCCGTGTCCAGCTGGTGTGATAGCGCTGGCCGGACATATACTCGACGATGTCATTCACAGACTCGCGCTCATTAAAGCCATAGAGAAAAGCGGTATAGGCACCGAGATCCAGACCCGAAGCGCCCACGCATAAGAGATGAGACTGCATTCTGCCTAATTCACCGGCGATAGTTCGCAGCACCTTGCAGCGGGGAGTGAGTTCGATCCCCATTAACTTTTCAACCGTTCCGTGCCAAGCCAGCTCATTATAGATAGGACCCGAATAGTCCATCCGGTCGACGATCGTTACGTACTGATTGTAATTGAGATGTTCGCCGAGCTTTTCAAACCCGCTATGAAGATACCCGATGTGCGGCGTGCATTTGATGACCCGTTCACCATCAAGCTCTAACACCAGACGCAGTGTGGTGTGCGTCGCCGGATGCTGCGGACCGAAGTTCAGCGTCCATCGATTCTCGTTGGCAACAGAGTCTGTCAGCGAAACAGTATCGTCCGAGGGGGCGGGAGAGAGCGTATAAGGCATTTCTTTGTATCCGTTATCCTTTGCCGACTGTCTTTGATCGCAAATCCGCCGGCAGTTCCGACTCAAACAACCGCCGGATGATACACCGCGTCGATCTGTTTGAAAATTAGATGAGGTCCATGAATAAGTTGAAACGTGGTGCTGTCGGCGGATGGCATCCTCTACTGATGGACGTGCCCGAAAGGAGTGCGCCTATCGCGAGCCATAAATCTTCATGAATTTTCATGAGCGTGAGGAAAGTTCCACGTGGAACTTTTTTATCTAGCGCGCATCGCTCGCTTTATACTTGGTGCTCGCCGAAGAGTTTGCTAACTTTCGCATCATGGAAAAAAAGTCACGTTTAGGTCGGGGTCTCAGCGGGCTCATGTCGGTTCACATGCCAGCTGATCCGGTGGCTATCATACACGATGTCGTGCATGACGCCGGTACTGCATCTGACGTTCAGGATCCGACCTTCTCGACGCCGTCGATCATCAGCTTATTAAACATTCCAACGGATAAAATTCGCCCCAACGCCAGCCAGCCTCGGCGTGAATTTGATGAAACATCTCTCAGGTCGCTGAGCGAAAGCATTCGCAATGCAGGGATGATTCAACCGATTATCGTGAGCATTTGCGAGGGTCGATACGAGCTGATCGCCGGGGAACGACGTCTACGCGCTGCGAAGCTCGCGGGATTCACACAAATCCCCGCGATCGTTCGGGTGGTGGATTCCGCACAGCAAGCAAGACTTGCTTTAATCGAGAATATCCATCGCGAAGATCTGAATCCTATCGACCGCGCACTGGCGTATCGGTCGATTATCGCTAAGGTAGGCTATACTCACCAAGAGCTCGCGAATGAACTCGGCGAAGAACGCAGCTCAATCGCTAACTATATTCGGCTGCTCGATTTAGAACAATCAGTGCGGGACCGTGTTGCCGAGGGGAAGCTCAGCTTAGGACATGCCAAAGTGCTGGTTGCGTTGGACGATCCCGCCGAGCAGGCGCGGCTTGCCGCTGTTATCATTTCGCAACAACTATCTGTCCGTGCACTTGAGCAGTTGATAAAGGAGAAGCCCGTTGAAGCCCCCCCGCCAAAGCCAGTTGCAACCCCCCATTTGGCCGATCTAGGGCGACAGATTAGTCGCCACCTTCAGATGCACACCGAAGTTCGTCAAACAGGTAAAACCGGAAAAGGACGGCTCGTCATTCATTACGCATCACTGGATCAGTTCGATCAGCTGCTCCACCGCCTGAATGTTAAAATTGACGACTAAATCGACCACTCGCGATATACATTTCTTCATGTATTTATGTCCGTTCAATCGCTATTTCGCTTTCAAATCGAATATGCAGCGTTGTCTTGTCTGCCCGGCAAATGCCGAACAGAAACTTCGATTCCACAAGTTTTTCCTTTGACTGTACCGCAAAAACAGATAGTTTAGAGTGAACATCTGCCCGACAAAGTCCGGTGAATGGATTCACCGCAGGGCAATCCCCGCAATGGAGTGCATCATGCCCGAACAATGGTTATCCGTCGCCGAGGCAGCCGCCTACATGAAGGTTCATCCTCGGACCATCGAACGCCGTATGGTCGCCGGAAAAATCGACTCACGTCGAAACGATGACGGGCAAGTTCAGGTGCTCATCACCCTGGCAGAACCCGCCTCGCAATCCGAAGCGGTCTCATCTGAAGCATTTGAAACCGTAAAAGAGCTCGCCAATCAGCAGGTGGATATAGCCGCCGGCAGCGCATCGGCCCTTGTGCGTGTTGCCCAGGAACAGGCGATGCGGGCCGAAAATCAACTGATGATTGCCCGCCAGGATGCCGGGCGCTATCGGCGCGAAACGCAGCTGGCGATGGGGCTGGTCGGTTGCATTCTACTAATGGTCATATTGGCCGTTGGTTGGTGCACTCGCGCGATGACGCTCAGCCAGTCCGATGCCCGGCGATCAGCCGACAACGCCGCCCAATCCGCCGACCGTGCAAAAATCGCTGAATTCAATCTGGGCACCGAACACGACCGACTGGACTCAGCCATCATCGCCCGCGCCAAAGCCGAAGGCGAGCTGAATGCGTACAAGACAGAATTGTCGAGCGTTGTGGAGCTGACGCACAAAACCCCCGCTACCAAGCCCAGCAATCTGGTTGAACGGGTCACTCAGGCATTCATCGGGGAGTGAACGTATTTGTCGTTCTGGTTGCTGCGACATACATCGAACGCAATCGTGTTGCTTGTGAGATCCGCCCGTTGAAATGCAAAAGTGCATCAGGGAATCCATGACCGCCGCCCAACTCGCTGCAAAGATCGACCACACTCTATTGAAGCCAGAAGCGAACGCTGACCAGGTCGATCAGGTGGTCGCCGAGGCACTTCAATATGGCTTTGCCGCGGTCTGCGTAGCACCGATCTGGGTCTCGCGCAGTTGCCCGGCAGCTGTCCGGCTCCCCGACAGCAACCTGCGCGGTGGTTTCGTTCCCGCAAGGTACGAGCAAATCAACAGTTAAGGCAATCGAGGCAGCATCGTGCGCAAAAGACGGCGCGACGGAAATTGACATTGTCGCACATTTGTCAGACCTGGCCGGGTACCATTTTGAGGCTGTTAAATCAGAGTTATCCGAGGTGGTTCGGGCCTGCCGCGCGGTTCGATCTGACACCGTGGTCAAGGTGATCGTCGAGTCCGCGTATCTTCTTTCACTCGGAACAGACGCGGGGGAAAAGGCAATCGCAATCGCCTGCCGGGCGGTGCGCGAGAGTGGCTGCGATTTTATCAAGACCAGCACGGGGTTTCATCCCGCAGGTGGCGCGAGCGAGCTGGCAGTTACTTTGATGAAAAAGCATGCTGACGGAATTCTGATCAAAGCGTCGGGCGGTATCCGCGACCTCCCCTCGGCGCTGGCAATGCTGGATGCCGGCGCAGCACGGCTGGGACTGAGCGCTTCAGTTCAAATCATTACGGCACTCGCGTCACAAGCATGAAATCAAGGCGCACCGTAAATCGTAGAAAGCATTGACATGAAAACTCAAGACTACGTGAGAATAATTCGCTCGCACGTTACCGACTAAGTTCGCGGACCGGCAATTTGATCCGTGTCCGTTAAAGCCTGAATCTTCAGCATGAGGACGCGCCGGTTGGTATAATCGAGCCGTATACAGAGATGGGCACCTGGAGAATCGCGTCAATGTCTCGTGGAAATCAGTGTAAAATGCGACTGAAAATCGCCGGGCATCTGTGCCGGGCGCTCGCGTGCTGCCTTGTTGGCTGCGGCACCGCCGCCGTCAAACCCCCCGCTGCCGGCCCGCAAGCTGCGGTGATGCAAATCACCAAGGCTTCGGTCGTGCCCACCGCAACCCCCCTGTCGCCCCTGCCCCCCCTGCTGCTGCATCTGCCGGGCATCGGCGGAAAGCGTTCGATCGACCTGGCCATGACCGAAGGCTTTGAGCAAGGCGGTTTCGCCGGCGATACCGAGATTTACGATTGGACAGAAGACGATGCCGGTCTTCGTTCACTGGTGGCCATCGAGCGGAATCACAAGGAAGCAAGGATCATCGCCGGCAAAATCACCAAACGCTTTGACAAAGACCCTGCCTCCCCGATTTACCTCTCCTGTCACAGTGGCGGAGGGGGTTTAGCTATCTGGGCCCTCGAGGCGCTGCCCGACAGAGTTAAAATTCGTACCCTGGTAATGATGTCCCCCGCCCTATCGCCCCAATACGACCTGACAAAAGCGTTATCCCATGTTTCCGGCAAGGCTTACGTGTTTTCCAGCATTGACGACGTGCTGGTGCTCGGCACGGGTTGCAGGTTGCTGGGCACAATCGACGGCGTCAAAACCGACGCCGCCGGGCGCGTCGGATTCGTAAAACCCGCGGCTGCGGATGACATCCAGTATGCAAAACTTGTCCCGATGCCCTACCGCCCCGAGTGGGTCCGGTTCGATGATTATGGGAATCATGTAGGCGGCATGACGCGTTCGTTCGCCTGCCACGTGCTCGCGCCTCTTGTGCTGTCCGGCGAGATGCCGGACAACCAGAGCAGTTCGTTCACCCCGCCGCCGCAAACGCCACAATGAGTCTTTCCGCAGCTGACAATTCGGGCATCGCCGCTGCTGATGCCAAGACCGCACGCGCCCTGGTCGCCGGGCGCAAAGATCGTAGCTTATGTGTTACTGATACTGCTGGCCTCGGTTTCGATCTGGTTTGTCGACCGAGGTGCCATGCGACTGATGCGGCTGACAGACAGCACCGACATCAACATCGCCACCCCTCCCTGAAAAGCGATCGCAACCCATCCCGATGCAGGCAACTGATACGGCACATCCTGCCCCATCGTTGTCAGGCCATACGCAACCTGCTGCTCGGTCCAAATTCCCAAATCGGTGAGTGTCGCGTTGATCGCAAAAAGCGGATGCACAGCGACGCACCATCGTAAAGGCACGCCCGGCAGGATGCCCGACAGCCAGATGGGCCAACTCAGCCACGCAATCGCCAATGCCTGCACCCAAGTAACACTCGCGATCGCGCTGAGTCCCAATCGCATCATCACCAGCACAAGCGAGGATAATGCGAACAGGAATGTCCAAAGCACCAGCAAACACATGATCCATTGACCCGGCGCGATAAGCCGTTCATGCACCGGCAGGAACCACGAGCAGGCCATCCCCAGCGTCAAAGCCAACGAAACAAACAAAGTGCCCGGCAGCCGCCCGGCGATTGCCGCCATCGGGCAGACCAGAATAGATGTGAAGCATAACCCACCTAAAAACAGATCCAAACTGTTGCCCGCAATGAGATAGCACACAATTCCCGCAGCTCCGCCAGCCACCAGAGGCAGCGCGATGCACCAGAGCATGCCGCGACGATCGCCCGGCGTCGTTCCGATCGATGCAACTCTGCCCATCGTCATGATGCCTCTAACTGCGTTGCCGGCAATTCGCCTCATGGGGTTGGCGCGGGTTGAGGCGTCGTCATGTCCTGATATTCTTTTTCCAGTTCATCAATTGTCCGCTGGATGCGATCCGATTCATCAATCAAGCGTTGCTGCTCGCGACGCAGGTCATTAATGACCTGGTAATGCGCCTGGGATGCTTCTTTCAAAGCTGCGCGGTGGGGGGCGACAGCCTGCTCCCAATGTTGCCGCAACCGATCCACTTTTGACTGATCGAGATGAACGTCCGATAAACCATTGTCGGGCAACGCCAGTGGTTCAGTCGTCGGCTGGCTCGATGCAATGGACTGATCCACCGCGGGCGACAGGATCATCGTGACAGCAGCACCCGTAGCGGGCATCAAGTCAGGATTGCGCTCATAGTCGCGTGCTTCAATCGCCCGGCTCTTTAATGCGGGGACATCCAGCACGGAAAGCTCGTTGTTAATCACACCGATCAGGCAGCCGGTTGCGTTGGCGGCATAAGTGCCGTCTTCCAACACCTTGGATCCGGTAAAAACCCAGGTGGTAGGCGGCGATTCCTTATGCGTCTTCACATCGCGCATCCACCGGTAGGCAGGCACCTTCACGGTTTTGCCGTCTTTTTGATACTCAAACCAGATGTCAACCGGCGGACCGGCGGGGGGTTCCCAGGTTTTCGTCGACTCTGAATAATGAACCGGTTGGCCGGGCTTCAAACCAATGATCAGCAATGCCAGATGAAGATCGGAAGGCTTCACTTCGGACCGAATCAACGCCTCATATTCATTCGTGCCGGTCACGACGGCGAGGAATTCCAGCGGATAGTCAGCCTTCAGGGCCTCGCAATCCACGCGTATCTCTCGCGCCTTGGCATCCACCTGCACATGCTGCAGCTTGCCCGCCGGCTGGGTTGAAGGTTCCGCCCGCACAAACGGCACGCAGCAAAACAATCCGATCGCCAGACTCGTGAAAATCGCGACAAACCTAATCATCCAAGCTCCCGCGCAAAAATGCTGCTGCCGACCAACACAACAATAATACACATTTTTGCGCGGCGGGGCAGCGGTGGGGCGATGAAGTCCGATCATTTTTGAAGAAATAGCAGCGCCGCGTGTCGGTTGCCACCCATTAGTCTGGTACCTCGAGCGTTCAGAATTGCGGCGCGAAGCCTGTTCCGCATTTTTGAATAGTGTATTTCCAAAAGGGGAGGGGCACCACGGACATAGATAGCCAGTTCTTTAAAGTGTGGAATTAAGTCGCTGTCACCACCGTCTCGGCGGCGGAACCCTCAATGCCGCGCGCCGCCGCGAAACTGCCGTGCTTGCGGACGATTAACAGCGAGCTTGCCACCTCGCGAGCCACACGCTCGGCTCGGAAGCCGAGCATCTGAGACTCTAATCCCCACTCTTCAGCTACACCAATAATAACCAGTTCAAACTCTTTTGCCTGCTCGATCACTACAGTTACCGGAGAGTCACTCTCAATAGTACGCAGCGTGACGGGGAGGGGATGCGTAGGATCATTAAAGACGCGATTGGTCATGGCTTTAGCATGCAGCGTCTGGGTCTCATCACCGGACCGGCCGGGGGCAGTCACGTGCAGCACTGTTACCGGAGCTTTCGTGTTGCGGGCCATTCGTCCGGCAAGCTCCAATGCCAGTCGATCGTGTTTACTCCCCAGGAAGGGGACTAATATAGTGCGGGGCAGAGAATCACCACGCTCGACAAAAATAGCGACGTCACTATCGCTGCCGGTTAGCACCCGGTGAACGGTTCCACCCAGAATGCTCGATGTATAGACCGGATTGTGAAAGCCCATGAGGATCAGGTCTATATTTCTCAGTCGCGCCGTGCGCACGATATCGCTGGGTACATCGCGGCTGACATAGGCAACGGATGTTACCTTGATATCCTGCCGGGCTGCCTCTGCTAACAATGGCTGCAACGCTTCGGCGCGATCGGCCCTTTCATCCAGGTCCAGCCCCGAGCGATATGCGTCGCGGTCCACCGGTCGCTTGAGGGCCAGGGCGAGAATCTGGCGGTCTTCATCGGATCCGGTCAAGGCATTCGCCAGCCTGACCAGCGAAACTCCACTGGAGGGCAGCGACACCGGAACCAGCACCTTGTAGCCGGCGGTGATTTCGAAGATCTGCTCCTGCTCCATGAGTTTACGGGGGTAAACCCAGTGCAAAATAGGCGTGGTCAGCGCAGTTGTTGTGAGAGCCATGATGACCATCATGGCAAAGACGGCATCGGTAATGACACCCAGGTCGCGGCCGACATTGAGGATTACCAGCTCCATTAAGCCGCGCGTGTTCATGAGGATGCCAATAGCGCCGGCTTCGCGCCAGGGCATGCCGCATGCCCGGGCTGCCAATGTGGAACCACCGAATTTACCGGCGCAGGCGACCAGAATAACAAGTCCGCAATAAAGCCACATCTCACTGCTGTCCAGAACACCAATGCGGGTTTTAAGACCCGTGAAAGCAAAGAAAATAGGGAGAAGGAATACGACCGTGAAATCTTCCAGTTTTTCGGTCAGACTTTTCACAAAGTCATTCCCTTTAGGCATGATTGCGCCGAGCAGGAAAGCGCCGAATAGAGCATGGATGCCTATCACTTCAGTAATGTAGGCTGAGACTAATACCATGAGCAGGATAACGCCGACCATCGTCTGACTGAGTCGGCCGCGTCGTTCGTGGACCTGCTGCAGCCGCCGCAGAAAGGGCCTGACGCCAAAGAACATGACTAACACATAAAGTGTCGCCCAGCCGGCGGTATAAAGTCCCGAGCTGATACCATTCGCTCGGGCAATGCCGATCACCAGCGCCAGCAGGCACCATGCGGTGACATCGTCGACGGCCGCGCAGGTGATTGTAACCGCACCTACTTTTGTTTTATGGAGATTGCGCTCGGTAAGAATGCGCGCCAGCACCGGGAACGCGGTAATGCTCATGGACGCGCCCATGAACAGCGCCACCGACGTGAACTGCATGTGCGGCGAATGGTTGAACAATCGCGCGTAGAGCAGCAGTGTCAGTGCTGTGCCCAGCAGGAAGGGAGCAACAATACTGACATGACTGATGACCACGGCAGCGTGTCCGCGATTTCGGATCAGCTTGGGATCGAGTTCCAGTCCGACCAGAAAAAGGAAAAAGACAACTCCAACCTGGCTGAGCACATTCAGATAAACAATTGAAGCCGGCGGAAAGATGGCAGCCGACGCGTGGGCGCGAGCCAGCCGAGCAGGCTTGGCCCCAGCATGATGCCAGCGAGCATTTCACCGACAACCTGTGGTTGATTCAGCCGCTGGAACAGCGAACCGATCACCCTGCTGAGCGCAAGGATCAACGCAACCTGTACCAGGAGGAGCAGCAGCAGGTCGTGCCCGTTGCCGAGGAATCGATCGATCAATGTCTCTCCTGAGCTGATACATCTGAAGGATAAGTGCGCACGGACCGATGGGCGATCCATCGCCCGGCAGCACTGCCCGACAGCTCCACCATTTTGTCATCGCTGCCGGGCGCACCGACACTGTCAATTTCGTGTCGGTATTCGTGAGTTGCAGAACCGAACCCGCGTGTTCGGTCATCTTCAAATCAAGCTTTGGGCCGCTGTTGAAAGCGACCTGAAAAAACAATCCCGATTGCTCGATCGTCAGCTCATCATTGGGAATGCCGCGAATGTTGGATTGCAATTGCCACTTGCCAGCGAGGTCTTCCGGGGCCGACAGACGGGCACCGTTATGAAGCACGACCCAAAGGCCGACAATCAGAACTAAAACCATAATCAGATAGATGGTGGCGGGTCGGCTCAACAACAACTCCCAGTGCGACAGAGTCAACACGATACCGGATACAACGGCGCGCCGTCTAGCTAAATTACCGGACGCGCAGCTGCAAGATTAAGGGCTTCAATCAGAAACGTTACAGCATGTTGTTTCAAACGACTGTGTTCTGAAGCACACCTATCCGTTCGATTTCAATGCGAACAACATCGCCTGATTTCAGCCAGACCGGCGGGGTGCGGGCGAATCCCACGCCCGATGGAGTGCCGGTTAAAACAATCGCGCCGCGCGCAGTGTCATGGTGCTGCTGAGCGATTCGATCAATGTCGGCACATCAAACAGCATGCTTGCGGTGGTGTCATCCTGCATGATGCGCCCGTTTAATGTAGTTTGAATTTTGAGCGCGTTAGGATCCGGAATTTCATCGCGCGTGACAAGCGCCGGCCCGAGGGGGCAGAAACCGTCAAACCCTTTGCCGCGGGCAAATTGTCCGCCGCCCAGTTGCTTGTCGCGCTGCCAGTCGCGGGCGGTTACATCGTTGGCGATCGTGTAGCCGAAGATGTAGTCCATGGCATCAGCCTTGGAAATATCCTTGGCATCCTTGCCGATGACGACGACCAGCTCTGCTTCATAATCAATCTCGTTGCTGCGCCTTGGGATGCGGATCGGCGCATTCGGATCATTCAGCGTGTTGCCCGCTTTGATGAACAGCAGCGGATTGGCCGGCACGGTGAACTTGCCCTCATCAGCGTGTTCCTTGTAATTCAAACCGATGCACAAAATATCGGTCGGCACGAGCGGCGCGAGCAGGCGGTCGATGGGTAGACGTTGATCGGTTACGCGCATGGATCCAAATAACGAGCCTTCGATTCGATACGCGAACCGGTCGTCGATTGGCGAGCCGAGACAGACTTTATTTTCAGACATAAAGCGAATAATGCGCATGGGCGATTTGATACCATTTAATCGATCCTGCCGAAAGTAAAGCCAGCATTGGGCTGTGCGCGCCGCTCAGGTAGACTCTGCTGCGTGCTTGCCAAAATCCATTCTTTTGTTCTTGTCGGCATTGACGCAATTGCGTGCGAAGTCGAGGCGGATGTTTCACAGCGCGGATTGGGCAAAGTCAGCCATCTCGCAACAAATTCTTCGCATTCAGCCATATTGAATATGAGGGATAAACCTCATCGAGCGACGAATGACTGTTGAGAACCTGGATAATATCCGCGAACAATTGGTTGGATTTGGACTAACTCGCGCGGAAGTATCAGCATTTCAGGTAGTCCAACGAGGTCGACTTGCCGGAATGCCATACTTAACAGCTGCTTGTGGCAGTGAGGTCATAGAGACATGGCATCGCCTTCGACGGTTGACAAATTCATTCCGGTACCCCGTCATCATCGATGAAGCAGAGAATATGCCGCGGATGCACGAAATGTGGCGAAAGGAATTTACTTCGCCGCGCGAGGTGATTTCAGAAGGACAGGAAATAGATCTCAAGGGACAATGACCAGACCAGTTTGCGACAAATCTAGACGCCTGGCGGCCTCCAAATTCGTCATTCCCATGCAGAGCTAATATGGAAGGAATGCGTGGTATGTGGCCGGAAAACCCGGTAGCCCGGAATGCCTTTATCGGTCCTCACTATGGTCGCGTAGATGCACACGCGACCGCAGACATTGTATTACCAACCTGTCCTGAGCCATGGATGGTTCCGGCGTACTTACATGCCGAGCCTCATAACTATCTTCCCGATGCAAGTACGCAATGCGGCGTTTTTCGGTCGTGGTATCGGCGCTTTGACGCAGAGATTGTCTATACAAACGGTGTGGTCTACGAACTTGCGGTTGGAAATCCGCCAAAAGATCGAGACACCGCGATTGAACTGGCCCGCGAGCAATATTTCTTCTGTCCTGATCGATTAGAGCAGATTTGCCCGGATGCCTGTTTATTTCCGACGCCAGGTGGGACGCTAGAAGAGTTGGCTGCGATGTTAATGAAAAGCACCGTTTGGTACTTCTGGTGGGACTGATGCTCATAGAAAGGTAGACTCTGCTGCGTGCTTGCCAAAATCCATTCTTTTGTTCTTGTCGGCATTGACGCAATTGCGTGCGAGGTCGAAGCGGATGTTTCACAGCGCGGGCTTGGCAAAGTTACCCTCGTGGGGCTTCCCCAGGCAGCGGTGAAGGAATCGGTCGAGCGCGTTCGTCGGGCGATCATCAACTCCGGCTATTCGTTTCCAGGGCATTCGGTGCTGATCAATCTCGCGCCGGCGGATGTGAAAAAAGAGGGGCCTTCGCTGGATTTGCCCATCGCGGTTGGGCTGCTTCGGGCGACGGGATTCATTACCGGAGATCGGCATAAAGATTTTCTCATCGCCGGCGAGTTGGCGCTGGATGGGCGGCTTCGACGGATCAAAGGAGCATTGTCGCTGGCGCTGTTGGCAAAATCGCTTGGTAAAACCGGGGTGATTCTGCCGGAAGAAAATCGACGCGAGGCCGCTGTTGTGGAGGGGATTGAAGTTTATCCCGTTTCTTCGCTAAGCCAGGCAGTGGCATTTTTGAACGAGCAATTGCCGCTGTCGCCCTATGAACTGGACGGCGAGCCGTACGCGGCATCGGCTGTGTCGGCGCACCTGGACTTTGCAGATGTGCGCGGACAGGAAGCAGTGAAACGCGCGATCACGATCGCGGCGGCGGGGGCGCATAATATTTTAATGGTGGGACCGCCGGGCACGGGCAAGTCGATGCTGGCGATGCGCATGCCGGGCATCCTCCCGCCCCTGACGCGGATGGAGTCGCTGGAGACGACGCGGATTTATTCAGCGCTTGGTTTATTGCCCGACGGAATCGCGCTGATGGACCAGCGGCCTGTGCGGACGCCGCATCATTCCGCGACGGCGCAGGCGTTGGTGGGTGGTGGGTCGACGCCACGGCCCGGCGAGGTATCGCTGGCGCATCATGGCATTTTATTTCTGGATGAGCTGCCCGAGTTTCAGCGCTATGTGCTGGAGATGCTGCGCCAGCCTCTGGAAGCGGGGGATGTCACCGTGGCGCGCGTGAACGGGTCTGTGAAATTCCCCGCCAGGTTCATGCTGGTGGCCGCGATGAACCCCACTGCCAGCGGGTACAAAAACGACGACGGCCGGGCGCGGGATAAATATCTGGCAAAACTCAGCGGACCTCTGTTGGATCGAATCGACATCCATGTGGAGGTGCCGAGCGTTCCGTATAGCGAGCTGACCGGCAAGCGCGCCGGCACCGACAGCAAGACGATGCGCGCACAGGTGACCAGAGCCAGAGCGGTGCAGATGAAACGCTTCGGCGACGGGCAGACCAACGCGCGGATGGACAGCAAGCAGCTTCGCGCTCATTGCGAGTTAAGCGACACCTGCATGCTGCTGATGAAGCAGGCGATGGATGAATTGGGATTGAGTGCGCGGGCGTATGACAAAGTACGACGCGTGGCCAGGACACTAGCGGATATGGAAGGCGTCGATCACATCGGCGAGCAACACATCGCTGAAGCGGTGCAGTATCGGTTGCTGGATCGGAAATTCTAGAAGGGCAAAACTCATGCGAATTCTCGCCGTTTTTAACGCCTTTGTTGCATTCGTAATCGCTTATCTTTTCTTTTGCTTCCTGGTTTTCAGAGTGATCGACGAAGAAGCGGGATCCGCAGGCCTGATCGGCGTGTGTATCGCTTCGGCAGCAACCGCGCTCTCAACATTTTTCACGAGCCTGCGAGGACGCAAACATTAAGTGGCCATGTGACCCTTTTAGGGCCGCCAGAAACACGGCAAAAAGATGCGCGTCGCGCGCACTCTATTTTAAGATGCTATTTTCCAAGAAACAGGCACACCTTCCGTTAGCCTTGGCTTCTGGCCGGTTCAACCCGGCCAGAGGTCGGGGCTAATGGAAGAAATGGTTAAACATGTTTCAAATACGCCTCGGCGATCCGCTTTACGTACTCCGTCTGGTCCATCGCCCATAATCTCTCGGAGAAAATCTCGACTTCGTTAAAGCCTTTAAATCCAGTCGCTTCGACCCAGCCGCGGATTTTTTTGATGTCGATCACCCCTTCGCCCATCAGGCCGCGATCCGTCAGCAGATGTTTCGTATCCGTAAGCCAATCGCAAACGTGAAATGCGAAGATCAAGCCTGATTCGCCAGCGAGTTTAATCTCGGCCTCGAGATCAGGATCCCACCAGACGTGATAGACATCAACCGCAATCCCCACGCTCGGGTCATCGACGATCTGGCAAACCTTGCGGGCCTCGGCCATCCGATTAATGCAGCTTTTGTCGGCGGCGTACATCGGATGAAGCGGCTCGATCGCCAGCTTCACATTTGCCTTTTTTGCATGGGAAACGAGTGATGCGATTCCCTCGGCTACCTGCTTTCTGGCGTCTTCCAACGAAAGCCCCGGTGTTGCACCGACGACCAGCACCACCATCTCCGCGCCAATCTCCTGCGCTTCATCGATGCAGATGCGATTCATGTCCAACGCAGCGGATCTTGCCTTGGAATCGTGCGCTGTAAAAAATCCGCCGCGAACGATCGCGGGGACTTTCATGTTGTAATCCCTGATAATTTTGGCGGCTTGTCTGGCGCCGATCGGTTCGATGACATTTCGCCAGATGCTGACAGCGGATATGCCCGCTGCGCTATAGGCCTGGACACATTGCTCAAGCGACCATGGCTTATTGGTTTGAGTGTGGACAGCGCAGCGCTTCAGGTCGGTCATAAGAAATCTCGCAAGGCTCAGATGCCCAATACGAATCAACGCGGAAATGCGAATGACGAACAACAAACCGGTCGCCAACCCGCGCCCCCTGTTTGCCGGCGTTTTTTATTCCGGCAGGGACGGGATGTCGTACCACTTCTTTTCATGCCAGCTTTTGATCCCGATCTCCGCCAGCTGCACGCCTTTGGCACCTTCGCGCAGGGTCCAGCGGAAGGGTGCGTCGATCGCGACATGCTTGAGAAAAAGCTCCCACTGAATCTTGAAAGCGTTGTCATATTCGGTGCTGTTGGGCACCTGTTGCCACCCTTTGAAGAAATCGATGGGCTGGGTGATATCAGGATTCCAGACCGGCTTGGGTGTCTCTGCCATGCCCTGCACCCAGGTTTCCCGCAGGCCCGAGACAGCCGTGCCATTGGTTCCATCCACCTGCACGGTCAGCAGATCGTCCCGGCGAACGCGCGTGCACCAGGAGCTGTTAAACTGACAGACCGTGCCATCCTTCAGCACAAAAATCGCATAGGCGGAATCGTCAGCGGTGCCTGCGTAGGGTTTATGGTCTTCGCCGATGCGCTCGGGGATATCGGTTTTTCCGTACGCGACCACGCTCTTGATTTCACCGAACAGGTTGCTGATGACATACTGCCAATGGCAGAACATATCGACCATGATCCCGCCGCCATCGGCCAGGCGATAGTTCCAACTGGGCCGCTGGGCGGGCTGGTCATGCACGTGGCCGGTGAAGACCCAATAGCCAAAGTCGCCTTTCACACTGAGGATTTTGCCGAAGAATCCCTGCTCTTTAAGCATTTGGATTTTTCGCATGCCCGGAAGCCACAGCTTGTCCTGCACAACACCATTTTTCAGCCCGGCGGTTTCGCACAGGCGGGCCAGGCGAAGCGCTTCTGAGGTTTCAACAGCTGTGGGTTTTTCGCAATAGATCGATTTGCCGGCTTTTACTGCTTTTTCAACGAAGCCCGCACGCTGCAATGTTCCAGAAGCATCGAAGAAGATCTGGTAATTGGAATCGCCCAGCGCGCCATCCAGATCCGTGGTAAATTTCAGCGGATGTCCGACAATTCTGTTTCCATGCACTTCAGCCAGGTGCTTCAGCTTGTTGGAATTTCGCCCGGTGAGAATCGGGTCGGGCATGATGCGCAGATCGTCGCTGACCTTGATGCCGCCCTGGGCGATGATGGCAAGGATCGACCGAACCAGATGCTGGTTGGTCCCCATGCGTCCAGTGACGCCGTTTAGAATGACTCCGATGCGCCTGGTTTCCATGCTGATCTCCGTCGAGTGAATGCCGAAGGATGAATGATGCTGTTCGAGACGATGAAACATTACATCACGATCGCCGGAAAGTCGTTCCCATTCCAAGACGACTATTTTTGCCAATCAGGACATGTCAAATATGCCAATGGATGGGTGCCGATGCGCGGCACAGCGCGAATCCGAACAACCGCGGGCACGTTGGGATTCTCTACATAACCGCCGGTGAGGCGCGATGTTCGCGCGGGCTGATGCCTACTTCTCTGCGGAACCATCGCGAGAAGATGGCGACTGAAGGAAAACCGAGTTGGGCAGCAACTTCGTGGACCTTCAGGTTAGGGTCCAGCAACAGGCCGCGGGCCAGGGCGACTCTGCGCTGGGTGATGTAATCGTGCGGCGTGCAGGCGAACCGCGCGAGAAACTGGCGATTGAAATGCCTGACGGAATATCCGGATAAGGTCGCCAATTCCTCCACGCCCGGTGGATCCGCCAGTCGATCGTCAATCAACGAAACGGTCGCTGCCAGCCCCGGCGGAAGGTCATCGTGAATCTGACTGGAAGAAACGCCTGCCTTATTACCGTTGGCCTCCGGCCACAGACACAAAACCTCCGCAAGCCGGGGCAGAAACGCCGGGGGTCGTTCGGCTTTTAAGTAGCCCAGCTGCACCACAACGCGAAAAGCCGCCTGCAGCGCTTCCATGCGGGTGAGGCCCGACAAAAGTGATGGATAAGCCCCCTGAGCCAGCGGGCACTGAAGTTTAAGATGATAAACACGGCACGGCATGGGTCCGCGACGCTCCAACTCGTATCCATGCGGAACGCCCGGCGGGCAAACCATGGCTGACACATCGCTGAGCACATGCCACAAATTGCCCACGAACGCGCTCCCGCGGCAACCCACCAGCAGGTCAAACTGCAGCAGGTCTTCGTGCGCAGTGCGGCGCGATGCTGTAAGCGCCACGCACCTCGTGGGTCAGCGTGCCGACCACGATCGAAGGATCCGCGAAAAGGCGTGCGCACAAATCCAGACGCGCTAAAGGCAATGATTTCATGGCAACGCAGAATGTTATCGTTTTCGGACATCAGGTCCAAGGATAATTTGTGTTGATTCCCATCGAACGTGCGGCAGAATGAGTGCATACAAGCCCGACCCGGCAAGAGGAACAAACAGTGAAACTGACTGATCGCCCGTCCCCGGCGCTGGACCAGAAACTCAATCGGCTATTTGAACTCGCATCGAAAAAATCGGTCCGGCTCGATCGCGCCTGGGATTCCTCCAAAGGAACTCCCGTCTTCACGGTTGAAGGAAAATATACCTCGCGCGGCTGGACCGAGTGGACCCAGGGTTTTCAATATGGCTGCGCGTTACTCGCGTTTGATGCCACCGGCGATCCGGAACTTCTGGAACTGGGCCGAAAAAACACCGTGGAGAAAATGGCTGCCCATGTGAGCCATATCGGTGTACACGATCACGGCTTCAACAATCTTTCCACCTACGGGCAGCTTCGGCGGCTGATGCTGATGGGGCGTATCCCGCACAACGACTGGGAGCTGAAATTCTACGAGTTGGCTATCAAGGTCAGCGGAGCAGTGCAGGCGGCCCGGTGGTCCGGCATTGCCGCGCCCAAGCCGTCACCCATGTCGGCTGATGCCCCGGGTCTGGGTTACGTCTATTCATTTAATGGCCCCCATTCGCTGTTTGTCGACACGATGCGAACCGTCCGCATTATGGGGGTGGCATGGCAACTGGGCCATGTGCTGATGCACGAAAACGACAAGGCAGCTGATCTGCTGAAACGATCGGTGCTGCACGGCCTGGCGACCAGTCAATACATCGTCTTCCACGGAACTTCCGGCCAAACCTACGACGTTCGCGGACGAACCTGCCACGAGGCAATTTTTAATCGCAACGATGGATCATTCCGCAATCGTTCCAGCCAGCAGGGATACAGCCCCTTCAGCACCTGGACGCGCGGGCTGGCGTGGGCAATGCTGGGGTATGCCGAAGAATTGGAATTCTTCGCCAGCATCCCGGCCGATGATTTCCATAAGTCGGTCGGACTATCCAGGGATGCGGTGGAGAAAGTTTACAAGCAGGCAGCCATCGACACCTGCGATCATTATCTAAACGAAGCATCGGCAGCTGACGGCATCACGTACTGGGACGACGGTGCGCCGGGCCTTGCCAACATGGGTGATTGGCAAGCCCGCGCCGCCGACCCGTACAACGATCATGAACCGGTGGATTCCAGTGCCTCGGCGATTGCTGCCCAGGGATTGATTCGTCTTGGCCGTTATCTGAAAGATGATAAGTACACCAAGGCCGGGTTGGAGATTACCGCGACGCTGCTGGATGAGCCGTATTTAGCAACGAGCGAATCGCACCAGGGTTTGTTGCTGCATTCGATTTATCATCGCCCGAACAATTGGGATCACATCCCCGCGGGCCGCAAAATCCCCAGCGGTGAATCGAGCCTGTGGGGCGATTATCATCTGCTGGAACTGGCGATCCTGGTCAAGCGGATGAATGAAGGAAAAGACTACAGCTTTTTCGCGACGACCTGATCGCGTCGTTTATCCGCTCATCGGGAAAAGGGAAATAGAGGCGCAGGCGAACATGGCAAAGACGGCAATCATCACCGGCGGTGGACGTGGAATCGGACTGGGCATCTCGCGCGCCCTGGCCGCGAAGGATACCAGCTGATGATCGCCGGCGTGCGCACAGCCGACCAGGTAGGCGACATGATGAACGAGCTGAAATTGCTGTCTCCGGCGGTTCATTATTGCCAGGCGGATATTTCGCGGGCGAATGATCGGCAGAAATTGATTGATGCCACACGATCCGCCTTTGGTCGCCTCGATGTGCTGGTTAACAACGCAGGCGTTGCGCCATCCGTGCGGGCTGACATCCTGGAGGCGGGGGAAGAAAGTTTTGATCGGCTGGTTTCCATCAATTTGAAAGGTCCATATTTCCTGACGCAATTAGCTGCAAAGATGATGGTGGAGCAGAAAAAAGCCGAGCCGGATTTTCGCGGCAGGATCGTCAGTGTTTCGTCGATCAGCGCTACGGTGGTCTCAACCAATCGCGGCGATTATTGCATCAGCAAAGCCGGCGTTGCGATGGCAACGCAACTGTGGGCTGCGCGGCTGGCGGAGTTTGACATTGATGTTTACGAGATTCGCCCCGGGGTGATCGCCACGGATATGACCGCGGGCGTCAAGGAAAAATACGACGCGATGTTCGCCGGCGGTCTCACACTGGAAAAACGCTGGGGCCAGCCCGAGGATGTCGGTAAAGTGGTTGCCATGCTGGCGCGCGGAGACCTGCCGTATTCAACCGGGCAGGTGCTGACAATTGACGGCGGGTTAACGCAAAGACGATTGTGATCGTCCGTTAGCCCCGGCCGTTTGGCCGGGCATGACCCCCGCAGAGCGGGGGGCTAAAGGAAGGTATACGTGTCAACAGAAATTCTGACCCAACTCGCGTCTCACCGTCTGATCCCCGTCATCGCGCTTGATCGTGCGGAAGACGCCGGGCCGTTGGCGGATGCCTTGATCGCCGGTGGCCTTCCGGTGGCAGAGGTGACCTTTCGCACTGCCGCGGCCGAGGCTTCGATCAAAGAAATGTCGAAGCGATCGACCATGCTGGTGGGCGCGGGTACAGTGTTGAATGTGGACACGGTCAAGCGCGCCGTGGATGCCGGCGCAACTTACATCGTGTCGCCGGGCTTCAGCGAGAAGGTCGTTACCTACTGCATCGATCACAAGATTCCGGTCACTCCCGGGTGCGTTACCCCCACAGAAATACAGATGGCGCTGGAACACGGGATCACCACCGTAAAGTTTTTTCCGGCCGAAGCGGTGGGGGGGATTAAAACCCTCAAAGCGTTCGCTGCCCCGTTCGGGCAGGTCACGTTCGTCCCCACGGGCGGGATCACTGAAAAAAATCTGCTCGATTATTTATCGTTTGCGCCCGTCGTCGCCTGCGGCGGAAGCTGGATGGTGACCCGGGAATTAATCAACGCCGGCGACTTCACCACGATTACCAACATCACCGCCAGTGCGGTCGCAATGGCCAGAAAATAGATACTGACCGCAACGGGGGGCGTTTCACCGTCGCCTGTGCGGTTAACTGACATTCAATCAATCGGGAGCTTACTTGCTGAACCTACGCGATGCTAAATCTTCTCAGTTCGATCTCATGAGTCTTGGCGAATGCATGGTGCGACTTTCACCGCCGGGCCACGGTCGCATTGAGTTCAGCCCGACACTGGAAGTGTTCGTAGGTGGCGGCGAATACAATGTCGCGTATGCGCTATCGCGGCTGGGGCTGCGTACAGGGTTTATCAGCCGACTGGTCGATAATCCCCTGGGGAAACTGGTGGTCAACCATGCCCGCGCGGTGGGGGTCGATGTTAGCGAAGTGGTGATGGCCAAGTATGACGGGGTGGGCCGCGCGGACCGCATCGGACTGAATTTCACGGAAGTGGGAACAGGCGTTCGCGCTTCGGTCACGATGTATGACCGGGGTCATTCGGCAACGTCGAACATGCAGCCAGGCATGATTGATTTCGATCGCCTTTTTTCGCGCGGGTGCGCTGGCTTCACACCGGAGGTATTTTTGCGGCCCTGTCGGATGGATGCGCCGCGGTGTTAAAAGAAGCGCTGGTCGCCGCCAAGAAGCACGGCACGCTGGTCAGCTACGACCTGAACTTCCGGTCCAAGCTGTGGAAGGCCGACAAGGCGCAGGCGGTCACGAAGGAGCTGGTTCCTTTTATCGATTGCCTTATCGGAAACGAAGAAGACTTCCAGAAGGTGCTGGGATTTGAAGTGAAAGGCGTTGATGAGCATCTGTCCGCACTGGACACCAGCGCATACAAGGCGATGGTGCAGCAGGTGGTCAAAACGTATCCCAATGTGAAAGTGGTGGGAACCACCCTGCGCGAGGTGCAGTCGGGGCTGATCAACAACTGGAGCGCGATCCTGTACGTGGACGGGACGTTTTACGACAGTCGAAAATTCAACAACCTTGAGATCGAAGACCGCGTGGGCGGGGGGGACGGTTTCAGCAGCGGTTTTGCCTATGGATTTTTAACCGGCAAAACCCCCCAGCAATGCGTGGATCTGGCCGCGGCACACGGAGCTTTGCTGCAGTCCACCCGCGGCGACACCAGCCAGATCGACCTGGAAGAATTGATGCACGTCTTCGGCGGCGGGTCTGCCCGCATCAAGCGATGATCTTATTCTGAAAGTGAACGGGCTGCGGCCCCCGGTCGTCAAAACGTCGAGTCGCGTAGGCCTGCGCAGGTTGTTTCAATCTAAAATGCCAAGGGCCACTAACACGGCCTGCTGCCGCAGATTCACCGCTGCCTTGAGTTCCTTGCGGGCTGCCTGAAGATCATCCTTTACCTTTTCCTCTGCATTCTCGACAGCCTGCATCGCCTGCGTGACCTGATCGTCGGTCGATGCGTCATCCGTCAAAACTTTTTTCAAGTTGCTGATAGCAGATTCGATCGGTGACCGCGGGCGGTCGTCCTGATTGTCGCCGTCCTGATCATCTGGATGCGGGGGTCCGTGCATTAATGGACCGGTATCCGACTGATGTTCCAGTTCCTGCACATTGTCGATCAGCGGTTTCAGGGTGGACCAGACATCGTCTGTGACCTGCATCGCTTTTTTAACGCGACGATCCATCATGTTGCGCATCTGCTCAGGATCCGGAGGACCGCCGTCAGGACCACCGGGCCCACCACCGGTCCGCCGCCTGGTCCGCCGCCCGGTCCGCCCCGGGATGCCGCCGTTATCTCCCGGTCCACCACCGGGTTGTTGCTGAGCGTGGACGGCGCTTGCCGCCGCGAGAAGAAACATCGCTGATAGAAATCTTAAATACCGGTGCATACGTGATCTCCACGAAACCAAAACAAATCCGCCCTCAGCAAAAGCTGATGCTTGATGGAATGATCCTATCAGCACGTGCCTGAAGGCCGTGTGAAGATTGCAGCGGATTGCCTTGAGGTAAAGGGCGCAGCGTTCTTGTTCAAATCAGCTGATCCAGTCCGCCAAAACCCAGCATCTCATGCGTGTAAAAGGGCTCAGCGTGTTTCGTTCCGATGCGCGATCCGAAGTACGCGGAAATGGCCTGCACCATTTCAGGCACGTGTCCACTTACGCCGATGAACTGGCTGGCATAGCATTCTACTGATTTTATCTTGGTTTGAATTGTGTCGCTGATATCGATGCAGAAGTTAGGTGTGAAATTCATCTTCAGGTGCGTGCAGAAATAGTAGATGATCCGCTTGGGGTGGTACGGCTCGCCGGGGATGCTGCTCTTGGTCAGCTTCGCGTCGAAGCGTGCGTCCTCGGCGATTTTTGTCACCGCAACATGATCCGGATGGGCATCGACCGGATAAGGAACAAATAACCAGTCTGCGCGATGTGCGCGGATGACAGCCGCCAGCCGATGACGTGCTTCAATCGTGTGCTGCACTTCACGGTTTTTTAAACCCAGCAGCGATCGATTCACGCCCAGCACTTTTGCCGCAGCGGTCCATTCTTTCTCACGAATTTCCGGCGAGCCATGCGGCGTTGGTTCGCCGTTGGTCATATCCACGATATGTAGTCGATGCCCCTGCGCGACGAGCTTTGCGATTGTGCCGCCCATGCCCAGCTCTGCATCATCGGGATGCGGAGCGATTACCAATATTGATGCCATGCGACTATTAAAGGACAGTTGCCGCGAATTAACCAGAGGCGGGGTGACACTTGCTGATCAAAACATCCGCCAGCGCCGGCGGCCAGCAGATGCCGATGACTTTGCAGGTGATCTGGTCCGATGGCATCGCGCCGGGCTGATGTCCTTCAATCGACGGCCAATAGCGGGCATCGGTCGATTCCAGGCTGTTGTCGCCCAGCAGGAAGTATTCATCGGCTCCGAGGGTGATCGGTCGGCCCCAACAACCGTTGGCGGCAAAAGTGCGCGAGCGGCCGGCGAGTGGCTGGCCGGTGCGGTCAATCGCCAGGTAAGGCCCCGCCTCAGCAGGAAGATCCATGTGCTTGCCGTTAATCAGCACACCATTGCCGGTGATTTCGACTTTTTCACCAGGCATGCCTACAACTCGCTTCATCCAGCGGTCGCCGGCGACGCCTTTGTAAGCGGGGGGGCAGTTGAAACCGACAATATCCCATCGACTCACCGGGAGAGATTTCAACGTGACGAAACGATCGCCCACCTGCAGCAGCGGAGCCATGCTGGGAGTAGGGGTGTAGCAGATCTCAAAAACATGGTTCTGAAGATAGGCGATGACCCGGTGCTGCCAGAACAGGCTGCTCAGCAGGATGACAATCGCAATTGGATATCGAAAAGCCGGCTCGTTCACGACCGGTTTGCCAGATCCCCGGCCCGCCCGAAGCGCATCGAGCAATTGAAGCAGCCCCACGCCTGCGCCGGCGGGGACAAGGATTGCAAGCATCGGGATATACCGAGGGTCGGCCAAAGTTTCGACACACCCGAGCACAATCCCCACCGCCAGGGCAAACCAGAGCAACCCCATGTAACAACTGCCGACCAGGAAGTGCCCGGCCCCCGGAAAAATCATCGCGCCGCTGAGGGCCAATAATGTTTTCCCGTCGCGGTCTTCGGTCGTGGCTTTCAAGGAAGGAATATGGTCGATTACCGAGGAACTCACACCATCAGCATCGTCATACCGCAGGCGAGCCTGCACTGATTTGGCAGATGCGCAGGAAGCTGCAATTTATGCTGGTGTATTCAGCTGCCCGGAATGTCGATCGTTGTGATCGCTGCGCCGCTCGCCAGTGCCGATTCGCCCTCGCGGCGTAAAATCAGACAGTTTGCTGTGGCGAGGGTAAACAGATCCGCAGAGCCGTTTGGAATCAGAGGTGTGACGCACTGGCCTTTGCGGCGCGCCGGCAGGTAAAGTTCGCGTGGGCCGTTGGCGGGGAGAGAACCATCCAAAATGCCCTGGATCGTCAGCATATCAGGAGATCCGCCGGACATGCGCGCGAACACGCGGGCAGCCAGGCGCACCGTGCAGACGAACGCGCTCACAGGATTGCCGGGCAATCCGAAAGCCATTCGCCCACCCCCGTCTCGCGCGAACGCGAATGGTTTTCCAGGTTTTATCCGCAGCTTTGAAATCTCCAGTTTCAAACCGAGTTCTCGCAGGATTCGGGGCACATAGTCATGTTCGCCCATGCTCATTCCCCCGGTGATAAACAGCGCATCCGCGCGGAGCCCGTCCTCAATGCAATGCCGAATACGCTGAGGATCATCCGCCGCGATTCCCAGGTTTCGCACCCGGCAGCCCAGTTGCCTGAGCAGGGCGAGCATCATCACGCTGTTGGAATTACGAATCTGTCCACCAGTTGGCACCTGGTCGATGTCAATCAGCTCATCGCCTGTTGATAAAACGGCGACCGACGGCGCGTCAAAAACGGCTAGGCTTACCATTCCAACGGTGCCGGCCACGCCCAATTGGGCCGGGCCCATAAGGGTGCCACGCGAAAGGAGTAATTTATGGGACGCGCAGTCGCTGCCGCGGCGGGCCATCGCCTGCCCCTTTCCGACGACCGCATGCAGCGTGATTTTTCCGTCTCCGCGAGAGACCCGTTCGACCGGAATCACCGCGTCGGCCCCGGCCGGAAGCGGCGCTCCGGTCATGATGGCGGCTGACTCTCCCGCGCGGATGATTTCGCAGCCTGCTCGACCGGCTGCGATGGTCCCAACCACTTTCAGTTCCACTCCCGGATGACTCGCATCCACGGAGCGAACCGCAAATCCATCCATCACCGCTTTATCGAATGGCGGATAATCGCGATCCGCCAACACGTCCTCGGCCAGACGCATCCCCATCGTTTCCATCAAGGGCAGGCGAACCACCCTCGGCGTCACAGGTGCCGCGTCGAGAATCGCGATCGCCTGGTCCACACTGAGCAGCGTATCAACCGGAAGTTCGGTCATGGCAGATAGCATAGCTGCCCAAACGATCGGAATGTACATCGGAACGTCAGGCGATTACTCTTGCGACGTCGATTGCTGATGATGTCTACTCGAACTGATTTTCGAAATGCGGTGCTCGGCGTTTTCATCGCAATCGCTGCGTTGTTGCTGTCCTGGCCATTCGCTCAAATTGCATTCAATGACGACTGGACCTGGGCCCTGACGGTCAAGCAGCTGAATATCACCGGCCATCTGGTTTACAACGGCTGGTCTTCCCCGCCTGTCATTGCCCAGGCCTACTGGGGATTGTTATGGGTGAAGCTGTTCGGGTTTTCGTTCAACGTGCTGCGTGCCAGCACGATACCCATGGCCGCTGGTTGTGTTGCTATCACCTATTACCTTGCGCGGCAGGCGGGTTTAAATCCGGCTTTTGCCTTTTTCACCAGCGCTTACGCTCGCTTTATCGCCGTTGTTCATGCCGCTTGAAGCTTCGTTCATGACCGATGTGCCGGGCATGTTTTTTCTGCTGTTATCGATGTACGCGCTGGTGCGTGCTCACGCATCGAAATCCATTGCCTGGATTTTAATCGGCGCTGGTTGCGCTGATAGGCGGGAGCAGTCGGCAGATCGTCTGGATTGTTCCGCTGAGTACGCTGCCTTACCTCGCATTGCTCGGGTGGAAGCAGCGCGAGCGGATCGCGTACCCCGCTGCCTGCATTCTGGGCTGGTTGGTTGTCTTCGGTGGAGCGGTCATCATGCAGCGCTGGTTTGCGCGGCAAGCTTATTCCATCCCCGATCCACCTTCGTCTTCTTACGTACACGAAGCACTAAGACATCCAAAAACGCAATTCGTTTCGATGATGTGGGTCGGGCTGACGCTTTTAATGCTTGTGCTACCCGTGGCGGTGGCGGTGTTTCATCGTTTGTCGACCGTAAAATCAGGGTTGGCGCTGGTCATCTTCATGGGATTGCTCGGGGTGACGCATCATTACCACAAGCTGATGATGCCGTGGATGGAAAACATGATTACCATCACGGGGGTTCTGGGTTCCAACGAACTGGGCGGTGACCGGCCAGTTTTTTTCACCCATCCTATCCGATACGGCGTCTCTGCTGCCGTGTGTGCGACCGTTTCAATGTTGTTAGCCTCGGCTGTGATTTGGGCGAAACACCCGGGCCGGGCGATGAGACAATCCGTTGATTTTTTTCTCAGTCCGGCTGATTCCAACATCGCGGTACAGGCGATATTGATTACCTCGGCAGCGTATCTCGGGCTCGAGCTTACGCGGTGCATCTTCAGCGTTGCATTCGATCGACATTTGCTGCCGCTGATTCCATTTGCGGGTATCTGTCTTTTTGCGGTGTTCCAGCAAAGCGGTCTTTCGCGCGTCCCGCCTGCGTCCTGGGCGGTGCTGTTGGTTTTTGCTTTATACGCGGTTGCATCAACCCAGGAGTTGAATGCGCTGGGTCGAGCGCGTGTGGTTGCCATCGATCGGCTGAAAGACGCCGGGGTAAGCGATCTGCAAATCGATGCAGGCTTTGAGCACAACTACTGGACAGAAGCCGACAATTCAGGGCACATCAACGATGCAAGGTTGGTGACTCCGCCGAATGCGTACGACAAATCTAAGGGCCCCACGCCCAATCTCCATTTCGTCTATCGTCTTGAACGCCTGCCGGGCCCGCCGACCGCGCCAACTTCCTTCGGTCAGGTAGATTACTTCAGCCTGCTTCCGCCGTTTCATCGCACTTTGTTTATCGATCGATACAGCAGCTTGTGGAAGGGACCGTCAACTCGACAAATTCTGCCGAAGATTCTCATCGATCAGTACAGGAAATGAGGGAAGTTCCAGTTGCAAAGCAGAGGGGCAACAGGCGATTGGGCTGGCATCAATGGCGAATATGAAAGTGGCTGAATTCGCCGGTGGCAGGCTGATCGTTTGTATCGATATGACGGATGTAATCACCCATTCGATCGTGAACAGCGGTCAGCAATTGTTCGATCTCTTCGCCCGGACCTTCAACCACTAACTCAACGCGGCCATCGCGCAGATTGCGGACATATCCACTGATGTTATGTCGCATCGCGATGTTCTTGACCGTGTAACGAAAACCGACTCCCTGGACCCGACCGGTATAAAACATCTGCCTGCGATGGCAGGGTTCGGCTTTGGGCCGAAAGTCAGGCGAAAGTGTCGATATCGAACTCATTCGCAACATCGTTTTTTTAGATTAACGAGTCGTATGATTTTGGCCAAGAGAAATATTTTTCATCCGTAGCGCGTGAGAATGCAACGCCTGCATTAGCCGGAAAATGCTTACCTATCTTTACTGCCTTTGGCTTTGCTCGATGTTAACCCGCTGCAACGCTGGCCGTTTCCAACGCTATCGCCAGCTGCTGAAAAATCAGCGCGACGTTTACGTTGGAATCCAGGTATTGCTCTGCCCGGCCGACTGCATCGATTACGGTACACAGCCTTTCCAGACGATCCTCATCTGTTTCGGCGCGCAGGCGGGCGCGCACATCATCAGACGCCAGGCGAAGATACAGCGATAACCCTTCGCGGTTCGCCTGATCTTTGCTGCTCAGTTCGTCGCGCTTTAACTGCTTTCCTGCATATGTCTCTGCTGCTGCCTTGAACCAGTCCGGCAGAGCGTCGGCAGATTTGCCAGCGAAAATTTGATCGAGCTGTTCGATCAATTCGCCTGCTGTTTCCACCACTCCATCCTCAATCCACCGCAATGCGATCCCTATCGATCCACCGGCAACTTTTACCGCCTTCTGGGCAGTTGCCGCCGCGATGCCCCGTTGCTGAACTTCATGTAGCACCGCAGCGGGGCTCAGTTGACCGAACCGGATCGTCTGACACCGGCTGCGAATGGTCGGAAGCATCTGTCCGATCGAATCGGTCAGCAGAATCAGCAGTGTGCGACCGGCCGGTTCTTCCAGTGTTTTCAGCAGGGCATTTTGCGCCGCTGCGTTCATCAGATCGGCCTGCTCAATCACAAAGGCCTTCCCCCGGCCCATCGACGATTTCCTGCTCGCCCGTTCCACCACCTCGGGTCGGATCACATGGATCGACAGGTCGATCCCTTTAGACTTGCCAGTTTTATCGTGATAGCGGATCAACTCCTTGGTGATGATATGAAAATCCGGGTGCCCGCCGGCAATAAACGATCGACAGGCCTCACACTTACCACACGGTTGATCGCCTTCGGGTGCTTCACATAAAAACAGCTGCGATAGAAATGCAGCTGTTGTCGCTTTGCCCACGCCTACGGGCCCGGAAAAAATCAGCCCGTGTGGCAGGCGATCGCTTCGCCACGCCAGCCGAAGCTGATCCACTGCCACCGGCTGTTCGATAATGTCATCCCAGGATCTCACAGGCATGATTCCCTCCCGCCGGGGACTTTAAGGGCGCTCGCCCCGCACTACAGATCGCACAGCCATCAACACATCCGCATGTACTTCGTCCGGCGATCGGTCAGCGTTGATAACCCGGTAACGCTGCGGCATGGCTTGTGCCTGCGCTAGATAGTTTTTCCTCACCTGTTCATGGTACGCCGATGGACGTAATTCGATGCGGTCTTTTGCGCGCTTCACACGCGCGATGCTGCGCTCAGGCGGCATGTCCAGGATAAGTGTCATGTCGGGCCAGCGTCCTCCAATCGCAATTTGAGCAGTCGCGCGGATCTCATCGGCGGTTAATCCATCGCCGCCCAGTTGATATGCCAGCGTGCTCGAAACAAAGCGATCGCTGATAACAATCTGATTGTCAGCCAGGGCCGGTAGAATGGTCTGGGTCATCATCTGAGCACGGGCGGCCATGTACAGAAGCATTTCGCAGCGCATGCCCATTTCCGCATGCTGCGGATCGAGCAGAATGCCGCGGATCAGCTCGCCGATGGTGGTGGTTCCCGGATCGCGCACCAGCAGGATGTCGCGCGCCGTCGGCCTCAAGCTGCTGCTTCAGCAATTGCACCTGCGTGCTTTTTCCGCATCCCTCGCCGCCGTCGAAAACGATGAATTTGCCGTGCATAAGTCGTATGAATCGTCGTCACCCGCCGATGCGGAACACATCGATTCGCTGGTCGCGCCACAATGGATCACATAATGGATCAATCGATAAAATCAGATCGAATTTCGTTCAATCCGCCACAGGTGAAAATCAGTTCACAAGGACGCCGACCCAATATACGCATCCTTGATGGATATTCATCCCCGACTTACATTCCATCGAATGTTCACCAACCATCGAGCCGTAAAACATCAGTTCGAGGAAACGTTTGGCAGCGGTGGCACGATGCACATTGTGCGCGCCCCGGGCCGGGTGAATCTTATCGGTGAACACACCGATTACAATGACGGGTTTGTCTTCCCGATGGCCATCGAACCGCATGTGCTGATCGTCTATCGCACGCGGACCGATGGGAAAGTTCGGCTTGCCTCGACACTTTATCCGAAGGAGATCGCCGAGTTTTCACTGAAAGAAAAAATCACCCGCGGCGAACCCAAATGGGCCAACTACTCCCGGGGAATCGCAGCGATGCTGATCGAAGCGCGCATCAGCCTGATCGGGATGGACGCGATATTCAGCAATACCCTTCCCATGGGCGGCGGCCTGTCCAGCAGCGCGGCGCTGGAAGTGGGCACCGGGCGGGCACTGTTGTCATTAACGAACACCGACGTCGAGGCGCAGAAACTCGCGCTGATGGCTCAGGAAGCCGAACATCAATATGCGCTGGTTCCCTGCGGAATCATGGATCAGACGATTGTTGCCGCCGGCAGGGTGGGCAGCGCGATGCTGCTGGACTGCCGCGATCTATCCAAACAGTTTATTCCGATCGACCCGGCCGAACTGCGCGTGGTCATTGTCAACAGCCTGGTCAAGCATGAACTGAGCGGCGGAGAATATGCCCAGCGCCGAGCACAATGCGAAGAAGGGGCCGCGTTTTTCAAAGTCAAAGCGCTTCGTGACGTGACGATGGATCAGGTCGTCGCCGCACGGGGGCAGCTGAGCGATATTGTTTTCAAGCGATGCCGGCACGTCGTCGGGGAGATCGACAGAACCACGCAAGCTGCCAAATTGCTGATTGCAAAAGAGTATAAAAAAGTAGGCGAGTTGATGATCGCAAGCCACAACTCGCTGCGTGATGATTACGAAGTGAGCACGCCGGAACTGGATTACCTGGTTGAAGCGTCGCTGCAAATCGACGGCGTCTATGGCGCGTAGAATGACCGGCGGTGGATTTGGCGGTTGCATTGTGGCGCTGGTCGCGCCCGATCGCGTTGACGCACTGACATCGCACCTGAATACCGTATATCCAAAAAAGGTCGGTAAAAAGCCCGAGATTTTCGTGACCACCGCGACCGACGGCGCAAAAGTGATCGAATAGCCGGCCCTGTCCATTCGCCATGCACAATCCCCTGCGCGACATTCTCCTGAAGCTCTGCCGCCGCGAAGATCTGACCCGCGATGAAGCGCGGCGGGCGTTCGACCACATCATGTCCGGCGACGCCAGCGAGGCGCAAATCGGTGGTTTGCTAGTAGGGCTGGCAGCCAAGGGTTCGACCGTGGATGAACTGGTCGGTGCTGCCACGGTGATGCGCGAGAGAGCGCTCCCGGTCTCCTGTGAAACCGGCGATGTGATCCTGGATACCTGCGGCACTGGCGGTGATGTGAAGGGAACCTTCAATATCTCCACCGCCGCCGCGCTCATCGCCGCCGCCGCCGGCGTGAAGGTGGTGAAGCACGGTAATCGCAGTGCGTCCAGCAAATCCGGCTCGGCAGACGTACTGGAAAAACTCGGGTTGAAACTGGACGTGCCCAGCCAGACCCAGACAGCATGTCTGGCCCGTGCGAACATCTGCTTCGCGTTCGCCCGATCGCATCACCCGGCCATGAAATTCGTCGGACCGGTCCGAGCTTCACTTGAGATCCCCACTCTCTTCAACGTGCTGGGACCGTTGACCAATCCCGCTAATGCCCGCCATCAGCTTCTGGGGGTATTCTCTCCCGAGTTGACCGACCGTCTGGCGGCAGTGCTAAAGGAACTGGGCAGCCACTGCGCATGGGTTGTGCATGCCGATGACGGACTCGATGAAATTTCGACGATGGGACCCACCCGCATCAGCGAACTGAAAAGCGGTCAGATTCGAACCTGGAAGCTGGACCCACAGGATCTGGGCATTCCCAACGCGAGGCTTTCGGACCTGCAGGTAAATGGTGTTGACGAAGCCGCCGACGCGATAGGCCGAGTTCTCGCCGGCGAAAAAGGACCCAGGCGGGATATTGCCTTGTTAAATGCCGCCGCCGCCATGGTGATTGCTGGCAAAACAGGAGACATCCAGGAAGGGCTATCCCGCGCGACACATGCCGTCGATAGCGGGGGGGCTCTGCGGGCGTTACGCACGATCATTGAAATTTCCGCCCGCTGACGGGGCGCTTCACCGGCGGATCATTCTTCTTATGTACGGAAGGTGCTTTACCGGTCGATTTCTCTGATTTTCTTCCGCCTCTTTCCGAGCTACGATTACGAAAATGACAAACACTGAAATAAAGGTGCTGCCCAGCCTGAAAGCGCTGACTGAGGAAACTGCCCGGCGGATCATCGCCGAGGCTGATGCACTGCTGGCTGACAACCAGCATTTTTTTTCGCTGGTGTTATCCGGCGGGAGCACGCCTAAGACGCTCTATGAATGTCTTGCCTCAGAGCCGTATCGATCGCAGTTGAACTGGTCAAAGGTGGAAATTTATTTCGGTGATGAGCGCTGCGTCGAGCCAGACCATCCCGACAGCAACTATCGCATGGCATACGAGGCGATGCTTTCGAAGCTTCCCATCCCCGAGTGTAACATCCATCGCATGCGCGGTGAGCTTCCTCCCGAACAGGCAGCAATCGAATACGGAAAAATGCTCAAAGAAAAATTCCGCGACAGCGGCCCGGACCTGGTTCTGCTCGGCATGGGCGATGATGGGCACACCGCGTCTCTTTTTCCGGGGTCTGCCGCGTTGAAAGAAACCCATCATCGCTGCGTTGCCAACCATGTCGAAAAGCTCAATGCCTGGCGGATAACAATGACCTATCCTTTTCTGAACAAGGCCAACGAAGTCATGATGCTGATCGCCGGTGAGAGTAAAGCTAAAGTGCTTGAGGAGGTGCTGGAAGGCCCGCCGGGCAAGTATCCGATCCAGGGCATTCAGCCTCAGGGCAAGCTGACCTGGCTGCTTGACGCCGCGGCCGCCAGCATGTGCCATTAGGCTTAGCCCGGCTGGAAAAGCATTGATTTGGCTCCCGAAACGTAATGGGAAACTTCCCGAGTTGGCAAAGCCTGGATTACTTCCTTACAGTATGAACCTTCGAAATCTGCTTAAATGTTTGTGAACGGAAGGAACGTGTCGTGTCCATCTTGATGCAGGAAGCCAGCACGCGGAAGATTTACGATGTTCAGTCGGGGTTTTACGACGCCACGTTTGGCCGACTGGTTAAGCGTCGTATCGCCCGGGCGATCGAACACATGAACATCTCCAACACCGATGCCGTTCTGGATCTGGGCATTGGCACCGGGGCATCGTTGAACTTCTACCCTTCGCATGCGCGCATATTCGGTGTGGATTTGTCCGAAGGCATGCTCAAACTCTGCCGAAAGAAAATCGTCGAGCGCGGCCTTGATCGCGCGGTGGTCTTCCAGGCCGATGCCATGCGATTGCCGTTTGCGGACGACACGTTCGACCATGTCTTTATCAGCCATGTGATCAGTGTCGTCAGCGATCCTGCCAAGCTCGTTCAGGAAGCGCAGCGTGTATCCAAGCCCGGCTCGCGCATCGTGATCGTCAACCACTTCCAGTCAACCAATCGTTTCATTGCCATGGTTGAAAAATGGCTCTGCCCGCTCTGCACGAAGCTGGGCTGGCGCACCGATCTTGTGCTGCACGACCTGATCCAGGAGACCGGGGTGATGGTGGATTACCGGTATAAGCTGGAGAGCATTGACCTCTGGGAAACAGTGGTCATCTCCAACAATAAACCCGCAGCGGAAATGGCGGAAATGAGCGGCTCGCTGATGGTTGCGTAGAAGCCAGCCTCGCCGTGATCTTTTCCAACCAGCAGAGAGATGAACAGGATGGTCCCGCGGTCCGGGTGCCGACAATCGCGCCGTTGACTGTCACACCACGGACCGAAGGTCCATCATGCCCGAGCCGCTTTCATCAACCCGGGCGCGGTCGAAGCCGCTGCAAGTGAGACGCCGACGAATCCATCGGTTTACAAAATTCATTTCGTCAATAGATCGAGTGCGTTACAGAAACCCAAAGGCGATTGGCCCCGGCTCGGTATATCCGCATAAAACTTTTTATATGTGCCGGTTGTCAGACAGAACGGCGTCGGCGGCCCAGCAGCCCCGCGCCCAGCGCCAGCAGCGGCAGTGCCACGGGTTCAGGCACAGACTGAGATGCGCCCGCGCCCGGACCGATCGACTGACCCGATGGGCTGGCGATTAACTGATCGTTTATGACCGCGAGTTGATGAGCGCGGATAAATTCCACATCCGCGCCCTGCGCGGGCGTTGCCGCCACTGCAAAATAGCTGAAGTCGTCGGCCGAGCCATACACCAGATGATCCACCGTATCCAAAGCAAACGAAGTTGGATCGACCAGCTGCCAGGTGTCTGAAGGCGTATTCAAAGTCCACAGCTCAATAGAACTCTGCGATGCGCCGAGGGCATTAGCCAGAAGGTCATCATAGGAGATGGTCAAGCTTGCATCAGCGACCGACCCGGTAGGCGAGTAGATCTTCCAAAGCCCGATCGGGGTGCCGGAAATCTCCGAAATGTTCGGCGCGTCGTTGCGATCCGGGGCCAGCAGCGCCAGCTGCGTGGGCGACGCGTTATCCGCCTCGGTCCCCGCGGCTCTGCTGCCCAGCGCGAGGCGCACACTGTTGGTCAAACTCAGCGATGAGGCATCTGGATCCGACCCCCAGGTCAAAATTTTTGGATCTGTGGATGATGCCTGTAAGCCCAAGCAAAGGCGTCCGTGGTTTACCGCATACCAGCCGTTGCTCGGTGGATTGATGACACCGGATACCAACGCCGTGGGATTGCCAGTAGCGGCACTGTCGGTTGCATTCGAAACAGCAGCTGGCAGCGTTGATTGAATTCTTCGCCGCGCCAATGAGTGTCGCGCATATTGGTCCGACCGGCGCATCAACAGTGCTGGTGGTTGCTGTCGACGGTGCCAACCCAGTGCCAATCGACGCCGTCTCCACTGCTGAGAAGGCGGAGAGATTAAGCGTTCGGTCGACGCCGCTTCCATCGGCGACAATCTGGCCGTTTACCTGCAGCGTACCGGTTTTTTGAATCGTTCCCCACCCGCGCAGCAACCCGGTGCTGGTTTCGGTGACAGTTCCACCGACAGCCGGCACTTGTATCTCAGCGGCTGGCATCGCAACGACCTTAGGCGACGCCACTGCCGTAGTTGATGCAGAGCCCACCACCATGTTGTTGGTCTGGATGGAAATGTCGGATGACCTTCCGGCGATGGGGCTCGAATAATTTGCACGTATAGCGGCTGCATATCCCTCCGCGCCGCCTGCTCCCATTCCGCTACCACCCCCCGCGGCCATGCCCGCTGATGCTGCACTAGATTCATCCGCGACCACCGCTGCCGGTGTGGCCTTGGAATCGTCTTTTGCCGGAGGCGACGCCGAAACATTGGAATACCGAAGATACGGCGGCGTTAAATCCGATGCGGCCGGCGCGGTATTCGATGCAATGGTCATCGGCGGAACCGCCGGCGCGATCTCGACTTTCGGCCCAGCCGCTTTTGCGATTGCTGGTGCGACCACGCTCGTCGGCTGCGCCATCAACGGAGGAACGTAACCCGTCGCGCCGGAAGCCGTCACAATTGGCGAGGCCGGCCGCGTTGGTGCCTGGCTCATCAGCGGTCGACTCAGCGGCTGCATCAGTGGTTCCATCAGCTTCTTCAACTGATCTGTCAGAATATGCTGAATGTTGATGGTCGGAAGCAGCTGCAAAGCCTTTGCGCCGGCACCAAGCGACGACCCGGCGATGAGCAGCGTCATCGCGGCAGTCTTTATCTTGGTAAACATCACTGCATTGGTAGCCCGGCGCGTAAGCCCTATCACATGCGCCGAGGCGATTCCCGAACCGTCATGGCCCGCCATCATCGCGGTGGCAGCATAGGACGTTGAAGCAATGAGCGTATCGGAAACCGCGCGCTTCACCGCGTACCCCAGCAATGCCGCCAGGGCTGCGCTGGAAATATGGATGCTGCGCCCGCTTAAGCGCCCCGCCAGCATTTCTCGCCCGCGAAAAATGCGGACGCCCAGCGTGCTGGCTTTGCAGTTCAGTTCCGCCGCCATTTCGTCGCGCGTCAATCCACCAAAGTAATGCAGGATCAGGGGCATTCGATACTTGGCCGGAAGCTTCTGCAATTCTTCGTGCAAAACTGTCTTCAGTTCGTCGAGATCTGCCGATGGGAGGGTGTCGCCGAGAATGGATTCGCGGCGGACGGTTTGCTCGGCGTGATGGCGTTCTTCCCGCGTCTTGCGACGTTTCTTGCTTCGACGAACGTCCAACGCCAATCGCTTGGCGACCTGCTGAAGCCAGGGTCCCAGCGCCTTGATCTCAGCGCCACGCTTTGCCTGCAGCGCGAGGGTTAGAAAGACCGCCTGCACGGCGTCTTCAGCTTCGTGTTTGTCCTTGGTGATCCGAAAGCAGACATTGAAAACCATGCCCGCATAACGGCGCACGATCTCCTCGAACGGCTTTTGGTTTCCGTACTGGATGAACTCAGCAAGCAGTTCTTGCCCGTTCGGCGCAGACCGTTCTCCTAGCGCAACCATTCGCCTCCGTACAACTAAGACGCCGCTCTCATCGGGACATTACAATCCGCCGAGGAATAACAATTATATTACCGGACGACCAAGCGCCATGTTCTAAGAGAAAACGGCTTCACGCGCCCGTGATTTCCTTTAGAACGCAAAAAAGCTCTTTTTTGCTGAAAAAACACGGTTTAAAATGGCTTAGCTGCGGGATGATGTTTCCCGTAAACAATGCTGCGTTTGCATCCACGCCTACCCGGCGTCCGGCTCGTTATCTCCCAGTATACCTTCTGGATCTGCCCCGAGGCGGATTTTCTGGGAGCTGCCATCGGTTTTTTTGTGCGGAGATCTTCTCAGGAGTACCGCCGTATCGCACCCTTGCCGATCGCATTTTCACTGCTAAGTTACCCGGCATCGGGAGACTGGTGTTTCAATTTCGTTGGTGGGTCATCACGATCTGGCTGATGGCGGCAGGGGGGCTCGCGCTGCTTGTTCCCGTGGGCGATACCACACTGGGTGAAACCGGTGATTTGCTTCCAGGCGACACGCCAGTGCACCGGGCTTTGGATCAACTTTCTAAACACTTTGGCGACAAGAGCGCGCTAAGCTCAGCAGTCATCGTTTTCGAAAAACCCGATGCTCTGATCAACGCTGACGATCGGGCGAATTTTGAACTCTTTGCCGCGCAAATCCTCCACACCAGTCCCGAAGAACATCTGGACCAGGAACTCTCCACCGTCTCCATCCGCACGCCCAACACTTTCGCGCTGGCGGGTAAAGCCAATCCTTTTATAAGCGACGACGGACACGCGGCCCTGGTGTGGGTTGGTTTACCTTATAATTACATCACCAAATCCACCGCGCGTATCGTCAAACATCTTCAGAACACACTGGCCGGGCATCGCCTCACTCCGGGGGTGACCGCTGCCGTGACCGGGTCGGCTGGTTACGGGTACGACTACGCGGTCGCGACCGAAAAGAGTCATCAGAAAACGACCATTGTCACGCTCATATCGGTAATCGCGATTCTTCTTCTGGTCTATCGCGCGCCGATAGCGGCGATAATTCCCCTGGCTGGCATTAGTGTGGCCGCGGTTGTCACCTTCAAGATTCTGGGCAGCCTCGAAGGATACGGGATCCATAGCGGCACCGCCGAGCGGATCTTCACATTCGTATTGCTTTATGGCGCAGGCGTGGATTACTCGCTGCTGATCATGAGCCGCTATCGCGAATTTCTGGACGAGGGCAAAACTTCGACTGACGCGGTGCTCGGTTCGCTTACCACCAGCGTACCGGCCATCGCATCGTCGGCAGCGATGACCATTTCCGGGCTGGTCATGTTCTGTTTCGCTAGACTGAGTGTATTTCGTAATGCCGGCCCCGCGGTGGTACTCGCGATCGCTGTCGCGGCGCTGGCAGCCATGACGCTGGTTCCCGCGCCTGCTTGCGGTCATTGGTCCCCGCACGTTTTGGCCGACCCTGCAATCGAGCCGATTGAAACGACGCCAGCCGCGCATTTGGCCGGCGGTAGCCCGCGCGGTATCAGGCCGGCCCTGGACGATCATGATCCTGATGCTGATTACGTTGGGAATCCCAGCGATCAAAGGCGCGCAAATCCACTGGAATTACGATGCATTATATAGTTTGAAGCCAACATATCAGGCCCGACGGGGAACCGGGATGGTTGAACGCCATTGGCCGACTGGAGAGATTGCTCCGCTGAATTTGCTCGTGGTAGCCGACCATCCGCGGAACAATGCGCAATGGATAGAAGCCAGCGAAAACATGTTGGCGGCGGTGAATACCCAGGCAGACGTGGGAAACGCTCGCGGATTTTCCAAGCCGCTTGGGATGCACGCCAGCACAGCCGCTAACACCGGTATTTTGCTGCTCGCCCGCCAGCGTGTCAGAAGCGAATTTGTGAGCGCTGACGGACTAGCCATGCGGGTATCGGTGATATTGAACGTGTCGCCTTTGACACGAACCGCCATGACCGACGCCGCCGTCATCGCCCGCGCGGCCGCCGCCGCGAGTCCCGGTTCGACGATTTATTCCAGCGGCGCAACGGCCGAGATGATGGATCTTCGTGACATCACCCAGCACGACTTTCATCGCATCGCACTGCTCGCGATCGTGGCGATCCTGCTGGTGGTCTGGCTGGTGCTGCGGGATCTGCCGGTTGCGTTGTTCATTCTATCCGCCACCGCATTAAGCTATCTCACTACGCTCGGGCTGACCGCCTGGGTCTTTCAGCTGATGGGAAACCAGGGGCTGGAATGGAAGATGCAGATGCTGCTATTCATCGTGTTGATCGCCGTCGGGCAAGACTACAGCATCTTCTTTGCCGTTCGATTGGCGCAGGAAGCCAGAACCCTGGCGTGCAAGGAGGCCACGGAGAAAGCGCTGATTTTTACCGGTCCGGTTATCAGTTCCTGCGGACTAATCATGGCCGCCACACTGGGCAGCGTGATGGCGGGGGATGTGCAACTTCTCATGCAGCTAGGCTTTGCTTTTGCCCTGGGGATGCTGCTCGACACGTTCATCGTACGCCCGCTGCTGCTGCCGTCCCTGATTCTCATCAGCGGTAGAACCCTCCAGCGCGCGGCGGTGGGAAAGCTTTGAGATGCCGCCGACACATCCCGGTTCACTCCACGCGGCTTGCGGCATCCGCCAGGTAGGTCAACGCCAGCATCTCCAGCATGGTAACGAGCATTAAAATAGCCGCCCCCCAAACCCAGCGCGGCTGGGTTTTATAGCGACCCAGGGCAACGAAGATCCAGCCCATGGAGATGGCAATTGCCATGGTGGCAAAGGTCATCCCGGGGATGAGCACCGCTAATGTGGTGATGATTGTAAGTTTCAGCCCCGCTTTCAAAGCGATCAAAAGACCCGTGGCAAATGCGGTACTGAGGCCGGCGCTGATGAATGGACCAAACGAACGCCGCGGGGGCCGCGGATGCGGTTGGTTTAAGTAATCGATTGTCATCGAATGTCCTTCATTGCCGCCGCCAATTCCTCGGCGGTGGTAGTGTCCGCTCCGCTCTCACCGCCGGGAACAAGTCCACTGATAATTCGCGCCACCAGTGCGGTCCAGCCGGTCTGGTGCGTTGCGCCGCAGCCTCGGCCGGTGTCGGCACAGAAATATTCGTTAAACAGCACCAGGTCTTTCCAATTTGGATCGGTGGCATAGCGGGCATCGTCGCCGTGACAGGGGCGCCTTCCATTTTCATCCGGCAGGAACAGGCGAAGCAGCCGAAGACTGAGTTGTCGGGCAATTTCTTTCAGCGTCATCAAATTTCCCGACCGCGTCGGGAACTCTACTTTCAACGTTTCCCCGTAGAAGTAATCATAGCGTTCCAGCGCTTCGATAATGAGAAAATTGATGGGGAACCAGATGGGTCCCCGCCAGTTGCTGTTACCGCCGAACAACGACGAGGTGGATTCTCCCGGTTCGTAGTCCACGCGCCATTCCCGGCCGTCGGCGTTGTAAACATACGGGTGATCCTTGTGAAATTTTGAAACCGATCGCAATCCGTACGGTGAGAGGAACTCATTTTCATCAAGCATGTATGAAAGCACGCGCAGCAGTCGCTCCTTGCTCGGTATTGCCAGCAGATAAGACCCGCTCACATCGGCCTGGCCGGTGCTGCTGGCCATGTACGTGATGTTTTTGGCAAGATCCTTTCGGTTGTCCAGAAACCATTGGGTCCGGCGTTTAAACCCTTTCAGCTGGTTCATCTGATCGAGCCGAATATTCGCCACCGCGATTAACGGGATCAGCCCCACCAGGGATCGAACCTTCAGCGGGGTCGAGGCACCGTTAAGGAAAATCTGATCGTAGTAAAAACCATCGGTTTCATCCCACAACCCCGAGCCGCCCAGGGTGTTCATCGCATCAACGATGGAGACGAAATGTTCGAAGAACTTGCTGGCGATGTCTTCATACGCGGGGTCGGTTGTCGCCAGTTCCATAGCCATGTTGAGCATGGTGACGCAATAGAACGCCATCCATGCTGTGCCGTCCGCCTGTTCCAGCGAGCCGCCCGTCGGCAGCGGGCTGGAACGGTCGAAGACGCCGATGTTATCCAGGCCTAAAAATCCACCGGCAAACACGTTTTTGCCGCTGGGGTCTTTACGATTTACCCACCAGGTAAAATTCAGCAGCAGCTTCTGGAAAACACGTTCCAGAAAAAGCTTGTCACGCTGCACACGCGGGGCGGTCATCTTGTAAACGCGCCAGCATGCCCAGGCATGCACCGGCGGGTTCACGTCCCCGAATGCAAATTCATATGCGGGCAGCTGCCCGTTGGGGTGCATGTACCATTCGCGTAACAGCAGGAGCAGCTGATTTTTTGCCAGACTCGCATCGACCTTTGCGAACGTCACCAGATGAAATGCAAGATCCCAGGCAGCAAACCATGGATATTCCCATTTATCCGGCATGCTCAGCACATCGCGTGCAAAGACGTGCTTCCAATCGGCGTTGCGACCACGCTTTCGGCCTTTGGGGGGTTTTGGTTGGTCGGGATCCCCATTCAACCATTCTTTAACAACATAATAATAGAACTGTTTGGACCACAAGAGGCCCGCATAGGCTTGTCGGGCAACCAGTCGGGCAGTGTCGGGCAGGCAACTGGCCAGAACCCTGTTGTAAAAGATGTCTGCTTCGGCAATGCGCTTTGCAAAAACCCTGTTGAATTCAGGACCGAAAGGAGTGGGGCTCGCTTCTTCGAGCCGGGTAAGGCGGAGGCGGATCTTCATCTCCGCCCCGGCGGCCATATCCAGTGCATAATACGCTGCTGCCTTGGTGCCGACACTGGCGGGATTCACGCTTTCGGCGCGGCCGCTAATGACATAACTGTGAAACCCATCCTTCACATAGGGTGAGTAATTTTCGGCTCCGAAGAGCTTGGTGACGTTAGACTCATTTTCAGTAAAAATAAGTTGAGGCCCATCGCCGTTGGAAACAGACTCAGCGTCGAACTGAAACTTGGATAAGCTTGGATGATCCGCCAGGATGGTAGTCGGGCCGGTCTTGCTTAACTTTGGTTTCGCGCTGTCATTCTCCAGCGTCGAGCCCCACGACCAACTATTGCGAAACCAGATTGTGGGCAACAGATGCAGCACCGCGCGATCGGGACCGCGGTTGGTAGCCACGATGCGAATCAGCACATCGTCGGGCGAATTCTTCGCGTATTCGACCTGAATATCGAAATACTTGTTCTGATCGAACGCGCCGGTGTCGATGAGTTCGTACTCCAGTTCGTTCTTACCGCGGCGCTGATTTTCGGTGACCAGGTTGTCGTACGGGAATTTCGCCTGCGGGTATTTGTACAGGCCTTTGACGTAGGAATGCGTGGGCGTGGAATCCAGATAGTAATAGCATTCCTTCACATCTTCGCCGTGATTTCCCTCGGGATTGGTGAGACCAAACAAGCGTTCTTTGAGGATCGCATCGCGATCGTTCCAAAGGGCCACCGAGAAACAGAGCCGGCATTCGCGGTCGGTGAAACCAAGTAGGCCGTCCTCGCCCCAGCGATAGGCGCGGCTGCGGGATTCATCGTGCGTGAGGTAACTCCAGCATTGCCCGTCAGCCGAGTAGTCCTCGCGCACCGTTCCCCATTGCCGTTCGGCCAGATAAGGTCCCCATCGCTTCCAGTTTTTTTCCCGCGAATCATCCTGCTGAAGACGAATGGTTTCAGCATCCAGTCCAGTGTCATTAGCCATGAGCGGCAGTATGCCCGGCAATGGCATCCGTAGCCAATGGGGCACACAATTGGAACCGGAATGTAATCGGCTATATCCGGTAACTTTTATGTTTTGTCGCTCATGCAAACGAAAATCTGTGGCCGATAACATCTGCATTCAGGCACCACGCGAGGTACCTGGACCGATATTTCTCCAGGAGTTTTTGATGTCAGCAGCAATTATCGCACAGGCAGGCGCTGGATTGTTACAGTTCATCCAGGGATTGACTTCAAGCAATTCCAATAACAGCGGCGCGGCAGCGGCATCGAATTCAAGCTCGAGCACCCCCGTCACCGGCGGGCATCGTCACAAGCACGGGGGCGGCGGATTTGAAAAACTTGCCAACGCGATTACCTCCGCGCTGCAATCGGTGGGTACGGGCGGCTCGGCAACCGATGCGAACCAGACCATCACTGATGCGCTGACGAAAATCTTTAAAAATCAGAGTCTCAGCCCTACCGGTGAAACCGATCCCACCGCCTCTACCACCCAGGAAATCGCCAGCCCCGACAGTACCGACAAAACCAACGCCGGCCTTCCTGATTCGTTCGTGCAGACCTTAAAGTCGTTCGGGGTTACGCCGCAGCAATTTCAAAATGACCTGAACTCCGCACTGCAATCGGCTCAAAAAAGCGGTGGTGTCGACCTGAGTTCGATTTTCAAAAGCTTCCCTATCGGATCGGCTGTGGATGCAGTGGGGTGAGACTCCAGTTGCCAAATCTAAGGTTGCTTAGCCCCTGCATCGGCGTCTGCCACTTTTATAGTTCAACTCCACCCCTGAGACTACTGCTGAATACCCTGCTGATCGGCACCCACGCCCCGGCCCAGCCCGAAGGGCTGAATGCTGAATGAAAAGCCCTGGTTGCTGGTGGATTGATCGAAGAAAAACCGGGCGGACATCGACAGATTATCGAAGTTGCGCGTCATCGAAAAATTGTAGAAGACATCTTTGCTCTGCGCAGGTCAAAACTCTGGCTTGCGCTCAGGCTGTATTTCTCATCCAGCTTATAGGTTGCCTCCACTGTAACGATGTTGGAATCGAGATCGGCGATATACCGGGCTCCGACAAAATACGAGAGCCGCTGGTCACGCTGAATCGCAAGTCCGATGGCAGCGGTCGCGAGGCGTACTTTGTCCAGGTTCTGCTCCACGTCGGTCAAAATCGCGGTGGAATCGCTGACACGCCAGGTGGCATCCATATTCGCGCTGTTGCGTGCCACGCTGGCTTCGGGGTTTCCGTAGAAATACAGCCCGCGGAAATCGACCGGATCGCGAAAGCGATTGCTCGGCTGATTGCCGAAGTAGTTCAGATACATATTCAGCGTAAAGACGTCCACACTACGCCAACGCCCCGGCCCGCCGCGCTTGGTTTGCCAGCGCTGCCGAAGCGCTAACTGCACGGCCGTGATGTCGTTCAGCCCGTCCACCTGCGGGTCATAAATAAAAATCCGGTTCTGATCGACATTGCTCGTGCTGGCGAACATGTTGATTTCCGGTTCTATCACGTGGCGAATGCGGTGCAGGTCCAGGAGATCGGATTCGACAGTATTGTCCACTTTCCAGAATGAGGTCGTGAGGCGCATGCCGCCTCCGGCCATCAATCGATTGAGTGCGCCAGAGGTCTGCACGTAAGCGGGCAGTATGTTGTGATTCGGCGGATTCCGTGAGGGAATCACGCCTTGCGAGTACGGCGTGTCGCGAACAAATACATAAGGCACAACCTTGAAGGTTCCCGCGCTCAGCGGCAGGTCCAGTTCTTCGCGGAAATCGCCGCGTGTGGTAGTCCTTCCGGGATCGCCGGTATATGCGTAGGATGCTAACCCCGGTTCGACACCAGGATAAAACCCCTGCTGCGCCAGCGACTGGGTGTTGCGCACAAACTTCAATTCAGACGCGCTGTTCTCACTGAAAAATGTGAGACGGTCACTCGCCAGGCTGTCACCGACGCGGTTATAGCTCAGTTCCGGCAGTCGCGAGACTTCGCGGTTCTGCTGCTCCTCGTCGGCGTTGCTGATTGCCCGACTCAGATCCGCCTGCACGAGAAAACTGAACGCTTCGGAATCGTGCGTATGCTTTAAGTAAAATGAATCATCCAGCGCCATGCTGTTGATGTATTCATCGTTGAACCATTGAGCCATGAAGTTGGAATCTGAGACATACCCCAGGCGGATCTGCGCTTCCCAGTCATCAGGGAAATAATGCGAGTGTTCGTAAATGACGCGGCCACGGATAGCGTCAGTCGGTTTTTCATCGCTGCGGGCTGCGCCGAGCACGTCAGTCCCGTGGTCGTCGACGAAATACGAACGCAGATCGCCTTGAAAATTCCACGGTTGCCGCGTGGTATCGCTGACAAATCCACCGGAATATGTTCCGTCGACGCCAGCGCCCGGTCCGCGGCGATTCAGGTAATCCAGCGTGTAAGAAACATCCAGATCCTTCGGAGGAACGACACCAATTGTCTCAAATAATCCCCATCGCGTGCGAATACCCGTGCCAAAGTCCGTGTCATTGTTAAAGCTGACAGTTCGCAGGGGAAGGCCTTTGGTGTTCATGGTTCCCGACAGCGCGGGGAAATAAAAGAACGGAATTCCAAGTGCATTGATAGTGGTATTGTCGGCTTCAAATGTGACGCGCGCTCCTTCGACGGCGTTACCGGTTTCTTCGCTTCGCACATAGGCATGTGAAGCGCGAATGCTGTAAGTGGGAGCAGCGAACGCGCTGTCGGTCAGCTCGACGCTATCGAAGTTGAACTCGTCCAGTGAGAGCTGCCGAAGCTTTGCTGCTCGCATGAAAATCGGTAACTGCTTCTTTGGATCCACCGTGTGAAAAACCACGTCGGTCATAATCGCCCGATCGGTGGCAAACTCGTAATAAACATGATTCGGCGCATGCGCAGGTCGTTGGTGGTGGTGCTCGCCGGGGTGACGAATACCTGCACGTCGCCTTCGAAATACGCCGAGACGATATGGTCAGCAATAAAATGCCGGGTGTCTTGCCCGCCACTTATCCCCTTGAGATCCTTCAAATTGGTGAACAACACCATGTTCCTGGCAACGAACTCCATCAAATTCTGCTGGGGATCGCGATAGCTGAGGGTGATTCCGTTGGTGACGACCGCAGCCAGAGTTCCGTCGGAGGTGATGACACGCTGGTAGTCACCATCAAACTGCAACACCCGTCCAGGAACCGCAGCAGTCGTTTTTGCCGGCGGCATGGCTGGCGCGGGGATTGAAGCAACCCGAAACCAGGGAGATTGCGAACTGCCCACTGAGGGGTTGCTGGTCGGCCCGGTGACAGCTTGAGTAGTACCGGGCAAGCCTTCCAGCGGAACGATCGCTCCAGGTGGTATCTGCGGCGGTCGGATCGGCGCGACGGTTGCTGACGGCGCCGAAATGGGAACGTATGGGGTTGTTGTTGGTGTTCCAGCACGAAGGGCGGCGGCATCGTTATAAAGCGGCGATGATTCGTCCGCCCCCGTCGCGCGATCACCAATCAATTGAATGTTGCCCGTCACCACCGCGTTCACCAGCAGGCGTCGATCCATCCGCAGCACACCATCCTGCTGCAGCAGACCCTGGCCAATCAACGCGATCTGCACCTTGTGAGAATCGGCAGGCCCGCCTGGATTGGGCATGATCCACACCACCGCATTGTCAGAAGACATTTTAGCGGTTTCCAGCGAGATGTGGACCGATCCGGTAAGTTCTACCACGCTGGCATCGGACTGGTCCCAGCACTGGGCCCGGGCGGATTTCATCGTGATCGAATCAGCTGCACGCGGGGATGTTGGGTCAGCAGCAAGCGCGTTACAGCAAAAGAGCAGGATGATCACCAGGATCGAGCCGCTACTGAAACGCACGCATGGACTCCTTCCTGGGTGCATGAGAGGGTTGGATTGCAAGCGGCGGCATTATAGGAAGCAAGCGCGGAGCGTCAAACCACTGACAAATCGCGCACGATAGAACCAGCCGTTTCCAATCCCTTGCCCGCTCACTCCTTCACTGCCCCGGTTGTGAGACCCACGACAAAATCTCTCTGCAAAGCGAAAAACAGCAACGCCACCGGGAGAATGCTCAGCAGTGTGCCAGCCAGCACGACGCCGTAGTCAGCCTGTGTGTCAGGCAGCGCACTGAGATTCGCTAGTCCGATGGGCAGCGTGTATTTCCCCTCATCCTGAAGCACGATCTGCGGCCACAGAAAGCTGTTCCAGCTTGCGGTAAAGCTCAGCAACGTAAATGCGGAGATCATCGGGCGAACCAGCGGAACGGCGATCTCCCACCAGAGGCGAACCTCGCTGCAGCCATCCATTCGGCCTGCTGACAGCAGATCGTCCGGCACACCGCGCATCGCCCGGTTAAACAGAAACAGCCCGAACACGCTCACAGACCCGGCGCGAGAATCGCCCAGTAAGAATTCAACCAACCCAGCGTATGCATCAATTCATAGCTGCTGGGCAGCAACACCTGATACGGCAGGAACATAATCCCCAGCAGCATCGCAAGAATGACCCGGCGACCGGCAAAGCGATATTTCGCGGTGGCAAATCCACCGAGGCTGGCAAGGATGACGGCGGCTACCGTCTGCGTCGAAGCGAGAAAAACAGAATTGAGCATCCAGCGACCAAACGGATGCTCGCGAAAAAGCTTTGCATAATTGGCCAGTGTCAGCCGGTCCAGATGCTGCCAGGGCACAAGGGTGTATTGAAATAGATCCGAACCCGATTTGAGTGTGGCGCACACAAGCCAGATCAGCGGGGCAACGCTGGTTAATGCTGCCACCGTTAGCAGGGCCGATCGGGCATAAAGCGGAGTTTTCAACTTACTGGCAATCATTCGTGAGTCTTCGGTGCCCATCCTCGACCCTTTATCCATCCTGGAACGGTGAAGAGGACGTTAACAAGCACAAGCGCCCAGCCAATAGCCGAGGCATATCCCAGGTTTCCCTGCTGAAAACCCATGCTGAACAAATACATCACGACAGTAAATCCTGCATAGGCGGGTCCGGGCCCCTGCAGCAGAACATATGGCAATTCGAAGAGCTGAAATCCGCTGATTAAACCAACCAAAATAAGAAAACCGAGCACAGGGCGCACGCCCGGCAGTGTGATATGCCGAAAGCGATCGGCAGTGCCAGCGCCATCGAGATCGGCTGCTTCATATAGCTGCGGATCCACCGCCTGCAGCGCGGCCAGCAGATACATCATTCCAAAGCCAACTGACAGCCAAAGCCACGCAATTAACACCGCGATTCTCGCCATCACCGGATGCGTCAACCACGGCAGCGCGACGGGCCGCCGGATCGTGTGACTGACCACCGCGGCTATCAGATCATGCCGGGGATTCAACAACTGCGAGAAAATCACCGCGACAAAGACCGGTCCCACCAGGCTTGTGGAAAAAAATGCGAATCGCATCAGGCGGCGACCGATCACCCGCTGATGATTGAGCTGCACCGCAAGGAACAAAGACAGCGGGATCTGAAGCAGGAGAAACAGAACCACATAAATGGCGGTATTGGCCAGCGCTGCCCAGAAAATGACGTCGTGGGACAGGTAGTAATAGTTTCTCAGTCCGATGAACCGAACATGCCGTGGTCCGATCGTTGAGCAGAAGCTTAACGCGAGACTGCGCAGCAGCGGATAGATGAAGAAGAGCGAAAAAATGAGCAGAAACGGTGAAATAAACAGGTAAGGCCAAAGCCGGTGTTGCAAGTCCCAATAGCGAGATATGACTCTCTGTTTTCGCGTCATTTATGCAACTGGTCCAACAGGTGTTTCATCTCCGGCAAAACCAGTTTTGTCATTGCCAATTCGACCGCCGCCGGTGAACCGGGCATTGCAAAGACCAGCTTCCCTCCTGGCGATGCCGCTGCTGGCCCGGCTCAGCATCGCGCCGCTGCCAATCTGCTGGTAGCTGAGCATGCGAAATAACTCACCAAAGCCCGGCAACGACTGATCGATGAGTTCGTCCAACACATCAATTGTCATATCCCGTCGACTGATTCCAGTTCCACCGGTGGTCAGGATCGCGTCAATATCCGCACGGGCAATGAGCTGCTCCATCGATAGTTTGAAAACCGCCGGGTCATCCTTGCAAACCTCGCGATGCACAACCGCATGATTAGCTTGTGCGAGCAATTCAGCGATCTTTTTGCCACTGCTGTCTGTGTCGATCGTGCGCGTGTCACTCAGGGTAATGATTGCACAGCGGCCAGTTGTGCCGCGCACGTTCTGTAGGTGCTCCTGATATGACATTTACGGGTTCCCCGGTTGCGTGGCGGGCCATGCGCCGCTGACACGTACTGCTTTTATTCGACCCTCTTCGTCCCGCAGAATGGCTAATCGATTTTCGCCCTGCAGCAGCGGGATATCCACTCGGTTTTCACTGCCGCTGCTGATGGCATTCATTTCTGTCAGCGTGGGTGTTCCGGCATAAATCCGCAGGATGGCCCGTCCACGATCGCGATCGAACCGCCCGGTAAATTGGCCGCGTGTCGCGGTCTTTCCCGGCTGCAGCACCGCGCCGGGAGCGGTCTGATCGCTGGCGGGATGGGGAGGTGCTGCCAGTTGCTCGGGCGATTCCCAACCGGCCTCGTCGGGGCCGTACATTTTAGTCACGCACACTTCCACCGGGGTGGTCAACTCGTTTCGGACAATAAGGGAATAGGTCCGGGTTTCGGTTGCACAGCCGCCGCACAATAAAAGCAGCGCAACGAGCGTGAGCACCCTGGCATTCATGCTGGCATAATACCGCGACATGCCGCAAGCGTCTCGCGCGGGTGTTTTACTATAAATAACCTCGCTCTGTGCCCAGGATTTAGATTGCCAACTTCCTCCACACAGGCAATAATTCCTATCCCGATCCAGTCGTTTTTTGTTCAAGGAAACCATCATGCCCGCATCTGAGTTGGCCCCGCACAACGCTGATATTGACCGCACCTCGCCTCAACCGCACATTCACGTGGAAGAGCGTCGGCTCACCCTGCACGATTTTCTGAAAACCTCGGTTAAAATTAACGGATCGGATATCCACCTTCAGTCGGATAGTGTGCCGATGATTCGCGTTGACGGGCGGGCCCGCTTTCTTGATGTGCTGCCCTTAACCGATGAGTTGATGACCGAGTACGTCAACAAGATTCTGGATGCCCAGGCCGACCCAAAAGAAAAGCGCGACATCCTGACGCACAAAGGGTCGGTCGACATCGCTTACACGATGGGAGCCGGCCAGCCACGCTTTCGAACCAATCTGTTTCACAGCCGCGAGAAATACGCGATTGTCATGCGCCGTATCGTTACAAAGATCCCTAACTTCGAAGACTTGAATCTCCCCCCGCAGATCGAAGAGATGGCCAATTATCAGCGCGGGATGGTTTTTGTCAGCGGCACCACCGGGTCGGGCAAATCAACCTCGCTGGCGGCGGTGATCGGCAAGATCAACCGGAGCCGCGCCGAGCGAATCATCACGGTGGAAGACCCGATCGAATTTCAGCATGAGAACGCCAAATCGCTGGTCAGCCAGGTGGAGGTGGGCACCGACTCTGAAAGCTACGAATATGCCCTGCGCGCGATGATGCGACAGGATCCGGACGTGATTCTAATCGGTGAAATTCGCGACAGCTTCTCGCTGACCACCGCCTTACGAGCGGCTGACACCGGGCACATGGTGTTTACCACCGTTCACGCCACCAACGCGCCGATGACCATTGGACGCGTGAGTTCGCTGTTCATTCCCGAGCAACGCGAACTTCAGCAGGAGCAATTGGCAATGAACCTTAACGCCATTGTCTGCCAGCGTCTGGCCAAACGGCGCGACGGCAAGGGTCGAATCCCGGTCAACGAAATCATGATCGCCACTCCTCTGGTGCGCAAATACATCCTCGAAGGGGAGTTTGACAAGCTCAAAGGCTGCGTCGGAAATCGGGAATCGGGAAGCCAGAGTTTCGACCAGCATCTGGTGGAGCTATTCAATAAACAGTTGATCGACATCAGCGAAGCAATGCGATTGGCCAGCAACGTCGACGCGCTGAAACTCGCGCTCCGAGGCATCAGCAACAGCGACACGAAGCTGCGCTGAAAATCTCACATGCCGAATGTTCAAATGACGAGCGACGACATCAATGAGAGCGTAGTGCCCACCGCCCGCTTGGTGCTGTCTGGGTACCTGTGCGTTCAGCGCTCGGCGTTAATTCGGCATATGAACACTATTGCCGGAATTTTGTTGCTGATCTCGTGCGCGTCAATCGCTCGCGCCGGCACGATTACCATTACGATCCCATCAGACTTGAGTGTGGGAAAGGCCGAGGCCACAACTGAAAAGGAACCTAAAACCACGCTTAGCGGTGTTGTCAAAGATCGAACCATCACCTTTAACGATCCGATATCCGGCAGCGCCTATGAGGCGCGGCTGACGCTGAAAGATGGCACCGTTTTGCAGGGGATAGACATGGGCTGGTATAGCCGGGTTCCGGACAAACCGGGCGCCACCGAGCTGACGGATGACGATCGCCAGCAGATGAAAGATGTGCTGACCAAGGTACTTTCATTTTTTAACGTGAATGAAGTCACGCTGCTCAAAGGAAACCACAACCGCGCGGTAATGCTGGTTCGACTCGAACGCAACAAGTTCTACTCCGACAGCGGCGACGAAGTGATCTGGCGACCTGAGGTCTGGTACTTTGAAAACCACCACGGTGGTTGGGAAAAGGTGCTGCAAAGCGATCGGGTTGTGCGCCGCGAGCGCTTTAAAACCCACCAGGCTTATCACGAGGTGGTCGACAAATTAAGATGGGTTCCCGAACTGGGAGGGTTGAAATCGACGCCGAAATCCCCGGATGTGGCTGTCACACTGCCAGCAAATGCCGGCGTTCCCACGCTATTGCCGACTTCGCGCCCATCGGACGACCCGCAGCCATAGGCGCCGCCGGACGCGGTGGGCGAATTCCCTCGAGAAGTCGCAACAGGTCCTGCGGATCGCGCGACAGCTGCAACTCGGCACACATGCAAGACTGTGCCAATCGCGGCGGCAGTTGCCCCGCGCGGCGCTGGGGTCGCAGATCTACCAGGGGCCACGCTCGCTTCAATACATTAATTGCAGCTGAATGACCCAGCTCGCGAAGATGTGCCGCGGGTCGGCGACCGGGTGCGGTAATCAGCGCAACATCGCAAAACGCGTGATTCTGAAATGAACCGGCAAATTCACCGTTCAGATCCAGCCGTCCCAGCGCTGGTTCAATCCCCTGATATCGCAGGCGCGGAGCACTTTGCCGTTCCACCCAGCCGGGAATGTGGAGCATGGCGACGCGGCCATCTTCCTCACGGACAGCGGTCCAGCGCTGGCCGATGATGTGATATCCATTACGGGCCAGCGCGCTCAGCTCGGGTTCGATCCCAAACGATGAAAGAATCAGCGCGCCCCAGCCGTCCCGCGCCACGGAGACCGCTGGCAGCAGATGCAACCCCTTGGATCGCAATAACTGCGCGAGCGGCCAGACGACGGCCGTCTCTGCACATACAGTTGCATCGGTGGTTGGCATAGGAAGCAACCAGGAGCGCCATTGGCCTTTGAGTAGGTCAATTTCAGACATGCCCCAGCGTTCGTCGACCAACCAGAATCGGTCGCCGTCCTGATATAGTTCGACCGATTGGTTTACCGCCTGAAACCGCCGGGCAGCGGGGGACACATGCCGTTGCACGCAGGCGGCATCGAAGGTTTCAACTGTGCCGATGACCGGCGTAAAACCGTCCGGCCAATCGGCGACTTCAAAGGGGTGAAACAGTGTTTGGATCTCGGCGAGCACCCCGGGCAAGTCGCACCGTAACTCCAGCGCAAGACCATGAATAGCAAACCGACGGGCCGGGATCAGCGACTCATCGAGCCAGCGCGATCGGTGCGGTTCTACGATGTTCACTCTTTCGCTCCTGCCTGCAAAGATGTCGTCCGAAGACTTATATCGGGTATCGGCCCGGGTTCTCTGCAGCGGTTTCGCGCTTGTGGACTCGGCGGGGATTTCACGCAGATGAATCCACGCAGGAGACCCAGCGCAAGCCGCGAGATTTGAGGCGCGGTCGGGAGCGTTTATTCTTCAACGATGGTTTCGCGAACCACCTCTTCGATGGAGGTGACTCCATCATAGATCGCCATCAGACCGCACTCGCGGAGCGTACGCATCCCCCGCTTTTTGGCTTCCACGCGAAGTGTCTGCGTGCTGGCGTGTTGAACGATCATGTCGCGCATCGTGTCATCCAGCGTCATGATTTCATAAAGGCCCTGGCGGCCTTTGTAGCCGGTGTTGTTGCAGTTATCGCAGCCTTTTCCGTAGTAGAAGGTGCGTCCCTCGGCGTCCTCGGCGCGAAGGCCTAACTCCATCAATTGTTCTAACGCAGGCGTATACGCAGTCTTGCAACTCAGGCAGATTCGGCGAACCAGACGCTGGGCCACAATGCCTTCAACCGAAGCCGTCACCAGGAAAGGCTCGAGCCCCAGGTCCAGTAGTCGCGCGATCGACGACGGAGCATCATTGGTGTGCAATGTACTGAAAACCAGGTGACCGGTGAGCGCAGCTTCAATGGCGATCTTGGCCGTTTCCTGGTCGCGAATTTCACCGACGAGAATCACGTCGGGATCCTGTCGCAGCATCGCTCGCAAAACGCGCGCGAAAGTCATTTCAATGTCGGCCTTGATCTGACACTGATTGATGCCGTCAATATCGTACTCCACGGGATCTTCAGCAGTAATCAGCTTGCTGCTGACATCATTCAATTCCCGGAGCGCTGAATACAGCGTGGTGGTTTTGCCCGAACCGGTAGGCCCGGTAACGATGACCACCCCGTTAGGGCGGTGGATCAACTGGCGGATTCCCACCAGATCATCTTCGCGCATGCCCAGCTTATCCAGATCCAGGTTCACGTTGCCTCGATCGAGCACGCGCATAACGACGCTTTCTCCAAACATCGTCGGCAGCACGCTGACGCGCAGATCGATCGGCATGTTGTTAACGTTCAGCTCGATGCGCCCGTCCTGCGGCATGCGGCGCTCGGCGATGTCGAGATTGGCCATAACCTTGATTCGACTGCTGATTGCCGCAGCGATATGTGAGGGCGGCGGCATCATTTCGTAGAGCACACCGTCGATGCGGTAGCGCATCTTGAATTCATCCTCGAACGGCTCGAAGTGAATGTCCGATGCCTTGTCCTTGATCGCCTGCAGCAAAACCAGATTTATCAATTTACGCACAGGATTGCTGTCGGCAGCCTCTTTCAGGCTGTCCAGATCGATCGATTCACCGCGGCCTTTCAGGTCTTTCAGCGAATCATCCTGGCTTAACTCGCCGAGAATGTCGCCCAGCGAATCAGCTGCGGTCTGATAGTGTTTTTGAAGAAGCTTTTCGATCTGATCGGGATCACCGATCTTGGCGGTGACGCGATAGCCCATCATCGATTGAAGCGTGTCAATCGCCTGGAAGTTTTCCTGGCTGGCCATCACGATCGTCAGCTTTTTGGAAGCAGCATCGAATGCGATAGGAAGGACCTTGTTCGTCGCCGCGATTTGCGCCGGCACCGCGTCAATGGCGGCCTTGGGGATGTTGATCCCCTCCAGGTTGAAAAGCTCGTACCCTTTCTGAGCGGCGAGCGCGATATTCAGTTCTGTTTCCTTGATGTACCCGAGGTCCATCAGGATTCGACCAATCGCGCCGCCTTTGCTCTTTTGGAACTCGAGCGCTTCAGTGACCTGTTCGCGCGTAACCTTCCCCTGCTTGGTCAGGATGCGGCCAAGCTTTCGGCCTTTCAGATCGCGCTCCACGTTCAACTGCGATGGATCCATCGGAACGGGCCGACCGGGGGACGAAGCCGAACTCATGCCTGGCATTCGAGTGGGCTGCGCGCTGCCGGGTGCTCCAGCCGGGCCCGCGGGGGCAGGCCGCACCACATTGCCGCCCGGGGTACCGGGCGCGATGCGCGGAGCGGGTGTGCCGGGAGCCACTGGCTTGGCTGCGCCGGGCAGGGTGACCGGGGGGTTAGCTTTGGACATCGTGAAACCTCTTGAAAATCTTTTCTCTGGTCCGTCTCTCAAAGTGCCGGGAGACGGCGAATCACTTCTTATTCTGCATTGCCATCATCCGCGCGCGGTTGGCGGCAATCTGAGCCTGGCGTTCAGCTTCGGTGCCCGCAGCCGCGCCGGGCTTGGGCGCTCTGCGGCGCCGCGGCCGATGCGGCAACTTCGGCGGCCTCGGCGGCAAGACCCTCGTCGGGTTTCTCCACGTCGTGACCTGCTTTTTGCATTTTATCCACCATCTGCCCGGGGTTTCGACTTTTATCGATCGCTTCCTCAGCGCTGATCTTCCCGGCGGTGAACAACCCGTAAAGATTATCGTCCAGCAGTTGCATCCCGAAACGCTTTCCGGTTTGAATCTCAGAGTCGATACGAAAACTCTTGTTCTCGCGGATCAGGTTCTGAATGCCAGGCGTTACGTACATGAATTCGTACGCGGCGACCATGCCATCGGTATCCACACGTGGACACAGACATTGCGAAAGAACCGCCAGCAGGTTGCCCGCCAACTGCACGCGAACCTGCTCCTGCTGATCGGTGGGGAACGCGTCGATGATTCGACTGATCGTGCTGGCTGCACCGTTGGTGTGCAGCGTGCCAAACACAAGGTGCCCTGTTTCAGCAGCGGTGATGGCCGCGCCAATCGTGGTCAAATCGCGCATTTCACCCACGAGAATAACGTCTGGATCCTGCCGCAACGCGCGACGCAGTCCCTCGGAGAATGTCGGCACATCCGTACCGACCTCGCGCTGAACCACGACCGATTTTTTGTGCGGATGGTAATACTCGATGGGGTCTTCCATCGTGATGATGTGCTTGTCGTACGTCTCGTTGATGTAATTAATCATGCACGCAAGCGTGGTGGTTTTGCCCGACCCGGTCGGCCCGGTTACCAGGAAGATCCCGCGCGGCGCCGGCAGATGCTACGCGCCATCTCCGGCAGGCCAATCTGTTCGAAGGTGAGCAGCGTATTAGGGATTCGCCGAAGCACCATCGAGCAATACCCTTTTTGCTTGAAGATCGATACGCGAAAGCGGGCGGCTTCACCGAAGGCAAACCCGAAGTCGCCGCTGCCCGATTCTTCGAATTCCTGCTGGATTCGCTCGGGTGTAATTGATTTCATCAATGCCGTCGTGTCCTGCCCGTCGAGCACCTTCGTGGCCAGTTCTTTCATATGGCCATGCAGACGAAGCACGGGCGGCTTGCCGACGGCAAGGTGTATGTCCGAGGCTTTGCGTTTAACGCATGTTTCCAGAAGACGGTCGATTTGCATTGTTGACATAATTGCCTCAAATGTCCGTGGTCAATTGTCCACTGCCTATGGCTGCTGTCGTTTTCGGCCATCTGCCGTACTTCGAGTGAACACATTCCATCGAAGCTCCGGCAATCGACAACAGCCCATAAGCGCTTTCCTACATGGCGGCGGCCTCGATCTGCGCAACCTTGATAATTTCTTCCGCTGTGGTTTTTCCGTCGAGGACTTTCAATTTGCCATCCATCAGCAACGATTTCATTCCGCTGGCGATGGCGGCCTGGCGGATCTTGTTGGTGGGAGCGCGCTCAAATGCCATCGTGCGGATTTCATTGTTCATCGCCATCATCTCAAAGATGCCGATTCGGCCCCGGAATCCCGTCCCGGTGCAGTAATCGCAGCCACGCGCTTTGTATAAAACCTTGTCCTTGATGTCGCGCTCCGTGATGCCGGCAATGCGCAACCAGTGCTGATCGGGTTCCTTGTCGACCATTTTGCATTTAGGGCACAATGCTCGAATCAGCCGCTGACCCAGCACCGCCTGAATCGAGCTGGCCACAAGGAACGGTTTCACACCCATATCGATCAATCGCGTGATTGCCCCGGGGGCATCGTTGGTGTGCAGCGTGCTGAAAACAAGGTGACCTGTGAGTGCCGCCTGGATGGCAACTTCGGCAACTTCCTTGTCTCGAATTTCACCGACCAGGATGATATTAGGAGCCTGACGAAGCATGGCTCGGAGAATCTTGGCGAAACTCAGACCAATGTTTTCTTTCACCTGGCACTGGTTAATCCCCGGAAAGTTGTATTCTACCGGATCCTCAGCGGTGATGATCTTACGATCCGGTCGATTCAGCTCGTTTAAGGCAGCATACAGCGTCGTGGTTTTTCCGCTGCCGGTCGGTCCAGTCACCAGAAAAATACCGTTCGGCCGCTTGATCGTCCGCTGAAAGATCTTGTTGTCTTCCTCTTCAAACCCGAGATTAACAATGCCGATTCGCACGTTGTCCGGTCGAAGAATACGAAGCACCACCGACTCGCCGTGATACGCCGGCAGCGTGCTCACGCGAAAATCGACATTCTGTTTGTCGATCGTCATCTTGATGCGCCCGTCCTGCGGCAGGCGGCGCTCGGCGATGTCGATACCGGCCATAATCTTCAGTCGACTGATCAGCGGCCCCTTCATGCGGATCGGGATGCGGTCGCGCTCAACACATTCACCGTCAATGCGATACCGTACACGCACGCGGTCTTTCATCGGCTCGATATGAATATCCGAAGCTCGATTTCGAACAGCCTCGGCGATCATGGCAGTGACCAGCTTGATGATCGGCGCCTGCCCGGCATCACCGGCAATATCCTCGCTCATGCCGTCCAGGTCGATCGACTTGTCGATCGATTTATCGAGTGATTTGTCCAGCGACTTATCCAGCGATTTGTCCAGCGAATCACGCAGGCGGTCGATGGTTTTGTCCATCGTCTTGTCGATCGTGCTGGTGGATGAGCTGTGGAACAGCTCGTCGATCAACTGTTTAATCCGGCCCTTGGGAGCCAGCACCGGTTTGGGTTCCATGTTCAGGCGGAACCGCAAAATCTCCAGCATCTCAAAATCCAGCGGGTCATGAATCGCCAGGCGAAGCTTTCCCGCCTCGCGACCCAGTGGAATGATGATGTATTTTTTCATCAAATCATCAGGAATCAGATTTACCGCGTTCGGGGGAATCGAGCTCTTCTCGAGATCCACATATTCCATGTTCTGCTGCTGGGCGAGGGCTTTGTAAACCTGCGCCTCGGTCGCCAGTTTCATGTCGATAAGCGACTCACCGAGACGGAGCCCCTTCTGTTTGGAATACGCCAGCCCCTTTTCGATCTCAGCCGCCTTAAGGGTCCCCCATTCGACCAGAATTTCACCGAGTTTTTTCTGAGAATGTTTAGCCATACAACATCGTCCGATCCGCGTGGGCTTCCAGAATGCAGTTGCAAAAAATAGCGCTGGCGGGCACAGTCCGGCTTGAGTAAAACGCCAATGTATTATACGCCGTAAAAGCGCCGCAGGTCACCCACCAGCGCAGCAAGTCCGCCCACCGGGAGCGGCGAGGCAGTCTACCGTGCAAAAAGGCGATTGGACAGAAAATTTGTCCGCGAACCCCCGCGTGAACAAAACATCCGGCGAAAATGCCAAAATGCTCGATTCCCAAGCATGTGACAAATATTATTTAAAGCAGCCAACGGACCGATTATTTAGCGATATCAATTTCGACAGGTTGAAGCTATCTTCAACACCGATCCTGGCGGATTAACTTCAAGCCGAGTGCACGGCTCATTTCACGGTTTACAAAGACAAACTTATGAACGACTCGCTTCAGAAATTCAGAAAAGCTCTCGTTGCCGGTCTTCTTTTGACCACTGCTTCTACCGCTCTGGCGGGCAAGCAGGGCCGCATCGACCTGGCGACGATGACGACAGCAAACTACACCGTCGATGGTGATGCTTTCGTCGCCCACAACGGCCACCGCTACTCTAATCGCCCCTTATACTGCAACCACATCTATGCAATCGTATTGGCCGGCGATAAGCCGTACGCCATGGTAGGGCGGGAAAAGAACATATTCGGAAATCTGATGTTCGGACTCGTTCGTGGCGGCAAAGGAACCTGGCTGCAGAACGCTTCAGATATTACCTCTAAATACCGCCCGGGTCGCATGGAATGGATCGTCAAGGACCAGGCCTGGGGAGAAACCACCGTACACCTGGAGGTCGTGCCATCTTCAGACGGTCCCGGGATGGTCGCCCACGTGCGCGTGGAGAACCCCCAGCCGGGCGACACCCTTGCCTGGGCGAGCGGGGCTGCTGCGCTGCAGAAGGGCAGCATCCTCTGGACATACGACATGACCAGCCTCAAAACGGACCTGGATAAACGCGGCTTTACTCCTTCGGATTGCGACGACAACACAGTCAACATCAAAGATAAATCATGGACGGTACAGGCCGCCAAATTTCCGTCCGCGACTGGACAGTGCAGCGCCGATACCAAAGTCATCATGGGCGACGCGGACAGCTGGAATGACCCAGTGCAGCTGCTCGCCAGCCATGGAACAACCAGCCCCGTTGCCTGCGGGTCGGTGGCAGCCGACACCAATCAGGATATGTACTGGAGCCTGATGGGTCCCGAGGCCGGCAACGGCAAATCGCCCGCTGATGAATTCGCCGCTGGAATGCAGAGAGAGCTCGCGATCGAAAACCGCGTGGTAGTTGATACCCCCGATCCCTGGCTTAACGCCGGCGTCGGCGCTTGCTCGAATGTCGTCGATGGTTGCTTCCGCGACGGCATCTACACCCACTCGGGTATGCGGTGGGCCACCGCATTACTGGGCTGGAGAACTGTTTTTGGTGGAACCGTCTTTGGGTGGCACGATCTGGTAAAAGAAGACGCCTCCACATTTATCCAAAGCCAGGTTACTGAATCCGATAAAACCGTAGCCGTCGCCGACCCCAAGGCACGCCTTAGCAGCCAGGCTCCTGAATCCCGCATGTTCGGCAAGGGTCATATCGAGGCCCACGACCCCCATCACTACGACATGCAAAGCCAGTTCTTCGATCAAATCGAGCACGCCTGGCGCTGGACCGGCGACGCTAATCTCGAAAAAATGCTCAAACCCTCGCTCGACCTGGACTGCGAGTGGATCAAAGACTGTTTCGATCCCGAAGGCCTGGGCATCTATGAGAGCTATGCCAACACCTGGCCCACCGATGACCAATATTACAACGGCGGTGGCACATCGGAGGAAACTGCCTACGCCTATCGCGCGGAAACGACCGCGCTCCAGCTCGCCAAGCGAGCGGGTGATCAAAAAGAAGTCGCGATACATCAGGCAGCTGTCGATCGCATCCGCAAAGGGTTCTTCGATCTGCTGTGGATTCCTGACAAAGGTTACCCAGGTGCCTATCGGGAACAGATCGGTCTTAAACGCCTGCATGAAAGCTGCTGGCTTTACGCGATCTTCTGCCCCATCGACGCCGGGCTGCTCACTACCGAGCAGTCGGCTGAAGCATTGCAATATACCGAGTGGGGCCTTGAGCGCATGAAGATGCCCTATGGCGGGGAACAGGTTTGGCCTTCAAACTGGGTACCTTCCATCTGGTCAGTTCGCGAAATGTGGTCAGGCGACGATTATCAGCTAGCCCTTGCCTACTTCCAGACGGGTCTGCCGGATGATGGATATAACGTCTTCCGCGGCATGTTCGCCCAGCAGGAACTGTTCGGCCCCGTCCCAGGCGACATGGGCCACCCCGCCGGTGGCACCGACTTCAACGACTGCAACAGCATGTTTGCCCGCACCGTTGTCGAGGGTATTTTCGGCTATACGCCCGATTACCCCAGCGGCCTCGTCAAAATCGCCCCGCAAATCCCCAGCGACTGGGACCATGCCTCGATCAAAACGCCCGACGCTTCCATCGCGTATCTACATAAAGGCACCTCGACCAGTTGCAAGGTCACACTGACTCAGCCCTGCGCGATGCAGGTGCAGCTGCCTGTGGCCACCAACGCCGTCGCTTCGGTGACAGTGAACGGTGCACCCGCGAAATATCAGCTCGTGCCCGGATTCGGGCGAAGCATTGTACAGGTGGATATTCCGTCGGGAAGCTCCGCTGATGTCGCGGTGACCACCCAGGACGCATTGGCCACCACCGCGTCAAGCAGGCTTTCGGGCAACGTCGGTGATGCAATCACCCTGGAAACACCCGACGCTAAAATCGTCGACTTCCACGATCCTCAGGGCGTTCTGCAGAACGCCAAGGCAGCCGACGGAAAAGTAACTGCGACAATTGGCACCAATGCCGGCGACCACGTCATCTTCGGGTTAGCCCAGGTCGGGTCGGCCCAGCAATGGCGTATGTTCAAAATCCACGTGAATGATCAGAAAACCGATGATGCCCTGGCTGCCAAGACCAATGTTGATGTCCCCGCCGGCGCGAAGTTCGAGCCGGTCGATATGCAGTCCGCTATGAACGGTGATATCCGCACCATTTATAAGCAGAATTACCTTTCCCCCCGCCCCAACACCTGCTCGTTGCGGCTGGCGACCGATGGTTATTCTTCCTGGCAAATGTCCGGTGGCCCGGAAATGCACACCCCAATCATTGGCCTGGACAATGTGGCTTCGCTGAAGGACGACCATGGAAATATTCTCGCGGGTAAAGGCGTGCCGTTTACAGCCCCCGCGGAGGCTAAGAACATCGCTTTCACCTCGCGCTGGGATAATTGGCCCAAGCAGGTGGAGATCCCCGTGAACAAGACCGGCAACGCCGCCTGGTTCCTGTTATGCGGAACCACCAACCCGATGGAAGTTCGCATCGCCAACGCGGAACTTCGCATGACTTACGCAGACGGCGTGGTCGAAAAACTCCCCATCACCCCGCCTTTTAACTTCTGGACCCTGTGCCCCTTTGCCGGGAACGACTATGACTACAAACGGGATGGTTTCGCTCTCCCCAAAGTTCCCCCAACGACAGTCGACCTCGGCAAGAACTGCCGCGGCATCGTCCTTGGCTGGCACCTCCGTCCCGGCGTGGCGCTCAAGAGCGTGACGCTGGAATCCCTCTCCGAAGAAGTTGTGATCGGCGTAATGGGTATCACCGTGATGAACTGAACATTCATCGCAGCACAACATACATGCCTGAGTCGGGGAACCTGAAACGCAGGTTCCCCGACTGCTTTTGGATCGGTATCTCCCCCGCGGCGTTGCCGTTCATATCCAGCGCTGTCGCGTGACTCAGCACGCTGTTGTGGATCGTGATCGTCATGTCCGCGCGCACCACCTGCCATGGTGCATGCCCCACACTGTTTACGACAAATCCATCAAAATCCCCTTCCTTCACATGAAACCGCAGGGGCGTCTGAACCCAGCCCGCGGGCCTGCATTGCGTGCCAACCTGCACCAAAACTTTTGTCGAAAAAGCCAGCGGGCGCACATCCATACTGACCAGCAGAACTGACCCGTATTCGTTCCCGCTAACGACCTGCACATCTTTTAAAGACACCGTCTTTTGGTTCTGAAAAAATGCCGCCACTCCCTGGGCTCTGGATGTGTTGAGCGTGCAGATGCCCTTACCATAATCCAGGGCGATTTCACCTGTGTCACTGCGGACGGTTTTAGCCTGTTCGTCAATCAGCTTGCCGAGATCGGCAACGGTGGAGGTCGCCGGATCACCACCGAAGGTGACTTGCACGGGACCGGTGAGAAACGCGAGCGGATTCACAGGCGTACGCACATTGCGCGCGGGGCCATGTTGCCCTGATCGCGAATCGGATCAAATGCGCCTTCTTCGGAAATCAGCGGTGTCCTGCGCTTCCAGATGTCCTGCATCGCCCGCTGCTCGTGAACCACCACCTGCCCGCGTGCAACATACCCCTTTCGAAACTGCAGGGCGGCGGCCGGGAAATTGCCCAGCATGTCCGGGTTTGCAAAGGTCCACAGTCTCTGCGAGCCCGGCAGGTATCCGTTGGCCGACTGCGGCTGCGTCCACTCGTCATCGCTTGTTGAAAACCAATAGTAACCAGCCACCCCGGTCAATGAGCTGTAGACCGAAGTCAGGAACGGCCCCTCGCTCGCGTGATCGTTTGGGAGCACCCATGCGCTTTCAGTCACAATCATCGGACGACCCGCTGACTGCTTCAGATTGATCGGCAGCGGAGTGGGGTCGAGCAATACCGACGGCGATGTAAATTCATCTCCCTTTTGAATCGCCCACCCGCTATTGGGCCCTATATGTAGACCATTGAAATAGCGATTGGTCGCGTCGACATCCAGGGCCGTGTAGGACCACCGCTCGGCATCACCGAGCAAAGCCGGGCTGGCGGTTCGCCAGTTGCAGGCATTAATCAACTGCCCGCATTTGAGGTCCTTCCTTAGATAATCCCCGATCATCCTGTAAAAATCGTGCTCGATCTCAGTCAAAAACTCGGTCTGGTCGTCGATACGAAGCCCGCGCGGCCCTTCCTTGCGCGGCAAAGTCATCTCCCAGATTTGGATGAATCCGAGAGTGCCACCAGCAGGATCGTCGCCGTCAATCGCCAGGCCACCCCAGTGCGCGACAGCTGCATCGGTTGAGCCATATTTGTGAATGGCCCACTTTGCGAAAAGCCTGCCCAGATTTTTACGCTGTTCCCCCTTGATATTCGAGAAGGTCCAGAAGAGTAGCGAGTCTTCATTTTGAACTTGAATGATCGCCACCGCCGGGTCGTGCGCAAGGGGGATTCCCGTGTAAGGATTTGTCTGGGTGTAAAGCGCTTTCATCCAGGCTTTGTAGGCGTCCTGCAGCGCCGGGTCGAAAAAAAGCAGGCCCAGCGCGCTTTGCTGCTCTCCCCCGGGGATATTCCAGCTTTTGCCAAACCGCGTCGGCACCGACCAATAAGGGCAAATGGTCGTGTAAATCCCCTGCTTTTTCATTGCCGCCACCACCCGCCAAAACCAGTCTCGCTGGCTGAGATTGATCTCATCGGCTAGCGCACGGGGTTTTTGCGAATGTCGGGATTGATATCAAAGCCAATGCGCACCATGTTGATTCCGCGCTTGGCCAGGAATCGCGCAGCGTGCGCCAGATCAGGCTCGGTTTTTGTCAGCGACAAAGGTCGGGCGACAAAGGGTCTGTCTCGATCAATATCGCAGTTGCAGGACCAGAATCGCTCGGGTTTTCCGTTACCCAGCAAAAATTGCCCGTCGGTTCCCACGCGCACAAAACCCGATTCGCCGGCGACAGATTCGTTTAACGAGCGAAGGTCCAGTAAGGCATCAGCCTTGAATTCATCGCGCGGCGGATCAAAGGCCCACCGCCCCGGCTCGTCCGCAGCTGCGATTGCCCGATTCATCAACAGCAACCCGACAAGCGCACTCGAAACAATGCGACGCCGACATTGCTGCCAATCGCTCATGACACCCTCACCAAGATGAGTTGCAATCCAAAACCACGATCACGCCGATGAAATGCGTTATACCACCGCGAGCACCATTTTCCCCCGACCGCTGTGCTTGAAACGCCCGGCATAAGCGTCCGATGCCTGTTCGGGCGACGCGATCCCACCAACCGCCGTTTGAATCGCGCCGCTGACCCGATGGAAAAACAAGGACGATTTAAAGCTGTTTAATTCCTTTAAGATTTGGAGAGCAGGATGTGCATAGCTCGCGCCGTTGGTACGTGCTCCACCACCTTGAAACCCATCCTGGCCAGGTCGATGCCTGCCAGCAAGTTCTCCCCGCGACCGAGAACAACAGGCGAAACCGCTAAGTGAATCTCGTCGATCGCGTCGATTTGGAGATACTGTCGCACTGTCGCGACACCGCCGCCGATCTTGACATCCTTCTCCCCCGCCGCCGCTTTCGCCTGCTGCAAAGCCGAATCGATGCCATCGGTTACGAAGTAGAACGTCGTCCCGCCCTGCAAGGTAATCGGTGGGCGGGCGTGGTGTGTGAGTATGAATGTTGGCGCATGGTACGGCGGGTTTTCACCCCACCAACCTTTCCATTCTTCGTCTGGCCACGGCCCGCGCATCGGCCCGAACATGTTGCGGCCGAGGATAAATGCCCCGAAGTTGTTCATCGACCGAGCACCGTAATCGTCGTCGGGCCCTGTCTCGCCACCCCCCTTACCAATCATGTCACAAAAGGACTTCGTCGGGAAAAGCCATTGAAAGAGCTCAGGGCCGCGCTGCCCCAGCGGGTTTTGAAGGCTTTGATTGGGCCCCGCACCGAAACCATCTATAGAGACCGAAAAACCTCCGACGCGAACCTTGGACATAATCAACTCCTTTGAGAGACCCCGGAAAAACCATTCGCTAGGGGTCAGGGCAATTTAAAAGGATCACTTACGTTTTTAATCGAGCAGAGGCCGGTTCAATTCGGTCTGCCATGCCGACGAATCGCTACCCGCTTGCGGGCCGACAGCGTAACATTCCCACAAGCTGCTCGCTGCTTCCAGACGCTGAGAGGCAATCCACCGATTTAATTCACCCCACGCTTCGCCAAGGCCTTCGTATGGCCCTCGATAAATGGTGCGCGCAACTCTCGCTTTCGGCAAAAAGCTCGGCATCACGCGCCCTGACTGCGCAATCGCTTTTGCGACAGGGACGCCTACCTCCAGATTGAACACATCGGATGGAAGCTTCAGGTGGTAGCTAAACACCGGACCTGTCAGCGTCGCACCCTGGGCGGCGACCGCAGACATCACTTCCTGTATGGCCGGCCCCATCACGGACTGTATTTTCGTTCGAGGCACCGTCAGTTGGATGGTAGCGGTGTGTTGGACCGACGTGTTGTAAATATGAGGAATGTCGATCATGAAAGTCTCTCAGTTAAAATGTTGTCCTACTGGCCATAACTGGCGCTCACGCCGTTGGTCCGTCGCGGGAGATGCCGGCGTGCAATCGCTGCAGTTTGTCTTGAACTAAGCAGCCGGGGGACGTCCCGGACACCGGAAACGCACTCTATCGTGGACAGAAATGTTTGTCTGCTGGCACAGCGACCAGATCCAAGCACGCTGACTATCGAGGCGGGGGCGCAAGGCGAGTACAGTTACTCGGAGCATTCGACTAGACCCGAACGCGACCCGCCATAAGCGAGCGCACCTCCTCAAGATCGGATTTGAATTTCAGATAATACTCGAGCTGAACCAGCCCGCGGCGTTTGGCTAGTTCAAGAAGAGGCACGCGTTCCATTTGCGCGATCGATAGTAAGGAGTAAGTAGAAAGGAGACCGGGGAGAGACCGCTCGGCCAACAACGACTTTTGGTCCTTGTCGCGTTTCCTGTCTCTCTACTTTCTCCCCACTCCTCTCTCCCCACTATTTTTGGTTTACCAAAATTGGAGCCAGCGGGACACCAGTAGAACTTTTCTTGGCCGGAATCCGCGATAGTTCGTTAAGAACGCGTTTGGCAGTCAAACAGCTGGCATCGCAAAGCCAAGTTCTTGGTTATGGCACATGGAGGCAATCCGTGGCGTCCTAAGCCACGCACTCGATACGACGAACAAACACATTGCTCGCTCCCAGTCGAGGGTGGTTCTGGTAGCGGGTCATGGTACTCCGCCGAGAACTCTTTAAAATATGGTCTATGACGTATTGCCGCGCTTGTATTGCTCCCCTTCTCACAATGGCACTGCTTGCTGTAACGGGACGGGCCGATCCGATGCCGTTGCGCGCCTTCGAAAAGAATACGACCGGATTGAGTATCACTCTTGATCCGGGCACGCTGCGGTTGGAGGTCTGTAGCGACCGGGTTGTTCGAGTGTCCTACAGCCCGACTGAGACCTTGCCGAAGCGGCAGGATTTTTCCGTGATCAAGCAGTGGGACGCTGCTCCGTTTACGGTCGCTGAGGATGACAAGGCAGTGACCTTAGCGACGCCGCGAATAAGCGTGCGGGTGGACCGGGCCACGGGGGTGCTGACGTTCGCCGACGCTTCCGGCCGTGCGTTTCTTCAAGAAACGCCGACGGGCGGAAAGAAGATGGTGCCCGTCACCGTCAACGGCGAAACAACATTCAATGTCCAGCAGTCGTTCGCCTCGCCCTCGGATGAGCACCTGTACGGCATGTGTCAGGCGCAGGACGGCATTTGGAACTGGCGAGGCATCCCGATCGAACTGCGTCAGCAGAACACGCAAACGGCCCTGCCCGTGCTAATCTCGTCTAAAGGGTACGGCCTCTTTTGGAACAATGCATCGTTCACCGATTTCAACCCGGTCGACACCGAGGTGCCGCTGCAGCCGGAAAACCCGGCGGCGAAGAACGACGCCGCCGGTCCCACGGCGACGGAACAGATCGATCGTGCCGCGAAGAGCAAAGAAGACTCGCTGGCGGTGCACAACGGGACATTTACCAGCGCCGCGGAGGGTGAGTATGTTTTCTTCGCTAAAGACGGCGATCGCAAGAAAGCGCTGCTCATCGAAGTCGACGGCAAGCGCATCGGCGGCGTGGAAAACTTCTGGGTGCCCTACACAGCCGTCGGAACGGTTCACCTGGCCGCGAATACGACGTGCGGTGTGAAGATAATCGGCGGCGGAAGCAATGTGAAGCTCTTTGCCCGGCCGCTGGGAGAGACGACAACTTTCCGCTCGCAGGTTGGCGACGCGATCGACTATTACGTCTTCTACGGCCCGGATCTGGGCGAGGTGATTGGAAATATCCGCGACGCCATGGGCGAAGCGCCGATGTGGCCGAAGTGGGCGTTTGGGTTCTGGCAGTGCCGGGAGCGATATTCGAGCCAGCAGCAGATTCTCGACGCGGTCGCCGAGTTCCGCCGGCGCAACATCCCGCTCGATCTTCTGGTGCAGGACTGGCAGTATTGGGGCAACCACGGCTGGGGTGCCTACCAGTTCGATCAAACTAAATATCCGGACCCTAAGGCGATGATCGATTCGCTTCACGCCCAGAATACGAAATTCATGATATCCGTCTGGTCCAACCCCGCGACCGGGCCGGTGCATGATGAACTGGCAAAGAACGGGCTGCTGATCGGCAACCAGTGGGTGGATGCGTTTAGCCAGAAAGCGCGTGACATCCGCTGGCACTATCTTAATGACGCGTTCTTCAGCATTGGCACGGATGCGTGGTGGCAGGACGCCACCGAGCCAGGCGACAGCGGCAACGCGCTGAGCGGCGCCAAAACGTCGGCCGGGTCGGGCGACCGCGTGCGAAGCGCCTACCCGCTTTTCGCCACTCGAACGGTTTATGAAGGACAGCGGCAAACGACCGATGCGAAGCGAGTGGTGATTCTCACACGCTCGTTCTACCCGGGGCAGCAGCGGTACGCGTCGGCGCTCTGGTCCGGCGACGTTGGATCGACGTGGGACGCGCTTCGCCGGCAGATCCCCGCCGGCCTGCACGCTTGCATGACGGGGATTCCGTACTGGACGACCGATTGCGGCGGCTTCTTCCGGCCGAAGGATCAGTACACGTCCGACGACTACAACGAAGTGCTCGTCCGCTGGTTCCAGTACAGCACCTTCTCGCCGATCTTGCGCATCCACGGCTTTAAAACCGAAACCGAGATGTGGAAGTTCCCCAAGGCTTATGACAATTTGCTGAAGTACGACCGCCTGCGTTACCGGCTGCTGCCTTACAACTATTCGCTGGCGTGGCAGGTGACCGACCGGGGCTACACAATGATGCGCGCCTTGCCGCTGGACTTCCCGGCCGACGCGAAGGCGGCAAAGGTCAGCGACCAGTTCATGCACGGCCCGGCGTTCCTTGTCAGCCCCGTGACGACGCCGAACGCGACCAGCCGAACGGTCTACCTCCCCGGCGACGGGCAATGGATCAACTTCTGGACCGGCAAGAGCGAAAAAGGCGGCCAAGTGATCGAAGCCGCCGCGCCGCTTGACACCATTCCCCTGTTCGTCCGCGCCGGCTCGATCGTTCCACTCGGCCCCGACGTGCAGTACGCAACCGAGTCGCCGTCCGACACGATCGAACTGCGGGTATACCGTGGGGCGAATGGGTCGTTCACCCTCTACGACGACGAGGGCGACAACTACCACTACGAAAAGGGCCAGCGGGCCGTCACCCCAATCACTTGGGACGAAGCCTCGAAAACGTTGACGATTGGCAAGCGAGAAGGCACCTATCCCGGAATGCCGGCGGAACGCACCTTCAATGTCGTATGGGTCTCCGAGGGCCGGGCAGTTGGCGACATGCCGACACCATCCGCCGACGCCGTGGTCCGCTACGTCGGCGAGGTCGTCCGGCTGTCACCCCATAAAAGCTGACCGCTGGGATGCAGCCGCCTCCCACCAACCGGGATGGGGCGATATGTAAGTGGACCGGCTTAGGCGTGCGCTTACGTGCATCGCCCGCAGCGTTCGCCACGCCCGCGAGCCCACGCCGGAAATGAAAGCGGGACGGATAAACCGAAGTTCAATTCGTCCCGCTGCTATGGAGCCAGCGGGACACCAGTAGAACTTGCAACCGCGTTCTTGAGCGGAATTCGGGGATTGCCTGCCAAATTGATGGAAGGATTCGCTCAGACCTTGCCAGTATTGGGCTGACCTTTTCGGTCTGCCTCATTGGGGGTACTCTTGTGCAATGCGACCGCTTTGCTATTCCATCAACGTCTCGTTGGACGGCTGCGTCGATCATCGTGCAGGTTCCACCGATGAAGAACTGCATCGTTTCTGGGCCGAGAAACTCGCCAAGGCCGATGCCCTGCTCTTTGGCCGGGTCACGTATGAAATGATGGAGGCCGCGTGGCGGTGGCCGGCAAATGGGCTGCGGCCCCAATGGATGGCCGAGTGGATGGAACCCTTCGCTCGCACGATCGACGCTGCAAAGAAATACGTCGTGTCGAACACCCTGGAGCGCGTTGATTGGAACGCGGAGCTGGTTCGCGGAGATCTGGCTAAGTCAATCGAGCAGCTCAAGCGGCAAGCGGGGCCAGGCAACGGACTGTTTGTTGGGGGCGTTACGCTTCCGCTGGCATTGGCGGAACTGGGATTGATCGATGATTATGAGTTCGTCGTGCACCCCAGGCTGGCAGGCCACGGGCCGACGTTGTTCGCCGGACTATCGAAGCATGTTGACTTAAAGCTCGTGAGCCGCCTGGAGTTCGGGTCGGGGGCAGTGGCGATGAGGTATGAACCGCAAAGGTAACTGATCCTATCCGAGCCGGATCACCTCGCCCGCCGATTCGAGCATTTCGCCGAAATTGATTTCTGGCCTTTCCAGTCGAACTGTTGATTGCGGCAGTTAGCGAGTGCGTCGTTTTGCGAGCGATTTTAACTTTGCCAAGTCGCCGTTGATGAGGGCCATTTTCTTGGCATGAGTCCAACGCTTCAATTGGCGCTCGCGAGCAATAGCATCGCCTTGCGAAGAGTGTTTCTCCTGGTAGACAAGAAAAACCGGTCTGCGACATGCTGTCCAAAGCGCGCCTCGACCCTCATTGTGGGCTGAAACTCGATCGGAGACATTGAATGTGTGGCCGATATAAAGGGTGTCGTCGCAGCATCTAACGATGTAGACGAAAAAGGAATCTGCTGCAGCAGATGCAGACATAAACAGCCCATTCGATGCGCTTCGCTTACTCAGGGCATTGGACTCGGCCATTGGCGCGGCCTGCCATGAGGGAGGCCGTACTCGGCCGAGTCGAATGGAGCCACGGGGATTCGAACCCCGAATTCAACCATGCCATGGTCGCGTGATGCCATTTCACTATGGCCCCGTGAGGGTCGATCCATGCGGATTTACCGTCGGCGGAGGGGCAAAACTGTATCGCATAGAGACCAAGAGTCAAGCTGATTACAAGCGCTTACAAGACAGGTGAGGGAATCGTCGCCTGTCGGGCTGTTGGAAATACCACGCGGGGTGGACGAGACGCTGCGGGAGCCGGCAGGGCGTTTATCACCTCATCAATCAGCGTAAAATTGGCGGGGGGAAATGCGAAAGATTTCAGCTCCGAGGCGGCAACCCACTTCAATTCCGCGCAGGCAATTCGCTGGGGTGTACCGGATTCATGCGTGCATAGAAACGGGTAAAGCCGCACCTCGCGATCGGGATATTGATGAACGATCGGGGAAAAAGACATCACCGGTTGAACCCGCATCGCCAGCTCCTCGAGCAGCTCGCGACGGACGCAACCTTCCAGTGATTCGCCTGCTTCGCGCTTGCCGCCGGGAAATTCCCAGTAACCACCCAGCACTCCGCCCGCCTTGCGGCGTGTGATCAAAACCTTCGAATCGTGGAAAACAACCGCAACGGCGACATCCAGATGCATCATCCAGGCTCCCATCTAAGCTCAATTGACCGAAAATCGCCCTCACAGAACAGAATTGATCCGTCTGATGTTACCCGAGCTAATAAAAGTAAAGAAGTTTTGTCCCCGCTCCCGCCAGCGCAGATCGGTTCTCCGCGTATGACTGTTCGAACATATGTTCGATAAGTACAGTACAGAATTATAGTTATATCAATGTCATATTTTCTTTCACTGATAGAACCAATGATTGACACTCCTTTGGGATAGCGGTATAGTCCGATGCGTTGACAAGCATTCAAACAGCCATCCGATTGGCGTTGCAGACCTACCCACAGAGTTCAGCGGCTTTCGAGCCGTGGCGCACTTCCGGAGGTGGACAGGAGCCACCCCTCCGGAAGTCTTTTTTTGCGCAGTAACGATGATCACCGATCTCGGGTTGGGTGCTATTTTAGAAAAGCAGGTCTAGCCGGGCGAAGCGACCAGATCGCTTCGTTTACTCAACCCCCGGGCGCGAGTTTTTCTTCATTGTGTCGAGGATGAGTTCTCCCCACACCAGGATCATCAGTAGCAGCCCGGCTAATGGAAGTGGCTGCAGATGATCGCGAAAGAATTTCCCGCGCGGGCCTATGTTCAAAGCCAGTTGACTGGTGAGGAACAGGCCGAAGACAACCGCATAACCAATTTGTGGGACTCTGTGAAGGATCCCCGGACGCAGTTCGGTTTCACCAAGGACAATTCCCCACGCGACCGCCGGCGCCAGAAGCACATAGGTTGCCGACTCGGTTGCCGGTCCCAATACAGTCATCCAGCAGCAGGCCAGCGACAGCGTCATGGCCAGCAGCACGCCTTGCGGAATTTTTCGCAGGCGCGCGACTGTGCATGTGACGGCGATCAGCGCGCCGGCTGCCAATTCCACAATCAGATAGGTTCGCTGACTCATCGCGATTGCATACACGCGGCTGAGCGCCCGCAGGTCGCGGTACCAATCCGTGATCGGGCCGATTTGTCGGTCTTCGGTGGATAGATAGTGAATCCAGATGGTGTATTGATCCATCACATAAGCCGCCCGCTGCAAGACAAACGGCAATACCGCTGCCGCGGTCAGGCACACAAATAGCCGCCACGCCAACCGCCTGGGATACATCAGCACCAACAGCATGCCGAACGCAATAGGATAGAGCTTGAAGCAGGTTGCTATGGTGATGGCAATGCTGCAGAGCGTCCAGCGTCGCTGCATGGCCGCACCTGCGCCGATCAACAAAAGTCCCAATACCAGAGGGTTGCTCTGGGCATTGTTCAAACTTCCCACCGCCAGAGGAATGCAGAGCAGAAACACCGCGCAAGTTTCTTTAACCGACAGCTGCCGTGGCACTCCCGCTCGGCAGCAGAAATACAGCCCGCCGAGGAACACCACCATGTTCAGGGTGCGCCAAAGGAACTCACCCGTGCGCGCCGGCAGGAGATCGAGGGGCACGAAAAACGCAGCGACGAGTGGGCTGTATCGAAAATCGTTTTTGCCCAGCCGATTGTAGAGCAGGTCGCCATTCATCCAGTTCTGACCGGCGGTGGAAAAGTCGTGGTAAACGCTCGCCTTGTCCACCTTGAGAAAAAGCGTCCGCGCGCATAACCCGATATACGCCACCGACCAGATGGCGATGGTGATGCGAAGCAGCAGTGATTCAGAAATGTTTCGCAACTTCATGGATCAATCAAACCGGGGAATTCGCGATTCCGATGCCGGGTCATACCATTGACCGAGCTTCAGCGAAATCTTCTTGAGCCCGGTCGATCGGCAGGCAATCAGCAATTGATCCTGCAACCCCGCCAGCAAAAGCTGCTTCAGCTCATACAAATGCGACGAACTGTCCACCAGAACGGTCAATGTGCCTCGATTCAGCGACTCCAGCGCGCAATGATCGTTGAGCATTGTGGGCACGAGTATTCCCCAGCATTCGGCAATCTTCACCAGCCTGGTCTGCCGCTTGGCGACCGATTGTTTGAAGAACCCGATCAGCTCGGGACCGAGCGGTTGGCCGGACGGAAGCGCGGTAGATTTGAACGCATGCAGGCGGTTCAGCGCAGCATTGGTGTTGGGTAGGGGCATTTAATTCCTGTTATATGCGTTTAACGATGGATCGGAGGGGCGGGGTTGTGGACATCGATCGCAAAGAAAGCCCTGCCCTCCGGGCCGTCGCTAAACGGTATTTTTTTCCTACGTCTGATTCCACTGCTCTAATGGGGTTATGAACTTCCAATGCTGGCGTTTTAGATTGTCTTTCTCAGGATTCAGTTCGACATAGTTGATCGCTCGAACAATATGTTCGGCACTGTCCAGGTAAACCTTCCACAACCCCTGCGCCCAGGGCGAAGGGGTTTTTCCATCTTTAGACAGATCATCCGCCAGGGGATGAACGCCTCGCATCGCCAACTCCCGCGTGGCTGATCCTTTTAACCGATTGACGACTTGCTCGATCAGATACGAATGCCGCCCAATGACCAGGTGGACGTGATCGGGCAAAATTGCACAGGCGAGGATCTGATACCCCGACCGATTTACACCATCCGCAAACCCATTGGCGATCGCCAAGGCTGGCAGGCCGGTAAATTTCACCGCCGGATACATTAACGCAGCTTTCGCGGCTGCGCGCTGGGCCCAATCAAAGGGTTGGCCGGCCACCGATCGACGCGATTGGGTCTTCGTCGCCGGCCCGAATCGCAGCAAGTCCCATCGACGCACAAAATCCGACCACGACCCGCGCTGATCATTCGGCAGCCAAAATCCGTACGCGGCGATAATGACGTGATAAGCCAGCACCATATGCAGGCCAAATGAAACCCGTTTAGCGCCGGCCCGGAGGGCCGGACTGTCGACGTTGATCGCAAAGAAAACCCGGCCCTCTGGGCCGTCGCTAAACGCTGAGAAAAATCATTGCAAATTCACCGGCATCACCACACACAAAAAGTTTGCCCCGCCGCGTAACAGCCCCGGGCGGTTCGGCGCGGTCATTTCCAGGGAAACCTCGTCGCTGTCCATCACCTTCAGCGCTTCGACGAGGAACGCTGGGTTAAAGCCGATTTCAATATCGGCCCCGTCATACTTGCACGCGAAATTCACCGTCGCTTCGCCGGCTTCGGGTGATCGGCTGGTCAGCACCAGACCCTTTTTAGAAAAATGCATCTTCACGCCGCGGCTTTCCTCGGTGGTCAGCAAAGCCGCCCGGCGGATCGCCGACAGGAAATCAGCGGTCGCAGCGGTCATCTTCTTATCCGTGTCCTTGGGAATCACATCATCGTAAGGGGGAAAGGATCCTTCGATGAGATTCGTGGTTAATGTCGCATTACTGGTGTGGAAAATCACCCGGTTTTCGCGGACTTGAAAGCCAACCATTTCTTCTGGATCGTCGATCAGCTTTTCGATGAGGCTCAGTGCCTTGGTGGGGATAATCACTTTCGCCCCTTCCTTGGGCAGCTTGTCACTGGCGAGGTCTCCCCTGGCCATCGCGAGGCGGCGACCATCCGTGCTGATCATCGCGATCTTCTTCCCGGTTGCCGTGGTCAGTACGCCGTTAAAATTGTATCGACCCACTTCCTTGGCGGCGGCGAAAAGAGTCTGACCGATTAACTGCTTGACCTGCCCGCCGGGCAATTCAAAATCAGCCTCTCCTTCGAAATCAGGAATGGGCGGAAACTCGGCAGCCTTCTGCGTGAATATTTTGAAATGCGAATCCTGCCCGCGAATGTTGGCAAATGTCCCCCCGACCGCATCCTTGTCAGCCCCGACTTCAATCGACAAGGTGTCATCCACGCATTCGCGGACGATGTCGCGAAACTTATCCGCTGGCACAAGTGTCTCACCGGGTTGCTCGATCTGCACCTGGCTGTCGCTGTAGCGAATCGCCACCTCCATGTCCGTGGCGGCGATCGTCAAACGATCGTCCGCAGCGGTCAGTTTCACGCACTGGAGCACCGGCTTGGGTGTACGCGCCTGAACCACCACGCTGGCGACATTCAACGCCTCCAGCAACGCGCCCCGATTGCAAATCACTTTCATCGAATCTCCAAAGTAACATGGACGCCTTGTCCACGGTTTGAGAGTGTACTCTTTTCACTCCCACGGGCGAAACATTCGGGGCGACTAAATCAGGCCGGCAATGCCCGTCCACCTCTTGTAGTATCTCTGTTCTTATACATAAACATTTAAGATAGCAGCAGCAGTGAAGAAGGCTGGCGCATTGTGGATAACTATTTACACTAACGCTTAACTTGATTTAAGAAATGTGTTTATAAGCGTTATTATCAGACTGTGAATGTGCATAAGCTGTGCGAATAGCTTTTACTAACAAGCGACGGGCTCACAGTTCCGCGTTCATGGGGCACGATCGTTCAGCACGGGTGATGTCGTCGCGGTTGGGCAGCGACAGGGCAGTGCCGGGGTCTGCCACTTTATCCACCTGTTGTACATGTCACCTGATGCGCCGAAATAAACCATGAGATGTCGCGAGCGAGCACCGAACATGTGGTGATCGCGGAAATCTGTTACGGGAAAATCTATTCTCGATCTTCGTTCCTCAATCCCCTATCCTCATGCGTGAACGTGGACAGCATCGTCGACATTTCCCGACTGGATTTCAGCTACGGTAATACTCCGGCGCTTAAACAAGTCAGTATTCAGATCCAGCGGGGTAGTACCCTCGGGCTGATTGGCCCCAACGGTGGGGGAAAAACCACCCTGGTTAAACTGCTCATCGGTCTGCTCGAACCGGCCTCGGGATCTATCACGATCGAAGGAATGACCCCGCGCATGGCGGTCCGCCAGGCGAATATCATCGGTTACCTTCCGCAGAATCATGGACGACCGGAACGATTCCCCATAAACGTCCGGCAAACCGTTCGATTGGGACTCGCCGGCAAAACGGGCATTTGCCGGGCGACTTTGAAGCAGGACCTGGATTTTGTCGAATATCTTCTGGAACGGACCGAAATCAAGGATCTGGCGCATCGCCCTATCGGGCAGTTGTCGGGCGGGCAGCTGCAGCGCGTGTTCATCGCGCGGGCACTGTCAGTCAGGCCGCGGATCCTGTTGTTGGATGAACCTACCACGGGGGTGGATCGCGGAAACCAGCAGCGATTCATCGAATTTTTACAGGAACTTAAAAAGGACCTGGGGCTGACCGTCATTATAGTAACGCACGATCTCCGCGCGGTGTCCGCGGTAGCGGATCGCATTGCCTGTTTGAATATGACGTTGCACTATCACGATGTGCCTGAGCGCATGCCCGCGGATCTGCTTTACCGCATGTTCGCCTGCGATCTGCAGGCGATGGGCATCAGTGCCGATCACCAGGGCTGTGGCGATCCAAGCTGCGATCACAGTCAATCCCCGCCCAGTGGCGGCACGGAGGGGCGAATCTTTGCGCGGATCCCGGTATCGAAGCCCGGCCGCCCGGGCAGTCGGTGAACGAGAGCTAAAATGATTTTAGCCCTTCTTGCCTCTATCTCTCTTGCAATCGCCTGTGCGGCTCTAAGCGTGTTCGTCGTCTCCCGGCACTGGGCGTTTATCGGCGAAGGCATCAGTCACAGCGCCTTTGGTGGAGCCGGCACGGCCTGGATGCTCTCCCTGTTCTTCCCGGCCCTTCGCAACAGCGGTGGATTTATCGAGCTGTGTGTCGTGCTTTTTTGCCTGCTGACCGGGGCGGCTATTGGTTTCTTCAGCGACAGAAAAAGAACCACCAGCGATGCTGCCATCGGCATCTTCATGGTGGCTTCGCTCGCGTGGGGATTTTTGGCAGCCGACATTTACCGCTCGGCTCAGCACGGCAGCGAACCCATGGGTTTCCAGGATTTTCTATTCGGGCAAATGAGCTGGATGTCCGCCAATTATGCAACCACTGTCATCGCGCTCAGCGCGGCGGTTGTAGTGGTGCTGATCGCCTTCGGCAAAGAAATTCTCTATGTCAGCTTCGACCCTGAGATGGCCCGCGTGTCGGGGGTAAGGGCCGGTCTGGTCCACTACATTCTCCTGCTGCTGGTAACGATCACCATCGTGCTGGGCATCCGCATCGCGGGAAGCGTACTCATTACCGCGCTGCTGGTGCTTCCGGCCGCCACCGCGTTGTTGCTCAGCCAGCAGCTGCGCGGGGTATTTATAATAGCTGTTATCAGCGCGATCATTGGGACCACCACCGGCATGGCCGCGCATATGTGCTACCGCATGGTCCCCGCTGGGCCGGCAATCGTGCTCTCCATGTTCGCCGAGTTTTTAATATGTTTCATCGCATCGCGAGTGATTCCTTCGCAGGTTGCGAAGTTGTGATCACACGGGTGGGAACAAACCCAATTTTTCCATCTCGATCCGGATTCCCTGGTCGCCGGGATGGTTCATCGTAAGTACAGAAATGGTGGCTCTCCCAATCGACGTTTTTCCAGTGACGAGGACACCTTCCCAACGAAAGTGGTTATGCCATTGATCTGTTCGTGGGTTAAACAACCGAATCATCTGTCCGGATTCAGGATCGATACCGGCGATATTTGGCCCCTTATAACGGTTGCAGCGCCCGCAACATAAGCCAAGGTTGGATTCTTCCACCCTTCCGCCATGCTGCACCGCGATAATGTGGTCGATCTGAAAGCGCAGCCGCGCGATTGATTGAGGCAACAAGCAATATTCGCAACGATTCTGCGCCCGAGCCCGAATGAATAAGTCGAGCTTCTTATCCATCGGAAAATGAAAACCTCAGGCTACTAACGACCGCGTCGCCTTCAACCGCATAATGCTGAGCAGACTGTCAATATGTAGGTAACTATCCAGAAGATCCGCTTCTTCGGGACCCAATGATCCCTCGCGCGCCTTGACTGAAAGCTCTTCATATCGAGCGTGATCCTGCGGGGCAAAATCCAACTTCTCCACGAATCTCGCAAAATCGGCCGGCAATGAACCGTCCTCCGGTTCGATCACTCTACGAAAAATTTCCGTGCTGTTGGCAGTAATGGCCATGCCAGGATTCTACCATCAAACACACAAGTCGGCGATCCAAATTGCTACGACTTCTTCGACGCGAAATCCCGCATGAATTGTGCCAATGCCTGGCATCCTTCAACCGGAATTGCGTTGTAAATGCTCGCGCGAATCCCGCCGACCGAGCGGTATCCTTTCAGGCCGATCATCGCCGCGGCGGCTGCTTGCTTTACAAACAGATCCGTCAACTCTTCGCTGGGCAAGCGATACGTCACATTCATATGCGACCGCTGCTCTTTTACCGATACCGTTCCTTTGTAAAACCCATTGCTATGGTCGATGGCATCGTAAATCAGCTGGGCCTTGATGGAATTGCGTTTTTCCATCGCGGCAAGGCCGCCCTGCGCTTCGAGCCAGCGGAAAATCTCCAGCAGGATGTACACGCCGAACGTCGGCGGGGTATTGATCATCGATTTATTTTCAGCCTGATCTTTGAAGCTCCAGAGCTTGCTCGGCACTTTTTTCTGCCGGGCGTACAGGTCCTTCCGCACGATGACCAGAACCACGCCGGCGGGACCAAGGTTTTTTTGTGCTCCGCCGTACACCAGAGCGCATTCGTTGATCGGATGTGGCCGCGACATGAACTCGCTGCTGGCATCCACAATCAGATTCGGATGCGTCGGCCAGACTGCCAGACGATGTCCATGCACCGTTTCATTGGAACAGACATGGAAATAATCCGCCTCCGGTGACAGCTTCCATTCGCCCGGTAAAGGGGAGTGGTCAAAGCCGCTTGCTTCGCTGGTGGCGACGACATTGATCTTGCCGATTTCCTTGCCGAACGAGACCGCTTTCTTGCTCCACTCACCGCTGCTGAGGTAATCCGCGCTGCTATGCAGGAAATTCATCGGCACCAGCGTGAACATCTCGGTTGCCCCGCCCTGCAGGAACAACACATCATGCGTGTCCCCAATTCCAAGCAGCGTTTTGCAGCGGGCCATTGCCTCTTCGTTCACCGCGTCAAATTCCTTGCCCCGGTGACTCACTTCGCCGATGCCAAAACCTTTGCCCTGATAATCGAGCAACGCTGCTGCCGATTTCTCCAAAACTTCGGTCGGCAACATCGCGGGGCCCGCGCTGAAATTAAAAATACGATTCATGAAAAATCCTTCGGATCCTGTCCGTTGTCCACCGTGTTGTACCGCAATGAAAAATGGGGCTGCTTACGCTTCACTCCACTGCTGCTTGATAAACGCCAGAACCTTTGGGGCCGTCGCGGCAAAGTCCGGCATGTCTTTGCCTTCAAAGCTGATGGTGCTGCTGTATCCACCGTCTTTGAGCACGCGAAAAAATGGGCGATAGTCGGCCTTTCCGCTCAGCCCTGGTGCAACGCGACCGTCTTTGTCCGCCAGGTGAACATGCTTGATCCATGGCATGGCCAACTTCAGGTTTTCCAGCGGTTCATCTTCCAGCCAGAAATGATAGCTGTCCACCAAGCACTGCAGCGACGGATGATTGATCGCCTTGACGTATTCCATTCCCTCGGCAACGGAATTGATGATATTGCATTCACCTTTGTTCAGCGGTTCGATGACCAGTGTCACACCATTTTTGCCCGCCAGATCCGCGCTCATTTTCGCAAAATCGGTGATCTGTTTCATGGCTTTAACGCGATCGAACGCGTCTGGAATGTTTCGCGCGACGCCGCTGCCGAACACCAGCTTGGTGACGCCGACTTTCTGCGCCCGCTTCATGACGGTGGTGATGTACTGCGTCAGCTTCGTCAGATCCGCATCGGGACCGACGATTTTCAGTGTGCCGGGCACCAGTACGTTGGCAGCGACAATCGGCAGCACTGCTTTTGCGGGCGGCGACCATTGATCGTCAGGCACGAGGCCCTGCAAAAGTGTTTGCACGTTGTCTTCAATGTAATCCCATCCCGCGGCCTGAACCGCCTGGGCGTTTGCCACGCCGGTACAGATGCCAAATTGCATAATCATCCTTCTATGGAAAAGAGGTGTAAGTTCTACAGCCATTCACCCGCGCACCGCAATCCCATCGGCGGTCACCAGCATTAATTGGTCCGTCACCTGGTGCGGCATCTGGCGATAATCTTCAGTCACCTGGTGGGCAAGCCGGTTTACCGTTTCATCGTCGTTGCGAAAGCAGAGCAGCATGTCGCGATTGGGAATGGCCGCCCCAAAAGGGCTGCCAAGGTATTCCCGCAGACGCTCGTGTAAAGTGGGAAGCAAAATCCGACTGGCATCGTAGCCATCCATCGTCTGGAAGAGAATCAGATTCACGTCGCCGTTCTCGTCCTCGGCGGCATGGGCAGCGAGTGATTCGCTGCGCTGCACCAGATTGTTGATCGCCAGGTCGTGCAACTCTTCCACGCTGATTTTCCAGTCCACAAATCGATCCCGTGGGATATAGCTGATCGTCCGGTCCTGATCGATCGCGTATGCCACCAAAAGCCCGTCCACCAGGGTCGACTTGACCGTCCCCTGATAATGGTCGGCGGAAACGGCGGGCAGCACCATCGGAAGAATGCGATCTTTTAATTCGTCCAGCGAACCGAAGCGATCCGGTGTGCCCTCACCGGCGCGAAGCAGCTCGACCATCCAGCGATCGATCTGGTGCAATCGCTCCTGGGGTCGCAACGTGGCCATCCGGTAAATATTTTCCAGCCCGGCCAATTGCCCGTTAACGCGCAGCGTAAATGGGAGATCCCCGGGGGCAATCTTCACAAGGGGAAACTTGACCTTGACGTGATCGCACACCTGCTCGACAAACTGCTGGCGTGTTAACTCGCTCATTGCGGGTAAACTATAGCTTCGCAGCCAATCGTTGACCACGGAATCCTTACCCGGGAGTGCCTTATGCCGAGCAAAGAAGAAGATTTGAAGAAAGCGATGAAAGCTTTTAAGAAACGACTGAAACTCACCAAGCTCGATGACGACAGTAAAATTGGCCACGGACCCATGAGTGGCGGCGGCAAATCACAGGTGATCTCCATCCAGGCCCCCTCGGGGTTTGGGAAGGAAATCTGGGAAGAACTGGCAGAACTGGGGTTCCTTAAACGGGATGGAATCGGGTTCTATCAGGTGGTGGAAGGAAAGCAGTTTTCCTGAATGCCAATATCCGAATGACGGATGCACAAATGAATCATGGCCTGATCCATCTCGGGTGACCCCTGCATGTGGCGGACTGTTGGGTTTTCGTTTGGCCAATTAAAAATCCTTCTTCGTCGTGAATTCGTCATTCGAATTTTCATCTAAGGTAATTATGTCTCCTCTTGTCGTCCAAAACGTGACCAAAACCTTCCGCCAGGGCGACCGCAAGGTGATTGCCCTGGACGACATCACTTTAGAAGTTCCAGTTGGCAGATTCATGGCCATCATGGGCGCGAGCGGCAGCGGCAAGAGCACCCTGCTGCATCTGATGGCCGGGTTGGCAGCGGCCGATACCGGCAGTGTCTGCATCAATGGCACGGATATCGGAAAACTGAATGACTACGACCTCACCCTCTTCCGCCGGCGGAATATCGGATTGGTGTTCCAGTCTTTCAATTTGATTCCCACCTTGTCGGCGGAAGAAAATGTCATGCTGCCCCTGATGCTCGAAGGCCGAAACAGTCAGGCCAACGCCACGAAAGTCAGCGACATTTTAACCAGCCTAGGCCTGGGAAAGCGTGCCCACCACCGCCCCGATGCCATGAGCGGCGGCGAACAACAGCGCGTCGCCATCGGCCGAGCGCTGGTCACCAACCCCGCCGTCATCCTGGCGGATGAACCCACGGGAAATCTCGACAGTGTCAACAGCAAAGCGGTGTGTGAACTGCTGCGCGATCTTTGCACAGTGCAGGGGAAGACCATCGTGATGGTCACCCACGAACCCACGGTTGCCGCTTACGCGCAGGAGATTGTGGTGCTGCGGGATGGAAAGATGATCGAGCGGCGGGAAACGTGATTTTGAGATTGCTGTTCGATGTCGGGGAAAACCTTTTGCAACCGGGGCTTTCTCTCCCGGTTCTTAAGTTTTTCCGCGTCAGTGACGCAGAGCCAGCACGCATATGACCTCAGATCTAACAAAATGTAACGGGAAATAGATCGAATGCGACACTTCGTTACATTTATTAGTACCTGATAACAAAATTTGGTCCCATTCCAGGGTCAATCCCCGGGTTGTCCGGGCCACTCGTCAAACCGGTTCGGAGGCCTGGGCGATCCATTGCGAAACATTCACAATCCAAACAGTTTTCGAACGTCAGGCCGAATCAGAACCCGGTATTCCCAAACCATTACACCGAAAAATATAGCACTGATCAGCAATCCAATAGGGGTTGGAACACTGCCCATTGCCAGCCCAAAAATGTTGACGGGCATTTCTTGCTGTGCCATCAGGCACATGACACCAAAAATTGGGAAAAAAAGCATTCCGATCCACAGCAGCACCAGTCCGCAGGTGCGCCAGCCACGACTGAATCGCAGCAATCCGGGCCCGACAAATACGCCCAGGCATCCCGTGTTGACGGTCAGCTTGCTATGGGTGAGGTCGATGATTATCTGGAGGATGGAGCAGGCCCCCCCGATAATGAAGAGCCACGCGACGACTTTGAGTGCACTCGGGATGCCCGGTTCGGGAGTGGCGTAGCTGAGCGTGGGGGGTAGTTCGGACATGTTCGAGCCGTCTTTCATTTCATAGTCATCGCGCAATGAGCCGGTAGTTTCTTCAAGTGAGATTGTTTTCGGCAGGCAAGCCGGCTGGACGTTACGTTATGTTAAGGCCGTTTCAAAACCTTCACATGCAGGCCTGAAACTTTGCCGATCCGCGTGAAATCCGCATCAAATGTAATTAACGCTGCGCGGTGATGCATTGCAACAACGACAATCAAAAGGTCGATCGATCCCGCGTTCACCCCCTCGGTCCGGCAGCGCTGGCCGAGCGTGGCGGCGCGTTGCCACAGATCTTGGGGGGTTGAAAGTATTGGAAGAGTCTGAAACTGCGCTTCCAGCGGAGCGACCTCCGCGCACATCGCATGCCGGAGAACCTCGAACATGATTGGCTCGGCAATCGCCGCATCGGGGGAGAGAATGTATTGAGCGATGAACTTCTTCAGTGCCAAAGGAGAACGTGCCCTTGTGAAGTCGATCCACAGACTGCTGTCAATCAGCGTTGGCACTGGGTCTCCACTGCTTTGCGAGTTTGCCAGCGCAGCTTTCGGTCCTGGATCCGCAATGCTTCGAACCCTTCCAGCTTTACGCCGACCTTGCCGTCGATGAATCGCTGTGCGATTTCCTCTCGCCGCCTCAGCAAAAGCGAATCCACCACCAACTTACGAATCGCCGGGCCCTTCTTTTTTTCGCCCGTCAATCTGCAGATGTCTTCCAGTTCAGAATCCGATAATTCAACGCTGACTTTCATACTCTTAGCTTCGGATTGTCAGACGCTTAAGTCAAGTGAATTCGGATAGGAAAGGTGCCCGCGCTCTGGCTCTATTCTGCAGCCGGCGCTTCCGGCGGGGTTTCGCCGGAAGGACTCTCGCTGCTCGGCGAATCGCCGTTCGTTGCTTCGCCCGCCGGCGTTTCCTCTGCGTCGATCTTGGCCATCGCAACCAGCTTATCGCCTTTGTCCAGGCCGATGAGGGTGACGCCTTGCGCATTTCTGCCGGTTGATCGAATTGTTGAGACCTTGGTGCGCATCATGATTCCCTTTTCGGTGATCATCATGAGTTCATCTGTGTCGCACACGACCGTCATGCCGACCACGTCGCCGTTGCGTTCGCTGGCATCGATGTTGATGACGCCTGACCCGCCCCGACCGGTCAGGCGGTATTCATCGTACGGCGTGCGCTTGCCGAACCCGTTCACGCAGGCGGTCAGGATCATGCAGTTGCCCGGTTCACCGCCCTGTGGAACAACGACCATGGAGACCACTTCGTCCCCGTCGCGCTTGAAGCGCAGGCCCGTCACACCTCCGGCGGGCCGACCCATCGCCCGCACGTTGGTTTCGAGGAACCGGATCGCAAGCCCCTTTTTCGTGCCAAGCAGAATCTGGTCGTTCCCGTTGGTGATCTCCACCGCGATCAGCCAATCACCGTCCTCAAGACCGATGGCAATAATGCCGTTGGTTCGAATGTTGGCGTAAGCTGTCAGCGCGGTTTTTTTCACAACGCCCTTGGCTGTCGCGAACATCAGGAATTGCTCGCCGCTGCTGAAATCCTTGATCGCCAATACATTGGCGATCTTCTCACCCGGCTGAAAATCGAGCAGGTTGGCGATCGATCGCCCCTGGCTGGTTCGGCTCAATTCGGGAACATCGTACACGCGCCTTTCATAGACGCGCCCCTGGTTGGTGAAAAACAGCAGGTAATCATGCGTGTTGGCGACGAAAAGATGCTCGACAAAATCCCCTTCCTTGCTTTCCAGACCCTTGATGCCGCGCCCGCCCCGGCCCTGGCTGCGATAGGTGTCGACCACCATCCGCTTGATATAGCCGGCATGGCTTACCGTCACCACCACATCCTCTTTTGGAATCAACGATTCGCGATCGAAATCGCTGACGCTGCCCTCGATGGCGCTGCGCCGCGGGTCGCCGAACTTGTCGCGCATCTCGATCGTGTCGGTCACGATAATGTCCATCAGATGTCGCTCATCACCGAGAATCTTTTCATACTCCTCGATCGACTCGCTGATCTCCTTGTACTCGGCGACCAGCTTGTCGATCTCCAGGCCCACCAGCTGAATTAACTGCAGGCGACCGATCGCCTCGGCCTGCGCCCGGCTGACCCGGTAGGGCGGCATGGGCACACCCGGTTCAAGGGCGAAAATCTCCGGATGCTTCAACTTGATCCGGTCCGGCAATTTGCCCAGTATGTCCCCGCCTTTTGAATCACTGGCGCTGATGCGGAATCCCTGCACCATCAGTTTTTCGATTGCTTCCTCCCGCGTCTTGCTCGCGCGGATCAGCCGAATCACTTCATCAATATCCCCGACGGCGAAAATCGTGCCTTCTAAAATGTGCCCACGCTGCAGCGCCTTTTTCAGCTGATATTTCGTTCGCCGCGTAATCACCTCTTTGCGGTGGGCGATGAAGTGGAGCATCATTTCCTTGAGCCCCATCGTGCGCGGCTGGCGGTTTACCAGCGCGATGTTGATCATGCTCACCGTGATCTGCGCGGGTGTGTATTCATATAGCTGATTGATAATCACATTCGGATCGGCATCGCGCTTCAGATCAATCACAATGCGGCATTGATGCTGGCGGCCCGATTCATCGTTGATCGCGCTCAGGTCGTTGATCAGATCTTTTTTCACCGCTTCGGCGACAGCTTCGACAATCGATTTGCGGATTACTCCGTATGGAATCTCATCGATCACCACCATCGTTTTGCCGGCCTTGGTCTGCTCGGTGTGCAGCTTGCATCGCAGCGTCAGTCGGCCTCGACCTGTGGAATAACCGTCAATGATTCCGCCACGCCCGCAAATGATCCCCCCGGTGGGGAAATCCGGCCCCGGAACGGTTTCCATCAGCTCGGCAAGGCCGATATCGGGGTTGTCGATCACCTTGATAATGCCGTTGCAGATTTCCGTTACGTTATGTGGCACCAGATTGCAGGCCATGCCGACAGCAATCCCCGTCGACCCGTTCACTAAAAGATTGGGAAATTTCGCCGGCAGAACCGTCGGTTCCTCCATGCCGGGGCGTTCATCGTAATTGGGCTGGTAATCGACAGTGTCCAGCTTCAAATCAGCCAGCATATCGCTGGTGGGTTCGGCCATGCGGGCTTCGGTATATCGCTGGGCAGCGGGTGGATCGCCGTCGGTGGAACCAAAATTTCCCTGCGGATCCACCAGTGGATAGCGCAAACTCCACCACTGGGCCATGCGCACCAGCGCGGGATAAATGACCGCATCGCCATGCGGGTGATAATTTCCGCTGGTATCGCCCGAAATCTTCGCGCATTTGATTCGCTTGCTGCGCGGCGTGAGGTTCAGGTCGTTCATCGCCACGAGGATTCGCCGCTGCGACGGTTTAAGCCCATCGCGCACATCGGGCAGCGCGCGGTCCATGATGGTGCTCATCGCATACGTGAGATAACTGTCCTGCATCTCCTGTTCGATCTGCAGATCTTCGATCCGATCGTTAGGCATTTGCGGGGTCGGCGAGTCGATAGGGGGGGTGCTGTCAGCCATGATTTTCGATTGTCTTTAAGTCCTGAAATACGGAAGAAACGCGCGAGCTCAGCGAACGCGAAATGTCGATTGCGAATGCAAAAAATCCTTCTGGAAAACTACAGGCCGAACACCTCCGTGCGCACGGTTTTTTGAAGCGCGAATTATACGGGAAATCGCTGATGCAAGCGATAGAGTCGCAGGAAGAAATCAATGCGAACAGATCTCGGGAATTCTGCGTTTAGCCGTCACCTGGACAAGGCCTTGCTCTCATAAGAAATAGAGAGAAACCAACGGCGGGGAACGCAAAGATTGCAGGTTGCCTGGTAGTTACGCCTTTTTTTCAGCTGCTGCGAACAATTCCGCAACGCTTAATTCAAATCCCGGCAGCACCCGACTCTGAGCAATTCCAGGCGTTGGAATCGGGCGGTAGGCACCTTGTTCAAAAATGTAAATAACGATCGACCGGGCCCCGGGATCGATGATCCAGTATTCCGGAATGGCAGCAGCAGCGTAATCGGTCATCTTTGTGACTGCATCATGCTGACGATTGGATTCGCTGATCACTTCGACGACAAGATCCGCGCTGCGCCAGAAATCGCTGGTCCGCCAAGAAGCGTGTTGGCCGAGCATGACCGCCACATCCGGCTCACGGTACAGCCGGTCGTTGAGATAAACCTTGAACGGCGACATCACAACGCGGGCGTCAGGGTCGCGGTGCAGCCATTGTTCGAAGAGATTGCAAAGCACGCGGATAATGGCTTGGTGCAACGCATTTGGCATAGGCAAGACCTGAAGGCAGCCGTCAACAAATTCCACGAGATACGCGCCATTCAGCGAGAAGTAATCCTCAACGGAATACCCTGCTGAGTCGGGAACGAGCCGGCTGACATCCTCTGACAGTTGCTGGGAGATTACAGCCAGATCGAACGGTGCCATCGGACGTGCTTCGGATTCAATCAGGGCAGCCATCGTTGAACTATACTCCAATCGAGGTCGAGGCAGAACCAAAATCGGGATTTCCGAAGCATTGGTGATGGGCGTCTTACTACACGTTTGTCGGCCAGACGGCGTCCCAGGTCCAGCCTTCATTTTGCACCAGCGCGTGCAACATGCGCCTACGGTTGGTCAGCCCCGCAAGCGACTGGTGGAAAAGCGCATCGTCCACCACGGGCACGCCCATTTCCGTAAGCATTTTCAAGCTCGGCGGAGGTGGATCATCTTTTGACGGTCGAATCAGGGCACTTTCGAGCGTTTCCAGGAATTCGGTGATGGCTTGCCGCGCGGCACCCAGGGAAGGGAGGTCAAGGCTGCAGCCACGCTGCAGGCCGCATTCCAAAATCGTCAGGGCCTCATCAAGCGACGCAACCCGCGCCGCCAGGCTGGCGCTGCGTTTGGTGCTGTGGATGTAGTGCAGAATCGGATAGCTGAGATGGCTCTCGCCCATGAGGGCGAGCATTGGAATCAGGGAGATCAGGTGCGGTGAGAGCGCGGTGGAATCCGCTCCATTCCAGGCGCGGAGAATAATATCATCAGGGCTTTTGCCCAGGGACCAGACGACCACGGCCAGCTGTCTTTTTTGGGTGGCGGCCGGCACAACCGCCATCAGGTACGCCAGCGCGGTGCCCAGCATGAGAAATCCACTGCCGGCCGCCACACTGGTCAGTATCTGCCATCCGTGTCCGACCGGTCGATAGTCACCTGACCCAAGGGTAAAAATGGTCTCACCCGCGAAATAGATTCGACAGATGCGATCCGCCGGTTCAAGGGTGGCCGAGTCGACGACCGATGCGCGTGAGGCGTTAAAGATCAATGCCCAGCCGGCCCAGACCATGATGGTCCATGTCAGCAGCGTGCTGAGGATGGCAACCAGCCCGGCAAGACCGATCACTTTACGGTCTTTGCCCCTGCAGAAACTGACGGTGTGGGTAAAAGCGTAGTGACCGATTCGCCGAGTGATTGGCGGACCGCCTTCCAGGAAAGTGGTCCACAGAAGATCGGTGATCGCCAGGACAAGCAGGACGGATCCCGACAAAAAGCAAAAGAGACCGATGAACATTGGCACATCGTGCCAAGGGCCGGCGGCGATGTCCAAAGTTCGATGAACGAAATTCAAAGCACCAACTGCACAGCTGGCGATTCAGGCCGTCTTGTTTAAACGCGGCTTTCGCACGCGATGCGTTCATCGCGCGGTGAACGCGAGTGCGGTGAATGCCAGTCGGCGGCACCGCCGCTTTTTGTTTCCGCTAAATCAACTACAGCTTCATGGCCGCACGCAGCGATTCGAGGCTATACCCACCGTTATGTCTTGCGCCATTGATGAAAAAGGTAGGCGTTCCGTTCACACCGCTGCGCACACCGCTGGCGACATCTTCCTGCACGCGCGGGGCGAAGGTCTCGTTATCCAGTGCAGCCTGGAATTTCGCGATATCCAACTGCAACAGCACGGCGTATTCGATCAGGTTCATCGGCGCAAGCGCCGTGGCGTTGGCAAAAAGCATGTCGTGCATCTCCCAGAATTTTCCCTGCTCTGCCGCGGCCTCGGCCGCCTGGGCAGCCTTGCGCGCGTGGGGGTGCATCTTCGACAGTGGGAAATGACGAAATGCAAAGCGTAATCGATCGCCCAGCTCGTCGGTCAGCTCATTCACCACCACGGCGGCGCGCCCGCAGTGCGGGCATTCGAAATCGCCGTATTCCACCAGTTCAATCGGGACACTGGCGGGGCCTTTGATATGATCGCGCTCGCTGAGCGGTGGTTTCAGCAGTGGGGTGGGAGGACTCATTTTGACTCCAGTTGTTCAAGGGCGGCAAGTATTCCATCCGCGCCGGGGTTTTCATCGATAGGGGAAAGATAGCTCCACTGAATGGTTCCGGCTTTGTCGATCACGAAGAGGGCGCGTTCGGTGTAGCCGTCGCCTTCGCGGTAGACGCCGTAGGACCTGGCGACTTTGCCTTTGGGTTCAAAGTCTGCAAGCAGCGGGAATTCGAGGTTTCGGCTTTTGCTGTAAGCCATATGGCAAAAGAGCCCGTCGACACTGATGCCGACCAGCTGCGCGTCGAACTTCTGAAATTCAGCGAAAATCTCGTTGTATAAAGCCAGTTGATCGCCGCAAACAGGGCTCCAGTCCGCGGGATAGAAAATCAGCACCACAGGCTTGCCGCGCAGGTCGCTTAATCTGATCGTTTCGCCGAGCTTCGAGGGCAAAGTAAAATCAGGCGCGGGGGTGGACGGTTGAAGTATCGACATGGTCAGGGTTCCTTTTGCGACAAGCATAGGCGGGAAAACCGCATAAAAGTATAAGAGATTTGAGAATACGGAATGCACAATCAGCAGGCGGCAACGCTGTGACGATGATCTTCCAGGGTTTTTTCGATTGTGCAATTCGTCTGGCGTACCGCGGTGAACACGGGCATAATGGGCTGCATGGTACAGATTGACGCCATTTATGAAGGAAAACTTCGCTGCAAGGCCACGCACCAGGAGTCGGGGACGACTTTGCTGACCGATGCACCGAAAGATAATCAAGGCAACGGCGAATCATTCAGTCCGACGGATCTGGTGGCCACCGCGGTGGGCACCTGCATGCTGACGACAATGGGCATTGCCGCCATGCGGGCCAATATCGATTTTACCGGCGCAAAAGGTGCGCGTGCGGAAGGAAATGTCGGCGACTCCCTTTCGGCGCATTTCCAAGCTGACGATCGAAATCACAGGACCCTCGGTAATCAGCGAGCCCAATCGGTTGCTGCTGGAAACAGCGGCCATCGGTTGCCCGGTTTCAAAGAGTCTGCACCCGGATGTTCAGACCGGAATTGTTTTTAACTGGGGCAAACCGTGAAGACCTGCTTTTACTTTGCAGCGGTTCTTTGTCTGTCCTTGTTTGCCACCGGATGTGGGCTTTTTGCCGGGGGCAAAACCTACGATGGATCGGAAAGTTTTTACAACGCAAAGCCCGAGCTGAATAACACACCTTCTTATATGCAGGCGGATCCGCAGCCCTTAGGGGACAAGTCGGGTGGGGACTAAATTGGTTTTGCTCCGTCGCGCCATGACCGATGCGGGCACGATCGGCGAGAGTTTCGGCGCGGCGATTTTTCAGTGGTTGTGGGCCGCGACCACTGGTTTCATCGCCGCCACCAGTCGCGGTTCCATGATCTTCACACCGACATCGTTCAGGTGGTAATCGGTGTCATATCCGTCTTCTCTGGGCAGGACATTGTCGCCTGGCTGCATGACTGCGATCGCGCCGTTGTGCACGGCGAAATCGATAAATGTCTGCTCCATCTTCAACAGCTGCGCCTGATCAAATTGCGGCACACTAAGGCGGATGGGCGGCATGACGCAGAAAGTGCAATGATGCCTGGCGCAGAAATCCCTGACCAGGGAAAACGCAACACCGCCGCGGCTGTCTTTGAGATCCATCGCCTCGACGTTTGCCGGTGGATCGCTGAAGGTCCAGCGCTGATAAAGCCGGGGATGCGGGCGCGGGAAGATGATCGAGCCGTCTTCACCGACCGCGTCGACGGTGTAAGGTGTCGGATCCGGCTTGCCCCCCGGACCTGAACTGTGGTCGTTGGCGAGCACCCTGGCGATTGGGGTAACGAGGAATTTTTCGATCGTGCTGCGAATGCGATTGCAGCGGCTTCGGCTTCGGCGCCACTCCCGCGTGGGGAATGACTGCAGGTTTACATCGATGGGGCTTGAATGATCGGCTAAAAAATCGATTCGCAGATCGTCGCTGTACTCAGCTGCGCCATTTTTACGAAAGTGTGACAGTTCGGGGGAGAAGACCACGATGTCTCCGTCCTTCACGCATTGAAGGGCCCGATCGGTGATGACATCGAGTCCGAGCGAAGCATGCAGCCCGTAGTTAATGACGGGCATGTTCAGGTCGCGCGTCATGGCTTTGGCGTCGAGCCCGAAGCGGACGTTGCTGCCACCAATGAAAACGATCTTGGGTTGATGAATCGTCTCGGCCAACGCTGCGGTGCGGGAATCAATCGCCAGCGTCCAGTCCAGCGACGGCAAGCGCGGAACGATCCCACCGATTTTAAATCCAAGAATCAGCGGTGAAAACGTGGCGAAAATCACCAGCGCGGCAAACGCCAGCGCCTGGGCGCGCGTGCCGGGGACAATCGGAGGGTGATCCTGATGCTTCGGCTTCCGCGGGGTTTTTGGCTGTTCGATCACCGTCATATTCTTCAAACTAAAGAGGAAGAACTTTGTGTCCGTGGCTGAAACGCTTTGTCGTTTTTCAAAACTGGTAATACAAAAATTCCGGCGGGGCGACTTTCCCCAGGATAAACATCATGCTCAGTCCCATCAGCAGGCAGGCACCGATGGCCCAGGGCAGCGTGGGTTTGAATCGCTCGCTGAGTTGCCGGGTGTTGGGCAACACCAGCGCGATGACAACCGCGATCATCAGGTAAGGCAGCGCACCGACGATCGTCGCGTCGTACTCAGCGCGACCCATGGTCCCGCGGCCCAGCATCGAACGATAAACAGCTGCAGCGTCACCGAATGTTTTCGCGCGGAATAAAACCCATCCGACGATCACAGTAAATGTTGTGAGCACCCATCCAAGCAGACCCGGCATGGCCCGTTTGGCAGCCGACCAGCGATGGTTAATCACCAATGCGATGCCATGCAAACCGCCCCAAAGAATAAATGTCCATCCCGCGCCGTGCCAGATTCCACCAATCAGCATGGTGATCAGCAGATTGGCGGCATTGCGAAATTTGCTGACGCGCGATCCACCCAGGGGAATATAAATGTAATCCTTGAGAAAGTTGCTGAGCGTGATATGCCAGTTCCGCCAGAACTGGCTGATGCTTGTGGATTTGTACGGCGAGAGAAAGTTCCACGGAAACTGCACACCGAACATCAGCGCAAGGCCGATCGCCATATCGGAATAACCGGAGAAATCGAAGTACAATTGCATCGTGTAGCAGATGACCACCGCCCAGGCATTCAGCGTGGGTAGCATCCGCACCATGGCCGGATCAAACCCCATGTCTGCCACGGCACCGAGCGGGTCGGCCAGCAAAGTTTTCTTGGCAAACCCAATTGCGAAAATGAACAGCGCCAGCGAAAACGTCTGCGCGGTCGGCTTTGGCTGTTCCAACTGCGGCATCATCGAAGCGTGATGCACGATCGGCCCGGCAATCAAATGAGGAAAGAACGAAACAAACAGCAGGTAACGCCAAAACCCCGCATGCGGAGCCAGCCCTTTATAGCGATCGATCAGATACGCGATCTGCACGAAGGTAAAAAATGAAATCCCCAGCGGCAGAACTTTTGATGCCAGCGGATGACTGAGCAGATGCGCCTGCGTTGCGACGGTGCTGACGAAGACTGCGTATTTGAACCAGAAGAGCAACGCGACGTTGCCGGTGACGCCGATGGTCAGTGCGATTTTGCTTCTGGCCAGTTTGGTCTCACCTGTGTTGTCCTGCGCTGAATCGATCACTGTGGAAAGCAGCCAATTTATGATAATCGACCCCAGCAGAAGCGAGATCGACTTCAGCAGCAGCAGAATATCGTGGGGCTGCCATAAACCGTAGAAAACGATGGATGCCGCCGTGAGCACACCCAGCGCGGCCCCCACACCGGCGTATCGCCGCATGAGCGCAAACAGCAATGCCGTGATCGGCAGGAATACGAAAATGAATTCTACGGATGAAAAAATCATGCGAGGCTGAATATCTATGGATCGAAACAAGCCGCGGATCCACCAGGATCCGGATTTACCGCGCAGCGGTCTGCGGTCGCGCGGTTACACCATGGATATCGTCACCGCGACCCGCCCACTGAATCACCCGATTATGCAGAACGAATTATCAGACGCAAAATCAGACGCTACCATCGGGATATGGCTCTGTCGCGAGATCGTTCGTTCGCCCGCCTGTTCAAACTGCTGCGACCCTGGTGGGGCTGGGTTTTTCTAGGCGCGGTTTTTGTCATCATCGCAGCGCCCTGCGAATTGTTTCCCGCAGTTGTCTGGAAATTTGTCACCGATGTGGTTGTCCTGCGGCAACGTGAATCGCATTGGTTGGTTCTATGGTTCTCCTTCGGGGGGCGCATTCATAGCCGCGTGTTGCTGCTGGTTTCTTCAGTCGTCTGGCTTTTTCTGGTGTATCTCGTCGGTGAAACGCTGGAAACACTTGAAGGTTACATCCTCAATCGATCGGCAGAAAAGTTCATCCTCGGTTTTCGCAACACGGTCTATGCCAAGCTGCAAAGCCAGAGCCTTGCGTATCTGCAGCGGCAGCGCACCGGCGATTTGATGAGCCGGGCGATGGGAGATGTGGATGAGATCCAGTCTTTTATCGTGAGTTCCATCGACGTGATCTTCAGTGAAGGGTTGCTCTGGATCTGCACGGTTCTATTTGTGATGTACGTCGATTGGCGTGTGGCTTCGGTTTCACTGGCTCCGTTGATTGTTGTTTATTTTCTCCTGCGAATTTTCAACAGGCGGGTGAAACCGATCTATGCCGCCACCCGCGCGGCTGGGGGATGTGAGCAATCGGCTTCAGGAAAATTTAAGCGGGGTGGTTGTCATCAAAATCTTCGGTCGCGAGAAGCAGGAAGCACGCCGATTCCAGCAGGCCACCGAGGAATACTACGACCAGCAGATCAAGGCCATCACGGCGCGCAGCCTGTTTTTTCCGTTCACGCGCGTTGTCGGTTTTTTCAGCAATGTTTTCATGATCGGCGTCGGCGGTTACTTCATGATCCAGGGCAGTTTTTCCGTTGGTTCGCTGGTGATGTTCCGCAGTTACTGGTGGCGATTGTTCGGTCCCATCAGCACATTGGCGCGCTTGAACGACATGGTGCAGCGCGCCAATGCCGCCACCGCCAGGGTGTTTGAAGTGCTCGACGCTCCCGATGAACTGCCCGAACAGACCGATGCGGTAGATATCGAAAATGTTGTCGGATCGATGGAGCTGCGCGATGTGAGTTTTGCTTATCCAGGCAACGTGCCGGTCATTCATCAGCTGAACCTCCTCATCTCCGCGGGCAAAACCGTTGCATTGTGCGGGCCCAGCGGATCGGGCAAGAGCACCGTGCTGAATCTGCTGTTGCGTTTTTACGATCCAGCAGAAGGCCAGGTCTTTTTAGACGGTCGCGATCTCCGCGGCATTCGTAAAGACAGCTTTCGCCGGCGGTGCGCGCTGGTGCAGCAGGAAACATTTCTGTTCAACGATTCGATCCTGGACAACATCCGTTTCGGCCATCCACAGGCAGGCATGGACGATGTGATGGCGGCGACCCGGGCAGCTAACGCTCATGAATTTATTTCGAAAATGCCCGACGGTTACAATACCCGTGTAGGCGAGCGCGGCGTACGACTTTCAGGCGGACAAAAACAACGCATCAGCATCGCCCGCGCGTTCCTGGCCAACCCTTCAGTATTGCTGCTGGACGAACCCACCAGCAGCGTCGAGCCTGAATCCGAAACCGCTATCATCGCCGCTCTCAATCGGTTGATGACCGGGCGAACGACCGTGTTGACCAGCCACCGCCCCAGCCTGATCAACTCCGCCGACCAGGTATACGTCATTGAAAATGGCAAATTGACCGCCTCGGCGCACCGGCGGAACTGCTGCGCAGCAGCGCATGGTTCGCGCGTTTCATGCAGTCAGGCGATGAGGATCCGGCATCAACAGCGCTGGTGGGCGTGGATGCATAATCTGCGGGAATGAAAGGCAGCCGCGACCAGAAACTGTTTCAGGAAATAAACCGGCGTTGGTTGCGTTGAATCGTTGCCCTGGCCCTGAAACAGTGAGTGCCCCCATGACCCTGACGGATTCGTCGCCGCGTACCGAAATTTTTCCTCCATCGCAGCCGGTTGCTTTGGGCAACCGAAAGGCGGACCGAGCGCTGCCGATCCTGGTGCGCGAATCGCGGATCGATCAGTGGGGTTGGCTTATTGTTGCCGCGATTGTGATTGCACTCTATGCAGTCATGACCCTGTGGTTCTCAGCGCCGGCGGATGGAGGGGTGGATCAAAACGCGTATCTGCTGGGCGGACGCATGATCGCCGAGCATGGAACGCCGCGCTTCACGCTGTCCAATCCCTACCAATATGTTGGCTCAATGTTGATCCGCACGTCACCACTGGGGGTGGCCGGCGGTGATTATTATCCGAAATATCCTTTTGGACTGCCGCTGATTTATGCATCTTTCTTCTGGATATGCGGCGCTACGCGTGGCGCGTCGCTGGCGTTTCTGGTCAGTCCGGTTTCATCGGTCATCGCGGTGGCGGGGATGTTTTTTCTCGCCCGGTTGATCGCCGGTTCGTTTGCGGGTGTGTTGGCTGCCATCCTGCTTGGAACCAGCCAGCTGATGATCGAGCTGTCCAACAATCCCAACAGCCATGCCTGTTGCGTGGCATTGATCATCTGGGGGATGTACTGGCTGATAAAATGGTGGCAGCTGGGCGGGTGGTGGCGCGGTTCGCTGGCTGGTTTTCTGTTGGGATATGCCTGCCTGGTTCGCTACAGCGAGGGGCTTTTGGTGCTGCCGATCGCGGTAGCGTGCGCTTCACGCTTGCGCTGGACGGACTTGCGGTCGTACGCGCGGTCTGCCGTGCCGGGGCTCGTCTGGGCTGTTCCGGTGGGTGTGCTTTTGATTTTCAACAAGCACACGATGGGCAACTGGACCGGGTACGACTCAACGAATGAAAGCGAAGGTTTCACCTGGATCAAGTTCACAGAGACGTGGGAACAGATGATTCGGACGTACTACGACATGGGCGCGTTTTTTGTGCTGCCGCTTGGCGTCATGGGTCTGTTGATCATTTTCAACCGCAGCTGGCAATTGGGGGTCATGCTGCTGATGTGGCTGCTGCCCGGCACCGCTTTATATACCTCTTATTACTGGTCTCCCGATCGCGGAATTTCCTATGCGCGATTTATCCTTACGTTCATCCCCGTCATCATGCTGGGTGCCGCAATCTGCTTCGATCAGGCGATTCTGCCCGAGACTTCCGGCACCGGTTCGTTTCGAAAGATCCCGCGCATTTTCGCCGCAGGTATCGTGGTGCTGATCGCCTCGGCATTGGGTGTGTATCGATCCGTGCATGGATTGCAGCAGGGCCAGGCTGGCGGGGGGATGGCCTCGCTGGACGAAGCATTTCGCGAACGCCTAAGCCTGGCTGACACGGGGAAAATGCTGCTTGCGCACGTGCCGGTAAATGCGGTATTGATCGCCGACAACGCCGGCGGCGGGGCGTCAGAGCGACCCTTGAACTACATTCAGTTTCTGCGTCACTGGGATGTGTACGCCACGGATGCATTTGAACTCGGTGGTCCGCGACGAGGCAACCCGGCGCGAGCACTCCTAGCCGGCATGGGGATCGTTCCCGACCCCGTGCCCGATCCAAACGCCGCCCCCACAACGCGGCAAAAACTGCAACTCGATTACCTCGATTCGCTGTACAGTGGCAAATCCAGCGCCGACCTTCGTCAGGTTGAGGCAACCGTGATCGACAACGCGTTAAAGGCCGGTCGCGGCGTGTTTGCACTGATCCCCAAAACGCGCGATCCGGAGATCCGGCAGAACTTCAAACTGGTGGGCCGGTATACGATTTCGGTGATCGACACCTGGAATGATTTGCCACAAGGTCCGCCTGATCCGGTGGCGGAAAATGCGATGAACAATGGCGCACCCCGCGCTCGAGCGAATCGGCAGGGCAACGGGGCTCGGGGAAATGGTGGCGGGGGAGGACGCCGCGGCGGAGGACTTTTTGGTCTCGCCGCACAGGATGATCCGCCACCGTTCGTCTGGGAATTGCTGCAATTGAAGGTGGATACCACTCCAATTCCGCCACCTGCTGCCCACACGCATCGGAAAAATGCGCATCAATGAGCGCGGGCGATTATTTTTCCTGTTCACTGCCGTGCAATACTTCGTCGACCGTGGTGGTGAAGGTATGCATGGAAGCAGCGGAAACTTTTGGTGACTGCACGGTTCCGCGCACCTGGATCTGCAGCAACTCCGACTTGGCACCCTGCCAGAGTTCATGAATCAGAGGCAACCGGGGCAGGTTGGGGTTTTCGGTGGTGAAATTCATCCGCACAAGTTTGCTTCCGAAATCAAGCCAGCCGTTTCCGCTCATCACCATTTCGTTGCTGCGCATTTCCACCTGCTCGAAGTTGATGCGATTGCCTTCCACAAGATAGCGTGCAGTGCCTTCATTAAAGGGGCTTGTCGTCGGCAGCGACAAGTTAGTGACTTCAAGCAGACCCAGGAGCAGCGGGATCTGATACATCTCTTTGCCGGAGACGACGACATCGCCGCGACCGCGACGGGTGGCGGGGTTGGCCCATTCGCCCTGCAGCGCGAGGCTGGCGGAAAGTTGTCCACGAACTTCCTGTCCCCTGGGCGCAACCTGCCTGGCAATCTCGCGGAGATCGGAATTTTTTAAGGCAAAATTCATCAGATAGCTCGATTCGCCGACGTCGGGGAACGTGAGATCCATGTTCCCCGCAAGTTCCCCGCCGCCGATGATGCCTCGTATGCTGTTGACGTGCAGAACGTTTGAACCGTTGGGTAAATCCAGCGATGCTTTGAAATCTTTCACCGGGCGATCGCCGATGTTCAGGGCGTTCATTGTCAATTCCCCACCTAGCGCGGCCAGCTTGCCGTTGCGTATGTAAGCAGTGAACGGGAGGGCCCCGTCCAGCTTGTCGATCGGCATGCCGACTTCGACGGTTCCGTTGGCGGCTGATACCGTCCCGGAAAGGTCGATATCCGGATCCGGTTTGTCACCGCGATAGCGAAACGTCGTCAGGTCCAGGGAAAGCTCACCGGTGTATTTCAACTCGTCCAGCACCTGTCGAATGGGTGCGGGAATGGCGGTTTTGAGTGGGTCATCCACCGGTAAATTATGCGCTGAAAGCGAAAGATCCCAGTCGTTGGGATTGGTGGTGAGCCCCTTGCCGGCAATGGAAATCGTAGCCTTGCCGTGCTTGGCGTGAATGCCGGTGATGACAATGTTGTCCGGCGAAATGTGGATTTCACCGACGCAGTGATCCAGTTGATACGGCAACGGCGCAGGCGTGATGGAAACATCCACGGGTTTAAGTGTGAGGTTGAACTCGTTCGTCGCCGCGGGAGGTACGCTGAGAACCGAATCGATCGGCATCTTGATCGAAGCGATGGGTTCGCCGGGGACAACCCGCCAGGTGCCGTGGTAGACGACCCGGGCATCAAAAACGCCCTTTGGATCCAGTGTTTTCCAGGCAGCCTGGGCTTCGGGGGGCAACAGGTCGCGAAGCGCTTTTTCGGTGTTGAGGTGGGTCCCGGTTCCATCAAGACGTACGTCGGCGCTACCGGTGGACCAATTAACGGTTCCCGTGGCGGCAAGATTGGAGTCGCCTCGCTTGCCGTGCAGTTCAAGCACTTCGAGTCGGTCGCTGTGCACCACCAGTTTACCGGCGACAGCGGAGATGCCGTAATCACTGCCGAGCGGTTTTGCGGCTGCATCATGTACGGCAACATTCAAATCGTACGCGATGGCGTCGTCTGGTTTTGTCGCGTCCGGCTTGGGGAGCACGCGGCCGTCAACATCGAGCAGACCCGTCGCGCCGGCACTTCGCAGCCACGAGCGCGCTTCGGGAGGCAGCACATGCATAAGTTCATTATCAATTGGCACATTACCGGCGAGAATTTTTAAATCCGGCTTGGCGATGACATCAGTGCCAGGCGGAAGATCGACCGGCCAGGTCACACGGCCACCGACGCTGATGGCGGAAGAACCGTGGGTAAACTTCACGTCGTTGACATCCACATAACCGTCTCGGATGTTGACGGTTCCCTTCATATGTTCCAGCGGATAAGGGAAAGCGGTGAGCTTGCCGGAACCGTCGGTGAAATTCAGGTCAACCGAGACGATGGGCCGCATATTCACGCCCGGGGGGACGAAAACAACGCAGTCAAAATCGCCGGCAAAGTGTGGAATTTTAGTGTCGCCCGGCCCGCGAAAGATATCTATCACTTTGCGCACCGGCGGGGGCAGGGCGGCAAAGAGTTCGGGCTCGCTCTGCATGCCTTTGCCAAAGGCATGAATCTTACAGCCGACATCTGGGTTCATCGCGCCGACCCAGCCGTTGAGGGTTACTTCCTGATGCGCATTTGGACCGGTAGGGATCCCATGCCCGTGGATGTCATCCAGCGTTACTTTTTCGAAGGTGCCCGACGGGTCGGGGAAGAAACATATTTTTCCAACCGCCCCTTGAACCGGATACGGGAAGAAGATGCAGTTGAAGTTACCGTTGAGGATGTTGATTTCACCGGTGACCTGCGGCAGGCCGACAGTGGAGGTGCGAACCAGTTCCGCCCACATCGTGCCGGTGCCGTGCGGTTTGATCATGTTGTAAGCTTCGTGCAGCGGACCGGGCAAGGCAGCGAGAAAATCGGGATGCTCGGGGATCTCGACAACCTCGCCGGGCCTGGACTGCACGCGCAGTTTAATGGGGGCGTCGGGGGAATACCCGTCGATTTTGCCGCTGACAGACAGGGTCGCCCCGGCGACGGTGCCAGTGACGCCGTCGAAGTGGATTCCGTCCTGGTCAAAGAAAAATTCACCGCTGACGTCATCGACGCCCAGCGGGGCATGCTGAGGGAGCGCCCGCATGCGATGAAGGGTGGTCTCACACTGCTGCGCCACCGCTGTGAGTTGATCGACCGGAAACCACGGCAAGGCGGGCGCGTGTTTCAATGGCGCGAACTGGGGAGGGGGGTCAAATTCCTCGGCGCGCACGGCGAGCTTCACATGCTTAAGTTCGATCTGCACGTCGAAGGTCGCGCGATGGCTGGTGGTGCCGGGGGTGTAGGAGAATTTATGGATGTCCAGCGCCTTCCACCTTGTGGGCCTGCCAGAAGTCGCGGACTTCGCGCGGCAGCATGGCTTCGACATCGGGACCAAAATGCAGGTGGCTCAGCGAGGCAACAACGTGACCGTTATTAAGTGTGAGCTGACCGGTGACGATGGGACCGACGCCTTCGATTTGACCGAGTGTCTGAAGTTCAAATCCATAACGCGATCCGTCCGCCGAGGGGGACAGTGTGCCGCCCAGGACCATCGAACCGTGCGGCACGAGATTGTTGCCCTGGATATCGCTGTATTCCACCTTGGCATCGCGCATCACAAGTTCGGGCAATTTCAGAGGCGGTTGATCGGTGGGTTGGCTGACCGGCGTTTTTGCCTGGTGGTGAACTAGACGCTGGTAATTCCAGTGTCCGGCGATGCTGTCTTCAACGAGCTTTGCTTTTGCGCCGGTGGCGATGATGCGGGTGGCGTCCAGCTTGCCCCGAAGCAGGGAAGCCGGGTTGTATTTAATCTCGATGGCGTCGGCGCTGAAAACGGTGGTGTCATCAACCGCGCCGGCTTTGTCCACTTTGATGGTGATCTTTGAAAGCTTGAGACCTTCAAAAACAGTTAGCGACGCCGACCCGATTTCAACGTGCCCTCCGACAAGGTCGGAAAGATAGGTCTGCGACATCTGGCGGATGCGGCTCGGATCCGTGAGGTACCAATAGCAGCTGATAACAGCCGACATGAAAATCAGCAGCAATGCCATGGTCCAGCGGCGGCCCCTGCTGCGGCGCGCCCGGAATGGGTGGCCCGGCTGCCAGAGCCGATCGAAGGGGCAGTGGGGAGTGGAGACGGCTGAAGGCATTTAAGCGCCCCCTCCCGTCGCTGAATTTGTGAGAATGACACAGCGATATGCCCAGTCGGTGGGCCTTTGGATTGATGTTCGGGATCGCAAGCGGGAGGTTGGATATTCTCGCGTGATCATTCGATTTTCGTCTTTCGAACTTTCTGCATCGCATCCACGGCACCGACCCCAACCAGCACTGCAAGAGGCGCTTCGGCGGGCATCCGGTAGCGAATCGAACCCACGGTGATCGCCTGCGCCAATGTAACTGCCAGGGCTGGTGTCACGATCAGCAGTTTTGCCCGGCGGGTAAGTCGCTGGGAAAAAAGGCCAACCACAGTCAAAATATCAAATGGCACTGCATAAGACACACTGATCCATCGATAGACAGGCCGCCCGAAATCCCGGCTGAGCGGCAGGGGACTCCAGCCCCGCAGAACTTTGCGGGCAGTCAGGGCCGGAAGCGCCGCGACATGCTGCGTTATCCAGTGCCCGGACTGCCGGGTCAGATAATCCGATCGATCCACTTCATTTATCGACCTTAACAGGGGTATATCCGTCACAAATCGCTGGTCGCTCGCACCGGTCGCATGGGGATTGAAACCGTCATACAGCGTGATTCCACTATTAGTGGCTGTCCAGATAGCAGTCCCCAATAGGTTGTGGTTTCGCCAAGCCCACGGAGTCAGACAGACGAGCAATGCCAGCAAGGCAAATAAGGTCGGCAGCAGACATCTGCCCGCAATCGCTGATAGTCGATACGCGGGCGGTCTTGTATTGTTCAGCTCTGTAACGAAGACCATCGCCGGCAAAAGCAAAATCCCGGTAGACCGGACCAGGCATGCTGCGATCAAAAAAGCGACCCCCGCGCATCGCATTCGGCGGATTAGAAACAAGGTTCCCCACGCAAGCAGCGCAGCAAAAAGGGTCTCACTCAGAACCAGGCTGGTAAAGTAAATAAAGAATGGATTGACCGCAATCGCAGCGGCGGCAATGTATGCAGCCACGGCGTTGCCCGACAACTGTCGGGCAATTAAAAACACCACAATAATGGTGGAAAGATCGATCAGGATCTGCGCGATTCGGATCGATAGAACCCAGGGAAGTCCGGGCGGTTTTAACGCTAAAAGAAATGGATAGCCGGGCAGTCGGTAGGCATATACTTTCTGAGCGAACCGTTGGTCGGTAAAGACAAGGGTGTGGTTCTCCTGAAGGTTATGGGCGAGCGCGAGATATTCTTTCTGGTCGGGAAGTTGATCGAGGTTGGCGGGCTGATGCAGCGCCAGCAAGAGCCGGGCGGCAAAGGCGATCAACAGGATCGGGGAAAGTAATAAGCGTGCGGATCGAGCCACAGAAAGAACAATACCACGCCGAGGGGTTGGAAATGCAGCCGGGTGGCTGCAGAATGCAAAAGTGATATATGAGTGATCCTGAGACTAAACCTCTTCGCCCGCTGTGGCGGGAACCCGTCACGCTTGGAATCGCGGGCCTGGTGGCGTTAGCGTCGGCGGGTGTCTTCCTGAAGGATCGCTTCGCGCCCGGACCGGCGGCGGACCCCAATAACAAGGCGGCAATGGTTCCCGGCGGCGGTGGAAGTTTCTGCGACCTGCCGGTGCCGGTGAAAAGCACGGCTTATAACCCCAGCACCCGCCCATCCGATTGAAGCGCCCCTATCCAGCTCCTATTTCCAATTGGCCTCAAGCTGTGTTTCCCCAACCTGCGGTTGACCGTTCCCAGCCAGACGCATACGCTCTGGCTTTGCTCATTAACCCGCAAGGAGAATCGCCATGCCAATCCAACTGCCACCATTACCTTTCCCATCTGATGCGCTCGAGCCGAGCATTGATAAACAGACGATGGAAATTCATCACGACAAACATCACGCTGCCTATGTGAACAACCTGAATGCAGCGTTGGCTAAGCATCCGGAGTTGGAAGGCAAGCCGCTGCATGAGATTCTGTCGAACAACCTGGCAGCCGTGCCGGATGCAATCAAAACAGCTGTGCGGAACAACGGTGGCGGGCACCACAATCACTCGCTGTTCTGGGAAATACTCAACCCCGCCGGCAAGCCCGGAACTGCTCCGGTGGGCAAACTGGCCGAGGCGATCACCAGCACATTCGGGTCATTCGATAAGTTCAAGGAGCTGTTCACCGCGGCTGCCACCACTCGATTTGGGTCGGGCTGGGCCTGGTTAATCAAGAAAGGCCAATCTATCGAAATTGTCTCCCTTCCCAATCAGGATTCACCGATTATGGAAGGCGCTTTTCCGATCATCGGCCTGGATGTCTGGGAACATGCCTATTACCTGAAATACCAGAACCGCCGGCCTGAATACATCGCGGCCTTTTGGAACGTCATCAACTGGAAAGTTGCCGAAGACCGATTTAGCCGGGCGAGTTAATCGTCCGTTTTCAATCATTTTTTAGACGAGGCCGACCTTTTTTGAGGTCGGCCTTTTTGCTGTGTGCCTTTTCGGCCTGAGAACCGAATAACGCCTATCGCGCACCAGGGTTGTGGGACGGGCGACATTTTATCTGGTCTCGCGCTGTACAACTGGCCGATACAAGCTCAAAATGGCCTGTTTTATCGGTCGCTCGTCCACGGGCCATGGGCGGAACAATGCTTTCACCGGCGGAGATTATGTCTGATTCAGTCGATCATCCTGTGCCCAGTCGGCAATTTCACAGCACGCTGATTCTGCCCACTTATAACGCCAGCGATTTCATCGAATCCTCCGTGCAGAAGCTGTTCCGTTTTCTATCGGTTCATGAGGACTGGTGCGTTCTTTTCGTTTGCGACGGATGCAAAGACGACACGGTGCCCAAGCTCAAATCGCTGGTCGCCGACTTTGCTCCGCAGATGAAGGTGGAAGCCTATGACCAGAACCGCGGTAAGGGTTATGCGCTGCGCCGGGGGCTGAATCTCGCGGCCACGCCTTTCAAAATCTATACCGATGTCGACCTGGCGTACGATCCGGAGGAATCGGTCAAGATTCAAGTGCTGCTCGAAGCCGGCGCCGAGCTGGCGGTGGTCAATCGCGCGAATCCCGATTCCCAGTTTTTGATCAGTCCGAGAGATTTCCCGAACATTTATAAACGGCACTTAATGAGCCGCAGTTTTAACTGGTGGCTGCGCCAGATGCTGCCCATCACGATCGGCGATACACAGGCCGGTTTGAAGGGAATCACCGCCAAGGCCTGGGATGTGATCGGCCCGACCATGACAACAGACGGATTTTTCTTCGACGTTGAGCTGCTCGCCCGGGCGGGCGCGGGCGGCATGCGTATCGACGAAGCGCCGGTCTTTTTCAAATATGTCGACCCCACGACTGTCCGCATGGTCGGTCATGGCTGGAGCATGATTAAGGACACGATGAAGCTGCGCCGGAAAATGCGGAAAACCACAAAAAGCGTTGTCACCCGCGTGGTCCCGGCCATGATTTGACGCGCAGCAGCATTGCCGGCCTGTCGAATCTCCCGCGTGGCGCTTTGCGCTGTGAACCCATCGTTCTCACTTCCAACTGTTCCCATGCCTCCTCTCTCGCTTATCGTGACGGCTGACGACTTTGGGATTGGTAAAAAAACCAGCGAGGGGATCATCCGCGCTCATCTGCAGGGCCCGGTCACGGCTACCAGCTTGATGTCCATTACCGGCGACCATGTGCGGGCCTCTGTTCCTCTGCTGGCTGATGCGCCGAACCTGGATGTCGGCCTGCACCTGGTGCTGACACGCTGCGGTGAGAAACCAGTCATGGCGCGCCAGTCTTCGGGGCTGGTCGATCGCGACGGAGAATTCTTCTCTAACGGGAAATTGTGGATCCGGGCGTTCACCGGCAAGCTGAATCAACTCGCGGTCGCGGATGAAATCGCAGCCCAGACTGAACTGTTTTATAAACTGGTGGGTCGCCCGCCGGCATATGTCGATGGGCATCATCACGCACATCAGCTTCCTGTGGTGCGCGAAGCGCTGCTGGATGTGATGGGGCACGATCTGCTTCCAAGGGTGACGCGGATTACCGTGGAACCGGTTTCAGTCCGCAAAAAAATCGGATCTGTCAGGTTGAAGCGAAAGGCGGCGGAGTTGCTCGGACACCGGGCAGGAAATGCATTCGCCACGCGATGGGTCTGGAGCAACGACTCGTTTTTCGGCATGCTCAGCCCTGGTGATCTGAAAAAACCTTTCCCCTGGGATCAATATCTCGACGTTCTCCCCGAGTCCGGCGTGATCGAATGGGTCGTTCATCCGGGCCTGGCTGACGAAACACTCGTGGGTCGAGACGACTATAAAGCTGCCCGGGTGACTGAACTGGAAGCGCTGATCAGCCCCGGCGGAATTGGGCAATGGGAACGATTTCGACCCAATCTCGCCCGCAAATCGGTTCTGAGTAAGGTTCCCAGGTCTCAGGATACATAGCGGCAAATGGCAGGACTGGCTTGTCCGTAGGCTGGAAGCTCCGGCATTGCTCATCTTTCAAACCAACTCCTGCCGATGCATGGGAGGCAGACGGCGGTGATGCGCCGGGTGCTTTTTTGCTTAGGGTAAAACTTCCGGTTATGGATATAGTATCTGGCGGCAGGATCTGCGAGCCAGCGGGCTAACCAATCTGCCGACAAGGTGTCTGCTGTATAACCTCCCCCGGGATACCAACCCGCGCTATGGCGATGCGGCACATGGGGCCGGTTCTGGAGTCGTGGGATGAGTCGTTTGCCTGGCGATGCAACTAAATACTTCCGTGCCCTGTCCCGTTATGTCTGGGCAGAGCGGCGGTTGATGGTCATCTCAACTGTCTTTGGGATTATCGGGCTTTGCCTTCCTTTTGCCTTCCCGCAGATTATCGGGATTCTGATCGACAAGGTCATTCTTGGTAATTCCGGTGTTCCCGGTCAGTTGCTTTCCAATGACCAGCGCTTGCATCAACTGATGCTGCTCACCATTTTCGCAACGCTTACCGCGGTGGGTTTCACGGTTGTCGGGTACTGCAAGGGACATTACACCCTGCAGCTGGGTAACCACATTATTACCCGCCTGCGCCACGATCTATTCGAGCATTTCCAGAAGCTCTCGCTGCAGTTCTATGCCAAGGAACGCACGGGTGGCATCGTGTGGCGACTGGTCAATGAGGTGAACGGGGTCGCCAACATTATATATGCCGGCATCCTGTTGCTCGCGTTTGACGCGGTGCAGCTTTTGATCGCGACCGCGCTGTTGCTGAGTGTCTCATGGAAGCTGGCAGTGGCGGTGCTATGTCTGCTGCCGTTTTATGGTTTGACATTGTACCTGATGAATCCCCGCGTGCGCACCGCCAGCGACGCGGTGAATCGCCATCTCGGCAAGATCAGCGGGAATGTGCAGGAGCAGTTCTCAGCGATCGCGCTGGTAAAGACCTATGCTGCCGAGGAACGCGAGCTTGCCAAATTCATGGCCGACAACGAAAAGCAGCTGGGGTATGTGCTGCATCAGAGCCACCTGGGCCACGCCATGGGCGCAGCCAGTGAAGGGGTGATTCATCTGGGTACCACCGTCATTATCGGTTACGGCGGGTATCTCGCGTTTCACGATCCCCACTTTACCGTTGGCGCGTTCACCAAATTCATCGGCTGGGTCGGCATTATGTACGGCCCGGTTCGGCGATTTGCCGACCTGAACCTGGTTTATCAAAACAGCCTCGCGTCGGTTCGGCGCGTCTTCCGCGTATTCGATATCAAACCGAAAATTGTCGACAAGCCCGACGCGGTCGATCGCGTTCCTCTGCGCGGCGAGGTGATCTACGACAATGTCAGCTTCCGGTATGTCGACGACAGCGACGAAAGCCGAATCAGGCTGGATATGGATGAACCGGAGGATTCACCCTTTAAGATGGTGGATCACAAACCAACGGTCGTGCCTTATATCCTGAGCAATGTGAACCTGCGTATTCGCGCAGGTGAGCGTGTGGCCCTGGTGGGGCCCTCGGGCTCGGGCAAGACGACGCTGGCTTCGCTGCTGCCTCGTTTGTATGACGTGCAGGAAGGAAAGATCACGGTTGATGGGATCGACATCCGCGACTATTCACTCAAGGCCCTGCGGTCCGCCATCGGGGTGGTCCAGCAGGATTCGTTCCTGTTCAGCGGAAGCATTCGCGACAATATCCTTTACGGTAAGCCCGATGCCAGCGAAGCCGAAGTAATCGCAGCGGCCAAGGCGGCCAACGCGCATAGTTTTGTAACGCTGATGCCCAAGGGGTATGACACGTCGCTGGGTGAACGCGGTGTAAATCTCTCGGGCGGTCAGCGACAGCGGCTGAGCATTGCCCGCGCGATCCTGAAAAACCCGCGCATTCTCATTCTCGACGAAGCGACCAGTGCGCTGGATTCAGAAAGTGAATCGCTGGTGCAGCAGGCGCTGGATCGACTGATGCAGGGAAGAACCAGCCTGATTATTGCCCATCGCCTGAGCACAGTTCGCAACGCCGATCGCATCCTGGCGATTGAGGATGGCCGCATTGTCGAAGCCGGCGGTCACGATGAACTGCTGGCGCGCAACGGTCTTTATGCCCGGTTGGTGCGGCAGCAGTTTGGGCATGCCCGCCAGGGGGCCAATGAGCCGGAATTAGTAGTGAGTTAGTCCGACGCTCTTGTGGGAAAAAAAGCCATTCGCTCTTGTGAACGCGACGACACCGCACAACTCACTCTGCTGCAGATTGTTCCCATAGACGACAATAAAGCGTTTCTTTATCATTTGATGAATGGAGCGGCTTCGTTCTGTCCCTGCTGACTCTCTTGCTGCTGAAATCAAAAAGCGGCAACCTTTCGACTGCCCCGCGCAGGAAGCCTATTTGAATTTGATGAGGACGCACTCGGCGTTGCTCGGGCCCATCGAACGATTGTTCAAAGAACACGGTATCAGTCCGGCCAAGTACAACATCCTGCGAATTCTCCGGGGCAGTAAGTCGACCGACGAGTGCGGTGAACATGGCCTTCCCAGCCTGGAGATCGCCGAGCGCCTGATCACCCGCGTGCCGGACATCACGCGGCTTGTGGACGGGCTGGAGGCCGACCGCATGGTCGTCCGCACACGCTGCACAGCCGATCGACGTGTGGTCTACGTCGGCATCACCCCAATTGGTCTTGCGTTGCTCGATGTGCTCGAGGAACCGCTGATGAATCTACATCGCAAAACGCTCGCACATCTCGATGAAACAGAGATGGCGGAGTTCAACCGACTACTGGTTAAAGCCCGGCACGGCGGTTGATCCAAAGCCGGGCTGGACAGGGCAAAATCATTCACGACTTGTAGCTGCGACGCCCGCGTCGCCTGTTTGTTTTCCTTTGGAAGAACGCGACGCAGGCGTCGCAACTACACAGAACGCGTCAAATGATTCTGCCCTGCCGGGCTGGATCACTATTCTTCTTCCTCCGCCGTGGCGCCGATCAGGTCGTTGTCGTATTTCTCCTCGAGACGTCGAACGGTGGCCGCGAGGTTTTGATCTTTTTCAACCGCGTCGGTCACCTGAAGTTCCCACGCGGTGCTGGCGTTCCTCAGCTCTGCCAGGTTGATTGGCACACCAAGCAACCGACCAAGTCGGCGCGTGACAGCTTCGATACTCAGCGGGTTAATCCCCTGCAGATAGCCGGGGATCTCGGCGGCGATGCTGATCATCTCCACCTGCTGCCGCGGCGCTCGGTAGACGAGATAGCTGGCAAAGCTGCCTGGCCCTTCGTAGTCACTTGCGCGGATCGCGTGCTGTTCCAGCAGCGGAAGGAGTTCGTGCCCTGACACGCTGCCAAACAGCCGCGGCTCGCGCGTGTGCGGGACAGTGCCGCCAAAACTACCGATGAAAATGATGCGCGTGACATTAAGGCGGCTGCAGATTTCAAAGATGCAATCCGCAAAGCCCACCCAGTTCATGTTGGGTTCTTTGCCGAGAAAAAACGCGAGGTTGGCCGCGGGGTCAGCGGTGAATTCGTTGGTGCCAAAATCAAAATGCGTGACGAGTCCCCCGATATGTTTGACCTCCGGGCGGAACGTCGCTGCGGTTTCCATGTCGCCGGGCATGTTGTCGATGTAAAATCCACCTGGCTCAATGCGCGCGACGGCGGTCAGGTCGCGGCCCTGCATCAGGTGCCGAACCGTACCGGTCGAAACGTGCCCGCCATCCATCCATCCGGTGAGGGCCAACAGCAGTGTCGTGTTGGTCAGCGGCGGGATGTTTTGAACCGTCAGAGAGTCAAATTCCATAGCCGGTATTATAGATGATATCTGAAACGCATTCCCGTTTACGGCGATGTTCCGCGGCGATAATAGGCGTTTGAGCATGTGAGAAGGAAATGATTTGTTTCCGACGCTGCGGAAAAAAGGGCGTGGCATTGCTCGTTTCCCTGAGAAAAATTCGAGGGTAACATGCCTTGCGCCCGCATGTTTTATAAGGATTCTAAAAAGATGCAGCCACGCATAGCTTTCCTCGCGGCGATGATCCTGATGCTTTTTGCAGGCGCAAGCTTCGCACAGGATGAACCGCCGGTGCCGATCGCGGAGGGAAAAGGAAAAACCGGCGCGTTCTCTGTCGCGCTCAGCGATCGAAGTCCGCTGGGCGAGCTGCCTGTAATCGCGCGGCGGTTGAGTATGAAGCCGGCCGAGCTTGGCGACGATTACGATCTATCGAAGGAGCGATTCCAGGTTTACGTACCAAAAGATGCTGACGCGAATGGAAAGTATGGCGTCATGGTCGGGCTTTGCTTTAAGGAATATGGTTTCCCCGCAACGGCATGGACCGACGTGCTGGAGAAGAAGCATCTGATCTGGATCGGAGCGGTGAACAACGGCGACGAGCGACCGCCGGGCCAGCGCATCGGCCTGCTGCTGGATGCCGCCGCCGCGGTCGAGAAAACCTGGCCGGTCGATGCCGACCGCGTGTATCTGTCGATGAACGCCGGAAAGGGTCCGGCACTGGGCACGGCTTTTTATTATCCAGACGTGTTTACCGGCATGCTCGGTTCTTATGCAGCCCACTGGTTCATGAAATTAAAAGGCCCTGAGCACCCACCGATGATCTGGAGCATGGATGACTTCCCCCGACCGGCGTCAAAAGAGCTGAGCCTGGCGAGATCGCAAAGTCGATTTTTCCAGGCCGAGCGGGACGACGAGGGACATGCCATCCCCAACGAGCTGGTTAAAAAGGCTTTCGCCACGGCTGAATTCAGGTATGCGAAGTTTGTAAAAGTGCCAGAGGCAAATATGGGCCATTATATTAATTACTCAGCCGACTGGTTCGAGCAGGGCGTTGATTTTCTGGATGAACCGCTGACCAAAATTCGGGCGGTGCGCAAACCGCGACCCAAACCAATCGTCAACCCCCTGAAGCTGCCGGCGCAGTAAGTTGACGGTGAAATCACGCCTGACCGGCGGAAACAAACTCGCATAAAAAAACCAGCGGCAGTGGGTCCAAGCCACTGCCGCTGGTCATTGTTGATGATTGAGACTCGAACCTGGCTTAACCAACACCACCCGGCAAAAAGCCTTCCAGCTTTCTCGCCCGCACCGGATGCTGCAGTTTGCGGATGGCCTTGGCTTCGACCGCCGCCCCCTTCATTTCTGGGCGCTTTCAATAACTCCATATGGCGTACAGACCGACACGCGCTCAGTGCCAAAACGCACAAACTGCACCAGAGGGTCTGACGGATCATCGCCGACGAACACAGGCAGCGGCGGCGAGCCGCTGCCGTACGTGTAGCCTGTATCGTGATTACCCTCAAGCGTATTCGCGTTCTTGAGTGTCACGGCAGTGTTCACTTTGTAAGGAAATGCGGTCACTTGCTTGAGCCCACTCGTCGACAGGTTGGATGCCACGACACTATCCGGAAGAAATTGGATCGCCCAGCCTGGTCGTCCATTGGCGTTGTAGAGCCTCCGTACATGCCGATCGTATTCGTCTTGTTCGAACGCTTCGAGATCGGTCGAACCCTTCATTGCGTTGCTTCTCAGGCCTAAATTGTGATCGAACACAGAGTCGAAGTTAACGCCTCCGAAGTTCCACGAATCATAGCCATCCAGGTTAAGCAGTGTCGCGGTGCCGGCAGCCCAATCAGCATTGGCCCGTGCGATTCCGGCCATCTCGGCAGGAGCAAACATCCAACGGTGGTACAGTCGAGGCGAAAAGCAGGCTGCTGTCGACACGAATAGACTGATGCCAGTTCGCAGAAAAACTTGATGTCTGGGCTGCATTCGGCTGAGCGGTTTCAGCAAAAAACTAAAAAAAAGGAAAATTACGGCAGCTTCCATGAGATGCAGTGGCGCATACACCACCAGATTGATGAGGGCTTCTCCCGGGCCAACGGGAGAATATGGAACCATCCAATTTTGCGCGGTTGCGGGCGCGATGACACTATTTGCTCGAACGACAGCCGTGGCGAAAGAATAAAAAAACAGCGTGAAGCAGGTCTTCCAATCCGTTCTGACCCAAACTGCAAGTAAGATGATCGGTACGATCCAAATCTCACGAATTAGCGGCCAGTAAGTATAAGGAATGTAGGAGGTTGTCCGCTGTACCGCGATGCGGCAAAGCAGCAGATACCCAATAGCGGAAAACATGAGCAAGCCGGGCGGCAGAAGGGAGCCCAACCGCAGCGGCTTCGGTGGCCGTAACGCGCGATAATCGAGTTGCATCAGCGGCTTGTTCATGAGCGATCCCCAGAAAAAAAACCGGCGGTGGATATCGATCCACCGCCGGTTTACTTTCAATTCCTCAATATAAGTTCACTACCCGACCCCGCCTGGCAAAAAGCCTTCCAGTTTTCTCGCCCGCACCGGATGCTGCAGTTTGCGGATGGCCTTGGCTTCAACCTGACGCACGCGTTCGCGGGTCACTTTGAAGATTCGACCCACTTCTTCCAGCGTGTAGGTGTAACCGTCGCCGATACCGTAACGCAGCTTGATGATTTCGCGCTCGCGATAGGTGAGTGTTTTAAGAACCTGCTCGATTTTATCCTTGAGCATTTCCTGGGTGGCGGACTCCACCGGGTTATCCGCTTTTTCATCTTCGATGAAATCGCCGAAGTAGGAATCCTCTGATTCACCCACCGGACGATCCAGCGAAATGGGATGCCGACTGATTTTCAGAACCCGGCGGGTTTCTGAAACGGCCATTTTCGCTTTCTTGGCAATCTCCTCGATGGTCGGTTCGCGGCCAAGCTCCTGCATCAGGCCTTTGCTGATGTTGCGCAGCTTGCTCATCGTCTCGATCATGTGGACCGGAATGCGAATCGTGCGGGCATGATCGGCAATCGCCCGCGTGATGGCCTGGCGAATCCACCAGGTGGCGTACGTGCTGAACTTGTAACCGCGGCGATATTCATACTTGTCGACCGCGCGCATCAATCCGGTATTGCCTTCCTGGATAATGTCCAGGAACGACAGACCGCGGTTGCGGTATTTCTTGGCGATCGAAACCACAAGCCGAAGATTTCCGCCGGACAATTTCCGCTTGGCGTCTTCATACTTGTTGTAGATCTTGCTGACCTGAACGACGCGCTTGTGCAGATCCTGCGCACCTTCCAACACCAGGTCTTCAAGCCCTTCGCATTCCTGCTGGCAGACTTCCAGATCTTCGCCGGGGTCTTTCACCTTTTTCAGTTCTTCGATGCGCAGCTCCAGTTCCAGCATTTTCGTGCTGATACTCTTGAGCTTTTTCATCAGGGGAGTGACCTTGCTGGTGCGCAGCGAGAGTTCTTCCAGCAGCTTGACGCAGCGGCGACGCCGACGGCGAATCGCCATCAGCAGTTCGTCCTGATCCTTGCGGCCGGTGGTTCGCAGGGCCTCCCAGTCTTCGCGATTGCGAACCAGCATTTTACGGCACGATTCGAGGTTCAGCGGAATACGCTGACCGATCGTTCCTTTGTCCGCCTGGTCTTCAGCGGTGCTGATTTTCATCGTGCGGTCAAAAGGCAGGTCACCGTCGTCCACCTGCTGCAGAATTTCCACTGCTGACTGCAGGCAATAATCGCTTTCCAGCACCTTGGAACGGAAAATCTTCCGCGTAATTTCGATTTTCTTCGCCAGTCCGATTTCCTGCTCGCGGGTAAGCAGGGGGATCTCACCCATCTGCGTCAGATACATTCGAACCGGGTCGTCGATCCGCTTGGTCGAAGCTTCGGCAAGCTCCGCCTCGAGGTTCATGTCAATTTCTTCATCGTCCTTGAGTTCCTCCTCAAGCGGTTCATCCGCGGGACGGGCCTTTTTGGCTTTGACCTTCGGACCCTTGGTGTATTCACCCACATCCGATTCGTCGATGAGCTTAATGCCCATCTCGTCAATCATCATCAAAAGCGAATCGAGCTTGTCAGGCGAGACCACCTCATCGGGCAATTTCTCATTCAGCTCTTCATAGGTGAGGTATCCCCGGCTGGTGCCGAGGTCCTTAATGGCCTGGACGCGCAGATCCACTTCTTCCTGGGATCCAGATCCAATAAGGGGAGTTTCCAAAACAGCAGTAGCGATATCCTTCATACGATTTCCATAACACGCAAAAGCACCTGCACAACCAGGCGCTGTTGACACACCATCGATGCCGAGTCATCCGGGCCAAGATCCTCAGGTGAGTTCCTGATTCCTGCAACGGGGATGTGCGCCGACATCGGTATTCAGTTTTTCGGACAACAATCTTAGCTACCCGTTCGCCGTAAATCCGGCTTTCGGGCCTTCTCCTGCAACTTTCGCAGCAGATCATCCGGGTCAGTCAGTGCCTCACCGGCTGTTTCATCTGCATCCGAACTGCTTTTACGTCGCAGCTCGGCGAGATGTTTGCGTTCTTCGTCGCGTATTTTCTCACCGGCCAGGAATTCCCCGGCCTCTTTCAAACGTTCGTCCACATCTTTCAGCATCTCCGATTCTTCGATCAGACTGACCGCAAGGTCGGATAGTTCCGGGTCATCCAGACTGCCGAGAAACTCAGAAAAAACCGGCTCTCCTTCATCGCGCTGATGCTGCCAATACAACTCAGCCAGCTTCCGGCGCGATTCATCTGTAAAATGCTGCACCGTCACATCACGCTGAATTGCCGCCCAGCGGTGCGGTTCATTCAGCAGGATCGCCAGGATCCAGCGTTCACATCGATCTCTTGCATCCAGCGGCCCAGTTTGCTTCAGCCGCACACCGGCAGCAGGCTCTCGTTCATCGCCGGACCCATCCGAAGGCTCAGCAATCGACACTACTGGTTTTTTGTTTCCAGATGATCCCGCCTTTTTCAGAGGGAACATCCGATTCAACCGATCCATCGGGATTTCGGTCAATCGGCTCACACGCGCCAAAGCCGAACCCCATCGCAACATATCAACTGGCCCGTCTCCGGATTCACCCGCGCGGGCACCAGCCAGTAAATCCAGATATTGCCGCACTGCTTTCTGTTGTCCGGTCAGATCGTTGCCCGAGGCGTTGAACGTTCGGATCAACTGCTTCCATGTATACGTCAGAGCGTCGGCGGCGTTTTTCAAAACGTTTTCAAATGCTTCAGCGCCGTGTTGAAGCAGAAACTCGTCGGGGTCAATTCCAGCAGGCATCGACGCGATGGCGATTTCCACCGGCTGAGTTAAGAACAACTCTACCGCACGATTCGTAGCCGTGTCGCCGGCGGTGTCAGCATCGAACAAAAGAACGATTTTTTCCGCAAACCGCCGCAGGATCTGCACATGGCTGGCCGTCAAAGCCGTCCCAAGCGGTGAAACCACGTTGGTCGCGCCATACTGATGGGCCATCACCACATCGGTATAACCCTCAACCACCGCGACCGTCCGCGTCTCCACAATCTTCTGCCGGGCCAGGTCCAGGCCGAATAAACACCTGCTCTTGGAAAACAAAGCTGTTTCCGGACTGTTCAAATACTTGGCCTTGTCATCCGAGCCAGGCATGGCCCGACCTCCAAAGGCAATCACCCGGCCGTTTTCATCCCGGATCGGAAACATCAGACGGTTGCGAAACGTGTCGTAAAAACCCGCGCCGCTTTCCCGCGTTTTAACCAGCCCCGCTGCCGCCAGCACCGCTGGTGCGTACGACTTCATCATTGGGGCTTTTAAAAGCCCGTCCCACGCGTCGGCTGCCAGTCCGATGTGGAAATTTTTGATGCTCTGGGCGTTAAATCCGCGCTCCTGCAGGTAATCCCGCGCCGGTTTTCCAATAACCGCATCCGAAAGTAACTTTTCAAAGAACAGGCCGGCTGTTGAATTCGCATCCAACAGCTGTTTTCGTTGAGCGGTCTTCTCTTTCGAAGCGCCGGAATAAACCGGTTCTTCGATTCCCGCTGCGTCACCGAGCAGTTTTAAGGCATCGCGGAAACCGATCCGATCCCGCTCCATCACAAAACTGATTGCATCGCCGCTTTTTTTGCAGCCAAAGCAGTGATAAAACTGCTTGACCGAATCCACATGAAACGACGGCGATTTTTCCGAGTGGAACGGGCAGAGCCCGATATAACTTTTGCCCGCCTTTTTCAGCGAAACGGTTCGCCCGATCAGTTCGACGATGTTGGTCGCCGCCATGACCTGCGATTTGTATTCATCGCCCAACCGCAGAGAATCCTGCCGGGTCGGGTCGGACCGCAGTGGGTCAGGTCGCTGTGTGCTCACGAACAACCCGCTAACTGGTTAAAAGCCAAAAAAACAAACAAAAACGGGCTAAAACAACACCCATCGCGCCGGAAACAAAGTGTGAAACCACCCCGTTTTCGCGCTAAAATCCGTTGCCATAAGCTGTAACAACCAGTCCAGCGAACATTGAAATATAGCACCGGGTCCATTTACCGTCAAATAATTTCATTGACAGATATGATGTTTTTGTCATATCGAGCTTCGCCGGACTCTTGGAAAACCGGGTCCATTTACGAACCCGGTTTTCACGGATGTACTTTATGTCATCGCCCGGCTGTGCTCTTCGAGCCTCTGGATGAGTTCCGCTGCTTCTTCCTCGCGTTCCCCCACGCTGCTGGTCCAATTAAGCGGCTCATTCTTCGCTACGGCGCGCTCGATTCGACGACAAGCGCTGATAACCGTGCTGTGATTCCGCTTGCCCATTCGGTTGCCAATCTCGGGGAAACTCAGTTTCGCTGTTTTCCGCACCAGGTACATGGCTACCGAGCGGGCCAGGGAAATCGTCCGCTGGCGTCTTCCGGACATGAGGTCTTTGTGTTCCAGCGAAAAATAATTGCAGACAGCCTGCATGATATTTTCCGGTCGCACCGGAGCCACCATCTGACGATCCAGATCGCCCAGCGCCGCCTGTACCATTTTCACGTCGGCGGTTTCACCGCTGAGTTTCGCAACCGCGGCGATGCGCGTTACCGCGCCTTCGAGTTCGCGCACATTCTGAGTGACGCGGCGGGCGATCCATCCCACCACCTCCTCGGATAATTCCACCTCGACCCGCTTGCACAGTGCGTTGAGAATATCAACGCGGGTTGCAAAATTCGGCGGATCCACGCGAACCACCATTCCGCTGACGAATCGGTTCACCAACGATTCCCCAAATTCTTCGATCAGCTTGGGATGATTGTCGCTGGCCATCACGACCTGCTTGCCCATTGCTTCGATCGCATTGAACGTATGAAGAAATTCTTCCTGCGTGGCTTTTTTCCCGCCCAGAAAATGCACATCGTCAATCACCAGCAGATCCAGGTCGCGCATCTTGCGTCGAAAGGCGTCAAGCTTATTGCCGCGAAGCGCGATCAGGAATTCATTGGTGAACTCCTCGCCGGTCATATACATCCAGCGCTTGGTCGGCTGCCGATCGGCGAATTGTTTGCACAGTCCCTGCAGAAGGTGGGTTTTGCCCAAGCCGCAATTGCCGTGGATGAAAAGCGGGTTGTATTGAGCGCCGGGGAATTCGGCGACATAAGTAACTGTGTTGTAAGCAAGTTGATTGCTCGGTCCGACGACAAAACTGCCCAGGTCATGCCGCAGGCGCGGACGGGCCGAATAGCTCATCGCATCGCTGGTCGGCGAAACCACCATCGGTCGGTTCGCGACATTCGTCGACACCGGTCGCATGAGGGTGGATGCCGAATGGCCCATCATTTCGCGCCCCGATGCATGGCTCTTGACCGAAGCGCCCCCTGGTGACACCACAGGCCGAATCTTGGTCACGGTAGCGGTTGCCCGGGTGATATCCCCGTCGGTCAAAGGGCCGCCGTTGGATTTAATGTCGAACAGTTCCGGTGTGACGATAAATCGCACCGCCAGCGTGCAGCCCAGCACTTCGTGCACGGCTTCCTGTATCGGGCGGGTGAAATTCCGCGCGATCCATTCGCTGATGAAATCATTGGGAACCGCGATCTCCAGCGAGTCGTTCCGCATTTCCATGCGGGTTGAATTATTGAACCAGACATGGAATCGTTCGGGTCCCACCTTTCCGGCAATGCAGTCGGCGAGTCGAACCAGTTGTGGATCCTGAACAGTCAAGCAACTCACGAGGGTCTCCTTCCCAAAAATTGGTCAGTCGTCCGTCATCAGCCGCCCATTGCGCTTGCGAAAGAAAGTCCTTCGACAACCGGCAATGCACAACCGACAACGGACCTATAAAGCGATCCACCACGACCCGAATCGGCAAGAGTTTCCGTTTATGCCGACCCTCTATGTCAGCGCAAACCAAGACCCCAGCCGATACAGGGCAGTTCCCTGGCGGACTACGAACAGGCTTCCTGCCTGACTGAATTCTTCCGTGAAATGCATCCTGCGGTGTGTGTCACACAAAGTCGGACGAAACAGCATCCCGTTGGTTCCCGCCAAGGATGCCCGGACTGCCAAGCGTTGCGTTGTTTAATCCGCAACATTCTTTAGCGCCAGCTTCGTCCAACTCTCATCATCCATGAATCGAATCCGAATTGAACGTCCCGAATGTAGTTGCCCGCACCAGTGCTAGCAAGGCAATCTTTATCGGTTTTTCCATTCACACTCACCCAACCATCGGCCCCACCGTGTCTGCGCGATCAAAAGAAATTTTTCTCCACAGACTCCCCACATTTTTACCGGACCCTGTGGACCGTTTGTGGACAACCAGTGGGGTAATACTGGGACCTGCGTGATTATCGGATGTCAGCCGAGGTTTTCTGCTATCCGATGCAGCTTTCACAGTGACCGCATCAAGGCCACCTTGCTCGTCACCTGTTTCATTCCATGGCGGTAATACAGCTTTAACGCCGGTTCATTGATCGCGTCGACCGCCAGTGACAGCTTGTCGAGCTTCTTCTCAACCACCCGTGCTTCGGCCAGCTGCATGAAATAATTCCCAAGGCCATAGCCTCGAACCGAAGGGGACAATCCCAGATAGACCAGCTCCATGCCATCGGATTGATGCGTTTCAGCAAGCAGCAGCACCGCAACCGGTTGCTCGCCGTGCAGGAGGACAAACCAGTCATTGGGATCGAACAATCCCGCGGCTTTGTGGCCGGCGATAATGTCCTCAATCCCGCGCGTGCCGTTGAGCGCGGGGCAATCCAGGCTGTTCTCATAGCTGCCGAGGATGGCGGCGCCAAAAGCGCCGTGCGTTGCCTGGGAATAAGTCATCAGCCTGAAATCACCGGGCAGAGCGGCGGGGGGGACGAGCGGCGGATGGTTCGCTGAAGGTACAGCAAATCAGCCATTCGCCGGAAGGCATGCCGCTCATAGGCTGCAATCGTGCTTTGATCCGCCGGATCCAAAAGCACCTGGGCGAGCTGAATCTTCAGCGCTCCAAAATGCTGGCAGATCGCTTCGATACCCTGGTCCATGGCAGATGTGTCCGCGCCAACCAGCGTGGCGGAGGTGCCAAAGAACAATACCGTCCGGCCGGGGCTCACCACCGGCAGGGCAGACCAGTAAACATCCTCACCAGCCACACTGATCCAGATATCCGCCAGGTTAATGCCCCGCTGAGCCGTGAATTTCATCAGCTCGCGCGCCTGCGCCTCTTCAGCCAGCTGACCGTCAGAGCCGAGGATCAGGCGCAGGGCCGGCACCACTTCCGGCGCGGTCACGCGCCGACAGGTAAAAAAAGGAACGCGCGTGCCGGGTTGCGATTGGCTCAAATGTCGACCCCGCTCGGTGGAACCTTTCGACCCATCGCGTTCTGATCCAAGGCTGAATTTGACTTAAGAATCACTCACCGACAGAATAACCGACGGAGATCGTCTATGTCTCGCTTTTGCAATCGGGTTTTACTTCCTGCGCTGGCTGCCGTGGTCCTTTGCCTTGCCCTCACCGGCCAGGCGGCTCCGGATTTTCCCACGCCCAGCCCTTATCCCATTTCGTGGGAATTAAAATTCGAACACGGAACTCCGCACCGCATTTCAGTCGATGTCAACGACGCCGCCGTTCCCCGGGCGTATTGGTACATGACCTACACGGTCACCAATGAAGGCGACAAAGAAGAGCGGTTCTACCCGCAGACCGATTTGCTGACCGCCGACGGAAACGTGCATAAGTCCGACGAAAAAGTGCCCAAAAAGGTGTTCGACGAAATCCGCCTGGCCACCCACAATAAATTCCTCGAGCCCTATACCTCCATCAGTGGCCCGATTCGGCTCGGACCCGCTGAGGCACGCGACGGTGTTGCCGTCTGGCAGGAAACCGTTCCGCGCATGGAGCATTTCTCGATCTTCATCACCGGGTTGTCCGGTGAAGCGGTTATCTTCAAAACCGTTGACGGAAAACTCGTAAAAACCGATGCCGCCGACGATTTGTACAGCAAAGACAACGAAGACGACCTGCTGAAAAAAGGCCTCACTATCCTGCGAAAGACACTGCAACTGAACTTCTATATCCGCGGCGACGAAGTCTATCCCGGCGAAGATGAAGTAAACAAAGACGGCGAAGACTGGATCATGCGCTGATATCCCCCGCACTGCGATATTCACCGCACTGCCGCAAACCAATAAAAAAGCCCTGGATAGTGATCCAGGGCTTTTTTCGTTTAGTGATATTCGTGCCAGTCCGGTTTATTTGGCTGCCAATGCCTGCTCGATAATGCCGATCACGCGCTTTTCGGTGGGCTTTGTCTTGGCAGCAAACCGCGCGATCACATTTCCATTGCGATCGACGAGGAACTTGGCAAAGTTCCAATCGATGTCACCGGCAAAGTCACCGTCGGTGGTTTTGTCAGTCAGAAATTTATACAGCGGCGCTTGATCCTGCCCCTTGACGCTGATCTTGGCCATCATCGGAAAATTCACATTGTAGGTGTTGGTGCAGAACGCCTTGATCTGCTCGTTGCTGCCCGGTTCCTGATGCATGAAATCGTTGGCGGGAAATCCGATGATCACAAATCCCTGGTCGGAATACTTGGTGTAAAGCGCTTCTAAAGCGGCATATTGCGGCGTATTTCCGCACTTGCTGGCGACATTGACGATCATCACCACCTTGCCGCGATAGTTCGACAGGTTGACGTCTTTGCCGTCGATGTCCTTTACCACAAAATCCAGCGGGCTGGCCGGCTCGGAAGTGCTCGCGATGCTCGGCAAGGTCGTCGGTTGATGGATCACATCCTTGGCAAACAGCATCGGCGCTAAACATCCCACCGTCACCAGCACGCACAGAATTAATAACGCAGCAGCAATTTTGATAGACATGATTACATTCCCAATAAAAGCAAATTGTAGACGGATACAACAGGATGCGAAAGCAAATTTGCCTGCATCACCGAAAGATACATCGGCGCGATGATCTTCCCAGCCTATTCGCGGCAACCAGAACGGCGAAATAGCTATACAGGCCCGGCGGCTATTCATCCTCAGCATCAACCGGAACAACCGGCACATCCTGCGACGCATCACGCGGCTGAAGAATGGGCAGACTCGCCAGCGTTGTATGCGGATTTTCACCCGCCATGGGTTCCTTTAACGCTGCTTCCAGCGAACTTTTCCGCTTGCCCGTGCCCCCTTTAGGCGGACGCCGGCCCTGCTTGATCCCTTCTTCCAGTTGCGCTTTTCTCCGCAGAATATGGTGGTAATGCTGGGCGAAACGATGCGCCTCATCCCGCGCGTACTGCAACAGCTTCAACCCGATATTGTTCCTCGGCAGCCGAATCGGCTGGCTGCGGGCCTGCGTGTAAATCAGCTCTTCTTTTTTCGCCAGGCTGATCACCATCGGCGGCTTCACATCCATCGTCTTAAACACATCCAATGCTGCATGCAATTGACCCAGCCCGCCGTCGATGCAGATGATATCCGGAAATAATTCATTGCTCTGGCCCGCCTCGCGATAGCGCCGGCTCACCACTTCCTGGATGCTCAGATAATCGTTGTTTCCCTGCCCGTGTTTAATCTTGTATCGACGATACGCATCCTTGAACGGAACCCCGTCTATAAAGCAAACCTTGCTGCCCACCATTTCCTCACCCTGCAGATGGGCGATATCAATCGTCTCCAAAATGCGTGGCGGCTCTCCCAACCCCAGCGCTTCCTGAAGCGCCGTCACCCCCTCCTGCGGGTTATGAACAAATGCCTCCGGCTGCCACAGCGTCTCCTCCCCTTTCTTTGCCCGGGCGCCCAGCGCGTGCAACGCTTTGATCTCATCCCGCAGGCGACCCGCCCGCTCGAAATTCAATTGCCCGGCTGCGTCCATCATGTCGCGCTCGAGCCCCGCGAGCACACGCTTTTTATCGCCGTCCAGAAACCTGATCAGCCGATTGATATCCTCGCGGTAGACCTCTTTGCTGATCCGCGCCGCGCATGGCGCGGTGCACTGCTTGATCGGATACAGCAGGCACGGCCGAAAAAACCGCCGCTTGTCGTCCTGTTCCAGAATCTCCAGGTGGCAGGTGCGAAACTTGAATGCCTTCTGCAGCAGGGTGACCGCTTCTTTAAGCGCATACACACTGGTGAATGGACCATACAGCTTGGCATCGGGCAGCGGCACGCGCGTGATGAACACGCCGGGGAAATCATCTTTCACCGTGATCATCAGATAAGGAAAAGTTTTGTCATCCAGCAAACGCGCGTTGTACTTCGGCTGAATATCCTTAATCAGCCGATTTTCCGTCAGCAAGGCCTCAACTTCGCTTTCGGTTTCCAGAAAATCGAAATCGACCACCCATTCCAGCAGCCCGGCCTTTTTCTTTTCAAGCTTCGTCGACGGCAGGAAATAGCTGCAGACCCGGTCGCGCAGGCTCGCGCTCTTGCCGATATAAATCACCCGGCCCTTGTCGTCCTTCATCAGGTACACACCGGGCGTCTTCGGCAGTGTTTTGGCTTTCTCAAGAAGTTTTTGAATGCGGTCGTCCATGACAGATATCGCGTATTATACCCTGCCACCCGCGGCCCCGCCGGGTTATTTGCCACTGCACGCTTTTATATTAAATCTCCAGAAACCTCCTAAACCGGCGCGTCCTAAACCGGGACAGTCACCTATTTGTTGACATGTCCCGGCCGTTTCAGGATGATCGGCTTATGCCTCGTGTCGCCCGCATTGTCGTTCCTGGGTTGCCGCATCATGTCACGCAGCGCGGGAATAATCGGCAAGACGTTTTCTTCACGAATGACGATCGCCGCGCTTATCTCAATTTACTCATTGATCAGTGCAACCGGCACAGCGTGCGGCTGCTCGGGTATTGCCTGATGGATAACCATGTTCATCTGATCGCGGTCCCGCGGCGTGCCGATTCGCTCGCCAAGGCGATCGGCCGCACCCACTGGCTTTACACCCAGCACGTCAACCGCGTGCATCATCGCAGCGGTCATTTGTGGCAAAACCGGTTCTTCTCTAACGCGATGGATGAAGAGCATTGCCTGCTGGCCATGAGGTACATCGAGTGGAATCCGATTCGCGCGGGAATCTGCCGAACCGCGCGTCGCTATGCCTGGTCCAGTGCCGCGGCACATTGCAGCGGCAAGGATGACACCGGCCTTCTCGACCTGCCGCATTGGAACAAACTCGCCGCCGGTGTGAAATGGGACGCGGTTTTAAGTGTTGAACCAACCCCCCCGCAAATCGCCGCTATTCGAAGCGCATCCCGCACCGGCCGCCCCCTGGCCGCCGGCAACAGGATAGCCAGACTCGAACAAAAGCTCGGACGCGTTCTACGCGCAAAGCCAAGAGGCAGACCAAAAAAAGAGGCGGATGACGGAAAATAGGGGGATGCTGTATGTTGCAGTGCTGGCCCATACGTGGAACGCGGACATTGCTCAATGTTTCCATGCGAGACGCGGCGCGGCTTACACGTTGGATGTTGAATACGAACCCGGAATGTTAGACGGCAACGATCAACGTTCGAATTTTGGATTCGTTGGGATTCCAGTCGTAATGCCGTAATGTATCTCCCTCCACCACACTAAAACGGGTTACTCTCAAGATATAGTAGATGAGTCTCGAAGCTAATTCCCAGCCGTTGCTGGGAAGCTGAATGTGCTGAAGGACTGGGCCGGCAATGTCGGTCTAATCGTTCGGCCGTCGACGGAAAGGGTAATACTCAGGTCGGCAGCTGTGCTGTTTTGCGTGACAATGATGATCTCACCGTCCGGATTTTCGAACGCGAGCCTGGCGGTCCACGATCCGGTGATGGAGATGCGGTGGGCTCCGGGTTTGACGAAGCTTGAAAAGTGCCGGTAACAGTAATAGTACGGCGTATACCGCACTTTCTTTGTCGCCTGGTCTATCACGATCGGTGAACATTGCGCCCAGCCGGCGGTGCTCAGGCCTGTTTCATCCAATACCAGATTCCAGATCATGCTTGAATTGGCGCCAGCCTCAAACCACGTTTGAGCGCGGTTAAATTGATGAATCGCAAACGGCCAATCATTGGTGTTTGTTTTGCCGCATTCGTTTTCAGTTTGCATCAGCTTTTTCTCCGGGTGCAGCCGGTGCGTGTCGCGCATCACCGGATCACCACCCCATTGGCAGCCGATGCCGGTGACAAAAGCATTACCAGCAGGATCATCCAGCAGCGGCGCGACCACGGTCGGATAGTCCCACTTCCCTTTATCGCTGCGCGGGAAGGTGCCCAGATAGATTTCACATTTGAGCTGATTTTCCTTGAACGCCGGTCCCAAGTGCTTGCCAATGAAATCTGTCAGTTGCTGACCGGTCCACACGCAGGATGAATACTTTGTGTGATAGCAGGGTTCATTCTGCGGCATGACCATATACACCGGAATGCCCTCTGCCTGATACGCCTGCACATATCGCACAAAGTACAGCGCCAGGGCGTCCATTGTGCGGTCGTCGTCCTTGATATTTCCGCCGGCTAACGCGTTGCTCGTTTTCATCCATGCCGGCGGCGACCACGGCACTCCCCACACTTTCAAATCCGATCGAAGCGACATCGCCGAGCGGATATACGGAATGAGACGCTGCTCATCCCTGGCAATGCTGAAATGTGCCATGTCATAGTCGCCGGGTGTTTCGTCGAGCGAATACAATTCGGTAGCATAGTCGGAGGATCCGATCGGTGTTCGACAGAGATTCAATTTCAACCCCTCGCCTGGATCAAACATGCTTTTCATGAGGTCCGTTCGATCTGCATCCGAGAGGACTTCCATCGCTTTCCAGCCGCGTTCGTTGAAGCAGCCGCCCCAGCCTTCAATCTCCTGATATTTTTTCGATGAATCCACCGTTGCCGCAGCGCCGGGCTCGTCAAAGCGGGCAGCTGCCGCCTGTAGATCTGGCTGGTCAATCCAAGGCGTGGATTCAGTGGAACATTTCCACTTCACTTGCGTATCACCCCGCGCAAGCGAAACGAAGGCAATAGAAAGTAGTACACAAAATCCGGTCAGCCGCTTTGCAATTTCAAACATGGCATCCTGCTCTTGGGAACCCAACTCCGGCTGCTCTTCAAACGATTGCTACTTGTCCTTCTCAATTCTGACAAATAGCACATCATTCTCGCGCAGGCTGAGAGGTAGCGTGCCGACTTGCTTTTCATTCACCACTAAAGCCGTGCTGGACTCGGGCAAATCCTGGCTGAGTTTCTGAAGAACCGCTAACTGTTCGGCGGACAGCGACTTCGGTCGACCCATATCCAGATAAGCTGAATAGGCGTCATTCGCCTGAAAACCTGTCCGGAAAATCGTGACGGTATAATGTCCCGGGGACAGGCCTTTGACCTGCATCAGTGCCGGGGCAACGGGCTGCGCCGGCCGCTTAACCACGAAGAAGGTGGCATTTTTCACTTTAAAAACAGGCTGATGATAATCCCAAATCAGTGCTGTGAAGGTGCCGTTCCCGTCAACGCAGGCCCAGGATCGTGCATCCTCATTAACGAGTTTTGTGGCTCCTAACTGCGCGAGATATTTGTAGGCAAAATAAGAAGGTTTTCGAATGCCTTCGCGCGTCAGTAATCCAAAACCCCCATGGAAGGGTGTTGGCGGCGGGCCGGCTTCTTCGAAGAGGTCGGAGTAGGTCCAGTAGCTCATGGATTGGAGCTGGCCCTCTGATTCCTTCAGCTTTTCGCAAATGAAAGCCGCGTTGAAGTAATCATCATGAATCGGATCGCGCGACGATGGGCTGCTGTTCCACTCGGTATAATGTAGCGGCAAACTCGGCCTCGTAGAGGCTGTGATCTGGTGGTGAGTCCTTTTGACTGCGCCGGAAATGGTGTTCGGTTGAGCCATCAGATGCGACTCGCGCTTTCCGAACTCATCGAAGATCTTGTCGGTGGCGTAGGTATGTGTGGAAATGAAGTCGAGCGGAATGTTCGCTTTGGAACAATGCCCGATCAACTCCGAAATCCACGCACCCCCCGCCGTCGCGGGGCCGCCCACACGCAGATGCGGGCCCACGCTCTTTATCGCGGCGGCGGTCACATCGTAAAGATGAAAATAGTCCGCTTGCTTTCCCCGAAAAAACGCTGGTAAGTTCGGCTCGTTCCACACCTCAAAATTCCAGTTCTCAACTTCAGCTACCCCATACCGATCGATGAGATGCTTTGCGAAAGCGCGAATCAGACCACCCCATTGGTCATAATCTTTTGGCAGGGTTACGTTTCCCTTGTAATAAAAAACCGTCGTGGTGCCACTGGCGAGATCTCCGGGCATGAAACCGAGTTCGACAAATGGGCGAATGTTTATTTTCAGAAAGGCATCGTAAAGCTGATCGATCTTCGAGAAATCATAAACTGGCTTGCCATCCACCACGCGACACACAGCCATGTCATCATCAAAGAGTCCGTGAAAGCGAATGCGCTCAAAGCCAATTTCCTGCTGCACCAGTGCAAGCTGCTTGAGATTGTCATCGTGCAGCATGATGCCCGCGTGTCCCGAGCCAACGCACGCGCGCCAGAACGAATCGCGCGGGCCGCTCGGCTTGGCAACATCGACAACAATCACACGCTGAGTTGTCGGCTCAGCGAAGCTGGTCGAAACCATGCAGCAAATTGTGCAAAGCATCAATATAAGGCTATATCGCCAGAGCATACTTAACATGCGTGTTCATCTCCGTTGTCGCACCCGTTCATAAACGTGCGGGAAAGGCCGCGCGTCGGCTTGCAGCGATACTCTATCGTGTTGTACATCGGCGACTTTATCCCGTTGCGTATCAATGGCATTCTGCGTCGATGAGAGGGATGAACTAAACGGGCACGCGATCGACGGGACGAGGTGTTTAGGCGCGGGAAGGGCAACGGCCTGGGAATACATTTTCAACGCGAGCTTTCGGCTTGCAAATTTTTACAATCGCGACGGCCCCCCCGGCTCTCCTTTTCGCACAGATGCATGGAGAGTTATATGTGGCACGATGGGACAGAACCCTATACGCCTTATTCAATTTAATAGAACGGTGGCGTCGAAACCTTCGGAAGGGCGGGCATAGTCATAAGCGTCCTGGTTTTGCTTTCGTCGAAGTTCTTCTACACAATTTGTAAAGACTGCTTGTGCCATATTCCGCGATGGGCAACAATTGTCTGAATCATGATGCCGCTGGTTGCGCAGATGATGCCCGAAATGGAGTGGATACCAGTTATGGTGGTGGTCACCGTTGGGGGACTGCTCACTGGTATTGTGGCTCTCCTTTTACGGATTTTCGGTTCCGGTGCGCTCTCGGGCTCGAAGCTTGGAAAGACGGCCATCGGTATTGGCGTCGGTTCTGCAGTTTTGTTCCTCACAGTGAATTGGACACGCCTTAATCCGATCGCCTATCTCATTTTGGCAACGCCGGCTATTCCAGGCGCAATCGCTCTCACAATCCGACCCCGGCGCGAAGTCAGATTTGTGCTTCGAATTATATCTGGATTGGTTGGTCTCGCCGTGATAGCTGGCATTGCATGGTACTGGATTGACAGCTCGGTTCCACCGGGAGTTCACGCGGAGGAACCGACTGAGTCTGGTTGGATGCCGGTCACGGTAATTCATAATCCATTCGATCTTCCCCCGGCAATTGACCTGGAGCAGCAACTTTTTTTCCAGTCGTTCAACAGCCCTGTAAAATCTGTCGCCGATGTCTCGGTCAATTGTCCGTCATTGGATCAGTTTTCCGGCCCAAAACGACAACTGCTTCTCCGGCATTTGGCCACCAGCGCCAAGTGGTTTGTGGGACGCGACATCGTTAACGGCCAGGAAAAAGTTGTGGCCAGGCGTCGCTACATTGAAGGGGGAATGTGGCTTAATCAACTGAACGGTTTTATTGACGACAATGAGAAGCAGATCAGGATTGTGCTCGGGCTGGACGGGCAGGCTTACGCGAACGTTTTTCAAAATGCTACGTTTGCTCGAACAGATCAGGGTAACATTCGATTGAATGTTGTTTCCGCCAGTTCAGGCTCCTCATTACACGATTCATATCTGGTTGTTAGCTCGCTAGGCGCTGTGCTGGAATTATTCGAAGAATCCAATCGTTCCGATTGCCCATTCACGTCAGTTGCTTTGTCGCAGTTGAACCAGGAATTCTCAGCAGTGCTGTCGTCAGAGTTAGCAACCAGGACGGGCTTTGATCCGGGCCTGATGCCCAAGGAATCGATCCGTCGAGGCGGGCCTGATATGCACTTGGTGAATTTCAATGAAGAAAACGGCACCTATCAGGTGCTGGCGTACGTGAACCCCGGCGAGAGCGGATATGTCTACCTGAAAGTGTTTGACGGACGTGGGAACCGCAGCCTGTCGGATGACGACTATTCCAAGCGGAACACCCTTGAGTACACTGGTTGGTCTTCCGACGCGCAGGAACAGTTCTTCTACAACACGGAATTCGACTTCGGTCAACCGCTGATAGCCAACACATTTGCCGTGAGAATCGAACTCTGGTTTGTGCCGGCAACAGGCGCACCAGAACGAAAAGTGCTTGAGAAGTATTTCAATGTCAAATAACTCCGGACAATAATTCGACGATCTTTCCCGAAGGTTGAAGGATAAAACTGGGCCATTGACGCGTCGCTTATAGGTGCGTTTGCAGGGTGCCAGTGCGCTGCCTGGAGAAGACACAGGCATTAGATAAAAATTGATGTCCGCAGTTTTGACAGCATGCGGTTGTAAGCCTGTACGACTCTGATGTGCGGACCCATTTATAATTGTCGGTTGAGTCAGAGCCGCTATTTCGCGCTTTTCAGGTGTATGGTTACTGGCCAACTATGCCCATTTAGATTAACTAGCGGGCCAATTTGCAGTCGGCTTGGCATTGACTATGAAACGTACGTAAATTTAGGATGGCGTAATAGTTACACGCGAAAATGGGTGTAACATCAGTTTGTTTCGCGTCAAGTCGGGCCTGTTATTTCGGCTTTATGGAAAATGTAAGGCAATAACTCTTGCCATAATAGAGCTTTGTGACGATCCTGCCCCGTGGGATTAGGATGCCACTATTTCAGCAAGCGAAACTTTAGTATCTGTAAATGCTGATAAACCAATAAGATATCAAATCGCGCGGTCGCAATGATGACAGCTCTTCTCTTGCGCGGTTAAAGCTGACAGGACCTCACGATGCTTTGATCACACCGCCGGCGATTCTTGCGCCGGAGTTGCCGGCGGGGTCGGATTTTTGATCATCGGGCTTTGCGTGAATGATCACCGATCGATTCAGGATTGATGTTTCACCCTCGAGCGTTGCATGCATGACGGTCCCTTCCAGATGGGCATGCCCGTTTGCATCGGCCTTTAGATTTCCCAGATCGCCCGCGTGGTGGTGTGGCGAACCTGGGCCGCCGTGGTGTTCTTTCATGGGGTTGAAATGCCCACCGGCCGATTTTAAATCCGGGTCGCTTAGATCGCCTTTGTCATGAATATGAAACCCGTGTTCGGTATTGGGTGCGAGCCCATCGATGTCAGCAACAAAACTCAGCGTTCCATCAGCCAGCGTGAAAGTGATGGTGCCGGTCACATTGTTGTTCGTCGGCTGGGTTGTCGCCGATTTAGAAGGCCCGATGGTTGCAACCGCTTTGGTAACTACGGTTTCATCGAGCAAAACAGGGAATCCGGAGCCAGATACAGGATGTTGCCCCGGTGTGGCGCGGTAGCGATGCAGAAAACGCTCAGGTTGATCGCCGCGGCAGCGGTTATTCCGCGGGAGATCCAAATAGATCGGTAAGGGCGCTTCATCTGTTGTCTCCGGTTTGAATTTGACAGATTCTATGCTGCGGTGTCTTACGACGCACGGGGGATCGAGATTTTTCAGCAGGCTCGATCAGTTGTGACGATTCATTTGCCCGACGCATAAGACCCGCTAGAATGGGGGCGCAGGAACTGCCGTTCAACCGCCGCGCACTCGGTTTGAATTTTTTGTTCTATTTAGCTGTTTATCCTTTGCTCCTTCCCAGGGCTTAACCATGAATGGTCTGCCACCCGCACAGGGTCTCTATCATCCTTCTTTTGAGCACGACGCCTGTGGTGTCGGGTTTATCTGTCACATCAAAGGCCAGGAATCGCATCAGGTCGTTTCCGATGCCTTGAAAATGCTCGAAAACATGAATCACCGCGGCGCGTGCGGCTGCGAAGAAGACAGCGGTGACGGCGCGGGCATTCTCATCAAAACGCCCGACGCTTTCCTTCGAAAAGAATGTAAAAAGCTCAACATCGTGCTCCCTCCCCTGGGTCAATATGGCGCGGGGATGCTGTTTTTGCCCAAGGATGCGGTTCAACGGCACATGTGCGAACGCATCGTCGAGCGCGTGGCTCGCGACAATGGTATGAAAGTGCTCGGCTGGCGCGATGTGCCGGTCGACAGTCGATTTGTCGGTCCCACCCCCCGGGCCGTGGAACCGCGCGTGCGGCAGGTGTTCCTCAGCTTCGGTGACATCTTTTTCAATCGAAAAGATTTTGACCGCCGCCTTTACCTCGTGCGCCAACGCGCCGAAAACGAAATTGAATTCGGGCAGAACAACCTCACCACCGAAGCGCGCGAGCAATTCTATATCTGCATATTGTCCGGCAATCGCATGGTCTACAAAGGCATGCTCACTGCCACCCAGTTGCGGCATTATTACCTGGATTTGAAAGACCCCGAATTCAAGAGTGCCCTGGCGATGGTTCACAGCCGGTTCAGCACGAATACCTTTCCCAGCTGGCAATTGGCGCATCCCTTCCGGTACCTGGCGCACAACGGTGAGATCAACACGCTGCGCGGCAATCGCAACTGGATGCGTTCGCGTCATGGCGCGCTGCAGTCCGAGGCATTCGGCGATGAGTTGCAGAAAATGTTTCCGATCCTGACCGAATCGGGATCAGACTCGGCCACGCTGGATAACATGATCCAGTTCCTGGCCGTCAACGGGCGAAGCTTGCCCCACGCGATGCTGATGGCTGTTCCCGAAGCCTGGCAGAATCACACGTTGATGGACCCCGATCTGAAGGCGTTTTACGAATATCACGCCTGCCTGATGGAACCCTGGGACGGCCCGGCTTCCATCTCGTTCACAAACGGCAGCATCATCGGCGCACTGCTGGACCGAAACGGACTGCGCCCCAGCCGGTATTATGTCACCAAGGACGACCTGGTCGTGATGGCCAGCGAAGTCGGCGTGCTGCCCATCGAACCGGAGCGCATCGCCCGCAAGTGGCGCTTGCAGCCGGGTAAGATTTTCCTGGTCGACATGAAGCAGGGGCGCATCGTCGATGACGGTGAGATCAAGCGCGAACTGGTCGACAAGCGGCCGTGGCGGCGCTGGCTGGACGAAAGCATGATCCCGCTGGACGATCTGCCGGAACCGAGCAATCTCCCCGGCATCGACAACAGCACCCTGCTGGTTCGTCAGCATGCGTTTGGTTACACGACCGAAGAGATGAAACTTCTGCTCACCCCGATGGCGGTCACCGGCGTTGAAGGCCTGGGATCGATGGGGACCGACACCCCTCTGGCCTGCCTCAGTGAAAAACCGCAGTTGCTTTACAGCTATTTCAAGCAGCTGTTCGCCCAGGTGACCAATCCACCGCTGGATGCGAATTTTGAATCAATGGTCACCTCGCTGTACACGTATCTCGGTCGCGAGGGAAACCTGCTCGCCGAGACCCCAAAGCATTGCCACCTGGTGAAGCTCAAGCAGCCGGTGGTGACCAATGTCGAGGTGGCGAAGCTGCGCGAGCTCAGTAAAGGCGACCTTCGCGCCGAGACCGTGCCCATGCTGTTCAACGCCAACGAAGGCGAAGCCGGTCTGGCCAAAGCGGTGGATGTGATGTGCGCCGCCGTCAGCAGGGCGGTAAAGGACGGGGCATCGATCATCATCCTCAGCGATCGTGAGGTCAGTCGCGAAAAAGCGCCCATCCCCAGCCTCCTGGCAACGGCTGCGGTACACCACCATTTGATTCGCGAAGGGACGCGCACGCAGTGTGGCCTGGTGATCGAAAGCGGTGAAGCCCGCGAAGCCCATCACTTCTGCCTGTTGATCGGTTACGGCGCTGGCGCGGTTAATCCTTACCTTGCCCTGGAATCACTCACCAGCCTGCATGAACACAAGCTGCTGCCCGAAGGGCTTTCGATTGACACGGCGGAAAAGAACTACATCAAGGCCGCCAACAAGAGCATCATCAAAGTTGCCAGCAAGATGGGAATTTCCACCGTCCAGAGCTACCGGGGCGCACAGATTTTCGAAGCTGTCGGCATCGCCAGGTCGGTGATCGACCGTTACTTCACCGGTACCGCAAGCCGCATTCAGGGTGTGACGCTGGATATCATCGCGCGTGAAGCGCTGATGCGGCATCATCGCGGTTATCCCACCACCGAAGTGGACGGGCAGGTGCTTGACAGCGGTGGGCAGTATCAATGGCGTCGCGATGGTGAATACCACATGTGGAACCCCGACACCGTCGCTAAGCTGCAGCAGGCGGTTCGCATCACCGGTTATCCCACCTTCAAGCAGTATTCGAAGATGGTCAATGACGAAACGCAGCATCGCTGCACCATTCGCGGGCTGCTGCAGTTTGCAAAATCGCCTACACCTGTGCCGCTTGAAGAAGTCGAACCGGCAAAGGAGATCGTCAAGCGGTTTGTCACCGGCGCGATGAGTTTCGGGTCGATCAGCAAGGAATCGCACGAGGCGCTGGCGATCGCGATGAACCAGATCGGCGGCAAATCCAACACCGGTGAAGGCGGCGAAGACCCCGAGCGATTCAAGCCGGATTCTTACGATCAACACGGCAAACCGCTGGTGTGGCGTCGCTCTGCGATCAAGCAGGTTGCATCGGCGCGATTCGGGGTAACCACTGAGTACCTGGTCAATGCCGAAGAGTTGCAGATCAAGATGGCCCAGGGCGCAAAGCCTGGTGAAGGCGGGCAACTTCCCGGACACAAGGTAGACGAATTTATCGGCAAAATCCGTCACAGCACCCCGGGAGTGGGATTGATTTCACCGCCGCCGCATCACGATATTTATTCAATTGAAGATCTGGCCCAGTTAATTCACGATTTAAAGAACGTAAATCCGACCGCGCACGTCAGCGTGAAACTGGTCAGTGAAGTGGGTGTCGGCACGATCGCCGCCGGCGTTGCCAAGGCAAAAGCGGATCACATTCTCATCAGCGGCGACGGTGGCGGCACCGGGGCTTCGCCGTTGACGAGCATTAAGTATTGCGGTTTGCCCTGGGAGCTTGGACTGGCTGAGACCCAGCAGACGCTGGTGATGAACGGATTGCGCGGACGCGTGGTGGTGGAAGCGGACGGCCAGATGAAGACCGGCCGCGACGTTGCCATCGCCGCGCTGCTGGCGCAGGAGGAATACGGATTCAGCACCGCGCCCCTGATCGCCAGCGGGTGCATCATGATGCGAGTGTGCCATCTCAACACCTGCCCGGTGGGGATCGCCACGCAGGATCCGGAGTTGCGCAAGAAGTTCAACGGCAAACCGGAGCACGTGGTCAATTTCATGTTTTTTGTCGCTGAAGAGCTTCGCGAAATCATGGCGTCGCTGGGATTTCGAAAGCTGGATGAAATGATCGGCCGCAGTGATCTGCTGGAATTCACCGATCTGTCCCGGCACTGGAAAGCCAGGCATGTCGACCTGCTGCCAATTTTATATCGACCCGGCAAACCGATCGGCGACGGCGCGATCCGCAACAATGCCATGCAGGATCACGGCCTGTCTCATTCGCTGGACAACCTCGAACTGATCCCCGCCGCTCAGCCGGCACTCTTGAACGGCGACAAAGTTTACAAGGAACTGCCAATCCAGAATACCAACCGCACGGTGGGCACAACACTCAGCGGGGAGATCGCCAAAAAGTACGGCCATGTCGGTCTTCCCGATGACACGATCACCTTCAAGTTCCTCGGCCAGGCCGGACAGAGCTTTGGCTGCTTTCTCGCAAAAGGTGTCACCCTCCTGCTGGAAGGCGATGCCAACGACTATGTGGGCAAAGGACTCAGCGGTGGAAAAATCGCGGTGTATCCGTCGTTGAGATCCACCTTCAAGGCCAACGAAAATATCATTGCCGGCAACACGGTGCTCTATGGCGCGATCGACGGCGAGGTCTATCTCAACGGAGTGGCGGGTGAACGCTTTGCCGTGCGGAACAGCGGCGCAAGTGCGGTGGTTGAAGGCGTCGGCGACCATGGCTGCGAATACATGACCGGCGGGCGCGTGGTGGTCATCGGCCCCACGGGTCGAAATTTCGCCGCGGGAATGTCGGGCGGCATCGCTTATGTTTATGACGACAACAGCATGTTTTCCCGTCTCTGCAACACCGACATGGTCAGCCTGGAACGCCCCGACCAACCCGAAGACATCGCCACGATCCGGCGTCTTCTGGAAAATCATGTGAAGTTGACCGGTTCAGTCGTAGCCAGGACGATATTAGACGATTGGGAAAATGAGCTGCGCTGGTTTGTGAAGGTGATGCCCAACGATTACCGCAAGGCACTGGCCATGAAAGCCGAGATCGAAGAACGCGCCAAAAAGCTCGGCCAGCGCCAGACAGCAACGGTGTGATTGCATCTCGTTTAGCAACGGCCCGGAGGGCCGGGTTTTGAATCGCGTCAATTGCCCAACCGAGGGTGAGTATGTCAACCATCACGAATACACCACCTCTTGAAAGAGGGATCGCCGCACCCAGGTTCGCCAACGGCGAAGAGTTCCTGCACAGCCTCGGCGATGTGCCCATGTCGCGGATTATTTGGAATCCTTTGCCAGGCACCGCGACTGAGCAGGATTTGCTCGACAGGATTGACAGGCAGAACAAAATGCTCTGCGAACTGGTCGATGGCACACTCGTGGAGAAACCGATGGGCTACGAGGAATCGTTGATCGCGTTAACCATTGCGTTCGCACTAAAGACGTTTGTAAACCCGCGAAAACTTGGAATTGTTTCCGGACCCGACGGAACACTCCGCATGGCGATTGGGCGGCTGCGGTCGCCGGATGTTTCTTTTATCAGTGTCAATGATCTTCCCGGTGGGAAAAGACCCAAAGATCGCGTCCCGAAGTTGCCGCCAACGCTCGCAGTCGAGATTATCAGCGACGGAAATACTGCCGAAGAAATGCAGCAGAAAATTCGCGAATATTTTGACTCCGCATCAAAGCTTGTGTGGCTCGTGTATCCGAAGACGAAAACCGTCGCGGTGTATGATGCACCGACCGAGCAGCCTACTCAGATTTTGGCCGGCAGCGATACGCTCAGCGGCGGCGCCGTCCTTCCCGGGTTCACGATAACGCTCAAGGAAGTGTTTACCATTTCCGATTTCGAATGAGATTGATCGACATGTCAACCATCACGAATTCGCCAGCATCAGCGCCAAGTGTCTCAGCACCCATGTTCGATAACGGCCAAGAGTTCCTGCACAGCCTCGGCGACATTCCGATGTCGCGGATTATCTGGAATCCGCGTCCAGGGATGGCCACCGAGCAGGACCTATTGAAATATGTCGAGCGAGACAAACGGCTCTGTGAGTTAATCGATGGGACACTGGTGGAGAAACCGATGGGGTTGTTCGAGTCTTTGATCGCGGTTCGGCTCATCATTGTGCTGGGTGCCCACGTCATGCAAAAGGGCTTGGGGATTGTCAGCGGGCCGGATGGAACACTGAAAATGATCTCCGGGCGGATCAGGCTGCCCGACGTTGCCTATGTCAGTTATGCCAGCATGCCCAACGGCAAAATCCCTGCGGAAAAAGTGCCCCGCCTCGCACCGGATTTGGCGGTTGAAGTCCTGAGCGACTCCAACACCGAGGCTGAAATTGCACAGAAACTCAAAGAGTACTTCGAATCCGGCACAAGACTGGCCTGGATTATTGACCCGCCGACGCAAACGGTCGCTGTCTACACCTCGCCGAACGCACCGATCGCCTGCTGTCCATCGATGACAATCTAGACGGCGGTGATTTGCTCGCTGAATTCACCGTACCACTGACGCAGTTGTTCCTCCCGCAACCTGAAGGAAACGTATAACCAATGGGTAAGCCCACCGGATTCAAAGAAATTCCCCGCGAGATGCCGACGCGTCGGCCTGTCGAGCTGCGCATACTGGACTGGGAGGAAATTTATACCGAGTTTCCCGAAGACCAGCTTCGACGCCAGGGGGCGCGCTGCATGGACTGCGGTGTTCCTTTCTGCAACAACGGTTGCCCGCTGGGTAACCTCATCCCCGACTGGGCCGACCTGGTTTACCGCGGGCGATTTCGCGAGGCACTCGATGCGCTGCTGAAGACCAACAACTTCCCGGAATTCACCGGCCGGATCTGTCCCGCGCCCTGCGAAGAAGCCTGTGTGCTGTCGATCAATGACAAAGCTGTCACCATCAAGGTGATCGAGCAGAGCATTATCGATCGCGGATTCAAAGAAGGGTGGATCACCGCCAAGCATCCCCCAAAGCGCACGGGAAAAAAAGTCGCTGTCATCGGCTCGGGTCCCGCGGGCCTTGCTGTTGCGGATCAACTCAACAAGGCCGGTCACTGGGTTACGGTATTCGAGCGAGCCGATCGCGCCGGCGGGTTGCTGATCTATGGCATCCCGGATTTCAAAATGAGCAAGGCCGTCGTGGCGCGGCGGATCGCGTTGATGGAGGCCGAGGGGATCAAGTTCGTCTGCCGCGCCGATGTGGGAAAGACCATCACAACCGAGCAGCTTCGCAATGACTTTGATGCTGTAGTGCTCTGCAATGGCGCAACCCGCGCCCGGGACATCGAAGTGCCCGGCCGGGAACTCAAAGGCATTCACCTGGCGATGACCTATCTGCCGCAACCGACGCAGACCAATCTCGCCGGCGCGGACCACGATCACCTGCAGCGCGCCGGCAGCAGGTATGGTGGCGCGGAAATCGGCGGCTCGCATGTCGGTGAGCAGATCTTTCAGCAGCAGCATATTCATGCTGAGGATAAGCATGTGATCATCGTCGGCGCTGGGGATACCGCTGCCGACTGTCTCGGCTCGGCGCATCGGCAAAAGGCCCGGAGCATCACGCAGCTTAATATTTATCCCAAGCCGCCCGAACAGCGCACCGATGATATGCCTTGGCCGCACTGGCCGAACATTCATCGCTCCAGCGCCGCGCATGAAGAAGGCGGGGTCCGTGAATGGGGGGTGCAGACCAAGGCATTTAAAGGGGACAGTCACGGTCATGTGAAGGAAGTGGTGCTGATTCGCCAGGAAGTTTCCGAGATTCGCGGCGGACGGCAGATCATGAAGGAAATCCCCGGCACTGAATTCACACTGCCCTGCGATCTTGCACTAATCGCCATCGGTTTCAGCGGGCCCGAGCCGGATGGGATCATCGAGCAGATGGGGTTACAACTCGATCGCCGCGGGAACCTGGCTGTCGATCACAATTACATGACCAGCGTGCCCAGTGTCTTTGCCGCCGGTGACAATCGCAGAGGCCAGAGCCTGGTGGTGTGGGCCATCAGCGAAGGTCGTTGCGCCGCCCACGCGGTGGATACCTATCTGATGGGATCGAGCGATTTGCCGACGCTGAAATTGTTTTAGCGGCGGCGGGTTTTCGAGTGTGAGCAGATGCAATGCGGGATCCTCATCCTCGCGGCCGGTGGTTCTACGCGAATGAGGACTGCAAAGCAGACACTTGTTTACCAGGGATCCACACTATTAAAACGAGCGGTGAACACCGCTTTGGCGTCAGTTTGCACTCCAGTGGTTGTCGTCCTGGGTTCGCAGGCTGAGCAACTGAACGGGTCGATTGCCGACTTGCCCGTCATCGCGGTCAACAACCCCAATTGGGAACGCGGCATGGGTACTTCCATCCGCTGCGGGGTCTCAGCGATTCAATCCGCAGACATCGACGCGATCATGATCCTGCTTTGCGATCAGCCGTTAATATCCACGGCGCATCTGGATCGCATGGTGCAAAGCCATTTTGCGTCCAACCAATCGATCACGGCAGCGGCTTATGCGAATGTACTGGGCACGCCGGCCATCTTCTCTGCTTCGCATTTTGCAGAATTGCTCAGCCTGGACGATGCGCAAGGTGGGAAGTCGATATTTGGCCGCCACCCGGGCAGGGTGAACGCTTTTGAAATACCCGAAGCAGAAACGGATCTTGATACACCCGAAGACTACAGGCGGCTCACATCTTAATGTGGCACCTCTCAATGCGGCGTCGCTGCCGCCGGGGTGGTGTTATTGGTTTTGCGGGGGATGCCGATTTGTTCGCGCATCTGATCGGTCAATGGTTCGGCGTTGGACGAAGGCACGATTTTCGACCCGTATTTGTTTGCATACACCTGGGTAAACTCCGCGCAAAAAACAGGATCTGCGACGAGTAATAAACCCAGATCAGCAATACCACCAGCGACCCCGCGATACCGTAGGCCACGCCGGGTTTAGACAATCCTATATACAAACCGAGCCCATATTTTCCGATCTGAAACAACAACGCGGTGACTACCGCGCCCAGCCGCACGTCGCCCCACCTGATGGTTGCGTCTGGAAGCACCTTGAACATGGATCCAAACAGCACGGTGACAACAGCGGTGGAGAAGACGATTTCGATCAGAAAGGTCACGACCGTAGCTATGGGTCCGTGTGCGCCGATCGTCGCGGAGATAATCCATTGCGACGCTGCGGTAATGACTGAACTGACCACCATCGTCACCAACAGCATGAAGGCGATTCCAAAAACCATGCTGATGGACAGGAACCGATCCCGCACCATTCCCATGAATCCACGGTTGGGTTTAGGTCGGACCTCCCAGATGGTATTCAACGAGTCCTGAAGCTCAGCAAAAACACCGCTCGCCCCGAACAGCGCCACCACCACACTAAGCAGCGCAGCGATGGTTCCGGTGCCCGCGTGTTCGGATTTTGGAATCAGGTCGCGCAGTGAATCTGCGACATTTTTGTCGGTCAGGTGCAGCAACTGGTCGTGCAACTGGTCGGCGGCATGCTGGCTTCCGTAACGGATCGCCACCACTTTGAGGATGATGACCAGCATGGGAGCGACAGAAAGCACGGTAAAATACGCCAATGCTGCTGCCATTTTCGGAGCTTTGTCTTCGGACCACTCGGCGAAGGTTTGTTTGACGAGTTGAACAATTTCAGGAGATCGCATACCTGCCGGGGTAAGCGAACCGTATTCCGCGCGTAAATGAAAGGCAGCCGAACGCATTGCCGCGTCTGGTCGAATCAAAGTATGCAGGTGGTAGAAACAGGCGGGATGGTTCGCACTTTGTCCTGCGTGATGCGCTGGATGATGGATCGCAGCTGATCGACATTGACCGGCTTTACAATATGGTCAACAAACCCGGCTTCGCGGCTTTTGCGCATGTCTTCTTCCATGCCGTATCCCGAGAGGGCAATGCCCTGCAGGCCGAAGCGGTCTCTCATCTGTTGCATCAGTTCATAACCGCTGGCATCGGGCAGCCCGATGTCGCTGACGACGATATCAAATGGTTCATCCGCTGCCATCTGCAGGGCGGCTGCGACGCTTGCTGATGTTTTGACTTTGAATCCCTGGCGCGAAAGCAGTCTTGCCAGCACACGGGCCGTATCCGGATGGTCTTCCACCAGAAGCACCCGCGCTCGCGAGGGGCCGGGTCGCCAGAGGTGGGGGGGCGGAATATCCGTCGGTGTTGTTGGAAGCCTTCACAACGGTATCGAGCACGATGGAAAAGCGAGCCGCCTTTACCCAGGCCGTCGCTGGCGGCGGTGATTGTACCGCCGTGCAACTCGACCACAGCTTTTGCAATCGCCAGGCCTAAGCCCAGCCCACCGAATTCACGGGTGGTATTGGCTTCCCCCTGCTCGAAGGCATCAAAGATTCGGGTCAGCATTTCTGCTTCGATCCCGACACCGGTGTCGCTTACTTCAATATGCAACTGATGGGGGTCTGCCTGATTCCAGGTGCGCAGGGTGATAAGACCGCCTTCGGGTGTGAACTTCATCGCGTTGCGGATCAGGTTCCACAGCACCTGCTGCAGGCGGGCGGGATCGGCATGCAGCGCGTCATTTTCGGCCGTCAGCTCGGAGCGCACCTCGACCCGCTTGCCACTGGCATCACTAATACTGCTCTCAATTGCATAACGAATTACTTCATGCCCGGCGACAGGCTGCATGTGCAACCTCAATTTACCGTTGGTCACTCGACTTAAATCGAGAAGGTCATCAATCAGTTTGATTTCCAGATCGATATTGCGTCGCACCATTGCGAGGTCCTCGCGGAATTTTTCCGGCAGTTCCGGATCAAGCTCAATCGCGGGAATCGTCATGACCACCGGTGAAAGCGGGGTACGCAACTCATGGCTGAGCACTGCCATGAAGCGGTCTTTAGCGCGATTGGCGGCCTCGGCGGCGTCTCGCGCTTCGCGCAGCGCCTCTTCAGTGCGCAGTCGTTCGGTCACATCCACAAAAGTGGTCACCGCCCCCCGGACAATGCCATCATAAATAATGGGATACGACCAGTATTCGACCGGAAAAGATGTGCCGTCGACGCGGAAAAAGTCTTCCCCCTCCACATGGGCTGCCTGACCGGTGCTGGCAGCGAGATATATGTGGCATTTTTCCGTGGGATAATGCGAACCATCGCGATACGAATGATGAATCACATCATGCAGCTTTTTGCCGATGATGTCCTGCTCACTTTCAAAGCCGAGCATTTTTAAAAAAGCGGCATTACAGACGGTCGTGTAACCCTGGCAATCAACGCCATAAAATCCACCGGCGGAGGAATTCAAAACCGCACGCAGGTATGCCTCGCGCTCACTGGAAGATGCCGCAGAACGCTTGCGTTCGGTAATGTCGACCGAAGCGCCGTGCAGCCGTAATGGTTTTCCACCTGGGTCACGCACCACACCACCGCGCGAGTAAAGCCACCTTTCGGCGCCATTTTTCGTGGCGATTCGAAATTCCACATCAAGCGGCGCATCGGTCTGGATGCAGGCGTTGATGGCCGAGTCCATCGCCAGGCGATCTTCCGGCACAACGCTGTTTCTCCACTGCAGCGCCGAGGCACTGGTTTGCCCGACCGGGAAGTCCATCAAGGCCGCCATCATCGGCGAGAAAATGCACTCCATCGTGTCGAGCTGCACATACCATGAGCCGGTGCGTCCGGCTTCGGATGCAAAGCGATGAAATGCTTCGATTTCGGATTTATCCCGCTCGGCTTTCACCCGGTTGTCAGCTTCGGTGAGCAAAAGCGTGTTTGCGGTATGCAGCGCCTCGAGATTGACCAGGATCTTCACCGCCGCCGACGCAAAATTGCACAGGCTCGTCACCAGCCTGGCATCTTCGGCTTCAAAGCGTTTGTCCGGCGTGTGGGATACAACCCAAACGGTGCCCACCGCCTTGTCATCCTGGTAAAACGGGATCAGAAGCAATTCGACCACCGGAGGTGCCATCCCAGCGATGTAAGGAAAAAAGCGGGCAGGCTGCTGCATCAGCTGAACCGCATTGCGATCCAGAACGGTTCCACAAGGACTGAAACCCCGCGGCAGGGTGCCGCCACACAGGGGAGCGAATGCGCCGGCAGTCGCCCGCCAGCGAAAGTGATCCTCACCCTCGGTATTTTCAAGCACACTGATGCCGGCTGATCCGGCATCGCATAGCTTCAGGGCAGTGTCCACAAGTTTCTGCAGCATTGTCCCGGGAGACTCTGCAAGTGCTCGCGATAAAGCGACCAGCGCCCGGTTTTCTTCCTCGAATTGTGGCGGCCGGCATGGCCGCTGGGACAACTGATCGTTCGTGACGATGTCATCCAGCGAATAGATCGAATCGTCTGAAATTGACTGGTCGAAAGCCATCATCCGTTGAGTCCCGAGCCGCGCGGAGATCCCTCACTTTTCGTACTGCAGAAAGGATCCCTAAATATAGCACAGTCCGGAAGGCACAAGCAGAAAATTGCGGCAGAATCTGTCATCAGGATTATCGCATATGATAATTCAGCGCGCACAAAAGCGCGGCTCGCGCAGTGCTGAGAAGAGGGGTATAAAAGATAACCGCGTGATACCGCTAAGTCGTGCATTAAGAATCAGCTAAGAGCTGGTTAAACCAAACAGCCGGCGCTCATGTCGACTACGAATGACCGAACCTTTCACGCCTGCTACCTGCACAACACCATCAATAGCGGCGAGATCGGCGGCTATCCCTCTATAAGCTTTCACCCCGGATTCAAGATGCCACTTCTTGACAGCTCTATCGCAAAACTCAGCTTCCTAAAATTGATTTTCTATTTCTCATGTCCCAGGACAAACTAGGATTACCGGCTTATGTTGGCTATAAACCCCAGCCTTTTCAATGGCTTATAGCCGCTTGCGGTTCTATCCCGGCGTGCCAGCAGGCAGCCCGGCGCAGACGCGCAAGGAATCGCTTTTGATTCCGATACGAAAGTTCGTGCTCCCAAATCCGCAGGACGCGCCAGCCGCTCGCTTCCAGCGTTCGGCGAACCAATCGATCCCGGCGTCGATTCGCATCCAGCTTCGTCTGCCAGAAGGGTCGGTTCTGCACCGGCAGGTTCGAATGCGCCGCGCAAGCGTGCCAGAAACATCCGTCCACAAAAACCGCCAGCTTGATTGTAGGAAACACAAAATCCGGCCGGCCGAAAACGGGACGGTTCCGCCGACAGCCCGTGATGCCATTCCGGCGAAAGATCGCCATCAATGCCAACTCCGTATCGCGATTCCCTCGCCCGCGAATCTTCGACATCACCTCCGACCGCTTGGATTTGGTGAAAACGTCAGACATGGGACGCCTCGCTTGCAAAGAATCACTTCCGATGCTCTGATTTTAATATGCCCTACAAAGTCGAAACGCTCTACACGTCTGAATGGGACGACGCGGAATGGACCGAAGAAAATGAGGACGAAGTTACGCCACTTCGATTCGAAACCGACGCGCACGCGACGACCGCACTTCAAGAATTCTTCGCAGACATTAAGGCAGGCGTGCAGGCTGGCAATATCGATGCGGAGGAAAATCCCGCGCATTACCGCATCGCCGAAGTGATGGAATGACACGCACCTGGTAACCTCCGCGGATGGCCAAAGCGAAAGCCGTAAAATGGACCCGCGAGCATTTCCTGATTGCCTTCAATCTCTACTGCAAACTCCCGTTCGGCAAGCTCGATAAAAGCAATCGCATCATCATTGAAACCGCCGCGCAAATGGGCCGAACACCCAGCAGCCTCGCGATGAAACTCAGCAACTTCGCCTCGCTCGATCCGGTGCAAAAAGCCCGTGGTATCCGCGGCCTGCCCGGTGCCACGAAACAGGACCGGGAAATGTGGCACATGTTCCATGCCGAAATCAGCGTCCTCGGCGCTGAAAGCGAACAACTCCTCCACGACCTGTTCACGCCCGATGAATCCAAGGAAGTCGATTTCCTCTCCCGAACCACCATCCGCCTGACCGCCCCAACCGGCCCCACCGAAACCGAGGCCACCGTAAAAATCCGCCGCAGTCAGCAGTTCTTCCGCCAATCCATCCTCAACGCCTACAGCGTTTCCTGCTGCATCACCGGCATCCGCGTACCAAGACTGCTGGTCGCCAGCCACATCAAACCCTGGGGCAAATTCCCCGCCCACCGCCTTGATCCCCGCAACGGCCTGTGCCTCTCCACCCTCCACGACGCTGCCTTCGACTCCGGTCTCATCACCGTCGATCACGAATTCAAAGTCGTTCTAAGCCAGCAATTGAAAGCCTATTTCCCCCAATCCGCATTGGAACAAAACTTCGTCCCCTACGCCAGCAAACAGATTCAACTGCCCGACAAACTCGCCGAACCGGCCGCGGAGTTTTTGGAGTATCACCGGGAGGCGGTTTTTGAAGGATAGGCTGGTGAATTTCAAAACTGGCTTCTAATTTTAGGTGCGCAGTCCGCGCTTAAGCCGTGCCTGTTTCGCCTTAGCGACGATCGCTGCGAACGCCGTTGCCCTGTCCACGCCATTTTCGCCGCTTGCTATTTGCATTAATAACCGCCCGACGAGGTCGAAGGCAAATTTAGAATTGATCGCTGCATCTGTAGCCTCGTCGAGCGACAGTTCTACAGCCGACGCGTCTTTTACCCCGGTTCCATTTGTGGCTACTTCGGGAGCCCGCCAAGCCTGCACCGAGGGATTGAGATTTTCCACTTGCAAAAAAGGCAAAAGTTTGTCGTCCATTTCGGATACCTCGTCACGCAACTTCACAAGAATGTGCTGCCCAAAATCCAGCCGAAGCCATTGCCAATCAAAACCTTTTCCATTCTGGGGCGCGCCGTCAATAACGGCATGTCCAAGGCCCGAGACCACCCAGCCGTCATTCCGTCGACCAACGATCGCAGTCTCAAGGCGTGGCGGCACCCAATGTAATAGATCTGGATACGAGAAAGACTCTGCAATGCAACCTGTGGCAACACAAAAAAGCCTCTCTGCTTCTCTCTCCAAATATTGCCTATCAGAGACATCCTGAGGAGGTTCTGCGTCGACGACGATACCAAGCAAGGCTCCAGCCATCGTCGCGATCGAGTCGGTGTCGCTTCCAAGCATGTTCGCCGACAAAAGCAGGCCGGAAACCGCGTCTTCGGCAAACAAGCGAGCTAAAAGGACCGCGAGTAAAGAGGTCTTCGTGGCCGACCCAACCGTCATCGCCTCAAACGCACCAAGTTCCGTTGCAATCTTCTCGTAGGCCTGCTCCCGGTCGGGTATGGATGGGACAATTTTGTGGACCAACTTCAAATCCTGCCCAAATTCGAAGAGAGTTTTTTCAAATGCGACCTCGATTTTTTCTCCTGCCTTAGCTTCCCAACTCGGAAGCCACATAACACCTAATTCCGGATCATTCTGGATCAGCTTTGGGGAATCCTTTAAACTTCCAAGAATCGCGTCCAAATCGGGCCCACTTGGTAATCGGCCCGACAAAAGTGTTTGTCTCAAACACAACGCGTGAAACGCTGCTCCGAGAATCCCAACCGGGTGACCATGAGTCGTGATCGAATTCCTGATTACTTCCAGTAGGAGGCTAGATTCACTGGCTCCCTTTTTGCACGCCCAGACATGTGGTTGGATTCGCATTGCTGCGCCGTTACCCCCACCATTCAGATATTTCTGATGATTTGAATCGAAAAAGTTCGAGCACCAATGCACGCCATGCCGAGAAAGCGACGTAGCCGCCGCTTTTGTGCCCTTTCCCGCACCAAGGGCATAGCCACGCCAAACAGGCAATTCAACTTTCGCGAAAGCTTCTACGTCAAAAACGCCGTCACCGCGAATCGCCCTCGACGTCGCAAGTCGAAGCTGGGTGTCATCGGAATAACACCCAGAAGGAAGTTTGACGTCAGTTCCAAATCGTCCACCAAGCCTTCTTGTCCATGGCACCAAGCCCGTGACAACGTCGGTGCCAATGCGCCTGCGCAGTATCGAGCGGTCAGCAAGTTCAGAGATATATCCAATGGCATCGCCGTAGGCTGCCCAAGTCATCGAACGTCGGATTTGCTTGCGTAGCTCCATGTATTACCGATTTTCACTTCAACTAAATTGAGAACGATCTACCACAATTTCGACCTCGTTGCCTGCAACGGCGGAAATGATAGCGCTGGCTGCATCAGAATGTTCCGGATCACGAACATAAATCCTCTGAAGATGCGTAACCGATAGGTCCCCTGGATACAGCACCTCTGCCTGAGGACAAGTCGTCTCCGACGAAACAGCGCGAGGAAGTCTCGTGACGCTATGGACACTTCCTCGCTGGGTATACTGATGAATTCTCGGGCCGAATAACGCTTCCAACCCAGCGGCACCTTCAGTTCGTACAACACCAGAGTACATGTTGTTGGTTGTAGTAAACACCACTCCGTCGTGCGCCATAATAGCAGGTCTGAACGAAAGAATGCACCACCACCCTTGGAGGTCGCCGTGCCACTTTCCATCTGAAATCCCTAATAATCGGGCATTAATTCGTGTGATGGATAGGTTTACATAGTCGTGCCACTCGGCATCGCGGCTTCGATCTGGACAGTTTGAGCGATAAACGTGCTCCAGGTACTTGTCGCTAGATAGCCGTTGCCGCGGGCGCAGTACGCCGGAAGCAAAAACACCGGCCATGCCCGCATTAGTCGTGAAATGAAGTATCTCTGAAATTCCACGCTCATTTATGATCTGATCAATGCTCACAGGTCCACTGCCTTAAACGTGCCTGACTCGAAAAATTTGGTTAATTTGGATGCCTCGTTAGGCTTAAAGCCAATCAAAACCGCTTTGCGTGCACGAGTCACCGCCATCGCCAATAATCTGCGTAGCCATAGAAGCGAGGAATCACCTGGATCGTCGCCATGTGGCGTAACCTCTTGGTTAAGACCCAGAATTATCACATGATCAAATTCGAGGCCTTTTGCAGAACTCATTGTGCAGAGCCCAATATTACTTCCATCCTTCGGCCAGTCGTTTCTACGGGTCAGCGAGACAAAATCAAATGAGTTTGCACCAAGTTCGGTTTCTAAAAATTTAAACCATTGTCCTCCTTTTGGTTTCAAGAATGCGACAGACTCTTCAGCAAGATTGACATCCTTTTTCAAATAATTGATTGCATATGCGACTTGGCTCGCGTAGTTCCCTTTCAACAGCAGTGGCATCTCGCCGTGGCGCGTGCATGACTCGAAATCCGGAAAGGTGCCATCATCACCTAGCTCAAGGCCGGACAATAACGGCAAAGCGAACCGGCATGTTTCAACAGTATTTCGGTAGTTTTTTCCTAATCTATGGCTCGCACTGGGCTGGATTGTGACACCCGCCTCTTTCCAGGTAAATCCTCGCGGATAAATGCGCTGGGCAGCGTCAAGGACGAAGGTCACGGAGGAGGGGTCTGCAGCCGCCCGCATAATGGCGCGGACTTCATTTGCGGACAGATCTTGCGCCTCGTCAGCAATGATAACGTCGTACTGCTTTTTGACGCCATCCTTGTAAACCCGAACGGCACGGTCGTTCCAGTCATATTTCCTCGACTTGGCTTTGTGGTCGATGTATGGCCTCACGACAGTATCGAGCAGTTTCTGCCTAAGGACGCGGTCGACTCGAGGTACCGTCCCACGTCCTTCGCGCGCGCATGTCAAATACGCGTCGAGATCTTCTGGAACAAACCGGGTCAAAATATAATCGATCTCGTCTATAAGGAAGTCTGATTTCAAACCTAGCGCGATTCCAAGAGATGCTAGCATCCCCGAGCGTTCTGAGTTCTCCATCAACTTTATGCCGGGCGCGCACTCACTTGCCCATTTAGCAAATGTGGATACGGTCATGTCAAGATTTGAGTGCCCGCCAAGTTGCTGTTGCGCGAGCCCCTCTATATATCCCTTTAAAGTACTGTTAAATGTAATGACAAGCATTCGAACCGGCTCAACGATATTGAGCCGCGTACGACGGTATAACCAAAAACCCGCCAGTTGCCGCAAGCGAAGTAATGCAGTGGTCGTTTTTCCGCTGCCCGCTGCTCCGCGAATAAGCGACACCCCCGGTTTAGTGTCCTGGATAATTGGCAATTGCTCTGGCGTGGGCTTAATAGTCGGCAAGGCCTTCATTGCCCCTCTTGTTCATTCCAGCGGCGAAGAAATATCTACACAAAGACATATCATACCCGAAAAGTGCAGCACTGCCATTCAACTTGCCTTTTATAAATTGCTAGCAAGTGCTAAGAACCGTGTCTCATTGAGATGAGACTTCCCTATGGCGCAAGGCCGATCCATCTACACGTACAGGCGGAGCATTCTGGCGATCTGGCGGCGGCGGGGAGATGGGATAGGCTGCCGGTACAATGAAGGTTGCGCGGTGGCGGACGGTGAGCGATTGGGCGCGACAGGATTCGAACCTGTGAAGGCAGAGCCAGCGGATTTACAGTCCGCCCCTTTTGGCCACTTAGGTACACGCCCGGGTTTTGCCCGCCAATTTATGTCGGGGTGGCAAATATACGGGCTTGGCAGGGTCGGATGCAAGGCAACCTTATGATTTGGTTGAGCGAAGCTCTACCTGGAAATCGCGTGCCCGTGGCGATGCACTGGTAGCCTCTATCGTTTCAGTCATGCCCGCTTGCAAGGTTTTGGTTTGCCAAGGCGTGGCTTCGTCGACGGGGCTGTGGTTTTCGTCGAAATAGGTGATGCGGTAATCGACGCTCAGGTCCAGATCCGCGGTGGTTTTGAGCGGCACGACAACATGCATCAAGCCGCTGGGGGGATAGGTGATCTCGACAGGGCTCACGGCTATGTATTGACCGAGATCGCCGATGAAAATGACCTGCGAGGGTGCATACTGCGACGGCTGGCTGGCATCATGGCTGGCACACCCGGCGAGCAGCAGCGCGAAAACAGCGACGAATTTTTTATTCACCTGCATGGGGATCCCTTCGAAGTGTGCACATCATCGCATGATGTGATGAATCGTTCCAGAGGCAGGAACATTTCGGGCAAAATATCGGGCGGTTCAGTGAGAATGACTGCGGCTTGCTTGCCGCGCCGGGCGGTTCGATGTATCACGCTGTCGGCTGCGCCCGATGCGCGGCTCACTTATGACTGCTGATGAACCGATAACCGCCGCCGAATCCGCACCATCGGAAAGTGAATTAATCGATGGCCAGGTAAGCGAGCCGGACCAGGCAACTCCCGAAGCTGAAGAACCCGTGGTGGAACTGGACCTGCCGGCGGTGGAAGCGCTGCTGCTCAGCACGCATCATCCATTAACCGCCGGGCGATTGGCCGAGCTGATGGAGACACCCGGCACCAAGGCGGTTCGCCGCGCGATCAAGCTGCTGAACGAGCAGTATGAGCAGAGCAATCGGTCCTTTCGGATCGAGCAGGTGGCTGGTGGGTATCAGATCCTTACCCTGCCGAAATTTGGCGAGCATTTAAAGCGCCTGCATCAGAAAGAGATTGACACAAAGCTGACCAAGGCAGCATTGGAGACGCTTGCAATTATCGCCTACAAGCAGCCGATTTTGCGTGCCGATCTGGAAGCAATTCGCGGCGTTGCCTGCGGCGAAACGATTCGCAGCCTGATGGAAAAGCATCTGGTGAAAATCGCCGGCCGCGCGGAAATCCCCGGTCGGCCGATTCTGTATGGAACCACCAAGCGATTCCTGGAATTATTCGGGTTAAATCATCTCAAGGATTTGCCGGTATCAGAGCACCTGCCGCCACAAAAGGCGGAAAAGTAAACCGCCGGTTCCGCCGATGGGCTAGGATTGCTGCATGTTTACTGGCATTGTTGAATCCACACTTCAAATTCTGGCGGTGGCCGATGGACCAAAATTTCGTCGGCTGACTTTGGAAAATAAATGGAGGGATGTGAAGCACGGCCAGAGCATCGCTGTTAATGGCTGTTGCCTGACCGTCGCCGAAATTGCCCCCGGTTCATTGGGGTTTGATGTGATTGATGAAACGCTGAGCAAGACAAATCTGGGATCGCTTAAGCCGGGTGATAAAGTAAATATCGAACGCTCGCTTCTGGCGGGCGATCGCATCGACGGGCACTTCGTGCAGGGGCATGTGGATGGCACGGCGCGGTTGATTGACGTCTCATCAACCGCTGAACAATGGCGACTGACAATCGACGCGCCGCCGGATCTGGCGCGATATCTGGTCCCCAAGGGATCGGTTTGCATCGACGGGGTGAGCCTCACCCTGGCCGATCTGGACGGGACGCGATTTCAGGTTGCGTTGATTCCCACGACCTTGAACATGACGACGCTGGGAAGCCGCAGCGTCGGGTGGATGTTTAACCTCGAAACCGATGTGCTCAGCAAGACAATCGTTACTTATCTCGAGCGAATGAAAAGCTGAACTTCAACTTGATGCAATGATAGTTATGCGGGAATGAGCTTGCCCGGCGAGGCATTATCGTCACCAGGATCGGTGTCTGGCGGCAGGGTTGCCATCTCTTTTTGTTCGCCTTCCGTGGGCACGTGAAATCCACCTCGCAGAACAAATAAACCACCGGCCAAATTCCAGAGAATCTGCACCATGCGGATGGACATGGTGAGCGCAAACGCCTGGCTTACCGTTACGCCCTGCGGCTGAAGCAAAAGGACGGCAAATAACTCCATCACACCGGCGCCTTGCGGCGGGCCGGGCAAGGCACCGGCCAACACAATCACCGGAACCGCCACCCAGTAGTAGGCCCAGTGGATCTGCAGCCCAAATGCCATCCCGCACAACATCGCCGAGGTGACGACTGCGCCATGCACGGGCAGCGAAACGATCAAAGCCCAGGCTGCCAGCACAGGCCGGCGACCGTAGCGCTGCATCGTATCCACCGCGCCGCGCACCTGTTTTTGCATGGGCAGTTTTTTGAGAATAAAATCAAGCCCGCTGATGCGATGAAGCGTCTTGTTGTAGAACACCAGCATGCCAATCGCCACGCCGCTGCAGATCACCACCGCGCCGATGGCCACATTTCGGCATTCTTTAATGTGCCATTGAAACGATGCGGTGAAACCACCGACGATGATCAACGCCAGCAACCCCACAGCACGATCGACCAGAACCGACATGACCGCGCGCGTGCGGTGGGGGGTCTGTTTGGAAATGTAATACGCCTTGAATGCATCTCCCCCCGTCGAACCCGGCAAAAAGGTATTGTAAAAGCAGCCCACCATGTTCAGCACGAACGCGCGGCTCTGCCCGATGTGAATATCGAGCGGCTTAAGCAGTTCATGCCAGCGATAACTGGTGATGAGAAAAGTCAGCGGAAAAACCAGCAAAGCTGCCCAGAGATACGCGGTCTGGGCGCGCTTGACCAGGCTTTCCATGCCGATCTGATCCCGCGGATAGGGAACATGTACGGTGTCAGTGTAGCCCGGGACCTCAGCAGGCAAGATCCACTGCGCAGGCCCGGTGTTGGCGTCTTCGGCAACCAGCAGCTTGCGGGTTACGGGGTTTTTATCCAGATCTCCTTCCAGATCCACACCGAGCAGAAATACCTTGTGTTTCGGTGCCTGCGGATCGCCTGGAACCGATCGTTCCAGTGTTTTGACATCAGGGGCATTCACCACGTTTGCCCGCGGGACCACGATTACACGCGAGGGGTCCGCCGGATCGATTACGGGAAACACCGGCGCGTTTTCCGGCACGGTCTGCTTCATCGTCACCCGTTGCGGACGATTGGTTTTTGAATCCAGGATGACCAGTGCCTGATCGTGCAGGCTGATATTTTTAAGCACCAGCCACACCCCAACCGCCGCCACTCCCCAGCGAAGGCCAAACAGCGCCCAATGCTTAATTCCCTTTTTCTTCGTGTTATTGATTGTTGGTCCAGCCATTGTGCTCTACTTCTAAGGGCCACCCTGCGGCACCGCAACAGCGGATAGCCCGATTGGCATGATATACATTATCGGACCGACAGAAGGCTGCGCTTGACTGGCAAAAAAAACGGCTCATAATCCTGAATACCTAGGCAAGTTATTTTGCAAAATGCCCTCATCGTCTAGTGGCCTAGGACAGCCGGTTCTCAGCCGGCGAACAGGGGTTCGACTCCCCTTGGGGGTATTCCGCCCGTCGAACGACGGGCGTTTTTTATGCGCATAAGTAAAGCATTAAAAAGACTTTACCGTCGAGTTCACTTGCGTTCGTTGAGCACAGGGCGAATGCGCAATTCGGTACGCAAATCACTCGAAATGCATCAGTTCAAAGGGAACAAAGCATCCATCGATTTAGCACCCCAAACAGGCTGATTTTCAAACGGCCTTAGCTGCGCGTATTTTAGAGATCTTGTGGAATATGCCGCGCAGTTCATCGCGCTTGCCGAGCTCGACTGGGTTATTATTATTAAAATACGTGGATTATTGGCGTTTCTGCGGACTGCGACCTGTGGGTCAGGATTTTGGCACTTTAATTGCTACCGCGAGATTATGGGCATAACTGCGTAGGGTCGTTTTCCAAAGTTGGGAGTAAGATGGGTACATTATTGAAGAAACAATTCTCTCGGTATGCAGCTCCGTTGTCTGCAGTGGTTACCGCTGCCCTTGCGGGGGTGGTTGTCATGGGCGGTCAGTCGTCTTCGCCGGCGGCGGCGGTTCCGACCGCTCGGTTGAGCTCCGCTCAGGTTGCTGCGTTTCGTCCGTTTGCGGATGAACCAGAATATCACGCCCCAGCGATGGCCACGCCAACCGCGGCACCGGCAATCTATCAAATGTCTCCTTCAATGGCGGTGGCGCCGTCCAGTGCGATGGCTGTTTACGGCAATATCGTTACGGATCGGCAGACCGTTGTTGAACAGGCTGCTCCGACCCAGGCCGCTTCTGGTGTGGTCGTTGGTGATGGTGGTGGATATCGTCCGTCTGTCAGCGAGAGTGGTCTGTTGACCACGTCAACGATCAATATCCCCAGCGCAACTATTAATGTCGGGACCGCGACCATCAACGTACTGAGTTCCTTCAAACTCAACTACGGGGGCAAAACGGTTCTTAGCGGTGTTCAAGGACAGGTTTCGCCTACACCGTAAGCTGTTTGTAGCTGATCAAGATTTTAGTGAACTAGGAATAATGGCTAACAGGCTGTGACGGGGCATGGTCTAGCCTTCACTAATCGACTTTTGTGGGTGACAAGAACCTGTGTTCTTGTTTGGTAGCCAAGGCTGAAAAGCCTGGCTGCAGGTTCGGGGTCTTCTTTTTAAAGACCGTCTGCCTACGGCTTTGAGGTGCCGCATTGCGTTTGTTGCCGTTTGTTGCAATGCAACAAGTGGCAAGGGTGCGGTGCGCACATAGGCCGGGACAGACTGGGAGGATGTTCAGTGACATCAAGACAGGTTCCTTCGCGGATGCCAGACCATGAGCGTTCAACCGATATTGAACAACTGGGCTGGCAGGGCGCGCTGCCGGCGCAGGTGAATCTTCTGACGATTCTGTGGCGTCGGCAGAACACGGTAGCCATTGTCCTGGTGAGCTGTCTGATTATCGCACTCATCTACCTTCTTAAAGCGACTCCTATCTATTCGAGCACATCCCGTATCTGCGTGGAGCAGAACGCTCCCAAGGTTCTGACCGCTGACGCGGACATGATCGCATCGCAGAAGTCCGACAGCTTTCTTTATACGCAGGCGCAGATCGTCAGCTGCATGCCGGTACTTACCGCAGCCATGGATACTCCCGGGGTTTCCGAGGCATCGGTATTTGCAGGCGTGGATAACAAGATGGCCTATCTGCGCAAGCAGCTGGCGGTGGATGTCGGCAAAAAGGACGACATCATTTCTGTTACCTTCAATTCACCCAATCCGCAGGAGGCGGCACTGGTAGTGAATTCAGTCGTCGAAAATTACGTCGACTATGAATCCAAGCAAAACAAAAGCACCGCGGGCGAAATTCTAAAAGTATTGACTGCCGAGAAAGACAAACACGAAGCTGTACTGGAGCAACAGGAACAGGCGCTGCTCGATTTCAAACAGGCCAACGGCGACGTCTTTTTCCAAACGGAAAAAGGCAACATCGTTATGGAGGATATGGAGACGGCCTCCAATCAACTGGTACAGGCGCGTCTGGATGAGGCGGCGGCTCGATCGAGATATCAAATTGCCGACGATACCTATGCCGCCCGCACGCAATGGATCGCAGCCCAGGCGAAGGTCCGGGAATTTCAGGAGATTTACAAGGACCAGGTGGTCAAGGCCCTGGCATTGAATTCGAGAATGGCCCAGCACCAGAAGCTGGAAGACGACATTCAGCGCACGACTAAGATTGTGGATCTGCTGGACTCTCGAATTAAAGAGCTGAATGTTAATGAGGACGCCGGACCGTTGAACATCAGCATTCTGGAAGTAGCCCGACCCGAGCCAAAGCCCGCGTTTCCGCGAAAGACACTGACGATGGCCATGGCGCTGCTGGTTGGTTTGATCCTGGGCACAGGCGGCGCGTTGCTGCATGAGGCCCTCGACCAGCGACTGCGTTCCGCCGAGGAGATTACCGAGCTGCTGGGCCTGCCTGTTTTGGGAATCATTCCGTCTATTCGCACGGATGACATTGTGGTCGGGGAAACACTCCTGACGTCGGCTCCAAATTCAGATGTTTCCGAAGCCTATCGAAGTTTCCGCACGGCGTTGCAGTTCGGGCTTCCCGATCGAAGTGCAAAGATGATTCTGATTTCGTCTCCGACGCCTGGAGACGGCAAATCCACCACAGCAAGCAATCTGGCTGTTGCGCTGGCTCAGGCCGACCGTCGCACGCTGCTGATTGATGCTGACCTGCGTAAGCCAACACAACACAAGAACTTTAAGCTGCTGGGCGTGAAGGGGATCGCGGATGTCCTGGTCAGCGGGTATCCGATCGACCAGGCCATCCATCGCACACAGGTGGAAGGACTGGATCTTTTACCCTGCGGCACGATTCCGACCAACCCGTCTGAGATCATTAATAGTCACGCGTTTCATTCGCTGCTGATGCAGATGGAGGGACGCTACGACCAGATTATCGTTGACTCACCACCGGTGCTACCGGTGGCGGATGCGCGAATCCTGGCAGCACTTTGCGACATCAGCATCGTGGTCCTGCGGGCGGAGAAATCCACCCGTCGCGGATCCAGGCATTGCTGCGAGTTGCTCGCCAATGTCCGGGCGAACGTGATTGGATTTGTGATGAACGACGTCTCGCGTTCGCGCAGTAACGAGTATGCGTACTACTCGGGATACTACAGCTATTACGGAACGGCCGAACCGGGAGCACAAAATGGTCGCCGCACCAAGGATGTGGCGATGCTGCAAAACGAAAAGAGCGTGCATCTGAATGGTTCGTAAGTTGTGGCCGTCGGGAGTGGGTTGTACCAATCCGGAAGATACTGAAGCATGTGGCTGAGTCACCACAAAAACCCTGAGAACGTCGTGAATGAGGGCAATATGCGCCCGCTCCCGCCTGTGGTAGTCGACATTCACTGTCACTGCCTGCCCGGACTCGACGACGGGCCAAAAGATACAGAGGCAGCTCTCGCGCTGTGCCGGCAGATGGTTGCCGATGGAACCTCTGTTGCGATCGCAACGCCTCATCAGCTGGGTTCCTACGAACGACGCAATTCTGCCAGCGAGGTAAGGGCTGCGGCAGTCCAGTTAAATCAGTCGCTAGTGGAGGCGGGGATCCCGCTGAAAGTCCACCCTGGCGCGGAAGTACGTATCGATGGTCAGTTGATTGAACTGCTGAAGATAGACTCCATCCTTACGTTGCTCGATCAAAGTCGGCATCTGTTGCTTGAGCTTCCCGGTGAGCCGCTGATTGATCTTCAACCAGTAATTAAGCTACTGATGCGGGAAAATATTTCACTGATCGTCGCTCATCCCGAGCGGCAGCGACCACTGCGCCGGCGCTTTGATCTTTTGCGCAAGTGGGCAGACCTTGGCTGCGCTTTCCAAATCAACGCCCCAAGCCTGGTGGGAGCGGGATCCCCCGATGACTGCCAGATGGCCTGGAAAATGCTCGACGCCGGGTTGGTTGATTTCGTCGCCAGCGACTGTCACAGCGTCCATCGCCGCCCCTCAATGCTGGCTAAAGCCACCCAGCTGTTGATGAGCCGAGCCGGCTATTCTGTCACGCGGCGGATCTGCTCTGACAATCCGGCTGCTGTGTTAGCGGGAGAACCGATCCGAACCCTGCGAAGTCTTCCGGTCTCGGGGGTAACGGTATGACGGCGCGGCGTAAATCAATACACCATTCCATGCCGGAAAACCGATTCGATCTGGTCATCGAGTGGTTGCTCATCGCACTGTTGATTTTCTCCCCGCTGGCATTTGGCTCGGTAGATGCGTGGAGTGAAGAAATTGTCTTGGTTTTAGCATCAGCCATGACAATCACGCTGTTGACCAAGCTGATCGTGAACCGCGAGCAGCGATTCATCTGGTCATGGACTTATGTGCCGGTTCTGATCTTTATATCCATTGTTGTATTGCAGATTTTACCGCTCCCAGGCGTGTGGGTGCGCGTGCTTTCCCCGGCTGCATATCGGATTCAGATGGATCATCCGCCGGGGGTCGCGCCACGCGGCTCGACTCTCACCTTGAGTCTTTACCCGGCCGAAACCTTGCATGAACTCAGGTTGCTGTTAGCGGTGTGCATTGTATTCATCGCATCGGTCAACACGCTACGCAGATCCGTTCAAATAGTGCGCCTGCTGATGGCGGTAGTCGTCATTGGGGTTGTCGAGGCAATCATCAATCTGCTGCAATATATTTCCGGAACCCAAAAGGTGCTTTGGATTGTCCCCATGGCGCATCCCTATTCGGGGACGTTCGCCGGTCACGCCCACTTCGGGCAACTCATTAATCTTTCGTGCGGCGCAATGATCGCGATCGCTCTGGTTATCATCAATGAAAACAAGCCGCGGGAAAATCGCAAAGATGAGAAAGCCCTCGTAAGCCGCGTTCGATCGCAGTTACCGCCCGGTTTGGCTGCTGGGGCTCTGCATTGCGATAGCCTTCAGTGCCATGTGCATCTCCATGACCCGCGGAGGAATTCTGGCAGCAATACTGTCCGGCTTTGTGACCACCAGCATCGTGATTGGTAAGGACTATCGCAAAAATAAAACCGGATATATTACCCTCGGTGTCATCCTCATCTTCACAATATTACTATTGACTGGATTTGACGGTTTCTACGATCGCATCGCCACGCTGCAAAACATCAAGCAATCGATCGACGTTCGCCCGCAGATTTTTCGTGACCTGGTCCCGGCCTTTAAAGCATTTCCACTCTTTGGCACCGGCCTGGGTAGCCACGCGACAGTTTATCCGATGTTCCAGACTATTCTGGTACCAGCAATCGCCTACACCGCTGATAACCAGTATGTCCAGGCTCTGGAAGAGACGGGATTCAGTGGTGTTATCGTCATCGCGATTTTCCTGGCCATGATCGCAGTTGCCTATGTAAACATTTTACGCAAGCGCTCTAAACCAATACGCACCGCAGCCATCGGACTGGGGTTTGGGCTCGTTGCGATTCTCATTCAAAGCGGCAGCGACTTCGGCCAGCAGTTGCCGTCGTTAGCCTGCATCACCGCCTTGTTCTGCGGCATCTTGATCGTGCTGGCGCGTGCCAGCACTTCGGCTGAGACCCCCGCTGCCGCAGCCACCACCCGAGCAGGCTATGTCGTGCGCATGAGCGCCATGCCGATCGCACTATTGGTAATCATCATGGGAGTTCTGCTCCCCGCCGATCGCGCCCGTCGTGCGGAAAGTGCCTGGAAGGATGCGCTGGCTTTCGATCAGGTTGCTCGCGCTGCGAACTGGCAGGTGGGTGATGATGTTTACGCAGGTCTAATCGGCACGGCCAGGCAGGCCCATCTTTTGAAGCCGGACGATGTTCGCTATGCCTATTGGCTTTCGGTTTACCGATGGCAATCTATTGCCCGCAATGTGGAGGGACCGCTGGATCCGCAGCTCGTGGCGATGCGTGCCCGAAACGGCTTTCGCGTCGTTGACGATCTTCTGCAGGACGCGCGTCTTTGCCCGACGTACGCGGCGCCGTATGCAACCGCTGCCCAGATTGAGTATGTCGGACTGAATCGACCGGACCTGGCGGTCAATTTCATGCAGAAGGCTTTATCGCTCGGCAGGAGTGATCCAACCATACTCATGCCCGCAGCGGAACTCTACATCCGCATGGGCAACTTAGACGCTGCGGTCCCACTACTGGCAGCCTGCATCAAAGCGAACCAAGATTTCACTCCTCATGTTCTGAATCTGCTTCTCGAAAAGGATCGCAGTGACCTGGCTATCAAAATATGCCAGGACAACGTAGCTCATCTGGCTTCTATTTTCGAACAACTTCCCGCAGAGGGTCGACCAGCGACACCGACGCAGGTCACATCCCGAGACGTCTTGCAAAATGAGCTGGCCCGACGATGCGAACAGCCTGACACCGAGGCCTGGGTACTGGCAATGTTGGGAAACAACGCACTGGACCGTAATGACCCTGCTTCGGCCTACAAATATTTCCAGCGAGCTCTGGGAAAAGAATATTCGCAGGTCGATTGGCGTCTGGGCCTCGCCAGGGCTTTGGTGCAAACCGGCCAAACCGATGCAGCCATCGTGGAGATTCGTGCCTGTGAGCGCATGGCACCGCAACGTGACGATGTGCGTAACTATTTACAGGAGATTTTGAATCACTCGCATCCAGAGGCCATGCGGTCGCTGGGTTAGCAACAGTCGACATGGAGCGGGCGGCTGTGGCAGGGAGGGGAAACGAGAAGTGCCGTTGTATCAGGCACACGGCAATGGTCGAAAGGCACAAGGAGTAAGTCATGGAGACTGTTACCGCACCAGGTTTGAATCAAACGATCCGAATCCCCGAACGATTTTTTCGCGACTCAGAATCATTCGGCCCGACGCATGCGCCGGAACCTATCGAACCTGCTGAGTACAAGAGTGAAAGTGTTGAACCTCTTATATCCCATAAGAAAACCTGGATAGGGCGGCGGCGATCGAGATTTGTTCAGTTTCGAAACGCGCTGTCGCTCTGGACGGGCCGAACACCTGTCGAAGAGTTGGGCCATCTCGAATTGGCGGTGACACCTCTTGTGAGATCATGGCTTACGATCGCTCCGCTGATCGCGTCGGATCTTCTGGCACTTTTTCTCTCAACTCTTATTTCCTTCTGCATCCTGCGGCTGTGCGGGCCTCTGCCGGTGAGCGGCATTCATCGCATCATGACCATTATGTCCGCGACTCTGGTGGTGGGATTCCTCTTCAGCGGACTCTATTCGATCGTTGGTGTGAACCCGGTGGTCGAACTCCGGCAGTTCAGCAGGATCACATCGCTGGTTTTTATTGTGGCTACCAGCGCGTCTTATATCGTGGGTGCGCGATCGCATTGGCGGATCTTTTTCGCATTGGAATGGATCATTTCACTTCCGCTGTTGCCCGCGATGCGCAGCTTGATCCGGCCAAAATGTGCTGCGATGCCGTGGTGGGGTCAACCCGCGCTGGTCTTTGGCGCCCCGGCTCAGGCTGCCGAGCTGGCCCAGTTGATTCTGGATCAGCCCTCCTGCGGAATTCGGCCCATTGTCATCGTTGCTGACGATGATTCGTACTCGTTGGACTCCCACGAGCTGCCTGTCCTCAACCACGATCGCGCCCAGCATCTTGTGCGGCGCGCCAGACTGTCGTATGGCGTTATTCTCGATTCTGCTGACTCCAGCCAGCGGCAGTCCGCCGTCGCCAGGGCAATGTCGGTTCCTCTGTCGCATGTGCTGGTGATGAGCAGCAAGGTCGATCTCCCAACCCTATGGCGTGACACCTGCGAATGCGCCGGCATGCCGGCTGTGGAAGTGCAGAACCGCCTGATCATGCCTTGGCCACGCATGATAAAACGCACCAGCGATCTTGTCCTGACAATAGTAGGCGGACTCTTGCTGGTTCCTTTTCTGATCCTCATCGCGATAGCGGTGAAACTCACAAGTCGCGGACCCATTTTCTTCGGCCATACCCGTATCGGCAAATGTGGTCGAACGTTCAAAGCTTGGAAATTTCGAACGATGGTGCAGGACGCGCCGTCGATTCTCGCCCGATACCTCGCGGAGAATCCGCAGCTGCAGGAGGAATGGGAGCAGGACCACAAGCTGAAAAATGATCCACGCGTGACTCGCCTGGGAGGGTTTCTCAGGAAAACAAGCCTCGATGAGTTTCCACAATTATGGAATGTGATTAAAGGTGAAATGAGCCTGGTGGGTCCGCGCCCATTGTAAACGAGGAAGTCGAGAAATATGGCAGCACCTTTGAGAAATACATGCAGGTGAGGCCTGGTATAACCGGAATGTGGCAAGTGTCCGGAAGAAATGACACTGCCTATCTACAGAGGATCACGTTTGACGACTACTACGTTCGCAACTGGTCTCCCTGGCTCGACCTGCATTTGCTGTCTCGAACGGTAATGATTTTACTTAAGCGAGAAGGTGCTTATTGAAGGTGATACAGCCTTGAGTACGCGGGTGGTAACGTCAGTTCTGGACACGATTATGATAGATACGCGAGCCTCGACAGATGCATAAAGAAGCAAAGAATATCCTGGAATCCAAGACCATCTTTGGCTTCTTCTGGATGGCATCGCAGGCCTTCCTGACAAAGGCAACGGGCACGATTGGCCAGCTTTGCCTGGCATGGCTATTAATGCGCAGTGATCTCGGCCGAGTCGGACTTGCGCTGACCATCGCCCAATTTGCCAGCATTCTTCAGCAGGCTGGGCTGCGTGAGATACTGGTTCAACGCCACCTCAACTTTGCCAGGTGGGTAAACTCGGCGTTTTGGCTTTCGGTGTGCCTTGGGATCGCTTCGGCTGCAATTATGCTGGCGCTTATTCCCGCTGCCGTTCAGTTTTATCACGAGCCGCAACTGAAGGTAATGATCGCGATCCTGTCCATATCGTCTGTGGCGGCTTCAATGGGAGCGGTTCCCCAGGCGGCGTTGGAAATCACACTCCGGTTCAAATATATCGCTGCCGTGAACGCGATCCAGGGGATCATTCAAGTTGGAGTGAGCATCATTCTGGCATGGTTGAAGTTCGGCGCAGTCAGCGTCGTTGTCGCACAGGCGCTGGCGATGTTCTTCAAGACGGCGGCTTTTTTGATTGCTGCAAAGCTTCCGGTGGCCCCGCGGCTGCAATTCAAAAGATGGCGGTTCCTCGGTGGTGACGCCAGCAACCTGTTAGTCGCTTATTTCTTTTTGAATATCGTATGGCAGGGCGATTACGCGATCCTCGGGCATACCAAGGGAACGGCCACTGTCGGCATTTACTATTTTGCGTTTAATCTGTCGACGCAGACAATTGTTCTGCTGGCCAGCAGCCTTTGGACGGTATTGTTCCCCACGCTGTCCAAGATGACCAACGACCCGCCGCGTCAATTGCAGGCGTTTTTGCGCAGGGCGAATGCTCGCGATGATTGGTATTCCGCTTTGTTTCCTGCAGGATGTGCTCGCCAGGCCGGGGATCCTCTTATTCTTCAGCCAGAAATGGGCCTTGTCGATTCCGGTCCTGCAGATCCTCAGTGTCGGGATGGCTATTCGAATCGTTGAGTGGCCGAGTGAAATCCTCATCAAAGTGCGCGGCAGGTTTCGAACTTTTCTTATCATGTCGATTGCCAATGCCGCGGTTTTTGTACCGCTGGTGTACATTTCGGCAACCAGGGGTGGGGCTGTCACAGTGGCCATCAGCGTGACCGGCCTGTTGATCTGTTTTGGATTCACTCGTTTGTACATTGCAATTCAGCCCCTGGGCGGAGGATTACGACAACTCTGGACCATGATGGGGCCATCCCTCGTGTCCGCCATCGCGGCCAGCCTTCTGGCGTTTGGTGTATCAAGTAAGATGGATTCCAGGACAGACAGGCATTACCTGATCCTGCAGCTGTTCACGGTTCTTCTCACATTTATGTTTTATATTCCCTTCCTATTTCTACTCGATTCCAAAGCATTGCATGACTGCAAATTGCTAGCGGTGCGCTTCACCGACAGGATCTGGTTTCTGCGGCGAGTGCCGATTGCAGGTGCTCGATGAGAGTGTTACATGTCATTCTTACGCCGCGGCATTCGGGCGCTGAAATGCTCGTCCGCGATCTCGCAGCACTGCACACCGCATCCGGACTGGAGGTTGGTGTGTTCGCTTGTGCCCCGGCTGATATGGATTTTCAAGGCGAGATAACCAGATCCCGGTCGCTTGGTGTATCGTGGTTCGTGCCTGATAAGCCGCTGATGCACTCGAATCGATTGCTTCCCATCCGGCGGTGCGTCCGAGAATTTGCACCTGATGTTATTGTGACACATTGCATCATGCCCGCGATCTACACACGGGTTGCTTTGTTTGGCATGAGAAATAAGCCGCAGCTTGTCAGTGTTCTTCACGATTCAAGCTGCGACGACTATGCAATTCTCGCAAAGCGTCGGCTCGCGTGGATCGAGTCACTACTGAAAAGCCGGACCGATGCGATTGTCGCGGTCAATCCGCTGCAGCTGGTGAACTATTCCCGGCGATTCGGTGACAGCCAGAATAGGGTTGTCATCAAAAACGGGATCGATTTGAGTAGTTTTCAGCGAACCACGACTGAGCGGGCCGCTGCTCGCGAAGCGCTGGGGATTCGCCCCGAAGACTGCATTGCGATACAGATCGGGCGGATATCCAATGTAAAACGCCAGACTATTTCGCTGAAAGCCATGGTTCCCCTGTTAGCGAGCGATGAGAATCTTCAGCTTTGGTTCGCAGGCGTGGAGGAAGATCCCGCGGTTATGAGTCAACTGCGGCAGATTGCTTCTGAACAGCCGCATAAGCGTGTTCATTTTCTGGCGCGCGCAGAGACGTGGCTACCCTTCTTGCCGCGGCTGATTTATACCTGATGCCATCTGCTGCCGAAGCGCACAGCCTGGCTATGTTGGAAGCGCTGGCAAGCGGCATAAGCGTCGTTGCGTCAGACATCGCGGCGTTTGAGTTTGCCGGGAAGCTGCCAGGCGTTTTTCTTTTTCCATTGGATGACGCACCAGCGATGCAAAACGTGATTCAGGCGATCAAGCAGGCGCCTCAAAGATGGGACCGCGCACTTGATGAATATTCTTCAGCTCGCGTCGCGCAAACATATTTGAAGCTGTTCGACAGACTTTTGTCCACTAGCGAACGTGATGAGATTCGAAATCCATCGACTGGCCTGGCCTGAAGTGTTTTGATAGCCGGCCTGAAGATGATTTTGGCAAACGACGCCCGGATCGAAAACGATGATTGCTACCGCACCAATTACGATGAGCAACGAAGCTAAAAAACCGTTTCGGATTACAATCGCCACGGTTGTGCGTAACTGCGCAAGCATGATCGACTCGACGATTCAGAGTGTGCTGTCGCAAAATTACCCTGAGATCGAATATTTGATTCATGATGGGGCGTCGGACGATGGTACGCAGCAGATCATTTCGAATTATGGCTCAAAGATAACCTCATTCGTGAGCGAGCAGGATGGCGGCATCGCAGATGCGTTTAACAAGGTATCGAAAAGAGCAACGGGCGACGCCATCCTCTTTCTGAATGCCGGTGATACATTTATCGATTCCGATACGATAACCCGGATGGTGAGCCTGATTCCAACCGGAATCGACATAAAAAACTCCATCATATATGGCGATTCGACAGTGATATATCCGCGCGGGCAGGTAACAGTGGTTGGAGATCATCTACAACTTGCAAGCAGGTGCAGTATCTGTCATCAAAGTACGTTGATCGGCATTGAGATTCAGCGGGCGTATGCGTATGACGCCCGGCTGAAATTCAAGATGGACTACGATCTGTGGCTGCGTTGCCGAGGGAAGTTCTCGTTTCACAGAGTCCCGATGGTAGTATGCAACTATCTTGCGGGCGGTAATTCCGGTGATCGTCGCACCGCGGCCAGAGCTTCCTTTGAAATGGGCATCGTGCAGCTACTGAATATGTCTTCCAGAAGAAACGTGGTCGGTGCGTGCGCAATCGCAACGAAATTCTTCCTGATCGCGGCAAAGAAACGGATGCATCTTTTGATCGGGGATCGACCCTACGCGTTGGTCAAGCGCGCCTTCGGCTATTCGGATATCAACATTGTAACTTAGCAGCGACTGTGAGATTGCTTGAACGTTGTATTGATAAATTCGCTATATGACCCTCATAAAGTAGGAGGCGCTGAGCTGTCGTTTCAAAATATCGCGCAGTTTCTGGCGAGCAAGGGAATCAACGTTTCTGTTCTCACACTGGACAACGGCACAAACCCGAAGACTCAAATCATCAACGGCGTTTCAGTCAATCGCATCACCATCCCAAACATCTATTGGCCGTTCCCTAACCGATCCAGGCCTGCTGTCTGGAAAGCGATGTGGCACGCGATTGACACGTTTAACCCCGTGGCGTTTTTCCGCATCAGAAAGATGCTGGCCAGATTAAAACCCGATATGGTTCAGACTCACAACCTGGCTGGCTTTTCCATATCCGCCTGGCTTGCGGCGGCCTCGCTGTCTATTCCTATTACGCATGTCCTTCACGACTATTATCTGATCTGTGTCAATTCAAATATGGTGCATGGAGATGGGAAGGGCAGAAGAGGTTGCAGGTACTGTCGATTGCTCCGAAGTCCGCATCGAATCGCGTCGCGGCTGGTGAGCAAGGTAGTCGGCGTCAGTCGATTTACCCTTGCAAAGCACCTGGACTCCGGGCTATTTCGCAACGCCAAAAGCTCGGTCATCTATAATTCTCTAGAGCCACATCTGATGACTGAGCCGAGGACTGAGATACACGCACAGGCGGATGGTCGGCTTCGGGTAGGTTTTCTCGGGCAGGTGTCCGATGTCAAAGGCGTCGGTTTCATGCTGGAAGCTATTTCCAGAATATCTTCATCCCTGGTATCCGTGCAGATCGCCGGGCGGGGGCGCGATGAATATATTGATAGGCTGAAAGCATCGTATCCAAAAGTGGATGTTGTTTTCCACGGCAGAGTTGTCGCGAATGATTTTCTGCGGGAGCAGGTCGACGTTCTTTGCGTGCCGTCGGCATGGGAAGAGCCGTTTGGCAAGGTTGTGATCGAAGCATTTTCTCATGGTATCCCTGTGATAGGCAGTCGGGCCGGTGGTATTCAGGAACTGGTACGAGACAATGAGAACGGCTTTCTGGTTTCGCCGGGGGATCCTGATTCGATCTATGAAGCAGTGATGAAGTTCGTGACCAACCATCACCTTTGCGTCGAAATGCGGCAAGACTGCCTCGAAACAGCGCGCCTGTTTGATGCTGAGCAATTACTCCCGGCGTGGCTCCCCATGGCAATTGCGGATTAGATCGAATGATGCTGAAGCTTACTGAAGAAAACGGCTGCTGATTTACCGATACCTGGTCGTCAAGATAATTAAGATGCGACTTTCATTACCCAATTCGGCTCAGGAGCAGGCGGCAGCCCGTTCGAGCAGCAATCGATGGTACGCGTGGCTGGTGATGGTGGTTGCTGCGCTCACCAATGTAAAAGCCGGTCCTGTCCAGATCGGTGAGGGCGTCTTGTTCCTGGGTCTGCCCATCATGCTCAATGAGATTGCGGCCAGCAGGGTATTTCTGGCGCGTTTTCAGTCGATATGCAGCCCTTTGTGCCTGGGGCTGTTTTTTGTGTTTGTCGTCATCAGTGCGGGTGTAGGTTACGCGGAGGGGGGCTTTGTCGTACCGTCCGATGCGACAAGTATCCTTCAACAGCCCGGCTGGATATCAGCTGCACGAATCATCCAGTTGCTTCTGGTAGTGACGGCCTTTGCCTGGGTTTTAAAGGTGGCGCTCTCCGACCCTGCAGGGCTGCGATTGTGTGTACGCTGGTATGTTTTTGCGGCGGCGATCTCCTCGATTTATGGCATTATCAGCTGGACCGCTCTTTTTGCCGCGGGTATCGATCTGGGTGGTGCCTACGGTCAATACGGCGTAAGGCTTAAGGCGTTTTTTGTCGAGGGTGGACCGTTCGGACTATATGCTATTTCCGCCCTCGCGGTGCTCGTCGGACAATGGCAGCTTCAGTTCATACCTCGCAAACTGGCAATAGGCTGCAGCATCGTACTTGTCACCGCGTTCATCATGGCCCAGTCCAAGTCGGCAACTTTCTCGATTTTAATTGTCTGTATCGCATCTGTTTTCATCTGCAAGCGAAGACTTTCCAAGGCTCAGATCGCGGCGATTATCGCTTTAGCGCTGCTGGTTATCGTATCCGCGCTTCTCACTGGCGCCGATCAAATTGGCGATCTCTTAATGGATCGCCGAGATGCGCTGCTTCTGCATTCCGATCGCTTCCACGGCGACGCAAATATTACCATGGGGAGAATAGCGGGATCCGTCATCGTGCCTGACATGATCCGCTCGAATCCTATCCTGGGTGTAGGGATCGGTAATTATTCGCTGTTACGGGATAGTTCTGTCTACAACCCTTCGCTGCCCGCTGTGGACGCCTGGGATCTGCATGGCCTGGGACTCTACGGCTTCACCGCTGAAGTGGGCATTCCCGCGGCTATCTTGTTCAGCATCTTTTTTCTCAAGCCCGTCTGGATCATCCGGCAAAATGGAGGAAGCGCAGCGGTGATAGCACTCCGACTGGCTCCGTTCGTTTCATTTCTGTTTGGCGTGCAGCCCACATTCCTATATCCGTGGATTGTTCTTGCCCTTGGGATCGGGCTGAGCTCAACCGAGCAGATTCGGCTGGTTAGCACCAACGCGCGGGAGAATCTCCGCCCGGCCAGATCGGCGCTGGTAAAATCTTTCAGCTAGGCGAAAAAGCAGGCATTTTGTTCAGGACGATCCTGTTTAGAGGGCTCCGACGACCAGGCAGTCTGCCATCTGTGCGTTTGTTGATTTGAAGCAGGAGCGTTTCGAGCATGCGAGTAATGGTCGACAGCAGATGGATCGGAATTCATGGAATTCAACGATTCGCGCGTGAAGTTCTTTCGCGCGTGCCAACGAATATAGAGATAGTTTTATTTACCGGTGGCCCGCGGTTCAGCAGTCCATTAGGACCGGTCTGGCTGTCAGCTAAAATGCTGGGAAAGAAAGGCGACGTTTTTTTCACGCCCGGATATTTGCCTCCCGTGTATTCGAAGGTTCCGGTGGTCGTTTCAATTCATGATTTGATTCATGTGGAAGGCGTGACAAATCAGGCAAAGTTAAAGCTGGAATACTACCAGCGGATCATTCTCCCCGCTGCAAAAAGGGCGGCTCGTATTGTGACAGTTTCGGAGTTTTCAAAGCAGCGCATCGCCGCCTGGATGGGAACAGATGCAGGCCGAATCACCGTCGTGGGAAACGGGGTCGATCCTTATTTCTGTCCGGGCGAAAAGATTTCCGGCGCCAGCGGGCCGCCTTACTTTCTATATGTAGGCGGGCACAAGCCTCATAAAAATCTGCCCCGGCTGGTTTCGGCATTCTCCAAAAGCGGATTGATGAAAACACATCGACTGGTATTAACCGGAACGCCTGAGAAGCACGTTCTGGATGAACTCCACGCGATCGATCCTCAGCTGGAGATTCATTTCACCGGAAAACTTTCCGATGAGGAGCTGAGAACCTATTACCGGGAGGCGCTGGCGCTGGTTTTTCCTTCGCTATACGAGGGCTTTGGTCTTCCGGCTGCCGAGGCGATGGCCTGTGGCACGCCGGTCGTGGTATCGAATACAACATCGCTTCCTGAAGTTGTCGGCGACGCTGCGGTGTTCGTGGATCCTCTGGATGTTGAAAGCATCGCGTCGGGGATGGTTCGGATCGCCGCCGATGGAGAGTTGCGGCGTGACTTAAGCGAGCGCGGTATACAGCGTGCAAAGATTCATTCGTGGGATAGAACAGCCGGCTTGGTCTGGGACGCCGTGATTCAGTGTGACGGGAGAGCAGAGTGAAATGCGGGTAACAGCGATCGTACATGAATGGTTTGCCAGCTACGCAGGGTCGGAGCGGGTGGTAGAGCAGTTTCTGCTGCTGTATCCAGATGCCAGGCTGCATGCGCTGGTTGATTTGCTCAACGCAGATCAGCGGGGATTTCTGGGACATCGCGAGGTGGCAACGTCTTTCATCCAGCGCATCCCCTTTTTGAAAAGCAGGTTTCGCATCGCACTACCGCTGATGCCTCTGGCGGTGGAACAGATTGATCTGCGCGGGTTTGATCTGATTCTTTCCTCAAACCACGCGGTGGCCAAAGGGGTGATCCGTGGGCTCGGGCAGCTTCATATCAGCTATATTCACACGCCGATCCGGTATGCGTGGGACCTGCAGCATCAATACCTCGAAGAAGCGGGACTGAATCGGGGAATCAAAGGATGGCTGACCCGAGCGATGCTGCATCGCATTCGGCTGTGGGATCAGGCGGCAGCCAACCGCGTGGACGTGATGGTCGCCAACAGCCGGTATATCGCTCAGCGCATCTGGGCCTGCTATCGGCGCGAGGCGGTGGTGATTCATCCACCGGTGGATGTGGATTCATTTCCGCTTTGCCGGGAAAAGGATGATTTTTATCTCGCTGCATCGCGGCTGGTTCCTTACAAGCGAATGGCAGTCATCGCCGAGGCGTTTGCCCGAATGCCGAATCGAAAGCTGGTGATCATCGGAGATGGTCCGGAGATGGCAAAGGTCCGCCAGTTCGCAGGGCCCAATACCATCGTAATGGGATATCAATCCAATGAAGTCCTGAGGGATCACATGCAGCGCGCAAAGGGATTTGTTTTTGCAGCTGAGGAAGATTTTGGAATCACCCCGGTAGAGGCGATGGCATGTGGCACTCCGGTGATCGCCTACGGCAAAGGGGGTATTCTCGACAGTGTGGTGGATGGGCAAACCGGGTTGTTTTTTCCACAGCAAACGCCTGAAGCCGTTGTCGAGGCGATAGAGCGGTTCGAGCAAATGACGTTCGACCCTGTCTTGATCCGCGAACGCGCGGAGCAGTTTCGCCCGGAGCGTTTTCGCGAAAAATTCAGTGCGCTGGTTGATGCGGAATGGAAGCGGTTTAGGCAGGCATATGACGCGGGAGAGATTTATCGGCAGGGATAATAGCTGCAGGGAATCAGAAGGACAGCTGAAACGAAAAAAGCCTCGGACGCTCCGAGGCTTTTTTCATGGAATCAAGGTCTTTAGAGGCGTTACTTTTTATATCCCGTTTCTGTGGGATCATACTCGATTTCGATCACGCTTTGCCCGCTGGTGAAGCGCGAATCGGGGGAAAAGATGACACGGCCCTGGCCTTTGTAGAGATACATCACGCGATGGGTATCGCCGCCGTAATAGAAGGGTATGAACGCTTTGCCGGTGACATAAGCGGTGATGTCGGTGGGGCGGCCGATGAGGTCGGTAACCTGGGCTTCGTCCATTCCTACTTTGATCTTGGCCAAAGGTGTTCCATCGGGGGCGGGTGGATAGACTTTCTCATCTGAACTGGCGCTGCCCTGCGTGGTTGGCGTGTTGCCCGACGATCCGCACCCGACCAGGGCAGCGGAGGCAATCAGGCAGGCACTGCTGAGAACAAGGCGAAGCGAACGCATGGTAAATCTCCCTCGATCAGTAGTTTTGCTCATTCGTGCTATTTTAATGTGATACTGCGGACAAATGCAATATTGCAGAGCTCGTGACCCCGCGACGGGGGCAACGTGGGCGTGCATTCTTTGCCTGGATTCTGATACGATCTCATGCACAGATGAATCCTAATCCACCCATCGTCGGCGTCATCATGGGCAGTAAGTCAGACTGGGAGACGCTGCAGCACACGGATCAAATTCTTACCCAATTCAGCGTTGCTCATGAATGCAAGGTGGTTTCCGCGCACCGGACACCGGAACTTATGGTGAAGTATGCAACCGATGCCGAAGATCGCGGATTGCAGATCATCATCGCCGGCGCGGGCGGGGCGGCCCACCTGCCGGGCATGGTGGCGGCAAATACGCTTTTGCCGGTGATCGGTGTGCCGGTGCAATCGGCGGCGCTGAGCGGGATGGATTCGCTGCTGTCGATCGTGCAGATGCCCGGTGGAATTCCGGTCGGAACCATGGCAATTGGGAAAGCCGGCGCAATCAACGCGGCGCTGCTCGCCGTTGCGATTCTGGCGAATCATGATGCGGCACTCCGCCGAAAACTGGCGGACTATCGCCGGGATCAGGCGAAGTCGGCAGCGGACTCGGTTGTGCCTTAAACTTCCATCCGTCGGCGCACGCCAATGCGCTTCACACAGCCTCTGCTTCGTCCTGGTCGTCAGGCGTGTCATCCTGATTGCGGGAATCACCGACGGGAAAATCAGCGATATAGGTCAGGACCGAACGAACGTAATTCACGCAGTCATGTTTTTCCAACTCGGGAATCTTATAAGTTTCAATCGTTCCATTGATCACGCAGTCGTCGCGGTCGGTGGAGAGAACATCCATGCCATGGGCTTTCAGCGCATTGATTGCATCGTCAAACCGGTCGTAATAGGCAGCTTGCACAACCACGACGACTTCAGTGATTTCCGCATCTCGATGGTTCATTGTCTTCCCTGCTGCAGTTGAACTCCCCGCATTCTAGAATACCCGCCCTGTACCGGTGCTGCACACCTTAGATTTACCCTGCCTTTCCAATCTTGAGTATGAATTTGCCTGCCGTGCGTTTGCGGGGTAACTGTTGTTTGTCCGCTCTTTCCAAAGGCTTTCATGACAAAACCGGTGCGCGTAAACGCTGAGGCTGTATCTTCTGAGATTGATGTCACGTTGTTCGACGATAACAACGGTCCGATGGAGGGACCGGACGTGCACCGGCAGATTGACCGCCGGCATACGCCGCGGCTGAGTTATCAGACTACAGCGTGGCTGGTTCCAATGGATGAAACCGGCGCGGTACGCCGGCCGATCATTCGCACACGGGATTTAAATCTCAGCTGCATGGGATTTCGCACGCGGCAGGATGTGTCGGCTTTAAGCGAAGCGATTCTTCGCTTGCCCGCCGCCACGGGAAGATGCATTGCGGTGGCGTGTCGGGTGCGACGCTCGCTTGAAGTGGGGAACGGCTGGTTCGACTGCCTGATTGAATTTTTAACGCCCCAGCCTGACCTGGCAACCCGCCACGCGAAGCTGTGCGCGCAACCGGTGCGTAAGACGTCCCATAATAATCGGCGTAGGAAATAGCCGCTTTTCCAGCGATAAAAAGCTCAAGATTTAAGGACCATCCGCCAGATACATTGCGAGTCTGACTAATCTTTTGGAGCTTCGATGAACGACCCCGCTGCAGCTGCTTCGACTCCGTTATCGACCTGCGCCAAGCGTGCGGTCAATTTGAATGTGCCCGCCGATATGGCGCTGTATGCCGCTCTGGCGGGAAAGACTCCCGACATCGATCCAACGCTGGCCGACCCCATGAAGGCGGTCATTGTCGCCCGCCGCGAGAACCCCTGGTCTCCGATGGTGCTGAGTCTTTACCTGCGGCAGGTCTGCCGCGAAAAAGCGCTGAAAATCAACAAGCCCGAACTCGCCGGCTGGATCCGCAGGCAATCCGCGACGGCAAAAAAACGCTTCGTGGAAACGCAGGTGCGAATTCACTCGGTGAGGGCCGACAAAGCAGCTTAGCATTGTCCGGATCTCCTCACCGACTTTGTTTCCGGACCTGGTATTCCGCTTAACCGCGGTATTCGATGCGCCGATGTCCCTTTTGTGACCTCTCTTCCAGCCAGCTATATGCCTGCTGCGGGTGCTGTGCGCTCCTTCGCAGCGGATGCTTTTAGCATTGCTCACCGGGCTTTGCCTTCTATCCGCAATCGCGGGGCGATTCTGCTTCATTCGCCGGCCATTTGATAATGATGCAGCCATCTTCATTTACATGGGCCAAATGGTCAGCCACGGCGGGCGGTTGTGCCACGATCTGGTTGACAACAAATTTCCAACCGTCGGGTTGATGACCAGTATCGTATTCAAGGCTTTTGGAACGTGTTGGCCGGCGTATGTGCTGCTGCAGTTGGGGATTTCCCTGGCGACCGCGGGCGTGCTGAGCCGCTGCGCCGAACGTGTGGCGGGACGGCGGGCCTGGCTGCCTGCTTTTCTGTTCGCGGTTGTTTTTCTCAATTTCACTACCGCCGTTTTTGGCGGGTTTCAACTGGAAACCATCATCGTGCTGTTTACCAGCCTGGCCGCGGCGGCTGGGATGGAAATGCTGCTGGGGGATAACCCGGCTGATGCGTTTACCGCAGGGCTGTGCGCCGGATCGGGAATGATGTTCAAGCCCACCGCCGGAGGCATCCTGCTGGCGCTGGTCATCGCATTAATTATCCGCCGGCGCGGCTTGCTGGTGAATCTGCTGTTCATGGCATGCGGTCTGGCGATCCCGCTGCTGGTTGCATTTTGCTATCTGCGCGCGGCCGATCTGCTCGGCGATATGCCGGCGCTCTATCGACAGATCTCGACATACGCTCACGAGACAGTTTTTGATTCGGTGGAGCTCATCAAACCTTTAACTGCGCTGGCGCTGCTGGGGTTCCCGATTTTAATCCGCGGCTTTGTATATCGTCGGCACCGCACCTATTTTGTAATCTGGCCGAAGTCATCAGTGACGCTGTTTTTGTTGATCTGGCTGGCGATTGAGACAGCGGGGATCGTCCTGCAAAGGCGAATGTATGCGTATCATTTCCTGCCGATGATTCCACCGGCGGCGCTGCTGTTTGGAACACTCCCGCGATTCAACCGGCCGGCGTCTTTAGCAGCCGCGCTGTTGCCCATGGTGCTGCTGAATTTCGTGCAGGCGGGAAATATATTTGCTTCCACACCGCCGAATCAGGGTCGCCTGGCTTTGAGTGATTATCTATCCGAGCACGCCAAACCGGGCGAGACGGTCTGGATGGACGCCTGGCCGCGACTTGTACTGGAAACAGGGCTCGCGCCAGCGTCGCGATTGCCATTTACCTTTCTATTTACCAATTACGACCGCGCTGGGCTGGATTACGCCGAGATGGTTATCGAAGATTTTCGACGAACACGCCCGGCTTACATCATTCTGCCGACGCCTTTAAATCAGCGGATGCAAAACCAGATCGACTTTATTCCCGAGCTGAATCGCAGGCCCATTCGTCGGGACAATTACATTGCCGGCTGGCGACGGATCGAGGCGTATACACTTGCCCACTATGTAAAAGAAACGCTGGTGGGGAACGACGCGGTCTATCGCCGCGTTCGATAATGGGCACCCACCAAAATCGCGCAGTGGTGTATGAGCATTTTTTCCGCGTTGAAAAATTACAGCCTGTTTCCCTGCGTGTTGTAGGCGTTATCAATCAGCGTGTAGTCCGAACCATCAATGGATTTATCGTAATTGAAGTCACCATTCAGCCAGCCGGATTGGTGCATCAGCGATCCGTTGTCGATGAGGGAATAGTCTGACCCGTCAACCTGGCCATCAAGATTAGCGTCACCGACGTAGGTGTACTTGATGAGGATGTCTGAAGTGGAAGGCGACTGACCATCGAAAAGCGGCTGATTCGCGCCGCCATACGCGCTGTTGGCAAGGACGCCAAGCGTGGTTAAATGCGACGAATTTCCGGCGGCGGCGGAAGAATCAATTCCGGTCCCCGTCCAGTTCCCATTATTGTAGCCACTTGCAATCAGGGGGGTAATCGCACCGATGCTGGCGTTCTTTATAATCATGTCATTCCCACCCAGATCGAGCTGGCCAGGGACTGACAGCCCGGTTGTTTCCACGAGCATGCGGTCAGTATGCAACGTCGCAGTAGCGAACAACATTGAAGCGCCGGTGGCAACTGACAGGCTTGAGAAATTGCGAACCAATATTCCATGCCCGCCGGTGCGTGAAACAATCGTGACCGAACCGGATGACACATTCACTGAGCTAGTCCCGCCGCCGGGATTCAGCAGTGCTGAGGAGACGTTGGAAAAGCTGATTAGATTTGAACCAAAACTGAAGGAGGTAGAGGAAACGTTGAATGCATCATTCCCATTTGCTGTTCCGATGACACTTAGTGTATCGCCGGGAATAGAGCCGTTGAGTGTAATCCCGCCTGAAGGGACTGGGTTGCCATTGGTTCCATCGACCGTAAGGAGATCGCCCGATCCGGTCAAAGTGAAACTCAGCGAAGGCAGCAGTGACGATTGCACCGAATCGGTGACCGACCCGTTAACTGCAATTTGAGTGATCGTGCCGGTCGCATCCTCCTTGACGGTGTAATTAGAATTAGCGGAGTAAGCGATGGGGAAATAGGCGAAGTCCACAATCTGCGTTGCAGGGTTGCCGTAAGTAATACTGTTGCTCGTGGAAATGGTGATATAGCCCGCGCCGGGTGTGGCTGTGATGAGTACATTGCGGCTCACGGATCCGTTAGGATCTGCCAGAAAGTATTGCCCGCCGGCATTTGTCGTAGCAGTTGGTTGACCCGATGAGTTGTTGGACTGATTTTTGTCCAGATAAACCGTGTAGCCAGCCAAGGGCACGTCCGTGCCATCAAATACACCATTGCCATTGGTGTCGATATAGACATGTCCCGTGATCGAGCTGGCGGCAACAAGGTCGGGAATCAGGCGCGAGCCAATCGGCGAACCTCGGCCTGTCACCAGGTCATATCCCATAGTAGCGGCGTAACCGTTGTTCCCAGAAGTAATATCGTTGAAATCAGCGGCGCTGAGGTTGTAAATCGCAGGCAGTGTTTGCTTAGCGCCATTTAAAGAAGGCAGGCCATTTAAAGCCCGGCCCTGATTTACAACCGCAAGAATGCCGGACATCAATGGAGCGGACAAACTCGTTCCACCGATCGTACCTGGATACCATCCGCCGCCATTACCGTTGATAGCCCCGTAATCCGACGAATCATAAACAGGCACACCGGTCTGGGGATCGGCCACCAGCGAAATATCCGGCACGGTGCGCTGCGACGTTGTGATTGAACTGCTGACAACTGAACTCTGATAAGCTGGCTCGGCATAAACGGTGCTGATTCCACCACCGCTTCCACCCTTTCCCTGGACATTACTGCTGGTGCCATGTCCCCACCCGGATTCAGACGCGTAGCTGGTCCCATTCACTGTCAAGCTTGTCCCACCGACTGAGAGCACATTTGTCGATGACGCCGGGTATTCCGGTGCGATCGTCGTGGAACCGTACGTAACATATTCTCCCGAGTCTCCACTGGACGCCACGAAGGTAACACCATGGCTTGCTGAAGGACTCAGCATGTAGCTGTCGTACATCGGGTCAGAAGATGTTTCCTGCCCGCCAAAGCTCATGGACACCACGGACACGCCCGCCTGATTTCGCGCCCAGTTCGCACCGTTTTGGAGTAAATCGGAGAAGTTCAGTGCGTTGCATTCTACCAAAATGATACTTGCGGCCGGGGCCATGACATGCGCCCATTCAATATCCAGGCTGGATTCAATGGAGTTGGAAGCCTGCGCGGGGAGTGTCGAACCGCCGGTTTCGTTTACCTTTGTGAAGCTCGGCGGGTCAGGTAGATTAAAATATGAATCGAAATACTGCAGGTCCGTCGAAGCATTGAGATAATCGCCGGAGTCGATGATCGCGATCGTCTGACCTGTCCCATCACCGACCACGCCACCAAAGCTTATAGCATTTATACCGTAACGCACCGGACCATCGCTGGTGTCAATCCCGAAGGGACAGAACCTCCTTGTGCTACGGAATTGCTTACCGAGTTATGGGCCAGTGATTTCCTGTGCGACCGGCGAAATTCGCTTAACCGGGTGCCCAGCCCCGCCGGTGCATGAGCAATCGGGGTCGCTCTGGTTCTTGGCTGCAGAACATATTGGTCCTGCGCCATGTTCGTTGCGCTGAAAAACAGGCGTGCTTCCATCGGTTCACAATGAACCAACGCAGCTGGGCATTTCGATTCTGGCAGTTCCCTCCGCGGGATTTTCATCAGTGGTCTCGCATCTTCTCGCCGTTAAATATCTTACGTGACAAAGGACGTTATGGCTCATTAAAAATTGCAATTTGACCCTTCGCCGTTGATCAGTGTTCATTGACAGCACTGTCACTTTGTTCAAACTTCAACGCATTGAGTATGTTTCCAGATAACGAGTTACATCATGAAAATCAGCCTCGAATGGCTCGCACAATATCTCTCGGGTCCCATAACCGCTCAGACTGCTGCCGATGCGCTGACCAATGGCGGACTTCCTGTTGAACTGATCGAAACGGTTAATGACGACACGGTGATCGATGTCGAGGTCACCAGCAATCGCAGCGACTGCCTGTCGCATCTGGGAATTGCCCGCGAGCTGGCTGCATTGCTGCATCTGGACTTCACGGATCCGGCCCAGCCGATTTTTAAGACAGACTCCTGCGCCGCCGGGTGACACCGGCCTCACCGCTGTGGGGATCGACGCGCCGGAGCTCTGCCCGCATTACACCGCGCGCGTATTGCGCGGCGTTAAGATCGCGCCAAGCCCCGCGTGGATGCAGCGACGGCTGTCCGCGATCGGTCTTCGACCGATCAACAACATCGTCGACATTACCAACTACGTGATGATGGAAATGGGGCAGCCTTTCCACGCATTCGACCTGGACACCATTGCCGATAAGCAGATTAACATTCGCCTGGCAAACGCCGGTGAAAAACTCATCAGCCTGGATGGGCACGAGCGTCAGTTGTCTCCCGACATGCTGGTGATTGCCGACAGCACACGTCCCATCGCACTGGCTGGCGTGATGGGAGGACGTGATACTGAAGTCACTGATAAAACCGTAAACATCCTTCTGGAATCTGCGCGTTTTGACCCGCTGTCTATTCGCAGCACCGCGCGGAAGCTGGCGATGGGAAGCGACAGCTCCTATCGCTATGAACGGGGGATCGATCCCACTCTCCCCGAGCGCGCCAGCAAACGGGCGGTGGAACTGATTCTGCAACTGGCGGGCGGAACGCTCGCTGGTCCGATGGTGAGCGCGGGTTCATCGGGCTATTCGCCGAAGAAACTCTGGCTTCGGCTAAGCCGACTCAAGCAGGTGCTGGGTGTTGAATTCCCCGCTCACCAGGTGGTCGACGCCTTCACGCGACTGCGCATGAATCCGATTCTTCGCGGCGAGCGAATCGACGTCACGGCCCCCAGTTATCGGCTGGACCTCAATCTCGAAATCGATCTGATTGAAGAAGCCGCCCGCGTCATAGGTTACGAACACATACCTGAACGGCAGGAAATTTCTCTTCGCGTGGCACCGGCAGATCCCAGGCAGAAGGCAACTGAAATCGTCCGATCGGTGCTGATCGCTGGTGGATATTTCGAAGCGATGACCTTCACTTTTGTGACCGATGCATTGGCCACATCGTTTTTACCGCCCGAAGCCGCCGGATTGCCGCGAACCGACGCGCGCGTTCGCAAGGCAGACGCGCAGCTTCGTCCCAGCCTGCTGCCCGGCCTTCTTGAAGCGGTCCGTCGAAATGAGACCACTGGCACGGCAGGCGCAAAACTTTTCGAAACCGGATCGACCTTCTGGATCGACAAAGAAGGAAAAGTAGACGAACGACATCGCCTTGGCATGGTGGGTTCCCCCGATTATCGCGCGGCGCGGCACCATTGAAACGCTCGTTGCGCGACTGGATTCGCATCGTCGGCTGCAAATCACTCCGACCGATCGCTCCGGATATGCCAAAGGCGCTTGCGGAAAAATCGAGTGGGGCAGTGAACTTCTGGGATACATCGGAAAGGTCGATCGCTCCCTGGCTAACCAGTTGTCGCTGCGCGATCTGCCGATCGTCGCGGAATTGGAACTGTCAGTCCTGACCGAAGGTGCCCAGCACGTTCCGCAGTTGAACCCACTGCCGCGTTTCCCCGCCGTTCGGCGCGACCTGTCACTGGTGGTTCCCGAAGCCACGCGCTATCAGCAGATGGAGTCGATTGTGCACGAGGTCAAACCCAGCGGCCTGGAAGCCGTCGATTACGTGACCACTTATCGCGGCAAGCCGCTCGACCCGGGCAGCAAAAGCGTCACCATCACGTTGATTTTCCGCTCCGCGACCTCCACCTTGACCAGCGACGCGGTGGAATCGTCGGTGCAGATGGTGGTGGAAGCCGCCAGGTTGAAACTGGGGGCGGTTCTGAGGACGTAATACTGAAAATTCACTTCCGCAATGACCCGCGGCGTTCGAATTCGTCGACGGCGGCAGTTCCTGTGGCGGTTTTTGCGTTCGTCGCCCGGATTTCCCGCCCGGTGTGTTGCACCCCGTCGTCAGTCTTGCCTCTTCTTGACCCTCTTCCCCTGCTTAGACTAACATTGACGTTGACGACCCGTTGGTGGACACCGGTCGCTCACTGTATTGGTCTCACCCACCTATTCCTGGAATCCCGGAGGTCGTAGCTCATGCCCCCGATCAATCAACAAGGCTCGCGCGCCGCTTTGATCACCGCGCTGGTCGTTTTTGTTATTTTGTTTGTCATCTCGTCGGTCTTTGCCTTCCAGTTTTATGGCAAATACAAGGATAAGGATCTGAGCTACACCGATTTCCAAAGGCAGTACAAGGAATATGTCGCGCTGCCTTCCCCCGGAGCGAGCCAGACCGGTCCGCTTGCGGACCTGCTCGCGGCGCGCAGCTCGCTGGCTGGAAAGTTTGGAGTAACTCCAAATGACACCGCCATGGATGTGGCGATCAAGGAGCTGGGTGGTCTTCAGACCACCATCTCAGGGTCCGCAGGTGCTGCCCCCGACGTGACATTGGACCACGCCGCCGCCACGCTGAAAGATTCACAGGGTGTTTTGAGCAAAAGCGGTGTGACAGGTGTAACGCTTGCACCCACCGGGCTTGAAAGCGCGGTAACCACGTTGACCTCCGCGCTGGCGGACCGACAGCGACAACTGGCGGCCACGAATATCAGTCTTCGCGAAGCCAACGACGCCCTTGCCGCCGCCAAGGCGGACATTACCAAGGCAACCGAAGCCAATGACGCCAAGCTGAAAGACGCACAGACCGCATCTGATGCCGCCCTTGCAGCCGCGCAGGCAGCGGCGACGAAGAACAACGCCGCAATGGATCAGATGCAGGCTGACATCAAGGCTTCAGGCGATAAGGTCGTTGCCGACAAGGCAAGTTCTGATGCGGACCTGAACACCGCCAACCAGCAGATCACCAAGCTCACTTCGGAGATCAACAAGTACAAGGCCAAGTTCGCCTCACGTCGTGTGGATACCGTCAACCCGATTATTCGCCAGGCCGACGCGACCATCATTCGTGTTCCCAATAACGAAGTCTGCTACATCAACCTCGGCTACGGCGATCAGGTTACGCCGGGTTTGACCTTTGAAGTTTACGACAAAGCCGACGGGGTACCGCCCATTCCCGATAATGTCACCGGCGACGAACAGCTGCCGGTAGGCAAGGCATCTATCGAAATCACCCACGTGGGAACCACCAGCAGCGAATGCCGAATCGTGAAAATCGCTCCCGGTGCGGTGATCAGCGAAGGGGATCTGATTGAGAATCTGATTTACGATCCTCACACCAAGTACAACTTTTTCGTGTACGGCAAGTTTGACCTGGCGGGCAATGATCGCCCGAATGATGCCGATGCTGATGTGATGAAGCGGCTGGTTACCCAGTGGGGTGGCAAGCTGATCGATGAGGTCAACGTCGACACCGACTTCGTGGTGATGGGGTCCGAACCGGTTCTGCCGAACTTCACCAAGGATGACCTGACGGCCGAAAATCAGGACAAGCTGGCCAAGGCCCAGGATGCGTTGAACAAGTACAACGAAATCAAAACCCAGGCGGAAGAACTGCATATTCCAATTCTGAATCAGAATCGTTTCCTGTACTACGTCGGTTTCTACGATCAGGCAAAGCGATAACTCAAGTCTGAAGCATTTATAAATCGCCGCTTCAATGGAACTACGACCCGGCGGCTGGAACTATCATTCATCTGCCGCAGGAACTGCAGGACGAAACCAAGCGTCCCTGCAAATTTGCCTATGGTTTTAAACTAAACCCGTAAAAACGGGCTGATTATGGGTCGTCGCGGACCTTTAATGCGATAGATCTTACCAATATTTGCATCGCGGCTTTTCGTATCGGACATCTTTCGTATTGGTGGTTGTGATGGCCACTCATGAAGGAGCCCGGCAATGAAAAGTGCGCAGATTGAAATCCTTGAAACCCGTACACTGATGTCCGCGGCGCCTGCGGCACACGCTAGGCCGGTTGCTGCTCCGCTGATTCATGCAACTGCGCTTAAAGTCGTGAATCCGGTGACGACCAGCAAAGCCATCACTTATAAAAACTTTGCCGGTGATCCCCTGTTCGCCAGCAGCGGGCCGACCATCAACGATGTCAATCAAGGCGACCTCGGCGACTGTTATCTTCTCTCCACGGTGTCGTCGGTGGTGAAGAGTGACCCCGCTTTGATCCGCAAGGATTTCGCGGCCGATGGCAACGGCATTTACACCATTACGCTGGGCAGTGGAACGTCGACCCGCAAGATCAATGTGAACTCTTACCTGCCGGTCTGGCCGGATGGTCAATTGGCGTATGCCCGACTGGGAAATGAGGACAGCCTCTGGGTTGCTTTGTTGGAAAAAGCCTACGTGCAGTTCGCCAGCCCGGCGACAAATAGGTATGCCAGCATCAGCGGGGGGTGGATGACCAGCGCGTTCGCGGTGCTCGGGCTTAAAAGCCAGAGCACGTTCAGCGCCTGCAAACGCCGCCGCACTGCTGAAAACAATCAAGAGCGATCTTAGCGACGGCGATTTTACCACCTTCGGCACGATCGCCGCGCTGCCCAAGACCAGCCCGCTGATAAAAGACCACGCCTATGAGGTGGAATCGGTGAAGATTGATGCCCAGGGCACGCCTGTGTCGTTGACCCTCCGCAATCCCTGGGGCAACGGAGCAGCTGATGATGGTTATATTACCGTGACCGCCTCGCAGGCGTTCGCCGCCTTCTCGGGTGTGGTCATCAGCCATTCTTGAGAGTGGGCGCGGAATCCAGTACATCCCGGTCGTGGCAATTGCAGCCGCAAATGACGTATGATCGGCCAATCATTGATGGCCAAACAAAAAACCCAATTTCTCTGCAACACCTGCGGCAGCGTGCATCCCAAATGGCTTGGAAAATGCCCTGATTGTGGCACCTGGGATTCGCTGGAGGAATATAAACCGCTTGCCACTGATGATCGAAATCCCCTCGCCGCAGCTGATCCGGACGCAATAAACGGCAACTTCATGCGCGGCGGCGAGCCGGTGACGGTCGCCGATATCGACCAGGCGGAAAGCCCCCGATTTTGTACCGGCATCGGTGAATTCGACCGAATCCTCGGCGGCGGTGTCGTGCCGGGCTCGGCGGTTTTAGTTGGCGGTGAGCCCGGGATCGGGAAATCCACTTTGCTGCTTCAAGTGGCTCAGTCTTTAAGCGGCGTCAGCACGGTCACCGACAAATCGAAATCGGCCAAAACTGCTTCTGACATCAAAGTGCTTTACGTCACCAGCGAAGAATCCGCCCGGCAGGTGGCGATGCGCGCGGGTCGTTTGGGTGTGGTCAGCCAGAATCTGCTGGTATTGGCTGAAACCAACATCGAGCGGATCATTCATCAGATCACGCGGGTGAAGCCCGCGGTGGTAATCATCGATTCGATCCAGATGATCTACAAGCCCAAAATTCCCGCTGCGCCGGGGTCTGTCACCCAGCTCGCGATTGCTGCATGGACCTGGTGTATCTCGCCAAGGCGACGGGCGTTGCGATCCTGGTGGTGGGGCACGTCACCAAGGCCGGCACACTGGCGGGACCGAAGATTATCGAGCACATCGTTGACACCGTCGTCTACTTTGAAGGGGATCGTTACCACGCCCATCGCATCGTGCGTTGCGTTAAGAACCGTTTCGGTTCCACGCACGAAGTAGGGCTGTTCGAGATGACCGGTGAGGGACTTGCCGAGGTGACCGATCCGGGGAATTTATTTGTAGAGCAATATGGACCAGGCCCGGACGGTAAACCGAACCAGCCCAGCGGCAGTGTAATCACCGCGGCCATGCAGGGCAGCCGTGTATTGCTGCTGGAGGTGCAGGCCCTGACCGCATCCAGCGTGATCGGATCGGCCAAGCGCAAAGTCAGCGGTGTCAGCGGTGATCGCGTGGCAATGATCATGGCCGTGCTGGAAAAACGCTGCGAACTGCGCCTGGCGGCTGACGATGTATTTGTGAACATCGCCGGCGGGGTGAAGGTAATGGAGCCGGCGGTCGATCTTGCCATCGCGCTGGCGATCGCCAGCGCCCACACCAACCGGCCGCTTCCACCGGGCACAATGGCTATCGGTGAACTCGGCCTCGGCGGTGAGGTGCGGTCGGTGCCTCAGCTGGAAAATCGCCTGCGCGAAGCCAGCCGGTTGGGCGTGGGCCATGCGATCATTCCGCACATGGGAGATACCGTTCCCAAACTCGGGGGCATGGCACTGCACGAAGTGCGCAGGCTTTCGCAGGCGATGTCAAACCTGTAACAGCGACTTCGGGCTGCCCGTGCGTTCACCGCGGGTCTACGGAACTGCCCAGTGTAGCAATTCAAATCACATTCAGCAGTTTTTCCACCGCCGCATCGAGAGCGGTTTCGGCGTTATGAACCAAGGGGATGGGATGTTTCTTAAGATGATCAATCACATCAATGCGCCGGCGCATCTTCGCCAGCATGCTTGCAGCCGTGCAAAGTTCACTGTCGCTGTATTCCCGCGTCGCCGAGCGGGGAACCCTGATGACCGGCCTCGATTCATAGACCTCGGGCAAGTGTGTCTCGGTCGCGTGACCTATAAACATTGAGTGATGGGTGTCGCTGGATTTTAAAAACGTCGTCGTCATGGCATCCGCCTTTCTGACAAAAAACTACTTGTTGCAGCACGCGAGTGATGTACTTCAAGAGCGATGCCAATGATCAGAATCTACCGGTGTCTGATAATCACGCCCATCACTTTGTTGGCAGCCTGCTGCGCACGTCGGCAGCAATAGTACGCTGCGACACGAAGCAACTGCATGGCGCAAAAGACGCCAACTCAACTCGCGGTACACTGGTTCACGTATCAAATCATCGAGAAGAGAAATGGAGAGCTGCGCTAGCTCGCGTCCTGGATGTCGGGTTGGGTCGTTGGCTTTGTCGTGGGATGAACATCCAGCGCCGAGCGGTTAATCGTGTGAATGCTGGACTGCAGTTCTTGCTGCATGGCCTGACCCCGGGCGACGATCGCAGGAGGATCGACCGGATCGTTTGCCTGCAGATCGAGGTGAACGGTGTGCTCATCTCGCAGCGGCAGGAAATCTGTCACAGCATCCAGGGGCACCAATTGCCAGATGGGCGGGAAAATATTGGCTGCGGTCTTGAGGGTTTTGCAGCCATCCTTGCGAGCGACAACGTCATAGGTGCCGTACCAGAGAAACTTGCGCTTGAAAGGCGTCCGTCCTATCTCGCGATCGTTCAGATAGATCACAGCGCCGGTGGGATTGCTCAGCACTGTCATTTCACGCTGTACACATCCGACGCCCAGCAGCGCGCTGAGCAGCAGGCATTTTTTCAGCGATTGAAAAACAGTGGGGAGCGATCGCGGCATTTTCGGCGAGTATAGGGTTGGCACCGATTCAGTCCACCCGCTGATCGATCCATTCGCAGAGGCAGTGGTACAACATCAGGTGTGCCTCCTGCACGCGAGCGGTGTTTTTGCAGGGGATGTGGAATTCAAAGTCGCAGACGCCCGTTAATTTGCCCCCGTCTTTGCCGATGAAAGCGACTGTGTAAACGCCCTGCGATTTAGCGGTCTGTACCGCGCGGATAATATTGGCGCTATTGCCGCTTGTGGAAAAGACGATCAGAAAATCGCCAGTGTTACCGAGTGCTTCAACTTGCCGGGAAAAAACCGATTCCCATCCCAGGTCATTACCGGCACAGGTGAGATTACCGGGATCGCACAGCGCGATGGCCGCCAGTGCCTTGCGTGGTTTGTTGAAACGGACAACCATTTCCTCGGCGAGATGAATCGCGTCGCAGGCGCTTCCACCGTTGCCGGCGGTCAGTACTTTGCCGCGATTTTTCCAGCATTTAAGCAGCGCTTCGCCGAGCCGATTCAATTCAGGTGTGAACTGATCCATCAGGGGGAGTAAAAGCTTCCATTCATCAATCGCGAGATTTAATACTTCGGCGGTCATGGTGTGGTTTTACGTTTCCTTCTGCCCGAAAACAATTCCGCGGCTCTCGGGACCCAGGCCGACAACGATTGCCGCGATGGGAAAGATGATCACCGCGATCAGGGCCATCGAATTGGTGATGCCGAGATGTCCACTGACATGATCTTCAAGCGTCAGTACGACCGCCGAAGCCGCCGCTCCGCATTGATAGGCGAAACCCGGGAGAACACCGCGAACCGCGTCGGGCGACAACTCGGTAATGTGCGCGGGAATAACACCCCAGGCTCCCTGGACCATGAACTGCAGCAGAAAAGCGCCGAGCATCAGCAAAGCCAGGCTGGGCGCGTAGGCCCACAGCGGCACCAGCAGCGTTGCCATGATAAACGCTCCGATCATCGCGCGACGCCTGCCAACGCGATCCGAAATATGCCCTACAATCAGTCCGCCGAGAATCGCCCCGCAGAATGCGATCGCATTGACTGCAGATAGTTTGCCCAGTGAATGCCTGGCGTCGAGCTTGAATTTTTCTTTGAGAAGCGTCGGAAACAGGTCCTGCGTCCCATGCGATGAGAGGTTCATCATCAGCATGAGGAGAAACAGACCGAGAAACAATTTCCAGTTGGATAAAAGCGCCTGGCTGAGATTGCCCCAGCTGTCTTTTTTGGTCTTTTGCCAGACAGCCGATTCCTTCACCTGGAAGCGGATGTAGAACGCCAGCAGGGCCGGCAGCCCACCGATCCAAAACAGGGGACGCCAGTCATGCAACAGGGGGTAGATCCAAAAATAAGCCGCCGTTGCCAGTAATCCGCCGCAGGCATATCCCTCCTGCAGAAGTCCCGACAGCAAGCCGCGCAGTTGTGGCGGCACTTTCTCCATCGCAAGCGATGCGCCCACACCCCATTCACCGCCCATTCCGACCCCGAAAAGAATCCGGCAGATCATGAACAGCACGTACGTCGGCGCGAGCCCGCTGAGCACGGAAAGCGTCGAGTAAAACACCAGATTGATCATCATCGGTCGGCGTCGCCCGTAGCGGTCGGCGAGCAATCCAAAGATGAACGCGCCCAGAGGCCTGGCCATCAGGGTGAGCGTCATGCACCAGGTGATGGCAGCGGGGCTGACTTTCAGCGACGCGGCGATATTGTCACGGCAAAGCGTGACAATGAACCAGTCAAACGCATCCAGCGTCCAACCCAGAAAACCCGCAAGAACCGCTGCGTTGCGATCCGAAGCGTCAAGGGGCAGGTCAGTAGGCATTGAAATTTATGCAGAATGGTGAACGCGGAACGATGACGAACTGCTGCATAGATTAATGAAAAAACCCCGGATGTACATCCGGGGCAGATTCAGTTGCGGCCTTGCATTACTCTGCCATCAGTCGCTTGCCCATCAGTCGCTCGCCAGCGCTTCGTGGATCGAGCGAGGGGCGTTAACGATGAGATTGCCGCGGAAGAAGCTGATGGTGGCTGTCCCACCGTTGACCTGCCAAAGTTCCGGTTTCACCGTGTCGGTAATCAGCTTGATGATTTCGGTGGCGCGATCGGTTTGAGAATTGGCCTTGCTGCTTGTGCTGGATTGGGAGTTGGTATTCGTGAACAGGCCGCCGCCTTGACCGCTTCCACCACCGCCACCACCGGAACTTCCACCACCGCCAGCGCCACCACTTTGACCCTGGCTGGCATTCTGCAGGCTCAGATCGGGTGCGGCAGCGGCATCGGTCGGTTGAAACAGCAGGTCCTGAATCGGGTAAGTTTTGCTGTATAGCACCTTGTCAGATGCTTCCTGGGAGGTGATCTCGATCACGCCTTGATCGACATGAAAGGTTAATACACCTGCGCCGGCAGCCTGATCGAGCACCATGCCCAGCACCTTGCGCATCGGAACATCGGAACTCATCCGCAAGGTAATCGGTGTGTCTTTGGCGACATGAGCAGCGTCCAACGCTTTCCAGTCGACCGAGAAATTACTGCTGCTTGCATCGGCAAGGAAATCGAGCACATCGCTGAGCGATGTCGCGCTGAATCGCACCGCGGGAAGTGAGTGATCCAGCGCGTGGCGGGCACCGAAGCTGCCGGTTACCGGGTTGTCAGCAAAAACCATCGAAACAGGCGGTGCTACGAATGAAAACAACGCGAGTGAGACAACGGCTTTTGCTAATCGGGGCATGATTGACTCCAAATGTGTTTACCAGAGTAACGCTGAACCGAAACGATTATTCGTACCGTGCACCGCCAGAATGTATTTTTTATGCAAGCCCGATGGATTCGGTCTGATTTTCCTCGAGCGGCTTGCCTGTAAATGGATCAAATTTCGCGCCCGCCGGAATGACCGGCGCCTGCTGCAAGGGTTGACCGGTGATCGGGTCAAATTTAAATCCCTCGACCGGGGTCGAAAGAACCGTCGACTGGGGAAGGTTCGAGCGAGCCGGCGCGACAGGCATGCTGGAGGCCTGCTCTACTTCCTCGTCGATACCCTTAAGTCCTTTTTTGAATTCCACAATTCCCTTGCCCAGGCTTCGGCCCACTTCGGGCAGTCGTTTGCCGAACACAAGCACGCCAATCACGGCAATGACAATCCACTCTTCAAACCCCGGCATGTGTATCGCAAGTAGTTTCAACATAGCTTCCTCAAAGACCAGTCTCAGACTTATCCACAGTATATTGTACCCGGCAGCCGGCAAATCGTCGCCGAATAAAGTTCAAAGATACAAAATTGAAATCAAGGGCAAACAGGCATCACTTTCAGACAATCATCCATTGGGCAGCGTCGGTCCCCTCAGGTGGGCCCTCAGGTTTCTCAGATCCGCAGGTAGCGGAGCGGTCAAAGTCATGCTGTTCAGCGTCACCGGGTGAACGAACGTAATTTCAGCTGCATGCAAGGCTTGCCGCTCGAACTTGAAGGGGTTTTCACCTGCAATTTCAAAGGTTCGCCCGCCGTACATGGTGTCTCCCACCATGGGATGCCCGATGGCGGCCATATGCACGCGCAGTTGGTGGGTGCGGCCGGTTTTGGGAGTAAGACGCACAAAGGCAAATCGCTCCGGCGGCGCTTTGAAATGTTTATCGCTGGCAAAGGTGCTGGGGTGCAGAGTGGCATCGCGCGCGTGTTCGAAGGTTTCCTCCACCGCGTAGCGTGTGATGGCCGAGCGACCGCCGTTTTCTTCCTTCCGGACGGCTTGTTTCTCACGGATATATTTGTCTTTTCCGATAGGCATATCGATCACGTCATTGGTGAGCTCGGGTATGCCATGTACTACGGCCAGGTAAGTCTTCTGGATGGTGCGATTTTCAAACTGGCGCGCGATGCGCCAGTGCGCTTCGTCGCATTTGGCTACCAGCATGATGCCTGTGGTATTACGGTCCAGCCGGTGCAGAATGCCCGGCCGCCAGTCGCCGTTAAGGGTGCTCCACTTCTTACCGTAGTAGACCAACCCGTTGACCAGCGTGCCGCTCCAGCGACCGCGCGGGGTGGACGATCAGGTCGGCCTGCTTGTTCAGAGCGAGAAAATATTCGTCTTCATAGACAATTTCGAGCGGGATATTTTCCGGTATCAACTCGTTGACCGGCTCCGGCGGGGCGACCATCACGACGGCATCGCCGTCTTTCAACTTGTAGCTGGCCTTGGTGATTTTCCCGTTTACTTTCACCAGGCCTTCATCGATCAGGCGCTGAACCGCGTGCGCGACAGGTAAGCGATGCGATTTGTCAGGAACTGGTCGATCCGCTGTGTCTGCGTTTTGGTCGCGGTAAAATGGAAGTGCCCGACGTCTTCATCGGTCTCGGTTTCGATCTCGGCAGCGTCGAGAGGTTGGTCTGGTTCTACGGTCAAGGTGTTCGCTTTTCTTCACTCTCTTAAGATTCTCAATTTGATTTCTGATAAAGCCCCACCCCGCGGCGGACATATGAAACACCACTGAGCAGCGTGATCGCAATGGTCAACCAGATGCAGACGTCGCGAATGATCTGGGCGTAATGCTGGGCAGCATCGTGGCGGCTTTCGAAGTAGTTCACATACAGCAGAATCACCAGGATGGTTATCGATTGAAAAACCATTTTAAGTTTTCCACTGAAAGCGGCGGCGAAGTTGCGCCGCCGCTTTCACTGATCCCGCGCAGGCTTGTGACGAGCAATTCGCGCGAGAGAATGAGCACCACCATCCAGGGAACAACGCCCGTGATGGTTTTCACCACAACCGCATGCTCTTCCTGGACCACGAAATTTTTCCCGGCAAAGAAGATAAACGTGCCCAGCACGAGAACTTTGTCGACAAACGGGTCCACCACGCGGCCGAAGGCACCTTCAACCTTCCATCGCCGGGCGAGGTATCCGTCGAGAAAATCACTGAACAGCGCGATGAGATAAATGATAAACGCAACGTTCAACAGGCTTACCCGCGAGGAGGAAACCACCAGCGGATCACCGCGACCGGCATGCTGATAATAGGACAGCAGCGCAAAGAAGATGATCGCCAGCACAAGCCGACCGGCGGTGATGATGTTGGGCACATGCCGAAACATAAGGCGGCGGATTGTAGGGGGAACCGTTCGGCGGGGCGAGGGGCGAGCCAAACTGTGATTCGCTGACCAACCCATTTAGCCCGCCGTGAATACACGGCGGGTTGACTTGGAATTTCAAAGATGGTCGTTTGCAAATGAACGATTTACGATGTTTCACATAAACCCGCCGTGTATTCACGGCGGGCTAAATGGGTTGGCTGGCGCGCCGCGCCTTACGCGGTTACCACTTTCAACATCCGCGACTTCTTTGCCTTGGGTACCTGAGCTACCAGATCGTAATTCTGGTAATCGGTCACCTTCACCAGTGTAATCTGTCCCGGGTGTAATTCCGCGCCGTTTGCGTCCACGTGAACGACGCTGTCGATATCCGGCGCCTGGCTTTGGCTGCGTGCGACGTAGCCGTCTTCAATCTCGCGACCCGCGGGGCGTTCGATCATTACTTCGAGGGTTTGGCCGATCATTGATTTCGCCTTGGCGAAAGCGACCTCCTGCTGGACCAGCATCAGCTCTTCCACGCGGGCGTTTTTCTCCTCTTCGGAGAGTTGATCGGGCAGCCGCCCCATGGCCGTTCCGGGTTCGGCGCTGAAGGGGAATACGCCCATCATGTCGAAACCGAAATCCCTGACGAATTGCACAAGTTCCTGGTGCTGAGCGCGGGTTTCACCGGGGCTACCGGCGATGAAGGTGGTGCGGATGGCCATCCCGGGAATGCGGCGGAGTTTGCTCAGCAAGGTCTCGATCTGCTTGCGAGTTACCCGGCGTTTCATCACGTTCAGCATCGCATCGTTAATATGCTGCAAGGGCATGTCAATATATTTCACGATGCGCGGAGACGCAGCGATGGTGGCGATCATCTCATCGGTGAAACAGGATGGATACGCATACATCAGGCGAAGCCAATGCACATCGGTCAGCTGCTTGTCCAGTGCTTTCAACAAACCCGAGAGACCGGCGGCATACTGAATATCAGTGCCGAAACTGGTCGTGTCCTGACCGATGAGATTCAGCTCCACCGCGCCGTCGGCTGCCAACTCTTTGGCTTCGATCACGATCTGTTCGATTGGCTTGGACCGCATCGGCCCGCGGATGCTGGGAATCGTGCAGAAACTGCAGCCCTGATTGCAACCCTCGCTGATGCGCAGATACGCAAAGTGCCTGGGTGTTAACCGCAATCGCGCCCGGTCATTTTCAAAAACCGGCAGACCCACCGCCGAACCCTGGGCATTTTTCAATTCAGTTGATAAATCGTGATATTTCCCAAGGAAATGCCCATGTTCCTGCCGCGGGTTTTCCTTGCCCCGAACGGCTTCGACAATGTGTTCGCGATCGAATACACCCACCAGGCGGTCGATGCCCGGCGCATCATTCAGCAGCTTGGTTTTATGGCGCTGCACCAGGCATCCTGCCACAACAACACGCTTGCAACTGCCCGAAGTTTTCAGGTCGATCGCTTCGCGGATCTCCTTCATCGATTCAGTCTTGCTGGCCTCCAGAAATCCGCAGGTATTAATAATGATGGCATCAGCAGAGGCAGCGTCAGCGGTTATGGCCAATCCATCCTCAGCCAACAACCCAAGCATGCGCTCGCTGTCTACGAGGTTTTTGGGACATCCCAGGCTGACGAAAGCAACGGTGCGAATCTTTTTCTCAAGAGATTTGGCCAGCTTGGCCATGGGAACTCCAAAATAGCCTCAGACGAAGTCGAAACGACGCATCATATCGAGCCACCACGCCCATAGCCACACCAAAGCACGCGGTCCTGAAAAAATCCGCGGCCGGCATGCGAGCGTGCCTGATTCAGGGACGAATTTCCCACATTCCGACCGGATTAATTCCTACAACCCAAACATCTTACGAATTAACCATCGCGTGTCGGTATTGATTTCCAGATCGCAACTGGTGAAACTGTCGTGGCTTGTGTGCCGGTTTGAAAGAGGCTGCCAAATGTGCTAATATTCGCAACATGGCGACGAAGGTAAAAGCGAGGCGGATGACCCCAAAGCGGCGAACGGTAGCGGTCGCGAGCAAGCTTCGCAAGGGTGCTACCCCTCCCGGTAAAAGTGTTCGACCGGGAAAGCCTGCTGTATCGGCCGACGCCAAATCAGCTCCTCACGGCTCGCCTCAAGCAGCTGGGCAACACGCCGGCCATCCTAGTACCAACAACACAGGCCATGGCTCTGCTGCCGCGTCGACCCAGTTCACCAAGGCAGTTCGCTTTTTGAACACTTTGAGTGATTTCGAGCGTCTTCGCATCGTTCGTTACAACAGTCAGAACTTCGATTTAGATCGCATGCGGACCCTGCTGAAAAAGCTTGGGAATCCGCAGGATTCTTTCCGCTCAGTTCACATTGCCGGCACCAAGGGCAAGGGCAGCACCGCTGCCATGGTCGATGTGATGCTTCGCGCTAATGGATATAAGGTCGGGTGTTACTCCAGCCCGCACTTGATCGATATCCGCGAGCGCATCCAGATCGATGGCGAAATGATCAGTCACGCTGATTTTGCCCGGCTGGTTCGCCTGGTCGAGCCGATTGTCGCCAAAAGCCGGCCGGTTCCAACGTATTTCGATGTGCTGACTGCAGTTGCATTCAAATATTTTGCTGAAAACAAGGTGGATATCGCGGTTGTGGAGACCGGTTTGGGCGGACGGCTGGACAGCACCAATGTGCTCAAGCCCGAGGTGACCGCCATCACCAGCATCAGTAAAGATCACATGGCCCAGCTTGGGCCGACGCTGGGGCACATCGCCACTGAAAAAGCGGGTATTTTCAAGCCCGGCGTCCCAGCAGTAACAGTTATTCAGGATCCTGACGCCGAGGCATCGCTTAAGCGTATAGCCGAGAAGGTCGGCGCACCGCTGGATATTTGCGGCAAAACCATCGAGTTCAGTTACCGATTCGAGGCCACCCGCATGCTCGGGCCGCACAATCGGGTTTGCCTGACCACACCGAATACGCGGTTTGAGCACCTGGCCGTTCCGTTAATTGGCGAACACCAGGCGATCAATTGCGGCCTGGCATTGAGCATTATCGATAAGCTTAAGACCCGCGGCATCGCCATCAACGACAGCCGGGCCATGGAAGGGCTCGCGAAGGTTACCATCCCCGGCCGCATGGAAATGGTAAGCCAGACCCCGCGCGTCCTGGTTGACGGGGCTCACAACGGGGCGAGTGTCGATGCCCTTATGAAAGCCATCGGGCAGCACATCCCTTGTGACTCGATCGTTGTCATCTTCGGATGTTGCGGCGACAAGGACATTCCCGGCATGCTGCAACGCATCACCAGCGGCGCCGATAAGGTTATCTTCACCAAGGTCGATAACCCGCGCACCGCCAATCCTGATGAGCTAGCTGCCCGCTATGTCGAGCTGTACGGCAAGATGGCCCAGGTGGCGACCACTCTGGAAGATGCCCTGGCGATCGCCAACCGCGCGGTCACCAAGGAAGATCTCATTTGCATCACCGGCAGTTTCTACCTGGTGGGTGAAGCCAAAAAGCTGTTTGCCTCGAAGGCAGCTGCTGCGGCCGCAGCAAAGAAATAAGCGGCTTGGCTTCAGGGTCATCTACGAGTTAATATCAAGGTCGAACAAGGGCGATCCCATTCAGGATCGCCCTTTGTGTTCGCCTGCTCCTGAATGGACAGATTCCAGCTGAAACAAAGCGGAACATACCATGCCGGGCCGGCGTCTTATTAAGGCGGAGGGTTCGCATCTCCACGAACCCGTTTTGAAATACTGGCGGGCAGTTGAAGCGCTGTAAAAAGTAGCTGCTGAGGATTTTCCGTCGGGTTGAACAGGACAGTTTTCATGCGCTATTCACAGCAGGTTCGTCGTCGATTGGCCCGTGCGTTTGCCCATGCGCTTGCCGACGCCACCCCCCGGCGGTTTTTTGTCATGGATCCGCTGGAAAACCGGCGCTTGATGTCCGGTTCCGGTGAAATCGTGCAGACGCCGATTACTCCCGTTCTGGCCAATATCACCGCGCCGGCAGGGAATGACGTCACGCTGAACCAACATTTTTTCGATGCCACCCTTCCCGGCACGCTGGCGACCTTCAACACCAGCGAGGGAACGATTCAGGTCGGACTGACCGACGCCGCCACCCCACAAACCGTCGCCAACTTCCTCAGCTACGTCAACAGCGGCGCGTATAACAACACGATCTTCCATCGCAGTGTCGATCTGAACACCAATCTGGGCGGATCGCCAAACGCGCCGGCAACGATTATCCAGGGCGGCGGGTACAATCTCAGCAATAACAGCCTGAATCACATTCCCACCAATGGCACGGTGCCCGACGAATACACCACCGAGTTATACGGCAACGTCGCCGGCACCCTGGTGATGGCCAAAACCAGCCAGGCCAACAGCGCCAACAGCGAATGGTATTTCAACGTCACCGACAATACCCAGCTGGATATCCCGACCACCGACTCCAACGGCGTGCAAACATCCTACACCGTTTTCGGGAAAGTCCTTTCCGGCGCAAACGCCATCAATACCATCGCGGCGTTGCCAACCGATAACCTCGGTTCAGGTCTGGATACCGTTCCCATCGTCGGCCTTACGCTGGCAGACCTCCAGGCCGGTGCGGCCATCGGCGCCAGCAATCTTGTCTACACCACCGGTATCACAACCGAAGTCGGCACCACCTATACCGTTAGCAGCGATAACAAAGCACTGGTAACTCCATTGGTCACCAACGGGATTCTTTCCTTCAGCTATGGAACCGGTCTGTTCGGTACCGCAGAGGTCACCGTCACAGCCAAAAATCTGGATGGAACCTCCGCCTCCACCACCTTTGCTGTAACCGTGCCCAATCCAGCCACGCCCAGCGCCGGACCTGTCACGGTTCCGTTCACCGCTCCGTTTACCGTCACCGGCACTACAAATAGCTTTGCTGTGCTCGGCGGCGCAACCGATTCGCAGGCCGCGTTGAATACCTCGTCTCTTTCCATCGTCACGCAGCCAGGCCATGGCACGGCGTCGGTCGATCCCACCACCGGTTTTATTACTTACACTCCCGCTGCCGGTTACATCGGACCAGACTCGCTGACCTACACCATTGCCGACTACACCGGCCAGCTTTCTGCTCCGACAACCGTCACGCTGGACGCAGTGCCCACTGCTGTTAAACTGAACGTGAGTGCGGGGACCTCACTGGTGTTCACCCAGCCCGACGGTGTGATCGGCCATCTTTCCGTCACCGGTGGCATCGCGAGTGTGACCTTCACCGACTTTCAAGTCACCACCAGACGTCACGGCCATACCATCTTCGCTTCAGGCGCGGGAACGGACATCACAGACATCACCGTGACCAACGCCGTGCAAGACGCATCGTTGAGCCTTACTTCAACCGGGCCTCTCTCGATTGGAACGCTTCACGATACCAATGAACTGGTCCGCTTTTACGCGCCAAACGCAACGCTATCCGGCAACAGCAGCATTGGCATGATGGTGAATTTCACCGCAGCGGCGCTCAACTCGGCGACGCTAAATATCGGCGCGCTCCCCGGCGGTTTTTTCACCAACCTTTCGATTGCCAACGTCACTAACTCAGATGTAAACGGCATCGGCAACCTCGGGTTGGTCAAATCCAGGAAGTGGATCATTACCGATGGACTCGCTCACGCGATCAACGCGCCCTTTATTAACGACCTGGAAGTGCCGGGTGTTTTTGATGAAAACCTGAACTTAAATTACAACCGATACGCCCTGGCGAATGCCCGGGTGGGCACCCCAACAGGAAGCTGGAAACTCAACGGGCAGTTCACCAGGGGCACGCTGGGAACGCCGGGCACCAACTGGTCGCTGAACGCTAACAACCTGATCGAAAACCTTACCTTCACCGGGAATCTGTCCAACACGATCATCGCGGCCGCCGTTTCCCGGCTCACGGTTAAAGGCATCACCAGTGGAGCAATCATTCAGACGAATGGCACCTTTGGGAATTATCTGCTGGTCGGTCGTCTCACCTTTGTCGGTGCGGTCAAAAATAATACGGTGATCTTTTCCAGCGGAAACATCGGTGCGATCACCGCTCCTTCATTCACCGACAGTCGAATCTATGCCGGGGTCAATATCAGTGTCGCCCAGGCCGGCGCTCTTGCGGCGCAGGCGGGCGATTTGACGAGCAACGCTTCGATCGGTTCGATTGTTTTCAACGGTCGCGCCGGCAATAATTTTTCCAACAGCCTCATCACCGCCGAGGCGATCAGGACGCTGAGCGTGGGCCGCGTCGCGACAGCCAACAAAAGCCTTGCCGAGGGAATCAGCGCTCACAGGCTCACCACCGTTGTCGCCCGCCTGACCCCCGGCGGAAATCTCCACGCCGGACCTGCCCAGCTGAAGTCCGCTGCCCTTCTCAAAGCGTATGAATCCAAGGCCAAGCTCGCGCTGGGTGATTTTGAGATCAATCTCTTCTGATCCAAGGCTCTCGCTCGATTACTGTCGACTCGATCTCACCCGATTGACGTCGCGCCTGCCGGCCGCATTGCCTGATGTTCCCCGTTTCGATTGGTGCTAAGATTCACCTGTCGCATGCCACATCGCTTGTCACCAGTTACCGCCCTTTGCTGGAGCCTTCAGGTCGGTGTTGCGTTGATTACGCCTTCTTTGATTCAGGCAGCTCCAACCACCCAGCAATCGATCGACCTGCTCAGTTCCGACGATCCCGTCGAGCGTGCCGCAGCTGAAACCCAGCTCGCCGGCGCGGGCAAATATGCCATCGATCCGCTGCGTCAGGCTTCTATGGATCCCCGGCCTGAAACCCGCGTACGCGCCCTCCGCGCCCTTCGGCGCATCGAGTTGTTCCGACTGCGCGATGTGCCCACCTGGCAACTGTCCATTGCCGATGCTTATCTCAACGCAGCTGACTTTGGCAATCGAAAATTGCAACTCAATCTTCTCTTTGATAGCCAGCCCGCTCCCGATGAGATCCTCACCCGGCTGATCCCCATCGAAACTGATTTCGAGCTTCGCCATGAAATGCTCTACAAGCTTTTCCTCGGCTATCGCGAACACGTCGCGCAGAATCATCGATGATGATGATGACATCGACGCACTGCTCACGCTGCTCGATGGATCAGCCACCATGTGGGGCCAGCGCCAGGGCGCGGATTATGCGGCTGCCGTCGATCTGACAGGCCACCTCGACGAGCAGATCGCCCGCTGGACCGCCGAGCAATCCAACGGCAATACCGCCGACCAGGAAAGAGCCGCGGGCATCCTCTCTTATCTCTATCGCATCAGCGGCAAGTACGACCAGGCCCTGCGTTACGCGCGACTGTCGCGCGAGTCGTCGCTGATATTTCTCGCGTTGACCGATCAGGCCGACTGGGGCGACGCCGCCAACGAACCCGACGACCGCTGGCATGATCCACTGCTGAGCGCAGCCTACCGGGCCTGCTTCCAGCGCCTGGGCGGTCATCAATCCAAGGCCGTTGAAACGATGTCTCTCCTCGTTTCAACCGCTGCAGCGGATATGGATGCAAGCTTCAGCCCCAGTAAGTTTTTTCTCCTCAATGATCTCCCCGAGGCCGGCTTAAATCTGCTGTTGCCGCACCATCCCGCCGTCGCATTCACCCTGCGCGCCCAGCGCGGTGAAATCGACCAGGCGATGGAGATCGCCCGCACTTATCCCAACGATCCCGACCTGGCCGACCGCCTGCGGACCCTGCGGCAAACGCTCGGACTGGATCCTGCTCCCACCACACAGCCCTCGCCGCCGGATCAAAACGCGCCCGGATGGGACGATTGGCAAAGAGGTGTAATCGCGCTGCGACAGAAACAATTTGAATCCGCTGCCGCCATTTTTGCCGCGATGTGGCACGCCGATCACACGCATTTCGATCGGCTTTACCTGCAGGGATATGCCCTCAAGGCGGCGGGGCACGAGAAACAAGGCGATTCCCTGATGAACAAAGCCCAGCTCATGCCGCTGGGCGATCCGCTGTCGCGCTGGCGGTTGGCGGCTCAACTCGACGCTGCCGGTTTGACCGACGACGCCGAGGCGCAGCGCGCGCTGGGTCTTCGCACCGGCGGTGATTTTGACGAAGTAGGCATCAGTGAAATCTGGAATACCCGGGCCCAGATGGCGACTGAAAACAAAAACTGGAAAGCGGCCGCCGATGCGCTCGACCGCCTTTGCCTGATCAATCTTTCCTCGGCCGTGCAGTGGCATGATCCCGTTCGGTTTCTAACGATCCCGGCGTTGGCGCACCTCTGCAAAGCCCGTGACGCCCGCGAGCACGGCGACCTCACCACCGCCATGCGCGAGCTGCAGATCTATCAGCAATATCTGCCGGCCTCCCCCGAAGTGGTTTTGGAATGGACACCGCTGCTGGATCAAATGAACGAACACGCCAGGGCCGACGAACTATTTAACAGCGTCTATGAAAAGTTCGCGGTCATCTGCAAAAAATATCCCAGCAGCCGTTCCTATTTGAATGAGCTTGCCTGGATGAGCGCCTGCTGCGGGAGAAGGCTTGATGAATCGCTGGTGTTTGCCCAGACTGCAGTGGATTTAAAACCCGACGATTACCAGACACTGGACACTTTAGCCGAAGTGCATTTCCGCAAAGGCGATCGGCAGGCTGCCATCGCGCTGGAAACGAAGGCAGCTTTCTCTTGAAAACGATCCGTATCTGCAACGACAGTTGAAACGATTTCAGACCGGCGATCTGCCCAGCACCACCCAGCCCGGCCCCGCGCCGCAGTGAGGGGCTTTCACCGTTCCCAAAGCGCCACATCGCGCGACCGGGTCGTTCACCGTTTAACCCTGATATACCCAACCAGGGCGAGGCTTTTATCATGTTTCCCTGCGTGGTGTGCCAGGGCAAAATCATTTGACCATTTGTAGCTGCGACGCCTGCGTCGCCTGTTTGTTTTCCTTTCGAAAACGGCGGCGCAGGCGTCGCAGCTACACAGAACCGGCCAAAACCCGTCAAATGATTCTGCCCTGCGTGGTGTGCATGTGCGCAGCGGTCTGGCTTTGCAGTCAATCTCCCGGGGTCTATACTTCGCTGGAGATGCACAAACCGCGACGAGTCCGTGAATTGGCCATGCAGATTCTGTTCCTGTGGGATTCCCAGGAGGCAGCGGATCGTGAATTGGCCAACCAGATTGTGATGGACGGCTCAACCGATCCGGACGAGCGCCGCGCGCGCTCGACGCCGCCGCCGGCACGTGGGAGCAGCGGAAGCTCATCGATCAGCGACTCGAACGCATCGCCCCGCAATGGCCACCACGGCGGCAGCCGGGTGTGGATCGCAATCTGATTCGGCTCGCGGTGTGGGAAATGACCAGCACGAATACGCCGCCCAAAGTCGTGATCGACGAAGCCATCGAGATGGCCAAGGTCTTTTCCACCGAACAGAGCGCGGCATTTGTAAATGGGGTGCTCGATGCGGTCTTTAAAGAAAATGCAGCGCTGACCAGCGGAATTGCAAAGGAAGAAATTTAAACGATGAGTGACGTCTTTCGATTGTCATAATAAATCCGCTGCCTCATCGCCAAACTTGCATTCATTCAACTTCGTTTTGTCATTGGTTATTCGAACATTCAGCATGCATTGCTCATCCGAATTTCGTCATTCGGTTTTTGGTGTTTCTCATGGGTTTTTTCTCCAAAACGATCGATAAGCTCAAAGGTGCGTTGAAGAAGACCGCCGAGGTGTTAAACACCGACGTGCGGACCTTGTTCGTGCCCGGCCGGCAGATTGACGATGCGTTTCTGCTGGAGATGGAGGAGAAATTTCTGCAGTCCGACATGGGGGTGAAGAATGTCGAAACTGTGGTGGCGGCGGTTCGCGATCGGTGGCGGCTGGGCAAAATTAAAAATGCCGAAGACGCCGAGCGCGTGGTCAAAGAGCAGATGGTCGCCGGCTGGGAAACGGCCGATTCCCGCGAGCTGCATTTTGTCGCGTCCGGACCCACGGTGATTCTCGTCGCCGGCATTAATGGCGCGGGCAAAACCACCAGCATCGCCAAGCTGGCGTGGCTGCTCAAAAATGAAATGGGCAAGAAGGTCATGGTCTGCGCCAGCGATACCTTCCGGGCCGCGGCTGTGGATCAACTGACCATCTGGGCGGATCGGCTGGGCGTTGAAATCGTGAAGCACAAAATGGGCGCGGACCCCGCCGCAGTCGCGTATGACGCCTGTGTCGCGGCGAAGGCGCGGGGCATGGATGTGTTGATCGTGGATACCGCCGGACGCCTGCACACGCAGGACAACCTGATGCGCGAACTGACCAAAATTCGCGATGTCGTTTCCAGGCGAATTGACAATGCCCCGCACGAAGTGCTCCTCGTGCTCGATGCCACCACCGGACAAAACGCGATCGCGCAGGCGAAGAATTTCGCCAAGGCGGTCGCGGTTACCGGCATCATACTGGCAAAACTGGACGGCACTGCCAGGGGCGGCATGGTGATCGCTATTCGCGATCAGCTGAATATCCCCGTGAAATTCATCGGGCTCGGCGAAACGCCCCAGGATATCGAAACATTTGAACCGGGAAGATTTGTCGACGCGCTCTTCAGCGAAATCGACAAAAAACCTGCCGTTTCGCAATCGTAGTCTTTTTTGTTCGGGCTAGGCGCTCACGCTGTTTGCCCGTCAATGAGAAACGCGGTGCCGATTATCCCTCATTCAGCTGGAAACCGATCAGTCCCGGTCTTCCGGAGCCTCCTCGGCAGGGGGCTCTTCATCCTCCAGATCCCGCGGATCAAAGCCAGGTGGATAGCCGGGGTTTTTGTCCAATGCCATATCGAGTTCACTGCGCATGATGATCCTCCATTTGAAGCAGAAAAATGTTATTTCATGATTGGAAAATTGCGGTATGATGTTCAGGCGTGAGCGAAAAGGTTATTCATTTCGGCGAGTTCATTCGCTGGCAGCGAGTGCAGGCGGGCAAAACCACCGAGGCACTCGGCCGCGAAGTGGGGCTGACCGCCCGCCGGTTGATTGCGATTGAGGCAATGGCGCGCCCGGAGGTGCAGCACACCACGATGGCTTCGCTCGCAAGAGCGTTTGGTTTTGATATCGAAAAGTTTGCCACCCTGTGGCAGACCACCCCTGTGCCGGTCACCCGCCGAAAGCCCGGACCCACCACCGATGAGGCCAGGCGATTCGCCATCGCGTGCGCCAGCGTTGGCACTACGCAAGTGGAAGGCCTTCGGCGGCTGCGTTCATGGATTGTGGAACAAGACCCCGCGATTCAGCAGCAGGCACTTGGCTTTATCCCCGAGCATCGAAAATCCCTCGAAACCTTTACCGATCCGGTCGATCACTTGCAGGATCCGGCGGCGGAGGTAAAGAAGCGCGCCGGTGAAAAAGCGGCTCGTCTGGCCAAACAATCGGAATCGGCCGCCACAGGCGATAACACGCATCACTGACACTGTGTGCTCTGGGTATTCCGGGTCGATAAATTCGCCTTTGCACATAACGAAGGAAAAGAATGCCTGACACATTTTGGCACTTCCGGTGGTTCTGCTTAGCCGCCATCACCGTTGGATTTGGATCGGGGCTTCTGCTGGATTGCTGGCTCGTTCGCCCGGCGGTTGCGGCGGGTCCGCCACTCCCAACGACGACGCCATTTGTGGTTTCAGGGGGATCTCCAGCCGCCCCTGCCGTCGATTTACTCCCCTATGAGAAAGCTGTCTCGGACGAAAGCAAAGAACATCTGGAGTTTCTTGAAAGGATGGACTCGAAGCTCGAGGATGATGCGATCAAGCTCGGGGCATCTGCTTTGGCCATTTTCGCGGGGATCTTCGCCTGGTTTGAGGTGCAAACCCGGAGCGATCTTAAGAAACGCATTGCGTCGAAGATGAAATTGGCCATTGAGAAAGAGGTTGCTGAGCAGGCGGAGGTTCTTCGGCGTCGGTTGCCGACGAAATGAACGGTCTGCGACAGTCGGCGCAAAGCAAACTTGATGCGATGTACACCGATTTTCAAGACAAGATTCAGATTTCAAATTTTGTCGCGGAGTGCCTCGCTTGGTTGCTCAGGATTCGAAGCGCTACGCCGTTGTCAGAGGAGGAACATAGGGCTGTAATCGATGTTATTTCAGATCTCGTTGCAAAACTTGAGAAATGGCCCGGGAACCGCAGCTTGGCAATTCACTAAGCCGATTTCATTATGATTATGAAAAGAACACCCTAAAGGCTGTCGAGACACTGGAGGAGCAGCTTGAAATTCGCAGGTCGAATCCGGCGAGTGCCGAGGAGACGGAACAGACGCGGTCGGAGGACGATGCAGCCTTACTTTATAACCTTGCGTGCTGATAAAAATTTGCTGCGAATGGAAATTGAAATGTTCGTCGGGCGACTGGGTAGAGCGCGGGCTAATGCTTCTGGCATTGCGTGGACTACCGAGCTCCTGCGCGACGCACAGTCCGATATTACCGAGTCATTGAAACTGAATCCTGCGAACCGCGAGGGCGAAAAAGAAGATCCACACCTGCGCGGTCTGGATCTTGGTTAGTTGATTGAGCTTCTAAGCCGCAACGTTTACAGTCTCAAAATTGATTCACTCATGGCTATTGCTCCTTCGTGTTAATACCTGAGAGATAATATGCCCAACACGTAACCTATGCAACAGATTTCCTGAAGTAGGATCATATAATCGCGCGTCCGCACCAACCAGTGTCATCGGTGAATTCTTCGCAGGCGATTAACAAAATCAGCACCAATCTCTTGTCCAGTCGCGGAACTGCAAATCAAATATGCGGTGGATCCACTGCAGGACCCGGCGACCGCGACGCACGCCCGGGCGGGAGCCTAGGCCAATCGTCTGGCCAAACAATCGGAATCGGCCGCCACAGGCGATAACACGCATCACTGACCGCAATCGCAACCACCCACGCCCGCTGATCCAGCGGTACCAGGGCACTGATTATCAACAGGCGATTTTCATGGTCGAACCGAGCTGGAAAACTGCTGTTTCCCCGCCGAATCGGCCCTGAGCACTCCACAATCTGATACGGCCGATCACCTAGAAGAAAAATTTGCTTGCCTTCAATGCTCATCCCGAACAAAATACTAACAGATGGGCAGGAGTCAACTCACAAACCCTCCGGTTTTTTTGGGGAAAATGTGGATCTGCCATGGGCAACAAAATGACCGGTGACCGCGGCTGCGCCTGCGAATGGGAGACAAGAAATGAGGGTAAATCCGAGTTCGCGATTGGGCGCTTTGATTCGTGGGATGCGACTGGCCAGGCGGCTGGACCTGGCGGGGATGGCTGCGGAACTACAGACCACCGCGGGGCGATTGCGGCTGGTGGAAACCGGCGCGGTTTTTCCTGTCGCCACCGAACGCCGCGCCTGGGCTCGCAAATTGGGTTTCGCCGATCTGGTCGATTTCGATCATCAGTGGCGCGACGGCTGGGCCCGCATCACCGCTGCCCATCGCGACGGATATGTCCCAATCATCAACAAAGCCCCCGCAGGAACGCCGGTCGATTATGAGGAGTATGGCATCGATAGCGGCTGCGGCTTTGATTATGTGCCTCGAAGCGAAGGCATGGAGGGTGAATTGTTGTTCGCGGTGATCGTGATTGGTGACAGCATGTCGCCGATTTATCAGGAGGGCGATCTGGTCATTTTTCGACCGGTCCGACAAGATGAACCAGTGGCTGACGGCTCATCCGTATTTGTTCGTTTCACGGCCGCGCGTCAGCACGGCTGCACATTCAAATCTGTGTGGCGCAGAATAGATGGCAGAATGGATTTACGACCGGAGAACCATAAATATGCAACGCTCACTATCAGCGGGGAAGAAATCGAAAGAATGGCTCTGGCCGTGGAACGACGCCGAGCCTATTGGCAGCCCATCAAATCAACGCGGGTTGTACGGGACGAATATGCTCAGGAATTTCCTGACGAAGCCTGAATATGTCGGGAGTGCGACAGCGCGGCCGCACTCGGGGCATACTCCGGATGATGCGCGAAGATCGTATCCGCAACAAACGCACAGTCCCGCCCGGCTTCGTTTGTTTTTTCTCAACCAGTAGAGACCGGTGGATGCAGGCAGCACGGCAAACAGGACTAACAATATCCAGTTGGGGACTGAAAGATCACCGGCCCAAGAAAGGTTATCAGAGACTGAATATTTCACGTGCAAGCCTTGGGGCTGAAAACCGATCACATGTGACGTGCCAAATAGATCAGTAAGAGCATAAATGGTATTGTCCTCGCCCGCCGCGCCTTGGGGCAGCACTGAGGTGGCGAACAAAGCCGAACCCCGAAGGCCCCGTATCCGCAAACACCAGCATAGCGAAATGTATCTCCCCACGGTCGCTTGCGATCTCGACCGCATGATGTCGACGCTCCAACTCAAAATCGACAGCATCCCATCGGTGATAGCTTCTGATGTAAACCGCGGCGACCGCAACGAAACACACGAAAGAAAGAACTGATGCGGCAGACAGTAATCGTCTCTTCGTCACGTCTGCACTTTTAGCCGAACCATCGACTCGGTGTAATTGGCAAATAATTCGGCACCGTCCTCTTCATTCTCGCAGCGCCTTTGCCGAACAAGCGATCGATCGTCGGATGAAATTAGACTACCCTCCGCAACGCCGGATCGCCCACAGTTATGCAGGACTGGCTTCAGCAGGTCGTCCACGCCGGCGGCGGGCTGAAGCCCGTCCTACGCAGCTACCGTCGGTGACAGCAACCGTCTGGTTCCCTTTTGATCAGTGATGATCCGGCCAAATTCCTACATCCAATAAAACCAAATCGAGCAGCATCGCTGAAATCACAATTACAAAAATCCAGACTCGCATTTTAGAGTGGGGAAGGAAACAAGCAGAAATGATACTGCAAAGTCCCAAAGGCACTTGAATGAAGAGGAACCCGCACTCGATGAAGAAAAAAAATCCTCGGCTGAGCGAACTCGCTGTGGGAGCGTTGAGATCGGTGCCAAATTTACCGCTTGTGTGGATCAGCAACAGGCATACCCCGATGCCAATCGCGTTCACCGCCAGCAACGAAGTTCCATCGCTGATAAATGTCGCTTTGGGTGTCGAAGCGTCCGGCGAAGATCGGTAATCAAACGTTCGCTTCACTGTGTTGTTACCTTCGAAGTTTTAGGGCACCTCGAACAACGCACCATGCGATACAGCATACATCGCGCCGGGCAGTCGACCCCGGTCTTCCACCGTTATCGACTCACTAACAGAATCGGCAACGGCTGCTCATCTATACCAAATAACAAATCCGACTAACGCCATGAAAGCGATGCCCATCAGACGGAAAGACAACAGCGATGCATCAAAGTCGTGCGTTGGGCACGGGTCTAATATCTCCTGCACGTCTTCATCTTGCCAGAATTGCTGCATGTATTCCCAATCGTAAAGGGCCTCTGCATAGCCCGGCAGGAATACATGGAAGAGCCCGATCACTAAACCAAACAACGCCAACCAGAGTTCCTCGCGACTAAGAGTGTGCAACTTCATCATGTGTCACCTGGTGAATAGCCAAGATTGTGGTCGTCCACCATTCGCGGCGCGATCATCCGGTTATCAGAATCTCAAAATCCCCGAACGACACACCCTGTTGGCCTGCGAAGGCTGACAGCACGCTGTCGTTGGCCAGTTCCACGCGATTGGCGCGCAGTGCATTGCCGCTGAAGATTCCACTGAAACTGTTGATGGATCGGACAGCCAATCCGAAATTTGTCCCGCTGTTGGCGGCAGTGATATTGCCCAGCGAGGCCGAACCAATTTTGCTCGACAGGATGCTGCTGCCCGTGAACTGATCGCCGGCCTTTCCTGTCAAACGAATGCTGGTGATCGTGTTAGCACCCAGGTTGGCTGAGGTAGCCGCGGTGAAGGCTGGGATGCTCGCGCCGGTGGTGCTGATGATCGATCCAACGATCGACCCGGCGATGATTGAACCGATGTTTCCACCGACGGACACCGTTGCATCGTCGATGGATCCGCCGACGTTGAGTTGGCCAAGGGCACCGGTCAACAGGATCGAACTGGCGGTGTTGTGGGCAAGGTTACTGACATTGCCCGTGACGCGGATCGACCGGGCGGACGCAGCCTGCACGCTGCCCGTGAGGTCGCCGGTAATAGCAAGCGTGCCGATGGCTGCGGCGCTTAAAGTAGAAGTCAAACCGCCAGATCGAATCGTCGCTGAGGCCAGCGTGCCAAAAGTTCCGTTCCACTGGCTTGTATTCGCGCCGATCCGGAAACGGATCGAACCGGCCCCGGCACGGTCCACGACCCACCGGCCAGCGTGCCGATGCGTGCGGTGACCAGCGATGGCGCAGCGCCCGTGGCGGTCAGTGAAAGTGCAGGATTGAAAGCGCCGGGCACAATCAGATTCCCGATTGAAGGGGCGGTGATCTGCATGCCCGTCCACGAAGCCGCGCGCAGCGATGCGATCGGAACGGAACTGGTCAACGAACTGTTGGTGACCGCCCCGGTTGTGAGGCTGAACCTCCCCGGCAGCCCGGCACCAACGGTCATCGTTGCGTTTGAAATCGATAACACGTTAAGCGAGCCAAGGCTGTTCAGCGCGACCGTCCCGCTGAGGGCGGCATTCGGCGCCACGATACTGCCCAGCGGTGAAGCATCGGTTATTCCGCCAACGGTAACGGGCGCTCTGGCGGCGCCTCGTATGGACAGCGCGCTTGCGCGCGTGGTGCCGGTCAAGGTGATGCTGCTGATATCCAGGCCCGTGCCGGTCACGGTTGCCCTGCCGGCTCGGGAAACACTGACGCTGCCACCGCTGCCGCTGAAGAAGATCTCGGCCGTGCCGCTGCTGAGTGAGATGGTTTCCAAACCACCGGCGGCATTGCTGAACACCAGTGAATGAGCCGAACCCCGCGCCCGTGAGATGCTGGTTCCCACCGCCACCGTCACCGTGCCCGCGTTAGATGTGTCGCCATTCTGATTCGCGACGGTGTAGGTGAATGTATCGGTTCCGACGAAGTTCGCATTCGGCACGTAGGAAATCGCTCCCGTGCTGGTGTTGACCGATACCGCACCATCGGCGGGAGCGCCGACGATGGTGACACTGCTCGGCACCAGCGGCGAGCCCGACACAACGCCTGAAAGCACATCGATACTGCCCGTCTGACCGCTCAGAACCGGCGCGACCACCGGATTGGCAACCGGTGGAACCGCGGCGGTGACCGTCAGCGAAACCCGAGCCGCGTTTGAGGTATCGCCGAAGGTGTCGGCAACGGTGTAATTAAATGAGTCCGACCCGGTGTAGCCGGGCGTCGGAGTGTAGATGATCGTTCCATCGGCCTGCGGCACAGCCGTGCCATGGGACGGAGCGGTACTGATGACCTCTGAATTCAACACCAGTGTTCCCTGCGGTGTGGTGTCGTTGGCCAGCACATTTAATGTCACCGGCGCCGGCACTGGTGGTGCCTGTGTCGTTGCCCGCGGTCGGCGGTGTTGGCGAGGTGACCGACAGCGTCACCGCACCGGCGGAAGATGTTTCACCGTTTGTGTCGGCTACGGTGTAAGTAAATGAATCAGCCCCTATATACCCCGCAGCTGGGATGTAAAGAACAGTGCCATCCGTCTGCGGCGAGGCGGTGCCGTGCAACGGCGCGGTAATCACCGTGACCGAACCGGCAACCAGCGTGGCCGGCGCGGTAGTGGAATCGGCGGACAATACATTAATCGTCGTCGACTGATCGCGCAAGGTGGTTGCAGTCACCGGCCCGGCTATCGGCGGCGGAGGAACCACCACGGTCAACGAAACCGTCGCCGAATTGGATACACGACCGTCCACGTCATCCACGGTATAGGTGAATGAATCAGGTCCGGTGTAACCGGTGGCAGGCGTATAAAGCACCGTACCATCGGTCTGCACAATTGCGGTTCCATGCGTCGGCGGAGCGCCGATCACCAGCGAACTCTTGTTGGGTGCTGCCACGAACTGGTCGTTGGTCAAAACCGCTACCGAGGTCGGCACGTTGCGAATGACAGATGCCGTGTCGTTCACAGCGGTCGGGGCAACGACCAGCGCAGCTATCTGTAACGACAAAAGGCGCCCCGGCGGAGATCGTGCTGACCTGGTCCGAAGCGAAAGCGCCCTGGCCGGTGTTGGCTTCGTATTGAACGCCATCAAACCAGTTGGCAACCAGGTAAAACCCAGAGGATCCTGATTGACTGCTGCTGGGCCGAGCGCGGAAATTAAGGTCGGTTTCTCCACCGTTGTTCAAGCTGGTGACTGTATACGTAAGCTCTCCGACGACGATCGAATTCGATGTTGAATTTGCGGTGCCGATCGTGTCCTGTGAGCCCGCATGAGCAAAGAAATAGCCGGCAACGGAATTTGGGTTGTTGCTGCCCACGTCGATATTCCCATCACCGTTGAGATCCTGACGCGTTCCGTTCTGGAAAGCGATGCCTTTGAAATTGGGGTCCACCGTGGCGGCCAGGCCCCCTGCAACCGCATGCGAATAAGGTGAAGTCGCCAGGACAGACCCGGTTACGTTCTGAATTCCAAAGGTCCGCGGGTCACTGGTGGAAATGTTGTTATCGTTGGCTCCCACCACACCCGCGGTAATAACCGCCACGATGTCGAGATTGATGACTTGTCCCACGGAGCTCACAGCCGCCGATGACGATCCATCGGCAGCTCGAATTTCCATCGTCAAACTCATCAACTGCCGTTCTTCGAGCGTTTCGCAAACGGCCCGGTGGAGTCGGGGGAGCCGGGCCATTGCAGACTGCAAACGGCCTTTGGACGCGATTTTGTTCTTAAAAGCTGCTCGGGAAACGATTCTGGACATTCGACCCTCGACTGAAAACCCTGATGAGATGCAAACTATACTCTGCCGCCGGACCAAGTAATCAGTCCATTATCCTTCGCGGTAATGTAAAGGACGGCAAACAACGACAGAAGTTACATATTCATCTATTTGAACTGTGCGAGCAACGAGGTTTCTTTTAAGTCGGCCGATTGCTCGCCTGCGATTCTTAGTGGCGGGCTAATGTAGTGGCCTTTGATTGGAAAAGCGGGGCGGTGACCCATGTCCGCAGAGTCGTTACCAAGGTCATAAATAGCAAAACAAGTGCGGACAATCCGTGCAATTTGCCGAAATCAACATGAATTGGAGGATCGCACCTTCGCGCCAAATCGACGTAATATTAAGTTGTTGTAAACGATCGTTCGGAATCTACTATTGGACCGCGCAATGCTCCAGTTTGTTCCTAAATCTGTCTGGAGCCCCCGCCGAAAGGAATCTGCCGGTGAGGTTCCGATGTTGCCCGGCATGTCGCTGAGTGTGACCGATTCCATACCCCAAGACGCTGTGCGCGGATGCGAGGGCGAGCACGCGGTTATAGCCGCCCTGGCATGGAAACCCCAAACGTTCACAGCTACCGCTTGCAAAGACGGAGATGCGGATCTGGCTATCCGGTTTCCGTCGCCTAAACCGCAGGGAAACGCAGATTGGGATACCGCCATTTTAGACTGGCACTTTGCCCGCGATCGGTCAGGCAAGGTGATCACTGCGCCGGCGGTGGTGGTGCTGGATATCCTGCAAGGCGGGAATCTGGTGGCCGGTTACATCGCTCGAAACCTTGCCAAAAGTGGTCTTCACGCGTTCATCCTCCATCTGCCGCAGAATGGTCGTCGGATGAAAGCCGGCGCGACGCACGATTGGTCCGCCTTTTTACCCAGCCTCAGCCAGGGCGCCAGCGACGCCCGGCGGGCCCGCGATGTGGTCGCTGCCCTGCCGATGGTCAGCGGCGGTGTCAGCCTGCAGGGCACCAGCCTCGGTGGATTCGTCGCCACGATGGCGGGATCGATCGACGGCATTTTTGACACAAATATTCTCGCTCTCACCGGCGGTGATGTGTTCGGCGTCTTGAGCAAAGGAAAAATGGATGCCGCCCGCGTGCGCGAGCAGCTTCGCCGCGTCGGTTTCACCGACGACAAACTCCGCGAATGGCTGTGGCAGATTGAACCACTGCGCATCGCCCATCGCCTTAAGCCGAGCCGCACCTGGCTTTTTTCGGCCCGTTTCGATCAGGTGGTCCCCGCGCCATGGCAAGATGCTCGCCGATGCCATCCATCTGGACTGGAGCCATCATCGGCAACTTACCGGCTGCCATTATACGTGTGCTATTAATGCAAATCGGTTTTTGCGGGAAATGATCCAGGCAATCCCCCGGACAACTGATGAAAGCCAATCCGCCTGATCGGTTACAAAAAGAGCCCGGCATCGACATGAAAATGCGCAGCGACCGCCTTGATATTATCTTTGCTCAATTCCCGCTGCCCGCTGAGAATCATTGAAACCAGTGATTGCGAACAACCCAGCACTTGTTTCAAATCCGCCTGCGTCGTTCCGCTTTCAACCAGAATATATTTCAACCGCTGCAGCGGGGTTCGTTTGTCCACGAATCTGAAATGGCCTCGATCATACAATGAGATGAATTCATCCAGGGCATCGAGATAGTCCTGCTCGCCCGGGTCCAGGTCTTGTTCGCCGCGCATGGCAAGCTGTTCCATCACCGCAACGGCGGCATCATATTCTGCGCGGCTACTCAAAGGCCGAAGCGGAAACTTCCGGATCAGCTTTATATAAGTCGACGATGGCGACATGGTTTTCACTGCCGTTGTCATAGCTGCCCTTTCCAGGCGTTTTTGCCGTATTCCGCATGCGTCATGAAACGCAGGATATAGACTTTGCCGCGATTGAAATGAATGGCGGCAATTAGGCGGTAAGCGTTGCCTTTAATGTTAAAAACATAAACATTCCCGCCGCTCTTTACCTTTACCGAATCCGTCGCTGGAAAGATTCGCCGAATCTCCTCCAGGCTCGACCACTGCGCCTTTTCAACCGTCGCAAGCCATTCCATCAGGGGCCGTCGAGCATCGCTTTGCCTGTCGGCAAAGTTCCGGATTGCCCGCGCCGCGATTACATGCATTACATTACAATATGTGATATCGGTAGACCGATCAACTGTAATTATCACAAATTGTGATGCGCTAGCTGCACAGTTCACTTCCCGCCAACCACTGCCATGATCGCCGAATGAAACGGTTCGTTCGCGTTGTACACAGAATCCAGGGGCGTCGCCTGGTCCAATGGATCCGCTGTCGGATAAAAGCTGAACGCGCTGAACCAGCCGGATCGGGTCTGCAGAAGTGAATATGCCCTGGCGGTCTCGGCGGCCCAGGCGGACCTGTTGCTGGACGCCATCCTCACACCCCATTCGCTGGAATCGCACGGCTTGCCGATCGACCGGCCAAACGCGATCCCCTGGTCGATCATCGCCACAACCCCCGCAGCGGAACTGAAATAGCTGTGGGCATCAATCCGATCGCTATGGTCAAACGCGTTGAGTTTTTCAAGCTGCTCGTACCAGCTCAATGAATTAAGCACCGAAGGCGCGCAGACCACATAACCCCTGGCATGAAGGATCGGATACGCGATCTCCATCAGCCGGGCCAATTGCTCTGGCGTGCCCGTGTAATACAAGGCGGTGTTGACCTCATTTCCCAGATCGATCGCATAGATGCCTGTTTCGGCAGCGGCCGGAAACGCATTCCAGTAAGCCCGCCCAGACCGCATCCGATGGCGCGGAACAACGCGGCTGGCTATTTTGATAATTCGCCACCGCGATCACCTTTATTCCCGCCTTCTGCCAGGCGAGCGTTACGTGAAAATAGTCAGCAGGCAGCCTGGCGGTCCAGGCGCCTTCGATCCAGAACCGCGCGGTCTGCAGATGCAGCGACCGCGCAGTAAGCAGCAACTGTGGATGCAATGCCGGATCCCCCTGGGGATAGCTGATTCCCTCAAGATTGGTGCCGATCAACGGTGCAGCGAGGATCGAAAAGTGAAACGCTACGGGAGCTGCGCCATCAACCGCATAACGTAATTCTGTGGTCCCCCGCCACAGACCAGAGCGACATTATCGCCCAGCACAACCCATGGAAAATAGTGTTCCACATGCGGCTGACCGCCGTCGACTGTAAACGAAACACGCCGGGCGCGCCGCTGAAATTGAACTGCAGCGACCAATGACTCGGCAAAACCGATGTTACAACATAATCACCTTCCCGCACCGGCCGAGTGGTGGCCGCCCGCGCATCGGTATCGCGAAGAACAACGGAAATCACCGGCACAGGCTGCGTGGCAGGCACCGCACCGATCAGGAAAGTCGCGCTGATGAACGAACAGATCACATTGACGATGAGGCGTTTCATAGTCACTCCATGAAATGAAATAATGCAAAGAGCCCGCTGTTTTCAGCAGCGGGATCCAAAGCGATGTTTGTGCAATGAAGAATGGCCGGGTTCAGACATGAACCGGCGGAACCAATCAGAAATGCAAACTGAATCGATGCGGGTTAAGACGCGCGACCAACGCCGCGCACACGACGGCCCAGCGGGCACGCAGCTAAAAATAAAAGCAGACTCGATCAGGCTTCGACGGCAATCGGTTCGACGCTGGCGATAGACGCTGCCTGCTCATGTCCGCCGGCAGCCCGGACGTGCTCTTCCCAGAAGCCTTCGAATGTTTTGGACAGTGAATACCGAGTCATCCGCTGCGAAGCGCTCCGCCCCATTCGCTGACGCCGGGCACTGTCGTTCAGCAGCCCCTCGATGGCATCAACCCAAACACTGGTATTTTCCGTCGACAGCACAAGGCCACTGATGCCGTCGTCCATCACTTCCCGCGGTCCACCGTGGTTGCTTACCAGCACCGGCAGCCCAGCTGCCTGGCTTTCGATCACCACCTGCCCGAGCGTGTCGGTTTTGCTGGGGAACACAAACAAATCCGAAGAGGCATACAACCCCGGCAGAGTGGAATCGTCTTGAACGCCCAGGAAATAAACCGGCAGATCGCCGAGTAATTTTCGCATCGCCGGCAGGTAGGGACCATCGCCGGCGATTACCAGCGCGACATCGTCGCGATTCGCGCACAGGCGCTTGAACGCATCCGCCAGGAAGGGAAGATTCTTCTCGATGCTAATCCGACCGGCATAAAGGAGTTTGTAGGTTTGCCGGATGCCGAGTCGGCTCCAGACTTGCGGGTCGCGTGCTTGGGGGTTGAATTTTTCATTGTCCACTCCGGGTAACGTCATTGCTAATTTTTCTTCGGCAAACTCAAGCTCGCGCATTTTTGTTCGATAATCGCGGCTTCGGGAAAAGACCGTCTGTGTCTGACCGTAAAACCATTTCATATAGGCCGCCGTCGCGGTGGTGATGCGGAAATCACCCGTGAGATTCAGCACATAACCCGGGAAATCGGTGTGATAGGTTCCCAGCAGCGGGATGCGCAGCATCTTGGCGACAAGCCAGCCGCAAAGGCCCATGGGTCCGGGCGTGTGCACGTGGATCGCATCGAATTGCTGGCGATCGGCCCATTCCAAAACCTCGGCAAGCGGGGGAATTGTCAGCGGTTGATCGGCATAAAACGGCATGGGCCGCGACAGCATCGGTTTGAAATTCTTTCGGCTTGGGCACGCCACCACGGGGTTGTCCGTGCTCGTGTGCACGATCAGTGTGCGACCGCTTTCGCGCGCCATTCGGCTCATATCCTGAATAAATCGCCCGACACCGTTCACTTCGTCAAACGTGTCTGTAAAGACGCCGAGCTTCATTCCCTCGCTGCTTACTTTCCGACCGTGCCCGGTGATGCGCGAGAGGATCTGCCTTTCGCGGTTTTGATGGAACAGCGCGAAATAGTAGGGCATCAGGATAAACTGATGCGTCGCGATTGCGGAGACCGCGTCGAACACGCCGGTCAATTCTTTTTGATCCAGCGATCGCGTTACCGAATCAGCGATTCCACGGGCGATGTCGCGATTGACGTTTGACAGGAACTCGAACATCGCCGTGTGTTCCCCGAGCGCCGCTCGTCCGGTACGCAGCGCATCACCCAGCGCTGGATTCTCACCGAATCGTCGGCCGCAGGATTCCAGGAACAAATCCAGCAGCAATCCCGAACCCGTTGCCCTGGGCTTGGGCCGAAACGGGCTGGTCACACGCTGAGCGAATTTACGCGCCTTGCTGGCCACGGCAGCTTTGACCCAGTCGCGCCGCCGCAGCGATCGCCGCTGGCCGATCAATGTTCCCAGCATCATGCTGTGCAGGCTGTTGGCCTGGCCTTTGGCGGTTAGCCGATTGGCGTAATAGCGGATGCCGACACCAAAAAAATTATGAGCCAGTTTCAGGCTGGATCCCGCCTCACCCCCCGGTCGGCAGCGACCGGTGCGCAGGCATTCCAGGATCTCCTCGACGGTTTTCACATCGCCGGGGAATTCCGTCCAAGTGCGGCCGATATTAAACAAACCGTGGTCGTCGCTGCCCCCGGTGCGCGGTTTGGCATGCGGATTTGGCCATAGCGCAGGCATGCCATGCTTTCGGGAAAGCTCGACAATCGACTCGGGCGTCAGGCCGTCGAGAAGCGGTTCCAGCGATTGCCGATGCAGCACACTGTGCGCACCGTTAAGCGTTTCAAACCCCTTGAATAGAAGCACCAGCCGCTCCAGATGCCAGCGTTCCAGCCGATCGTTCTGGCGGTAAACCGGATGAGCCACGGCGTGCGCGAGATTGCGATCGAACAAAACAGTGGCAACCTTATAAATATCTTCAGCCACCAGTTGCAGGGCAGCGTGATCCGCGTCTGTCAGTCCCCAGACCAGGATGTGCATTTTGCAATGGTCTTCAGGGAAATAGCAGGTGAGTTCTTCACCGACCAGGTGGTCCGGTCGATCTGATAGCTTGCGGATGCCACCTAGCGAGTCGTGATCGGTAATGGCTACGAAAGTCATCCCGCGCGACTTGGCTTGTTCGTACACGTCAACCGGGTCGCTGTAGCTCTCGGGGCACCCGATCGCATTCAGCATGGCCTCGTCGGCCTCGTTGCTCGCGTTAGAATGGCAGTGCAGATCCACCCGCACCACGGGCAGATCCGGCCAGGCCAGCGCAGGATCGTTCGGAGCGCCGCTCATCAAACCGGCCAAACGGTTGGACATCGAAAACTCCATTAAGGTGATACAAAACCAGCATCCGTGCCGGTACATCGGAGCATCACAGCCACGCTCCGCGCGTAACCAGCCTGCTCATGGCATTTAACATGCCTTACGGATGTGAATATCCTGTGGATAACTTGTTAATGTTTGGAGAAGAACGACTGATGATGCGGCGGCCGACGCGGGGAAGGGCACACCAGATAGAGTACAACCACGGAAGATTATGTATCTCATCGACCTTGACGAATCAGGCAACTCAGGTTTAAATCTAAGTGAACCTCAGCCACCGGCATTCCGTCCTCTCCGCTATTGTTGCAGAAACGATGGCAAGTCGATAAACGTGGATCTAATGGCGACACTCGACATCGTATACCAGCGTGGCGAAAGATCGACGGTATATTGCGACATGCTGCCAATTCCGTTCCCGGGCATGTTAAGGATGATCCCCGGCGTGCGTGCCAATATCTTCCCGCGGCTGCTTGATAAAATGATTCGAGCACAAAGACGCATTCAGCGACCACCGCGGGCAAAACGATCAGCACAAGATCGCCTCTCATCGCATGCCTGCAGCAACTTCGCCGTTGTCCTGGCGTGTGCGGGATGGTACCTAACCAGGTGTCTAGACAAATGAGGTTGGTGTCGATCACCCGCCGCGAAAATAGGCGGTCGGATTTGGCACAGCTCGCGTATTCGTGGCGACTAGTGGCAGCTGCGGCACGGATCTGTGCGAAGGTCAGCCTCTTCCCCTTGTCGCTGGCCAAAGCCTCCCTGCACCGCATCGTGCGCGGGATGCACCCGGAAGGTAACGCGGTCTCCCTCGATCCTGTATTCCAGCCGATCTCCAGGTTTGATCTGCAGCGCAGCCCGGATTTCACCGGGAATGGTCGTCTGCCCCTTGCTGGTTACCGTGGATTGCAGCATCAATTTTCCTTACTCTTGCAATTTACACTTACCACCTGTATTATTCTTCCCATCGGTCCAAAGGCAATAGATCTTTGCAGGAGTTCGGGTTTTATCACCGGCATGTTACCTTTCCCATTATAGACATTCCTCCTCAAATCATCCCCGCCACCCACCCGCAGTTGAGTTATCTCAGCGTGTCGCCTGCCGGACCGCCGGTCGCGCGCCTGATTGTTCTTCACGGTTATGGCGATCACGCTGGCCGCTATTCTCATTTTCTGCAATGGATGGCTGAACGCGGCATTGCCTGCCATGCCCTGGATTTTCGCGGGCATGGCCGGTCGGCGGGCAAGCCGGGGGCTATTCTGCGTTGGGATGAGTATCTGGACGATCTCACCCACTTGCTGGCGATAAAAGAACTGGCCGATCCATCACCACCGCTGTTTGTGCTCGGTCACAGCCACGGCGGATTGATTGCCGCCGCCGCGGCGATGCGCGGCCTGCTGAACCAGGCACGCGGTATCATCCTGGTTGCCCCGTATCTGCAACTGAAAATGCCGGTGCCGATCGGCAAGCGCGTCATGGCTGCCGTGGCGTCGCATCTGCATCCCACCCTGGCAATCAAGTCCGGCCTGGACGGCTCGATGCTGACCCGCGATCAACAGATGGTCGACGATGGAAAAAACGATCCCTACGTCCCCGGCATCGCCACGCCGCGCTGGTTCACCGAAACAAATCGCGTGCAATCGCAGGTGCGAGGCGCAGCAAATCAATTCAACCTGCCGCTGCTGCTGCTGCTCCCCGGCAACGACACCGTCGCCGATGTTCGCGCCTCGATGGATTTCTTTGACACCTGTTCATCCGCCGACAAAACCATCAAGCATTATCCCGACAACCGGCATGAACTGCTTCGAGAGATCGATCGCATGACCACGTTTACCAATATTTCCGAATGGATGAATGCCAGGTCGTCTCCCATTTCTGCGACTGTGATGCGGGATAAATAAGTTTTCTTATGCGTTTAATTCGTGGCGATTTATCGGACGCGTAAATTCCAATTGCATTCCGGATCTTTTTGAAATCAATTAATCTCTGTGGCATCTTTCATCTTCGAACGCGGGCAATTCGGTTTACCAACTCTCGATTCCTGAAAGGATCGCACATGTACAGTTCGCAGATGATTGAAACGCTGGAAGACCGCCGACTGCTTTCGGCCAGCATCGCTCCGGTAGGACTGGTTCTTATGGATGAACCGGTTCACGAATACGCCACTATTTCCGAAAAGGTGCGGATCGCTTATCTACCAAAGGTAAACGTCAGCCATGTTTCACAACTCAGCGGTGCCATCACCTGGGGTGACAACACCGCCTCGCTGGCCAGCTTCGAGCGTGACAAACACGGCGGCATTGATGTCATGGGCACACACGCCTATGCCAAGCCTGGCACGTTTTCCATCAGCGCGATCCTTGGCGAACGACCCTATGTACCACCGGGCCAGCCCACCCCCTTTTTTGAAATCAATCTCGGCACGGTCGACACCACCGCCACGGTAAGCCCGACTCCGACGGTGTTGATTGAAACGGCCACCACGCCGTTCACTGCTGTAACCGCACGCTTCCATGCGTTTACGGTCGATACCCTATTCACCGCCAAGATCAGCTGGGGCGACGGCCATACCAGCACCGGAGACATCCAGGGCGGCGACCTCCATCAAGGCAACTGGGATGTCAGCGGCAACCACACCTACTCATTCACCGGCCTGTACAAGGTTCACACTTACATTTACGCGCAGATCGCCGGCAGCCATTTCCAACCGAGTGTATTTGAGGACATCGTCACGCTGATCCGCGTGATGGGACATGCGTGATCGCGGCAAGCCAACGCGTCTGATTCGCCGTCCATCCCATTTAGCCCCCGGTGAATACACCGGGGGTTGTCGTCGAATTTCAAACTATTCGATCGCGCAACCAAACACCGCCGATATACCACACAACCCCCGGCGTATTCGCCGGGGGCTAAATGGGGACTATTAGCAAACGAAATCTTTCGATACTCCGAACCGGCCCCGCGCCGATCGCGCGGGGCCGGTCGATGTGCAGTTTGCAAACTCTTCATTCTGCACTCTGCATTCATCACTCTGCACTTCCTAGAACTTCACCGTCGCGATGAAAATCGCCTTCGGCACCTTCAACACCGGTAAAAACGTATCGCCCGCAACCATCTTGATGGTGACCGGATCGGTGCTCAAAACGCCATACGCAAACATTCCCGCGGCGGTTGTAACATTCTGCCGGAGGCTTTGCGTGGCATCCGCGTTTACCGCGCCGATACTGGTCGGCACCGGATAGGTTCCCTCAAGCCAACCGATCCAGTCCGGGCTGGGCTCGGGGGTGAAGACCACCTGGTCATCGCCGACCAACCCCTGCAATGTTCCGGTTGCATCTTCAAAAAACGCATCGTAAGCGGGCAGCCATTGCAGCCCCAGCAGCGGCGATGGCACGTCGGCGGACGAAAGATACTGGCTGTTGTCGCCGGCATTTCGCACGAAGTAGTTCTGCAGCTTCGTGTTGTTGGTCAGATACGTCGGCACGTTCTTCCCATAAAACGCATACTTCAGTGGATATCCACTGAGGCGCGTGGCAATCTGCCGAAGGTTCAGCAGCTGACGATCGATATCCGAAGCTGCATTGTCCCAACTCACGTCCAAAATCGCTGTGCCTGTGGTCAGCGGATCCAGTTGACCGGTGTTTCCGGTGGGAACACTAAAATTGGCGATGGTTTTCGCGCCGGTGCTGTTGGGCAGCAGGTTGCCGTTTCCGTCCCAGTAGATGGCGCCCTGAAACAGCATCTGCGTGAGGGCAGCGACGCGCAGGTTGTCAAAATTCGCCCGAAATTCCCGCACCTGGCGGGTAACTTCCTGCATCCCGCGGGTCTGCATCGCGGTGTCATCGTATTGCAGCAGATTCAAATAATCAGTGGTGGACAGCAGGATGCTTTCAACCGAGTGAATCAACTTCACCGGCACGGCTTCGACGCCTTTTAATTGCCGCTGCTGGCTCGGCGAACCGTAAGCCGCCATTCGCGCGACGGTGCGCGTGCCGTAGACGCGCGTATATTGGCCGGTGTCGCGATCGACGGTTTTGTCGACCTGGTAAAACGATTCTGGAAACACGCTGGGAATACCGGTGGCCGTGCCGCGGATCACCCCGCAGAGATTGGGCCCGCCGAGAATATCCTGAAGAGTAACAGTGGACATTTTATTCCTTTGCTAAATAAATCGAACGCCGAAATTCGCAGGGTCCATGCATCAGGCATGACCAGACAAATGCTGGGCGAAAACGCTCATTTTCAGGCGAAGTCATCGGAAAAATTGACTGCCGGGCAAGCGGCGCGAATTGCTGCTTTGATCCAGGTTTTCAGGCTGGAATCAGCCGGATAATTCACAATCAAAGCAGTATTGATGGTCCCGCCGGCAGCGAGCAGCTGCGAATCAAACACATCGACCCGCGTGCTGTTGAGCTGATCCGTCACCTTCCTGCCCCACTGGTCACACAGCAGCGTGACGATCGATTCACTGCCGTCAGTTGGCTGAATGAATGCCCCAACAATCGCGTCAGCTCCCACCGGTGTAATCGTGATTGCGCCGGTGGCGGTGTTGACCGAAGAATAAGTCACCGTCTGGGTCGCAACCGTTCCGCCCGCTGCCGGTGGGGCGGTCAGCTTAAAGGTTCCGCTCGCGCCGACGCGTCGCACCAGCTCAGCGGCTGTATTAGGGTCAGTCGTGATGGTGGTATTGCCCCCGCCACTGTGGGCATATGCAGCGGTGGTCACACCCAGGATGCTGTTTGCGTATTTGCCCGTAGCGGTCACGCGCCCCAGGACCGTGCCGGCAAACAGCAGCCAGGTAAACGGCGCGTTTTGCGGATTGGAACTGAGAGTTCCATCGATTGTGATCGGCGCAGCCACAAACTGCGCGAACTGCCGGTTGGCCAGAAAAATCTCACGCGGAATCGCCGAATAAGTCGGCAAAACCCCTGGTTTCCCATTGGGAACGGAGAACATAAGGATCCTTTCTGAAAGAAGAACTTCGAAAACGTATGGATTTGTTCACAACCCCAATTAGCCCCCGGTGAACACACCGGGGGTTGTGTGGCACCGACAATGCTCATATTTGCCGAACAAGGGCATTGAAATTCGCACGTTACCCCCGGTGTGTTCACCGGGGGCTAATTGGGTTGCGGGCGAAAAACGCGCGATTCGACAATCCGCCTTTATTTACCGCTTGCCATTGCGATCATTTTCTCGCGGAGCCCATCACCCTCCTCGCCGGGGATGTTTCGCGTGAGCACTTGAATTCCCGTGATTTCACCCAGCGGCACCGGGCGGTTGCGCCAGCGCGTCGAAGACCGCCAGCGCGATGGGCAAACCGGATGAGGTGCGCGACAGCATCATGAGATTGGCGGGTCGGGCGAGCAGATTGAACAACTCCTCGGCCACCGCCGGGTCCACTCCGCCGCGGGCAAGCGCAAGATCTCGCTTGGCGATTGCGACCTGTTCGAGCGCCTGCAACGCGACGTTGAAGTCGATCAGCGGCGCGCACGGATGCAACCATCGGCGAGCCGGCTTCGGTGGTTCGTTCGGCCCGGTCCGGCGACATTAATGACAGTTCCACATCCAGGCCGCCCAAGGCGACAAATTCTCCCTGATCGGGCACGACCGGTGTGGGTGTAACCGCGGAGTGAACGATGGCTTCGCCGTACTGCGTGCCGCGCCCGTCGACGAAATGCGGGTCTATCCCCAGCGACACTTTGTTGCGCAGCCCCACATCGCGGGCGGATTCACCGAGAAACTGGTGCAATTCCAGCAGGCGGTCACCGTCGCGTTTCACGTCCACAATCCACCCCAGCGTTGCCGAAGCGGTAGCTGCATGATCCATCAGGATGGGAACCCCCACCCCGTTTTCGCGCATTCCGCGCAAAATTGTTGACCAAACTATCCAGCCTGTCGCGCGTGATGCTTAAAGAAAACCGTCCGGCGGGATGCCGGTAGGACCCCACTACAATGGCGTCCTTCCAATAGTAAAATGCGGGCAAATCGCTGACGCGGTCGGGCAGATCAGCGTGTTCCGCCGGTTGAAGCAACCCGCCGCCGGCGAGGTGGAATAAGCCCTGGGGTTCGGTTCGGTTGTCGGCTATATCGGGTAAATTGGTCATAGTCTGTTTCCAGTGCGAGTGAAAAAAATGAATGTGAACGCGAAAGAGGCGACGAATATTTCCGATCCCGGCGTGTACCGCCGGATGGTTCTGATTACGGTTACTCTGCTGATCATGCTCGGTGGTTTTGGGTTGTGGTTTAGATTGACCCATCCCTCGTACGATCGTTACACACCCGTGCTGCAGGCGATGCGGGACCACCATCTCACCGCCGACGACATCGGGCGGATCGATTTAACAAAGCAATTTCCAGGTCTCATTCCCGGCAACATGGCGCAGATCACCTGGCTTGATGGCGATAACTTTCGGGCGATGTTCCCGTTACTCGAAGGCAGGGATGCCGCCGTCAGTGGCTTGATGTACACGAGCCGGCTTTTGACCGATGACGATACGCATCCACGGAACAGCTCTATTCATTTCGACCAGCGGATCATCCGCGTCGGTGCGTACGAAAACCTGATCGTGGATGAAAAACTCAACGATCACTGGTACCGCGTTTCTTATAAAATGCACTGATCGGCGGGGTGCCATTTACGCGCCGACGCCGGTGTTGTCGCTTACAGCCGGCACATCCAGATCATCCAGAAGCGCATCGATATCGATCCGGCCGGCCACCGGCGCGGCGGTTTGCTGGTTGCCCAACAACGCGGTGAGAACGGATTTAACCGTGTCGGTTTTTGCGCCGGAGATGGGAGAGGGATCCACCCAGACCGCGCCCCTGGCGTCAGGACCGAAGTTAAGCGTGAGCACATCGTCCACCACCTGTTTATTAAATGCCGAGGCAAAATCCTGGTCGATGAGTTCACTGTCGATGATGCTGGATTCGCTATGCTGCTGGGCGTCGGCGCGGCTGCCGTGCTGTGTATCCAGGCCAACCCGCTCGGGCCGAAGCCATCCCCGAAAAAGCAGCTTGTCGTAGTAGGCCAGGGAATTGAGAAGTCCCGGTGAATAGTCGGTTCCGCCGGGGTCAAACTGGCTTAGCACCCACTGGCTTTTTCCCGCCAGTTCCGCTGCCGCGACAGGATCTTCCATGCTCGCAAAAAGATTGGGAAATCGCACGCTGCGCCCCATGCTGACGGCTTCGAGAATTTGCTGGGCGATCCAGTCATTGCTGCGTTCCACGCCCGCGGCATCGCGGCTCGTGCCCTCGGGATAATGCAACTGGGCAATCACCCCGGAAATTTTCTTGTGATACTGCGCCATCCGCTCGGCGGTCTGCACGGCCTGCCCGAAGGTGACCCTCACATTCTCATGACGACTGCGCCCGTAGAGATTCCCGCACTCACCGTCATACGTATAGAGAAAACTCTTATCAGCCGGGATATCCCGCGGCGCACATCCCGCCGGTTCATTCCGCAATCCTCGGTATTCCCCGGTTGCGTCTACCAATATCCGAGTCAGCTCCGGCAAAAGCGGTTTCAGCTTGCCGAGCACCACTTTATTCCCCTCGACCCTCCACACTTTCTCAAACCCGCTGAATCCCGTCGTCAGCGCGCGCAGACCGTCGGCGAGCACCGTGCTGCGCATCGGCTGCAGCATGTCTCTCACAAACCCGAGCCAATGCTCAGGCACGCCCGGTTTGCTCATCCAACCCCAGGTGTTGGCCACGATGGGAGCCGTCACCATCCGCATCACCAGCGCGACGGTGGGATGCGGAAATGCGGCGATACGTCGCATAAGTGCCCGGTTCCGGGGGAGCAAAACCAGGTACGCAAGTCGTGGAAAAACCGGCGAGACTATTAGTCGGGCCGGAGGTTGATGGAACCAGAGCCGAGATCAAGCCCGGCAGACCCATGAGCGGATCGGTGGGATTGCAACAGAATGTGTACATAGGATGCCTCGTGAATGTGAAGTGTCGCTCACCGAGATCCGCATTTAGTGTTTCGAGAACACACGGCGGGTTAGCGCGGCAGGATATGAATCATCTTTGCAAAATAGCGCGCGCGAAGCTCGGGATAAACCCACAGTGTTTTCACAGGGGGCTCAATCTAAACGGGGGTCTTGGAAACAGATCAGTTGTCAGGCGTGTCCAGGAGTTCCTGCAGCCGAATCGCAAGATCGTCAGGCAATCGCGCTACCCAGGTTGTATCGATCAAACCCACTCCCAGCAGATCCAGCAGATGCACCTGGTCCTTCCGGCGAAATGATGTGAGTTTCATCTTAACCAGCGCTTCAAGTTGGAGCAGTTGAAATTGATCGGTCTGTTGTGACTCGGTCACATCTGGCGCGGCCAGCAAATATTCGGGACGGACCTTTTCCGTAGCCGGAACCACATGCACAGCATCCCTTGCGCTGGCATCCGGACCGTCGAGAAACATGTCGATGCCGGTTGTATGTCGGTAGACGAAACCGACCGACTCCAGCGCTGCGGTCGCTGCGTTCAGATCCGCACGCCGAAGCAATATGTCCACATCCTGAGTGTTGCGAACCGCCGCCGGATCGACCGTTGCAACCCATGCCGCGACGGCGTTTCCCCCGGCAACCGCATACGGAATCTTCGCTGCACTCAATGCGCCGCTCGCCCGCAGAAGCCGTTCGCGCACTTTTTCCACTGCAAGCACCATCCTGTCGAGAAGCGTATTGCCGGGAATTTCGAACACGCACTAATTATGCGGTTCAGGCGCGGGGGCAGCAATCGCATTTGATAAAAACTTAGCTTGATGTTCAGCCGGCAAAACCGATGGTGCCGCTCTGATCTTTACGATCCAGCCGAATCGGATATTCCCGATGCACGAAATAGCGCAGCCAGGCCAGTGAATGTTCTTCATGCAGCAGGGCGGGACTTGGCCACAGGGCGTTGCGAAAGTCGGCGATCAGTTGATGGCATTTGGGATGCACCACCAGCGACACCACACCGTCCGCCGACAGAAGCTTTGCGTTGACCGCGTTGATGGTTTCCTTAATCGCCGGATTGGCGCGCGGCACATTGAACCGGGCCGACAGGTGGGCAAGTCTGTTTTTCACAATCACCCAGTCGCTTTTGCCGCTGGTGCTGTCGCGGCAATTGCCGGTGGCGTCGCCGTAGACCTGCATGTTTGTCAGATCCCAACCGCGCTCGGCTGCTCGGTCCAGGAACGCCGTTACCGCCAGGTCTGTCCTGGTATCCGGCAAGGCCAGTTCATCCAGCACTGCGATTTTGCCGTGCTGGTGCTGGAGGATGCCGCTACACATGGGATTGATATTAAAATCCAGGCTCCAGCAGATCGGCAGGGCCGGATCGTATGCGCACTGGCAGACATGCAGATCCGCGCGAAAATCAGGAAAGGCTCTCCCACCGGCGAGGATAAACTTGCCGAGCATTTCCTGTTCAAACAGCCGGGAATCCATACGGCGTCTGGCTGACGCTATCTCATCGGCAGACAATATATCCGCGCTGGCCCAGTGAAATGCCGCCCATTCGGGATCGCTGTTTTTGATGCACAGGTCATAAAAATGTTCATACTCCACCTGCGCGGGGCCCTGCATGTCCGGAACACCAATCAGCCAAAGCCAGCCCCGGCGATCCGCCAGGGCGGGGCGGATATGCGCATCGAAGGTTCCTGATTTGCAGTCGGCGTATTCGTCGATAACCCCGCCGTCCCAGCTGACGCCTTCTATCCGCTGCGGTTTGTCGAGCCCGACGACATAAAGCTCCGCGCCGCTGGGTGTGCGGATCATCAATTGCGACGCGCTGACCTGCGCTTTCCAGTCCGGCTTGATGAGATCGTTCAGATCCTGCCACCAGATTCGCCGGGCCTGATCGCGCGTCGGTGCCGCGGCAAAGAATCGCCCCGGCCGCCCGTGGGCGGTTTTACGGAAAAGGCTTTCCACCAGTTTCCGCTTGGCCAGCTCAGTCTTGCCACTCCGCCGACCGGCCGGGACGACTATAAACCGAGCCCTGGATTGCCATAGGCTCAATTGCTGCGCGTGGGGCCGCAGCACCGTCCAGCGCGGGGTCCAATGATAATTGGGGGTGGTTGGCATGTTTTACAATGCAAAAAGCTCGTGGAAGGCCAGGATCGTGCGCGGGTTTTTATTCTTGAATTTCCGGCTCGGGCACGAGGGCATCGGTGGGGTTGAGCGATTGGCCCAGTTCATTGCGACCGATCCAGATCAGCATGGGACCATTCAGCTTTTTCGCCACTTCAAATTGCAGGCTGCGGATATTGATCCTGCGGACCGCGCGGGTTCGCCGCAGAATGTCGCGGAACTGCGCCCGGACCTCTGCTTCATCTATTAAAAATCGATCGGCGATTTCGGTGTCGATCGCGCCCACGAAAGCGATCTGCTCCACCAGTCGCGGCGTGATCGGTGGCAGGACCGATGCCCGTTCCTCCGGGGACCAGTAGTGCGCTTCAACAGCCTGCCGCACAAGCGTCGACACCACGGTGGCGGCGGCAGAGTAAACCTGAAAAGGTGTTTTCATAAAAATCCTCGATAAAACGACAGGCGGGGGTGAGCGAATTCAATCGATTAACTTAAACCGGCGGGCATCGTTGAATCTCGGTGGGCCCGTAAATTCAAACGCGCAGGTGATGCGCTCGGCGGCGACGGTTTTCCACATGAGGGCGTTGCGCTGGCGGCGATTCAAGCCCGGCTTGCGGATCATGCGCCACAGCGGTGACCTGGCCCGGTGGTGGATCATCGCCGGATGGCTGGTCGCGCTGAAATAAGGCTTTCCCGTCGCGCGGTAAACGGCAGCGATGAATTCACTCACGGCGTTTCCGATGCCCACGCCCTGAAAATCCGGCAGGCAAACCGTGCGATGCTCGCGCCAACCAATGCGCGTGGGATGTGGAAAAGGCAGCACCGCCGTGAAAGCCGCAGGCTGGTGATCCAGCAGTGCAACGTAGCATGCAGATGAAGGATGCAGCGCGCCGCTTAGATAATGATGCGGCTTGAACCGCTGCCATGCCGAGCGATCGCTGCGGACAATCTCCAGTTCAATCGGCGGTCGTCTCCATCGCCAAAGCCGCTCCCGGCTCGGGGACAGGGAACTGAGAATAGAGGGTGGTGGAGCATTGAGGGCGGAACGCGGGTTGTCTCTACTATCCTCTATCTTCAATCCTCTATTGTCGATCATGCTCCCCGCCGCGACGTCGTAAACCCAGTCGGGTTCCAGCCAGTCGAGCACGTCGTAGTGACAGGTGACGGCGACAAACCGCAGCTTGTGTTTCCGCACGGTTCGCGCGACCGCTGCCGACCCAATGCGGGCAACGGTTCGATCGACCACCGATGAATACTCGTCCACTACTTTCATGTGGCCGTCCACCATCGCCTCGGCCAGGGTACGGGCAAGATTGACCCTGAATTGCTGGCCGTTGGACAGGCAGCCAAAAGGCCGCACCCAGGCGGGGGGACTGGAAAAACCCACGCTGCAGAGCAGGTCGGCGATTTGTTTCACCGATAGGTCAGGCGGGAACCCGTCGACGATGCTGCGCGTGGGAGACCATTTAAAATCGCCGGCGAAACAAGCACCGAACAGCTCGCGGGCGATGGTGGTTTTACCGCAGCCGCTGGGGCCGATGATCACACCGATGTTCCACTCGCGGGGAAGTTGAAAATCGACTTCCCAGCACTGCGTGGACAACATCGGCAACTCGACATCAAACATCCCCAGCACCTGCGTCAGACGCGCAGAAGGGGTGATCGCGACGGTGCGTTCGATTCGAATTGGCGCACGCCCCGGTGGGGTCGAATTGTCTGGCGTCGAATGCAGGGATGCCTGTTTCATGTTGAACCTCCTGCGCTGACAGATGGTGGATGAGCAAGTCAGAACGCCATGATGCGCGTTGGAACGATCGAAAGAATCCGCCGAATGGTTCGCCTGCTGCTGCTTTCAGGATAAGAGGGCCTTGCACTTGATGCCGTCATCTCCGAACCGTTCGAGCAGTTCCGCCTGGTCGGCTTCGTTTTTACAGGTGACGATGATGAGCCATTTCTCCGGCGGGAGCGGCTGGTCGATGCAGTCGGGCATCGGTCGGCCGATCAGTTTGTCGATCTCGGCGGATAGAAAACCCACCTCGCCGATTTCAGGGTCGGCGAGCGTGGCGTTAAGCACCTCGGTATTCCACTCGGCCAGCTCTGCGGATCGATTGTCGGTGATGGCATAGGCGGTCAGTTCGGTTGTGGGCAGCGTCGATCGCACGGCGGCAATTGTGGTCCAGCCCAGCGCGATCGCAGCGGCCAGGGTGCCATTGCCGGCTCGAACGATATTGGTTGCATCCACGACGATCGGTTTTTGCTGACCGAAACGACGCAGCGACGCCTTGATCTGCTCGAGATTACGCTCGGGATGGCGGCGCGCGTTGGCGGGATCGCAGGAGAGCGAGGAGATGGCGAGCTGTTGGATATTCATCTGTTTCCCTGAAAAAAAAGTTCGCGAAGAAGCTGATTTCAGACTGCCGTTGGCGCGGTGGCATGCGGATAGCGCGGGGCGGCGTCGAGGCGTTTCACACCGGACTTGTACAGTTGCATGTCCGCGTAGACCGCGCTCTGCAGCGCGAGAAATCGGTTGCCGGCGTAGTCGATGTAGCTGCTCGATACACGACTGCCGTAAAGCCACACACCGGCGATCACGCCGGCCCAGTAGGCGACCGCCGCCTGGTTGACGTTGCAGACCAGCGGCAGCACATAAGGACCATCGGCGAAGAAGCCGTTGATTTCCCCGTCGGCATATGCCAGGGCACTGGCGATTCGCGCAGGGTCCGCCGAACCGGTGGGAGCACGGTTTCGAACAAAGACCAGGCGGCTACGTTGGAAGTGCCGAACGTGTTTTCAATGTCGGATTGCTGCGCGTATGACATGGTGATCCCCGGTGTGATGATCGAAAAAAAAAGATGGATGCACTGCGAAGTCTGATTCTTACAACCGATGTGCGGCGCCAAAGACACTGAGCGTTGCCGTTGCGGATGCGACGCTGGCCCAGAGCTGCACCATGACGCACGCGCCGCAGTCGACATCGACCCAGGCACTTTGAGCCGCGGGCAATTGATTGGGTCCGGGCAGGCTGGCGATGTATTTGCTGGTGGCGGTCTGAAAATCACTGCCGCCGATATAGTTCAACCAGCTGCCCGCATCGTGCAGCTGCCGCGCGATGACGAAATTGTTCGTCGCCGACGACCCGGCGGCACTGGTGATTTCAAAACTGATCCATCGATCCAGTCCGGCAGTTGGAAACTGCAGGAGCAGGGTCAGGGAAGTTCCCACGATGATATTGTTGGCCTGAAACGGGATGGTATTTGGCATCTGTAGTTTCACGGGAGGGGCCGTGTCCTGTAGCGTGAATTCAAATTTTTTAATATCGCGCGGGCATGAGGCAATCGGCTAGGATTTAACGAACGCGCCCGATGAGCCGTTGAACGTGGTGCCGCCGACGTAAAAAACACCGAAGGTGAGCGGGGGAAGTATGCGACGATGAATTTGAGCTGGTGGGCATTGTGATTCTTTCCAGCAGCGTGAGCGACAGCTTCATGCTGCGTTCAGGTTTGAAGGTTTAGATACATTTCAGCTTCGCCCGCATGTCACTGCCCGCGAGGGGCGATGGACGTGTAACGCTGCGAACTCGATGAAAATAAACCAGCTGTATCTTCGTTTGCGATTGCGGCGCAGGGTTAAAAGGACGTGCTGAATGTCGATGATGATTGATGCTTCTGAATTGCCGTCCCCCGGTTCGGCTTTACCGTTGACCTCGCCCGGGCCGGCGCTGGTTGGCGAAGAAGCGACACCTGTTAGTGAGACGGCGGCATCACCCGACTATTTCCTGCCGCAGCTGGTCACCGAGCCCAGGGGTTATCGCCGGGTTTGGCTGGTGACGGCGTTGCTGATCACGGCGCTGTTCGCGCGGGTGGTGTTTGGATATTTCGCCAGTGGTGATGACGAGGTGGATCAAAACGCTTACCTCGTGGGAGGGCGGTTGCTCGCCACGCATTTCAGCATGAAGTACACGCTGCCCAATCCGTATGCGTACACGGGCGGGATGTTTGTCCGCATGACGCCACCGACGATTAATGACAAGGGGAATCCCGCCACGGCGGCGAACGGTGGCAAAACAAACCCCAACGGTGTCTATTTCCCCAAGTATCCATTTGGTTTGCCTCTGCTGTATGCCTGCGTTTTGTGGGTGTTTAAGCTTGGGTCCGCGCTGCCGATACTTCGGCATCATGTGGAAGCATCGCAGGGGGTTTACTGGGCGTTTATCATCAGCCCCGCATCCGCGGTGGCGAGTGTCGCGGGCATGTTTTTTCTCGCCCGGCTGGTTTCGGGCAGTTTCGCGGCGACGCTGGCGGCGATTCTGCTGGGCACAAGTCAATTGATGCTGACACTCGCGGACAATCCCAACAGCCATTCTTCCTGCCTGGCGTTTATCGTGTGGGGCATGTTCTTCTGCCTTCGGTGGCTGCAGACCGGTTCAACGTGGCGCGGAATTCTGGGCGGATTGCTCGTGGGGTATGCCGCCACCATTCGCTACAACGAAATCCTGCTGTTTGTCGTCATGTGCGTGGTGGTTCTCTCGCGGCTGCCCTGGAATCAATGGAAAACGTATCTCGCTGTTTCACTGGCGGCGTCGGTGGCGGCGGCTGTCGAGCTGATTGTCCTGAACGTTGAAAACCTCCATGCATTCAAGGCTGCAACCGATGAACGATGGAGCAGCGATACGGTTCAATTCGCGAATCTGGCGACCACCCTTTTAATCATATACGCGATGGCGGCGCTGGCGATTTGCGTCACGAAACTGCGATGGCCCGATTGGCGCATGTATCTCCGTGCGATGGTGCCGGGGCTCGCCTGGGCGGTGCCGGTGGGCATTTTGCTTCTGGTCAATCGGCACACGATGGGCAGCACCACGGGATATGACTCGACCAACGAAAGCAAATTTGGTGTCGCCTTTCAATGGAAGTTTTTCTGGCAAAACTGGGAGAAAGTCCTCCGCGAATTTTATGACATGGGATTGTTTTTTGTCGTTCCCTTCGCGGTGGCGGGCATTGTCATGCTCTTTCGCCGGAGCTGGCGCGTGGCGGTGATGCTGCTTGCCTGGCTGGTGCCGGGCGTGGTTTTGTACATGTCCTATTACTGGTCGCCGGATTTCGCCGATGCATACGCGAGATTTTTCCTGACGTATCTGCCGGCACTGTTAGTGGGAGCGGCGGTTTGTTTTCATGACGGTCTACTGGCCGGTCGAAAAGATTCGACCCGGGCGGGCAGCATCGCGTTGACCCTGGCGGTGGCGATGGTCGTCGCCATCGGCGCGGGCGTCAGTTCCTATCGCACGGTGCATGGTCTTCGCGATGGTTCGCCGCGGGCGAGAATCCCTCTGAACGATTTCCGCGCCCGTCTCTCCCTGGCCCAAACCGGGCAGGTGCTGCTGGAAAAAGTGCCTGCCAAATCAGTGCTGTTTGCTGAAAATACCGGTGGTATTGCCACGCCGGCCAACTTTATCCAGTTCGTCGGCGACTGGGAACTTTATGCAGCCAACGTGTTCAGCATCGAAGGATCGCGGCAGGGCATGGGCGGTGGCGGTGGCCGACAAAACCAAAATGGTCGCGGTGGTGGCGGTCGAGGCAACCTCGGCGGTGGTCGCGGCGGAGGCCCACCGGGCGGAGGCCCTGGCGGCGCTTTTGGCGGAGGTCCGGGCGGAGGCCTTGGCGGGGGCGGTCCGGCGGGGAACAACGCCAATGCCCAGAAAGATCCCAATGCCGTCGCAACACCGATGCAGGACGACCAGCTGTTATACCACGCGAGCCTGTACAGCAATAAATCACCCCGTCAGCTGTATCAGCTTCAGGCCGATGTGGTGCATAAAGCGTTTCAGGAGGGCCGCCGGGTCTTTGTTGCGGTTGCAAACGATCATCCGATTCCTTCTCCCGTTCAGGCGGGCGTGATGATGAGCAATCGATTTACCCTGTTCGGCAATGACAACGCCGATGCCAGCGACGATGCGCTCAGCACGTTCGAGCAAAATCTGAATGAGACGGGTAAATACCGGTACAAAGCCATTACCCGCTGGGCGGATTTCACGCTGCCTGAAGACAAAGAGGAAGATCTGTCGCTGACCGACAACAACCCGATGGGCGCTGGGCGCGGTGGCATGGGAATGAACGTCGGCCGCATCTTCATGGGAAGCGATCGGGTGATGGACTGGCAATTGGTGGAAGTGCTGCCCCCGGCTGTGAAATAGCCCGCCGCGCCTTTTTACTGGATGGAATATTCCACCGCGTCACCCGCGCTCAGCGCATACAGCCACACAAGCGTTGCGTCACTGACCAGCACATAATTCAGTCCCGTGGCGGCAGGGGGCAGCTCCCATGCGCCGGCGGTGGTTGTCGGCTGGGTCGCGCTTTCGCAGATCAAAATGCTTTTGACGTTGACCGCGCCACTGGGGCTCGCCGCGGTGGGGGCGGAAAGTCGAACCTTCGTGCAGGGTTTGCTCACGGTCTGCAGCGGATACCAGGTATTTGCGTTCACAAGCCTGATCTCACCGGGCATGGGCGTGGCGGTTGCGAGTGTGGTAACGGGCATTTGTTGGTCTCCTTGATGAACAATGAAAAGTGCGTGCGCTGTCGTGCGTGAACAGCAAAGCCTGGCGGGTTTCAGATGCCGCCCAGCAATCCACCGCCGGCTGAGCGCTGCGTGCTGGTCGTCGTGGAACTCGCGGCGATGGCGGCGCGAATATCAGAAACCATCGCGCCGCGCAGCAGCGCGTGGGTCATGGTATTTGGATGCGTTCCATCGGCGGACTGATAGGTGGCGACGCCGGTGTTGGTCAGGCCAACGGACCAGGCGGATCCCAGGTTTCTGAGTTTCACCCTGCTGCTGGCGGTTGCCGCGACAGCGGCGGTAATCGTGCCTGCGATGGCCTGACCGAAAGGGACATAAACCAGCAGCGTGGCGTTGGGCAACTGCGCGAGCAAATCCGCATACAGCGCCTGCGCCGCTGCCTGGGCAGCTGAGGCAGAGGCGCTAATGTCGTTCACACCGTGCATCACCACGACATAAATAATGCTCGAAGCCACGGTGGAAACGGGGCGTGGATGAATGCTGTCGAAATTCTTCCAATGCGTCCCCACCGCCGGAATGTTATCCCCGCTGCCGGCAATGTAGCCGGTGCCGGCATAGGTGATGCGGCTGGTGACCAGACCGACTGCTTCTCCAATCTGATAGCTGAAGTCCGTGCGGGGATCGCCGGCGAGGAAAGTGCCCGGCGCGGAATAGTCGCATTCGCTGATCGAATCGCCCAGCAGAAGCAGGATGTTAGCGAAAGGATATGCCGAGCCAACGGTTGCGCCGGCATCGATCGCAAGAGAAGTGATCCGAAGCGAACAGGCGGGGCCGCCGCCGGTGCCGTCGTCGTTCCAGCGGCTCATCGAGGTATTGTTGGCGATCAGCCAGGTTATTCTGGCGGTGTGGGTTGCGCTGGTGATGCCTGTTGCAATCGCCAGCGATGTCTGCCCGCTGCTGAGTTGAACCACCGTCTGCGGGCCGTTGTCGACGCTGTAGGAAACAACCGGATAACCGCCCGCGGCGCTGCTCCAATGGGACAGGTCGAGCCCCAGAGAGCAGCTGGTGCCGCTGAACGTAAAATTCATCTCGCTGCCCAGGATGTTGGCGGTGGCAGCGGTGGCGGTCACGCGCCATTGCAGCGGAGAATAGGCATTTGCCAGACGCGAATCGTTCGGGGCGATGATGCTGATCGAATCACCAGCGCTGAAAGCGGAAATGGAATCCGCGCCGCTGCCAAGCGTGCTGTTAAAAATAATCCCACAGAGGCTGCCCGCGGGAACCGAAGAATTGCTTGTCGACAGGATCACCGTGTTATTGAGCTTGCCGGTCTGCTGGCCGGGGCGGAGGTCCAGTTCCAGCTGGTAAGTTCCGGCCCCCAGCGTGGTGTTAAAACTGCTCAGGAGGGTCGCCGTCCCGGAGACAAAGGAATAAAGCTGGATGGAATTCACAATGCCGTTGTGAAAAAGACCGTAGTAAGACTGCCCGGTGCTGTCGGCCTGTCCCACCACGCCGGCGATCATGGCAGCTGATCCGGTGGATGGGACAACGAGTGTGGCGCTGATATTCACACTCGAGCCGCTTGGAGCCGCGGGCGACAGGAACAGCGCGACCCCGCCGTTGGCGATCGTCACCTGATGCCCGACGATGCTGGCGGTATTGGCATCACCACTGCGGCGATGCCAGCCGTTATAGCCGTCCAGCGAGGTGCCGTTGGCCGCTGAAAATGTATCGGTGAACGTGGACATGGAAACCTCCACAGATGCGTAAGAATGTTGAAGGCGCGGTGTCGGGGGAGCTGACTATCTGAACCGTTCGATAACGAGCCTGCCGACGGAAGTGACGGCAGCGGCCCCCAGCAGCCAGACGGCTTTCACCAGCGAACCGGCAAGGCGTTCGATGCGGTCCACGCGCAGCACCAGCCCGGGCTTGCCGTTGCCGTTAACCGATTCGTCCAGCTTGTTCAGCGTGCGATCCTGCGTGGCCAGGTTCAGCTGGATTTCCGTCAGCTTCAGAAGCAGGCTGTGGAGATGATCGTCCGCCTGGGAATGGCTGTTACGCAGGCGAGTGAGCTCGCTGGTAAGAGAATGGATGCGGGGATCAGGCGGCATGGGGCTGTCTCAGTTTTGCTGTGCGCGGGGTTAGAAATGGAACGCTGCAATCGGCTTTGCGATCGGGAGGCGGCGGTTACTTCCCGCCTGGATCGCTCAGCACCCATTCGCCTTCAAACAGTGGCGTGCGATTCAGGCTTTTTATTCTCTGACCGTTGGCTGTTTCGATAAAGACGTAAGCGTTTACCGTCTCAGCCAACTGGCGGGGTTGGGTGGAGGGGACTGTCACCACCCGCACTCCGCCGCAGCCGGATAGCAGCAAGCAGGCGATCGCGGCGGGCATCATCGGTTTTGGCATCTTCAATTGTCGTGGGTTCATGTGCTTTCTCCCAGAGAAACTGCAGCAACACAGGCAGCAGTGTTTTCAGAAGGTCGGCTGCAATCGTGGCAAGGACAGACACAACGCCCTCACTTTCTCGCATTGCGAAGGGTGAAATAAATGCCTACCAGGTCCAAAGCGGCGGCGACAAAATCGGTAACGGTTTTGGTCACCTTCGCGTCATCGTCTACCGTCATGGCAGGTGCGGATTTGTGCAGGACGCTGATAATCAACTGCGCGATATAGGGCTCGATCTGATTCATAAAAACTCCTTGTTTAGAAACGGGGAAATGCTGACTCTCGAAGAAACTAGCGCGGCATAGCCGCCGGGTGAGGTATCGAGGTCTGGGGTGCGACGGACGCTTCGCTAACGCCCATGATTCGCCGGCCCGCGGCGAGCGAGGTGATGAACGCGGGCCGGCGAGGGATGGGAGGCTCGAAAAAGCTGGAAGCATTCCAGCCGGGTTAGATTTCGTCGGGATTAAATGGCCCGCGTTCCCCGCCTTTGAGTTGGCTGAACGCACAGATTTTGGGTCGAGGCGGTTTCAGCAGGCTCTTGGTTCGCAGGGGTTTGAGCTCGGGAACTTTTAAGATCGCCCGGGTGATATGCCGCTGAACCGTGCGAAGCGTAATACCCAGCCACTCAGCGACCTGCACCTGCGAGTGACCCTCGAGCAAATGCATCAGGCAGATCCGCAGCTCGCAAGGTGATAACTGCCTTAATCGAGTCAGGGCAAGAGCCCTGCGATCCACTGCTGAGGCACTGGTTTTTAATCTGTTTCCCATATCTACAGAGGCGCGAATACGACGTGGTTCGAGGGAAATTTCTACATATGTCATGATATATCCTGTATTTAAGAAAATTTTTTGCGAGTTTTGATTACTGCGGGCGGCGTCGATCCTGATTCAGTGCGTGGCGGGAGACGACCGATTTGCTGCCCGCGGGTTGCAGATGCAGACCGGCGGCATACAGCTCAGCGTGAAGTTCCTGGTCGATACTGATGCGGCAATCATCACACTGCAGCGTCGCCGCCACCACCGGCCCGTGGCGGGCGAGGCGGTATTCGATCAATTGCACCGCTGGCCGGGGCGTGTCGCGCCCGCAGCAGCGGCACCAGCGCATTTTGGTGTCGCGCCGACCGCCGGGCGGGAAGACGCGGGGATCGTGAACCCACTGCTGAATTTCATCGCCATCACTGTCAATAAACCTGCGCACGACGATCTGATCGTCAATCCATGTCTCGCTGCACGTCGATCGACGAAGGCGATTTCGCAACCGGCGAAGTTGCCAGGGTGAGAGGGCATTGTCCTGCAATACTTTGATGGCGGGCATCGGTTTGTCCTTGGTTAAATAGACCCGAACAGATTACTAACAAAATATAACATGATGTTTCGCGTAGTCAAGCAAAATATTTACGGGTGAGATAGGGCGTCCGTAGATGTGACGCGTGAGAAAGCGGTGCGGTGGCGAGGTTTTAGTAAAAGTCGTGGATCAGCGCGTTTCGCGCGGGAGTGATTTGATGTTGGCGAGATGTCCCTGCAGCCAGCCGCACAATCGCGGCGGGCTGCACGGAGTGACTACCGGTGGAATCTGATGCGTTTCTACTGGTCGACGCAAACGCTGGCGATCATCAGCCTGCGTTTGCCAGGAACGTTTTGATGCGGTCGATGCCTTTGTCGATTTGCTCCATGCTGGTGGCGAAACTCAGGCGGATGTGGGTATTGAATCCGCTATCATTGCCCGGCACGACGGCTACATGACTTTGCTCGAGCAGGGCAGCCGAAAAGCTCACGGCATCGGTCAGCGTGACCCCGCCAACCGATTTTCCAAGATACGCGCTGATATTGGGGAAACAGTAAAACGCGCCGGCGGGTTTAACGCAGGTGATCTTCGGCAGGTCGCTGAGGCGCTGGTGCATGTGATGGGCACGTTTTTCAAACTGGACGCGCATCGCTTCGATGCTTTCAGCGCCGCGCGGGTCGGTCAGCGCCAGGGCGGCGGGAATCTGCGTGAAGCTGGTGATGTGGCTGGTCATCTGGCTTTGCAGCTTGTTCATGGCGTCGATAACAATCCGCGGACCACCGACATAACCAATGCGCCAGCCGGTCATCGCAAAGCTTTTGCTGTGGCAGTTAAACGTCAGGGTGCGATCCATCAAAGCAGGATGGAGGCCGGCAAAACTGACAAATTTCAGCCCGTCGTAGATCAGTTTTTCGTAAATCTCGTCGCTGAAGACAATGATGTTCGGGTGCTGCGCAACCACATCCGCCAGGGCTTTAAGCTCGTCGGGGGAATAGGCATGCCCGGCGGGGTTGCTGGGGCTGTTGAGGACCAGCACCCTGGTTTTTTCGGTGATGGCTGATTCGAGCTGCGCGGGGGTGATTTTGAATCCGTTGGATTCTTCACCGCGGATAATTTTGTTGATCCCACCGGCGAGTTTCACCTGTTCGGGATAGCTGACCCAGTAAGGGCTGGGGATGAGCACCTCATCGCCGGGGTTGAGAAGGGCCATGAACGCCATGTAAAGGCAATGCTTTCCACCCGCGCCGACACTGATCTGGTCGGGCTTATAAGGCAGTTTGTTTTCGGTATTGAACTTGGCTGCTATGGCGGCTTTCAACTCGGGAAAACAAGGGGTCGGGGTGTATTTGGTCTGCCCTTTGTCCAGGGCGGCCTTGGCGGCTTCCTTGATAAATCCGGGTGTGTCAAAATCCGGTTCACCGGCTCCGAAACCGACGACATCCACTCCCGCTTTTTTCAGCGCGTTGGCCTTGGCGCTGACCGCCAGTGTGATGGAATCCGATACCAGCGCAATACGATCGGCAAGCCGAATCATGGCAATCTCCTTTTGGGCAGGAACCGTAGTATGGGTGGAAGGGGAAAGCAATACAGGAGGCTATCAATCAGTGGCGGTGTTGGGATTTGGTTTTTGAAACCCGATGCCCGCCTATGATCTTCGGCGGAAGTCAGGAGTTAAAAAGTCATGTGGAAATCGAGCGTGCATCATCCGTTACTTCCTGCGATTTTAATGGTGATGTCTGGATGCGCGGGGCTCGCCTCCCCGCCGGTGGTTCAATCGGGCCTGCAGAAGGGGGAGGATATTATCCCCTGGAACCCGATCCATGTGGCCGGCCCGAACGCGGGGACAAACGCCTGCCCGGTCTGCACCTACGAAGCTCGACCTGCTGTGGTGATCTTCACACGCGATGGGAAAAACGCCTGGCAACTCGCGGGGCGATTGGAAAATCTGGTGGTCGAGCAAAGGCCGATGGATCTAAAAGGCTTTGTGGTGGTGGTGGATTCTGCTTCGCCGGAGCAGCTGAAGCAGAGGGCAGCGTCGGAACACCTGAGCCACATTGGGATTTGTTATCCTGACCCGCAGACAGCCGACCACGATCTGAAGGAATACAGGATCAATCCAGCGGCTTTGAATACGGTGATGTTCTACAGGCAATACAAGGTTGCGGGGAACTGGGCGAACCTGGATGCCGGCGATTTCGAGCAGGTGCGCAGCGCGGTGGTGACGATGAAGTGAAAGAGGGACGTCGACGTTGGCATGGGCGCTTGACAACACTGTATTTGGCCGCGCCAATGTGGGGCTATGAGCAAAGCGGTCATTCTGCAGCATGTGGAACACGAAGGCCCCGGGCGAATTGTGCCGGTGTTTCGGGATTTTGGCATTCCAACGGAAGTGCGTCATCTGTATCGCGGGGATGAAGTGCCCGCGGACCTGGATGAACTGCGAACCCTGATTGTGCTGGGCGGTCCGATGGGGGTGACGGACATCGGCAGTGAAAAATTTCCGTTTCTGGCAAAGGAAGTCGAACTGCTGCAGCGCGTGGTGCGAGCGGACCGCGCGGTGCTGGGCATCTGCTTTGGGGCGCAGCTGCTGGCGCATGCAGCCGCGCGAAGGTGTACCCCAACGTGAAGATGGGACCGCCCGCTGGTCACGGACAACCCCCCGTGCCGCTGGATCCGGTCGTGCCGTTGCCTGAAATCGGCTGGTTCCCGGTGACCTTTCCGTTCCCCGGCGGCACGGAACCGATCGTGATGGGCATGCACGACGGGGTGAATATGTTCCACTGGCATTACGACACATTCGATCTGCCCAAGCTGCCCGCGCTGGCCAATCCAGCGCCGCCTCCGGCTCCGCCACCACCGACGGGAAATGCCCTGTTGAGTTCTTCAAAGCTTTGCCGAAACCAGGCGTTTCGATTTAAAAATCGCCTGTTTGGATTCCAGTATCACATCGAGAGCAATCCCCAGAGCATCGAAGCCATGCTCAGCGGCGCAAAGGAGGATGTGCTGAAGGTATTGGGAACCGACGGTGTGAAAAAAGTGCGGGACGATACGGCGAAGAATTATCCGATGTACGAGCGTCTGGGGAATAAGATACTGGGAAATTACGTGCAGTTTTTGAAGATGTACTGAGCATGCCGCGGCGCGCCGATGCGAATCAGCAGGACGAAGCGCGACGGCCTGGATTTCGTACTTCGAATTTAATTTGCATTCCCTCGCTGCCTATCTCCGGGCTTACTCGCGCCGAAAACATGTTCGGCCCTGGTCTTTGTCCGCGCCGATCGTGGTTCTGCTGGTCTGTCTTCCGTTGCTGTCACCGCTGCGTCATCCCCTGAAATCCCAGATGAGCGATGAGGAAATCTCGCGCTGGGCCACCGTGCAGGCGCTAGTGGAGCAGCAGAGCTTTGCAATTGAAGGAACGCAGTTTTCGCACACCCGCCAGCGCGTGAAGGTGGCAGAGGTGTATTACAGCGACCAGCCCCCTACGCTGGGTTTACTGCTCGCCGGGCCTTACTGGGTGCTTTACAAGCTGGGGATTAGTTTTGGGAACAGACCCGCGCTGGTGGAATACCTGCTGACGATGATGGGGGTCACAATCCCCGTGGCCGCCGCGGCGGGAATGCTTTATCGCATGGGACGATTGTTCGAACTGCGACGACCCTGGCGCGCGGGGCTCGCGCTGGCGGTGGTGCTGGGCAGTGGAATGATCAGCTACGCCACGGTGCTTAACCCCTATGCGCCGGCCGCGGCGCTGGTGCTCGGGTCGGCAGCGGTGCTGGTGCAGGTCAGCCTGGTGAGATCCCCTTTACGCAGCGGAGGTTTTCTAACAGCTGCGGGCTTTTTTGCCGCCCTGGCCGCGGCAATCGACCCGGCTGCGGTGGTGTTTACCATCCTCTTCATCGGGGTCATCCTCGTGATGCGCTGGCGCTGGAGCCTGCGCATCGGTGGGGTGCTGATGTACTGCATCGGGATGGTCCCGCCGCTTATGCTGCACCTGTCGCTGAGCGTTCCCATTACCGGCGACTGGCGACTGGGATTGGCGTCAGTCAATGGCTACCCCGTGCGCCAGATGGTGGTCCCCTTGCCAGCGGCGGCATCGGCCAAGACGCTGGAGGCGGACGATGATTCACTGTCGGGCCCTCCAAGCACGGGGCAGATGGTGCTGGCGTATATCGCCCGGTTGATCGGCGCATTCTGCGGCAATCATGGATTGCTGACGCATTTCCCGATCCTGATTTTGGGAATGATGGGCGTCGCCAGTGTGATGCATCGGCACTGGCCGGCGACCACCAAGATGCTCGCCGTCGCTACGACGGCAGGTGCGCTGATTATCGTGCTGCGCTATGTGTGGCTGGGGGTCGACTGGCGCTGGGCGATGTTTGGCAATCGCTGGTACGTGGTTTTTCTGCCGCTGGTGTTGTTCTGGTCGGGCGCGTGGATTCGAAAGGACCATCACCCCGCGGTGTGGGCGACGGCGGCTGTTCTCCTGGCGATCAGCATCGCGATATCGTTGATCGGCGCGACCTACCCGATGCCGCACGATGGATACGATCGATATTCAGTGCTGGGGGCGGCGAAGAATTTGATCAGTTCAAACGGAGCGGAGGATCTGCCTGCGGTTGTTTCAGTGAGAAATGCCCAGCGGTAAGTGTTTTAAGATCGATCGCGTGGAACGGTGGACCCGACCGGTGGAAAAGCACCGGCGCGGCTTAACGAGGAACAGGGATGTCGCAGGGTACGAAGGTTGGAATTATCGGTGGAGGTTGGCCGGGGCTGGCGCAGTGCGGGGATATCAGGAGGCGGGCGGTTTTGCGGTGGTGGCGGTTGCGGATTTGATTCCGGATCGGTGCGCGAAGCTGGCAGAAGGCTGGTCAAGCGCCCGTCAATATGCCGATGCCCGGGAATTGATTGCCGACAAGGAGGTCGAGGCTGTCAGCATCTGCCTTCCGACGGCGCTGCATCTTCCCATTGCTTTGGCGGCTTTGAAGGCAAAGAAGCATGTCATCCTGGAAACACCGCCTGGATTGTCCGCCAAGGAGGCCAGGCAGCTTGCAGCCGCCGCGGGCAAGGCGCAGAAGGTGTTGACCTATGCGTATCAACGGCGTTTTGGCGGCGCGGAACTGGCGACCCGGCAGGCACTGGATAAGGCATACGCCGGCGATATGCTGCATGTCCGGTCGAGTTTGATGCGCATGCGCGGGATTCCCGCGGGCACGGGATGGTACACCGATCGAGCCAAGTCCGGGGGCGGGGCGTTGCTGGATATCGGATCGCACATGCTCGACATCGGTTGGCATTTGCTGGGCCATCCCAAACCCGCCAGTGTATATGCCATCACCCGCCAGGCGTTTGCCGACCCGGCCGGCGGACCTGACACGGTCGAAGACGCAGCGTTTGCGCTGGTGCGATTTGAAGGCGGAAAATCACTGGAACTGGCGGTCAGCTGGGCGATCAACCAGGCCCCGGCGCAGAACGGTACCGCGTGCCGAATTTATGGAAGCAGCGGGGGAGTTGAAGTGTATACCCCCGCCGGGCCGATGCTGTATCGCGGGTTTGGAGGCAAAGGGGACGTGAAGCAGACGCCGTTAAAGCAGCCGAAGGTGGCGGGTCATGCGGCGATGCTCAGGCAGTTTCGCGAATGCATCCTGGGGAAGGCTTTGCCATTATTCGCGGCAGAGCAGGCGGTAGTGTTGATGCAGATGATTGAGGCGATGTATCGCAGTGCCGAGACTGGCAAAAGCGTAAGCCTTTGAGGAAGTCATTGGCCAATCGAATTTTCGTTCCGGCGTTAGCCTTCAGCCCCGCCGAGTTCGCGGCCTTCGAAAAGCCACATGCCGGCGCTTAACGAAAAAATGCTGTAACAGATGCAATAGAGGCAGGCGATGCCGACGTAGCTCCAGATGACCCCGAGATTAACGCCCTGCGGATCACCGGCGAAAGACGCGCCCACGCGAATGGTTTTGTAGACGGTGAGCGTGCGGAGATCAAAAATCTGCAGATACGGCAGCAATACACTGATCGCGCAGGCAAAAGCCTTAACCGGCGCGGAGCGGTGGTCCATCAGGCTGCCTGAGCCATCGGTCAGGGGGAACATAAAACGGGTGAGATTGCCTGCAATATAAAGCAGGATGACCACCGGAAGGTTGACCACCAGTGAAAACCGGGTGGAGAGCGCCACACCCAAAGCAGCCAGCACACAGATCTGCAGCCACATGAGCACCAGGCTGGGTAAGAGGCCCATGGCATGCATCAAGCGGAGGTCGAAGATCTGCTGGATTTCGCGCTCATCCAGGGAACTGGTTCGCAGCATCGCGTCGCCGGGAATGCGCCAGCAGAGGCAGAGGATTAACACACCGCCCAGCACCGCGATCGCCGCCAGGGCGGAAAGTACTATGCCGAGGTATTTGCCAAGTAAAACTTCCCACTTGAAAACGGGTTTGCTCATCAGTGTGAGCATGGTGCGGTCTTCGATTTCCTCGAATATCGATTTGCTGGTGGCAAACAGCGTTGCGATCATTACCAGCAGCAGCACGACATCCAGCCCGACCGCTTTAAACATCTTCGTGTCTTCACCGAGGGTAAAGAACGGCAGCGCTGAAAAGATCAGCAGAATGGTTGCCCCTAAAGCGAGCACCACCGAATAGATCGGTTGAACCACCGCTTCGGTGAACGTGTGACGCAGGATGACGAAGGTGCGATACATGGGTCGTGCAGTGTATGGAATCGCTGCGGGATTGAGAAGTCGCACGAAAAATCGCACATTCGTCGGACTAGCGTCCGCGACGCTTGTGCGGCTTGGGCATTCTTGGCAGCGTTGGTGTTACAGGCATCTCGCGCGGCGGGGTTTTGGCCTTACGCGACGCAGCCTGCTTTTGCAGGGCTTCGGACATCAGGCTTTCATTAAACGCCCGTTTTTCAAGGGCGGTGGGCTGTTGTTTTTCCGATTCGAGTGCCATGAAATTAACATGCTAGCAAAATTGCCTCAGCTCACAAACGATATGTTGGTTATTACCGTCCCGCACTGCTGAACGATCCGTAAAACGCGCTGTTTTCATCGGACCGATCCCAGGTATCGCCGACCTTGCCGGCTGAGTAGCTGGCCGATTCGGTGTATCCGACTTTGCGATGCTGCAACGGCATCAAAGGTTCGTACCAAACCAGGTGGGGCTGCGTGCAGCATTCGTTATTGGGCATGGGTTGAACGCTCATGGCAGCCATTCCGTCGGCGTTGACGGTGTATTCGCCGTCCTGGTGCGAAAACGAGATTCTCGCCTTGCGTGCAGGGAGGATATGCCCCAACTGCGAACCATCTGTGCTGCCAAGCCAGTCGGCGAATGCTGCGGACTGAGCAGGGGTGGCCGCTGGGTCAATGACCAGCTCGGTGTTGCGAACAACAGCAGGATCGCCGAGGTTTTGGTCACTGGAGATCGCCGCGACAGCGCGAACTCCCGATAAATCCACCCCATTCCATGTACCATGCCAGACGCTCCAGGCAAGGATTGCGTCGCGGCCGGAGGTAACCAGCTCGCCGTTATAATGGCATGCGCCTGCAAAGACGCTGGCGGTGCGGGCTTCCACATAATCGCCCGTGATCGTGCGGGAAATTTTTGCCGATGGCACCGGCGCCAGTGCGGTCAGGCCAAGCAACAGCAGGGAACTAAAACCTTTGATTTTCATGTTTGCTCCGATAAAAGCGCGCCGTCGACCAGGATCTGGCGTTTTCGCTCAGCAGATGTCTTTTTGGGTTCGACACTGAATTATAGCCCTGCTGTCATTTCCTTACAAAAGAAACTTGAGAACGAAATCGGAACCGACGATCATGATCGGGACCCATGAATACAACCACGCATCCGACTATTGCGTTAGGAGCCGAGTACGAACTGGCCCTGTTGTGCGCGTTATCGAGCCAGTTTCCGTGCGTCGACTCGGCGATGGCAGAAATCGCCCGGTTGTCCGCCGTTCTCACGCTGCCCAAGGGAACCTGTCATGTAATCAGTGACATCCACGGCGAAGATAAGAAGCTTCGCCATGTGATTAACAATGCGTCGGGCACGCTGCGTCCGCTGATCGAGCATATGTTTGCCGCCCGGATGGACGCCCGGGAATTTCAGGAGTTTATCACGTTAAGTTTCTATCCGGCCGAGGTGATCGAGCGGATGGAGCAGAATCCCATGCCGTTTGCCGAGCTGCGCGCGTATGCGATCCGGACATTGCGCAACCAGCTTGAACTGGTCCGCGTGCTCAGCGCCCGTTACAGCCTCAAGCGGGCGATGAAGGTCTATCCGGACGAATACAAACAGCTGCTTGTCGAAATCCTGCATGTGCCGACCAGCACGCGCGGGCCCGAATTTATGGAGGCGATCGTCGACAAGCTTGCCGAGCGTGGCAGGGTGCTCCACCTGATCCATCTGATCGGCCGGCTCATCCGCAACCTGGCGATTCGCGAATTGATCATCGGTGGAGACTGCTGGGACCGCGGGCCGCGCGGCGACAAGGTGGTCGATTACCTCCGCCAGCAGCCTTATGTTTCATTCATCTGGGGAAATCACGACATGGCGTGGCTGGGCGCGAGCCTGGGGCACGACGCGCTGATCTGCACGGTCCTGCGCATCTCGCTGCGCTATCGGCGAATCGGTCAGCTCGATGAAGGCTACAGCATTCCGCTCACCCCGCTGGAGCATCTGGCCCGCACGATTTACAACGACGACCCCGCGAAATTTTTCCGCCCCAAAGCCGGTGGAATGCGTCCGCTGGATCTGGTCGCGCGCATGCAAAAGGCGATCGCGGTCATTCAGTTCAAGGTCGAGGGGAAACTGCTCGCGCGCAACGCCCAGTGGAATCTGGACCACCGTCGACTGCTGCACCGCATCGACCAGAAAGCCGGCACGATCACCATCGACGGCGACACCTACCCGCTGCGCGACACGTATCTGCCCACGGTCGATCCCGCCGATCCGTATGCGCTGACCGACGACGAAGCCATCTGCCTCGAGCGACTGCGTGGCTCATTCCTGGCCAGCCAGAAGCTCCGGGAACATATGCAATACATCGTGGGGCATGGTTCGATGTACCTGGTGAGGGACGATCACCTGATTTTCCACGGCTGCGTCCCCTGCGACGCCGAAGGAAATTTCCTGCCCCTTGGTATCGATGGAAAGCCCGTTGCCGGTCGCGCGATGTTTGATGCGATCGAGCGGGTTGTACACCGCGCTGGAGCATCAGGCAGAGCCGGACCTGGACCTGTTGTGGTATCTCTGGAGCGGGCCGCGTTCACCGCTGTTTGGCAAGGATCGCATCGCGACACTGGAACGCGATTTCATTGCTGATCCCAAGCCGCATCATGAAACCAAGGATCCTTATTTTTCGTTGATTCACGAGAAAGGGTTCTGCGAAAAAGTCCTGGCCGAGTTCGGAGTGACCGCGGAGCAGGCGCTGATCGTCAACGGACACGTTCCGGTGAAAATCGAAAAAGGTGAATCCCCGATGAAGCGCAGCGGGAAAGCCATCACAATCGACGGCGCGTTCAGCGAAGCGTACGGCGACCATGGTTTTACCCTGGTGCTCGAGGCCGACAAAACACTGCTGGTGAAACACCATCATTTTGAATCGGTTGAAGCAGCCGTCCGGGACGGTGTGGACATTATTCCAAGCGTGTCTGTCATTCGCACCTGGCCCAGCCCGCGAAGGATTGGCGATACCGAACGCGGTGAAGAACTGCGCTGCCAGATCGATATGCTTCAGCGGTTGATCGACGCATATCACGATAATCGCCTGCGCGTTGCCGACGATTACTTCGGTGGGCGTACCAGCGAGTAATCAAGTCGACATCTCAAAGGGATTATGCCAAGCGTTATTCTGTTTCTCTGCACGGGGAATTATTACAGAAGCCGGTTCGCCGAGGAATTATTCAATTCACTTGCAAAAGAACACGCGCTGGACTGGGCAGCCGATTCGCGGCGCTTGCGCTGGAGATCGGTATACACAATTTCGGTCCGGTGAGCGCGCATGCCCATGCAGGTTTGAATCAGCGTGGAATTCAAATCAGCGATCCGATCCGTTTTCCCCGGCAGGTGACCGAAGCGGACCTGGCCGCGGCCGATCGCATCATTGCGCTGAAGGAAGCCGAGCATCGGCCTTACCTCACCCAGCGTTATCCCGGCTGGCCCGATCGCGTGGAGTATTGGCATATCCACGACCTGGACAAATCCGGACCGGTCGAAGCATTGAATCAGATCGAGGAAAAAGTGCGGAACATCATCAAGGAGCTGAAACGATGAACCAGATTACTCGCCGGGAGATGTTAAAATGCGCCGCGCTGTTAAGCGAAGCACTTTACCTCCGCTCTCCGCTGCTGGCGGCCGATGAGAAACCGAAGAAGATTCTGTTCTTCACCAAGTCATCAGGCTATCAGCACAGTGTCGTGAAGCGCAATGGCAAGGACCTTGCGTTTGCCGAAAAGATCCTGATCGATACCGGCAAGGCGAAGGGTTTCGATGTCGTTGCCAGCAAGGACGGCGGGCTGTTCACATCTGAAAAGCTTGATGAATTTGATGCGTTTGTCTTTTACACCACCGGTGATCTGGCCACCGCGGGAACCGACAAACAACCGCCGATGCCCCAGGGCGGAAAGCAGGCACTGCTGGATGCGGTGAACGGCGGAAAAGGATTTGTCGGCATTCATTGTGCGACCGACACGTTCCACGGCACAGGCGATGAGATCGACCCGTACATCAAGATGATTGGTGGTGAATTTGTCCGCCACGGTCAGCAGCAGGACAGCACCTGTCACCTGGCGGACACAAAATTTCCGGGTCTGCCTGATAAAGACATCACGCTGCATGAAGAGTGGTACACAATGAAACACTTTGCCCCGGATCTTCATGTGATACTGCTGCAGGAAACGCAGGGCATGAAAGGCGACGCCTACAAACGTCCCGCCTATCCAAGCACCTGGGCCCGCATGCACGGCAAAGGCAGGGTGTTCTACACCAGCATCGGGCATCGCGAAGATGTGTGGACCAACCCGATTTACACAAATCTGCTGATGGGCGGGATAAACTGGGCCACAGGCAATGTCTCAGCGGACATCACGGCGGATATCGACACGGTCGCTCCTGGCGTCAAATGAAATGCCCCGATTTTACAGCGATTCCAGGCGGGCCACAAAAGTAGCTATGAGGGCCCTGGCCTTCTCGATCGAGATTAACCCGGTGCGATGCGTGAGTCCCAGGTGAAATTGCCGGCCCAGCGTGGTAGTGGTGATCGCCATCGGGGCCATCGGACCCGTGGGGCTGATGCGAATGTAATCCAGGAGCGGGGCGGGATGATAGCGGTGCATCCAGGCGTGGCTTAAATCCACGTTGGAAATTCCACCGGCAAGAGGAAGTTCCTTTCGGTAGAAGTGATACAACTCGCCTGGTTTGGAAAGCTTGCCGACGTGGAACGCGCCGGCCATCCAGATCAGGTTTGCCGGTGCCATGCCGTTGGTTTTCTGCAATCGCGTCTGCGCCGCAACGGAGCAAAGCACCTGCTCGAAATTTTCAAGGTCCGACGGCTGGCAAATCACATTGGTAAACCCCAGAAACAGCCCGAAAGTGTCGGCAATGTTTTGGCGGCACCAGGGGCGAAGATCCACCACCGAACCCACCGCGATATCCGTTCGTTTTTTACGGGATTGCAGCGGAACGTGCCGGCGCAGGTCTGGATCAACGCAGCCAGGAAAATATCGTTCACTTTTACCTGCCGGCTTCGGGCGGTGTCGCGCACGTGATCGATCAGGCCGGGCGCGGTGTCGAAAAGTTCAAAGCGCGTGGCACGATCGTCCAGGGCGGTGCTGTCGATTTTCTGCACCCGTCGAAGCCGCACATGCCGGCGGGTCATGTCGACAACGCTTCGCGCGACGGCAAGGCCCCGGTGCTGCGAGGCCATTGTCCCCCAATAACCGCAGGTCGATCGATCCATCGCCTTTGCTGATGCCGCGGCGGGGTCGAACACGCGCGCAAACCATTCGTGCATCAACATTCGAATCGATGCGCTGTCAGCCAACCAATGCTGGTAGACCAGCCCGGCGTAAAAAAAGCCATCCGTCTGGATGAGAAAAGGTCGGAACGGCGGTTCGCCGGGATCGTCGAACGCTCGATTCAATTCCATGGAAATATGCTCGGATAAATCGAGCGTTGATAGCCGCACACCATAAGAAGCAAGACGACCATTCAGCGGCACAAAATCATATCGGTCGCGATCGACGCAAACCGCGCCGAGCCCGGTTTGCACCACGGTGGATTCCCAGGCTCGGTTCCAGGCCTGGGCATCGGCGCTGCCGGTCAGTTTCATGACCTGGGCAGCGTTATATGGATGCACCGCATCCCAGCGACGCATCAATTTCTGGAGAATGTTGAGCGGTGTGCCGTTCATTTCACAAACGAAACAGGGAAAAATCGTCCGACCCGTGCGCGATATCGATCGTAAGGCTGACCGTGAATGCGCAGAAGATTCCGTTCCTCGCGCCGGGCTTCCCACTGCAATAGCAGCAGGTGAACAACCGCGACGCCGATCATCATCATGCTCGGCAGGATGATCGCGGTGCAGACCATCAAAAGGCTGGACAGCGCATAAATGGGATGGCGCACATACGCATAAGGTCCGGTGAAAATCAGCTCGGTTTTTTCGCCGGGGTCGATCCCCATGCGCCACGATTTGCCCATGCGTCTCCAGCAGGCCCGGGTCGCCAGCAGACAGAAGACGGCCACGACCGCGCCGATCCACCGGGCGATCGACGATTCAAAAAGCGGGCGATCCAGCGTGTGAGAAGGCGCTTTGAAGGCAGCGATCAGCGGTAAAAAAATCCACAGGACGATGATCGGCTGCCAGAGAATGCGCAAAAAACTTCCCAAGCGGTTCGGTGGGAATGAAGTTGGCGGCGCGACCGGTCTTGCGGCGCATTTTCCACGCCATCCGCGTCACCCTCAACCAGTAAATCGCCAGCACAACGCCCACGATCAGGCAGGGATAATCACGCGGGAGAAACTGTGAAATCAAAGCCGCCAAGGGTCAACTATCTTAACTGAGAAAAACCGCCAAGCCCATGGGCCGATACGCGCCGGTTGAAGCATTTCCACTGAACGCGGCAGTTTTGCCGTTCATCAGATGCGTGTCGGCGGCGTATCGTAGTGAGCAGCGAAAGGAATTGATTATGGCTGAGCAATCGCAACCCACCTCTGACAAGCAGGTTCCGGATCCCAGCGATACCTACGAGCGGTCGCATCCCGAACACGAAGCCGGGCAGGGCCGCATGGATCATAATGCCAAGGCAACCCCGACACCGCGACAGGACCAGATGCCCATGTCCGTCCGCCATGCCCAGGACGGGGGCAAGCAGATTAATTCCCAGGAAGCGGCCACACGACCCAGGCAACCGGATCATTCCATGCTGGAAGAGGAACCACTGGGCTGGGACCAGACGCCGCAGGATATCACCGATCCCGAGGCGAAGCGCCACCCCCGCACGGGCGGAAAAGGTGGTACCCCGGATGCGACGGAAGATCTGCAAAAAGGCTGATCACGTATCCGGCGCATCTGCGTCGCGCATCGCCGGTGCTTCTGCCTGAAACAAAGCTGGATGTATCAGGCTTTGTATCTGGCTTGCCATGCCCGCAGCAGTTCAAACGCCTGCAGGGGGCTGAGTGCATCGAGATTTGTGCCTGCGAGTGACTGCATCAACTCCACCGCGGGGTCCACAAACAGCGGCATTTGGTTCGCATCTTTTTCCAGCTTTTCCGATCGCCCGCGCCGGCTGATTTTCGGACGGGCGATGTGTTGCACCGCCAGTTCGCCCAGCAGCTGTCGCGCTCGGTCCAGCACTTCGCGGGGAACGCCTGCCAGGCGTGCGACGTGAATTCCATAGGATCGATCGGTCCCGCCTTCGACGATGCGGTGCAGGAAGATCACCTGGTCTTCCCACTCGCGGACCGACACGTTGAGATTTTTTACACCCGTGTATCGATCCGCCAGGTCGGTCAGTTCGTGGTAATGCGTGGCAAAAAGCGTTCGACAGCAGAGCAGACCCGCGATGTGCTCGGCTATTGCCCACGCCAGGCTGAGACCGTCCAGCGTGCTCGTGCCGCGGCCGATTTCGTCCAGGATCACCAGGCTGCGATCGGTGGCGTTGTTTAAGATGTTGGCGGTCTCGGTCATCTCAACCATGAAGGTGGACTGACCGCCGTGCAGTTCATCATTTGCGCCGATGCGCGTGAAAAGCCGATCGCAGATTCCGATCGTCGCGCTGCGGGCGGGAACATAACTGCCCACCTGCGCGAGCAGCGTAATCAGCGCAACCTGCCGAATGAATGTACTTTTGCCGGCCATGTTTGGACCGGTAATCAACTGCAGTGAATCTCCCGGGCCGAAGTGAACGTCATTGGCGACAAACTCGCTGCCCAATTGCTGATCGAGCACGGGATGACGACCGTCAACGATAATCAGCTGTTTTTCATCGTTCACGACAGGTCGGCAATAGTGCCGCTCATGCGCCAGCGACGCCAGCGAGCAGAGCACATCCACCCGCGCGATCGCGTATGCCAACTCCTGATAGCAGGTAACATGCGGCAAAAGCGACTGGCGGATCTGCTCGAAGAGTTGCTGTTCCAGCGCGATGGCCTTGTCGCGCGCTCCGACGGCTTCTGTTTCAAAATCTTTTAACTCAACGGTGATGTACCGCTCGGAATTGGTGGTGGTTTGCTTGCGCGTCCAGCCCATCGGCGCTTTTTCGCGATGCGCGTGCGTGACTTCGATGTAGTAACCGAAAACCTTGTTGTAGCCGATCTTCAGCGTGGGAATGCTGGTATCTGCCGAGAGTTTTGCCTGATAGTTGGCAAGCCACTGCTGACTGTTGGTGGCAATATCGTGCAGGCGATCGAGTTCGGCATCATAGCCCGGTGCAATGACACCGCCTTCGCGCAGATGCGGGGCCGGGTCGGATTTTACGGCGTTTTGCAGGCTTTTTGCCTGTTCCAGGCAGAATGGAAGCATCGCGTTCAGCTCCGGCGCAACCTCACTGGCGCGGGGAAGCTGCACCAGGCGGTCGAGAAACTTTGGCAATGCAGCCACACAGCGCGCAGCGCCGCCAGGTCGCGCGGGCCCACGCGCGCGACGGCGACCCTCCCGACGATGCGCTCGATATCGCAGATGTCGTCAAGATGATTGACGATTTCCTTCAACACAACAGCGGATTCAAGCAGCGCGGCGATTGCGGACTGGCGGGCCTGGATATGCTCCAGATCGCGCAGCGGATAGCGAAGCCACTGCCGCAGTGAACGGGCACCCATGGGTGTTTTGGTCCGGTCGATGGCGGACAGCAACGTTCCTTCCGTGCCGCCAGAACGCAGCGTGCGGTCGATCTCGAGGCTACGCCAACTTGCAGGATCGACCGCGAGGTGGTCATCGACCACATGCCGATGCAGCGGGCGAAGATGCCCGACGCCGGTCTTCTGCGTTTCCTGCAGATAGCTGAGCAGCGCCGCCGTCGCGAGCACGGCGGGGTCGTCGTCGGCAAAACCAAAGCCTGCCGTGGTGCGCGCGCTCCATTGCCGCTGAATCTCCTCGCGGGCGTGATGGACGGTGAACTGCCAACCCGGACGCGACGTGATGCTCTTGATGCCCAGGGCGGCGATGCGATTGCCAAACTCATGCGGTTGCCCGGTGGCGTGCTCGGGCGTGAGGATTTCCACCGGGCGCAGGCGGGCAATTTCGTCCAGCACCTGCGCTTCGGTCCCGGTCATGCCGACGCAGGTGCCGGTGGAGAGTTCCACCCACGCAAGACCGGCGCGGAATCCATCGGTGCGGGTAACCGAGAATGCGACCGCAGCCAGGAAATTATCCGCGGCGCTTTCCAGCAGCGGGTCATCGGTCAACGTGCCCGGTGTCATCAGGCGAACCACTTCGCCGCCTGATGAGTCCTTTGGCGTCGGCGGGGTTCTCCATCTGCTCGCAAATCGCGACCTTGTGACCCGCGGCGATCATCTTCCGGAGATATCCCTCGGCGGCATGAAACGGCACGCCCGCCATCGGGATCTCGTCGGCGGCGCCTTTGTTTCGGCTGGTGAGCGCGACCCCAAGCACGCGGGCGGCCAGCTTCGCATCGTCCCAGAACATCTCGTAGAAATCGCCCATTCGAAAGAAAAGACAGTACCCCGGATGTTTGGATTTGAACTCGCGATACTGCGCCATCGCCGGCGAAAGCTTCGCCGGAACGGATGGTGATTCGGATGGGACGGCAACTTCGGACATCACGTCGGCAGATTACAGGATTACAGCCGAAGAACGAAACAGATCTGAAGTCCGTGCACGCCGGGCAGGCACCGCTAAAGCAATAATACGCAGGAGACCATGGGGCCGGAAAAGCGGCTGGAGAAGTAGGCTGGAGAAACAGACTGGAGAAGCGGGCTGGGCGTTGCGAATTATTTGATTCCGGCAACAATTTCCAGCGGTGACCGTATCCTCTGTGGAACCGACATGGACCCAACTGCCGTCGCTGACGATCAATCCTCCGCCTGGAAGGCGCGAAGCCCTGGCTGCGACCTTTGGCGAGCGTTCTGTTCATGGCTGCGATCTTCGGTTGGATGATCCATAAGATTGCGATTCACTGGGACGATGTCCGAGGTCATCTGGCGGATATCAGCAAACTGAATTTTGCGATCGCCGCGGCGCTGTTCGCCATTTTTTTGTTCGTCTTCCGCTGCCTGGTCTGGCGACACATCCTCAACCGATTCGGGTATCGCGTTCCTCTGGCGTCGGCGGCGCGAATCTGGTCTTCATCGGAAATGGCCCGCTATATTCCCGGTGTGATCTGGCAGGTGGCAGGGCGGGTTTATCTCGTAAAACCGTATGGCGTGCCCGGGTCGGTCTGTGCCGCCAGCCAGATTCTTGAACTGGTCCTGTTTCTCCTGGCGAATATCCTGCTCGGATTTGGCTGCCTGGTGGTCTTCGGGTTTCGGCATATCCACGGAGATGCGCGCATCTGGATGTTCGTGCTCGCGGGGATGGTGCCTTTGCTCGCCGGGCTGTTGCACCCGCGCATTTTCTACGGGTTGATGAACCGGTTGATGCGCCGCCTGAAAAAACCGGATTTAAATACCCGGCTTTCAGGTGCGGAGCTGACCGGCCTTTTGATCTGGAACGTACTGGGACTGTTGCTGCAAAGCGTGGCGGTCTTTCTGATCGTGGCCGGTCCTCTGCACCTGCACTGGGCGAAGTGTTATGTGGTAACCGGCGCGTATTGCCTGGCGTGGTGCGCGGGGTTCCTGGCGGTCTTAAATCCCGGTGGGCTGGGCGTGCGCGAAGCGGTGTTCGTGGCGGCGATGCAGTTCGCGCTGCCGCCGGCGTGGCACCATGATTTTTCCAACAAGTCGGCGTTGATCGGTTTTCTGACCTTCCTCAGCGGACTGCTTCGGCTCTGGACCATCGCCGGCGAATTGATCCTCACAGGCATCGCCCACGTGTTTGACCACCGCGGCGCAATCGGACGGATCCCGGTAAAACCCGTCGACCAACTAACCCCATCGGTCGCATCGGGCGTTTTGTAAACGAACAAAACCGTTTTGCTGTCGCGGTCGGGCGCTACTCTTTCAGGAACAAAAGACCGGTGATTTTTCCATCGCGGCTCTGGTCGATCGGACCGGCCCAGCTGGCGCTTTCACCGGTGTCATTGCGGTGCTGAATAAAGTTAAATCCAAGTACGGTGGGACGACCGTGGCGGGGTGAATCGATTGACTGCCAGGGGATGGCCGCCTCACCGCGCCAGATTTTTTCCGCCGGGTCCACGCTCGATGCGTATCGCACACCGCTGGATCCGAAGCTCTGCCAGGCGGCTCCCGGGGCGGTCTGCTGCTCAACCCAGTTGCCCGCGGGTTTGAAAACCACGTGCAGCATAGGCCCCGTGGTGTTGTCTTTGTAAATCGGCTGGAGAAGGGCTTCGCAGAGATCTTCACCCCACGCGCGGCCATGATCGTACACGACAAAATTCCGCGTCGATTGGAGTCCCGCCGCCGTTACCCCGCCCAGGCGAAACGCGAGATAGAAATTGTCGCTCGACCAGCCGGTGAAGATCGATGCATCCTCACCAGCCAAAGGAAGCGCGTGCGATTTAAGCGTCAACCGATCGAGCATTTTCACCAGCGGTTTTTCGTATTGGATCGCGTCAACAGGGAACCATTCATCCAGCGAGGCGTCCAGGTGGATCGGTTGATCGGCGGTGCGGCGCTGGCTGACCGAGACGGGCAACATCAGCCGCGTCCATTCCGTGCCTCGATTCAGCGCGTCGACAAAGCTCAGCTCCATTGGCTCATGGGCGTTTGCATCGATTTTGTTCAAATCAAAACGCACCGTCGTCGAGATCGCGCGAACCTGGTACTGCCTTACCGGTGGTACATCAACGGGCGTGGAATCAGGATCCCACCCGGTTCCGCCGCCGGCCCATTCAAGCTCGCTTCCCAGCGCCGTGCTTGCAAAGGGGCTATACAGATGCGCGGAAATGACAGCGTCGATGGTGGAACTGCTTTCATCGGTGTGCGTCGCGGTAGAATCGGGATTTGATTCCCACATCCAATGAGCGCTCGAACCAAGCAGGGTGGGATGCTGACGCTCGGAAAACCATTGCCCGGTTTTCAGTTCGACCGGATCGACTGCGCCGCCAGTCGAGGTTCGCAAAAGGCGCGAGGTCAACAGCGCGCGGGCTTCCTCGCAGGTTTTGGAATCGCTGGTGCCGGCCAGGAGATCAAACAGCGGCTCGGGCGTCTGTGCAGGAATCAGCTGCACCGGGCGGGTGATAAGCTGGCACATGGTCAGGGCGGCGGCGCGATCGCCCTGCTGGTTTGCGAGGTTCAGATATTCATAATCCTGCTCGGCCTGGCGAATCCATTTCAGCGACAGCGTGGGGAGAGGCGCATCTGCACCATACCATTCGCCGGGATAAAAAAGTGGTAACTGGTCGGCTCTGGTGGATCGATCTGACGCGCTAGTGGCCGGCAGCGCGTTGCCAAATCGCACCAGCGTTGCGTCCCTGATAAACGCCAGCCAGGCGAGGGTACGCACAGCCTGTTCGCTGGTCATCCCGGGAACGTCGGCGTCGATCCAATGCGGGGGGCAGTGCGCCGACCGGCCAGTCGCGGATGGGCGACGGGCTCACCAGGCCCGGGGCGAGTGTGGTCAACCGCGCGGTGGATGCCAGCGAGATGCCATCAAGATTTGTCGATGAATCCAGTTCCACGCGGTCGTCCTCCAGAGGCAGCAGGGTATTCACGCGCGGGTGGCGCGCAGGATCTGCCGGGCCTGGGCGGAAAGTGAATTTGCGTCGGCATCAGCGAGCGGGCCCTGTAGTTTTAGAACCACGGGGCTGCGGTCCAGCCAGAGGCGCTGATCGAAATGCTCGGCTGCGAGTTGCCAGTATTGGGTCCGGGTGGTTGCATCAAATTGATCCAGCGCATCGGGCGCGGGCAATGGCCAGAAGCCTGCCGGCAGATGATCGGCAAATGCTTTGCCGGTGAACCATGGAGCAACAACAGAATCGAAATCCACCCAGTCGACATTCGGCATTTCCCCCGGCGGCCATTTGACGATTGGCTGGATGCGGGTGACGTAAAGATCGGTCTTATTTTCGTGCGCAATTTGAATGTAGGTGTCGAGCAGATGGATGGCATTGTCAAAACGCGGATCGTCGCGACGAAGAAGCCGCGGCACGGTCTGCCCGATGGTTCCCGGGCTGGCATTTGCCAATGCCCGCCAGTCCAGACAGGCTGCAAAGTGCAGATGCGATTCGCTGGGCAGGGTGATGTTTTGAGCGGTGAGCTCGACGGTTAACGGGTTTCCTGATGCACCCGTTGCCGGATCGGTGAGCTGGCATGTGCCGCTGTAGGTTGCTGCGGGAGTTTGATCGGTCGTGTGCAGGTCAATCCAGATGAGTGCTGGGGCCCGGGAAGGGTGCAGGGCCGGGTCGAACGGGTTGGCCGGATCGCGCAATGTGGAGAGATCCAGCGAGCCGTTATCAAGGTGCAATGGAAGCAACGCGCGCGGGAGGGTTGTTACCGCTCCAAGGTCGCCGGTTTGTCGGATATAGCCGGCGTCGTTGAGGTTCACCGGCGCGGGCAACACCTGAAAAACCTCCAGCGAAATTCCATGTCCAAATTGCGGAAATCGCAGCATGGTATGCGCAGCCAACGACAGACAATCCAATTGCATCGCCCATTGAGTCCAGGCATTTTTTGCACATGCGATTGCGATTTTGTCCCCAATGAACCGCAGATGCGCCGGGACTGACAGATCGACCAGATGCAGATGATTCCCCGGTAGAGTCGCATGGATGGTGTGCGCGGGTTGCTTACCGCATCCGCTGATAAGCGAGGTTATAAAAATCCAGCTACAGGTCAGCTTAGATATGTAAATCCGAATCGAATTTCCTGCTGCTTTTTCGCGCGCCATCTGCGCACCCGCACAGCCACTGCTGAATGTTTCAACGCCCGCAGTTCCATTTCGAGCGTGAGAGGTTTGCCGATTCGACCAAAAATGCATTTTCACATTCCAACCAAAGCACTTGTGAATGGGTGAGTTATAGCGTTTATCCGACTTCGCGTGATTCCCGCCCGGCGATTATACCGCAGAGTGGCATTGGCTTTGTTTAAGTGATTTTCGAATGCCTGAAAATGTTGATGCCCCGGGTTATGCGGGGTTTCCAAAGGGCTCGCAAAACATGGGTTGTGTCGATTGCTGTTCCTGATCTGAAAATGCTCGGGATGAGGTTTCGGGTAGTTGAGCGGATCGACACGGCCACAAGATTCAGGCGTAACAAACCTCGTTTCCTCCTCCGCCAGGCCGCACGGAATTAACCCTCCACCGTGCGGCCTTTTTTTCATATCGAATTCAGAATAAGGCGCGCAAGCCTGGCTGCATCGTCGGCCTGGAAACGAATCTCCAGCTGGATCACCCCAATGCGAGGCATCGCATCGGCGGGCGCATTGGGTCTCATTTTTACCCAGTCCTTTTCGGTGGTCAAAATCAGATCCGCTTTCCTCTCTCGCGCCATCGCCAGCAGATTGGCAATATCGGCAGCAGTAAACGGATGATGATCGGAGAACCATTTTGTTCCGACAACTTCGCACCCCCGCGACCGAATCTGCTGTTCAAACGCAGCAGGGTCTCCGATGCCGGCGGTTAAAAAAACATTTTGCCTGCTCAGCGCGTCCATCGGGCTAACCTGCAGCGCAACCGGATCCCGCACGCCGGATTGATGGTGATCGCAGTGAAAAATTTCAATGCCAGGATGCTGATCCGCGAGTCCACGGTCGATAGCCGCAAGCGCCTCGGCCGGCACCAGGGAACAGCGCGTGATCAAAATCGCATTCGCTCGACCAAGTCCTGCGACAGGCTCGCGCAGCAGACCACGCGGCAGCACATGACCGTAACCAAACGGCTCGGTTGAATTTACCAGCACCAGGTTAAATGCGCGGCGCGCCTTACGATGTTGAAAACCGTCATCAAGGATGAAGTGCGTGGTATCCGGGTAAAGCCGAAGCACCTCCGCAGCCCCGCGCACGCGCGATGGGTCGGGCCATACGGGAATCTTCTGTCGCCGATCCTCACCCAACTCGGTATTCAGCGCCGTGTCGAGCAGCTGCGCCTCATCGCTGGTTGCAGATGAAGCTGAAGCATAACCGCGCAGGAGAATCGCCGGGCGATGCCCCTGGCGGCGCAGTTCATCCGCGAGCCACAGCACGACAGGCGTTTTCCCGGTTCCACCGGTGGTGATGTTTCCAACGCTGATCGTCGGTCGGCCCAGGTCATGCGCGCGAAAAATCCCACGCTCGTAGCACGCATTTCGAATTCTCATCGCCGTTGCGTAGAACGGCTCGGCCACAGCCAGAATTCCGCGCAGCAGGCCCGCTGAACGCGATCGTTCCTGCCCGGTGATGACGCGCAAGCCGAATTGTTTGATTGAGTTGGACATTCAGAACGCGGTGTTTTTGAAAGTTCGAGGTTCGGCTATCGCATTTTCACCAGCGGGATCTTACCGCGAATCAAACCAGGGATTTGCATCCCATGCACCGGTCCAATACCGGTGTTGTGAACCCCGCCAGCAGCAGCGCGAGATAACTTCCCAGTGAGACCGACAGATACAGCTGAAAACCCGCTGCCAGAACGCCGATTAATACCGAATAAATAGCCCGGCTTTTTCGCGACAGTGGGCGCGTGTTGGGTGAACCAGCGAGAAAAAAAGCCGTGAACAGCAGCGGCGACGCGAGCACTTCGTAATTGGCCAGCGTGATGCCCATGGTCCAGCCGACGCCCTGCACATGGCTGGGAAACCATTGAAAATGCAGATGCTGGTCCGTGCCCGCGGGAATGGGCAGTGCGAGCAGCGCGATCCATGCCGAGGCAGTGATCAACAGCGGGATTCGGAAATCGATCAGACCGCGATACAGCAGGAAGAGTCCACCGACAATGACCGCCACCGCGCTGGTCACGCCGATGCTGCCCGGCACGGTTCCCAGCACGAGATCTTCCATGGGCGGCACGTGATCGCGCAGAATCGTTTCCAGCGAGACGCGCAGTCCCGTCGGGGCGCGCTGGCTGCGGGTGAAATAAAGCAGCGACTGGCGCAGGGGATGACCCGAAGCGCATCCACTCCGGTGACGGTGGGACGTTTTCTCCATGCCAGCTGGGTTGCCCGCGGCTCGACAGAAAGTTCGGCCGACAGCAAATCGCCGGCTAAAAGCCGATGCGATTGCAACACCAGATCGGTCTTCAGCAGCGGGTGGTAGAGCAGTGACAAAAGCAGATAGACCACCAGGGCGGGGTGGAACCGCCCGCTGCCAATCCCGCCCGCTGCCCAGGAAAGCATAACCAGCATCAGCGCCGCACAAGGCAATATCGGCCAGGGGGAATGCTGCGGCGAGGTGCGCAGAAGGTTGGCCGGAAGCATCAGCGCCATCACCAATCCGAACCATAGCAGCTGGGCCGGTCGCAGCGGATGCCCGCGAGCGCCAAGTCGCCGCCAGACCAGGCCGGCCAGCAAGGTGCAACTGACGACAATCAGCACGGAAACACAAGCGCGCCACCCGAACACCAGAAGGCCAGCCAGCAGCGGGAAGAGTGCTCCAAAAACATGGGTGATGTGGTAGCGGGCGACGTTGAAACCCGTGTGCCCGATCACGGATCCCATTGACGATCGGCGCGGCGCTTTGAGGCGCACCGGCTCGGCATCGATCGGTGGAGCCGGAGGTTCTACAGTGGAGGAACGACGCATGATTGATTTCGCACGGGCAATCTACGTTATCGGTAAAACCAGATAAGCGGAACGGGGATGCCCATTTTGTGACTTTAATCCGGCGGACCGCCGAACCAGCAGTTTGGAGACCGGGAGGTGTTAACCGCGTTTTAATCCCTGGATAGAGGTTAAAAGCGGCAGTCGTGTCGGACAGACATACGAACAGATTCCGCATTCGATGCAGCCGGCGAGTCCGAATCGCCTGGCGGCGCGGAGGTCGTTCTGCTGCGCCGCATCGAGAAGACCGGCAGGGTTGACGCGCGTGGGGCAGGCCTCCAGGCACCAGCCGCAGCGAATGCACGGGTCGGGATTTGCGTTGAGGTGGTGCGCGGTGGGATGGATCACCAATTCGCCGTTGCCAAGCGAGGTGTCGGGTGTGACCCAGATATCGCGCAGAAAATCACCGGCGCGGTAAACCGTATCATCATGCTGAATGTCGAGAAAGTCGCAGACCTCAGACAGCTTCACCCCCATCGGCACGCTGAGCAGATGCGTCTTTTGCAGGAAATGGTCCCGAACCGCCAGCGGGGTTTCGCGCACAGGTGGGTCGAACAGCATGCAGCGACCAATCGCCAGCGCCGCGGCGGCGTCGATCAGCACCACCCCTTTTTCGGTCGGGAGTTTTCCCGGCAACAGGCGCCGCTGCAGCAACGTGTACAGCATCAGTGTCGGATCGGTTTGCGGATAATCCCCGCGCAGCGGTACGAGCTTTAATCCTTCGCTGTCGATCTCCGACGAAACCGAAGAAAACCAGTCGGCAGGTTTGTCCGGATCGGCGGTGATCCAGATGCGCGGGCTCCCGGTCAACTTGGCCAGCAGGTCGAGGCCCGCAGCCAGTTCGGTGGGGTAGGTTTGCGCCAAAGATGCGTTCAAAGGCACGCTGGGATCGGTGTCTAAAACCGAGCAGATGATTGTGTCGATCGTAGTGCCGCTGGCCTGCTCGAGCTGGCGGGCAAGATCGGGACTTGCAACGCGATCGGGGGTGACGCCGGCGTTGATCAGGCGCGAACGCCAGTCGGCGATGTCGCTGGACGCGGGCTTTCCGATGAGCCTGGTCGGTTTGGCCGATGGGATCCCCGGCATGGGTCGGAACGGACCGGCCGGGTCGGGCAGCTCATCGGGCTTGCGCATCGCTCATGTTTGACATCAGCACCCGTGAGCATTTAAGCCAGTGGAACTTCCGACTCGCGGCACACTTTGCGCAGGGCGATTGTTGCGGTTGTGAACAGTTCGGGCCCGCTGAATCCGCTGAACTGACCGTGCGCGGCCAGGTGTGGTTCGAGGCTTAAAAACCCCCGGTACCCGCTGCTGTAAGCATCTTTAAGAATCGCAGCGATCTGTCCGGTTCCTTCACCGGCGGGGACCACACTGCCGTCGGGCATGGCATCCTTGATGTGAATATGAATGCTGTACGGTTTGAGGATCGGCCAGTTTTTAGCAGGGTCTTCGCCGGCCTGGATAAAGTTTGCAAAATCAAAAACACTCTGCAATTGAGGCGAATCGATCGTCTTCATCAGGTCGAGGCAATTGACGACGCCTTCACCGAAAATCTTCGCTTCGTTTTCATGCACCAGCGTTAAATCTGAATTTGCGATGTATTGCACCTTGGCGGCGAACCGGCGCATCACCTCGTCGCGATGCTGATTGATGTCACCGCCATCAGGGGGATAGTAGCTGAAGACGCGAATGAGCTTGGCTTGGAAAAAATGGGCGGTGTCCACCGCGATTTTAAATCGGTCGAAATGGGCATCGAACGGCTCATCGATTTTAACCTTGCCGATTGGCGACCCGATGCAGGCGACGGCCAAACCGTTTTCGGCGAGCTTTGTTTTGATTTCCTCGCGCAGCGACGCGTCGAAATCCAGCACGTTTTTTCCAGCCACACCGCGCAATTCAAAATGGGTGATGCCGAGCTTTTTGAAAACAGCAATCTGCTGCGAAAGCTCGGGCGATATCTCATCGGCAAATCCAGCAAGTTTGAGCATAGGAAGGGATTATAGCATCAGGATGGATTGTCTTTAAGTCTTCGGATCGATTGCAGGCGGCAATTCGCTGCGCTTGCAAATCATGCGGTTTGACCGGCAGGCGTCACCGCGTCGGTGTCGGCTTTCAGATACGGCGTACCAACCAACCAGAGCAGCGCCCCAACCACCATAAAGGCGGCGACAACGAAGAACGCGGCGTTCCATCCGTAAGCATCGGCAATGTGCCCGAGGATGGGCGGTGCCGGAGCGTCGCCGACCGCGTGAATAATGAAAATATTCACAGCAAACGCCGATGCGCGGATCGACGGGCTCACCACGTTTGCCAGGGCGGTATTGGATGGGCCGGTGTTGAAAAACAAAAAGAAGACCGCGCCGAACAGCAGCACCCACGCTGCGGGGAATGGCACGTATAGCATTGCGACCACAAAAGGAGCCGCCAGCAGAATGCCGATGCCTGATACCAGGAAATACGACCCTCCAAATCTGGGGCGCAGTTTATCACCGGCGATTCCGCCCAGGATCGTTGCGCCGAGGCCGGCGACAACCGTGATCGCGCCGAATTTCACTTTTGCCCCGTCGCCCAGGCCTCGATGCTGGGAGAGATAATCCGGCATCCAATAGGACATTCCACCGATGGCAAAAGTCATGGCTGCCATCGCGAGGGTGTTGATGACATAAGAGCGGATTTTGAGCAGGTGGGAATAATCTGAAAGCTTAGGAAGCCCATGCGGGGCATGGCCCGTGTCTGCGTTGCCGCGCGGTGGATCCTTGAGAAAAAAGCTCCAGATGCCGAGCATGACACCGGGGACAGTGACGATATAAAACGCCCATCGCCAGCCAAGCTTCGCGCCAACTGCGCCACCAATGACATAGCCAAGCGCGCTTACCCACGGGGATGGCCACATAGAACCAGGCGAGGACCGATCCGCGCCGGGCGACCGGATAGAGATCGGAAATGATCGTGGGAGCGGCAGGCCCATAGCCGGCTTCACCCACACCGACAAACAGGCGGGTGATCAGAAGCATGGTAAACGAAGCCGCCAACCCACCGGCTGCGGTTGCCCCGCTCCAGAGCAGGACGCTGAAACCGACTAAAAACCATCGCGAGGTTCGATCCGCCAGCCAGCCGAAAACCGGCGCCATCAACATGTATGAAAGGATAAACGCGGTGGCCAGGTATCCGCTTTGGGTTTTACTGATGCCAAACTCGTTGCGAATGTTGGGCTCAACCGCGCTGAGGACTTGCCGATCGATGTAGTTCAGCAAATTGATGGTGAGCAGCAGCGTCAGCGAAAGCCGCGCGTCGGGAAGAGGAGATGCCTGGGGAGTAGCATATTCAAGTGCAGGTTTCATGCGTGAAGAATCATCGTCGCGATACGGGCGGATTGCAATATGTTAGTGAATAATAACAATATTTAATACATTGGAGGAACCAGGGGCTGCCCATCCGATCATGCAGCATGAACGACGGAGATCCACCGCTGCGCTCCGGTGGAACGGTCGCTGGCTATCGATGACATCTTTTCCCGGTTTCAGCGCCCAGCCGGGCGGAAACCATCACGGGAACTTCATCGCTGGTGGTGTGCGCTGAGGCCATGTGGAAGTCGGATTGATGGATGGTGAGTTTGGCGGCTAAAAGGACGCTTTGACGCTGAAACTCAAGATGGGCGGGAAAGGATATGCGTTTTGTGATGCCGTGCAGCGTGAGAGTACCAGTCACCGTTTGATCGGTTGCGCCGGCAGTAGGGGGTGAGACGCGGATCGATTCAAATGTTGAGAGTGGATATTTCGCAGCATCGAAAAAATCGGGGTCCTTCAGGTGCCTGGTGAGCAAATCGATCTGCGTGTAGACCGAACTCATGTCGAAGCGCACGGTGATTTGCGCATGCTCCGGAATGGAATCCGGGCAGACAATATGCCCGCTAAACCGGGTGAATGTTCCTTCATGCGATGCTGCCAGCGCCGAGCCGATGAAGGTGATGCGCGTGTTACGCGGCGAGAGTAAAAACGTCCCCGCCGGCGCAGTTGGTCGCAATAGATGCCTTGGGGTCGATCGGCACTGTGGCGAGCCTGGAAGAACAACCAACCAACAGAATCAGGGCCAGAGCGCATGTGCGAGATATAAAGTCGGCCTGCTGCATTTTTGGTTTTTGTATCCACCGAATGCCGGGCTGCCTGCGCTGGTGAAGGCAGCATGCCAGTCGCGCGCGGCCGGTCCCAAGCGTGACGAAAACGTTCATAACTGATGTGCCGGTTTCGGAACATCGTCATGAATCGTCTGCTGCTTGGCCTGGTCGCCGGCATAGCTGAAGAGCACCATATCGTCGTCGATGCGGGCCTGCAGATGCACCGGTCGCTGCCAGATTTTGTGTAGGTTCTTCAAGGTTTCGATCGCGAACTTCACTTCGATATCCAGCCCGTTGTGTTTGTGGGCCAGGTATAGTTCGCCACGGTTGCAATAATTTCCGTCGACGACATAGATAAAAGGCTGACCCATGTTGGTCAGGTGGTACAGCATGGTTTGCTTGATCCGATGCGGATCGCGGCTGACGATCCGCAACTGCCCGGTGTGGGGGTCGCGGCCGTACTGATAAAACTTGTGTTTCTCGATAAATTCCGGCGTCATGAATTCGTCGATAAAACTGACGTCGTTGTACACCTTGCGCACTTCAAAGATTTTCTCCCGGCCCTGGCCCAGCCCGCGATCCCATCGCTTCTTGTCGCCGAGCGTGTCGATCTCGTCATATTCCTTCCCAAACTTGCCTTTGTTCCAGCGATCTTCGATGTCGCGGAAAAGTTCGATGCCGATCTTGTACGGATTGAAATTGCCCGGTGGCATGTGAACGGTGCCGCTATGATGGTCCGCATAGTCGATCACCTCACTGGCTTCGAGGAAGTGTCTGGTCATCAGCTGACTATGCCAGAATGATGCCCACCCTTCGTTCATGACCTTGGTCATTCCCTGCGGCGCGTAGTAGTAACTTTCTTCACGAATGATCGACAGGCAGTCGGCCTGCCAGTCTTCCAACCGGGCGTGATCCAGCAGATACGACAGAACATCGCGCGTCGGTTTAGCCGGCGATGCATGACGCAACTTCGCTTTTTCATCGCGAAGTTTTTTAGCCTCTGCTTCGAGTTTCTCGGGTGGATTGATCCACCGGTCCATGTAATCTTTCGACGCGTATTTGGCAACCGGATCATCGCGCTTCGGCGGCGCAGGCTTGGTATCCAGCGGCCCGCGATTGAGAAACATGCTGTGCGGGTCGATGAGGTGCTCGACGCTCAGGCAGATATCCAGCCACTTTTCCACCGTCGCAAAACCATGCTTTTCGATGTGCTTGCGCACATGGGTCGAGTGGTTGGCCATCTCGTCCATCATTTTGCGGTTGGTCTGACTGAACCAGAGATTGTTTTTGAAAAAATCGCTGTGGCCGTAGACGTGGGCGATGACTAATTTCTGATCCACCAGCGCATTGGATTCCTGCAGATAGGCATAGCAGGGGTCATTGTTAATGACCATTTCGTAAATTCGCCCCAGCCCATAATGATGCTGCTTGCGGAGCTTTTCATACTCCATGCCAAAGCGCCAATGCGGATAACGCTGCGGAAATCCGCCGTAGGCTGCGATCTGGTTCATCTGCTCGTAATCGCACATCTCATAAATGACGGGAAAAAAGTCCAGCCCATAAGCGCGAGCCTGCTCGCGGATCTGCTTCTTGGCGGCCAGCAGTTCAGGAGGGAAAGGTGCGAGTGTGTGTGAGGCCATGTCAAATACATCCTATGGCTTGGTGTAGGGCACGATCACGTCGGTGAGCATCGGGAAATGTTTTGCGTTGAGCGTCACCAACGTCGCTCGTTCCATCTCGGCGGTGGCGGCGATAACAGCATCTGCGAACCCCGTCCCATGGCTGGGGCGATACTGCCGACTGATTAGACCTCCGCGCTCAGCGAGCGGGGCATCTACCGCGATTACGATGGACTCGGAAATCATTCGATCAAGTTCTTTTCGCTCGGCGCCTTCTCTGACACCCGCGTACAACTCGGCGACGGTGATTGCAGAAATCATCGGCCTTCCGCTCAAAGCGCGAAGATATTGAACGGCTTCTACTCGACGGCGACTGTAGTCAACGAGGAGATCGGTATCGAGCAGCAGCGGTTTTGCCATTTGGAATCACCTCGACCATGGATTTCGATCCCAAGTTTTTCGCAATTCAGCGAAGTCCGGGAGATCATCACGATCGGCCCACATTCCTTCGATTCCGAGCAACGCCTTACGCCACCGCTGGAACTTTTCCGCTTCATCCGTATCGCTGTTGGCGGGAAGCAATTCAATTGCTTCGTTCGCTAACTGCTCCGGCGTTTTGCCAGTCTCCGCTGAAAGGCGATTCAGCTTTTCGCTGTTTTGATCTGTTAATGTTATTTGCAGCATCGACATCGAAAATCTCCTTGCCTTTTCTACTAAGGTCAGCCCTGCCATTTATTCAGTGCCAGTGATCTTGGCGCTTGCAATCGCAGCCGAACCATGGAGCAGCCTTTCCACAACTGCAACGCCCGGCGCGGCGATTAGGAATATTCCAAACACTCCCGCTCAATGCCCCTTCCCAAAAAACGTCTTGATCGAATCATAAATATCATCCTTCGAATTCACACGGCTGGTCAGCACTTTCTTATGTTGCCGCAGGTGTTCGTGCAGGACGTTGATGAAATTTCCGCTGCCATACGCGCTGGCGACCTGGCAGTAGCCGAACATGTTGCAGGTGGGCAACAACTGATCCTTCAAAATCTTAATGCAATCGCGGCTGTCGGCTTCGCTGCTGTTGTCGCCGTCGCTGAAATGAAACAGATAGATGTTCCATTCATCCGGGCTGTAATGGGCATCCAGTAACGCCTTGGCGGTCCGATACGCGCTGCTGATTTTTGTGCCGCCGTCCTCGCGCAGGTGGTAAAATGTGTGTTTATCCACTTCCTTGGCGCTCACATCGTGAACGATGTATCGGCTTTCGATTCCCTCGTAGTTTTTTCGAAGCCACGTGTCGATCCAGAAACTTTCCAGCCGGACCAGTTCTTTTTGCTCTTCGCCCATCGATCCGCTGACATCCATCATGAAGATGATCACCGCGTTGGACTGCGGAGCTTTTACTTCTTTCCAGCTGCGATACCGGATATCTTTTTTCTCAGGGATGATGATCGGATTGTCCGGATCATAATCGCCGGAGGCGATCGACCTTTTTAAAGCTTCTTTGAACGACCGTTTAAAATGACGAAGCGATTCCGGCCCCACGCGCCTCAGCGAGCTGTATTTCTCGCGAATCGTGGTAATGCGGTGTTTTCCCTTCGGATCGATGCGCGGCAGTTTGAGTTCCTCCGCCAGGATATCAGCCAGTTCATCCAGGCTCAGATCCACTTCCATAATGTGTTGGCCGCTCTGGTCTCCACCCTGGCCTTTGCCGTTGCCTTGCTTGCCTTTGCCGACGGTATCACCTTCTTTTCCGTCGCCCGCGCCGACGCCGCCGCTGTTATCACCGTATCGAAAATGGGGCAGTTCGATGCCGCGCACGGGAATGCTGATCAGGTGCTTGCCTTCTTTTCCGATCAGTTCGCCTTTGGTGAGAAACTTCCGCAGATCGTCGCGTATGCGGCCCTTTACAATCTGGCGAAAACGCTGGTGGTCTTTTTCGATCTTGAGGATCATAAGAGACACTTTCCTGCATCATTTACGCGGTGCCTGAAAATTCATTCTGCGCCTGATTGTACACCAGATGTCCCCGAACACGCGCGGACAAATATTTCATCCGCTGATCGCCCTTTATCGCAAGCCGTACAGCATGTATTGCTGCATCAGGATCGCCAGTGTCAGGTACATCACATATCCGCACATGAGAAAAAGCCCATTGCCTTTGCTGATGGACCATCGCCCTAAACCAACAGGCAGAAGAAACAGCCCCAGCGCAATCCAGATAACCGCATCCACCCGCCAAACGGCCAGTGGAAAGCTCACCGGGTGAAAAGTCATCAGCGCTGGAACCGTCGCGGCGTTTTTCATCGCCGGTATCACCGCAGCGAGATACTGCTGGCCATAGGAAGCAACCACCACCAGAGGCAGCAGCAGGCATCCGTTCAACAGCCCGACACCCACCGCTGCGCCAACTGCAACAGATCCCTGTTGGCGATGCGAAAGCTCTGTCCCGGTGCCGATCGAAGGCAAAACGAACAGCGGGCTTAACAAAGCAGCCGTGAGCAATCCCGGAGATGTAAATTCACCCTGGGCGGCAATCCGATCCACCGCATGCGTCCCAAGCCACGCGCCCACCCCTGCAACGCACAAAGCCAGTATGAACTGCAGAAACCGCACCGGTTTGGATCGCTCGATCAATGCTCCCGCCGGCTCAGCAGGCTTGGAAGTTGGATCCTTCCGATCATTCCATACCAGCAGCACGCAGAGGCCCATCACGGCAAGCACTGCTGCATTAAAGGGCCCGAGATACCCGCGGAACCCCGACAAAAATGCCAGCAGGCTCACCGGCAGCAGCAGCGCCCAGGCTCGTCGCGATTCGGCTGTGATGGGAGACACGCCCAGCAGGGCAACCGCACCAATCAACAACGAAAGACTTGCCACCGAGGTGGAAAACAACAGGCCCACAGCGATTTGGGGTCGGTGCGTCAGGATCGCCTCGATCGACATCACCGCAATTGGAAGCCACTGCCCGATTGCGGTGCGTCCGGGTGACGGCCCGGCTTCGCTGCACAGTGCGCCGACCAGCGATTTGTTGGCGATGTAAATTGCTACGCCTGCTGCGCCAATCAGCGGCAGGCCCGAGGTGTAGTCAATCGCCAACGCGGAAAGCAACATGAAGCCGGATGGTCACGGCAGAGCCGCGATATGTCCAGAGGCGACCGCTCCACTGCTTCGATAAACAAAACCAACCCCGGTCCGTCGATCCCCCAAATGTGCATGACACACAGCAATGCATGGATTGATCCCGGGAGCCCCGTAGTACTTTTCCTCTGCAGCTTAACTTTACATTGCGTCTGCTACCCCGCAATTGTAGTATCCATCGGCAGTAACCAGCGGATTCTCTCGGGTTTGGATCGACATCGGGTCGTTCACAAGCACCAAAACACTAGCCGCAGGCGGTTGTTGATGGGACAAGTTCTGACTACCAGCAACGTGGTGGGTTTCCCAGCCGCGGCTGATTCGATCCATCCGCCTGCCCAGGTAGGTGATCAATGGCCCACGACCGTTAAAATGGCCTTTGCCCCTGCGTTGGATTCCACCGCTGCCCTGCAGTTCACATGGAATCTCGCTCATACGCATTACGAGAACTTTTCGGTCGTTTCCGCGCTCCTGCCGCGTGCGCTTCGCCAGGATTTCTGCAATGTATACGCATTCTGCCGGATTGCGGATGATCTGAGCGACGAAATTTCCGATCGCGACCAGTCGCTGCGGATGCTGGAACGTTTTCGCGGCGAAACCGAGGCTTTATACGCCGGGCGGGCAAATACCCTGGTATTTTGCGCTGGAATCGACGGTGAAAAAATATGATGTGCCCATCAAACCGTTTCTCGATTTGATCGATGCATTCGAGCAGGACCAGCGCGTTGACCGATATCAGACGTGGGATCAGCTTGGCGACTATTGCCGCCGAAGCGCCGATCCTGTCGGTCGCCTGGTTTTGTATCTCGCCGGTTACCGCGACGAGCAGCGTCAGCAGTTGTCTGACTTGACCTGCACCGCGCTGCAATTGGCGAATTTCTGGCAGGATGTCCGCCGGGATCTGCAGGATCGCAACCGCATCTATTTACCGCTGGAAACGATGGATCAGTTCAGTATCACGCAGGACCAGCTTGTCACCGGTAGATGCGATGATAACTATCGCAGGTGCATTAAGTTTGCAGTGGATCGCACGCAGGCGCTTTTCGATCGGGGAGATGCGCTGCTACCGTTATTGAACGACCGGGTCCGCCCGCAGGTGTCGCTGTTTGGCCAGGGCGGCAAGGCGATTTTGCAGGCCATTCGTCGCCAGGATTACGACACACTGACCACCCGCCCGGTGCTGTCCGGCTGGCAAAAAGGCCAGTTGGTTCTCAAGGCGATGGCAGGGCGTCTGGGCCAGATGATGTCGTCCCCGTCGCCGCAGGGGGCGGGGAAATGAGCATTCTCGCCAGCGATCCAATCCTCGATACCAGTCTCGTTGCCTCGCGCGCCTACTGTGAACACCTTACCCGCACGCAGGCCAAAAATTTCTATTACGGACTCAAGCTCCTGCCCGAACCCAAGCGATCTGCGATGTTTTCGCTGTATGCTTACATGCGTCTCGTGGATGACATCGCCGATGACGAAAACGGCCGCACGATCCGCCAGCGGATAGACGAGCTGGAGGCCTGGCGGACGCACACGCATAACATCCTGGACGGTCAGGACCACACCGTGCAGGGCAACGGCAGCGTTGCGGATGCCGGTCGGCAGCTCTGGCCGGCGTTTACCGAGATGGTCCGCGACTACCGCATGCCGCGCAGTATTTTCGATGATGTGATCGCCGGTCAGCGGCAGGACCTGGAACCTGAACCTTTTGAAACCTTCGACCAGCTGCACGCCTACTGCTACCGCGTTGCGGGGGTTGTCGGGCTGGCAAGCATTTACATCTGGGGTTTCGAGGGCGGGGCGGACACTGAAAAACTCGCGATCGAGCGCGGTGTCGCTTTTCAACTGACCAATATCCTCAGGGATCTTCGCGAAGATGCCGCCCGTGGGCGAACCTATCTCCCGCTGGAAGACCTTGCTGTCATGAATGTCACCGAAGAAGACCTGCGCGGTTCGCGCGGCGGGCAGGCTTTCCGCGATCTCATGCAATTTCAGATCGATCGCGCCGAAGACTATTACACCCGAAGCCAACCGCTCGAAGAACGCATCCAGCGCGACAGCCGACCGACATTGCTCGCCATGACACAAATCTATCATCGGCTGCTGAGAAAAGTTGCGGTGGAACCTGAACGCGTGCTCCGCGAACGCGTAAGCCTCTCGCTGGTCAGTAAACTCCTGATCGGCTGCGCGCGGCTCGATCGCGCTGAAACCGGCCGCTGGCGTTGACGTTCATGGTGTTCGACTCATCCCGCCTGATATCGCATGGCGATCCTGCCCGGAGAGTACCGCCAAAAACCTGATACGAAAAATCAGATTGCACTGGAATCCGCCAGCGTTGAAAATGATGTCGCGGATCGAATCGGATATTTTGTTCGACCTGTTCCGCGGGGGCTGGCCGGCACTGGGCACCCTTTAACCGAGAATGACTGAGCCCATGACCTGTACCACCGCGGCGAGCCTTCACCCCCAAACGGCATCTGCCCCCCGCGCTGTCATCGTCGGTGGTGGTGTCGCCGGCATTGCCGCCGCCGTTGCGCTGGAGTCGGCGGGGGTCGCGGTCACCCTCATTGAATCCCGCAAATCGCTCGGTGGACGCGCAAGCTCGTTTATCGATCCGCAAACGGGCCAGGAGATCGATAACTGCCAGCATGTGCTGCTGGGCTGTTGCACGAACCTGCTGGATCTCTACCGCCGATTGGGATGTATGGGGAAAGTCCGCTTCGAGCGGACGATTCATTTTCGCGACGACACCGGCAAACCTCACGGCCTTTCTGCAACCTCCGGCATGCCCGCGCCGACGCATCTGTCGGTTAGTTTTGCCACTTTTGGCATTCTGACGCTGAAGGAAAAAATCGCCTATTCCAAGGCCATGCTTGCGATGCTTCGACTGGGTCGAAAGGGTCGGCAGGCGCTCATGGATATCCCCTTCGGGCAATGGCTCGATGAGCACCAGCAGCCGCAGTCGCTGGTGCGGAAAATGTATGACCCGGTGCTGGTGGGGGCACTGAACGAAGATTGCCGAAAATGCAGCGCGACCTATGCCATCCAGGTTTTTCAGGATGCCATGCTGGCTCATGCGGCAGGATATGTAATGGGCGTTCCGACCGTGCCGCTCAGCCAACTGTACGGCGAGCATCCCGTGCCCGATACGCGGCTGGGGACGCGCGTGGATCAGATCTGTTTCGCCGGAACCCGCGCGGTCGGTGTGAAACTGCAGAACGGGCAGGAGATAGCCGCTGACGTTGTGGTGCTGGCCACCAACCACCATGCGGTGCAGAAATGGATCCCCGCGGAGCTTGCCGCCGCGGATGTTCGATTCGCGTTTCTGGACCAGTTGCAGAGCGTACCCATCCTGAGTGTGCATCTGGAGTTCGACCGCCCTGTATTAAACGAGCCACACGCAGCTTTTACCCAGGGCCCCCTGCAATGGCTTTTTCGCAAAGATGACGCTGGCAAAATCCTTGCCGGTGTGATCAGCGCGGCGCGGGACTACGTCGGCAGGCCCAAAGAAGAATGTTTGAAAGAGTTTGAGCAGCAGGTGCGACAAATCCTGCCGCAGGCAAAAGATGCCAACCTGGTTTATGGAAGCATGGTCATCGAAAAACGCGCGACCTTCGCGCCGCTGCCTGGAATCGATCGGTTGCGTCCCCTGCAAGTTCCGTCACAGGATGGAATTCAGGATTTGTACCTGGCGGGTGATTACACGCAAACCGGCTGGCCGGCCACGATGGAAGGGGCAGTGCGCAGCGGATATATGGTCGCCGACGCGGTAATTGCCCGCCTGCACAAAACGTCGCGTCCTCTTATTTCCGCGGGCCTGGCGTTTCTCGTGCCCGATTTGTCCAGTCAATGGCCGGCGAGATTTCTGGGCCTGGAGAAATAATCGCTGCTTGTATACCGGGTGTGTGACCCAGCCTGAAAAACGGAGTCCGACGATGAATCGATCCCATCTGCTGCTGGCCTTTCCAATCCTGATTTGTTTCGCGGGCGCTTCGCTGCATGCCCAGAGCTTTGCCCGGGTGGCTCAGGAGCCCTGGAATGGGAAAGACTTTGTCGCGACATACGACAATCCAATTTTCGAAAACGGCGGACACGTCACCAACTCCAATTACACCGAGCGCATGCAGTGGTGGGATTCGTACGGGCGGGTCCGATTCAACAAGCAGGACGCGGAAAGCCCTTTTGTCGCGTATCGTATTTTAACCAGCGATACCAACACGCAGTCGCCGCTGATTCACTCGACCATGGATGAATTCGACGTGGCGGCAGGGCTTCATCTGGGCACGATCGCCGACTGGAAAATCTCAACCATGCTTGGGGTGGGGTACAGCGGAACGCATCCGTTCCTGAATGAAAAGGGACTCTTCGGGATCGGCGATGTAACCGCCGAGCATGCGATCAACGACCAGAATTCAGTGCTGCTTGCGGTGGACTACGCGGGCAACAACGGGCTTTTGCCCGATGTCCCGCTGCCGGGCTTTGCGTGGATTCACCATGATGAAAAGCTTGATGTCATGCTGGGTTTTCCCGTCAACAGCATCGAATGGCGACCGGTCTCGAAACTGAAAATCGCTGCGAATTACACCGTGCCCTACAGCGGCAATGTCGATGTGGAATATCTGCCGTGGGAACACTTTGGTTTTTACGCCGACGGGTCGAACTTTTTTCAGGGTATTGTCATCGCCCGCGAAGATACGATCGATCGGCAGTTTTATCAGATGCGGCGAATCGAAGCGGGGCTACGGATCATCTTCAATCCGCTGGTCGATGCCGGTGTGGGCATAGGCTATGCCTTCGACCAGACCTTTTCCCAGGGTTATGACGTTCGATCGATGCGCGGTGTCGCCCGCATTTCCGACGAACCGTACATTTCAATTGTGCTGCACGGGCGGTTTTAAGTCACCGCGCCGGCGTCTTAACATACAGGTCGTGCAACTGTTACTTTCGCTAAACGACAGCCCGGGCGTTCACCGAGCTCAACACGCCCCATTTCGTATTATTCGTCGTAGTGGGTCAGGTCCATTTGTCGCAACTCAAGTGGGGCGTTTTTCCAGCTAACCCGTTATTTTGTAAAGCCAGCGAGCTTCTTACCGAAAAACCTTAGAAAAAGGACATTTGGTTCCGTTTATGCGTGTGTTTTGGAAAATGAACTGGACTTGGTGGTACTGGTTCAAAAATCCGAGTGGAAGAGGCCGCGTGACGCAACTTGACCTTCACTTTTCCGAGCGATCGCTGCAAGCAGTTCGCAAGCCGCTGCAGTTTCTGCTGGTGATGGTAGTGGCGATCGGCGGCGACTTAATTGCGAGACTTTTGCGCACTTTAACAGTCCTGGATTGATCCTGATGCCGGCCATTGCCATTGTTGGCATGTTGGGCGGTTTCGCACCCTCGCTGCTGGCAGCAGGGGTTGCGGTTGCGTTTGTCGCTTACGCATCCGCGCAGCGGGGACCGCTTTTTCAGGCTCCCTGGGATCGGCTGGACCGACTTATCGTGATGTCGATTTCCGCGCCACTTCTCGCATTTGTAGTGGGCAGCTTGTACCGCCGCGGGGAAAAAACGGTTCAAACCCAATTGAGCTCCGAACGCGCGCATGCCGCGCTCCGTGCGGCGGAGTTTTGAAGTCGAAAAGGCCAGCCTGCTTTCGCGGGACCAGCTCAGTCAGCAACGAGCGAATGATCTGATCGGAAGCATTCCAGGGGTCGTCTGGGAAACGGTATTGGACGGCGACGCGATCCGCGTGAGTTTCGTCAGCACGCATGCCCAGCGGTTGCTCGGCTATCCGCTTTGGAAATGGACCAGCACGGCAGATTTCTGGCTGGACATTATCCATCCCGACGACCGCGCCGATGTTGTCCGGAGAATCCGGACCATCTGCAACTATGCTGGAGGACTGCCCGGTATCGATACGGTCCCGCTGGAATTTCGCTGGATGGATCAAGCGGGCGTGCCCTTCTGGGTGGAAACCCGGCTTGTGCATTTGATGAAGGACGATCGCTGCGTTGGGTTCCGCGCCGTTACCCTGGATATCAGCCAACGAAAGGCACTTGAAACCGCCCTGCGGGAGCGCGCCGAACAACTTGGCGCACTGACCGACTCACTCAAACGCAGCAATGAAGAACTTGACCAGTTTGCCTATGTGACCAGCCATGATTTGAAAGCGCCGCTGCGTGGCATCGCGAACCTGTCCCACTGGATCGAAGAAGATCTTGGTGACTGTGTCACCCCCGAAGCGCAAGCAGATGCAGATGCTTCGCGGGCGTGTACAGCGGATGGAATCTCTCATCAACGGACTGCTGGAATATTCACATGTCGGTCGCACGCTGGGCCGTACGCAGCGGGTTGATACAGCTGCGCTATTGGCCGAAGTGATCGACTGGGTCACCGCGCCGCCGGACATGCTGTTTGAAATACAACCGGGCATGCCCGTTTTTGAAGCGGACAAAATTCGATTGCAGCAGGTATTCAGTAATCTGCTCGGTAACGCGGTAAAACACCACGGCTCACCCGCGGGTCATATCAAAGTTGCGTGCGAATCCATCGGAGAATTTTACAAATTTTCGGTGACTGATGATGGGCCGGGAATCGACCCGAAGTATCACGAGCCGCATTTTCGGAATTTTCCAGACTCTGTTGCCGCGCGATCGCATGGAAGGAACCGGCATCGGGTTGTCGCTTGTGAAAAAAGTTGTTGAGCGAAAAGGGGGTTCCGTCGCGGTCGATTCCGAATTAGGCCGCGGGGCAACCTTCAGTTTTACCTGGCCGATGACCGAAAATCCGGGTGTATAATGATGAGCAGTACCATGAGCGAGCGCGCGTTGAATATTCTTCTGGTCGATGACGATGACCTGGATGTCATGAATGTGCAGCGGGCGTTTCGTAAAAACAATATTCGCCATCCTCTGTTTCTGGCTCACGATGGGGTGGAAGCCCTGGAAAAGCTGCGTGATGGTTCGGTCCCGCCCGAGCGGCGCGTGGTGCTTCTCGATCTGAACATGCCGCGAATGAGCGGAATCGAGTTCCTTCGCGAAATTCGCGCTGATGCCAATCTTCGGCTTACCACTGTGGTCGTGCTGACCACCAGCAGTGAGGATCGCGATCGCGTTGAAGCGTATAATCTGAATGTTTCCGGCTATATTCTCAAGCCTGTCACTCTCGCCGCATTTACCGATACGGTGGCTGCGCTTAACCGCTTCTGGGCGGTGAATGAATTCCCGTTCGACACAGAACTAGACCGGCACTGATAACCGCTGCGGTTTCCACCCGTAAGATGGTGGATGTCAGGCGAATGCCTTTTAAGCCCGCGGCTTCCATTTCCACAATTTCCCGGTCACTCCATCCGCCTTCGGGACCAATAAACAGGGTAATCTCATTGGCCTGATGATGCGCGATTGCATCAAGTGCCGGCGGCGCATCTGCATTAGTCGAAAGATACCACCCGCTTTTCGTCGCTCGAATCGCATCGCTCAGCGTTGTTAACTCCTTGATTCGCATCACGCCGGATCGGCGCGATTGCTTGGCAGCTTCCACCGCTGTTCTTTCCCATCGTTCGGTTTTGTTGCGCCCACCAGGCAGCACCACGCTTCGCTCGGCTGCCAGTGGAATAAACTCATCCACCCCGAGTTCGGCAAGCTTCTCAATCATCCAGTCCGCGCGGTCACCTTTGGGAATGGCCGAAGCAACTGTCACCCGAAATCGTGCAGCCGACAGTGGCAATTGAATCGATTCAACCTGAACAATCACTCGAGCGGCATTGAGAGACTTGACCACACCCGCTGCGGTTTGTCCGGCAGCGTCAAACAACTCCAGGGCAGCACCAGCTTCAAGGCGCAACACATCACGAATGTGATGCCCCTCCGCCTGGCTTAAGGCGATATCCCCTGCATGCAAATCAGCAACGAAAACCCGGCGAACCATGCTGCCAATCCTACCGATGCCGCCGCCACTGATGAATCAGTGCCGCATCATGTGCCAGGCCCCATAGATCATCACCACCGCTAAAACCCCCGCGATGGCGAGCAACACCTTCAACTGCCGAAGTTCTTCGCGCGTGCGCACTCCCTTAAACCCCATTCGCTTGATCTGCGTTTTCTGAGCCTCTATTCGCTCCGCGTGACACCTGGGACACATCTTCGTCCCCTCGTAATTCGTCAGCACTTCCTCCTTGACCAGATGCCCGCAGACCCGGCAGCGAACCCGACCCTGATGCTCTTTTTTTTCCTCCTCCTTCGCGCATGCATAACAGTAATAACCCAGGTGGTCCCTCACGCGCTTTTGCCCGGCGACATCCTTCCCGCAGATTCGGCAAATCTTCGCTATCGGGGCATGCACCGTCACAGTATCGCTGAGGGTTTCCTCCGCTTTATCCACCGGCGAAGTCTGCGCAACAAAACATCGACAAGGTGGCCCCGCCTCGGTGGGTTCCGTCGCCCCGACAACGCCCCCGCAGTCCGGACATAACAACGCGTCCATCATCACAAACATCCCAGCGGTTGATTTACCCCCGGTAATACTACCTGTTGTCCTCACAAACCGGCAAACAAACCCAGGCGGTTGCAACATGCATCCAGCGATGCGAACAACCTTTACAACAACTTAACTTTATGGCGATAATTGCTCTGACCGCGAGTCCACTCCGCCCTGTCAGCTGTAAATATCAATCTTCAAAGCCATTACGTTACGTGTCATTCCCTTATCGCCGAAATAAGGGGCAGCTTTGACGCGAAACAAACTGGCGTTACATCAAAATACGCCCATAAGCCTATTGCTAACTTAACGTTAGGCAACATTCCCTCTCAAAGCGTCTTCTATGGCCAACATTAAATTCGCTGCTCGCCGATCACCCGCACAAATCGCAACATTGCCGCAGCGACCTGCCGACGACCGTTAAGGCGTCGCCTGTGGATACATTACAAAAGCAAAGTGCTGGTTGTCCGGCGACCAGCTGTTGACATTCAGCGTGCCCTGCCCGCCGTTGAAACCGAGAATATCCGCCTGCTCGGTGCCGTCGGGTTTCATTCTCCGAAGAATAACCGGCTTGTTGGACGGGTGACCCATCGTTCCCGGTGGGAAGCTGATAAACGCCACCCATTTTCCGTCGCGCGACACATGCGGAAACCAGTTCACGCGCTCATCATGAGTGAGTTGCTCGGTTCCCGTACCGTCCGGATGCATGCGGTAACACTGCGAATGATGCGGCACCTCCGCGCTCAATTCAGAATTAAAATAGATCCATTTCCCATCCGACGAATATTCCGGTCCATCATCCGGCGTTTCCCGGTTGGTCAGCCGCGTGTCCGGTCCGCCAGCTGCGGGAATTGTGTAAAGATTGATTCGTGTTCCCCCATTGGCCGCCGCCTCCACACCCACATACGCGATCGTCTGATTGTCCGGTGATACGCCATGCAGATAATGTTGAAATCGTCGCCCCGGAGCCTGCTCGTTGGAAATACGCCGCGGCTGGCCTCCCTCAAATGGAACTGCATACAGGTGCCCACCCGCGCTGAAATAAACGGTGGCCCCGTCCGGCGAGAGGATATGATCATTGTTAATTGTCTTCACATCACCGGTCGGAATCCGCTGCGGCGTCGCGCTTCCATCAGCTGCAATTCGCCAGAGCAGGCCTTTAGAATTAAACACCAGCCACTTCCCGTCCGGCGTCCAGTTGGGGGCTTCGATGTGATCGCGTGTCTTGTAAATGACGCGCTGATCCTCGCCGGTGATTGCAATGCTCATCAGCAGCGACACCCGCAGCCCGGCACCCGTTTTTTGCACGGGACTTACCGCGCCAGTCTTAGACCCCTCCGCCTCCCGAGTCGCCTGAGCCATCAACGGCCGCCCGAGCCAAAGAATCCCGATGAGAATCAAAACCGCGTGTTTTTCCATAGTGACATCATCACGTAGAATGGGGGAAATAACACGCTTCACCGCCGGTGCTGACAGACCCACAACGAAAAAGCGACAAACACAGCCTTCCCGGCCAAGTATAAATCCTGGGCATGCGGCTGAGCCTCAACCCCTTCGATGTCCGACGCTTGTTCTGTAGCGCAAATTGCACGGCGGCTTACGACAGATGGGCCGGTTGAGCCAAAGCTGGTAGGATGCGGTGATGCAGTACGTGACTGTCAACAAGAACGTGCAGGGCGGCATCCCGTGTTTTGCCGGGACACGGGTACCGGTTGTTGTCCTCTTCGACCACCTGAAAAAGGGATACACGATTGACGAATTTCTAACGGATTTTCCCACGGTTTCGCGCGAACAGGCCGAGGGGGTACTGGACCTGGCAACGGCCGATGTGCCCACACACGCGGCGGTCGTGGGCGAGTCGTGAAGCTGCTTTTGGATGAGAATCTTCCGCACCGATTACGGCCGTTGCTGATCGGTCATGATGTGTTCACCGTGGCATTTTTAGGGTGGGATGGGACGGAAAACGGAGCGTTGCTCGCGCGTGCAGCGGCTGAAGGGTTTGATGCCGTATTGACTAAAGACAACGGCGTCGCCTATCAGCAAAATCCGATGACGCTTCCCTGTGCGATCGTCATACTTCAAGCGCCGTCCAACGCACTGGCCGATATTGCGCCGCTGGTTCCAGAGTTACTCCGTGTGCTGGCGCAACTTCCTCGTAAAAGCCTCGTTCGAGTCGGATGATATTGAACCAGGCTACGAGCCTCATCACCTGGTAAAGAACCGTTCGCGTGCGTTGGGGGTGTGTCGGAAAATTCTAAGGCGACATCACCCGTTCGCTCGCGGGCAACAACAAAAAATATCCAAGGGGTCCATTCCGGAAGCATGTACACGGGCGTGTCCCGGTTTTTAATTTGGTGGGATAAGCACTTCAGATCGGGCATCGTGATAGGCGGGGGTCCAGCCTAACTGGATGAGCGTCGGGCGGAAGAAACTTTTGGGGTAATCAAACGGGTCGGGAGGTCGGGAGTCTTTGATAAGACTCCCGACCGGCTCTGTCTCGACCCTCTATCTGTCCGCATTTTGTTCGCTCGCGCGGCGGTGCAACGCGCAATACACACTACAGCATGGAGACCTCAAAATCGCCATGGAAGGTGATGCAGCTGGCTTATCGTTTAGCGCAGCGTGTTCTGCCAGCTCATTCCAGCCCATGCAGTCGCAAGGATTTCACTCTGGCCCAGTTGTTCGCGTGTTTGGTGGTACGCGAGCTGATGCACTGTAGCTATCGCGGCGTCGAGTCGCTTCTGACAGACACCGACTGGTGCAAGTTGATCGGCATGCCCCGGCCTCCGGATCACAACACGCTGTGCCGCGCGTTTCACAGCATCGTGACACTTGCCCGCACCAGTCGCCTGCTCGATCTGCTGGCCAGTTGGTTCGAGCAATGCAAAGTGCTGGGGACCGACGCGGCCATCGATTCCACGCTGTATGACACCCACCATCGCAGCCGCCACTATGAGCGTCGCCTGCGGCATCGCCGCGAGAGCGACAAGACCTCGGCAGACACAATGCGCAGTCGCACCGCGCAGAAATCGCCGAAGCTCGTTCTGGCGACCGATGTGGCGTCGCACGTGATCCTTGACGCGATGGCCAAGACCGGCATGGGAAGCGATGCGCCAGACTTTGTTCCGGTGCTCCGGCAGGCGACTCGTCGCCACCGTGTCTGGTGCGTCTACGCCGATGCCGGATATGATTCAGAAGCCAACCATGTGACAGCACGCGAGCAAATGGGAATCCGGTCGTACATCAAGACTGGCGTTGGTCGCCAGACCAGCAAAGCACCGTCGGGCCATTATCGCCGAATGATGCACTATTTGATTAGCGGCTCGCAGAAGGGCCAGCCCTATGGCTGCCGCGCCCAAGCCGAGACGGTAATGAGGTTACATGCTCAAACGAGAACCTTGGGAGACAGCCTTCCGCACCACCGTACAAAAGCGAGCAAAGGCTGATGGCGATCACTCACAATCTGATGCTGTTAGCCAGTGGAGTGAGGGTCGAGACAGAGCCCTCCCGACCGGCTCTGTCTCGACCCTCTATCTGTCCGCATTTTGTTCGCTCGCGCGGCGGTGCAACGCGCAATACACACTACAGCATGGAGACCTCAAAATCGCCATGGAAGGTGATGCAGCTGGCTTATCGTTTAGCGCAGCGTGTTCTGCAGCTCATTCCAGCCCATGCAGTCGCAAGGATTTCACTCTGGCCCAGTTGTTCGCGTGTTTGGTGGTACGCGAGCTGATGCACTGTAGCTATCGCGGCGTCGAGTCGCTTCTGACAGACACCGACTGGTGCAAGTTGATCGGCATGCCCCGGCCTCCGGATCACAACACGCTGTGCCGCGCGTTTCACAGCATCGTGACACTTGCCCGCACCAGTCGCCTGCTCGATCTGCTGGCCAGTTGGTTCGAGCAATGCAAAGTGCTGGGGACCGACGCGGCCATCGATTCCACGCTGTATGACACCCACCATCGCAGCCGCCACTATGAGCGTCGCCTGCGGCATCGCCGCGAGAGCGACAAGACCTCGGCAGACACAATGCGCAGTCGCACCGCGCAAATCACCCAAGCTCGTTCTGGCGACCGATGTGGCGTCGCACGTGATCCTTGACGCGATGGCCAAGACCGGCATGGGAAGCGACGCGCCAGACTTTGTTCCGGTGCTCCGGCAGGCGACTCGTCGCCACCGTGTCTGGTGCGTCTACGCCGATGCCGGATATGATTCAGAAGCCAACCATGTGACAGCACGCGAGCAAATGGGAATCCGGTCGTACATCAAGACTGGCGTTGGTCGCCAGACCAGCAAAGCACCGTCGGGCCATTATCGCCGAATGATGCACTATTTGATTAGCGGCTCGCAGAAGGGCCAGCCCTATGGCTGCCGCGCCCAAGCCGAGACGGTAATGAGCATGCTCAAACGGAACCTTGGAGACAGCCTTCGCAGCCGCAGCACCCGCGCGAAAGCTAGAGCAAAGGCTGATGGCGATCACTCACAATCTGATGCTGTTAGCCAAGCTGGAGTGAGGGTCGAGACAGAGCCCTCCCGACCCCTTTGAATTAGCCACTAATGAGAAGCCGGGTTAAAGTATTCTGGGAATTGCTGGATAACCGAGGGATGGTATGGCTGCGATTCGTACCCCGGCTCGTAGGGTATTTCCTGCCACTGAAGAGTCTGAAGATGTGCATCACGAGCGCCAATGCCCTGATCCATAAAGTTCGACTCGTACAGCTCATGGTTGTAGAAATTCAGATCCTGCGGCGCCGTATTCCCCGCGCGCAGCCGGTTAATCATGGCTGAATTGCCCGGGTCGTTAAGCGCGTCAATCTCTGGTCGAGAAAGATGCTGTTCAATTTGTTAAATGCCGTGCTCTGTTACTGAATTCTCTGCGACAACTATTTTCCGTGATTAACTATAATTTTATCGATGTCCTCCTCATTGAAGGGAATATGATTGCTCTCGCCAATTTTGGTTATGTAGCCACCCGTGATAATGACATAGTCAAATTTAAGTCCGTTTTTCAAAACCACCGAAGTAATTTGATAGTTCATACCAGTTTCAGGCTGTGAGACCAAGATCGGTGCCCATTTGTTAGATAGCGCCAGCATTTTAATGTCCTCCAGGAGTGGGAAATATTGGACCTGCACTCCCCGGGTTAGTTCCAAACGGGAATATGACTTCAGAACCGGTACCGCCCACGACTGATCTCGGACCAATGACAGCAGTACCTGCTGGTGGGTTGATTTGAAAGTAGTTTATCCGAGGAATCTCTGGACTTGGAAGGTTGTAAAAGTCGTTTAATGACCCAACAGGCTGAATCCCATCGCTTGCGGCAGCAGCAAAGGTGCCTGGTTACAAGCCACCATTTGCAGTAACACGACTAAAGGCTGGATTCCCACTTTCGTAGCGTAGGAATGTCTCACCTTCGTGGGTATACCGAATCGTACTTAGACCTGTGTCAGTTGTCTCTGCGGCGCTCGAGCTCAAGTTACTGTTCTGCGGTGCCACCGTCCCTGCAGATGACGATGCTCCAGGGAATTGGACTACGCGGACTTGGTCTATGCCCACCGCGCCGGTAGGCGGTTCCGCGACCGGCGGCACGGAAGCATCCGGAGGGATTCCCAGATTGTTGACTGGATCGATTACCGAGAACGACGCCGAACCGGGCACGTTGCCAATGTCGCTCGTTATTCCAACTTGGGATTCTGAAAAGGTGACATCCACCTTTGACTTTGGATTCTGAAAAGGTGACATCCACCTTTGACTTTGGGGATTCTGAAAAGGTGACATCCACCTTTGACTTTGATTCTGACACAAACGTCCCGGTTTCTCGAGAGCATGGGCACAAAAGGTGGATGTCACCTTTTCTGGTCCCTGTAGTGCAAAACATTGAGCACCCGCTACAGACTGGATGAAAGAAACATGCAGCTTGCAAGAGAAGTTCATGATTCGGGCTTATCAATTCGCAAACCCAATCTCGTTGGCCCATCGTTAGGAATGATTTGTACTTTGCTGACGCTGCATTAAACAGTTGCCCAGCAATGTCCGAAGGCTGCATGATTTTATTCGGATCGTTTTTCTCGCCCAACAGAAGTTCCGCAATAAGCGACGCGTCCGGTTGAATAGTTGTTAGATGACCATCGCTGCCTGACATTTTACATCTGAATATTCCGATATTATTCTCTGTCTTCGCTTTGTTCGATTCTTCACGGGTTGTATCGCCGCCGCGAACTGAAAAAGAGTAGATGATATATTGTATTTGTGCCCCTGGTATAAAAAACGCTGTTTGAATCGCCCCGTTGCGAAATCGCTGTCGTAATTCCGTCAGTTCCTCTCGATCGTTTACCGCTTGTAAGATTTGATCCACATCAGTCTGCGATTCCCGATCGAAAAGACTCCGGAAGTCATTATCATTGCCATCCCGCAAGGTATGAACGACGTGATTTAGGAACGTCAAACGGGGGCCATTTTTTATGGGTTCGGTAACAACATAAAGAGCTACGGGCGTATCTTTTCTCAGGGATAAGACCGGATTTGTAGCGGATATTTGTCGCAGCGCACCGGCTTCATACGTAAGCTTCGTATATTCATCGGTGATCGATAGATCAGGAACCGTATTGGAAATTGCATCGAAATTGGAGTTGAGCGCTTCGAAAATCTTACCACCGATATCATCGGGTTCATATTGGAACATCGAGTATTCGTGCCCATCGAAAACGAGGTATGCGTTCAACCTTAATCCCGAAGGCTGTATAGAAGCTTTAACTCCGTTCTTTTGCGAGTCTATGCGAATGCTAGGTTCGTTGGTAATTTCGACTACTTGGCCGTATGCCGCTTTCTGGAATAAAGTGGTAGACCTGAATGAGGATAACGAAGGTTCACTTGCAAGCTCTTTTGCGATGTGTTGCCTTTGTTTTTCGATGAATAGGTCTGCCATCGCGGCTGCATCACCTCTGGAGGCCGCTGCATAGTATAAAACGATGACATTTTCAGGAGTCATCCGGGCATCCGGCGACTTTGGATTAATCTTTGTTAGTAGTTGTTCGCTGTCTGTTTTTGGGGGATAAATGTTCACCGCAATCGATCCTAACATCGCAGCTGGTTTGTTACCCTCCGCCGGTAAAACAACAAAGGTTCTACGCTTCGGGGGGGCGTCCTCAGCCTTCGACTTTGTTGCGGGTAAAATGGAGAGACACCACACCAGAAGAAGTAACCCGGCTTTATGGTGACGATCGTTGCGGACGCTCTCCATCATTATCTCCAGATGCACCTCATGAGCATCACCTTATTGGCTATGCTCTAGCCCTAAAGCCAGACAACTCGGATTCAAGTTCTCATGGCAAATACTATGCCAGGAGGCAATTCGAGCTGTTACCGGTTCGCGATCAGCCTAATGCTCCATGCAGGTGGATCAAGGTAGCTCAGAGCTGTCCGGGCTGAAATTCACTTGGGCTCATTAATACACTTCGGTATTCAACGCGTGAGATTCTCGAAGTGGCTGGTTTTGGCAATAGTCTTCGGCGGGCTCGCGATCATTGACGGCACGGTGATGCTACCAGGCCGAATAATACGGTTCACGAAATCAGAGGTTCCATATGGTAGCGGCCAAGGGAGTTCTGGATACGGGCAAGGTTACATATTGAAAGCCGCCGGAAGCCTGTAAAGGGGCATGTCGTGTCCCCGTTTTTTAATTCGGCGGAATAAGCACTTCAGATCGGGCATCGTGATACGCGGGGGTCCAGCCTAACCGGATGAGCGTCGGGCGAAAGAAGCTTTTGGGGCTTGGCAGAATCGCAGCATCCGCGTGAACGCTGGCTAGAAACGCACGTCGCTCGGCGTCGGTTCCGAGGTAGGTCGCTTTCCAGAGCGATTGGGGATAGACCTGCGTGCGACCATCTAATAACACCTGATATTCGCCCTGCAGGCGCCAGGCGAGGTAGCCGCCCCAGGAAAATTCGTTGATGAGGTGGCCGGTGCGGCGGTGGATCGAATGTTCGACAAAATCCGCAGCGTCACAGGGGTAGCCGGGCAAATCGGGACCGTGTCGATTCACCCACACGCTCAGCGTTGTCGAGCGCGCGGGCATGGCTTGGACCAGGCGTGCGATGCCCATGGCAAGGATGACAGCGATCAACCCGACAATCGGCGGCCGGCTCAGCAGGCGGTCATTCATGGGCGGCAAAGTGGCTGCAATCGCGGGGCAGGCTGCCAGGGCGAAGAAAGGGGCGAATCGGCCTAATTTAAGGAACAGCAACAGGGCGGCGGCGATGCAGATCAAGTGCCCCGGGCGGAGAAGGCGATAATGCCGGGCGATGCATAGAATCATGGCCAATACGCCGATGGCGGATGCGATTCCCACCGGGCCTCGAAAGAAAGATTGCATTTCAACGATGACGGGGCCGGTCACCATTTTGTCCTGAGCGCTGTAATAGAAGAGCGTGCGGATGAAGCCGGGCAGCATCGGGGTTGCAAGGCACGCGAGCGATGCGAGTGTCGCCAGCGCAGCATAGCGAACCACATCTTTGGACTTGCGTTCGATCATCGCACCGATTGCGAACGCCAATGCCATTCCCGGCACAAAAAAGCTGAACAGGTGGATGTTGGTAAGCAGCGCGGTCAGCGGCACAACGACCCACAACCACGGCGATTGCCCGCGCGACAGATCGCGCAGCAGTAAAAATGCGATGATGAACAGCAGTAAAAACGCGAAAGTGACAGGACGAAAGCTCAGGAAGGGGAGAATCAGAAACGCCCCGATGGCGACGCACAGAATCGTCGACAGATAGCGCGGGGTGGCCTGCAGCTGCAGGCAGCACAATGCCAGGAGCACGAGAATCCCCGCCTCGACGGCGGCGGTGAAGGCGACCGCTGCCCGAAAGCCACCGACATCCCAGAGCTTTTTCATCCCCAGTTCGGCCAGCCAGGAGTAAGGGGTCCAGGGCTGGCGATTGGATTCATACGACAGATCATCGACCAGCGGTCCAATGCCATCGCGATGCAACTGGTCAGCTACGCGCAAATGCCAGAAGCAGTCGGGATCGAGTGTGTCGTACACCACCACTTTGCTGGCGGCAAAGAGCGCGACGAGCGCGATGAGCAACCAGAATCCCAGTCGCGCGGAGGAAGTTGGCTGAGATATTGGCATGCTGATTCGCTGGCCCGCGGGTCGGTGTGCAACCAGCTACTGCTGGTCATCGGGCAGGCCCGTGGGGGCGATGATTCGCCGGATTTTTTCCGTCGGTCGTGTGGCGGCTTCGAGCGGGTACAACCACCAGGGATCGACGTATTTGTCGATAAAGATCGTGCGGTGGAATGGGTAAATGTAAGAAAGATATTGCACGGTTCCAAACGAAGTGGTGACAGTGTCGGGCGCGGGGGCGAATTCGATGCGGTATTCGGGCTGGATCGTATAAGTGGAGCCGAGGTCTTTAATATAAGCGCTTTTTGGGATCTTGATGCGGGAGTCGTTTATGTAGCCCATCACATCCAGTTGGGTTTGACAGTCATGTTCAAAACCGGCGTCGATTTTTTTTTGGGGTGTCCGGCGGCGACGAGACGATTGATGGCAACGGCGCGGGCCCGCGCCAGGGCGGTTACATCCTGCGTGATGCAGATGCCGTAGATCGCGTAGATTCCGAATAATATCAGGGCCAACGGGGGAACGGTGGACTCGCCGCGTTTTTGGTATTTCAGCAGAATCGGGAACAGCACGCACGGCATGATTGGCAGCATGTAACGGTCGTAGACCATATCGGTGGCGCACCGGGGCAGGAGCAGCACGACATACGCCAACGCGAACAGCAGCATGGCGGGTATGACAGCTTCCCCGGGCCTGGGGAACAGCAGAAAGTCGCGTGTTTTTCGTAAAGTGGTGAGCGGGCGTGTCAGGCGGATCAGCAGATCGCAGATAAGAATGCACGCGACGGCAAACACGACAACCGCGCTGATAATTCGAACAACTTTCGGCATGGCCACCGGGCGGTTTCCACTGAGTTCAGCACCTCCCATGACCCCGCTGAATGACAGCGTGTTTCCCATCCAGGGGGCGACGGCATAGCGCGGCCGCATGGGGAGAATGATGGCCGGGCCGATGAACAGGACCAGCGCGAGCAGGGCCCGTGTGGGGTTCCAGTTTTTGGTAAGTCCCCAGAGCGCGGGGAGGATCACCCAGATAAGGGTGAGCCCGATGCCAAGCACGCTGATGATGTAATGCGCTTTTTTCCGCAGCGCGAGTTGCAGGTCGACTTTGAGAGAGGTTTCGGGGACGGAAAAAGGTTGATGGGCGAACCATCGCATGGTGAGCAAAGCGCCGGCAAAAACCAGCACCCATCCAAAGATGCAACAGACGAGAATGGGCAGGTTGTCGCGCCGAATCCAGGCGATGTAAGGGGCAAACACCATCGGCACGACCCACACAATCTGCCGTCCCGTGCCACCGACAAGTCCCACTGTCAGTCCGATGCACAGCCACGCGATTGCGTGTGACGTGCGCGGCGATTCGAGGGCGCGCACCATCGCATACATGCAGAGCATGATGAAAAACAGGCCGGGCGCATCGGTCATGAAGGTGCATGCCACCGGAAGGTAAAGCGGTGAGAGCCCGAGCATGAGCGTGGCGAAGACGGCAAAGCGGGGTTTCAACCCGGCATGTCTTGCCAGCAGATAGCAGATGGAGATCGCGATGGTGGCAAGGGGAATCGTACTGATGCGGAGGATGGTGTAGGAAAAACCAAAGACCTTGACCCAGAGCAGTCCCCAATAGGCCTGGGCAATCAGTGATGCCGACGCCCAGCCGTTGTACGTCAGTTGGTGGGTTTGCAGCAGGTGCTTGACGGTAAAGGAGTACGACCAGTCGTCGTTATAAGGAAATTCGCAAAAAGGCCAGGTGATCATCACCGCGACCAGCACTGCCAGACCGCAGAGCAGCGCGTTGCGGAAATCATCGGGACCGATGCCGCCCAGTGAACGCAGGTTTTGCGAGGGCACCTGCGGCACGGCGTTGCCAGGGTCGTCGTTCATGCTTCGGAAGGTGGAACTGGACAAGGTCATACTGGATGTCTTTCATACCCGATTCGGTGTTGGGTCGGAATACGCAGGAATCGCAAACGACATTTGCGCGGCATCGCCGCTTGCGGCAGAGCGTGTTAGAGTGCGGCCTTGTTGGGCGTGCTTAAACATCTTCCCCGTATCGAAGCGCGGGCGGCGATTTTATCGCTGACGACCGGCGTGTTGTTACTGGGCATTAAGTTTTCCGCGTACTTTTTGACTGGTTCGACCGCCATCTTCGCCGATGCGCTGGAAGGGATCGTCAATGTCACCGCGTCGGCGTTTGCGATGTATGCGCTGGTGCTGGCGCATCGCCCGGCGGATCCGGAGCATCCATACGGTCACGGAAAAATAGAATTTTTCTCCGCAGGTCTGGAAGGCGGCATGATTCTTCTGGCGGCGGTGCTGGCGGTGAGCAAAGCGATTGAGTCGCTTATCCGGCATCAGACGCTGGTGTTTCGTGAGCTGGGGGCAGGGCTGCTTTTGATGACTGCTGCGCTGTTGTCCAACGCGCTGGTGGGACTGTACCTGGTTCGAACGGGGAAAAAGCAATCGTCGATGACCCTGGAAGCCGATGGCTGGCATCTGATCAGCGATGCGATCACCAGCGCCGCGGCGCTGGCGGCGCTGTTACTCGTATGGATGTCCGGCTGGCGACCGGCGGATCCGCTGATCGCAATCGCGGTGTCGTTTTATATTGCTTTGACGGGCATTCGATTGATGCGGCGCAGCGCCGCGGGACTGATGGACGAGCAGGATGCCTCGGACAATGCTGCCATCCGGACAATTCTGGATGCGCATGTGGGTCCTGACGGCACGGGTCCGCCGATCTGCAGCTATCATAAATTGAGACATCGCCATAGTGGCCGATACCACTGGGTGGACTTCCATCTTGTTCTGCCCGGCGGGCTGGATATAGAAGCCGGTCATCAGACCGCGAGTGTCATCGAAGGGGAGATAGAAAAAGCGCTGGGTGAAGGAGACGCCACGGCGCACGTGGAACCGTGTAAAATGGTCGAATGCGGAAATTGCCGGGTCAGGCGCGTGCGGGCAACAGACTGAAGGGCAATTGCTGAAACGCAAATTTCCCGAGGCGGACGTCAAGGTGTGTGCCATTTTTTGATTCGACCACAATCATCGCTTTAGACGATTGCCCTACCCCTCGTGCGTCGCTAGGATTTTCAAAGCTCGATTACGGACGCCACCCGCGACAAACGTCCGCCAGGCATCGAGTGGGAGTAATTTGCTTATGCGGTTGACTGACATTTTAAAGCCCGAAAATATCAAGGTGCCCCTCGAGGCAACCACCAAGAATGCGGCTATTTCCGAACTCGTACACCTGCTGGCGACCAATGGTCAGGTGACGGACGAGAAAAAAGTGCTCGACTCGGTGCTGGAACGCGAAGCCACCCGGACCACCGGCATCGGTAACGGGCTGGCGATCCCGCACGGTAAATGCAGCGGCACGAACGATCTGGTGATGGCGATCGGCAAGCCTCTTGCTCCGATTGATTTTCAATCGATCGACGGGCGGCCCGTCAGTGTCATCTGGATGCTGACCAGCCCGCCCGACAAGACCGGCCCGCATATTCATGCCCTGGCGCCATCAGCCGATTGATGACCATTGATAAATTCCAGGCTGCCCTTCGTGCCGCCAAAACGTCTGATGAAATCTATCAGGCAATCGTGGCCCAGGAAGCGGCATTGTAACGCCGGGGCTTTCGTTGGAAGGATTGAGTAAAAGTCGCGCTGGTTGTTGGCAAAACCGCTGCGCATTATCCCGCAATACCGCGGACGCGTTTGGCTTCCTGCAGCTGCAGGCCCTGGACGATGCGGTTTAATTCAGTGAGCATTTGCCGGCCCGGCAGGGAATGCTGCAGATCCTGAAATCGAATGCCCGTTTCGTAGGCGGTTCCGGAGGGCATGCGGCGGAGGGGACCTGAACGACCTTCGATGAGCATGGGTTCGGCATTTCCGTGCTTGAGCAGGATGCGAATCCGCTGGTCTTCGATCAACACGGGCCGGGCGTCAAAAATCACACCCACACCGCCCACGCTTAAGTCTCGAACGGTGGCTGGCATATATGCAAAGTCGGCGGGTTCATCACCGAGATAGGCCTGTTCGGCGATGCGCCATAGTTGGATCTTAAATCCGTCGGTTTCGCGCACCGGCACGCGGTAATGCGATCGCCGCTGCACGGGCTTGACCGTGGGGGGTCGCTTGATCTGGATGGCCTGAAGGGGCGCCTGGGTATCGAAGAATCGGTAGTCGCAATCGAGATGATAGATCGCAGAGGCAAAGCTGGCCTTGCGGTTTCCGATTTTGAATGAAACGATCGCGGGTTGCCCGTCGAGGATGAGGCTTTCGATTAGAGCGCGTTCGTTGGGAACGCTTTCCAGCCAGACACGTCCCTCTTCGCAGCGGAGGAACCTGGTTTTGTAATATCGGACCATGCCGGCGGATGGCAATGAGAGAACCGCAGCTGAGTTTCGCTCGATTGCCTGCGTGAGCATATCCGATTCGCTGGTTGCCATAACATCGCTGGCGGAGGGAACAACATCCCCTGCCATCACTTTATTGTCGGTCGGATCGTGGACAATCATTATTTTGCGGACGAAGAAGTCGCCGTTATTCCTGGGTGCCGGGAGATCGCAGGAGGGTTTGGGGATCATCGCCCATTTTTACAAGTTCCCGCCAGGCGAGGTAGAAGTTGCAGCGATCGTGCGCCGGCTGGCTCAGGCAGCGAATTAAATAGGCGCGCCCTTCATTTCGATGTCCCGCGGCCAGCAGATAGCGGCCGGCCAACGAATACCAATCCACTGCATTTTCATCGTCAAGCTGCTGGTTGATCCACAGATCGAACCCGGCGATTCCTTTCGCCAGGTCTTTCGACTGCACCAGTGCCTTGAATGCGTAACCAAAAGGCGCATGTGTCTGGGCATTAGGCATCCCATTGATTCCGGATTCTTCAGCGACGTTATCGTGAAGTTTTCGACCCAGAATCACCAGCTGCGCGAGGTGAAACCCGTCATCCATGCCGCTGTCGAAGTCAGTTCGCAGAACGCGAAGCGCCTTGGATTCCTGATCGTCGGCCATGTCGATGTAGAATTCGCAAGCAGGGGCAATTTGTTGCGTCAACGCGAGGTGCGCTTTGTTCCGAATCGTTGCAAGATCCGGACGATTCAGGCGGATGGCCCACAGATAATATTCCGCGATGTACGAGCTGTCGGCGGTCACCTGCTGGCGAAAGCATTCGTCGGCACTGTCGAATTGACCCATGTCGTCGTAGCAGCGGGCCATCAACTGCCAGGTGCGCGACGTCGGCGTGTCGCCGGACATCTGCACACTCGCCAGCGCCTCGGAATAACGATGGTCCTCGATCAAGTCCACCGCGGCCAGCTGATAGGCAATTTCCGGTTCGGTGGAATCGCCGACTCTGACCGCGCGCGTCAGCATGGCCAGCGCCTGATCGGGATGCCCCAGTTTTCGGTCCAGCTCGGAGATGAGGACGCAGGTACTTCCAGAGGGCTCGATCTGATCGATTTTCTGGAGCATTTTCAGAGATCGTTCAAATTCGCCTTTTGCATTGCACCAGTCACAGGCGGTCATGACCAGGGCAGGTCGATCTGAGAATTCCCGTTCGACGGTTTGAACCGCGGCATCGTAGTTCCTCAGGTCGCGCGCTGCCCGATACGGCTGCTCCGGCAGCATCCACTGGTGAAGCAGAGTTGCCGAATGAGGGCTGAGCCTGCGCAAGCTGGCAAGCCGTGAACGGCTGAGATTTGAAATGTCTTCATCCGGCAAAACATCAGCGGTCAGCCGCGCCCGCTCGCGCAGGCGCGTACATTGGGTCCTTCTCGACAATTGAAAGCCCGTCGAGTTTGCTCAAAGCATCATTTACCCAGGGGCCGGGATCCCGGTCTTTGAGCTTTGCGAGAATTTTCAACAAATTCTGGTTGTCGCCGGCGGAGTTTAAATCCATTGCCTCGACATATGCGCCCCACGGATGTTCCCTGGATATCGGCAAGGCGCTGCTCTGTAACGCGTGCAACTCGACAGACCCCCCAGCGCCGGCTTTCAGACTGATCGCGCGATGAACGATCGCGAGCATTTCCTGTTGCTCGACAAGATCGGCCAGCACACCCATGGACGGTTCGCCGCTCATTAAAGGCGGCCTCGTGCCCGCGGCCTTAAGCCGATCGCGCAGCAGGGCAATGCTCTTGAAGCTTTCCTCCCCCAGCGCGAGGTGACGTACCGCGTAATGGGCGGAGGATGGAAGTTCGGCTGGTTTGAGCGTCTCGCCGATCACGACGGGAGTCTGATTGATAACCTGGTCGAGAGGACTGGGGTTTTGCCCATCGCCGGTGTCGGGGCTCGACGGCGCGGGCAGGAACATGCCGGGATAATTTTCGATCGCGCGGTCGGTTGCATCGGCGAGCCGATCCTGCGGGAATTCATCCCGCGCAACCTTTGCCGCCAGGAAAATTGCCAATTGCCGATAGCGCCACGGGCCGCCGGCGATCGAATCCTCCAGTGAATCCAAATTATAATTGCAGCGCGCGCGAATTAATTTTGCCCATGCGGGCGCGGCAGTTCGAGTCGCATCGGCCGCATCAAGATCGGCCAGGGCAGCTGCATGCAGCCCGGTAAACGCGCGTGCGTATGCCCGGGCGTAAAGTGATGCGCTGCTTGCGTTTTCATGCACCACCAGACGCTGTGCATATAACAACGATCGCGCGAGGAATACTTTGTTGGTCTGAGACCAATGGTCATGGGTCAACGCGCTCAGGTTGGCGTATGCCTGCACGAGGCTGCTGAGCCGATCCGGCAACGCGCCGTCGCTGCGTATTTGCTGATGCAACAAGCGAACGGCGATGAATTGGGAAAACACATCAAATTGCTCAAGCCAGCGAGAAATCTTTGGGTCGATCGCGCCGGCATCCCCGGCGGTAACCCATCGCACCGGATGAGCCGGATAATTCCCAAGCACGTTCTGGTCCAGCAGTGCCTGCAGATAGCTGCCGCGCGAGGCCTCTTCGCATTGCGTGCAAAAATCCGCGTAATCCGGCAGAGCCGCACGAGGCATTTTGAAACCGACCCATTTCACGTTGGCATGCGCGGGGGCATCAACCGGCAGGTCCGCCAAAGCGTTGGGATCCACCGGCTGATTACCGTCCAGTCGCGCCAGTAAGATCTGCGCCTCGGCGCTTCGGAAAATCTTCGAATCCATCAAAACTGTGACAGCGCCGTTGGTTCCGTGCACAACGAACGGTTCGCGCAGCACCATGTCGCGCGTGCCCAGACCAAGTTCGTCGCGCGCGGCGATCAACACCGCCTGGCGCTGAAGTTCACGCAGCAGAATGCTTCCAAAAAAATTCGGTTGATTCAGATACCGGCTCGGCTGCGCGGTGAGTTGAATGACAGGGACGGCGGTGTCAACCGCTGCGGTGCTTGACCGAAGCGGGAGCATCAGCGCAACGCCGAGCACAACGTAAAAGCGATGACCTCGCGGCATCGGGAGCGCCTTCCTCAATGGTCTGACTGACGATGCTCCGATCGTGGCGTACTTACAAGCGATACGCCGCTGAGCACTGGGCGACCGCACATGTCTAACGGACGATCACAAGCCCAGCCGTATTTTTTTCGCTTCCCACTCCGCGGTCTCGCGTTTGTTCTCTGTGGCAATCGATTTTTTGTCGCGGATCGCTTCGATTTCCAGCCGGGTGAGATGCATCGATTCCAGGTTGTAATCGATGAATGCTTCGGTCGCGATGGGAACGATGGGACGCATTAGTTCGAACATGGCATTGGCGTAATCGCGAATTTCCTGCTGGGCATGCGGATCCATCCGCAGCGAGAGGAAATGAAAAATGTTGTGCAGATCGCATTTCCAATACCACTCGGTGTAGACGCTTACCGGCAGGGCAATGCGGGCCAGTTCGCGGCTGACGCCTTTTTCAATCAGGTTTTCGTAATCCGCATATTGCGATTCAACCTGATCCAGGTGATTCAAAAAATCCTGCGCGGTCATCACATCGATCGGTTCCTCACCGCCCTGGCGATTGCTGACACTTTGCTTGCGCACGTTGTCAGAACTCGGTCGATAAAACCGGTCCTTCACAACGGAGTAACGGGCGCTGTATTCGTTGACGTTGGCCGTGCGATGACGGATCCATTGCCGGGCGATGAAGATGGGCATCACATGATGAAATTTGAACTCGACCATCTCAAACGGCGTGGTATGCCGATGGCGGGCGAGGTAGCGGATCAATCCGCGGTCTTCGTTCACCTGGCGGGTGCCTTCCCCGTAGCTGACGCGGGCGGCCTGCACGATGGCAAAGTCAGCGGTTTTGCCCACCGGCGCGAGCCGGGGCATTACATCCAGCAAGGCGACCAGACCGTGATCGTGAATTTTGACTTCCCAGCGCCCACTGCCACCCATGACATCGTGCATCGGGGTTTCGAACGCTTTGCGGTCAATCTGGATGGACGCTGCAGGCATGTTGCTCATGATCGAGAGTTTAACGGCAGAGCGATTGCGATAACAGATGGGTAAACCAACGCAAAACGGTGAAGCGCTTTCGCCGCCGCCTGCGGGTCAGTCGCCGCCGTAGCGCCGGTTGGATTTCACTTCGCCGCGCCGTTTTTTGTCATCAAGGCGGCGGCGTTTTGCTCCCCGGGAGATTTTGGTTTTCCGCCGGGTTTTGGGCACATGCAGGGCCTGCACGATCAGCTCGCGCAGTCGATCGAATGCTTCATTGCGATTGGCTTCCTGCGTCCGTTGATTGTCGGCAGCGATGTGAATTTCACCGGCCTGGGTCAATCGCGACCCGGCGAGCGTGGCCAATCTTGCCCGGGCTGCCTCACTGAGTCCCACCAGGGCGTTGAGTAACACCCACAGCTCGGTTTTGGTGTTCACCTTGTTGACGTTTTGTCCACCGGGACCGCTGCTGCGCGCATATTGCAGGCGAACCCGGGCAGGATCGATGTGGACCCCCGGCGCAAGCTGCAGCCCGGCCGAAGCGGGCGTGGGAAGATGTTCAGCATCAGCCATGCAAAGACGGTTCTACCATTTTTTCAGGCAGGTCCGAAGGACCAGGCAGCATCAGGGAGGTGGCGGCGGGGGATTGTTATCGGTTTGCTGAAGGTGGTACCGCTCGATGTTGTCGCGAATGATCATTCGCACATGCCGGGTCACGTTGGCAAGGAAAATCACGATCATCAGGATAACGAAGTTGATGCGCAGCCAGACCAGCGGCGTTCGCGGAGCACGCCGACGTGAGATCGCCAGTACCCCCACCAGTAATGCAAACAGCGCGAGAGCGACATGCGGATAAAGCCACCAGCGCGCTTCCCGAAAGCTGGTGTTGTACAGGTGTTCCTGCTGAAACCAGGAGACCGAACCGGTGACGATGAGCATGATGGCGCTGAAAATGACCACCTGTCGAAAGAACCAGCGCACGCGTCCCAGCACTGCGAGCTGGGTTTCTTCCTTCAGGTCTTCGATCGCCTTGGGGATGACGAATTCATAAAACAGGGTTCCGCCCACGAGCAAAGTGGTGCAGACAATGTGCAACCAGCGATTCAGTGGAAAGATTACCTCCTGAATCCATTCGGGAATGTAAGGAAACCAATTCAGCATGATGAAATCAGCGTGGTAGCGTCAGTAAAACCGGTGGTGTTTTTGCGGCCGACTCCCTGGCGTACTTCAGGACCGACGCGGCGGCGATGGTGAAAAACATCAGCGCCAGTGTGATGAGCAGCCACCTCTGGTGATCCCTGCGAAGCGCTTTACCGGCATACAACCACAGGAGGATGCCAAACACAATCAGTGCCAGCAGCAGGTGGATTCCAAAGAGGCTGTGCCCCAGGCCCGCATTCATTGCGGTGTATTTCGACCAGTTTTTCGCGGCGTTGTAAGTACCACTGACTAGAAACAGCAGGATGCAGGTGTGCAACACCATTTTAAACACGCGCCGGGTGCGCAGCAGGATGGATTCGGCAGCATCGGGATTGATGGTTTTCAATCCAACAGGCAAGACGATCCCGGCAAAGAAAACCCCGCCCACCGCAACGCATGCGCTGGCCAGGTGAATCCAACGAAAAAGAACAATCAGAAAACCTTGCACGGCAGGATGCTAATCGACAGCTCTCTGATGTGCCAAGAGGTAATGCCCAGGCTTTCATATCGCGTGACCGCGGTGGGCATGTTCCTCGTGTTTTAGATCAAAGCACACAGCGGCGGGAAAACCGAACTATGTTTTATTCGGCCACCGGTGTCGCACACCACTTGCGCCACATCTCTCGATATGCCAGCTCGAGGTTTCGCGTGAACCGGGGACCGTCGGTGATGATTGAATCCTGCATGGTGAACCGAAGGGTCGAGCGAATCTTCGCCAGCCGATCCAGGTCGTTTGCGAGCTTGATCGCGGTTGAGCAATAAGCTTCATCCGATTCGGTTACCAGATCGGGCAGGCCCAGATTGCGCAGCACGGTGCCCCCGTATCGGTGTGCATAAATTTCACCGGATAAAGTGACGGTTGGGCAGCCCATCCAGGCTGCATCACAGGTGGTGGTGTGACCGTTGAAAGGCACGGGATCCAGCGCGATGTCGATGCTGTTGTATCGCCGGAGGTAGTCGGCCACGCTGGATCGATACACAAACTGTACGCGCTGCGGCGCGATACCCCCGCGGGCAAATCCGTCGAGCAGCCGCCGGGCGGTTTCCTGGCAGTGGGTTGTCAGCAGCACGATCTTTGAACCGGGGATCTCCGACATGACCCTGGCCCACAGCCTGACCGACCGGGCGGTTGCCTTGGTGACGGCATTCAGGCAACCGAACGTGACGTAGCCGGCGGCGACGGCAGGCAGCGGTCCCACCAGGGGGGCGTCCGTGGGTGGCTGATATACAAAGTAGGATTCGGGCAGCCGGTAGGGCTTTTCCACGTAGTTGGCGTCGGCTTTGATTGGCGGGTCGGCCCAGTCGTCGGTCAGCACATAATCGACCGCCTTCACCCCGGTGGTGCCCTGGTAACCGATATAGCTGATCTGAACCGGCGCGGGTTTATACGCCAGTGTACGCAATCGGCCCCGGCCGATATGACCCGTCAGTTCGACCAGGATATCGATACGATCGGCCCGGATCATCTTTGCCAATTCTTCGTCCGACAGCGCCGCGGTCTCCCGCCATTGGTCGGCCAACTGTTTGAACTGAGCGGTTACCTGGTCGGGAATGCCAAGGTCGCTGTAGAGATATAGCTCTACAGCAGATCGATCGTGATGCCTGATGATCGGCATTACAAATGAACTGACCGCCTGATCTCTGAAGTTGTTCGAGATGTACCCGACTCTCAATCGTCGATCGGGCAGTGGCATATTCCGCGGTCGCCGCAGCGGGACGATCGAGCCGGTTTGCCGGTGACCCCATTCAATATGCTCGGCCAATACCTGCTGGGGCGAAATGTCATCCTTCATCAGCATGGCATAAACCAGCTTGCTGTGCGCCGCCTGATGCTGGGGATCCAATTCCAACGCCCTGCGAAATTCCGCTATGGCGGCGTCGAGTTGACCGGTCCACTTTAATTCCGCACCCAGTGCATCGTGCGCATCGGCCGAATCCGGAGCGATTTCGACAGCTTTTTTGCAAGCTGCGATGGCGGCATCGAGATTTTCCATCCCGCCGTGGGCAACGGCCAGAAGAACCAACGCTGGCGCGGACGGCTTCAAAGAGACCAACCGCCCCAGCGCGGTCACCGCAGGCTGAAACTGGCGAAGATCCAATAGCGTCCGGCCCAGCGACTCCCATGCCTCGGCAAACAGGGGATCCTGTTGCAGGGTGGTCTGGTAGCTGCTTAAAGCAGAATCAGTGTCGCCCAGCCCCGTGTACGCCAGCGCCAGATGATAATGGGCGTGCGGAAAATTCTCGCGCAAGGCGATCGCCTGCTTCAGTTCGACAACGGCCTGTGGAAGCTTGCGTCGTAACACCAACAGGTATCCGAGGCTGTTGCGCAATTCCGGTGAAGCCGGATCGAGTTTGATGGTCAGCCGGAACCGATCCTCCGCCAACTCGAAGTCTCCCCGATACTGCAAGGCAACGGCATAGGCTCCCTGCAGGTCGGCCCGGTGACCGGCAAGATCCACCGCGGATTTCAACCGGTCCACCGCCTCCTGCACGCGCCCGGTGGTGAGCATCAACTCACCCAGCAATCCCAGCGCATCGGCTGAGAGTTCCTTCTCCACAGTGAACTGGGCATGGCGAATGGCCTGATCGAACTGTCCAAGCGCCGACAGCACCCGGGCCTGCTCCAGGTGGATTTGCGGCTGCGCGAAGGGATCCAGCTGCAGCGCGCGGGCGTAGCTTTCAGTGGCGGCGTTATAATCCCGCTGGGTCGCGCAAATCCGGGCAAGGTCTATATGGTAATCCACCACATTGGGACGAAACGAAATCGCCCGTCGGATCAGATCGATTGCCCCGGCGGGGTTTCCGGCGGTGAATGCCAGTTGCCCCATCAACCGCAGGGCATCGGGTTCATCCGGGTCGATGGCCAGCACCTGCTTATACAGCCGATGGGCCTCGACCAACCGACCCGCCTGGTGATGCGTGACCGCGAGCGAAAGCGTTTTGGCGAGATCCATGTGATCTGAGTTTTACCATGCCGGGCCCGTTGCCGCGTGGGGAAGGCGTTGGATCGGAATAGGGGGAGTTCTGGAGGGGCAGGCGTTTGGCGGGTGGGAAAATAAAAGAACCCTTCCGCCGTGGCAGGGAAGGGTTCTTCGTGTTTCGAGACCCAAGTTGGAGCCAGGGTCAAAACTGTTGGGATGAACTCGGATGTACCTTTTATCGAGGTGGCGCCTTAAGTTCATCAAACCAAGGTCACCGGGCCGCACGTTAACGCCACGCACCCGGCAGAGGGAGAGACCAGAGAATTACTTCTTTTTGGTGGTCTTCTTCGCCGTCTTCTTAGCGGTCGTCTTCTTTGCAGCAGCTTTCTTCATTGCCATAGTAATTAATCACCTCCTTTACTTGCGAGCAAATTTAAGGGGCGCGCGAAAAAGAGTCAACGAATTTTTTCTGGTTGTGTTCTAGTTTTTCACACTGCACGATGCGGTTTGGGATCAAATTCTTTTGAACATTGAAGATCGAACATCGAACATCGAACACTGAACATCCAACATCGAAGTGAGGGAGATGTCTTCAACTTCAATGTTGGATGTTCAATGTTCGATGTTCGATGTTCGATGTTGGTCTTGATTCGTATACTCATCAGCGCACGATCGACACACGAACGATTCGAAGATCTGTTTTCGGCAAAGATGCGCCGCGCAAAAAGAGAGAGAGCTTCGCAGATGTGCGGATTTGCAGGGGTGATTGCATGGGATGAGCGTTATCGCTGCTCGCGCAACGCGCTGATGAAAATGAGCGCCGCCGTCGCACATCGGGGTCCTGACGGCGAAGGTTTTTATGTCAACCACCAGGATAAAATCACGCTGGATCACCCGCAGGTTTCGCTGGCGTTTCGACGCCTTGCCGTTCTCGATCCTGACCCGCGCAGCGATCAACCGTTCACCGATGGGAGACACTGGCTGGTCTTCAACGGAGAGATCTACAATTTTCGCGAATTGAAAAAAGAATTATCGTTGCTGCGCCCCGATTATGCCTGGCGAACCACCGGCGACACCGAAGTACTGCTGTGCGCGTACAGTGTCTGGGGAGAAAAATGCGTCGAGCATCTCAATGGAATGTTCGCGTTTGCGGTGTGGGATGAAGTGGAAAAATGTTTGTTCCTCGCCCGCGATCGCATGGGGCAAAAGCCGTTGTTCCACAGTGACCCCGGGGCCGGCGTGATTTACTTCGCCAGCGAATTGTCAGCCATTCCAAAGTCGCGGGGAGTAAGGGCTGCGAGCGACTGGTGCGGCAATTATCTTGCCTATGGATGTCTCACGCTTTCAACGGCGTATGAAGGGATCACGCGGATCGGGCCGGGGAATTTCGCGAAGTTCAGGGGGCCTGTCGAGACGGCAAAAACCACGGATTTTTATTCCCATGTCGGATGGGCGTGCACCCCCAGTTTTACTGACGCGGCAGCTTGCCGGAAAACGCGCAACTGCTGGAAACCGCCGTTGCGCGGCAACTGGTCAGCGACGTGCCGCTGGGTCTTTTTCTTTCCGGTGGTGTGGATTCGAGCATCATCGCTGCGGTAGCGCGAAAAAACGGTCCGGTGCAGACCTTTTCGATTCGATTCAACGATCCGCGATACGACGAGTCTGCTTATGCGCGGGCGGTCAGCGCTCATCTCAGGACGGATCACCATGAGTTTCTGATCGACGCAGACGCAATCACCGACCTTCCCAGGCTTGCTGAGGTGTTTGGTGAACCGTTTGGGGATTCGTCGGCATTGCCGATGCATTATCTGAGCCGCGCTGCGCGGCAGTATGTGAAAGTTGCGATGTCCGGTGATGGGGGGGATGAGTTGTTTGGTGGCTATGAACGATATCGCGCGATGGCGATCGGAAGCCGATTGAAGGCGCTGGGAAAGATCGGTCACCTGGCCTGGCCGTTCAGGGGTGGGCATCCCAAGCGTCGCTTAACGCGGGCGGCGCGATTCCTGAGTTCATTGCAGCTGGATGAGGTGAGCCGATACGACGGATATCTGCGAATATTCGACGATGCGACGATGCTGCAGCTTGCGCCCGATGCGCTGAAATATCCTTTGAAAGACAAGGAATTGTACATGCACGCCCTGCATCTTCGCGGCGATGTTGTGGAAGCGGCGCTGGCGTGCGACCGCAGGCGGTATCTACCGGATGATCTGCTGACGAAAGTCGACCGGTGCTCGATGTTGCACGGCTTGGAAGTTCGAAGTCCCTTTATGGATCACGAACTGGTTGCGTTCGCGTCAGGGTTGAAAGTGGGACAACTTCTGAAAGGCGGGGCTAAGCGGATGCTCCGAGAAGCGTTTGCCCAGGACCTGCCGGACTGGATGTTCAAGCGGAGGAAAATGGGTTTCGCGGTGCCGGTCGGGGATTGGTTTCGCGGCCCGTTAAGGGCGATGTTGAGGGATACCCTGTTTGCATCGCATGCATTCGGGCGGGCGCATTTTAATATGAAGGTAGTGGAGCGGCTCGTGGAAGAGCATGAATCGCAGCGCGTGGATCATTCGCAGCGGTTGTATGCGCTGTTGATGTTGGAACTGTGGTGGAATATCGCGCGGAAATGAGAATCCGCGCACTAGGGGTGGCGGCTTAAGCCGCCACCCCGGGGCGTCGTTCTCGGTTGCGTGGTTTTGCCTGATTAGTATTCTGCCCGAGATGAGAAAAGGTTCTCATACATCCGACGAATATTTCGGAACACAGCACCGTTTTGAGCACTGGTATCGCGACAATACTGTTTATTTCATCACCGCCCGCTGCCGGGCGAAAACGCCTGCCTTCGAATCGGACCAATGCTCGGCCATCTTCTGGGAGCGGTTTAATCACTACACAGCCAAGTACGGATTCGTCCCGTTCGTGGTCTCGTTGATGTCCAATCACTATCACGCTTTAGGGTACCTGAAGGTCGGCATGAACCTGGGACCGATGATGCAGAAGGTTCACGGATCGGTCGCCAAGCTGGTGAACGATCAACTTGAGAGCGAGGGGAAGCCGCGGCTGCTGCCGTTCTGGGTCGACTCGGGCCACCAGAACTATTTCGACGGCTGCATTCGCAACGAACAGCAATGCCGACGAGCATACGGGTACACATTAACACAGTGCCTTCGGCACGGGATCTGCTCAAACCCGGCGAACTATTCAAATACACACCTGAACATTGAGATCGACCGTGCGGTGAAGCGATCTCACGAACTCAAGACGTTTTTGAACAACGTGCCGTATAAGCGGTACGACAAACGCGGGAAATAGCGCCCTGGGGTGGCGGCTTAAGCCGCCACCCCGTGAAGCGGTTCGTTGAGACAGGTGCTACTTCGCTTTGTTCACTACCAAAACCGCGAAGGTATCGGGTTTCACCTTTGGGCGCTTCGCGCCGGGTTCTTTGGGGAGCATTTCGGCGCTGTCCAGGTAAATCGTGTGCGTGCCCGGGTCCAGGGCCATGGTCCTCGCGCCGCGCTTGGTCGGAACTGTCTGGACAGTTTCGAATTTACCGGGGCTGGTTTCCTTGATCACCGCCAGGGTTCCGTCTCCGCAACTGGCGAAGGCTTCACCGGTGCCGGGATCGAATCCGCAGGCATCCACTCCGTCACCGATGGCAGGCGTAGAGATGGTTTTACCGGTGGTAAAATCAACGACCACCATCTTGGCGTCGCAACCGGCAAAAAGATGGTGACCGGCAATATCGATCGCCAGCCCGCTGGGGCCTTCTCCGTCGATTTTCCAGGTGTGTGCGACGGTCATCGACTTGGTGTCGATGTCCTGGATCTCATTCTTGTCTTCGATATTGACATAAACATGTCCGGCTTCGTCGGCGGCGGCAAACTCAGGCTTGCCGTCCAGCGGGATATGACCGGACACCGCGTTCGCAGCCGTGGCGGCCGGATCGATGATGGTGGCATCGCTGCTTTTGCCGTCAAAGGCAAACACTTTTTTGCTCGACGGATCGTAGATAATACAGTCAGGATTATGACCAGTAGGAACGGTGTAAAGCACCGCGTTGGTCTTCAGATCGAACGCGGTAGCGGTGTCGGCCTTGCCGTCGCTGGTGAAACCCTTGTTCACGCTCGGCACCAACGCGATGCCATGGGCACCGCAGTTCGGCAGGTCGGCGACTTTTGTTCCAGTGGTCGTGTCGATGACCTGCATATGCGTCTGGCGGGTGGTGTAGAGCAGGTGGGTTGCCGGGTCGACAATCGCATAGTCCCAGCCTCCATCGCCACCGATTTTAAACGTGCCGGTGACGGCATAATTTGGCATTCCGTCATGGTCTCCGGCAAAAACCGCTCCGGTGAGAGCAAGGGAAAGTAACATCGCGCGAGAGGTCCAGTTTCTCATTTCGATCCTTTCATTTTGATCGTCATTCTGCATTTGCAAGCACAAGCAACGCCGGTAATACAACCAGTACCAACGGAAGTTGCACGATTAGACCGGTGATAATGGCAATCGCCAGCGGTTGCAGCATGCCCGCACTGTGACCCCAGTCCAACGCCAGCGGCAGCAATGCCAGGATAGCAGCGGTGGTGGTCATCGTGATGGCGCGCATGCGCTGGTTGCCCGCGGCAATCAGCCGGTCCTGAAACGCGCCATGTGTATCACCCGAATATTCAGAATAGAAAAAGATCGCAACTTCGGTCACGTTCCCGACGATCATGACCATGCCCATCATCGAGCTGATGTTGAATTCGGTGCCGGTAAGATAAAGACCGATGAAAACGCTCGCGACTGCCAGGAAGGTAAGGGAGAGGATCGCCCCGGCAACACGAAGTCTTTCGTACATGAACAGCAGGAGAAGAAAAACCAGGGCGGCGGCGGAAATGACCACGATGACGATGCCGCGGTTGTTGGCATCCTGCTGCACTTTCTGTCCGCCTAATTCGCAGCGCACTTCCGGAGGAATAAGGCCCGGGGCATCCAGCATTTTCCGCACGTCTGTGAGCGTGGAGCCAAGGTCGCGGTTGGTTCGGGCAGTTACCGACACAACGCGTTTAAGATCCACGCGGGTGATTTCCGGCTGTCCGGAAATCAGCTCAAAGCTCGCGACGCGCCCCAGTGGGAAGAGATGACCGTCGGGCGGCGCAGCTGCAAGGTTGAAAGATCGTCGGTGGTTCGACGGATGGAAACGGGGGTCCAGACCCGGACGTTAATCAGCCGGTCCCCCTGCTGAATCTGTGTGGTGACACTACCGCTGAGCAGGTCGCTGAGCGCGGGTAAGCGCGTCGGGGTCCATTCCTTCCTGCGACGTCTTCACGCGATCGACGGTTACGTTGATCGCGTCGCCGGCGGGAATGACGCCGTTGCTGACCAGTTCGATATCAGGGATTTTTCCCAGTGCGTCGTAAACTTTCGGCGCAAGGTCGCGCAGCTGAGCTTCGTCATCGCTGAAAAGGTTAATGACAATCGGCTGCGGGCTGCCGCTGAGGTCATTGATCAAATCCTCCATCAACTGCGATGGATCCACATCAAGCCCAGGTACCCTGGCGATGACCTGCTTGTGGAAATCGTCGATGACTTCCTCGACGCTGCGGCGGGGCAGTGGTTTGAGACGGACGTAAAAATCACCGGTGTTGGTTTCACTGAGATCACCGCTGGTGGTGAAACCGGTTCGACGGGAATACGTCTGCACTTCGGGCATTTCCTGCAGGATTTTTTCCACCCGACCGAGCAAATGGTTCATTTCCTGGATCGATGCGCCAGGCGGGCCCACGTAATCGACATTGAAAGTCCCTTCATCCACGCTGGGCAATACCCCGCTCATCACGCGTGTGTAACAGAGGTATCCGGCGAAAAGCAGGGGAATGACCACCAGCGCGATAAACCAGGGGCGATGAAGTACAAACCGCATCATGCCGGTGTATACATTGGCTGCAGCGGCGGCGATTTTTCCGTCCTGTTCGTGTTCTTTTGCGCCTTTGAGAAAGCGGACCGCCAGCACGGGAATGAATATCCAGGCGACGATGAAAGAGACGATCAGGCTGGTTGCCATCGACAGCGACAGTGCAGCGAAGAAAGCGCCGAAGACACCCACGAGAAATACCGGCGGGATATGAATGATAATGGTGGATAAAGACGACCCGGCCAGCGGACGGGAGAATTCATCAGCTGCATTAAGAACGGTGTCCTGCACGCTTCCCTGCGGCTTATTCAGCCGGCGGATGATGTGTTCGGAAACAACAATCGCGTCGTCGATAATCAGCCCAACCGCAGCTGCCATCCCGCCCAGGGTCATGATGTTGAAACTCTGTCCCAGCACGTACAGCACCAGGGCCGTGATCGCCAATACCACCGGCACTGACACGGTAGCGATCAGTGTCATGCGCCAGTTGCGGAGAAACATCAGGAGGATCAGGGCGGCCAGGGCAACACCGATCACCACCGCATCGCGAACCCCGCCGGCGGATTGGCGGATCAGATCGCTCTGGTCGTACCACTTTCGGATGATGACATCCGGCGGGAGCCGCTTTTGCGCTGTAAGCAATGCCGCCTCCACTTCCGAGGCGATCTGCGGGGTGTTGGCATCGGGCTGCTGGAAAACCTGCAGCAGAACGCATTGTTTTCCGTCGGCAACGGAATAGTTGTACTGCGGCGCTTCAGCACTTTGAATCGTGGAGATATCCGCAAGGGTGGTCACACCGCCGCTCCCCGAGCGGACGACGGTTTGACCGATCTGCTCGATCGATTTGAAACGCGTATCGGTGACAACCAGGTAAAGCTTGAAGCGGTCTTCAATATGTCCAACAGCGCTGAGCACATTGGCAGCCGATAGCGCGGTGGTGATGTCGTTCAGCGCCAGGGAATGGGCCGCCAGTTTCGCGGGGTCGAGTGTGACCTGATATTCCTCGATCGCGCCGCCTCCGACACCGATGCTGGTAACGCCGGGCACGGTCGATAGCACCGGGCGGATCTGGTACTCGGCCAGGTCGTGCAGTTCGGTGAGTTTGCGTTTGTCGGAGGTGATGCTGTAGGCGATAACCGGAAATACAGTCGGGTCCATCCGCCGCATTTCGAAAGTGGTGCCCGACGGCAGCGACGGCAGCATGCGGGCAATCTGCCCCTGCACCTGCAGCGTGGCGGTGCTCATATCCTGGCCCCAGTCGAACACCAGCGAAAGTTCGGTACCGCCTCGGTTGGTGGTGGAATGAATACCGCGAACCCCCGGGACCGCGCAGCATCTCTTCCACCGGCCGGGTCACCTGGATCATCATCTGGTCGGCGGGGCGATCACCGGAATCAAAATTCACGCGGATGCGGGGGAAATTAATATGCGGAAACAGCGAGACCGGCAGGTTTATCGTGCCGAGAACACCGCCGCAGATCAACGCGATCAGCAGAAATAACATCGACCGGTAATGCCGGTTGGCCCAGAAAGATACCTTCACCGGGTCTCCCTGGTTGTAACGGCCATCTGGTCGTCCAGTTCGAGGTTGCCCTGCACCACCACGGTGTCACCGGTGTGAAGATCGTCGCCGGTAACGGCTACTTCCTGGTTGTTGTGCAGGCCCACCGTGACGGTGTGCTTGACGGCTTTGCCGTCTTTGATCGTGAACAGCGTAAAGGCGTTATCGTCCGGCAGCACCGCGTCGCGCGGGGCGATCAATGCGGTTTTTGTGTCGGTCGCGAGTTCGGCCCGGACGAATCCGTCCAGCAGCAATGCGTCGCGCGAGGAAGGCGTGATAAAAACATCCACAAGGCGCGTGTCGGGATTAACCCGCTGGGTGATGAGACGGATTTTGCCAGGCATCTGAGCATCACCGGCAAACAACTGTGCGGTTTGACCGATCGCGAGCCTGGGAACAACCGACGGCTCCACACCGACACGAACTTCCAGTTGATCGCGCGCGATGGTTTCTATCAGCGGATTTCCTCCCGGAACAATCTGCCCCTGCTGGGCATCCACCTTGGCGATGAACCCCTGAAAATCAGCGCGTGGAATATGATGCTTCTCACCGAGGAGGCCCTGGGTTTTGAGATTATCGATGCGCAACTGAGCGAGCTTGAGCGCTTGCTGCGATTGCAGCAGGTCTGAGTTGGTCGCGAGCTTTAAACCGAATCGTTCTTTCGTCTGGGCGAGATCCTGCGTGGCAATTTCGAGGTTGCTCTGGGCTTCCAGCAGTGAAAGCGTTGCCGCCGGGCTGGGCTCCACATCAATCAAATCCGCATCTTTCTCCACGGGTTGCCCGGATGAAACCAACATTTTGCTGACCCGGCATTCATAGGGCACAGACAGCACGGAAATCGTGCCGGGCTGGGCAGTGACCGAGCCGAAGGCAACGGTCGTTTGAGAAATGTCGCCTTGATGCAGCGTGCCGGTTTCAACGGTGGCGACGGATGCTTCGCTGGAATCATCGGCGGGCTGGGTGCTTGCAGTGTCGTCGGCCCGCGCGGTAATGATGCACGATGAGAATCCCGGTGCCGATGACGGCAACGACTGCGGTGACAATGATTTTTCTCGAATGCTTCATGGCTTGGTCTCGGCTGGATTAGGAAGCGTCGTGGGCCGGGTGGTTCCTGTGCCCACCTCCTGGGGGAAATAGCGTCCGGATGCGATCTCCAACGCGACGCGGTTGTCGGCCAATTGCTGTTCGAGTTTGAGCAGATCCAGGTTCTTCTGGGACAGATTGTCCCACGCACTGTAATAGCTCAGAACATCGGCATTGCCGCGATCGATCGCTTCTTTGTAAACATCCACAAGCTTCTGCAGGGAGGGCAGGGCAGCTTGTGCATCTGCGATCTGCACGTTGATCGCCAGGATATCGGACACAGCTGCGGCAATGTCGGCGCGGGCGTCGAACACGCGCGAGATATATTCATCATACATCCGCTGCCGGTTGGCTTTTTCACTGGCAATCGAGCCCTGGTTGCGATCGAAAACAGGAATATCAATACTCACGCCAAGGCCCCAGCTGCGGACATTGGTATTGTCGCGGGCGCGGTTGAACCCGAGGTTAATCTTTGGAAACTGGTCCAAGTCGGCGGCCACCAGAGTCTGCTCCTGGGCCTGATAGGCCTGGCGAAGCGCCACCAAATCCACCCGGCGGTCTTCAAGCCCGCTCAACAACTCGGATTCTGGCGGCGGGGTAAACCCGGCACTGAGCGCAAGGCCCGGTTTGACTCGTATGGCCGTATCCCAGGGAACGCCCAGCGCGCGTTTCAGCATGAGCAGTTGATGTTCCACATCGCGATCGGTCTGCAGAACGATCGCGTGGGCATCGCGGCTGGCGGTCTCGGCGGCGGCGAGATCGATCGCGGTTTTCAGGCCTTGATTGACCGCGGATTGAATCACCTGCAAATTGTCAGAGAGGCGCTGATCCACGTCGCCGGCGACTTGTCGTTGGGCTTGCAGAGAGATGAGATCCAGGGTGGCGGTCTTTGCGGTTTCGGCGACGAGCCATTCCTGCCATGCGATGTTCAGGTCCACCGACCGGGCGGCCCAGGATGCGGATCGCGCTTTTGCGGTGTGGCTGATGAGTGCGGTGATGTCCCACGCGACGCCGATGCCATAGGCATTAATATTGCCCAGGGCAGTACCACCGGTGTTCCAATCGTAGCTATAGGTGAGCTGCGGATTAGGCAGGATGCCGGCCTGAAGCAGGGCGGCCTGTGAAGACAGGTGCTCATCTTGCTGAGCGCGAAGCGCCGGGTTGATGACAACTGCCAGCACGGCTGCCTGATCGGGCGTCAAACCCTCGCCAGGCCGCATTTCAAGCGGTTTGAGAAGTGGATTGTGAAGTCCTGCGATGCGGGCATGCAGATCGCTGTCATCTGGTACAGCGAGCTTCGCATCAATGGTCTGTTGATTCAGTGGAAGTGGTTGATACCTGTCGCAGCCGGCAGGAAGCAATGCGCAAAGGCAAAAAAGGGGATGCGGAAACAGGTATTTCCGCATCCCCTTTATGAACAAAAACGTGGAACGTGCAGGCACAACCCCGAATGTCGTAAAGAAATTCCAAGGCCCGGATCTAATCACTTTGCGGTCAGCAGCCATGTACTGAATGTTGACCGTCGACCTTTGAACATGCATTCGGACTTCTGGTATTAGTGACCTGACATCGGACGCTTCGCCCGGCGGGACTCACTTCTTCTTTTCGTCCTCTTCGGCGTCGACCTTCTTGCTGATCAGCGATCCGTCCTCAGCCACCAGGATCTCGTAATTGGTGTTCCCAATTTTCGCGTCGGCTTCGTAAACGGTTTTGCCGCCGTCGGTCTGCTTGTCGACCTTGGTCACAGCGGTACCGTCCGCTTCTTTGGTGATCGTGGTCTTCACCGCGGCGGGAACGTCGTCAATCTTCATAGTGACTTCGTTTTCTTCGTCCGCAGCTCGCACCGACGCAGTGACGGCAACGGTCATACCGGCAACGCACAGGCTGCTCAGCAGCCAACGATTGATCTTACCCGAATTCATCATAACTTCCTTTCTGTTGAAGTTGAGACGGATCGTACAATCAGAAGATGAACACACGATGAATCGAAAAAAATTTCTGACCGGCTCTGTATGAGGAATACTGCTAATTTTGTGGATCAGTCCGAAAACCGAAACCGGATAATGGTTAGAATTGCTTTAATTCCATCCCGCCAGGTAATTTTCTTTCCTTCTTCGTAGCTGCGTCCGTAATAAGCGACACCTACTTCAAAGATGCGCAATCGTGGTTTTGCTTTTGCGATCTTTGCGGTGATTTCCGGTTCGAACCCGAATCGGTCGCACTTGATGGTGATTGCCGTGAGCACTTCCCGGCGGAACACCTTATAGCAGACCTCCATGTCGGTCAGATTCAGGTTCGTGAACATATTGGAGAAGGCGGTGAGAAATTTGTTGCCCAGCGTGTGCCAGAAATAGAGCACGCGATGCGGTTCACCGATAAAACGCGAGCCGTAGACGACGTCAGCTTTGTTTTCGACGATTGGGTCGAGCAGCTTGATGTAATCCGAAGGATCGTATTCCAGGTCGGCATCCTGAATGATGACAATATCTCCAGTTGCGCGGGCAAAACCATCGCGAAGGGCTGCGCCTTTCCCCTGGTTGACCGGCTTGTGGAATACCTGGAAGCTGGTCCCGGGAAACAGCGCCGGCAGTTCATCAAGCCGCTGGGCGGTGTTGTCTTTTGAGCAGTCGTTGACACAGATTATTTCGCGCGTCAGTCCGTCTGGCAGCGGGGCTTCCACCACCAGGCGAATGAGTTTCTGCACGGTGGCCCCTTCGTTGTATACCGGAATCACAATGCTGACGGTCCTGAATACCTTTTCTACCATGGTCGGCGTTTCTCCCATGAGGCCGATGGTATCGGGTTGCCGGGATCGGCTCAACCGCGGGGAAACGGCGCGATTTTGCAAGGGCGGCGGATTATCTTGACTTGGCGGTTCGGCACTTCTAGCGTACCTTGACTTGCCGGAGAGCATCCATGTCAGTGTTGATGGAACTGCATCAAATTATCGTACGCGACATGCTGACCGAGCAGATTATTGTGCTGAAGGAAGTGCATGGGGAGCGGCAGTTTTCGATGGTGATCGAGAAGGCCCAGGCCGACGCGATCAATCGTCGCCTCGCGGGGCTGGCCAAAAGCCGGCCGATGACGCACGATCTCCTGGCGAATGTCATCGAACAGCTGGGCGGGAAGCTGGAGCAGATCGAAATCACCAATCTGCAGGGGGGTACTTTTTTCGCGCAGTTGTCGATCCGGCAGGACGGTCAGATGATCGAAATTGACAGCCGCCCGAGCGACGCCATCGCCCTGGGCATTGCGAATTCAGTGCCGATTTTCGTTGCCGAACATGTGTTGGATGAAGTGTGTGGGTGAAAAATCAGTGGTGCGCCATCCGCGGTAAAAAGATACGGCGCACCGCAACTGACAACAAGACGACGGATAACCGGACCTGATATGCAGATGATCGAAGCCGTAATTAAACCGCAAAAACTCGACGCGGTGAAGACCGCGCTCGCGCGGCTTGGCATTCTGGGCGTGACCGCCGATCGAGTGCAAAGGCTTTGGTCGGCAGATGGGTCACACCGAACGATACCGCGGCGCAAAAATGGATGTGGGGTTCATTCCAAAAGTGCTGCTGAAAATTTGTGTTCCCAGCGAAAGTGTCGACAAGGCGGTCAATGCGATCGTCGAGGCGGCACGCAGCGGGGAAGTGGGGGATGGGAAGATTTTTGTCTACCCCGTCGCCAGAGTGGTTCGAATTCGAACCGGTGAAACGAACGAACAAGCCTTGTAAAATATAGTTAACACCTCCCGGCTCAGGCACGCGCGAGGCTGTTGGCGCCTTTTTTCTTATCTATAGTCAGGTGGCCGAACCGTCGCAGGAAAGGACGCTGAATTGGCGTGAAAAAGAACGAAAATCAAACTGAAGTGGCTGGGCTGTGGTTGCTTCGGTTGGTAAATGTGCTGGGGGTAATAGCCGGTCTGGTCCTGCTGGTGGTTGACTCGCCCGTGTGTCCGCCTGGATCTCTTAATCATGCAATGTTCGAGGCTGTGCCGCTGCTGCTTGTAGGGTTCGCCTTTCTTGCGTGGCTCGCGATCGATCGACCTGCCGTAAGTGATCTCATCAAACAGGGATTCATTGCCCTGGCATTTATCTTGTGGGGCGTTGATCTGCTCATGCCACAGGGACCGGGCAGCAGGTTTCTGGGTAGCGTGGTCATTGCCATTTATGTATTTGATCTGGCGTGGCTGATCGAAGGAAATATAAAGAAGAAATTTAATGCAGGTATTCTTGAGAAGCGGCCATGCATCTCACCCGAATGCCGGGCCGGGGGCATCTGCGGCTGCCTGGATGACTCACGCGTAAGTCAGCCGGTCTCGCCGGACCATCAGAGCACTTTCGACACCGGTCATGTATAATCACCGGGCAGAGCATCAGCGCGCCCGCAGGCGATCATCGTCCAGTTTTAAACTTGATTGTGCCCGCTGGCAGCTTCGCGGAGCATCGCCTTTTTCTTAGCTTGCTCGATTCGCTTCGCACGGCGCTTGCCCTTCCGCCAGTTCCAGAGGACAAATCCCGCAATCGCCAGAAGCAGAACACCCAGCACGACCCCTTGCGACTTTTTAATCTGCAGGTCGATCTGCTCCAGATCCCCGAAATGCTTTCTGGCCCAGTAGCCCAGTGCCATGAATAGCCCGCCGCTCAAAATGGCGGCCAGCCCGTCGGCGACGACGAAATGCCAGAAGGTGAATCGGATCGTGCCGGCCGTAAGTACCATCGCGCCGCGAATGCCCGCGAACAATCGGCCTACCGCCACGACCCAGACGCCATATTTTTCGAACTTGGCGTGCGTCCAGTCAATACGTTCTTTGCTGATATGTGTGCCGATGACCGGTACCTTTGTGATTGCCATGCCGAAGCGCCGACCGAGCAGGTACAGAATGCAATCACCGCCGATGATTCCGCACCACGCGCAAATGGCCGTCAAGGCCAGGTTCATGCGTCCGTCGGCGACGAAATAGCCGGCGACCAGCAGCGGGATATCTTCAGGCACCGGAACACCCAGGCCACAGGATAGCAGCAGTCCAAACAGCACCGAATAACCGGCGCTGCTCATCTCGTTACTGACCCAGACGAGAATAGACGAAAGAGGCAACAACATCAGATGTAATACATTTCCTGCTGCTGGCTGGTTGCCTTGGAGACGTGTTCCATGAGTTGTTCCAGTGTCATTGCATCCAGAACCTGGTCCAGTGCGTCGGTCAGCTTTTCATTCAGCAGCCGAATGGCGATCTGTCCGGGCGTCTGTTCGCTTGGCGCGGCTTCTTCCTTAACCGTCAATCGCCCTTCCAGGCGGCGAATCAATTCACCGACCGAGATATCGCGCGGATGGCGCGATAGACGATAACCGCCACCACTGCCCACTTTGCTTTCCAGAAAACCACCCCGCCGAAGCGCGAGCAATACCGCTTCGAGGAATTTATTGGGCAGCTTTTCCTGTCCCGATGAAAGATCCCTGGATTGAACGTAAGTCCGCGGCTCCAGCCGTGCCAACTGGACCACCGCACGCAGTCCATACTCGGTTCTTTTGGATAAGCGCAAGCCGGGCTCCGTAAAATCGACTGTCGAATCGTAAAGCAGACGGGCGTAAAACGGAAACTCGAAATTAGAAAGCCGCCGGCGCTACTGCGGTTTTACTGCTTTCCAAAGCTTCTCCTCAACGGCGTTGAACGACGTGAACGAGGTATTCAACTGGTCCATCATTTTCTCTAACTGCGCGGTCCACCTTGGGATTCGCCAGTGCATCGCGCAAAGCCAATGCCGAGTCGTTTACGTTATTAGCGCCATCGGCGAACTGCCGCGCGGCATCGTACAATTCCAGGTTGTCCATCTCACCGGCACCGGGGTGATACAGAATTCGCCAGGGGCTGCGCCGAAGCTCATCGGTTGTGCCCTTGAGATTGTCGGCCGTCAATTTCAACGACAGGATAATCTTCTCAATCTTTCCGCGATTGTTGCTGATGATGTCCCGCGCGCTGGCGGTGATGTCCTTGGTGTTGGACAGCGTGGATTTCAGATCATCGAGCGTGCCACGCGCATTGGTCAAAGCGCCGCTTACATTGGTGATGAACGTGTCAGCATGGTCCAGAATGCCCGGCAACTTGGTCTTGGCGTTGGTGGTCATCGTATCCAGATTTGCCATCGTCGTGCGGAAATCCGTCTTGGTGTCGCTGAGGTATCCACGAATTTCATCGGCTGCATCATGAATCGATGTGAGCGTGTCGCCCGCCTTTCCGGCAGCTTGATTAACCTTGGGAAGGGTATTGGTTTTTACATCGCGAATGATGCTCATCACGTCCGGTCCCGCGCCGGCGAGGCTGGCTTCCAGGGCGGTGAGCCGCGCTGGGGTTGCCTTTGAGCTCCTGCCCGTCGGCGAGCAGCGTTCCGCTGCCGATGTTGTCGATATTCAACACGCTCGTGCCGGTGACAGTGGTTTGGATCGCAATATGCGCATTATCATAAAGCGGGTATTCGCGGGGAATGGAGAAGGTGACATCCACACTGGCGTGCTCGCTGTCGCTTAAACCGGCGAGATTGATCCGCTGAACCACACCGACTTTAAATCCACCGATGCGAACTTCATCGCCAATGCGCAGGCCTCCGATATCATCGGTAAGACTGAAACGCACTTTGCGTTCATCCACCGGCGTGAAGACGACGCGAACGCCTTTGATGGCAATGGTTATGCCGAAGATCAGCAGCACGCTGATGATGATAAACAGGCCGGCTTTAAATTGACTGCGTTCTTTCATGTCTATCACAACCCTCAGCGAATCAGATTTTACGGACACCACCGTCCACATTTTTCCATTCGGGTTCTTCGTTCAACAGATCGCGCTCATATCCGTCGGCTCGGCGGCGGTCGGTCAGCGGGCCTTCGATTAAACCGTGGACGAACTGGCGCACCAGCGGGTCGGTCGATTCTTCCATTTCTTTGGGCGTTCCGCTGACGATAAATTTTCCCCGGTCGAGCAAAACCATCCGGTCAGCGATGCGAAACGCGGAGTCCATTTCGTGCGTCACCACAACGCTGGTGACACCCAGCTTGCGATTCAGATCGCTGATGAGAATATCGATCTCGTGGCTCGTGACCGGGTCGAGCCCTGCGCTGGGCTCATCGTAAAAAAGGATCTTGGGATCGAGCGCAATTGCGCGGGCGAGACCCGCCCGCTTTTTCATCCCGCCGCTGATTTCACCAGGCATCAGGTCGGCAAATTCGCGAAGCCCCACCTGTTCCAGCTTGATTTTCACGATGATCGCGATTGTTTCATCCGCCAGGTCGGTGTGCTCGCGCAACGGCAAGGCGACATTTTCACCGATGGTCATCGAGTTATAAAGCGCGCCGCTTTGAAACAGCACACCGATCGATTTGCGGTATTCGTTTAACTGCGGTGTGGTCATGTTCGCCAGCCCGCGGCCCAGACCGATGATGTCGCCGCCGTCGGGTTTCACGTTGCCGATCATAAGCCGAAGCAGGGTCGATTTCCCCGAACCCGATCCACCCAGGATGCACAACGTTTCACCGGTGTAAACGTCGAGCCGGATCGAATCCAGCACCGTTCGACCAGCAAAGGTTTTGGTTACATCGAGAACCTCAATGGCTTTCGTCCTGGGCGCGGGCGAGTTCTCCCCAGCGGATGCAGCTGGTGAACGCGAGGATGAATCTTTCGAGGTCTCAGACAAGATTAGCCTTTCAACTCGACTCTCTCTTCACGGTACCCGATTGCTGCCAGTAGAGGCACCGACCGGCTTGTCAGCTTCCGGTGGGACGCCACCGGCGCTGCGGCCTTTTAGAGACCTGAATAATAGAATCCGGCCGTAAACATCAGATCAACCAGGATCAGAAATACGATTGTCAGAACAACAGTGCGCGTGGTAGCGACACCCACACCCTGCGCGCCGCCTTTAACTCCCAGGCCCAGGTAGCACGCCAATCCACTGATCAACATGCCGAATACAGCGGCCTTGATCAGCCCGGTCATGAAATCCTGCATCTTTGCCTGCTCGAAGGTTCGGCTTAGATACTGTGAATAATTGATTCCGAGGAAGAGCGACGAAGTCAGCATCCCGCCGAAAATCCCCATGAGATCGCCCATAACCGCCAGGCAAAACATCATAACGGTCGTGGCAAAAACGCGCGGCACCACAAGAAACCGGATCGGATCGATTGCCTCTGCGTGCATTGCTTCGATTTCTTCAGATACGACCATCGTCCCCAGTTCCGCCGCGATCGACGCTCCGGCAAAACCGGTTAACACCACCGCGCTGATAAGCGGACCCAGTTCACGAAACACGGCGATTGAAACGATGTTGGCCACAAACGCAACCAGCCCGAAATCCCGCAGCACCGGCGCCATCTGCAAGGCAAGGATCGCACCGATGCATACCATTACCAGACTGACGATTGGCACGCTTTTCACGCCAACCCGGTTCATCTGGATCCACAGGTTTCCCCAGGCGAATTTCCAGCCACGGCGCGTAAATAGCGCCTGTCGGCTGGCAACGGCAGTGTCCAGGAGAAGAAAGCCCAATCCGCCGATGAACTCCACGATGCCCAGGATCCAGGCTCCGAACGCGGTGATGGGACGCACGAGAAGATTCATAAAATCCGCGGCGGTGAATCCACAACCCCCGGCTTAAATAGCCGAAGCACCGAATGACAGACCCGATCGAAAAGCCAGTCCCAATGATGGGAACAACGGTGATGCCAATCTGCTTATCGGTCACTTCGCGCCCGCTGCGGCCAGCGCAGCGGTTTCGTCGGCGCAGACCACGAAGATGGTGTCCAAACGCGCGATTTCCAAAAGCCCCTTCACGCGCGGCTGCAGGTTGGTCAGATAGATTTTCCCGCCCACTTTTCGCAGCTTCTGCAGGGCTTCCACAAAGACCGCGATTGCGCTGCTGTCCATGTAGGGAACTTCGGTCAGGTTCAAAATCACACTTTTGATCGAGCCGTCCAGATGCTTGAGCATATGGTTACGCAACTCGGGGCTGTTGTGCAGATCGATTTCACCACGGATAGCGGCTACCACGGTATCGCCTTCTTTGCGAACCGTAGTAATCAACTCTGGGATTTTGTTTTCGCTCATTGGCGGTTTCTTTCACTAATTTCTCGAATCATACAGCAGCATCGATCAGAATGAAGTGTCCATGCGCAGGATCTCACAGACGTGGTTCAACGGTCAATCCTTTATCTTCAATGCTCTACTCCAGAAGCTTTGCTTCCGGGAGAAGTTCGGGTCATTTCCAGCAGCATCCCTTCGGGTTGAGGTGTAAACTGCAGCGCATCCATTAACCTTCTCAGGCAGATCAAACCCAGGCCGCCGGGCACGAGCGGGTCATGTGTCTTGGTGGGTTTTTCGATCGGATTCAATCCGTTTCCCCAGTCGCGAATCGATAATTTGATTCCCGCGCCTAACCGTTCAATGCGCATTTCAATCGGTCGATCGTTGGCGTTTTCATAAGCATGGCGAATCACATTCGCAAGCGCCTCATTCACCACCAGGCCGATCTCATCGCGCGCGGGTTGATCCAGTGGCGTGGTTTCGCAGAATTTTTCCACGGCTTTGCGCGCCCGCGACAGATTTTCCGTGTCGCTGAGAAACTGAAGCTCCATCCCATTATCGAAAGGAATTTCCAATACCCCATGAGGCGGCACAGGCGGTGGTCCATCGGGGACAATCATCGCCCGCAGCGTTTCGATCTGCAATTTGATCCAGTCGGAAAACCGCATAATACATCCCGTCCGAATTATCGCTGTGTCTTCAACCACGCCTGCCAGCGGGCAATCGCCGGCTTTCGCTGATCGTCGTCTTCGTAAAACCGGTAGTCGAAATCCTCGTGCGTCATGTTCCGCAATGCCTGGATGGCATAAAAGCGAATGGCCGGATCATCGTCGTTCAGGTACCGAACCATCGTAGGAACGTCGGCGGTGTTCTTCCTGCACGAGTCGCGGTGGATCGCCTGAATTTTCAGGTCCGGATCATCACTGTCGATCGCAACCGGGCCGCGCGGGGCCTGGCAGCCGGCGGCAAGCGCAACGGCGCACGCAATGCCGGCCCATCGCAAAGAATCAGGCGACAGACTGGCCCTCATATGGCAGCGCTCTCTGGTGCTCTCACCGTTGTCACTCCTGCAGATCGTAAATCCGGACAAAGTTTCTGCAACTTTAAGCGCGCGCTCATTTCCAGTTATCGGATAAATGTCATTGCAACGATTTGCGACGGCATCCCGGTGTTTTAGACTTTTTCCCTTTTCTCATGTCGGATTCCGCCATACCCTATGGCTGTGGAAACGCCTTATCGACCCACCATTGCAATCACTCTGGGCGATCCCGCGGGGATCGGTCCGGAGGTGATCGTTAAAGCGCTGGCGGATCCGGTGCTTCGGCATAAGGCCAAATACATTATCTACGGCATGAACGAACTCCTGCACTATGCAGCAGACATCGCCGAGTTCGACGTCTTCTGGTGGCGCGATCAATTCAACGGCCGGCATCGTTCCTATCCGCATGATGTTGTCGTAGTCGATTACGATCAGTACAGCATGTTAGGCGCCGCCATCCGAAGCCCCAGCAAAATGGGCGGTGAAGCGTCAATGCGATTCTGCAACGACGCGATCGAAGCCGCCAACCGAAAAATCGTCGACGCGGTCGTAACAGCCCCGATTGCCAAAGAAAGCTGGAAGCTGGCTGGTTACCATTTTCCGGGCCATACCGAACTTTTTGCCCAGCGCACCGGCACCAAGCGGTTCACGATGATGTTCACCGGAGGTCCGCTGAAAGTCGCGTTGGCGACCGTGCATATCCCGTTGATGGGGCTCTGGGGAAAACTCAACATCGGCGCGGTTTTTCAACCAATCGAACTGCTGCACCAGGCGATGGTCGACTGGTTCGACGTTCCCAAGCCGCGCATCGCTGTCTGTGGCGTAAACCCGCATGCGTCGGAAAACGGTCAGTTCGGCGACGAGGAAGAACGCATCATCTCTCCCGCTATTCTCATGGCCCGCGAGCAGGGGATTGATGCGTCGGGTCCCTATCCGCCGGACACTGTTTTTATGAAAGCGCACGATCGGCATTTCGATGCGGTGGTGGCCATGTATCACGATCAGGGCTTGATTCCCGTCAAGCTGCTTGCATTTGATCAGGCAGTGAATGTTACACTGGGATTGCCCATTATCCGCACGAGTCCAGACCACGGGACCGCCTTTGACATCGTTGGTAGAAATCGGGCCAACCCCGGCAGCATGCGGGCGGCCATCGAGCTGGCGATCGAATTGGCGGTCAAACGGGAAGCCCAGAAAGTAAGATCGCAAAGTACAGTAAGTAAAACGTAAAAAGGCGCCCTAATCCGCGAGAACGCCGCCGAATCGCAAATCAATGCGTTCAAACTGCCATTGAGCGGTCCTGCGGTTGTGGGCGTCTGCTTTTCCCGAGGTAGTGCTTTGTTCTGGCTTCTTTCCTTTATCATGCCGGGGCTCCGCCGGCAGACCAATCGACCGTTTGACGATTTTTCCCGGTTGATCCAGTCACCGCAGTCGCGGTTCCTGATCTTTCAAATCGTGGGGCTTTTCTTTGGCGCAGCCGTCGTCTGGCTTGTCGTCGCCGGGTTCTTGTCGCTCATCAGCTGGTGGGGCGTCATCCTTCTTACCATCGCGCTGGCGGGGACAGTGTGGGTGCGAGGTTACCTGAACGACCGCCGACAGCGCTGGCTCGACGCCGGTTGCTGCGCCAATTGCGGCTACGACCTGCGCGGCACACCCGACCGCTGCCCCGAGTGTGGCCGCGATACCGCCCTTGACGAACCCACCTGGCGAAAGCTTCGCCGGGAATGGGGAAACATTAAACCCGCCCCCGTGGTCGAACCGCAGCAGCCGGTGCTTGCACCTGTTCCAACGCCAGTAGTCACGATCCCAACGGTGATGAAAACCCCGGATTTTCACGAAGGTCCCATTCCCCTGGAAGGCGACGACACCTCCAGCGACAACGGATCGGAATCCCAATCAATGGCCCGGGATCAATAGACCGCCCGAAACCTCGCGTACATCCGAATCTCGTCGAATTGACAAAAACCCAGCCCTTCAGCTACCGTTTCCCTTCCCCCGGTTTCGTGTAAGTGCCGGAACAGTCTAGCTATTGAGGTTTTCTTGGACGGTAAGGAAACGAAAACGATTGTGAGCCGACCCAAGGCTTATCTGAAGGTGCGCCATCAGGTGGTTCGAACCGCCATGAAGGCACTGAACCTTGACGCCATTCTGCTCACCCATTCACCGGACCTGGCGTATCTCACCAATTTCACAAGCAGTGACGCGGTCGGACTTATCACCGATAAAGATTTCCGCATCGCCACCGATTTCCGCTATCGCGATCAGCTCGCCACCGATGCCGGCTGGCTGAAACTGCATCTGCGCGAATCAAAAATGTCCGATGTGCTGGCGCGGGTGTTTTCCGAAACGAAGGTGAAGCGCGTCGGTTTCGAAGCCAACTTTACCACCGTCGGTCAGATCGACGCGTTGCAGATTGCCTGCAAAGGAAATGACGGGGCCGGCATCGGTTCCCCGTTAAATGTGGAACTGGTTCCGCTGGACAACGTGATGGTCAACATCCGCAAGGTGAAAGACGATCACGAAATCGATCTGGTTCGAAAATCGATTGGCATCGCCGAGGAAGCGTTCCTCGCGATCCGCGATGAAATAAAGGTCGGTCAGTCCGAGAGCTATCTGGCGGGGTTGCTGGAATTTGAAATGCGATCGCGCGGCGCATCGGGCAGCAGTTTTCCCGCCATTGTGGCCGCCGGATCGAACAGTTCGTTGCCTCACTATCGCCCGCAGGAGACGCTTGTGCAGGCGGATCAGCCGCTGCTGTTTGACTGGGGCGGCATTTACAAAGGCTATTGCAGCGATTTGACCCGCACCTTCATGGTCGGCCGGGTCAGCCCGCGCATGAAAAAGATTTATAACGTCGTGTTCGATGCCCAGCAGGCGGTCATCTCGTTTCTTCGCCCGGGCGTGACCACGCAGCAGGCCGACATGGTGGGCCGCGACCTGATTGAAAAAGCGGGCTTTGGCAAGGAATTTGGTCACGGAACCGGGCATGGTCTGGGCCGGGAAATCCACGAACTGCCGTCGCTGCGCAAGATTGGTGGCGATGAAGAACTGCGTCCGGGTATGATTATCACCGTGGAACCTGGCATCTATCTGCCCGGCGAGGGCGGCGTCCGCATCGAAGACGACATCCTGATCACCCACAGCGGTTGCGAAGTACTTTCATCACTGGATAAATCGCTGGAAGCCTGTCATCTGGAGTAGGTTCTTGAGCAAGAAAAAAGAAATACCAACTGTTTCGTCTCCCTCCGTACCTGCCAGGGGCAAACTCACTTCCACCAGTCCCATGGATGTGAATCTGCTCGCCGAGATGGTCAAACTGATGGCCGCTAACGACCTGAACACCGTTGACGTCCGTGACGGTGAAAAACGAGTGATTCTCAAGCGCAGCGCGGTTCAGCAGACTGTTTCGCATGCAGCAGTTGCTCCAAACCCCGTGCCTGTGACCCCTGCGCCAACGGCGCCGCCTGCCGCTCCCCCGGCCAAACCAGTTGAGGACGACGCTTCGCTTTTATCGATCAAGAGCCCGATGGTCGGCACCTTCTATTCCGCCCCCTCTCCCGATTCCAAACCGTTTGTCACGGTCGGTTCCACCATCGATGAGGAAACAGAGGTTTGCACCATCGAGGCGATGAAAAATTTTATGCCCATCAAGTCCGAAATCCGTGGCACCATCGCCAAGGTCCTGGTCGCGAACGGGCAGACAGTGGAATTTGGCCAGAAACTGTTCCTGGTGAAGCCATGATTACCCCCTCCAAGACCACGCGACGGCCTCTTAAATTTAAAACGCCCGCCGAGTTAAATGCCGAGCTGGATCTGTTGAAGTCCACCCCCTACAAAAAGCTGGGCAAGTGGTCGCTTCCCCAGGCTTGTCGCCATCTGGCGGTGACCATCGAAGGAAATCTCGCCCCCGCACTCAGGATGAACCCACGCCTGAAGAAACCGCGATGAAGCAGAAATTTTTCGGCATGGTCATGAGCGCCGGTGGAATGCCCGAACAATTGCCCATCGGCAACCCCGCGCTGATCCCCACCGACGACTGCACCGATGCCGAAATCGATCGCCTGAAAGCTGCGTTTGAGACACTGTTGGCGCTGCCCCACAAACAGATCAAAGTAGGCCGCTGCGGCCCGGTCCCGCTGCCGGAAATAATCGATCTGCATCTGGTTCACTGCGCTCACCATCTCTCTTTCCTGGAACCTTCCGTCGCCGGGCCGATGCTGCAGCAACCGACGAAATATCGAAAATTGGTGTTCGCGGATATTCACGCAGCCGTCGCCGAAATCGATCGCTTAAATGGTTCACCTACCGAGCAGCTCGGTAACTGGTCATTGGCGCAAATCTGTCAGCATCTGGTGGCAACGTTTCGCCAGCCGTTTACTGCGCCTGCTGATGTGAATTCCACAGCCGAGCAGGCAAAGGCGCGAGACCAGATCCTGGGAACATTGATTGCCACAGGTCGCCCGCCCGCGGGTGTTGCGCCGCCCGTCGAATTGATGCCGCACACCGATGCCGGGCCAGCCGACATTGAAGCCGCCAAACAGGGGCTTATTGCGTTGGCGGATTTTCCGCATTCGCACATAGATCGCGGTCGATTCGGCCCGGTTCCGATCGAAATGTATCGCAAGGTGGTTTTAATCCACGTGGCTCATCACCTGGGTTTTCTCCTGCCAGTCTCCTCGCGGCGCAATTTAAACTACAACAGCATCGATGACCTGATAGCAGACGTGAAGCAGCTGCGCAAGGGATACACCCAGGTGGGGAACTGGAACTTGCCGCAGATGTGCAGGCATTTGACCGTCTCACTTTCGAACACAATGCGGCCCTCAACTGAGCCCGCCACGCCGGAGCAGTTGAAGGTTCGCCATCTGCTGGAAAACGGGCTCACCACAGGGAAGCTTCCCTCGGGATTGCAGGCGCCAGAGAGGTCGCTGCCGCCGACTGACTGCAACGATGCGGATATCGACGCGATGATCGCCACCTTCGATCGAGCCAGAACTTACAATGCACCGCAATCGAACCATCCGCGGTTTGGACCCCTTACCCTGGCGGAATTTAACCGCATGATCCTGGTTCATGCAGCCCATCATTTGAGTTATCTCGTCCCAGCAACCGACCACTGACAACCCATAGCCAACCAAACAATGTTTTCAAAGATCCTGATTGCCAATCGTGGTGAGATTGCCCTGCGGATTATCCGCGCTTGTAAAGAAATGGGCATCCAGACCGCCGTTGTCTACTCCACCGCTGACGCTGATGCTGCGTATCTCAAGCTCGCGGACGAAGCAATCTGCATCGGTGACCCCGCCCGAATCAATCTTATCTGCGAATCGACCGGATCATCGCAGCGGCAGAGATTGCCGACGTCCAGGCGATCCATCCCGGCTACGGATTTTTATCCGAGCGGAGCCACTTCGCGGAGGTATGCAGGGATTGCAAGATCGAATTCATCGGCCCCCCTGTGGCGGCCATGCTCGCACTGGGTGACAAGGTGGAATGCAAACAGATCGCCAGGCGCAGCCAAGGTTCCGACCGTGCCCGGAAGTGACGGCGCGGTGGACGACGAAAAGATGGCATTGAAGATCGCCGGTGAAATCGGCTATCCCGTGATTATCAAGGCCGCCGCCGGTGGTGGTGGACGCGGGATGCGCGTGGCCCACAATGATGTGTCGCTGCGCGGGACTGAAACAGGCCCAGGCAGAGGCGGAAAACGCGTTCAAAGACTCCACGGTCTATATCGAAAAATACGTCGAATTCGGCCGCCACGTGGAAGTGCAGATCCTGGCTGACAACCACGGTAATGCCGTTCATCTCTGGGAGCGGGATTGCTCGATGCAGCGCCGCCATCAGAAGCTGGTCGAAGAATCTCCGTCCCCGGTGCTTCGCCAGGATGTTCGTGAAAAGCTCTGCGAAGCAGCCGTGCGGCTGGTCAAAGCCGCCGGTTATACCAACGCGGGCACGGTGGAGTTCCTGGTCGATAAGCAGCAGAACTTTTATATCCTCGAAGTGAACGCCCGCATTCAGGTTGAACATCCCGTGACGGAACTGGTGACCGGTATCGACCTCATTAAAGAGCAGATCCGCATCGCAGCCGGCGAACCGCTGGGCTATAAGCAAAAAGACATCAAGCAGATGGGCCACGCGATTGAGTGCCGCATCAATGCCGAGGACCCGGCGAGAAATTTCGCTCCCAGTCCAGGGTTGATCGAAGAACTCCGCCTGCCCGGTGGACCGGGCGTCAGGATCGACAGCCATGCCTATTCCGGCTATCGCATTCCGCCGAATTACGACAGCATGATCGGCAAGCTGATCGTACACCGAAAAACCCGCACCGAGGCGATCGCCACGATGAAGCCGCCCTTTCCGAATTCCATATCGCCCCGACCAAAAGCACCATTCCGCTGCACCTGCAGATCATGGACAACGAATTTTTCCGCAGCGGTGACGTGGACACAGGTTTCGTCGAGCGCGTGCTGCTGCAAAAGTAATGCTTCCCCCACACCTGATATCCGGGAATAAAACGCGATGTCAGTCGGCAGGCGCGACTCCGATGTCGACGATTCGTCAGCTGCCCTAAAACCCCGTCCGTTTGAATTGCTTGTCCAGATCCTTTAACGACAACCGAAGGGTCGTCGGTCTTCCATGCGGGCAATTGCTGGATCGGTCGACCAGTTCCCGCCGGGCGAGCAATGCTTCGATCTCCGCGGGTGTGAGAGGGTCGCCGGCTTTGACCGCTGCCTTGCAGCTCATCATGTCCAGAATTTCGTGAAGTAATTCCTCGCCGTGAAGATCCAGCAATTCCTGTTCGCCGCGCTCCAATAGATTGGTCACGAAATCGCCGGGGTCCAGCTTTTCCAGGAAGCTTGGAAAAGATTGAACAGCCACGCTGTCGGGTCCAAAGGCAGCCACTTCAATCCCAAGGCGTTCGAGGATCGGGCGGATCGGTTCCAGCATCGCGATTTGCCTGCTGCTCGCGGGCACCACATGAGGAATCAGCATGCGCTGCGCTTCCAGCGGCCCCCGCGTCACGCCGCGTTAATAACTCTTCGTACATAATCCGCTCGTGAAGCGCGTGTTGATCGATAATGATCATGCCGTCATCCGACTGCGCGACCAGATAACTGTTGTGCAGCTGAATGGCGGATGTGGGCGCAAAGCGCAAACCCCGAACCGCCGGCGTCCGCCTGCGTGCGTTCTGCGGGAGAAGGAATTGCTGGGTTGGAAGTCGGGCGCTCGAACTCGGGCATCTGACGTGCGTTATCATTGGGAATCGAAATGGTCGAGCGATTCTCAACGGCTCCCGCCGGTGCTTGACGAAAAAATGACGCGAGTTGTTCCCGCAGGTCCGCGCGGGGCGGGGCCGGCACATCGCCGCGCATGGGCACCGCCGACGGCGTCAGATCACTGCCGAGCAACTTCTCGCGGATTCCGGACAATACCAGACCGTGAATGCGCCCACCATCGCGAAAGCGAACCTCGGTTTTGGTGGGATGCACATTCACATCCACATCCTGCGCGGGGATCTCCAGCATCAGGATCGCAGCGGGGTGCCGGCCCGGTTCGGTCAACCCGCGGTAGGCTTCCCGAAGCGCATGTTGAATGAATTTGTCGCGAATATGCCGGCCGTTCAGATACAGGAACTGATATTTGGCGGTGGGCCGCGCCAGTTCCGGAAGACCGACAATTCCACGCAGGCGGATCTCAGCGTCGCCGCAGTCGATGGGTAGTCGCGAGTCTCGGAAATCGTCCGGCCAGGCTTCCAGCAGCCGCTCCTGTTGATTCAACGTTGCAAGCGAGAGGGTATTGCGCCCGTTATGCGTCAGTGTAAATTGCACCTGCGGGTAGGGCAGCGCGAGCCGCAGGATCATTTCAGAGATATGCCCGTATTCCGTGGGGGCGCCTTTAATGAATTTGCGCCGGGCGGGGGTGTTAAAAAACAGATTGCGCACCTCAACGACCGTGCCGGTGTTGGCTGCCGCCGCCTGCGGCAGAGAAATAACGCCGCCCTTGTTGAAAATCTCATAGCCCGCATCATGCCCCGGCACGCGCGACAGAATGCGCGCCTGGGAAACCGACCCGATGCTCGCCAGCGCTTCACCGCGAAATCCCATGGTGTGGATCGCAAACAGGTCGTCATCGTTCACCAGTTTGCTGGTCGCATGCGATGCAAACGCCAGGGAAAGATCCGCCGGATCAATGCCATTTCCATTATCGATCACGCGAATAAGTTCGCGGCCACCGTCTTCCACGTCGACATGGATGTGGGTCGCGCCGGCATCGATGGCGTTCTCCACAAGTTCCTTGACCACCGCAGCCGGTCGCTCGATCACCTCACCGGCGGCGATCCGGTTCACCAGGGAAGGCGAGAGCTGTTGAATACGCGCGGCCTGCATTGACTGAGTATAGCGGCGCGGCCCGACATGCGAAGCAGCCGGAATGTCAATTTGCGTCCCTTGGTTCACCTCACTAAACTTCCCCGTCCCATGAACGCCTCCCGGCCTAAGAAAGTTGTCGCTCTTCCCGATGCTCCCGACACAGCGGGCCTGTCTGGATTTCTGCTGAAGCATCTGAACACCATCTCCACGGTCATCCTGCTGATCGTTGCCATCGTCCTGTTTGTCCGCTGGCGTCTGCGATCGGCGGAGAATGCCCGGATTCTGCTCGGCAATGATCTGTCCACCGCCCAGGTGCAGGTTGCAAAGATCCGCAACGGGCGATTTCCAGAAGCACAATCTCCCGCCGACACCATCAAGGCGCTGCAGGCGGCCGAAACCCAGGCCAGCGGCGCTATCTCTGATGTGCTAAATGCCAGCGATGCGGATGTGTCGATGCGCGCCGCGCGCTGATCCTGCGTGGAGACATGTACTGGTATCTGGCGAACCTGCCGCAGATGCCGGGCAGCGACACCGAAGCGACATTGCGGCTCAGTGAATCCAACGATGTTCTCCTGCAGAAATCGACTGATTCGTATCAACAGGTGATTAAAGATCCCGCACTTGCCAATCAATCAGAATCGATCAACCAGGCTCACCTCGGGCTGGAAGCCATCGCAGAAAACCATCGAGACTGGACTGCCGCTCAAAAAGAACTGCATGCGGTGATCGATGATTCCAACTCGGTGCCGGTGCTCGTGGATCTGGCTAAGACAAAACTGGATGCGTTGCCCGCGCTGGAGCAACCTGTTTATGTGTTGCCGCCCAGTGGCGTTGCGACCAGCCAGCCTGCAACTGCGCCGACCGTTTCATTGCCGTTTGGACCTGCTTTGCCGTCAACGAAGTTGACGACCAAACCGTCGACGACGCCGTAGGGCGGTCAATCCAGCCGCAGGCGATGGACTTGAAAGCGGCATGCCCGTTGCGCAACGATCGGAAAACGCCATGCGTCGCCTCCTGATCACCTTCTTCTACACCGGCCTGTCGCCGGTCTGCGCCCGGAACCGCGGGCAGTCTTGCCGCCAGCCTTATCTTGTTGGTGATATGGGTCTTCCTGCCGGTTGTTCACTGGCAGTTACTGCTGCTCGTCGGGCTGCTGTTATCCAGCATTATTTCCATCGCACTGGGCAAATGGGCGGTGCGGTATTACCACCGCAAAGACCCTCAGATGTTCGTGCTGGATGAGGTGGCGGGGATCTGCATGACCAATCTATTTCTGCCAATCAAAGCCGGGCCCGGCGGGTGGGTTACGATCGCCCTGGCGTTTGTCGCGTTCAGGCTTTTCGATGTGACCAAGCCACCCCCGGCTCGGCAATTGGAAAAGCTACCGGCTGGTTGGGGCATCCTGCTGGACGACCTGGCTGCCGGCGTTTTTGCCAACCTGGTCTGCCAGCTCCTGCTGCGACTGGTACTTCAGAAATACAGCTGATGCGAGCCCGAACAGAATGCAGAAATAACCGAATGGGCTCAGCCGATTGTTGTGAAAATATTTCATCAGGAATCGCACGCTGAGAAACGCAGCTGCAAACGCAACGATCGATCCGTAAATCGCCAGGTGCAGAATCTCGTGGTTCTCCGGTTTGAGCAGGCTGGGCACCTTCAAGATGGCCGCCAGCCCGATCACCGGCGTTGCGAGCATAAAGGTGAATCGCGACGCCTCTTCATAGGTCAGGCCTGAAAATAGACCGGCGACAATTGTCACACCGCTGCGCGAGATGCCCGGCAACAGGGCGAAGGTCTGCGTTGCCCCGATGAAAGCAGCACGACCGAAGGACAGATCTTCTGCTTCTTTCGTATATTTCCTGGACTCGTAGTCGAGTGAAGTGGGGTTGCTCGAAACGGTTCCACCCACCAGGGCAGCGTGCATCGCCAGGTCGGGGGCGTGTTCCAGTTCACCGGGCGTGTGCTGCACGCTTTTGCGTTTCATGAAATCGCCGAACAGCATGACAAAGCCGTTCACCACCAGGATGCACCCGACGATCCAGGCCCGGGAAGGATCCTCGAACAGCAAACGCAGTTTTTTCTCCAGCACCAACCCGGCGGCTCCAACCACCACGGTGCCCGCCACCAGCAGCCAGGCGAATTTACTTTCCTTATCGTAAACGAGCTTGCCGTGCCTGAAACAGCCGAGGAATCCGCCGAGCACCTTCAGCCAATCTTTCCAGAAATAAACCACCAGCGCCACTGCTGTAGCCAGATGCAGCGCCACCACGAAAGCGAGAAATTCTTTCTGGTCGAAAGACCAGCCCAATATAGCGGGAATCAGAATCGTCTGAGCCAGACTGCTGATCGGGAAAAGCTCTGCGACTCCCTGAAGAGCACCCAAAGCCAACGCTTGCCAAAGCTGCATGTTCTGCATGGGCGAGGAGAATACTGGCATGCAGGAAAAATCCCAACAGCCAGGTCAATCAAATCCATGTACCAGTGTGCGCAAGGCAATGGATTGTTAATCCATTGTTAAAACCTTGAATGCGTCACTCCCATTTTTGCAGTCGCGATACAATTACCGGCTTGGGGTTCAGTCCCACGATCGTGTCCACCAGCTTCCCGGCTTTAAAGATCAGCAGCGTGGGAATACTGTCGATGTGATATTGCTGCGCAGTGCGGGGATTGGCATCCACATCCAGTTTGCCGATTTTCCAGCGGCCGTTGGATTCGCTGGCGAGTTGCTCGATGGTCGGCGCGATCGCCTTGCAGGGCGGGCACCAGGTTGCCCAGCAATCAATCAAAATGGGCGTCGAGCCGGCTTGGAGCGCCAGCTCGGAAAAGTTCTGGTCCGTGATCGTCAACGGATGATTTGTTGTTTCCAGAGGTGTGCCGCACTTGCCGCACTTGGGCTGTTCCTGCCCGGCGCGGGATTCGTCCACTCGATTTTTCGCCCCGCAGTGCGGACAGATAACGATCGACACGGCTTCTCCCGGAAAAGGAAATCTCAAGGCTGAATTTGCTGTTCGTCCTGCATCTGCTCAGCCACTCTGCATGAGTCAGGGGCTTTCACCCACTGCTTGCGATGCCGGGCGATAAAATCGTAGGCCTGATCGCGTAACTCCGCCGGAATAAAAATCAGGATACCCGCCAGCGGCCAGGGGTCGGGCAATTCCATCGCAATCCGCAAAGCAGCTGACGATTTGAGATAAGCCTTGCCCGCGTGAATGACCACAACACTTTCCTGTTCATCCGGATCCAGCTGGTATTTTACAAGCAGGCTGCGGCCCACCGCTGACTGCAGCGGCACAAAACGAAACCGGTGTTCGACATCCCGTTTGAGAATGAACTGCACCATGTGATCGCACAATCCGCAGGTTCCGTCGAAAAGAACCGTCAGCGGTTCGGGCAGTAAGCGTGCTGGATCAGTGGTCATACACCCACTGTCTTAACGGCGTAGCCGGTTACAGGGCAAGTCACAATCCTAAAGCCTCAACCCTTCCGCCCCGAGAAATCCCTCCCGCCATTGACCCTGATCGATCTAAGGACTGGCAGTGTATTTTGATTTTTGACCGACCTCGCGGAGGGCTTTTAGCAGATTTGAAATGCGCCTTCGCGGCAGAAATCAATCAGATTCTTCAGGTGAACTTTACCCTCGGCGGTGGTGAACCAGCGAAAACCGGCTGCTTCGGTCCGAATGCCGGGCAGCATCTCTATGCGCCGACTGGCAAGATCCCCAATGATCTCTTTCCCCCGGACAAGGGCATTGTTTAATCCATCGGCGAGTTGAGCAGCATCGGTTTGATCGACGGTTTGTCCGTCGCTAGAGCGATATTCCGTTTGCCATGCCACCAGGTGCCGAACCTCTTGCAGCAGATCAACATGACCATCGCCCGCGGGCCCTACGTACCGCGTGCCGGCTGGTTTCCATCCGTTCAGGTGAGCCAACTCCAACGACAAAGTCCACACGGTGATGCTCATCGTCAGCCGAGACCGGGACTCTTGTCGACGAAGCTCAATCATGTGCGGTACTCACAGCGGGTGAAGATGAGACAGATGGGCTTCGCGAACGGACGATAAAGTCGTCTTCCGACTACAGACTGCTACCGTCTGATAGATACGTAAATATACCGACCAATTCAATAGATGCAACGCACAATCACGCAGACGATTATTTATGCCCCTGAGGCTCTTTTTGAAGATATTTTTGATGAACCGCCGCTGCCAGGTCAACGTCGTTAATGTTCGCCAGCGTGCAAAGCCAGGCGAGTACATCGGCGAATTCCTCGCTGAGATTTTCGCGATCCGTCCCATTCAAAGCCGTCGCCAGTTCACCCACTTCTTCGATAAACCATAGAAACGTTTTCGCGCTCCCGCGTTCGCGATCAACTTTCTCGTATTTCTCAGAGATGTGTTTCTGAAACGATGTCAGCGTCAGCGTGGAAGTATCCATGGTTCAATTCTTTGTCAGTAAAATTCCCCCGGGCAATGCGCGTGCAACAGAAAGCGACCGCTCTCAATCGTCCAGATCGATTTCCATTCCCGGTTCAATGGTTGACACCTCCGGGCCGTCATCTGTTTCTTCTTTAAATAATCGCTGCTGCTCCAGGCGCTTTTTGCGCTTGTTGCCCGCGCCGGCCAGGTCAACGCTTCCCGGTCCCAGCAGCTGCTCCAGGTCTCCGACCATTGCGGGGCTCGGCTTAACCGCGTGCTGCCGATCGATCTGCAGGGTCACTTTGCCGGTGGGGGTGTTAACCTGGAAAAACACGGGCAGCACACCCTTATGCCGCGCGAGGACCGAAGGAATCTCCGAAATGACCGCGGGATTGTGCCGGCTCCCATCCAGTTTTAGCGCCACCGCTGTCGTCAGTCGGCTTACCGCGTCCGCGACTGGAATGATTTCACTTACCATCAGGCTTGGTGTTTCGTTTTTCCGGTCGATCTTCCCTTTGACAAAAACAATGCTCTCTTTGGTGAGCGCTTCGGGATATTTTGCGGAGATGGCCGCGAATGATTCGGAAAAAACCAGCCCGTCTTCGATTCGGCCTTCAAGGTCTTCAATCGCGATTTTCATCCATTTTTGTCCGACCGAACGCCCGCTCTTGGCGATGAACGATTTCGTGTTGGCGATCATTCCGCCGATGGTTACCTCGGTTCCCTCTGAAACCAGCACGGCTTCTTTTGTGCTGTGCGTCGCGTAGCGCTCGATCATCGTCTGTTGATTGGTCAGCGGATGACTGGTGATGTAAAAGCCCAGCAGGTCCTTCTCAAATTTTAACAACTCAGCATTGTCTAGCTCGTCTACATCCGGCAGGGTCGAGCCCATGGTTTGCCCTATTGATGGCGCGGTTGGCCCGCCTCCAAACATACTCATCTGCCCGCTGCGCAGATCGTTTTGCGTCTGCTGACCCATCTCGACCGCGCGATCTAAAATCTGCAGCAACTGCGATCGCCGTGCTTTGATTGAATTGAACGCGCCGCATTTAATGAGTGCTTCAATCGTGCCACGCGAAACGCTGCGAAGATCGATCCGCTCGCAGAAATCGTACAGGCTGGTGTATTCGCCTTTGGCGGTGCGCTCCTGCGCGATTGCCTCCACTGCTTTTTCACCCACACCGCGCACCGCTGCAAGCCCGAATCGAATAACTCCCTCGGTTTTCGGCTTTGCTTTTCGGCCTTTCACGGGCGCGGCCTCGGTATAAACCGGGGTGAAATCCTTGTCAGACACATTCACATCCGGCGGCAAAACACGGATTCCCCTGCTCCCGTCTAAAAGTGTCATGCGTCTGCATTCATCGATGTACTCAACCACTTTTTCGGTCGATCCCATTTCAAATGTCAGCACTGCTGACATGTATTCAACCGGGTGAAACGTTTTCATGTACGCGGTCTGAAACGCAATGATGGCATATCGCGTGCTGTGCGATTTATTGAAACCGTAACCGCCAAACTTCAGGATAAAATCGAAGATTTCCTCCGCTTTTGCCTGGCTGACCCCCTGGCTCATGGTCCCCTTGATAAACTCCGGTTTGAACTTGGCAATCACATCAACGGTCTTCTTGCTGATGGCTTTAATGAGCTTATACGCGTTGGCCAGGTCGATCCCACCGAGTTGGTTGAAGATCTGCATGACCTGCTCCTGGTAAACCATGATTCCATAGGTCTCAGCAAGAATGGCGTCCATGGTTGGATGCACTTTGGGCACGGGTTCTTTCCCGTGCTTCCGAGCGCAATACGTTGGAATCAGTTCCATGGGGCCGGGGCGATACAACGCGTTGGCGGCAATGAGATCTTCGATCCGGTCCGGACCCATTTTCATCAGCAGGTCCTGCATGCCGCTGGATTCAAACTGAAAGACGCCCCGCGTCTCGCCGCGCTGGAACAGCTTGAAAACGGCCTGATCGGTCAGGTCAATCTTCTCAATATCAATGCGATCATTTTCATCGCGCGGCGGAGTGGCCTGGTTCGGTGCCCATTTCACCGGCCGCAGGTTCCGCGTGTGCAGTTCGAGATCGAGCGATCGCGTCAGTGTGGTCAGTGTGCGCAGCCCGAGAAAGTCCATCTTCAGCAGGCCGCATTTTTCAGCGATGGGCCCTTCGAATTGCGTGAGGATGTTTCCGTCGCTGTCGCGATACAGCGGGACCACATTATCCAGCGGTTGGTCGGCAATAATAACGCCCGCAGCATGGCAGCCGGCGTTTCGGCACATGCCCTCCAGCTTCAGCGCCAGATCGATCACCTGCTTGATCGTTGGATTATTGCGATAAAGATCGGACAACTCCGGCACGCTCTGCAGGGCCTTGCTCAGCGTGGTGCCCGGCACACCCGGGATCATCTTGGTCAGCTTGTCGATCTCGGCCAGCGGAACGCCCAGCACGCGCCCCACATCTTTGCACGCAGCCTTGGCTGCCAGGGTTCCAAACGTGATGATCTGCGCGACATGCCCGTATTTGTTGCGGACATATTCGATCACCCTCTGGCGACCGTCCTGGCAGATATCGATATCGATATCGGGCATCTCATTTCGGCTCGGGTCCATGAACCGTTCGAACAGCAGGTTGTAGGCAATCGGGTCCACATTACACAGGCCCAGCAGATACCCCACCATGGTCCCAACGCCTGATCCCCTGGCGCCGACCGGAATGCCGTGATCGCGGGCAAAATTGCAGAAGTCCCAGACGATCAGGAAATAAGAGCAGAAGTTCTTCTTGACGATAACCGACAGCTCATATTCGAGGCGCTGTTTTACCGCCTCGGCAACATCGGTTGTGCCATAGCGCCAGATGAGACCGTCCTGGCAGAGTTGGCGGATATATCGTTCGTCCTCAGCCTGGGGTCGCTGCGTCGACATTCGAAGTTTCCACCGCGCTCGTGCACGCAGTTTCTCCTGGGGCACCCGATATACCGGCGCATACCGTTTTGTAAAATCCAGCTGCAGATCGCACATCGCAGCGATGCGCGTGGTGTTCTGTATCGCCTGGTCGTAATTTCCCAGCGCTTCGTGCATCTCTTTGGGACTCTTGAGATAAAGCTGCGTGGGATATTTCATCCGCCCTTCATCGCTGAGCTGTTTGCCCATGCTGATGCAACAGAGCACGTCGTGCGCACGGTGATCCTCGGCAGTTAAAAAGTGCACGTCATTGGTGGCCACCAAACCGATCCCGGTTTTTTTCGCCAGCTCCGCCAGTTCCGGATTCACCTCGTTTTGTTCTTTGATGTGGTTCTGCACTTCGATGAAAAAATGATCTTCACCAAAGATTCTTTGATACGTCTCGGCCACCCGCCGGGCTTCATCCATCCGCTGCCGCTTTAGAAAAGCCGACGGAATCTCGCCCCCCAGGCAGGCGCTGGTGGCAATGAGCCCTTTGCTGTGTTCCATCAGAATTTCTTTATCGATCCGAGGCTTGTAATAAAATCCCTCGCGATAGGCCCGGCTGCTCAATTTCAAAAGATTGTGGTACCCCTCCAGATTCTGCGCGAGCAGCAGCAGGTGGTACGCCGTCTCACCCGGCACCCCCGATTTGTCGCCCCGATGCCCCGGAGCCATGTAGGCTTCCATCCCCAGGATCGGTTTGATTCCCTCTTTTTTGCATTCGCTGAAAAACTCCAACACCCCGAACATGCACCCATGGTCGGTGATCGCCAGGCTGTCCATCCCGAGAAACTTGGCGCGTTTCACGAGATCCGGAATCTTGTTGGCACCGTCCAGCAGCGAGTAATGCGTATGAACATGCAGATGCGTAAACGCGTCGGTCATCAGGATGATCTTAGGCAACTCAACCCGGCCCCAACAGGATGCGAATCTGCCCCGACAACTTTTGCACAAAGCAGACACATTCTGTTGCGGTTCGCCTGCAAAGGATTTGCTAAAACTGGCAAGCTTCGCCCCACGACAACCGATTTATCACAATAAACTTTTTTCATTCGGCAGTGGCTCAGCCAGGCCGTCGAGGAGCATTCGCATTGTTTGCCACATCACCCAGCATTCCAACCCGAAGGGAAGAAAACCGATCAGCCCCGGCAGAGGCATTTCGAAATAGTGATACCGCCCCCAGCTGCCCAGAAACGGCAGGTGATAAATCCATTTGGCCAGGGCCCAATAGTTCCAGAATTCCCACAAAAACCCGCAGGTAAGCCCGCCTGCGAACGCGGCAAGTGTGCGGCCATACCAACCATTCCGCCAATCGCGGAACATGCTCGGGCGGCCGAAATATTCATTGATCGGATCGAGAAGAAATACAAAGCTGGTCCACAGCGTGAGATTCGTGACCGGATCCGGATGCATTAAAGGCCAGATAATCATCCCCAGGCCAACCAGGATAGAAAGCACCGGTGCCCACCGCGGCATCTGCCATGCGCCGCTGCGTGCCCAGTCAAACCACCCGGCATTCAGCATGGCCTGCCCGCTCATCAGCATCCCCGGCACGATGGTGCCGAACGCAAAGAAATAAGGCACGAACTTATCCGCAAGACGGATCGGCATCCCGATGTAGATCCACGCGTGCATGCCAGCGTGAAAATTCACAAGGTCAAACACGCACCAGATAAAAATCGAAGCAAAAAACAGCAGGAAAAAATGATGCGGCCGCTTTCGTACCGGACTTCCCGATATCTGCCGGCCCAGCACGCCTTCCATCATCAGCAGGTAACCGACCCATGCGATGGCGGTCATGTTGATGGCAACCTCGCGGGTGAGACCGAGGAACCAGCCATCGATTGGCGATGACAGGATTGCGTCAACCTGCGCCTGCGTTTTCACAGGCCCGCGGTGGTCGAGATGCACCTCAGCAAACAGGAAAAATTCGGCTGCGAGAATAATCAGCAAACCAACGAGGATGGTGTACGGAAAGCGTTTCATAGAAGCAGCCAAGCGTAGCATGGGCGGATATACACTGCATCGCAATGTGACTGCTCTAAGCCCGCTGGCTGTCGCCCGCGGCTTCTATAACAGTTGTCTAATAGCCGCGGGCGACAGCCGGCGGGGGGGGTTATCCCTTAGGCAACGGTGTCCCGTGCCGCCAAAACACGCCAGGATGCCTGGGAAAATAAGTATCCAGCAGGTAATTGAGATGCCCGGCGTCCTTCACCCGTTTGCGGCTTCCGCCGCGGACAAACCATTTCCGGCCCCTGGGCCCCACACACTTTCCAAGCACATAGCTAAGGCTGTTTTTCAGCCTGCGCATCACTTCATCACACTCCTTGAATTCTTTCCAGCACATCGCAAAGTGAATGTGCGTCGTGTCACTTCCAGATCCCAGCAGCCCCCAGCCGTTGCGACGGCAACTCTCCAGCGTTGCGCGGATCATCAGCATCTGCATGTTCCGATCAAATTTCACCTCGTCGAATTTAGCCAGGTGGTCCCGCGCTTCGGCTATCTCGGGATCAGGTGGCAAAAGCCCATCGGTATGATGAACGTAACCGCGCTTATGATCCGCCGGCCAGGAGCGATGGGCATGCAAAGTGATGTGATAGACAGCCATGTGTTCGTCCCCTTTTTAATAGCCGCAGGCGACAGCCAGCGGGAGTTTCAAGCCTGCAAGTTGACTGCCATCCCCACACACCCGCTGGCTGTCGCCGGCGGCTTGTATTGGAAGATTATCTGCCCGCTGGATCATTTTGCTCTGTTGTCGGTAGATCATCCGACAAATGCAGCGACGCACCCAGATATGTTTTGCGATGCTCCTCCGGCGCTGATTCGATCTCCACTTCTCCCAGCGCATCGGGCTGATTCACCAGGATCTTTTTCTCGCGAATCAACTCCAGCAACGCGAGAAAAACCCCGATCATTTCGCTTCGGCTTTTTCGCCCGACCACCAAAGACCGCAGCGTCAGTTTCCCGTCGCGCTTCAGTCGATCTTCAATGTCTGCCGCATGAAGATCGATCGGTGTGTCGTCGTAGGTGACCTCGTGATACCTGGGCTTTCGCCCGCCGACCTCGCGCATCAGCCGATCGAATGCGCTGAGCAGATCCCATACCTGCACTTCTTCCAGGTCCACCGGAGGCGGTTCATCGCTGCCCTCTACCGCTGCTGGAAAGCGCGGGAAGCGATCGGCATGCTGGCGGTGCTGCGTCTCTAACGCGTTGGCGGCATCTTTATATTTTTTGTATTCCAGCAGTTTCTGCACCAGTTCAAACCGGGGATCCGCCAACTGCTGGGCCGCCGTCGGTTCCCCGTCATCATTCACCACCGGCGCACGGGGAAGCAGGGTGGCAGACTTGATCTCCATCAGCGTGGCTGCCATCACCAGAAAATCACCAGCCAGATTGATATCAAATCCCACGTCGTTTTTCAGATCCTTCAGCATCATCACATACTGCATGTAAGAATCTGTGATGCGCGCGATTGGAATATCGTAGATGTCCAGCTCATCGCGCTTGATCAGATACAAAAGCAGATCCAGCGGGCCGTGGAAGATGTCCAGATCTACGGTGTAATCCATTCGCAAAATCCAAACCCCACGCGTGCTTGCCGAAGCCGGACGAATCGTCCTCAAATGCTTCAGGCGGTATCGAGCAAAAAGGTATCGGCATCGCGACTTTAACCTAAACCATGCGCCATTTCATTCCATCTTGTCGTCTGTGATGCAGGGATTCTTCCCACAGGGAATCTGCATCAACTGTGCGTGCGCCCCGCTCAGGCTTTTTTTGGTATCATGCCTTACCGATGTCCACTGCTCCCGATGCCATCCAATTTGCCCGCGAAGTGCTCCGCACCGAAGCCGCTGCCGTTGCCTCGGTCGCGCAGGCGCTGGATCTGCATTTCGAGCGGGCGGTTCGGCTCATTCTCGATTGCCCCGGCGCGGTGCTGGTCAGCGGCATCGGCAAAGCCGGGCATATCGCCCGAAAGCTCTCCGCCACCCTCGCCAGCACCGGCACACCCAGCCATTTCCTGAGCCCCACCGACGCCGCCCACGGCGACCTCGGTTCCATCCGCAACGGGGATCTGGTCCTTCTGCTCTCTTCCAGCGGCGAGAGCGAAGAGATTCTGCAACTGCTCAATTTTGTAAAAATCCTCAGTCATCCAACCATAGCCCTTACGGCCACTCGCGCCAGTTCGCTGGGATCACTGGCGGACATCACCGTAGCGCTTGGAAAAATCACCGAGGCCTGCCCCCTGGGACTCGCCCCCAGCGCTTCAACCACTGCCATGCTGGCGATGGGCGATGCCCTGGCATTGACGGTCATGCACCTGCGCAAATTCACCGCGGACGATTTTGCGCTGTTTCATCCGGCCGGTCAGCTGGGTCGCAAAATGCTCCGGGTCAAAGAGGCTATGACGTTTAAGATCGGTGAAAATCTTCCGGTTGCTTCGGACCGATTGACCGTCGGGCAGGTGCTGCACGCGGTCAGCACGATCAAACGCCGCAGCGGCGCGGTTATCCTCACGGCCGACAGCGGGAAAATGACCGGCATCTTCACCGACGGTGACCTTCGCCGGCTGCTTACCGATGACGACGGCCACAGCCTGCTGCAACCCGTTCGCCGCGTGATGAAAACCAACCCCAAGCGCGTTCGCGCCGATCAATTGGCTACCGAAGCGATGGCCATCATGCGCCAGTTTCGCATCGACGAACTTCCTGTCGTCGACGATGACGACCGACCGGTGGGGCTGATCGATGTGCAGGACCTGGTTGTTCTCAAACTTTTCGATGTCGAACCCGAGGCGGGATAAGTGCTGCGTTCGCTGATTATCATTGGTTCCCCGCTGCTGCTGGTCGGGGTGTTGTTTTATCTGATCGTGCTTCGCGCCCAGCCTAATTCCGCGGGGACCGTCGCAGCAGACAATGGAGTAGAGGCCAGCAAGGTCCGGCCGACTGTTTCAAAGTCCGGCTTCGGACCGGGCAGCAGGCCTTATACCGAAATTATCGAGCACGGGCGGGTTACTTCGGAATTTAAAGCCGACGAATATACCCCGCAAAAAGACGGCTCATTTTCGGTGACCAATCCTGTTTACATCATGTTTCTCAGTGACGGGCAGCGCCTGCATGTCGCCGGCGACAGCGGTGTGATTAACTGCGATACCGCCGGATCGCCCGATTCGCCGATGCTCAGCGGCGCGAACGCGCAGCCTAAAAACGGCTGGCTGCACAATGTCCGCATCGAACTGTTTCACGAGAATGAAACCGTCCATCCCTCGCTCTGGATGGAGACCAACAATATACACTTCGATAACGACACATTGCGGATCTTTACCGAAAGCTATACCGATCCGGCCACCGGTCAACATGTCGACGGGGATCAGGTGCCGGTCACCATGCGCGGAGATGATTACGAATTTGACGGAAACGGCCTAACCGTCTGGTGGAACAACAAAAGCCGGCGTCTCCAGCGCCTGGAAATCGCCCACGGCAAACGCCTGGAAATCAAAAACCCCACAAAGATTTCCCTGCCCGGCATGGCCCCGGCGCAAGCGCCGGCAAAGCTGGCCGTTCACCGGGGCGGCGGTTCAGGAAACACCGCCGCCTTCATTTCCCCTCGCGCTCAAACAATACGCTTACCCAGGTCTTCTCGCCTCATCGGATGCGTCGGCATTCACGCTTGCCCTGGACGCGCGGCCAGCGCCCGCGGATCAACCGACCCCGTATCGGGCGGTTTTTAACGATGATGTAAAAATCGCCGACTCCGAGCGAACGCTGGCCGTCGCGAGTCTGATGCTGGTCGATTTTTTGCAGGCATCCAACAAACCGAAAACCGAATCCGTCGACACCATCCCTCCGCCTCCCGCGCCCGTGCCCCCCGCCCGTCCCTCCGCGCCGGTGGTGCAGCCAACCGATGCGGCAGTTCCTTCAAACCCTGCTTTGCCCGCAAAATCGCCCACCACAAAGCCCCTGAATGGGCCAGTCACCATCACCTGGACAGGCAAACTGCTCGTGACACCTTTGGAGACCGTCCCCATCCTGCCGATGGTTCCCGGCCAATCGGTGATTCAGCTCGTAGGGACCAGCGCGCGGCCCGTGCAACTCACACCCCAGGGCTCGACCGTGTTGGCCGGCACCGCTACCTATCGCAGCCCGGACGGCGCGGTGCAGTTGACCAGCCCGGCGGGATCAGTCGTTCAGATGTCGCGCGACACGGGCATGACTCTTACCACCGGCTCAATCGATTACGACCCATCCACCGCACTCGCGGTCCTGCACGGCCAAAGCCATCTGCAGGTGCCTGTCGGTAAAGACAAGATGCTTGTCGACTGGACCGATCTGGGTCAGCTGCACATGACTAAATCCGCCGGTCAATCGCAACCCAGCGGGGTGGATCAGATCAATCTCAACGGCGAAGTCACTGTCGATCATCCGCAGTTTTCTTTGGATTCGCAGCAACTTCATCTCAATCTCGCCCCGGCAACGCGCAGCCAAACCAGGGCGGTGAACAACTGAAATTGCTCACCGCCACCGACCGAGTCAATTGCCGCCTGAAACATCCCGGTCAGGCCGACACCCAGGGAATCAACAGCAACGCGCTGACCATCCGCACCGCACAGGTTGCAAAACAAACCGTTGCCCGCGAAGTAATCGCAGTTGGAAATGTGCATGCCTTCGATCCGGATCAATCCATCACCGCCGGATCGCTGGACGCACTGCTCGCCCCCAAAGCCAACGCAGCGCCTGCGACCAATCCCACCGACGCCGGCGCATCGGCTGTCGAACTTGAATCGCTGGCAGCCAAAACAAACGTACACGCGCTGCTCAAAAACGGTTCCACCGCTGATGCCGATGAACTGCACATCGTCGGCATGGGCCGGCAACAGAAAATTTCACTCACCGGCACCGGTGGGGCGACCTTAACCGATGGCAAAAATTCCTGGTTGAAGGGTCCGACCATCGATATCACGCCGGACCAGAGCATCGTTGAAGTGAACGGCCCGGGTTCAATGCGAACCATCCGGAAATCGCCCGCCACCCAGCCGGCCGATGCATCGCCTCCACGGCCGTTCGATGTTTCCTGGACCGACCGCATGAAACTGAACGGCGCAGCTAATGTTGTCGATCTGTTCGGCAAGGTTCTGGTCACCAATGTGGATGCCATCGGCACGCGAAGCACGATCACCGGTGATACCGCTCATCTCGATTTAATTGATGCGCCAAAATCGACCACGAACCCCGCCGCCGCGCCTTCGGATTCACTGGCATCTGCCACCGGCGGGAAGCAGCTGAAGAAGCTGACCATGACCGGGCACATCGCCGGCACCTCGGATCTAAGCGCGGCCGATGGAACAATCCTTCGCCAGGGTCGGCTCTATTGCCGACAGCTGATGTACACCCCCTCCGACGGATCCGCCATTATCCCCGGCGCGGGCAAAATGTATGTTGAAAATCATCAGCCCAACCCAAACGCCGGCGCTGGTGCCAAAGGCGCAATGGCGATCAGCTGGCAGAAGAATCTGGTTTACCAGGAGGCCCAGCGCACCATCACATTCACCGGCGATGCCATCGTGGGATTCGAACAGGATCAGCAGACTACCAGGCCCGCCCACAAGCCCGCAGACGCGCCGGACCAAAGCCCGATGCAGTTAAAGTCGAACCAGGTCATCGTCACCCTCGCTGCGCCGTCCAGCACTCAAAACGCAGCCACCGCCGCTCAGCCTGCGATGAAAGTATCGGATATGCTTGCTACCGGGCAGGTGCGGTTTAATGCCAAAGGTGTGGAGTTGACCTGTGCCAATGCCGACTACAACCCCGCAACCGGAATTCTCACCGCGACCGGCACTGCGAATGAACCGGTTGAAGTGCTGGCCGGTCAGGTGACCGGATCGTTTGACTCGGTCCAATACGATGCGACATCCCAGGAAGTAACCAAGACAACCGGGTCACACATCAGGTCTCAACAGTAGACTACGTCGGAGTCAGCGATGCACATCCAAGCGATTCGCCGCGTGTCGCCAGCATCCCCCAGGCTGCCAGCTAACAGCGGTCGCACCATCGCGGCGGTGCTCGGCTTTCTCATCCTGTTTGCGATCCTGGTGATTCTGGCCTCGAGGTTTTATCTGATCCCCGCGATGGAAATTGCCCGGCGGTCGGACCACGCCCATCGGCGTCTGCTCGCCGCCCGTTCATTGCTGCTGATGTCGGTTCTACTGACTATTTTGCTGGTAGGCCTCTTGATGACCTTCCGCATCAGCCGATTCTTTTTCCCCCCACAAAGCAGGCCGCGCGTGCGTACCAAAGTGGTAGACGCCTGGCTGGAAGCCGGAAAACGCCTGGATGAAAAACCAAAAGATCCCCCGAGCCCGCCATGAGTTTCCCGCTACTAAGCCGCCCGAGACAAGGCTGGCAGCCGCCTTCGCGGCACACTTCTAAGATCGTCTTCCCGTCTGATAAACCGCGCGAGAGGAAACCTAGAATCTGCTTGTCTGTAAAAGGAACAGTCAGCTATTTATAGATAGATGACTATCGCTACATCTTCAGACAGAGTATTAATCGGAAAGATTTCGAAGTGTGTATTTCGGTTTTCGTCGCCTCTTGTTCAATTCGGCGGCTGAACTGGATTGGCAGCTGCGTTACGGACGTGCTCGATCGAAAGACTAAGCGAAAAACGCTGCGTCTGTTTGCCGAATGATAATCTTAATCTAATAGACGTAAGGTCATTTTGATCACCAACGATAAAAGTTCCCGATTTTGTGCCTAATGCCTGCACAGGCTCTGAACGTATCCAGTCCTCTGGCACGGACGATTTGATCGCCCTAACCAGTCGGTCAAATTCTGGTTGAAGTTCTAAAAGTGCCTTTGATCTTGCGACCGTGACATTAACCGTAGAAGAGTCAGAGTCTACTTGAATAGATGAAGCCCGATCTCCGCCGGGAAATGGCGATCCAAGTTCGTAGCTCGTCGGTGGTTCTGAAGTGGTTGTTGCGTCGGAATTTGCTACGGGTTTTCTTACATTAGAAAAGTCATTAGTAGCGTCCGCAATGATTTCACGCAGCCATTTTGCTGTTGTGTCCGTGAAGGGCTTCTGTGGTATAGTTACTTCAGGAACGGGGGGTTGTGTTAGAAGGGATCGAGTAGTCGACACTCCACGAACTAAGTCGATCAATCGAACAGGGCGATTCACGCCGGGCATGCGTCGTCTGTCAATTCGTTGGTATTCCTGATCTAGCAACAATTTCCGTTGGTCATCAGTAGCGCCGACGAAACGCTGGAAGCGAAGCAATGATTCGCTGCTTACATAACGTCCCACCAAGCGAGCGCGTTCCATTGATGCTCGATGAGTCGGTGAGGGTCCCTCGATCTCCATAGAAGCCCACGCTTCTAGGAGATCTATCACCGCCTGCATTCTAAGAATATCTCCAGAGGCGACCATGAATCTTGCAGCATGAGCGTCGGCATTTAACTCTCGCGAGAGCAACACTTGGCGGCGCGTTTCCTCATCAAGCCCATTTGGCAGTGGTCTATCTCCATTTACTAAATGGCCGACCTCGTGCGCTAAAACAAATTTCAGGCACAGCTGTGTTCGGTTTATTACGAGATTGGATTCCTGCTTTTCAAGTTCGCCTTGGAACCAGAAATTTGCCATTGAAACGCCTCTTGGCTGAAGCAAAATCCCTTTGGGCCAAAGTTTACGGTGATATGTAAGATATTCGTCTTCGAACTGGGTATTCGGGAAGATGCTACGATCGAGTTCAATGGCTTCGCACAAGGTCAACAAGCCTATAATCATTCCTTTGGATACGATGATGGCGGGTTCACCAGAATCGTCAAATCTTGCGGTAGCGCCATAAGGGTTTGAGTTCGATATCATCACGATTCGCGGTCTTGAACCCCAGCGGTCACGAAAATGCTGTGGCATTGCGGGCAGCAATTCTTTCCACGCGGCATCAACCCAACCCTTAAATAACTCATCGGGGTACTCGATCCGCATAACATTGTCTTCATCGATCAAGTCCTGTTCCGAAGGTACAACATGTTCTTGAGTATTGGATCGAGCGTCCCCAGGCGTTTCTACTTTCTCATGCGTGCATGAAAGAGCGAAAACCCACATGGGCACACATACAATAGCGCAACATTTCAAAACTTCGGCGGTCCTCATGGCTTGGGCTGTTCGTATTTTCTGGTTAATTTCGACTCGTCGAGGTCGTCCCATGACAATGGATAAGCAGATTCGAGATCTTTCTCAAATTGGTCGATTTCCGCTTTCAATTTATCACGGTTGTATGAGTCAATTCGAACAATCATATTGGCAGCGAAATCTGCAACTGCGGTTGCGGCGACAACCGTAGCGCCGCCAATACCGCTCCCTCTGACCTGCGCCGCCTTCGCTAAAAATTTGTCAACGGCGACACTGGCTGGGTGTGACTTATACTTTTCAAGCGGCTCATCAACCGTTTGCTTCAATCTCGCATCTACAGCGATTCCTTGAAGATAACCACGCGTCTCTGCCGCAGCCTCCGTGTAGAGTTCCCTGGCTTGCTGCACCCCTTCGTCAGTTGCTGGAAGCGACCTGCGGAGGTCGTATGCTATCATTTCAGCCTGCGCGGAGCGATCTACTGCAGCGCGAATACCATCTGTGTTTTTTACCGCTGGGCCGGGAGTAAAAAAATTGCAACCGGATGCCAAAGCACAAGTCGCGATGACACTGACCCAAGGCGAAATCGAACGAGCACATATTTTAGGGTTCATGCTGCTAATTATATCGACAAGCAAGCAATCGCAAAATAAGTCGGGATAACGCGCCAAATTCAATGATTCGTAGTTGACAATCAAATAAAATCTATCGCGTTAAAATTTTGAAAGCTGCTCTGCTTGGGAAATACCGAGACAGTAACCTGCTGCCCAATTCCTGATCCAGGCGCAATGAGAGTTTTTTGCGATATACCGAAATATACGGGGACAGTCACCTATTTTTAGATAAATAGGCGACTATTTCGGTCTTCTTTGAGGTGCATCTTTCACAAAGATTGCTGTGTTAGTAACAGAGGATATCTCCCGATATCTCTGTTGTTCTCCGCTGCCAGACCGGTATTAAAATTGCGGCATGTGCAATGATTATCCTAAATATTCACTGGATACCGCACTCAGGCGGAAATGGAAGAGGTTGGCGGTTATTGTCACGATAATCTTGCTGATCGTGATTGCAGCGCTGGGCATTTTGTACTGGTGGGTAGCTAACGGCCTTTCAGACTTTCCGGTGCCTAGCCGATCTGAACCCTTCCTCGTCAGCAGCTATGTACGCCAAGACATCATCATCACGTGTCGAAGTATTGCTAAAACGTCGCATCGCGCGTCGCATAGCGTCGCATTTGTTAACCGGCGGTTGTTGTGATTGGTCACGCTGGCATCTCTGGGCGGCAGGGCATTCGGTCTGCAGAAGGTGAGAAATCGACATCCTCATTCCTCACATGCTTCGGTGGATTCAAAATTGCGCCGTGTTACTGGCAGCGTGAGTTGAGGCGAATGAATTGGGCCGCACTATTGCGGTTCGTTTTTCTCGCGCGGTTTGTGAGCCGTGCGTGGCCGGTTCGTCGCGAAATTTGGGTTATTTCGCGTTGAGTGGTGGGGCGACAGAAGTTATTTCGAATGCAAATGTTACGGGCGAAAGTGGATGTAACGCCAGTTTGTTTCGCGTCAGGTAGCGGGGCTATTTGCGGTGCTATCTTTTGAAATCTTACACAAGCGACGGCTTAGTAGAGACTTATATTGACTTCCTTCGACGGACAAAGTGCGCGCATCAAATCTGCAGTTTTGTAAGTGCGGCTTCGGACGCGGTTTGTGAATCAGCAGGAGCACCACACGCTGACACTGCCGGGCGGGCATTTGAAATCTGCTTCGCCGTTCGCGTCGGTGGTTACAGGTTCTGGCCAATGCCCGGTTACATCGCGGAAGGTGGTTTTGGGCTTGCCGGTGTGCATTGTTTTATGGCCTGCATCGCCGGTGCTCATGACAACGGCGAGCACTTCGGGGTGGCCTTGCTCGCCGGTCCATAGCCAGCCGACGCATTGGGGGTGGTCGAAATAGTCGCGCAGTTCGCCGAAGCAATGCTTTTGCCGGGCGACGATGAAATCGTCGATGATTTTGCGATGGCAGGTGAGTGGGAACTTGCCTTCGCAATCGCCTGGGCTGCCGAAATAATCGCCGTAGAAGAGGCAGGGGTATCCATGATGCCGGAGGAGAATCAAGGCATATGCGAGCGGTTTGAACCAATCATCCACCCAGGACTGGAGAGACTGACCGGGTTGGCTGTCGTGGTTATCGACAAAGGTGACAGCCAGCAGCGGATTGTCTTTGACCAGGGTGTTATCGAAAATTTTTGAGAGGTCGAAATCGCGACCTTTTTTGGAGGCTTCGAATAGTTTGTAGTGAAGGGGAACATCGAATAGCCGCATGGTTCCCTCGGTGGTATCGACATACCGGCGCAGGTCATCCATGCTGCCCGACCAGTATTCGCCCACGGCGAAAATCTCGCGGTCTTTGAAATGAGCGCGCATTCTTTTGAACCAGTCGACATAAAAACTCGCGGGAATATGTTTCACCGCATCGAGTCGAAAACCATTCACACCCGTTGTTTCGAGAAACCACTTGCCCCAGGCGAATTCTTCATCCCGCACTTCTGGATGATATTGATCGACATCCGCGCCCATCAGGTAATCGAAGTTGCCGTTCTCCATCGCGACCTCGCCGGAGAAGGTTTTATCCTTGCGGCGATAGATCTTGCCTTGTGCTTTGGTGATATCGTCGTAACCAAAGGCAACGAAATGCTCCGCATTCCACTTGAAGGTCGAGTATTTTCCCGCGCGACCCGGGAAGTTGTATTTTGAGAACGGCCGGATTTTGTAAGGCTGGCTGACGACGATATTTCGGTTGTCGTTAGAGACCTCAACAATTTCCACTTCTTCGGTTTCGTCGCCACCCATGCGGTGGTCCAGCACCACATCCGCGTAGGCATCCATGCCTGCTTCCTGCACCGCTTTAACCGCGGCCAGAAATTCGGCTTTGGTTCCATATTTCGTGGGGATGGTGCCCTTCTGATCGAACTCACCGAGATCGTATAAATCGTACGGCGCGTAACCGGTATCGTTTTTACCACCCAGCGCCTTGTAGGCGGGAGGCATCCAGACCGCGGTGGTGCCCAGGTTGCGAATTTCAATCGCGCGCTCAGCCAACTGACGCCACAGCGACCCATCAACTTTGCAGTTCCACTCGAAGTACTGAAACATCACACCTTTGCTGCCCATGTCGCTGCTTTCTGCTAAGCGGTAAGTCCAAAACCATTCAGTTTACGCGATGAACGTAGCAGCAGACTCGACTTTTCCGCAAGGGGCAATGTGAGGGTAACCGGTGTGTTGTGCGTTGCTGTGGATGAGAAACGAGCGCGATGGATAGACAGGCAGGTTTGGTGATCCATCGGCATTGGCGTAAACTGCCGGGCGGTCCCCTGTGGCAGTGTTTTTTGGAGCGGCATGCAGATTCGTAATTTTTCGATCATCGCCCATATCGATCACGGTAAAAGCACCCTGAGCGATCGTCTGCTGATGCGCGCCGGCGCGATCACCGAGCGGGAATTTCAGAACCAGATGCTCGATGATATGGATCTGGAGCGCGAACGCGGCATCACGATCAAGGCGTCGGCGGTCACGGTGTTTCACGAACATAAAATGGCTGATGGTTCGATGGAAAAGTTCATGCTGAACTTTATCGACACACCCGGCCATGTGGATTTCCATTACGAAGTGCAAAAGGCGCTGCAGGCCTGCGAGGGCGCGATCCTGGTTGTCGATTCCACGCAAGGCGTGCAGGCCCAGACTGTTGCTAATGCATATGCAGCGGTTGAAGTAGGCCTGGAGATCATCCCGGTTTTGAACAAGATCGATTTGCCCAGTTCCGACCCCGTGCGCGTTGCTGAAGAAGTGGAACAGGTGCTCGGATTTCCAGCCGAGGATGCCATCCTTGTCTCGGCGAAAACCGGGCAGGGGATTGACGAACTGATCACCGCGCTGTGCGACAAACTGCCTCCCCCGCGCGGTAATCCAGATGCCCCCACGCGTGCCCTGATTTTTGACAGCCTATATGACGATTATCGCGGCGTTATTGTTTATGTCCGGGTTGTCGACGGCGAGCTGAAAAAGGGAATGAAAATTCGCCTGATGGGCACCGACAAAGACTATGCCATCAGCGATCTGGGCAAGCTGATGCCCAGACCCGTGCGGGTGGAAAAGATCGGCACCAGCGAGGTGGGTTTTATCGTTGCAGCCATCAAGGATCTGCACGATGTCCGCATCGGGGATACTGTGACCGATGCCAACAATCCCGCGCCCGAGGCATTGCCGGGCTATAAGCCTGTGCAGCAGATGGTCTATTGCGATTTTTATCCCGGTGGTAAAACGCAATATGATGAGCTGCGCGACGCGATGGATCGTCTGCAGCTTAACGACAGCAGTTTCACCTTTGAGCCCGAGAGCAGCGACGCGCTGGGCTTTGGTTTCCGCTGCGGCTTTCTGGGATTGCTGCACATGGAGATCATCCAGGAACGGCTCGAGCGGGAATTCCATATCGACGTGGTTCAAACCGCCCCGACGGTGACCTATGAAATTCTGATGACCGACAACACCACGATGCGGATTGATTCGCCGAGCGAATTGCCAAATCCAACGCAGGTGGCGGAGATTCGCGAGCCTTACATTCAGATGAATCTGATCCTGCCCGGCGACAGTGTCGGCGCGCTCATGAAGCTGTGTGAAGACCGGCGGGGGATCTACAAAAAAACCGAGTACATCGGCGCGAGCCGGGTCATCCTGGTCTATGAAATGCCGCTGGCCGAGGTCATCTACGATTTCTACGACCGGCTGAAGAGCAGCACCAAGGGCTACGGCACGATGGACTACGATTTCATCGGTTTCCGCAAAGGGGACCTGGTGAAGATGGATATTCTCGTGAACGCGGATCGTGTCGATGCACTCAGCGTGATCGTTCACAAGGACTACGCGGAAAAACGAGGACGAAATCTCCTGGTTCGGTTGAAAGAGGAAATCGACCGGCATCTTTTCGAGATTCCGCTGCAGGCGGCTATCGGTGGCAAGGTGATCGCGCGGGAAACTATCAAGAGCATGGGAAAAAATGTAACCGCCAAATGTTATGGCGGTGACGTCAGTCGAAAACGCAAGCTGCTCGAGAAGCAAAAAGAAGGCAAAAAGCGAATGAAGCGCGTGGGCAGCGTCGACATCCCACAGGAAGCATTCATGGCAATCCTGGAGAGCGGCGATTGAGTTCATTCTTCTCGCGCAACTCTGAAACAGACATGAACTGACGATCAGTCTGTTTGATGGATGCAATTCAGTCTTCCGGGGTGACTACTTCAGCAGCCACTGGTGGCGACTGAAGTCGCCACCCCCGGGGATATCAGATCTTTAAGACCTGCAATCGCGTTTCTCGCAACTGCCCGCAGGCAGCGTTTACATCGTCACCCCGGGTGTCACGAAAATGGGCGGTGATTTTTCCATCCCTCAAAATTTTTAGAAACTCGGACATGCGCTCGCGCGACGGGCGCGTGTAGGTGATCCCCGATATACCAATGCCGATCGGGTTGTATGGAATGAGGTTAACGTGCCCGCGGAAGTTGCGCATCAGGTCAGCAAGCAGATTTGCCTGATCGTTGCTGTCATTCACACCGGCGAGCATGCAATATTCAATCGTTGGGATTCGCCTGGTGCGGGCTTCGAATCTTTTCGCCGCGGCCATCACTTCAGCCACCGGGTATCGCCTGTTACTGGGAACCAACTTCGATCTGGTTTCATCATCGGGCGCGTGCAGCGATACCGCCAGGTGCACATTAAGGTCTGCATCTGCCAACCGCTCGATGCCCGGCACGATGCCGACAGTGCTGACAGTCATTTGCCGCCACCCGATTCCACCGGTGCGGGGTTCACCGATTCGACGGATGGCATCCATCACCGCGTCGAGATTCAGCATCGGTTCGCCCATGCCCATAAAAACCAGGGTTTTCAATCGTCGCCGTATCGAGTTGGCGTGCTGCCGAAGGTGCAGGAATTGTTCGACGATTTCGCCGGCGGTGAGGTTGCGCTGCAGACCGTCGCGCGTGCTGGCGCAGAAATCGCAGCCCATGGCACAGCCAATCTGGGACGACACGCACCCGGCTGCCATCCCTTCACGAAAGCCGGGCATCAGCACACTTTCGGTTGCTCCTCCGGCGGCAAAACCGATCAGCATTTTTGTGGTGGCATCCGCCGAGACTGATTTTTCAAGCAGGGTCGAAATTGGATCGCTGAGACGAGAGCGGAGATAGAGAATGACGGCCTTCCCGACATCGGCCGGATCGAGACGGTCTATCGCATGCGATTCCATAAACTGCCGCAGTACAGAAAGCGCGTGGATCGGTCGCAGACCGTTCGCTGCAAAATCAGCTTCGAGCGAGGGAAGATCGAAATCCGCCAGGGAGGGCATCTCGCCGATTTTAGCCGACGCGGTCTTCTCCACAACAAAATGAGGGACAGGTGCTGATCTTTCGGGTTATTGTTGTTCGGCATTCATCAGACGATCGAGCCGTGCGAAGACAAAACCCTGTCGGCGGAGATCAGTGATGATTTGCAAAACGATGTCTGTCAATCGCTGCGCTGATGTGTTTGCATCGTGCAGGAGAATAATGCTGCCCGGCCTGGTTTTCCGCACAACCCGTTGGATTACATCATCGGTGGGCCAGCGGGTGTCCATCGAGCGCACATCCCAGCCAACCATTTGCAGGCCAAGTTGTTGAAGGGCCCATCTGTAGTGCGGGTTGGTCAGCCCCACAGGCGGACGAATAAATATGGGCGTTGCACCGGTGGCGGCAAAAATGGTTTGCTGTGTCCGCGCCAGTTCCCGCATCAAACCGCGCCGGCCCAGCAGGGGGGTCCACCAGGCGTGATTGTAAGTGTGATTTCCAATCAAATGCCCGTCGTCGATAATCTGCCGAAGCAATTCCGGATGAGTGTCGGCGTTTTTTCCAATGCAGAAAAATGCCGCCTGAATGTTCTCCTGCTTCAGCAGCTGCAACAACGCCGGCGTGGAAACGGGATCGGGACCATCGTCAAAAGTGAGCGCGACGAAACTGGATCGACCCCGGCAAATGACCGGTCCGAAAAAAGCGAGTTGAATGAATGCAACCCCGCAGCCGACAAGAGACAGAAAGACAGTCCAGAAAACAGTGAAGGCCCATATCCGCGTCCATCCACTGAGGAAGAACCCGATGCAGAAAAAGGCGATCGCGCCGAGAATGGCGGCAATGTGAAATCGTGTCATTTTTCCAAAGCCCGCTAAGCGTGCCGAGGCAGCTTTGTATCCGACCGGGTTATTGCGAGTAAAACGCCGAATCTCTAGAATCCATCCCGTGAAGAGCATTGCTGCTCCGCAGCTTAATCCAGTCGATCGCGTTGCGGCGCAAATCGAGTCTGTGCTCGATCGGGGTGTCGCGGAAACCGTCGAATACGTCCGGTCACATTCGCCTTTTTATCGCCAAAAATTCTCCGGAATGCCCGCGATCCGTTCCACGGCTGACTTGAAGTCGTTGCCGCTCACCACCAAGACCGAAGTATCTCAGTTCAACGAAGAATTCTATTGCGGAGATCGCGCGGCTTTCATCGATATCTGCACCACCAGTGGAACAACGGGCACACCCACCTTATATCCGCTCACCGCATCGGACCTCAAACGCCTGGGCTATAACGAACGACTCAGCTTTGAACAAACAGGACTGGTTGCCGGTGACGTCGTGTTGCTCGCTGTGACGATCGACAAATGTTTCATGGCCGGGCTGGCGTATTATGAAGGACTCAAGCAGCTGGGTGTGACGGCGATCCGCGTGGGGGCGGGATCCCCGGCGATGCTGTTGAACATGACCGAACGATTAAAGCCGCGGGCGATCGTATCGGTTCCCTCGTTTCTTCGTCGCGTGGCCGAATATGCGGGCAAGCAAGCGATCGATCCCTCCCTGTCGTCAGTCCGCAAGTTGATCTGCATCGGTGAACCGGTTCGCGAAAGTAACTTCAGTCTCACGGCGCTGGGGGCGGATATTTCCAAAGCATGGAACGCTGAGGTTTACTCCACCTACGGGATCACCGAGCTGGCGTGTTCGCTTTGCGAATGCACTGCCGGGCAGGGCGGACATTTGCATCCCGAACTGCTGCATATTGAGATTCTCGATGACGCCAGCAATGCGGTTCCCGACGGTCAACCGGGGCAACTGGTGGCGACAAGTATCGGTGTGCAGGCGATGCCCCTGGTGCGTTTTGCCACCGGCGATATGACATTCATCGTCCGCGAGCGCTGTTCGTGCGGTCGGTCGACGCCGCGCATCGGTCCAATCCTCGGCCGGCGCGACCAGGCGATGAAGATCAAAGGAACGACAGTCTATCCGGCGGCGGTGCAGCGATCGCTGCAGGGCATTTCGGAGATTGCCGACTACGTCATGATCGCGACCGCGCCGACGCCGCTGTCAGATGAACTGGAGGTACTGGTATCGCTGCGCGTCGAGGCGGCTGAGTCGGTACGTGAAATGATCTGCGAAAAACTTCGCGGTGCGTTGAAAGTCACACCAACGGTCCGAATTCTCAGTGCCGCTGAGATCAGTGCGACAGGCCAGTCCGGCGAATTGCGCAAACAGCGGGTTTTTATCGATCGCCGAAAACCCGCCGCGCACTAATTCGGTAAACCGAGGAAGGGCCCGCGGACTAAACCGCGAGGCCCTTCTCCCCGTTCTCTTTTTTGTTGCAATCGTTCAGGCAGCCAATGGGATTGGTTCGAATTCAACAGCGATGCGATATCCAAAGGTGCTCGCCTGGCAGCGGATGACCCGGCCCATGGCATCCCAACCGCGCTGAATGCCTTGTGGGGGGAAAAAGACGCTGACCCGTTCGCCGCTCTGGACGGGAGTCTGACTGATCGCCGAAAGGCCACCCATCGAGACGTCGCGCAGCGAGAGGTTCAAATGCGGTTCGCGTCGAGCGGTGATGGTGTGATCCAGCCGCTTACCCTGCACGCGGGCCTGCAATTCTTTGCGTGGAAAAATTCGGCGTTCGGCACCGGTAGCATCGTCGTCTTTCACAAGCCGCATAAAGCTGGGCGCTTTCATCATCGTAGACATGGTTCACTCCCAGGTTGATAGTTACTGCTACACTCACGCTCGGAACACGATTTACATCGGATAAGATAAGGGCTGGGTTTACCTCTGTTGCCCAGACTTAATAGATAAGCCGAACAGCCCAGAGTCCCGAGGCGTTTTTTATGAAGACGTTATCGGGCTTAGAGGTGACTTTGACGGATCTACCGGCGGTGTAATTGCACCGTAACGAAGCGGCAGCAGTGCGTGAGGGGTGTGACGATCCTGGAGTGGAATTTATGAATCGATGGCTCGGTCGGTTAGCCATGTCGTTTTTCATCATCGCCGCGGTGCTGGCGTGGTCGGCATTCGAGGCGCTGCAAAACAGCGCGCCGCTGTGGCGGGTGGGGATGGATCTGTTCGGCGCTGCCGCCGCCATTGCGCTGGGAGCCGCGGGCACGCGCGAGAAACACCGCAATCGCAAGTGAAGCACTGCATTATCTAAAGGCTACGACGTAAACGTCCGATATTCTATGAGAATGCGTCACAGGAGATCCTTATGAAGGCAAGAGCTCGCCTCGCGACAGTTCAAGAGGCGGATCTGGTTCAGCGACTGGCCCATGGCTATCGCCGCAAGTTAGCGGAGATCATTGGCACACTGAATCGCTCGCTCGACACGAGCGGCCTGAACTCGCACCAGCAGAAATCGATGCGCTGCTGTGTCGAGGCGGTCGATCTCGTCCTTTCATCGCACGAGGAGTTCGCGAAACTCCTGGGCACCATCGCGGCTTCAGGTTCGGACGATTGAGTCGCGGAACCATCCCCCGAGTGCGCGTTGACCGGTTTACGCCTGACATTAAACGTTTCATGAACCCCATTTTTAGCTCGATGCCAGCCTATTCCGCGTGAACCAGCGGCGTATCCACGACGTGCTCGCCCGTGAACCATGCCTGAAGTTCATTTGTCGGAATTACCTTGCTCGACAGCAGATCGTTGGTTCCAGGATCCCCGTTCTCATCGGCGGCATCTGCTGCCTTCCGACTCTGCTTCAGAATTAACTCGTGCGCTTCCAGCAACCGATCGATTTGCACAGGCACTTCTTCGCGACCGCGCGGTGGTCGCTGGATCTGCGTGGTCTCGGCTACATCGGCAGCCATCGCGATGGCGATCCCGCCCAGCAACTGGATGCGCTCAGCAATCTGGTCGACCAGTTCGGTCTGTTCATCGGCGTGCTTATCGAACAGCAAATGCAACTGGTAAAACGTGTGACCACTCACCTGCCAATGGTGTTTCTTATACAAATCACGAAGTGTAATGCTGTCAGCGAGAATCTGGTTTAGCGTATCAACATTGGTCTTGCGCGTTTCTTCGGAAAGACCGATCGGCATGTGAATCACCGAGCCGTATGTCTGGGTTTCTTTCCCCCGTTGACCCAGCAGCAACTCAGCGGAGCGTGTAGATTTCTTTGTCGCTTCTGATTTGGAATGACCGTTTCCTGATTTCATGAGAATTCTCCAATAGTTGACACACCGGCAAGTCACTGCTGCAGGGCTTGAACCTATCCGAGTGGATCAAGTAGGGTCAACGGACATTTTCCAGGTGCTTCCAGTGATCAGTTCCGTCACTGAGCGTGGAAAAATCAGGCGGGGTGGTGGGTTCAGGGACAGCGGACTGCTCGATCTCCCGTTTAAATGAAGCCGCCCGACGACCCGCCATGCGGGCGAAAGCCCACTCGAGCGAACCGATCAGAAGATTGAATGTCGGAGACCACCCCCAGCGATGCATATACCAGAGATGCAGGACGATGCGGCCCAGCATGTCGAGCATCAAAAGCAAAGCTGCCCAGTAGCCGATCAACCACCAGGATCGCGAGCGAATGGCGCTCATCCGCAGGGCGGCGTAATTGCGAATACGATTTTTGTCGAATGCGTCCTGTCGGTCTAACTCGGTCTGTTCCGGCGACGTGTCATCGACCACCGCCAGATGCGATTGCTCGGCGGAGGCAAAAAAATCCGTGTTGCAATAAGGGCACCTCACCAATCGCCCGACCGAATGGGGAGAGATGTCGACTTCCTCCTCGCAACCCGGGCAGCGTAACCGCAGGTGTTGATCGGTGTCTTCGACAGAACCAGGATCGTCCTGCGACATCGTTACAATCGTAGCACAAGCATGCGGGTAAGTGAGGGTTACTTCGGCTCACTATTTTAGTATGGTGCCCCGTAATCGATTTTATCTGAAGTGCCGGAATAATTGAGTGCGTTCTTAGAACTCTCTACGCAGATAGACGTACCGCTTGTACGAAGTAGACACCTGAAGTTCCCATATAAAAGCCGATTTCGCGTCGTTTTGACGGGCCAGATTAGCGCATTAATAACATAATCATCTGTAAAGCGTTAACATTGCAGCGTTTATAATGTGCATATTGGTTATGACTCAAAAAGACTAATTTTTGATGAGTCGGCCTGAATTTGTCTTGCTTCGCGTTTTTTGTGAGGTAGTATTCTTGAAGTTAAGTTGACTATTAATAAAGCAGTTTGGACGCGGTTGCACGGGTTTATTGCAATCGGGTCTGCTTGACCACCGCTTTATTCAGGTCATTGATGGGCTGGAACGAATCGGGGCACGGGAGAGATGCATGTTGTCGCCACGTCACAGTGCACAATTGGGTTTAAGTGCCGCCAGTATCACACTGGTCGCCAGCATAACGATTTTGATCGTCGGTTCGTCCGACCCTTCCAAAGCGCCTGCCAATGTTTTATCTGACAGCCCGACCTCGCATGTAACGCCGTTGGCGGATGGGCAGTTGGTCAGCATGCAGTCCGCGCCCGATCAGCATCTGACCATGGGAAAGTAACTCAACTCCGGCGGGTTCGCTGCCTCGGCAGTTCACCATTCTTGTCTTGCCGCTAATCTGTTTATCGCTGCTTAACTTCGTAACTTGTTGCGATATGATGGTTGTCCATGCACGTCGTCATCTTTGAAGGCAATCAGTGGAAGCAGTTCGCACCGCTTTCCCTTTCGCGTCCTTCGTTCTGGGTTTTGTGTGGGATGGACACGCTGCTGCAGAAGCAGATCCGCGCCACACAGCCCACCCGCGTAACGCTTTGGGTCAGGCCTGGTCTTGAGGCCTATTGCCGGCAACACATTTTGCCACTGCTGCCCTGCCCCGGCGACGTGAATGTCCCGCTGAATGATGAACCGGCGCTGCTTCTCAGCGGTCGTACACTTCATTTAAGTCCGTTTGAAATGGAAATTTCACCGTCGGTGCATGTCGACCAGATCGACTCAGGCCAGGTGATTCGGCATGCGGTGGTGATTGATCCCGGGCTCGCGCCGGACGATCTGTTTCATCGCACCGAGCGGTGGACACGACTGCTGGATTTGCCGCAGGCGATGCCACAATCTCGATTGCCACAATATCTCTGGGATCTGATCAGCTGGAATGAGGAAGCGATCGTCACCGATTTTGTGGCCCTCCAGGAACCGTCGCAGCCGCTGCCCGGCGGGGGATATCACATTGTGGAACCCTCGAGCATCTGGCTTGGAAAGTCGGTATCGCTGGGGCCGGGTTGTGTGCTGGACGCGTCTAAAGGGCCGGTGGTGCTCAGCGATCATGTGACGGTTGGCGCGAATGCTGTGCTGCAGGGGCCTTGCTATATCGGCCCGAGTTCGCAGGTTTCTCCCCTGGCCACACTGCGCGCGGGGGTGAGCGTCGGAGCCATGTGCAAGATCGGCGGGGAGGTTTCCAACTCCATCATTATGTCCTACACCAATAAACCGCACGACGGTTTTCTGGGTGACAGCTATATCGGTGAATGGGTCAACCTCGGCACCGCGCGACGACCAGCAACCTGCGAAACACCTACAGCCAGGTGCGTATGTCGCTGGGGGATGGAATTCTGGATACGGGCCGCCGCTTTTTAGGTTCCATGATCGGGGACCACAGTAAGATAGCCATCGGCACCCGATTGATGGCCGGCACTTATGTAGGCTACAACTGCATGATCGCCACACCGCAGTATCCGCCGCGCTTTGTCCATAGCTTCACGTTTTTAACCGAGAATGGATCGGCACCGTATCGAATGGACAAAGCCAGCGAGATGATGACTGAAGTTTTCAACAGGCGTCAGCACCCCTGGACGCACGTCGACGAAGAGATGAATCATTTTGCCCTGAACAGCGCCAAAGAAATAGAATTAATCCCGCCGCGGTGAGGGTCTTATCTCGCTCGGCGAAGCGGACATCACATTTTGCCCGAGGCCATTGCCGCCACGCGTTCCACATACTTCCCGATATGAAATTTTCGCTCCAGGCCCTGGGCATTCATGTAGCGCACGAGCCCGAAAATTTTTCGCTCGGGTCCCCAGGGACGATCGTGCATGCCGTAGATCCAACTCACGTTTGCGAACGAATTCGCGTCCCGTCCGTCGAGCAGATATTTATTGTTCAGATAGAGATTCGTTTCAAACGCAACCTGCGGCGACTCGCTCCACTCCAGAATTTTTTTGCCCCAGTACATCCGCATGTAGTTGTGCATGAATCCTGTCGCGGTCATCTCGCGCTGGGCAGCGTTCCAATAGAGATCATGCGTTTGAGCTGTTTCCAATTCCTCGCGGCTGTACAGATATTCCCGCTTGTCATTGCGATGCTCCGACAGCGTTTTCTGTGCCCAGGCGGGCAGGCATTCGTACTGATCGTATCGTGGTTCGAAATTGCAGAAATTCATCGACAATTCCCGCCGAACGATTAACTCCTCAAGGTATTTATCGCCCTGCCCGGCACTGCTTACCGTTAGCGCGATCTCTATCGGCGAAATATTTCCGAAATGGAGATACACGCTCATCTGGCTCGTTCGCTGCTCGGAGGGTTCGTTTCGATTGGCGTCATAGCCTTCAAAATCCGCCCGGATAAATCGTTGCAGCATCTGGTGGGCTGCCACCTCTCCGCCGGTAAATCGTGGGGATTGCGGGACCGATCGATCGATTTTCAGCTTTGCCAGTGTGCCGGCAACATCTGTCACATCGAGATTGCCCGCCACATCCAGGTGAAGCGATTTGTTTTTCAATACATGAATGGGCGTCGCATGCAGATAATGCGCCCAATGCTTGTGGATCTTCGGGCGGATCGTCCGGGCGGCAAATTCATGGTGGTCTGATACCACCTCGACCGGCACGACCACTTCGGTTTCGACCGCAACGGTTTGTTTCCCCGACTCGTCTGCCACCTGGTGTCGCCAAGCCTTATGATGGCGGAGATAGTTCCAATCGCAGACGACAAGCGACGCTTTTTTCGCGAAATGCAGGGCCACCACCGGCGCGGGACCATGCCGCACGACAAACAGGATTCCCCTGTTTTTCAGCGCCTTTGCGACATCGCAAAGCCCCTGAAGCAAAAAGGCGTAGCTTCGCTCGTTGGCCTCGGGGTAATCGTCCATCAGCCCGAAACAAACCACCACCGGCTGCTGCAATTCGTTGGCGCGAGCGACAGCATATTCCAGCGCGGGATTTTGCGCGTGCGCTGTGCCGCCTGCATCCAATATAAAACGTACCCACCTGAAGCAGCCACCGGATCGTCATTCAAAAACCGAAGGCGCGTTTCATCTGTCATCGCGGGAATGATAGGCGTCGCTGGGCGTCAGAATAAAACCATTCGGCGCGTCGCGAGATTTGAAATCTACGATTATTGAGCGATCGGAAGTGTGAGAATAAATGTAGCACCCTGGCCCGGAGGGGATTCAACCGCCAGGCTGGATCCAATCAGGTCGGCAGCCTGTTTTGCAATAGACAGGCCCAGACCAACGCCTTCCTGGCCGTGCGTCTCACCGCGAACAAAGGGTTCAAACAACATCGCCAGCCGGTCGGGCGGGATGCCGGGGCCATCATCGCGAACCGAGATACTGACATGCGTCCCCGATTGCGCAACCGATACATGCACCTTGCCTTTGCGCGTGTACTTGATGGCGTTGGACAGAAGATTCTGAAGGATCAACAAAAGCAGGTCTTTGTCGGTGAAAACCGTGCCAGCAGAAGCGAGATCCGTAACCAGTTCCAAACCCTTGGCCTTTGCCTGGAGATTGAAATTGGAGAATAAGTCGAGCAGAAAATCGCCGAGCCGAATGGTGGTGTTGTGCGGCTGCACCTTACCCTGGCGGAATCGCTCGGCGTGCAGAAAGCGATCCATGGTGCTGACCGTATCCAGGATTGATCGCCGCATGCTGTCCAGGTCGTGCAGCGATTCACTGAACTTTTCTTCACCGGCGAGTTCGCGTTTCAATACCTCGACCATCAGCAGCACACCGTTCAGTCCACCGCGCAGGTCATGCGATAAAAACGAGAGATATTTGCTCTGCGCATCGGCAACGATTTTCAGTTGTTGTTGCTGGTAGGTGGCAAACCGCGTCACGCCCTTGCGCACGGCGGTGTCGAGCCCCATGTTGAGGGCCGCCGCTTCTTCACAGGACAGATCGCGACCGAGAAAAGTAGATACCTCATCGATCAGGATTGGCCGCAAAATCGCATATTCCACGAGCAGTTCGTTAATACTGAAGCTCTGGTGGAACCGAACGCTGCCGTGGCCTTCCGAGGCTGCCTCGAGGTGGTGATAATGCCGGCCGTTGTCCTCTTCGATCGTTTTCGCGAGCTCTTTAAGCACAATGGGCAGTTCGTCGCGCATCTGAATGATTGTCAGTTGATCCGCCGTGGGCAGTTTCTGGCAGACAACCACATGCCACCGTTGTAAAACAGCCTCGGTGCGCGCATCAACTGCCGCGGCAACTGCCGGGAAAGAGGTGTATTTCAAAAGATCCAACGTCTCATCGCGCAGCATCGCACTCCCAACGAAATTGGAGCTTATCAAACCGCTGATTGTTCAAGAATCAGCCCGTACGCTAACTACTACGACAAATATGCCCGGAGGTGCCCAAAAACTTTTTCGCGCGCCCAGTATCTGGAGTGTAGCAGAAAATGGGAAAATAATAAAGAAATTCCAGACAACCCAGCGCGGCGAATGGGTGGTGCCGGGAAACCTTAGGAAAAAGCTTCACTACTTGGATTACGAAAACCAACTTGCGCACGGATGGGATATGAGACAAGGTCTCTGATCCCAGAGCAGCGTCTATGCAGCAATTCCGCCGGTACCGGGCAAGCTAAACATTCGAACGCAATTTCGACCGGATTTCTTAGCCGCATAGACGGCAAGATCCGCAGCCTTGAGCAGGTGGGATACTTCGCGAAAAGGGGAACCGGCCTCGAACGTGGCGATGCCAATGCTCGCGGTGACAGGAATCGATTCCTCACCAGCAATCACCGCCTGTGCGGCGATGGATCGGCGAATGCTCTCAGCAACGGTGGCGGCGGTCATACGCGGCGTCCCCACCAGCACCACGCATAGCTCTTCACCTCCATACCGGGCGGCCAGATCCTGCGGACGCGTGGCGGATTTTAAAAGCCTGCCCAGATGCCGCAGCACCTGATCGCCGGCCGGATGACCGTGCTTGTCATTGATCGACTTGAACTTGTCCACGTCCATCAGCAGCAGCGACAGTGTGCATCGGCTCCGTAGAGCGATCTCAAACTGTTCCACCATGAATTGATCGAAATGCGCGCGATTCGCGAGCCCGGTCAGCCCGTCGGTGGTGGCAGCTTTTTTCAACGTAACATTCTGTTCCTGCAACTGCGTCGCCTGCATCTGCGACTTCAGCGTGATCTCAACCAATGCTTCGTTGGCGCGCTTGAGAATCGTCTCGTACTCGGCGACAGCGCCGATGTTGATCTCGAACAGCGTCGCCACTTCCTTGGTTCGCGTGCCGATATCTTTTAATAAAGTGTCCGCGTCGACTTCGGTCATGCCGCACAGACTGTTGAGATCCCTGCGTACATCCGCGATCGCCTGCGTGGGAACTTCATCAACAAAGACATCGGCACAGCGACTTCCCAGGTGCACGATCTCCGTCAGGCGTTTGAGCGTGGGGTCGGAGATCGACGCAGAGTTGTGATGCCGCAGGATGGGGATCGCCAGCAAAGGCGGCAGTTTCCAGGCCTCGGCCAACACACCGCCTACTTCCGCGTGTGTCCCGCCGAGGTCCGCAGCTTCGATCGGAGCCAGTTCCTCGTGGCTGGTAGTCTTCGCATGAACATTTCCATAGGGTTCACCGATGACCAGGTCCAACACCAGCATCCCGATATCCATCAGCAACGCAGCAAGAAACGCTTCCTCCTGCTGCACGAGATTCGCCTTGGCGGCGATCGATCGAGCGGCGGTGGCGGCAAAAACACTGCGCTTCCAATAAGTCAGATGCTTAAAACCCTTGCTCTTGTCGCGGGTCAGGTTCGATACCAGTGAGAACCCCAGCACGAGCGTTTTAACGCTTTGCAATCCGAGGATCACCAGTGCGTGGCTGATGGTGCTGACGTGCTGGCTTCTGCCGTAAAAACTGGAGTTAACCGTCTTTAATATCTTGCCCGACATGGCCGGGTCTTTGGAAATGATGCGCGCTATCTCGGCGATGTCCACATCCGACTGCGTCGCCAGTTCCAACACCTGCATGGCGATGGTTGGTAGAGACGGCAAGTTCGGGCAGTCCTTCACCCGCATCAACAACTGATCGTTCATCGTGCTACATCCGTGAAGCTGTCTCACCCCGCGCGAACCGGTAGTTTACCATGATGTATCGTCAGTAGTTCCTTTAGACTTTGGAAGATCAAGATTCTTGCGCTCCGCCCGATAATGGCGAGCCAAAATGGCACCGCCCCGACAAATCCGCAATCTTCGGGCGGCTTTTTTAAAAGGGATTTTGACTCTGAAAATGGGCGAAAAAGTATGGAGCACTACAGCAATTTTACCTGGAAGTCGCCGGTGACGACCGGCGCTGCGGTGCTGCTGCGGGGGGTCCAGTGATAGGGTTTTTTGCCCGCTTCGAGGTCGGTGAACGCCGCAAGACTGCTGGTGGCAAAACCAAAGGGGATCGCGTTGTTATCGGTCTCCACGCGTTCTACCAGGACCTTTCCGAGCTCTGCTGCGGAAATAGTGGAATTTGCCATGGCAAAGGTAGACCCGCGAACGCCAGTGACAGCGAAGGAAACAATCTCCGCGGTTGCGCTGAAATCGGCAGCGGATCCTGCCAGTCCGGTAACGCCTGCACGAACCCCCGCGTCAACAATCGATCCACTGATTCCACCAAAATGCAGGGCATTCATATCGCCGGCCGATCTCAGTTCAGAGTTTGAAAAGATCCCGCCGACCGACAGTATGGAAAGATCCGGCGACGCAGGTGTTCCCACATTGGTCAAATTCCATGAAGCCGACGAAACATTTCCGCCCACCCGGAGGGTGCGAATGGAACCGGCGGAGATTGAACCGTTGGAATCTGCCCCCACCTGCAAGGTAGTGACTGAGCCGCTGACATTCGCGTTCCACGCGAGCGCGGTCGATCCGGCGACGACGGTGCCGATATTACCGTCAATCGTCCATGTCCCGCCCGTGATGGCTCCGCCCACCCGCACGTTCTGCAGTGCCGATGCGCCCGCGCCGGCATGAATCAACGCGCCAAAGGGACCCGCGATCCTGACTAACTTGATGAAGGGCGCGGTGATGGAATCGGTGTTGTCCAGATTTGTCCAGTTCGTCGCCAGAAGTGCGTTTAATGTTTCAGAGGAAGTCACGCTCAGGTCTGTGACATTTCCCAGCTGGAACGTCCCACTTGCACCGGCGCCTCCGATTGAAATGGTGCTGCTCGCACTTGCGCCGGCGATAACAAGCGTGCCCAGGGTACCCGTGACATTCAGGCTGCCCTCCAGTTCCACATGCGGCGCGTTCAGTAACCCAAGTGAACCGTTTACCTGCAGCGATGACAAACCTGTCGCTTCCCGCGCACTGGAGAGCACCGTCAGGCGGGATTTACTTGTCGTGCCGGTGACGGTCGCTTCAATCGCAGTGCCCGATCCGATATCAGAGACGACTCCGCTGCCCGGGCCGCTCAGGAGGAATGTCACATTGCGCCCGAAGCTGTCCAGATAGATCGCGCGTCTTCCGTTGCCGAATGGCAACTGCGTAACCGGCAGGTTGCTGATGGTTCCTGTTCCTTGTCCACCGTCGATCACGACGTTGCTGCTCGGCGAGTAAAGGTCCAGTGAAAAAGTGGTCGTTCCCGCGGCGCTGGGGTTCACCAGGATCGGAACAGAAACGGTCTGCGAAGTGTCACCGGGTTGAAAAATCAATTGCCCGCTGGTTGCCGTGTAGTCCGTACCCGCCACAGCGGTGCCGTCCGCGGTGCTATAGTCGACCGTTACAAGCGACGTCGCGGGAAAGTCGAGCGTGACATTAAAAACAACACTGTTACCGCCGACTGAGGCCGATACGGTCGCGGGGCTGGAAACCGTCAGCGCCGGTAATGTCGCGGAAGTAATTTTCAGCACATACGCGCCGGTTGACGCTGAATCCACCGCGCCCGCGGCGGTGATTGCATTGTATTGATCATTGCCAGTGCCACTGACACCAACGTAATACGTCTGCCCGGCGACCAGATTCGCGCGAATCAGGCTCGCGGTGGTCGACGCATTAGCGTTATCGTTGGTGGCAAGCTGGTTTCCGCTGGAGTCAAACAATCGCAGGTAAGTATCAGCGCTTCCCTCCTGCGAGGTATCGGTTGCGATGTCATATGCACCGCTGGCGGTTGGAGTGATCGTGTACAAATCCACATCGCTCGGCCCCTGGATCAATCCGCCATCCATGCCGATATTACCGGCGATCGCCTGACCCAGCGTGACAGATCCGGGCTTGCCATAGTCGATCGAATTATCATTCAACGCCTGGGTGGCGGTCGCTGATGCGCTGAGCAGCGACGAGTTCAGCGTGTAGCCGCCGGTCTCACCACCGCTGCCACCGCCCAGTGAGAACCATTCAAAACCGTTGTTGCCCGCGCCGGTAAGCGAGACATAAACCGTTTCACCCGCGGTGACCGCGTCGATCAGGCTGTTGCCCGATCCGGTGGTCCCGCCGACTTCAACGATGACGGTGCTGCCCGCGCTGTTGGTACTCAGCGTCCAGAGTTCAAGGCTCGGGCTGAATGCGGATGAAGCGCCCATCGCGGTGAGATCGAGCAGTCCCGCGGTGGCGGTGGTGTAGGTGTACCAGTCAACGTATTTCGACCCGCCATTCTCGCCGAGCAATGGATTGGTGGATGCGATGTTTCCCGAGACGGCGGTTCCGATCGTCTCGCTGTTGGCCAGCAGGGCGGTCCCGTCGGCGTTGCCGTTGTTGAATGTCAGATACAGGTCGTACGAGCTGGGTGAAGCTGTGCTGTGAACGACACGCGTATACGGATCGGTAGGGCTGAAGTTGGCGTTTGATGCAACAGTGACCGCTACGTAGTAAACATCTCCCACCGTGACATTAAATTGAATCTGCGCATTTGATGGGGCGTTGGACGCCACCCCGGCATGAGCGACGAGATTCAGGGTCGAGTCAAACACTTCGACGTAGGTGTCAGCGCCTGGATAGGAAAAATTTGTCGGGTCGGACGTGACGGTCTGTGCGGTGAGCGTTCCGGTATCCGGCGCAACGATTTTGAACATGTCCACATCCCCGTTGGGAACGGCGACATACGTGCCGCTGTTGGCGGATGCGGGATCTTTGCCGAGGGTGCCCAGGTAATAATTGGAGACGACGCCGTTGTTGTTTTCGAAGGTCGGTGCGGTGAGATCCACCTGCACCGCGCCGGCGGGCACGCCGTTGGGATCTGGGTTTCCCAGGCTCAGTGCAAGCGAGTAATCACCCGTGGTCGATCCGCCTGAAGCGCCCGTGCCATCGGTGATGTTATATGCGATGTTGCCCGCGCTACTGACGGCCACAAAATAGGTTCCCACCGCCAGGGGTGATCCGGTCGCGGTGGTGATTGTCGGATAACCGGCGCTCGAGGTTCCGCTGGCGACGGCGATCTGCCCGCCGGAACTGTTAAATATTCGAAGGCTTGCCTGAAATGCCGTCCCACCACCGGGCTGACTCAGGGCGGCGGTGAGGCTGCCTGTTTCATCCAATATCACCTTATACACGTCAACATCGTTCGCCCCCACGTTATTCAAGCCGTCCGTGCCGATGTTGCCCGACTCGGTATAGCTGATCGTTCCGTTTAGGTTAGGAACCGATGTTGCCGTTGCGGAAGTGTTGTTCGTGTCGGCGTTGCTGATCGTGCCGGTGAACAGCGATTTCACATCCTGAATCGCCTTGTACACATTGACCAGGTCATAGGAATTGCCGGTGCCGGGCAGTGGCTGTTCCGCGCCACCGGTCAGCGAGCCATTACTGATCGGCACGCGGCCATCGCCCGAGACGGTCGTGTCGACGATCACCGTCGAGGTCTGCTTAATGATGGACAGCACTTCCTGCGGGCTGGTGATAAATTGCCCGCCATACGTGTACGCTGCCTGCTGAATCAGTGCGACCACACCTGCAATGAAAGGCGACGCCATGCTCGTGCCGGAAATGGTGTTGTGGAACAGATCACTGCCGCTGTCACCCGCGCTGGTACCGTTCCAGTCGCTGTAGATATTCATTCCCGGCGCGACCACCTGGTTGGACAGTGTGCTGCGCTGGCTGGTGGCAGCTAACTGATCCGGCGCAGCAGAGCTTTCCACCGCTGCCCAGCTGTCGCTGGAGGTGCCGTAAGAATACGTGCTGAAATCATATCCCGATCCGGTATCAGACCACACGTTGGCAACGCTGATGGTCGACACCACCGCGGGGTAGCTCTCACCGGCGGTGGGGTTGTTTGCGTAGCTGTTGCCCGCGGCGGCCACGACGGTGATGCCCTGCGCTTCGAGGGTTTGAATCTCGCGTGATATATCGTCTGCCGCCGGCACGGTATTGTCGTTGATCCCGCCGCTGGAGGTGGATTCTCCCAGCGACATGTTGACGACTTTGATGTTCAACTGGCTGGCAAAATTTGCGACAAATTCCAGGCCGCGCAACAGCGGATCGCCCGCGAGCTGGGTCTCGCCGCTGTCGGCGATCACCTTCACATCCACCAGCGTTGCGCCGTCGGCGACGCCGATGTTCGGATCAGATGACGCAGCGATTCCCGACACGTGTGTGCCGTGGCCGTCATTGTCTTTGGCGCTTGCCACCGAGTTGGATCCAATGGACGAGGGAACCGCATTTTCCACCGCGTTGTAATACGCGACAACTTTTTTGCTCAGATCTGGATTGGCAGCGTCCACACCGGTGTCCAGCACAGCAATCGCAACCCCTTTGCCGTTGATAGATGAATATGCAGAGTCGCTGCGCAACTGGGTCAGGTAGGTCACATCGAACGAATCATTATGCGCCGCATAAAGCAGCCGGCTTTCCAGCTTCTGCAGAAACTCGGTGGCGGTGGACAATTTTTTACGACAAGATCGCTTCACGTTTCACTCCCGCGGATCTGGTTTCTGGTACAGACGCCAGCTTCGCGATTCTATTACCGGCAATGAAATTATCGCGAGCGATTTTCCGGCCCATCCTGCGAACTGTCCAGCAGGCAGATCCGTCTTTGCGGTAAGGCCCGTAAATAAGCCGTAAATAAGCCGCCGGTAACAAAGACAATCCTTGGATGAAACTCTATGCTAAGTGCTTAAATTTTTCGATCATGGAGGATCGCTTGAAGAACTATGTATCTGCTGCATGGATTGCGTTCGCATTAGTCAACGGATGTAAATCCCAGACGCCCGCGCCGCCGCCGCCGATGCAGCCGGTGAATTACAGTCAGGAATTGCCCGCGGGCACGTCCGCCCTGCGCAAGCTTTCACCGGATCAGTATCCGGATTTTTCCGCAGCTGCCACTGCTTTTAATCTGCCGCGCCTCGATAAGGCTATCGACAACAGTCTCGCCTATCTCGCCACGCCGGGCAGCGCGAAGGCATTTCCGGTGGCAGATATCAGCCACGATCGCGCGGTCGCGTCGCTGCGTGCGTTAAAGGGGTTGATCGATCAGGAACTTCAGTCGCCGGCCAACGACGGCGGCAAGCGATTTGATGCAGCTGTCAAATCTCAGTTTGATGTTTATCAAAGCATCGGCGGGCAGGATCCAAACACCGGTCAATATACCGGAAATGTTTTATTCACCGCCTACTTCACACCCACCTATGACGCGAGCCTTTCGCGCGGCGGGCCGTTTCAATTCCCGTTGTACAAGCGGCCTGTCGACCTGCTGACAGATGCCACCGGAACAGTCGTTTGTCGCAAGATGCCCGATGGCTCTCAGCAGCCGGCCTTTACGCGGCAGCAGATCGAAGAGCAGCACGTGCTCGACGGTGATGAATTTGTCTACCTGCCGGATCGGTTTCAAGCCTACATCATTACCATTCAGGGATCGGCCAGGCTCAGGTTGCCCGACGGTCGAATTCTCGAAGTCGGTAATAACGGCACCAATGGCTATGACTATGTAAGCCCTGGCAAGCAGATGGTGCTGGATGGCGTGATTACCAGAGAGCAATTCACGCTGCAGGGCCTGAAGGATTACTTCGCCGCTCATCCCGAGGCGATGGATCACTATCTGCCGATGAACCCGCGCGATGTGTTCTTCACCGAAAGGCCCGGCGGCCCGTTCGGCAGCCTTGATGATCCAGTAACGGCTTTCGCGACGATTGCAACCGACAAGACAGTCTTTCCCCGCGCGATGCCGGTGTTTGTTGTAGCGCCTCTTCCAAATCAAAGCGGCAACCTGCAGACCTTCCGCGGGCTGATGCTGGACCAGGACACCGGCGGAGCCATCCGCAGCGCGGGACGCTGCGATATCTATATGGGCCTCGGCGAGCAAGCGGGGCAGGAATTAAACATCGGGCAACTTTATTATCTGGCGATTAAGGATATGAGATAAGGCGTCGACGGTCGTTGATGAGACAAGGAACTTCAGCGTTCGATTGCGAGGACATTTATCGCGATGCGTATGGGAAATATCTCTTTAGATCGTTAAGAGGACGCTCGAAGAAGAAATAGGAGAGGCTTGCGATCATCACACTAATTACAAAGCGCGACCCGAAGCTCTCGCTAACAAAAGCCGCTATTCGTGCGCCGAGATGCCCAGCGAGCCATGGGTCGATTCGTTTTAGTGTAAATGTAACGAACAGATGGTAAAGATACAGGCCGTAGCTGATTCGCCCGAGATATACAAACGCGGGCCACCGAAGGAAGCTACCTGCTAATCCCAATGTGCCGCTGGCAGTCCATGCAAATAGGCACGCGAATACCATCGACATCATTGGTTGGTCGATGGCGCCACAGCCAGCGAGGAAAAAGCTGCATGCGGGCCAACTTTGGCAACAACGACGACCGATGACGCGGCAAGAATAGCGATCAAAATTCCAAATACCCGGATGAGTCGCCGCCTTTTATCTGGCGATCCACAAAACGGGCTCTCCACTACTGCCAGCAGTGCTCCAACCGCGAGGAAATTCATACAGTACGGTGTAAGTATTCTCAGCCAGCTGTCACGCAGCAGCGCATCGACGCGAAGTCCTGTTCCGAGCAATGCGATCGCAATTACAAATGGCAGTATAAGGCGCTTGGGGAGCGTCAGGATCGCCAGCGGCCAGAGGAGATAGAACTGTTCCTCTACCGCGAGGGTCCAGAATAATGATGCGGGTCCGTCAAATTTTTCGCGATGATAATAGTAGAAGTTGGAAAGATATGTAACGTGCCACAGGAATCCGCTGCGAAGTCCCTCAAAGTGAAAAAGAACTCCCACGCCCAGGACCAGATAATAGACCGGGAAGATTCGCAGAAAACGTCTGGCGTAGAACTGGCGAAAGGAATACCCGATCGTTGCAACACGCAATTCGATATTTTCACGGCATCGCAAAAGGATACCCGTGATCAGGTATCCGCTAAGAACGAAGAAAAGGTGTACTCCGTTGCTTAGCTGACCCTGAAGTCGATTGATAATTGCATGTTCGGGCAACCAGTGCAGGCACATGACCGAAAGGATTGCCGCAAGCCGAAACGTATCTAACTCTGGCAGATATCCCGTCGCGGGCGAGTGACTCCTGGTGAGTGGGTTTGACATTGTCAGCGCTAACGTAGCTGAGCGCACTGAGGAGTCAACAGCGTCCATCCACCACGCTGGGCCAGCCTATCACACATGCTGGTCAGCTCCGGCCACGGTCGTGGCATTGAACGCGATGCTGTCACCGAAGAAGTCTTTACCGCCGGTATTCACGCCGTACATGGCGTCAATGCTCATTGTTTCCAGTAAGGCCGGCGACCCTGCCTGAAGTTGATAGCCGGCGGCGGCGCTGGCGAGACTACTGCTGCTTGCCGCGGGGGTTGCGTAGCCGCTGTCGGAGTTCCTGAATTTCGGATCGGCAAAAATACCGTACTGCCTGCCGTTCCAGGATTCCTGTCCCGCTGAGCGCCATGCCGACAACGAATGGAGCGTGTTCCTGCCGTCGTTGAAATTGGGTGTGTAACCATTGGTCCAGTACACATTGCCGGTAAATGTTAAATTCTTCGCGCCCTGGGCTTCGCCCGCGGTGATGTTGATTAACGTAGCTCCACCGGTGGTTTCGATAATGTTATTCACAAAATGAACGCCATTGACATAGAGGCCGGGGATCGTGGAGTTATGCACGCGGATGGCCGAGTTATTGCCGGCTACACCACGGGTCGTGTAGATCACGTTGTTGTAAAGGTATGAATTGAGAACCTTGCCCCATACCTCGAGATTCCCGTAGTTATTCCTGCGGCCATTATCCTGGAAAACATTATAGCGAACGATGTTGTTCGTAAAACCGTTGTCGGTCTTCCACTGATCCAACTGAGCGCCCGTGCCGTCGTTGTTGAACGCATAGTTGTATTGCATGACCGAGTTGCTGACGTCCAGGTCAAAGTCAAAGCCGTCGCCATCCATTCCTCGCGTGCTCTTATTGTCATAGCTTTCGTTGTACTGGAATGTGACATTGTTAGAGGTATACGCCCAGATTCCAACTCCACCGTTACCGCCGCGGGAGCCGTTCAGGTAGGCGGTGTTGTATTCAACCATTGCATTGGAAACGTCGCCGAGCTCGATACCGCTGCCCGTGCAGATACTGTGGCCATCGCCATAGTTGTTGTAGACCTGATTATAGGCGATGTAAAAATTCTGCAGTCCTGAATTGCCTGCGCCGCAGGTATAGATCCCTGTATCCACGTTGTCATGAACAATGTTGTTGGTGATCTGAAGTCCGCTGAAACCACCGGAGGTATATGCGCCTTCGACAAGAATTCCGGCCAGGCAATAGCCGCTGATGTCGCAGCCATTGACGCGGTCGTTGGTGTAATAAGTATGGCTATTATATCCTTCGAAACTGATTCCGCTCTGGGGTGAACCGCCGGGAGTGCCCACGAAATTAACGCCTTCGATCCAGATATTGCTCGCGTCGTAGAACCAGCAACCCGTGGCTTTACCGCTGCTGATGGTGGCGTGCCCGTTATACGATCCAAAGATGACAGGAGCAGAACCGCTGCCCGAATCCCTCGACGTGATATTCAGTTGTCCATAAAACGTCTGACCGCCCTGAAACAGCACATTGTCGCCGGCATGGAAGCTGGAGGAATTTACCTTGCCGATGCTTTTCCACGGCTTGCTGATCGAAGTACCAGAATTTGAATCATTACCGGAGGGGCTGATGAAATACGTGGACATCAGTGTGCGATTTTCAAGCGGTTCGATCGGCAGACCGGCGCGACTCGGCCGCTTGGGTTTTACGACTGTGGAAGATCGAGAGACGGACTCAGCCAAGACGCGGAATGACCGCATAAGCGAAAACAACATCAGATTTTTCTCCTCGCGTGGTTAAAAAAGCGAGTAATTGTTTAGGAATCGACGAACGATTATGAATCGCCAGTTCGCCGCTTCCAGTAAAAGAGAGCCTGCTGCTGAAAAGTCGTCGCGGACCGTTGGAACGGGATGACTCAGACCAAGCTCTCTGCCAGTAAGTGCCCTAGCAAGGCGAGGTGCAATATGCACAGGTTTTTTCCAGCCGCAACCAAAATCCGGATCGAAAATAAAAAAAACTTCACGCCAGCTTTTCACACGCCCGATAATGCAGAGTTACTGTAAATACGACTATCGCAATAAGTGCCATTTTCTCGAGGATTTTCGATAATTTACAAGTTGCAGCGACGGAGCTGATCGCGCCAGAAGGTTTACTTTACCTAAATTAAAAATGTGCTTTTAAGAGTGGTTGTGCTCGTCAACCCTCACCGAAATGCGTCTTCAAATATCACATAGCTGTGATCAGGGGTTGGGATATTGTCACATAGTTGATCCACTGCAGATATAACCCCTGCGGTGGCGCGGTTGGGCCGGCGGCTCTGCGATCCCGTGCGGCAATCATTTCAGAGATCGATTCAGGCGATTTTCTTTTCAATCCTACTTCCAGCAATGTGCCCACAATGATGCGGACCATGTGCCAGAGAAACCCGCTTCCTTCGACGCCGATCACCAGCTTTGGCGCACGGTAGCTGATCGAGCACTCGCGCACCACGCGAATGGTATTTTCGCGGCCATGCCCGGGCCTGGCGAAACTGGCAAAATCGTGCTCGCCTATAAACCGCATCGCAGCTGTCTGCATCGCGTCAACATCCAGCTTGAACCAGCGATGCCAGACCAGGTCGTTCATAAACGGCGGACGATCCGGCGCATGCCAGACCACGTATTGATAGCGTTTGCTCAACGTCGACTTGATCGCATCAAACGAATCGGGAACAGATTCGATTTTACGGATGAGAATATCGCCGGGCAGGCGGGCGTTGACGGATTGCCTCAGGGCTTCGATGGGGATTTGAGTTTTATCCGTATCGAAATGAGCCACCTGCCCTTTGGCATGTACACCCGCATCGGTGCGGGATGAACCGACCAGTGAAACTTCGTGTCGCACGACATCTTCCAGCGCTCGCCGCAGCTTTTCCTGAATAGTGGGAATGCCATGTCCCGGCGGCGGCGTGACGCCTTTCCACGTCGGATTCACGCCCTGTGTCTGCCAGCCATGGTAATGCGTGCCGCGGTAGGCGATGGTGAGTTTGTAACGTTGGTTGGGCACTGGCGGAGATCTTACGCCACCTTGATCAACGGACGAATGTTTGCGCAGGTTCGCCCTCGCGTCCCAGATCGAAAGCCATCTGAAGATTCAGCCAAAATTCCGGGGAAGTGCCAAGTGCCATCGAGAGTTTCATCGCCATCGCCGGGGAAATGCCGCGTTTTTCGGTGCAGATCTGGTTGATCACGCTAATTTGGACGCCGAGATGTTTGGCCAGTCGGGTTTGCGAAATTCCGTGTTCGGCAACCAGTTGACGAAGGTAGTGTCCGGGATGGAATGGAGATCTGAGCATGCCCGTTCTCAATGATAGTCAACGATCTGCACGTCTAACGCATACGGTCAAACGAAAAAACCATCCGCTAATGTCATTGGCGGCTTTATAAAAGTTTCTCCGCGATCTGCACCGCATTCGTGGCTGCGCCTTTTCTAATCTGATCGCCGCTGACGAACATCTCGATTCCTCTTCCATCCTCGCGGCTGATGTCCTGGCGGATTCTCCCGACCAGCACATTATCTTGTCCGCTGGCTTCCAGCGGCATGGGGAAATGGTTGGCTTCGCGGTCGTCTACGATCCTAATGCCCGGCGATCGCTTGAGAATATCGCGCACCTGTTCCGGCGTGATCGGGCGTTCGAATTCAATATTGATAGATTCGCTGTGCGCACGGGGAATTGGCACGCGGATGCAGGTGGCGGTGACCATGATTTTTGGTTCGGCGAAAATTTTTCGCGTCTCCAGGACCATCTTGTTCTCTTCTTCGTTGTAGCCGTTCTCCGCGATCCTGGTGTTGTGGCTGAAGACGTTGCCGGCGATCTGATGGGGAAACTTTTCCTTCACAATCGGTTCACCGGCTGCGTATGCCTTGATCTGCTGATCCAGTTCGTACAGCCCCCAGGCGCCAGCGCCGCTTACCGCCTGATAGGTGCTGACGATGATGCGCTTCACGCGATTAACCTTATGCAGCGGCCAGACCGGCACGTTCATGATGATCGTGCTGCAGTTGGGGTTTGCGATAATGCCGATGTGTTTTTTGATCTGCTCGGGGTTTACTTCGGGCACGACCAGCGGGATGCCTTCCTTCAGGCGAAACGCGCTGGTGTTATCAATGACGACTGCTTTGGCGGCAACGGCAGCGGGGGCGAACTCTTTGCTGATGCTTCCCCCGGCACTGAAGAACGCGATTTGAATATCGTTGAAACTTTCGCGCGTCAGTTCCTGCACGGTGTATGGTTCGCCGCGGAATGTTTCTGTTTTTCCCGCGCTGCGGCGCTGGCAAGCAACTTGAGTCGAGCGATTGGAAAATTCCGCTCGGCCAACACCGTCAAAAATTCCTGGCCCACCGCACCGGTAGCGCCCACAATGGCGACATTCACAGACATTGCATCACTCCAAATGTAAAAAAAGCCACGCGATCGACCGATTCATTCCACAACATTAAAAACGAGTCCGCGAAGTGCCACCGGCAGGTGCCGGTCACTTACGCTTGATCGTTTTTGTCGTTGTCGTGGTCATCAGGCGATTCCGTGGCTGAACGCTTTTATTTTGGTGCAAAATTTGTGAAAAGCAATGATAGCCCACCGATTAGCTGCCTGCTGCATCGTCGTTGCGGCGCGGGGGTATTCAGTTGGCCTGAAACGGAAACCATTTTCTAGTTAGAAAACCCGATTGCGAGCCCATCGGCCCGCATCTTGCATTCTTCCCTGGAGTGTTGTTTTTGATCTTGTTCTGACACGATTGGAGTTCAATATGAAGACGGAGAACACAACGACGGACCGCACGAATCCAGACGCGATTACTGGCGCACCAGGAAGCCATCCAGGCGCGACCGCGATTGGTGCGGCGAGTGGTAGTGCCACCGGTGCTGCCCTAGGCGCAATTGGTGGGCCGGTAGGAGCGATTATCGGCGCGGTAGCGGGTGGAATTGTAGGTGGCGCGAGCGGTCACAGCATCGGCGAATGGAACGATCCATCGGATGCGGAATATTGGAAGAAAGAATACCGCAATCGCAGCTACTACGACCAGTCGGCCGACTACGACCGGGATGTCACACCCGCCCTGCAATATGGCAGCGTGCTGGGAGCCTCGGGATCCGAATCAGGGTCGTTTGATTCATTGGAGGAAAAGGCGATGCGCGAGTGGGATAAGGCCAGGGGCAACAGTAAATTCAGCTATCAGCAAGCGCGATCGGCGATTAGCGATGCGTTCAATCACAAGCTGAGCCAGCATAAGGCACAGCTGTCGCAGACCAGTCGCGACCAGGTAACGAATAGTTGAGGTTCTGGAATACGCAAAGAGCCGGGCATGAATGTCCGGCTCTTGCAGCGTTTTTTGTTACATTTAGCGAATCTCGGCTGGTCCGAACGTCAAAACAAGCCTTTTGCGAGCTCGCCAAGCCGAAATGCGACGTTGTGCGACGCGCTATGCGACGCTTTCAGCGGTCTCAGCATGCGTGACTAACTTAATCGAGTCCCGCACACTTGCGGCAATCCCCATGGGATCCAGGCCAACTTCGGTCAGCTGTTCCTTACGTGTGGCATGACTGATCAGTCGATCGGGCATCCCCAGGCGCACCAGGTAAGCGGTCGGCAATTTGTGATTGACAGCATACTCAAGCACGGCTGTGCCGAAACCGTTTTGCAGCGCATGGTCTTCAACGGTCAGAACGGCGCGGCCCTGCTCCAGGACACGTGTCAGCATCTCACCATCGAGTGGTTTGCAGAACCGGGCGTCGATAATCTCCACCGAAATACCGTCTTCTTCCAGCAGCTCTGAAGCAGTAATGACGCTTTCGGCAAGCGCGCCATAAACGATGATCGTCGCATCCGTGCCTTCTTTAAGGACTCGACTTTTGCCGATCTGCCATTCCGTAGAGGCCTGTGGCCGCAGTGATTCGGAGATCATCTCCTCAAAGTTGCATTCCGGAACATTATCGCGCGGGTAGCGGATCGCGCTGAAGGAATCGAGAGACAGCGCCAGGCGAAGCGAACGGTTCAGTTCCACTTCGTCGGTGGGGGCCATCAGCACCGAGCCGGGCATCGGGCGAAGGAAAGCCTGGTCGAGGAAGCCGTGATGAACGGCTCCATCGTCACCGACAAAACCGGCCCGATCCATGGCAAAAACGACCGGGACATGATTCAGAACGACTTCCTGCCAGATCTGATCGAACGCACGCTGCACAAAAGTGGAGTAGACCGCGCAAACAGGCCGGAGCCCGCTTTTTGCCATACCGGCCGCCATGGCGGTGAGATGGCTTTCGCAGATGCCGGTATCGACGTAGCGTGCAGGAAATGCCTTCTCAAATTTGCTCATTCCCGTGCCGTCGGGCATGGCAGCGGTGAGGCCGTAGACGCGCGAGTCCTTTTTAGCTGCAGCGATCATCGCGTCGGCAAAAGCGCTCGTCCAGCTTTTGCCGGTGGTGGTTTTCATTTCCACGCGGCAACCATTTTGAACCACGCCGCCCACGACATTAAACGCTGCGGGGCTGTGAAACCGGGTAGGTTCGTTGGTGGTTACTTCGTAACCGTTGCCTTTTTTGGTTTTTACGTGCAGCAGAATAGGTTTATCCACATGCCGTATTTCCGCCAGGAAATTGATCAGACCCGGCAGATCGTGGCCGTCGAAAGGCCCCATGTATTTCAGGCCCATGCACTCGAAGATCTGCCCGGGCCACATCACGCCTTTCACACCGTCGCAGACAGCGTTCCAGGCATGCTCGACGGCATGACCGACATTCACCGGCAGGCGATGCACGATCTTCTCGCTGACGCGCTTGAATTCTTCGTAAGTGGTGCTGACGCGGATGCGTTCCAGGTACTGGCTGAATGCGCCCTGCGGAGGCGCTGATGCTCATGCCGTTGTCGTTCAGGATCAACAGCAACTGGCGGTTCAGCACACCTGCGCCGTTGAGACCTTCAAAGGATAAGCCGTTAACGATCGATGCGTCACCGATCATGGCAACAACTTGATTCTTACGGCCCATGGCCTGGTCGCCCCGCGCCATGCCAACCGCCGTGCTGATGGCGGTGCCCGCGTGACCGACGGCAAACAGGTCGTGTGCGCTTTCTTCCGGCGACGGGAATCCACTCACCGACCCTTTTTTGCGAAGGGTATCAAATAGACCCGCCCGGCCGGTCAGCATTTTGTGCGGATAGCACTGATGTCCGACATCAAAAAGCAGTCGATCGGGCCCTTCGGGATAAGTGCCAAAGTCATAAACATAATGCAAGGCAATGGTCAGCTCGACCACGCCGAGGTTCGACGCCAGATGCCCGCCGTTTTTGCTGACAGCTGAGAAAATGCGTTCGCGCATCTCTTTAGCCAGGCTCGTCAAATCCTCCATCGAGAGTTTTCGGAGATCGGATGGGGTGGAAATGCGATCGAGAAATTTATATTTACGACGTTCGTCGGGCAGGGCCATCGGCGACTACTCCTTAATGTTCCGCCTTCTTTGGTTACAAAGGCGGCAACGATCCACTATAGCTGCGGTTCAGGCGGCATCCATGCACTGCTCGAACTTTCGCTCGGTTCGGTCACCCGATCGGTCGGACCATAGGGACCCATCCGATCATGTAACCGGGCGGTATTATGTCGATCGCAGGTCCTTTGTCACGCGCGATCCCGATTCCGCCGGTCCGATCCTGTCGAGCAATGTCCTGCAATCCCAGGAGGGATTCGTATCGCCAGGGTCATTTTCCCGGCGTATTTCGGTCGCGCGCCTTTTTGATCAGCGAAGGGCATAGCAGCAGCGTAACCAGATTCTCCACCGACTGATTTTTTTCAGCCAGATCCGCGCTTAAGGCCTTCAGCTGGCGGATTTGCGACGCTTTCAGCCCCGCGGTTTTCATCAGTTCGCGCATCAGCTTGCCCTGGTGGTTGGTCACCTTGGGCACGTCCACACGCTGCTGGCGATTGTTCAGCAGCACCAGCAGGATGATCCCACCCGTAGCCGCGGCAACCACGCCGAGCACTTTCCGACCGTCCAGCTTGTCATCCACATTACTGGATATGCTCTTAAATACCTCTTCCTGTGTCGGGTTGGCATGCGCAGTTGCAGCTGAAAGATGGATGCAGAATGCATACCCGAATACCAGAAGACAGGTCCGCATCGCCTTTAAACCGTTGCGTCGTTGCGGCAAGCGCCGACTGCTTCGGCTCGCCACCTCCTTCGCTTCTATTACTGTTGCGCGTTGATCCTGCATGTGTGCTTCATCCTGCTGCTTTGAGCCGTTGTTCGCGGATAAGCTCCGACGCTGCCTTGAGGATTCCCAGCGCATACCGCCGGACTTTGAGATCCGGGTCGGCTTTGGCCATCTGACCGACTTCACTGATGAGGTTCCACCAGCCGGTCTGCTTTAATGCCCACATCGCGGAGATGCGGTGTTCAGGTCTGGGATCGATCAGCATCGCGTGAAGGCTCGCGCCGAAAATGTTCATTCGGAGCTTATGCATGACCTTGATCGCGTTGGCGCACTCGCGGTTTGTTCCAGCGCGTGCCCGCTGGATGAGGAGGGGAACAAACTCGGTTTTGTGCCGCGTTTCCAGAATTTCGGTGGCGTTGGCCCGCACGCGTGCGTCGGTGTCTGAAAGCAACTGCTCGATGAGCACATCGGGCGCAAGCAGGGGAACTTCCGCCAGCAGGCTGATGGCCCGGCTGCGCAGTCTCAGGGCTGGGATCGCTGCAGATCGCCAGCAATGATTCCACCATCGATTCTGACAGCTTTAATTCCTGGATCATCTGCATTGCCCGGAGGCGCTGGTCCATCGGACCACTGGCAAGCTTTCGGCTTAGCCGCGCCATGGAATCGGGAAGGAGTTTTAACATCGCCCGGCCTGCTTGTTTGCGGGTCGATTTGTCGAGCTTTTCGTAGCGATTCCAGAATTGCTCGAAACCGGACTGGCCCACCGCCCGACCGATGACCCGTCGCACCGAATCGGGCGCGGAGCTCATCCGCTGCAGAAGGATATTTTCGTAATCAAGCGGTCGTCGGCGGATGAGTTCGCGTGCTGCCATCCTCGCCAGTCGTTCGTCGGGATCGTTCAGGAAAGACTTGAGCAGCAGTCCCGCGCTGGATTTTCGGCGGCAGGCGATTCGCATTAAACGCACGCGGGCCGAAAAATGAGATGGCTCGCTGGACATCGCGTGCTTCCGCAGCGAATCGAGCCTTTCTTCCTGCACCACATCCTGCGCTCCACTGGCCGCGATCCAGTCACCAATCCTGGCTGAGTCCTCGCAGTGCCGGCGCGAAATATCGCGAATCAATTCCGATTCGCTTAACCAGGTTCCGCGCGTCACAAGGTGCATGCAGTTTTGCAACGCGTGGTCTTTCAACCAATGCGTTCGGCGCAGCAGGGCGTCGAGCACCGGCGCTTCTTCAATGTGGGCAAAAACGGTTCCGAAATGCGATCGCAATCCACCGTGCGAGGCGCCGAGCAGGAACGCCTCGACCGCCTCGGCGGACGGAGGTTGCTGCATCCTTCGCAGCATCGCCGACTGCCCACCATGTTTTGCGGTATGCAGGATTGCGAGCAACCGGCTGCCCGGCCAATCGCTGAGCATTAGCCCCGCCTGCATCAGTTCGGTTACATGTCGGCCCCGATGCGAATCCAGCGCCCGGGCGACTGCTTGTTCGATCTCAGGCCGTTCTTCGAGAATTTCTTTGTAAACCGAAACCGGTTCGATCGCCTGGTGGGCTTCGTTACTGAAAGCGGTCTGCAGAACTGTTTCGGGATCCTGCAGCGATTCTTTTGCCGACTCCGGCACATCAATGGGGGTCTTCTGCAGCTTGCGGGTTTCGGTCCCGATCCAGCGGGCGAGGGCGACCATCGCTTCAACAGCAGCTTTGGAAAGTGTTTCGTTGGGGCTGTGCAGGTTTTCTGAAAGCACGTACGCCAGTTTTCCCTGACGACCCAGTGCGATCAGTTTCATGGCTGAAAGCCGCATCTCCACACGGTCGCTGCGACCTGCTTCGCGAATCGCATGGTGGAGCACCTTGATGTTTTTAAGGGTCTGCGTCTGCACCGATCCCGGAAGTTCCGAGTAGATGCCGATCAGGCCGGTTAATCCATGGGTTGTCCGCCGGACAAACAGCGCATCCAAAGCGATGTTTCGCTCTGGCGCGGTACCCAGCGCGATGGCCTCCAGCAGCGCATCGTCCGCGGCCTCGTTTTTCGAAGCAATCAGCGCAGAAATAAGCCGATCCAGGGTCACAGGATTATTATCGGACCAATTGCCCGGCGTCTTGAGTCCAAACTTGCAGGCTTCGCTGTAGCTTTCAACCGAATGCTTATACTTTGCCGACCATGAAGCTCCTGCATTTCACCGATTCGCACTTCGCGCTAACGCCCGCGCCTGAAAAGCAATTTCACGTGCAGCCGTTCTGGCGCGGAGATCCGCAGGTGCTGTTCCAGCGCTTGCACACAGCAGCCGGGCAGGCGGATGCAATCATCTTTTCTGGCGATGCAACGCACGGAGGCGCAGCGTTTTGTCGAACTCCTGGCTTCGGCAGCTGCAGGCAAACCTGTTCTGCTGGTGCTCGGCAACCACGATGTGGTGAACCCCGCGTGGAAGACCCATTTCACGGCGGCGACAAAAAGCTATCCCAATATCGAATTGCCCGATTCAACGCATCGCATAGGGGATATCGACGTGGTGCTGCTGCAGGCGGAATATCTCGCGGCGGATGGCAGTGTGAAAACCGAGTGGGATTCCACGACGTTTCCCGTGCCGGCACTAAACCAGCAATCAGCAGCGTGGCTGAGTGAAACTCTGGCAGCTGATGCAGACCGACCGGCGGTGGTGGTGACGCATTGCCCGTCGCATCTGTTACCGCCGAGCAGCTGTGGATTTGCCGCACATGTGGCGGCGGGAATGGAGCAGTATCGACAGCGACTGGACGGCTTGCTCGATCAGCATCCGCGTGTGCGACTGGTGCTGTCGGGGCATATCCATTTCAACAGCGTCAAGCGGGCCGACAACGGTCGCCTGCATCAAAGCCTGTCCAGTTTTGGAGAATATCCCTGCCAGGTGAGACTGATCGAGGTGACCGACCAGAAGATTACGTCGCGCATGATCGCGCTGGCTGATGAATTCGAAAGCGAGTAACGCGGGCCGAGCGGGCTTAGGGCTGCAGGTCTTTATCCATAGCCGCGCCGTCGAACGGAATGACGATGATCTTGCTTCCATGGCCGTCGTTGCCGTTTTCAGCTTCCTTGGCCACGTCGATTACCGCGAGTGTGACCGCGACCACGTGCCCGTTTTCGAGATAGACGCTTGGCCGTTCCAGCTTAGTCCAGTGGTTCACGGTGCCATCGGTATAGCGGATAAAATCGCGGGTGGGGTCGTAAGCCAGCCCGCGATATTTCCAGTCGGTGATGCCGTCAACGGAAGTGATATGATACGCTTTGCGGTGGCTCCAGCTGTTAACCAGGACGTGGAACATTCCGCCGCTATACCACATGACCGGATCTTCAAGATCCTTCAGATCGAGCCCTTGCACCGTTGGGTACACGCTTGGACCTTGAACCGTGTAGGGCCCGAGGATGCCGTCCTTACTGATCCAGATCGCACCCGAGCGGGCGATGATTTCAAAGTTTCCATCCGGTCGAATCATCGGGCAGACGTTGCTCATCCGGCCCAGTTTTTTGAACTCGTTGTCAGAAACCTGCAGCTTGCCGAGGTAAGTCCAGGGGCCGTCTGTTGACCCGGACACAAACACATCGCCGGGTCGGGTTTCGCTGACGACAACGGCAAAGCGACCATCTGGAAGCGCCATCGCGGTGACGTTGTGCCCTTTGCCGCCTTTGTCGTCGGGCCAGCAGGGCCCCTTATCTTCATAGGGTCCGAAAAGACCATCGCTGACTGCATGAATCGCGACGGAATTATGCCATTCCTTGTGGCCCTTGGACTGGTCCCATCGGCTGCCGAAGAAATGGAATTTTCCATCCGGCGTCTTGATGATTCGTCCGTCCCAATAGTCCCATTGGGCAAGTTTCAAATCTTCCAGACCGTTTTTCTGATCGCGTGGACCCACCGTGGCAACACCCCAGGCATCTTTGGAAAGCGTGCCCACGATTGGAATCGGCTGAAAGTAATCGATAAACGTTTTAGCGTTTGTCGGTTCAGGCTCTGCTGCCAAACCCGGGCCTGCGATCGCAAGCGACAGCAGGGCGGCAATGGAAATTCCACGGATGGATTTTATACGCATGAGAAATTCGGGTTCAGTGCTGCACGGCTCCGGCACTCCAGTTGCCGGAGGTCGAGCGGGCTTTTCCGTTGATGTCGGAGAAGACGCCGGCGATCGCCGAGTCGGCGGTTAACGCCACTCCGGCGGTGGGAGTATATCCGCTCAGCGATGTATTACTGAAGAAATCGGTGCCCACCTGTCCCTCAGCGTTCCAGGCGCCGGGGGTGAGGTACCCGTTGATGGAGTAGCTGGTGGCAACGAAGTTGATGCCGCCCAGGGCGTATTTGTAGATTGTCTTGGGCTGTTGCCAGACATTTCCGGTGATATAGGTGAAGCTGCTGAGGTTGGATTCAGTGACATACACCGGGGCGGTCAGGTTTCCGCCCGTCGCGAGGTCGGGTTGGATCAGCAGGTTGTTTTCCAGCAGAATTCCGGCGACATGGTTCTGCACCACAAGGAATTGTCCCGTGGCTGATGTGCTGATGCCCGTGTTGTTCAGGATGCGGATATCTGACGTCTGGCGGCCAAGACCGTCCTGACCGATCAGGTCGATCATATTGCTGTTCGAGCGGGAAATAATGTTGTTTCGAATCGATACATCGTGTGTGCCGGGGTAGATCGCGATGTCGGAGTTCTGAACATAATTTCCTTCGACCACGACGCAGCTGGTGCCCACATTCACCGACTCACCCCACAGGCCCAGCGGGCCTACGCGGATGTCACCGGAGTTTACAGTGTTGGCAGCAACCCAGGCCCATGAGCCTTCGTGAACTTCAATGCAGCCTTTGCCGTCGAAGTTGTTGAAGTCGTTTCCTTCAATCAGCATTTCGGTTGCGCCGCTGGTTCGAATCACGTGTTCGTGAACACTGCCATTGACGTAGTTGCTCAACACGGTGGCGTCGGTTGCTGCGTTCCACAGGAAATATCCCTGCAAACCACCGCGAATAGGGGACGAATTTCCGATTGCGGTCAGACCCAGCGGTTGAGCGCTGGCGTTGATGTCATACTCAACATAGTAAAATGTGCAGCGAAGCACCGAGGTATCATAACCACCGGCCATGATCGCCATCGGCATCTTTTTGTTTGTGGGATCAGCGCCGTTGAGAGTGGTCAGTGTCAGATCCTGCACCGTCACACCAATAGCCGATTTGGAATTGGTGGTGAAGATGACCGCTCCGGTGCTGGGGCTGGTGTAGTTGATCGTGGGGTTAGCACCGGTGCCGTAGGCGCCCACGAGCACGTTGCGGTGGTTGAGCTTGAACGCCTGGCCGAGATTAAATTCCTGTCCGCGGGCGAAGAAGACCTCCGTGTTGTCGCTGACCATTGCCGCGGCTCGGGCGGCGGTCTTTACCGGGCTGCTGGGGCTGTAACCGTTATTGTTGTCATTCCCGATAGCAGCGTTGACGTAAATCCCCCGGCGGTTGTCGCCTTGAATGGTGACCGAGCAGGTCGCAGTTGACGACTGGTGCAGTTCATTCGTGACCGTCAGGCTGATCGTGTAAGTGCCGGCGGACGTGTAAACGTGGCTCGCGTTAAACCCTGGCAGATAGTTATAAGGGCTGGAGTAATCGCCAAAGTTCCACTGATAGTTTGCATCGATCGGTGTGCCAGTTCCGAGGCTTGAACTGACCGCCCGGGTGATGACCGCAATGCCGACGTATGGCGCGGGATCCATCACCTGCAGCACCGCGCGGGGGGTGGTTCCTGAACCGCCGGACCCAAAGACACTGAACCACGAGGTGGAACTGAGCGCGGCTTTTACGACGCCGCCACCGGAAGAAGGTGTGCTGCTCGTCGGCGTCGCGACAGGATTAGTGACCGGCGGCGTGGTTACGGGTGGCGCGGTGACCGGCGGCGTTGTCGATCCACCGGGCCGGATAACCGTGTTTTTTCCAGCTGACGAAATTACCTTCGGATTCGGTCCACCCAGAACGATGTAATTCGTACCACTGCCGGGAATTACAGTGCTGTAACCATTGCCGACGTTCAACCGGTCATCACCCAGACCGCCGTTGATGATGTCTTTGCCATTGCCGGCGGTGAGTGTGTCATTGCCCGCGTCGCCCGTCAGCGAGTCATTGCCATTGCCGGCGGTGAGAATGTCATTGCCATCAGCGCCGTCGAGCGAGTCGTAGCCGTTGCCTGCAATGAGAGTGTCATTGCCGCCTGCGCCCAGAAGGGTGTTGTTTCCATCTCCTGCGGTGATGTAGTTCGACCCACCGCGGCCTGTGACCCAGTTGTTGCCGTTGCCTTCGGTGATGGTGTTGAAACCGCCTCCGCCGCGGATCTGGTCGTTACCGTTACCACCGAGGATCGTCACCGGAAGTTTGATGTTCTGATCGACAAAAACAATGTCATTTCCCGAGCCACCGGTGATGTGGATCTGCTTTACGGATGAAACCGGCACAACAATCGAGTGCCCCTTGTCCGCGCTGGCTGAGATCGATTTGCCGTGATTGACGAGGTTAGCGGTCAGATTGCTGCCAACACTGGAACTGCCCTGGATTCCCAGGACGCCATTGGTCAGCCAAACGTTATTTGAATAGCCGGACATCAACGTGCGGTGTTCGAGCGGTTCGACGCACAGGGCCCGTGAGACGTTTGCAATGGCGGTTGAGACGGCCATTTTGAGCATCGCAAGCCGGCGCAGGCGGGCGGCATGGTGAAAGATTGAAGCGCAGAAAGAGTGAGGCTTACGCATGTTTTTGTCCAACGTGTCTGGTTTTTAAAGCTTGAGGATGGCTAGACAGCCGATCCGAAATTATTTTTTGCTCTTAGAATGTGAAAAAGTTCACAACTGCTCTGAAAAGCAAACCCCGCTCAGACTAAACCAACAGGCAATGGAACCGGGCTCTGCGTTGACGATGCGAGCCTTGGTAGCAACCGCTCGATTTTTCGAGTGCCAAGGCAAGTCGTATTCACCATCAGGGAGACGCAATTAGCGCGAATACCTGCGAAACGTTTTCGATTCATCTCGCTCCTCTGGTTGGGAACAACGATCACATCGTCACAGGGACTGCTCTGCAAAACCGCGCCCACGGCTTTGCTCCTGCGATGCGACAGTCGAGACCATATTGATGTGCAACAATCCATCAAGCGCAAAGTGGGTAAAAAATAAAAAAAACACCTCCGGCATCAAAAACAGGCCGAAAACATGGGTTTTTCTTACAATTTCGTCGTTTTACCGGGTATTTTGCGATATTTGGCAGCGCGACCTAAACCGATAAACCCCTAGGAACGATCAAAAACAGCGTTTTTGGTGAACTTTGCAAGCGGCAGGATTCATCCGGCTATCCGGATTATCGGGTTAATACCGGGAGAAATCTGTTGTGCGGCTCCCGAGCCGAGACCGCCGTGTGCTGCGTGCGGCAATGAACCCTGGAAAATGTCAACGCACTTTTTTTCCGCTCGTGCCTGTGCGTTGATATACAATTGCAGATCATGTGGAACAGATGGATTTGCTTCGTCGCAGCTTTCGTGCTTTTCATCAGCTTCAGGTCTGCCGGGGCCGAAACGCCGGTGCCCAATCCGGTTGCGATCGTTACCCTTCATGGTGAGGTAAACGACTACACCAAAAACCTGCTGATTCGCCAATTTAAGGCAGCGCGCTCGGCCGGAGCGAAGACGATTATCCTCGATATCGATACGTATGGCGGCATGGTCATCAGCGGGTTCGATATCACGCATTTTCTCCGCTCGCAGTCGGATCTGCATATCGTCGCCTATGTGAACAAGGCGATCTCCGCCGGAGCGATGGTCGCCGTGGCCTGCGACGAAATTGTCATGGCGCCGGCGGGCGTGATCGGAGATTGTGCGCCGATTATCTTCGAGCAGGACGGCAAGCTGCAGGACATGCCGGCAGCGGAGCGTGCTAAAGAGCAAAGCCCCATTATCAACGATTTCGATGCCAGCGCGGACCATGCCGGGTATAGCCGCCTTTTGCTGGAATCGATGGTGGTTGTCGAGCGGGTGGTCTACTGGGTGCAGGATCCTAAAACCCATGAAAAACGATTCGTTGATCAGTCCGACTACGACAAGCTGATTGCAAAGGGATGGGTTGCGGTGGTCCTTCCGGGCGTGCCAACGCCGATTGATGGGGCTGATACGCTTTTAACGGTGCAGGCCGATGAGGCGGTCAAACTGGGCCTGGCAACGGGCACCAGCCCAAGTGTAACATCGCTGGCGGGACAGCGGGGGACCCTGGTGGCGGATCTGACGCCCGGGCCGGGCGAAAAAATCGTCGAGTTTTTGAACTACGGCGTCGTACGCAGCCTGTTAATTTCGATCTTAACCATCTCCCTGTGGGTTGTTCTGGGTAGCCCGGGTCATGGACTGGCCGAGGCCTGCGCCGTGGTAAGCCTGGCACTTTTGCTGGGGATTCCGCTGCTGACCGGCTACGCCTCCTGGTGGGAAGTGATGGCTATTTTCGGAGGCCTCGCGCTGCTGGCATTTGAGGTTTTTGTTTTCCCGGGTCATGGTGTCAGTGCGATCGTCGGTGTCGTGCTGATTCTCGGCGGGCTGCTCCTCACGTTCATCGGGCCGATGCCCGGTGGTGGTGTTCTGCCGAATTCGATCAGCGCCTGGACCAACCTCCGCCATGGCGCGATGGCTATTACTGGCGGGCTGTTTGCGTCGTTGCTTCTGTCATTCTGGTTGCGGAATTTTCTACCGAGGCTGCCTTACTTCAATCGACTCATCCTGAATACGACCAGCGGCGGGGCGATGATGATGAACTCGGCTGAAATCGCGCCTGAAAATAACTGGCCCGGCGTCGGAACCGCGGGCACCGCTGTCACCGACCTTCGGCCCGGTGGGTCGGCGGAGTTTGTAGACCTGTCCATTGGTAGCACACGACCTGTCGCGGTGGTCAGCGAGACAGGCTACGTCTCGGCCGGCGCCCGGCTGATTGTCAGGGAGTCGCGGGGGAATCACATCGTCGTGCGACCGGTCGAGGTGTGATGCGATCTGCGCGGCCGTCTCGCAATGCGCCCTGTTACTGGCGGACTTTGACAACAAAGTGCGGCCTCGATTTTCAAAATTTGCCTCACCAATTTAAGAAATCGACCGATTGACTCAGTCTTTTCATTAGTCATGATTACCGACGCGTCGTCGAGCGATTTCGGGATCACTGCTACGATTCGTTCTCACCAAGACTCGAACACACATGCACGCCTCTTTTGAGATCTCCAGCGAGCGGCACCCCCTCTGGGGATTTATTGCCCGGTAACCTTGCTCAGAGGCTGTGGAATAATCCCCGTGTGGTTTACTGCGTCGCGTTGCTTCCGCACATTGTGGCGATTTGTGTCTCCGCCCGGTTGATTGCCAAGGGCCACGGACCGGGAAACTTAATCAACTTTCTGGGGGCAGCCCGCCAGATGGTGCTCCACGGTGATATCTATCTCAGGGATCCCATCTACGGCGGCGACGGCGGATACGTCTACCCTCCACTGATCGCGTTTCTTTACCAGCCACTGACAATGATGTCGCTGAAGGCGGCAGCGTTCACCTCTCTGGCGATCAACGGCGCGGTTTCGATCTTTACCCTGTTCCTGGTCAGTCACACACTAGTCCAACGGCTCACCGCCAAGTTCGACGCCCGCCTCGCAGCTCAGGTGGCACTGTTCGGCGCGTTCTGCACCTGCGATAAAATCAAAGGCGAACTCTCGCTGCTGGAGACCAATGTCTTCATGCTGCTTGCGTTTACTGCTGCCATGCGCTGGGTGGATAAGCGGCCCTGGTTGTGTGGGCTTGCACTGGGATTTGCATTTAACATCAAGTACATGCCGCTGGTTTTGGTGCCCTATCTATTATTGAGAGGGCGCTTCCGCGCGGTTGTGTGGTTCGCAGCGTTTGCGGTCGTGTTTGCCCTGCTGCCAGCCAGCACCATGGGGTGGGACGCCAACGCCCACGCCTGGACGCAGGCCAGCGGTGGTTTGCTCCGCCTTTTCGGTTTTCACGTTGTCGCCGACCCGGCTCATCTGGCGCATGTTCGGCTCATCACCGACGATGTCAGCATCTCTCTTACCAGCGGGATCGCGCGCATGACGCGATTGCCGTCGCCGTTTGCACTGCTGGTTGCCGGCGCGATCGGCGGATTATTCAGCCTTTATGCGGTGGCAATTTATCTGTGGAACAAGGTCCCACTGCTGGCATGGCCCGATGTGAGTAGACAGGCTGCACCGCCATACCGCGGGTTACTGTCAATCGAGTGGATGGGCATGCTGTTGCTGATGCTCATCTTCAGTCCGTTTACCAACTCGCGGCATTTATACATGCTGCTGGATGTGAATATCGCCGCCGGCGTTCTGCTGCTGGGATCGCGCGGGCTGGTGCCTCGTGCTCCGCTGGCGATCGCTGCGGTCTTCATGGCGATCGGAATCACCTTCCCGCCCGGTGGTCACGGTCCCTTTGAGGCAGCCGACCGTTTCTGGCGCAGTGTGGGCGGACCCGCGTGGTCTATGCTGCTGATCTATGCCGCCCTGGTCTGGACGAATGTAAAATATCAGCGGGCTGCGTTCGTGTTCTCATCGGTCGATCCGGCTGCGCAGGCATCGGCGGACTCCAGCATGGCCATACCGATTACCCGGGGCCATGTAAATTTTGCATCGAGGATTTTGTGAGGCAACCCCAAACATTTCCCAACGCCAACTCAATCAAATCTGAACCATGTGAGCAGCGACCGCGCGAACAACTCGCGGTTCGCTCAAATATAAGGCAGCGTCCCGTTTTTCACCGACGCAGGATCTCGATACAGATTCATTAAAACCGTTGATTTGGCTCTGGAAATCAACGATTCGAAATCCAGTTGCTCGGCAGCTTCGTCTGGCATTCGCTTCGCTTTGTTGATCTTCGTTAACGCAGAGTCGATCAAGACAATTGACTTTGCGATCAAACGAAATTTTTGTAACGAAGCGCGGTTGGTTCCCAAGGCTTCATTGCCCGCAGGCGTTCTGCGGGCAATGAAATGCCGGGAGCAAATCCAACAGACTGGTTTTACGTCTTCGGTGAATTAACTATTTAATAAAACAGGGCATCACGTCGCGTTCGTGTTGGCGGCTGAAAATGCTCTAAACAATCCTCGTTTCCTCCTCCGCCAAGCCGCACTGCAATCCTCCTCGCAGTGCGGCTTTTTTGTCTCCGTCCGTCAGGACAAAATCATTTTTCGATTTGTAGCTGCGACGCCTGCGTCGCCTTTTTCCAAAGGAAAATAAACAGGCGACGCAGGCGTCGCAGCTACACAGAACCGGGCCAGAACGCGTCAAATGATTCTGCCCCTTCTCCGTCCGTTCGGTCAGGCGAGTGCCGTTTCCCGCTGCTGCATTCGTTGTGGTATGGTCAATGCCGTGCTTCACGATGAAGCGCGACGGACGTTTTCCTGAAAGGATCGAGATGAATCTTCGCCGGCTGTGGCGGCAGCTATCGGCAAAACCGACGCCGTGGGTTTCTGCGCAGCTATCCGCAGCTGCTGATTTGAATCTCCGCGGTCCTCCTCTTTCTGTAGTCGTCATCTGCCACAAAATGGATCAGCAGATTCGCAATACCCTGATGTCGCTGATTCCGCCTTATCAGCAGAACATTGACCATCAGGAGTATGAGATTCATCTCATCGACAATGGGTCGCCGCAGCCACTGGCGGAATCCGTTTGGAATATCGCGCCGCACATTCACTACCACTATATTCCGCCCGATGAAGCGCCGGTGAATCCGGGGATTGCCATCAATCGCGCGGTGGCAAAAACCAGCAGTGCGCTGCTGTGCGTGTTAATTGATGGCGCGCGGATGCTGACGCCCGGCGTTTTGCGATGGGGGATCGATCTGGCCGGCGCATCGCCTCGGGCGGTAGTCGATGTGCGAAGCTGGCATCTGGGGCACAAGTCGCAAAACGACAGCCTGACTGAGGGATACAGTCCCGAGGTGGAACAGCAACTGCTCGAGAGCATCGCCTGGCCGGTGGATGGATATCGGCTCTTTGAGATCGGTTTTCCTTCGAACCCTACCCGAAGTCCCTTTTTTAAATGTGTATTTGAATCCAACTGTCTTTTTATCCCCCGAACCCTCTTCGATCAGTTGGGGGGATTTGACGAACGCTACCAGTTTCCGGGCGGGGGACTCGTGGGGGTCGATTTCTTCCATCGCGTGGTGAAAAAATCCGACATGATCTTCACGCTGCTCGGCGAAGGCACCTTCCACCAGACGCATGGCGGAGCTGCCTCGGGGTTGGATCGAAAAGCACTGGAAGAACGGCTGCGTATCTGGCGAGAGGAATATGAAACCTTGAGCCGGCCGTGGCGCGATCGGCATCGTTATGATGCTGTCGTCGCCGGGCATATTCCCCAGCCCGCACCGGTGGCTGGTGAAACAGGCCCGTGAATAATGATTTATGCCGGCAGCAACAGCACCACCGCGTGGGCGGCGATCGCTTCGCCGCGACCGATCGCATCCACCCCTTCGTTTGTGCCGGCTTTGACGTTTACCTGATCGATCTTCACGCCCAGCATGTCCGCCACCGCCTCGCGAATTGCGGGTTTGAAGGATTTGAGTTTGGGCCGTTCGGCAAGGATGGTGAGGTCGGTGTTGGCAACCAGGTATCCCGCCTGTTTCACCCGCAGCATGGCGGCGTCGACAAATAGCCGGCTGGGGGCATTTCTCCATTGAGGATCTGTATTGGGAAACAGCTCGCCGATATCACCTTCTGCGATCGCGCCCAGCAACGCATCGACCAGGGCATGCAGCACCACATCCCCGTCGCTGTGCGCGACCGGACTGATGTCAGTGGAAACGACAATCGAGCCAAGCGTCAACTTCCCACCGGGTTGAAGGCGGTGAAGATCGTAACCGTGACCGATGCGAAGAAAGAGCGTCATTCCTTATCCGTAGCTGCGACGCCTGCGTCGCCACTGGGCAAATCGAATTGCCTCAAACTTTCGATAAATGATTCGAGCCGCTGTCCGGTGCAGATCGTCACGAAGTACGGACAATTTTCGCGGTAGTCGAAGCCACGAATGCGAAGGTGTTTGCGGTATTTGTTGCCCGTTGGAGTCATAGTATAAGAGGCGACGCAGGCGTCGCAGCTACAGGCCATATTCCTTGATCTTTCGATACAGTGTCCGCTCGCCAATACCGAGCAGCTTGGCGGCCTGCTCTCGATTTCCGTGGACCATTTCAAGGGTTTTGAGAATCGCTTCTTTTTCGAGTTGCTCCAGTCGCATGCCGGCCACATTCGCGACATTGCCCGCGGTTTCAGTGCCGGCCGGGCGAATGTCAGGCGGCAGACTGGAAACCGTCAGCTGGCTCGCGTTGCTGAGAACCACCATCGTATCAATCGCATTTTTTAACTGCCGCACGTTGCCCGGCCAGCTGTAGTTCATAAGAGTCTGCTGTGCGTCGGGATCGATCCCGTCGATGGGCTTGTGGTACTTGTCGGCCGCCTGCTGGATGAAAAAATGCACCAGCAGGGGGATATCCTCACGGCGTTCGCGCAGGGGAGGCAGCAGGATGGTGATTCCCTTAATGCGGAAGTACAGATCCTCGCGGAAATGCTTCTCAGCTACCATTTCTTCAAGCTTGCGGTTGGTCGCGCTGATCAGCCGAACGTCCACGCGCAACGGGTCGTTGCTTCCCACACGAACGACCTCGCCGTTCTCCAGCACGCGCAGCAGCTTTGCCTGCATCGCGCCGGGCATGTCGCCGATCTCGTCCATGAACAAAGTGCCATGGTCGGCATGTTCAAATCGTCCCTCGCGGTCGGTATTAGCGCCGGTAAACGCGCCGCGCACATGGCCGAACAATTCATCTTCCAGGATGCTTTCACTGAGCCCCGCGCAGTTGAGCGCTACAAGCCGCTGTTTTCGTCGCCGGCTGTTGTTGTGAATCGCCCGGGCGATCAGCTCTTTGCCTGTCCCGCTTTCACCCATGATCAGCACGGGGATATCGCTGCCGGCGACCTGTCGGGCGGTTTGCACCACCTGCTGCATGATTCGACTCGTGCCGATGATCCCTTCGAATCCCGCTGAGGTTTCGAGCAGTTGTTCCTGCAGCATGGCGTTCTGCTTCATCAGTGCGGCGCGTTCGGCAGCGCGGTTGACCTGCGTGCGGAAGTCTTCCAAATCGAGGGGCTTGACGATGTAGTCGTATGCCCCTTCCTGCATTGCCTGCTTGCTGGTGGGCACATCATTAATCGCCGTCACCAGCAGCACCGGCGGAGGAGGCTGCATGCTCTTGGCCCGACGCAGCACTTCAAGCCCGTCTTTGCGGCCATCCATCATCAGGTCGGTGACGATCACATCGTAATTTTTGCGATTCATCCGGCTCTGGGCTTCGGCCAGGTTGAAAGTCACATCGCACTTATGCCCGATTCGCTGGAGCGCTTCACACATCACCTGCGCGTGCTCCTGCTCGTCGTCGACGATCAGGATGCTGGACTTGGAATTGGTATTTTCTGGCATAGGAAAAGAGTATGATAGCGAAAGCGTGTGAAACCGCTAAATGATGTGAAGAGGATCAGATGAGCGTCACGACTTTATCGCCAGTCAATCCAGGCATGCTACGCAATACTTCCCAGCCGGCGTGGGAAATTGCAAAAATCTTCCCAGATCAAGGCCATTGGTCCGAGGCTGATTATCTGGCTTTGGAAACCAATCATCTCGTGGAATTCATCGACGGCTTTATTCAGGTGCTTCCCATGCCGACCGACTCTCACCAGGCAATGGTCGCCTTCCTCTTCGAAGCGCTGCTCTTGTTTGTGCGTCCGTTGAAGTTGGGAACCGTTCGATTTGCAGCCCTGAAAGTGAAACTGAGGAACGGCCAGTATCGCGAGCCTGATGTCCTTTTCATCAAAGCCGAGAACGACCAGCGGCGGCAGAATCCGTATTGGCTTTGGGCTGATTTGGTGATGGAAGTGGTCAGCGACGACAACCGCAGCCATGATTTGGACACCAAGCGATTCGAATATGCACGAGCTGGAATTCCCGAATATTGGATTGTGGACCCCATGCTCAAAGAAGTCACCGTGCTGAAACTAGCCGGGGAATTGTATGAACCTGCGGGCGTTTATCGCCCCGGCGATAAGGCGGCGTCAGCGCTTCTGCCCGGATTTGCCGTCGATGTCACCGCACTCTTCGATGCGAAATGAATCCTGCCGAGTCATCGGCGCTATTCCCTGGGCATATCCATCGGCAGCAGCAGGTAAAAATCCGAACCCTTCCCTGTTTCGGTTTCCACCTTCAATGCTCCCCCGTGTTCGCGGGCGATGCGCTGGCTGATCGCCAGGCCAAGGCCGGTGCCGCCGCGCTTGGTGGAGTAATATGCCAGGAATATGTTTTTGAGCGCTTCGGGCGGAACACCGCCCCCGGTGTCGATGACGTCGATCCGGGCGAAGTTTTCGTCCGTGCTGGCTGAGAGGATCAATTCCCCACCCTGAGGCATCGCCTGCACACCGTTGAGCATCAGGTTCAGCACCGCCTGCTTCACAAATTTTGGATCGACATTAGCCGTCAGCGGTCCTTCGGCCCGTCGCAATCGCAGCTGAATCTTCTGCAGCTGCGCCTGCGGCGAGAAAAAGTCGACCAGTTCTTCCAGCAGGTCATTCAGATCGGTGGGTTTTCGGTCCAGTTCCATCTTGCCGGCATAGCGCAGGAAATCGTCCAGGATTTCGCGCAATCGCCCGGTCTCACGCTGCACCGTCTGCAAACGATGAATCACGCGATGCAGATTCACATCGCGCGGATCCAGATCTTCGGATAACAACTGCAAATTAAGTTGGACAGTGGAAAGGGGGTTTTTGATCTCGTGGGCGAGTCCGCTGGTCAGGGTGCCAAGCTCGGCCAGTCGCTCTGCTTCGCGCGCCTGCGCTCGAGCAGCACAAACCGCCGATAGGCCAGGCCCGCCAGCCCCGCTCCGGCCACGGATAAAACCAGCAAACCCGTGAGCAAGCCTGCGAGAAAAGGTCCCATGTGCGCCAAGCGTACGGAACCACATGGTTTGTTGCAAAACACTCAGGTGGGTTGCATGCTGCTGGCGTCGGCAGCGATCACGCGGCGGACGTTTTTGGCCATCAGCCCTTTTCCGCCGGTCGTCTGTTCATACTCGACTGTTTCGCCGTCCTTCAGCGCGCGAAAACCTTCGCCTTCGATGCTGCTGAAATGAACGAACACATCCTTGCCTTCAGCATTGAGAATGAACCCAAACCCTTTTTTCGAATCGAACCATTTGACAGTGCCCTGAAGCATGGCCGTCTCTCGCTTGGCTTGCAGGTTTAACCCGCTGCCGAGCGCGGGTTTCCCAAAAGCGTTATTGTCTAGTCGTATCGGATGTGGACAACGCTGATCTGTCTGCCGGAACTGTGCCCTGTAGCGGTTCGGTCACCGCCTCACTCACCATTGCTAAACTCTGAACGTCAGAGATTGCCTCATCGCGTAATTTTTTCCAACAATACGGTGATATAGCAGATGAAAACCGAGTTTCAATCGGATCAGTCCGATTGTTTAAGTATTTTTACGTAGCAGCTTCGACAGCTAATGCCGAGACAGTGTATTTTTAAGCAGCTCGGAGGGTGGTCGCGGTGGCAGGTGCATGCAAGCCTGTTGGCTGATACTCGGGAACGCACTGCATCAAAGCAGCGATCGCTGCGTCCTGACTATCATAAATGACTTCTGATAAACAGTTTATGGCGCTTCGAACCTGGGCCGGTTCGGCCCGGGGGAGCTGCCAGACGTGGATTTTATCATGCGAGGTTGGCACGACCTGCTCATTGTCGCAGGATAGCTCTTCATACAGCTTTTCGCCGGGGCGTATACCGGTCACCTGGATATCGATATCAATTCCGACTTTCAGCCCGTTGCGGTGAATCAACTCTTTTGCCAGATCCATAATGCGGATGGGCTCGCCCATGTCGAGCACGAAGATCTCCCCGCCCTGGCCGATCGCCCCCGCCTGCATGACCAGCTGACTGGCCTCTGGGATGGTCATGAAGTATCGCTTCATGTCGGCGTGCGTGACCGTTACCGGTCCGCCCGCGTGAATTTGCCTTTGGAAAATGGGGACCACACTGCCGCTGCTGCCCAGCACGTTACCGAACCGAACAGCCGTGAATCTTGTTGAAGATAGAGGATGAAAAATTGAGGATGAAGAATCGAGGATGGAGGATGGACGATCGCCCTCTATCTTCAGTCCTTTGTTTTCCATCCTCCATCCTCCATCGTCAACCCTCGCGTTCATCGCCTGCACATATAACTCGGCAACCCGCTTGGTTGCGCCCATCACCGACGTTGGGTTTACCGCCTTGTCGGTGCTGACCATCACAAACGCCTGCACTTCCACCGCGGCGGCGGCGTCGGCGACGGTTTTGGTTCCCAGCACGTTATTCCGAATCGCTTCGCAGGGATTGAGCTCCATCATCGGCACGTGCTTATGGGCCGCACAGTGGAATACCACCTGGGGGCGCTCTGCATTAAACACCTGGTTGATTCGCTCTACATCGCAAATGTCAGCTACGATCGGTTGAAGATCCGCACCGATCCATCGCTGGCGAAGTTCGCGGTCGATTTCAAATAGATTGTTTTCCGCTCGCTCGAGCAGCAGCATGCGTTGGGGACAGAATTTCATCGCCTGCCGGCAGATTTCCGACCCGATGCTCCCTCCCGCCCCGGTGACCATCACCCGTTTCCCCGCCAGGAAACGCTGCATCTCTGGTGTGTCGAGATTGACCGGTGCGCGGCCAAGTAACTCATGCAGCGATATCTCCACCGGCGCGTTCACAACCGACGGTTTTCGCGCGAAGAATTGACGAGCCAATCGAAGCATGGACCACTCCAGGTTCAGTATCGGCCCAATCATGCAGGAATAATGAATCCTGCCCCACACCCCTCAACCACCCTGTTGAACAGCTAGTGGCGCAACGCAATATCCAGAACCCCAAGTCCGCCCAAAATGAGACTGATAACCCCGTTCAGTGTAAAAAAGGCCAGGTTCAACCGCGACAGATCCGTGGCTTTCACCACCGAATGCTCGATCACCAGAAGCACGCTCGCAATCCCGATCCCCACCCCAAACCAGTTGCCCAACTCCGGCGTCGTTACGTCGAGCAAGACGAGGAACACGACACACAGCAGATGGGTCGCCCGGCTGATCCACAACGCGCATTCAATCCCCACTTTCGCCGGCACGGAAAACAGACCGGTTTGCACATCAATTGCGTAGTCCTGACAGGCGTAAAGGATGTCAAACCCCGCTGTCCAGAGCACTACCGCGCCAAACATCAACACGGGCGGCAGATTTATCTTCCCACTGATCGCAAGCCAGGCACATAGCGGGGCTAAAGCCAGGGCAACACCAAGGTAGTAATGACACAGCCGTGTATATCGTTTCATCAACGAGTACCCGACGAGAAATCCAAGAACAGGAACCGCCAGCGCGATAGGCCAGGGGTTGCGGTAACAGAACCAGAATCCTGCCGCCCCGGCAATGAACACCAGAGATGAAAAACCGGCCGCAGCACGCATGAATGCAGGCGACAATCTTCCACCAGGCAGCGCCCGGCGCGAGGTCCGGGGGTTGGCTGCGTCAAATTCGGCATCGAGCAGTCGATTTGCCACCATCGCCACGGTGCGCGCTGACACCATGCAGATCAGCACGAGAAATAGCTGACCGATCTTCAATCCTCCAGCACGATGAGCAGCGAGAATGGTTGCAAGAATCGCCCAGGGGAGTGCGAACACACTGTGATGGATTTTAATGTCCGATGCGAGTTCGCGCAGACGTGCTAAACCAACGACGCCATTTCGAGTCTCTGCCATAGTCAGGCTGTCTGTCATTCGCTCTGCACCAGAACATTCGCCGGGGCAAACACATCCAGCAGCGCGACATTCCCTCGCACTTCCACCAGCGTAACCACAACATGAGGTCCCAGGTGCACCGACGTTCCTATCGTCATCTCCAGAACATTTTCAAACGTGGCTCCGTCATTTGCCCCGCCCAGCACCCGCCCCCGCGTGACGAGTCTGACGCCTTTGGAATCGATATCCGAAGGCGTAATGCGGATGTCGCGCCCGATGCTCACAGTTTGATCGACTTTGATTGCCGTCCGTTTCATGCAACTGTTACTGGATTACCGCCGGGATCATACGATTTGCCGCTTCATCGGAGGTCTCATTACCTTGGGATCCCAGCGCGTATCCAGAGCGTGAGGCACACCCACCAGGTCGAGCAACTTCCCGGCCACAAAATCAACAACCTCGCCGACGGTTGTTGGATTGAGATAAAAACCAGGGTTCGCCGGGGCAAGGACCACACCGGCATCAGAGAGCACTTTGTAATTATTCACATCGATAACCGACAGCGGCATCTCCCGATGCACCAGAACCAGCCGCCGGCGTTCCTTAAGCGTAACCGCCGCGGCGCGCGCGATAAGATTGTCTCCCAGCCCATGCGCCACCTGCGCGAGTGTATTGCTGCTGCAGGGAACGATCACCATGCCATCGTTCATGAAACTGCCGCTGGCCAGCTTCGACCCCACGTCGTTGTAATTGTAAAGCGTAATCGTATGGTCCGCCGTTCCCGCCAGCGCTGCCAGATCGATCGTTTCCATGCCCAGTTCATCATGCAGCAAACGACGCCCCAGCGGCGAGACGACAAGATGAACATTGACACCACCAGCGACAAGCCCCTGAATAAACCGCTGCGCATACATCGCGCCGCTCGCACCGGTAATGGCAGTCACAATATTCGCGGGCATCGAGCTCATGATAACATCATAAGCGGAGTTTCAGGGAGATGCCTGAATTTCCGAATGTTTCAGAGTCTTTGAAACCTCGTTGTACGAATCGGTTCGCCGCATTCGGGGCAGCGGTCTTTGGATTGGCGCAGATCATATCCACACTTCATGCACAGCCCCTCGCGCGATCGCCGCGCTTTGCGCCGAACCGCTCGCACCAGCCAGATAATCCAAACAACCCCGCCCATTAATGAAACCGACCCGCCGGCGATTAAAAGCCACTCGGCAAACTGTGCCAGATCGTGAGGGGAAACGTGGTTCATGCAATGTGAGCGCGTTGCGGCAAGGCCCCGGGAGTTTTCACCGAAATGACCTACCCGCGCGCCACCCCGCGGTAACAGACACAAACCCCAAATGTCATTGGAACCTGCTCGACCTTTTCAAACCCCGCGTCGCGCATCATTGCCATCATCTGCTCGCGTCCGATGAACGTGTTTACGCTCTGCGGCAGATATTTGTATGCCCCGGTTTTGTCTCCGCTAATGAGCGTTGCCGTTCGCGGCAGCACCTGGCGAAAGTAAAAGTTGTACAGCGACCGGAGAATCGCGTTGGTCGGCAGCGAAAACTCCAGAATAATCAACCGCCCGCCGGGACGCAGAACCCGGTGAAATTCTTCCATCGCTTTGCGGGGTTCCTGAACATTTCGAATGCCAAACGCGATGGAGACCACATCCGCACAATGATCCGAAATGGGCAGGTCCTGTGCATCAGCATTGATCCACCGAACACATTCCTCCAGGAATGTAGCACGAGGATTTGATTTCACCGGAGCCAGTCGAAGCTGACCCTTGCGCGACGCAAGCGGAAGCATTTCAAATGTGAAATCGATCCCCAGCACCTGGTCGCGGGAAGGCCGACGCATCGGCTTGATCCGCCAAAGTCTGCTCGCGAATCCAAGGGTCAAATCCCCCGTGCCGCAAGCCACATCCACCACGCGGTCGGTCGCTTTCAATTCCGCCAGTTTTACGGCTTTTCGACGCCAGGCCTGATCCATCCACAGGCTGTGCAGGCGATTATTCAGGTCATACGAAGGGGCGATTGCCGCAAACATGTTCTGGACGCGCTTTCGCTTATCCACCACTACATGCGGATTTTTCAATAACTTCTGATTCCACGCAGAATCAGAATCTTTTTCCAGCAAGGTGTTTTTTCCTGATGTCATATAAAGTTTATGGAGTATAAGATCATATGTGGGAATCAGCCGTTTCAAAATGCGTGAACGGCGCTGAAAGTGTTGTTGACCATGACCGAATGGATTTGGCTGAATGGCGAGATCATGCCGATGGCTGATGCCCGCCTGGGCATCGAAGACAGAGGTTTTCAATTTGCCGACGGCGTTTACGAGGTCATCCGTCTTTACAACGGAAAACCCTTCGCCCTGGCTGCTCATCTGCAGCGGTTGTGGAACAGCGCGGTGGATATACAACTCACGCCGCCCTTAACCACCAATGCACTTGCAGTAGAAATTCAAAAGCTGATTCAACGCGTCGAACCGCGCGATGCGATGATCTACATGCAACTCACGCGCGGGTCAGCTCCCCGAAATCATTTGTTTCCCGAAGTGGTCGAGCCTACTCTGCTGTTTTATATTCGACCCACCCATCGTATTCCCGCCCCCGGTGAAGGGGAAGGCGCCAAGCTGTTGTCCGTTCCAGACGACCGCTGGAAGCGCTGTTGGATCAAGACTATTTCCCTGTTGCCCAACGTGCTGGCCAAGAACACCGCCGTTGCCGCCGGCGCGGACGAGGCTGTGTTTGTCGATGCCGGGCTGGTCACCGAATGCAGCGCGAGCAATTTATTTGCCGTGGTTGGCGGCAAACTGGTAACCGCGCCGGTGGGCTCCAAAGTTCTTCCGGGCATCACCCGCATGGTTCTGCTGGGGATTGCTGAAGAACTGGGCATCGAGGTCGATGAACGCGCCCTAGGCCAGGACGAGGCGCCATGGGCCTCTGAATTGTTCATCACCAGCACGCTGCGTGAAATCAGCTGGGTATCGCGCTGGAACGACATCTATATCGGCAAAGGCCGCTGCGGCACGATTACCGCGAAACTGCACCGCGCGCTCCGCGATTACATCGCGCACGATATTGAAGTCGAACTGCCCGCGCTGACAACTGTGTGATCCCGCGGTTGTGTGATCTTACGACTGTGTGATCCCACCACTGTTTGATTCAATGGTGCGGAACATTCCCTCGGTATGATCCCCGGCGGCACAAGGCATTGCACCGGCGCTACATTCGCGGATCATCCAGATCATCGAGTTCTTTCTCGCGCAGATCATTCAGCAGGTCCACGAAATCCGCCTCATCCAGTTCAAACCATTCAGGAATGCCCGCGATGGACATTCCCCGCCGCTCCGCCAGCGCAGCGATAATCCGCTGCTTAAGGTCCGGATCGGAAATATGAGCAATTCGTATCATGATTTCCTGCGCCGTTTCGCCGGCGGAGATAACAATCGCATCAACACATCACAGACAAAGTCGTAAATCTCCGGTCGACTACTCGCCCGAGGTCCCGCGACATTGAGAATAAGAATTCGATATCGAAGTATAAAGACCGCAAGTAAAAGCGCTGCCTCGCCCGCGGTGATGAGGTCCGCGTCGATCGTCAGACAAGGCTTATCATACCGCCGACAATCGCCCGCCATCGCGCGGGAGCCACCGGTTAACGCGCCCGAGTAGAGGATGACGGTGCCGTGGCTGTCGATGACATTTCGACGGGTCCGCTCGCGATATCCCGCCGGCCAGCGGCAGCAGTGGGTAGCGACCATCAATGACCCCATCCTCCGCCCGCCGATCCGCCGGGCACCAGCCACCGCAGGGAATATTCAGCTTCAAAGCCACATCAAGCGCAGCACGATCCGCGCCGGTCTGACCGCCGGAGATGATTTTGAACGGCGACGTTCCTGCCATATGCTCCGATCCGTTCGCGAACGCCTGCGTCCTTTTCCCGCAATCTAATCCGGATCTCACGCAATCCCGTATTCCTTCCACTTCCGTTCAATCAGCGCCAGGGTGGTCTGGTCAAACGCCAGTTCCTTCGGCCACGCGCGGATCTTGCCCTCGCCTTGCATTTTTACTGTCGCGTCAAAGCCGATCTTGCTCCCCGCACCCAATTCCGGGCTGGCGTGATCCAGAATGTCAACCGGACCCTTGACGATCTCGATGTCGCGTCCTGGATCGCAATTTGAAAACAGGTGGAACAGCACATCCTGCTCATCGTGGACGTTTACCTGCTCATCCACCACGATAATGAACTTGGTGAAAGCCATCTGGCCCGCGCCCCAGATCGCGTGCATCACCCGGCGGGCCTGGTACGGATACTCCTTGCGAATTTTCACAAACACACAATTGTGAAAAACCCCGCTGATCGGCAGTGCATAATCCACAATGTCCGGCACGAGCATTTTCAACAACGGGAGGAAAACCCGCTCGGTCGCCTTGCCAAGAAAGTAATCTTCCATTGGCGGTTTCCCAACGATGGTCGTCGGATAAATCGCGTTCTTCCGCAGGGTGATGGCAGACACATAAAAAGCGGGAAACCAGTCGGCCATCGAGTAAAAACCGGTGTGGTCGCCGAAAGGGCCCTCCATCAGTTTCTCGGTTGGATCGACCCAGCCTTCAATGACGATTTCCGCGTTGGCGGGCACTTCCAGCGGGATCGTTTTGCACTTGACCATCTCAATCCCGCCGCCGTTCAAAAACCCGGCGAACATATGTTCTTCAATTCCCGGTGGCAGCGGGGCGGTGGCGGCATAAGGCAACACGCTCTGCCCGCCCAGCACAATCGCCAGTGGCATCTTTTCGTTGCGTTTTTGATAAAGGCGATAGTGACGGGCACCGTCATGGTGCATATGCCAGTGCATCGCACATTTGCGCGGACCAAATTGCTGCACGCGATACATGCCGATGTTGCGGTCGCCGGTTTCGGGATTGATCGTGTGTATTCCACCCAGGGTGATATAACGCCCGGTGCCGCGCTCACTGACGGCACTGGCAGCGGCGCGGTCAAACACCTGCCCACTCGATAGATCACCATCATGAGGCCAGCATTGAATGATCGGCAGTTTGTTCAAATCCGCGTCGTCTCCCTCCAGCACAATCTGCTGACAGATCCCGCTCCGCACTGACCTTGGCGGATAACTCGCCATCTTCATCAGGTCGGGCAATTTCTTCATCTTCTCCATCAACGTGGTCGGCATTTCCGGTTTCACCAGCTGCTGCACGCGGTCCGCCAGCGCATTCAGCGAAGCTGTTCCCAGCGCCTGATTGATTCGCCAGTAACTGCCAAACGTATTAATGGCTACCGGAATGTCCGACCCTTCCACGTTCTCAAACAGCAGCGCTTTACCTCCCAGCGACGCAGCAGGCGATCGATCCAGTTCCAGGTGCCCATGCGGCGCTGGGGTTTTGCAGACGCGATCGGTGATTGCTGCTATTTCCAGGATCGGCGATACCCTGGTTTTCACGCGCACCAGTTCACCGGATTGATCGAGGAAATTCAGAAATTCAGACAGAGTCTCGGTGGCCATGCCCAGATGGTAAGACAGGTAACGCGGACGATACAGCCTCGTGAATTTTCACCAGTTTTAAGATGTTTCGTTAGCGGGTGCGCGAATCGCGGCCATGGTACTCGTGATAGTTGCTGTTACTGCCCGGATAAACCGGTTGGATGAAGGGTGGCGGATAGACCGGAATCGTCGGCGGGCGCAAAATAGGAACCTGAATCCGCGGGATGTTCACCTGCGGAATCATCGTCACTTGGGGCTCCTGCACCGGAGGCAGGACGACTTGATCGTTCGATAAATTATATAGATTTACCCGCGAAGGTGATTCCGCTCCGCGCATCGCGATGACTAATCCCACGAAAATCAGCAGGAAAAATCCCATGACAACCAGTGCCCGCCTCTGACGCCGAGCCGGTGCAGTAGCGTCGGGAAAGCGCCCTGATGCCCCGCCGGCCCGGGGCGAAACATCAACCTGCGCTGCCCCGCAACGTCTGCAGAATTCCGCCCAGCGGGGGAGAACCGCGGCGCAGCGAGAACAGCGGCGAGTACTGGACATCCCCTTAATTATAGCATGGAAGGCAACCCTAAATGACACCGGTCTGTTTGCTTGCGATCGTCGTGGACTTATTATCGATACTGAAGGCCATTTTTGCCCGCGACCGATGCGAACAGGTTCGCCAGGCCGCGGGCGGCAGGAATAAAGGCGAAACATGCTGCGACAGAAATTCGGCGATACCAACCTTGAAGTTTCCGCGATCTCCCTCGGCTGCTGGATTTTTGGTGTCGACTGGTGGGGTCACTATACCGATGAGCGGGCCATCGAACTTTGCCGGTTCAGCTACGACCTGGGCATCACCTTTTTTGATAACGGTGACGCTTACGGCAACGGGCGGGCTGAAACGGTCTTTGGAAAATTTCTCAAAGAGTCCGGCATCAGCCGCGATAAAGTCGAAATCGGCAGCAAGTTCGGCTACGACTTTTACTCCGATCCAGGCGAGGCAGGCAGCCATCGCGAACGACGCCAGGATTTCTCGCCGGCGTTCATGCGCAGCTCGCTGGAAAAAACGTTGCAGCGACTGGGCACCGATCATGTCGATCTTTACATGGCCCATAACATCAAGCGGCCACAGTTCCGCGACGACCTTTTCGCTGAATTGAACAAGCTTAAAGATCAGGGCAAAATAAAAGTGTGGGGCGTCAGCCTCGGACCCGCCATCGGGTGGCGCGAAGAAGGATTCGAAGCCATCATCGATCACGGCGCTAAGGCCGTGCAGACAGTTTTTAACCTGTTCGAACAACACCCCGGCCGGGAATTTTGCGAAGCAGCGCTCTCCCACCGCGCCGGCGTGATGGCGCGTGTCCACGATAACAGCTCAATTCTTAAAGATGTCGTCAAGCTGGATACGACGATCGGAGAAAGCGATCATCGCAAATTCCGCGATCAGTCCTGGAAAATTTACGGTTTGAAAAAACTCGAACTGGTCCGCCATTATGCAACAGACCACGGCATGACTGTGCATCAACTGGCCTGCAAATGGCTGCTGCAGCAGCCCGCACTCACCAGCATCACCGGCACTTTCCTCAACGAGCATGAAATCCGTGAGGCAGTGGAGTCGGTCAGTAAACCGAACCTGTCACAAAAGGAATTGATCGAACTCGCCGAGCAATATGCAAACGACTTCGGTCTGGGTGACGAGGCGCATCCCTGCAATCTTAAAAGCAGCGTGGATCTCAGCGGGCAGGTCAAAAGCGGTTATGTCCCCGCGCCGGTTCTTATCGCCTAGATCAAACAGGTGCCCGATGTTCAGCTGGCATTAAGGTTCTGCACATAGTTTTCGAAGTCCGCCCGCTGCGAATCCAGCTGTTTTTGCAGATCGTCTACCGCTGTCTGGGTCTTTTCAATCTCGGTTTCCTGGTCGTTTAATTTAGTCGTCAGCCGGGTGTAATATTTCGATGTTTCCTGTACCGCGCGCATGTTGTCGCGGATGCGGTTTTGCTCGGTGGTGATGTCACTGAGGTGTGATTTGTCCGCGTCGATCTGTCGTTGGGTGTCCACCATCGCCTGCTTGAGTTTGATCGCCTTGGTCAATGCGTCGGTCACCGGCTTGGGAATAGCACCCTGCTGGCGATAAAGGTCCAGGGCATCGGCCTCGCTGTTGAGGATGGCAATCGTTTCATCCTGCACCAGCTGTTCTTTTACCGTCACGGTTTCTGTCTTCCCCGATGCGATCGACTGGCGGAACCGATATTCCGCGTCGGTCTTTTCCATTGGCGTCGGTGAATCCACCAGGTCCCAGCCGGCGTTGCGCGGATGCTCGATAATCAGCACCTTGTCGCGATCCGATTTATTGTCAGCTTCGTATGCCTGCGTCTGCACCAGCTTATGCGTGAGATAAAGCACACCTTTAACGATCTTGCCGGTTTGGATCTGGTTGTCCTGATGATTGTTTTTCGCATCGACCGACATTTGCAGATCGACACCGTAGCTTAAAAATCGCTCCTGCCCCGGCGGGAGATTGTCGATCTGCGCATCACCGGCATAAGTCGCGCCGTCCAGCACGGTGATCGGCCCGGCGAGCAGATGCTTTTTGGTTGTATTTTTAACCCTCGCGCCGTTCAGCGGGTTCCTGGCCATCACTGCCTGGTTATAGATCGACACCCGTTCCACTTCGATTGGATCGGTAATGATCGGCAGCATGGCCGACCGCTGGCGGGGCAGCGTGACACTGCCGATGGTGTATTCAAACAGCTCACCAACATTCGCCGCCGATGCGATTGAAGCCACTGATGCCGATGGGTTAAACCCCGCATCCGAAGCTCCCGCGGCACCGTTTTGAGCTTCATCGTGAAGCACGCGCTGTGTTTTCATACCATGCATCGCGGCTATCGGCGCGGGTGCCCGCAACGCCTGTTTCATATCGAGAACATCATCCTTGTCTCCGCCCGCGTACACCTGTGGTCGAAGGCTGGCGAACAACTCCGGTTCGACGATCGGCCGATTGATATACAGCGGTTGATACAGATTCTCGACAAACGAGATCGGTCGACCGCTGACCAGCGAGAGCTGCACGTTGTTCCAGTCGTTGTCGGTCTGGTTTTCGACAATCGCCCAGCCCTGCAGTTCGCCATCAGCCAGCGCCGGGCGCGTGGTGGCCGCTGCCTTGTTGGTCGAGTCGCTGAGGATCAACCGATAGCTGGTTTTCCAGATAGGCGTTTCCACCACATACCCCAGGCGAACATGGCGTTCACCATTGCCGGTGAAACCAATCCGCACGGGTTTTTTATCCTGATCCCGCGCCTGCCAGTGCCACCAGGGCTTTGTTCAACTCTTCCTGCAAAGCCGGGTCGTCCAGCTCAATGGCATTTACCGCATCAAGCGGCTGCGAAACAATCGTCCCGGCTGTGACGAGATTCAGAACGCGCTCTTCGATGATCTGATCCTTATCACCCACTGCTTTTTTCTTCGTCTCAACGCCCAGGATAACGCCGGAGGTTTTCTCGCCGTTCGCGCTCAGCGTGACCTTCGCGCCGCGCAGCTGGTTGAGCAAATCCGCCAGCGTCGGATTGGCTGTGATGTCGACTTGAAAGCTTTTCAGCGTTTTCGCGATGGGATCCTGCGATGCATAGGTGACAGCAGACACCTTTCCCCCATCCATATCCTGCAGCACCAGGCTTTTGAGGATGTCGTTGATCTGATCGGTTTTGAATCGCAGCTCAGTGGAACCATCACCCTGCACCGTGCCATAATGTTCGAAATAGCCCACGCCTGAGGAGAAAAGAACCACTTCTTTCACCGGAATATCCGCCACCGGCTGCGTCGCCGGGGCGGCAACCGCGTGTGAAATCAAAGCAGCGGTGATCGCCAACGCGAGCGCGGGAGATTTTTTATGCATGGTGGTGTTCCTTTTTGGGTTCGACGCGTCAGCCTATCAAAAGTTCCCAAGGAACGGGATTATTCAGCTGACATCGCATCTCCGTGAAGAACCGACCGGTCACCGCGACCGATTTCACAGACACCAAACTTTTAAAGTCCATTCCCGGCCATCAGAGCGCGGAGCAGGCATGATCGAAAAGACGCTGCAGATTCTCGAGCGATCTGGCAACGCATCGGCCCGATCGAGTCTCACGTCCCCCCGGTGCCATTCCGATGTTGTTCACGGTCCTTTCGGCATATCCGATTGCAGTACAAGCGAGAGGTCATCAACCGCGAGCGTGTGCTTCCCTGGGTTTAATGGAATATCCCAATGGACGGTCGTTTCAGCATCGTGATCCAGAGAAACCTGCTGGGCAGGGCCAGCCTGACCATCGACAGAAACAACCAGCTGTTCGTTGCCCGGCAAGCTTCCAATATTGCGTACGACCGCGGTCACGGCGCATTGACCAGCTGCGGTCATCCGGGCCTGTAGATTGCGGCATTCCCAAACCGGTCCGTATCGAAATTTGCTGACAATCGTAAAGGTGTTGTTCCCCCCGGAAAAATGCATCAGCCAGCCGTCCGCGATAACGGTCTGACCGGGAAAGACCGAGCCGTTGGTCGCGGTAAAATCTTCAGGGCTTCCAGTTGGTGCATCTCCATACCAATCGGGCAGCCATGGAAGGTCGCTGCGCCAGAGGAGTTTGGTCGGGTCCGAGCCGCTCAGGGCACCTTCAGCGATCGTGCAGAGCGGGTTGCCCACGATATCACCCTTCCTGCCGAACGCGCGGGCGCCAACCTGCGATTCAAAGCGAATGTTTTTGTCATGATCGACGAAGATATCGCCGGAACATTCGTGGCCATCACACCAGGTGGTCGGAGTGCCCTTCAGGTCGACCAGACCGGCCTTGATCCATGTTTTGAGATCGTTGGAAACATCGATTCGACCCTCCTCGATCATCGTGATGTAACGATAGGAAACACCATTGAACAGAACTCCTTTGTCGCCCAGTTCCTGGCGCGTATCGATCATGCCACCCATTTTGCCGAAGGTCCTCCCGCTGTTGCAGACCCATGGATCGCTCCAGTGAACCCAGTCGGTGCTCGAGCACATCACCTCTCCAAGGTGAGACCTGTATTCCAGATAGACCTGATTGCTGTCTTTTGGCCAGAGCAGGTCTGGATCTTCCACGGTGCCTTTCCCATCGGGCCGGCGAATGATGGGATTGGCCGGGCTTTTCGTCCAATGCATGCCATCCGTGCTTGTTGCAAGACCAAGGTCGCTGGAAGGCCCTCCGTTAGGCGGCGCGGGATGGGCATTGCCGCGATACACCATATACCAAGTCCCGTTTCGGATGATGATGGCGGGATTGAACGCGCCACCGGCGTCCCATGAGCCGTGCTCTCCCGGACGCAACACGATGCGAAGGGTGTCGGGATCCCATTTGTAAACCAGCTTATTCAAGTGACGATAAACCGGATCCGCGAACTGTGCCTGCCCTTTAAGACAAACCAGCACCGGATGATCCGGGCTGCGCTGATCGCACAGACCCCGCAATGTTAATGTTTCCGAGCCGTCCGATGGCACGAGGGTGGCCATCACACAGCTCGATCGGCGGGAGAATTCCAGCTTCATCTGATATTGCGTCCCCGCGTGCAGCACAACGGGTACGGCCGAAAGTTCCCAGATCATCGGGCTTCCCATCATCGGGTTTCCGATGATCGGGCTTTCCGGGGTGGCATCCTTCTCCGGGCGCTCGGCCCATGCCTTCATCCGATACGCTTTGGGCGTTACATCAAAAATGGAATATCCGGTTACTCTTCGTTCAAGCCGGAATTGCCCGCGCCCAACGTCAGCCACCCCATAAATCCGCGTGCCGTCGTCAGCCTGAAAACCCACTCCCGCGGCAGTGTCGCCGTTACCCAGCGTGACCTGTGCCGAAACCTCGGCTTCGGCTTTTTCCAGCCGAACGCTTTTGAGATACGCCGACGCCAGTCCATCAGCGCGCAGGGTTCCGTGACCGTTGCCGCGAGTTTCCAGCGACATCGATTGAACGTCCCAGTTTTCCATGCTTTGCACTGAGAACGCTTCGGAATAGTCGCGGTACGGACACGGCGGCGGCGCACCGACAAAGAATGAAAACGTGTTGGAGATCGTCTGGTGTCCGTTGGCGTCCAATGCGATGACGCGCCAGCGATGCGCCCGGCGGTGAGGTTGCTCGCTGAATAATCCACCGTGGGTGAATCCACCGTGGCAACAGTTTTTTGATCGAGCTCGACGCGATACGATTTTGCGCCAGGCCAGGTATTCCAACGAAGCAGAACTTCATTGCCCGTCACGCACGCGCCGCTGGGCGCGATCAGCGTGAAACCCTTTACGGGCGACAATGTTATTTTCTGCATGGCCAGGTCGCTGCCGCTGCTGGATGCATTCTTGCCTTTGACGACAAAACGGAAGGAGTAATTCCCGCCCTTGGCGACGGTGATATTTCCGACGGAAATGTCCGCAGCTGCGCCGGCCACGGCGGCATAAAGATCAACGGGGTCGCCGACGTCATCACCCGATGCCACCATCTGGCAAATGCCACGGTCTGGACCTTTCAAAAAGCTGACCGAAACGCGATAGGTGCCGCCGTAAAGCACTTCGACAAAAAACTCGGCCCATTGGTCTTTGCCGGATGCTTTCATCAAGCTGAACGCACTGCGATCCGACGATTCCTCACGAAGAAGTTGATTGGGTGGAAAGGAACCGGACGGCAGTTCTGCACAGACGACAGCAATCGGATCGCCGGAAGGAGCAACTTCGGCGGCGGTTGCGAGGCACGCAGGACAAAGGCCAAACAAAACGATGGCGCGAAGCCATGACGTCGTCGTTTCAAGTTTCAACATAGGATGGAGATTCCGAGAAATCGGTTCAGGTCAATCTAGCGCAAACGATGGCTCCCCTTTCATCCCCGTGCCGGTCGCGTCGCCCAGCGTGTTACCGCGGAAATGTGACGCTTTTTTTCCAGGCGTCAGGAGACAACAAAACACAGTTCAAGTGAGTAACAGATGCTATGAACTTAAAGCTATACACGCTGATCGCCACATTTGTTGCAGCCGGGTCGTTTACGAATGTTCTGCATGCACAAACCGCCCCGAGCGCGCCGCGCCGAACGCATCCGCGCCCGCTTCGGCTGATGCTGCCAGTTCAGCCCTTCCCGCCTGGGCGATTGGCCCGTTTGCCCGTCAGGCGAATCCCGAGCCGGTCATCAAACCGGATCCCAGCGCGACGTTTTTGAACCCGATCAATCAGGAAACTGTCCATTGGGAAAAAGCCTGGGTTTACAATCCCGCAGCTGTCGCGCGTGATGGAAAAATTGTCGTTCTTTATCGTTCGCAACAGGGGCCGGGAAATACCTGTTCCCGTATCGGATACGCCCAAAGCGACGACGGCTTCCATTTCACCCAGGACACGGCACCCGTTTATTACCCCATGGACGATGACCAGAAAATCTTCGAGTGGAAAGGACTCGAAAACAGCGGTGGATGTGAGGATCCACGCGTTGCAGAGGCGCCGGATGGTTCCTATCGCCTGACCTATTCCGAATATGGCAATAAAGGATTCAGAATCGGCATCGCCTCCTCCACGGATCTCAAGCAGTGGACCAAACTCGGCGGAGCGTTTGCCGGCAGCAAGTGGGAAACCGCCCATGTCAAATCCGCCGCAATCGTGCATGAGATCAAAGACGGCAAATTAGTCGCAGCGAAAATCAACGGCAGCTATTTAATGTATTTCGGGGAGAACTCCGTACATCTGGCCACTTCCGATGACATGACTCACTGGAAACCGATGGAAACGCCTCACGGACAATTGCTGACCATCATGACGCCGCGTAGTGGCTTCTTCGACAGCAAGCTCACGGAAGTGGGTTGCCAGTCGCTGCTCACCAAAAACGGTATCGTCGTTTTCTACAACGGAGCGAACGACGGCCATAAAGGCGACCCCTCAATCGGCCCCAGCGCCTACGCCGGCGGGCAGGCATTGTTTGACTTGAAGGACCCAACCCACCTCATCGCGCGGCTCGATAAACCATTCATCCAGCCTACCTATCCCTGGGAAAAGACCGGCCTTTTCAAATATGGAACTACTTTTATCGAAGGACTCACACTCTTTCACGACAAATGGTTTCTCTACTTCGGCTGCGCCGATAGCTTCGTCGGTGCGGCTACGCGCCCCATTGAACCCGGATCAGTTCTCTAAGGGCCAGTAACGGGCTGCTTCATCTTTCTCACCTTGTCAGGGTCTACAAATGTTACCTGTATTTTAGTTTTATCCAGCCGTTCCTGTAGTGTCCTGGGAGGATCGACTGTCCCCGGCCAGCCGGCAACGTATAGCGTGGACCAGTGCATCAGCTGATATACTTCCTAGTACCGCTTCCTCAACAAGAATTGAAGTAGGAGAACGTCTTCGGATCGATAAGTCGTCCACACAGGTAAGATCTACTGAACGATCTAAAATTACTTCGACAGCCGGCCGCTCAAATTTTCCATTCGCGCCTTGGTAGACTGTTAGAGAGGTACATTTAGCATCTAAAACGAGGTGCCAGCTGACCAGTATTTGCGATCGTCGTCGTCCACCAATGAAAAGGCCCAAATCTTCCACCGCCAAGAGCTTTGTTGGCGATATAAGTTGTTTCAAGTTATTTGCACAGCCGACAAGTAAGATTAAATCGACGATCCTCACCCAGGCTCTATAGTTACCGAGTTGAGTCATAAATGTACGATTATTGGAATGGTCGATTGCTAACAATACAATCAAGGGGAAAAGCAAACAAAAGAAGCCAAGTGCCGAACTGATGCGGGGCGTGCGGATGACTAATTCAGGGATGACGGGCTGATTGGACATAAAACCACTAATAAAAGGCGGCATTATGGGGTCACTCGTAACTATGTCAGCAACCTATGAGGATCGACGGCTTGGTTGCGCCCATTGCGGCGTTGGCCTGCTTGTAAAGAAATGTGCTCGCCATCGCGACACGCGCCACGAAAATGTTAAGTGACGCTCCAGGCCGCGGTCAAACGGAGCATGACAAAAACGGACCGCATGACAACATGCCATCCTCGAATTTCCGGCTATTTTGCAGGCTTCGTTGTGGCGGCTGCGCCATCGCTATCAGTAAGAGCCGCGGTGATCTGTCTAACGAAGTCGTCGCTATTAGGGACGACCTTAATAACTTCTAATTTCTTGGTGACAAAAAAAACGGCGGTTTCGCCTGCTTTTGGTAGCGCTTCGGTTTTCTTTGGATCAGGACCACCTACAACCGAAGCAGTCACCACCACGGTCTCTATCGGCGCACCTTTCATCGCTTTGACCACTGCAAGTGTTATGCCGTCATACCTTGTGGAATCAGCAGCGTCTCCAGACATCACGCCAAGTTCCTGCCCACGTGCAACAACGATACGATCCGATTCCGCGACGGCGTCCGCAATTGTTAACGCGTTTCCGACATAGCTACGACCATCGGTGCCACCATCTGACTTCCCGACTTCATCCCCGAGAATGTGAGCGCCCGTTCCCGCGAAAGCGATTACAAACACGGCCACCGAAAAAACAAACCAACGTTTTTCCATATATTGGTCTCGGATGTGCATTACGGACGGAACGGCAGAGATATAGTTTTCATTTTGATCAACACGTATTCGAACGCCGCAAATCGGCGTTTAGGCTGATAATCTACAGCCGCGCGATTCCGCAGACGATAAATCCACCCGCTCGGCGCGACGCTCCGCTAGGATGTCAGGCGACCATATTTTTCGAGCGTCCCTTTTTCTCGTTCGATCTAATCGCCGGGTCCAGGTTCCCCCAATGCCGCTGGTTCGCCTATGTGTTTTCCATGCCAGATGGCATAATACAATAAGCCCAGGTCAATGATCCCGGATTCATTTACGTCCTTCGCGTCCTTCTTTTTGCTTTCGAGAAAACGGGCGTCGTCATCATTGCCACATTTTGCAATCCAATACGCCATTGAGTTGAGCGTGGATTCATCGTGAGCATTTCGCCATCCCTCAAGTAGTTCCCGTGTGATCCACGACCGGTCGCACGATTGATTGATGGCACAGTCAGCAAGCGCGCCCGACAACAGGGAAATGTTGGCAGGTTGCTTCCAGGCGGTATGCCACTCGTCGATAAGCGATTGCCGCGCTTGGGCGTCATGGGTTTGACTTCCGAACGAGATCGCGGCGCTCCAGACATTTCTATAAAGCTGTCGGAACTCAGGATCGTCGCTGTGTTTCGCAAGCAAATCAGCCGAACGGTGAAGGCAGCCGATGATCCAGCCTGCAGTCGCTTGGTCTGCGGGAGGCTTCGGCGGGACCGGTCGTGATGTCGGTAACTGCCCTGATGCAGAATGCAAACCAGCGACTGGGCAGAGCAAGAATAAAAACACGATCGTCGCCAAGATTCGAAACATAAAAGCCTCCATATGACTCTGGCATTACGCGGTCACTTATAGTTATGTCCGAAACCTATCCGGATCGACTGCTTGGTTGCGCCCATTGCGGTGTTAACATACAAGACTATTTTTCCGGGCTGTAAACGTTAGATTAGTCACTGAACGCTACATTGCCGGCAGCCAGCGCGACTCTCGCCACATCACTTGGTGCCTTGCTGGAAATCATGTTTGATGGATGATAGGCAGGATCGCACGCAGTTTTTTTTGCAGAGCCGGTCTTCACTAACTGATACATGGTGTTCTGTTCCCCCGCTTGGAGAAAATGATGCGAATCGCCCGTGACGACACCGAACACATGATCACCGTCGATTTCGCCTGGCTGATGGCATTCGGATTCGCGACCCTCTGGTCGGTGGCTGCGATCCACCTCATGATGGATCGGGGCTCGCGTTGGAATATCGTTTTTGGCGTCGGCATGATCATCGTTGGAGTGATCGGCGCAAATCAATGCGCCACGCGGATCGAGTTCGACTTTGACAAATCTGCTCGCGAGTTAACATGGACTTCCAGCAGCCTCACCCGCAAACGGCGGAAGGTGATTCCGTTTGCCGAAATTCAGGGGGCCGGGATTCATGTGTATCACAGGAACAACAACCGGCTGTATCGCATCGAGCTGCGCACGGCCAACGGCATGCTGCCGCTGAGCAATGCGTATTCGACAGTGAGCAAGGAAGAACTGGAATCGGTCGCCGAGCGGATTAATTTTATCACGCGGGGTTAGAGGCCGGCGGCACTATGGGGTTGTCCAGACCCCGATCTTGGTGCCACGCGAATGTGTATAATTCTCGATCCTTGATGGCGTTGTTTGGAGCCGCCGAAACGCTCGGCGGCTCGTGTGTGTTTCGGTTCATGACGCTCGATCCGCGGGGGACCCAACCCTCAGAAGACAACGGCCATTTCCTGTAACGGTGTCTTCCGGAGGGGAGCCTCACACCCGTCCGCGTACTCGCGGACCTCGCATTTTCTTCCGCTCGAGTTCGTCCAATCATTACCAAACTCCTCGGGCGTTTTGTAACCCAGGCTGCTGTGGGGCCTGTCCGTGTTGTAGTGCCGGCCATACAGCTTAATGATCGCTCGGGCCTGGTCGACATTCGTGAACGTCTCCATGTTCAGGCATTCATCTCTTAGGCTCCCATTGAATCGTTCGTCCAATCCATTTTGCCACGGGCTGCCCGGCTCGATGTGCCTAACATTCACACCCACGCCGGCAAGCGTTCGCATCAGATGCTTGGCAATAAACTCAGGACCATTGTCGCTTCGCACATGCTCCGGCACACCGCGGCTTTTGAACAATCTCAACAACGTCTGGGCCACGTACTTCGCGTTCATCCGGTATTCCGTCTCCACCGCCACGCACTCCCGCGTGAACTCATCGATCACCGTCAGGACTCTCAGCTTCTGTCCCGATTCGGTCCGATCCTCCACAAAATCATAAGCCCAGACCTGGTTCGGCCGACTCGCGCTGCAAATCACTCCAATGCCGATCCCACGTCGCTTACGTCGCCGCTTCTGCTTGAGCATCAGCCCGTGCTTGCGGCACAGTCGTCTGATCCGCTTGAAATTCACCTTCAATCCCTCGCGTCGCAGCAACGCCCACAACCGCCTGGCTCCATACCGCGGATGCTCTTTCGCCAACTCCATCAACCGATCAGCCAGACCATCCTCCTTCCTCCGACTCAGATATTTCAGCCAGTTCCGGCCCACGCCAAGCCACCAGCAAGCTCGCCGAACTGATACCTTCCGCGACACCAGAAACACCGCCGCCGATCGTCGCTCAGCCGTATCAACTACTTTTTTTGCAGGTACTCCTTCACCACATCCAACTCCAGATCACGCTCAGCAAGCAATCGCTTCAATCGGCCATTTTCTTTCTCCAACTCCCGCAGCCGCTTCACCTCCGGCTCAGCCATCGACCCCAGCTTCTTCTTCCACTGGTAATATGTCGGCTGCGAAAACCCGCCCTCCCGGCAAACCTCCGCGATCGTTTTTTCCTCCGCTTCAACCTGCCGGAGAAACCCAACAATCTGCTCGTCTGTAAATCGCTTTTTCATCGACTTCCTGATCCTTTCCGGATCGGAAGTTTATACACCCTACTGGCACCAGTTTAGGGGACCAGGACAGGGTCACTTATAATCATGTCGGCAGCCTCTGCTTATCGACGACTTATTCAAGCGGATGGCGGCCTTGTCTTACAAGGCTATCTACGCGCGAGTACGTCAAGCGGTCATATGTACAAGCGACGCTGCTAATTCTCATTCCCAAAATGGTAAGGTCCGCTCGATCGCAGCTGGGCTACTTGAGGGCCATCTTTGCAATTTCTGCTACTAGATCTGGATGTCCTCGAAGAATGTCGTCAGCCGCGGTGGATTCATCGGTATTTTGCATGCTGAGCAGGAATCCATTTCGGCTTCGAACAGCGCGGAACAACTGGTTATCCTTGCCGGGTTCATCGACTGCCGGTCGAATTGCGACGTACGTGATAGGTACACCGGATATCACGAAGGAAATTAAAGCATTTTCGTTAACTTTGAAAAACTGCCGCGTGTTCCGCATGTAAGTCGCGCCGTCGCTATCTTGCGTAAAGGCTCTAAAAATGGGTTGAGAATCAGCATCAAATAGCTTTGCCACATCGTCGTCCGATCCGGTTCTAAATGCAACAGAAATTCGGTCGAGCAAATCACCAGGGTGTAGGCGCCAGGGTGGCGATTCTGGCATAATGCGATGAACTCCAACCAAGGATGGTCGCATGGGCTTGGATTTCAGCACGTTATCTCCCGAGGAACTCCTGGCAGCCGAATCGGCGGTGCTCACGATGCGCAGCTTGACTCAGGCTGTCAAAACCGCGCCGCACGGCAAAGGGATGCTCTGCGTGGAAACGGCGTTGCACGATAAAGGGTTTGAGCATCTTCGAATGATGCTGCAGTCGGCGGTGGCGTCCCACGAAGGGGCGCAAAAAAAGGGGTCTGCAGTTTGCCGTGTTCCTGCGGGAAAAACGCCTCGTTCAAGCGGCGCAAGGTGAAGAAGGTGCTCAGCAGCATCGGGCACATTGCCGTCGACCGTCGGTATTACGCGTGCCGAAAGTGCAAGGCCAAGCAGATTCCGTGGGAAGGCTGGGCGGGTATCAACGCAAAGCATCGGGTGACGCCTCATGCCCAGCGAATGATTGTGCTGGCCGGCAGCGGTCGTTCGTTTGATGAAGCGGAGAGGAATCTGAAGGAACTGTGTCACGTTCAAACCAGCAACGACGTGATTCGAGCGATCTGCGATGAACAGGGGACGGCGATGCAGGAGTGGATCAACAGCAGCCCCGAGCCCAAAATGGCCTTCGCCGCGGCCAGGGGGGAGGTGGAGTTTTCCACCGATGGTTTGAAGATCAACACCGTCGGTGGCTGGCGGGAGATGCGTCTGAGCGTGATCAGCAAGCGGGAACCGGTCGCCTCGGCAACACCGCGGCAGTGGAACGATCGCGTGCTGAATCGGCCTGCGGTGAGAATGGGCATCTGTGCGATCGCGCCCTGCAATATCATCGGTGCGAGCTGGCAGCGGCTCTGCAAAACACTGGGGCTGCCCAAAGATCAGGACCTGAGCATTCTGGCCGATGGCGCCCGGTGGATCTGGGACCAGGCGGCCAAACGCTTTGCGGGCAAAGAGGTTCAGTGGGTGGTGGACATCTATCACCTGATGCTCTACCTGTTTGCCGCTGCCGCGGAGTTGGGTACCAAAGGTGCCGAGCAATGGGTCGGTCAGCGCATCCTGGAACTGATCGAGATGGGCGGCCCGAAATTCATCGAGCATCTGCAAAGCATCGGTCCTCCCGATCCAAAGCCCGCCACCGCAGCCGCATGGACCAAACTGCTGCATTATCTGAGCGAAAACCGCGACAGCCTGTGGTACGGCGATCGATTGAAACAAGGCCTGCCCATCGGCAGCGGCCTGATCGAAGGCGGCGCGAAAAATATTCTGGGCAAACGCTTGAAGATTAACAGCGCCCGCTGGCGGATTCGCCGTGCTGAACGGATGGGCACGATCCGCTGCATTCAGTATAGCGGCCTATGGGATACCTATTGGGACTCAAAAATGGCCGCCTGAATCGCCACACTTAAAAGTTACACCCAATCACCAACTGTCGTAACGGGTGAAGTGCGAACAAGAAGGTATGCGGGGTTCGATGGCGGCAGTTTCGATGATGGTTTAGCTCCTTCCCACTCATCAAGGCCGGTTAACAATGGAATCCGGATCACGCCAGCTGTAGAACCGAACTTTCGCTTGGCGGGTTCGACCCAATACGGAAAGAGTGAAGCGACTGACACGGCGGCGTTATTCTTAGGCGGAGCGGCTAAAAGGTATCCTTTATCAGTCGCGACCGGCTCTGTCTCGACCCTCTATCTGTCCGCATTTTGTTCGCTCGCGCGGCGGTGCAACGCGCAATACACACTACAGCATGGAGACCTCAAAATCGCCATGGAAGGTGATGCAGCTGGCTTATCGTTTAGCGCAGCGTGTTCTGCCAGCTCATTCCAGCCCATGCAGTCGCAAGGATTTCACTCTGGCCCAGTTGTTCGCGTGTTTGGTGGTACGCGAGCTGATGCACTGTAGCTATCGCGGCGTCGAGTCGCTTCTGACAGACACCGACTGGTGCAAGTTGATCGGCATGCCCCGGCCTCCGGATCACAACACGCTGTGCCGCGCGTTTCACAGCATCGTGACACTTGCCCGCACCAGTCGCCTGCTCGATCTGCTGGCCAGTTGGTTCGAGCAATGCAAAGTGCTGGGGACCGACGCGGCCATCGATTCCACGCTGTATGACACCCACCATCGCAGCCGCCACTATGAGCGTCGCCTGCGGCATCGCCGCGAGAGCGACAAGACCTCGGCAGACACAATGCGGAGTCGCACTGCGCGAAATCACCCAAGCTTGTTCTGGCGACCGATGTGGCGTCGCACGTGATCCTTGACGCGATGGCCAAGACCGGCATGGGAAGCGACGCACAGACTTTGTTCCGGTGCTCCGGCAGGCGACTCGTCGCCACCGTGTCTGGTGCGTCTACGCCGATGCCGGATATGATTCAGAAGCCAACCATGTGACAGCACGCGAGCAAATGGGAATCCGGTCGTACATCAAGACTGGCGTTGGTCGCCAGACCAGCAAAGCACCGTCGGGCCATTATCGCCGAATGATGCACTATTTGATTAGCGGCTCGCAGAAGGGCCAGCCCTATGGCTGCCGCGCCCAAGCCGAGACGGTAATGAGCATGCTCAAACGGAACCTTGGAGACAGCCTTCGCAGCCGCAGCACCCGCGCGCGAAAGCTAGAGCAAAGGCTGATGGCGATCACTCACAATCTGATGCTGTTAGCCAAGCTGGAGTGAGGGTCGAGACAGAGCCGTCGCGACCCCGTCTGCCTGCCAATCAGGATTCACTATGGAAGCTGTTAGCTGTTCATAAGCAATATGAATGACAGATCCGAATTCTGCTCGATACAGAAAGTGCAGTTTGTTGACCGACTTCGCGTACTTCCGCGTTGCCTCAAGGTTTTTGTCGGATCTCTCGATGTAAGCCTTAGCACTTGGAAGATAAAGTGAAATGATTCCACGCAGATCACCTGCCTTCCTATATTCAAATTCTTTTGCTACCAGCCACTCTGCCTGATTTGCATATGTAGACTCGTCGAAAGGCTTCAGAACTTCGAAGACTTTTTCGGCTGACATCTCATCTGGATAAGGTCCTATGCGCATTTCCGCGCCGACAGTTGGAAGCAAGTTCTCGTTGTGCAGCAAAGCAAATTGTTCGATCCCGCATTTACACAGTTCCAGAGGCTGTGAGGGAGTGCTGCCTTTTACTTCAAGTGAACTACAAACTAAAAAAGCAACCAAAACTAACTTAAATTTATGAAAGCGAATCACATGAAACTCCGAGACATTGTGGGTCAGTTATAAATACGTCCGTAGCCGATGAGTACTGATCGATTGCTTGGTTGCGCCCATTGCGGCATTAGCATGCAAGGCTATCGACACGCAATTGACATCAAGCGGTCATACGTTTAATTAATCGCTTGATGGCCGCCAGTTGGAGGGCATCCGGAGTAGTAGTACTGATGCGCTGGAGGGTCGATCAAACCAGCATCATGCCTGGCTCTTCGAGTAATCCTTTGAGCGTACGCAGGAACTCGGCGGCGACCGCTCCGTCGACCGCGCGGTGGTCGGCGCTCAGGGTCAGCGTCAGCATGGTGCGGATCACTATTTCGCCGTTGCGAACGACCGCCCGTTTTTCTGCTGATGCCACCGCGAGGATGCCTACGCTGGGCGGATTGATAATCGCGCTGAATTCGCGAATGCCATAGGTTCCGAGATTGCTGACGGTGAAGGTCGCGCCGGTCATCTCGTCCTGTTTGAGCCGCTGCGCGCGGGCGCGATCGATCAGGTCCGCGCTGCGCGTGCGGATTTCTTTCAGACCCATCTGGTCGATGTTCCGCAGCACCGGCACGATCAAACCGTCGGGAAGCGCGACTGCAAATCCCAGATGCACATCGCCGAACCGGGTAATCTCGTTTTTCTCACCGTTGAAATGCGCGTTAAGCGAGGGATGCTTCAACAAAGCCGCTGCCACCGCCTTGCTGATCAGATCTCCAATCGACAGGCGAACTTTCTCGCCTTCCAAAGCAGTATTCAACCTGACGCGAAGGGCGGACAGTTCCTCCACATCAACATCAACCACCGCGTAAAAGTGCGGAACATTCTGCTTGCTGGCCTGCAGCCCTTTGGCGATCGCCTGCCGCATTTTCGTCAGCGGCGTAACCTGCTTCTCGCCACGCGAAACGCGCGAAGGCTGCGTTGCGGCAACTGGGGCAGCCTTGGGTTTTTCCTTCGTGGCAAGAGGATCGCTGGCAACCGCCGCTTTTTCCGCAAACGCCAGCACGTCTTTCTGCACGATGCGACCGTTGGGGCCCGAACCGTTGATCTGGTTGAGATCGACTCCTTTGTCGGCGGCGATTCGCCGCGCCAGCGGTGAGACGATCAGGCGTTCACCATTCCCGTTTCCACCATGATGGGGAATCGGAGGAACCGCAGTCGGTGTTTCCCGGGTAGCGCCATGACCCACCGATGCCGATTCATGAACTTCCCCTCGAACGGCGGCTTCGAGTGTGGCGACGGGGCCGTCGGGTTTTGCCGGCGCGCTTGAAGCAACCGCTTTGGCAACGGGCGGCGGGGCTGCTGCGGTGCCCCCGCCGGTGAAGTTCTTTTTCACGTCGGCGATGTTTTCCTTCGATGATGCGAGGATGCCGATCGGTTTGCCCACCGAGACCTTGTCTCCCTCTTTGGCGACGATCACCGCCAACGTTCCGGCGTCGAACGACTCCATTTCCATGACGGCCTTGTCCGTCTCCACCTCGGCGATTTTTTCACCGGCGGCGACCTTGTCGCCCTCGCGCTTGAGCCATTTTACAACAGTGCCTTCTGACATCGTGTCCGAAAGCTGGGGCATGGTAATTTCGGTCATGGATTTGTCCGTTGTCCGTGGCCCGTTATCAGTTGTGGGAAGCAACAGCATCCGGCGTTGCGCTTCACGACTGACAACCGACGGTCATATCAGCGATAACAGGCTTCTTTTACCGAAGCCACGATCCGGTCCACGCTGGGCATCATCGCTTCTTCGAGATAATGATTGAACGGCACCGGCACTTCATCGCTATGAACATATTCGATCGGAGCGTCCAGGTCATCAAAGGCGGCTTTTTGAATCTTGTACATGATTCCCGCGCCCATGCCGCAGAAACCATAATCCTCGTCGATAATCACGCAGCGATGGGTTTTCTTAATGCTCGCGAGCAACGTCGGCACATCGAGTGGACGCAGCGTGCGGACGTCGATTAATTCGACATCAATACCATGGTCATTCACCAATGCATTCACCGCCGGGCGAACCACGCGCTGCAGCGGACGACCGTAGCTGATAACGGTGACATCCGCGCCGGGCCGCTCGATGTTGGCAACCCCGATCGGCAGGGTGAAATCCTTGTCTTCAGGCACCTCACCGACATCATTCAGCATCTTTTCGGATTCGAGGAAGATGACCGGATCATCGCAGCGGATGCTGCTTTTGAGCAGCCCCTTGGCATCGGCGGGGGTGCTGGGGCAGACGACAATCAAACCGGGAATGCGGGCGTAGATCGATTCAACACGATGGCTGTGCGTCGCGCCGAATTGATGCGCGATGCCGTTTCCACCGCGGAAAACGATCGGCACTTTCAGTTGCCCGCCGGACATATAGCGAACGTTGGCGGCATTGTTCACGATCTGATCCAGGCAGACCAGCGTGAACGACCAGCTCATATATTCGATGATCGGGCGAAGGCCCACCATGGCTGCCCCCACACCCAGACCGGAAAACCCGGACTCGCTGATCGGGGTATCAAAAATACGCCGCGGACCGAAACGCTCGAGCATTCCTTCGGTGACCTTATATGCACCGTTGTACTGGGCGACTTCTTCCCCCATGACAAAAACGTTTTCGTCGCGCTCCATCTCCTCGGTCATCGCGGCACGGAGAGCTTCTCGGAGTTGCATCGTGGGCATATTCAAATCCAGTAAATTACATCCAGCGTAAGCGTTCAGCCAAAATCCCTTGTCGCCGGTCACCGGGCAGTCGGTCGACAGCCGGGCACGCGGGCAAAATCACTTCTTAAGACAGAATCAAAAGAGGCACCCTCTGGAGCATCCGCCAGACACCCGGGGGTGTTGGGGTTACCCGCGAATATCCGCCCCGGCGGCTGCGTTATAAAAATCGATTACTTGGGCTGATACGGATACGTCTCCACCAGCGCATCCTTAAAGCGGTCTTCCAACGGCGGATGCGGATCTTCGTCCGCCTGCCGAACCGCTTCGTTCACCTGCTCGGCGATTTCTTCCTGAATCTGCTCGATCAGTTCCTGCGTGATCAGCTTCTTCTCCAGCAGGCGCATTTCATATAGCGAAATCGGATCGCGCTGCTTGGCCTTTTCCTTCTCTTCCTTGGATCGATATTTTTCGGCATCGGACATCGAATGCCCGCGGAATCGATAAGTATCAGCACAGATAAACGACGGGCCGCCTCCCTTGCGCCAGGTCGACCGCTTTGCCAAACTCTGCGATCACTGTGTCGACATCGTTCCCGTCCACATGATAATGAGGCATCGCAAAGCCCGCTGCCCGCAGCGCCAGATCTTTTTCCGCGCTCGACCGTTCCACCTGGGTTCCCATGGCAACCCCGTTGTTTTCAACAACGTAAATGCACGGAACCTTCATGAGGCTCGCCATATTCAGGGCTTCGTTGAATGTTCCCTGATTGATGGCTCCGTCGCCCATGAAACAGAAGGTGACACCACCGGTTTTTTTGTACCACTGCGCGAACGCAGTGCCCAATCCCATGGGAAGCTGACCGCCTACAATGCCGTGTCCACCCAGGTTTCCGGCGGCAACGTCAAACAGGTGCATCGAGCCACCCTTGCCCTTGGAGCAACCGGTTGCCTTGCCAAACATTTCCGCCATGGCGGCGCGTGGCGGCATGCCCATCGCGAGGCTCGCACCATGACAACGGTATCCGGTCAGCAGGTAGTCGCGTGATTTATCGAACAGCGCCGCCGTGCCAACCGCGATCGCTTCCTGTCCGGAGTATAAATGACAAAACCCGCCAATCTTCTGGCCGGGTTTGGTGTATTCCTGGTAGGTTTTTTCTTCGAAACGACGGATGAGCATCATCATCCGAAGTCGATCGCGTTCGAGCTGTCCGACAGCTTCAGAAACAGTACGCGACGCGGCGGCTACGCCATTCGCGGTCGCTACACCGTTGGTCACTGCAACACCGTTGGCGATCGAAGAGGTGGCAACACTCATTTAGGGATGCTCCAGAAAATTCAAAGCCTTGTGGGCTGTTCGCGATCGCCCGCTGGGTAGTCGGGTCCGACGCGAGCTTGAGTTTAGGTGAATTTCTCCGCCGCTTCAATGGCAAACCTCGGCGCGGTTTCAACAATCCGACTATCGCTTCAATCGGCTGAATGCCTGCCGGGGTGAGCAGTTTCAGCGTCTAACTCAAAATCGGGCCTTTTCAGAGCCGTCGCATTGGGGCCATATAAGCCAAAGCTCCAGTTCGCTTTGCATCAAACCCGGCCTGCCCGCAGTCACCATGCTGTCATAACGCCCGATAATATCGCAATTCCCACCGCCAATCCCGGCTCTCTGTAGCTGCGACGCCTGCGTCGCAGCTACAAATCGTCAAATGATCTTGCCCTGTTTCCCTAATGCATGGCATTCTAAGTCGTTTGGTCATTCCTGACCCTTTCGGCTAACCTGCCGGGAAGCACCGGTGTCGCAGCGCGCGGCCACGGAAACAAGCGAGCACCCGCAGGAGTTTTTGTGAACCGCGTCGATATCATCGAGTCGCTTGAGCGACGCACACTTTTCAACGCACTGATTTTTTCCAATCCAACCCCTTTTGATACCGGCAATAACCCCTCGGGCATTGTCACCGCAGACCTGGCCAACAACGGCAAGCTCGACGTCATCACCTCCGATTTCGGCGCTGACTCTGTCGCTGTGTTGCGCGGCAACGGTGACGGAACCTTTCAGCCGGCTGTCTTCTACACGGTCGGAAAATCACCCGAGAGCCTCGCCGTCGGCGATTTTAATGCTGATGGAATCCCCGATATCGTCACCGTCAATCAAGGTGCCGATTCGGTCAGCGTGTTGCTCGGAATTGGTGACGGCACCTTCGCCCCGGCGGTTTCATATGCGGTGGGGGTCCGGCCCACCGCTGTCGCGGTCGCAGATGTGAATGCTGACGGACACCTCGACCTGGTCACGACCGATACCGGTTCCAATAGTATCAGTGTGCTGCTCAATAACGGGGACGGAACTTTCGGGCCACAGTCTTCCTATCTTGCCGGCATTCAGCCCACTGCCCTTGCGATTGGAGATCTCAACACCGACGGACATCCTGACATTGTCACGGTGAATCCCTCGACCAACACCGTGCATGTGCTGCAGAACGACGGCCTGGGTGTTTTCACACAGATCGGTTCATATAAAACCGCGCTGGGTCCACGATCCGTGGCGCTGGTGGATGTCAATTCTGACACGCATCTGGATATTCTCGCCGGTGATTTAAACAACCAGGCGGTCAGCGTGCTGCTGGGGCTTGGCAACGGAACATTTCTGGCCGCCACGAACTACATCGCGGGGGTGCGGCCTGAGTCCATTTTTGTCGCTGATGTGAACGGCGATAACCGGCCGGATGTCGTCACCGCTGATGTGTTTGATAACGGGGTGGCGGTGCTTCAGCGCACGGGACTGGGAAGCTTTGCGCCGACCAAATCATTTCGCGCCGGCAGTGGACCGGTGGCTGTTACCGTCGCAGATGTGAACGGCGACGGTCGGCCCGATCTCCTGGCTGCCGATTTCAACAATAACACGATCAGTGTGCTGCTGAACCAGACCGTGTTTGTGCCGCTGATACCGACCACGCTGACCCAGTCGCCAAGCCAGAATCCGGTTGAAGCCGCAAATCGCCTGGTGCTCAGGCGCAGGTCACGCAGACCGGAAGCGCAAAGGGCAACCCCGTTGGCATCGTGCAGTTTTTCAGTGACGGACTTCTGGTGGGCATCGGGCGTGTTTCGTCCAAGGGTGTAGCACACGTCAACGTAAGTAATCTGAGTGTGGGAACGCACGTTATCACCGCCCATTACGGCGGGGACTCCATCTTTGCCGGCAGTTTTGCCGGCGCGATTTCGCAGGTGGTGGTACCCGCCGCCCAGGCAACGCCGTTTATCGAACCGACGATCACGGCCGTGCGTCTGCCGACGCAATATCTTCCGCTCGCTCATGGGATTGCAACGGTATCCATTCGCGACGCCGGCGCTGGGCCCGCCACCGGATCGGTGCATGTTCAGTTGTACACTTCCACAAGCACCACGTTTGACGGAACCGCCGTCCCGCTGGTCATGCAAAATAGCGGCGAGGTGAGTTTTAAATTGATTGGCAATCAGTCGAAATCATTTTCGATTGGTTTCCAGATGCCCGCGGACATCGTTCCCGGAAACCACACGATTTTTGCGGCGCTGGCTCCAACCACCGGTCTCACGGCCGATCAGGTCAGCACTGTCGCCGCCGTGGGGATCACCACGCAGCAGGCGATTTTGGAATTTGGAAATGTGAACACGCAGCGCGGCGTTCGCCTGGCGCGCACGCTGGCCAATGGTGACGCCTACACGCTTCGCCTCATCGGTCCGGGGCGCGGCGACGTAACAGAAAATCCCGGCGGTGGAATCTCCATCGCGACTCACCGGAACCGACAATGCCACCCAGTTGTTGATCGGTTCGACCACCGGGGTGACGCTGGACGGCATTTCGGAAGACGCGCCGATTGGAAGTCTCATCGCGCCAACCACAAACCTCGACGGATTTGCCCATCTGGATTTTGGTGTCACCCGCCTCACCCTGGCCGATGCTTCTAATTGCGAGCTGGTGCTCGGAGGCGGTTTTGCCAATTTTCTAACCTTCCATTCGCTGGCAAATGTGAACCTCTTCTCCGGGGCCCCGATCCATTCGCTTTCGATTGACAGCTTCACCAATCAGCCGGGCGATGTTATTACTACGCCATGGATTGACTTCCTTACCTGCACCAGCGATTTCGGAGCCAGCCTGGTCGTCAACGGCGGGTTTGGTCCCTTCAATCGCGGAATTAATTCCGCCGTCATTGGTGGCGCAGTGGGCAATTCGGTCTGGCGCGTGCTGACCAATGTAGGCAGTGTGCAGGTCGGCAGTATCGCCGCCGGTTGGAGCGGCAGTATCGCCGGATCGATCCAGAGCTTTATCGACCGCGGTGACTTTGCCGGTCAGTTGGCGGCTCATAATATCGTGCTGTTCGAAGTCGACGGAAGCCTCACAAACGCCGACGTCCTTGCCGGCGCGGATTTCGGGACCGATGGACGATTGGGCAATGCGAATGACCTGTTTGGAAGAGGCATTCTCAGCAGCTTTAAAGTGCTGGGAAATGTGACCGCCAGCGTGGTGGCAGCGGGACTGCAACCGAACGGCGATGTCCTGCTCGCGCCGGGAAGCACGCTGCTGAACAGGTCAGCGATTAAATCGATCAGCGTCAGCGGCAGTGTGGATAGTTCAACGCGATTCCTCGCATCGGTGCTGCCGAAGATCGCAAGCATCTCGGGCATTGATGTTGCCACCAGCGGGAATGCAAATTTCGGTTGAAATGCGACTCGGCCGGCAATTAAGTTTCAAACGATGAGTCGCCAGCCGTGAGCACAGACGCGCCGCCTATTACCGCGCGCCTGGGCAATACGGCTGCGGCAAATCGTGTTGTCGAATCGACGCTGCTCAGCACGGATATCGAGCGAATTGTTCCGTTTGGGCTCAAAACCAGAGGCAGCGATCCGTCGCCCGCTCCGGCGGCGACGAGTGATCCGGTTATGCTGCCGGTCACGCGAATGGAGCCCAGCGTTCCTGCTGATGTTGTTGCGGCCAGAACATCGGCATTCACCAGATTCCCACGGATCAGGATCGAGGCTAGACCAGTGTTGGACGCGATCTCCCCGCCGATCATATCGCCGGTGATTTGAATCGACCCGATACTGTCGGCCAGCACGCTTCCATAGAATGTGTTCAGCAGCGAAAGAAATCTGAGGGTGCCGGTGGTGTTCAGTGTCCAACCCAGCTGCGCGGGTGGTGTTGCCCTGATCGAGATGCGCCCCACGTTACCAGTGACGTTCCATGCGCCGCTGGCGATGCCGCCCACGGTTGCAGAGCCCAGGGCTGTGCCTGCTGGTGCGGCTGCTCCGGTAAGCGACAGCGCCGCCGCAAAATTTCGGGCGCTGTGCAGCGTACCGATCCACGCCGCCTTGATTGTACCGCTGCCCCAGTTGCCAACGGCGAGCGATCGGATTCCACCCGCAGCGGTGATATCAGCGCCGGGAACAGCGCCGATGGTAATCGCCGTTGCCGCGCCGCTGCCAATCGTGATTGCATTCCCTGCCTGCCCGCTGCCTGCGGTTGCGAGGACGACTGATTTTGCGCCGTCGGGTAACGTGAGATGATTGCTTATCGCGACGCTTGCTGCGTGAATCGATCCGATTGCTGAATCGGCTGATAAATCGGTGATCGCAAAATTCGGGGCACCGACGGGACTGGTAATGGTCAGTGTGCTGGCGGCGGAGGTGGCGTCGAGGAGCACTTCAACCCCCGCGTCACCAATATTCACAGTTCCGCTACCCGGACCGGTTAACCTGAAGATCGCGGGTGTGCCGTTGTTATCCATGACATGCAGCACCACGCCCGCGCGTCCGGCCACAGTTCCGAACACATCTGAAACAGCAAAAGCAGCAGGGGATGCCACGGTGTTATTCGTTGACACCGATTCGGGCAGCGATCCGGTCGCATTCAGCTGCACGAGCAAGGAATAATTGCCAAGCGAAGCATCCTGCGGAATTGTGACGCTTCCCACCAGCGTGATCGATCGACCTGCCTGCAGATGCAGGTTTGCTTTTGCCAGCGAACCGCGCAGCGCGACGGCTGCGTCGCCTCCGTCGATATTGGTGTCCAGCGACAGGTACCCGGTATTGGCGATGGTGCCTACCGCGGGCGTGTTCCCCTGGTTGGTCACCCGCACGCGCACCACGCCGGTCTCGCCGGGGGCAACCGTGCCGGGAAGCGTCGATGAAATCACGGTCCCGACCAGGTCGGGCCCCTCTGTGGCGGTTGGCGAAATTACCTGCGCGATGCGGGGCGACGCGCTGCTTGCATAGGCAGGATCACCGGCGTAACTCACACCGATTCGATGGCTGCCCACGATTAGATTGCTGGTGGTCAGCACCGCCTGGTTTGTTCCTGCTGCCAGCGCCACCGTGCCGAGCAGGGTGGGACCGTCATAAAAATTGACATTGCCGGTTGGAACAGCTTCGCCCGGAAGCGGGCTGGGGGCGGTGCCGGTCACGGTGGCGGTGAATGTCACCGAAGCGCCCGCCGGCTGTGGACTGCCGCTGCTGACTACCGCAGCAGAGGTATTGATGCGGGGAATATTGGTTGCATTGAGCAGGATGCTCACGGTTCCGTCGGTGAGATTCGCCGTTGCGATGTCGGGTTTACCGTCGTTATTGAAATCGGCGACGACCACCGCATCGGGATCGGGCCCGGTGGCAAACTGCGAGGATGCCGCCACCATTCCGCTCCCCGTTCCGGGTACTACCGTGACGGCGCTTGAAGCATTGGACTGCGGGATAGTTGCGCCGGCGGCCACGAAATCGGTATTTCCGTCAAGGTTAAAATCACCCGCCGCGACCGATGCGGTCACCCCGGTCACGGTTGCAGTTGCGGATTCAGAGAAATTTCCGCGGGTGTTTGTCAGCACGGTCACGGTGCCATCGGTGTTTCCCACCAGCAGGCCGGGGGTTGCCGCCACCGTGAGATTGGCGGGCACCACACTTGCCGGCGTTCCGGTGGTGCTGATTGCGATATTAGGGCCCGCGGAAAAATCGCCGGTGCTACTGCCCAGCAGCAGCGATACCTGGTTGCTCGCCGACGAACTGCTGCCCGGACCGTTCACAAGATTCAGGCTGGTGCTGGTGACCGCCAGGTCGGGATATCCATCATGATTGAAATCAGCCTGCGCGATTGCCGTTGGATACTGATCGGCGGCATAGGTGGTGGGGGCGGTAAATGTACCGTTGTTATTCCCCGAGAGAATATTGATCGACTGCGTACTGAACCCGGTGACCGCAAGGTCCAGTTTTTTGTCGCCGTTAAAATCGCCCGCAGCCAGCGCCACGGGTTCGCCGGGTATTGCGGCGCTTTCAACGGTGGTGATCTGCCCCAGCCCCAATGCGCCGTTGCCGTTATTCAGAAACACCGAAACGGCTGTGTAGGGCTGCCCTGTTGCCGCCGTGGTGGCGACGGCAATATCGGGCCGACCGTCACCATTAAAATCACCGGTGATCATTGCCACAGGTCGCGCGCTGAGCGCCAGCACCGGCCCGGCGGAAAATGAACCTGTGCCGTTTCCAAAAAAAACATTCACCTTGTTGGTGGCGCGATCAGCAACGGCGAGATCGACATTTCCGTCGCCGCTAAAGTCAGCGGCAACGAGCCCAACCGGTGTGGTGCCGGCGACGAAGTTCACATTCGGCCCGAACAGAATCTGGGCGCTGAATAAACGCCTGGTTTCCAGAAAATCACAGGATATTGTTCGGCGGCGCGCTGATTTTTGATTCTTCTGGTGCATCGGTTTCATCTGTGTCTGACGTTGTAACAGACGGCAACCCGGTGAGGGAATTACAGTTCCCACAACGAAAATGACCGACGCATGATTCTCTGTCCACCATCGGGCGGCTAACCCATCTTCATGCCGTTGGCACGCACGGCCCGGTGCAGTTAGTCTCTGCATTCTCATGTCGCAGATTACCACCGCAGAATCGCCGCAAGTGTCCGTGCCGCGTGCATCCATTGGAAAACTTCGGCCAATCCTCAACCGGGCGGCTTTGTGGTCCGCTGTTTTCATCGTCGCTTCAACAGCGCTGGTGCTGGGCCTGATTCTGCGCCGCTATGCCTGGGATCAGACTGAACCTATCCGTTACATCGTTGATATCAACAACGCTTTTCGCCAGGGTTCTGCAGCAATTAAAATTGGTTTTATCGACCGCTATGATGAACGCACCAGCCAGCAGGATCACCCGGGAATTCTCGATCTGGACTACGCCCCCGGCCGCCTGGCGGTTGCGACCTTATGGGTGAAATGGGTGCGCACCCAGCCGGAATGGCTTGGCAAAAATCCCGCGCAGGCGGAGCTCTTTAGAGGGAATTTCTACCCGCGTATCCGGGCGATGCAATCCGCCGCCCAGGCGCAGGGCAAGGCCGATTGGCACATCACTTACCGTCTCTGCAAGCCGATGCTGATGGTGAATCTCACCGGTGAAATCCTTTCCGCCGTCGCGATGTTTTTCCTGGTTCGACGCTACACCAGCGGCTTGCCGCCGGACTATCACCCGGTGCGCGGCGTTGTGCTCGGGCTGGTCAGCGCGCTGCTGTTCTGGTTTAACCCCGCCCTGATCTGGAACGCGCACTGCTGGCCGCAGTGGGACAGCTGGGTGCTTCCGTTTTTTCTATGGGCATTGCTGCTGGCATCATTGGACTGGTGGTTCTGCGCCGGTGCGATCATCGCAGCGGGGTCGATGTTCAAGGGACAGATCCTTTTTGGCGCGCCGCTGTTTTTGCTCTGGCCATTGTTTCAGGGTCGACTTCCGGCGATGTCGCGCTGGATCGTCGGGCTGCTCAGCAGCGCCGCCGCCATCACCGCGGTTTGGCTGGTGCGAACGCCCGGCACCAATCCCACCGGCGATGAGTTCATACCAGGTTCAGTCAATCCGCATGCAATTGAGTGGGTTGTCTATCTCACATTGATTTTTGCAACGATGGTTTCGGTCATCTGGGCACCGCGTCGATCGTATTTTCGGTTGCCCCTTGGAGTGGTCGTCGCCGCGGTGATCACCTGGATCATCGCGGCGCACACGACGCATGCATTTTCGATCGTGGGTTTTATCGGATTGGCTGCTGTTGGATGGTGGGTGGATGACCAGTGTGCGCAATGGAGCTGGAAAGCCCGTCTTCCGATCGCCTGGCTGGCGGCAGGATTGCTCATCTACCCGGTTTATGTGCTTGCCGGCGCCTGGCTCGGAATCGTGCTGGTGGCCGCAGGCTGCATGGGGGTACTGCTCGCCGTTGCGCCGCGCCGGGCGATTCCCTTCGCCGCCGCGGGCTGGATCGCAACGGCATTGCTGCTGTGCATGCCGATTTTTAACACCAGCCGGGGCTGGTTGGATCTGGGCTTCCTCTACGGCACGCATCACTTCGAAGACATGGCCCGCGGCGAACCTAATAACCTGCCTGAGTTGCTTCAGCGCCAGTGGAACTGGGATGACCTGATGGAACCCGCTGTCACATTGCCCAAGGGGCCGACCAGCGACGGCATCGCTCATTTCATGGCCGATGTTGACCCCGGTGTTGACCTGAGCCGCGTGCAACAGGCCGATGGAAGCGTTGGATTGCCGCTGAAGTATTTGCTCGTTTGCGTCTGGGCGGTTTGCGTTATTCTCTGCTCGATCGGCGCAGCCATCCACGACCGCCACCGCAGCCCGCGGTTTCTCATTGCCATAGCCACCCCGTGGATCATGTTTTTTGCCGTCATGGTGCAGATGCACCAGCGATATCTGCTCTGGGGCGCGAGCCTCAGCGCGGCTGCCGCGGTGGTGTCGCCGGGATTCGCGGTGCTGCATCTGTTTTTGTCGATCGTCGCCATGAGCCAGGAGATGCACAGCATGCTCAGTGAAAGCGTGTATCGAGGCAATTCTGTCTATGCGTTTATCGAAAATACACATCCCGGCATCGCCTGGGCGGTGCTGCTCACCGCGGCGATCTTTCTGTATTCCAGCTTGAAGCGCGATCGGCGTTGGAAAAAACCAGTAACTATCCAGGCAGCCGCCCCCGTGCCGATCCTCGTCACACCGCCGCCTCAATTTCCTGAACAAATACCGCCGGCGACTGTGGAAATGGTTCCCACCTAGCAGCAAAGAAAAAGGCCCGGATTTGCATCCGGGGCTTCGTGTGGTCTTTCTAAACGCGATCTGAAATTACTTGACCAGCCCGTCTTTCTTGGCCATGTGCAGCATCAGGTCGACGACGCGGTTGCTGTAACCCCATTCGTTGTCGTACCAGCTGACAACCTTGAAGAAGTTGGCGTTCAACTCGATCCCGGCCGATGCATCAAAGATGCTGCTCCGGCTGTCATGCAGGAAGTCGGTCGAAACCACTTCTTCATCCGTATAACCCAGTATGCCTTTCAGTTCGCCTTCGGCGGCAGCCTTCATGGCGGCGTTGATTTCCTTCAGACTGGTCGCCTTGGTGGTCTTGAATGTCAGGTCCACCACCGAAACATCCGGCGTCGGAACGCGAAACGCCATGCCTGTCAGCTTGCCTTTGAGTTCCGGCAATACCAGTGTCACAGCCTTGGCCGCGCCGGTAGCGCTTGGAATAATGTTCTGCGACGCGCCGCGACCGCCGCGCCAGTCTTTCCCACCCTTGCTCGGACCATCCACCGTCAACTGCGTCGCTGTGGTGGCATGAATCGTGGTCATCAATCCCTCGGCCAGCCCGAAGTTGTCGTTAATCACCTTCGCGATCGGAGCAAGACAGTTAGTCGTGCAGCTGGCGTTTGAAACCACCGTGTTGGCAACATCAAATTTCTTCTCATTCACACCCATGAGCAGCGTGGGAACCTTTTCCGGATCCTTTGTCGGAGCCGAAATCACCACGCGCTTCGCGCCGGCTTTAAGATGGCCTTCTGCTCCGGCAAAGTCGGTGAACAAACCGGTGGATTCCACCACATAGTTCGCGCCGGTTTTGGCCCAGGGAAGGTCAGCGGGGCTCCGCACGGAAACGCACGGAATCTTCTTCCCGTTGACGATAATTCCTTCCGCATCGTGCCCGACGGTGCCCGGGAAGATGCCATGGGTCGAATCATATTTGAGCAGATATGCAAGATATTCCGGCTGAACAAGATCGTTGATTCCGACGAATTCGATGTTGGGATTTCCCACGCCCGCCCGGAAAACCAGGCGACCGATACGACCGAAACCATTGATACCGACTTTGAGTGACATGACACGATCTCCGATAAGTAATTTAAGTGAATGCCCGGAATTTGCTCTCCCAAGCCCGCTGCGCAGAATAGGGATGGCTTCCGCGCCAGTCAAGACAACCCCGCATCCTGTCAACGATCTAAATGCAACGCACAACCATCCTGACCCGATCCCGTTTCACGTCGCAATTGCCGGTCAGCGGCATTCGCGGCGCGAATTGAATGCGCCTCTTATGTGCATCTAAATTGCCTGTCTCGCCCAGACGTAAACCGCTGTAAAAGCAATGCTTAACTCTGTTGATTGCGATCGTTGCGCTAAATTGCCCCTGTTCTTTGACGCGAATCAAACTGGCGTTACACCCATTTTAAATCATAAACTGTTATTCGGATGGTATTTACGCTCCAAAGATTCTCAACAAAATACCGATCTCCTAGTCAAATAATTGATTGACTCACCCGGCCGATACCCCCGGTTTCGCTGCAGATTGAACCGTACTGTCGCATCCGCTACACTGCGTTTCTCGATCGATTCAGCGGGCTCGCCTGTAAGCGGCCTGAACGTTCTTGAAAAAATTGCCTCGATTTCTAATTTCCGCTCGGGAGGAGCGCCAGCACATGCAGCCACAATATCGCCGCAGCACCCACCTTTTCACCAGCGAATCCGTCACCATGGGTCACCCTGATAAAGTGGCCGATCAGATCAGCGACGCCATCCTCGACGCGATTCTCGCCCAGGACCCCAAGGCCCGCGTCGCCTGCGAAACACTGGTCACCACCGGGCAGGTCATTCTCGCCGGTGAAGTCACCACCACCGCCTGGGTGGACCACGCTCAGATCGCCCGCGACACCATCAAAGAGATCGGTTACATCCACGCCGACATCGGTTTCGATTACGACAGCTGCGGCGTCCTGTCCGCCATCCACAGCCAGTCGCCCGATATCGCGCGCGGCGTGGACAAAGCCGAAGACGATCAAAAAGAACAAGGCGCCGGTGACCAGGGCCTTATGTTCGGTTACGCCAGCGACGAAACCGATGTGCTCATGCCCCTGCCGATTTACCTGGCCCATCGCATCGTCGAAAAACTCGCCGAGGTTCGCCAGAAAGGCAAGCTGAAATGGCTGCGCCCCGACGGCAAAAGCCAGGTCACCGTCGCTTACGAAAACGAAAAACCCATCGGCGTCCACACCGTTGTCGTCTCCACCCAGCATGATGAATCCGTGCTGGATAAGAAAAAAGACGTCATGACCGAGCGCGCCAAGCAGGAAATCATCGACCTGGTCATCAAGCCCGTCTTGCCGCGCAAATATTGGAACGATGACATCATCTTCCACATCAATCCAACCGGTAAATTTGTCGTCGGTGGTCCGCATGGTGACACCGGGTTAACAGGCCGCAAAATCATCGTCGACAGCTACGGTGGTCGCGGCGCGCACGGCGGGGGCGCATTCAGTGGCAAAGACCCCAGCAAGGTGGACCGCAGCGCCTGCTACATGGGCCGATACATCGCCAAGAACATCGTCGCTGCCGGGCTCGCCACCAGCGCCGAAGTGCAACTGGCCTACGCGATCGGCGTCGCCCAGCCGGTGTCGGTCACCGTCTCCACCGAAAACACCGCCGTCATCCCCGAAGATCAGATCGCCGACCTGGTGAAGGCTCATTTCCCGCTGACCCCGCGGGGGATTATCAAGCACCTGAATCTGCTGCGTCCGATCTACAAGCAGACCGCCCGCCACGGCCATTTCGGCCGCATCCCCGGCGAAGACGGCGGCTTCACCTGGGAAAAAACCGACAAAGCCGCCGCCCTCGCCAAGGCCGCGGGAATCAGCATGAAGAAGTAAACCAACCGACCCTTAATCCAAACCCAGAAGCCTCGGATCTAGGTCCGAGGCTTCTGTTTTTGATACCGACTTCGTAGTTGGATGTTTTCCAACTTGGATATCTGAGCGTTGTTCCTCTGAAGAAGCTGGAATAACAGCCGAATTGAGGTGAACCGGCTTCGGGCGGATGTACGGATTCCCGCTTACATTTGTTTTGCTATCCCCTCGGGTTCTGTCTACGTTATCACTCGTTCGAACGGCGATGAGGCCTTCACAGAATACCCTGATAGGGCATCACACCACCGGAAATGAAAAGCATGTCACCTCGTTAATGAGCCAATGAGTGGATCAACATGGACCAGGCGTTTGTGCTTAGCACCCGTTTGAAGAAGACGCTTAATACCGAAGCGTTTGGCCCGACTAGCGTGATAATCGTCGTGCTAGCATCGTGGGTACTTATTGCCGTTAGCCTATATTGGTTGATAGGTGCCATTACATTATTGTTGAGCCATCTCTTTTCGCTAACCGCAGGAGCTATCGAAGATATCGCTGGCAAGTTGGTTGAGGGGTGTATTCTTCTGGTAGTTGGGATGTCTGGTCGGATCTTCATTCGCATATTGACCTGTATAGAAACGCTGAACAAGAAAATCGATAACGTTTTGAGGTTAGAAGACGATCAACAAAAGCAATCCGATCAATCGATCGATAAAGGCGAATAAACGGGGTCACTCTACAGTACGACCGCTTAATGCTTGGAGCTGAAGAGATGGCATCTATTACCAACAACGGTGGACGTCACCTTATCAGTACACGATTTTCAACTCAACACCCACCATTTGGTTGAAACGTACCATTCCGTAACACGAACCGGATCAGGTGTAGGTGCCTTCAATTAAAAGCGAAGTATATGCGAAGATCTCTTTATACAACTGCGTCGTTAATATCGATCTCGGTCCTTTGCATGTCAATCGAAATGGCCTATGGCGGATACATCCCAGAGTCCAAGCCGCTGGAAGAGAGCATCGGCAAGGCTGATGTGATCGCATTTGCTGTGATCAAGTCGGTAGCCCCCGATCCACAGGCAGCAACAACACCTTCGATGGCACGGCCTGTCAGGGATATGCGGGGTATAGTTGAGGCGACAGCCTTGCAACCCGCTGGTGACTATGAATTTGAACTGATAGGAACTGTTAAAGGACTGCCTCCAAAGGAACTAAAACTTCGTCTTCCTATGGTTTCAGGATTTTATTACGATCAAGCTAAATTTGCTGTCAACCACGGGATGAAATGCATCCTCATATTGAAAAATGGCAAGGATGGCTATTCACCCGTGGATGATACTCTGCCACTCATACCGCTTTCTGCGGCTGCGAGTCTGACGGATTTCCACGATGATTCAAAAAATGTAGTTATCAAGCTTATAAAAATGTCGCTGAACGATGTGAACTTGCGTCGAGCTTTGACTCATTTGCTTCGAGACATGAGCGGCAAAGCAGTAATGAACGCCATCGCGAGATACAAGCAGGATCCCGACGCTCACACTCGGGCCTCCTCGCTCGAATGTTTAGCCTTCAATCAGGACACGAACGCGATACCTCTGATTGTTGCCGTGGGGAAAAAGAACCCTGACGAAGACTACGCTGCTCTGGCCTTCCAATATTACCGAGAGCCCGGCGCTGTCCCGCTTCTAAATGCAGCTTTGGACGATGGTGCCTACTATACGCGATTGAACGCTGCGTGTGCCTTGAATCGCATTGGGGATCAGACCAGCATTCCATTTCTAATGCGGGCGGCGGCATGCTCAGATGAGGTAGTCGCTTGGCAAGCCTATTGCTCGCTTCATCGCATCGGTGGTGAATCTGCGGGCACGCACCTTGGCCCTGAAGCTTTTTGGGCGCATTGCGCCGAGGAAATCGATAAGCTTAAGACTTGGTTGCACGATCATCCCACCGCCCTAAACGCGCCTTAGCCTAATGATGTGCGATCAGCCAAAGAAATAAACGAGGTCACTTAAAATTATGACCGCTTGATGTAATTGCGGATAGATTGTCTTGTATGCCAACGCCGCAATGGGTGCAGCCAAGCAGTCCATCGTCATAGGTCGCGGACATAATTATAAGTGACCCCATAATGCCGCTCGTCATGACCGAGTGTCCAGACCCCGATCTTGGTGCCACGCGAATGTGTATAATTCTCGATCCTTGATGGCGTTGTTTGGAGCCGCCGAAACGCTCGGCGGCTCGTGTGTGTTTCGGTTCATGACGCTCGATCCGCGGGGGACCCAACCCTCAGAAGACAACGGCCATTTCCTGTAACGGTGTCTTCCGGAGGGGAGCCTCACACCCGTCCGCGTACTCGCGGACCTCGCATTTTCTTCCGCTCGAGTTCGTCCAATCATTACCAAACTCCTCGGGCGTTTTGTAACCCAGGCTGCTGTGGGGCCTGTCCGTGTTGTAGTGCCGGCCATACAGCTTAATGATCGCTCGGGCCTGGTCGACATTCGTGAACGTCTCCATGTTCAGGCATTCATCTCTTAGGCTCCCATTGAATCGTTCGTCCAATCCATTTTGCCACGGGCTGCCCGGCTCGATGTGCCTAACATTCACACCCACGCCGGCAAGCGTTCGCATCAGATGCTTGGCAATAAACTCAGGACCATTGTCGCTTCGCACATGCTCCGGCACACCGCGGCTTTTGAACAATCTCAACAACGTCTGGGCCACGTACTTCGCGTTCATCCGGTATTCCGTCTCCACCGCCACGCACTCCCGCGTGAACTCATCGATCACCGTCAGGACTCTCAGCTTCTGTCCCGATTCGGTCCGATCCTCCACAAAATCATAAGCCCAGACCTGGTTCGGCCGACTCGCGCTGCAAATCACTCCAATGCCGATCCCACGTCGCTTACGTCGCCGCTTCTGCTTGAGCATCAGCCCGTGCTTGCGGCACAGTCGTCTGATCCGCTTGAAATTCACCTTCAATCCCTCGCGTCGCAGCAACGCCCACAACCGCCTGGCTCCATACCGCGGATGCTCTTTCGCCAACTCCATCAACCGATCAGCCAGACCATCCTCCTTCCTCCGACTCAGATATTTCAGCCAGTTCCGGCCCACGCCAAGCCACCAGCAAGCTCGCCGAACTGATACCTTCCGCGACACCAGAAACACCGCCGCCGATCGTCGCTCAGCCGTATCAACTACTTTTTTTGCAGGTACTCCTTCACCACATCCAACTCCAGATCACGCTCAGCAAGCAATCGCTTCAATCGGCCATTTTCTTTCTCCAACTCCCGCAGCCGCTTCACCTCCGGCTCAGCCATCGACCCCAGCTTCTTCTTCCACTGGTAATATGTCGGCTGCGAAAACCCGCCCTCCCGGCAAACCTCCGCGATCGTTTTTTCCTCCGCTTCAACCTGCCGGAGAAACCCAACAATCTGCTCGTCCGTAAATCGCTTTTTCATCGACTTCCTGATCCTTTCCGGATCGGAAGTTTATACACCCTACTGGCACCAGTTTAGGGGACCAGGACACGAGCGCGCCAAGCAGGAAGGAAATTCTAAGGGAAATTCTAAGGGGTCGGGAGGGCTCTGTCTCGACCCTCTATCTGTCCGCATTTTGTTCGCTCGCGCGGCGGTGCAACGCGCAATACACACTACAGCATGGAGACCTCAAAATCGCCATGGAAGGTGATGCAGCTGGCTTATCGTTTAGCGCAGCGTGTTCTGCCAGCTCATTCCAGCCCATGCAGTCGCAAGGATTTCACTCTGGCCCAGTTGTTCGCGTGTTTGGTGGTACGCGAGCTGATGCACTGTAGCTATCGCGGCGTCGAGTCGCTTCTGACAGACACCGACTGGTGCAAGTTGATCGGCATGCCCCGGCCTCCGGATCACAACACGCTGTGCCGCGCGTTTCACAGCATCGTGACACTTGCCCGCACCAGTCGCCTGCTCGATCTGCTGGCCAGTTGGTTCGAGCAATGCAAAGTGCTGGGGACCGACGCGGCCATCGATTCCACGCTGTATGACACCCACCATCGCAGCCGCCACTATGAGCGTCGCCTGCGGCATCGCCGCGAGAGCGACAAGACCTCGGCAGACACAATGCGCAGTCGCACCGCGCAAATCACCCAAGCTCGTTCTGGCGACCGATGTGGCGTCGCACGTGATCCTTGACGCGATGGCCAAGACCGGCATGGGAAGCGACGCGCCAGACTTTGTTCCGGTGCTCCGGCAGGCGACTCGTCGCCACCGTGTCTGGTGCGTCTACGCCGATGCCGGATATGATTCAGAAGCCAACCATGTGACAGCACGCGAGCAAATGGGAATCCGGTCGTACATCAAGACTGGCGTTGGTCGCCAGACCAGCAAAGCACCGTCGGGCCATTATCGCCGAATGATGCACTATTTGATTAGCGGCTCGCAGAAGGGCCAGCCCTATGGCTGCCGCGCCCAAGCCGAGACGGTAATGAGCATGCTCAAACGGAACCTTGGAGACAGCCTTCGCAGCCGCAGCACCCGCGCCGAAAGCTAGAGCAAAGGCTGATGGCGATCACTCACAATCTGATGCTGTTAGCCAAGCTGGAGTGAGGGTCGAGACAGAGCCGGTCGGGAGTCTTTGAAAGGGAAATTCTAAGGGGGAAATTCTAAGGGGTCGGGAGTCTTTGAAAACAGTCCCGACCCCTTTGATTTGCGACCCCTTTGATTTGCCCGCGTCAGGTTTGATTTACTCGTCGCAGGAAACTGGTGATGTCTCAGGCTTGGCGTTCATTGACATACCGCTGCGATGACTAATATCATCCCGCCAGCATGCAGGCTGGACCGCTATTTGAAACGATCCGTGCCCTGGTCCTGACTGGTCGTTATGTCGTTGGGCAACATGCTGCCGAACGACTTGAAGAGCGGGGCATTCTTGAATGGCAGGTCGTGGACGGCATCGAGCATGGCCAGTGCCTGGTCGAACGCCCTGATGCCCGGCCCCATCCCGCCGTCGACGTCAGTCAACAATTGGCCGACGGGACGGCCATAAAGGCCGTCTGGTCGCACCTTATTTCCGTGGACATTGCCAAGCTGGTCACGGTACACTTTATCGATCAATGACCGCCATGAGTAATCCAACGAAATTGCCCGGCAAACGCATCAAGCGAATCAGACTGGTGCGGACCGACCGCTTCGTGATCGCAGTGCAAGTCGAAGCGGTCATCCCTGACGCGGATCCATCCGAACCTTGTTATGAGCCTGAAACAGTGGAACTGCTACGCCAAGTCGAGCTGCACGCCACCCAGGGTGACATCGATTGGCTTCGCCAGCACGGCAAGGTCTACCGATCAGTCGAAGCAGCATAGACGTGACCCCTCCCCGGTGATCTTCATCGGCCTGCCCTGGGGGATACCAGGACAGTCACGAATGCCGTTCGGTTAGCTCGTAAATCCGCGCCAACATACAGGTTGCACGCGTCTGGCGCGATGCGGGCTGTTTTGTGACAATGGTTAGATGCAATCAACCATTGACCAGGAGGCCACGGATGGCTCGGCTCAGCAACATACTCTCTAACATTAAAAACGATCTCCAACATTATCTTCCGGAGCAGTCTATTCTGGCTGCCGTGCAGGCGGAGGGACATACCTGGCGGGAGCGGCAGTTGGGGCCGGTGCAGACGCTGCATCTGTTTATCATTCAGGTGATGGCCTGCAACACCGCCATGGCGCATCTGCGTCATATCGCGGGGCAGATTTTCAGCGTCAGCGCTTATTGCGACGCCAGAAAGAGATTGCCGCTGGCGGCATTGCAGACGCTGTTGCGGGAGAGTTCGCTGGCGATGCGCAAGGCGGTTCACCGCCAGGCCGACGCTCAGCAGGATCAGGCGGGTTTGTGGCATGGTCTGCGGGCGTTTCTGGTCGATGGTTCCAGCACGATCACACCAGATACACCCGATCTGCAAAAGACGTTCGGGTACCCTTCAGGTCAGAAGCCCGGCTGCGGTTTTCCAGTTCCCAAGTTATTGGCGTTGTTTGATGCATTCACCGGCATGGTGGTGGAGATGCTGGGTTTTCCGCTGTTTACGCATGAACTGTCCAAAGTCTGGATGTTGCATCCACTGCTCAAGGCGGGTGATCTGATAGACTTCGGCGAGCTCAGTCGAGTCGTAGGCGACAGAGGCTTTTGTTCCTTTGTTCATCTGGCGATGCTGGAGTCGCGGGGTGTCAAAGCCTGCTTCCGCTGTCACCATCGGCAGAAGGTCATCTTCCGAGGCAGAGGGCATCGCGGCAGTGAAGAAAAAATCAACTCTGAGTTTGTCCGCCGACTGGGCAAACGCGATCAGATCGTGCGCTGGAAGCGTCCGGTTAAAGCACCAGCGTGGATGACGCAGGAACAATGGGATGCAATACCCGAATCATTGGAAGTTCGAGAGATGCAATACACGCTGGCTAACAAGGGCCAGCGGACACACGTGGTCACCATTGCCACCACGCTGGTGGATGAAACGCTTTATCCTCAGAAAGAAGTAGCCGACCTCTATGGCACGCGTTGGCGCGTGGAGACACGGTTCGCCGAACTCAAGACAACGCTGAAGATGCGCAAGCTCAAGAGCAAATCAGCCGATGGGGTCATGAAGGAACTGGCGGTGTATTGCCTGGTCTACAACATGGTGCGAGCCGTGGCCGCCGCAGCAGCGTTGCGGCAGAAAGTAGATCCCGAGCGAATCAGTTTCATCGACGCCCTGCGCTGGTTGCTATGGGCCGCCCCCGGCGCTTCGATCCCTGATTTAGTAGTAAATCCTCTGCGACCCGACCGACACCAGCCGCGTGTGATCAAAGACCTGCAGGACACGTATACAAAAATGACCCGACCAAGAGCACAGTTGCGAAATGAGCTGAAATTGCAGGGGAAAACAGACTAACCGAATGGCATTCAGGACAGTCACCTGTATTCCTAAATAGGTGACTGTCCCTATATATCCCTCTTTTCCCTATATATCCCTCTTTCATCGCAATAAAGAAGTACTCTTGGCATGGTGAAGCAACAATTGGAACGGAATAAAGGAAAATCAGGAGCAAATCTCCACATGCAGAGAGATACAAATAGATTTTGGAACACGGATTACCATGCTCGAGGGAGCGCGCGCGGCTTAGTGCTCGTGGTATGCGCCATCATAACGTTAGGCTGCCTTCTGCCTGTTTGGATCGCGACAGCTAAGTTTCATGATAGAACGGACCAGCGTAAGATCGTTGGCAGAACAACAGATCAGGTCATCGCGTTAATTGGTGTTCCCGACCACCAAACGAAATATTCCGATGGAAACGTCAATTTGGTTTACAATGGTCCTTTGACAGAAAAATGTCTAATCGAATTTCAAAACGGTGTTGCGACTAGAGTTGTTCGTTGGTCAAAATAGACCGCATAATTGTTGAGTTGCTGACCTCGAATGACAATGCAAGACCAAGCAATTTGCATTCGAGGTCATACAATTATGGCCGAATCAAAGGGGACGCGAACTGGTAGGCTTTTCTACACAGCAATTCGCGTCCCCTTTGATTTCTCCAAAAAAGGATGTCACCTTATCAGTGCCCAGAAGTAGGGCAGTGGTACGATTCACGATTCATATGAGGCCAACCAGTCAAGATTTAGGCGACGGAGGCCTGACGGCAAACGCCTGGTAGCGGGTGAGCTTTAGCTGGTCAGGCTTGTTGCCGTAGATGTCGAGGACGATGAGATCATTGGTGCCTTCGTTGATCCAGCATTCGGGCATGTACATGGGAACGGTTTGCGGCGACTCGGGAAATTCAAAGGCGTCGGGAGTCTTTGAAAACATTCCCGACCGGCTCTGTCTCGACCCTCACTCCAGCTTGGCTAACAGCATCAGATTGTGAGTGATCGCCATCAGCCTTTGCTCTAGCTTTCGCGCGCGGGTGCTGCGGCTGCGAAGGCTGTCTCCAAGGTTCCGTTTGAGCATGCTCATTACCGTCTCGGCTTCGGCGCGGCAGCCATAGGGCTGGCCCTTCTGCGAGCCGCTAATCAAATAGTGCATCATTCGGCGATAATGGCCCGACGGTGCTTTGCTGGTCTGGCGACCAACGCCAGTCTTGATGTACGACCGGATTCCCATTTGCTCGCGTGCTGTCACATGGTTGGCTTCTGAATCATATCCGGCATCGGCGTAGACGCACCAGACACGGTGGCGACGAGTCGCCTGCCGGAGCACCGGAACAAAGTCTGGCGCGTCGCTTCCCATGCCGGTCTTGGCCATCGCGTCAAGGATCACGTGCGACGCCACATCGGTCGCCAGAACGAGCTTGGGTGATTTGCGCGGTGCGACTGCGCATTGTGTCTGCCGAGGTCTTGTCGCTCTCGCGGCGATGCCGCAGGCGACGCTCATAGTGGCGGCTGCGATGGTGGGTGTCATACAGCGTGGAATCGATGGCCGCGTCGGTCCCCAGCACTTTGCATTGCTCGAACCAACTGGCCAGCAGATCGAGCAGGCGACTGGTGCGGGCAAGTGTCACGATGCTGTGAAACGCGCGGCACAGCGTGTTGTGATCCGGAGGCCGGGGCATGCCGATCAACTTGCACCAGTCGGTGTCTGTCAGAAGCGACTCGACGCCGCGATAGCTACAGTGCATCAGCTCGCGTACCACCAAACACGCGAACAACTGGGCCAGAGTGAAATCCTTGCGACTGCATGGGCTGGAATGAGCTGGCAGAACACGCTGCGCTAAACGATAAGCCAGCTGCATCACCTTCCATGGCGATTTTGAGGTCTCCATGCTGTAGTGTGTATTGCGCGTTGCACCGCCGCGCGAGCGAACAAAATGCGGACAGATAGAGGGTCGAGACAGAGCCTTCCCGACCCCTTTGATTTGCCTTTGATTTGCCTAAGCCCTGCGTCGCACGCGCCGTGATTGGGTGCAAGCGTGCGCCGTTCAAGGCGGAAGCGGGCAGTCTTTGGCCCATTGATCGTTCGGTGTGGACGCCAGGTCGAGCACTAATCGGCCACCCTTTGCCACGTCCTGCCAGGAGATCCACCATTGTTTCAACGGCTTGCCGTTGAGCGTCGCGGATTGAATGTAACAGTTTTCCTGCGAGGCCTTGGGCGCTTCGATGACAAAGGTTGTGCCGCCATAAAATTTCGGGGAAAGGTGGAGCGTGATCTTTGAATATAACGGTGCGCAAAGCTCATAAACAGGTTGAGGTCGACAGCCGCCGTCCATCTCGAACAAACCCATCGTTGCCATCACCAGCCAAGAACTCATTTGTCCTTGATCGTCATCGCCGAGATAAAAGTCGTTGGGTGTGTAACCGTAATACAATTTGAGGATGGATCGCACCCATTTCTGAGTTAACCACGGCTCGCCCGCCCAATTAAACAGCCATGCCATCTGCATTGACGGTTCGTTGCCGTGATACACCATGGACCGGCCGCCGCCGTTGAAGCGATGCAGCGCCGACTTTTCGAATCCGTCATTCAGCACGTGAATGAAACGATCCCGGCCCATCGCCTGGATCAGCCCCGGTGGATCCTGCGGCACAAACCATGTGTAGATCCACGCGTCGCTTTCGGTGAAGCCGGGCGTGCGAAGCGGATCGAACGGTGTCGTCCACTGGCCATTCATTTTCCGCGGCGCGCGAAACCGACTGATGGATCGAAATTATTCTGCCAGTTTTTCGAGCGCTTCAGAAATTGGCTCGCGATGTCGTTGTGACCGAGTACGGTCGCAAGTTCAGCCACACACCAGTCGTCGTAGGCGTATTCAAAAGTATCTGAAGTACAAGGCTTCTTCCAACCATATCCGCCGCTCTTCCCACTGGGCCCATCCTCGGCGACAAAGCCATATTTGAGATAACTCTCCAGAAAGGCATTACCGACTGCGCCGCCGCCGGGAAGGTCTTTTTCAGGCAGTGTGGTCTGCATCTTCACCGCGGCCTGCAATATCTTTTCCGCATCCACTTTCAGCCCGTGTTGGTAGGCCGCCACCATGAGCGGAATCTCGTGCTCGGCCATCATCACGGGAATGTATTTCAGGCCTGCCGGTCCTTTAGCGAGCCAGCCGCACTTATCGTAGAGTTGCAGCTCGGAATCGGTCCATCGCTTGGACCATTCCGGGGCGATCAAATTCATCATCTGGTTCAGGTTCCAGAATGTCGTCCACAGTGCGTCGGACCCCAGCATTACAGCTTCCGGATCGCTCAGCTGTTGCGGCTGACCGAAAGGGTCGATCCATTTGCCGTTGATGTCACTCCAGATGTTGCGACCCGACAGCGCCCGGTAGAAGCCGGTATAAAAACGCATCTTCTCGCGTGCGTCGGGTGTATCGATTTCAATGCGGTTAAAGATTTCGTTCCACACGCTTCGCTGGTTCTGCACCACGGCGTGAAAATCCCAGCCGAACGGCTTGACCAATTCCTGATCCAGGTTTTGCCGGGCGTCGTCTACGCTGCACAGCGAAATGCCCGTGCGGACTTCCAGCGCCTGACCATCTGTGGTCTTGAAGTTGATGAATGCTCCGCAGTCGCCGGAAAGTTCCAGCGCCGGCTCGTCGTTCCAAATCCGGCCGTCTTTGAAGTCACCCACCTCGGCGGCAGGTCGATAGCCGTTGGTTGCGATGGTAACATCCTTTCCGCCTATGTTCTGCCATCCACCCAGCGAATCGAACGGCTGGCTGAATTGAGAAACAAAGTGCAGATTGAAACGCTGTTTACCGAGGTACCCGATTTTGGGCACATCGGTTTGAATTGTTCCCTCGATCTCATTGTTTCCATTGCGTCGGACGGATGCGGATAAAATATGCATCTCGTACTCATTGGGAATCATAAACGGATACAGCACACGTGCCTGATCGCTGGCTGGAAATGTGTACCGTTGAAGGCTGGCGCGCGTGGTCGCAGTAAGTTCGACCTTGATGCCACTTTCTTTAAGCACGACATCGTAAAATCCAACGCCAGCCTGTTCGGTGGTTTTATCAAAGTGCGAGCCGTAACCGGTGTCATCGGCGCCCGCGTGTGTATGCAGCGGTCCGATGGACGGCATCATGCCGAGGCCGGCCATCGTCCATTCGTGAATGTGGCTGAAGCAATTGATAAAGCCAAGGGTATCGTCGTAGCCGGACCTGTATCGCTGCACTTTGTTATCGGGTGCCAGCTTCACCATGCTGTTTGGCATCCAAGGTCCGGGCGAAAGCATCCATCGCCCGCTGGTCTTTCCGGTCATAACGTCCACATCGTCGGCAGGTGTTGAGGATGTGCCGCTGGACAGTTGTGGGTTTGTGGCTGGCAGCGCATTGTCACCTGCCGCGCTCGGTCCGACATGAAGTTGCCCAAGGTGATCGAAAGCAAGATGAAGAATCGCAGGTTTATCTTCATATAGCAGCTCCCGTACAGATGATTTTATTTCGCTGGGTCGGTCGCACTCTTTGGATCCCAGGAATCAGTGCGAAATGGCGATGCCGGCAGTCCCTGTTTGTTATAGAGATTCGCAATTGGGTTCTGCGCCAGGCATAGCGTACGGCTGTGGGAGCGGTCACCTGCGGGCTCGAAACCAGGGGCGATACCGGGACAGCCACCTATATTCCTAAATAGGTGACTGCCTCTATATATCCTCCCAAGTAGGTCCACGTATACAAGAATTCCGATTTCAATTAAACCAAGGATCACCCATGACGAACTTAGCTGTTTTGATAGCGTATGCGTTTCTACTTCTTGGCGTAGTCAGTTGTCAGCAATGTGGGAAAAGTGCCGCGACACAATCTATTGCTCCAGTGGACATCGCAAGGGGTAGGTGCGAGCAGCGGGCCGACAATGATTCTTTACGCTGTATATTGCTTGTCGATGTACCCGCGCAAAAAGGTCCGACCGATTCTGTTGATGTTCGCGTTGAATTGAAAAACATTGGACATGAGACCTTTACGCTTTTCGACCTGGGCGAGCTGCCTGATTCCGTTACACTGACTAGCGACAAATCGTATCCTCGGATAGATATTGACCCGACGAAGTCGCAAGGTTTTTCTGGCCCGAAAATAGTCGTGCAACCAGGGATGAGTCGAACGTGGGAATTTAACCTCCATAAATTCTTTCAATTCTCTGCTCCAGGCCAATACAACCTCACCGTTGAACAGCCTATTACTTACTGGACGGGGACGACAACCAAAGAAGTTATGCTCCAAGTTTCAGATATTCAGTTCAAAGTTACGCGGAGATAATGGACGGCAGGAACTAGGTGAAGTGCTATCATACAGCGTTGGCAAGAATGGCGAGGGTCGTGCCCGGGCGGAGTGATTTTTCTGGTGTGGAATCGAGCTCTCGAACGAACCAAACAGTCTGCTTACCTGTAGATCACTTTTCATCGGGCTTCCTAATCCGTTCCGCGCTTGAAGTTTTTATACCTCGCGGAAGCCAGCTTTGAGCATTCGGACAATCAACTGCGATAAGCAGTTAGCAATTATAGACTTACAACTAGAAAAACGCTGGCCATCCTAGTTTGTCTTGGGACATGAAACCTATAAATATCAGTTTCGAAAAGTCGGCTTTCAGCAATTTACTCAAGGATTGGCCGGCATGGATTCGAATCCCGACCGGGTTTGGCATTTCTATTGAACAGGCTTTCCCTCGGTGGACACATGTTTTTTGTCGGGCCGGTGAGGGCGGCGGCCGTAGCGTGTGCCTTCGCCGGTGGTGCTGGTGGCGGCATGGGCCAGGGGTGTTTTGCGGCTGCTTTCATCGCCCATCGCCGCCATGCGAAGTCGCTCATCGCGCGGTTCCCACCAGGGTTTGTTGATGCCCTGCTTGACGCAGGCTACCACTTCTTCGGGTGTATCGACAATCCGGAAAATATCCAGGTCTTCTTCATCAATCAGGTTTGGTGACAGCGTGGATTTCATCCATTGCACGAGCCCCGACCAGTGGGCCTTTCCAAACAGGATGATGGGATAAGGCGTGATTTTCATGGTCTGGATCAGCGTGATCGTTTCGAAAAATTCGTCCAGGGTTCCATATCCGCCGGGAAAGCAGATGAACGCTGAGGCATATTTTACAAACATCACTTTGCGGGCGTAAAAGTAGTGGAAATCCAGTGTAATTTGCTGATAGCGGTTGGCCTCCTGTTCGTGGGGCAGGGTGATGTTGCAACCGACGCTCATGCCACCGGCTTCGAAGCATCCTTTGTTGGCAGCTTCCATAATCCCGGGTCCACCGCCGGTGATGACGGCAAAGTTTTCTTTTGCGAACAATCTGCCAGTGGCCTCGGCGGCCTGATAAAACGGATCTTCGGGTTTGCTGGCGCGGATCCAAAAATGGTTACTGCCGGGCCGATGTTGGCCAGCGATTCGAATCCTTCCACAAACTCGGCCATGATGCGAAAAACGCGCCAGGCATCGGATGCGCCGGGACCTTTGCTTAAATCAGGATTGGGGTTCATCGCGGTCAATCTCCTTGGGTCACACAGCCTACCCGAAGCCGCTGCGCAGGCGAATCTCAGAAGCGGGGACGAAGAATTGATATGGATTGTGCTTTGCGGTTATGCCTATAATGGGGGCGATCTGAGTGCATTCATGTGAGTGCGGAGAAACATATGCCTTGCCGGCAAAGTCATGCCAACTGCAATTGAATCCAGCGCGTTTGTATCGGTGGTTCGTCCGCTGATTGAATCCAACAATCTACACGGATTGGTTGATGCTTTGCGTTTGCGATGGAACTGCGGGCAGATTACCCGCCTGGTCACGCAAGGCGACCGCGACGCCCGTAAAATAGCCTTGCTTTGCCTTGCGATGGTCGGCGATCGCAGTTGTATCGAAACGGTTGCATCGCAGCTGGCTGACCCTGATCCCACCGTGAATCAGATGGCCGAACATGCCCTGTGGTCGATCTGGTTTCGCCTGGGTTCACAGGTTGCCAATTCTGAACTAAGCCGGGGGTCGCGTGCATTAAGCGCGCGGCAGCTGACCGAGGCAGTGGAGCATTTCGATCTTGCGGTTGAAAGTGACCAGGATTTTGCCGAGGCTTACAATCAACGGGCGATCGCGCGTTTTTTGCAGGAGCAGTTTGAAGCATCGATAGCCGACTGTCGAAAAACCATTCGGCTTATGCCATGCCACTTCGGTGCCTGGGCCGGCATGGGTCATTGCTTTCTGCACCTGGGCCAGATGGAACACGCGATGCGGGCCTATCAGCGTGCGCTGGAGATCAATCCGCATATGGAATGCATCCGCCAAACTCTTCGTGAAATGTCCGCGGATCAATAGCCGCAGGGATCGTTTGCTTCATTTTTCATAAAACCGATGACGCCCAACCGTCAAGATGCAGCACAGCGATTTGCCGATGCCGTCTATCGACGGATGGTGATGGTGCGCACGACGGAACAACTCGGGCTGGGGATGCTGCTTGCGTCGCTGATTTCGATACCGCTGATTTTGCTTGCAGCCTGGCGTTCGCTACCGACAGTTCCAATCCTAATTCTGTGTGGAATCGTCGGTGTTTTCTTCGGGGCGATCCGCGCCTTTTATGGCCGGCCGACCCGCCTGCAGGCGGTCACGGAAGCGGATCGCCAGCTTGGGTTTGACGATCTGCTCATCAGCGCCATTTTCAGCAGCGATCATGCCGACCGCGGGTTTCAGACGATCATTCATGACCTGGCGGTTGATCGATGCCGACGGCACGCGCCTTCGGAGGTGCTGCTGCGCCGATGGGGTCCGCGCAGCTGGAGCGCAACCGGGCTGGCGATGACCGCGGTCATCATCCTCGCGGTGATTCCATTTCAACCCGCAGGTTCGCAGGCCACGGATACAAATCTGGCTGTACTTTCGGATGCGGGGGCAGATAAATCGGCGACAGTTTCGACCAATCCCGGTCACGACGCATCGGTTATCAACGATCCGATGAGCGATTCAACCCGCAGCAATGCGATGGACACGCGCGCGTCGACAGGGATTTCGCCTGGTGATCCAAATGCTACGAAAGGCGAAGCCGGCCGCGATAGAACCGCCGGTGTGGGTGGCGGGAGCGCCGGTGATCCTTCGAAGGTTCAGCGCGATACACGGCAGGCCGATGCGCAGGGGGGATCTTCCGATCGCAGCGGCGCTATTGCTGCAGGCGGAGATAGTTCGTCAAACAAAGACAGTTTCGGCGATGCAACAGGCGGTGGGGGTGTGTCGAACCTGCAATCAAATCCGCCTGCTGCGCGATGGAGCGGGTCTGCAGTTGAATCAGCGGGTGGGTCCGCGGTTAACGACGACCGCGTTCCGCCGGAGGACCGCGATATGGTCCGCGATTTTTTCCGGCGCTGAGGGTTCACCTGATTTGAAACTTAGAGCTGCATCGCGAGCATACACTTGTGACGATGCGACTGGCCTCTGTTTCACCTTCAATCCTTCGCCGACCCCAGCTCCGCGTGGGGAGTGTGAGCTACTTAAACGCCAAGCCACTTATTTTCGGCCTTGATGAGGCGCGCGATCTCCGGCTGAGCCTGGACATTCCAGCCAGGCTGATCGACGGCCTTGCCGAGCGGCGATTTGATGTCGCGCTGCTTCCGATTATCGATTATCAGCGGCTGGAAAATGTCCGGCTGATAACCAGCGGCGGAATTGGATGCGACGGCCCCACGTTGACTGTTCGCATCTTCAGCCGGGTGCCGGTGGAGCAGATTCGCACGCTTGCGTGCGATGTGCATAGCCATTCTTCGGTGGCGCTTGCGCGAGTGCTGTTAGCCGAGCGATATGGGATTGTTCCGGAATTCAAGGATTTCGAGCATGCGTCCCGGCATACGCGGGAGGAGTCGCTGCTTTTAATAGGCGATAAGGTTGTCTGCGAAGAGCCTGTTGGTTTTGACTATCAGATTGATCTGGGGCAGGCGTGGAAGGAACTCACCGGGCTACCATTTGTGTTTGCAGCCTGGGTGGCGCGCGACGATGTCGATCTGGGCGATCTGCCGCAGCAACTGGAATCATCCAAGCAACTCGGAATGGCTCATCTCGACGACATTATTAAACGCGACGCCATCCCGCGCGGATGGCCCGGCGACCTGGCGTTGAAATACATGACCCAGTACCTCAAATACGATATCGGTCCGCGGCAGCTTGAAGCGATTCGCCTGTTTCATCAGCTCGCCCACCAGCATGGAATGATCGATCGCCCACTGGCAGAACTTCGTTTCTAAATTCGATTTTGCCTTACCCTCATTAAGTTATCTGCTTTGACACACATCGTGCAGCGGCTACGCTTGGGGCCGGTTAGATTCGGGGACGCGCGTGTTCCCAGCTTCTTTCACATCTATTTCGTAAGGGTATGCGATGCCAATTCCACCCCGCAGCAGGTTTTCTGGATCAGTGCGAGCTAAAAATAAAGAAACCCGTACGCTGATCGAACAGCTCGAAACCCGCACACTTCTCACCGGCACACTGACCAGCACGGTAGCGATCACGGATACCATACCGTTTATCGCTGTCGGTGGAAGTGAAACATTTACCGCCACCATCACACCAACCGTTGCCGGCGGGGCGACCCCCACGGGAACGGTGCAGTTTTTCTCCTACAACGGAACATACCCCAGCCAGACTATTAGTGTGGATTCTTCCGGCGTAGCTCAGCTGCCGCTGACTGGAACTATCCCGGGGTATATGGCCTTCATCGCGCAGTACTCCGGCGATGCCAATTACGCGCCGACGGTTTCGCCCGCGGGAACCGCTGTCGTAAACGCGCAGGTGGTGCAGCCGTCGCTGACCAAAACCACCGTGCCCGCTAGCATCGTGCAGAATTCGGTTGCGCGGATCGGCTACCGTTGAATTGCTGAACTCAAGTCTGGCAAAAGTTTCGGGCCTGCAGACGATTGTTATTTCAGCCTTGCGGTATCTGGGTGGATCGTTCGCCAGCACGGTCGTCGGAACGATCAAGCGGAACGTGACGCTGGCTGGGGGCGCGAGCAAGTCGTTCGTGGTGCCGGTAAACATGAAACCCGCCGACGCAATAGCGGGCAGCTATTCGCTGGTTCCCACCGTGACAGACAAAACGGGCGCAACCAGTTTTGAGATCACCACCGGCGCCGGTGTAAATCCTGTCGTGGCGGTGAATGCAGCGTTTGTTGATCTGAGCGCGACTTTAACCACCGCGGTGCCGCGCTCCGGTTCAGCCTTGCCGGGCAAGACCGTCTCTGTTTCCCTGAGCATTTTCAACAACGGGAACGTGACGGCTGTTGGAAAATCAACCACCACCTTCAGCGCCAGCACTAATCCCAATGGCGCATCGTCGATTTTTGTCGACAGTATTATAGAACACCTCCACATTCTCCCCGGAAAACATCAGGTTTTCCGCGTGAGCGGAAAGATTCCCATCGGATCCATCCCCGGCGTTTATTATCTGTTGGCTGATGTGAACACTACCAACACGGTGGTTGAATCCGATCTGACCAACAACACCGCTGTCAGCCCGACCACGCTGACCGTCCAGGATCCTTATCCTAATATCGTCGGCGGCTATACCGGCACGTGGATCATCAAGCGCGGGCCCAACAAGGGTCTGGTCACCACTCAGACCGGCGCATTCACAGCTGAAGACAACACTACCGGCGTGTGGACATCCGCTGCCACCAATTTCTTCCCCAACGGGACAACCGCTGCGGTGGATGGAATCGGAACCATTACCCCGGCGGGAGTATTCGCCACGGAAAAACGACCCGGCGACCCGGTCTATTCCATCGGGCGGCTGCGGAACAGAATCATCCGCGGGAACTTCTATTTCACCAACGGCGATACCGGAACCTTCGCTTGGACACTGACCGGATGAAAATACGCCGGCATCCCCGTTTCATAACCGGGATGTTTTCCACATTCGGGACATCGGTCGGGCGTAGCTCGAAGGTCATAGCCGCACTTGCGACAGTGGCCCGGTGCTGACCATCGTCTGCATGCGACGACGCGGTATGCTGGCAAAGTTAGTGGAATCTCAAGCAATACCCAAAGCGGAAGCAGTATGTCTGTTTCTGGAACCCTTGGAGCGTGTGCGAAGCGTTAGAACCCAAAGCCGCGCCATGCGCAGGTTGCCCAACACGGATCAGTATTGTGAGCTCCTTGTGGGCTCGTATTTAATTTCCTGCGTCATCGGGCAGTTGATTCGCATCGCAAATCCCCTTGCCGGTGCATATCATCTTGTTTATCGATGCCCAGCACGCTGCAGAATATTCTCGGTCCTGAGGGAGCCATCGCGCGGCGGCTGGGTGAGAAATACGAGCATCGTCCCCAGCAGTTGGAAATGGCTGAGGCGGTATCAGAGGCGTTTAACCAGGGGCATCATCTCCTGGTCGAGGCAGGCACGGGGGTCGGCAAATCGTTTGCATATCTATTACCTGCCATTGACTACGCGGTGAAAAATAAGAAGCGCGTGGTGATCTCCACGCACACCATCTCGCTGCAGGAACAGTTAATTGAAAAAGATATCCCGCTGATCCAGAGCCTGTTGCCCGATGAGTTTACCGCGGTGCTGGTCAAGGGGAGAAGCAACTATCTCTGTCAGCGCAGGCTGGAGCAGACGCGATCGCGGCAGAGTTATTTGTTCGAAGATCAAAAGCAGCTCGAGTCGCTGTGGATGATTGAGGAATGGGTTCAGCAATCGATCCAGGATCGAGGGATGGGTTCGTTAGCCGAGCTGCCCAGCGTGCCGGAACCGGCGGTGTGGGACAAGGTGTGCGCGGAGCAGGGAAATTGCCTGGGGAAAAAGTGCAGCTTCTACCAGGCCTGCTTCTGGCAGGCCGCCAAGCGAAGGATGAACCTGGGGAATGTGCTGGTCGTGAACCATGCACTTTTTTTTTCCGACCTGGCGCTGCGCATGTCGGGGATTAACTATCTTCCAAAATATGACCTGCTGATTCTCGACGAGGCCCATACGGTAGAAGACGTGGCCGGCCAGCATTTTGGTTTGAAGATCAGCGAAGCGGGTCTCAAATACAACCTGCGATCCCTTTACGATCTCAAGCGCGGCAAAGGCATGCTGAGCGTGCATGGCGCGTGCGCGAACGATGCCATCCGCGCGGTGATTGAATTGAATGGCCTGATCGAACATTTTTTTGAGCGATGCGTGCGGTGGCATGCCGAGCATGGCAAAGGCAATGGCCGCGTTCGCGAGGCAAACGTGGTGGAGAATACCCTTTCGGCAAAGCTGCGCGATTTATCGCTGCATATGAAGGCGATGCTCGCGGAGATCAAGAACGAAGAAGAGATTACCGAGCTGACCACTGCAGCAGGGAAGGTCGCCAATTTCGGTGAAGCACTCGAGGCGATCCTCAAGCAGTCGATGCCGGATGCGGTTTACTGGATGGATGTAGCGGGGCGAACACCCAAGCGTGTTTCCCTGCATGCTGCCCCCGTGTCGATCGCTGATGCGCTGCGAACGCATTTGTTTGAAAAAATGCATAGTGTGGTGATGACCAGCGCGACTTTGTGTACCGGCGCGACCGCGTCTGGAGTGCCAACGAAAGGAACCGGGAAAGATCCGTTTGCTTACGTGCGATCGCGGCTTGGGATTGTGAAAGACAAAACGCTTGCGCTGGGGTCGCCGTTTGATTATCAGTCCCAGGCAACTTTGTATGTTGAAGTTGATATGCCCGAGCCCGGCGATGTGTTGCGGTTCATGCCTGCTGCCTGCGAGAAGATCATTCAATATCTCAATCAGACGCGGGGTGGGGCGTTTGTACTTTTCACCAGCTATTCCATGCTGATTGATGCCGCCAACCGTTTAAAAGAGCGTATTGAGGCGTTGGGCTATCCGCTTCTGGTGCAGGGCCAGCATGCGCCGCGCAAGATTCTTCTGGATCGATTCCGGGCTACCCCGGATGCGGTGCTCTTTGGTACGGGTGCGTTCTGGCAGGGGATCGACGTGCAGGGGGATGCGCTGCGCAACGTGATCATTGTGAAGCTGCCCTTTGCGGTACCCGATGAACCGGTGGTGGAAGCGCGGCTTGAGGCGATCGAGCGCAGCGGAGGCAACCCGTTCATGGATTATTCGGTTCCCGAGGCGATCATTAAATTAAAGCAGGGGTTTGGCCGTTTGATTCGCAGCAGAAGCGACCGGGGCATCGTGGTGATTCTCGACAGCCGATTAAAAACCAAGCGGTATGGAAAACTCTTCATGCAATCCTTGCCGCCGTGTAATGTGGTGGAGGTCGGACACAGGGACTGATGTCTTTGCGGGGGCATGGGTGTAAAGCTGCGTTGTGTCGGGACGATGCAAAAAGCACGCGCTGCATGATGACGCGAAGTAAATGGCGGATGAAGTTGATCGGGAGAAGTAATGTTTGGAAACATGTTGGGATGGATCATTTCCGCGGTGCTTGCGGTGCTGGGCGGCGCGGGGGCGTATGAACTATTAATGCTCGCGCAACCAACCGCGCCGACCGGCTGGGTTCAGGCGACGATCAAACCGCTGGATTTAACGGATGTAGCGGTCCCCGCGCTGTTGCCCATGGTCGATCCCAAGGACGATGCCGGCGACCTGTATCGCCAGGCGATTGCCGACTATGACGCGAACACAACCGCTTACACCGATCTGCAAAACACGCGCGACTTTAATGAAGCGCAGGTCACAGGTCTTAAGGGCCTGGACCTGATCTGCCAGGCAGCCACCTGCTCGGCGATGCACCTTTTCTCGACGCATCCTGAAGAGATCGTCGGATATGAAACAAACATTCCAACACTCGACAAACTGATCGAAATAAAAAAGACGATGTCCAACGTGATTCTGCTCGCGAAATTTGAGAAGAATTACGATCTGGCGAGTAAGTACGCCAACGCATTGGCAGCGATGGGTTTTCGACTTTACAAAGAACGCGATGCCTACGTTGAACTCGATGCCGGTGAAGATTTTCTGGGAACCGGGAATGATTCGCTGATTGAAATCACCAAGGCCCAGCATGCCGATGACAAACTGACCATTCAGGGCGCGCTGCACACAAAGCGGCTGGAAGAATTCAAGAATTCCATCGAACCGGTGCGGGAGGTGTTGACCAGCGAGGGACAGCAAAGCATCGGCGCGCATGCCGGAGACATGTTTCAGCTCGCGCAGGATGGATCGATGGACCGGGTTTGGCGCGTTGAGGCGATCCGCCGACTGGGCCGGCTCCAATTCAATGCTGAAAATGCCGCCGACCAGAAAAAAGCGCCAGAGTGCTCCGGCAACTCGCGGATGACACAAAGGAAGATGTAGTCATTCGCACGGCGGCGGCAAAGGCCAGGGACATGACCTCTTACGACAACCAGGCACTGAGATAACGCTGAGATAACGCGGTGAAGTCAAACCGAGGCAGCTTTTTTCGGCAACATCGCTAATGCCTGCCGGTAATGACTGACGGGGCATTTGATTGCATGGGAAGCAGTATGATCGCTTCAATCAATCCACCGACTCAGCCTTTTGATCCATTCCAACCCAGCGTTGCCGAGCCGTGGGACATGCGTCGGGCGGGCCATCTCCTTAGGCGCGGCTGTTTCGGGGCCAATGCCGATCAACTCACAGCGACACTGGCGTTGTCACCGGCCCAGGCGGTGCAGGGCCTTTTCGATTTTGACCCGGAGGTGGATCCGCTGAACGATTTGATCGAACAGCTGCAGGGATTCGTCACCTTTAAAGAGATTAAACCGGTTCAGGAATGGTGTCTGTATCGCATGCTGAATAATGCGCATCCACTGCAGGAGCGGATGACTTTGTTCTGGCACGGGAGGTTTGCGACATCGGCGGGCAAGGTGGATCAGCCGCAGATGATGCATAACCAGATGGAACTTTTTCGCCGGCAGGGGCTGGGCAGCTTCCGCGACCTGCTGGCCGGCGTGGGGCGCGACCCGGCGATGCTGGTGTGGCTGGATGGACAGTACAACCGCCGCGGCAAACCGAACGAAAACTATGGCCGCGAAGTCATGGAACTGTTTACGCTGGGGATCGGAAGCTATTCGGAAAATGATGTAAAGCAGCTGGCCCGTGCCTTCACCGGCTGGACGGTGGGGCAGACGCACGCATTTTTCAACAAGCAGTTTTTTGATGACGGGGATAAAAATATCTTCGGGGAGACCGGCCCATTCGACAGCGACACTTCGGTGGATCTGATTCTCCGTCAACCCACCGCGGCGACATTCCTGGCAAGAAACATACTGAGGGAATTTGTACATCCGCAGCCCACTGATGAAATGATCCACCACTACGCGGGCCGGCTGTTGGCCAGCAAGTGGGATCTGAAAGTGGTCTTGAGCGAATTGCTGGGCAGCCGGTTGTTCTTCAGTGACTGGGCGTATCGCAGCCGGATCAAGAGCCCGATTGAATTAGCGGTGGGCGCGGTGATGGCGCTGGGCGGGAAAGTAAACACCCCTTTCCTGCGCGAGCAGACGGCCAAGATGGGGCAGAACATTCTCATACCTCCGAACGTGAAAGGCTGGGACGGCGGTGAAGCCTGGATTAATGCCAACACGGTGATGCTGCGGTTTAATTTCGGGCAGGCCCTGGCGACCCAGCGGAATGGTGAGTTTGCCAGGAAGAGCAACATGGAGGTCTGGCTTCTCAAGCACGGGATCAAAACATCGGCGGACATCGTCGATCATTACGCGATGCTTTTGCTCGATGGCAATCTCGATCCATCCACCCGCGCCACGTTGATTTCATACATGGATCACGGCACCCCGCGCGAGCCAAAGCCCTTTGTGCTGGATAAAGATATTTTGAACGATAAGGTCCGCGGCCTGCTGCATCTGCTGATGGCCGTTCCAGAATTTCAACTGGCATGATGGATCGATCGTCAGGTCATCTCTAAGGGAGAAAATATGAGCCACAGCAGACGTAACCTGTTGAAAGTCGGCTTATCCGGCCTTGGTGTTGTCAGCCTCAGTGGGACGATTCCATCGTTTCTCGGCAAGTTTGCCTTTGGCGCACCGGCGACAAATCCGACGGTCAGCAACGACAACATCCTGGTGGTCGTGCAGATGTCTGGTGGCAATGACGGGCTTAATACCGTCATCCCTTATTCCAATGAGGTCTATCACAAGTCGCGGAAGAACATCGGAATCAGCAGCCGATTTCATAAGCTGGACGACAACCTGGCGCTGAATCCCGGGATGGGCGAATTCAAGAAGCTGTTCGATGCTGGCAAATTAGCGATCGTAAATGGATGCGGTTATCCGCAGCCGAGTCGATCGCATTTTCGCTCGATGGAAATCTGGCAGACCGCAAACCCCACCGAAAGTGAACCGTGCGGCTGGCTGGGCCATTATCTCGACCATGCCATTCGCGGCACGAGTGTGGACAATTCGCTGCGTGCGATAAATATCGGATCGGAGTTGCCCCAGGCGCTGGTTGCCGAAGCTGCGCCGGTGGCGTCGATTCAGTCGATGGAGGATTTCCGCGTGCGGTTTGATGCCGGCAGCGAATTCGATCCAAAAGCCGCCGACAAAATCCTGCGCGATTTGAACGCGGTGCGCGATCAATCGCCTGCGCTGCAGTTCCTTTCACGCCAGGCGACGAATGCAATATTAACAGCCGATCAGATGTCGCACTTAAAGGGTTACAAGCCCGATGCACAGTATCCTTATTCCGGACTGGGACAACATCTCCGCCTGATTGCCCAGTTAATCGCGGGCAATTTCGGCACCAAGCTGTTTTACTGCGAGACCGGTGGATTCGACACCCACGCGAACCAGATCTACGCCCACGAGGCTGCGCTAACCCAGGTTTCAAGTTCCATCGGCGCTTTCATGACTGATCTGGAAGCCAAGGGGATGGCCGACAAGGTAACGATCCTGTGCTTTAGCGAGTTTGGTCGGCGCGTGGCCGAGAATAATTCCAACGGAACGGATCATGGCACGTCCGGACCGGTGGTCCTCATCGGTGGGAAGGTGAAAGGTGGACTGCACGGCAGCTATCCATCGTTAATCGATCTGGACAGCGGCGACCTGAAATATACGACCGACTTTCGAAGGGTCTATGCAACGCTGCTGGAACAATGGCTGAACGTGAATTCGGTGGATGTGTTGAAGAACCGGTTTGAGACGATGGATCTGCTGAACGTGTAGTTTTCATCTGGTGCCTGGTTGATACGCAACGACCAGGTGCGCTAATGATCCACGGTTTTTCCACATTCGGGGCATCGATCCGGCGACGCGCGGAGATCATATCCACAACCAGGGCAGGTTCCTGGTATCAGCGCAGTTTTAAGGCGCAACAGCCAGATGATGGGCAACGCCCCACACATCACTGCAACGATCACAACTGGAACCTGCACATGCACCAATGTCCAGCGGATCCACCGACCGCTTTTAATGAAGCTGTCGAACCCGCGCACGAACGTCAGGTCAAGGTTGTGCTGCGTGGCGGGGTGACCGGTGTCCAGGACGAAATGCCAGGTCGTCGGAGCGGTTGTCCAGAGAATGCAAGCTGCGACGCAGACCAGCAGCGAGATTGCCGAGACGATAGTGAAGATGCGATAGCGCAATCAATCTCCGCGATTGATCCTAAGCCCGCGTATTTCTCGGTCCGGCCTGTGCCTGATCGACGATTCCCTCGGAAGAACCGCCGTCGACGATCTGAATAGAGTCTTCCTCACGACCGCCGGGCTTGGCGTTGAAACGAAGATCCGGCAGGCGGGCAACCGCCTGGCGAAGCGCGCCTTCCCAGCGGTTGCGGATCTTGGCAAGGTCCGAATCATCAGGCATGAATCGGCGATGCCGGGTGATGTTCAACTCGTCCACGGGATAAGCCAGCAGATCGACCGGCGGGCCCACCGTGACGTTGCTCTTCATGGTGCTGTCCATTGACAGCAACGCATATTTTGCCGCCTCTTCCAGCGTTGTTTTGTTGAATCGAATGCCGCGATCGAGAATGGGGCGGCCGTACTTGGTTTCACCAATTTGAAGGAACGGCGATTCCTCGCTGGTTTGCAGCGGGTTGCCCTGCGGATACATCATATACAATTGGGGAAACTCGCCTTTGATCTGCCCGCCGAGCAACATGTGAACGTTGAATTTGTAATCGTCCTGCTCCAGGGCGGCCTTATCCACCTCGCGAACGGCCCGCATTTTTTCACCCACCACCCGGGCGGCGTCGTACATGGATCCAGCAGTCGCGAGCCCCAGCCCCTTGTCAAAATCCCGGCGCAGCAGGGTCACCACCGATTGCGTGCAGGAAAGGCTTCCACTGGCCAGAATGACAAACACACGGTCACCGGGCGTGACAAAAATGTGCATTTTCTTGACGGTGTTGACCTGATCGTAGCCCGCATTCGTGCGGGAATCCGACGCCATGACCAGTCCAAATTTGGTAACGATACCCAGGCAGTATGTCATCTGACTCCAGAACCCTTTCGCAGTGCGGTATGATGGCATGCTACTGGACAGATGCAAGTCCGTAAACGTGGGGAAACTTCAGATAAGATCGGGCAAAACTTTCCAGCTTTGCAGCAGGTTTTCAGATGTTTTTAAACGATTCGATCCTGGGTCCCGCGATATTCATCCAGCGCGCGGGCAGGATATTGGGGTGGACATTCAAAGGTAAGTGCAGACTTTAAGCGGCGGTATTTTGGCGTGAATGAACGACTCGGGCGGGCACTCCTACCGCGGTGGCATGCGCGGGGATATCGGTAAGCACAACCGCTCCAGCGCCGATGATTGCGCCGGTGCCGATCTTCAAACATTGAATGATGTTCGCGCCGAGTCCAATGAAAGCATCAGCGTCAACTGCGCACACGGCCGGCCAATCGGGCGCCGGGACAGACGTGTACCGCTGAGCCCAGTTCGCATTCGTGATCGACCGAAGCAGAGGTATTCACGATCGAGAAATCACCGATCCTGGTTTCGGTGCAGACGACGGCGTTGGCGGCCACCACGACGTTGCGGCCCAGCACAGCGGTGGGGGAGATCACCGCCGATTTGTGAATCGCATTAATCAGCGGAATCCGCGCATCGTCCAGTGCCCGGGCATAGCTCGCGCGATAGCGCGGTTATCACCGATGGCAATGATCGCAGCGCCGATTCGGTGCTGCGCGACCAACCGGCTCAGGAGATGGATCGCGCCAAGCACGGGTAACCCGCAAACGCGCGTGCCGGTCAACTTCGGGTCGGCATCGACGAAACCAACCGGACGGTAATGATCTCCGGAGCGCAGGATGTCCAGCACCACTTTCCCGTGGCCACCGGCACCGATGATAAGTGTCTCGATCATTTGATTTTTATCGGACCGGAGCATTTGATTCCTTGACCTTTTGCCTCGCTGGCGCACTCTGCCATTGGGATGAACTCGATTCGGCGGGTCACGTAAAGACTGACTGCTAACGATTTAGTTTCCGCGAATTAAGGTTGACAATGCAGGCAGATGCCGACACAACTACCAATCCAATGCCACCGGCGATTTCACCCAGTTTGTCCAGCGATATTGAAGATCCCGCGGGTCCTTCGCATCCGTCGGCAACCTCTGCGCCCAGGACGCCTTCGGTGGTGTCTGGAACTCCGGTCGACACGGCCATCCCGCTGCCAACGCGGCGTCCGATCCAGCCGCGTCCGGATCAGAATCGCTCGGCCCGGCTTTACGACAAGATCGAAGCGTTCATCAGCCGCCTCAGCGTTCGCGATAATTTCTGGCGGAGCATCTGCTCACTGATCTGGCTGCCCCTGGCGTTTTTCAGCGGGCTGACGATGAAGCAGCTCGATGCCGACACCTGGTCAGCGATTCTTCCGTTTCGGCGGTTCAACCGTAACTGGTATCGCGCAATGGCGGGTGGCGCTTTGCTGGCCAATAGTGAAATCGCCGGCGGGGCCTATGTGTTTGGAATCTGCGGCGGCGATTACACCGTTGTCTGCAAAAACCTGAATTACACGTTCATGCGTCCCTGCTACGGCCCGGCGGTATACCGCATGCGGTCGCGGGAAAATATCCACGAACTAGTCGCGACCGCCCGCGAATTCAACATCACCCTCGATCTGGATATTCTGCAGCAGGCGGCCCGCATCGGTGAAAAAGATAAACGGGTGGGCAAATGCGAAGCGACTTTCCATGTCACACCGAAGCTGCATCATAAGATAAAAGCGGTGCGGAATCGCAAGGTTTCCTGAGATCTTGTCAGCGTCTCAACCTGGGTTTTGCAGGCACAACCGGCTTTCTATTCATCGCGTTTGCGGAACCGCTGGCGGTGATTTTCAAGGCTGGAGAGCAGGGCGGTCTGGAAACGGGGAATCTGCTGCACGGGCATGAAGACGCGGGCGGCCACAGCGGAAATGGGATAAAAACCGCTGATAAAGTCCATAAAAAATTCAGTGGGCGAATGCCCGATCATGACTGAATTGGCATACGTGCCGCTCATGAGTTCTTCGGGCAGCCGGAAGTTTTCGTAGATTTCCTGAAGCGTCGGGCGACTTTTAGGGGGAGGGCCGGGCACTGCCGGCGGGGGCCCGTAATTCTTGGTGTATGCCTCGATATTTTTGCTCAGCGCGTCAGCCAGTTCGGCGACGGTCTGCGGCGTCAGCACCACGCGCGACACCACCTGGTACGGTCGGGTAAGGCCCTGCAGGAAATCGATCACAAATTCCTTGGGACTGTCGAGAATGACCTGCCCCGTGCAAAAAATGCCCCGCGCGACCTTCTCCGGCACGCGCGCCGCGACAGGCTGATGCTGGATGTTTTCGGTCCTGGGCTGATCTTCGGCGGGGTTGTTTGATTCTTCGGTCACGGGTCTGGTTATATCAGATCACACCAGAATTACAGAAGCGACCTACGCCCGCGCGAAATTGCCGCGCCCGGCTCAACCGTGGATTTCGAAACACCCGCTTCTGGTTTTGCATTCCGTAGGTTATCTTGCTCGACTCGAGTTGGATAAGCCCGTTTGGAGCGAAAGCACATGGCGAAGAATAGTTTTGGTGATGCGTTGAAGGCGAAGTTCAGGCCTGATGAATCGGTGCTCGACAACGAGATCGATGCCGCCCTCGCGGGGGTGGCGCTGGACGAACTGTATGCCAAAGACCGTCAGGGCAGGCGCAGGTTCCATCGTCCACCGGCACCGGTAAATCGGCGCGCCACGGGCGCATTGTGTCGGTGAACAAGGACGATGCCTTTGTCGACTTTGGCGGCAAAAGCCAGGGCATCTGCTCGATGCTGCAGTTCGATGTCGAACCCAAGGTAGGCGAGGAATACGACTTTCTGGTTCAGAAATATGATGAGCGCGAGGGCCTTCTGGTCCTTACCCGCAAGGGATCGCTCGCCACCGGTGTGAGCTGGGAAAATCTGGAGGTCGGCCAGGTGGTTGAGGGGACCGTAACGGGACTCAATAAAGGCGGCCTGGAAGTTGAAGTGAAATCCATGCGGGCATTCATGCCTGCGGGGCAGGTCGATATTTATCATGTGCCGGACCTGTCGCAGTTCATCGGGCAAAAGGTGAAGGCCGAGGTGACGCAGTTTGAACCGCATCAGAAGAATCTGATTTTGTCTCGTCGAAATGTATTGGAGCGCGAGCGCGAGGATCAGAAAGCCAAGCTGATGACCGAGTTGGCTGAGGGGCAGATCCGCCGCGGCACGGTGCGAAACGTGATGGATTTTGGCGCGTTCGTCGACCTGGGAGGCGTGGACGGCCTGCTGCACGTTTCAGAAATGACCTTCAAGCGTGGACGCCATAACGCAAATGAGTTTGTGAAAGTCGGTGATGTGCTGGATGTGAAAGTCACGCGCATCGACAAAGAGACCGGCAAATTAAGCCTGAGTTTGAAGCAGGCGCTGGGGACCGATCCCTGGGCTGAAGCCGGGACGAAATATGCGGTGGGGACTGAAATTACCGGTCGGGTGACCCGGGTGGAATCGTTTGGCGCTTTCATTGAAGTCGAAGAGGGTATGGAAGGGCTGCTACCTGTCAGCGAAATCAGCTGGCAGCACATTCGACACGCATCTGATGTGGTCAAAGAAGGAGACACCGTTCGTCTCGTGGTGATTTCGCTGGATCCGGCTCAGCGAAGGGCCAGTTTCAGTTTGAAACAGGCCGGTCCCGATCCGTGGAAAACCGTCAAAGATAAATTGGCGATCGGAATGAGCACCGTCGGCAAGATCACCCGGCTGGCGGATTTTGGTGCGTTCATCGAACTCGAGCCAGGCCTGGAAGGGCTCATTCATGTTTCTGAGTTGTCCAACCAGCGCGTGCGATCGCCGGGCGATGTTGTGAAGGTGGGACAGGAAGTGGAAGTGCGGGTGATTGACCTGGACGCGGAGGGGCGTCGCGTGTCGCTATCGATGCGACAACAGCCGAGCGTTCCTAAAGGCGCGGCGGCGGCGCCTGCCGTGCCAGCCATGCCTGTGAAAAAGAAAAAACGCCCGGAACTGCGTGGCGGGTTGGATTTCTGAACCGGTTTGTCAGATTGTAAAAAGTGAGGGTCCAACAGTGCGAACCTGCTTAGGCAGTCGCCTTGGTTTTGGCGCCGGTCCGTCCGATGTGCGGTGGCCTGCGGCGGTTTATCCGGCGTTTGCAAGTGTCACATCGCGAGCGGCATCGCGAGACATCTGCTGCTGGCGTTCGACCTTTCGCTTGGCGGTGATATCGGTAGCGACACCGACGATTCGCTCGGCTCGCGAGGCCTGATTGAAAAAAACCCGCCCGCGGGTATTTACCCACCGAATCGAATCATCAGGCAGCACGATCCGATGATCCACCTCGTAGTCCGTGCCCTCGTCAATCGTCCGCGTGATCGCCCGGTTGAACAGCGGTTGATCGTCGAAATGGATGTATCCGAAGAATCGCCCGTAAGTGTTTGCAAATGACCCATCGGTGCGGGCGTAGATAATTTCCAGGGTGTTGGACCACCAGAATTTTCGGGTGAGCAGGTTGTAATCCCAGACACCCATGTGCGCGGAATCCAGGGATAACGCCAGTCGCTGCTCACTGGCGCGGAGCTCTGCTTCAATCCGATTGCGCGAACCATACAGCGCCAGAATCAGTAACGAAGTAATGATAAAAACGGTGATGCGCAGGAGATCGTCGCGATCGGTGATAGCAAAGCGATGTGAATGCGACATCAGGAAATACGTGATCGCGGCGGTGGCGAGAATGGTGGTACACACACCGCTGATCCAGCCACCCAGCCGGCCACTGATGACAACCGCAGCAAGGTACACAAACAAAGAAGACTTGCTCTGCAACGCCGGGATGTACACGCTTATTAATGTTGCGGCTCCCACCGTTAAAAACGGTGTTGCCACCTGCAGCATCAATCGCGGACTCCGCAAACCCATCTTCTGCCCACCTTCATGGCAACCAGGTTGCCCACTGCCCCTCCGTTTATCTGTCCGGTCACAGACTATACAGATATTCCCTACGAAAAACGATTCGTTACTGCATTAACGCGGCAAAGCTCAAATCATTCCGGCGCATTTTTCCGGATTACGCGCCTGCCAACGAAATTAGGGAGGAAGGAAGCGCCCAACGGAGAAAAGTTCACTTTCTGGTCAAATGAAAGTGCCCTTTTTCGCACGCGACGGTGAATTTCTCCACGCAGGCTTTGAGGTCTTCCCACTTCTGCCGGATGGCGTCGGCTTCGTTCAGGTCGATCAATGAATCGTCTTCCACGCTTTCGGTAACCGCCTCAAGCAGCTCGCTGAAATCCCGCACCATTGCCCGGGTCTGGGCAAAAATCGTTTCGTCGATGCTTTTCCGCAGATCCGGGACGGGATTGGCGACAAAAAAACCACCGGCTTCGTTGCAAAGGAAGCGAATGAGCCGAATATCCTTTGTCAGCTGATACATTTCCCGGACGCGATCCAGCGGATTTTTTGCCCCGCTCTGATCTGGTTCCGTCTCATCCGCCGGTGGTTCGCACCATTTGTAAACCAGCGCCGGCGACACCTTCAGCGCCCCGGCAACCGCTTTCACCCCCGGTTCGTCCACCGCCTGCCTGATGACCTCATAGGATTTCATGGTGGACTATTCTACTGTGTGTCCCCGGCAACTCGAAAATAAACGATCGATATTTAAAGACCCGCCCGGGCGTCGTCCTCGATCTTCATTCCCCAATACTCTATTGTCATCCAGCGAGATGGCGCAGACCAAATCACAGATCCAATCCCTGTTGAACGACGCCAACACCGCGCCGAGGCACCGGTTCGGACAGAATTTCATGATCGACCAGAACCTGGTTCGAACGGTCGTTGCCGCCGGTCAGATCGTGGCGGGCGATGTCCTGATTGAAGTGGGACCGGGAACCGGAACACTGACCGAAGAACTGCTGGCATCACCGGCCGGCAAAGTCATTGCCGTCGAAATCGATCGCGACCTGGCAAAAATGCTCCGCGAACGATTTGTCGATGAAAGCCGATTTGAACTCATTGAAGGCGACGCCCTTGCAGGCAAGCACGAACTGAATCCTCTTTTGCTGGCGGCGGTGGAATCATCGCACGCCAAGTTGATTGCAAACCTTCCTTATAACATCGCTTCGCCGCTGGTGATCGAGTTGCTGATCGCCGGTGTGGATCTGCTCGCGTTTACCGTGCAAAAAGAGGTTGCCGACCGCCTGTGCGCCAAAGCGGGGGACGATGCTTACGGTCCGCTGACGGTCATGGTGCAGATGCTCGCGGAGGTGCAGGTGCTGCGCGTCCTTCCGCCCCAGGCGTTTTGGCCGGCACCGAAAATCGACTCATCCCTCGTCCGACTGATTCGAAAAAACCAGCTCGGCGATCGAGCGGGCGACTTCACACGCTTTGTACACCAGGTTTTTTCCTTCCGCCGAAAAACCCTGCGAAAAGCCCTTGCGATGTCGCAGATCGATGCCGAACTGCTGCTGGGCAAGACCGGGTTTAATGGTCAGCAAAGACCCGAGGAATTCACACCCGATCAGTTTCTGCGGATGTTCCAAAGCCTGCCGATCGATGGATCATCGGTCGGCGAAATTTGAATAAAAATTTGCAAAGCCCGATGCGGCTTCTTCACATTCGCGTCGACAGCCCCGCGCGTTTCTTAAATAGCGATTCGCCGGTCTCATTGGCATCCACCTTTTGATCCACCGGCAAGCGTCGATCTGATCCCTGCGCCCGAAGCACCACCCATCCGGTCAGAAGTAGAACCGCTGCCTGCATGGTCATTGCGCCCATGGATTTGCCGTGCAGCTTGTTCCACTCGGCCGATCCACTTTTGCCTTCGTTCCGCAATACTTCCATCATTGGCATCAGGCCGAGGGCAACCGTTACAGCCATTCCACCGGCCAAAACCATGCAGCCCACAAGAAATACCGAGACCTTGGATGGGAAAAAAACCAGGAGCATCCCGGCCCCAAGCAGGCATACTGCTGCAAGCACTAATTCATACTTGGCGAAGACCTGAAATGTCGCATGCGCCGCTTCGTGGAAGGTGGCTGCGGGGAGGACCTTTGAAAAATCGGTCACAAAAACAAAAACCGAGATTGTGCCACCAAACCAGAGCGCCCAGGCGATGAACACCAAAAATACGAGTGCAGATTTCATACGGGGGAGTATAGGCGAAAAAAGAAGACACCGGCATTTCTGCACGGTGTCTTCCGGAGGGGAGAAAATGCGCCTTCACGCGCGTGTCTCAAATTACCCAGATTATAGTATCCACACAGTTCTTTTCGTCAAACTAAAAGTTATTGCTTGACATTAATAGATCGGTACACAGCAACAAACTTCTTCACCAAATCATGCGGCCCCGCAAAACGTCAAGAAATGTAAACCAACCAAGGCCGCCCCTGCATATCAGACGCTGGATTTTAATGGACCCTGCGCGCCTCGTCAACGTAAAAACGCAGTTGATTCACCGCGGATTTGATGGCGACTGTCGCCGCTTCCAAGGTTTCACGATGGGTGTTGGAACGATCAAACGCGATTGCTGGACCAAAGCAGACTGTGCTGTCTGAGCGCCGGATGAATGCCTGGGTCATATTCGATCCGCGTTGCGTGCCATTGAGATAGGCGGGAAAAATCGGCACTTTCGCCCGGATTGCCATCAGGGCCACACCGGTTTGAAAATCGAGCAGATCGCCGGTTGTGGAGATTCGACCTTCGGGAAACACGCCGATGATATGCCCCTGCGACAATTGGCGAAGCGCGGTGCGCATGGGAGTGGTCTCCTTGCTCCCGCGGTCGACCGGGATCACCTGCAGGGTCTGAAAGATGTTCCCCATTCCGGGGATCGTCATATATTCCCGGGCCATCATCCACATGATAAGCCGGTACGTGCAGGCGGACTGCAGCAGCAGTGGATCCAGTGAGGAAATATGGTTGCACACGATAATCGCCGGCCCACGGTGCGGCAGACGCGCCGGTGCCACAACGGTCAGATGATGATAAATGCGGGTGAATAAATAATTCACCCCGTGCAGCACACGAATGGCAAACTGATCCTCAGGACGCGGTGGGGTGGAACGATTCGTTTTCAATGGCGCAATTTCGCTGGGTCTTTACTTGGTCAGTTTGCGATACTTGATCCGATGCGGCTGATCCGCCGCGATACCCAGGCGTTTCTTCCGGTCCGCGTCATATTCACTGTAATTGCCGGCATAAAACACGACCTGGCTGTCCCCTTCGAACGCCATGATGTGCGTTGCCAACCGATCCAGAAACCAGCGATCGTGGCTGATGACCACGCAGCAGCCGGCAAAGTTTTCCAGCGCTTCTTCCAGCGCAGGATCGCGTTGATGTCCAGATCGTTGGTCGGTTCGTCCAGGAGCAGCACGTTCGCGCCCATTTTCATCATGCGCGCCAGGTGAACGCGGTTGCGTTCCCCACCGCTGAGCGTACCGACCTTGCGCTGCTGATCCGTGCCGGTAAAGGTGAATCGCGTCACATAACCGCGGCTGTTCACCGTTACATTCCCAAGCTTGATAAATTCATTTCCCTCGCTGATCGCCTGCCAGACCGTGTCGTCGGGATTCAGGTCATCGCGCGACTGTTCCACATATGCCAGCTTGACGCTTTCACCTAGTTTGATGGTTCCGGCATCGGGTGTTTCATGTCCGGTGATCATTCGGAACAGCGTGGTCTTGCCGGCCCCGTTGGGCCCGATGATCCCCACGATGGCATTGGGCGGCAGGACGAAATTTACATCGTTCATCAGCAGCCGATCCCCGAACGCCTTGGTCAGGTGGTCGGCTGTAATCACGCGCTCACCAAGGCGGGGCCCCGGAGGGATGAAAATCTCAACTTCTTTTTCCCGGGCCTTCTGGTCCTGGTTGACCATTTCGTCATAAGCCGCCAGACGAGCCTTGCTCTTGGCCTGGCGGGCCTTGGCGCCTTTTCGCACCCATTCCAACTCGCGCGCGAACGCTTTTTGCCGCGATGATTCCTGCTTTTCTTCTATTGCGAGGCGCGCCCCTTTCTGCTCCAGCCAGGCAGAGTAATTTCCCTTGTACGGAATCCCTGAACCGCGATCCAACTCAAGGATCCACCCGGCGACATTATCCAGAAAATAGCGGTCATGCGTAACGGCGATCACGGTGCCTTCGTACCGCTTTAAGTGCTGTTCCAGCCAGGACACTGTTTCGGCGTCGAGGTGATTCGTCGGTTCATCCAGGATCAGCACATCGGGTTTCCTCAGCAGCAGCCTGCACAACGCCACCCGGCGACGTTCACCACCGCTGAGGGTTTCAATCAACGTATCCCCGGGCGGACATCGCAGCGCATCCATCGCCATTTCAAGCTGGCTGTCCAGATCCCAGGCGTTGGCCGCGTCGAGCTTTTCCTGAACCTTTCCCTGCTTCTCCAGCAACGCGTTCATCGCGTTGTCGTCCATCGGCTCGGCAAACTTTTCGTTGATCCGCTCATATTCCGCCAGCAGATCCAGCACTTCCTGAACCCCTCCTTCGACGATCGATCGCACGGTCGCCCGGGGGTCCAGTTGCGGTTCCTGCGGCAAATAGCCGGTGGTATATCCCGGCTGCAGCGTGATCTGCCCGTCATACACCTTGTCTTCACCGGCGAGAATTTTAAGCAGAGAACTTTTCCCCGACCCGTTCAAGCCCAGCACACCGATTTTCGCGCCGTAGAAGTAGGAGAGATAAATATCCTTGAGAACGACCTTTTTATCGTGCGCCTTGGTGACGCCGGTCATGGAATAGATGACTTTATTTTGTTCAGGAGCGTTGGCCATGGGCTGGGGAAGTTACCAGAAACCAGGCCAAATGCGGAGCGGGCACTCTCAACCGGACAGGACATTGGCTGCCTGGAGAGGTCACACTGATTTCGTTGCGGTCGCATACTCGCGCGTGCAGCGCATCCACCATGACATCCGCACCGAATCGTTTCGACGCGAATTCCCGGCCTGCCGCGCCCATTTTTTCCCGCAGTTCTTCATCGCCGAGCAGTTTTTCGATGGCGTGACCGAACTCGGTCTTATCAAATGGCGGGATCACAAATCCGGTTTGACCTTCTATGACGCCTTCCCTGGCGCCGTCAATGTCGTAGGTCACGCAGGGACAACCGCACAACGATCCCTGCGGCAAAGCGCGGGCGAGGCCCTCCCGCCGCGACGGGTGCGCCAAAATATCCATCGCGTTGGCCAACTCGGGAATCCGGGTGGGGGGGACAAGCCCGGTCAAGATGAACCGGTCTTTAAAATTCATCTGCGCGATTCGGTCTTCAAATTCGCCGCGCCGCGAGCCGTCTCCCACCCACATGAATCGAAGCTGCGGAAACCGCGCGCATCGCGCCGGGGCAAGATCCAGCAGATCTTCGTGACCTTTCAGATCGAACAATCGCGCGATGGTCCCGACGACCACATGCGCATCGTCAAACCCCCACCGGCGGCGAATGGTGCGGCGGTCGATCGGGGGATGTAAAAAGGGTTCCACTTCCATGCCGCTGTAAACCGTCACATACTGACTGGCCTTTCCAACGCCTCCAGCCAGCGATTGATCGCGCATGGAGTCCGCCACGCAGACAATCCTGTCAGTGATCGGCGCGGTCCATTTCTCGAGCAGTTTATAGGCATAATTCACCCACGGTTGCGTGGAAGCGGTAAACGCCAGGCCGTGTATGGTGTGAAAAATTGCCGGCGTTTTACGCTTCCCGCGAGCCGCCCGCGCCGCCCAGCGGCCGATGATCCCCGCCTTGCTGCTATGGGTGTGGACGATGTCCGGATCGAGTTCCCTCAGCAGGCGAACCAATTGCCGATACGTGCGGTAATCGCGCCGGATAGAAATCTCCCGGCGCATGTCGTCTATGAGTTCAACCCGATAGCCCGACGACTGGGCGCCTGCAGCAGCGATCCTTCAGGACCGATGGCCGGCCCCGTGACAAGCGTGACCTCGTGTCCCTGCGCGTGCTGGCCTTCGCAGCTGAGCAGCGTGTTCTCCTGGGCTCCCCCGACGATCAAACGGGTAATAATATGGACAATTTTCATGCGGCAATCCGTCTCCGCAATCGCTTCAGGTAAAGTCGATCCGCTCGGGTTTGGGATCCCGGGTCATCAGATCGGTCAGCGCGAACATCACATCCATGCCCTCAAAAAGAATCGCATGAACCGCCCTGGTGATTGGCATTTCCACGTCAAACTTCTCAGCCAGCTGCACCATCGACACAGTGGTCGGCACGCCTTCGGCGACGCTCTGGGTTGAATCCAGTATCGCCTGCAGTGCGCGGCCTTTACCGATCTGCTCGCCGACCCGGCGGTTGCGCCCATCCGGGCTGACGCAGGTGGTCAGCAAATCGCCCATCCCCGCCAGCCCGTGGAAAGTCGTCTCGCGCGCGCCCATCGCAACCCCAAGCCGGGTGATTTCCACCAGGCCGCGCGTTACCACCGCAGCCTTGGCATTATTTCCCGCCCCCAGTCCGTCGAGGATGCCGGCCGCAATGGCGATCACGTTCTTGGTTGCCCCGGCCAGTTCAACACCAATGGCATCGGTGTTGGTGTAAACCCGAAACCACTGCGTGCTGAACACCGACTGAACCCGGCAGGCAAACCCGTGGTCGTTCGATGCCACCACCGCCGTCGCCGGCAGGTATTTGGCCAGTTCCACCGCGATATTCGGCCCGGACAGCGCCGCCATCGAACGGTTTAACATCGCAATCTCACCCAGTGCATCGGCGATCACTTCCGTAGGTCGAAGCAGGGTGGAATTCTCAATTCCCTTGGAGACAGAAACAATCGGCACATGCGGCGGGACGAATTCGCTTAACCGATCCCATACGCTGCGCATGTATTGGGTCGGCACCGCCGACAGGATCATCGTTGCCCCTTCGAAGCAGTCCGATTCGTCAGCCGTCAATCGAATCGATTCGGGAATGCGAACCCCCTGCAGGAGACGGTCATTTTCCCGTGTTTTCCGCAGGTTTTCGATCGATTCGGGATTCGCCCCCCACATCGTCGCGCGATGACCGTTCTGGGCCAGGATAATCGAGCAGACGGTCGCCATCGCGCCGTTGCCAATGATGCAGATTTGTTCGCAGGTGGGATTCATTCTTCGCGGAGATTACTCGCAGCAGCCGTAAAAATCCCGATCGGTAATCTGATTCCCGCAGATGTGATGAATGCACCGCAGCAACGCATACAAGGCCGCTCCTGGGGCAACTTAATCCCGCTACCGATGCCGGCCCGGACACGAATACATACAAATTCATTGTTACGTCCGATATTATTTTCAGTTATCGGACCCAATCTGCCGATTCATCTTGCAGTGTGAGAAATACCGCTTTTGCATAACGGCGCATTCATCCAGCACGGGACAGGCAACTATGAGCATGGCAACCCCTTATCTTGAAGAGGAAACCGACCAGATCACCGCTCCGGGAATCGCTGCGACCCCTGACGATGTTCCAGTTGCTCCCACACCCGTCGCCACGGCATCGGAAATCGAGTGCCTTTGCCCCTTTTGCGGAGCGTTTAATGCCGGTCCCGGCAAGACCTGCCTGCATTGCCAGGTGCAGGACAACAGCGCAAATCGAGCCGCCATCAAGCAGCGACTGGGCCCCTGGTATGTGCTCAAAGCCGACGATCAAGCAGCCGAAGGGATGAGCTTCGAGCAACTTCAATTGCTCGTGCATCAAAAAGTCGTCAACGCCCGCTCAGTTGTGCGTGGGCCCAGTACCGCGCACCTCTGGCGGCTGGCATCTAAAGTACGCGGATTAAGCCGGGAATTCGGTGTCTGCTATTCCTGCAGCGGAGATATCGAAACCTTCGAGATCAGCTGCCCGCATTGCGATCGACCCCAAACCGTAACTGAACAAACACCTCCCACGCCAAAGCCGGCTGCGGTTGTTGCCCCGGCTCCGGTTGAGATTCTCCCCGAGCCGGTCATGCCGGCCCCGCCGCGGGCACCCGAACCGACGATCCACGTTCACACGCTGTCCAAACCTACCGGCAAGGACGAGCTGGAAATTCTGCTTCGTCCTGTGATCGCCGAGAAATTCGAACGCCACATTCCCAAGGACGACCTGCTGACCCCGCGCGATGTCGCCAAGGCTTTTCAGCTGGAATTTGGGATTCAGGTGGACGCGCCGACCGCTACTTCGACAGGCCGAATGTGGGTCGCCGCTTTAAGGTCTTTTTTTCCAGCGCATTGGCGCTGGTCATCGCTGTCGCGCTGGTCTGGCCGCTGGTGCGTGTGGTTTCAGCGCGCATCAACGCGATGCCCGTCGCGGTGGACCCGGTAACCCCGGCGCAAATCGTCTCTAATTCGGAAATAAACACGATTATTGCCGACGCCCGTCCCGCAGCCGAGCAGTTTACTGCCGTGCCGTCGGACCATTTGGCCACGCCTGCTGCGGCCAGCAGTGCTCCTCAGACGCATCCCGCGCCATCAGAAGACCCGATCATCGTCGCCGATCCGACCGCCTCACCCTCGGCCGCGGACGATCCATCCATCCTGTGGAGCACCGGCATGGATGCAGAATCCGCCGGTAACTTTGCCAAGGCAGTCGAAGCCTACGAGCGAATCGAAAGCCTTCCCAGCTATCTCTGGCCGTCGCACCTGGAAGTAAGGCTGGAACTGGCGTGCAAAGAACTCAAAGGCGATGTGCATTAAGAATGTCCGTTGTCCTCATGGACAAACCAAGTCAATGCCTGGCCGGCAGTACCACGCTCTTCACTCTTAGAATATTCGGGCCCGCGCGAAGCTTTTCCACGAGACTGACCGGTGGTTCGCTGTCGGTCTTGATCAGCATTAACGCGGTGGCTTTGCCATTGGGGTCGATCGATCGGCTGATGACCATGTCGGCGATATTCACACTGGCGTTTCCAAAACTCGTGCCGACAAATCCAATCACACCGGGTTGATCCTGATTGAGCAACAGCACCATCTGCCCTTCGGGAACCATATCCATCGCGAAGTTATCGATTCGCAGCAGCCGCGGCAAACCGTCCGCATACACCGTGCCCAGAAGCCGATGGCTTTCACCCGTCTGCGTGTCGATTCGCACACCGACAATATCGCCTACCAGGCCCGCCGGCGGGGCGGCTTCGTGGATCTGCACCATTTCGATTCCGCGGCTTCGCGCCAGATGTTCGACATTGATGACATTGACGCTGCCCTCGCCTAAATGCGGTTTAAGCACTTCGACGGCGGCGAGCCGCAGCAGCGTGTTGAGCAACTTGGAGCGCGCGATCCGCTGGCTCGCAGCGTGATGGATTTGATCCCCGTGTCGGTCAAACCCGCCAGTAGTCGACCGATGCGCCGGGCGAGATCGGCAAACGGGGCTTCATCCGGTGGCAGGTCCAGGCGAATACCACCGGCATTCACCGCGCCGCGAATCTCGCCGCGTTCGAGGTAGGCGACGATCGCCTTGCAGGCCTCGACACTGACGGCTGTCTGCGCTTCATCCGTGCTCGCCCCGAGGTGCGGGGTGAGCACCACATTTTCCAGGCCAAACAGCGGATGGTCCTTCGGCGGTGGTTCCACCGCGTATACATCAATGGCGGCGCCGGCGATCTTCTTCTCCCGGATGGCATCCGCCATCGCGTATTCGTCCAGCACTTCACCACGCGAATCGTTCACCACCAGGAGATTGGCGCGGCATTTGTTGAAAAGACGATCGCGGTTCAGCAGGTGCCGGGTTGCATCGCCGCCGGGGACGTGGAATGTAATCACATCGATCTGGCCTAGAAACTCATCGAAATCGCGCACCAGTTTAACGCGGCCATCCAGTGCGTTTTCAGCGCTGAAAAATGGATCGTACCCGATCACCGTCATCTCAAGGGCCAACGCCCGCGCGGCGACCGTGCGCCCGATTCGACCCAGGCCCACCACACCCAGTGTCTTGCCCGCCAGTTGCGTGCCTTGAAAACTGCTGCGTTTCTTCCATTCCAGCGCTCCGGACTTAAGCGATTGATTGGCGGCGGGAATTTTGCGGGCGAGGCTCATCATCAACGCCAGGGCGTGCTCGGCGGTTGAAAGGGTGGACGCCTCGGCGGTGTTCATCACCAGAATGCCTTTTCCGGTGGCAGCATCCAGATCGATGTTGTCCACACCCACGCCCGCGCGGGCGATTGCCTTGATGTTTCCCGGCTTGTCTAAAACCCTGGCGGTCACCTTCGCGCCGGAGCGCACAATCAGCGCATCATATGCGCCCACCGCGGCGGCCAGGTCGGCTTCGTTTAATCCGACTTTTACGTCAAACGCGATTCCTGAGCTTTTCAGAAAATCCAAGCCCTCTTCAGCCAGTTTATCCGCCACCAGAATCTTCAAAGCCATCAATCAATCCTTGTTGGAAAGGGGGCAAATCGTAAGGAGATACCGCAGGTGCCGCAAGAGACAAGGCGTTTTCCCGTAAGTGATTTGCCGGAAAACACCTGAGTTTATTCCACGTTTTCCAAAAAGCATGCATACAGCGGTAACAAGAGTGAATTCGCGTCCCCGCGGCTGTAAAATTTCCACATGATGCCAAGCTTCCTTTACGAACCAACATTTCAATACGGCTCGGACGACACCGCCTATCGGCTGGTTTCCACGCAAGGTGTTTCAACAATCCAGGCCGCGGGGCGCACTTTTCTGGTTGTGGATTCCAATGCGCTGCAAACCCTCGCGCGGCAGGCTTTTTTCGATATTTCCTTCTTCCTTCGTTCGAGCCATTTGAAACAGCTGCGCGAGGAACTGAACGACCCCGAAGCTTCGGACAATGACCGGTTTGTGATTTATACCCATCTGCAAAACGCCGTGGTCGCCGCCGCGGGACAATTGCCCACCTGCCAGGACACCGGCACCGCCATCGTGATGGGCAAAAAGGGTCAAAACGTGCTTACCGACGGCGACGATGCCGCTGCCCTGTCGGCCGGTATCTGGGATACATATCAGGAGAAAAATCTGCGGTATTCGCAGATCGCCCCGCTGGAGATGTTTAAGGAGAAAAATACCGCCAGCAACCTGCCCGCCCAGATCGATCTGCTGGCCGAGACCGGAGACGAATACAAGTTTCTCTTCATCGCCAAAGGAGGCGGCAGCGCGAATAAAGCCTATCTGTATCAATCCACCCCCGCGGTTTTGAACGAAAAAGACCTCGAAAGCTTTATTCGATCCAAACTAAAAGAGATCGGCACCAGTGCCTGCCCGCCGTATCACCTTGCGGTGGTGATCGGTGGAACCAGCGCTGAAACAGTGATGAAAACCGTGAAGCTGGCCAGTTGTGGCTACCTGGATCACCTGCCCGCCACCGGCTCGGAGGGGCGCGGGCATTTCGCGATTTGGAATGGGAAGCGGCGCATTTTGAAAATGGCGCAGGAAACCCGCATCGGCGGCACAGTTTGGTGGCAAATATTTGCGCACTGACGTGCGCGTGATCCGCATGCCCAGGCACGCTGCCTCCTGCCCGATCGGGATCGGTGTTTCCTGCTCGGCTGATCGGCAGATCAAAGGCAAGATCACCCGCGACGGCATCTATCTGGAACAGCTCGAATTTCATCCTGAACAATTCCTGCCCACGGAGCAGCCGGCCCTGGCCCCGCCGCTAAAGATCAACCTGAATGCAGGCATGGAACACGTCCGCGAAATCCTCTCCCGATTTCCTGTTAAAACACGTGTCGAACTGACCGGCACATTGATCGTCGCGCGCGACGCTGCCCACGCGCGTATCAAGCAGATGCTCGACCGCGGGGAACCGATGCCGGAATACTTTAAGAATCATCCGATCTACTACGCCGGTCCGGCTAAAACCCCCGTCGGCATGGCCAGCGGTTCCTTCGGTCCCACTACCGCCGGTCGCATGGACAGCTTCGTCGACCTTTTTCAAAGCCACGGCGGCAGCATGATCATGATCGCCAAGGGAAACCGCTCAAAGGTCGTCACCGAAGCCTGCAAAAAGCACGGCGGTTTCTATCTTGGCAGTATCGGTGGTCCCGCAGCTATCCTTGCCCAGTCGAATATCAAGAAAGTGGAACTGGTCGACTTCGAAGAACTGGGCATGGAAGCAGTGAGAAAAATCGAAGTGGTCAACTTTCCCGCGTTCATCGTGGTGGATGACAAGGGAAATGATTTTTTTCAGGGGTTGTGATGGATCGTATCGGTCAGTTGTTCGATCTGCTTCACGAGTGAAGCGATCTGCCGGCGCATCAACTCAAGCGTGGGGCGGATATTCTGCTGGCATTTTACGTGCCGAATGGGTGGAGCGATTTTAAGATTTTTCTCGTAAAAATTCGGTAAATCGCTCCGCCGACGGGCACGCGCATCGGCGGGAACTATGATAGGATTCAGCGCCATGGAACCAACCATCGAACAGCTTGAAACACTCGATCGCGAAGACATCGAACAAGCCAGGCGGATGACAGGCTCGCAAAAACTGCGCACGGCGGAGATCTGTTCGACGATGCCTGCCGCTGGACCCTTGCGGGCATTCGCCGCGATCATCCCGGTATCAGCGAGGAAGCCGCAATCGCGGAACTCAAGCGGCGGGTAGCCATGGAAGATGCGACGGAATAAGGTGATGGCTTGATCAATTCCACAGACCTGGTTCAACGGGCCGACCAGCATGGCACGCGAGAACTCTTCGAGCGACTGCTGACCGCCACGGCGGGATCGTCATGAATGCCGCGGATCCTGATGCGATCGTTGCGTATCTCAAAAAATTTCGACGGATCCACTCGATCAAAACTTACACTGCTCTGTTCGGCGGAGCGATGCTCTGTTTCGTGGGCCCCCTCCTTTTTACGGTATTTTTTACGTTTTTTTCTAGCATGCTGATCGCCAGTTATGGATTCTGGGGCACGTATGGCATCGTTGCCGCCGTCACGCTGCCCATCTGCTTTCTCATGGCTCATACCCTCAGGGGCAGCGTTCTTGAACACTGGGTTCCCGACGGGGATTCACTTTCCGGTCGCCTGATGCGCCGCACGATCGCGCCGACGCTGATCCTTCTCGAAGTGGCCAACATCGGGCCGCGCCTGATTCTTTGGGCCATCGATCGCATGCGCGATCAGGATCGCGTGCGCGGCGCGACACTGGATCGCATCGCCATATGCCTTGCGGAACTGTCGCGAACCGACGGGGGGATCAGTCCCGCGTCGCTGCTCTTGCCGGGTGAGCCCGCTGATCGCCTCGAACCACTGCTGGCGTTTCTGCTGTATCACGGAATGATCGATCTTTCCCGGCAGGGCGATCGCGTCTGGCTGGTTTCACATGTTCGCCGGCAACTTCAGGGTTTGATCCGTCGCTGAATTGAAGGCTCAGCTGCGGGCATTCTCACTCACGCATAGCTCGAAGCAGAAATTTCCGATGCTATACTGCAGCGCATGTTGAACCAACCGATTGCGATCCAAAGCTGGTGCTTCCGGCACTTTAAAACGCTCGATGCCTTCTTCCCGCAGCTCAAAGCCGCCGGTGTAAACGCCACCGAAGTCTGCGGCATACACGCCGACTTCAACGATCCACTCTCCGCGCCCCAGACGCTTGCGAAATTTACCTCCGCGGGCGTGAAAATTGTCGCGATCGGTGTCGAATATCTCAGTGGTGATTACGCTGCCGACAAATCCCGCTTTGAATGGTGCAAGGCTGCCGGTGTGAAGCACATGAGCATCTCTTTCAAACCCGAATCCATGTTTGACGGATTGAAGAACATCGAGCGGCTCGCTGATGAATTCGATCTGCAGCTTGGGATTCACAATCATGGTGGATACGACTGGCTCGGCAACCCCACTATTCTGCAATATCTGTTCGATAAAACCACGCGGCGCATCGGACTTCACCTCGATACCGCCTGGGCAATCGACGCCAAGCAAAACCCCGTCGAAATGGCTGAGAAATTCATCGATCGCCTTGTCGGGGTCCACATTAAAGACTTTGTCTATTCCCCCGATAGAACCCCCCGCGATGTCATCATCGGCGCTGGTAATCTCGACCTGCCGAAATTCATGGGTCTCCTGAAGCAGGCCAATTTCGCCGGACCGCTGGTCATCGAATATGAAGGCGATGAAACCAACCCCGTGCCGGCCCTTAGCGACTGCGTAAAGACGCTGGCAACGCTGACCCATTTTTAAGCTGGCGAAATTGTGCTCATCTTAACTGATTATCCCCGCGCGATGCGCCTGATTATGCCTGTTGAATCGCAGATCAAAGTGACAATGGCAGCAGCCGGTGTGTAGTTTCAGCCCGTCGCGGCGCTTCCAAATAAATCTTCGTACAAAGCTGTCAACACAGAGCGAACGCGCCGGTCATGTGCGTCGTCGCTGGGCGTGCCGTTGAAAACGATCGCCGCCGCCAGATGGTGCCTGGGATCGGCAAACGCCACCGAGGAGCGATGGCCGCTGTGCCCAAAAGTGCGCCAGCTTGCACGTGGACCAAATCCGTATCGAATCGTGTCCGCGCCGTACTGGTTATTGTTGACGATGAAACCCAGTCCCCAGTCCATGATGTGCTTGAAAGTATGGTCAAACACCCCCACCCGATGCCGTGCGGTCATCGCCTCAACCGTTTGCGGCGAGATAATGCGAATGCCTTCCAGCGATCCGCCGTTTAACAGCATCTGATAGAATCGTACTAATTCGTGCATCGGCCCGCGCCCATTGCCACCGGGTTTACAAAGTGCCGCCATTTCAGGCGTGTCCCACGCGTGCGGCGGTTTGAATGCCGGGTCGGTGTTCTGCATGATTCCAATGCGATCCCCATATTCCGCGTATCGATCCGCCGGCATTCCCACCCAGCTGTCGAGCATCTTCAGCGGCAGAAAAATTTCTTCCCGCACATACTGTTCAAAGGGCCGACCATCAATCCGCCGAATCAGTTCGCCCAGCACAAACCAGGTGGAAGCCACATGGTATCCCGCCTTTTTTCCGGGAACCCAGCCGGGTTCAACTTTGGCTTCATAGATTTTGGCCAGCGTGGCATCCCACGAATCCCGCGTAAAATTATTTGCCGCCGCCCGAATGCCCGCGGTGTGCGTCAGCAGATTCCGAACGGTGATCGCTTCCTTACCCCCACCGGCAAACTCGGGGATAAACTTTGTGACCCGATCATCCAGATCGATCTGCCCGCGTTCCCAAAGCTGAGCGATGCAGACCGCCGCGACGGGTTTGGTTGAGGAAAGCCACAACATAATGGTGTCGGTAGTCATTGCCACACCGGGCCGCGACTCTCCAACCGCCAGGTCAGCGATTATCTCCCCTCGCAGTGACACACAGGCCTGAGCCCCGATGTGAAAGCGCTGGGAACTCCCATCAGCGAGCGCAGAAATCGTTTTCGGGAGTGAGATCATGTGGATTGGCTGGATCCTTGCTGAAAGCAGCGGCTATCAATCGCACCGCTGCGCCACGCGGACAGCATATTGGCAGTCTACTTCCTCTAACACTCGGCGTAATCCGAAAGTCTGCGATTGGTTCATGTTTAACAATGACAACGTCACACGACCGGCAGCGGTTCTCGCGATGATGAGTCCTTCGCTCAGGCGAAAGTGTAAACTCCATCGATGCTGCCGCGGATGAAAAAGACGAACCATCTTGCCGTTCGCAGGATCGATCGACGCGATGTTCGGTCCCTTCTTTAAGTTGCAGAACAAGCATGCCCCCGCAAGGTTATCCAAAACGCTGGTTCCGTGGTGTGCCTTGGCAATGATGTGATCAACTTCAAAGCGTGCGAACCCAAGAGAATCCGGGAGTTTACAATACTCGCAGAGGTAATGGGCGCGCTGCTGCACCTGGCGAGCAACAGACTTCGACACCACTCTGCTCATCGACCCGCCGACTTGCCCCGCGCCGAAGGGACGCGGCCCGACGTGGCCAGCAGCGCCTTGGCTTTCAGCGCTCGCATCGTTGCTTCCAGCGCGAGGAATTTCTGCAGTTCCGATTCCTCCCCGGCAGTCAATTTTCCCGCATTGTTTCGTGCCGTCAGGCTGGACACCCGCCGTTGCAATTCCCTAGGCAGCCGGAATGCGAGTATCCCCTGGGGATCGATCGGCATCGCCTCAAGAACCTCGTCATACATGTCGGTCTGGGTCGCCATGCTTTTCGCTGGGTTTAACTACTGCCTGGATGAACAGCACAACTGTATCCTTCAGAATGTTGTGTGCCAAGAAAAAAGATCTGACTTCAACGCGGTTTCCCATACGCCTCTAAGATCCGCTCGATCACGTTGCTCGTGCTGCGTCCGTCGATCAGCGGGGCGAGCGCGACGCATCCGCCGTAGCTTTCGACAACATCCCAGCCGACTACCTGTTCCTTTTTGTAGTCGGCGCCTTTTACCAGCACGTCAGGTTTTATCGTTTCGATGAGATTCAGCGGTGTGTCTTCATCAAAAGCCACCAGGTAATCGATGCTTTCAAGTTCTTCGAGCACGCTGATGCGATCCTGTTCGTTGATGATAGGTCTGCGGGGGCCTTTCAGTCGCTGGATGGATTGATCGGTGTTCACGCCGACAATCAGCAGATCTCCCTGATTTTTTGCAAATTGGAAATATTTAATGTGGCCGAGGTGGATCAGATCGAAGCAGCCGTTGGTGAATACCACGCGCTTTCCACTCGCGCGATGATGCGCGAGCTCGGGCAGAAGATTCTCCAGCGAACGTTGCTTGCCCGAGTGCAGATGCGCTTCTGCGAGCAGTTCCTGGGCAATCTCGCGCGGTGTGACAGGCACCACGCCGAACCTTTCTACTTCCAATCCCCCCGCGACATTGGCAAGAGCGGTGGCTTCCTCCCAGGTCGCGCCGGCGGCGCAGCGGTGGCGAGCATCGCAAACGCCATGTCACCGGCGCCGGTCACGTCGTAAACCTGCCGGGGACGCGTCTGCAACAGGCGGCGATCGCCTGCCCGGCTGGCGACGTACGCGCCATGTTTATCCAGGGTCAGCACCACCGATTCCAGCGACAGCATATCCAGTAATCGCTCGGCGGCATGTTGAAACTGCTCGGGTGTTTCCACCGGCAAACCCGTTGCGCGGCTTGCCTCGGGACGGTTGAGTTTCAGGCAGGTGGCACCCGTGTATTTTCCATAATCGCTGATGCGCGCGGGGTCGATCAGCACAGGTAGCCCGCGCTGCCGCGCTGCATCGATAATCGCCCGGCATACCTCTGCGGTGACCGCGCCTTTGTTGTAGTCCTCAACGCAGATCAGATCGGCGCTGTCCATTGCCTTGATCGCGTTGGCGATCATCCTCTGCTCAGTGGGCGCGTCGATCGGGGTCGATTCTTCAAAGTCCAGGCGAATCATCTGCTGCGGATGGCGATGCTGCGCAGATCCCACCAGGCGCATCTTGCAGGTAGTGGGGCGGTTGCATTCGATGAGGCTGGAGGGGTCGGCGTCAATCTCACGGAGCAGTTTGGCAAGCTGTCGACCCGTGTCATCGGAACCGACGATGCCCACGGCTATTACCTTCGCGCCCAGCGCCGCGAGGTTAGCCGCGACGGACCCGGCACCGCCGAGGCGCAGTTCCTGTTTCTGGAAATGCAGGACCGGTACCGGCGCTTCTGGACTGAGCCGCTCGGCGTTGCCGTACAGATAGTGGTCGACCATCATGTCACCCACGAGCAGGACGCGGCTTGGAGGCAGGTTTTCAACCAGTTCGATCAGACGATTGGCCATGTGCGGATTGTAGAGGAAAACTTTGAATGTTGAATGTCGCGCCGGTCGCCACGGAGTCGGTCGCCGCAATGAGCGGTGCAGCAGGGCGGTTGCGCCACTGCGACTGAATCGCAATCTGATTTCATCTATTTCGCTCGAAAATCGGTACTTCTGTGGATTCCCGATCGTCAATATCCTTTACTGAAGGCATGACCACTGAGATGCAAATGACCGAACAGGAAACCAGGGAAAAATCGCAGGCGGATCAGCAAGCGACGTTTGTTCTGCAAAAAGTTCAACCTGCGTTGCTGGGATTGATGGACGGATCGGTTTCAACCCTTGCGCCGCTGTTTGCCGCTGCCGGTTCCACAGCGATAACCGGCAAAACCCTGTACGCTTTTCTGATTGGACTGGCAGCCAGTGTGGGCGCGGGGGTCAGCATGGGATTGGCCGAAGCGCTCAGCGACGACGGAACTGTGACCGGGCGCGGTAAACCGATCGGGCGAGGGATTATCACCGGTATCGCGACAACGCTGGGCGGCATGCTGCATACCCTGCCGTTTCTGATTCATGATGTCGCCATGGCCCTGCATACAGCCTATGTGGTGGTGGTATTCGAACTGATCGTGATCGCTTACATCCGCTATCACTTTATGAAAACGCCGCTGGTCAAAACAATCCTTCAAGTCATCGTCGGTGGATTGATCGTGTTTGGCATTGGTATCTGGCTTGGCAGAATTGGTGCAGCAGACTGATTGAAGATGCACCCGAATTCATCGCCCGCCGCCTTGGCATCTTCGCGATGCTGCCTGAATGCCAGTGTTACAGCAACCAGAACCGGGATTGCCACCAGCAACAGGCGAAGCGATTCCCGTTTCCAAGGCTTGAGCTTTTTGATCGGCCCGAGTTCGGGAATCCACGCGAGCAGCGGCGCGGTGGCAATCCAATAGAGATATCGCAACGGCATGTCGTCGGTGTCAAACCACATAAATGCGAACAGCGCACTGATGAGCGTCAACCACAGCAGAATCGGACCCCGCGCAAAGCTGATGGGTTTGCCGATCAGAAACGCAACAACAGCTGCCAGCAACGCGCCAAGCGCGGTAGCGGGAATGATCGGCGCTAACTGCCCGGCGTTGCTTTCGGCTGAGAGCATCAAGAGGAACGCAAGCCCGCCGGTGACCGGGCCGATCACGATCGGCGCTGCCGCGCCCGGCGAGCGGCTCGCGAGCGGTTCGACGAGCAGCCAGGCGATAAAGATCGAAAGTGCAACCGGGCCGATCTTGTAGAGAAAAAAATCCTGGCGGGCGATCGAGGGTTCGAAATGACTGAAGATCAACAGGAGTAAACCGGCTGGCCCGACGATCGCGAAGATCAGTCGAGCCCACCACGGAACTTTTTTGAACGACAGGAGCAGCACCGCAAGCGCAAACGGAATAACTGCGACCAAGATACGGCGCAGGAGATCTGTGCCGACAGGCAGCAGCGGCGCGTTGATCAGCGGTTGGTAGGAGAGCAGCAGGGCAACTGTGACAGCAAGCAGTGTGGCCCAGACCCCGCCGATCCATCGACTGGCGAGGGATAAAAAAAAGGTCCCCAGCGCGGCAATTGTCATAGCCGCGCCGAGGACCATTTGCGTGTGCTGGATGTCGGTGTTCACTGCTTGATTGCTTCGATGTTCACCATGAGTGTGACTTCATCGCCGATGGGCCCGACATAAGTGGTCATGCCGAATTCGCTGCGTTTTACCTTGAAGGTGCAGGTGTAACCGATGCGGGTTTCTCCCTGCATTCCTTTGCCTTCACCGGTTTTGGTCAGCGTGACCGTCACGGATTTGGTTACCCCGTGCAGGGTGAGATCGCCGGTGGCCTCGTAGTCGAAATCATCGGTCGTTGCGTTCTTGCCCAGCTTTTTCACCGCAGTTGTTTTGAAGGTGATGTTGGGGAACTGCTTTACGTCAAACCAGCTGGCTGCCTTGATGTCTTTTTCCCATTTTTCGTTTCCCATATCGAGCTTGTCGACCGGGACGGAAATATCGACAGCGGGAACGCCGCCATCAACAGTGACCATGCCTTCTGGCCCATGGAACACACCAAACGGATTGCTCACGAGATGGTGGATCGTAAACACGACCCCGGAGTGAACGGAGTCCAGCTTGAACGAGTCGGCGGCGAGGCTCAGGGAGGCTGTTCCGGTTGTGGCTAACAGTAAAGCTGCAAACGACGCGAGGTGATTCTTCTTCATATTCGTATCCTTCCAAAAAGAGTTCGGGTGGCAAACATGCTGCCACCGGGCGATGCGAGGCATAGATAAAAACTTTTTGCGAAAATCGAACGACCGCGAATATAGTTGTTAAAACAATTAGCGTCAATTCCGATGGTATACTGCTCGAAGTTTAGCCGATATTGGGCATACTCACTGTTTTGAATATCTCCAACAGAGTCCATAAACCATAACCGGGCAGGCCAGCGGGCACAGCCAAGAAAACAACGGTGAGAGAGTTTTTTCCACACCGTGGCCCGGGTGTAAATTCTGTTTGATGAAACGAGGAACAAGCCGTTGCTGGAAGTCGCCGACGAAAACAAAATCCTGCGCCTGCTGAATAACCGCTGGCTGTTGATTGCTTCGCTTTTGCTGTTCGCGCTTGTGCTGAACCGCGAAGGCGATCGCATGCCAACCGGTAATGAATTTGTCTATCTGCTCTATTTTTTCAAAGCCTGGCATCTTTCGACTTACCTGCCCACCGACTGGACATTTCAGGAACCGACCGCGGGTCATGCGGTTTTTAATTACACCACCGGTTGGCTGACCCGATTGGTGTCACTGACCTCTGCGGCATGGGCGGGCCGATTGTGCAGCTGGGTGGCTACCTGCATCGGACTTTTTCGCCTGGGGCGTCATTACAAGATCCCGCCGTGGGCGGTCTGGGGGGGAATCGTGCTTTGGCTTTTGCAACGGCAATCCACCGTCACCGGTGAGTGGATGATCGGTTCTTTCGAAGCGAAGGTAATCGCGTATCCGTGCCTGCTTTTCGCGATCGACGCCGCTTTGTCCGGGCGCAATATCCTGGCGGGGCGCTGTGCGGCATCGCTTTTTCCTATCACTCCGCGGTCGGCATGTGGGGCGGGGCGGCCGTGGGTTTTATGATGCTGCTGCATAACCCGATTCGTAAAACTTTCAAATTCTCCATCGCGGCCATTCTGTTTGCCCTGCCCGGATTGATCCTGTCCTTGCCGCTGGTGTTCGGTAGACATTCCATCTCGCCGATGGAGGCAAAATACCTGACTACGATCGCGCTGCCCGATTGCTTTGACCCGGCGGGTTTTCCACATACCTGGGTGGCATTATTGCTTATTTTGCCCATTTTCAGCTGGGTCTATACCCGATGGAATCGCGATGATGCCCAGTTGCGTCAATTGCTCAGCTTCGAGTTTGCGCTGGTCCTTTTCTTCGTCTTTGGCATTATCGCGCGGCTGAAAGGGCGGTTCGACTGGGTCGAGCTTTTCCCCATGCGCGTTTATGCGGTCTTCGCGCTTCTCCTGTTTTTCTGGCAGTTGATGGATGTGCTGCTCCGCGTTTTTCGGCATCAATCCACGCCGCGAGTGGTCCGGGCTTTTGCGTTTCTGCTGGTGCTGTGCATGCCAAGTCCGGTTCTTCAGCTGCGCGACATGATCGCAACCCATGTGACGAAATACCTGCATCCGATGCACTCGGTGGAATTGTCCCCCAAAGGCGAGGACGCGGATTTTATTCAGGCGGCGAAGTGGGTCAGCGATCCGAAAAACACCGGTGCTGCCGACATTGTCATCGCACCACCCTGGCGGAATGATGGCTTTTACTACATTGATCGCCCCTTGATCGCCAATTGGCACGCCCCGCGGTATGACCGCATGACCGAATGGCAGGATCGCATCGAATCTCTGGTCGGCGACACTGCTCATCTCACTTACGAAGATGCACTGCAAGGTGAAATGGATCTCCGCTGTTGGTCGCGTTACGCGAGCCTGTCCACTGCGGACATTGCCGCCATTCAGCGGAAATATCCAAACGGACAAGCGCATGCAAAATGGTTAATCACCACTGCGCGGTATCCATACCCGCTCGCCTTCAGCGCGAATAGTTACCTGGTTTATCAGTTGCCGTAGGCAATCAGCACGCTTTTTGGTCAGCGTTTTCTGCCTGCCGATTCAAAAAGTGGATTTGTGATCAGAGGTTTAGTCGGCTGCGCATCTGGATGATCCGTTGCCGGAAGATCCGACGGGGCAACATCCGGGCGATACATTTTTTGACCGAAAGCCTTCATGTATTCGGTCCAGTTGCTTTCGCCTCCAGCGGCTGTTTCGCTTCGGCAGGCGCCCAGAGACATCATCATCTTGGCGTCAAAATTCTCCAGTTGATGCACCGCAACCGCCTCGGGAGTGGCGGGCGTTTTGGGAGAACCAAATTCAGTCTCACCGTGATGGCTCAAAATAATGTGCTGAATCACATCGATCAACGGCTGCGGGATCAGCTCGCCGAGCTTTGATTCTGCTGCCTTGCGCTTTTCTTCGACCCACATCGCCGCCTTGACGATATGACCGATCAACTGCCCACCGTCGCTGTAACCAAAGCTGGTGGAGTAAGTCAGCTCCCAGGTCTTGGCGATGTCATGCAGAAAAATACCAGCCACCACCACGTCGCGGTTTAATCCAGGATAAAAAGGGCAAACAACATTGGCCACCTCGATGGCATTTAGTGTGTGTTCGAGCAGCCCGCCCAGGAACGCATGGTGAAAATTCATCGCTGCCGGCGCGCGACGAAAATCTTCCATCAATTTCTGGTCGCTCAGATAGGCATCGATCAATGCCTTGAGGTGCCGGTTGCGAATGCTTCCCAGCACCTCGGTCAGCCTGGCGAACATTTCAGGAATGTTTTTGCTGGTATGAGGAACCAGATCGGCGATATCAAAAGTATCCGGCTTGGCCGGCCACATCTGCTCGATGATGATCTGCAGGTTGTTCTGGTAATTTTCCACCCGCCCCCGGATGCGAACAAATCCATCATCTGGAACGGCGGCCACCAACTCGCGGGTGCATTTCCACATCCGGGCGGTAATTGTGGCGCTTTTATCGCCGATCAACCCCTTCATGTAGTGCGTGCCGTTACTGGCAGCGGCCAATTGCTTATTGGTCAGGACGTAAACATCCTCAATCAAATCCCCGGGCTGGCACTCACATAAGTAACGTCGTCGCATAGTATGACTTGTACACCCGAACGCGGTGGATGTCATTCGATCATGCCGCACACAGCAGGCGAGTGGCTTTAAAATTTGCAGCCCAATCCCCGCATTATCGCCTGCCAAACTTAATTGTCGTTCCCATTCATCTTCATTCGCAGATCCCTGACAAACGAATCCACATCATCGAATTTTCCGTCCTCAATCTCGGTCCGTGCCTGTTTCATCGTGGGGCCCAGCGGATGTTTGTCACTCTCCATCGAGGGGTTCTGAGCAATCCAGTCATTCCACATTCCATGGATGTCTGACATCCAGTGCCCATCCACCTTGATCAGTTTCTCGGGCTGAATGCCTTTGATATTCCAGGTCGCAACAGCGTGATCGCCGTCCACTTTCAGATCACAAGCCTGATCCTCCTCGCGCGTGGTTGATTCGACCACCCGGCAAAATTGCGTGTCCGCGTCGGGGCCCCATTTGTTGCGCACCTCCTGCTCGGTCTTGGCACATTCCCAGGTTTCGTGGGCAACATAGTCCGCATAAATCGCTTCCCGGTCGTTCTCGGTGTGAAATGTCTTGCGGAAATCCTCCAAAGACATCTTTGCCACATCCGTGTCCCAGACCAGCAACTGCGCGGAGCTCTTTCACTACCGGGGAATCTGCAGCTTGCGTCGTCGATTGTGTAGTCGCTTGCGTCGTCGAGGCACCCACCTCCTGCGCCGCGAGCCGCGAGCCTCCAGGCACCATCACACACGCGAGCAAACACCACCTCAATCGGTTCAGCTGTCTCATTGCACGAATTGTATCCCCGCATGCAGGCCTGACAAAATTCAACTTGTTCTGGAACCTGCTCAGCACGAGCCCCGCGATCAGCTACAATTGGAGGTGACATAACCATCTGCAACTAAACACCTTACCTGCGTCTCGAAATTGCTTGTCAATCGAATGCGAATTGCGACTGGCGGCTAAGTGCTTGAAATCGCAGAACTTCCCACCGGTTCAACTGCTTGATAGTCGAAATAATGGCTTCGCTTGACGCGAAACAAACTGGCGTTACATCTATTTTCAAACCTAACCTGTTTCTTGGAATGCGATTACGTCCATCGCAGGCTCAACGCAAATTCGCACCGCATCCGCGATCCGATATATCCGTCCCGGTATGTCCCCATTAATATTTCTGTTTCAGCCCAGTAGCGAAGGTAAGACGATCTTGCAAAACAAATCCCACACCTCCGGGTATTCGGGAAGTGTAACCTCTTGCAGATCGGCGAAGGTTAAAGCGTGAGCGCGATCAAAGCCAGGTTTAATCCGGCAAGGTGCGAGGTATACCAGTTCAATTGGTGCGTCTTCCGGAAACGGTGAAATGAGTTCGGTAAGAGTCCTATATTTTGCTCGCGCACCAGACGCGTCTGCAATCAATCTCAAATCGCTCAGAAGCCTTGGCATGCCCAGTGCCATCGCGGTTCGGTAAATCTCCAGTTGTGGATCACTGCAACTCGCGGCGTCCGTCTTCAGTTCGAAAAATATCCATGCAGCTTGGGTTCCGGCATCATCAGCTTGGCGGTACAGGAGGTGGTCGACGTTTGTACTTTGATTGTTGGTTTCCTTCCGCAATGGAAATTCAGGTGCGACCAACTGCGTCCTCCACCCAAATACCTTCCTCAGGATGCCGGGCAGAAAGAGGGTTACCATGGAATCAATTCGCCGCTCGAACTGATATTTAGGCAGGCGTTTGTTTGCCACCATGCTTTCGAGAAGCCGAATAAGAAAGCTGGAATACGGATTGGCAACTAACTCGGGGCTGTAAGAGTCAGTTGCCTTGGGAGTGTTTAGCATCGCCGGTCGAAAGTTGCCTGCGAACACTTGTCCGGCTATTTCCTCAGCTTCGCATTCCTTTATGCCGTGTCCTTCGGGCTCACGACCTGCCAAATGAACTTTGAGGTTGTGTGGACGCGACACGCTAATACCGCAGATGGGGCACTTGCTCATTGCAAACTCCTGTTGGCTCCAAAGACTGGAAATTTCATATGTGAATTCCCCCGCGGAGTCAGGCGATGCTCACATCTTTCTGGAGATGCTCTTGATTTACCGAGACAGTCATCTATGTATAGTTAAATAGGTGACTGTCCCGGTACATTCCCTCAGTCTCTCAGATGACTCAGACGAATCCATTCGCCGGGTGAACGCTCGTACTGCCAAAAGTCCCATCGATTTGCGTTGTGGCCCAGAACATGTTGAGCCGCCATAGAGGGCGAGCTGAACCTGCGCCCTGGTGCCCCGTGGACGATGATTGAACCATCCGTCCGCACACGCGCTTTGGCTACCACGACTTCGCCGTGTCCTCGCATCCGGCATCGGTGACCGCGAAGTCTGTTCCCGCGGATTAATGAAACATACGGTGCCAATACAGGACGGTCGTCGGCACTGTCTGCACCTGCGATGGCGCGCCGCTGCTCGCCAAGGATGCTTGCCAGCGTTTCGCGCTGAAGCGTCTTGATGTCTTGCGCAAGCTTTTTGTTTAGATTCTCGCAGCGAACAAACTTTCCGCCCATCTTGTTCCCGGGCGGCGCAGGAATGCGCAGAAGCAACGATTCCATTTCCTTAATGTGGTGTTCGCCAATCGTGAGGTAGACGCTGAACCTGTCCCATAGGCTGCGATGGCGGTCGCGAAGATGCTGCTTGAGCCTTCCCCGCAGATTTCTCGCCAAGCCGATATAGTAAAGGCGGTCACCCTTATACAAGGCATAGACGCCATTGCGCCCGCGTATGTAATGGCGGATGATGTCCTGATACTCCTCCAGCACCACACTAGACACGTTTTCAAGCTGCTGACAGACAAGCTGCGACCGCTTCTTTGTTCTCGCCGCCTTTTGCCCGGGGGTCATGCGAACTCCTCAAGGCTTCTGCACATGCTCTTCATCCACAAATTCCTCCCGCGGTCAGCAGGTTGATAATTATTCCGGTGCGTTTGCCTTCGACAGGCTCCCTTCGGTCTGACTTCGATGATCCTCAGTCGAATCGAGTTCAGGGTCGAAGACAGGCGAGCGAAGAAGGCGCGGCATTCGTCTTCGGTGTCTTTGGCAAGAGCCGCTGCCGGCCGTATCAAGCTTTACGCTTGGTCGCCCGGCCTTTACGCTGCGCGGCAAGCTGCCGTTTTACTTCTGAGAAGGGAATTGACGGTTCAGCCGTGTCCGATGCGATCGCCTCTTTGAGTATGCGGGATAGCCCGCGATCCTCAACCAGCTCGGACATGCGAATAAAATCCTCTTCAGGCAGGACAACAAATCGTTGGCCTGTCGGGTTCGTCCACAGTTGGGTTTTAAGTTTAGTCATTGGCTTGCCTTTACTGGTCATATGCTTCGGAACGATGGACGATACGATACACAATCAGCCGCGAGGTTTGCGGTTGGAACAGCACTCGCCAATCGCCCACTCGCAACCGCCAGCCGGGGGTAAAGTTGGTCAGCCGTTTCACGTCGCCGGTCATGTCCTGGCAAAGCAGTTGCAGCTTAACTTCGATCCGGCGCGACACATCCGGTGAAAGCCGCTTCAGATCGCGTAATGCCTTTGGCCTAAATTCTATCGTATATTTCATCGCGATCCCAATTCACATCTTCTGCACATGCTCTTCATCCACAATTTCCTCCCGCGGTCAGCAGGTTGATAATTATTCCGGTGCGTTTGCCTTCGACAAGCTCCCTTCGGTCTGACTTCGATGATCCTCAGTCGAATCGAGTTCAGGGTCGAAGACAGGCGAGCGAAGAAGGCGCGTAGCTGCCGGGCGATCAGCCAGCGCGAGCGAGCGACCGTACTGAGAAGACTTCGTCAGCGTGCAGAGGTTCCACGTCATCGGCGCTGACGGCAGTTACGCAGATGGTTTGACCGATGGCGTTGAACACCTCCAAAACCGCGCCCTGATTCGGACCGGTAGGACCGGGGACCAAGTCGACCAGCGTTGCCACATCGCCGCGCGCAGCCCGTCGGCCGGCACGTCGCGCGGAGTGAAACCTGTTCGTATAACTTCAAAGGCATGTCACTCCTTATAAGGTTACAGTGTAACAAAACTCCAAGAATCATCATTGCGGTGTAGAAACACCATCCGCACATCAAGCACCTTACCGGTCGATCCCGTCAAGGTCGCCCGAAGCGTATGGAAGGCACCGAACTGATTGGTTCGATCGCAGACGGCAGCAGCGGAACCGGCAACCGCACGGAGATCATTCCGAATGGTTGCCGACCCCGATAGAGAGGGAATGCGCGTTATCGCTTCATCTGCACGGGTGAGCCAATGAGGCAGCGCTGATTCCACGGCGATCAATTAATTCCATTCGATCGCAATTTTGATTCGCGCTATGACTTCGTTCCAGTCGGCTGGCAGGAGTTTTCCCATTTTGCTGGCAACGGTTGACCGCGGAAGCGTGACAATGAACGCTCGAAATGCCGATGGCACACGAAGGCCGGCAGCTTGCCAGTCTCGAATGAGGAAATCGGTGGGCGTGTTTGATTTGGAGGTTTGGCTGGTGACGAGGCCCACGATGATGTCGGGGCGGGTGGAATGGTAAATGGTGGTTGAAAGAATAATGGCAGGCCGTCGCTCGGTCTGTATGACGCCGGGAAAATCGATCCACACGACATCGCCCGGGTTCACGAAATGCCTCGGAGATCCTCGGAGGGACTAGCAGCGTGATGAGCGGAGAAGGCGGTGAGTTCAGTAAGATCATCGTGTGACCAGTCGTCACTGACGTCGAGCGGTTTCTCCGGTGGTGCAAGGTCGTCGATGATAAGCCTGGCCAATTGCAGGCGCTCGGCGGGCGGCATTGGTCTAACCCGGGTGTCGTATAAGTTTCTAATTTTTCCCATGCGAACTGCCTTTGTTAAGCTTGATTATACATGCGAAGAAGGTGTCAGTCGATAGATTGGGCGTATGCACGTTATCGCTGCATCAGCCCAGGTGAGCCGATGGGCAGAGCTGATTCTGCAGGGTATTTATTCGAGCATTCCCTGCTCTGGGATGATTTGCAGGTAGCGATCCGTCGACACGATCTCGATGCCTTCGCAGGGATTGAGTTCGAACACGTCGTGCGCAATGGTGCTGGCGCGTGACGTTGATAGACCTATGCCGAATCCAATCTTGCGAAAGCGTGGCGAGTCGCTTGGTGAACCGGAGACGCACTATAACACCTTGCACTTCGTCGAGAACGCACACGCGAAAGCTCCGCAACGAGGCAGTAGATGTAGCATTGAACATCCACGCGGCGGCACGGACCTAAAAGTGCTTTGGCGATGTAGAAGTTGTTGTCGATGAAGACTTTCATCGCCGGTAGTCGTGCGCTTGCTTGGCCACGATCTTGATTACTTTCACGAACCAATTATTGCGTTTAATTTTAGGCCTATGCAAGTTTGTTGAGACCGCTTAAATTTCATCGATCGTGTGCTTTGTGTGATATCGTTTTTGTCATTTTTCAGGAGTTCAAATGCGGCCAATTGCAAAAATCTTAACAGTAGTGACGTTGATCGTGCTGCCTATGGTCAGCATGGCGTGCAATACGATGGAAGGCGCGGGGAAAGATACCAAAGCTGCCGGGCAAGCGGTGCAAGACACGGCGGACAAGAATAAGTAGCTGACCTGCGTTGGGGCTGCTGATTCAAGCGTCTGTCCACGGCGATAATCTCAGACGTTAGCTTGCGTTGCTACTTCGGTAGCCTGGTGAGGCTGTCGTCCAGGTCGCCGGGGCGGTTTCTGGCTAGCCATAGTCGGTGGTGCTCGGCGCGAATTGCGTGTCGATTTATCGGCGGCGCGGAGGGCAGTTTCAGTTTGTCGCGGCCGATTTCGATGCATAATTGCAACATCCGAGCTGCATTCCTGAATTCGTCGGCGATCAAGGTCAGCTCGTCTGTTTCATGGGTTGGAATTGAATCTAAGATTTGATCCAGCTCTTTCTCGGCAGCTTTGAGATCTGCCTCTGTGATCCCCTTTTCTGGATGAGGGTCACTCGGCGAAGGGACTAACAGGCGGAAAAGCGACGAGCCGTTGGCGTTTGGTTTTGTGATGAACTGGTAAATGTTACCGAGAGTGTAAGCCAGCTGGCCGAAAGTTGCATCGGGGTCTTTGAAAGCGTGGTGGTTCAAGGCGACGGGGATATCTATCTGCTCGTTGCTTAGCAGGCACCAGCTATAGGCTCGCCGGCGAGAAAACCGAGGTAGCTGGTAGGCTGGTATTGGAGATGACCGTTATCGCCCCAGTCGGTGATGAGGTAACCGATCGCGCCGTGGCGCTGGCCGCTACGCGCGGCGGATTTCAGATTAGCGATGGCGTTGTCGGTGCGGCCGGTGATGCTGTTCCAGGTGGAAGTGCCCGGACATACATAGTACGGAATGCCGGCCGCAGCGAAGGCTGCGCCTTCCTGATCGAAAGGGTGGTTGGCTTCGTAGCCCCACTCTAATGCAATTACATTACCCGGCAGTTCGGCTATCAGCTGCGGTTGATGCAGGATGACATCGCCCCAGAACATCATCTGTTTATTGTTAGACTCAGCCAGGCGATTGACCCGCTGGATGAAATTAAGATAGACACGGTGCACGCCCAGACGATCGCATTCAGATTTGCTGCGGCCCTGACCGATATCGAAGGTTTCATCGCAGCCTGCATTGAAGAGCCGGCTGGTGAAGTGGGGGAGAAGCTCTTGATACAGACCGGCAAGGAAATCGATCGTCCGGGGATCGGTCGGACACAGGCTGAACGGCCCCTGCCAGCGGAATCCCCAGGGCGTTTCCGCTCCATCGGGCGCTTCGGCGAGGTGGCTGTATTCCGCGTGCCTCAGCCAGCGTTCCATATGGCCGAAGGAGTTTTGATTGGGAACCAGATCGATAAATCGCTGGCGGCAATAGGCGTCGAGCAGCTGAATGTCAGCGCCGGTGAGGGGGCTTGCGTTTTGCCAGACCGTGCGATGGGCGGAATAAGCAAAGGTGTGCTCGGTGTAGAGCTGCAGCTGGTTGATTTTCCAGTCCGCGAGCAGATCGATCAGGGAAAAGAGAGTGGTGAGGGTGGGGACCTTGTCGCGACTGATGTCGAGCATGACCCCCCGCACGGGAAAATCGGGCCAGTCGTGAATTTCAAGACAGGGGAGCGCGTCTCTGGATTGGGATCGGAGCTGCTTGAGCGTTTGCTGCGCATAGAACACACCGGTTTGAGAGCGCGCGGCAATTTCGATTTCAGAAGGTGTGATTTGAAGGCGGTAGCCCTGGGGATGATCGACGGACAAGTCGATCGCAATGCCTGGCAGTGTGGATGAGGGACAGGTTCCTCGGGTGTATTTGATAAGGCGCGGCTGAGGCAGGAGGTGCATGGGGTGATCCATTCGCTTGGCTGATTGAAAACGCTACACTTCGTGTCATGACCGGAACCGAGATTAGCGCGCTGATTGCTGAGCGATTTGGGGCAAAGCTTACGGGCGTATTCGCCGACGACAAGCATCCGCGCGTGCATGTGGATGTTGAAGACTGGAAAGCGCTGGCGGAGTTTTTAAAGCATCATTCGGCTTTGTCATTTGATTGGCTGGCGAACCTGTCGGCGGTTGATTATGCAGCCGACGACAAGGCCTGCGTGGTTTACGAACTCTGGAGCTTTGAGCGGGGGCATACTTTTGCGGTGAAAGTATTCACATCGCGAAAGGATCCGGTTTTTCCCAGCATGGTTTCGCTGTGGCCTGCGGCCGATTGGCATGAGCGCGAAGCGTTTGACCTGATGGGTTTTTCCTTTGCGGGCCATCCGGATTTGCGGCGAATTTTGATGGCGAATGACTGGGAAGGGCATCCGCTTCGGAAGGATTACGTTTTTCCACGGGAATATCACGGCATTCCGGGAAGCGTGGAACTGGATTGGCAACAGAAATCCGGATGAGTGGAGAACGATCACGCTATTTAAGCAATATTCAATAAATCATGTAAAGATCAGGTTAAAAAATCTAATTTCTCCGCAAATTCTCACATTGATTATCTGAGAAGGTTGTGCTAACATCCATTTATCGCCGCTGAGGGTCGCGAGGAACGAGGCGGGCCGGCGAGTTAGTCACACAGAGTGATCGTCGCGAAAGCGGTGTTCGACTTTTTTGTCGGGGGTTCCCCCGAAGAAGGTTCCCCCCCTCCTTCTTCACCCCCCGACATTTATAATACGCTCTCGACCGCCCGGCCTCCCCTCCGGGCGTTCCCCCCCAAATAGTTGAGAGCTATGAGCCGCGGACTCACGTCCGCGGTTTTTTTATTGGCAGATTGATTGGTTAAAAACGACGGAGCCTTCAGAGCAAAGCGACCTGTTTTTATTTCTTCCGGTAGATAGCTGCAGTTTTACCCGCGACGTGAATCCAGATGGGTCAGGGCACCTTCCCCGAGCATTTTGTCGATGGCAACGGAAAGCTTCAATTCATTCTCATAGTTTTTGGCGCGCACTTTCTGGCGGAGACGCTTGATCTTGGTCGTTCGCGCGTCACCGCCGGCCTTGAGTATCTGCAGCAGATACTCGGCGACCTCGCGGTCGGCCCGGGTCCGGCGGCGCGGGGCGGCGTGCGAGGAGCGGGGGGATTCCGCCCGCCCCCGCGGAATTGATGGGGATGATCGACTCGATGGTGTTCGACGTTTCATCATTGTTGCTATCGACTGATATCCAGATCAAAAATCACTGCATCGCCCCGTTGCGGAGATTCAAATCAGTTCTTTATTCGTAGCAGGATTGCCTTTGTTCCAGGCGGTGATACAGCTCGCGGGCTATTTTGCGGTACTGCTCGAATTCATCGGTCACATTCATCTCGTCCTGATTCCGTGCCGAGCCAACCAGCAGCGTTTCCAGGACATCGGTCATGTGCGGCACAGCCAGGCTCTGGTCGGCATCGGTGATCTGAAATTCATCATCCCAGGAAATGGTTACCCGGAAGTGTGCGCCACCGGTGCGGTATTCGTTCCAGCCTTGCAGCCGCTCGCGGCTGTTGGGTGCATCATGCGGAGCACCGCGCGAACGTCTTCTTCAAAAAGCTGCTCGTTCACCCAGAGATCCACGTTGGGTTCAACTTGATAGGAAGGTTTTGCAGCAGGCATTTGCGGAACCGGATGCGCGGCTGCGGGTTTGGTAAATTCGGGCTCGGTAAATTCCGGCTCGGGTTTAAACGACTCAATAGGTGTATGACGAACCATAAAAAAAGATTCCTTTCGCGTGGACTAAGTTGTTCGGGCCGGGCCCCCAGGTGACGTACAGCGGAACAACCGCCGAACTAAACGACTCGGCTTACGTCCAGCATCCATCGGCGGATTGGGTGTGTAATCTTCACGGTGACAATGCGACAAAACAGAGCGACAATTTTGTTTTTTGCGTTTGACAATCGCATTGCCCGGAAAACAAGGTGGATCGTGTGGGGGTCATTTCAATTGCAAGGGGGAAAGAATTTTTTCGAGACGATTTTTCTGCCGCAATGACGCACCGCGCAGCAAAGAATTCAAACCGCGCAGACATCGCCGCGAATTGACACGCTGTTAAAATGGGGGTCCATTGAAATATCGATTTTACTGGGATTTTCTGCATATTGTAGGCTAGTTTGCAGTGCTGTGAAGTGACTTGGGGAAAGCTTGGAAGGAGCGGCAATTTGTGCGGCGCGACCAGACGATCAACCCGAGATCAACCGACACGCGACAGCGAAGCCAGACACCGATACAGTAGTTGCCTTAAGGAGATTTGCTGGTGAAAAAAACGATGTTGCTGGCGGGCAAAAATGCAGTGGTGTGCATCGCGGCTTTTGGAGCGGTGATGCTGGTCGGTTGCGCTTCAGACAAGAGCACGATTCAGAAAGCGTCGCAGGCAAACGATCAACTCGCACCTGCGGTGATGAGCGACGCGGAGCTGGCGAAGTACATTCAGGACATTGGCAACCGTGTCATTGCATCAGCTCGGGTCTATGACCAGCTGGGTGAGGGTCCCAAGTCGCATAAGAAAGGCGACAACACCTGGATGTTTACCAGCCGCATGCAGTTTCACCTGGTGAACAGCAAGACCATCAACGCGTTTACGACCGGCGGCGAGCACATGTATGTGTACAGCGCGTTGTTTCAGCTGTGCGATAACGAGAATGAACTGGCTGCGGTGATGGCGCATGAATTCGCGCACGTCTACTGCAGGCATGTGCAGCAGGGGACCAATCGTCGGACAATCATGAGCGGGGTCAATTACAGCGCGGAAGGCGCGGGTTACCTGTACGGTGGCGCGAACGATGCGACGACCGCGGGAAAATATTCGGCTGCGGTTGCGCAGTTTGCCGGTTTGAGCTTCACCCGCGGTGACGAGGCTGAGGCGGACAAGTGGGGCTTTGATTTCTACAGCCGCGCCGGCTGGGATCCAAATCATTTCGGGGACTTTTTCCAGAAGATGATCGACAAGGGGTTTGACACCACACCGGCCATGCAAAGCGATCACCCCACGCTGAAGAGCCGGGTGGAGAACGCGAAGAAGGAACTGGCAGTTTGGCAGAAGGAGAACGGGGATAAATACCTGGGCACTCCGATCGCGACCGATCAGCAGTTTGCGCAGCTCAAGGCCAAGGCTGCCACCATTTCGGCATCGATGCCAGACGACAGCGGGACACAAACCGCCCAGAAACTGCTGGCGTCTTTTTCGAGTTGCGTCGCGCCGGTGGATCAACCGGAGCAGACCAGGGCAAAGGCGGAGTTGTTAAAGCCGGCACCGTAAAGCGGGGGGAATGGGAGGTCGGTCATTCCCAGCTGTTCCCTTGTCATCTGTGATTCATGTTCGTACTATCACCACATTGTATTCCCTATAGAGCCACTGGCTTTACAGGCGGAGCCGATCGGAGCGGACGATTCGGCAACCGAGCAGATCATCTGACGTATTTGCCGCTGCTGCATTGAGTTATCGGTTCAGCGGCGGAACAAGCGGAAATGAACGTGGTCATTCCTGGAGTTTCAACCTCGCAGATTTTCGTGGTGCTTCTGTCGGCGTTTACGCTGCTGGCGGTCTTCACGCTGCTATGGATGAATCATCGAGCCCGGATCGGCCCGGCACCTGCGTTGGTGCTCGGCGAAACCGGTGCTTTGTGTCCAGTTGATTCGCTCACCGGGCCTGTCCTGACGATACCGGTCAGGTCGCCCGCGCGAGCTTCACCTAATTCCCTTCTCCATTCAAATCCATACGACCCGGATTCGATACGCGCCAACTTGCGCAGTGGATACGCTGCTGATTCTGCTGACTGATTTCCGCTGATGTGTCAGGTACCCCCGCGGCGGTACCCCTTTTAGAGAAAGGGGCAGCAGTTAATGACGGCGCTTTTTTATTTTAACATTCTGATCCTGTTCGGGCTTCTTGGTGGAGCCGGTATTTACTTTTTCCACATCAGCAGCGGTCGGCGCATGCTCAGCGACGCGGCAAAGGATGCTGATGCAATTCGTGAAAACGCCCGGCGCGAAGCCGAAAACAAGGCCAAGGAAATTCAACTCACCGCGCGTCAGGAGCAACTGAGATTAAAAGAGCAGTTCGAGCGCGAGAATGAAGGGTCGCGGCGAAAGCTTGAAGAGCACGAATCGCGGCTGACCAAGCGGGAGGACATCCTCGATCGCAAGCTGGATACGCTGAACGTGAAGGAAAAAAACCTGGAAACTGCCGAGGCGCGGGTTGCGGGTCGCGAGAAGCAGATGATCGTGAAAGACGAGCAGTTGTCAGCGTTGCTGAAAGAACAGCGTGAGCGCCTGCTGCAGATTGCGGGGATGTCCGCCGAGCAGGCCAGGGAATCGATGCTTCGCCGACTGGAGGACGAGTGCAAACAGGAGGCAGGCGAGTTGATCCGCAAAAGCGTCGAACAGGCGCAGGAAGAAGCCAAGGAAAAGAGCCGCAATATCATCCTGCAGGCGATTCAGCGTTATGCCGCCGACCAGACCAGCGATCACACGGTGAGTTCGGTGAGCATCCCGACCGATGACATGAAAGGCCGCGTGATCGGCCGTGAAGGCCGCAACATCCGCAGCTTTGAAAAAGCAACCGGTGTGGATGTGATCATTGACGACACGCCCGGGCTGGTGGTGGTGAGCTGCTTTGACCCGGTTCGTCGCGAGGTAGCCCGGATCTCGCTGGAGAAACTGGTGCAGGACGGGCGGATCCACCCGGCGCGGATCGAAGAGGTGGTAGCCATCACCGGCAAGGAGATGGAAGACGAACTGATCCGGATCGGTAAGGAAACAGTTCACGAAGCGAACCTGCCAAACCTGCACAAGGCAATCTATCCGATGCTGGGCCGGTTAAATTATCGCACGAGCTACGGGCAAAACGTGCTGAAACATTCGATGGAGGTCGCCTATCTCTCGCAGGTGATTGCGTCGGAACTGGGGCTGGACCCGGTGCTGGCGCGCCGGGCGGGATTGCTGCACGACATCGGCAAGGCAATGGACCACGATCAGGAAGGTGGGCATCCATTGCTGGGGATGGAATTTCTCAAGCGATTTAATGAGCCCGAAGCGGTGTTAAATGCGGCGTTTGCGCACCACGGCGACCAGCCGGCCACGACGCCTTATACACCGATTGTCACCGCGGCCGACGCGATCAGCGCCAGCCGGCCCGGTGCCCGGCGCGAAAGTGTCGAGCGGTACGTCAAACGACTCAAGGATTTGGAAGATGTCGCGATGGGATTCGACGGCGTGCGCCAGGCGTACGCCATCCAGGCTGGCCGCGAAGTGCGGGTGATCGTCGATGCGAAAATGATCGACGACCGCGTCAGTGCCAAAATCGCCCGCGACATCGCCAAAAAAATCGAATCCGAAATGCAATATCCCGGCGAGATCAAAGTCACGCTGATTCGCGAAGTACGCAGCGTGGAGTATGCCCGATAGACCAGTTGGCAGTTGATGCATTGCAGACCGCAGCGGCATCTCACTTTGAACAATTTGCGAAGCAGGCGTTAAGCGCGAAGCACAATTTTGCCCAGCGCGCCGCCTTTCATGACGGCCTCATGTGCTTTGGGGGCGTCGGCCAGGTCGAACTGTCTGGAGACGACAGGAGTTAACCAGCCGTTGGAAAATCCCGCGCCAAGGGCAGCGTGAATCGATGCGAGTTCAGTTGCATCGGCATGCATCAGTGACATCCCGCGAATATCACTGTCTCGGGTCATTGTCTGTCGTGCATCAATCTCGACCCTGCCACGGCTGCCCACCACAACCACGCGCCCGCGCTTGGCGAGCATGCCAAGGTCTTTATCGAGATTTCGATCCGCGAGAAATTCAATAATCAAATCTACGCCCCGGCCGGCGGTACTTTCCATGATCTGCTGAACGTAGTTTGCATCGTGATGATTGAATGTTTTGTTCGCGCCGAGGCTTTTGACAAGATTCAGACCGTCCGGTGTGCCAGCTGTGCCCAGGACCGTGCATCCATGGTTTGCCGCAAGCTGTACCGCTGCCGATCCGACCCCACCACTTGCGCCGTGAATTAAAACAGTTTCGTTGGGACGTGCGGTTCCGCGAATAAACAGCGCGCGATATGCAGTGCCAAATGGCACGCCGATGGCAGCACCCTGATCGAAAGAAAGCCGGTCCGGTAACGGATGCACCTGGCCCGCCGAGCAGAGGGCGCGATCGGCATACGCGCCGCTCACTGATGCGGTGATGTAAACGCGCTGGCCGACGGTAAACGCAGTGGCGGCCGAGCCAGCGCATTCCACCACGCCCGCAGCGTCGCTGCCGGGCGTATAGGGGAAAGCTTTGGGTCCGTATTTTCCAGCACGCACATAGGTTTCGACAGGATTGATGCCTATCGCATGCAGGCGCACAACCCATTGATCTGCCGCCGGGGTGGGGTCAGGCATTTCTTCAAGCTTGAGAACTTCCGGGCCGCCGAACTCATGCACGCGAATGGTTTTCATCCGCAGATCGTACGGGGCGTTGCCGCCACAGGATACCAATCTTTTTTTCGCGGCCTGCCTGACGGTCGACTCACAATCGCGAGCGACGCGAACTAGGTTCTGTCGTCATATCGCTTCCCCAAAGTACAGCGCTTCTACCCCACGGCAGATTCATTTGACGCGTTCTGGCCCGGTTCTGTGTAGCTGCGACGCCTGCGTCGCCGTTTTCGAAAAGAAAACAAACAGGCGACGCAGGCGTAACGCAGGCGTCGCAGCTACAAATCGTCAGATGATTTTGCCCTGGTTTCTACCCATGCATCAGGCCGCCGCTTCAAAATAACCATGAGCATTCAAAACAATGCGCTGTGGACAAGGCGGTTATGCAAATGGAGTTACGTTCCATTTAGCAGATTCCGGCGAGTTAAAATAACCGGTCGGGTTATTGGCCGTTAAGAGTAAATGCAAATCGCGGATTTGCCATAAGATTATTATTTATAGTGGTTTATAGAATGCGCAAAAAATTTTTATTAGAACTGGTACGCCTCTCGCTTTAAGCATTTCGTCTGAGTCGATCGCAGCTGTAAGTGACAGCCGACGACTGAGGCAGAGTCAGTCAAAATCGAGGTCGTCATGTTCAAAAGTCAAAATGACCAGGTCACAGTGCTTGGTGTATGCGTGGAGGAGCCGGCCATGGTAGGTCGGACCGAAGGTTTGGATTTTTGCTCGGTTCGATCGGGCCGTCGGGCGATTGACATGCTGCGAATGCTGTCTTTCGACCTGGTGGTGGTCGGGATGCGGATTCCGGATCTGAGCACCTGGGATTTCGTCCGCCGCGTCCGCACGGGCTGGGCCTGGCAGAAGTGGGCCCTTGTCGGTGGCGCGATCACCGAGCAGCAGGAGATCACGGCCCGCATGTTCGGGTCGGTGAAGATCTACGACGTGATGCCAAGCAGCGACGAAGTGTTGCAGCTGGCTTCGCACCTCCGCGAGAAAGCCGCCTTGTCGGTTCTCAATCAAAGCTACGACCGGAACTACCGTTCCGCAGCCCTGTAATTGACCTTTTGATGTGACGACTCTGCCCGACGGGTGGGGCGAAAAAGAAAAACTTTCACGCCCCACCCGGAGGGAAACTGGTTGTTAGTGCGATGATCGCAATAGCAACCAGACCCGCGGGAAGCCTGAAAACGAGTTCGAGCAAAGGACGGAAGACACAATGAGCACTTCATTCACACCAGGCAGAGATTTGATATTGCAGGCAAAGATTCCGGCGGTGCCGGCCCTGTACACGACCTTTGCCATGGGTCATTTCGTGAAACCCAGCCAGTTCACTCAGCCGGTTAAACCAGCTGTTTCCAAGGCTGAAACGTTCGCCGGGGCATACAGCGAAATTTACGTCGCCGCCCCGATTGACCTGGACTACGACGAGCCCAACGCGGTGACCGATGCCGACCTGGAGCTGGTCAAACCGTCAACCGGCACACACGAAATCGAACTTGCCGTCATCGGTGAAAACGAAAATCGCCCGTGTGTTCAAACCCAGCGATCGGCTGCCTAAGCCAGTCGCGCATTGTTCCAGAAGCGCGGAAGTGATTCCGCAGCAGGCAGATGCCCGCAGCTTCAAACCGCCGGACCCGGCCAGGTCCATGCGGAGATGTTTCGAGACGTTTTGGTTCACTAAATGTTGAGGCTCGCGACCTGAGAGATCGCGACAACCTCACGGAGATATGGAGAGAGTCATGTTCAGCAGCAGCAAAATCAGCGGCATTTCCAGCAAATTGGCATCTGTGGCGAAGTTAGCCCGGACCCGGACTGTGTTAACCGCGGCAGTCGCGGTCACGTCCCTGGGTCTTGGAGCAAGTAGCTTCGGAGCCATCAGCAACATCACGGGATTCACCTCAACGATGTCGTCGGGTCCTGCGACGACTGTCAGCAATGTATCGGGCTACGGTGCCAACAACAGCTACAGCCCATACAAGTCATCCAATACCTATACCATGCACTACCTGGGCAATGACCAGGCGCTGACATCGGTCACCGCAGGTGGGTTGGGCACCTACGCAGTGAGTGGAGCGGGCGTTGTAACAACTCGTACCGGCAGCACCGGTGCAAACAATACCACCGTCTGGTACCAGGGCACTGGCAGCGGCGCTGACCATACAACTGTCACACTCGATGGCCCGCAGGTAACCACTTATGCACAGGCGTTTTCTTCAAACAACCTGCTGCTGGGTGCGGACAACGTCTTCAGCAATATGGGCAACGCCGTGGGAAATAACACCAATGTTGACCGGATCGATATCCTGCTGACCTCCGGTTTGAAGACATCGAACAACACCGCGTTTTCCGTGCTGGATCGCGGGTTGAGCAACGACCACGATGCGTTCGGAATTGCCGCCATCACTGCCGAAGTAGGTGGTGTTCCCACTGCGTATGGTCCGCTGCATCACTTTGGTGACGGAACCTGGGGCTCAACTGCCTTGGTTTCCAACACAACCCAGGAAGACATCACTCGCAAAGCGAATGCGGTAAATGATGGCAAAGGTCTGCATCCATCGGACTCCACCGCTCAGTCCATCGGTGGTGTATTGATACAGACTTCGAGTCTGGGCCTTCCAGCGAATACGACGATCTACGGTTATTCCCTGTTTTCCGGAGCGGTGTCACAGAACGACACCAGTGCTGAACTGGTTAATTTTGCCGCTCTGCCGGCAGCGGACTCCACCAGCACCGGTGGTGGGCTCGATCCAGTAGGAACGCTCGGAAACGTTTACACCCTTTCGGCTGTTCCTGAACCAACAACCGGTGCCCTGGCGGCACTGGCAATCGGTGGCCTGGTCGCTCGCCGACCCAAACGCAAGCTTGCTTAAGGTTTAACTTCACAACCCATCGGGTGGTTTAACGATCACCCGATGGAATGCGGTCTTCACAACCGCGAGATCTACTCTCTCTCTCCACCGTCCACGAGCCCGGCCAGGCCCATGGACGGTTTTTTTGCGCGCCTGCGCGGATTGAACATCCGCTTTGGAATCAGATCGATTTACCGGACCCTCCGTGCCCGGCATATCCGCTTAAGTCAGTACAGGCATCACTCGATATCCATTCGGTACAGGCCGCAAGGTCGCAACCGGGACGGATGAATGAAGCCAAAACATTTCTGGATCGCCATGCTGTTGACCGCGGGGGGCGCGGCCGGGGCGGCATCGGCCGCTGTGCTTCCTCTGTCATCATTGACCAATCCGACATTGCAGAACTTGATCGACCTGGGCAATACGCCTGTTGCGGTGGGTGGGGAATCATTCAATCATTTTTCGTTCGTCAACGCGCTTCCGGGCAGCGGGGTGGCTGCTAGCCAGATTCAGGTTCAGCCGTTTACGACGGGTGGAAATGGTTTGCAGTTTGTGTCCAGCTGGTTTGCCACCAACGGAACATATGTGGATGAGGTGATCAGCTTCGACGTGCAGGCGATCGACCCCACGCAACCCATTGCGCGGATCAATTTATTGTCCAATGGAACTGCGCCTGTTCCCACTTCCGGCACGTTCACTACAACAACACTGGTCAGCCAGGTCGCCGGCGGGGCGACAGCGGCTCCGGTCATCAGCACATACGACGATGGGATCACCACCCCGGTCGACACCACCAAGCCAGATATTGACTACACCCAGGTGGCCTTGGATCCGCAGGTTCAACTACACATCATCGATACCGTTTTCGAGAGTTCCACCGCGCCGGGCGGGCAAACCACCGGTGGAGTGGCAACCGAATCCATCGTGCAGAACGCGTTTGTTTCAATTCCCGAGCCAAGCCAGCTGACCTGGGTGCTACTGCCTATCGGCGGACTCATCGGCGCGTTTGGAAGACGACGGGTTGGCACGCCAATCTCCCGTGGATAAACTTATTTAACGCCTGGGATCGCTGGAAATTTGGCAACTGATTCCGCGGCGATGACCGATCAATAGATCAGTGACGCAAATACCTTGAGCGACGGCGGCGTGCGGGCTATAACTTCAGCAACCACCGCACCCGGTCCTGGCTCGCCTGTGATTTATCTGTTCCCCCGCTTTTAGAAAGTGAAGTAGACATGCCTCGTGATATCCCGGTAGGTAACGGTCGGTTGCTGGTTACCTTCGACAGTAAATATCAGATCCGCGACGTGTATTTCCCGCGCGTCGGGCAGGAAAATCATGCCGGAGCAGGTCCCTGCCGGTTCGGTGTCTACTCCGATGTTCCCGGCCAGCATCGCAATCAGCTTTATTGGACCACCAACGACGGATGGACCATTCACCAGCGGTATCTCCGCGATACGCTTACCACCAGTGTCAGCCTGGAAAACCAGGCGCTGCAGCTGGTGCTGTATTGCAACGATACGGTCGACTTTCACCGCAATATCATGGTCCGCAAAATCAAGGTAAAAAACCTTGCCAGCCATGAGCGCGTGGTGCGCATTTTCCATCACCAGGATTTCAACATGTTCGGGACCAAGATAGGCGATACCGCCTATTACGATCCGGAACTGCGCAGCATGGTTCACTACCGCGGCAAGCGGTATCTGATGATGACCTTCTTTGGTAACGGTGAGCAGCGCGTCGAAGAATATGCCTGCGGCACCAGCGGATTCCACGGCGCTGAAGGCACCTGGCGCGATGCCGAAGACGGGCATCTGCAGGGCAACGCCATAGCGCAGGGCGCGGTCGACAGTACCATGTCGCATCACGCGCAGGTTGCGCCCGATGGGGAACGCACTGTTTACATGGTGATGATCGCCGGTGAAAGCCGCGATGAACTGCTCGCGCTGCACAAGTGGATCACCAAGATGAGCCCGCAAGGTGTCATCGACCGGACCACCGCTTACTGGCGGCTTTGGGTGGCGGGCACCAATATCAACTTCGGGAACCTGCCGCCGAAGGTGGTCGACCTTTTCAAGCGATCGCTGCTGGTGGTCCGCACGCAGATTGATGACGGTGGCGCGATCGTCGCGGCCAACGATTCGGACATCATGCAGTTCAGCCGCGACACGTATTCCTATGTGTGGCCCCGCGACGGCGCACTGGTTGCCGACTCACTGGACCTGGCGGGTTTTCCGGATATCGCCCGCTGGTTTTACAATTTCTGCTCCCGCGTCATCACCGAGGACGGTTACTTCTATCACAAGTACAACCCCGACGGTTCACCGGCTTCATCGTGGCATCCCTGGGTGCTGAAAAATGAACGCGCGATGCCGATTCAGGAAGACGAAACCGCCCTGGTTGTCTGGGCGATGTGGCGGCATTACTACCGTTATCGCGATATCGAATTTGTCCGTCCCCTCTGGGTGGATGTGGTGCAGAAGGCCGGCGATTTCATGTGTAAATATCGCGACCCGCGAACAGGGTTGCCACTGCCTAGTTACGATCTGTGGGAAGAGCGCTGGGGCGTGCATGCGTTCACGGTCGCCACGGTGTACGGCGGACTGAAGGCGGCGCGCAACTTCGCGGTTTGTTTCGGTGACCGCGAACGCGCCGAGCGCTACAACAAGGCAGCTGAGGAAGTAAAAGCCGGCGCGGCAAAATACATGTGGAGCGACAAGCTCAATCGCTTTGTCCGCAGGCTGGTTCCCAAAGACATTCCCACACCTCCCGACGACAGCAATTACGTGGAAGCCACTGAATTGAAGATGGGAGAAGCAAAGCTGGAAGATGTGTATGAGGTGGACGAAGTGCTGGATGCTTCGCTGTACGCGATCTTCAAGTTCCACTTGTTTGAAGTGACCGACGAGCGCGTGGAAGCCACGATGAAAGCGGTGGAAGAAAAGCTCTGGGTGAAAACCCGCGTGGGCGGGGTGGCCCGGTATGAAAATGATTACTATCACCGCATCAGCAACGACATCGCAGCCGTTCCGGGCAATCCGTGGTTTATCTGCACGCTCTGGTTGGCGGACTACTACATCAGTCGGGCGCAGACCCCGGCGGAACTGAAGATGGCGCTGCCCATCTTTGAATGGACCGCCGGTCATTCGCTCGAGTCAGGCGTGCTGGCTGAACAGGTGAATCCGTATACCAACGAACCGATCAGCGTAAGCCCGCTGACCTGGTCGCATGCAACGGTGGTCAGCACCGCCATCAAGTATCTGGAAAAACTCGAGCAACTGCAGTCCTGCAATACCTGCAATCAGCCCATATTCCACCTTCGCCGGGCAGGCCCGGTTGAAGTGAAATCGCAGGCGACTTTCGACCGGCTCGAGGCCGAGTTCGAAGCCGCGGGTTCGCGGGAGATGGCAAGCCCGATCGGCAAGTTTGTGAAGGAAGATCCCAAGAGCCGAACGACGGTTCGCGCAACGCTGGCAATTGATGTCAGAGACTGCATCGGCTGCGACGTTTGTGTCGCCCATTGCGACAAGGGCGTGTTGAAAATGGTCGACGGAAAAGCGCTGATCGATCTGCGCCACCTCAACAAATGCGACCTCGACGGCGAATGCGTTGAGGTCTGCCCCACAGACGTGGTCTCCCTGCTAGTGCAGCCGGTGGAAGATCCCGTATCAGTCACAACCAACGGACACTAAGCAGAGAAAACAAGCGAAAAGCCCGAATGGCATATTTTGTCATTCGGGCTTTGCATTTCATTCCGAGAGATTTTCTCTTCGCGATTACGAACTGGCAGCCCGGGCTGTTGACCTGGCGCACCGCAACTGGTTTCCCTCGCGCCGCACTTCCAATATCCTCTTGCTGCGATGCTTGGACCGCTGTCACAGAAAATTCTGACGCTGCTGCAACTCACGCGCATGGCGCTGGTGTTTACCGCTATTTCTAATGGCGCCTGCGAGGTGCTGCTGCAGGCGGGGTATAACGCGGGACCGGGACGATACCTGGAAGCGCTGGATGTGAAGGGCCTGGTCGCAATGGCGGCGGTGTCGATCGGTTTGTACGGCTTTGGCATGAGCCTCAACGACATCATCGATCGCAGGCGCGATAGCCGCATCGCGTCGCATCGCCCTCTACCCAGCGGGCGCATCAAGCTGGTGACGGCATATGGCATCTGCACGTGCCTGGCCTTGCTGGCCGGGTGGGGCGGGGCGGCTTATGCGCGCTGGAATCCTGAAGACGGGTCGGCGAGCTTTGTGCTGGTGGGCATCACCGCGCTGTTGATTATCTTTTATGATTTCGCCGGAAAATATCTGGTTGCGCTCGGGCTCTTGAGCCTGGGGATGATACGGTATCTGCAGGCGTCGATCGCAGCGCCGCTGTTGCCGATTGTGTGGCATCCGCTGCTTCTGCTCGATCACGTCACTATTTTGTCGGCTGTCGCATATCACTGGGAGCAAAAGCGCCCACCCCTGACGCCAAAGCATTGGTGGACCGTATTCGGTGGACTCGCGCTGGTGAACATCGCCACGGTTGGGTTTTTCGATCGCCGACTCGGTGAACTGAGAGAATTGCAGTTCAATGCGTCTCTTATTCCAGTGGCAGTCACCATCCCATGCTTTATCGGCTTGGCGGTGTGGCTGCGCCGGAAGAATCCGGTCAGTTCCGAGGCCGGCCAGAAGCTGATGTTGTTCGGACTGCTCTGGCTGATCATTTATGATGCCGCGTTTGTCGCGGGCTATGTCAGCTGGGCAGCGGCGGGCTGCCTGCTTTGTCTGCTTCCCATTGCCTGGTGGTCGGTGCTTCTCATGCGATGGTGGTCCAAGGTTTATTCGCTGTCGCAACGTCCGGTGTTTCAGCGGGCGCGATCCTGAAAGGCCCGAGGTATACCAGTTCTTCAGGATGAGCTATGCCAATCGTCGGTCATGGAATCGACATCGTTGAAGTGGGCCGCATCCGGCAGCTGGTCGAAGCACACGGCGCGCATTTTCTGGACCGCTGTTTCACCGCAGCCGAGCAGGCGTACTGCGCCCGCAGCGCCAAGCGATATTACGAGCATTTATCCGGAAGATTCGCCGCCAAGGAAGCAGTGTTGAAAGTGCTCGGCACCGGCTGGCGCGGCGGCATCGCCTGGACCGATATCGAAGTAGTCAAAGAACCCAGCGGGCAACCCAAAATTCATCTCACCGGTGAATCGCTAAAAATCGCAACAGATCTGGGCATCGCCCGCTGGCATATCAGCATCAGCCATATCGAAACGCATGCGACGGCGAGTGCGATCGGGTTGAAAGCAGATTGATGATGCTGCAGCTTTGCCGGGGCATGGCCGTCGAAGGAGACATATGAAGGCATTTTCAATCCTGCTTGCAGTTATTGCGCTGTCAATCTGCTGCCGATCCGCGTCGGCGTGGATGCGATCTCGATATGAGGATGCTGAGGTAATGCAACGATCTGAGCTGATCGTAGTTCGCGCGATCAAACCCGATTCACTTAAATACATGCCGCATAAAGGAACGAACGGCATAACCGGGAAAAATTATGCCACCCTTTTGGTGCATGAAGTACTAAAAGGAAAATGCGATGAGAAGGAAATCTCCATCCTCATCTATGACGGCCTTGAACCGACGGTAGGCGGACGCTTTATGCGTGATGGTCTTGTGCCGAATCTTCCAGTCGCGCAGCCAACTACGGCGATCGCGATTTTTGATGAGGGAGGCGATTCCAGGAGTTTCGAACCGCTGGTTGCCGACGCGCGGGAAAACAACATCTGGTGCCTTCATCGTGACCGCGACGCAGAACAATTCTCCAAGCATCCGCCAAAAGGCGAACTGGGCATCATCGATCCGGAGGACCTCCAACCATTGGATATGAAAGGCTATCTGAAATGCTATTTGTCGACCGACCCTGAAATTGCTGTGCGCAGGCAGATGCAGAAGCAGCCGCGGATTGCCGAACGAGCCCTGCGTTATCTGCAGCATCAGGATGTGCAACGCATCCTTGCCGAGCCGAATGCAGAGATCAGGGTTGAGCGACTGCTTCCTTATTTTGAAAGCCAAGTGCAGTGGGGCTCACAACGCGAAGCCAGAGGCGCAATTGTCGCCGCGGGCTCGGTTTCGGGGCCTTATCTGATGGGAATTTATACAAGCACGCGTGACCCAAGCCGGCGGGACGAAATTGTCAGCATGTGGACGCAGACCAGGTATGACGGATGTGTCGATCTGCTCATCGAAAATCTGAAAACGGAGGATGAATATTGGGCACAACAAAAGCTATCACCCGGCTCGTGGAACCATGACAAACCGCTCAGGGAGGAATGGCAGGTACATTACAACGAGGTGTCGTCAGCCGTTTATGCCCTCGGGCAGATTCAGGATCCCAAGGCAAAAGACGCCATCGAGCAAACCCGCAGGCGATGGGAACCTATCAAACTCGCCGATCCGCAGATTGTTGACGACTGCGACAACGCGCTCAGGTCGCTTGCGGCTTCGGCTGCTACAAAGCCGTAGAAAAAGACCGACTGGCATCTTGGAGATCCGCGGCCGCCGGCTCATACGTCCACCGTGACGTGTTGCATGCCGATGAACTCGCCTGACACTTCGCCGGGAGATTGCACCTCAAGGCACAGGTCCATCGCCTCGCGAATCTGTTTCATAAGAGCGCCCAGTGACTTTGCCTGCGTGTGATATCCCCGCAGATCTGGTACCGATCCAACGTAGTAACCTTCTGCATCCCGTTCATCGATCAAATCACGTCATTAAGTCCCGGCGGCGGAGTCGTTCGGCTCTCTGCTGGCGCTGTGAACCGCGATCCGCGGGCACCGTTTCTTCATTCGAATTTCGTCGTTCGGCTTTTCGTACCCGCCTCAGTCCTTTTGCTTCGCCCCCAGCTCTTTGGCGATTTCGCTTTCCAGTTGATCTAATTTTCCAAGCTCGGTCTTCTCTGCCGCCAGCACATCGGCCTGGATCATGCGGTCGATTTCTTCGTCGCTGACGATGTCTTCCTTGGCCGACACCGGCGTAGCGGATGTGGCGCTGTCCTGCATGCTGTCTAGAAATACATCCATGCGTTCTTCCAACGATCCGGCCTGAGCGACCGCTTTTTCCCACTGCACCTGTGTTTTGGATAAATCCATTTCCCCGAAAACCCGGCTGATTTCACCGGCCATCAAGGTCATGCTCTCGGCGAACTGCTGGCTGGCCTGGGCCTGCTGTTGAATCAGCATGGCGTTCTTCATGGACAGCAGTTGCCGTTCCAACATTTTCTTCACGGCCGCGGTGCGTTTGAGCGCACTGCGGATGAAAAGGTATTGTCCCTGGTCGCCAATTTTCTGCGCGTGCTGGGCGTTTTTGACGAAGTCCTCTGCGAACTTTTCCTGCTGGCGGATCGATTTTTCGATCGACCGCATTCCGGCACGGATCTTCATCTCACGCTCAATGCGACGTTCGTCTTTGGATTTGAAAAGGCCCATTCGAATCATCTCCGCTTGGGAATCGGGAGCAGCGCACCGACCACGAAACCACCGACCCACATCCAGACCGGTCCCGATGTTCTTAAACCTTGTTGCAAGCAGATTCCCAGACCGCCTGCCAGGGTCGCAAGTCCGAATGCGAACATGGCTTGACGCACATTGCCGATCAATCCAATGATCTGTCCGAAAAATTCACTAATACCATCGATTCGATCACCGATATGTCCGCGCGCCCAGAGCCACCATCCGATTGATGCGCACTTCACCTTGCCATAATTCAGTGGCTGATCGCTTGGCGGTACTGTTGGATCGGATCGGGTCATTCGTGGCTTACCTTGCCTGTAATATCCCTGGCGTGTGGCATTGTCATCCGCATGTGCGCGAAGTTCAACCAACACATCTTTTAGCGGCGTGCCCGAAGGGCCGGGTTGCGAACCTCGATTGGTGTTCGCGACCCGGCCCCTCGGGCAAGCTGCTAAAAAAAGTCGCGCAGACTTATCGCGACAGGTAGATGGCGACCGTGCCGCAGATGGCGATCAGGAAAATCAGACCGAAGAAAACCCATTTCCCCGTGCGGTCGAAGCGCTCAGCGACCCTGGGGTCGCGGCCCAGGTGGTGGATATAGCGCACGCGGGACTGAATGCTGCCGTGCGTCCAGTTGGGGGCCGTCATCGGGATATTATTTACAACGGCGACCCGCTCAAGTGCCGAGGCGAAGACCAAGGCTCCGAATCCCCGGGCCGGGGCTTCAGTCGTAATTTCCAGGGTGCGAGCCGCGTAGACATCGGCCTGGCGTTCGAACCATCGGCTGAGAAACCCGTATCCCACCATCAGCACCGCGCCGCAGGTGAGCATAGATCCAATATCAAACGCCTCGCGCCAGTTGTCGGACAGGGAGAGATGATCTTCCAGGACCGCCGCCAGCGCGAAAAGGCAGCTGCCGACGGTAATGAAAAACAGGATAAACCATGCCAGGTGGCGATGCTTGACATGTCCAAGTTCATGGGCAAAAACCGCTTGAATCTGCAGATCGGTCATGCTCTCAAGAAGCAGGTCGGAAAGCATCACATAACGCACGCGGGGAACCAGTCCCATGACGGCAGCGTTGCCCATGTTATTTTGCGTTTGCCAGAGCAAAATCTCCCGGCAGCGGATGCCGGCATTGCTGCAAAGATCGCAAAGGCTTTGCCTCAGGTCCGATTCGGGCAAACGCTGGGTATGCAGCACGCGACGGAGCAATTCGGGTGAGAACAATAGGACCAGCAATACCGATGCGAAAGAAAGGGACTGCTCCAGCGAATCGGTAATGGGTAACTTCACACCCCATTGCCGCCCGATATGGGTGTGAGACAATGCAGCAATGCCCACCACCCCCAGATCGCGCAAGCCGAGGATGACAACCAGCGGCACACTGGTGAAAAGCACCTGTACGCGCAGCTTGTTCAGGAAATAGCCTCTGAATGCCGGCGGTGAAAAAACGGGTAAGTCGGATTCCAACTGATACAGGATATTCTGCTCGCGCAACGCCCGGTCGACGGGATATTGCGACCACCACAAGCCCATCCAGCCGGTGAAGCCCGGCAAGAGCGCCAAAACGGTGCCAGGCGTGACGATCGGCCAATTAGCAATGGGTCCCAGCATGCGATCGACGAGCGGTTTCCAGCCCAGTACAAAAACACCGACAGCAAACCACGCCGGGATAAACAACCGCGCAGCAGACATACCCCGGTTGAATCGACTGATGGCCCGGCCCGGATCGCCGCGAACCACGCCACGCGCGAGCCGCGTGCCCCACAGGCGCATGGCCAGAATGATGACCAGGTATCCGCAGAAAAACAGGCAAATACCCAGCGGCGGCGTCACCCGCTGCCAATGCCCGGTGACCGGTGTGGCGGATTCTTCCCAGATCAGAAACATCAGAACAAGAAGGATGATGCGCAAGGGGCTGATTTCCGTGTTCGGGCGACAGAAGTTCCAGAGCGTTAACCAACAGATGCGGGCATCACCGCGCGGAGTCGGTTGATGACACCAGGTAATACTTGCAAAGCTGCATCGAGTTCGGCATTGGTGGTATAGCGCGACAGGCTGAAGCGGATTGCACCGTGGGCGATTTTAGCGTCGATTCCCATGGCCGCCAGCACCGGTGAAGGCTCCAGGCTGCCGCTGCTGCACGCGCTGCCCGCGCTGGCGCAGACCCCTTTTTCGCTCAGCAGAAGCAGGATCGCTTCGGCTTCGAGCCGCGTGAACCCGATGTTGCTGGTATTGGGTAACCGTTCGTCGGTTCGACCGATGACGTGCGTATCGGGGATTTGAACCAGCACTGTTTGTTCGAAGCGATCGCGCATCGCCGCGACCTGTGTCATATTGGATAAGTGTTTTTGCGCCAGTTCCGCTGCTTTTCCCATGCCAACGATGCCGGGGACGTTTTCGGTTCCACCCCGGCGACTGCGTTCCTGCGGCCCGCCGACCAACAACGGCCGCATGCGGACACCTTTGCGGACAAAAAGACCACCGACACCTTTGGGGCCGTGAAACTTATGGGAGGCAAAACTCATCACATCCACAGGAATGCTTCGAACATCCACAGGCAGCTTGCCAACCGCCTGGGTTGCATCGCAATGGAACGGCACGCGCCGCCGCCTGCACATCTCAGCCACGCGGGCGACAGGCAGGATCACACCGGTTTCGTTGTTGGCCCACATCATACTAAGCAGGGCGGTCTCATCGCTGAGCGTCGATTCCAGGCGCTCCAGGTCAGGCGAGCCCTGTTCATCGACGGGAATTTCCAGAATCTCCGCTCCATGCTGGCCCAGGCTTTTGCACAGTTCGCGCACAGCGGAGTGTTCCACGGTGGTCGTAATAATCTGCTTGCGCGGCGACCGCGACTGCAGCAGCCCACGGATTGCGGTATTGATCGATTCGGTTCCCCCGGCGGTAAAAATCAGTTCCGCGTCATCGCATCCAATGAGTGAGGCCACCTGATCGCGTGCTTCATCGATCGCCTGTCGACTTCGCTGGCCAAACCGATGCACGCTGGAAGCATTTCCGTACCATTCGGTGAGGAACGGCAGCATCGCCGCGACCGCCTCAGGGGCGGGTTTGGTGGTGGCGTTGTTGTCGAGATAGATTAACTCCATCGTCGGGGATGATACCCCTTCAAATGCGCGTACTCCACAGTTGATTACGATTGGGCAAACGTTGGACGTTGAACGTTGAACGTTCGCCGAATCATCAAGCACGGTGCCTTGAAGTCTCCTATTTTATTTGAAAGTTGGACGTTGAGCGTTGGACGTTGAACGTTCACCGAATCATCATTCATCCGAAACCATCCCCTCATCCAAAAGCCACTGGCGCGCTTTAGCCTCATCCATGCAGATCAGGAAGACCTCCTGCACCGTCCCGGTGCCGTTATACTGGCATTTAAGCCCCGCGGGGGTCGGATACTGCACCTTAAAACTCGGCGGGGTTTTGCCTCGGCGGACTTTGATTCGCCCGGGAACGATGCGGCTGACGTGCGGACAATTCTTGATAATCCGGTCTAGAATCGCGTCCAGCCCTCCAACGCGCCCATGCTGACGTTTGATTCGACCGAATTTCATAATCGCAGGTTTAGCCAAACAAGTGATGTATTGCATCCGAATAATGCAGTAACAGGCCAATCTCTTTGCGGGGCTATTGTGGATAACTCGTCGGGCGTGTATTCTCTCCGCCCCGGTTCAGCCATGGTTTGCCTGGTCCGGTTGATCGCGACAGCAATATTGATTGTAGCAAAAACAGAGGTTTGCCATGTCCATGAATCGAAGTTTGAAAGGCGCGAGCGCGCTGGTTCGTCATCGTAACGTATTGACGCGCGCCGAGCGGATGGCGCGGATGCAGGACGAAGAAAAGTGGACACCGGGCCGCAGCATCTTCGGCTTGCCGAAGGTTGCCAATCGCAAACTGGAAGTGGGCAAGGTTGTGAAGGACGACGCCGCCGAGGGCGCAGACCCCCGCAGCCGGCGCTGCTCCCGCTGCCGGTGCCAAGGCCGCAGCTGGCGCGAAGGCGCCGGCCGGTGCTAAAGCCGCTGCTCCGGCAGCTGGTGCCAAGGGTGCTGCCCCTGCTGCAGGCACAAGGGAGCCCCGGCGAAGGCCGCCGCTCCAGCCGCGAAGAAGAAGTAATTCTTCCTGTCCGTCAGCCCCGGAATTGCGGGGTTGATATTCATCAAAAAGAGCTTCCGCAGTGCGGAGGCCTGATTCATTATCCATGCGCGACCTCAGGGCATTCATTTCGGCTCGGGCCAATGCCGTCGATGCTTCAGGCATCCGCAAGGTGTTCGATCTTGCCGCCAGGCTGAAAGATCCGATCAATCTTTCGATCGGTTTGCCGGACTTTGACGTACCGGATCTGGTCAAGCAGGCTGCGATTGATTCGATCAACGCGGGGCAGAACCGATACACGCAGACCCAGGGAATCGCGCCACTGCGCGAAAGGCTACGTCGGGATTTGTCGGCCGAGATAGGCCGCGATGTCGGGGAGGTGCTCATCACCAGCGGTGTGAGCGGCGGGTTGCTGCTGGCGATGATGGCGATCATCAATCCGGGCGACGAGGTTGTATATCTCGATCCGTATTTCGTCATGTACAAACATCTGCTGAGCCTTACCGGCGGGGTTCCGGTGCCGGTGGACAGCTATCCTGATTTTCGATTTTACGCCGAGCGGGTTGAGGCTGCGATCACGCCACGCACCAAGGCGATCATTCTTAACAGCCCGAGCAACCCCACCGGCGTGGTGATGACCGCCGATGAAGTTGCGGCGGCGGTTGAACTGGCGCACAAACACGACCTTTTGATTGTGTCCGATGAAATCTACGAGCCATTCCTCTACGCCGGGGATGCGGGCAAATTGCCAAGCCCGGCGAAGATTTACGATCGAACGATCATCCTGCGCGGTTTTTCCAAAAGCCATGCGATGACCGGTTGGCGGCTGGGATATGCCGTGGGGCCGGGTGAAATCATTTCGCAGATGACCAAGCTGCAGCAATACACCTTTGTCTGTGCGCCCTCGCCGCTGCAGTATGCTGCGCTAGCGGCGCTGGATGTTCCGATGCACACTGCGGTGGACAAGTATCGCAGCAAGCGCGACATTGTTTTCAACGGGCTGGGCGAGCAATTTGAGAAGGTAAAGCCCCAGGGCGCATTTTACATTTTCCCCAAGGCGCCCAGCGGCTGGACCGCCGCCGATTTTTGCACCGCTGCGATCGAGAAGAACGTGTTGATCATCCCTGGAAATGTATTCAGCGAGCGGGACACGCATTTCCGTATCAGCTATGCCACAACCGATGAGAAGCTGAAGGCTGGCGTAGCGATTTTGAATTCAATCTGAGCAAGTCTTGAGCAGAGGGCGTCCGGCAGGACGCTTAACAAACCCATCTTGCGCTTTTGCCCGGCGGTGGTATCGGAAAGACCGGGAATAACTTGACAGCCGGTTGCAATGCCGTTGGACTGCTCAGCGATGTCACAGGCACCGCCAGGGCGAATTTTCATCACGGTGGCGGAAGTCAGCGGGGATCAGCATGCGGCCCATTTAATCCGCAGCCTGCTTCAATTGGATCCCACGCTGGTGATTGAAGGACTCGGTGGCCCGGAAATGCGCCTGCCGGAGCAATCATCCACCACGAGACGGTCAAGTCCGCAGCCATGGGGTTCTCAGCGATCAAGCGCGGCCCGGAAATGTACAAGCTGCTGAAATGGACGCGGTCGCATTTCAGGAATTTCCAACCGGATTTGCAGATCTGCTGCGATTCCTGGGGGATGAATAACTATTTCACCAAGTTAGCGCACGGCATGGGGATCAAGGTGCTGTACTACATCGCGCCACAAGCCTGGGCGTCCCGCGAAGGAAGGGTCAAACGTTTACGAAAATGGGTCGATCGCCTGGCGTGCATACTCCCGTTTGAAGAGGCGTATTTCCGATCCCACGGCGTGAATGCCACATTTGTCGGGCATCCGCTTTTTGATGAACTGCCGGCCCGGTCCGCGCGGGAAATGGGAGGAGATTTTTCAGATCGTCCCCCGGTGGTGGGTTTGCTGCCTGGTTCCCGGCGCGGGGAAGCGACCAAAAATCTCCCACCGATGCTGGAGGTTGCCCAGCGCATTCGCAGCGCGTTCCCGGGCGTGAAATTTCTCGTGCCCACGACTGCAGGCACAGATGCGGTGGTGCGCGAGCTGCTGGTCGGGCAGACGGATATGGAGCAATCGCTGAACTGCTTCGATGACATGGTGCCGCGTTGCGATCTGTGCATCACCGTTAGCGGAACCGCAACCTTGCACCTGGCGGGGCACCTGGTCCCGATGCTGGTGGTGTATCGGGTGAATGAAATAGTGTGGCAGACGCTTGGCCGCTGGCTGGTGCGGACACGCACGTTTGCGCTGGTGAATCTGCTGAATGAGGAACGGCGGCACATTGTGCCGGAGTTTATCCCGTGGTTTGGCGATGCCGATCAGGTCGCAAATTCCGCGATCGATTTTCTGAAACATCCACACAAGCGGGCCGAGCAGGTAGCAGCACTCTCTCGCCTGTTGCAATCGCTCGATAAACCGGGCGCGTCTTTGAATGTGGCTGAAATAGCGTTGGAAATGATCCGGTCGCGGAAGACCGGCGATGATGCTCCCAGTGACGGCCCTGAATCGCGTCGAGTGGAAACAATGCCCAAAAGTTCAGGCCAGCAGTCTGTTACTGAACGGTCGGATGCTTGAGCAGCGGGAGCGGAACGATTGAGTCCATCGAGCGGAACGCAATGGCAATCTCAGCAGGCCGCCGAATTCCGTGCAACCGGAACCCGCTGTATACCGCCCAGGCGTCGAACCCGCTGGTGACGACATACCCTTTGATGTGATACTTGTCGCTTTCCCCCTCAAACCATTCCCGGCCGAGCGAGTCGGTCCATTGACCCATCATTTTGGCATCCGGCGCGTGTTCCGATGCGGACCTTTTTGAATATTGCGTACGAGCCAGCCAGACCAAGGCCTTGGCGGACATGGGAAGCGGCAGGTGAATATACGCCACACCGACACCCGTCATTCGGGACGGGGATCTCCATTGCCGATGCTGATACAACGCTGTGGATTGAGGGGTCATGGGGTCCCAGCCACGCGGCAGCGCTGCCCTCACTTTCAGGTCGGCGATGGGACTGTCGTTGGTGAGACCGGTAAGATCGACCATCGCCACATGTGCGGCCAGTCGATTGCCCAAACCCGGTTGCGGGGCCTGACAGCCCGCGATAAAGATAAGTGAGAGAATCATAGTGGCCCGGTGAAAACCCGAGCGCGCTGCGACACTGCTGGCAAAGCCCATAGCCACACTCCCGATACTAAATACACTTCGGTAGCGCGTTGGTTCGAATGAGTCTGCGGTTAGAACACCGTCTGCCCTTGACGGTTACTGCGGACACTATTCATACTCTATATCGGTGTGTTATCAACCCTGCGGCCTGGCAAAAATGAGCGGTTTAATAATCTTTGCTATTGCAACGCACATAATCACAGACCCACGCGCGTGTTAGCAGGCTCATGATTTATGCAATATCACGCCGCGAGCGATGCCGGGTCGGGCGGCGCATTCTATTTAACTTTCAGCTATTTCGAAACTTCCGGCAACAATTGGCTTGAGCGTTGGGCACTTCTATACTTCGCCGACTTTTGCAAGGGAGCCGGATGGCTACTGTCAGCAGTGATTTCACAGATTGCATCGCAACCGAACTGCAGCGGGTGTCTGAACGTTTTTCGGAAGAGCTGTCCAGCAATCTCCGATGCGTCAACAGCCTCGTCCGTCATGTAAGTCGATTTCGTGGCAAGATGCTTAGGCCGTGCCTGGTGCTGCTGGCCGGCAAGGCCTGCTCACCTCACGGCGAGCTCAGCGATGCGCATATCACGCTGGCGACTGTTGTCGAGATGGTTCACATGGCAACCCTGGTGCACGATGACGTGCTGGACGATGCCGAACTTCGCCGCAAGGGAGCGACGCTGAATCACCTGCGTGGCAACGAGGCTGCGGTGTTGCTGGGCGATTACCTTATCAGCCACAGCTATCACCTTTGCTCCAGTCTGGACTCCCAGATTGCCAGCAGGCTGATCGCCCACACGACCAATCAGGTTTGCGAAGGTGAGTTACTCCAGATTGATAACCGCAACAATCTAGATTTAGACGAAAAAACCTATTTCCAGATCATTAAGCACAAGACGGCGGTTCTGTGCGCCGCCTGCTGCACGCTTGGCGCTACGTATTCAAATGCTAGCCCGGCCATCGTGCAGAAGATGGAAACCTACGGCACTTGCCTGGGCACGGCGTTTCAGATTCAGGACGACATTCTGGATATCCTCGGTAATCCCACCACGGTTGGCAAAACCCTGGGCAGCGACATCCACAAAGGGAAAATGACGCTTCCGATGATCCATTTCCTGCATCATGCGCCGCTGGAGCACCGAACGCTGTTGCGATCTTTATTGGTAAGCCGAGATGTGGACAAAGTAGAGCAAATCCGGAATCTGATCCTGCCAAGCGATTCCGTTCAGGCCGCCCGCGATAGCGCACAGCAGTTGGTATGCGAGGCAAAGCAAAGCCTGGCGAACCTGCCTGAAAGCGAAGCGCGGCGTGTCCTGGAGATGCTGGCTGACTTTGTAATCGCGCGGCCAATGTAAAGTTCGACAGCCATCAAGATCGCGACGATGCTACTTTGTGGGCATCACCTGCGTCGGGAATGGATTTCGTTCAGCAAACCCCGCCTGATGCCAATACGGATACGGCGGTGTCCTGACACTGGCGGCATCGAGCTTTGCCACCTGCTCTTGGGTCAGATTCCAGCCGATGGCCCCTAAATTCTGTTTCAGCTGCTCTTCATTTCGTGCCCCGATGATGATCGTCGCCACGGTGGGTCGCTGCAGAAGCCAGTTCAGGGCAATTTGCGGGATACTCTTGCCCGTTTCCTCTGCGACCTTATCCATGGCGTCGACGACATTGAAAAGATCTTCTTCAAGCACGGGTGGACCTGCGTTGACCACCTTCTGATTATGCAGCCGACTTTCCTTTGGTTTCGGTGAACCGCGGCGGATTTTGCCGGTCAATCGACCCCACGCCAGAGGGCTCCAGACCACGGCCGAGATCCCCTGCTCTAACCCAAGTGGCATGAGTTCCCATTCATAATCCCGACCCATCAGCGAATAATATGTTTGGTTGGCAACGTGCCGGGTGAGCCCGTACTTTTCCGATACCGCAAGCGACTTCATCAAGTGCCAGCCGGAGAAATTTGAACAACCGGTGTATCTGATTTTGCCCGATTTGACGATATCGTCCAGCGTGCCCATGGTTTCTTCCATGGGGGTGACGGCGTCATACCCATGCAGCTGATAGAGATCGATGTAATCGGTCCCAAGGCGTTTGAGGCTGGCTTCAACAGCTCGAATCAGATGAAATCGCGACGACCCCACATCGTTGGGACCTTTGCCATTGCGGAAAGTTCCCTTGGTTGAGATCAGGACCTGATCGCGCCGGCCCTTGATCGCCTGTCCGAGTATTTCTTCAGCTGCGCCACTGGAATAGATGTCGGCTGAATCGAACATGGTCAGCCCGGCTTCGAGGCAGACATCTACCAGCCGAGTGGCCTCGGCGACGTCGCTGGTGCCCCAGGCTTTGAAGAAATCTCCACCGCCTCCAAAGGTGCCGGTACCAAAACTGAGAACGGGAACCATAAAGCCCGATTTACCAAGGACGCGGTATTCCATGTGGGTGATCTCCTGCCACCTTGTAGGGGCTGAAACGACAGAAGGTCAACTGGCAGAGCAATTTCCAGCAGAAATACCTGAGAAACGTATTTCGTATTCTCGTTTTCCGGATGGAAGATGCCGGGAGTGAGTCGGCAAGCATCAGGCTATGGACAGGTGAGATCGGGCGTTTCTGTGCGTTAGTCCACCGGTGGCGGCTTGTGTCGCGTGCTATTTTGGCTAAAATGCGTGGCTCTGCTGATCCGGCCTGGGCCGCGAGCGGGGAGTTTTTGCCTTATTGCAGCCTCAAAGAGGAGTTTGTGTGATCATCGTGATGAACCACGCGGCCCCGTCGTCGGCTATCGACCGGGTCATCGCTGAAATCGAAAAAATGGGCAACAAAGCCCATCTCTCACGCGGCGAATTCCGCACTGTTATCGGGGCGGTCGGTGAAGAGGGTTCGCTGGACCAGAACCACTTGGCGTCGATGGACGGTGTTGAGAAAGTGGTTCCGATCCTGAAGCCTTACAAACTCGCCAGCCGCGAATTTCACGAAGAAGATTCTGTCGTGGAAATCGGTGGAGGCAAGACACCCATAGTGAAAATCGGCGGTAACCATGCCGCGTGCATCGCCGGCCCATGCGCCGTGGAAAATGAGCAAATGCTCGCTCGCATCGCCCGCCATGTGCAGGATGGTGGAGCCACGATTCTCCGTGGCGGTGTGTTCAAACCTCGAACCTCTCCTTATTCATTTCAAGGTCTTGGGATGGAAGCCCTGAGGTGGATGCGCGATAAAGGTGACGAACTTGGAATGCCCATCTGCGTCGAAGTAATGGACACGCGGCAAGTCGAGTCGATGGAGCCGTTTATTGACTGCTTCCAAATTGGCGCCCGCAACATGCAGAATTTCGACCTTCTGCGTGAAGTGGGGAAAACCCGCAAGGGTGTTCTTCTGAAGCGCGGGTTGGCCGCCACTGTGAAGGATTGGCTGCTTTCAGCTGAGTATGTGCTCAGCCAGGGGAACCGCAAGGTGATTCTGTGCGAGCGTGGCATCAAGACGTTTGAAGACAGCATTCGCTATTCGCTGGATGTCACCAGTATTCCAGTCGCCCGGCAATTGTCGCACCTTCCGATGATTGTCGACCCAAGTCACGCCGCCGGGAAGCGGGACTATGTTCCATCGCTCGCCGCCGCCGGCATGGCCGCTGGAGCGCACGGAATCATCGTCGAAGTGCATTACAACCCCAGCGAAGCACAATGCGATGGGCCGCAGGCGTTGTTGCCGGAGGTTTTCAAGGAACTCATGGGCCAGCTGCGCAGTATCGCGGCGATCTTTGGCAAAGAGTTCGCGGAAGCGGGTGCGCTGGTTTAAGCAACGCCCGGAAGATTCGCCACGGAGACATCGAACGCCCAAGGCGTCTGCGGCTGGCTCCTCCCGTGTTTTACAACGGCGCAACTGTCTTGATTTGAGCTTGATTTTCAAAGTGAAGGGTCGGTTTGATGCGAACGAAATTTGTCGCCGGTAACTGGAAGATGAACACCAACAAGGCCGCCGCCGTGGCGCTGGCCTCGGCCGTCGCCAAGGGTGGCACGGGTGGAATCACCGTGGGGATTGCGCCTCCTTTTGTGTATCTCGACGCAGTGCATCAGGCGATCGAAGGAAGCGCCGTCCTGCTCGGCGCGCAGGATGCTTACTTTGAAAAAAGCGGCGCGTTCACCGGTGAAATTTCGGTCGATATGCTCAAGGATCTGGGCGTACAGTTTGTGCTTACAGGTCACAGCGAACGTCGGCATGTGCTGGGTGAATCATCCGCGTTAGTAGGAAAAAAAGCACACGCTGTTTACGCCGGTGGGTTAATCCTGGTCCATTGTGTCGGTGAGAAGCTGGAAGAACGCGATTCAAATAAAACCTTTGCGGTGGTTCAGGCACAGCTGCAGGAACTGAGCACTGAAATGTCGGACCCCAATCGGCTGGTCATTGCCTACGAACCTGTCTGGGCGATTGGTACCGGCCGCAATGCAACCGATGCTCAGGCCCAGGAAGTACACGCTTACATTCGCGATACGATCAGCAAGATGTGGAACCCGGAATTCGCCGACAAGGTTCGCATTCAATATGGCGGCAGTATGAAGCCTGAAAACGCCAAGGGGCTTCTCGACCAACCGGATGTCGACGGCGGTCTCATTGGCGGGGCTGCCCTCAAAGCCGAGAGCTTTCTTGCCATCGCTCACGCAGGGAAATAATCGCCGACTCTGAACCGAAAAAAATATTATGGGTACCTTTGCTTATTATCTCGTCCTCACACTGCTGATCACCATTGCGGTGCTGCTCATCCTGCTGATCCTGATTCAAAAAGGGCGCGGCGGTGGGCTCTCCGGTGCTTTTGGTGGCGGTGGTGGTGGTTCTTCCGCGTTCGGTGCCAAAACCGGTGATGTACTCACCTGGGCTACCAGTATCGGATTTGGGATCTTTATCGCCCTTGCCGTGATTCTGGATCTGGTGGTTGATAATCAGTACAAGTCACCGCTGGCTTCGGTGCCTGCAGCGCCGGTCGCTCCGATATCAACCAGTTCAGAGCCTAGCCCCAGCATGCCGACCAATCAGCCGGCGCTTCCGCCGGCAACACAGCCTTTGGTTCCAGTTTCGTCGACGGCCACCAGCGTGCAGCAGAATATCGCGGCGTCTTCTCAGGCCGCCCCTTCCGCACTGGATCAGATGATTCAGCATGCTACCACTCAGGCAACCGGTGCGATCAGTCGCACAACGCAGCCCGTCGGGAAGTTGCTCAACGGGATCAAGTAATCCATTAAACACCGTAATGATCTGATGCATATTCCACGGTTAGAGTAAGGCACCGATGATTGTCAGCATGACAGGTTTTGGAGACGCGACCGCCCAGAAAGACGGCACGCATTACTCCGTTGAAATCCGGTCATTAAACAACCGGTATTTCAAACCGACAATCAAACTGCCCGAAACTGTCAGCGGTCTGGAGCCCGAACTCGAATCGATGCTTCGGGAAAAGCTCGGTCGCGGCTCGATCACCTGCATATTGAAGATGCGGCAGGACAGCGCCGAGGCCGCCTATCACATTAATGTGCAGGCGCTGAAGTCCTATCTCGCTCAGTTGCAGGCCGTGAAAGGTCTCGATGGACTTGTCACTATCGACCTGGCCGGAATGCTGGCGCTGCCGGGCGTATGCCAGGAACCGCGCGATGAAACCGATGAGATCCGTAAGCACGGCGACAGTGTCCGGGCATTGGCGGCAACCGCTATTCAGCGACTGAATGCAATGCGCGACCGTGAAGGCCAGGCGCTGTTCACTGAACTCATGAAGCAGACTTCGGTCATCACGGTTGCCTTAGGCGAAATCGCCCGGCGAGCCCCGGCAGTCATTGAGGACTATCACCGGCGATTGCAGCAGCGGGTGAATCAACTGCTCAGCAAGGCCGAGCTGCGCGTGAGCGAGCCGGATTTGATCAAAGAAGTCGCGGTTTTTGCCGAGCGCGCGGATATTGCTGAGGAAATACAGAGGTTAACCAGTCATCTCAGCGCGTTTGAAGAGGCTTGCCGCACGGACGAACACGCGGGTCGAAAGCTGGATTTTATCACCCAGGAAATGCTTCGCGAGGCCAACACGATCGCCAGCAAAGCCAACGACGCAGCGATCGCAAGGAACATTGTGGAGATTAAAGGCGCGATCGATCGGTTGAAAGAGCAAGTGCAGAACGTGGAATAGTCAGCTGGCAACTTGCAACTATTCTTCCCAACGGATCACCAACACGGACAACAGACATGGCTACAACCCTGCAACATACCGGCCTGTTAATTGTCCTCGTCGGCCCGAGCGGGGTCGGTAAAAGCACCATCGCGCTTCGGTTGGCGGAGAAGATGCACCTCAAGTACATCGTCAGCGCCACCACGCGGCCGAAGAATGCCAAGGATGACCTGGGAAAGAAATACGACTTCACCGACGAGCAGACCTTTTTTCAGAAGCTCGAACTCGGCGAGTTTCTCGAATACGCCAACGTATTTGACGAATATTATGGAACCCCCAAGTGGCCGACGCTCGATTATCTCGCCAACGGCGAAGATGTGCTGCTGGAGATCGATGTTCAGGGCGCGCTGCAGGTGCGATTTCAATATCCCGATGCGCTGATGATTTTTATCATGCCTCCTGATGAGACATCGCTGTTGCAGCGGCTGCGTGAGCGCGATCGCGATACTGAGGCCGCCATTGAGAAACGCTATCGCGGCGCTAAGCGGGAGATCTGGATGGCCAAAGGCAGCCGCGCATTTGACGACATGGTCATCAACGATTCGGTGGACCGAGCGGTGGACGAAATTGGCCGGCTTATCCGGCAGAAAAAGTCGCCCAGTGGTCTATAATATGCGGAAATACCGGATCGTTTTGTAGAAACGGCCCGGACAGCCGACCTCTTTTTAGATATTAAACAATAGCCTTTACATCACATTTTTAACAAGGAAAAAGACAATGATTGAAGCACTCAAGAGCGACGAAATCGTGAACAAAGTCGGTGGTCGGTTCAAACTGACGGCATTGATCCAGAAACGCATGATGGAACTCATGGACGGTGCCCGCCCCCTGGTGGAACGCGATAACATGACCGATCTCGAAACCGTCATCCAGGAGATCCTGCAGGACAAGATCGCGATCGATTACGAAGCCAGCGGTTTGGCAAAGCCCGAGTAACGGCATCCACGCGGATGATCCTTTTCTAATCGCTGCCGCTGCTGGCGTCTTGTTTCTATGAGATCAAGATGAGCGAATCCCCGCTTCAGGGCAAAGAAATCATCGTGGCGATCTGCGGCGGCATTGCCGCTTACAAGGTCGCGGATCTGGTTTCCAAGCTGGTGCAGCAGGGGGCTGGCGTCAGCGTGGTAATGACCGACGCCGCCCAGAAGTTTGTGACTCCGCTTACCTTCCAGGCGCTATCCGCGCGCCCGGTTCTAACCAGCACCTGGGAATTGCAGGATCATTCCGATCCCCAGCACATCAGCCTGACCGAGCGGTCAGACCTCCTGCTCGTCGCCCCGGCGACAGCGGATATCATCGCCAAGGTGGCTCACGGTTTTTGTGATGATCTGGTCAGTGCAATGATCGCCGCCGCCGCCTGCCCGGTGGTCTTCGCCCCGGCAATGAATAACCGGATGTGGGAAAACCCCATCGCGCAGGAAAACGTCGCCAGGCTCAAAACCCTCGGCTATCAATTCATCGGTCCCGAAGCAGGCTGGCTTGCGTGCCGGAATGTGGGGGCGGGGCGGATGAGCGAACCGAAAGATATTCTTGAGCGGGTGATCACGATATTGATGCATCCGGGACAAGTCGCAAGAGGGTTATCGGGCAGCGTGTAGGGCCGTGGTTACATCACGACCTGACAATGGGCATCGTGAACTATGTTCTAGCAGAGTATGGCTAACCTAATGCAAAGGCGCGATTCGAACACCCCCGCGTTTCATATGATCTACTCGCAACTGATGGATCATCAATCAATTCCCTGACATGGTCTGTGCGACCTATGCCAACTTTCGGCATCCTGCCTGGTCAGGGTTTGGCCGGCATGGCATTATCCAAATGGCCTTTATCCCGAGCGGTGACCGCACGATTACAGGCCCAGAAAGGCCCGGCACGAACGCTGAAGACGCGGCTGTTTTACGAAAAAGCGATTGAGATGCCAAAGGAACTGGGCATATTTTAAGGATCTTCGTATCGACGGCGACATCGTAATCGTGACGATCGGGCACGATCGGAATCCAGTCGGAGATTGTTAGACAATTGCGATTATGGCGGTTGGACGGATACGGCTCTGAAACTGGGCACACAACCGCGGCAACAAAGTTCTCAAAGCTTGAACTTCGTTGATGACGGCAATGTATGCGATTGCCGCTTACGACCCAGTAGGTCGGCCTCAAGCTTCAACACCAGTGAACCACATCCACTTCATCCGGCAATAGATGTGTTGTTGGCAAAAAGATGTAGGGCGTGGATTCCCCACGCCGTATTTGATATATGGCGTGGTGAAACCACGGCCCTACACTTCGTTGCTCGAAGCAGCCGGTCAGGCGGTCTCTATCGGCGTGCCATTGCGGTTCATCCGGTGGCATTTCGATCTGGATGGAGGAATGCGGAGCAGACCTGTCGGCGGAGATCCTACTATCTCAGCGTGCATACAGCCGGTTTGCGAACGCCACTGGATCGTCAGGCATCTCGACTATTGAGGATGATGACGTCGTGTCATCGCAATTCCACGGAGAAGCACAATGATCGACACATCATCGCGCAACCTGTTCTAATTTTTTGCACCGCGTTCGTTGCGAGCGTCAAATCGAAACGCCGGTGTCACCGGCGAATAATGCCGCCGATGCTGGCCGGGGCTTGCAGCAGCGTGCGTTGCATTGATCGATCCTTCGAACAATTCCACCGGACCGATCGTGGATTCGATCTGCTCCCGCGTGACTCCGCCGGGACGCAGGATTGTTGCATGCTCGCCGCTGATATCCAGCACGGTGGATTCAATGCCAACCGTGCAGGGACCCCCATCAAGGATCAGATCGATGGCGTCACCCAATTCCGCGTGCACATCATCAGCACTTGTGGGGCTGATATGGTTCGCGCGATTCGCACTCGGAGCGGCAATAGGCCCGTCAAATGCGCGGAGCAGCTGCAGCGCCAATGAATGGTTCGGCACCCGGACGCCGACCGTGTCGCGGCCGGCGGTCACCTCGGGCACGATCGAATCTGCCTTTGGCAACACCAGCGTCAAAGGGCCGGGCCAGAAATGTTTTGCCAGTTGATCGGCGACGGCGGGCCAACTACGGACATATCGTTTTGCGACGCCTTCATCGGCTACATGCACAATCAACGGATTGGTGCTCGGCCGGCCTTTGACGGCGAAGATTTTTTTAATCGCATTGGAATTGGTGGCATCGGCGCCAAGCCCGTAGACGGTTTCGGTTGGGAGGGCAACCAATCCGCCTTCACGGAGGACATTTACCGCTTTTTGTATCATCACTGTTCCAGGAACAGGCTAACGGGATCGGCTGCGTATGCGCGTGATGAAAGGAATCACAAGCCTGGGGAAGAGCAGGTATCGCGACCCCCAATCCTGTTTACCATAGCAACAAGGCGGTGGCATTTTTCAGGCGACATCAACACCGCAGCACTTTTTGTATTTCTTTCCACTGCCGCAAGGGCAGGGATCGTTGCGGCCGACTTTGGGTTGATCGCGAACAATCGTTTTTACCGCCGTGGCCGTGCCACCGCCCTCCGCGGAGGTTTCGTTGCCGGTCGCCTGTAGATTTTCCGACACGCCATATCCACCGGCGTCGGCATGCACGGCCGCGGTTTCGCGGTAGTTGCTGGTGCGTTTCGACTCGCCCATCAACTTGGCCTTGAAGATCTGGCTGGTGACCCTGTCGCGAATTTCGGACAGCAGGCTTTGATAGTAGGCATACCCCTCAACCTTATAGAGCACGCGAGGATCGCGCTCGGCAAAGGACTGCAGCCCGATTCCGCTCTTCAGCATTTCCATGGCAAGCAGATGATCTTTCCACGCGACGTCGAAAATCTGGATCAGGATGTACTGCTCCAGGTCGGTCAACTCGCGGCGCAGCAGGCTCCGGGCGACATTTGTCAGGATCGTTTTCACATCCATCTGCGGGGCCGATCCGCGGCTCTCTTTCACCGATTCCCCAATCAGTGCCCGCATTGCCGGCGGCAATGATTCGGGCTTGAAAATCGCCTCGGTCAACTCCGTGTTAAACCGCGTGTTGAAGGCCGTTAATTGTTGCGCGGGCGTGGTCCCAGATTTGAGGATCTGATCGATCTCTATTTCGAGCTTACCGCCGCGTGTCAGCTCTTCCTGATAGGCACACATTTCGTCGTGCAGCTCGCGAACGCTCTTGCCGCGTACGTAATCGACTGACAGATCCACCCCGTAGCGGGCGCGGATCCACTTGCTGACAAAGTCGGCGGCATAAGGGTTGTCCGTGCTGCCGGCCTCCCCACCAAACGCGTAAGTCAGAACATGATTGACCGGATATTCCACATCGCGCCGCGCATACGCAGCCTTGGCGCGGGATTCAATCAATTCCTTGATCGACTCCGCCGGTGAAACCCGGCTTTGCTTGGCGGTTTCGTTGATTTCTTCGGCTGTCAGTTCGATGCCGAATTTATCCCGCGCCCAGCTCGCCAGCTCGCGCTCGCTGTACAGCGGTTCGAGATACTTGGTGACACCGGAGCAGTCGCGCGCGTCGATCTGCTCGATCGCGGCGGCCTGCAGAAGATCGCGAATTTCCGTAGGAGTGGACTTGCGAATCTGCGCCTGGCTGAGGTTCACCTGAAATCGGCTCATGGCCCAACCGGCCAGGCCCTTGGTGTTCCAGCTTTTTATGTTCTCGGCATCGTCACCGGAGAATTCGCCCAGCGTGCCGTCCAGATCCAACAGGCTTGTCACTTCCGAGCGCGACTGGGTTTTGATGTAGTGCTCGAGGTTATGCGCTTCACGCTTACCGCGCAGGTCACCTGGATCGATCTTTACCTGGAAAACCTTTTCCGCCCAGTCGCGAATGCTCTCGGCGACGTAATCCCTGGTGATATATTTGTCGACCGCGTCCTTGATCGCATCGCCGATCATGCCCCATATCACACTGGCGATGTCGTGTCCTTCGAGCACCTTTTGCCGCATGTCGTAAAAGCCGGTGCGCTGGGCATCCATTACATCGTCGTAATCGAGCATGCTCTTGCGCTGGTTGTAATTTCGCTCTTCGACTTTTTTCTGGGCATTTAATATCCCCTTGCTGATGCGCTTGTCTTCGATGGCCATTCCTTCTTCCAGGCCCAGGAAACCAAGCACTTTGATGGTCCATTCACCGGCGAACATCTTCATCAGATCGTCCTGCAGCGAGACATAAAACCGGCTTGAGCCCGCATCCCCCTGGCGACCCGCGCGACCGCGCAGCTGGTTATCGATTCGACGGGCGGTATGGCGCTCGGTTCCGATCACATGCAACCCGCCCACCACTTTGCGCCGGGGCGACAGGTTAAGGTGCTCGATGAGTTCGTGCGTGTGATCCACTTGCTTGGGCGGTTCCACCTCCAGCTTTTTGCCGGTGATCCGTTGCTCGACGACGTATTTGCCGACGTCTTCCCTGGGCGTTTCAAGCACTTCGAAGAAGGTACTCAGCGCGGGCTTAATATCCGTGCCGCGACCGGCCATGTTGGTGGCGATCGTGACGTTGCCAACCAGTTCACCATGGCGGCTTTTATGCTGCTGCCCCGCAAGCGCAACAATCTGCGCCTCGCGTTCGTGGTTTTTGGCATTCAGCACTTCATGCTCGACGCCATATTTCCGCTGCAAGAGTGTGGAGAGCATTTCGCTTTTTTCAACGCTGGTGGTGCCCACTAGCACGGGGCGACCGGTTTCACTGACTTCTTTTATTTCGTCCAGAATGGCCGACCATTTTTCCTGCTCGGTGCGGTAAACGCGGTCTTCGTGATCGCGACGCACCAGCGGGCGATTGGGTGGAATCGAAACCACATCCAGCTTGTAGATCTTGTTGAATTCCTCGGCCTCGGTCAGCGCGGTTCCGGTCATGCCCGACAAAGCGCGATAAAGCTTGAAGAAGTTCTGCAACGTAATGGTGGCCAGCGTCTGGGTCTCTTCCTTTAGCGGAACCCCTTCCTTGGCCTCCACCGCCTGGTGAAGACCGTCGGACCACTGCCGGCCCACCATTTTGCGACCGCTGAATTCATCGAGGATGATAACTTCCATCGTCCCCTTGGCACCGCGCTCCACCAGGTAATCACGATCGCGTTCGTAGACCACGTGGGCGCAGCGCCTGCTCCATCAGGTGGGGCCAATCCATGTTGTCCCCCACATAGAAGCTGCCCACGCCGGCGGCTTCCTGGGCAGCGGCGATACCTTCATGCGTCAGATGCACCGACTTGCGATCGCGCTCCACCTCGTAATATTGGATCAACCCTTCCTTGCGCTTCTCCGCTTCCTCCAGGGCTTTTTCACCCTCGGCCTTTCGCTTGCGCCGATTCCTTTTCCTCCTTGGTTTTTACCCGGTCCAGGTCACCCTCGGCTGCCTTGATGACCCGCTTGGCCGTGTCGGCGGCGGCGTCGGCGCTGTCCCACGGCTTGGCCTTTTCAATCACCACGCGCGCCACCGCGTCGGCGGCGCGATATTTCGGCGAGTCGTCGCGCGGTGCGCCGCTGATGATCAGCGGTGTGCGGGCTTCGTCGATCAGCACCGAGTCGACCTCGTCGACAATCGCAAAATCCAGCGGGCCCTGCACCTGTTCTTCGACGCGGGCTTTCATGTTGTCGCGGAGATAGTCAAAACCAAATTCGCTGTTGGTGCCATACGTAATGTCAGCGGCGTATTGCTTGCGGCGTCCGTCACCACCGGGCTCCAGCGTGCTTTGCAGATAGCCGACGGAGAGCCCCAGGTTCTCAAATGCGGGGGTCACCCATGTCGCGTCGCGTTTCACGAGGTAATCGTTAACCGTAACGACATGGCAATGGAAACCTTCGAGCACGCGCATGAAACACGCAAGCGGCGCTACGAAGGTTTTGCCTTCACCGGTTGCCATTTCCGCGATGCGGCCTTCGTACATGACCAGCCCGCCGAGCAGCTGAACATCGAAGCAGCGGGCGCGGAACGGCGGGCGGCTGTCAGGGTAAAGCTTGCGCACGGCCTGATACAGCTGCACGGGAATGGGAATCTTTTGCCAGCTCACTCCCTCGTTAATCATCCGGCGCTGCACGTCGTCATACATCTGCAGGGCAGCATCATCGAGCTTGTCCGGGTCGAAGTTTTCGTCGGGATTAAAAATCTGGCGGATACCGATATGCCGATCCATGCTCTCGCGGATGATGGCAAATACCTCGGGCAAAACGTCAACGCTTTTGACCTTGCCGCTGGTCAGACCGGTGCGCAGTTCCTGCGTGCGCGCGGCGAGTTGTTGATCGTCCAGCGCCTGAACCTGCGGCTCGGTGGCGTTGATTTGCTCGACCATCTTGCGAAATCGCTTGATGAGACGGTCATTTCGATTACCGAAAACGGCTGACAATAGCTTGCCGGGGGTGAGAACCATGAGAACCTCTGACAAAAAGCAGAACAGTATTGAGGATAAGCTCGCGGGAATACCACGCGATTCCCACGGCGATGCCGCGGGTTTATTAAAACAGACAGGACTCTTTACAGAGTCGGGGGAGGCATGCGGAACTGCAACGGAGAAAGTGCCAGACAAAACGCCGGATGGGTGGCAATCACCACCATCGGGCCGGGCAGCGTGCTGGTCATGTGCCGTTGCACGACCAAAGGCGTATGCGGAACGATATGCCCGAAACCGCGGGTGAGCCGGGCGACTAATCTCTCGGCCGCGGGGCGCGTTTCAACCCGCGACAACTGATCGGACGCAAAAAGACGATCCGCGCACAGCGTGGTCGCCACAAGCGTCAAAGCCAGTACATAGCGGGAACTGTGTTTCATCCGGTCTGTAAGGATAGCATCGGAAACGGTAAGAGGCCAATCCACGGGGCAGCAGGCATCCCGCCTGCGGGGTGTATTGCGGCCTCGAGGCACCTTGAGTGACTGCGGCAAAATAAAAAATATTACCGGAACCTTTCCAAGTTGAACGCTTCTAAATGCGCGGAACGCTCACACGAGGAAAACCCATGAATCAAGCTTTCTTTCGGTCTCGTTGGTTTCTCTGCCGGACGTTGCTGCTGATGGCGACGATTCTTGCCCTCAGCAGCCAGGTTAGTTTTGCCGAGGGATTGATTGTCATTTCAGATCCGATTGCGGCGCAGGGACATTTTGCGTTTGCGCCGCTGGGGATTAATTACCATCGCGTCACGGTGGATATTGCCGACCAGGTCGCGGTAACGCGGGTGGATGAGGAGTTTCATAATCCCAACGGGCGCATCCTGGAGGGAACTTATATTTTCCCTTTGCCGGCGGGGGCGCATATCGACCATTTTGAGATGGACATCAATGGGAAGCCTGCCGAGGCTGAATTGATGGATGCCGACAAAGCCCGGAAGTATTACGAGGACACTGTTCGGCAATACCGCGATCCCGCCTTGCTGGAATACGCCGGCCGAGGCGCGGTGCGCGTGCACATTTTTCCGATCGAGGCCAACGGAAATAAGCACATCAAACTGCAGTACACGCAAGCGCTGCAAAGCGATGGGGGATTGGTCGAGTATGTGTATCCACTGGGGACAGAAAAGTTCAGTTCAGTCTTACTGAATGATGTATCGGTGGCGGTCAGGATCACCGGAAGCGATCCGATCAAGAGCATATACTGCCCCACGCATGCAACCGAGATCAAACGGCAGGGAGAGACCGCGGCCAGCATCAGGTATTCAGAGGTGAACGCCCGCCCGGACACGGATTTCAAGCTCTTATATTCAACCAGCAAGACAGAAGTGGGCGCGAATCTGCTTGGGTATCGCCAGAATGGGGAAGACGGTTATTTCATGCTGCTGGCAAGCCCGGGATTGAACGCGACGCAGAAGGTGCAGAGCAAAGACCTTTGTTTTGTGCTGGATACCAGCGGGTCGATGTCTGAGTCGAACAAGATGGAGCAGGCGAAAAAAGCACTGATCTACTGCCTGGCGAACTTGAACCCGGACGATCATTTTCAGGTCATCCGTTTCTCAACCGATGTGGAACCGCTTTTCTCCGGCCTCATGCCGGCTGATGATTCGCACCTGAGCCAGGCCAGGCAGTTCGTAGCCGGCCTCAAACCGACCGGCGCTACCGCCTTGAATGATGCGATGGTTAAGGCGCTGGCAACGCACCAGGGCGGCGACCGTCCTTACAATGTTGTGTTTCTCACCGATGGCATGCCCACGGTGGGAGAATCCAACGATGATCGAATCGTCAGCAACGCGACGCAACTGGATAATAACGCAAGGGTGTTTTGCTTTGGAATCGGTTCAGATGTGAACACCCACCTCCTTGACGGGATCGCAAATGCGACGCGCGGCACCAGCACATATGTCAGCGGTGATGAAGATATCGAGGTGAAAGTCAGCAACTTCTTTAACAAGGTCCGCGAGCCGGTGCTGACAAATGTCAGCGTGGCCTTTGAAGGGGACGGGATCAAAACCTCGGAGATTTATCCGGCGGTCATGCCTGATTTATTCAAGGGCGAATCAATCACGATCTTTGGTCGTTATGCCGGATCGGGCCCCGGCTCGGTGAAAATCACCGGCTTTGTGAATGGTGAAAAACGAGAGTTTGCTACGGATGTGAATTTCACCGCGGACAATACCGAGCATGGCTTTGTTCCGCAGCTGTGGGCAACCCGCCGGGTCGGGTGGCTGCTCGACCAAATCCGCCTGAATGGTGAGAGTGCGGAACTGAAAGACGAAATCGTTTCTCTATCGCGAAGATATGGAATCGTGACGCCTTATACCGCGTATTTGATTATCGAGGATGAACAACGCAGAAACGTGCCGCTCAGTATGCAGACCTTCAGCGAAATGCAGAAGGATGAGCAGGCCCTGGCCAATTCAACCCGGTATTACGGAAGTAGCAAAGCCGAAGCGACGGATGGGGCCCAGCAGACAGGCAAGCAGGCAGTGGTTAACGCATCCGCGATGGCGGGTATGAAGCGGATGGAAAACCTGGCAGTCGACGGCGACGACGAGATGCACGGTGTGAACGCTCCACTGGCAAAAGCGGCGACACAGCCGGGGGTGGCGGGTCGTGTTGCGGGTTATCGCCAAACGACGAACTACGCGCAGCAGGCTCGGGTCGTAAACGGCCGCGCGTTTTACCAGAACAATGGCATCTGGACCGATGGCAGCCTGCAGACAACCCAGAATCTCAAGCAAATGCAGATCAAGGTCGGCGACCCTCACTATTTTCAATTGTTAAAGGACCATCCTGAAGTTGCTCCATGGCTATCGCTTGGAACTCAGGTCGACCTGGCGATTGGAGATACGCTCGTATCAGTTCGATAAGTACGGATGAGCCTGTCATAGCGACGTCTGATAACTTTCGCGCGAATCATTCCTATTCATTTGACCAAAGTGCCCACGCGTGCCGGTCGATACGAATAGTGTCTTGACGAACGCCAGGCCAACCCATTTCAGGAGTCCTTCCATGACAGATTTGCACAAACGAAGCGAACCTCGAAATCCCTACAAAATTGATTTCAAAAACGCGGCGGCGGATCGTCGGGAACACCGCCGGCACGATCTGGAACAGCAGGGTATTCCGGTATCTCGATGGGACGGCACCAAGCGGAGCCCCAAGGATTTCGGTCGTCTCGTCGACCTCAGCGCCGGCGGCGTTCGGATTCGAACCACTCAGACCAATGTTAAAGCTGACGGTCAGATCCGAGTTCGCCTCGAACTGCCGGCTTACGCGGGCATCAGCCCGTTCATTGATGCCTCCAGCGAAACGCCCCAGCCCAAGCGCGAATGGGTCGGCTGGATGAGCATCGCGCGGGTTCTCCCCTCACCAAACCAGGGGGAAGTCGAACTCGCCGGCCGCCTGGTGGATATGGATGAAATGGATCGCGGCATGCTGGGGCTCTATCTGTCGACTCAGCCGCTCGCCGCCTGATGCACGGAACGAAAAAGCTTAAAGTCCAACGTTGGGCCTGCGCGTTCAATCCGTTTACCTGGATCCGTCGGCCGAACGTTGGACTTTCGCATTTCCTTAGGCTCGCAAAATCGCATTTTATAAGCGGGTTCTGCTTGCGTTCATGCAACGCGCCGTCAAACTTGCCTCATGCTTCTTCGGTGGGAATGGAGTCCAACCGCACTTCTGACCGATAGTTCCGATATTGATTTGCGTCTCCGCCCCGGGCATCGGCTTTGCTCTGGTGTGGGCATGGCTCGGAATGCTCGATCCAACATCGGGTTTGATTGGCAGTCCGCACTCCGGTCGTATGGAGGAAACCGTCGCTTATATGCCAGATGACCCCTTCCCCCCTCTGCCGGACTTTGGCCTTTCTCCCGTGCATCTTGCCGATCAGGATGTGTTTCGCCCTTTTTTCTCCCTGCTTCGCGATCCCCTCTCCGACTATACATTTTCCCAGATTTATACCTGGCGTAACAGCCTGCACATCGCCTGGAAGATCATTGCAAATCATCTGTGTGTTTTTGCCAACGGCACCGGCGATCTGACCTTGTTGATCCCACCGATCGGTGAGACCGGCAGCGATATCGCGTTGAAACAAGCCTTCGAATTGATGGACACCTACAACGCTGCCCAGGGCGTTCCGGAGCGCACGCGCGTGGAATACGCCAGCGACGAACTGCTCGCCCGGCTCGATCGATCGCGACTGGATGTCGCTCCCATGGGCACCGACTATGTGTACGATGTGAGGCGCATGATCGATCTGGCCGGGGGTGACCTGGCGAGCAAGCGCCAGGCGAAGAACCGCTTCATGCGGCTCTATCCTTATCGCACGGAAGTCTACGATCCGGCCAAGCACCTCGAGGGATGCCTGGCGTTGTTATCCGGTTGGCGCGTGCATCAGGATGCTCAGCACCTGGAAGAACCCAATGCCAATTGCATCAAGCGACAGAAGGAAACCATCGCAACAGAACTGGCGCTGTGCAGCGCACATGAACTGGGATTCAAAGGCATGGTGGTCTACGCCGGCTGCGAAAGGCCAGCGGGCGCGTCACCGGCGGATACTTTAAATCGCGCTGATGTAGAGCTGGAAACGTTAAAAGCATTTACCTTCGGTGAATACCTCGGCTGCGATTCCAGCAGCATTGTGATCGAGAAAACGGATCTGGAAACCAAGGGTCTCGCTCAGTTCATCTTCAGCGAATTCTGCAGGGAATCGTGGGCGGATCGTCCCCTGACCAACGTCGGCGACGACTGGGGACTTGAATCGCTGGCCTGGACAAAAATGAGCTATCGTCCGGTCAAATTGCTGCAGAAATACACCCTTGGAAAAATGAAACACGTTTCGGTTTCTGTTGCCTGCGACCTGTCCGTTCCTTCGATTCGCCTGGCGGACAAGAACGATTTGACCGCGACAGTTGAACTGGAGAAGGCCTGCTTCAGTTCTGACCTGAGCCTTAAGAAACGTCAGTTGCAATATCTGCAGCAGCGCAAAAGCGCGGTTTTTCTCGTCGCCGAAGAGGGCGGCAAGGTGGTGGGGGAGGGAATCGCGCTCGTCCGCCGCAGCAAGGGGCGAATTTCGGGCCGGATCTACAGCCTGGCTGTGGACCAAACCCACCGGGGCAAGAAAATCGGTCGAACGCTGCTGCAGAATATGGTCGAACAGCTCACCGCGCGCGGGGTAAAACGCGTTTACCTCGAAGTGGAACAGACCAACACCAAGGCCATGAAACTCTACGAGGCAAACGGCTTCTGCTCGATTGGTAAGTTGCCCAACTATTATGGCTCGGGCTGCGACGGCGTTCACATGATGCTGGATTTAACACCCGCTCCCACCTTGTTCGATCAGCCTCAGTCCGCCCTGTCGTAACACGCCCGCGACGACCATGCTACAGTGTGCGGGTGTCTCTTCGTGTGTCCAAGTTCCCCTGGCCGATGACGCTGACGCTCCTGCGCCTGCTGCTCGTGCCGGTTTTTCTCTGGTTGTTATTCACTTCCGCCGCGGCGCGAACCGGAATGGTTCCCGCCCGTGAGGGTCCGTTGGACCTCCGCCGCTGGATGGCGCTGGGCGTTTTCAGCATCATGGCATTGACCGACATGCTGGACGGTTTCCTCGCCAGGCGATTACACCAGGTGAGCCGGATAGGCACATACCTCGATCCAACCGCCGACAAAATCCTCGTGACATTCGGTTTGCTGCTGCTGGCAAATCCCCGCTTTGCCCCGGCGGGAATGGCAGTTCCCTGGCCGATATTACTCGGGGTCTACATGAAGGATATTTGCGTCTTGATCGGCGCAGCTGTCGTGAAACGACAACTGGGAAAAGTCGAGATCCATCCGAACTGGCCGGGGAAATTGAACACCCTGACCGAAGTGGGGCTGGTGATCGCAACCCTGCTTGCGCCGCAATGGATCAGCATCTCACCGCTGTTTGCAGCCATCTTTTTGAAAAGCCTCTGGCACCTGACGGTGCTTGCCACCGCGGCGGCGGCAATCGGATACTCGAAAGAAGGGGCTCGCCAACTCCTGCGCCGCAGCAAATTTCGGATCATAAGCCGATTTAGCGGCGGGGTGGGTAACCATAAAAAAAGCCCCCGGGGCAGTCCCGGGGGCATCCGAATGAATCGTCGGTATAGTTTACAAAGCCGTGGGCGATTCCATGCGTTTTGCGTCGATGGCGGGAGCGCGGGGACGCGCACTTTCCAGGCAAGGCCTACCTTCGACATGAACCAGATCACCCAGTAGCTGAAATCGATCTGCCACCACTGAAGGCCGTGACGGGCGCTGGTCGGAAACGCGTGATGGTTGTTATGCCAGCCCTCGCCCATGGCGAGCAGACCAAAAATGGCGTTGTTCCGGCTCAGGTCATGGCTGTTAAACGGTCGGCTGCCCCAGAGATGGCACACCGAGTTAACGCTCCAGGTGACATGATGCACGAAGAAAACCCGGACCAGGCCGCCCCAGAGAAACCCAAGCAAGGCGCCGGTCCACGACCAGGAGATGAGTCCACCGATTAAGGTCGGCAAGAGCAGTCCCGCCAGTGCCCATAGAAACCAGGTGGCGCTGACAACCCGAAGCCCGCGGTCGCGGAACAGATCACCCACATAGCGCGACAGGTCGGACGGTTCCTGTTCGAAGATCCAGCCGACGTGGGCATGATAAAAACCCGCCGCCAGCCCGAGCATCCCGTCGCCGTGATGGTGCGGTGAGTGCGGGTCTTCTTCGTGGTCGCTGTGTTGATGATGACGGCGATGGTTCGCAACCCACCGAAGCAGCGGGCCTTCCAACGCCATCGAACCGAGGATGGCAAATAGAACCTTTACCGGCCGACTGGTTTCAAACGATCGGTGGGTAAACAGGCGGTGGAAACCCACCGTGATACCCAAAGCGGTGAGCACGTACATCACCGACATCAGCACCAGATAAAGCCAGTTAAAGCCGCGACCCCACATCATAATGATTGCGGCAATCAGTCCGAGAAAAGGGGCAACCACGAAGAAGAGGGTCACGACTTTCACGCGAACTGAAACCAGTTCCGGCACATGCGCGTGGGGGGTGATTGCGGGATCCGTCGGTGAGTCGGAGGGTAGTACAGCGTCGCTCAAGGTATCCTTTCGGCCATCAGGTAACATTCATAACCGCTGTCTGCAGACGAGTTTCTGTTTAATAGTCAGGCGGAAGACACTGCTTTCATATAATACAGAAAAACAAAATCCACCACAGTAATTGTAGCGAATTATCCAAAAAATAGAACCGGACAAAAGACGAAATTTGTTCGATTGTCTGCCGCTGCGCTTCACTGTCGGTTAAAATCAGCAGAGATCGTTAGAATTAGTTCAGCGGAGCAGGTTCATGGATGCGTTAATGATTGGTGTTTCGGGTATGCGCGGCACGCTGGGGGGGACATTGACCCCACCGGTGGTTAGCCAAATGGCGGCTGCTTTTGCGGTCTGGTTAAAGCAGCGGGGGGATCAAGCCGGCGGTGATGTTCCATTAAAGCTGGTACTGGGCCGCGACAGCCGGCCCAGCGGGCCCTGGGTGCGCGACGCTGCCGTAGCTGCCTTCATCGCCAGCGGCATTGAGGTGATCGATCTGGACATTGTCACGACGCCGGGCGTGGCCATGATGGTCAGGCATCTCAATGCCGATGCGGGCGTTGTCATTACCGCTTCGCATAACCCAATTGACTGGAACGGGATGAAGTTTTTAACGCGCGATTCGGTCGCGCCCCCGCCGCGCGACGCGGAGCGCATCCGGCAGTTGTATCTCGAAGCGCGAAGCAGTTTTGTGCGCGTGCAGCAGTTGCGCCCGGCCAAAAAAAATCCCGAAACCCACGCGCTGCATGTGAAGCGCATCCTCGACCGGGTGGATCTGCTGGGAATTTCCGCAAAGCGATTCAAAGTGGTGCTGGACAGCGTGAACGGCGCGGGATGTGTCGCGACGGCAACTCTATTGAACAAGCTGGGTTGCCAGCTTTCGCATATCCATTGCACGCCCAACGGACAATTTCCGCATGAACCCGAGCCAACCGCTGCCAATCTCACGGGGCTCTGCGACGAAGTGAAACGCCAGCGGGCGCAGGTGGGATTCGCACAGGATCCCGATGCGGATCGCCTTGCCATCGTCGATGAGAATGGCACCTACATCGGCGAGGAATATTCGCTCGCCCTGGCCGCACGATACATCCTGGGGAAAAAACCGGGGATTGTGGTGACGAACCTTTCGACCAGTCGAATGCTCGACGATATTGCCGCCCAAACCGGGTCAAAAGTGCTGCGAACGCCGGTGGGGGAAGCCAACGTTATTGACACGATGCTGAAGGAGAATGCATTCATCGGTGGAGAAGGCAACGGCGGGGTGATCGACCCCCGCATCGTGCCGGGCCGTGACAGCCTGGTGGGCATCGCCTATGTGTTGCAATTGATGGCCAACACCGGCAAGAGCATCAGCGCGCTGGTGGCGGAACTGCCGCGATATGAGATTGTGAAAACCAAGTTTGAATGCCGGCGTGAAGACGCCAACCGCGCGGTTGCTGCCATCGCCACTGAATTGGGCAGGCAGGACGGGCTGACGGTTGATACGCAGGATGGGATTCGGATCGACTGGTCCAGCGATCGCGCGTGGGTCCATGCCCGCCCGAGCAATACCGAACCGATCATGCGGCTCATCGCCGAGGCCCCCGAACGATCCGTCGCCGAGGCAAAAATCGCCATGCTGCAGCAAATCGTAAAGCGGACACTTGCAGCCAATTGAAGGGCAGAAACAGGACGCAGCGCTCGACTGATTGTCGCTCGCGCGGCCGCTTTCTCCGGCAGTAAAGATCCGCGTCCATCGCCACCCCGGCGTTACCGTGCTAAGCAAACTCGCTCATTGGCGGACAGGTGCAGACCAGGTTCCTGTCCCCATACGGATTATCAATCCGCGCCACATGCGGCCAGAATTTGTAATCCTTTAACCACGGCGCCGGGTAGGCAGCCTGCTCGCGGCTGTATTTGTGCTTCCAGTCATCCTTCATCACAACAGTTGCCGGATGTGGAGCGTTCTTTAATGCGTTATCGACCCTGTCGGCTTTGCCGGTTTCGATATCGCGGATCTCCTGGCGAATGGAGATCAGTGCATCGCAGAAGCGGTCCAATTCATGCTTGGATTCGCTTTCGGTGGGCTCGATCATCAAGGTGCCGGTGACGGGCCAACTCATGGTGGGGGCGTGGTAGCCGTAGTCCATCAGACGCTTGGCGATGTCCTCCGGCGTGATGTTGGCACTGGCGAGGAAAGGCCGGCAATCGATGATGAACTCGTGGGCCACTCTACCGTTTTGGCCGGTGAAGAGTTCGTCGTAATGACCGGCCAATTTTTTGGCCATGTAGTTGGCGTTGAGGATCGCGACCTGCGTGGCGCGGGTGAGACCGGCGCCGCCCATCAATGCGATGTAGACCCAGCTGATGGTGAGGATGCTCGCCGAGCCGTATGGCGCTTCGGAGATGGGGCCGATGGCTTGAGGGCCGCCTGATCCTGTTACGGGATGGCCCGGCAGAAAAGGAACCAGCTGCGGGGCAACGCCGATGGGTCCCATGCCCGGACCACCACCGCCGTGGGGGATGCAGAATGTTTTGTGCAGGTTGAGATGGCAGACATCCGCCCCGATATCGCCCGGCCGGCAGAGACCGACCTGGGCATTCATATTTGCGCCGTCCATGTAAACCTGTCCGCCGTGTTTATGGACGATGTCGCAGATTTCCTTAATCCGGCCTTCAAAAACCCCGTGCGTGCTGGGGTATGTGACCATGATGCAGGCGAGATCTGTAGCATGCTCGGCTGCCTTTTTCTCCAGATCTTCCACATCAATGTTTCCACTTTCATCGCAATGCACGGGGACCACTTTAAGCCCGGCGACAACCGCGCTGGCGGGATTGGTGCCGTGGGCGCTGGTGGGGATGAGACAGGTGGTTCGATGATGATCGCCGCGCGATTCATGGTAAGCCCGGATGACCAGAAGGCCCGCGTATTCCCCCGCACTGCCGGCGTTTGGCTGCAGGCTAACCCCGGCAAAGCCGGTGATCTCGGCCAGCCAGGTTTCCAGTTGTTTGAACAGTTCCTGATAACCGAGCGTTTGATCCGCCGGGGCAAACGGATGCATCCGGCCAAACTCCGGCCAGGTGACCGGCAGCATCTCGCTGGTGCCGTTCAGTTTCATCGTGCAACTGCCGAGGGGAATCATGCTCTGCGCAAGCGAAAGATCGCGGCTCATCAGCTTGAAGATGTAGCGAAGCATCTCGGTTTCGCTGTGGTATTTGTGGAAGACGGGATGGGTGAGATAGTCGCTGGTGCGGGCGAAGTTGATGGCGATATTCGCTGGGCGGATTGTCGCCAGCAGTTACTCAGGGATATGGCGACGTTGTGCAGATCGAAATCGAAGACGTCAATGATATCTCGAACATCCGCGAGATCGGTTGTCTCATCGACTGAGATGCCGATGGAGCCATCGTCGAAAGAGACGGAAATTTAGATCCAAGACGTCGACGGCCTTCGAAGCACGTCGGCTGTAGACGATGAGTCCGATCGTACGCGAATTGTGTCGAAAAATGGTCCGTCACCAACATCGTAGACCGAAGCTGACCGAAGACCCGCAGCCAGATGATTGATGCCATCGCATGCACACGCATCGCGATCTTCTTCAACCCATGCGGCCCGTGATACACCGCGTACATCCCGGCCATGATCGCCAAGCAGGGCCTGGGCCGTGCAGATGTTGCTGGTGGCTTTATCGCGGCGGATGTGCTGTTCGCGGGTTTGGATGGCCATGCGATAGGCGGGGTTGCCCTGGGCGTCTTTCGAAAGCCCGATCAATCGGCCCGGCATCTTGCGGGCATATTCGGTCTTGGTGGCGAGGAACCCGGCATGCGGCCCGCCGAAACCGAGAGGAACGCCGAAGCGTTGAGCGGATCCAACGGCAATATCCGCGCCGAATTCACCGGGGGATTTGATCAGCGTCAGTGCCAGCAGGTCAGCAGCAAACACCACCATCGATTTGTTTGCATGCGCGTGCTTCACCAGATCGGTGTAGTCGACAATCCGCCCATCCGTGGTCGGATATTGCACCAGCACACCAGCCACATCGTCAAAGTTGATCGCCCGGACATCGCCGACGATACAGTTGACCCCTTGTGCTTTTGCACGCGCCTGCACCACCGCGATCGTCTGCGGATGCACATCGGCCGCCACAAAAAAGCTCTTCTTTTTGTCATCGCCCAGATGCACGCACATCGCCATCGCCTCGGCGGCGGCGGTGGATTCATCCAGCAGGCTCGCGCCGGCGAGCGGCAATCCCGTCAGGTCGCAGACCATCGTTTGAAAATTGATGAGCGCTTCGAGCCGGCCCTGCGAAATCTCCGCCTGATACGGCGTATACTGCGTGTACCACCCGGGGTTTTCCATGATGTTCCGCAGAATCACCGGCGGGGTAATCGTGTCGTAAAAACCCATGCCGATCAGCGAGCGCATCACCTTGTTTTTGCTGGCCATCTCTTTCAGTTCAACCAGCAGTTCATGCTCGCCGCGCGGTGTACCGATGTTCAGCGGACGCGCGATGCGGATGGAAGCCGGCACGGTTGCTTCCGCGAGATCTTCCAGGGTGTCATACCCCAGCAGTTCAAGCATCGCGCGAATATCGGCACCGTTGGGGCCGATGTGGCGATGGATGAAAGTGTCGGATGGCGACAGCGACGGTGTGCTGTCTGCGTCTTTCGGCAAGGTCGAAGGCGTCAAAACATCATTGGTTGAAATCGTCTGGCTCATGGTTTTATAGAAAGTTGATCCGGGTGCCTGAACAACCGGGGCAAGCCCCGTGGGGCAAACACCCAGCCCGTTCCATTTTCACCGAGAATCGTAGCAATAAAGTTCAGCTAAATCGACGCGGCGTTCGAGCACGGTAACGAACCGTCAAGATCATGACGATCCACCTGGCCTTGGAGATTCGTGCCACCGGGAGTGCGATGTCCGCAGCATGCTGGAGCAGGTAGTCGTGGATATCGTCAATGTCTGACTCAGAAAGCGGTTTAGTGACAATCGTATAAAGGTCCAACTTGATACGTCACTTTCCAAATGTGCTGAGGATTTGCGCCTTGGCTTCTTCCCAAGGCACACTTTCCTGCTGATCAGCCATCTCGATTGCTGCCCGGGTCTCGTCATCAAGATCGTCAAAATCAGCGACATCCCCACTGACCGAACGCCGTATTGCCTGCTGGATAAAGTCGTCCGCGTTGTCGAAGCCAAGATCTTTCATCGTGGCTTCAACCAGTTCTTGGGTTTCTCGACTGAGTGTGATTGCCATGAAAATTCCTCTGGTTGATCAATGCCCGGTCTTTTTCAGATAATCATCCACTGCCAGCAGTTTATCCGCCTCTGCGGGGTTTGACAGTTTGATCTTTATCATCCAGCCCGTGGTATACGGCTCCCGATTGACCAACCCGGGATCGCTAACGAGGGCTTCATTTACAGCTGTTACACTCCCGGAAAGCCCGCTGTACATATCGCTGGTGGCTTTCACCGATTCGATCTCACCGAACCGGCTACCGGCGGTGATCGTGTCGCCGACCTTGGGGAGTGATACATAGGTCACATCGGTCAGCTCGTCGGCGGCGATCTGCGTGATGCCGATGGTCGCAGCATCGCCGGCGATCTGGTGCCATTCGTGCGATTCCAGGTATTTGTAGTCTTTTGGAAGATCCATGATTTCTCTCTAAAGAATATTCATCGCGGGGATGCAAATCGCAGTTGGTATTGCTTCCCGTTTGTACTTCTCGTCTTTGTCTCCGCAGATTTAAAAACAAAGCCAGTCAGCTTCGTTTGTAGAACGGCAGTTTCACTATTTTAGCCGGATTCAGCGTGCCTTTGAGATCGGCTGATACTGCCGTGCCTTCGGCCGTGTGGGCGGCATCGACGTATGCCATTGCGATGCTCCTGCCCAGCGTGGGGCTGAGTGTGCCGCTGGTCACTTCGCCGATAACTTTGCCGTCCAGAACAATAGGTGTTCCCTGCCGGGCGATGCGTTTTCCTTCCAGTTCTAATCCCACAAGTTTGCGTGCCGGCCCCGATGCGGCAATCGCACGCAACGCCGCAGCACCTATAAAATCCTTGGTCAGATCCACCGCAAAGCCCAGCCCCGCTGAAATCGGATCGACTGATTCGGTCAGTTCATGTCCATACAACGGCATGCCCGCTTCCATACGCAGCGTATCGCGAGCGCCCAGCCCCGCGGGGCGCACCGTCGCCCCGACATGGTCTTTATTCCCCACCAGTTTGATGGCCATTGACGCCATCTTTGCGGGGATAATCAATTCAACGCCGTCTTCACCCGTGTAACCGCTGCGAAAAACAGTGAATTTAATCAGCATGAAACTGGAGGTTTCAAATCCGTACCGCTTAAGCGATTTAACATCCACCGGCAGAATTTCCGCCATGCGCTCCACCACGCGCGGGCCCTGGATGGCGACCATCGCGGTCGATTCGGTGTTATCCACCATCTGCGCATTAAACCCGCTGCTTTTCAGCACCACGTTGAAGTGATCCACGATTTTCTCACGGTTGCTCGCGTTCACCACCAGGATCCAGTTTTTTGCATCCTTGCTGATAATGACGTCGTCCAGCACACCCCCGGCTTCGTTGCACACCAGCGAATATCGGCTTTGTCCCACCCGCTGATCGCTGACGTTGCGCGTCAGCACCTTATTCAGGAACAGCACCACGTCGGGCCCTGTGAAATAAAGCCGGCCCATGTGCGAGACATCGAACAGGCTGCCGCTCTTTCGAGTCTGTTCGTGTTCATCGCCAATCCCGCGATAGAGGATCGGCATTTCCCAGCCGGCAAAGTCGACCATCCTTGCGCCGCTGGAGACATGGAAATCATGAAAAGGAGTCTGTTTGAGCTGCTGGGAGGAAGATGTCGACATCAGATCGCACCGTATCCGTGGGGCAGGTAGGCGTCAAGCAAATCCAGTAAAACACGGCAATTCTGAAATCCGCGCCTTCGCCACGCACTGCCCGGGAGGCTAATCCACGATCGATCTAACGAAATGTAACGTCCTGGCAACATGCATGTGACATTTTGTTATATTTGTTAGCGTTTGCTCATCTCGCCACGTGAACGTTCAACCGCGTCCGGCAGTTTCTTGCGTGACATCCACAGCCGCGTCGCGCCAATCAAGGTCCGATAATATCCTCAGCACCCAAATTCCATTATTTCCGGTCGACAGACTCGCGGCCTTTACCATATCTTAACACGACGAGTTGATGAATGAATTGGAAAACCACCCGAATTACCGTCGCATTTTCAGTACTGTTCCTGCTGGTTTACGGCGGGTGCAATTTGATAACTTCTTATAGGCACGATGTTGCAAGCTTCTATTTCCCGTTCGAAAGGCACATCCCTTTCGTGCCGTTGATGTTCATTCCTTACATGTCCATCGATCTGTTTTATATGGCCGTGTTTTTTGTCTGCCGCGACGATGAACAGCGCCGCACTCTCGCCCGAAGGCTGGTGCTGGAAATCTTTCTGGCGGCTATCTGTTTTCTGCTGTTCCCCATGCGCTTTGCCTTCGGTCGACCCGCTGTTTCGGGATTGCTGGGGTGGGGGTTTAATATTTTCCGGGCGATGGATCTGCCTTATAACCAGTTTCCCTCGCTGCATATCGCGCAGCTTTGCGTTATCGCGCCGGTTTTCCTCGCCCGGGCGGGGCCGAAGGTAAAAGTCTTCCTCTGGACCTGGTTTTCACTCATCGCGATGTCGACGGTCCTGACCTATCAGCACAACATCCTGGATTGCGTCGGCGGTTTTGTCCTGGCGGCGATCTGTGTGCATCTGGTTCCCAGCACGCCCGCGGCGGTTGCTCCCGCGCCTGGCATCCAGCGCGCCAATAACCGAAGGCTTTACCGCCGCGCGGATCACCCCGCCATCACATCGGCGTCACGGGAGCAGAGCCTGTGATCCGGTTTGCTCACCCGGGGGACCGATAATCCCCGGGTTTCTTGCCTGTGAGATCCAAGCAATTGCCTATCCACGCCGGCTGCGGATTATGACGATATTCCGCATATGCGGTCTGTTCCTTTTGTGACACTGGCGGTGCAGGCGTCTCCTTGCAAGCGGCTTTGGATGGCGGGCAGCATTCTTGCGATGTTCCTGCTGACACTGGTTGTGGGAAATCATTTCATTGCCAGTGATAAGTCGGTGACACGCGAGATGCTCGGGCATGATTTCCTGGCTTTTTACACCGCCGGGTCTTTCGTTCGCCAGGGCCGCGCGCGTGAGTTGTATAACCTGGAGTCGGTGCGCGTTTTCGAGCAATCCACCGCGCATGCCGCCGGGTTGGAAGTGGGAAAAAGTTTCGGGCCCTGGTGGAACCCGCCATTTTACGCGCTGCTGTTCGAACCGCTGGCTGCTCTACCTTACGCCCATGCGCTGGATCTATGGCGATGGATCAGCTTTGCCGCCGTTTTGATTGCCATCGCAATACTTGCCTTTCTGATCGCCCAAACATCGCAAGGGCCGAAGCTGAAATACGCGGGACTGGTACCGTTGATTACGGTCATCTCCATGCCCTTCGTGCAGGCGATCAGTCACGGGCAGAACACCTTTACATCGCTACTTTTGTTGACCGTAACGGTGATGCTATGGCGCAGCGAACGAAAGCTGCTGGCCGGGATCGTGGGCGGGCTGCTTTTTTTCAAACCCCAGCTCGGCGCAGTGGTGGCCCTGGCCATGGTGGTCGATCTGGGATGGACCGCGTTGCTCGGGCTTGGAGTCACCGGTGCGGTATTGATATTGACCACGCTGATCGCCATGCCCGGGTCAGCCGGGGACTGGCTGCACCAGTTGCCCGCCAACGTGCGCTGGATGCAGATTGACCACGCGTATCTCTGGGAACGTCACGTTACGATCAAGGCATTCTGGCGGCTGCTTTTGCAGGGTCGCGAGGCCGGTGAACCATGGATGCTGACCACCGCCCTCACTTGGATTAGTCTTGCCGCGGTGGGCGGGGGACTTTTGTTCACTATTTTTCGCAGCAGAAGGGCAGCATTTGATGCGATGCGGCCGCTGCATCGCGACCGTCTCATCGCTGCCACGATCACCACCATGCCGCTGCTGATGCCGTTTTATTTTGATTACGATCTGCTTCTGCTGGCCGTGCCGATCGCGCTCTATGCGGCTCAGCGCCTCGCGCACCCGGATTTTATCTGCGCGCAAGACCGTCGATTCATAATCTCGTGGGTCGCGTTATTCGCGTGGCTTTACTTCAATCCAGCGGTCGCGTTGCATGCGCACGTGAGTGGCACGGTGCTACTGCTGAGTATCACCAGCGTGCTATCGATTTGCCGGGCCAATCGCCTGGATGGACCGGTGATGCCCGCGATCGTTCTGCATCCGCAGCCTGTTGCCCTTGCGGCGTGAGATGATCGCGTTCGTCGGCATGCAGAGCCATTTACGACTTGGCGGGCGCTGCAGGCGTGGTGGTCGTCGCAGAACTTTTCTTCCACCAGTGCCCGAACGCGCCGATATATTGGGCCTGGCCGTCCTTATCTTCCGTCGCCCACAGCACGTGATCGTCATACACCAGCGTCGCTGCCTGCGCGTCGCCGATGATTCCACCGAGAATAGTCTTGCCCAGGTCTCCCATCGTCTGCGGCTGAGCCGGCGCATTTTGCGTTTTGATAAACACTGTGAAATCGGCCTGCGTCGGTTTGGAAATAAACAACCCCGCCACCAGCGCCGCCAGCAAAACCAGGATAATGAGCGATTTCATTCCTGTATCGTACCGCCGCTGCTGCTCAAAGCCATGATACCGCAAGGGTGTTGTAGCGCCGCGGCGCAGCGGGGTTTGGGGTTGTTGTCGCAATGCACACCTTCTGCAAATTGACTCTAAAATCAGCTGTCCTATACTCTCGCCCTCCAATTAACGGCTGAAAATTCGCCGCTCGGCATTCCGTTGAACGGATTGAAGGAGAAAGATCAAATGGCTACAGCAACACTGTCTCAACAAAAACCCGCCGCCAAGGCAAGTCTCAACGGAAAGGCGGGCATCAAGCGCGTCTATTTCTTCGGTAACGGAAAAGCCGAAGGCAACGCAAACATGAAGGACCTGCTGGGTGGCAAAGGCGCGAACCTTGCGGATATGACGCTGGTTCCGCTGCCGGTTCCACCCGGTTTCACCATCACCACAGACACCTGCGGCGACTACAACGACGCCGGTCAGAAACTTCCAAAAGGAACCATGGATGAAGTTTGCCTGAACATCTCCAAGGTTGAAAAAGCCACCGGTAAAAAGTTCGGCGATGTGAACAACCCGCTGCTCGTCGCTGCCCGCTCGGCGCGAAGATGTCCATGCCCGGCATGATGGATACCGTGCTCAACATCGGATTGAACGACAAGGCGGTCGAAGGTCTTGCCAAACTCAGCGGAAACGTGCGGTTTGCGTACGACAGCTATCGTCGATTGATCAACATGTTCGGCGACACCGTCATGGGTGTGGATCACGAACATTTTGAGCACGAGCTCTCGGCGGTCAAAAAAGAAAAAGGCGCCAAGGCCGACACCGACCTTGATGCCGACGGTTTGAAGGAAGTGGTCGCCCGCTACAAGCAGACCTACAAAAAGCATGTGGGGTCTGACTTCCCCCAGGATCCGTATGTTCAGCTCGAACTGGCTATCGAAGCGGTGTTCAAGAGCTGGATGGGCGATCGGGCGATTCGCTATCGCCAGTTGAACGATATCCGCGGTCTGCGGGGAACCGCCGTGAACGTGCAGAGCATGGTGTTCGGCAACATGGGGGATGACAGCGCCACCGGCGTCGCGTTTACCCGCGACCCCAGCACCGGCGAGAACATCTTTTACGGTGAATTTCTCGTGAATGCCCAGGGCGAAGACGTTGTTGCCGGTATCCGCACCCCGCTGGAATGTAATACCGAGATGGGCAAGTGGTCTAAGAAGAGCTGGGCTGAGTTGCTTGCGGTAAAAAAGACGCTTGAGGCCCGCTACAAGGATGTGCAGGATTTCGAATTCACGATCGAAAAAGGCAAGCTGTACATGCTGCAGACCCGCAACGGCAAGCGGACCACGCAGGCAGCGGTCAAGATCGCCGTGGACATGCTCAAGGAAAAACTGATCGACGAAAAGACCGCTATCCTGCGGGTCGAGCCTGCTTCGCTGGATCAACTGCTGCACCCGACTTTTAACCCCAAGGCGAAGAAAAACGTCATCGCCAAAGGTCTGCCGGCTTCGCCGGGCGCATCGGTCGGCAAGCCCGCATTTACCGCCGAAGAAGCCGAAGAGCGCGTTGGTAAAGGGGAAAAGATCATTCTCGTTCGCCGCGAAACCGAGCCGGCGGACATCGGCGGCATGCATGTTTCAGAAGGCATTTTGACCAGCACGGGCGGAATGACTTCGCATGCTGCGGTCGTTGCCCGCGGAATGGGCACTCCCTGCGTGGCCGGCGCGGGCGCGGTCCATATCGACGCCAAGGCAAAGACCTTCACCGCCAACGGGAAAACCTACGGCGTGAACGACTTTATCAGCCTCGACGGCGGTACCGGTGAAGTCTACGACGGTGAAGTTGAAACCCAGGAAGCGGCCCTGACTGGCGCTTTCGCCCAGATCATGAAGCTTGCTGACAAGTATCGCACGCTGAAGATCCGCACCAACGCCGACACACCGCACGACGCGGACGTGGCTCGTAATTTCGGTGCCGAAGGTATCGGTTTGACCCGTACGGAACACATGTTCTTCGATCCTCAGCGAATCCATCACATGCGGGAAATGATCCTCGCGACCGATGTGGAATCGCGCAAGGCCGCCCTGGCCAAACTGGGGCCTTATCAGCGCGAGGACTTCGTCGGCATCTTCAAGGCGATGAAGGGATTGCCGGTGACGATCCGTCTGCTGGATCCACCGTTGCACGAGTTCCTCCCGCACAACGAAAAGGATCAGGCCGAGCTGGCCAAGAGCCTCGGCAAGAGCCTGGACTCGGTGAAAAATCGTGTGCAGCAACTGCACGAATCCAACCCGATGCTGGGTCATCGCGGTGATCGGCTCGCGATTACCTATCCCGAAATCCTGGAGATGCAGGTTCGGGCGATCATTGAAGCCGCCTGCGAATGCAAAAAGCAGAAGATCTCCGTGCTGCCGGAAATTATGATTCCGCTCGCGGGTACCAAGGCCGAACTGGACTTCCTGAAAAAAATCACCGTCGCGACCGCCGACGCGGTCATGAAGGAGATGAAGATCAAGGTGAATTACCTGTACGGCACGATGATCGAAGTGCCTCGCGCGGCAATCACCGCCGACGAAATGGCGCAAACAGCTGAGTTCTTCAGCTTCGGCACCAACGACCTGACGCAGATGACCTTCGGTTACAGCCGCGACGACGCCGGAAGCTTTCTGCCGGAATACGTGGCCAAGGAAATCCTCGAACGCGATCCGTTCCAGAGCCTTGATATCGGTGGTGTCGGCAAGCTGATTAAGATGGCAGTCACCCTCGGCCGGGGCGTAAACCCCACCCTGAAGTGCGGCATCTGCGGCGAACACGGCGGCGATCCCCGCTCGGTCGAGTTCTGCCATACGGTGGGATTGAACTACGTGAGTTGCTCACCGTTCCGCGTGCCGATCGCCCGGCTCGCCGCGGCCCACGCGGCGATCAAGGAATCGCAAGTGGTAAAGGTGAAGAAGAAGTAATCAGGTTTTGACGGGCAGGGGTCGCTTTAGCGACTCTGAGAGTCTCTCAGAGGCGCTGAAGCGACCCTGCCGGTGTAGGATTTGAAATGCTCAGAAAAGGCTCGTACACCCCCAACGAGACCTACAACGGCCAGCACCGCTTCGAACACTGGTATCGCGACAATACCGTCTATTTCATCACCGCCCGTTGCCGGGACCGATACCCTGCATTTGAGACCGAGGAAGCAAAAGCGATCTTCTGGGATCGCTTCGGTCACTACACTGCACAATATGGCTTTGTTCCCTGGATCACCTCGTTGCTCGACAATCACTATCATACGATGGGCTATCTGAAAATCGGTACCAACCTCGGCCCGATGATGCAAAAGATACATGGCTCAGTGGCAAAGCTTGTGAACGACACGCTCCCGGAAAGACGCGTCCCTTTCTTCCGCGATGCGAATCATCACGACTATTTCGATGGCTGCCTGCGAGATGTGCTGCAAGCCGAGCGAACTTTCCGCTACATCCAGATCCAGTCAGTGCGACACAGGATCACCACCGATTACAAGCTCTACGCACATACCCACATCAACATAGAATTCCCCCGCGCCATCAAACGCGCAACTGAGCTCAATGCGTTCCTGGCAGAAGTCCCCTACGCCCGCTACAACCGCCGGCAGGGTCGCTTCAGCGACGCTGAATAAATCGCCTTGGCGCGACGGATCATCCCCGAGACGAAACAAAATCAACCCGGAGGCAATGCCCGCCCGGATACAAAGGCGACGATAATCCGTCCAGCCGCTTGGTTAACGGCGAGATCGCCGATTGAGTGCGCATAATCGGGAACGTTCATTCGCTGGCGAGTTTCTTATAATACTCTTTCAACGGATCACTCCACGCGGCGGGCAGTTCGCCTTTCATGGCGTCGTTTAAATCGCGCTGCAGCTTCAGGCTTGTTGTCGGTGTCGTGTCCTGCTGCACGTTGATCTGGCCGCTCACGAGCATGCGTGAGGTATCAATGTCATCCAGCAGGACATCGCGCTTGCGCATCGCATTTTGATATCGCCCGGCGTTGAGGTCTGTCTCCACATCGCGCATCAGGTTGATGGAACCCTGCAGCTTGAAATTGTCGTATCGGCCCAGCTTGTATTGCAGCGCAAGCCGCTCGGCGCTGTTGCGGATTTCCGCCTGCTTGGTGGCCAGGCGTTTTAATCCTTCCACGGCTTTGCCGGGAACCGGGCCTTGCAGGCCGGCAGCTCCTTCACCGCTCATCTTGCCGCCGCCGGTTGCGCCGCCGACCGGGTCTTTGCTGGTGTCTTTGATCTGCCCCTGTGCAAAGGGTGTGGGATCGAGTCGGGTAGGCGTATTGCGTCCGCCTTTGCCGACCGCGGTGTCACCCACGAATTCGCCCTGGCTTCGCCCGCTGCGACCTTCACCGCTGCGGCCGCCCATTTCGTTATTGTTCGGCAACTGATTGCCGGTCACACCCTTGGCTGACATGTCGGCAATCGGTCCGTCCGCTGCGTCCCAGCCGACCCCTTTGTCCGCTGAGTCGGTGATATTTGCGTTCATATCCTCCGCCTGATCGAACAGGTCTTCCTGCTGCTCGAGCAGTTCACCGACCATATCCTGCAGTTCCTTGGGCAATTCCGGCATCGGTGTGTCGGATTTCTGGGCCAACTCTTCCTGCGTCCATTGCGTGCGGTCAGGTGTGTTGCTCAACCATTTCTCGAGATTGCTCGACAGTTCCTTCGCGCCTTCAAGTCCGCTTTGTTCCGCGGGCACGGCAATCTCCGCAGCCTGCTGCTTCAGCGCGTCCTTGGCCATGGTGACTTCGCTGTAAATCGCCTGCGCCTCTTTTGCCATCGAGGCGTTGGCCATGTCCTGCTCGGCATTTTTCGAAAAATCACTGACGGCCGCTTTCATAAACGCATCGAGTTTGTCCTGCGCCTGCAGCAGATCCGCCATCAGCTTTTTATCTTTGTCGTCGTAATTATCGACCGGCTTTTTGGCCAGCCCGGCGGTCTGATCGAGGATTTTCTGCTGCTCCTTCATGAACTGCTTCAACTGATCATCCAGCTTGGAAAAAGCATCAGGCCTGCTCGCCAACTGATCGCCGGGCCGGGTGGTCGCCTGCGTTGCAGGTTCGGGCGCGGCAGTCAGCAGCGACAGCAAACTTTCCAGAGTGCTGATAATCCGGCGCTGCTGATTTTGCAGATTCTCTGACAGCTTCGCCTGCTGGGTCGCATCTTTTTCGGTCGACAGGGCGGTTGAGAAATCCACCGCATCCTTGGCGGGATTTAACGCCAGCACATCGAGCGTTTTCTGAACTATCCTGTTGGATTCATCAAAGGCAAACGTTTCGGCGGTGGATGACATCGATTTGCGCAGATCGCTTTGACCGACGCTGATTTTGCTCATCGCGGATGAATCCTGAGCGTTCCATGTCATGGCTGCGGTATTGAGTTTTTTCTGCAATTCCAGCAGCGCGGTCAAAATCTGGCGAAGTTGATCCGCCTGTTCTTTTTCTTCCTTAGCGGTCACTTCCGGATCGCGGAACTTGATCTCAAAAATAGGCGACGCCGAGGTCTGCGGCCCGCCCCGGTCGCCCTGGGCGCCGGCTGATGTTTTTCCCATCGCATCGGTCAGATCGCGGTTATCGGTTGCCTCCACCTGCACGCGAATCGAACTACCGTGCTTGCGAACATCCGGACCCAGGTCGAGCAGTTTTGAAAGATCGGTAGCGGTTGTGCCCGCGGGATAAGTCTGCGATGCAATCGGTGCGAGCGGGGCGTCGGGGCCCGTTGCCATCAGCACGCGCGAGCTGACCAGCCCGTAATCATCTTTAAGACCCGCGGAGATTCTCACCGGCGCTTGCGGCGACAGCACCGTGTCCTGGGTGGGAAACTTCATCTCCACCACCGGGGCGGCGTCTTTGATGCAATGGATCACCAGCTGCTGGTCCGGCAGTTTCGCGACGATCTGCCCGGCACCATCGGTGAGCAGCACCGCCACCTGGGTGTCATCGGTCACCACCAGGCTGGCGCTAAAGCCGGTCCGGGTGGAGTTGGCGGTCATTGGAATGGGAGGCTGATCTCCGAGTTGCAGCATTGCCCCGTTGGCGGGAATGTCGATGGTGGCCGCCAACTGCACGCTGCTGCCCTGCGGCACACTCACGGGATTGGCTTCGATCGTCTCGGCCTTGAGGGTGACGGAGTTGGCGGTTTTTCCCGTATACGTCGGTGGCGTGATTCCAAGGGTGATGTCCTGCAGCTTGATCTGCCGGACGATCGTGACCGAATACCACTGGCTCTCGGTGCCTCCGACGGCCAGCCGATACTTCATCGATTTATCGACGTGGTCCGCACGGTAGGTGTAGGACAATCCGTCCTCCACCGTTGTCGGCGACAGGTTTGCCGTCGCGGTGCCATTGTCAAAAAACAGCTGCGCTTCGGGGGTTTGGGGGCCGGTGGCGGTTGCGTTGATTTCCAGGGGTTGGCCGGCCACCAGTGTCACATCACCGGGCAGAACTTTGGTGATGACCATTGATCCGGTTTTGGGGATGAACAAAGCGGGATGAAACAACTGTTGCCAGCCGTGCGTAAACGGCCGGGGGAAGAGCATTACCACAATCACCAGCGGCAGCAGCACGAGTCCGGACCGGAAAGCGACCGGATTAAGATCCGACATCTTCACCGCGTCGCCCACGGGCATGGTCGACATTGTCTGATGAATCTCATCAAAAATCTGAGGCAGCCAGGGGCTGGCCTGCAGGTCATCGGCGCGGGCGAGCAGAACCGAATTGGTTAGCCCGTTGTGAAGCCCCTGCACGCGCGATTCCAGCAGCCGGGCCATCTGCACCGTGCCGGGCCGAATCATCAGCGGGCGAATCACCCATATCACGGTGGCGCCCAGCATGACCGCGGCCCATGCAGCTAATATGACGTCATTCCAGCCCTGATGCGACGCCGAAGCATCGCCGATTAAATGCGCGAGAAGGGCGGCTATAAAACTGGACACCGCCGCGGCCACGACGAATAAAATTGCCCCGCGCACGATTGCGCAGGCCGCGATACTTCTGCCCGATGGCATCCAATTGGTCTTCAATGTGAAGATAAGCCGAGTTCTGAGCCAGTTGTGTCATGCGAGCACCGGTTTTGAGCAGATCGGATCGGTCTAGATCAGCTATTACAGTATAACACATCCGCCCGAGGCGTGGGCTCCCTGGGAGTTAGTTCACGCTGATTCGTCAAGCGTCGGCAGATTCATAACCGAGTCGAAAGCCAATCGCTGGCCCAGGCATTGTCGCTGTCGTTTAACGGTGGCACGGGCGGTTTGGTGTAGTCGACGTCGTAGCCGTAGGAGCCATTCTCATAAACCTGGTCAAACACGACTTGCAGGTCCAATGCTGCGTCGGTGTCGGTCCGGCGCAGCGGAATGCGAACAATTGGCAGGCGATCCGCCAGCCGAATGGCGTAAACCTCTGATTTCGTTTCATTCCACCCGCGGGTGACGCTGATATGATAATGGCCTTTGCGATCGTTCCCGATCTTTGACATCGGCGCCTTCAAATTCCACGTGCCCGCTCGAATCAGGTCAACCTCGACAATGCTGACACCGGTATAAAGCAATTCATACCGTTTTCTTCGATACTTCTCCCGACCAAACGCAGAAACTTTGTTTACCGGCGAGGCGAACTCAATGACGGTGATGATTCGGTTGCCATCGCGAGAGTCCAGCACCTGAACAAAACCTTCCGTGATTGGATCGCTGTCGCTTTCAACAATGAAAGGCTCGTTTAATGCGGGTGGGGAAGTGGCAATTGCGCCGCCTGGTCCGCCATAATCGACAACCCGCACGTCCGGAATGATATCCCGGTCTTGACGATCGTCGGCTTGTACAAAGGTTCGTTCATCCAGGCGAGGAATCAACCCCGGCGGCAGGACCCTGCGCAATTGGTCGCAGGAATAGGTGCATAAGCGATGGTGCACATCCCCCCAATATCGTTCCAGATACGGGTCCATTCCCGGAAAAGGGCTTTTCGTCAGATCCCTTGCCATGGCTTTGGAGTATATCAACAAATCCGTTAATACTCCCGGATATTATGGACGCAAACCCCAACTGGCTCGCCGCTGAAGATTGGAAATGGGTACAGGACACGATGCCCGTTCCCTGTGCTGATGTGGTGCCGGTAGAGGTGGGCGATGATGGCAAAACGATCGAGCGGATAGGTTTGATCTACCGCGACACGCCGCACCAGGGGATGCGCTGGTGCATGGTGGGGGGCCGGATGTGGCGTAACGAATCGCTTGCCGATGCAGCCGCCCGGCAGCTGCGCGAAACGCTGGGCTCCGGGATCGATTTTCATATTGATCCTGAGCGCCAGCCGGATTTTGTCGTCCAGTATTTCACCTCTCGCCGCTCGGTGGGGTATCTCGACCCGCGCCAGCATGCGATCACACTGGCAATTGTCGTCCCCCTCACAGGCGATGCTTCGCCCATGGGCGAGGCAGCCTCGTTCCGCTGGTTTGATCCGAACGATCTCCCGCCGGCAAACGAATGGGGATTTGATCAGGACCGCGCGACGCAGGAGTGCATTCGGCGATGGACCACACAGACTTATTCGACCGAAATGCCTTGACGGAACCTGCTGCAGCAGCCGCGGAATCGTGCGCTGTTTGTTAACCACATCGGCGCGTGCAAAAAAGATCTATTCCAGGTCGGCCGGTCGCAGATCCCTGGCGTCGGTTGGAAGCTGCCCGCGATTCAGATCGGCCCACATCGCTGCCTCTGCATCGAGGGGGCTTTGAATGTTATAGGCCTGATATGCGATCATCTCGCCGATGCGAACCACCAGATCGACGAGTCTCTCGCCGGCCGTCCAGTGATCCCCGACACAAATGGTCGTCGGATCAAAATTAGGATGGAAAATCGGTGTGAGGATTTTGCACTTGGGGCTGAGGCGCGGGTACTCACTGGTCAGCTGGATTTCGATGTCGTGAACATTCCGCGGCACCGGTTTGCCATCGGGCCCGGGCTCGAGGCTATCGATGCTGTATTGCACGCGGTAGGCCTCAGGCGGATCACCGACGCCCGGTTGTACGCGAATAAAGGGTGAATTCTTAAACGCAGTGTTCATCGACTCGGCATCAGCGCGAAGCCTTCGCGTTCGCATCGGAATGCGCGGCGGGCCCGCCGGAGCCGGTGACGGCGCACTGATAACTGAAGGCGGCGGGTTGACGATCGCGGGGGCAACAGGTTGTTCTGTTTTGCTTTCAACTGGCAGCGTGCGTTGCTGCTGGATATCCGGTGCGTCAAACTCAGGCGGTTCGACGACCTCGAGCATCGGCACTTTCACCGAGTTGCCGCAGAGCTTGCACTTGGCGCTTCGCCCCGCGTAGGCATCGGGAACATTGAAAAGCTTTCCGCATTTCTCGCAGGTGAATGAAATCATGGTCCAAATCTAAAAGTGAAGATGCTGCGCCAATGCCGGTGGAATGTGCCGTGCGTTGAAGTACATCAGGTCGCTGACGATGAGTCCAGCGGCGACGCCAAGCAGGCAGATGGCGATTGATGCAACAAGCAGCCCCGCGCGATTGGGCTTTCGCGTCAACAGCGCGCCCAGCGAGATGATGGCAAGCACAGCGGAAAGCGCGCAAACGCCGCCGCGCCAAGAACGCCGGCGACCACACTGCCTGCCAGGAGCATCACTTCCAGGCGCGACTGCGCCGGTTCTTCGATCGACTCGGTTCCACCGGTGTCGACTGCTTCGGTGGCTACCTCCGGCTCATGGTCCCGCGCCAGACAATTCACCTGGGGACACCCATAACTTGAACAACCAAGATTTTCCTGCCAGCACTCGGTATGGAATGTCATCGCGCAGTCCGGGCACGTGGTCATCTCCTCACCTGCGGTGATGGGAGCGTGGCAAACCGCGCATTTGGTTTTGCGTTTTGTTCCGGCGGCGGTGACCTGCGGCGCGGGAGCGGTGGGGGGTGGTGCGGTTGCCGTTGCCGGTGTTGTTGCCGGTGCCGTCGCGGAAGAATCCGGCACGTCAAAGTGCACCTGATCGCTCAGCGCCGGCACGGTAACAGGTTTACGACAATGTCGACAAACGCCTCGTTTGCCCGCGAGTTTGTTATCCACCCAGAGCGGAGAACCGCAGCTGCATTCGAACAAAATGCCTGCGCCCCGCACCACCGCCGGCGGGGCGATCAACTCGATGGGATGTGTGCCATCGGGCAACTGTTCATCATCGAGATAGGTCAGGGAATAAGTCCCAACGCGGATCACATCGCCGGTGCGAAGCGCATGATGTGCAATCGTCACATCGTTTACAAAAGTGCCGGTTTTGCTGCCCGCGTCTGTGATGACCCACGGCGCATTTTCATCCGCGACCGGATCGATCCACGCATGCAGACGCGAGACGCTGTTGTCCGGCAGGGAGATCCCATAGGTGAGGTTGCGGCCGATCAGCACCCGGCTGTTGAGAATGCCGCCGACCAGGCCGCTGGAATTGTTAAAAATCAGGATTGGCATTGGATCACGCCTCCCTGATTTTTTCCTGGAACAGGAAGTTGGTCAGCCCGATCTTGATCTCATCGCCACTGCGCAGCCGCGTGCGGGATATTGGTTTTCCATTCACCACGGTTTCAGATCCCAGGGGAAGGTTTTCGAGCTCGAATCCGCCGGGGATGATGTGAATGGCAGCATGTCGTTTTCCGACCAGAGGATCCCGGAAAAGATAGATCGGACATTCCGGTCCACTGCCGATGAACGTTGGATTTCGGTAGAGGATAAACTGCTTGCCGGCGATCAAGCCCGCCGTAACGCGCAGCCAGCCGTTTTTGGCGGCATTCTCGATCAGCCCGGTGCCGAGGCCGGCACCCAGCCCGATGACCACCAGCGCAGCCAGCCGACCCCAGTCATCGCTGCCCGTGACGGCGTAAATCGGGTCGTACATCGCGCCACCAATCAATCCGCCGATTAACCCACCCACCATGCCGATGGCGAGCTTCTTGATGTTCCGCATCACCAGACCGGGCCCGACAGTGAGGAACAACCCAAGCACAGCCCATTTAACCGCATGAGCCAGCACCATGGTAGAGGTAATTTCATCGGTGACAGGCACACCGGCAATGAGGGTTGCATACAGCTGTTCGACAAACAGAGACACCAGCACCCCGCCCACCACACCCGAGGCAGCGCCAACAAATCCATTCACGAGCACACCGGTGAAGTTCCTTTCAATCAACGGCTCGGCAACGGAAAGACACACGGCGATCAACATCCCCGACAGACCAAACGCCAGCAAATTTGCGAGAAAATCCTTCATCCGCTGCTGCCTGCGAATCTCGCCCAGCTGTTGCTCGCGCTGCTCGCTGGTCAATGATGAATTGGCTTCTATGGCAAAGAATGGATTGTCCGCATATTCGCTTTTGAGTTCGTTAATCCCCCGATCCGCTTCGGCCGGCGACATCTTTCCATTGGCTTCGCGACCGATGAGATCCTGAATTTCCTGCAGATGTTGGCGCGCTTCGATGCGGGGATCGGTCCGAAAGCGAAATGCCTCACCCGCGCCCAGGCGAGCAGACCGCCCAGAAGCCCGAAGCACGCCATTACAAAAACCGTGTTGTACCAGATGCTTGTTTTCAGGTTGGATTGGCTGGTGGTGGCCAGCGGATTCAGTTCCGCCTGCCGGCGGTTTCGTTCGACGGCTTCCTGCTCTTTCAGGCGAAGGTCAACCTTGCGGGATTTAAGATCATCCCAGGCGATTTTAATCGGTTCATCAGGCTGTGCGGACATGAAAGCGGGCTCACTTCTGTTGGTTGGACAGTACGTTTGGTAAAGCCTTGACCGGCGAATCAACCTGCTGGGTTGCCGGCGCGGATTTTGTCGCAGACGAGCTTCCGACGGATGAAAACTCCACGGTCCACATGATGACAAACGCCACCAAAAAAACCATGGCTGTTATCATTGCTTTTTGCCGTCGTTCCAAGCGCCGCACCCGGATCAACAGTTCAATGGTTTTGACATCTGGAACATTGGTATCTGAGCTGCTCATCGCGTCGGTTTTGGTGATCAGCGCGATGGTAGCCGACTGCGGTGTCACATCATCTTCGATCAAAACAGGTTCGCGTGTCGGTCGCCCGGCGCCAGATAAAATTGCCTTCATCCCCGCTGATCGGGTCGTATACAAATGCGATCTGCCAGGGCAGATTAAAAAAGTTATCGCAGATGAAAATGTCCATGTCGGACAGAAAAATTCCAAAACCCGGATGGGTGTGATACCAGCCGATCATTTTTCGATCCGCATGCAGGCGATCCATCTGCTCCTGGATGTGCGCCCAGGTTTCAGCGGTGAACGTAACATTGGTGGCCTTGGCGCGCGCACCGTTGCCGCGGATGCAATGTTCGACCAGGAGATAAGGCCCCTGTGAATCGCGGTACCCCTGACCGACCAGGACGCCGCACACTTCGATGTCGTTGGATCCCTGGCCGTGCAGATGCATTTCGTCCAGGACGGATTGGGCAAAGATCACCTGAAAGCGGTTTTCCCGAAAACCGAGAAACGCCCCCAGGGGCGCATCGGCCAGTCATCGCATTGGATGGCAGAGGTATCGCGATCGACCGTGTCGGCAGTCGTCAAGTCCACTCCAATTCAGTGGCGCCATTTGCCGGAAGCAGTGGGCCCAGCACGGTGGGGGCGTCGGCGCTGAGTTCCAGACCAATCGCCCGCTCGGCCGTGCGGGCGATGAGAATATCGAACGCGGGGACACCAATCTGCGATAAACTTCGATCCAGAAATGTTTCGCTGCCTCGGATTTTAAAGAAAGTAATCACCTCGCGGCGGGCTGCCCCGCAGGCCGGGCACGCTGCTTTGCTGGATTTCACCTGGCCCAGCGAGATAAACAACTGCTCTTCCGCCCCGCAGGCGGGACAGACCATTTTTTCCAGCACATCGCGCGCGAGTTCTAATTCAGCTGCGGGGCCGAGCAATCGCCGAGCTTCGCCCAGCACTTCACCGACGGTGGTTGTGTCAACCGACCAATCCATCGGGATGATTTGCTCCAGCGTGTCGTGACTGTAACAGGCCTCTTTTTTCTGAAACTCGGTCTGATATGAATCGGTTGAAAGCCCGTTAAAAACCCATCCCCTGCTGGAAATGGTCTCCATCCCGTGCAGGATTTTGACCGCTTCCTGGCACTGCACGCCGGCGATAATGGAACTGATGGTCGGTGTAGTCGGCGTCTTGCCCGTTTCCATTTCGGACTTACTCAGCAGATTGCACGAGCGGCGAAGCTGCAGCAGCCGCCAGTCGGTTTCGCTCATGGTGCATTCGTAGCAGGCGGCGTCGGGCTTTCCCAGTGCATGCGTTTCTGGCACAAACACCCGGGCTACACCGTCGATCTGCTGGATCGCGCCATCGACCCACGGTTTGTTCACCTTCCAGCAACTGCGATTGATGCTCAGGCGCGCCTCGCGATTGTCCAGGCCGCCGATGACGACATCCGCCCAGTTAAAAACCCCAAGCCCCAGGTCGTATACGATGTTGCCGTTGAAGAAATGGACATTCAAATCGGGATAAATTTCCCGGGCGGCCTCGGCGGCAACATGGGCCTTGAACCGGCCGTTGTCTTTCTTGCGATACAGCACTGACCGCGAAAGATTGGAATTTTCAATGCGATCCAGATCGGCAATCAGGATGTTACCAATGCCCAGCAGCGCCAGGTTCTTAACGATTTCATTTCCCAGCGCACCAGCGCCGATGACCAGCACTTTTGCGTCGCGCAGTTTTTCCTGGTCCCACCAGCTGATGAGTTTGAACCGATGAAAACGGTCGTCGTCGGCACTGTTCAGCGCCTCGGTGGAAATGTGGATTGTCGATTGGCCCATGGTCGGATTGAGGATCGCGAAACGAAGATAAACAGAGGAAAATGCAACATCGGGCAGGCTTTGCCGCCCTCGATTTTGCATTATCGGTGCTTAATTCACACTTCCCGCGGTGATCTCCGGTTGCAGCCGAAGCACATCACCGGTCTTTGCACCAACATCGGCAAGAGTCTGGTTATCTAATAGCTGTTTGCCCGAAGCGCGGTGGTGAAATTTGTAACTCAGTGGCTGCCCGTCGGGCGCGTACTGCGGGAATTTCATCCGTTCCAGCAGGACCGCGAGGATGCGATTGACCGGCGCATCGTCGGGCAATTCAACGTCTTGCCGCTTATTACCGGTCGCATCCCAGACTTGCACCGTCAACATGCCCATGTCACCGCTCCATTCGTTGGAGGATACATACCAGATTATGGGGCGGAAATGAATAAGCCATGCCTGCTGGTTAAACTCCGGCGGTCTGAATTCAGATCAAACGGGCGCGGGAGCCCAAGAAACCTTTCAATCTGGCCGATGTCCATGGTATCATTCGCGGGTGCGGGCACCTTCGTTGCTGGGTGACGTTTAGACTGGCCGCGCATATTACGGCAGATCAACATGGCAGATAACAACCCGGCTGACTATTCCAACGACCCCCAGGCCCCCCGGCCCGCCAATGGAAACGGTGCAACCAACCGGGGCACTCCGTCCAATGGCTCGGGTCCCTATCGCCAGCCGCCGCTGCAACAGCAATTGCACTATACGCAGCCGGAAATGCCGGCCCACAGCGGGCACGCGCCGCAAAACGCTTCGCATGGAATGGATACCAGCGCTGATGGACTAGGACAGATTCTCGCCCGGCAATGGTATGTGGTCGCGCTGAGCGCCGTCGCGGTTTTAATGTTATCGGTCCTGTACCTCCTGATGACAAAGCCGAGCTACACCAGCATTACAACGCTCCGCGTCGCCCCGCTGGATGCCTCGAGTATTTCGTCATCGCCGGCGGCAGGCGTGCCTTTGGAAGCTGACAGCGATTTTCTCGAAACAGAATGTGTCACCATCAAGTCCAACGCTGTGCTGTCCCTGGCGATGGATAAAATTCGCGATACGCGCACGCTGAAGGAGATGTCGCATCCCATGGATTACGTGCGGGCCAAGCTTCAGGCGGATCCCTCGAAGGTCGGGCGGGCGATTGACGTTTCTTTTGACGCTCACTCACAGGCCGACGCGGATCTGATTGTTGATTCAGTTGTGCAGGCTTATGAGGATTACGAAAAGCAGACCTGGAAAAGCCAGGCCGATGACTTTTTGAATATTCTCAATGAAGGCGCCAAGTCACGCGAGTCGGAACTGGTGCAGGTGCAGCAGAAGCTGCACGACATCGCCGCTGCGAATAATCTCAGCTCCGACAGTGATCCCGACAAAAGCCCCCAGCACATGGCCGTGCTGACCCTGCTGGAAGCACAGGGCAAAGCAAAGCTTGAAACCCTGACCGCCCACACCGCATATATTCAGGCCTCCAAGGCCATGGTCGGCAATCCCGAGTTATTGCAGGCGGTTGACGATGCCGAACAGCGCGCCACCGCTTCAACCAATCCTGAAGACCAGCTCAAGCGATATCAGGATGAACTCGCGGTTCTGCAGGCCCAGCTTGCGGATCATCTGCGGACATTTGGCCCCAATCACCCGATGGTGCTTGCCGAGCAGGCCCGGGTGAACGCAATGACGGTGGACACCATCGTGGCAGCCAAGGAATGGGAAGAATCCGCGACAGCCGCGCAGGATGCCATTGGCAAATCGCTTACCGATGCGGAAAAAACCGAAGCCGATGTCGCTGATGCCCAGCGCGAATATATTCAGCTTCGCGCCGACCAGGTTCGCCTGAAGCAGCTGTCCAACGAAAACGACAAACGCGCCCACCAGGTTCTGCTGAACAAGAGCACCGGTGCCCTGACCATTTCCGTGCTGAACCAGGATGTGGAAGGGGACATCAAGCCGGCCAAGTTCCGCACACTGGCGATTGGCACGGTGGTCGGCATCATTTTCGGGCTGGGCCTTGCCTGTGTGCGGGATTGGACCGACGACCGGATGCGAACACCACAGGCGGTTCGCACAACCGTCGGAGCGCCGGTTCTCGGCGCGATCCCCGCCATCACCACCGCATACACCGCAGCTGACCGCGGTCAGATCGTTCACCACGAACCATTTGGCATCGCGTCGGAATCCTATCGCACGCTTCGCACGGCATTGCAGTTTGGTCTTCCCGCGGGCACAAAAACCCTGCTGGTGACCTCGCCGGTCTCCGGCGACGGCAAGTCCACTTTCGTCAGCAACCTGGGAATCGCATTAGCGCAGGCTTCGAAGAAGATCCTTATCGTCGACGCCGACTTCCGCGCTCCGATGCAGCACCGCCTGTTCGGTCTGAAAGACCGGGTGGGATTCGCGTCTGTACTCAGTGGTACTGATTCAATGGAGCAGGCGATTCAGCAGACTGAAATCGACGGACTCGACGTGCTCCCCTGCGGACCGACTCCGTCCAATCCTTCAGAAATGCTGAACAGCCCCGCGTTTGTCGAGCATCTGAACGAGTTGGCGGATAAATACGACATGGTTCTGCTGGACAGTCCTCCCGTGACAGCGGTGGCCGATGCCCGCATTCTCGCAGCTTCGGCGGACGTCTCATTGATGGTCATTCGTCTCGACAGTTCCACCCGAAAGCAGGCCGAGGCGGCGCGCGATGGTTTGCGAAGTGTGGGGGCCCGTTTGATCGGTGTTGCTATTAATGGTGTGAGTCGCGCCGGTCATTTCGGCGGCGCTTCCGGGTATTACCAGACCGGGGGGAACACCCTGCCTGCCGGCTTCGAACGTCCCGCCGCGCGGCCAGGGCTCGACGGAGCCGAAAGCATGATCGATCCCTCCAGCCGGGTTTAGCTGTCCGGCCACCTTTGACCGATGTTTGCGACTCTCATAGCCCACCTTAACCCATGGGCCATCTTCTATCGCAACATTCCAATTGCGAGTGACACTTATCTGGTCTGCACAACCGGAACGCTATTATTTGCTATAAACTAGCGGGATTTGTGAAGATGGATAAGGAAAATAGCAGAACAGAATTTTTCAAATTCTCCTCGATTTTTTATTCTCATACTATATTCTTGATTGACAACTCGATCTGGTCCTTGTTCTGCATCGCTGCGGCATTGAGGCTGGGTTAGTTTGCTTTCCTCCGTAAAGCTGGGTGATGGCTGCCGCTGAGGCCGCAGCTATCCAATGTGTCGGTGCCGATGATTATCGCGCCACTGACACGCTTACAATTTTTTGCCAGGACTCCCGCCGGACCGCCTGCGGAAGATGGCGTCACATGTATGCGTCCGGGTCGCTTGACCCTGAATGCGTCATGTACTCGTGTGCTATGTCATTCGAGAAAGAACATATGTCTGATCTACCCGCCACCGTTTCGCAAGACCGGCTCACCGATGCACCTGCTGCACCTCTCACACGCGAGGACTTGGTGCCTTTTGTCGTGCAGGGAATAGCCGAGGGGATCGCCACTGGCGCGGCCCACGAAACCAAAACGACCGAATCTGCTGCAAAAGTAGCCCCTGGTTTCGGTCGATCCGACAAGGTGGAGTTGGAAAAAGCCAAGATTCAGTCGTCAGTCCGCTGGCCCGATAAAAAGGACCTGCTCGGTGTGGAGGTCAGCACCACCGACTACGACTCTCTTGCGCATGTGCGTTCAGGCAGCGCGTCGCAACGAACCCGGGCTGATTACCTTCCTCCCGGTTCATGGCATTGTTACCGCATCACTGGATCAGGCGTATCGCTACCGCATCAATGCGTTTGATGTCGTCGCCCCTGACGGTCAACCTGTCCGCTGGGCGCTCAATACTCTGCATAAAGCCAATCTCCCCGACCGCGTCTGCGGCCCGCAGATGATGGCCAAGCTCTGCGCCGCGCCGCTGAAGAAGGGGTCAGCATCTTCCTCTACGGCAGCACAATGGAAACCCTCAACCGCCTGCGGGCCAAGCTGGAAGATCAATACCCGGCCCTGCGCATCGCCGGCATGGAATCGCCGCCTTTTCGCGATCTAACCCCCGAGGAAAACCAGGCTGCCTGCGATCGTATCAACGCCAGCGGAGCAGGATTTGTATTTATCGGGCTCGGGTGTCCGCGGCAGGATGTATTTGCCCATTACAATCGCAATCGAATCCACGCCATTCAGCTTTGCGTCGGCGCTGCCTTTGATTTTCACGCCGGCAACAAGAAAATAGCGCCCCGGTGGATGCAGAAGTCTGGCACCGAATGGCTTTATCGCCTCGCCCAGGAACCAGGCCGGTTGTGGAAGCGCTATCTGCTGACTAACACCGCGTTTTTGCTTCTCATGACGCGGCGGATGCTCAGCGGTCGATAGTATCCCTAAGATCGACAATCCGAGCGCCCTCTAACCACCCCAGTCGATCGTCTGGTCTCCCGCAAGGCGGGAAATCAACGATACTGCCCGGTCCGGGCGCGATGGATAACCGGCGGTTTGTGTCGCCGCGGCCGCGATCTGCTATTTTCTTAAATCTTCTGTTCCCAATCGCCCAGCCTATGACCGAACCTTCGGCCCTTATGATCGACTTCGCGCCCCCTAAGCCATCGCGATGGCGCGCCTGGCGGATATGCGCGGCGTATGGTCCATGGCCGACCAGGCCGTTCTCAGCCTGGGAAACTTTCTCACCAGCTGGCTCCTGCTGCGCTGCCAGGCCGTGTGGTACGGCAACTACTTCACGATCATCACGGTCATCATTTTCTTAAACAATCTGCATCTGGCGCTGGTGACCTATCCGCTGTCGGTGACCAGCGCAGGAATCTCTGACTCGGAGCTGCGCCGCCGCGTGCGCCGGGCCGTGGCAATGACGCTGGTGCTGGCCGTCCCCGAGTCGCTGGTGATTGCCCTGGGAACCCTCATGACCACGCACCGCTGGTCGGTAATTCCCTGGTCCATTTCCGCCCTGGTTTTCTGGCAGTTGCAGGAAACCGTTCGCCGCGCGCTGATGGCTCGTCTTCAGCATCGCCTTGCCATCGCCGGTGACGTGGTGGCTTATCTCGTTCAGGCCGCGGCCGTCTGGTTTGTGATTCATCGGGGTGCGATCAATATTGAATATGCCTTTGGAATCGTCGCCGCCACCAGCGCCCTGGCGATGCTCATGCAGGCTGCCCAGCTGGGTCTGCATGTTCCAAGCACCTGCGCGCCGCTGCACACCGCCGTCGAGCAGGCCAGGCATCATCTCTCGCTTGGCCAGTGGATCCTGCTGGCAAATCTCGTGAATGTGCTGACTGTTTACTCAGTTCCCTGGATGATTCGCTACACGCAGGGCGCGGTAGGGGTCACCATGTACTCCGCGGTGTTGCTTGTGCCCAACGCGAGCAATGCGCTGGTGTTCGCGGTGTCGAATCTCATCACACCGGTTGTCGCCCGGCGCATTCTGAAGCGCAACGGCGCGGCCAAAGTGGCACGCGTGAAGCTCAGGCGGTAGCGTTAAAATACGCCTTGCAGGGCGCGATGCTTTTGTTCCCGTTCTTTGCGTTCCTGATCCTTTTTCCCGGTATTCCGCTGCACCTGATCTACAAGCCTAATTCGCCTTATCTGACACTCTCCGCGCCGATGCGCGTGTTTACGTTTGCATATGGATTCATGTATGTTTCCAGCGCGATAAACTCTTACCTCTGCGGGCTTGGTAAAAGCCGCGTGCCGTTTTTTGCCCAGGTGGCAAACGCCGTGGTGACCTGCATCATCACATTGCCGCTGGTGGCGTGCTTCGGCATTATCGGTGCCGCCTGGGGCGCGATCTTCCCCGTCCTGGCACAGCTGTTTGTCGGGGTCTATCACGTTCGCCTGGTCCGAAAACCTCAAGCGTGACGCTTTGCAGCTTTTCCCGCCGCGTTTTCAACCGGACTTTCACAAGACGACTCGGATTACAGTCGATATTATTCGAGCGGTCCGTCTCGATTTCGTAAAACGTCCGATATGCGCCCCGATCTTCTCACCAAACTTCGAAAGCCCTCGCTGGCAGAGCTGACCCTGCTGGGGGTGCTGGTGTTCTGTGCGGTCGTCGACCTGCCCGGCGGGGTGCGCATCTTCGGCATCAGCGGACTTGGCGCGGGAACCTTCGCCGCCGCTGGAATGGCGTGGGCAGTGTTCCTGGTTCGACCGTCCATTCCGACAAGGCTGCTCAAATCGATCCTGTTCCTCGTCATGTTCGAGATTTATGCCTCGGGAACGATGCTCTGGTCCCACACCGGAATGGACGGCGTGCAATTGCTTGTGGTCGGCATCGCATTCCTGGGACTAATGCTCGTCGCGGCCCGCGAGACCTCTGAAAATGTTGAAAACGGATTGATGTATTTGCGCGGTTTTATGTTTGCCTCTTCCATCGCCGTGGGGCTGTATCTGTATGTCGTCTACAAGATTCCGAAGCTCGGTGAGGACCAGGACCTTGAAGGCGTCGTCGGCCCGCGCCCGTTTGCTTTATATTCCCTGTCGGTCGTGGGTGTTTCACTGGGGCTGTGGCGGGGCAGTCATGCTTCGAAAATGCAGGCCATGCTCCCGCTTTTCTGGGCTGCGTTAACCACCTTCACCGTCGCGCTGAGCATGTCGCGCACCGCGCTGGTCTGTTGCGCGTTGCTTTTTCCACTGTCGATCCTGCTGCGGTTGAACTTGCGAAGCACGCTGCTGTCGCTGGGGTCGCTGTTAGCCGGCGGGGTATTGTTCGCACTTGCTGTTCTATCTTATAAACCGCTGTACGACCGCTTTTTTGCCTATGATGCCTCGATGAAAGTCGGCGGGGTGGCCGTCAACGCAAGCGGACGAACCAAGATCTGGGAACTGCTGTATCAGACCATCGGTGATGACTGGATCTTTGGCAAAGGGATGGCCTCTTCCGAGATTATCATCCGTTCAACATTCAATGGCATGATCGCCCAGCCGCACAACGATTACCTTCGCTATTACTACGACACTGGCGCGGTGGGGCTCGGGCTGTATCTCTGTTTTGCGATTTCGTTCCTGTCCACAACGATCAGGAACCTCGCCAGGTCCGTCCGCAGTCAGAGCCCCGATTATCCGCTGCATGTGGCGGCGATCCTCGCATTCAGCGCGGTCTCCTGGTCCATGTTGACCGATAACTCGGTCTGCTATTCGTTCGTCATGCTGCCCCTGGGTGTGGTGCTGGGCTGTTCACTGGGCGCGGGGCAGATCGTCTTTCAACCCCGCAGCGGTGTGCTGCATCGCCCGCTGCCGGTGGAACCGATTTACTTCGTGCCTTTGGCTCAATCCCGTGCCCGCGATATCCGAATCGTATCTTAGCAACCTCATAAACCCTGATGTGTGGATCTGGATAGAATGCCGCCAAAAGTCAGTGTGGTCATGTCGGTGTACAACGCCGGCGGTTTTTTGTCCGAAGCCGTCGACAGCGTCCTCGCGCAGACGTTTGAGGACTTTGAATTCATCATTATCGACGATGGCAGCACCGACGAATCGCCTGCCACACTGAAAGAAATATCGGACCCGCGCGTCCGGGTTTTAACCCAGGCAAACCGCGGATTGATCGCGTCGTTAAACCGGGGCATTGAAGAAGCGCGCGGCGAATTTATCGCGCGCATGGATGCCGACGATCGCTGCGAACCCGACCGCCTGGAACTGCAGGTGAACTATCTGCAGGAGCATCCGGAAATCGCGTTGTTAGGCGGAGCGATTTCCACAATGGACGAACTTGGAAATCCGCTCGCGCCCTGCGTGCGGTTTCCCGCCACGCATGAACAAATCTGGGCAGGCGTGGGCCGCCGGCCCTGGGTCTTCTGCCATCCGGCGGTCATGTATCGCCGGGCCGCGGCTATTGATGTTGGTATGTATCACCGCGATTTCGCCCATGCTGAAGATGCAGAATTTTTTGCCCGACTGATGACCCGCTATCGCGCCGCCAATATTCCAGAGGTGTTGCTGCATTATCGGCTTCGGCGCGGCGGTGTTTCGCTGACGCATCTGTCCTCCGGGCAGGTAAACGCCCGCCTGGTCGCGACGATCATAGACCGCTGGAAACCCGGCGAGCCGTTCGTCGCCACTCCGGCCGAACGCCACGCTGCCGACCTATTGATAACCCAGGACCAGGCCCGCGCCGACGGTAATCAGATCGAATCCGCCTATCAGATGCGCCTGGGCCGGGAACTATTGCGCGGCCGGGAATGGACCCGCGCGTTTCGTCATTTTTTGTTCGCGGTACACAGCAGTCGAACCAATACAAAAGCCTACAAAGGCCTCGTCGCGGCAATGCTCCATCTCGGTGGTGAACCACTTTATAGTGAAGCAGAAAAATGGAACGGAAAGTTTTCTCCACCAAGCGCGGACAACACAGTGAAAGATGGTGTCCAAGCGCAATAGGTTGTCTTATTAGAACCGTTGGAACTCGCAGTCTGGAAAATGAAAATCGTTGTTGCCCATAATTTCTATCAGCAATCCGGAGGTGAAGACCAGGTCTTTGCCGACGAAACCGCATTGCTGGAATCGCGCGGGCATCGTGTCACCCGGTTCAGTGTGCACAACGATGAGGTCAAGCATCTCAATCGCATCACGCTGGCGGGGCGTACCATCTGGAATCGGGAATCGTTCAACGAACTGCACGAACTGGTTTGTCGCGAGCAGGCGGATGTGGTGCATTTTCACAACACTTTTCCGCTGCTGTCCCCATCAGTTTACTCCGCGGTGAAATCCGCCGGGGCCGCGGTCGTGCAGACGCTGCACAATTACCGCCTGATCTGTCCCACGGCCATCTGTTATCGCGACGGACATGTTTGCGAAGACTGCGTCAAGCGAACCATTCCCTGGCCGGCGATCGTGCATCGCTGTTACCGCGGAGACCGCGGCGCGTCGGTCGTCACCGCGGGCATGCTTGCGGTACATCACTTTCGCGGAACGTATCGCAATGATGTCGATGCATTCATCGCGCTGACCGCGTTTGCCCGGGACAAGTTTATAGACGCGGGATTGCCGGCTGAAAAATTCACCGTGAAACCGAATTTCGTCGGTCCAGATCCAGGCGCCGGCGATGGGAGTGGAAATTTCTGTCTCTTTGTCGGAAGGCTTACTGAAAGCAAAGGCATTTCTGTCATGCTGAACGCCTGGAAGCAGATCAAAGCCGACATTCACCTGAAAATTGCCGGTGACGGCGAGCTTGCCGCGCTGGTTCGCGATGCTGCTGCGGCCGATCCGCGTATTCATTTCGTGGGTCGGCTTCCTTCTGATCAGGTGTTCGACCTGATGGGCCATGCGGGAGCGCTTATTTTCCCGTCAGTCTGGTATGAAGGGCTGCCCAAAACAATTCTTGAGTCCTTCGCCCGTGGCACGCCGGTGATTGCTTCCAATCTCGGGTCGATGTCTGACCTTATCTCGCCGGGCCGAACCGGCGCGCACTTTATCCCCGGTGATTCGGCTGACCTGGCCAACACCGTCGAAAAAATGTTTGCTTCCGGTTCCCTGCAAAACCAGGCGCAAGCGTTCGCGAGGAATTTGAATCGCGATACACCGCGGACACCAACTATCGCATGCTGCTGGATGTGTACGAATCGGTAGCCAATCTCTCCAAAGCGACAGTTTGATTCACCGAGTCAGGCACGGGATGCCGGCGGATGCCGTTGCAAGATCGACACGCGCACCCCTCATTTTTGAACCTTCCCAAAATTCAACGCTGACGTTTTTCTGGTAGACTGCCTGTCCTTATAGGAAACGTCACCTCACCTCTTTCTGTCGCAACAGGCCCGAACAGCAGGAAACAGAATATGCAAAGTCTTCCTTCGGTGGTTGTGTCCCTCTTGCTCGGCGTGTTCGCAGTCAACGCTTTTGCCCTCGAGCCCGGCAGTCTGACGATCGACGGAGCAACGCCGGGTCCTAAAATCGGGCCGCTCTTTTATGGTTTGATGACCGAAGAGATCAACCACGCCTATGACGGAGGCCTTTATGCGGAGCTGATTCAAAACCGGATATTTCAAGATAAGGACACCCCGCTGGCGTGGTCTGCTGTAGGGTCAGGAACGATCGCGATTGATGAAACAAACCCTGTGAATACTGTCGCGCTGAAGCGGTCGCTACGCCTCGATGCTGCCGGCGATAAATCAGGTATCGCCAACTCGGGCTTCTGGGGAATTCCAGTCTGGCCGAACACCCGATATCACGCGAGCTTTTACGCGCGCGGTGTCGATAGCGCCAGCGGTCCGTTATCAGTTGATATTGAAAGCAACGACGGAAAAACCATCTTTGCAACCGCCACCACATCGGCAATCACCGGCGAGTGGAAAAAGTATGAGCTCGACCTCACCACTTCACAGGTGGCAACATCAGCGGGCAATCGTTTTGTGATTTCGACTGCTGGCAAAGGGTCTGTCTGGTTCAGCCTTGTATCGCTGTTTCCACCGACATATCACAATCGCCCCAATGGAAACCGCATCGACATCAGCGAAAAGCTGCTGGCATTGCATCCGTCATTTCTCCGCTTTCCCGGGGGAAACTTTCTGGAAGGGGACACCGTCGAAACCCGCTTTCAGTGGAAACAAACCATCGGACCGCTCGAAAATCGACCCGGGCACCAGGGATGCTGGAAGTACCATGTTTCTGACGGACTGGGTCTTCTTGAATTCCTCGGCTGGTGCGAAGATCTGAAGATGGAACCGCTATTAGCGGTCTATGCCGGCTATTCCCTGAAACACATTCATATCAATGCGGGTCCGGATCTCGAACCAATCGTTCAGGACGCCCTGGACGAAATCGAATATTGCACCGGTGATGCCTCCACAACCTGGGGAAAGCGCCGTGCCGCTGATGGGCATCCAGAACCGTTTACCATTCATTTCGTCGAAATCGGCAACGAGGATATGTTCGATCAATCCGGTTCATATGACGGGCGATTCACGCAGATTTTTAAGGCCATCAAGGCCAGGTATCCTAAGTTGCTCTGCATCGCCACAACACACACCGTCACTTCCTGCAAACCCGACTGGTATGACGATCACGGTTATCCAAGCCCTGATGCGATGCTGCGGATGGTCGGCAAATACGATCGTTACGGCGCGGATAAACCTCCGGTGTTTTTCGGTGAATGGGCCACGCAGGACGGCAAACCCACTCCGACGATGCGGGCCGCGCTCTGCGACGCCGCCTGGTTGACCGGATTGCAGCGAGATTGCGATACCGTGCGGATGAACTGTTATGCTCCGCTGCTGGTGAATGTGAATCCCGGCGCCTCGCAGTGGCCGACCAATCTGATTGGTTACGACGCGGTCAGCAGCTTCGGTTCTCCTTCGTACTATGCCCAGGCTATGTTCGCGAATGCATGGGGCGACACTGTTCTACCGGTAAAACTCGTTTCGCAAAAAGTAAAACTTCCGCCCGGACCCCCGCGCGCGGGGCCATTGGTGTGGCCACCTCGAACAGCAGCGCGGAGTTTAAAGATGTGAAAGTCACCAACGGAACGGATACCTTGCTGACATCAGATTTCGCAACCGGCATTCGCGACTGGACGCCGCTGGGTGGGCACTGGGAAGCCGGCGACGGCGTGCTGAAGCAGACCGACACGGGCAAAAATTTCCACCTGACAGCCGGAAGCCGCAAGTGGGCTGACTACACCATCCATCTCAAAGCCCGCAAAACCGGAGGCGAAGCGGGGTTTCTCGTTATGTTTCATGTGCAGGATCGAAGCCATTTCGGTTGGTTCAACCTGGGTGGTTTGAAAAACACCGCAGCGGCTGTGCAGATGGCTGCCGGTGGCGAAGCGTTAACAATCGGTGCAGCCAGCCCGTTCGTTGTCGAAACCGGCCGATGGTATGACATCCGTGTCGAACTGAATGGGTTGGATATCAAATGTTATGTGGACGACAAGTTGATCGTCCATGCTACTGACACTCCCCTGAGTTCGACCGATCCACTTTTCGCAGCTGCGAGCAGGGTGGACACCACCGGTGAAGTGATCCTGAAAGTGGTTAACGCCATCTCAATTCCCGAGCAAATTAATATCGACATGAGCAGCCTTGGCCCGGTCGCCACCGAGGCATCTCTGGATCTGCTGCAAGGCGATCCGGAATCGCAGAACAGCGTGGAAAATCCCGACCGGATTGCCCCGCAACACAGCCAGATCGAAAATGTCAGCAACAAATTCGCGCACGAGTTTCCTGGAAATTCCATCAGTGTGATTCGGTTTAAGTCTCACCCTTAATGGTTTGTATTTTCGCAATTCGCAGTGCCTCTTGCCAAGAAAAATCGTTCCGCTACAATGCCCGGCTCGAAATTCTGAATCGGAGATTTTAATGGCTAGACAATTTGGTGGTGGTTCCGGTGGTGGTGGGAATAATCGCGAACGCCGGGAGAAGGCTGATAAGTTCCAGACGTTTAATCGTCCCAAGGTGAAGGTCGCTAAAACCGCAGCCGACGGCACTATCTTTATCGATTACAAAGATACCGAGTCGCTGAAGAAGATGATCAGTGGCAATGGTAAAATCCTGTCGCGTAAACGCACTGGCGCTTCGGCCATGGAGCAACGCATGCTCGCCAAGGCGATCAAGCGGGCACGCTATCTATCCCTGCTGCCTTATGTGACCTCAGCGGGCTGATTGCCGCCTTGTGATTCAAGTTATAAAAAAAACAACAGCCGCTCATCCCTTGGGATGAAGCGGCTGGTTGCTTGATAGCCTGCTTAAAAAATACAGGATGATGTGGAATTTAAGCCTGTCACATACCCTGCGTTTTTTCATTCGCGTGAAAACGCCAACAGCATTCTGTCCAGAAGCTCAAGATGTTTCTGCTGGGCGGGCAGCAACTGGTTGCTGATGAGTTGCGCCTGGTGGGATCGACTTCATTGAGAGCCGCCTCATAGTCCTTGAGCCCATGGTCTTCTCCTTCACGCAGCGCCCGCAGGCCGCCGGTATCTCCGCCAAACAGCGTCAATGTACCCTGCACCACTTGCGCCAGCGCCCCATACGCCTGAGTCGTCCGAGGCTTGGCCGCCGAGTTCTCGAATGCGGTCTCGTAGAGACTGACAGCTGGTGGCATGCTCCTTCTGAATCCCACGCAGCAATTCCGTATTGTCTGCATGCGTACCGGCTGCAATGTGTTTCAGCACATTGCGATAGGTTTCAGCTGCCGAGATTTCACCCCGCAAAAGCGAGTTCAATCGCGCTACCACATCGCTTCCGTCGCTTACAGGAGCCGCACCTGCGAAAATCGCTCCCGCGCCAGTCGCATCCCCAGAAAAATTACCGATTGTATTAGGCACAACGCTCATATCTAACTCCCAGTTAATGAATCAACCATCGCATGCAAGTGCCATGCCCTAATTACATTGCGCGTGATCCTTGGAATCAAATACTTCGCATAAGTCGCACGTTTTTCGCGAATGAAACACCTAAAAAACAACACCGCCGCCAGAGGCAATCTGGCGGCAGTTCAGTTTTCAACTTTTTTCAAAGTTCATGTCCCGGAACAAACTAAGATTGGCCTTACTTTTTTGAACCTAAGATCGCTTCCTTTGCGGACTTACTGACTAAAAACTTAAGTTTTTTTCGCTTGGGGACGCTGATGGTCTGCCCCTTCTTCGGGCCGAACTGCAGCACCATATCGCGGGCTGCTCGATCCGAAACTTTCAGCTTGCCGATCCCCGGAATCACAAATTCATCCTTCGCCTGCTTGTAAGCCAGCGCAGCCTGGGCATCGAAAAACGCAACCGCCTGCTTCTTTGTAATCCCAACCTGCTCGGCCAATGTGGAAGCAATTTCAGACTTGGTCATGGGCATAAAAATCTCCTCTCCCGGAAATGTGGGACGCGCCACCTATAAGTGGTCCGGCATGCATGGATTACCTCGTCGCTTCGTCCTGTACCAGGCTGCCTTGGTGATTCGATTGCAATTTACTTCGACTTGATGGAAATTCCAGTGGGCTCAATACCGGTCTCTGTATCCACCCGCGGAGGCCACGGAAGCGCATCGTATTGGTCCAGCAGGGTCGACATTTTGTCGGCAGCCTGCGCTATATAGTCCAGAAACTCAATCGCCTCATCCCGCGTCAACCCGGCGTCCATCGCCGACACGCCCAGCTTCAATGCATTGATTGTTCCCCGCAGAGAATGTCGCAAAAGACCGTATTCATCAGGCATGACAACACCTCAACACGTTTCCAAGTCAATCGTACAGCCGGTCGTCAAATCTGGCGATATCAAATACTTCCGAGATTCTTGCGAAGCATTAAAATGCGGCCTTTACGTAATTTCTTCGCCCGCCTGCTGCCATACTGAGTCGAACCAGAACCTCCTGGCAACTGCTGGTCCAAGCACGTGCGACACTGACCAGATCGATCCCTTGTTCCGTGCCGAGAAGCACCACTTCGTCACCGGCTTTGTCGTTGGAATGCAATTCCACAAACGCCGACTGCATGCCAACCTCCAGCACTTGCCGCAATTCACCGTTGACCATGCACGGCCCGCGACGGATTCCGTTGGAATACCCTGCCAGGATCACACCAAATCGCGGGGTTACAAATCCGGTATATCCCGCCGATCCGTTTGCATCGCGGGCTTCCACCAGCCGCGCGGTCACGCGCATCGCGCCTTCGTACATCGCCAGGCCCGGGCGAACCGCATCCAGCCAGGCCTGCGGTTCATCAAGCAAAACAGATCCAGCCGCATGTGCGAAGGGTCTCTGAACCGGCCAGATCGAAAGCGCATCGGTCAGCTCAAACACCTGATTTAATTGAGTCGCGTGCGTCATTACCTCGCCGCAATCGCCGGCTCGAAAAACCTCCAGGGCATCGCCGGCAGAACACGCAAATCGCTGCTGGCCAGTATCCATCGAGACCACCGGCCGCGCACGGTTTAACTGCGTTGCCCGATCAATCGACCAGACCACGGGATGAATCTGTTGCGATATAAAATCGTCCGCATCCCGCCAATTTGAATTGAGTGCAATCGTTCGCCGGCCCCATTTTGCCAGCCCGGCCCGCGCGGCCTCGGTCGAATCAAAAACATAAAATGCATCGATCAGCTCATGAACCGCCTCGGCCACCTCCGGCGCGCCCAGGCCATATGCATCGGCTTTCACAACTGCAATAATCGGCTTACCCGTGCGGACCGCAATCGCCCGGGCATTACGACGAACCCGCCCCAGATCCACCGAAACTGTCACCAGTTCATCGCGCATCAGACCGATCAGCATAAGCCCAACGCGCAAGCCGGGATATCCCCCTCGCTCGCCGTATTTCTACCCGTTGAAAAAACACCCAACACCTCGAGTTGCCTAAGAAGAAGTCGGCCGGGGCATCCCTGCCAATGCTTTTTGAATTTCGATATTGATTTCTTCCACTGCCTGTTCCGCTGCCCGGAGTTGTCTGCCAGCGGCATCAACGTGGTCCTGGTGGCTGCTTTCCAAAGCGTCCATGATCCCCTCCAGCTTCTGCCGGGCCCCATGCAGCTGCTGATTTGCATCATGCATCCGCTGCAGCAACGCATCAGGAACCCGCCGTTTTTCAACGGAACTGATCAAATCATCACTCATGAACGCGACTCTACCCATTCCCCCCGTCGCGCAACATCCCAAATCCCAGGATCCCCGGGCACGGCACTGGCCGCACGGCGCACGCGACCTAGGCATAAGGGCCTAACACGTCCGTACACGGCCCTTTTCCATTTCCAGCTCAGCTGCTACAATGCCAAAGTCTCGGCAGCGTAGCTCAGTTGGTAGAGCGCGGGATTCATAAGCCCAAGGTCACAGGTTCGACTCCTGTCGCTGCTATTAAGAATTTCGTGGAAATTCGGCTTTTTCGCCTCCCCGTAAGTTAAACTTTTGTCCTCCCGACACAGGTTTCGACACAGGAGGCGGCAAATGTCCGCTATTCTCAAGCTCCCCAAGTTGCCATACGACGGCTTCCTCTTACGCCCGCACCAAAACGGACACTGGTTCAAATCAGTGTGGAATTCTCGAACCAAGAAGTCCGAACAATTCTATTTCGGGTCGTGGTCGGACGACCCGAAAGGCGAACGGGCGATCAAAGATCCGGTGACCGGTTGGCTCGCCCGACGCGACGCGATCAAGGCCGGTATCGACAACGTTCGTGTGCAGATCGCAACTGGCGATCTGACGCTCGGCGAATTGATGTCCCGCTTTCTTTCGTTCACGCGGAGCAAAGCGACCAGCGGCGTAGCCTTAGTCGGCGGACAGAGTCAATGCGAGCACCGCTTGATCGTGACTTCTAATTGCTCAAAGCTTACAGGCTTCGTCAGGTGCGCGACGAATCCGGCTTCTTCCGCCTGTTTAACGTCGTCATCCATCCCGAACCCTGTCAACGCTATCGCGCTAAAGGGGTATCGGGGTCGAACTTGTCGTAGAAGATCGTACCCCGTACCGTCAGGCAGCCCGATATCGCTGATCATAAGGTCAAAGACCTGAGCTTCGACGGCAGCCAGTGCCTGGGCTACGCTGGACGTAACGTGTACTTGATATCCCAGCGCGCTGAGCAGTCGCCTCATGAGGCGGGCGGTGTCTGGGTGGTCTTCGACCAACAGGATACGCATCAATCTACCACGATCATCCGCAGGCAGCCCTACCTTCACGAGCGGTATGGCATTGGGAAGTTCAGTCGTGTCAACTGGCGGCGCCACATCCAGGCGCATGGTAAAAGTGGCACCACGGCCCTTACCTTCGCTGTGCGCGGTGAGCGAACCATTGTGTAAATCGCAGAGCGCCTTGCTGATGGAAAGTCCAAGGCCCAAACCACCAAATTGCCGGGTGACCTGCGCGCCGCCTTGCTCAAAGGCATTAAAGATTCGGCGAATGATATCCGGCTCGATACCAACACCGGTATCCCGCACTTCGACGCAGACCTGGGAATCATTGCTATTATAAGTTCGCACCACAACCGACCCATGCGGTGGTGTGAACTTGACGGCATTGCGGACCAGGTTCCAAAGGATCTGCTGTAATCGGGCAGCGTCGCCAAATACGTTTGACTGTACGGCGGAGGCTTCAAAAGAGACCGCCACCTGCTTGGTCGCGGCGTCACTCTCCACGATTGCGACTGCGTGGCGAGCCTCTTCGTTCAGGTCCACATGTCCAATCTGAAGCTCCAGCTTTCCGCATGTAATTCGATTCAGATCAAGCATGTCATCGATCAACCGGCATTCCAGATCGACGTTGCGGCGGATCATCGCCAGGTCCGTGACGAAATTCCGGTGGGAATAGTTCCTTCTGGCGTTCCCACATGGAAACCGTCATGCGAACCGGTGTGAGCGGAGTGCGCAACTCGTGGCTTAGAACGGCCAGAAACTGATCCTTCGCGAGATTCGCGGCGTCGGCGGCTTCCTTTGCCCGCGCAGCGCTCGGCCATGAGCCGATAGCGCCCCTCGCTGTCGCTCAATGCTTCGGTGCGCTCGGTCACGCGCTGCTCCAGATTTTCGTTCAATTCACGCAATTCCTCTTCGGCCCGACGCCGCTGTGTAACTTCGGCGAGCAACGCCCGGCTGGCTTCGACACTGTCAAGGTTTTTGCGGTGCAGTTCCGCGAAAACAGCAACCTTGGATCGCAGGATGATTGGATTTACCGGCTTATGAAGGTAGTCCACCGCGCCGCTGCTGTACCCTTCCAGGACATGTTGATCCTCATTGTAATACGCACTTAAAAAGATGATCGGTACGCGAGCTGTTTTCTTGCGCTCCTTATCATCTGCGCCAACTCAAACCCGCTCATGCCCGGCATCCGGATATCCAGTATCAGAAGCGCGAACTCCTCCTCAACCAGCGATAGCAAAGCCTGATCGGCGGATTCAGCCCGCACCAGCCGATAGCTCGGGTCATCAAGGAGTGTTTCCAGAACGGTCAGATTTTTCGGTTCATCGTCGACGATCAGAATATTGATCGATTTTTCCCGCAGCTTGTCTTGAAACACCGGGGCCTTTGTACCGCTTTCCGCCTGAGGCGGATCCGCCGAAGGCCCCCGCCGTGATTCGACTTTGTTTTGATTCATCGCGCTCTTTCCAGTGTCATCCAACTCGTTGGACATTCAACGGAACAGCCACACGCGCATCAAAGACAGCAACTGGTCGGTGTTGACCGGTTTGGCGATATAGTCGCTCGCGCCGGCGTCGAGACACTTTTCCCGGTCGCCCTTCATCGCCTTGGCGGTCAGTGCCAGAATCGGCAGCGTGCGAAACCTGGCGGACTTGCGAATCTCCCGCATGGTTTCATAACCGTCCATATCCGGCATCATGATGTCCATCAGCACGATGCTCAGATCGGGCGTGCTCTGAATGATATCGATGGCGCGGCGGCCGTTGGTCGAACTCAACACCTCCATCTCTTCATTTTCAAGCATGCTGGTCAGAGCGAAAATATTGCGGGCGTCATCGTCGACCACCAGCACTTTTCGGCGCCGCAGCACTTCATTGGACCCGTGCAGCCGCTCGAGCATCTCCTGCTTTTCGGCCGGCAAATCCGTAACCACCCGGTGAAGGAACAGCGCTGTCTCATCCAGCAGGCGTTCGGGCGATTGCACATCCTTCAGCACGATGCTCTTGGCCATTGTCTTCAGCTTCAGGTTGCTCGTCGCTGCTCAAGTCCTTGCCAGTGAAAATCACCACGGGCACGTCCGCCAGCTGCGGTTGGGCATGCAATTTTTCCAGCAGTTCAAAGCCCGACATGTCGGGCAGACGAAGGTCGAGAACGACGCAATCAAAGGACCGCGAAAGCAATTGCTTCCATCGCCTCTGCGCCGGTGCCGGCGGTAACCAATTCGATGTCCTTGTAGCCCGAGCAATTCGACGATCGATCGCCGTTCGATGTCGTTGTCTTCGATGATCAGCAGCCGCTTGGTTCGCGGTGCGGTGAAGCCTTTTATGCGGTCGAATGCCGCTTCTAGTCCATCAGTCGTCGGCGATTTGACCAGGTATGAGAAGGCTCCATGCGCAGAGTCCATGCTGTCGTTCTTCTTCCAAAGTGATGATCTGCACTGGAATATGCCGGGTGGTTGGATCGAGCTTGAGTTGATTAAGCACCGTCCAGCCCAGCATGTCGGGAAGGAAAATATCCAGAGAGATTGCAGCGGGCGAAAATTGCCGGGCAAGGGAAAGCCCCATCGCACCTTTGGTGGCAACAATGCCTTTGAAACCTTTGCCTCGTGCCAGCCCCAGCAGGATGCGGGCATAATGCGGATCGTCTTCGATGACCAGCAGCACGGGGTCACCATCCTCGATCGAATTGCGATCGTCCTCGATCTGTTCCTCGCGCGCGATCGGTAGAACAGTAATCATGTGCTGCTGGGTTGAACTGCTGGCTTTACCGTTACTCGGAGCGGCCTTGCCGCTGGCGGGTCCGGCGTAATGCAGTGGAAGATACAGTGTGAATGTACTGCCCTGCCCATGCAGGCTATTAAGCTTGATCTCACCACCCAGCAGCACCGCGAGTTCTCGACTGATGGCCAGACCCAGGCCGGTGCCGCCGTATTTACGCGAGGTGCCTGCATCCGCCTGCTGGAAGGCTTCGAAGATAAGCCGCTGTTTCTCAGGTGCCACGCCAATACCGGTGTCTTCCACCGAAAAGGCGACGACCTGCTGCGCGGCTCGAAGCGTTGGATGATCGACGCTCCAGCCCTGGGTCGCGAAACCGACGCGCACCTTCACGTGGCCATGAGACGTGAATTTCACGGCATTGGAAAGCAGGTTCTTGAGGATCTGCTGAAGGCGTTTGGGATCGCTGTCCATGGATCGTGGCAGGTCTTCGTCGAAGTAAACATGGAACGGCAGATTCTTGGCCTCGGCCACGTGCCGGAAGTTGCGATCGATGTTGTCCTGCAGCCCGTCAGAAGGTGATTTCCTCGACCTCGACGGTAACCGTTCCCGATTCGATCTTGGACAGATCCAGAATGTCGTTGATCAAGGTGCAGCAGATCGGTTCCGGACGAATTGATGTTGCGGGAGAATTCGACCTGTTTGTCCGAAAGATTGCCGTTGTTGTTTCCGGCGAGCTGCTGGCTGAGGATGAGAATCGAATTAAGCGGCGTGCGCAGCTCGTGGGACATGTTGGCCAGGAACTCGGATTTGTATTTGGATGTGAGCGCCAGTTCGGCAGCCTTTTCTTCCAGCGCGCGGCGAGCTTGTTCGACCTCCGAGTTCTTCCGCTCCACTTCGGCGTTCTGCTCGGCAAGCAGTTTGGCTTTTGTGCCCAGCTCCTCGTTGGTCTGCTGGAGTTCACGCTGGCGGGACTGAAGCTCAACCGTGAGCTGCTGCGATTGCGTAAGCAGGCCTTCGGTACGCATCGTCGCTTCAATGGTATTGAAAACCGCGCCGATGCTTTGAGTGAGCAAATCCAAGAAACGCCAGGTGCCCGCCGCTGAATCGTCCCAGCGTCGCCAATTCGATGACTGCTTTGGTTTCTCCTTCGAACAGCACCGGCAGCACGATGATACTCACTTGCCTTGCCTCGCCGAGACTGGAAGAGATCGTGATGAAATCCGGAGGCACATCGACGAGCAGGATGCGCTTTTTCTCCACGGCACATTGCCCGACCAGCCCATCTCCGAGGTGGAATCGTTCTGCGTGAAGCCCCTTGGTTCCGCTGTGGGCATAACTGGAGAGCAGCTTCAATTCCGAATCATCGCTCGCTTCCCGCCAGGTGGTAGATGGTGCCCTGGTGGGCATTAACCAGGACCGCCAGTTCAGTCAGCAGCATCTCGCCGACCGTGTTCAGCTCGCGCTGGCCCTGGAGCATGCCGGTGAACTTTGCGAGGTTCGTCTTCAGCCAGTCCTGCTCGCGATTGCTTTCGGTCGTTTCGCGCAGGTTCGAGATCATCGTGTTGATGTTGTCTTTGAGCTCGGCGACCTCGCCGCGGGTTTCCACCTGGATCGAGCGGGTCAGGTCCCCTTTGGTGACGGCGGTGGCGACATCGGCAATGGCGCGGACCTGGGTGGTGAGGTTTGCGGCAAGCAGATTGACGTTACCGGTCAGATCCTTCCACGTGCCGGCAGCACCTGGGACATTCGCCTGACCGCCGAGTCGGCCATCCACGCCCACCTCGCGCGCCACGTTCGTCACCTGGTCGGCGAATATCGCGAGCGTATCGGTCATGTTGTTGATCGTGTCGGCCAGCGCCGCGACTTCACCCTTCGCCTGCACGGTGAGTCGCTGGCTTAGGTTTCCGTTGGCCACCGCGGTCACGACTTTCACGATGCCGCGAACCTGTTCGGTGAGATTCGACGCCATGAAGTTGACGTTGTCGGTCAGATCCTTCCACGTGCCGCCGACGCCCGGCGACCTGCGCCTGCCCGCCAAGCTTTCCTTCGGTGCCGACTTCGCGAGCCACGCGCGTCACTTCACCGGCAAAGCGAGTTGAGCTGATCGACCATCGTGTTGATGGTGTTTTTCAGTTCGAGAATTTCACCTTTAACGTCCACGGTAATTTTGCGATTCAGGTCGCCTCGCGCGACGGCGGTAGTGACTTCGGCGATGTTGCGGACCTGCGCCGTGAGGTTGGCCCCCATCGTGTTGACCGAATCGGTCAGATCCTTCCAAGTGCCGGCGACGCCAGGCACAACCGCCTGCACGCCCAGCCGGCCTTCGGTGCCGACTTCGCGCGCAACGCGCGTCACTTCCGACGCGAATGAGCGCAGCTGCTCCACCATGGTGTTGATGGTTTCTTTCAGCTGCAGAATTTCGCCACGCACGTCCACTGTGATCTTCTTTGACAGATCGCCATTGGCCACAGCGATGGTCACTTCGGCGATGTTTCGAACCTGACCAGTAAGGTTGGACGCCATCGAGTTCACGTTATCAGTCAGATCTTTCCAGGTTCCGGCAACGCCCGGAACCTGCGCCTGGCCACCCAATTTTCCTTCGGTGCCCACTTCGCGCGCGACGCGCGTCACTTCCGATGCAAACGCCGAGAGCTGATCAACCATGGTGTTCATGGTTTCCTTCAGCTGAAGAATTTCACCTTTAACGTCGACGGTGATTTTGCGGTTAAGATCCCCGCGCGCGATGGCCGTTGCGACGTCGGCGATGTTGCGCACCTGATTCGTCAGATTCGATGCCATCGAGTTGACGTTGTCGGTCAAATCCTTCCACGTGCCGGCAACACCCGGCACTGCCGCCTGACCGCCCAGTTTGCCGTCGGTGCCGACCTCGCGCGCTACCCGGCTCACTTCAGCCGCGAATGATCGGAGCTGGTCGACCATCGTGTTGATGGTTTCCTTCAGTTCCAGAATTTCCCCGCGCACATCTACCGTGATCTTTTTGGACAGGTCGCCGTTTGCCACCGCGATCGTCACCTCGGCAATATTGCGAACCTGCCCGGTCAGATTCGACGCCATCGAGTTGACGTTGTCGGTCAGATCCTTCCATGTACCGGCGACCCCGCGCACATCCGCCTGACCGCCCAGTTTCCCTTCAGTTCCGACTTCTCGCGCCACGCGACTGACCTCGCCGGCAAAGGCATTCAGCTGATCGACCATCGTATTGATCGTGTTTTTAAGCGCGAGAATCTCACCCTTCACTTCGACGGTGATCTTTGACGACAGGTCCCCGTTTGCTACCGCTGTAGTTACATCGGCGATGTTGCGGACCTGCGCGGTGAGGTTCGTTGCCATCGCGTTGACCGAGTCGGTCAGATCTTTCCACGTTCCCGCCACACCGGGCACATCCGCCTGACCGCCCAGTTTTCCTTCGGTGCCGACTTCGCGCGCCACACGGGTTACTTCCGACGCGAACCCATTCAGCTGATCGACCATGGTGTTCATGGTCTCTTTCAGCTGGAGAATTTCACCTTTCACTTCGACCGTGATTTTCGAAGAAAGATCACCTTTGGCGATTGCCGTCGCCACATCGGCGATATTGCGCACCTGTCCGGTCAGGTTCGACGCCATCGAATTCACGTTGTCGGTCAGATCCTTCCACGTGCCGGCAACGCCGTTCACGACGGCCTGACCGCCGAGCTTGCCTTCGGTGCCCACTTCGCGCGCCACGCGGCTCACTTCCGAAGCGAAACCGTTGAGCTGATCCACCATCGTGTTCAGCGTGTTCTTCAACTCGAGAATTTCGCCCTTGGACGTCGACCGTGATTTTTTTCGACAGATCGCCATTGGCGACGGCGGTCGCCACATCGGCGATGTTGCGCACCTGGCCGGTCAGGTTCGATGCCATCGAGTTGACGTTGTCGGTCAGATCCTTCCACGTGCCGGCCACGCCGAGCACCTCGGCCTGACCACCGAGTTTGCCTTCGGTGCCCACTTCGCGTGCCACCCGACTGACCTCGCCGGCGAACCCGTTCAGCTGATCCACCATCGTGTTAATGGTGTTCTTCAATTCCAGAATTTCGCCTTTGACGTCCACGGTGATCTTGCTGGACAGATCGCCCCGCGCTACCGCCGTGGTCACAGTCGCGATATTGCGCACCTGCGAGGTGAGATTCGTTGCCATCGCGTTAACCGAATCGGTCAGATCCTTCCACGTCCCGGCAACGCCCGGAACCTCCGCCTGACCGCCAAGTTTGCCTTCGGTTCCCACTTCGCGGGCAACGCGCGTCACTTCCGATGCAAAGCCGTTGAGCTGATCCACCATCGTGTTCAGCGTGTTCTTCAAAGCGAGAATTTCGCCCTTCACTTCGACCGTGATTTTCGAAGAAAGATCACCTTTGGCGATGGCAGTGGCGACGTCGGCGATGTTGCGGACCTGACCGGTGAGGTTCGATGCCATGAAGTTTACGTTGTCGGTCAGATCCTTCCACGTGCCCGCCACGCCGCGCACTTCTGCCTGGCCACCCAGTTTTCCTTCGGTACCAACTTCACGCGCCACGCGCGTTACTTCCGACGCAAAACCGTTGAGCTGATCCACCATCGTGTTCAGCGTGTTTTTCAGAGCGAGGATTTCGCCCTTTACTTCGACTGTAATCTTGGAGGAAAGATCGCCCTTTGCGATGGCCGTGGCGACATCGGCAATGTTGCGCACCTGGCCGGTCAGGTTCGATGCCATGGAATTGACCGAGTCGGTCAGATCCTTCCACGTACCGGCAACTCCGGGTACGACCGCCTGTCCGCCCAGCTTTCCTTCAGTGCCTACTTCACGCGCCACTCGCGTTACTTCCGATGAAAACCCGTTGAGCTGATCCACCATCGTGTTGATGGTCTCTTTCAGCTCCAAAATTTCCCCTTTCACATCCACCGTGATTTTCCGGGAGAGGTCACCGCGCGCCACTGCCGTGGTGACTGTCGCGATATTACGCACCTGAGCGGTGAGATTCGTCGCCATCGCATTGACCGAGTCGGTAAGGTCCTTCCACGTTCCGGCCACGCCTGGCACCACTGCCTGCCCGCCCAGACGCCCGTCGGTGCCGACTTCTCGCGCCACGCGCGTCACCTCCGACGCGAACGAGCGCAACTGATCCACCATCGTGTTGGTGGCTTCCTTCAACTGCAAAATTTCGCCCCGAACGTCCACCGTGATCTTCTTGGACAAATCTCCATTGGCTACGGCAATCGTGACGTCTGCGATATTGCGTACCTGTGCGGTCAGGTTACCTGCCATCTGGTTGACGGAGTCTGTCAAATCCTTCCACACGCCCGATACGCCTTTGACCTGGGCCTGCCCCCCAAGCTTGCCTTCGGTACCCACCTCGCGCGCCACGCGCGTCACCTCTGAAGTGAATACTGACAGCTGCTCAATCATCGTGTTGACCAGCTTTGCCGAGCGGAGGAATTCACCCTTGAGCCCGCGGCCATCCACCTCCAATTCCATCGATTGTCCCAGATCACCTTTGGCGACGGCACCGATCGTGCGCGCGATTTCTGTCGTGGGCCGCACCAGATCATCAATCAGCCTGTTCATCGAATCGGCTTCCGCCGCCCACCCGCCGATCGCGCCTGGCAGAGCCATGCGCTGCCGAAGCCGACCTTCCTTGCCAACGGTCGTACTCAGCCTTGCGACCTCCTTCGCAATGCGATCTTTTTGTGAAATCGTCTGATTGAATGCTTCGGCGATCCGTGCATCCATCCCCGCCCAATCGGTCGGCAATCGTACCGAGAAGTCGCCGTCGCGAAACGCCACCATCGCGGTAAGCAAAAACCGCGAATGCGCCTCCGCGGATCCATCATCCCCGAGTCCTTTTGCCGCGCTCAGCTTGCCGCGCTTTACCGCATCGGCCTTGGGATAGCGTTTGCTTCCTGAAGGATTAGCTGTTTGCTTCATAAATATGTTTAGTTAGAGCCAGAGTGCTACCCGCGCTGTCGAAACGGTCGTATTAGTGGCGGCAAGGATAAACTCGAAATACGCAAGCACGCAACCCAAGAAAGTTGCCCCGGGTAGCCGCCGCCGTCAACGCAATTGGGGCATTCGCTCGTGGTGACCGCCCTTAACGCGAGTGGCACGCCTACTTCCTGCAAATCCCGCACGGTTCCGGCTGGATCACAAACTTGCTTTTGATCAATTGTCTTCGATCGAGCTGTTTTCTGGCGAGCGAGGCGCCACAGCGTCATACAGGTTAATCGCAGCAAAGTGAACCTGTGTCCGACACAGGTCACCGCTGTTTTTCAGTGAATTTCCCTGTCGCTGCTAATTCTCTTTTTTACAAGCACTTATTGATATGCTTTAAGGCAGACCATTAGCTTGTCCTGTCGCCAGTGGCGGGGAGTGTGCTGGTGCCCCGTTCGCGTATGCGTTGAACAGGGCGTCAAACTTTGTGAAATCAATACCCAGGAAAATCTCGACTAGGTGCGGATCAAACTGGGTGCCGGCGGATGAGCGGATTTCTTCGAGGATGCGCGGCCTGTGCATCCGTGGCCGATATGAACGGTTCGAACTCATCGCATCAAATGTATCTGCCAGCGCCAGGACCCTGGCTAACATGGGTATCTGATTGCCGGCGAGGCCTTGCGGATAACCGCTGCCGTCCCAGCGCTCATGATGGTGCAGCACACCTTGGATATGAGATTGAAGCGAAGGCAAATCTTTGAGGATTCGATAGCCGATCTCGGGGTGCCGTTTGATCAGCTGGAATTCCTCGTCGGTGAGTTTCGCGGGCTTGCACAAGATGGCTTCGGGAACGCCTATCTTACCGATGTCGTGCAGCAGTCCTGCGACACGGAATGTCTCGATGGTTTGGTCATCAAAGCCAAGTTTGGCCGCTGTCTGGGACGCCAGCAAGGCCACCCGCTGGGAGTGGCCCTGCGTATAGGGATCCTTGGCGTCAACCGCTGCGGATAAGGCTTTCAGGGTGCCAAGGAATTGCTGCCGCTGATCGGCGAAGCGGAATGCATTTTGATGAAACAGCCCGAGATAGCCGGCGGCGGCGGTGACAAGTTGGATTTCATTACTGCTGACATCAACGTCCTCGCCCAGCCGGTTCCCCGCGACGAGTGTTCCAACGACCACTCCGTCCTGCATGATTTTTTCAATCAGCACCTCGGACCGCGCAAGATCGGCAAGGCTACTCTCACCAGGCACAAGCACTTTTGAGCTGGCTGCCACACGGGCGTCTACAACGGCGGCGGAGAAATCTCGCTTGTCGAATAGTATCTGTCCTGAAAACGTCGTCGAGCCTCGCAGCGGCGCGAGGACCGCTTGAGAATCGTCAAGGACAATCGCAACCCAGCCGTAGTGCAGCACCTCGCGTAGCTCGTCACCCATCCCCTGTACGACGGCGGCGGGGTCATTTCCACTGGTCAACAACTGGGCCATTCGGAAGATGAGATTTACCTCTTCGTAAGACTGCGATAGCGAAGCATTGAAGCCCTGAATGGCCTGCTGGTCTTCAGCAATGCAATTGAGATCCTCGTAATAATTCTTTAATACTATTGCAAGCCGATCGCGGAAATCGAAAGGCCAAATTCCTTCGGTCAGGTCAACTACCACAACGCCGCCTGGATAAGGGAATGCAAGCAGATCCCGACCATCGACGGTACTTCGATGCAGGACCCGTTTGGAACGTACCTCGATAGCCGCGTGCGCCACTGCGACGGGGGCTGTGCAGAGCGAGAAAGCGTTCGACGAACCCGAGGCATCGACCAGGGTCATTTGTCCATCAAAAGAGTACCATTGGACCTGTAGCTCAGAAGCGCGTTGAGCAAAAAGCTTCTGGGCTACATCAGTCAAACTGTCGGGCATCAATACTGTCATGCGGCCTCGCTGACACTGCGATCGTTCAGCACTTCGTCAACGGTCATCAGCAGTTGGCGCGCACTGAACGGTTTTGGCAGCACGCGCTTGATATTTGTTTGCGCAAGCTCGGCGTCGGTCAATCTGTGGCCGCGAGCTGTGAGCATAATCACGGGAAGGGCGTTGGTAGCGGGATCCGCCTTCATCAAAATGCAGGCTTGCAAGCCGTCGAGGACCGGCATTTGATAGTCAGAAACAATCAGATCAGGTTTAAGATCTTTTGCCTTCTCAACACACTCGCGACCGTTTGCGGCTGTTTCAACAATTGCGCCAGATTTTCGCAGGTTGTACGCCAGGATATGAACCAGGTGTGGCTCGTCGTCGACTATCAAAATGGTCTTGGCAGGCATTTCTTCTCCATCTAATCCAATCGGTTCCTTGCCGGTTATCGACACAATAGATCGATCAACTGTCTCAGGAATTACGACTGAATGTTCAGGGCAACGTATCCCATCTCCAGCTTCCCGGCACTTCCGCCATGGCGTTGCCTGTGGCATAGCCCAACGGCGGGTTTGCATAAATTGCGGGGTTTTGAATCAGGGTGCATTCCGCGGTTGTTTTTACCGGGCAATCTGCAATGAGTGTTCCACAGATGTAAGCATTGGCATTCAATGACACCGTGCTGGAGCTTCCTCCCATGACGTGAATAATTCCATGATATTGCGGCGGGTAATCATCGACCGTGTCGCTGTCGGTCAGACCCAGATACGGAGTACCCGGAGGGTCAAAATTCACACCCGTTTGAGTTTCGCTCAACCAGCTGGGATTGCCTGCAAGTGTTACCTGGGAATTGGACGCGGACACAACAAGGATCGGATATCCACCGCTGGCGGGCTCCCACTCGACCGGTCCCTGAACGTTGATATTGCCTTTGTTCGGAGCAGAAATCAGCAATGTGCCGACGATGCGGCAATTGGTTATTGTAAGATTCTTATTTCCAGGAAGCGCGATTGAATAGATCCCATTTGCGTTGGCGGTTCCATAGGGATTGGAGGTTGAGGAGAGCAAGCAGCTCTGAAGGTTCCCCCCGGCAATTGAGTTATAGTTGATGACGGTTGCATTTTGCAGGAGGTCGTTGAATATTGACGCCGAAGGCATTGTCTTCGCGGGCGCGGGGGTTGTAATAGTCATTGATCCTTGCGCCGTGCCAGTGACAGAAGGCGCTTCAATGGCAGCCGTGACATTACCCGATAGACTAACTGTGGAGTTGCTTGAGATGGGACCGTTCACGGCCTGTGCGTTCCCGGTCAACGTAACCGTACTGTCAGAATGCAATGCCGTGCGAAGAACATCCAGGGGAGTACCCGCGGGTATAACCTGCACGCTGTAGATTCGTGTCACGCTGCCGACCACGCCAATTCCATATATCCGGAAGGGGCGCAGATAATCGGCTGTGAGATTTCCATCCACCTCATCTTTCAAGGCCCAGCTGAAGGTTCCGCGTCCCATGGCCTGGGTAAAAGCGGTTTGCCGGCTGGTATAACTGCTTCGCCAGGTTGAGGGCGAAGTTTTGGCTGCAATATTGATAGCGGAAATCGCGTGTTCAGTTGCGCTGAATGCCAGATCGCCCGCGGCCTCCCAGTCGTTGCCAGCACCCACTGCTTTTTGCGAGATGCGGGATAGCGTTAAAGCTCCCATCCCCAGCACTGTGACGATCAAGGAAATACCAAGGACAAACACGTATGCAGAACCGCGCCGGTATCGGAGGCCGGGAGGACCTAGGCGATGTTGTGCAGCAACGCTGATCATTGTGAGGTTGATATGTTCAAAGGATGGGCGCCGGTATTGACCGTGGTGCCGGGTGAAGCACCTTGTAAAGTGACAGCCACTCCAGTGATGTAATTGGTCTGCGCGGATGGAACCAGCTCGTAGGCTCCAAAAGAGGAACGCAATCCGACCTGTGTATAACTTTTTCCGGAAGGTGCAGTCACCACGACTGTAATCTGCTTCAATGTCGTGGGCACACTCACAACAGTTGATGGTGAGGCGGGGTTGACGTATCCGACTGAAACGCTTTCGGTCCATCCTGTGTAACCGCTTAGCGCGGTTCCGGCCTGAGAGGTCGGCGGTTTCGCCGAGTATCCGTTGTAAGCATCAACATAGTTGAACATCGCTCGAGTTTGTCCACCAACAGGACCAAAGGTCGGATTCGATCCCTGCTGCTGAAAATAGCATTGCATGATCTCAGACATTAATTGTTGGGCCAGAAGATAGGCCATGCGACTTTCGATTTGGGATTGGCGAGCCCGGCCAAGGGTTCCGAATGTTGCTGTCGATGCCACGAGCAGGATGCCTACTACGGCAACAGACAGGGTTGCCTCGACCAGTGTAAAGCCTCGCGTTATGCGTTTCTTTTGCATCGCTTTCCTGTAATCAGGGAACCGTCCCATACACAGAACACATCGCCGCTGTTGTAGAGGCGCCAACAGCCCAGGATGAGCCGGCATTACTGGTTGTGGACCAATAGGTATTCGACAGGATGCTCAGCAGCGATTGATCGATCTGCACCATGCCGATGTTATTACTGCCTGCAGCACTGGTCATCACAATGCAAACCGGCTGCAGCGGATTTAAGCCCGTTGCACCTGTTAACGGAATGTTGACCCACTCATACTGACTGCTCAGCGCAGACTCGTAAACCGTCGCCTGCGCAATCACAGCCGACGACGGTCCAAACGATGCGTTGCCTGCGTTCAGGCTTACATACATCACCGCATTCTGCGGTCCGGCTTTTAAGCGCAATACTATTCGCGTGATTGTGTATGAACCGGTTCCCAACGGCAGGGAGGGTAGGAAGTACTCCGAGCCCCAGGCGTTGTTTGTTAGATTGTAATCTTTCACAGTGCCGACCGCCGTTGAGTGTGAGAACAGAAGCTGCTCCGTGGGGCCGGGTGCGGGGCCCATCGTTCTGGGCGTGAACGCCATCGCGAAATTCTGCACGCCGTTCAACAGCGCCGTACTCGTTCCGCTATTGAATTGGCGCATGAGCGGATCGCCGGGGTTACCACTCCAGCTGTAGGAGACAATCTGCGGCGAGCCGAGATTCAGACGGTCGGGTACGGTAAAAGTGGCTGCTGTAGCCGATCGCTGAGTGAAGTTAATCGCGACGTTCAGGTCGTCAGTTATCTGACTGGCGGCATCGGCGGTCTGCATCTGGGGCTGGTTTCGCGTCGTCCCGTCGCTGGTGGCGCACGTTGCCATCATAACAATCGACCCGCATGCCAGAAGCAGGATGGACAGGATCACCAGGCTTGTGACCATCTCGATGAGCGTGAAAGCTCTGCGATAGTGGCTGGCGCTAATGTGGAGAGCACGATTCATTGGACTGTAGCCAAACCGGTATTTGGATCGACCGACACGGTTTTTATAAAGGCTCCGCACTGCACGGTAACCGTTCCTCCTGTCGCCGGTTGACCGAATCGGTCGTAGCTCATCGTCGAGGTCGATCCGAAAGTTGCGGTCAGCAAAATGGAACTGTACGGATCGGCCGCCAGTTTTATCGTGTAAGGCGATGGTTGACCCGGGAGACCGATCATTCCAGGCAGGCTGTAGCTGTTCGACGCTACGTTGTACACAACGGTCTGCCCGCTGCTCGAGATCTTCGCCTGCCCGCGCGCCAGGTTCAGGTCACCGGCAATTCTGTTTGCCGCAGCGCTCGCCCGGTACAGCGTTAGCGAGTTTAGATAGCGAGGACCGGCTATTGCGGCCATGGTGCTGATGATCGACAGGGTCAACACCAATTCAATCAGGCTATATGCTTTGGAGTGACGCATTGCCGCAGACTCCAGAGGCACAGGGGCAGCAGGCCGAAACGACTGTTCGATGCGGACGGGTCGAACAGTCGTTCTACTGGTTGCCCGGTTCAGTAGGTGTTGTAAGCGGTCCCGGTCACGTCTGTGTCGGTGACCGGATCATTTACCCATATGCTCAGCCCGTCATAATACCAACCGAAGGCACCAGTCCCCGCGGGTCCTGTTCCCGTGACTGTATTCAAGCCCTTGTTAGTACCGACCGGCAGGCTCGGGATCACCTTGAGGTAGGGCCCGAAATAGTGAGTGGCATCTTTGGTCGCCTGGGCGTTCCCGTTGATATCGGTATATGTTGTCAACTGAAGGATGAACGTCGCAGGCGTAGTGCTTGGATAAGTGTTATTGTGCTCGCTTGCGAACAGGTCACAGGCGCTTCGCATTTGCGACAGGTCCTGTCTTGTCGCAGAGTCATTCGCTCCTGCGGCACCGCGGCTCATTTTCGGTATCGCAATCGCTGCAATGATCGCGATGATGACGACGACGATGACCAATTCAATTAAACTGAATCCACGTTTCGCTTTGCTTCGAGTCCGCATGTTAATATAGCTCCCGGAACGACCTGGTTATGTCGCATCCACACGGATGCGTACTTAACATTTCGGTTCATCGCCGGTACAGATTAACATTGTCGTAAAACCTTAGGGATTATGGGTCTGGTTGAGCTCGCTGGGATAGAGCTGTGGTTTCCAGCGTGAGGACTGCCTGAGTGTCCCCTTGGACGAATATCGCCTTAAGTCCCTCAATTGACGTTAGCTGAAAACCATCTAATGATTGTCCGACTGCCACCAGGCTGTTATCCACAATTATTTGAGCACGACCGGTAATATTGAGGATTGCTCTCAGTCTATGAACGCTCTGAAACTTAATCACTCTCTGCGAGGGATCTCCCTCATCTTTAATAGAGGTGGCAACCCATGAAGGGGAGGGGATAAATGCATCACGCAGTGCAGGTAAAGGGGGCAAGGCTGCCTGCAACCGTTGCAACCGATTCACGGTATCACTTTCTACTACTGACGGGGCTATGTCAGGCATATTGACCATCATCCCATGGTGGTCCATGGCCAGGGATACACTGCCTGAAGCCTGTTTTAACGGGACTTTCGCGTCGCTAAAGCACCGATCGTATATCAGCGCGCAGACTCCAAGGCCCAGCACCGCGAGATACATTTTCTGCGATTTAGTGAACTTCATAAGCATTCTCGGTTACGTCACTTCGATCATCGGCAGAAATGGCGTACTACTGCGGCAATGAGGCCGTTAGAGTGCGAATATTTTGCGGAGCGCTTCCGCGAGGTGATGCATACCAGCCAAGTTGAAATTCGAAAGTACCCTTGGTTTGTGGATCGCTGGGTACTCCAGTTAGTTTAAACGACCGCATGTCCAGATCTGGCAGTTGCTGATGCAGAGAGTGAATAAACACCGCACAGCTTTGGTAACTGCCATGCCCCGACATTTGTACGGGAATGATTAAAAAGTGGGGCGTCTGAACCGCGTCGCCAGGTTTCAAATCTTCAACAAGGAGCCCACACTCGCTGGATAACTGTGAAAGGTCTGCCAGTCGGTGATTCAGCCCGTCCTCGGATAAAATCTTGAGCGGAGCGGCCGCAATTTCATTCTGGGCGTTTTCGATCTCACGTTGAAGAGACTGGCCCGCCGTGATCAACTCGGCATGCCGATGGCTTTCCCGTACCGTAGTCTGACGCGCCGCCGCCAACTGTTTGATGTGAGCATTGAGCGGCTGCAACAGACCTAAAAGCAGCAGGAGGGTCAGAGCCACAAAAACGAAAGCGCCGCCCGCGTCGATGGCAGTGAGCGAACCGCAGCAGCGATGAGGGGATTTGCCCATCTTATTTCGCCCCTTTCATGTTGCTCGCCAGGGTGCAAACAATCCCAAAGCCCACGCATTCCCGCCCACCCAACGACTGGGGTGCAGTTTGCACCAATTGCACTTGCCCGAAGAACTGAAGATTCTCGACGGCCACGACAAACCGAGTTACTGAATTCTGTGTTTTCCCCATACCGGTGAGTTTAAAAGCAGTGGGAAATGCTGCATCAGAGATTGCACTCTTACCTAAGCCGGATCCGCCATCTGTGCAGTCTACTGCGTTCAGCACCACGTCATCACCAAGTGTTTGGGAAAGCGCAGCCAGCAGGATGGTCCAATCCGGCCGGCCACTGACCTCGCGGACCGATTGCAGATGTGTCCGAAGTCCAGCCAGTTCCCCGGTAAGAGCGGCTATGTCCGCAGGCGTCTGTCCCGCCTGTGGGCTCATGGGCGAGGGTTCAAAATGATCATCGCGGTGGAGCGCGGTCATGGCGAAACCGCGCCGATTATGCCGAGAATCACGAGATAAATGCTGTTGATGAGCAGCCATCGTCGAATCGCGCGCTGCCTGCGCTTGGCGGTTTGCCGCTGTATCGGAAGCAGGTTTCGGGAATTCATTGTGAGTCCCCCGTAAAAAGAGCAAGTCCGAGCGCCGATGCCATCGACGCCAGCGAGGGTCCACTCTCGGTCACGTGGATATCACTATCAGCGCCGGCAATAACAGTCGGGACACCCAGCGCCCTTTCAAACCAGCTCGCGATGCCTGGGATGAATGCACCGCCTCCGACCAGAATCGTGTTGGAAATGACGGCGTCGGGATATTGGTGGGTTGTATACCCGAAAGCCCGGCGTATCTCGTCTGTGGCGCCGGCAACATGTGACTCGAGTACATCGAGAATTGCCGCGTTATCCAGGTCGGCAGGGGCATGTGCTTCAAATCCGACGTGCCACAATTCATGTTCCACCGCGTCGGCATCGCCCGCGGGCGTTTCCAACGCCGCACGATGCAACCGCCCCATACCCGATTCACTCAGCTTACGCGTATAAATGACGGCATTTTCTTTGAGGATCACCAGGGTCGCCTGTTCCCAGCCCAGATCCACGACTGCTGTAAACCCAGGCACAGATTTGGTGAGAAATAATCCTCCGCGTGCGGCGGCCGAGTACGGCTCATCAACCGCGATGACGTTCAGCCCGTGTGACTCGATCAAGTCAACATGCGCTTCCAGCTTTTCGGAAAGAGTTCCCACGGCAAGCATGTAGGTTGCCTTGCTCGCGCGTGCCGGAGCAGGAAGATCCCAGACGGAAATAGTCAATGCCGAAGCCTCTTGTTTGTGTACCCTGGCGAATTCAACAGCGGCGATTTGTTCCAGCGGAACTCCCGGCGCTCGTGCGGGCAATTCAAGGATAGTGGTGAGCAGGCTCGCCGTGGGAACGGTAACGACAACGTCCTGCCCGGCGAAGCCGCGGCGATCGAGTACACCCAGAAGCCTTTCGATCTCGGGTGCATCCAACGTCGAACCGGGTTGAAGCCGCGGAAGGGACACGGCGGCACATATTTTCCGGCCACCCGCCGACTGTTTCAGCTGCACGGCTTTGATCGAGTGCGACCCCAGGTCCAGACCAATAGGCGAGAATTTAGTAAGGGGTAGCCAGCGCATGGTTATCCGTGTGTAGCGGCCGTGAGATCGAACAGGGGCATGAACATGCTCAGCGCGATAAAGCCGACAAACACTCCGAGCACAATGAGAATGACGGGTTCGATAATGCTGGTCAGAGACCGCAACGTGACTTCATTCTCCTCATCCAGAAAATCGGCGATGGCAGTCAGGAGCGAGCCCAGTTGTCCGCTTTTGTCCCCGCTGCGAATCGCTTCGCAAACCGATGGCGCGATAAGCCTTGGGTCGCTGAACGCGCCGGCCAGCGAATCACCCCGGGTGATGGCGTCGGTGGCCTTCATTAGCAGTTGGGTGTAGTAATAGTTTGTCATGGATTCGCGCGTCAGCGTCAGTGCTTCGAGCAGCGGGACCCGCCCCTGGAGAAGTATTCCAAGCAGCCGGGTAATTTTTGCGGTCGTGAAGTTGCGGATAATGGCTCCGAAATTCGGTAGCCGAATCGAGATTCCGTCAAGCCCGCGCTTTCCCGCGGGGGTCTTGAGGACGGTCAGTATGGCAAACCCGCCGGCGGCGACGAAGATCGGCGTGGCCCACCAGTAGGATCGGGTCAGGTCGCTGAGGCTCATTAACAGCTTGGTGGTTGGCGGCAGGGGTGTATCCAGTGTTGCAAAAAGCGCGGCAAAGCGCGGCAAGACAAAAACCATCAGCGTTACCAGCACGCCTATCGCCACTACGATCAACAGGCACGGGTAGATCATCGCGCCCACGACTGCGCTGCGAACATGCACCTGCTTGCGGCTCAGGATCGAAAGACGCTCGAGCATCGCGTCGAGATTTCCACCGGATTCTCCAGCAGCGACCAACCCTCGGCAGATCGCATTAAAATACTTCGGATGCGAAGCCATTGCCGATGAGAGCGCAGCGCCTTGTTCCACTTTTTCCCGAACATCACTGACGATGGCTTTCCATTTTAGATCGGTGGATTGACGCTCCAATGCCTGCAGCGATTCGGCGAGCGGCGTTCCGGTTGCAATCAGCACATGAAGCTGCCTGAGAAACATCGCAACGTGTTTAAGACGTCTGCCCTGGCCAAAAAGCGATGTTCTATGCTGTTTTATCGCAGTGCCGCCTTCGCCTGTCTCGCGTATCTCTATGATGTAGACGCCCTGTCGCCGGAGCATCTCGGTGGCATCTGTAACATCACGCGCCTCCACAGCGTCGGTGACCGGTCGACCCTCTCGATTGAATCCTTTGTATGCCAGCTTCATGCCGCCTTCCCTTCGCCAGCATGACGGTGAGCCGGGGCTTGTGGGGCGACTGTTGCGTCCTCCGTATGGGTGATTCCGATCACCTCTTCAAGACTGCTCTTGCCCGCCAGGGCCAGGAGCACGCCTTCTTCACGGAGTGTCAAACCGCCGTGAATCTTCATCTGCTCGCGAAGTTCGTGCGATGCGCCACCGCGATGAATGACCCGTCGCATCATCGGGGTCACTTCCATCACTTCATACACACCCATTCGACCGAGGAAACCGCTGTCGTGACATTTCGCAACCACCGCCTTTTCGGAATACATGCGCGGCCTTCGCCTCGATGCCTGCGTCTCGCAAAGTGTCGCCCTCGGGGTAATACTTTGTGGCACAGGTGGGGCAGATGGTTCGGGCCAGTCGCTGCGCGACGACGCCGTTTAACGCGCTGGACAGCAGATACGGTTCGACGTTCATATCCAGCAACCGTGCGACGGCTCCGGGGGCATCATTCGTGTGAAGCGTGGCCAATACCAGGTGACCGGTGAGAGCAGCCTGCACCGCCACTTTTGCCGTTTCCTCATCGCGTATCTCGCCGACCATGATCACATCGGGATCCTGTCTAAGAATGCTCCGCAGAGCGCGGGCGAACGACAAACCGATGGCATCGTGCACGTGAATCTGATTGATGAGATCAAGCTGATATTCGACCGGATCTTCAATAGTGACAATGTTGAGTTCCGGGCTGCGCAGCAGATCCAACGCGGAATAGAGTGTCGTGGTCTTTCCACTTCCCGTGGGACCGGTGACCAGCACGAGTCCGTGCGGCTGCCGCAGGATCCGTTTAAATACAGAAAGCGCTTCGGGCCGGAAACCGAGTTCTTCCATCTTCACGCGCAGATTGGCTTTATCCAGGATTCGAATCACCAGTTTTTCACCCAGCAACGTGGGCATGCTCGAAACGCGGAGATCGATCTCACGCCCTTCGGCAATCAGCCGGACGCGGCCCTCCTGAGGCAACCGTTTCTCGGCGATATCCATCTTCGATATAACCTTGATTCGGGAGACCACCGACCCATGCATGCCACCAGGCGGTTTCATCAGGTCGCGGAGCACACCGTCAATTCGATATCGGATTCGCGTGCCTTTTTTATCGGGTTCGACATGAATGTCGCTGGCCTTGTCGCGAATCGCAGTCATGAAAGCCACATTCACCAGGTTGATGATCGGGCTGCCAGCCACCATCTTATCGAGATCTGTGATCGGTCCTTCGTCCACCGCCTCGCGCTCGACGACTTCGACATTGGATTCGCTGAGTGAGGAGAGAAAGGCATCGACGTTCACCTCACCGCCGGCGTATTTCTTGATGAACTCGCGAATGTTGCTTTCAAGGGCAAGAATGGGCCGAACTTTGCATCCGGTGATGTGCCGCAGGCGGTCGATGGTCGGCAGCGATTGAGGTTCAGCCATCGCGATGGTGATCGTATCGCGCACCTTGAACATCGGGATTGCCAGCAGGCGTTCGGCTTCCTCCTCACCGATGAGTTTCATGACCGCCGGGTCAATCAGACCGTGGCGAAGATGAACGCCCGGCATGCCAAGGCTTTGACCGAGAACTTGAACGAGCGTCGCTCCTGTGATGACACCCTGCTCAACCAGCACTTGCCCCAGCATGCCGCCCTGTGGCCCGCTGCTCGGCGAGAGCGCGGGTCAGCTGTTCAGCGGAGATCACTCCCTGATTCAGCAGTGCATCACCGATCTTGATCTTCTTAGGTGCAGGAGTCACAGAAAGCTCCTGACGGCGGAGTTAACATCGCCAAAGTGATCGAAGAGGGAATCGATTTCGGTGAGCTCGAAGACTTGTCGCACGGTTTTATTGACGCCGCACAGCTTCAGCACTTTACCGCTCTGTTCCAGCAAATCCGTCAGATCGAGCAGTGCTTCGAGTCCCATGCTGTCTACGAACGGGACCGCGGACATATCGACCACAAAACGACCCAGTGTTGCGGTCATGGTCGCGCGCAGCCTGATCGAACTCACCCGCGGCGGCTTCAATGAGCGGACCATCGGGTTTCAGGAGGATGACAGCGCCGTGCCGTTGTTGATGTATTTTCATAACGGTTACGCCGCCATGCTGACCGGCATCGTGGCGGTAAAGGTGCTACCCCGGTTCAGCTCTGATTGCACGGTGACATCACCGCCGTGCAACCGCATTACTTCTCTGGCCAGGGTGAGCCCCAGACCGGTGCCCACGATCTTGCCGACCCGAGGATCGGCCGAGCGGAAGAAACGATCGAAGATTTTTTCCGATTCTTCGGGCTTGATACCGATACCGGTATCGGCCACATCGATTGCCAATTGTCCGTCGCGCACATCAACGCTCACAGTTACTTTGCCGCCATCGGGCGTATATTTCAGCGCGTTGCCGATCAAGTTGTGCATGGCAATCGTCAATTTGTCTTTGTCGGCAGTGAGCTTGGGAAGTTTTGGTGAAGTGTTGAATTCGAGCGTGATTTTCTTCTCATCAGCTTGAGCGCGGTAGTCGGTATGAAGTTCGCGAATTAGCGCATCAAAATAGACCTCGTCTCTGTGTATCGTGCTGGAACCTGCCTCGATCTCAGCAACCGACAACATTTCACTGACAATTCGCTCGAGCCTGCGGGCTTCCTGGTTAATAACATTCAGACAGTTGGCCCGCACTTCTGGATTGCCTTCGCCGTCGTCGATGGCAGTTTCAGCGTAAAGCCTGATATTCGTAAGCGGTGTTCGAAGCTCGTGTGTGACCTGGTTGATGAATGTGTTTCTCGCTCGCTCGGCGGTCCGTTGCTGAGTGATATCTTCAATAATGATCATGGCAGAATCGGCATCACCCCGGCGGACAGGCCGGATGCAGAACCGTAGCACTCCGCAGCCTGTCTCGCCTGGCTGCTCGATCTCGACGGTCACAGCGCGACGGAGTTTCCCCGCGGCAATGGCCAGGATCGCATCGTGGAACTTGGGATCCTGCACCAGTTCGGCGGCGGGAATTCCAGCAAGGGCATTCCGGTCATGCTTCAGGAAGGTGCAGGCTGCTCCATTGGAAAAGCTGCACGCGCATTTTATCGTCTACAAGAATCAAGCCCTGGGACATGGCATCGCAGGCGGCGTCGAGGTTGCTGCCCCCTGCGCGGCGGTTGCCGTTTGTGGTCACTGCCGGGCTCAGCGCGGTCCTTCGTCGAAGATTCTCGAAGTCTCCCAGAAGCTTGTTCCATGCGACTGCCGCGGTTCCTAACCGCGCATCGACCTGAAGGGCGGCAACCGATGTTTCTCCACGGTCCATCGCAGCGATGGAGCTTCGAATGACCTCCATCTCCGCCAGGGCATGCCGGCTTCGGCGGTAGATCAGTACCAGCGCACTCAGTCCCACCGCGCAGATGAGTGCCGACACCTCGGATCCGGTACGGTTTGATGTATCCAGCGGGGAACTCGCCAGGTCGATGAATCCCGACCCTTTACCGGGAACCGTAAACGGGATTCGCAGATGGCCGGCATCTGAATCTAACGGCACTAAATTCGACGTGTCCGTTGCCCAACGCTGGGGAAGGGTGAACACAGTCACGCGCGCAGGCAGCATGTCGGCAAGAATCTGCTGGTTGCCGATCCATACAGAGCAGCTTTGCAGCCTCAGGGCCGTTGCAGAACTCATGGTGAGTCTGCGAAGTTCGGCCAGGTTCCCGCTGGCGATCAATTGCTCTGAAAGTCTGGCAAACAGAGGCCCTGTTGCTTTCAAATCGCTTTGACGGAGTGAAAAAGCTTCTTCCCGCGCAGCCCGATCAGTCAGCCAATTATCGGCTCCCAGGCAAAGGATCAGGACCATCACCATGCAGATCCCTATCGGCGCAATTCCTGCCTCTCCTCGCGCAAGCAGTCGAGCCCGGCCATGTTGAATAAGCCAATGAGGAATCAAAATCGTCGCTCCCTTGAAGACGGACGTAAGTTCTATCGTTTGTATCGGATGATCGGCCCGGGCCTTGAGTCGGAGTGGGTATATTTTGAGTTTGCGGACTAAACGCGGGAGGGGGAAGTGCGTTCTGGACACCGACCAGTGGCGTCACGGCATATTGGCTTTCAGTTCTTAAACCGGGAATGCCGAATAATATCGGACTATTCCTGTACTCCAACGGAAGTCTCGATATGCACGCACCAAGCACAAGCAAACGATGGATCGGGGTCATCATTGCGTTGCAAGCGCTAATCTTGCTGACGCTGTGGGGAGCCGCGCCCCGGGCGGGTGTCGCCCGAGCCGACGGCATCCCCGATGCCGGAGCGCAACGGGAGCAGATGGTAGAGCAGCAAAAGGCCACCAACGAAAAATTGGATAAGCTTCTTGCCCTGCTTTCAGGCGGTGAGTTGAAAGTTACGGTTAATAAGCCGGAAGAAACAGACAAGCACAAATAAGGGGTGTGTCACTATGAAAAAGGTGTCTCCTCTCAGCGTGCCAGTATTGATGACAACCTTCAGCCTGTGCGTTGCTCTGACAAGCAGGCTTCGCGCCGACACCTCTGCAAATCCGGCCGACAATACAGCCAATACAACGCCGCCCGCGACGACTAAACCGGTCGTAAGCATAACAAAATCGCAGGTGACGATTAGCGACGCTGGTATGGTGGAAATGCATGTGAATGATGTAAGCATGCTGGAGGTGCTTCGGACACTTTCCCTTCAGTCCCGAAAAAACATCATCGCCAGCAAGAGTGTGACCGGCACTGTGACAGCCAATCTGTACAATGTCACCGTGGTGCAGGCGCTTGACGCCATTCTACAAGCCAACGGATACACCTACCGGGAGAAGGACAACTTCATATACGTTTACACCGCCACGGAATTGGCGGAAATTGAGAAGGCTTCTCGGCGAAGTGTCACTGAAGTATTCCACCTCCACTACACGCCGGCGGCAAACGCCGCCACGATGATTAAACCTGTACTGAGCTCAGACGCTCAGGTTGCAATCACTGCCGCGGCACAGTCTGGAATCGATATCGCCGCCGGGGATGCGGGCGGCAACTCGACTTCATCTGAAGATATGCTGGTCATTACAGACTATGTTGAAAATCTGGAGAATGTAAGAAAAATTCTGAAAGAGGTAGACCGCAGGCCGCAACAGGTGCTTGTTGAGGCGACGATTCTTGCAGCTACTCTCAGCGACAACAATGCGCTGGGTGTTGATTTCAGCGTAATGGGAGGTGTCAAATTCGGTCAATTTCTTACGACGCCGGCACAGACTATTACGAACGCCGCGGCAGGCACGCTGCAGAATTCCTCTACTAACGCCGGGGTCAGCGGCTACGGTGTGGGGCAGACCAGCTTCACAAATAACCTGCCTCCAGGCGGGGTTCGCGTAGGCTTGCTTACTAATAACATCAGCGTCTTTATTCAAGCCCTCGAATCGGTGACCAACACCACCGTCCTGGCAAATCCAAAAGTGCTTTCACTGGACAAACAAAAGGGATATGTCCACATCGGACGAAGCGACGGCTATCAGACCACGACCGTCAGCTCAACCACGTCAACACAGACAGTTCAATTTCTTGATTCCGGTACTACATTGGTCTTCCGACCCTACATTGGAGACGATGGCTATATCCGAATGGAGATTCATCCCGAAGACTCCAGCGGCGGCCTCACTGCCTCAAATTTACCGTTCAAAACAACTACCGAGGTAACGACCAACTTCATGGTCAAAGACGGGCGGACCATTGTGATCGGCGGTTTGTTTCGAGATTCCTCGACAACAAGCCGAGGACAGATACCGGGGTTGGGAAACATCCCGTTTCTCGGCGCTATTCCGACAACAGCAGGATCAGACGACCCGGCAGGAGATCATCATTCTACTCACGCCGCATATTCTGAAGGATGATTCGGTCTATAGCCAGATTTCCGAAGCCGAAATGAAACGTGTGGAAGACCTGCGCGTGGGTGTGAGGAAGGGAATGATGTTTTTTGGCCGCGAGCGCCTCGCCGAAGCAGCATATGAGAACGCAAAATCTGAATTAGCAAAACCAACGCCCGATCGCAATCTCGTCCTGTGGCACTTGAATGCGGCCACCAACTTGAATCCGACATTCCTGGAAGCGATCGAATTGAAGGAAAAAGTCAGCGGAAAACGAGTGACGGACTCGGATAACAGCATGATCCGGGATTTTGTGTCGCAATCCATCATGGACGACACCAACGCATCGGTAAGTCATTCTTCCACTGCCGATCTTCAACACCAATGAGGCCCTTCATGCGCCGGAATCCCTTTGCATCGCTCACCATCACCACCATAGCCCTCCTGGGCTGCGATGGCGGCGGCCTCACACCAAATCAAAAGTCGCAGGCAAATAAGCAGTGGAACGATGCCCGCGCCGGCGTTTTGGCCAGTCTCGCAAACGACCTGTACAAAGAGGGTAGTCTGGATAAATGTGAGACTACGCTGGACCAGGCACTACGGCTCGCGCCGGACAGCGCTGCGCTTCACCTGCTCGCTGCCAAGGTTTCCATCGAGCAGAATAATCTCGATCTGGCCGAAGAACAGCTCGCTGACACGCATCGCCTCGATCCAAAAAACGCAGAGGCGGACTATCTGCAAGGTGTAGTGCTTCAGCACTGGCAGCAGTTTGAGAACGCCCGCGCTGCTTACGCTTTGGCGGTCACAAAAAATCCAACTGAGCTTTCCTATGTGCTGGCTGAAGCCGAGATGATGGTTGCCTTGGGAAAACCCTCTGCAGCCCTGGAATTGCTGCAATCGAAAACGCTCGTTTTCGAACATAGCGGAGTCATCCGCGACACGATCGGCCAGCTATTGATACAGCAGAACCGGTGTGACGAGGCTATTCCGGAGCTACGCGAGGCATCCCTGCTATCCGCGGACGACCCAACTATTCGTGAACATCTCGCGTTTGCATTGTTCACCGACAAGCGATTTGCAGAGGCCGCCGGCTGCTTCGAAGCCCTTGTGAAAGACCCGGACTATCCAAAGCGCGCCGACGTGCGATCGGCACTCGCTAAATGCCAAAGCGAGCTGCACCGATATGCAGATGCCAGGTCAAATTATCTGCTAGCTACCCAGATAAACCCGTTATGTTGCGGCTATTGGCTTGGCTTGGCAAAGACTGCGATCGAGCTTAACGATCTTGCGGGCGCGGAACAGGCAGTCCGCCACGCAATAGAAGCTGATTCGTCCAGCAGCGCAGCACAATGCCTGATGGGATATGTGAATGTAAAGCAGAATCGCTTGGTCGAAGCCCTGGCCGCCTTCCGGGGTGCCGCCGCCATTGACCCGTCCGACAGCGTTAGCGTTTGCATGGAAGGGTTCGTCCTTTCCAAGTGCGGGCACCCGACAGACGCGAAGGCGTTATATGCGCGTGCACTGCAACTCGATCCTCGAAATACGCTTGCTGCTCGTCTCGAGCAACTGACCCTCGCGGAGAAATGAACTATTCTTAAGAATCGGTTAAAGGCGATGGCGATATTGTGTAAGGCATTGACCGCATCCTCCTGCTCGAGCGTTTTGATCATTTGAGAAGCGAACATTCGAGCTGGCTGCGAGAGCTTGGATCTGAATCGGAACCTTACGAGAAGATCACGAGTTGATCACTTCAACATCAATGTTGGCCATCGGGTTGTCTCTAATCAAAGAAATAATGTCTTCTGTTTCTTTCGTTGATCCGAAAGCCAATCGTTTGAGTCGGCATTGGGTGCGCTTTGTGCATTGATCGGGACAGTCGAAAATTGTGCAGCACGATTTGCGGGGGCCGCTGCGATGGTGGCTGCGATTCGCGCGCCTTGGGTGTTGAAGGCGTTGTCGATCAGGGTGTAGTCGGAGCCGTCGATAGCGCCGTCGTAGTTGAAGTCACCGTTGAACCAGCCGGCGGAGTGTGAGAGGTAACCGTTGTCGATTCGGGAGTAGTCCGAGCCGTCCACGCGTCCATCGAGGTTTGCGTCGCCGTAGTAGGTGTATTTCACGAGTACATCGCTGGTGGTAACGGATTGGTTGTCGAAACTACCGGCGGTTGTCACCGGTATCACACCCAGGGTGGTCAGGTGCGTGCTGTTGGATTGGGCAGCGGAGGAGGTGAGGCCCAAGCCGGTCCAGGTTCCACCATTATAACCGCTTTGAATGGCCGCGGTGATGCTGGTGAGTGACTGCGCGGGTGTGACCGACCCGGTGTTGTGAACGATCAGGTCGTTTCCTCCCAGATCCAGTTGTCCGCCGGTCAGGGTCAATGTGCTGAGGATGAGCACCGTGCGATCTGAGGTTGCGGTGGCAGTGCCAAGTATGGAGTTCGCGCCGGTGCCGAGGGTAAGCGAAGAAACTGTTACCGGTGTGACCCCCGAATTGGCCGCGGGCGCGAGGATGAAGGAATCGATTACACCGGCCACGGTGCCACCGCCACCTTGACCGATTGCGCGGTAGTAGTACATCGTGCCAGCGGTAGGCAACGATGGAGTTGTTGTTGTCGACGTATTGGTATTTCCACTGACTGAATTGGGGAACGAACTCAGGCCGGGTGGAGAGAGCTTCACCACGCGGCTGTGACCATAGTCACCGACGAAGACATCGCCCAGGACATCCACCGCGATCCCAATCGGCAGCGCAAAACCCGAACCCAGCGTCTTGATCGTTCCGCCCGGCAACAGTTCCTTGACTGCATTATTATTTGTGTCGGCGATGAAGATGTCACCTGCGCCATTCACCGCGACCCCCGCGGGGCCAGAGAAGCTGTAGTCGAAGGAGAGGATCGCTCCGCTCGGCAGAACTTCTTTGATGAGGTTGTCGCCGTAGTCGGCAACGATGAGATCACCGTTCGGGTCGACCGCCAGTTCCTGCGGATTGTTGAATCCCGAAGCAATCGTGACGATCGTTCCATTGGGCAGGATTTCCTTGATGGCGTTGTGTCCGGAATCGGCGACGAATACATCACCGGATGAATCCACGGCAACTCTACCCGGGCCGGAGAAGCCCGAGCCCGGCGTCACTGTGACGCCGCTGCGGAGGATTTCCTTCACCGCGTTGCTACCAAAGTCGGCGACGAATACATCGCCGACTGTATCAACCGCCACTGCGTAGGGACTGGAAAAGCCCGACCCGATTGGGACGGTTGTGCCGTTAGTGAGAATTTCTTTGACCGCGTTATTGGAAGTGTCGGCGACGAACACATCGCCGGATGGATCAACCGCTACGCCTTTTAGGCTGATGAATCCAGAGCCGATGTTTGCAGAGTTTGTCGGTGTAAACGCCGGGTCGGTGGTGTACTGGAAATAGGTTGCTGCCGTGGAGTTCTGGGCGTTGACCGAGCCGTTCACTGTAACACCGGTGGAGGTGATAAACGTGGGAGCGCTGGTGTTTACGGTTGGGGGAAGCGCGCTGCTTGAGACGGTCAGGTTATCGATATAACCGAAGGCACTTCCGCTGTTGGCGTTGGAAGAGACATCGACATAGTTGGCGGTGGAGTTAGCGGCCCCCGTGCCGGTGATAAAGCCTGGAATCGTTCCCGGGGCGGAGATGAACTCCGAGCCAGACGAATCGCTTAGAGTGAGATTGGTTACCGCGCCGTTGGACGTATTGATGTTAAATGAGAGCGTGTAGAACTTGTTGGTGCTGAATGCGCCGACGCCCCAGCATTGTAGGAGCCGCCTGGGACGAGGGTGATCGAACCCCCGTTGGAGCCGGTGAAATATAGATTACCGGTGGCGGCATTCACGATGATGCCGTTGTTGATCGGATTGCCTGCATTAAACCCAGTCGGCACGGTAGCATTCAGGCCGAGCCCGATTCCGCGGGACTGAAAATCGTTGCCAGCAATGGTGTTCATTTCCAGATCCACCGACAGGGTAAGTATAGATGGCTCTCTGTAGCCTGCAGCGTTCTGCAGCGAGCCTACAAGATTAGATTGCGGCCCCATCGTGGCCGATGCGCCGGAGCTGCCGACACCCGTGGCGATGGTTCCGCCGGGGAACGATCCGTTGGTTGTGAAATAGTTGTAGGTAGAACCGGGCAGGTCGGCCACGTCGGCGAGATTGCCCGTGATTGGGGTGCCGTTGGAGTAAAGTGTTCCGCCATAGGGTCCGCCGGAGTGGAGGAAGTTTTCGGCCAAAACCGAGTCACCAATTCGCGGGGACCGTGTAGGGGCGTTGGTGAGGGTCACCGTTTTTCCAGTGTCATACGACTGGATGTAGCGGTAGTTGGGGTTACCGAGGAAACTGGCGTCGACCTCATAGGTACCGGCGGATGTGGGCGGGGTAACTGTAGTCGTGCCGTTGGCTGTGTTCACATATTGCACCAGCACCAGCGAATTCAGATTCTCGCCTAAAGCACCGGTGGCAGAAAATGAAGGTTCATGCGGCGAACCATCCACGGAGAAATTGACCGAGTTAAACACCACAGTGGGCACGACAGTGTTGATGGTGACGACCTGATGAGAATCAGAAAGCGGCACCGCGTTGTACCGGCTGTTGCCGGCGAAGCTCACGAGCACATCATACATACCAGCCTGGGTCGGTGGTGAAGTGAGAACCGCTTTGGTCACCCGGTTGAGATAGGTCACCGTAGTCAGCGCGGAGAGGTTCATATTCGCCAGCCCGGTCGCAGTCACCGTGGCGGCATGAGATTGCCCGTTAAAGGTAACAGTGCTTCCGGTGACGTTGATGGTGGGCGCAGCTCGGGCGCGGTGTTAAGCAGGACGTTGATGTCACCGCTGTTATCATACTGGACCAGATCGGTAACGCCGTCGTTGTTCAGATCCACTGCGAATAGCGCTGTGGTGGTTATTGGGTAGTTCAGCGCGGGAGCAAATGTACCATCGCCGTTGCCGTAGTAGACCTGGAAGCTTGACGCACTGAACCCCGTTGTGGAGAAGGTGGCGAAGTCGGTAATTCCATCCCCGTTGTAATCGCCCAGAATGACGGGGCTGGTAATGGAGCTTGGGACAGCCTGGAAAACGGTCGTCGCCGGTTTGAATGTACCGTCACCATTTCCCAGGAAGAGGTAGACACCGCTGTTGTCGCTCAGCAGCACATCCTGATTGCCGTCTTTATTAAAGTCAGCGACGGCAAGTTGCGCGGTGGACTTTGTAGTGAAGTAGGTTTCAGCCCCAAAGGTGCGGTCACCATGGCTAAGCATGATGCCAGTACCGCCGTTGTCGCTGACGACTAGATCCTGAACACCGTCGTTATTGAAATCACCAGCCGCGAGGCCCTTGGGAGCTACTCCCACGGCAAACTCATCGTTGTGGAAGTTTCCGCCACCATAACCGAAACCAACATTAATTTTGTTGAGGTACGTCGTGCTTGCCGGGTCGGTCCATTCACCATAGGCAAAACTAGGGTTATTGTTGCCGGTTAGAAATTTTCCGGTTACCAGCGAGATGATTTGCGGGAAGTCTGCGGTGCCAACCGTAGCCGTCTGGAACGTTCCGTCACCATTGCCTAAGATAACGTAGAGCCCGTAGCGATTCCCCCCGGCGGTTCCACCATAGGGATCAGCGGCGATCACTAAATCCTGCTTGCCATCGCCGTTCAAATCGATCGCGATCGCTTCATGCTGAAGCACATAGTTGGACAGGACCATGAACTTCCCACCGGTAAACGGAATGGCAGTTGTTTTCGCGGCCTGGAAGGTACCGTCGCCGTTACCTAGATAGACAACCAGGGATTGACCGGATGCGTTTAGATTTTCGGTGATCAGATCAGGCTTTCCGTCGCCGTTGATATCAGCGACGAGGCCACCCAGGAGAGAGGTGTTGCCTGAGACGACCGTCGGCGCGCCGAAGATCGTGGAGATGGTGACGGTCTTGCCAGTGTCCTGATTGGAGATAGCAGTGAAGTCGCGATTAGCGGTGAAGCTGGCGAGAATTTCGTACTGTCCCACCGCGGTAGGCGCGGCGGTGCTTACGGAACTGTCGGCCAGATTCTTGTAAGAGATTTGCAACTGTGATGATTCGTTCTGACCCTGCGGGCCCGAGGCGGAAACGCTTGCCGGGTGAGACTTACCATCAAATGACGCCAGGGTGTTCAAAGCACTGATCGACGGAGCGGCCGGGTTGATCACCAGCGTCGCGTTTACTGGCTGGGAGGCGGAATGTGACGAATCACCCAGATAGTAACCCACCACGGTGTAGGTGCCTGCGTCGGTCGGTGCGCCAGGTTGCCCAGCGAGTTGATGAAAACCAGTTCAATAGTCCCGCCAAACAGCTGCTGGCTGGTGAGTTTATCGGTGGCCGTCGAACCGGAAAGAACGCTGGATGCTGCGCTAAGACCGTTGTAGGTCACCGTGGTTGATGCTGGGATATGGACGAGTGTTGGTCTGGAGGTATTTCCAACTACCACGCCGTTCTGAAGGATGGTAAATCCTTCTTCAACTTCAGTTGCCAGCGGGTCGACACCGACTACCGTGTCGGTATGGTCAAAATCGATCAGGTTGACGCCCTGCCCACCCTGGATGTACTGCGGGCCACCCAGGCCGTTTGGATCGAACGGATTCGAGGTGTTGTCGGCAATGAACGTGGTGTTGCCCGATCCACCGATCAGAAGTTCGCTGCCGCTGCCGGCGGTGTTATCCCCGCCGTAGAGGGTGTCATTGCCACTCCCGGCAAAAAGAGAATCTCTTCCACCACCACCGTACATGATTGCGGTGCCGCCGTTTCCGGCGACGAGGGAATCGTTACCACCGCCGGCAACCAGCGTGTCGTTTCCACCGTTGCCGTAGATCGACAACATGCCGGTCGACGGCTCGTAAAGACCGTTAAGCGAACCCATATAGTCATCGCCCGAACCACCATTCAGCGTTGCGTTTTCATTCGGACCAATGATGAATGTTTCATTTCCCGACCCCGCGGTAAGGGTCACCGGGGAATTGCAAACCACACCAATCGTATCGTTTCCGGTCCCGCAGTTAGCGACAATCGCGGTCACGCCGGAGAAGTTCTGCGTGATGCCCTGGGAAATGACCGAGACATTCTCCGTCCCGAGTCCGCCGTTGGATTGGTGAACCACCTGGATGTATTGATTGCCGTTGGGCACATTCACCGTCAATGTCCCATTGCTGACAGTTCCCAGCGATGGCACGGCTGGAATCGAACCGGTGTTGATATCAAAGCTGGCCAGCGTGGTGGACGCGAACACTTTCTTGAAGGGTATCCCGATATAGCTGCCGTGCACATCCAGGCTGGCAGTGATGGTTCCATTGATGTTGAACAACGACAGCGGGTTCTGTGCCACATCCGCGATAATGGCGGCGGCGCGAAGCTTACCTCCGTCGGTGAGGCTATTAGGGTCCGACAGAACGAAGTTGACCGCTCCGGTAAGTCCACCTCCGACGTAAGCTTTAACAATGTAAACGTCCAACCCCAGCGCCACCTCCACCGTCAGGCTTGCCGAGGCGAATGTCTTGGTCGGATCATCATTGACGTAGAACCCATCCAACAGGCTGCTGATCGCACCGGCGCTGAAATTGTTGGCGATGGCAAACTCGGTCAGGCCGTACGTGTCGTAACCCATCGAGAGATGAGCCTTGAATTCCGCCGAACCGGTGAATTGCACCTTCAAAAACGGTAGAAAGTCGATGGGCGCCACTTCAAAACTGATCGATGGAGTCAAGTCCAGCGTAGGGGTGTCGAAAGTAACCAGATCAACGTTTTGCCCCAGTAGCAGACCAAAAACCTTGGTCGGATCCTGCAACAGCGGGATGTGGAAACCGCCGCCATCATCAGGGCCGTTGCCTGCCTGCAAATCCGGAGCATTCAGAGCGTTGATGAAACTCGACAGCTGCGAATTGCTGTTCCCATCTGCCTGAAGTTCGGAAGTGGTGTTGTCGGCGGTTTCGCTCGTCATCGACGCATCCTTTAACGATGCGCCGCGCAGATCGGTCGTGTTGGAGGTCGGCGTCCCGCCGCCAACTTCAAAATTGCCCAACGGCAGCGCCAGGCTTGCCGTATTCGTCGGAAGCGAATTGACCAGCGTATTGATGTCCAGCACCGCATTGATGAACTTCACCGTTTGCGGAGATGCGATCGTGAGAAAACTCTCCAGCGCCTCCAGCAGGGTCGTTGTTCCGTCTCCGTTCAGGTCACCCACGTGCAGATCGTTGAAGACCGGTGCAGGCTGGTTAAGCATGGTGATGACCGGCTGAATCGGCGCCAGCGCCTGCTGCACCTTGGTCAATACCGGGTTGAGGAAATTCGTGAAGAACGTCCCCATGTTCAGCGTAATGTTGTTGAATTGAATGTCGGGCTTGTTACCAAAGACAGAACTGGTGACGCCGAATTTCCCGCTGGCATCTGCGCCCAGGGATGCACTGGCCAGATTCCAGGTCATATCAAAATCGGTCGCGATGCTGGGGAAGCTGGAGTTTCCACCAAAACTGAGGACGCCGTGCAGATGCACATCCGCTTCTGCGTTGGCCGACAGGGTGCTGTTACCAACCAGCGACGAAAGCGTGCTGGGGGTCAGTTGATTCGCGCCACCCACGCTCAGGTCAAGCCCGATCGTTCCCACCAATTGCGTATTGCCCGCCGCGGTACCGTTGCTGACGTTAAGCTGGAAAATGCCAAGCGTTCCGGTGGCGGTCAATCCCGGCGCAGTGACCGCCAGGGTCAGGCTCGCCTCGGGATTGGGGGCCAGGTTGATGTAAAAACCTCCGGAGTTCACAACAAGATCAACCTTCACATCGTAGGTCAGATTCTCCTGAAGATTGCCGTTGACGCTGAGACCCACACCGGGAAGTCCCAGGTTGAAGGCCCCGCTTTGATTTCCGTTCAGCAGCGTGCCGGTAAACTCCAGATTGATATCGAGTTGGTTCGGCGTGCTTCCACCGGTCGTGTCTTCGGTCACGATGCTCAGATTCGCCCGGGCAGGATGTTCAACCCCGTAGGCCCAAACACCGCGGCAAACTTGCTCTGCACCACCGAGCCGGTCATCGACCCGCTACTGATCTGCGAAAGGGCCGCCGTGATGTTGGATCCCAGCGATGCGCAGTGAATCCACCACGGCGTTGTTGGCAAAGCCCGCGATGCTCGATCCGATCAAAGGCAGATTGCTCGTAGCCGCAAACAGCTTGTCGTGAACCGCGTTGGTCTCTGCGGTCACATTCACGCCGCCGTGAACCAGCCCCGCGAGCCCCGAAGGCAGCACCGTCGAATTCGGCAGCACTGTAAGCATCTGGCGGGATTCTAATTGTTCAACATTACGTTGATCGGCGCATGACTTGCGGCGTCGGGGTCCGCCGCCTTTCACGTTTTTCCGGCCGCGTACATGACGCTTCGAAATGCTTGCCGCCACATCGTGCGCCATTGCTGCTTGCCAATCCCATGAATTCATGCTGGTCTCCGGTCCGGTTGCGCCCTGGTATTCCCGATGCACTTTCGACTGAACTTTTTGATGCACCTTTAAGAGAGAGGTGGAAGATCAGGGCGATAGCCTAGCTTCTAGTGCGCTGGACAACCTTGAGAATATATTAAAGTTTGCTTAATTTGCTCAAAGCTGCGGCGAACGCAGCGGCATTTGTTCGCGTACACCGACCCGGGACCGGTCTAATCGGCCAAGACTCTGTTTCGCTATCACACTTTCCCAAATCTAAGCAGCCTGCGTCCGACACAGATTACTCGTGTTTTTCGATGTATCTGCGTGTATCGTCTAGCAAGAAGAAGAACGAGGTTCAAAGGCGGCAAAACGGGCTTTTACTTGGATTAATAGCCGAAGTTCACAGGTTCGACTCCTGTCGATGCTATTAAGAATTTCGCGGAAAGCCGGCTTTTCGCCGCCCGTCAGTTGAAACCTTTGTCCATGGATACAGGTATGGACCCAGGTGGTGACAAATGTCCGCAATTTCTACGCACCGTAAGCTGCGTTGTGCCGGCTTTCCGCTACGCCCGCACAAAAACCACAATTGGTACAAATCGATTTGAAATCGGGCTAGCAAAAAGACCGAGCAGTTTTATTTCGGCTTGTGGTGAGACGATCGACGGGGCGAACGCGCGAAAGGATCCGCTCATCTGATGGCTCGCCCGACGCGACGCGACCGGGGCCGGAATCGACAACGTGCGTGTGCGAGCCGGCTTTATGCAGCGGCCCGCTCGCTCGTTGCGTGGGCTCGGTTGACGAACATTTGCAAGGTGTACATCGAAATCGCGCGAAGTGGTCCCGAGGTGCCATCACCGATTTCTTCCAGGGGATCACTGACCACCCATAACATCGGTAACTGAACATTTCCAAGGTTGCGACATGCTTCCACATTCTGTGCGTTCCAGCCAAACGTTGCTTTGCCACGGGCCTCTACAACGATGGCTGAATACCCGGTTAGCTCCTCGCCAGTCGGCAAGTGATCGTGAACTTCGACATTTGCAAGTAATGTCAAAGCCTCGGCAAGAGGGTCGGCTACGGCGAAAGATGGGTCGCGTGCCAACCAAATTCGAGCGTCATTTTTCTTGATCTGGGACTCTAGTAGTTTTGCCTGGTCCGTCGAATTCATCCGGCTTAAAATCGCTGACAGGCAATATACCTGCGACCGAATTTCTTCTCCGTCGGGAATTTGCAGTTTGGAGGAACCAGCGAGCGTTGACCATTGCCTGGCTGTAAACGGCGAAATCAGTGACGACTCAGACGATGCGAGCAACAGGCCGTTTGCGTAGGTTTCTGCCATACCAAGTGCGCGAAGCACCGCCGGTTGATCTGCGGAAAGTTTGGACGTTTTTTGAAATCTCTCGATGGGGCCGCGGATGCTTTCGGGCAGTCCAATGCACTTTAGAATGACTTTCAGAATCTCGTCGCGGGTCATCCCGAGCAGTTTTCTCTCGACATCGTCCAAAGATGCCCTGGTTTCGTTCTGGAGATTCAGGACTGCCTGGTACTCGCTCTCGAACTCCGTGCGGAACATGATCTCCCCGAGGTCGTGACACAGCCCCACGAGGTAGGCAACGCCTGCTTCAGTCGGGGCCGAAGGCAGCGTAAACGCCTCGCACAACCGGGCGACCGCGAACGAATGCTGCCAGCAGCGGATTGGATTGAACCCATCCTGTGACGACGCCGGCATCGCGTCGAAGATTCCCACGCTCGCGGCGATATTTCGGACGTTTGTTGACCCGATATTCCGCACCGCTTCGGTTATGGTAGTCACCGATCCGCGCCGCGATGCAAACGCTGCACTGTTGGCCATCTGCAAAACGCGAACTGAAAGAACCGGATCGCGCGTGATCAGAGCGGCCAGATCTTTCAAGTCCGCACCGGGACGACCAGCCAGCATCATCACTTCGGCCACAGCGCCGGAGAGCGTCTTCCCTGCGAGCGATGCTTCAACCCGCGCTTTGCACTGTGGGGCGGTCAACAACGGTTTTGCGTCTCCAAGGGTAGCCCTCACCGCCTTGCTTGAGGGCACCTTCACCTGTGTCGACAGGCATTGTTCAGCGGTATTGGCCGCTGTTGGGACATCGGTAGATGCCACGGGGGGAGGGGCAGCGAGCCTCTGCTGGACGCGCACGGTCAGTTCGGCCAGCGAGAAGCGGGATTTGAGGAGATAGTCACGTACTCCAAGTTTCGCAGCTTCGATCACCCGGTCTTTGTCGCTCGTGGCTGTCAACAGAATGACCGGCGTTTTCGTAAAGGCGGGATCCCTGCGCATCGCCCGCAGAACGCTGATGCCATCCAGGTTGGGCATTGCGAGATCGAGCAGGACCAAATCAGGATTGCGCGTGCGAAGTTCCGCCAGGCCCTCCACGCCGTCCTTCGCACAATAGGTAACGTACCCCGCCAGGCGAAGGCTTGCCGCGATGGGATCTCGAACGATTGCCATATCGTCGATGACAAGAATGGTGCTCATGAAAACCTCGTGGTCACGCGTATACATCCGCATCGGCGGGCTCAGCCACCGGCGTTGATGTTTGATTGGTACCTAGGTAGGACTGTTCGAACAATTTTTGTAATTATGTTCTGGAAAACCTTGGATTTCTCGCTCAACGGTTTCGTGCGAATCCACTCTGCTGATCCGCTGCAATAGATCTTGAAGACTGAACCGGGATTTAAGCAGAATTTCGCTTACCCCAAGCAATGTGGCTGCGTTCAAATGCTTCTTGTCGCTGATGGCTGTCAGCAGAATAACCGGTGTATCGCGGATCAGCGGATCAAGGCGCAGATGCCTGAGAAATGAAATCCCATCCATCGCAGGCATGGAGACATCAAGCAAAATCACGTCGGGGCGAAGCTTGCGGGTTATCTTAAGAGCTTCTTCGCCGTTGACCGCACAAAATGCGTCGTGTCCCGCTAATCGCAGGCTTGCGGCGATGGGCTCGCGAAAGACAGCCATGTCATCAACAACAAGAATGGATTTCATAGCCCCACCTCTTCGAGTTCGTCTGAATATTCAGTATCACCGGTGGCAGCCCTTGGAAGATCGGCGCGAATCCGTAATGTTGCCGTGGTTCCGGCACCTTGCACCGATTGGATGTGAATTTGCCCGCCGTGTGCCGCGGCGATTCCCTTGCAAATCGCCAATCCCAGACCGGTTCCAGTGACGTGATTGGCACCGACAACGCCAGAGTTCAGAGCAAACGCTTCACCAAGCCGCGCCACCAGTTCTGGAGGAATTCCGCTACCGGTATCGGAAACGACCACCTCTGCCCAGGCTCCATCGTCAATGGCAAGCTGTTGAACGCTGATGGCAATCCGGCCCAATGTTGTATGTTTGGCAGAGTTGCTGAGCAAATTGAGGATCAACCGTCGAAGTGCCTCACCATCCCCTCGAATAATATTCGATTGAGTGTGCGAGTGGTTCTGGATCAGCACTGCGCGCCGTCAACGAGCGGGCGGATCGATTCGACGGCGTCGGCGATTACGTCGTTTAAGTCCACATTCTCCCAATTCCATTTGGCGCGACCGCTGTTCAACCGCGCGGCTTCGAGAAGGTTGTTCACGGTGTCTGACATCTGAATGACCTGTTCGTTAATCGAACGCAGAAACTGATCCGCTTCGGGCGCGTTGCGTGCGCCGGCAGTGGTGAGAAACTCGCTGATGGCTCGCACCGCGGCGAGTGGTGTGCGCAGCTCGTGACCGACCACACCCAGCACCTGCTCCATGCCGGCGACCGCTTCGCGCAAGCCGCACTGTTCGGTCGCCAGACGTTCCGCGGTTTTTCGCGAGGTGATGTTCTCGTGACTGATCACCACGCGGGTGGGGCCTTCGCCGTCAAAAGGCGTGGCCCGGACCTGGAACCACCGCTCCTCGGCGGGCGAATGACAGGGATATTCGAGTTCAAAATAAAGCTGATCCTGTCTGATGACTGACCGGATTCCCGCAGCGACTTGGCGGCCAACCTCATCCCCCTGCGCGGCAGCACGATCACAGACTTCCAAGTAATTCATCCCCACCCCTGAATCGGGGAAACACAGCCCATTTTCGGAGCCAAAACGCTGCCAGGCAGTGTTTACCGCCAGAATCGCCCCCGCGTCGTCCAGAATCGCGATGTGCGTCGACAACGAATTTACGGTCGAGCGAGCGAAACGTTCGCTTTCCTGCAACCGTTGCTCGGCGTTGCGCTGATGGGTGATGTCCGCGAATACCGCGATCGCACCGAGCAGCGTTCCGTCTTGTTCTATGATCGGGTCGACATGCGCCAATGCCGTTCGACGCTCCCCACTTGGCTGTTCGACGATCAACTCGTAACCATTGAGACTTCGGCGCTCCTGCAATGCCCGCGCCATTCCGGATCGATCCGGTGACACGGGAGAGCCATTAATCGAAAAAAGCTTCCACGCCCCGGAAAATCGCTCAGATGGATCCTTAAGTTTCGGTTCTCGACCCCAGATTTCAACGGCTTTGCGATTGTAGAATGTGATCAATCCATCGGCATCGCACTGCAAGGCAGCGGTGGGAAGATTCTCAAGAAGCGAGCGATAGCGCCGCTCGTTGCGACGGGCAGATTCTTCGCTTCGCTTTCGTTCGATCGCGTACTTGGCAGTGATGTCCAGCGGGTAATTCAGTAATCGGGACTTGCGGACAAAGTCCTGGGCACCATTTGATACCGCGCATAGCGCCAGTTCCTCATCGTCTAACCCGCTGAGGATGACAATCGGGACATGCGGTAGGGCGGCGCGGGCGGCGGCAAAGGTTGGGTAACCGCGGCTATCAGCCAGGGAAAGATCCAGAATCACCAGATCAAAATTCCCTTCGCTGCCTGCTTTCAGGCCATCGCACAGCCTGGATTCGCGACGGAGCGTAAACCCATCGCCCAACGCCCGTTCCACAAGCATGAAGTCTACATCGCTGTCTTCTATAATGAGTACATTCAAGCCTACGCCCCTTTCAAGTCATCCAAGCAAAGGTAATATGGAGGGAGTTAGATGGCACTAGTTGTTTCTTCGGACTGAAATTAGGAGCACTTGATTTGTTAAGCAACTGGATGGCGCATCAGGGATGAACCGTGAATATTAGTCGATGGATGGACGCGCTTGGCAATCTGGCACCCTTTGAACTGGATGTTGCGGGGAATGTGTCGGAATGGGGCGGTGCCGCCGAACGATTGCTGGGGTATCCTTCAAAAGAGATTATTGGGCGAAAGTTCAATCCGTTCTCTGCAGGATCACTTCTTGTCGATTCTGTCCTCGAAACGGCTGCAAAGCAGGGGCGATCCGAGACGGTCGAGCGGGCGGTAAGAAAAGATGGCTCGAGTTTTTGGGCAAACCAGCTGCTGATGCCTATCTTTGAAGGCTCTCGGATCATCCGGTATGCCGGGCTTCTGCAAGACGTGACTTCCTGGAAAGACGCGGAGGAAGAGCGCGACAGGATTTTCGCGTTGTCGGCGGACCTGATCGGAGTGGCCGGCTTTGACGGGTTTTTTAAGCGTGTGAATCCTGCATTCACCCGCGTGTTGGGCTATTCTGAATCCTCGATCCTTAACAAGCCATTTATTGATTTTGTTCATTCGGATGATGTTGCGGCCACCGTGGCGGAAGTCAGTGCGCTCGCCAGCGGCAAGGAAACGCGGCCATTCCAAAATCGGTATCGCTGCGCAGACGGCAGCTACCGCTGGCTGGAATGGAATTCGAGACCGATCGTCGCCGACAAGTTGCTTTTTGCAATTGCCCGCGACGTGACCGGGCAGAAACTCATTGAGCAGAAACTGCAGGATTATTCCCGGGAACTGGAACGCTCCAACGCAGAACTGCAGCAATTCGCGTACGTTGCCTCGCACGACCTTCAGGAACCGCTCCGGGCGGTCGCCGGTTGCATGCAGCTGTTTGCTGAGCGGAACTTAGGGAAAGTCGACGATAAGTCTCAGGAACTGATCGGGTACGCCGTCGATGGCGCTGAAGCGGATGCAGACGCTTATCAACGACTTGCTGGAGTTTTCCCGGGTTGGCAATAAGGGAATCGCAAAAGCGTTCATCGACCCTCGGCTAGCGGTGGACAAAGCGCTGCGGCAGTTGCAGGTAGCAATCGCCGAAAGTGGCGCATTGATCACGATCGATGCTATGCCGCACGTCTTTGCGGACACTGCCCAGCTCACCCAGCTTTTTCAAAACCTGATCGGCAATGCAATTAAATTCCGGACCGAGCGAAGGTGCGAGGTCCATGTATCAGGCGAAGGCGGAATCGGGCTGACCACGTTCAGTGTCGGCGACAATGGAATTGGCATCCCAGCGGAATATCACGAAAAAGTGTTTGGTATCTTTCAACGCCTGCATTCGAGGCGGGAGTATTCCGGCACTGGCATTGGGTTGGCGATCTGTAAAAAAATTGTGGATCGCCATGGTGGACATATCTGGATTGAATCAAAAACCGGTGAAGGCACCACTTTTCGATTCACAATACCTGGTGGGGAAAAACGATGATGGACAAGTTGATACATGCCGAAATTCTTTGGGCCGAAGACAGCCCCAGTGACGTGCTCATGGCACGTGAGGCGATGAAAAACGCAAGGCTTCTTAATCACCTGCATGTGGTAGAAGACGGCGTCGAGGCGATGGCATTTCTCAGACAGGTGGGAAAATATGCTTCCATGCCCCGGCCGCATTTGATCTTGCTTGACTTGAATCTTCCCCGAAAATCCGGCCGTGAGGTGCTGGCGGAAATTAAGAGCGATCCATCATTAAAGCTGATACCCGTGATTGTGCTGACTACCTCCAAGGCGGAAGAAGACGTGTTGCACGCATACGGGCTTAGTGCGAACTGCTATGTCACAAAGCCGGTGGACTTCGGAAATTTTTCAGCTGCCATGAAATCAATAGAGAATTTTTGGTTCACGGTCGTCACCCTGCCCCATAAGTCCGGTGATTGAACTTCATCACACCCGCTTACAGTGCGTCGGGGAGCGGCCGAATCTCAAAAGTTTAACCTACATTACCGGTCTGACTTATCCCCACTTTTTTCCACGTGTCACTTTGCATCATAAACTTAAAGCTGAGCCTGCACGGCTGCGTTGCCCGCCACCAACTCATAAATCCAAAATTGCAGAATTGTGGGGTTCTGTAATTCCTGCGTTTTTCCCCTCCTAAACCGCCGATGATCCGTGAGAAAGTCGACCGTGCGGCGGGTCGATCGCAGGACTGCGGTTCCGCCTATCACAGGGCCTTTAGGGTTTTTGAATGCTGAAAGCTCCGATTCCTGATGACGAAGTGCAGCGAAATGCAAATCTGCACATGTATGACATTCTCGATTCGGCAAGTGAGCGTGAATTCGATGACATCGTCCTGATGGCGTCGCAAATCTGCAAGACGCCTGTCTCGGCAATCAGTTTGCTCGATGGTGACCGGCAGTGGTTTAAGGCGGCGCGTCGGGCTTGAGGTGACGCAAAGTGACCGGGACTCCGCGTTTTGTTCACACGCGATCCTCTGCCGGGATCTTTTTGAGGTTCCCGACGCGCAGCAGGACGAGCGATTTGCCGCCAATCCTTTTGTAGCCCACGAACCTCACATTCGGTTTTACGCCGTGCGCGCCGCTTGTCAGTATCGAAGGTTTTGCATTGGGCACACTGTGTGTGATTGATAACGTGCCGCGAAAGCTTTCTGCAGATCAGGCGGAGACACTCAAGATCCTGGGTCGTCAGGTGGTGAGCCTGCTGAATCTGCGGCGATCGCGCGCCATCGCACTGGCTGCCGAAAAGTTCGCAAGCTCAACGGTGGATGCGCTGACCGCTCACATCGCGATCCTCGACCAGAACGGAACAATCATCGCGGTGAACCGCGCCTGGACGAGATTTGCGGATAATAACGCGCCGGTTCCGTCAAATTTCTCAGTGGGCGCAAACTACCTGACGGTTTGCGATCGCGCCACCGGCAGTTGTGCTGAAGAAGCAACGGCCGTCGCCAATGGGATCCGTGCGGTACTGCGACAGGAGCAGGACGAATTCTGGCTGGAATATCCCTGCCATTCCCCGACCGAACAGCGATGGTTTGCCGTGCGCGTGTCGCGCTTTGCCGGTGCCGATCCCGCGCGTGGTGATCGCTCATGAAAATGTGACCCAGCGGCGGTTGGCTGAGGAACAGCTGCGGCATATATCCCTGCACGATGTGCTTACAGGTCTGCCGAACCGCGCCATGTTCGAGGACAGAGTCGACCAGGCATTGCGACGCCTCAAGCGCGATCCGTCGCGCCACTTTGCGGTTTTATTCATCGATCTGGATCGCTTCAAGGTCATCAACGACAGCATGGGACATGCAGCCGGCGATGTTCTGTTGAAAAACATTGCCGAGCGATTGCAGGCGTGCCTGCGCGATACCGACAGCCTGGGCCGCGTAACGAACCTGCGCGAAATCCAATTGCCAACCGCCGATCTCAATAGCCATACCGTGGCGCGAATGGGTGGGGATGAATTCACCCTGGTTCTGGAGGGTCTTAAAAATCCGTTGGATGTAGTCGTGGTCGCTGAACGACTGCTGGCTGCGGTTTCGCGGCCGGTGGATTTTTGCGGAAGACAGATGACCACTACCGCCAGCATCGGAATCGTCAGTGGAACCGTTTCCTACAGCAACTCGCAGGAACTGCTGCGCGACGCTGACGCAGCCATGTATCGCGCTAAGGCCGACGGCAAAGCGAGATTTGCATTGTTCGATTCGACCATGCATTCGGCGGCCGTTCAACGGATGCACATGGAAAGCGACCTGCGGCGGGCAATCGATAACGGGGAACTGGTTTTACATTATCAGCCTATAGTCTCTCTCCCATCCGGCAAGTTGACAGGATTTGAGGCTCTTATCCGATGGAACCGCACCGATGAAAACGGCAACCTCACTCTGGTGAGCCCCGCTGAATTCATTCATATTGCAGAGGATACCGGCCTTATTATCCAGCTCGGCGAATGGGTCCTGAAAGAGGCATGCCGCCAGATGGTGAATTGGAAACACCGCGGCACCTGCGCCGGACGCTACTATTTCCGTTAACGTTTCCGGCAAGCAGCTGCTGGACAGTCGCTTCACTATTTTCCTTCGCACTATATTAGAGCAGACAAAAATCGATCCTGCGACAGTTCGGCTTGAAATTACCGAGAGCGTCATTATCGACGATCGGAATGATCCGATGGAGCGGCTGGCCGTTCTGAAAGAAACGGGAGTTCTCCTTTCGATGGACGACTTCGGAACCGGCTATTCGTCGCTTTCCTATCTGCATCGATTCCCGATTGATGTCCTCGAAGCTCGATCGTTCGTTCGTGAAAAATTCGATGGACCCCCACGCGGCCGCGGTGATCAAGTCGATGGTAGAGCTGGCACATAATCTGGGAATGCTGGTCGTTGCAGAGGGGATTGAAACGGCCGCGCAGGCAAATTTCCTGGAATCGATATCCTGTGATATGGGCCAGGGCTATTATTTTTCCAGACCCCTTGCAGAAACCGCCGCCGAGCATTTCGCGAACCATCCCAAACAGCGACCGCATCTATCGCGCGATGAATGGACCCGCAGCGAGGATGACTGCTGCACCGACGATTCTGCCACATCGTTTCCTGCTCAGGAAAAAGCTGCTCTACAGGTATAGGTCTCCACCACCTCCTGCGGTCGTCTCGCCTCGCACATCAACAGCTCGCATGGAAGGGGAATAACTGAGGGTAGGTGGCATAGGTTCAGCTTACGGATAACTTCTATAGAAGACGAGGTTATGTTATCCGAGGAACGATATCCAAGGGTCGCAGCAGCTACCCCCGGACGTTGCGGGCATTAATGGGTTATCTACAAGTGCGTCCGCACGGGGGCCCTGCCCATACCGGTCATGTGTTTGAAATTAAGTAGCCACCAAGGGCCGCACCCGTAGAGAGTCATCACGATGAAGCCGCGTGCCTGTTTCATTTCAGATTTGCGTCGCTTAACGCCGGGTGACGCCTCGTGCATTAAATCGACAACTGATACATCCGAGGATCACTTGCTCATTTGAGTTTATTCTCCAGCTTTTCCTTGTCTTTCAACGATTGGTCAATAAAACGGCCCAGCGCGGGCCATACTAACCCTGGCTGCGCGGTGAAGATTGTGTTGTGATCCGCCTCGGGAATCACGAGGCGCGTCACCGTTTCGCCGGCAGCGGCGAGTTGATCCGACATCTCGGGTGGGACCAACTGATCCAACTTGCCGTTGCAGATCAACATCGGGCAGTGAATCGAGGCGATCTTCTGTAGATTGTCGAACCGATATTTCAAGAACAGCGACGTCGGCAAATACGGCAGCACCCGGCGGGCCATCGCGGGAAGCGAAGTGAACCCGTTGAATATCGCGAGACCCATCGCCGGCTTTCGGCTTGCCAGATCCACAGCGACGGCCGCTCCCATCGACCAGCCTACGACAATGATTTTGTTAGGATCGAGGTTGGGCCGGGTCTGAAGATAATTCCATGCCGCATCGGCGGTGGCGTTGAAGTTGGCCTCCGAGGCTTTCCCACCACTCTGGCCGAACCCAGCCAGGTCGGGAATCAGCACATTACATCCCAATGCTCGGAAATGATCGAATTCTCCTTCGCTCCACGCGACTGAGCCGGCGTTGCCATAGAAATAGAGAATCGTGGGCCGATCATCTGTGGGCGCGTGAAAGGATTCATAGGGTCGGCGTGCCGAGCCGAAAACCGCCGCGATGGGAATGCCGTTGGCAGTAGTGAGATGTAGTGTTTCCGCATCCCCGTCATATTGTATTCGGGTCTCTGGTTTTCCTTGCTGAGTCGTCCCGGGAAACACCAGCCATCCCTGCGCAAAATAGGCGATCAGGCAGAGCGACAAATAAACGGCACCCGCGATACGGAACAATCGCCGCGCCCACCGGCGCAGCCGGCCTGCCCATCTGGGTAGCGATGTGCTGAGAGCGTCCGTCATGAGCGGGTAGCATCATACCAGAGTTGGCCCGCGGATATATCACTCTCGCAGGGTTACCGGTCCCACCTGCCCGCGCCTGCGCCTCAAGCGGTTGCGAAGATGTATCATCACTATTTAACCCACCGCCGCGGGGCTACATACACATGTTTAATTTGAAACCATCTGGTGGGTCTTTAGATCCACGGTAACCAGGTCGTAGCGCGACTGGAGGATGCTACCGGTTGTTGCCTGATGGTAGGCAATTCTCAGCTGCTGGTCATCGACGGAAATCCGCAGATATCCGTAGTTGACGTCATCGTATTTTTCCAGCAGCAGTCCACCGGTCTGCACAGCCGGCTCGTGTTCCAGGTAGGAGGCGTCCGAACCATTCTGCGGTTCGGCCGGCGTTTCGCCGCGATGGGCCTGGACGAGCTTATTCACATGATGCCCGCCGTTGCCGCAAACCACGAATGGAACGTCATAAGCATCCTTACCGATGCCTTTGACGGTGCGTGTGTAGCGTTGGTAGTTGTGGGCATGACCAGAGATAAACGCGTGCGGATAAATGCCCACCTTCGCTGCGATGGTATCGATCTGGCGAAGCATTGCTGTGCTGCAGCCGTGATTGCCGCCGGAACGTCCGGCACTGGGCGGTGGCGCATAGCTGAATGGCGGATGATGCACCGCCAGCAGCACGGCGCCCGTGTATTTCTCGTCTTTTGCTTTGCGGAGTTGAGCCTCTAAAAATGACAACTGAACATCGGTCACATGCGGCCAATGCCCCTCTTCGGTGGAGATAACGCCTGGATCCTCCAGCGCGTTGCTGAACAGCGCAATGATCCGCACAAAGGGCGCTCCAGCGCAAAATAAACACCAGGCTGTGTCATGGCGGTGCGATGCAAAGACCTTGCCTCGGGGGTGATAACGGGCGACTTGGAGCAGAAATTGCGCTGGAAAATAGTCAGCGGCTCGGCCCCATCAGGTGTTCCCGGAACAACAAAAGAGTCGTGGTTCCCGGGTATGGCAAATATAGGCGCTGGATAGTTCCTGAATGCATCATAGAACTGGTCAAAGTAATACTGCGACTCGCCGAAGCTATAGACCGTGTCCCCCAGATGGATCAAAAAAGAGGGACGATTGGAAAGCTCTGAGGAATGAGCGTCCACCGTCATCTGATCCGTCACAGCGATTTCGTCTTTATAGAGTCGCGCCTGCGATGCGCCCGAATCGCCCAGGCCGTGGAACACGATCCGCCCTGATTGGGTGATGGCCGCCACCGTTTCGGGGCCTCGATCGCCCAGCGCGGTTTCCAGAAGGTAAAGTTCATCGTCTTGGGCCCGCGAAGGCGGTACCGGCACCGTCGCCTTTTTGAGCAAATCCTGAATTTGCTTGTAGGTGGCGGTGTCGGACGCATGCGGCTCGGAGAAGCCGCTGGGCGCGGGAACAGGCGAATTCTCGGCAAATACCGGCTCGCCAAATACCGGATTGCTCAACTTTGGAAATGATGCCTTTGCCATACTATACCCCTGGAAAAATTCAGAACTGTGGACTTGTTCGACTCACGCAGCATCGCAACTTGCTTTTGCCACTGCAAGAAATTGCCAAGTTACTGACAGGTACAGCTGGATATCAATTGTGTTTGGTTAAGACCGAGATAAACCTTCGCTCGTGGAGTGGGGTGTTCGCGCCATAGTATTTTTCAGTCACGATTGCGTCAGGTGTTGCCGGTTCGTTGCTGATACAGGGCTGATTCCGTGTTGAGCGATCGGACGATATAAGTTCTTGTCACACGAATGTTGCGGACTAAAACACCTGTAACGCCAGTCAGTTTCGCATCAAGCCCGTGCTGTAATTTGGCGCAAATGGTGGCAAGTAGATCGCAAAGGGGAGAATCAACGGGACTGATCTGGTTTGCACTGTCGATCGCCGCTTGTACAAAGGCGGCAAGATCGGCGTAACACTTGAAGACGTCATCCGCACAGCCGGGCGATTGCGCACATGACAAGTTAATCCAGCCAGTACAACCCTCGCTATTCTGACCATCATCGCATGATCGCTAAGTCTACCCGGCGACATGAACTGAATCCGTCCGGCTCTGTCTCGACCCTCTATCTGTCCGCATTTTGTTCGCTCGCGCGGCGGTGCAACGCGCAATACACACTACAGCATGGAGACCTCAAAATCGCCATGGAAGGTGATGCAGCTGGCTTATCGTTTAGCGCAGCGTGTTCTGCCAGCTCATTCCAGCCCATGCAGTCGCAAGGATTTCACTCTGGCCCAGTTGTTCGCGTGTTTGGTGGTACGCGAGCTGATGCACTGTAGCTATCGCGGCGTCGAGTCGCTTCTGACAGACACCGACTGGTGCAAGTTGATCGGCATGCCCCGGCCTCCGGATCACAACACGCTGTGCCGCGCGTTTCACAGCATCGTGACACTTGCCCGCACCAGTCGCCTGCTCGATCTGCTGGCCAGTTGGTTCGAGCAATGCAAAGTGCTGGGGACCGACGCGGCCATCGATTCCACGCTGTATGACACCCACCATCGCAGCCGCCACTATGAGCGTCGCCTGCGGCATCGCCGCGAGAGCGACAAGACCTCGGCAGACACAATGCGCAGTCGCACCTGCGCAAATCACCCAAGCTCGTTCTGGCGACCGATGTGGCGTCGCACGTGATCCTTGACGCGATGGCCAAGACCGGCATGGGAAGCGACGCGCCAGACTTTGTTCCGGTGCTCCGGCAGGCGACTCGTCGCCACCGTGTCTGGTGCGTCTACGCCGATGCCGGATATGATTCAGAAGCCAACCATGTGACAGCACGCGAGCAAATGGGAATCCGGTCGTACATCAAGACTGGCGTTGGTCGCCAGACCAGCAAAGCACCGTCGGGCCATTATCGCCGAATGATGCACTATTTGATTAGCGGCTCGCAGAAGGGCCAGCCCTATGGCTGCCGCGCCCAAGCCGAGACGGTAATGAGCATGCTCAAACGGAACCTTGGAGACAGCCTTCGCAGCCGCAGCACCCGCGCCGAAAGCTAGAGCAAAGGCTGATGGCGATCACTCACAATCTGATGCTGTTAGCCAAGCTGGAGTGAGGGTCGAGACAGAGCCAATCCGTCCCCGTTTGATTGCCTGCACATTTCGTTGCCTGTGCTTAGTGAACCTGACCCCACCATGTGCTTATAATCCAATGCGCTTCTGCCGATAAACCCACATATCAGTTTCAGTAGATGCCAAAAGGTAATCCATAATCGCTTGCCCAAGGATCGGGCATGCGAAGTGCGAGTCGTCCAGCGCATAGCCAGAACTTGCGTCGCTCCGCGCAACCGGTAGTTTCTCGATCGGGATAAACCCGACACCACTAATTTTTGCTTGGTGAAACGCGGCGACAAGGTCCTCGGTAACAAATAGTAGGTGTGTGACAGGCCACACACGGAATAAATCGGAGCCATCCCATTGGGCTTCGTCAACAAGCTCGGCAGGATTCGTAAAGGGACTATATCTTTCTAAAGGTCCGCGATCTACCGCATCCGCGACCATCTTTTCGTATCCTCCCTTTACCTTGTTTGCCCACTTCGGCTCAATTTTTCGAATCTTCGCTATTTGTTCCTCCACACTAATGACCACTTTTTTAATCCCAGCCTCCTCTGGCGCCAAACCACCCCAACCCGTTACCAGCAATTCGCCGTATCTTGGCATTGTTAGGTTAGTCTTCCGACTAAAGACCGCTGATACAGGCCGCGTGAACCAGCCCGTCAAACTTTTCTCGTGCAATAATGATTCGACCTTGTCTTGTAGCATCCAAGATCCATAAGGGTCTCTCGCCACGTGAAATATCTGAGAAGGTTTGAACACCACGGACAATTCGCCATCATGGCTCGTTCCATCTGATTTGCCAGGCTCAATTACAAAAGGGCGCAGCTTGAATCTCATGCTATCTTGCCAACGAGCGAATTCACCCGGTTTCGAAGTTTGCAATACAAAGAGGTTTTTCATTTAGCGATCCCTTCGGCTATTTCACCCATAATTCTGCGTGAGGGAAACACCGGGGACGGATTTAGTTTTCATGATCGACCAACACTTGTTGGAACGCCGCAAAGTCGGGATCCAAATTGAAAGTCTTCATGTGTACAGCCGCTCAATCATGGACATCATAAATCAATCTGCCCGGTGCGACCCTCGCCATTCTCGCTATCGCTCTGCGATAGCCAATTCGACCAAGCGACAGAAGCTAGATCCATCTCCATTTCGTTGTCGATTGAGCCAGGCATACGTTCTTGCGTGACTGTTAATTACTTCCCGGGCAGACCTCGACGGGGGCGAAGCAGATTTCCTCGGGACTTGAACCGATGCTGGATGTAACAATAACCTGGCGATTTGCAGCATATTTGAAGTAATCTTCCAATGTGTAAGCGAAGCATATAGGCTTATAGATCGGAAGGGTTAATATCTTCGAAGAATTAACGTTAATACCTGAGCTATCGCGGGGTACCCGTTCTGCTCCCAGCTTTGTTAATGCAACGACAGTACCATCCTCCTTGTATTTGCAGTCAAAGCGAACGTCCAGCACATTAGAAGCCTCTGTCCTTGTGTACCGCTTTAACCCGAGATTGAGAACATAAAAATATGCTTTGGTATCGTGGCGTGGCCTGTCAGCGACCACAGCAACCAGCGTTATAACTCCGGAGCGCTCATTAAATTGGAATGGGTAATGCCGAGACGTCACATGCCAAAAAACAAAGAGTATCCACGCGTAGGGCATATCAATCCTTTCTTGACATGAGCCAGGTCCATCGGTAGTCAGCCCACGCTAATCTTGGGCTGAACGAATTATCTTCAGGTCCTAATTGATCTCAGAAGAACAACGGGGACGGCAAGAAATAGATTCCCTACATGACCGTTCCGTTAAGTGAACTCAAAGTGCAACGCCGCGCCCTGCATTGCGATACACCTTAACCTGGTGGCGTTAAGATCCGTCCCTGTTTCGTTGCTGTTCTCGGTCCGACAGTTGATCCGCATTCTGGACACCGCTCTGGGGAGAAGCGAAGATCATAGTTGCACCTGACACACTTGCCAGCTTGGTTTGCGAGCGAGTGCCTTCTATTCCGATAGAACAAAAAGCCAAGTCTGGCAATGAGTAGTGCAATCGGCATCCAGAGGGGCAATCGGATTCGATTGAAGTAGATAGCTGGTGGACCGGGGAGCAATAAATGACCGACAGCCAAACCGCATGCGCAGGCAGGTCCGACGGGCCACGTTACGAGATCTATGTCCGTAACGCTGCAACGGAAATGTGATCCGCGTAGCAGATCAATAGATGAGTCCGTCCCGACATTGCTGACTAGACTGGGATCCTGTTCGTAGCTTTGAAAACCCAGTGCAACGTTGCCTTCGAATGCGAATAGTCCTCTTTGCTTGATTACCTCCGGATGATCGACTGTGACGCCTCCCCAGGTTTCCGCTGCCGATGTTAATTGCGCAGATTCGTAGCCCATGAACATGCATTGTCGGCAACTCGCCAGCAAGAGAAGCCCCCCGAGAGCGCAGGCGATCCAGTAGTACATACCCGGCAACAGTGTAGACCTCGTGCGAATTCTAAGGAAGACGCCGCGGATCAAGGGCGCAACAGTGAGCAGACAAAGCGGCATCCAGAGCGGAATTTGCACGCCGATTGTTTCGTCCCCTGGCTCTGTACTCCAGTCTCCTAGCTTGAGGTTGTAGTTGAATGGCCCACTCATCCACCGATCCAGAGGGGATTCGTCCATAAAAAAAGCGATAGTATGGTGCAGCGAGCCGCAGATAAATCGCTGAATGTTGGAGCTGGTTGGTGGAGGAGAACTATGCAGCGTCTTGGGAACAATACTGCTTTCAAAAAGCCGATGACATCCAACCGCAACGATGCCGCGATATGCGAATAGCCCAACCTGTTGGGTTCGTGTAGAGACCAGGTCGGCGCTGCCGTCTGAAGCGGGAGTAGCGCTGGTGGTCACGGATTCGTGGCCGCATAATACGCATTCGTGCGCACTCGCCAGCAGCATGAGCCCCAGTGTTGCCAGTAGCGCCAAATACCATAGGCCCTGACGTGGTGTCCTGGAGATTTGAAGCGAGTGATGCATCGAGTACTGAATGTTTTAGAGAAAGTGACGGGCAGTGAGCGGCAGTTAGGTTTTACGATATTCAATGTATAATACTGAATTGTATTTTGGGTGACCAACGTGCCGTCGTTTTGTAGATGCCCAGCCAGCCAGTGAAAGCTGATGCGGTGACAGAAGCTGAGAAGGTAACACCAATTTCTCACGTGGTGCGGTGGATTCTAAATTGTGCTATTTCCGTGTCAGCGACTTAAGGCGGATCGATTAAGGTGCGTGCTTGCGGGATGCTTTCCTTGGCGGGGTCCTCGCGATGTCCAGCCTTCGTCGTTGATTCAGGGGCGATTTCGCGTTGAGGATCGAGGCAACGCAACTTATTTTCAGCACGAATATTATAGAGGAAAATGGATGTAACGCCAGTTTGTTTCGCGTCAAGTTCGGGCTGTAATTTGGCTTAACTCCGGGCAAGTAGAACGCAAAGGCTGACGAAAACGTGATTTAAGCGCGATGATCATTGCGCGCTTTGTGCTCACTCAATTGCGCAGCACTGTTGTAAAAGGGGTTAAACATCGGCGGGGTAATGGGATAGAATTTCGAGCATGCTATCGGATATTAATCGCGTATTGATCTCGCAGGATCGGCTGGCAAGGCGTGTTGCGGAGATGGCCCGGGAGATAACCGCGGACCATTTGCCTGAGAGTCTTCCGGATGGAGGCGGGATTACTATCGTGCCGATTTTGACCGGCGCGTTTATTTTTTGCGCGGACCTGATTCGGCAGATTCCGCTGCATATTCAAATCGGGCTGGTGACAGTGAGCAGCTATCCCGGGAGCAGTTTGGCCAGCAGGGGATCTGAGCTGATGGGAAAGCAGCTTGGGAATGTGGAGGGTCGGCATTTGCTGTTGATCGATGATATTCTGGATTCGGGCGGTACGTTGAAGTTGGTGGTGCCGATGCTGCAGGAACTGGGTGCTGCGAGCGTGAAGACTTGCGTGCTTTTGCGTAAGGATCGACCGGCAGCCAAGGCGGTGCATGCGGATTACATCGGGTTTGAGATTCCCGATGAATTCGTGGTGGGTTACGGGTTGGATTACAATAATTACTATCGGAATTTGCCGGATATCGTGACGTTGAACGCGCAAGCGATCGAGAGGCATGCATGAGAAGCCCGCGACGGAGAAAAATGCCGGGATTTTCGGTTCGGTTTTCCAGCCGAAAAAAGGTGATTCACGAGCCGATGGGCGTGGTTCGACGGGCGATGGGTCGGGTCATGGGTCGGGCGATGCAATCGAGATTCGCCGCCGAGGGAAGCGCGGCGGCGGTGATGCCCGCCAATGCTTCCATTGCGCGGGTGCTGGCATCGCATATTCTGCGCGATGGTGAAATTGTATTGCTGGTGCTTCGGCCTTCGATCTGGTTCATCCTCCTGAGCAGCTTGCGGTTTGTCGCCGCCGCGGTAGTACTGATCCTGGTGGTTCGCTGGCATAACCTGGCGGAGCTTGGCATGGTGCGCAGCCTGATAGAACTGGGGGTATCAGCCATCAGCGCGCGCTTGATGTGGGCAACGCTGCAATGGATGGGCAGGCTTTATGTTCTAACCGACATGCGAATTCTGACCCTTGGGGGCGTATTTCACATCGAGATTTTTGACTGCCCGCTTCGAAAAGTGGCCCGCACGCGGATGGTGCAGAGCGTTCAGGAAAAACTGATCGGTGTGGGATCCATCGAGATTATTCCGCAGGATGATTCACTTTCTTTCGGGCAATGGCAAACAATCGCTCAACCGCTTGCGGTACACGAGCAGATGGTAGCGACGATTAATCGGGCCAAGCAGGGTGGTTCGCTGTGCGAGTGATGGGGTTACTTAGACCCGCAGGTTCAGATTATTTCGACATTCATGCTCACGTCATCTTCCGAATCTACAGTCGCGACGGTGGTATTTCTAAACGTTAGGTGAACTTCCCAGCATGGGAAGCACTTCCACCGGAACAGGATCGCCTTTTCTTGTCGATCAATGCCTGCCACGACCGATCGGAGGGTCGCACTGTGAAACTACGCTTAAAATATCTGTTGACGATCGTAAGCATCGCGATGTTTGTGCTTGTAAATACGTCGCTGAGTTCCGATGCGTGGGCCCGGGGTCCTCGGCGGGGGCGTTCCTCCAGCAACAGCAATAACTCCAGAAGGCAGAACAATCAGCGTCAACAACCCGCAGCAGCGCCGCGACAGAATCCCCAGGTTGCAAAGGCGATCAACAATGTCAATGCAGGCGCAGGCTGAGGTGGACAAAGCGCAGTCGGCGCTGAACCTGGTTGTTCAGTCGCTCAAAACCGCGTTCGATCAATCTCCAGAAATGGCTGCGGCTTTAGCGGCGGTACAGGACGCTCAAGCGGCGGAAAAGGCCGCTGTCGCGGTCGTCGACGGCGCGCTTAATAACGACGCAGGCTTTCAGGCAGCATCGCGAAAGAAAGATGATGCTGAAACGGCGTTAAGCCAATTGCAGCATGCCGAGGCAAAGCCCGACGACATTTCAACCGCTGCCCAGGCGCTGATGAATACCTCCGCGGTTGTGACAAAGCTCCAAAGCGACGCCGAGTCCGCGGACCCGAAGGTCGTGCAAAGCCGGACCAATCTGACTGCCGCGAATGAGAAGGTGAACGCGCTTGATAAGCAGTTTGAGAATTCGATTCAAACCGATTCGAAGTGGATGTCGGCCAAGAAAACGCTGGACGAAAAAACCGCCGCACTGACCGCCGCCCGTGCCGCCTTGGCCGCCTTGGAAAACAAGTAGGCTGTTGCCGAAGGGATGATTGCTTCTTTTCAAGTCACAACCCCTCAATTCACTTCTCGCGACCCGTAAACAGGGGTGATTGGCATAAACAGGGGCGATTGGCGTAAACCTCTGCTGTTCATAAAATGAGCCCAAAGCTGATCTTGCGCCTCCGATCCACCGGCGTCCACACAAGACTTTAACCTGATCTTAGCGGTTTACCCATTTGACCGATGCGGACAGATCGCTAATGTTCTGACCGTTTCGACCTCGCCACGGGGTTGTCAATTTCGTTTTATGAATCCATTTGGAGGTACGATGCGTCAGTCACGACTCAACGCGGTTTTTCTCGCTTCAATAATGATGGCCACCGCAGCATCAAGGGGCGCGGACAGCACGGTTGCCGCGCCAACAACCGCGGACCTGCAGTCGCAGGTTAATGCACTTCAGTCTGAAGTGCAGGATCTCAAAGCCCAGGAGCAGAAGGACGCAGCAACGACCCAGGCGATTCCCTCGGCGACCACCCAGGCGGCGGCCCCTTCGACGAATGCCGCCAACTTCGTCGGTGTCGGCTGGAACCCAACTGCCATGCAGTTTTATGCCGGGTCGCCTACCGGAAATTTCTACTTCCATCCCGGAGTCATCATGCAGGCCCGCTATGTGGCCGACCACCATCGCACGCCGGACAAGTGGCAGAACAGCTTTGAACTCCGTTGCTGCTGATTCACAACAGGCTGTCATTAATGAGGTTGTAAAACAGGTCCTTGACCGCTTGTCACCCAGCTTACCTCCCGCCCCAGGCCAAGATCCTCAGTTAGTATCCTTAATCCGTGCCTGGCCTCTGTTACCTTCGATGATGAAGACCGCGATTCTCTCGATGGTTAACGCCATGAACAGTGACGCTTCGAGCCAATAGTTGAAGGTCGCTAACAACACACCGGCGGATAATCTATCATCGCGAGCGCGATGTTGATCAGTCGTTCGTTTCGACTTCGAGAATACTTCGTGGCGCTGCTGGCGACCGCGACGGCAATCGGTCTGGTCCTCGCACTTCAGCGAGTTGGATACACGGGGTTATCACCGCTATTGGGGGCGGTCGTCATCAGCGCGTGGTACGGGGGACTTGGCCCGGGGATGCTGAGCCTTGTTCTGTCGTCGATCATTGCCTATCGGCTATTGCCTAGGCATGGCGAATTGAGAGCGGATCAGATCGATCTGATCAGGACGGCTGTGTTTTCGGTGGTGGCGCTGCTTGCCAGTGCGCTGCACTTTGTCACCCGCCGGGCGCGCGAATTGGCGGAGAAAGCCAGAGACGCCGCCGAGCGTTCGCGTGTTGCGGCTGAGGAAGCTAGCGCCGCTAAAACGCGGTTCCTTGCGATGGTCAGCCACGAGTTACGCACGCCATTGAGCCCGGTTTTGATGGCAGTGGCTACCGCTGAGCAAGATACAAGTGTCACCGGGCCAGTCCGGCTTGAACTTGAGACTATTCGCCGGAATATCGCCCTGCAGGTTCGGATTATCGATGATCTTCTCGATGTGGTGAAGCTCACCCACGGCAAGCTGCCGCTGGCGCTGGACGATATGGATTTGCATGCCGCCGTGACGACCACTGTTCGCGCCTGCCAGAAAGAAATTGAAGAACAACACCTTGAATTGCGGTTGGATTTAGCGGCCGCAGACGCGGAAATCTACGGAGATGCCGATCGTTTGCAGCAGATATTTTGGAACATCCTGCGCAACGCAATCAAGTTTACTCCCCAGGGCGGTTGGATCGCGGTGCGAACCCGTAACGAACCCGGTGGTTGGATTGTCGTGGACGTTATCGACAACGGCGCGGGTATTGAACTAAGCCGGCTACCTACGATCTTCCTCGCGTTTGAACAAGGCGGGGTTGATGTTACCCGCCGGTTCGGTGGATTGGGGCTGGGCCTTTCAATCTGCCGGACACTGGCCGAAGCACATGGAGGAACCGTGACCGCCGCGAGCGACGGCCCGGGAAAAGGAGCCACCTTTACCGTACGGCTTCCGCTTTGTCCGGTCACTGACCAAGTCCGCCGAGAATAAAAGCGGTCGATTCATTCCAACACCAATACCTAACGTGGCTTCAACCCTCGCAGATTCGGGATCCAGAACGGCCCTATTTAATCGAACTGTATGACGGCCTGTACGCACGCCAATCTAAAGCACGCTCGCTGATTGGCGTTACACTTATAAGATTGTTGATGCGAATGACTCATGCTGTCGGCGTGGCTCGGAACACATATCCAAAACTTCTCACGGTTTCGATGTGATTTCCTGCCGGCCCGAGGGCTTTGCGAATCCCGGCGATGTGCGCATCCACCGTTCGCTCGGTTACCTCACTGTCATCGCGCAGCGCGGCCTCAATAATTTCATCCCGCGAGAGAACGTGCCCGGCTCGAATTGCGAGGGCTTCGATAATTCGATACTGAGCAGCGGTGAGCACAACCGGTGATTCGCGATAAAGAACCTGGCGCGCGTGCAGATCAACGGTCAGATCACCCACGCGAATAGTTGCTGGAGAATTCTCTGAAGCGGCGGCCCGGCGAAGAAGCGCTTTCACTCTTGCAACCAATTCGTGCGGGTCAAACGGTTTGACCAGATAATCATCCGCGCCGGTTTCCAATCCCAATACGCGATCGGCTGCACTTGCCCTAGCAGAGAGAACCAGAATGGGCAGGCGCCTTTTGCGGGGATCAGCTCTCAGTCGCGTGCAGACTTCCAGCCCATCCAGGTCCGGCATGGTCAGATCCAGCACTACCAGGTCCGGCCTGTGCTTCTTAGCGATGCTCAGGCCTGTGGTCCCGTCTGGAGCGAGAATCACCTCATAACCGGCTTGTTCCAAAAAGCGACGGGCATATTCCGCCAGTTCCTTCTGATCATCGACGATCAGGATTGTCTTTGGGTGCATCTCCGCATATTGCAACGCTGCTGAGCGTACTTGTCAAAATAGCTTGGGCACCAAAGACCCGTTACATCAGCCGGTCCGCGCGAACGATCAGATTGCTACTTGCAACTGTGTACGCAGCACAAACTCGTATCGCCCGCTGTCGCGGAGTACGCCGAGTGCATCGGAATCCGCTGGCGAGCCATTGGGTAACCAGGTCCCGTCGACGGTCACCTTCATCTTTTGGCCGTAGATGTAGTAGTTGGCACCTGCGGTTACTTCCTGAACAAGATGGCTGTTCAATCCTGTTATCGCTCGAGTGGAGCTGGGATCGAAGCGCGTCCAGTCGAATCGTACAAACGGCTCAAGGTGTTGATTGATGACATAGGCCGCCTGAACGACAAAACCACTGTCGTAGTAATTCCCTGGGGTCACACCCTGATTAGTGTGAAGCGACCGATAGGTGCCCAGATACGCCGCATATGCCGACAAACCGCAGATGCTGTTGTATTGCAGATCGACGGTGTGGGCCAACAGATCATTGGAATTAGCCTGACTGTAATCAGCACCTCCTCCTACGACGAGGATATCCTGCCTGGCATGCAGCGAGGTGAACTGATCGTATTCGTTGAATGGATTGAATTGAGACGTTCGGTCACCAATCAGTATGTATTCCGCTCGACCGCTAAATCCGAAATCGGTGGGAGTCACCCCTGATTCACCGCCCACACCCGCGCCGACACCGCCCGCATCAAAAAACTTGCTGTTCTGCGAATTGAAACCGTCGTGAGCGACCACCTGAGCGCGAATCCGACCTGCGTCGTAGGTCACCCCAGCACCCTGGATTCGACTCCCCTGACCACCGGCGAGAAAAGTTTCTGCAAGCGACCGGTCGACCGCCAGAAGATTGGCCTCAGACACATTGCGTTCATGCCAGACCGGGTCCTTGAATTGCCCTGCCTTAACACTGAATGGCGAATCCCCAAACCGATAGCTTCCCACAGCATCAAGCAGCGTAAAACCTGTTCCCTGATCGTCAGCCACCTGAATGAGATACCCCGCCTGGTGGAACAACGTACCATCGGCGATGAATCGAGCTCGGCTGATGTCAAACCCGTTTTGCGTGTCATAGCCCGTTGCCGCTACCTCGCCACTTCCTTTGGTCGGGATACGCGTTCGGTAACTCAGCATATCGCGCACATCGACCAGCGCGCTGGATGGAAGGTGAAATTTCCATCCTCGCTGCTAAGGGTAAAGCGGCTGCCGTCCCATCCACCTGTGATCGAACTGACCACATCGTTCACCCCGGCGCCGGCATTGGCGGTGGTCGTCCTGAACGTAAACGGCGCAACCGAAGCGCTGGCCGATTGTTTGGCCTCCAGCTGATTCACGCGCCTGCTTCAACTGCTGAATTTCCTCCGCCACAGGCTGCGTACTGGGCTGATCCGCCCGCACACCGCGTGCGCCGCTAGTCGCCAAAATCAGGACCATTACGCTTAATCTTGCTGCTTTCATCGCTTTCTCCTGGGGCTATAGCCTTCGATTTGCCCCAAACGGGGCTTCCTCGAACGCTGGCGGGGACAAAATAGAGTTTAACTATAGGAAATCAATAGATGAAAACTTTTAAAATAGTCGACGGCGTCTTAACGGAAACTTATTCTCCCGCTCAAACAACAAAAATCGGGTTCACCATATCGTTCGGATCTGGTGTTTTTTTCCTAGTCAAGCGAAGGAGCAACGTGATGATTCGATCCAGTCTCTGGATAAGCTGTATTTCCGTCGGAACTTTGATGTTCACCGGCACGCTATTGGCAGCCGATGCAACGACCCAACCGGATTCTCAAACCGAATCGCAGCAGCAACTGCAGGATGAAGTGCACGAGCTGCGATCCGAAGTGAATACCATGAAACAGCAGCAGGCCGCGGGCGAGGTGCCCGCGCGGACTTCGGACACGACCGGTTTGCAGCTCGCGCCTGGCCCGGTGAAATCGCCGGCGATCGGTTTGTCGGCTGGGTACTTTGATAACCGCTTTACTCTGCAGAGCACCGATGGAAACTTCGTGCTCCGTCCCTGGTTGCACATGCAGCTACGCGACGTCACCAACGTTCGCCAGGATTTTAAAGTCGGCGGCGCGGACGAGACCGATAATGGCTTTGAGCTCCGCAGAATGCGATTTGGTTTCGACGGCAACGTGTTTGGTCCAAATCTGACCTACATGTTTAACTGGGCAACCGTGCGGGCCAGCGGCAACGCCACCGTCACCAACGGCGGAAGGACCGTGGGCACGGTCAGCAACAATCTCGGTGGTTCACCGCTGCTTGAAGAGGCCTGGGTAAAATACGCTGTCCCCAGCACCCCATTCTTCCTGCACGCCGGGCAGATCAAAGATCCGGTTTACCATGAGTCGATCGTCAGCTCGCGCTACCAGCAGGCTACCGAACGATCGCTGACCGGTGATATTTTCTTCAACGGTGATACGTTCGCAGAAGGGGCCACCGTCGGTTACGACCCCAAGGATTGGTTCCGAGCAGAAACTGGTATCGATCACGGCCTTCGATCAGCCAATACCAACTTCCTGGACTATCCCAATTCCAATGCATTTAACTACGGCTTTGTCGGTCGCGCTGAATACAAGCTCATGGGCCGATGGCAGGACTACCAGATGGGCGCTTCAGGCGTGAAACAGCCGCTGCTGGTCCTCGGAGCCGGGGGTGAATATTCCGAACGCGGGCACTCGGGTCAGACCGTGGCCGATGCAGATCTTTTCTACGCCGACCAGAACGGCTGGTCCGCCTACACCTCGTTCAGCGACCGATACACAAACCACAACTTTGGGATCGCAACCCAGTCGGCTACCGGCGCAAGCATTGCCGCGCCACCCTCCACCGTTTTGAATGATGCGACCAACGAATATTCATTCGTAGGTCAGGTTGGTTACCTGATTAACACTCATCTCGAACCTTACGGCCGGTTTGAATACCTTCACCTCGCGGGAACTCCCGCTGGCAGCTGCACCTATATCCCGTCGATCACGGGTGGGGCGAATTACTACTTTTACGGTCACCGCTGCAAGCTGACCGTGCAGGGAACCTATCTGCCAAATGGCATTCCTATCGACGACACACCCAATGACGTCCTGGCCAATCCCAGCAAGCATGGAGAATTTGTGGGCGAGGCACAGTTCCAGTTGTTGCTGTAACCTTGTCTTCTGAATCAAACGGGCTGCCAGTGAATCGTCGCTGGCAGCTCGCTTTGTTTGATGCGGTAAGAAACTTATCGGATTGGGCGATCAGAATTCCCGGTCGCATCCCGCAAGGTAGCAAACACCGCTGGTAGTGGAGCTTTAAGCGGTGGAGGTGGTGGAAATCCTTCCCACCCACCGCCAAGACTCTGGCAGACATTCACAAAATCAGCCAAGGCAGCGTTTGCGCTGACTGCCTGTTCGTCTTGCAAGGCGTACAGCGAACGCTCAGCGTCTAGAACATTCAAATAATCGATAATGCCGCGATCATACCGTTGCTTGGCCAGACCTAACGCTCGCTGGGCGGCGGCAACCGCGCGGCCCAGATTTTGTAACCGGCTGCGCTCGGCGTCATACCCCGTCAGTGCATCGTCAACCTGCTGTACCGCAGTTAAAATCGTCTTCTTATAGTTTGCAACCATTTCGCGGGTTATCTGATTCTGCTGCTGAACCCGCGCATCGGCTGTGCCAAAATCCAGCAGCGGATACTCTATCGTGGGTCCAACGGTCCAGATAAATCGCCAATCGACTGGCGTGCGATTAATTCCCTGCCCTTCCTCGCCTGCCGCTGCCGACAGAAAAATCTTCGGATAGAGATTTGCGGTGGCAACACCCAGACGGGCATTCGCCGCAATCAGCTGCGCTTCTGCCTGTCGAACATCCGGCCGGCAACGAAGTAGCTCACCCGGCATTCCCGCGTCTACCGTGGCTGGTGGGCTGGGCAGTTGCACCCGCTTGCTTAATTCAGTCACCAGCGAATCAGGATCTTCCCCCAGCAATACCGCGATCGCGCGCTCTGACGCCAGCACCTGGGCCCGAAGCGGATCGATTGTCGCTTCGGTACTGGCTAGCTCGCGATCGGCCAAAGCCGAATCCAGCTCGTTCACGATGCCGCGACGATACCTTTCGTGAGCCAGATCAGCGGCATGCTGCTCGGCGAGCACATTCTGCCGAGCGATATCCAGCCGCATCTGTAACGTGCGCACCAGCACGTATTGCCGGGTGACATCCGCCAGCAATGTGACCACCACCTGATTGCGAAACTCTTCCGCGGCAGCAGCATCCGCTACGGCGGCTTCACCGGCGCGGCGAAGATTTCCGAACAGATCTGCTTCGAAAAATGTGTCGACTCCCAAGGCATGTGTGACCTGCCTTAAGCCGGTGGTGTACGAGGCTGCGTTCAAGGGTCCATCAGCAAGACCACCCCGTGTCTGGCTGGTACCAGTGCCCACACCCGCCACGCCGCTGAAGTTTAAACTTGGTAACGCCGACCCGGTGAAGAGCGCCTCAGCCGATTGAGCCTCCCGAAGCCGGCCCACCGCAACCTGCAAATCCAGATTGGATTCAACAGCTTTGTTCAGCAGACGATCCAATTCAGGATCGCCAAGTGTTTCCCACCAATGGACCAGATCCATGTGCACGGTCGGCTGAGTTGATGGCTGTGTGGTCGGCAGCGCAGCAAACTGTGCCGGCATCTGCACGGTAGGGCGTTTGTAATCCGGGCCCATATTACAACCGGCGAACATCGTCGCAGTGGTTAATATCAGCACGCTGTACAGTTTTCGCTTGCTCATCTAGTTACCTTCAACCGGGCTTGTTGATCGTGCGTTGAATTGAGCCGGATCTTATTTGATAGACTTGTCCGCCGCGGCCATTTGGACCGGCGGGGTCACCACGTTTGCAGTGTTATCCTGTGCAACTTCCACCTGCTGGCCTGAAGCGATATCACTGTTGATGTTGATCGCAACGCGATCGCCAGAGTCCACGCCGCTCGCAAGTTCGACCGTGTCACCGTTATCTTTTGCAACCGCGATGTCACGGAACTCGATTTTGCTGCTGCCATCGACCACCGCCACCTGAAGCCCATTAGGCCGGAACAAGATTGCCGCCGCGGGAACTTCCATCAGGGCCTTCTGCTTTAATTCGAAAGTCACCTGAACGTACATGCCGGGCACCAGCGTCAGATCGTTATTAGGGATGTCTACTTCTGTTTGTTCGGTGCGGGTTTTGGGATCGATGCTCATAGCCATCCTCGCCACTTTGCCTTCAAATTTGCGATTGGGATACTGTTCGGTGGTGGCGTAGGATCGCAAGTCTTTGCTGAGCGAACCGGCCGCCTTCTGCGGAACATCAACGAAAACTCGAATCACTTTCGATTGAGCCACACTATAAAGCGGGCTTGTGTTGACAGAACTTCCAGAGGTAACCAGATCCCCGATATCCACATGCCGGGCGGTAACTACACCGTCATAGGGGGCGGTCACATTCTTGAACGCTTCCATGGCGGTATAGCGGCCGATATCTGCCTGATCCAGTTGGGCCTGCGCCTTAGCCTCAGCTAATTGTGCGTTGGCCGAATCGTACGTGGCTTTTTTCTCTTCTCGTTCCTGTTCGGAAACAACCCCGTTGGGCGAATCGCGCCAACGGTCGTAGGTGAGCCTGGCGATTGACACGTTTGACTCCGCCACCTGCACCTGCGCATCGGTCGCTGTCGCTTTAGCGCGGGCGGCGTTCAACTGCTGGTCCATTTCAGGTGTATCTATGGTCGCGAGCGTCTGCCCCTGCTTCACGCGATCTCCAATGTCGGCTGTCCACGTGGCGATGTAACCATCGACACGCGAATAAATGGTGCTTTGATACCAGCCGGCGGTTTGCCCGGGCAGCACAAGCGGGTAAGTGCCAGCGGTGGGTTGGACGTTTACGACCTCAACCGTTTCTTTCGAATCACAGACTACAGCCGCCTGCTCTGAGGCGAGCTGTTCGTGATGATGGCGTACTGCAAACACAATCACGAACCCGATCAGGAGCAGCAGAGCTAATCCGCCGGCGCCAAACGCCAGCAACCGGCCTGTCTTTGGCGAGTAGGTTGTAGAGATTCGGTGATGATCCGATCCATCCCCAGGATCAAGCCCATGAGGGTTATGATTGCTTCCGCTTACCTGCGGGAAGTCGGTAGTGACGTTTTGTTCCATGAAATTCGAACCTTGTTGTTGTTCAGATTGCAAGAGCCGATAAAGGCGGATGATTCAGTTCCCGAGAATTCGACTGAGGATTTCTCTGTCGATTCATCAGGGCGAACATCGCGGGCACAAAAATCAGAGTGGCAAACGTGGCGAAAGTCAGGCCGCCGATGACCGCCCGACCCAGCGGCGCGTTTTGCTCACCGCCCTCGCCCAGTGCCAGAGCCATCGGCAGCATGCCCAGGATCATCGCGGCGGCGGTCATCAGCACCGGGCGAAGCCGTGTGAACCCGGCGGCGACCGCGGCCTCGACCGGCGCTATATCCTTCTGCCATCCGATCGTCGGCGAAGGAGACAACCAGGATGCTGTTGGCGGTGGCCAGCCCGATGCACATCAGTCCGCCCATAAGTGCCGGGAACGCTCATGTAGGTATGGGTGAGAAACAAACCCCACATCACGCCGGATAAGGCAAACGGCACCGCCAGCAGCACGATCATCGGGCTAAGCCAACTTTGAAATTTGATGACCATCAGCAGGAACACCAGCACCACGGCCAGCGCCATTCCGCCGAACAAGCCGTTGTAGCTCTTCAGCCATCGTGTCGATCTGGCCTGTCAGGGTGATGGTGATCGGCTCGGAGGCTGGCGGACTGTCCCGGTCGAGCACCTTCGATATCTTTGGAAACGCCATACAGATCGCGGCCCTGGACATTGGCGTTCACGTCGAACACCGGCCGCACATTCAGCTGGCTGATTAACGCCGGCGACTGAATTCGCTCAATATCGGCAATATTCATCAGCAACTGCCCTGATTGCCGATTCGATCGGGCCCGAAGTCCGCAGCGGCATCGTCCGCAGATCCTGCAGGGAATTGATGGTGTAGGTCGGTGTCTGTGCGACCAATGGATAACTGACGCCACTCTTGGGATTCACCCAGAAGTTTGGACCGATCTGGATGCTGGAGTTGAGCGTCACCAGCAGGCTGTCCGCTGCTTTTCTTTGAGTCATGCCAACCTGCTGGGCAAGACTACGATCGACCTGAAATTTTAATCCCGGGACATTGGGTATCTGGTAGACATGGCTATCGACTACGCCGGGAACCCCGCTCAGATCCTTGGACAGCTTGGCGGCCAGGGCATAGGTCTTTTCCGGGTCAGACCCGACGACACGGACATCGACCGGAGCAGGCTGACCGAAGTTCAGCACCTGATTGACGATGTCGGCAGCCTGGAAAAAGAACTGACAATCAGGAAAACGCCTGGGCAATTCACGCCGAAGGTCGGCCATGTGCGCTGCGGTGGGCGTGTGATCTTCATTCAGCGAGATCAGCATTTCGCCGTCCATCGTTCCCACGGTAGCCGTGTCGCCGATGGCCATATTCATGCCGCTGTATGGCAGGCCGATGTTGTCCAGCACGGACTTGATCTGGTCATTGCCCACGATTTCGCGGACCGCTTTCTCCACCCGGGCAAAATACCGCGCCGTGACTTCGATCGCGACTGCCCGCCGGAGCACGGACGTGCAGTCGCATCTGTCCGGCATCAACGTTGGGAAAAAAGTCCCGGCCGAGAATGCGGAAACAGCGCCAGCGAAACGACCATCAACAACACCGAAAAACGCCGCCGTGATCCACGGTGCGCAACGCACCACGCGAGGGCGTTGCGATAACCGTCGCGGAGCCGTTCAAATCCACTGATTGAATCGCCTGTGTGCCCACGACAAATGGGTTTCGGCTCGGCGCGTTTGTGTCAGCTCCGTGCTCGATGCCGGTTTGATGATAGAATCAGGAAATCGAACATCACCGGAACCACCGTGAACGACAAGCGCCAGGCTGGCCAGCAACGAGAGCAGCACCGCCAGCGATAGAGGTGAGAACAGATATTTGGCCACGCCTGACAGCAGGAAAACCGGGACGAACACGATGCAGATCGACAGCGTGGAGAGCAACGTCGGGATGCCGATTTCGTTCGCGCCATTAACGATGGCTTCGGTGAGCGAATCGCCTTCGCGAGCGATGACGCTCGATGTTCTCGATCACAACGGTGGAGTTATCGACCAGGATTCCCACCGCCAGCGCGAATCCGCCAAGCGTCATGGTGTTCAAGCGTCTGCCCCATGAAGTACATCACGACCAGGGCCACTAGAATCGAGGTGGGGATCGACAACATGACGATCAACGTCAATCGCCAATTCCCCAGGAACAGCAGGATCATCAGCGCGGTAAGCCCGGCGGCGATGGCGCCTTCGCGAACAACGCCTTGAAGACTTGCACGCACGAAAACGGATTGGTCAAACAACGGAGTCACCGAAACCCCCTTGGGCAATTGCTTTTGAAGTTCGGGCAAGTAATCCCGAACCCCGCCGACGACCGCCAAGGTAGAAACCGCTCCGGTTTTGCGAATGGTCAACAGCGCACCGGGCGCACCGTTTTGGGTCACCAGGTTTGTCTGGGTTTGAAATCCATCATGAACATGCGCGACATCGCGAAGAAACACTTGCCGGCCATTGATGGTTTTTACCGGGAAGTCATTCATTTTCGCGATGACATCCGGGCTGTTGTTCATTGTAACCGGATAGTCTTTCGATCCGATCTTTACATCTCCCGCGGGGACGATCACATTGTTATTCAGCAACACGTCGCTGATGTCGCTGGGCTGCAGGCCCTGCGCAGCCATGGCTTGTTGGTCCATGTCGACCATGACGACGCGAGGTTTGCCGCCATACGGCTGTGGCAGCGACACGCCTGGCACCGCCGCCAAGTGCAGGGCGGATGACGTTCTGCCCGAGATCATTCAGCCTGGTATCGGTAAGCGATTTACTGCTGAGGCTCAGTTGCAGGATCGGTACGTCGGTCGCCCCATAACGCAGCACCATCGGCGGGGTGATATTTCGAGGCATGTACTTCAGCACGATCAAAGCACTGCTGGCCACCTGGGCGACGGCTCGGGTGACATCGGCGTTCTCATGCAGGTATACTTTGATTACGCCTACGCCTTGGTAGCTGTTGGCTTCAATATGATCGATGTCGTCCACCAGCGCCGGCATCTGCCGCTCATGCAGGGTCAGGATTCGGTTTTGGATCTCCGAGGGGGTCATCCCGCTGTAGGTCCAGACGACGCTGACCACCGGCACATTGATCGCCGGGAAAATATCGATCGGCATCCGCAGCGCCGCGCCGATGCCAAGCAGCACAATCAACACCAACAAGGATGCGATCGAATAAGGTCGCTTCAGTAACCACGCAATCATTTGGCCGCTCCTCTATTTCACGCACCGCCCGCTGCGATGCCCATTCAAATTTAGGAGGCTCTTTCGAGGCTTGCTAGCGAAAAATCTGGCCTTCACACACCCACAACATTTGACGAAAGTTATTTATATGAATCCCGTTTGAAATGGATATGTTCTATGTAGAGCAGGTGGCGGCGCGCGCGTGATATTCAGTTCACCTTGATTCTGAAGCCACAAGGGTGGCAGCTTCACAAGCGAGGGAGTTCTGACGCCAGCATAGTCGTTCTGGGCAATGCAAAGCAGAGCACGCAGGTCATGCTGTTTGGATCTTCGCCCTCGCTTTCGACTTCCTCTCATTCGCTCGCTGCGGATCTTGAAGCCAAGATCAATGCGACTCAATCGTGAAGACAATCTTGGACCTCTGACTGCTCCATTGACAATTGCCGAATCTCTCCACACCGCCTCACCTGGTCGTCAATCCGTCGAGTTTTACTGGCGGACGACGAGCGGCGGTCACGCCCGCCGCTAAGGATGTCGGCGTGAACATGAGGGGAAGGCAGACCCGCTGATTTTCTTTGAGGCCGCAAGCGGCGGATTTGCGGGCCTGCGGCAAATCTTGCTCGCCGGGCGCATTCGAAAGGTCATGCCATGCTCGATGCTCGGTCCGGGTACAGCCCTGCGCGTCTGTGCGTGGCATGCCCTTCGACCGGCTTGGCGAGCGTTCCCGCCGACAGCAAGAGGATTCCTCTTTTTTGACTCCCGGCATGCTTCTACGAAGCCGGGAGGTCAAAAAATTGCTTGGGCCTGTTTGGGCCTAAGCCATCCCGGTCAGAGGTTTTCATCCTTTTTGGAGGTGTCTTTATGGCACACGCAATTGACCAGACGACGGGAAGAGCCGCAGTGTTTGTTACCGGTGAACCCGCGTGGCACCAGTTGGGCATGGTGATCGAGAACGCAACCACCAGCGCCGAGGCTATCGGCCTCGCGGGACTGGATTGGCGCGTCGAGCAATGGCCGGTCCGGGCTTTCGACCCGGACAATCACGCAGACCGAGAAGCGGGCATACCGGACACGGTGGCGAACGTCCGCACCGACACCAAAGCGGTGTTGGGCGTGGTCGGAAACGCTATCGGGTGTTTCAGAACCATGAAGCTTTCGACTTCATGGACGGATTGGTTGGGGACAAGCTGGCGATGTACGAGACGGCGGGCAGTCTGCACGGGGGCAAGCGGGTTTGGATGATGGCCAGCATCCCCAAAGAGTACCGGGCCGGGCCGGACGACCTGATTAAGCCTTACGTTCTCTTGACCAACACGCACGACGGCAGCCAGGCGCTGCGGATGATTCCGACGACCGTGCCGCGTGGTATGCCAGAACACGCTCAATCTGGCCCTGCGGGAGGCGGGCGTTGAGGGGTTGACGATTTCCCATCATCCCCGGCTGGAAAGCCGGATTGCCGAAGCACGGGCGAAGCTGGGAATCATCGCAGCCCGGTTCGACAAGTTTGATGATGAACTGCATGCGATGCTCGCAAAGGATTTGAGCGTCACCGAGGCATCGGGTACTTCCGGGGATTGACCGGGGCGGACCTGCCCCACGGCACCGACCGGCAGAAGAAAACCCGCGAAGAAGTGTTGGGGCAGATGCTCGACAACTTTGACAACGACAAGAACACCTTGCCGGGCGTGAAGCACACCGCATGGGGCGCGTACAACGCGGTCAGCGAATGGGCCGACCACCAGCGCAAGTTCCGTGGCGGATCACCCGCCGACAAGCTGGACCGGCAGTTGGATTCGGTTTGGTTTGGCCAGTCTCACCAGATCAAACAGGCAGCGTATCGGGGTGCATTGGAACTGGCGGGAGCGCTGTAAGGCGACCGCTCCCCGAACCTGTCCCGGTGCGCATGGAGGCGCATCGGGGCGGGCTGGGGAGCGGTCGTCAAAGGGACGCCGCCCAACAAGGCCATACACAATACACAAGGAGATTATCATGGCCAGCTTCAACCGAGTGATTCTTATGGGCAACCTCACCCGCGACCCGGAGTTGCGGAACCTGCCCAATTCCGACACCCAGGTGTGCGACTTCGCACTGGCGGTTAACCGCCAGTGGAAGGATGCCGACGGGGACGACCGAGAGGATGTCTTGTTCATCGACTGCGCCGCGTTCGGCAGAACCGGGCAGACGCATCGGCGAGAGCCTGACCAAGGGACGACCAATTCACATCGAAGGCCGATCTGAAATTCGAGCAGTGGGAGCAGGAGGACGGCCAGCGGCGCAGCAAAATCCGCGTGGTGGTCGAGCAATTCCGGTTTGTCGATGCCAAACCCGGCAGCGGGAAGGCAGGCAATGGCAAGCCAGCCGGGCGCAATACCACACCCGCCAAGCGCAACGGGACCGGTAGAAACACCCGGCCACCACGCTCGAATGTGGTGCAAGGTGAGTCGGTGGGTCGGGTCTGACATCCCGATCTAACCCCGATGGAAGTTTCGCATGGACGGTAACCGGGCCACGGATGGCCACAGGGGGGAATGAACTGTTTTGTATCTATTCAATTCAATGTATTCAAAACAAAGAAAGCGTGATTTATGAATCGCAATGTATCTCAATCTCGTGATGTTCAGATTTCTGTATCGTTGTCCAAATTGATTCCCAGCAAGCGGAATCCCCGCCGCGTTAAACCGCAGCGGGAGGCGCACCGGCAGATGGTCGCTTCCATCCGGGCGCATGGACTGCTTGCCCCGCTGGTGGTCCGGGCGGATGACGGCAACGCCGGTGATTTCAAAGTGATCGCAGGGAACCGCAGGCTGGCACGCTGCGGAGGTGTACAAAGATTCTGCGAAACCGCCGAAGGTGCTATGTGTCTTGCGGTCGGTCGATGACGACACCGCCGATGCGCTGCGCTGGCGGAAAACTTTGTCCGCGAAGCCATGCACCCAATGGACGAGGCGGAAGCATTCGCCAAGCTGGCCGAGGGGAAGCCAAAGGCGTCGAAGCCATCGCCGCCGAGTTTGGCGTCAGCCAGCCGTATGTACGCTTATGTGGCTAAACGCATAAGCGCACT
>CAWBWQ010000004.1:0-889671 GCA_963792535.1 uncultured Phycisphaerales bacterium
GCTTTCGCCGCTGCTCATAACGACGCGGAACGGCTCAAACGGTTTACGTTTCATGATTTCACGGAAGGTATCGGCTGTCATATAGCAGCGATTGTAACCGAAAAACGTTCGTTCGGCGAGTGCAAGCTAACTATTGTTCTTCCCACTCACATGCTGAACGACCGCAGTGTGAGTCAGGGATTGTATGTTCTTAATACATCAGCTGCGGGTAGTTACGTCAAGTTCATGTTTTTATTGACTTCGCGCAATCCTGAAGCAGGTTTGGGGTTTATGAAACTGCTCGAACGGGTCCAACGCAAGGCTCGGCAGCGTGGGTTGGCTGCCAATACCGCGCGGTGTTATCAGCGGGGGGTGGGTGAGTTTCTTCGCTGGGCGAAGGGAGCAGGAAAACTCAAAGTGGACGCGAATTTTTCATCGGTCGGGTCGACATAATGAGAGACGCTTGGATTGTCCCTCATGCCCCTTATTTCCCAGCCGTTTTCATTCACGCGATTTTGTCCACAGCCGAACCTTTTCCTGGCTCGGACGGCGCAGTGGCAGTGGCAGAAGCAGCGGGGGTGTTCTGTGCTAACTTGGCAAGTTTGATCTTCGCCTGGCGATCCCCTTTGGCTGCTTCCTGTTTTGTGGTTGCCAGCGTTTCGTTTGCTTCCTGCTGTGCTGCCACCGATGTTCCTGCTGATGACGAGCCGGATCCTCCGACAACTTGTTGTGCGTATTGACTGAATGCCTGGGTAACAGCTGCTAGTGCCATTGGAATCCTTCCAAAAAGTTTCTCGCCCCTGAGCTACAGATCGGACGGTTCGGCCTGCGTCATAACTTGATTTACCGGCGGCGCGCATCGACGCAGATTTGACGTCGGCAAAGCGCAATGCGCCTGCTGAAACCGATGCGGGATATTTTGACCTTCCCAATTGGCCGGACCAACGGCATACTCCCGAGCCATGAAACTGATTTTACGGGGATTGTTTTTTGTATTGCCGGTGTTTTTCCTCATCGGATTTGTCGATCGATGTGCTGCCCAGTCGGGTCCGGATCTGCTGATCAAACCTTTCAGTGCCGGTCAGATGTTTGACACCTCCACCGAGGCGGTGCTCGAGGCGGCCAATCCCACGAAGGAGGACCACGCTGACAACGTGCAGCTGGATGTGTACCGGGCAGTCGGTCGCTGGCGTGTATTGCCGGACCAGCAGGCTTCGCCGCGGTTTGGATATGATGTGATGTACGTGGACATCAATTCCCATGACCCGGCATTGCCGAACCACCTGTGGAATACATCGGTTGGGTTTTCTCAGCCGGTGGCGCTGATTAACAAATGGTTTGTGGTGATTACCGGCGCTTTAGGTTATGCCGGCGACACACCGTTTTCAGATCCGCACGCGGTTTACGCGACGGGCAATATCATCGTGGGGCGCGAATTCTCCAAAGACAAGGCAATCCTCGTCGCGCTCAATTACGACGGCAACCGAACATTTGCGCCGGACATCCCTATTCCCGCTGTCGAATATGCTGACCGGTATAATGATCATCTGACGTATCTCATTGGGTTTCCTAATAATTCGATTACGTATGAGCCTTTGAATGGTTTGCAGGTCGTTGCCGGTTGGGCGATGCTGCAGACTTTTTCCGGCCAGATTGGCTGGGAGTTTCTCAAGCACTACACCGTTTACGGTTCCTATACCGATCGATTTACGGCGTTTCATCTATCGGAGATGCCTGCCGATCGGCGATTTTTTCTGCAGGAGCATCGCGTTGAGGTGGGATTCCGATTGAACCCGACCAAGCTGCTCCGCCTGTCATTGGGTGGCGGGTGGGCATTTGGTCAGGAATTCGCCACCGGTTTTGATTCCCGCGGCACAAATCCGGTGAGACATCTGCGCAATGGCGCGTTTCGGCCGAGTGGATGTGGAGCTGGGACTGTGAAAATCCCCAATCGGCCGGGAAGATTGCAAATCTAGATGATATAATAACTTGCAGATGATTTTTCGCCGCAATCCCAGTTTGTTCTGGGACATGAGACTGAAAAAGCGAATTTGGAAAAAAGCCCAAATGCGAGTTAAATCGCAACAGGCAATTGCCGGTTTAACGGCCACTCCAGAAGATTAATCGCGTTGCCAGTCTGCGGATTTTCTGCACTCGGCTCATTACGCGAAGCCGAAATTCCAGCTTTTGAAAAATCAGATCTCGGGGCTCCAGTTTCAGGCCGGCGGTAACCCAGCGTAAAGCCTCGGCATAGTTGCCGGCATTTTCATGAGCCAGCGCGAGATTGAACAGGGTGAGCAGGTTTTCCGGCTCGCGCTTGAGAGCCTCTTCGCTGCTCTCGATGCCGGGCTGGTATTGCCCTCGCATGAACTGAGCCACCGCGAGGTTTTGCCAGCCACCCACATTTTCCGGATCGACACTGGTCATGCGCTTCAGGCAGGCGATAGCCGCCCGGCTTTGCCCGTTATCCATGAGCAGATTCGAAAGATCCAGAAGCACACCCGGATCCTCAGGACGAAGCAAAAGCTCAGCGCGAAGATGTTTTCGAGCCAGGGCTCGGTTTCGTTGACGCTGATACAGTTCCCCGAGCCGCATATGTGCCCCGGGATAAGTGGGATCGAGTTCCAGCGATTTTTTAAAAGCTTCAATGGCAAGCTCATCGCGGTCGAGGCGTAACAGCCAGCGGCCGTGGCAGAAATAGCCGGCGGGGTCTTCGGGCGCAAGCTCGATCACGCGGCGGAACTTTTCGCCGGCTTCATCAACTTGGCCCATCTGCAGTAACAATTCGCCGAGATCCAGAAGCGCTTCGGTGTTGCCGGGATCCTGGCGAAGCCCGGCGAGAAACCGCTGCGCGCGGCTTCCAGTTCGCCTTTTTTCCAGAGGGCATCGGCAATACGGACCTGTGCGTCGGGATATCGGTCATCCAGATCCAGCGTGCGTTGCCAGCAGTAAACCGCGCGATCGTATTGGCCGCGGTCGAGAAGGCTGCAGCCCATGTTGTAATAGCAATCCGGGCAGTGCTCGCGATAAAGCCGGGCGAGGTAGAACATCTCCTCGGCTTTTTCGTGATTCCCAAGTTCGCGGTACGTCGCGATGCGATTGCAATAGGATTGCTCGAAAGATGGCTCGATCGTTTCAATCCTGGCGAAGTAATTCAGCGCCTGCTCGTATTGACCCACGCGATGCAGATCCACCCCAAGGCAACTCATCGCCTGGATATCGTTTGCGTCAATTTCAAGTGCTTTTCGGTAGGCGTCGATGGCTTCATCGAAACGCTCCATTTCGTCGAGCGTTAAACCAGTATTGAAAAACCAGCTTCCGTTATACGGATTAATCGCGGTGGCGGCCTGCAGTTCGTCCAGCGCTTCCTGCCAGCGGTGCTGCTCGAAAAGCTCCTGAGCTTTCTCGACCCGTTGCTCGGCATCGTTCCAGTCGTTCATTGGCAATTCGCTTAAAAGCCCGCTCGATCCAAAACACTCCGTCGGATTATACGCAATCCTTTTGGTGGATAAAAGTCCGTGGAAAAACACCGGTCTACCAATCGCCTGGCAACGGCAGGCAGCCCAGTCGCGTTGCGCTGTGCACCGGTTCAAATCGATCGACGAAGCAATTCAGTTCATCGAGAACGGGAGACCTGAATGCACTGCAGTCAGTGGATTTGTAAGTCAAGTCATTTCCCCCGTGGTCCCTTTGTTCCCACGGACAAATAAGTTAACCTCCGCTTTCGAAGACGCGGTGCGGACGGGAAGGTGGAAATCGGGCCGGCTATTTGCTTCTGCGGGCCGGTTCCAGAGCCATCTCGGAGGCCCGCGCGGAAAGAATCGACGGTGCGGTGGAATCGATGGATCAGAGTGACTGTTCAGACGATGCTCGGTATTGCGCCGCTCGTCACGTCGCTCACTTTTGTATCACCGGCCCGGGCCGCCGATGATCAAGACACCGTCGCGCGGCTGCTGGTTGTGCTCAACACTCCTGGAAGCGGTCTTCCCTCTGCCGATCGCGAAGAAGCTGCCCTGCAACTGGTTAACCGCAACACGCCGCAGACCCGCGCCGCCGTGCAGGAGTTGCTTAAGAATGCCGCCAACACCACCTCGCAGATCGCGGTCGCAAAAGCAGTTTCCCTGGCATCCGATCCCGACCCTGCACTGATCCCGACCCTCGGCCACCTGCTCGGACCGAACAGGCCGCTGACCGAAAGCGCTGCCAATGCCCTGGCAAACTTTCGCGGCACCACTTCGGGCTTCGATCAGCTGCGCAGGTTCGTTGATATCACCAACAACCCCAACGCATCGCGTATCGCCGCCATCCATGCCATCGGCGCACTTGTGGATCCCGAGCCGGCCAATGTGCAGTACCTGCTCGATCTTTCCAGCCAGGCGAATCAAAGCCAGGCCATTCGAGATGCCGCCACCGAATCACTGGGTGATATGACCGGTGTCACCACCAACGGCAAAGATGTTCTGGCATGGCAGCGATGGTGGGCCGGTTTCCGCGGTAAAACCGCCGATCAATTCCGCGCCAAACTTCTGGAGACCCGCACCGTTCAATTCAACCTCTTGAAGCAGCGCTACACGCAGCTCACCGCCTCGGCGCGATTGCAGCTCGAATATGACTACACCGCCATCCCCGCCAAGGATCGCGACACGATTGTGTTCAGCTACCTCAACGACCGTGCTCCGGATATTCGTTATGTCGGTGTTGAACTGGTTTTTCAGGATTGGCAAACACATCCCCCGGTGGCAAAGGTGCGGGCCCGCCTGTTCGCCATGATCGGTGACAGCGATGACAAGGTTCGCTTCAGCACTGTCGACCTGATGCGAACCCTCAACGACCCCAACGCACTCAAGCCGCTGATCGCACAGCTGCTCGTGGAAAAAGATCCGCGGACCAAACAGCTCATCGCACAGGCGCTGGGCAACCTGGCGGACCCGGCGGCGGTGCGACCGCTGCTTGCGTTGCTCCACGACTCACAGCCGGACAACGTGATCGCTGCGGCCAAGGCGTTTACGAATCTTGGAGATAATCTTCACCAGAAGGATCCGGTCAGCGCCGGGCAGGTTTCGAATCAAATCCGCCAAGTGGTTGCCGCAAACGAAAACCAGCCGGGCACGGACGATCTCCGCGCGGCCTGCATCACTGCGCTGGCCGCACTTCGCGATCCCGCATCGTTCGACACCTTCATGGATTGTTTCAAGCGAGGCGGTGACACTCCCGAGGTCAGGCGTGCTGCGCTGGTGGGGCTGGCAAACCTCGGCAATACCAATGCCGATGCCACGGTCAAAGATCAATTGGATGACAGCGATCGGACGATTCGCCTCGAGGCTGCCCGGGCACTCAAGACCGTCGGTACACCGGAACAGGACCAGGCGATTTTCCAGCAGATGAACAGCGATCCCGATCCCGATGTCAGCAAAGCACTCTGGGAAGCGCTGCAGAATCTGTATGTGAAGGAACCTCCGGCGCAGCTGCAGACATGGGCCAACCGCTTCGACAAGGATCCGGAGAAGAAACTCGTCACGCTGCAAAAATTAGGTGAAGAATTAAAGCAGGGCAACGATCCCCAGGCGGTCGCCTTTAACGAACAGGCGATCGCCGAAGCGATCATGGCCATGAAACCACCACCTGAAAAAATCGCCGACGCCATTATTCATCTTCAAAATGCCCTCGATTATTGGCGCGGTCCCGGTAAAGCAAGCGGCGGCAGTGACGAACGGCTAGAAACGTTGATTGGGCAGATGCTCGACGACAAACTGCTCGCCCAGCAGTGGGCCGATGCCACCACCTTTGCCGCGGATCAAATATCGTTCAACCCCGCATACGGCCGAACCGTCGGATATCGCATCAAGGAAAAAATTGACGAACTCATCGCGGACAACAAGCCCGCCGAGGCACAAAAACTGATCGATGCGGCCCTGGTGATGAAACCTCCGCTGGATCCCAAGTATGTTCAACAGATTCAGCAGTCGCAAAATGACTTGAAGCAAAAGCCATGACCGCATGATTGGAACTCCCAGGGATTTTACCGGGCGATTACAGCGCTGGTATGACGCGCACCGTCGCGATCTGCCGTGGCGCTCCCCGCTGGATCGCAGCGAGCTGCAGGCGTTAAATCCGTATCATGTGCTGGTCAGTGAACTGATGCTGCAGCAAACCCAGGTCGCGACGGTCATCCCATATTTCCTGAGATTTATCGAAAAATTCCCAACTGTAGCCTTGCTTGCCGCCGCCGATGAGCAACAGGTGCTGCGCGCCTGGCAGGGGCTGGGGTATTACGCGCGGCGCGCAATCTCCAGTCCGCCGCCAGACAGGTCGTCGCGTCGTTCGGTGGCAATATCCCATCTACGGTCGACGAATTGGTTACACTGCCCGGCATCGGTCGGTATACCGCCGGCGCGGTGGCGTCTATTGCATTTGAGAGGCGCGCCCCGATCCTCGACGGAAACGTGGCGCGTGTTTTATGTCGGCTTGATGCAGTCCAATCCGATCCGCGCGAACCGGCTGCGCGCGAAAAACTCTGGCAAAGAGCCGAGAAAATTCTGCCGAGCAAGAGGGTGGGGGATTTTAATTCCGCGCTGATGGAACTGGGCGCACTGATCTGCGTGCCTCGCTCACCGCAATGTCTTATCTGCCCGGTTCGGACGCATTGTCAGGCTTTGGCGGATGGATTGCAGGAAAAGATACCGCCGTCAAAAACCGCTAAAGCAATTCCGCTGTGTCTTCGCTGGACCTTTTGCATTCGCGCCGGCGATCATTACCTCGTCGAGCAGCGTCCTGCGAAGGGGCGCTGGGCCGGGATGTGGCAGTTCGCCACGATCAATGCAACAGACCAGCCGCCTTCATCACAGCTGATCGCATCGCAGTATTCGCTTCGTGTGTCAGAGCCGGCGTTACTTTGCACGATCGAGCATGCGCTGACGCACCGTCGTTACCGGTTTGACGTTTTCACCTGCGAGAATAAAGGCAAAAGTCACGGGGAGTGGGCAACGCTGAAGCAGCTGCACGATCGCCCGATGCCGCGGCCCCATTTAAAAATCGCCGACCTGTTGAAATGATCACAGCCCAAACATCGGCTGCCGATGCAGGCCGACTAATTTGGCGGCAAACATGCAGGGAAAACTGCACATCGATGCGTTCAACGCATCCACCTGTTCGTTATACCGCTTGCTGGACTGTGCGATCTGGATCTCGCTGCGCTGCAGCTTTTGGCGCAGGGTGATATAGCGCGGATCTTTGTTCAGATTCTCCTGTTGATCCCCGGTTTCCAGCAGACGCTGAACACCTATTGATAAATCGGATTCCGCGCTGGCAAGGTCCACCGGATTAAAAGCCACCGCCGCCCGGTTCCGGGCGGCAGTTACCGCACTTAGTTTTTCCGCTGCCGCGCCACCGGCGTTCTGCATCAGATTGACCAGCTCGGAGATCAGTCCGTATCGATTTTTCAGCTGTTCATCCATCTGGGCCCAGGCCGAACGAACTTCCTGGCGCATGTGCATCAGACTGTTATAGGTTGCCAGCAGAATAAGCAGCAGGAGGATGCCGACAATCCCATAAACCACGACAAAATCAGGCATCATTCAGCCCTCGCAATCGCAGTCATCGCCGAGTCTATCACCAGGGAACGTCCGCCCGTGCGGCGATTGGATATTTCTCGGACAGCTTCTCAATCAACTCTCTGTCCTCGGCCTCCAGGCCTTTTGGAACCACCACGCGAATTTCCACAAACTGATCCCCTTTTTCGGTCCCGCGCTCGATCCCGCGCCCTTGATGCGCATCTTCGCTCCGCCTCCGGTTCCCGGCGGCACTGTCAATGTCACCGACCCATCCAGTGTGGGCACCTGCACCTTGGTCCCCAGGATCGATTCATACACGCTTAGAGGCAGCTCGAGGTAGATATCCAGCCCGTCGCGCCGGTAATACGGGTGCGGTGACACTGCGGTGACAATATAAAGATCTCCGGCCTCGGCGTGGCCAGGCTGGCCGCGCCCTTTAATGCGGATGCGACTTCCATCTTTCACACCAGCGGGAATTTTAATCTCTATCGTCTCGGTCGAACCATTGCTGTCGATCTGCAGAGGCAATGTGGTCCCACGCGCCGCCTGCTCGAAAGTAAGCTTCACCGGATGCTCGATGTCCGCTCCGCGCGGCGCAGGCTGGCGGGCAGCAGGGCGACCCCCTTGCCGCGCAGCACCTGCGCGCCCACCGAACAGTTGCTCGAACATATCTGAAAAATTGCCCCCTCCGCCGGCGTTGAAATCAAAGTCCTCAACCGTCGTTCCCGGATTCGGCTGCCAGGTCTGCCCGGCGCCGGCCGCGCCCGCGCCGTTGCTGCTGCTGGCGACGGAAGGCTTCGAATGGATCACCACCCCGCCCCGGCGCCCCCGCGGCGCCTGCGTCCACACCGGCATGACCGAACTGGTCGTAGTTTTGCCGCTTGGTCGTGTCCGACAGAACATCGTACGCGCTTTGCACTTCCTTAAACTTCTCGGTCGCGCCGGCATTGTTCTTGTTCACATCGGGATGGTACTTGCGAACCAGCTTGCGATGCGCTTTTCGGATTTCATCAGCCGACGCGGTTCGCGGAACACCTAAAATCTCGTAATAATCTCTTGGCATGATTTTCGTCTGGTCTTTCGAACTCCTGAGACATTCGATTCTATACTGCCGGGCGGCAGAGAGGAAATATCGAAAGACCAATACCTTTGTGCCGACGCTTTCCCTGAAGACACTCAAAGTAATGTCTTAAAAAAAACGAGTTGATTTTTGCCACCATGATACATTCACCCCCTCGATGAAATCCAAGTTGCTACCACCGATCGATCGCACGCAGGGCCTTAAGAATAAGCCCGCCGATCTGGATCCGCGCGCCGCCGGCACCTCAAGCGGCGGTCATCTCCGACCCGGGCAGGATGACGACGGCTGGATCATTCCCGAGCCGGTTACACTCGGTGACGGAACAAAAGTCTATCTCTACAAAGACGGCGAAGCCTGGCGTGCCGCGTTTGATGCCATGAAACGGGCGAAACATCGCATCTGCCTGGAACTTTATATTTTTGCCAGCGATTCGACCGGTCGCGCGGTGGCCGAGCTTTTATGCGAAAAAGCCCGCGCGGGCGTCCGGGTTTATGTGCTGTATGACTCGTTTGGTTCCCTCTACTCCGATCGGTCCATGTTCGACCAGATGGCACGCGCTGGCTGTCGTGTCGAGCAGTTTCACCCGGTGCGTCCGTGGGAGTGCAAATACGGCTGGCGCGCCTTCAACCGCGACCATCGCAAGCTGCTTCTGATCGACGGGGACATTGCCGGGCTGGGGGGCATGAATCTTGGACAGGACTACGCCGGTTCTTGGATTGTAAAATCGGCGATGGCCGGCTCACACCTGGCCGAGTCGGACCTCTGGCGGGACAACGCGATCGGCATCCATGGCCCCGCAGCCCGCGCGCTGCAGGAGTCGTTCGCGCGCACCTGGAATTATGTGCAAAAAGGCGGGCGCATCCGCCGGGCCGAACTGATTCACGATATTAACGCCGGTGAATTCGGTGTCCTGGCAAGCGCGCCGACCGTCGACAGTCCGCTCAAACCAGCAATCTGCCGACTGCTTCAGGAAGCCCGGCTCAGCATCCACATGACGATGGCGTATTTCGCTCCAGAAGAGGTGCTGATCGATGAGCTATGCAACGCCGCCGATCGAGGTGTGCGTGTTCGACTCATGCTTCCCGGACGCGGCGATATCAAGCTGCTTGTGGTCGCCGCCAGAAGTTTTTACGAAAAATTAATGTCGCATGGAATTGAGGTCTACGAGCGGCAGAACGTGATCCTGCACGCAAAAACCATCGTAGTCGACTCGCAGATTACCATCATCGGCTCCACCAATCTGGACTACCGAAGCATCGAATACAATTGCGAGTTGTCCGCTGTGGTCCGATCTGCCGAATTGGGAGCACAGATTGAATTGCTGTTTGAGAACGACATGAAATTCGCGAAGAAAATCGATCCCGATGTCTGGCAGCATCGCCCGCACTGGGACCGTTTCGGGCAATGGCTCGTAAGCCGGGCGCGCTATCTGCTGTGACGCGCCGCTGATTGCGAATTTACATTTCGCGTGCGGCATCATCGAACGCGTGCGAGCGTAACCGAATACCAGCCGCGCTCATCGGTCCAAGTTTGTTCGACATCAAAGTCCACATCCGCGAGAAGATCGCGGATCGTCTCACGTGTGAACTTATAGCTGTTTTCAGTATGAATGCGCTCGCCTTCCGAGAAGCGAACCTCAAGGTTTGCCGCCGGGATGCATACCTGTTGATCGCACCGACTTTCAAGATGCATTTCCATGCGCGACTGCCCGGCATTCCACACTGCGCGATGGCAAAAGCGCGCGACGTTAAAATCGGCGTCGAGCTCCCGGTTCAGGCGATGCAGTAGATTCAGGTTGAACTCTGCTGTGATACCCTCTCTGTCGTCGTAGGCCGCCACAAGCGTCGGCTCATCTTTCACCATGTCGACCCCCAGCAGGAGCGCATCACCGGCGCGCAGCTGACTTCGAAGATTCCGCAGGATTGCCCGGGCCTCCACAGGTGAAAAATTTCCGATGCTCGAACCGATGTATAATCCCAGTGTGGTTCCGTCGAACGATTCGATCTCCGGCGGATCGGTTACGTAATTTGCGACAATCGGCGACACAGATACTTGGGGCAGCGAAATCGCGAGGGTCTCGCAGGCAACGTCAAGCGCATCCGGCGATACATCCACCGGCGCATACAGAACTTTTTTCCGTAATCGCGCGGCAGCTTCGAGCAGAATAGTGGTTTTACGCGCGGTACCCGCCCCCAGCTCTACAAGACGCAGGGGTTTGCTTTTCACCGGACAAGCAGCCGAGATGATGGCATCACCGCAGCTCACCAGGATGCCGCGCTCGGTGCGCGTCGGGTAATACGCTTGCGTTTCTGTGATTTGCTCGAAAAGCGATGAGCCGCGCGCATCATAGAACATCCACGGCGACAGAGACCGGAAGGGTCCGGATAAGCCGCGCTGGACCTCCTCGATCAGCATGTCTCGCGTGCTCGACGACGATGCGGATTCCAGCTCGAGCAGCAATAGGATATGCAGTCATAGGAGTAAGTCCTGTTTAAGTTGCCAGACGCAGCCCGCTGAACTGCCAGCGAGTTTCGGGTGGAAAAAAGTTTCGATAGGTCGAACGGATATGATCCGCAGGAGTGACGCACGATCCTCCGCGCAACACCATCTGGCCGGACATAAATTTACCGTTGTATTCACCCAGTGCCCCGGAAACGGGTTTGTACCCCGGATAGCCGGTATAAGCGCTTGCTGTCCATTCCCAGCAATCACCAAAGATCTGCGTGATGCCCGCGTTGCCTGCTTTGGCGGGATGCAGCCTTCCCGAATCGAGAAAATTCCCGTTCAGGGAAGACGACTGGCGGGCGACAAATTCCCATTCGGCTTCTGTAGGTAGCCGACAACCGCGCCAACGCGAAAAAGCGTCGGCTTCAAAGAAACTGATGTGACATACCGGCACATCGAGCAGCTTGGAGAGCCCCTCCCATCCCTTCATTGTGAATACGCGCCAGCCAGTTGCATCCAGTTCATCGTGTTGCCAGTAGAGCGGCGCCTGCCAGCCGGCGGCTTTCACAGTTTCCCAGCCGGCCGATAGCCAGAATTCTGGACGCGTGTAGGCTCGGGCGGCAATAAACTCCAGGTATTCAGCGCAGGTGACCAAGCGGTTGGCGATCTGAAAGGGTCGGAGATAGACCTTGTGCTGTGGGCATTCATTGTCGTAGCAGAAACCCAGAGGATTTTGTGCACCCAGCTGATAGCCAATGTCCACCAGCCCGCCATCAAACGAATGCCATTGCAGTTCAGGGATCGGTGAAAGATTCTCTTGATAGAGCGTCCCAGCTGAATAGGCTGGATAAAGGGGATTTGTGAAAAACGCATGCTTGATGTCGGTGAGCGCGAGTTCCTGATGCTGCTGCTCGTGGTTGAGGCCCAGGACGATGCGACGCGCCGCTTCATCATCGAGAGGATGATCGAGAAGCCGCTCGATTCCCTTGTCGACGTGTGCGCGGAATGCCACGATCTCATCGAGTGAAGGGCGGGAAAACGAAGCGCGCAATTTCTTTTCCGGGATCACCTCGCCCAGCGAGTTGTAGTAGCTGTTGAAAAGCCATCGGAAATCTTCACAAATGGGCTCATAGTTCGGCAGGAAGGGCCGAAGCACAAAAGTCTCGAAGAACCAGGTTGTATGTGCCTGGTGCCATTTGACCGGGCTGGCCTCCGAGGTGGATTGGATCATCTGGTCCTCGGCCGAAAGGCGGTCGGCAAGCGCACGGGTGATCGACCTCACGGTTTGGTATCTTGCGACCAGACTTGTGGTATCAGCCCCTGCAGGTTGCGTGAACATGCCGTCTCCTGAAAAGTAATCTGTGGGAACAATAGGAAGCGACCCGAACAAAGGCTATTGGACTTTAGTAATAGCCTGCGATCCCGCTCCAAAGCCGGTTATTGTTGTTGTGGGCGAAGCATCGTACCGTTGCGCGGCAATCGTCCGAAGGACTTGCGCGGAGATTCAGTCATGTTTCGGCTCGATTCGGTTTCCAAGTCGTATGGCAACGAACATGCACTCTGCGAGGTGAGTCTCGACATAAAACAAGGCGATACCACAGTGCTGCTGGGTCCCAGCGGCTGCGGTAAATCGACTGTGTTTGAATTACTCACCGGCCTGCTCAAACCCGACGCGGGAACCGTTTATTTCCGTGAAAAAGATATTGAATGCGGATCCATTCGCGAGCTGCGGCAACGAATCGGCTATGTCATTCAGGACGGTGGTCTCTTTCCACACCTCAGCGGGGGCGCGAATGTGTCTTTGATGGCGACACATCTCGGTTGGTCCAAAAGCAGGATCACCTCCCGGATTGATGAGCTGCTCGAGTTGGCGAGATTGCCGGCGGGAGTGCTCGCCCGCTATCCCGCGGAAATGTCCGGCGGCGAGCGCCAGCGGGTCTGCGCTCGTCCGGGCACTGATGCTCGACGCGGATGTTTTGTTACTCGACGAACCGTTGGCGGCCCTGGACCCAATCGTTCGCGCCGAGCTTCAGCAGGAATTGGCTGCGATCTTCCGCAGGCTTGGCAAGACCGTCATCCTCATCACCCATGATCTGGCCGAAGCTGCATTCTTCGCCGATCGAATTGTGTTATTACGACACGGCCGCGTTGTTCAGACAGGCTCGATCCACGAGCTGCAGCATAGCCCGGCTGATGACTTTGTTCGCCAGTTTGTGCGGGCACAACAGTTCATGGGAGTGCGGCCATGAAAGGTATGCGGGCAGTACTCATCTTTTTGGCCGCGCTTGCGATGACACGTGCGGCGCTCGCGTCGTCGCCCGTGCGCGTGGGATCAAAAGCTTTTACTGAAAGTGTTATTCTCGGTGAACTGGCTACGCAGCTCGGCGACAACGCTGGCGTTCCTGTGATTCATCGCAGCCAGCTGGGTGGCACGCGGGTGTTGTGGGACGCACTACTCGCCGGCCAAATCGATATTTATCCGGAATACACTGGAACCATCATACAGGAACTGATTCCCGCAACCCCGGCAGACACAGCGTCGATCGAAGCAGCGCTTCATCAGCGCGGAATCGGGATGACTCGACCGCTGGGTTTTAATGACACCTACGCGCTGGGTGTTTCTGAAACACTGGGCCAGCAATTGAATCTTCGTTCGATTCGTGATTTAAGCGATCATCCGCTGCTGCGCTTGGGTTTCAGTAATGAATTTCTCAATCGCAAAGACGGCTGGCCTGCGGTTCAGGCGGTCTATGCACTGCCGCAGACAAAGGTGACGGGACTCGATCACGATCTGGCATATCGCGCCGTGTCCTCCGGCTCGATCGATGCCATCGACTTGTACTCAACTGACGCTGAGATTGATTACTACCATCTGCGCGTGCTGAACGATGATCGTCATGTGTTTCCAGCATACGAAGCGGTCTATCTTTACAGGCTGGAACTTCGCGATCGTGCGCCGGCATTTATCAAAGCAATCACCCGTCTTGAAGGCGCTATCGACGCATCCCACATGATTCAGATGAATGCTTTGAGCAAGTTGCAGAAGGTGCCGGAAGCCAGGGTTGCATCTCAATTTCTTCTGACTCAATTTCAGATAAAAAGCACACCGCACGTTGACGGGATGATGGAACAACTGCTCTTGCGCATGCGCGAACATCTGCTGCTCGTCGGCATTTCACTGGCTGCATCAATCATCGTGGCGATTCCACTTGGCGTTCTTGCCTTCCTGTGGCCGCGGGTGGGCCAGGTCATTCTTGCCCTGGTTGCAGTCATCTACACAATCCCCTCCCTGGCGCTGCTGGTCTTTATGATTCCACTGCTGGGCATAGGCACACTGCCCGCGATCGTTGCGCTATTTCTATATGGGCTTTTACCGATCGTTCGCAACACCCACATGGGTCTTTCAGGAATCGCCGCGGGACTGCGTGAAAGTGCGATCGTATTAGGCCTTCCCCCCGGGGCGCGACTGCTGAAAATTGAATTGCCGCTGGCATCACCCTCCATCCTGGCGGGGATCAAGACTGCCGCAGTGATCAACGTCGGGACAGCGACGATCGGCGCACTAATCGGCGCGGGGGGCTATGGGCAACCCATCCTTACCGGAATACGGCTTGCGGACACGCGACTTATCCTTTTGGGCGCTGTGCCGGCAGCGATCCTCGCGCTGATGGTCCAGGGTGGCTTTGGGCTGCTCGAAAGGGTTGTCGTCCCGCGCGGATTGCGAATTAAATCCCGCGTATAATGCGGCTGACAGGAGTCTTTTTCCAGCCTGATTGGGAACGCTCGCACTCGAACCGCGGAATTACGAGGTCACCGGTCTATGCTCTTGGCGTCACCTTGGGTGATGCGATATCTACTAAAATTCACGGATTTTTGGTCACATATGCGACGCTGCTCGGTGCCTCTGTCTTTCCAGGTTCTACACGAGTAAAGCCGGTTTACGAACCTGTGGTGACAAATCAGTGACCGATGGATGCCGACTGTTGCGGGCGACAAAACAGAATATTAAAATATGTCGAAATTGGCGGATGACCAGCCCGACGATTTGCCGCCCCCTTCATGCTGAGGTTCTGATATGCGGCAGTACAAGAGATCCCATCCTCTTCGTGGCACGTGCTCATTGATTCTAACAGCATTCTGTTGCTGTTCCGCCCTGCGGGCCGACGACACCAATTCGTCAAAGCCCGCAGCGGCCGATGGAGCTGCAGCGGTGCGCCCCGCAATCGGAAGCATTGATGTCGGTGACTACTGCACCATTTTGCTCGCGCCTAAACTTCAGGACAAGCTTGATCTTACTGACGATCAACGCGAAACGATGGCGGACTTGAAAACGGACCTCAAGAGTTATGTTGATAATGCCATTGGAAACATGCACGGACCACCTACCGCCGGCCTTATCGCCGCGCGATCGGAGACGGCACTGGCAATGATCGGTAAGAAAGTGCGGCTCGGTCTGACACCGCAGCAAGACAAAGCACTTGTCGCCCTCTTTGATGATGGCACGCTGAAACCTATCACTGTTAATTCAAGTCTTACAACTGGCGGCCCCGAATTTGGCCGGCGCGGCTTTTGGATCGGAGCGCTGAACTGGTTTATTCTCACTACGGCGAGAAAGAGGACCAGCGCTCCTCGCCCAGCACGGCGGCAAACACGCCGAGTAATGCTGGCAATCATCGTTCGAGCGCAATGCAGATGGACTGGCTGACGGCACCACTAAGACGATCATGATCGGAGGCGACGGGGGCCTGCCGTTTAAAACAGTTGATGCGGAGGAGCGACCGGTTATCGGCTTTGCCATCAAGGTCGGCCAATGGATGGGACGAGATTGCATCAGCGATGCGGTGCCACTATACGAAAAGCCCGAGTTTATGGACCCCGATGCCTACTGCATTGCCAAGGACGGCTACATCGTCGGTGGTCTTATTGTCAAAGACAAAGAAGGCCCCGGCGGCTTGCAGATCGTCTTCATGAAAAAAACCGACAAAGGTGTCGACGTCAAAGACAGCTATAAGAGCGACTGGTACGGATTCACTGGCGACGCCCCAATGATCCGATTAGCCGGCGACGGCCAGCGTGTCATGGGGACTTTCGGCCGTCACGGAATGAACCTGGATGCGCTTGGACTTGTCGTCGCCAAAAACGGCCCCTGGGGCGTGAATGCAGCCGGTGCCGGCGGCGATGCCGCCGGTAGACTGAGCAAGACGGTCATGGTTGGCGGCGACGGCGGTGAACCATTTACCAAGATCGACCCCGAACGGCGGCCGATCATCGGCTTTCAGTTCAAACTGGGGCAGTGGGCAGGACGGGATTGCATCAGCGGCGTTGACGCGATCTATGAGCAAACGGCAGAAATTGACCCCGAGAGCATAACCGTTTGTCTGGCTAAACCCGGGTACGTCGTCGGTGGAATGATCGTCAACAAGAAGGACGGCGCTGATGGTATGCAGGTCATCTTCATGAAAATGACCAGCAAAGGCCTTGATACGAAAGACACCTACAAAGGCCCGCGATACGGCTACACCGGCGCGGGAAAACAGGTTCAACTGGCCGGTGACGGTCAGCTCGTGGTCGGTACCTTCGGGCGACAGGGAATGAACACCGACGGCTTTGGGTTGGTCGTGAAAGCACCTGAAGCTGCCGAGAAGACCGAGGCCAAAAAAAGCGATGCAAAATGATCGGCGACGATCTTGGGCTTGGCGCATTCCAGTTGACCCTGGTCTTTCCAGATTGGGAACGCTCGGATTCGAACCGAGAACCAAGGAATTATGAGTTCCCTGCTCTAACCGTTGAGCTACGCTCCCGCGGGGTTGGACAATATAACCGGAAGTGTGTCGACACTGTAGTTCCGTCCTCAGCGTTATTTTAATCAGCGCCTGCTGCCGTCGGCTTGTGAGATCGCGCGCCTAAAAGATAATGCCCGCATGGATAATCCGGTGCCAGATGCGGCGGGAACATCTGCGCGATGCGATGCAAGGAATGCTTCTATATTCTCGATCATCTTGATTCGCGCACGTGCCCGGAATGTGGCGTATCGTTTGATCCTGCCGATGCCGATACATTCACGCGCAAACCGCCTTTTATCCGGTGGACATTCTGGTTGCCGGCGATCTTGCTGATCGGTGGCGGAGGAGGCGTTCTATGGTCGCTGCTGGTTATATTTTTTGGATTCACGTTCGCCACCACGTTGATCGTGCCTGCAGCGCTGGGCGTGATTGCGGGCTACAAGGGGAAGGCCCGGCTGGCGACAAAAATCCTTATTGGCCTCATCGGGCTGGGCGCTGCCCTGGGCGTTTTGGGTAGTGCCAGCCTGGTGGGAGGGTTCTGCGGCGCGGTGCTCGCGGTGCTGGCGATGATTCCACTGATTGCCGGTGTGCTGGCGGGCTCGATTCTTCGGCGGATACTGGCAAAATCGAAGTTCAGTCAACGCGACTATCTGCGGTCGATTCTTCTGCAATGTGCTGTGTTATTGATTCCCGTCATAGCTGCCTGCCTCGAAGGACGCCATCCCAGTCTCCGACCCATCATCGTAACCACATCGGCGTCAATCAACGCTCCACCAGCCGCTGCGTGGCACGGCATTCAGTTCTTTGAAGAGGTTCGCCGACCGGTGCCGTGGCTGCTCTTGTTGTCCCCGAGTCTGCGACCGATGTACACGATAGGGCACAGCGAAAAAGTCGGCGACATCAAAACCTGTGTTTACCAACACGGAAAATTAGTCAAACGCATCACTGAAGTCATCCCGGGTCGTCGGCTGGCTTTTCGTGTGATACAGCAGGACCGCATTGAAACCGACGGAGCGGTACTACTCGATGGCAGTTTTGACCTCGAGCCGATCGATAACGGCAAGCGAACCCGGGTGATTTTGACCACTCGGTATATGCCTCTGCTTACTCCACGTTTTGCTTATCAGTGGGCGGAGGCACTGGCGATCCACACGCTGCATGGTCATGTCCTGGCGGGCATGAAAGATACTGCAGAGGCAGTTGCACAATGAAAGTCTGGATCAACCACGCCGGGCGTGTGGTGTGCGATGCCTTGATCCCTGTACCTCTTTCAGCGCGTGTGGTTTGGGGACAGCTACGCGATTTTCGAGCCACCGCCAGTCACGATCCATTTCATTTTGACATCGTGGTTGAAGGCAGCGTTCCCCGCAAAGGAGCTGCGCTTCGCATCGAACATCGCTATCTTGGATTTCGAACGATACGGGTCGGCCGGATCCTTCGATGGAACGAATGCGGTGGATTTGCGTTCAGCGACCTCTGTCAAAGCAATCCTGCTCGCTCTTTTCCGCATGTTGTGAGCTACCGCGTTGCGCCGGTTGCAGAAAAGTCGTCTCAATTGCGGATTCGCGTCGGCGGGAAATGGACCGCCCGTGGGCCGAAGTGGATGGGGAGAATCTGGCTTTGGTGGGTGTTCGGTCAGATGGTGCGGACAACGGGGAATCAACTGCTGATGTTCGCGCTGGCTGAGAAGAAAAAACTTCCTAAACCGGTTTGACCTTTCGCTGGACGGAACTGGCAAACCTGTCGCAACAGAAAACCGCAGCCGTCACTCTATTTTGTTTTGTCCGCCATCAGCCGGCCTAATGCGGATTGAAATTCCTGGTCGCTTAGAATTCCCTGATCGCGCAGTGAAACAAGTTTGGAGTAGTCCGTCGAGGCCGACGCGGGCTTGGGCTTTGCTTTTGGCGGGGCGGATGGTTTGGTCTCCTTCAGGCGAACGGTCTGGCGTGGTGTGGGCGTTGTGACTGCTTGTTTTGCGGGAACCGATTCAGTGGGCGCTGGTAAGGGTGGCGCGGTGCAGTAGTGGCGGCGCGGCAATGCCATTGACCTGGCGGTCGTAGCGCCGCGCATCAGATTTTTCAACACCATCAGGCAGGTCTCGGGTTCGAGAAATGTCGAGGGCATTCGGACATATACCGTTTGTTCATCAATCAAACGAACAGTACCGGGCGCACCGATGCAAGGCGACTTGCGCCTTTGCGCCGTCGCGTACGGTGAGCACCACGTCGGGTTCTTTTTTAATGATGCTTTCGATGCCGAAGAGGGACGCGAGCAAACGCAGCTCGGTAAGGGCGAAAAGGATGATCGCCTGCCGCGGCGGTTCACCGAATGCATCCTGCACGTCCTGCTCAACACCGGCGAGCATCTCCAGACTGCTGCATCGGGTGAGCCGGCGGTAGACATCCATTCGCTGGCGATCGCCGTTGATATAGGACTTGGGAATATACGCGCTGATGCCGATGTCGACATGACTTTCGGGCTTTGCCTCTTTGGGTTTGTTCTGCATCCCCTTGACGGCTTCTTCAAGGAGCTGGCAGTACATTTCGTAACCCACCGCCGCGATATGGCCCGACTGTTCCGGACCGAGAATGTTGCCCGCGCCGCGAATTTCCAGGTCGCGCATGGCGATTTTAAAACCCGCGCCGAGATGGCGAATATTCCTCAATTGCTTTCAGTCGTTTGGCGGCCACCGGTGTCACCGGGCGGTCTGGTGGCAGCAGCAGATAGCAATATGCACGGTGCTTCCATCGCCCGACCCGGCCGCGCAACTGGTGTAGTTCGCTTAATCCGAATCGGTCGGCATTGTTGATAATCATCGTGTTGGCGTTGGGGATATCCAGACCGCTTTCGATGATGGTCGTGCAGACGAGGATGTCTGCTTCGTGGCGGATGAATTTCATCATCGCATCTTCCATTTCACCGTCGGGCATCTGACCGTGCCCGATGAGGATGCGGCGTCGGGAACAAGCTGTTGGATCTCGTCGGCCATCTCGATGATGTTATTGACGCGGTTGTGGACGAAGTAGATTTGCCCCTCACGCTGCAACTCGCGGAGAATCGCTAGCTTCACGCGGTTGCGATCGAACGGCATGACCTCAGTCACCACACTGCGGCGATCCTGGGGCGCAGTGGTCAGCGAACTGATGTCGCGCAGTCCGACCATGCTCATGTGCAGCGTGCGCGGAATGGGCGTGGCCGACATCGTCAATACATCCACCGTTTTGCGCATCTGCTTTAATCGCTCTTTGTGCGTGACCCCGAAGCGCTGCTCTTCATCGATGACCACCAGCCCCAGGTCGGTGAATTTGACATCTTTACTGATGAGTCGATGCGTTCCAATCAGCAGGTCGACTTCACCGGCGGCCAATTTACGCAGTGTTTCTTTCTGCTCCTTCGTCGATTTGGTACGGCTGATCGAGTCGACGATAAACGGATAACTGGCCATGCGATCACGGAAAGATCGAAAATGCTGCTCGGCGAGAATGGTGGTCGGCACGAGCACCGCGACCTGCTTGCCGAACTCCATCGCCTTGAAGGCGGCTCGCATCGCCATCTCGGTTTTCCCGTAACCAACATCGCCGCAAAGCAGGCGATCCATCGGACGATGTTTCTGCATGTCCTTTTTGATTTCCTCGGCCGCCGTGACCTGGTCTTCTGTCGGTTCGTATGGAAATTCAGCTTCAAACTCATGCTGCCATTCGGTATCCGGCGGATAGGGCGTGCCCTGTTCGGCGTCGCGCGGCCTGCACTTCGAGCAACTCGGCGGCCATGTCCATGACAGCTTCGCCGACCTTGGCTTTTTGTTTTTCCCAGGCTCCGCTGCCTAACCGCGATAAGGTGGGATGGCCCTGAAAACCACCAACATATTTCTGGATCAGATTAATACGCGCCGCGGGAACATGCAGGCTGGCGTTGTCGGCAAAGCGAAGCGTGAGATACTCCTCAACCCTGCCGTCTTTGTTGATCTGATGCATTCCCATAAAACGGGCAATGCCGTGCGCGACGTGAACGACGTAATCACCGGTTTTAAGATCCAGAAATGAATCGACCGGTCGCGACGCGATAACCTTGTTGGTGCGGCGGCGTTGCTCGAAGCGGTGAAACAGCTCGTGATGACCGAGAAAAGCAAGCGGCCTGGATCCCTTGGCCGCGCCTGGGCGTTCGTCCGGATCACAGTCCCATAAAAAACCACGATGAAGATATCCCACCGCCAACTCGACGCGCTCACGCATGCCGGGTTGTTCGCTATTCATGAGTTCAACAAAACGCGCAGGATTCCCCATCATTCTCGCAGAAGACCGCCACCTGATGCGTTCGCGAAAGCTCCGATAGTTCGGCGATCGCCTTTTTTGCCTCGGTCTCAAATTTCTGAAGGGACTGCACCGGGAGACGTACATGCGGCACCTGCTGCCCGGCAACAAAACTCGGCATCGTGCTGGTGCCTTGGTCAAACTGGCTGAGCTCAATCCGCGTAAATGGATCGGCGTTGCGCAACACCGCATTCAGTGGATAGATGCCTTTGACTGTCTCGGGTAGTCGGTCCAGGTAGCTCTTTGCCTGCTCAGCAATTTCAAGTGGAGCCCACAATGCGACGATCGTTTCAGGATTGAGATAGCTGAACAGATGGGTAGTTTCACTCGAATCAAAGCTTCCTTTCAAATCGACTATTTGAACTGACGGGATGGTGAATTTGGATCCCAGCGAATTGAGATCGAACGCTTTGATGGATTCGACCTGGTCACCAAAGAAATCGATTCGCACGGTGAGCCCGACCTGGTCGGTGCTTTGGGGGTGTTCACCGGGCAGATAGATGTCGATGATGCCACCGCGCACGGCGAAATCGCCGGGAACTTCCACTTGTTCGAGTCGGTTGAAACCGTGATCGGACAGCCAGACGATCAGCTTTTCCGGCTCGAGATCCTGACCGGTTTTGATGACGCGAATGACATTCTGTAACGCTGACCTGGCGGGAACAGCCTGCATCAGGGCGTGGATGGGAGCGACCAGGTAATCAGCCTGCCCACCGTCGGCGTAGCGCGCAATGAGCTGCAGGCGATTGGAGACTTGCTCTTCACTCATGCGGCCAAGCGAAGCCGAAAGCTCCAGTGCCGCGAGGACCTCGGGTCGTTCGCCGGTAAACAACTGCAGATCGTCCGCGAGGTCATCGGCTTCATCGATATGACCGCAGATCAGCAGCGTCGGTCGTTTCAGGCGCTGACCGATGCCCGACAGCGTCGCGGCGATGCTGCTTCCCCATAGACCTGACACACTGACCGCCCGCGCTGCAGCGAGCGTGTCGGCCAGTTCAGTCAAGCGAGGCGCAGCAAGCAGCCTCCCGATGGCGGTTGCGGGCGGGGTCGTTTCCATGTTCGTGAAATAGTAGTACCGCTGAGATTAAGAAGAAAGCCGGGCAATTGCAGTTAAGCGAAAAACCAATCCAGCAGTATTTTGAAAGGTAAAAAATCGTCGTCCAATTTTTGGAAAAAATTTGAGCGTTTTCAGATGCATCGGATTGTGTGACATTCGGTAACGCGGTTTGGAGATGAGTTTGCCTGCTACTGGCTCAGCTCACTTTTTCTTGAATCATCATCGAAAGGTCAAATGCAGAAGAAGAAGCCCATCGACGGAAAAAAGCCAACCAATTCCACTGCAAAAGATGCCGATCTGGCGAAAGACACTGCGCTTCCCGGAGAACATCTGACGACGAATCAGGGACTTCGGATTGCGGACGATCAGAATTCGTTAAAGGCCGGAGTGCGTGGCCCGACGCTTCTTGAAGACTTTCACTTTCGGGAGAAGATCACCCATTTCGATCATGAACGGATTCCCGAGCGTGTGGTGCATGCACGGGGAGCGGGGGCTCATGGGTATTTTCAGCCGTTTAAGTCGATGGCAAAATTTACCAAGGCCGCCTTTCTCTCCGACCCGGAAAAGCAGACGCCGGTTTTCATGCGGTTTTCCACCGTCGCTGGAAGTCGCGGATCGGCTGATACCGCGCGATGTCCGTGGATTCGCCATCAAGTTTTATACCGACGAAGGAATCTGGGACATGGTCGGCAACGATATCCCAGTCTTTTTTATCCAGGATGCGATCAAATTTCCGGACCTGATTCACGCGGTAAAACCAGAACCTGACAATGAAATTCCACAGGCCCAGAGTGCCCACGACACGTTTTATGATTTCATCTCACTGACTCCAGAGAGCAGCCACATGATGATGTGGGTCATGAGCGATCGCGGTATTCCGCGCAGTTACAGCACGGTTGAAGGGTTTGGCGTGCACACGTTTCGCTGGATCAACGCCGCGGGAAAGAGCCGGTTTGTAAAGTTTCATTTCAAGCCGGTGAAAGGCGTTCATTCTCTGGTGTGGGACGAGGCGCAGAAGATTGCCGGTAAGGATCCGGATTTTCATCGCCGCGATCTGCACGATGCGATTGAGCGGGGAGATTTTCCGGAATGGGAAATGGGGGTGCAGATTATCGAAGAAGAGGACGAAATGAAATTCGACTTTGATATTCTGGATTCAACCAAGATTATTCCCGAAGAACTGGTACCCATCACATCCGTCGGGAAGCTGGTGTTGAACCGCAATACGGATAACTATTTTTCTGAAACCGAACAGGTTGCGTTTCATCTTGGGCATCTAGTTCCAGGCATCGATTTTTCGAACGATCCTCTGCTTCAGGGCAGGCTGTTTTCGTATACCGATACCCAGCTGAAACGCGTCGGGCCAAACTTTGCGCAGTTGCCGATTAATCGGCCGACATGTCCGTTCCATAACAACCAGCGCGACGGAGAAAGCCAGCAGATGATCCACAAGGGAAAGGTCGCGTATTTCCCGAACAGTATGGCAGGCAACATGCCCGCTGAATCCCCGCTTGGATTTTCAAGTTTTAACGAAAAAATGGATGGAAATAAGGTGCGGCAGCGGAGCCCCAGTTTCGGTGACCATTTCAGCCAGGCCACGCTGTTCTGGAACAGCATGGCTGCGTGGGAAAAGGAACATATTATCGCGGCTTTTAGCTTCGAGTTGAATCAGCTGACAATCAAAGCAATCCAGGAACGTTTTATCAACGATATTCTGGTGAATGTTGCCTTGGAACTGGCGGAGGAAGTCGCGAGGAATGTGGGGATCAAAATTACGGCATCGCCGAAGGTCAAACCGCATAGCAGGAAGTCGGCTGCGTTGAGCATGGACAAGCCGGCCCCCGGCATTAAGGGTATGAAAGTCGCAATCCTTGCGGGTAATGGTGTGGACGGTGATGAGGTTGCGGAAATGAAAACGTACCTCAAATCCCAGGGGGCGGTCGCGGAGGTGGTCGCGAAATATAACGGAACAATCAAGGCCGGAGACGGCAGCATTATTCCGGTGGACCGCGTGGCGGCAAATGCGCCGTCGGTCATATACGACGCGGCATTTATTCCCAGCGGAAGCGCTGCGGCCGTCGCGCAGATGGGCATTGCCATTCATTTCGTTTCTGAAATGTATACCCACGGAAAAGCAATCGCAGCTGCAGGCAATGATGGCGCTGAACTTTTAAAGTCCGCGCAAGTGCTATGCGTTGGTACCGATGCACTGAAGCTAGGGGTCATCCTGCACGAGAAAACAAAGCCGCTGATAAAGTCCTTTTCCGATGCGATGCTCAAGCGGCATTACGACCGGGATGTGGACAACATCCCGGCATAGGCCGATTAAAAACGTTATGTATGTTCACCTGCGGAAGAATTTCCTGTAGGTGATATCAATCAAATAAGCCGGGTTCACGGTTCGGAGAAGGCATTGTGCCCTCGCCTGTTAGCTCGTTATCAGGAGATGGTTTTAATAACGCTTGCAACTCGTCCAGAGAGGTGCGGGAATCGAGCCATTTGTCATAATCCTCAGGCCGCAGTAGCACGGGCATTCGATCATGAATTGGACTGACAACACCGTTGGGGGTGGTCGTAATCATTCGCAGGTATTTGCCTCCACCGTGCGACTCCAGATGCCGGCCATCGCAAACATTTCTTCATCGGGTCGATGAAAATAAAATTGCGGCCTGCGTTTCATCGTCTTGGGACCTTGAGGCTCGTAAAAACCATCAGCGGGCATCAAACATCGCGATGATCGAAACGCTTCTCTGAACAATCCGTTTGTTGCCACCGTCTCGGCCCGTGCGTGAATTGGATTTCGCGATTGAGGTGCTACAGCCTGAGAACGCACGAATCCCCATTTGGCGGAATCGATTACCCGCTTTTGATTTTCGACATAAACGATTGGAACCAACTGGAAGGGCGTGAACTCTTTAAAGCCTGGTGTTATTCGTGTTTCGGAAAATTCCTCGAACTTTGGAATAGCCGTCAGCCCTGCTGCAATTAAATCCAACCGCTTGAGTCGAAAACGTCCGCACATGATCTGATGATATGAGTTAAAACACGCGATGGCCAAAAGGAATTTTTTGAGCGCCACCAACTTCTTCGACATGGTCCTGGATTAAATAGTGAAATCGGAGTTGACTAAAAAAGACGAGACTTGTAGCCTAACAAAATACGAACAGGGAAGGCTAGCTTGCAGCTCATTACATTGATGGGTGGATTGCTGCAAACAAAGCCTGGATTGGGTTGTTTGCATGGTGGATCAATCAGCGGTGGTCGATCGCTGACCCTTGGTTTACCGATCCTGGACAATCTGCTGCCTGATGGTGTTTTCCATTGTGGCGCCATGCATGAAGTGTTGCATGGCTTACCTGGAAAAAGATCACGGGCACCGCTGCTTATGCCGGCACTGCTGGCGCGGGCGGCGGTTCAATCCAGCTTGCCTGGCAGCATGATCGCGTGGTGCGATATGGATTGCGATTTGTATCCACGCGGGTTGCAGGCGTTGGGCATTCCCATGAATCGGTTAATGGTTTTAAGGCCCAAAACGGCTGCAGATGCCTTGTGGGCAGTCACCGAGTGTTTGCGCTGCAAAGACATTGCAGCCTGCATTATGCCTGCGAGCAAACTGTCGCGCGTGCAGGCTCGCCGGATCCAATTGGCGGCCGAGCGTGGTGGGGGGATCGGTGTGCTGCTGCGACCCGTCGAAGCGGTGAACTGGCCGCATGCGGCGGTCACACGATGGAAGGTAACACCCGCCCGCGGTGAACGGATGGTTCAACGCGTTACGGTGGAATTAATTCACGGTCATGGAGGACGTGTCGGCAAAAGCGTTCTTCTGGAGGTCTGCCGTGAGACAAATCATGTGCGTGCGGTTGAATCAGTGGCCAATCGACCGGGCGAGCCGCAAATTGCGACTGGTTGAAAGTTCACTCCTGGCAGTGGTTCGCGTGGTTGCGTCCAGGCAGTTGATCGCTTTTGCGGGAAGAAAAGCGATCGCCGCAGGTGTTGCTCCTGGCATGACATTGGCAGAGGCGCGGGCGTTGTGCGGGGGATTGATTCATGTCGACTATCGGCCCGACAGGGATCTCCAGACACTTCACGCACTTGCCAGGTGGATGGTGCAATTCAGTCCATTCGTCTCGGTGGAACCGCCTGATGCACTGTTTCTGGATGTGACCGGAAGCGAACGGCTCTTTCTGGGCCTTGATCGGTTGTTAAATCTGGTATCCGAATCGCTTGACAGGTTGAAACTGCATCATGGCATAGCGATCGCCCCCACACCGGGAGCGGCATTTGCGTTTGCTTCATTTCATCGCGGGCATGATCTCCGGATTTTCACACTCGAGCGGCTTCCCGATGCGATGTCACCCTTGCCGATAGCTGCACTGCGATTGAATGAAGATCTGAATCAGGCATTTATCGCCCTTGGCGTGGAAACCATCGGCCAATTGATGCAACTGCCGCGAGAAACATTGCCGGCCCGATTTGGTGTCAGTGTATTAAACCGCCTGGATGAAGCATGGGCCGAACAGCCGAGCCACTGATTCCCATCGCGCATTCTCAACCGATCATTGCCCGGATGGAGTTTGAAGGCGGCCTTGATTCGCTAAGCGATCTGTTGCAGGCAGGTAAGCATTTATTACAGGAAATCCTTCAGGAACTCCGCCGGCGCAGCATCGGGCGCGCACGCTGCGGATTGATTTTCTGATGCCCGGCCAATCTTCAGATGTCAAAACCATCCATCTTTCCCGTCCCACCGCCGATCTGGCGAGTCTGTGGAACCTGCTGCGCTGTGCGACTGAAACAGCCAAAAGCGGTGAGGATGGATTCACCGGTTTGCAGCTCTCTGTGCCGGTTTTTGAGCGGATGAAAACAGAGCAACTCCATTTGCTGGATCACGAAGCGCAGCTTGCCGGAGGGGAAGTGGATCATCTGATTCAGCGTTTACGTATCCGGCTCGGAGAAACAGTGGTGACATTTCCCCAGCCGATGGAATCGCATCTTCCAGAGAAGGCCGTTCGCTTTGATAAAGATCCATTCACGATTGCCAAATCCGAAAAAGAGGATCGCCTTTTGATTTCCAACGCCGTCGTTTCTCCATTTCGTTCACAGGTCGTTTCGTCATGCGAAGTGGAATTTAAACCCCGCCCGCTGCATTTGCTGCCCGATCCGATTGAAGTGCGATGCGCGTTGCTTACAAGTGAATGGGGGGCCGATATTCCCATTTCATATACGCACGCCGCGGAGGTTTTCCACCTGGTTCATTGCAACGGTCCTGAACGCATCACCGGTTCATGGTGGGAAGGGCGAAACAAGACGCGGAATTATTTTGATGTCGAGGATTGTACCGGTTTGCGGTTCTGGCTTTTTCAAGTAGGCGAGACCCGCAAATGGTATCTGCACGGGCAATGCTGAATGCCGGAACATCCCGATTCTAAACTTCACGATCCAGAAGAACAGGTAAGTGCGGTTGTTCCCTCTCCATACCCTTTTGCGGAGCTGGGAGTCACCACTAACTTTTCTTTTCTGCGGGGCGCTTCGCATCCTGATGAAATGGTCAGGCAGGCGGCCCATCTGGGCTATCGCGCGATTGGCATCACCGATATTAATTCTCTTGCCGGGGTTGTTCGTATGCACGTTCCGGCCAGGGAATGCGGACTGAAATTAGTAGTGGGTACGCGATTGGTTTTCGCAACCCATCCCGACGTTTTGGTTTGGCCCGCCGATCGCGCCGCATACGGGCGATTGTGCCAACTGCTGACGCTTGGCAAGCGCACGAACCACCAAGGGGCACTGCGATCTTTCCATTCATGATCTGCACGATTACAGCCAGGGTCTGCTGGCTGCGATCGTTCCACCTGACCCGGTGCCGGAGAATTTCACCCGGCAACTGGCGGATCTGAAAGGCGTGCTGGGTAAATCATTGTCATTGGCGGCCACCGCGGTTTACGAAGGGGACAACCAAACCCGTTTGTCCAATCTGCAATGGCTCAGTCGGACATTTTGCGTGCCACTGCTGGCAACAAATGATGTGCATTATCACCACCCCGATCGCCGAAGATTGCAGGAAGTGCTCACCTGCGTTCGCCACGGCTGCACGATCCAGGAGGCGGGTTTCCGCCTGTTTCAAAATGGCGAGCGATATCTCAAGTCCCCGCAGCAAATGCATGCCTTGTTTGCCAGTCATCCGCAGGCGATCCAGCGCAGGCTGGAGATCGCCGGGCAATGCAATTTCAATCTGGACCAGCTTCAATACGAATATCCACAGGAGTTGACCCCCGCGGATAAAACACCGCTGGATTACCTGGCCGATCTCGCGTGGGCAGGCACTGCCGAGCGATATCCGCAAGGCATTCCATCAAAGGTGCGCTCTCTGGTCGAACGTGAAATGAAACTGATTGGTGAATTGCGGATCGAAGCCTATTTCCTGACCGTGCAGGATCTGGTGCGTTTCGCCCGCTCGCGCGGCATTCTTTGCCAGGGGCGGGGCTCGGCGGCCAACAGCGCAGTCTGTTATTGCATCGGCATCACGTCGGTGGATCCTGACCGGATTAATGTGCTCTTTGAACGTTTTGTCAGCGCCGCCAGGAATGAACCACCCGACATTGATGTCGATTTCGAGCATGAGCGGCGGGAGGAAGTGATCCAGTATGTCTACGAAAAATACGGGCGCGATCGGGCCGGCATGACTGCCGAAGTCATCACCTACCGCGGTCGCTCTGCTGTGCGCGATGTTGGCAAGGCGATGGGGCTCGGGCTCGATACCGTGGACCAGATGGCTAAACGGCTCGACTGGTGGGATCGCGGCACGCTTACACCACAGAAACTAAGCGAAGCAGGCCTTAATCCCGCGGACCGCACGGTGCGGCTGGTTATCGAATTGTCAGGCGAATTGCTGGGGTTTCCCCGACATTTAAGCCAGCACGTCGGTGGGATGGTCATGACCCACGGGCTGCTGTGCGAGATGGTGCCAGTGGAAAATGCCAGCATGGAGGGCCGCACGATTATCGAATGGGACAAGCAGGACATCGACGATCTGAAAATCCTCAAGGTAGACATCCTCGCGCTTGGCATGCTTACGTGCATCGCCAAATGCATTGCGATGATCAACCGGGTGCATTCATGCCAGCCGCCATTGCAGATGCACACCATCCCACCGGAAGACCCTGTTGTATACGAAATGATTTCTGATGCCGACACGGTCGGTGTGTTCCAGATCGAATCGCGGGCGCAGATGACCATGCTGCCTCGGCTCCGACCGGCAAAGTTTTACGACCTGGTCATTGAAGTGGCGATTGTCCGGCCCGGACCCATCCAGGGAAACATGGTGCATCCGTACCTCCGCCGCCGGCAGGGATTGGAACCGACGGTCTATCCAAGCCCTGAACTGGAAGAGGTTTTAAAACGCACACTCGGTGTGCCGCTGTTTCAGGAGCAGGCGATGCAGATCGCGATGAAAGGGGCCGGATTCACCGGTGATGAAGCCGACCGTTTTCGGCGCGCAATGGCCGCGTGGAAACGCAGCGGTGGTGTTGAAGAGTTTCATCAGAAAATCGTCGCCGGAATGCTTAAAAGAAACTATACCGCCGCATACGCCGAGCAGTGTTTCACTATGCTCAAAGGATTTGGCGAGTATGGTTTCCCCGAAAGCCACTCGGCGAGTTTCGCGCTATTGGTGTACGTGTCCTGCTGGATAAAGCGGCATCATCCCGCCATATTCTGCTGTGGATTGCTCAACAGTCAGCCGATGGGATTTTACGCTCCCGCCCAGATCGTGCGCAATGCGCAGATGCACAGTGTGGCAGTGCATCCGGTGGACATTAACGCCAGTGAATGGGACTGCACTTTGGAACCTTCCACCGCCATGGTGGCCGGCGACGTATCGATCAAATTCGATTGGGGCAGGAAGGGTCCGAGTGTTCGGCTTGGATTCCGCCTGGTTAAAGGATTCCGCCAGACTTACGCCGAGCACATTGCCGTTATTCGCCGCCAGATAGGTTCCTTCCGCACAATCGAACACTTCTGCCGGCTCACACATCTTCCCGCGGGTGCCCTGCGAATGCTGGCCAGAGCGGATGCGTTCCAGTCGTTGGGTTTTTCCAGGCGGCAGGCGCTGTGGGAAATCATGAAGCAGCACCAGGAGCGATTGCCCTTGTTCGATCAACTGGATGACAACCGCGAGCCGCAGGTACTGTTGCCGACGATGTCGGAGGTCCAGGAGGTGACGATGGATTTCGGCACCGCCGGGCTGTCGCTTAAACGACATCCAATGGCATTGATCCGCCCGGTACTGACCGCGATGCGCATCGTCACCGCCAGCCGGTTGGTGGATATTGCACATGGAAGCTGGGTGAAGGTGGCCGGCATTGTGCTGATCCGCCAGCGCCCCGGCACGGCCTCCGGCATCGTCTTTGAGACGCTCGAAGATGAAACCGGCGTGGTCAACCTCATCATCCGGCCGGATATTTTTGACCGTTACCGATCCGCCGCGCGGCATGCGTCCATGCTACAGGCCGATGGTTATGTGGAACGCCAGGGGCAAGTGCTGCACGTCATGGCAATGCGATTGCGCGACGTCAGCGGGCTGGTCACCAACTATGCATCGCGATCGCGGGATTTTCATTAGCCCTAAAAACATAGGGCTGCGTTTTTCGACCGCGAGTCCGTAGAGCCGGGTAATATCCGCACGTGAGGCTAGAGCCACACAGCATCGTTGTTGCCGTTGCGTTGCACCCCCCGGCAATCTTTCAACCTCTGTCCAGAGCAACGGCCACGCCCGGTATCTCCACCGGATGAGACGGCGCTGCCACCGCAGTCGTTTCAGCGTTTTGAGGTCGGCGAACCCAATCGAGGTAACCGAACCGCCAAAGATAGGCAAAGCCCAACAGAAGCAGTCCGAAGAAGAGCAACATGTCGATCAGCGCAGTCTCTCGATATGCGAACAGCGTTATGCCGGCGGCCTTGGCGGCGGCAGCGGCGTTTCCGTAGACCACCGCCCAGGGATAGAACAAGGCAACCTCGACATCGAAGACCAGATACAGCAGGGCAATGATATAAAATCGGAGATCGAACTGAACCCAGCTGGACCCCATGGTCGGTTCGCCACATTCATAGGCTGCGGATTTTTCTGGAGAGGGGACCGTCGGGCGAATAAACGAACCCAACACCAGGTTGGCGAAGACAAACGCGATACCGACCGCGATAAACAATGTAACAGAGAGTAAAGCTTCCACGGCTTAACTGTAGTATTTCCGGATTAACCGGGCAACTTTGGTCAAAAAACCGCAAACGGTTAGCGATTGGATATTACCTCAAACCGACCTGACCGACGCGGCGAGCTGCCGATTCCAGAATCCGCAGGTTACGCAGGTTTGCCTTGAACCAGATGTCCGCAGCATCACCTATAAATGGGATAATGCCGATCAACCACTCGAGCAGCAGGTTGATAATCATGCGTACCTGCACCCCGCGTCCGAGTCGGTGCCGATAAGCAACATAAATCGGAAAGATACCGGCGAGTGCTCCCAGCGTATCGCCGACGAAGGGAATCAGGCCGAGAATTCCCTCAAGACCAAAACGAATCCCCATGATGCTGAACTTCGCGTCCAGCCAATTGGCTAAAAATCGCGCCCGGTTCATGTCTGTTTCAAGGTTGACCGGTGCGGACAATCGACCCAACGAAGTAGTCAATATCGTGCTCATAATGATTCAAGCCTGCAAACAGCGGGCCGATCTCTACACATCGTCGGTCGCAATTCACCAAGATAGCAAAATACGAGAAAACGACTGATTATCTGTCAAAATACAGTATCGACTCGCGCTGCTCACCGCGCAGGAGGCATGCGTCATGAGCAGTACCACCCGCGACAATGGCAGTCAAAAGCTTTATAATCGGCTCATGGGTTACAACTTCACCGCGATTGAAAAGAAATGGCAGCAGCATTGGCTGGAACACAAAACCTTCGCCGCCTTGGACCCTCAGGATGCGGTGGGGATGCGCAAAGCCTATATCCTGGATATGTTTCCCTATCCCAGTGGCACCGGTTTACATGTCGGCCATCCTGAAGGATACACAGCGACGGATATTGTCAGCCGCTACCTGCGGGCTCAGGGGTACAATGTGCTTCATCCCATCGGCTGGGACGCTTTCGGGTTGCCCGCTGAGCAGTACGCAATCAAAAACGGTGTTCATCCCGCCGAGACAACCCGTACCAACATTGGAAATTTTCGCCGGCAGATTCAGATGCTCGGCCTGAGCTACGATTGGGATCGCGAAGTCGATACCACAGACCCTGCTTATTACAAATGGACACAGTGGATTTTTCTGCGGCTGTTTAACAGCTATTTCGATCCCGTTCATAAAAAAGCGATGCCTATCCAGCATCTGATCGACGAACTGCAGAATGAGAATTATGTGGTCGCTCCGGACGGGTCGATTCACACAAATCCGACGCAGTCGGGCATGGAACAAATTGGCGGAGAGATCCGCGTGGAACGGCTCTGGCGTGAACTCGCGCCGTCCGAGCAGCGGGAGGCGGTCGACGCGCAACGCCTTGCCTACATGGATGAGGTACCGGTCAACTGGTGCCCGGGACTGGGGACCGTGCTGGCCAATGAAGAAGTTATCGACGGAAAAAGCGAGGTCGGCGGGTTTCCCGTTGAGCGGCGACCCCTGCGGCAATGGATGCTGCGCATCACCGCTTACGCTGACCGTCTGATCGATGATCTAAACACGCTGCAATGGCCCGAATCATTAAAGGAAATGCAGCGTAACTGGATCGGCAAAAGTGTCGGCGCGGAAGTGGAATTTGACATCGCCGATGTAGAAGATCCCCTGGGGGAATCGCTGTCGGTCACCGTTTTTACCACCAGGCCCGACACCCTGTATGGCGCAACCTACATGGTGCTCGCGCCCGAGCACGAACTGGTCGACACGATCACACCCGAGTCGCATCGGGCGGAGGTGGCAGCTTATCGCGCCGCAATCACCGGCAAAAGTGATCGTGACCGCATGTCTGAAACAAAAGACAAAACCGGCGCATTTACCGGCGCGTATGCGGTGAACCCGGTAAACGATGAAAAAATACCGATCTATATCGCTGACTATGTTCTGATGGGCTACGGCACCGGCGCAATTATGGCGGTGCCCGCCCACGATGAACGCGATTTTGAATTCGCGAAGAAGTTTGGCCTGCCGATTAAATATGTTGTCAAACCGATCGGGCGTGAACTGCCGACTGACACCGCATTTTGTGGTGAAGGAATCGCGATAAACTCCCCGATCATCGACGGGCAGCAAACCGAGCACGCGAAGAACACGATCATCGCCGACCTGGAAGGCGAAGGCGTCGCTCGCCGATCGATCAAATATAAACTGCGCGATTGGCTTTTCAGCCGCCAGCGCTACTGGGGCGAGCCTTTTCCGATCGTACTGGATGCCGAGGGAAATGCGTATGCCATTCCCGAAGAAGAACTCCCACTTAAATTGCCCGAGATGGTGGATTTCAAACCCACCGGTACGCCTGATGCGCCGTTAAGCAAGATGAAAGATTGGATCCAGTACGAGCGCGACGGAAAAAGCTGGACGCGCGAGACCAACACCATGCCGCAATGGGCGGGGTCCTGCTGGTACTACCTGAGGTATATCGATCCGAAAAATAAAGAGCGATTTGTCGATCCGGAAAAAGAGAAATACTGGATGCCGGTCGATCTCTACGTCGGAGGTGTGGAGCACGCGGTATTGCACCTGCTGTACGCGCGTTTCTGGCACAAGGTTCTGTTCGACCTGGAGCAAGTCTCCACGCCCGAGCCGTTTGGTCGGCTCGTCAATCAGGGCCTCATCCTCGGCGAAATGGAATATCACGCCTTCGTGGATTCAACCGGAAAATACGTCAGTGTCTCTGACGTCAAAGAGATCGAAGAAGAAGCCACCAGCAGCGGCGCGCGCAGCATAGCCCGGCATCGAAAAAGCGGTGAAATGCTCATCGGGCAGCGCGTAGTGGAAGATGCGGTTGAAAAATCGGGGGACGGTTATGCTCTGAAATCTGACCCTGCGATTCGGGTAGACGCCCGCAGTTTCAAAATGAGCAAGAGCCGGGGGAATGTCGTCAATCCCGATGAAATCGTTAAAGATTATGGTGCCGATACCTTTCGCCTTTATGAGATGTATTTGGGCCCGCTGGAGCAGCAGAAGCCCTGGAACACACGCGATATCGTCGGCATGAGCCGTTTCCTCAGCAGTGTGCATCGCAACCTGGTGGGGGACGAAGGCGCAGCCTCGCGCCTTCAGCCGGTTGCAATTCCCGAGCATCTGGATCGCGTGATGCATCGCACGATCAAGAAGGTGGCCGATGACATTGTCACGCTGCGGTTTAATACCGCCATCGCGGAACTGATCAAGCTGAACAATGAACTGACTCACGAAGCAGCAATTCCGCGGGAACTGGCCGAAAGTTTTACGATTATGCTTGCCCCCTTTGCTCCGCATCTGGCGGAGGAAATCTGGCAGCATCTTGGTCACCATAAGAGCCTGCGCGCAGGCCGTGGCCGATATATGATCCCACCCGACTCGTTGAATCCACCGTCGAAATAGCCGTGCAGGTGAATGGAAAAGTGCGCGACAAAATCACCGTCGCCGCTGACGCCGCCGAGCAGGATGTGTTGGCCCAGGCATCTGGCGCGGAAAAAATTGTGCCCTGGCTGACCGGGAAAACTATTCGCAAGCAGCTGTATGTGCCGAAGAAACTGGTGAATTTCGTGGTTTAGCAACCGTCAGAAACTTCAAATCCCGGGATACGCGTCCGGGAATTTCTTCTAACCCCGGGCCGGAGGCCCGTGCTTCGATGGAAGGATCCAATGTCGTCACCAGTAGACTTGATGGATTTCAATTCGTTTCCACCCCCCGTTGAGGATAGCGAACCGACCGAGCGGGGCGTCATGCACATCGGTGGTCAGCAGGGCAGGCGCGTGTGGGAGATTACCCGCTGGTTCACCGCCATCTCCGCCATCGCCGGGCTATTTGTGCTGCTGTTCATCCGCTTCGGGGCGACCACGTTATGGGCCCTGGGCCTGGTGGTATTTATGCTCGGCTATATGGCCTTGATGAGCCGCTGGGCCGGCGGCGACCACCGGCGGTAAAACCTGTCCATCTACTTGCCGCAGCTTCATCGTTTGCATGAATGCCATTGCTGCCCCGCGCACTTTTACACGATCCCTGTGCGATTCGTCTCATCCATCCACAAAACGCCGGGTCAAATCTCCATATGCATCAATGCGGCGATCGCGCAGGAATGGCCAATGCGTCCGGCTGAACTCAACCTCATCTAAATCGCAGGCAACGACCATCACCTGTTCCTTGTCGATCGAAGCTTTCTGCACAATCTGCCCGTTGGGTGAAGCCACAAACGACTGCCCCCAGAATTCGATTCCGTCTTCGCTGACGGGGTTGCCACGCGCATCGAGAATGTGTTCGATGCCAATGCGATTCGGCGAGCAGGTAAAGCATCCGTTGGCGATCGCATGGCTGCGCTGTATCAGCTCCCAGCTCTCATGCTGGGCGACGCCATACTTGGTTTTTTCCGATGGATGCCAGCCGATGGCGGTGGGGTAGAATAAAATTTCCGCCCCCCGCATTGCGGTGAGCCGCGCAGCTTCGGGATACCACTGATCCCAGCAGATCAGCACACCGATTTTTGCATAGGTTGTGTCCCAGGCTTTGAAACCGGTATCACCGGGTGTGAAATAAAACTTTTCGTAATAAAGCGGATCATCTGGAATGTGCATCTTGCGATAGATGCCTTTGATAGACCCGTCTGTTTCGATAATCGCCGCCGTATTGTGGTACAGCCCCGCAGCTCGCTTCTCAAACAGGCTGGCAACAATCACCACCTTATATTTCCTGGCGATTTCTCCCAGCGCATCGGTACTGGGCCCGGGAATCGTCTCGGCCAACTTAAAAAACCGATGGTCTTCCACCTGGCAAAAATATTGCGACGCAAACATCTCCTGCGTACAGATAATCTGCGCCCGGCTTTTGCAGCCTGTTCAACAAGTCGCACTTGCTGCTGCCGATTCGCTTCTGGATCCGCGACACAGGCCATCTGGGTAATGCCAAGCTGAACGATTCGACCGCTATCTGCTTTGTGCTTATTTTCCAACGTCATTCCTGTCCAGAGAGATTACAGACTCAAAACGCGAGTTGGATTCTATACCCGAATTGCAGGTGGGTTAAATGAATCGGCTGAGCGCTGGCGGCATTGACACGCCGTAATTGCTTTGCCGGTTCAGTGGCTCGATCGGTGAATTCGGGCAGAGCACTATCGACGCGCTCGTCCCTCACCGGCGGCGAGGTCGACCCCACCTTCAAATTCGAACACATCCCCCTACAGCCCCCCGCAAAACCGTGATGGCGGCAACAAAGGGGTTGAACAGAAAGTATCAATCGGTAATACTCCGTCGACTGATCGCTTTTCCAAACCAGAAAAGCAATCGGCCTCTTGGCGGAATTGGCAGACGCGATGGATTCAAAATCCATTTCCTCACGGAGTATCGGTTCAAGTCCGATAGAGGCCATCGATCACATTCACTGCTGTTTCAAGGGTTTTTTGCCATGCCTTGAATGGGCATGGTACGGTGCCTGAAATCGTCTCAGTACCGTCGTAGGCAATTTTTGCTTCCGAAATTCCCTACAGTTTTGCCTCCCAGATTTTTCTGAACTGCATGGACAAGCTTCAAATTCAGTTCATTGCTCGCCACTATGAACTCCATTCGTCCCCATGAGACGCCAGCCCCAAGTACCATGACCTAGGGTCGGCAGTGCGCATGTAAAAGTAACGAACGCCATTGCTTGACTTGCCTGGATATCCACGGGAGTCGTTTCGAGGCTTCGGTAAATTTTGCCGTTGAGAGAACACAAATCCCGCAGAAACAGGCAACTGGCTCGAACAGACGCAATCTTTCACCGACGCACTCAATATCTACCTCCGCTATAAAGCAGTGGGAAGACAACTTGGGGATCGAAAGTGGCAACGAAGCCCTCTGAAATAGTTGAAGTAGTACGCTGTGTCCTGGTCCCCTAAACTGGTGCCAGTAGGGTGTATAAACTTCCGATCCGGAAAGGATCAGGAAGTCGATGAAAAAGCGATTTACGGACGAGCAGATTGTTGGGTTTCTCCGGCAGGTTGAAGCGGAGGAAAAAACGATCGCGGAGGTTTGCCGGGAGGGCGGGTTTTCGCAGCCGACATATTACCAGTGGAAGAAGAAGCTGGGGTCGATGGCTGAGCCGGAGGTGAAGCGGCTGCGGGAGTTGGAGAAAGAAAATGGCCGATTGAAGCGATTGCTTGCTGAGCGTGATCTGGAGTTGGATGTGGTGAAGGAGTACCTGCAAAAAAAGTAGTTGATACGGCTGAGCGACGATCGGCGGCGGTGTTTCTGGTGTCGCGGAAGGTATCAGTTCGGCGAGCTTGCTGGTGGCTTGGCGTGGGCCGGAACTGGCTGAAATATCTGAGTCGGAGGAAGGAGGATGGTCTGGCTGATCGGTTGATGGAGTTGGCGAAAGAGCATCCGCGGTATGGAGCCAGGCGGTTGTGGGCGTTGCTGCGACGCGAGGGATTGAAGGTGAATTTCAAGCGGATCAGACGACTGTGCCGCAAGCACGGGCTGATGCTCAAGCAGAAGCGGCGACGTAAGCGACGTGGGATCGGCATTGGAGTGATTTGCAGCGCGAGTCGGCCGAACCAGGTCTGGGCTTATGATTTTGTGGAGGATCGGACCGAATCGGGACAGAAGCTGAGAGTCCTGACGGTGATCGATGAGTTCACGCGGGAGTGCGTGGCGGTGGAGACGGAATACCGGATGAACGCGAAGTACGTGGCCCAGACGTTGTTGAGATTGTTCAAAAGCCGCGGTGTGCCGGAGCATGTGCGAAGCGACAATGGTCCTGAGTTTATTGCCAAGCATCTGATGCGAACGCTTGCCGGCGTGGGTGTGAATGTTAGGCACATCGAGCCGGGCAGCCCGTGGCAAAATGGATTGGACGAACGATTCAATGGGAGCCTAAGAGATGAATGCCTGAACATGGAGACGTTCACGAATGTCGACCAGGCCCGAGCGATCATTAAGCTGTATGGCCGGCACTACAACACGGACAGGCCCCACAGCAGCCTGGGTTACAAAACGCCCGAGGAGTTTGGTAATGATTGGACGAACTCGAGCGGAAGAAAATGCGAGGTCCGCGAGTACGCGGACGGGTGTGAGGCTCCCCTCCGGAAGACACCGTTACAGGAAATGGCCGTTGTCTTCTGAGGGTTGGGTCCCCCGCGGATCGAGCGTCATGAACCGAAACACACACGAGCCGCCGAGCGTTTCGGCGGCTCCAAACAACGCCATCAAGGATCGAGAATTATACACATTCGCGTGGCACCAAGATCGGGGTCTGGACACATCGGTTGATTATCTGCAATTACGAGATATAGAGCCACCACACCGCCTTCAGTATTCACGTCGCATGCATGCCTGCGCTACGAGAGAACGGGTACAGGCTTATGGTCGTTTGCGGACAGCCAGTTATAAAACCGTGGTGTTGCAATACCGGAGTACATGCCAACGCTCGAAGGGGTTGGGCCATGTTCAACGGCGAAAGATAGCAGCGGTGTTTCGAAGGTTGCACCCGTTCCATCCGTGGTTGAGTCGTTACTGAGATTTTCGATAACAATCTCGGGGTTCCAATCAGTGTGAAGCCATCCACTTTCAATAAGTCCATCTTTCATCAATGGACTGTGAACGATAGCTAAAAGCAAACCACCCATTGCAAAGATCGCATTCTTTATCGTGGCTTCACGTTTGTTCTTCCAGCGGTTGTGTTTGAGTTGGTTATATGCCCTCCACCAAGGCAACGCCACATAATGTTTTCTATCGAAGGTTGCTACGGAATTCCACGGGGTGAATGGGATGAACTTATGTCCTCCGTCAGACCACACTACCAACGATTTCTTTGCGAGCGATTCACCAAAATTGGCGAAGTAGTCGGTAATTTTTGCGTCAGGAGCTCTTTGGCTCTCGCCTTCGTTAATTGGAGCTTCCATAACGAGTCGAGCTGACTCGCTGCCTCCTGGATGATTGGTGCCAAAACTGGAGACCACACCGAAAGGTGCGGGGTCTCTAATGGGATGCCGTCCAGAAAGCTTTTCAGCTGACGCTCAACATTGTTATATGCGGCGAGAATGCTCTGGTGCGGGACATCCATTCAGGTAATTCTACGAGGCGGGGAAAATGAGACAATAGAGTGGTGCGACATCATGGGCGACGGACTGTAGTTATGATCTAATTTAACAATGCCGATCAATAGACTTAATCCAGGGCGGACGTTTGAAGTGATATGCCAGCAATTCGGCAACGAGTGGCCGCGAGGGACGACATTTACGGATTACGATTTCCGCAGAAGGAATCCGTCTTTGCCACAGAATGTAATCGGCAACCAATCGGCGATTGACGACTATTACGAGGACTTGATCAGCTACCACCTCAACTCCGCTTCCCCACCAATTCGCGTGACTATCCCAGCAACCATGCCAGGAGCATCAATCAAATTGATCCCGCGTGCCCCATAAACCATCCGGGTACGACATTTGCGCCACTATCGCAGCCGAATGCTTTAAACGACACGCCCATTCTCCACGGGATGACGAAGCAACTTCCGAAAGGGATGCAAGAAGCAGGACACGCGAAAAGCAAACCACCAGAACCTAAAGTCAAGAAACATTATCTTTTCGCGGATCAAAAAGTGTCTGGGTTGTCACTCAACACCCTATGGTAGCTTCGTGCATGTTAATCTTCGCTGGGTATATATCTTTGAAGTATTTTGGCTTCAGTTTTTCAGATGATCAGTTTCATTCCAAGGCAACCAACCAGCCCGCAACTATGCGCTCTGCAACAACTCGATAACCACACACCACCGACCTCGCGGTGATGTCATCGTGCAAGTTACGCCATTGCCGATGCAGACCAACGGCAGACGTACCTGGTCAGCGATCCGTGCTGCCGTTTGCTCGTGATAGCACCAGCTGTCCAGACCCCGATCTTGGTGCCACGCGAATGTGTATAATTCTCGATCCTTGATGGCGTTGTTTGGAGCCGCCGAAACGCTCGGCGGCTCGTGTGTGTTTCGGTTCATGACGCTCGATCCGCGGGGGACCCAACCCTCAGAAGACAACGGCCATTTCCTGTAACGGTGTCTTCCGGAGGGGAGCCTCACACCCGTCCGCGTACTCGCGGACCTCGCATTTTCTTCCGCTCGAGTTCGTCCAATCATTACCAAACTCCTCGGGCGTTTTGTAACCCAGGCTGCTGTGGGGCCTGTCCGTGTTGTAGTGCCGGCCATACAGCTTAATGATCGCTCGGGCCTGGTCGACATTCGTGAACGTCTCCATGTTCAGGCATTCATCTCTTAGGCTCCCATTGAATCGTTCGTCCAATCCATTTTGCCACGGGCTGCCCGGCTCGATGTGCCTAACATTCACACCCACGCCGGCAAGCGTTCGCATCAGATGCTTGGCAATAAACTCAGGACCATTGTCGCTTCGCACATGCTCCGGCACACCGCGGCTTTTGAACAATCTCAACAACGTCTGGGCCACGTACTTCGCGTTCATCCGGTATTCCGTCTCCACCGCCACGCACTCCCGCGTGAACTCATCGATCACCGTCAGGACTCTCAGCTTCTGTCCCGATTCGGTCCGATCCTCCACAAAATCATAAGCCCAGACCTGGTTCGGCCGACTCGCGCTGCAAATCACTCCAATGCCGATCCCACGTCGCTTACGTCGCCGCTTCTGCTTGAGCATCAGCCCGTGCTTGCGGCACAGTCGTCTGATCCGCTTGAAATTCACCTTCAATCCCTCGCGTCGCAGCAACGCCCACAACCGCCTGGCTCCATACCGCGGATGCTCTTTCGCCAACTCCATCAACCGATCAGCCAGACCATCCTCCTTCCTCCGACTCAGATATTTCAGCCAGTTCCGGCCCACGCCAAGCCACCAGCAAGCTCGCCGAACTGATACCTTCCGCGACACCAGAAACACCGCCGCCGATCGTCGCTCAGCCGTATCAACTACTTTTTTTGCAGGTACTCCTTCACCACATCCAACTCCAGATCACGCTCAGCAAGCAATCGCTTCAATCGGCCATTTTCTTTCTCCAACTCCCGCAGCCGCTTCACCTCCGGCTCAGCCATCGACCCCAGCTTCTTCTTCCACTGGTAATATGTCGGCTGCGAAAACCCGCCCTCCCGGCAAACCTCCGCGATCGTTTTTTCCTCCGCTTCAACCTGCCGGAGAAACCCAACAATCTGCTCGTCCGTAAATCGCTTTTTCATCGACTTCCTGATCCTTTCCGGATCGGAAGTTTATACACCCTACTGGCACCAGTTTAGGGGACCAGGACAGATGCTTTAGCGAACTGTGTCCTATCGATTCAAGTCCGATAAAGGCCATCGATCATATTTAGAATGCTTAAACACCGAGCTTGCAGCATCGCCTGCTTTACGTCGCAGATGACGTGCTGGGCGGGCGAGTGACAAACCTAAACCAAATCGGGCCCCAGGTTGCACGGCATCCCTGGGGCTTTTTGCTTCGGCTATTGTGAGCAAAATAAGCTTGCACGAAGCCGGCATTTTGCGATGAGCGGGCGAAGGGGTTCGAACCCTCGACATTGACGTTGGGAACGTCATGCTCTACCAACTGAGCTACGCCCGCACATTCAAAATCGTAGCTGCTGCGGTTTTTTCGTCAAGCTGCCGTGACGGGTTCGGATGGCGTGTCAGCCGCGGGCGCATCTGCTCGCGCGGGTGCCTTGGTACCGTCCAGCAGACAGGCGACACTGGTGTCGCCCATCACGTTGATGGCGGTACGGCAGCGGTCCAGAAACCAATCCACCGGCAATAACATCGCCACCTGTGCCACAGGCAAGCCGACGGCGTTAAACACCAGGGTCATCGTCACCAGGCCGGCCTCGGGAATTCCCGCTGCGCCCACTGCTGCCACCATGCTGGTCACAACCACCATCATCTGCTGCGGCATCGACAGATGAATCCCCAGCGCCTGCGCGACGAAAAGCGCACTCATCGCTTCGTATAACGCGGTTCCGTCATGATTGAAATTTCCACCGACCAGAACCCCGAGGCTGGACGATTCGGGCTTGAGACCCACGCGGTTGGTCATGCATTCATATGTGAGCGGCATGGTGGCAACGGACGACCCGGTGCTGAACGCCATCACCAGGGCATCGCTGCTGCCTTTCAACAGTCGCACAGGGCTGACCCACGAACGCAGCCAGACGCGCAACAGATAGTACCCTGCCTGCAGAAGCAGCGCACCAGCACCGCAAAGACGAACCATGCCAGCGATTTGAACGGATCCAATCCCCCGGTCGCCAGCAGCGAAGCCACCCTGCAGAACACCGCCAATGGCACGAGTTCCAATACCCAGTGCAGCACGATCACCACCAGATCGAAAAGCGCCGAGACGGCTGAGAGCGTTGAATCGCGCGTGGCAGTGGGCAGCTTGCGTGCCGCCATTCCAAACGAGATCGCAAGGATGATCACGCCGATTGAATTGTTTTCAACCAGCGGTCTTACCAGGCTGTCGGGAACGCTGTTGAGAAAATCAGTCAGCGGATCGATCGTGGGTTTTTTGGCATCGATCGCTGTGTCGTGAACGGGCGCAACGTGTTGACCCGGGCGAAGCGTGTTAGCAACAAACAATCCTATAAAGATGGCGGCAAAAGTGTTCAGCAACAGCAGGTAAACCAGCTTGCCGGCTTCTTTGCCTTTGATCTCCGTTGCCACAAGAGATCGAATCACCGCGAGCATAATCAGCGGCGGGGCGATAGCGCCAAGGGCGCGCATCACGAGGCGCGATGTTTCTGCCATGCCGTTCGTGCTTTTGATTATGATCGGGCGTGTATCGGCGCCATGCCAGAACTGATGCAGAATCAGACCGACCACCAGGCCCAGCGCCAGGCCAATGGCAATACGAACAAAAAGCGGGCGGTTCAACCAGAAGGCAAATGGGCCGGTGTGCTTGATGGTTTCACCGGGGCCATGGTTGATGGTGGCAGTCATTCGGTCCTTTGGGTTTGCCGCTGCGTCAGCGAATCACACCGATGGTTACAATGCAGTTGGCCCAGATCTGCGTCTCAGCGGTCGCGATGACCAGGCACAGATCCGGCGACATCGCCTGCTGATTGAACTCTGGTTTTTGCAGTTCGATCAATTCATGGGTGAACGTGCTGCGCTGCCGCAGCGTGTTTCGAAACGCATTCCAGATCGGCGGGTCGCCCGGCAGCGTGAATTCACCTGACTTCGCCGGCTGCATGACCGTCACCGCTTCAACTGGCACCAAATCGCAGACCATTCCCAGTGCCGTAACGGCATCGATCACCCCTGGAACGAAGTTCGCCCAGACGATCTTCGCCCGGGGATTGGACCGCGTGCTGTGCGGATAATTCCCATCGGTGATGAGCACGGTCGACAGATGCCCCGCTGAGCCGAGGGCAGCTAAAATCTCTGGATGAAGTACCGATGTTTTCAGCATGAGCCCGCATCTTGTACCGCAAGAGATGAATCTGGAAAAGCCAGGGCTCTTTTTCAAAGCGCCGCTTTTTGATTCACGATTTCATTTTTAGCAGCGCTGCGTTAAGCGGCTTCCTGCTATGGCATAAAATTCTCGCGTCCGAATAGTTTGCTTACAAGCTCAGCCGGGCAGCCGCCGGTAATGGTTGCCTGCTCGAGTCTCTTTTTAACGTTCTCACGGCGCATCCCGAGCCTACTGTTATTCGATCGTGCAAACCACCGCCCGTATCGCGGGTCTTGTTGAATGCCGATGGCGGTTGTTAAGGAGACGTAAAGATGAGAACCAAGCAATGTGGCGGTATTTTTTGCGTCGCCTTACTCCTGATCACGTGGCATGCGTCGGCGCAGCAGATTTCGCCGGCGGCAAATCAACCCGCCCCGGCTACGCCTGTGACACAGTGGCCTCAGCGATTAGACAGCCCCGACGGTGCAATCACTGTTTATCAGCCCCAACCTACCCAGTTCGAGGGTGATACCCTTACCGCACGGGCAGCTGTTTCACTCGCGCCACCAGGCGCGACTGATCCTGAATTTGGGGCCATGTGGTTTTCGGCACGCGTATTTACCGATCGCGATGCGCGGACCGTCACCATTCAGGACGTGACGATCAAGCAGGTGAAGCTGCCCGGATCTAATCCCGACCAGGAAAAACAGTTCGGCCAGGTGGTTGCGCAGCGTGTCCCGTCGATGAACCTGCAACTGTCGCTGGACCAGCTGGAGGCCACACTCGGTGTGGTGCAGAAGGAAAAAGAAGAGGCTGCGCAGCTGAACAACACACCTCCGAAAATTATTTTCGCGACCACACCGACCACGCTTGTCGTTCTAGACGGAGCCCCCAAACTGCAGGCCACCCAAACCCAGGGCGTCATGGCCGTGGTGAATACGCCTTTCATTCTGCTGCTGGATATGGCCTCAAAACAGTATTATTTAAAGGCCGGTGATACCTGGATGGTCGCCGCGGACGTCACCGGTCCCTATGCTCCAGCTGGCGCGGCTCTTCCGCCGGGCGTGCTCGACGCCGGGTCAAAGCTTGCAGCCCAGTCTGCATCCACACCACCGCAGGCGACGCCACAATCCAGCGGTCCCACGCAGGTGGTTGTTGCAGAAGAGCCTACTGAACTCATCTCCACCGCAGGGCAACCGCAATATGCGCCCATTGTGGGTAATGATTTGTTGTATTTAACCAATTCAGACGCTGATGCATTCATCGACGTTTCTTCGCAGGAAAACTTCGTTCTGTTGTCCGGTCGATGGTATGAAAGTAAATCGCTTCAGGGTCCATGGATTTATGTTCCTTCGGACAAGCTCCCCGCGTCTTTCGCCCAGATTCCAGCCGATTCTCCCAAGGCAAATGTGCTTGCGTCGATAGCCGGAACGCAGTCCGCGAAAGATGCACGAATGGATGCTTTCATTCCGCAGACCACCGCCATTCAACGCGACAGTGCCGCGAATTTGAATGTGGCTTATGACGGTCAGCCACAGTTCGTCCCGGTGGAAAACACATCTGTTACTTACGCGAGCAATTGCGCCGATCCTGTGTTGTGCGTGGGTGGCGGATATTATTGTTGTCATCAGGCCGTCTGGTATCGCGCCGGTGCTGCCCGCGGTCCCTGGGCGCTGTGCGATTCGGTCCCGCAGGAGATTTACACCTTGCCGCCCAATTGCCCCGTCTACAACTGCCGCTATGTCTATGTCTACGACTCGACTCCCACGGAAGTTTATTGCGGGTATCTGCCTGGTTATACCGGAAGCTATGTTTACGGCGGCACGATCGTCTACGGCACCGGCTACAACTATCCGGCCTGGTACCAGACACAATTCATCCCGCGTCCGTATACCTGGGGTTTTGGCGCTCGGTACGACTATCATGCGGGCGAATGGGGCTACGGTCGCGGCGACACTGTCGGCCAGCAATGGTTTGCCGCCCGACCGGCGGGCCACGACTGGTTCGGACCGCAGGGATATGTCGACTACCGCAACCTTCGTGTGTCAAACGAGCGTGACGTCCACACCCGCGTTATCAATAACAACACGCATGTTGAAGAGGTGACCGCCACTCGAATCAACCTGTATAACCGCCAGGAAAATGCTCGTCGAAATCGCGGAGTGCGCGCTGCAACACCGGCGGTTGAACCCGCCCGACCCTCAACCCCTTCCCGCGAATTGCCGGCGGCGCAGAACAATGTATTTGTTGGACAAGACGGTCAAATCTATCGCCACACGGACACCGGCTGGGAAGCGCATGGAAAAAATGGATGGTCCGCTTATCAATCCACCCCGAATCAGATAGCGCCAAACGAACCAACAAAACATATCGAAGAAACGCCTTCGCGTGTGCATTCAGAAATGCCCGCCGGGAATGCCCCCCGCGCGAGAAACGCCAACGCATCAAATTCCATCGCGGGATGTCCCCGCGCGACAAGCGCCTGCTGCAGAGACACAAACACGCGAGCCAGCGCATCGAGCAACCGGCGCACCCCGAGCAACCCGCCCATGTTGAGCAGCCTGCGCATGTTGAGCAGCCGTCTCATATTGAGCAACCCGCGCGTGTGGAGCAGCCTGCGCATGTTGAGCAGCCTGCTCATATTGAGCAACCTGCGCGTGTTGAGCAGCCTGCTCACGCTGAGCGTCCCGCGCACGTCGAAGAACCCACCCGCGTGCAACCGTCACCCGGCGGTCTTCAAAACGATTACAGTGCCCGCGAGCGAGGCAATTCGGTCGCCATCATCCCCCGCCCCGGCGCGGTCTCCCGGCGGCGGGTCGGTTGGCGGCGGGGCGGGTGGTGGTGGATCATTTACCGGTGGGGGCGCCGCAAGAGGCGCGGGTAGTGGCGCGGCAGGGCGACATTGATTCCCCCGACTCTGCTTTATCGCGCCTCGCCGCGCTTTGTTCGTCGCATAGTAAATAAGTTCGGAGCAAACACCGCTCAACCGGTCAGTCCACCGCCGCGTCGCATAGCCTTGCTGCCAAATCGGGCGTTAATCTGGTCCGCCAGCGCGTCCACTTTCTTTTGACGTTGTTCAGCGGGATCGACGAATAAACTTAATTGCGTTTCTCCGGCGCTCAACTGCGACGCTGACATGCCGATCAAGCGTACCGGTCGAAACCCGGCCAGGCACCATTGATCGAACACCGCGCACGCCGCTTTCCAGAGATCGCCGTGCCCGATGTCGGCTGGCTCAGCGTGGTCGATCGCGAGATGGTTTCAAACTCCCCGTATCGAATTTTTAACGAAACCGTTCTTGCGGACATCGCATATTGCCGCAGGCGTCGACCGACCTGCTCCACCTGCTCGAACAGGACCCGCCGAACATCCTCCGGCTCGATCAGGTCCACGCCAAACGTCTGTTCCTGCCCGATACTTTTAGCTTGTCGATCCGGCACCACTTCGCGATCATCTTCGCCGTGCGACAATCGCATTAACCGCTGCGCGTCCGTCCCCAGCAAGTTCTCCAACCGCTCGATGGTGAACCGATGCAGGTCACTGACTTTTTCGATGCCGATCGTGCCAAGCCGCCTGGCCGTCACCGGCCCCACGCCCCACAATTTATGAACGGGCAGAGATCGCAAAAGATCCTGCACCTCCTCGGGCTTCACGACCACCAGTGCATCGGGCTTCTTCAAATCCGACGCAACCTTGGCCAGAAACTTATTTGGAGCAACCCCCACGGAAGCGTTCAATCCCAGATCGGCTTTGATGCGCGTTTTAAGCCGCTGCGCCACTTCCTCGGGTGGCCCAAGCAATCGCTCGGTGCCGGTCAGATCTAAAAATGCTTCGTCCACACTCAGCGGTTCGACCGACGGGGAAAACGCATCGAAGATTTGAAACATGCGCACTGGAGATTTCGCGATAGCGCAAATCGCACTGGCACGATCACCGCGTGCGGACAGCGACGCCTGGCAACAGCCATGGGCTGCGCTGAATGACAATCAAACCGCCGCGCCTCATAAGACGCCGCCGCCACAACACCCCGCGGCCCGTCGTATCCAACCAGGACCGGTTTGCCCCGTAAACGGGGATCATCCATCTGCTCGATGGACGCAAAAAAAGCGTCCATGTCCACGTGGAAAATGGTTCGGTGGGCCAACATCGTCGCAGCAGGCTGCATCCTTTGTTACACCACCATTCTACGACCTGCGTGCATAACAAATATGCGCGCCGGCCTGCAAATTTTTTTCAATGATCGTTTGATTCAAACTACTGCATCATGCTCACGCGTTTGTACCGCCGTCAACGGTAAGGCTAGCGCCGGTGATATAACTGGCTTCCGGTCCGGCAAGAAACGCAACCAGGGCGGCAACCTCTTTCACACTGCCATATCGATTGAGCGCAGTATAGGCCTTTTGAGGCGTTGCCCAGTCACCCGAGGCAGGGTTTAAATCGGTGTCGATCGGACCCGGCTGTACGTTGTTCACCGTTATCGCACGCCCTCCAACTTCCCTGGATAATCCCTGCGCGAACATCTTCACTGCGCCCTTTGTAGCGGCGTACGGTGTCAAGCCTGGGGTCATAATACGCTCGCCGACGCAGGAACCGATCATGATGATGCGCCCGCCATTATTCATGTGCTTCAGCGCAGCATGTGTGGTGTATAAAACACCGCGAAGGTTGATGTCGATAACGCGGTCGAGTTCTTCCAGCGTCGCTTCTTCGAACGGCTTTGGAATAGCCGTGCCCGCGTTGTTTACCAGCACATCCAGCTTGCCGAAAGCGGCAACCGTCTTCTCAATCGCGGCATTCACCGCGGCGGCATCGGTCGCGTCCGCCTGGATTGCGATTGCTTTGCCACCCGCCTGCTCGATCTTTTTAACAACCGACGCCGCCGCATCAGCGCCTTTGGTGTAAGTGATCGCCACACTCGCGCCTTCTTCTGCAAGTCGCATCGCGATCGCCGCTCCGATTCCACGCGAGCCGCCGGTAACGATCGCCACTTTGTGATTTAAATTTGCCATCGATGCTCCACCTATGTTGTTTAGGGCCGTCTTGCGTTTGCCACGGTTGCGGTTCAGCGACCTACCGAGCTTAACAATATGGCACGATCTGCGATTCCTCTACTGAATTGTGAGATAAAGTATCAGAGCACCGCGCGATCCATTGAATCTGCTCCCGAACTTGCTGTTTATCGTTGGTCCGCCTTGGAAGCCAGCGGGACTTCCGGAGGCAGAGACGTTTCGAACGTTTCCCATGGCTGCGACTCCACCTTAAATGCGTAGGCTGTTTTACAAGGGCGGTTTGTTTCCTGCTGCAACGCTGCCGGCAATTCGATAGTCAGGTTGTCACCGTCCTGATGCCACTTAAGATCGTGATCATAACCTATCAAACGAATGGCCGATCCCTGAATCGGTCTGACCAATTTGGTCTGCAGCATATCGCCTGGCCATTTCAAACTGATGATGTACACGTTGTGCTTATCTTTAGAACGGGTGAAACGCAGGTCTTTTCCATCGTGATAGCGTAGATAAGATCTGGTTGCATAAATGCACTCTCCGTTCACTTTTAGCCAATCCCCCGCGGTCTTGAGGTTTTCAATCGCAGTCGGAGAAAACCTTCCATCGCCGTCCGGTCCCACGGCTACCATAAAATTTCCCCCTTTTGCAACGGCGTCGATCAGGTTTCGCAGAATCCATTCGCCGCCTTTATAAGCTTTGGGATCGGGATCGTAAGCGAAAGAGGTTCCCAGCGGATAAATGACAAACCAAGGCATGTCGGTATTTTGTTTGCCCCCTGGAACAAAACGCTCGGGCGTAAAATAGTCACCGTAATTGCCGATACCCCGGGCACGCAGCATCACATCCGGCTGAATCTTACGCAGCGCGAACATCGTATCCCGCGTCTCTGGCCATACCTCCTTGCCCAGCCACATGTCCAGGCAGAGCATGTCGATCTTTCCATAGTTCGTGAGCAGCTCGGTCAACTGTTGCCGATAGCGCGTCATCATTCGGCTTCGCTCTTCCGCGGTGGGAGCAGGTGCGTTTTCCAAAACCAGCTTTTTGGGATCGAAGGAACTCGCGCCGGGGACCGGATGCTTCGCTACCGGCACTGGATGATTCACATACGGACGAAAATCTGCGTCGTACCAATCGGGGTTGGAGTAATAGAGATCGATAGCAAGCCCATATTTACGACCGGCATCGCACAATTCTTTGACAACGTCCCGATGAAAAGGCGTCTCCATAATGCTATAAGCCAGATCACAGTCTTCTAATACCGGTCCACCAGCAGCCGTCCAATTCACCCGCCTCTTAACATGAGTCTGCGTGTCATACATCGAGAATCCTTCATGGTGCCTCGCGGTGAACGCAAACATCTTCATCCCATCATCGCGGAACATCTTCATCCACCCATCGGCATCAAACGCAGCGGGATTCCAGGTCTTATACAACTCGTTGTAGGCCTGCTTCTGCGCATAGGACATTTTTAAAAATGGCCACGATGTATCCGTTATCTTCAAGATTGAATAAATGCCCCAGTGAATTCGTACCCCATACTTCAGGTCTCGAAATGCTTCGTAGGCAGCAGGGGACGCATGCTGATATCCCGCAACAGGGACCTCTTCTACATAGCTCCGAGTTGCCTTGTACTGAAAGTCATCTTTGGGGAGCGTAATATTCAGCGGCGCTGTAGTTGGATTCTCCTGGCCAAAAACCACGGAAATCCCGGCATCGTAGAGAAACGCAGCCAGAGCAAATCTGAAGAAAATCGAACGGTAGCTCATAAAATACCCTCTGCTCGTGTGCCACAAACCAGATGTGCAATACATTCATAACCAACGCTAAACGCGTGGTACCATACCAGATCGAACGCTCAATTGAATACGGTCAGGCCAGCCGAAAAAGCCAGGGGTGTAGGGCGCGAGGGTGGCGATTCTGGCATAATGCGATGAACTCCAACCAAGGATGGTCGCATGGGCTTGGATTTCAGCACGTTATCTCCCGAGGAACTCCTGGCAGCCGAATCGGCGGTGCTCACGATGCGCAGCTTGACTCAGGCTGTCAAAACCGCGCCGCACGGCAAAGGGATGCTCTGCGTGGAAACGGCGTTGCACGATAAAGGGTTTGAGCATCTTCGAATGATGCTGCAGTCGGCGGTGGCGTCCCACGAAGGGGCGCAAAAAAAGGGGTCTGCAGTTTGCCGTGTTCCTGCGGGAAAAACGCCTCGTTCAAGCGGCGCAAGGTGAAGAAGGTGCTCAGCAGCATCGGGCACATTGCCGTCGACCGTCGGTATTACGCGTGCCGAAAGTGCAAGGCCAAGCAGATTCCGTGGGAAGGCTGGGCGGGTATCAACGCAAAGCATCGGGTGACGCCTCATGCCCAGCGAATGATTGTGCTGGCCGGCAGCGGTCGTTCGTTTGATGAAGCGGAGAGGAATCTGAAGGAACTGTGTCACGTTCAAACCAGCAACGACGTGATTCGAGCGATCTGCGATGAACAGGGGACGGCGATGCAGGAGTGGATCAACAGCAGCCCCGAGCCCAAAATGGCCTTCGCCGCGGCCAGGGGGGAGGTGGAGTTTTCCACCGATGGTTTGAAGATCAACACCGTCGGTGGCTGGCGGGAGATGCGTCTGAGCGTGATCAGCAAGCGGGAACCGGTCGCCTCGGCAACACCGCGGCAGTGGAACGATCGCGTGCTGAATCGGCCTGCGGTGAGAATGGGCATCTGTGCGATCGCGCCCTGCAATATCATCGGTGCGAGCTGGCAGCGGCTCTGCAAAACACTGGGGCTGCCCAAAGATCAGGACCTGAGCATTCTGGCCGATGGCGCCCGGTGGATCTGGGACCAGGCGGCCAAACGCTTTGCGGGCAAAGAGGTTCAGTGGGTGGTGGACATCTATCACCTGATGCTCTACCTGTTTGCCGCTGCCGCGGAGTTGGGTACCAAAGGTGCCGAGCAATGGGTCGGTCAGCGCATCCTGGAACTGATCGAGATGGGCGGCCCGAAATTCATCGAGCATCTGCAAAGCATCGGTCCTCCCGATCCAAAGCCCGCCACCGCAGCCGCATGGACCAAACTGCTGCATTATCTGAGCGAAAACCGCGACAGCCTGTGGTACGGCGATCGATTGAAACAAGGCCTGCCCATCGGCAGCGGCCTGATCGAAGGCGGCGCGAAAAATATTCTGGGCAAACGCTTGAAGATTAACAGCGCCCGCTGGCGGATTCGCCGTGCTGAACGGATGGGCACGATCCGCTGCATTCAGTATAGCGGCCTATGGGATACCTATTGGGACTCAAAAATGGCCGCCTGAATCGCCACACTTAAAAGTTACACCCAAAGCCAGAAGAGCGCAGCCAGAAACAGTCGCGCTGGATGTCGCGGATAGCCAGTCAGACATGCGAGCGAATCCGTTCTGAGCGGAGTTAATGCCAGCGCCACGCAGCACGCGACGAATAATGATAAGAAAAGATTAAACTTGTCTATACTTCGCCATCATGCGGTGGAATCACCGGAAAGCCGCGGCGGCTGTTTCGACCAACTGAAAGCAGCCAGCGAACGAACGCAATGATTCCAAAAACGGACACGTATCCGATCACACCGAGGATTCCGACGGCTGCGAATCGGCCACCACCACCTTCGTCGGCCGCGCCACGTCGCCCCCATTCGCCGAAATGCTGCGTGAAAATGCCAAGAATCGCCCAAAGGGCGAGCGTTGCCAGACAACCGAGCCGGGTTCCTCTCTCACGCATAAGGGATGGCCATCTGCGGCGTCCATCGCGACGCGCGAGGGTGCTCATAAAGCGAAGATAACGTGCCGAAGCGACGCGGGCGTTCCACACCAGCGGCAGGTTCTCAGATTGTACGGTCACGCAGCGAACTTCGCAGCGAGGCGCGATATGAACTCGCAGCAGCAATGAACGCAACCGCTGCCGCACCCATCATCCCCGCGATAAGCGCCCAATCCGGGAAACTCTCGCCAATGCCGGCGACGAAAAAGTCCGCCACGAAGAAGACAACGATGAAGACGAAAAGCGCACCGATGATTGCTGTCGCTCGCTGCATGCGCAATGCTTTGTAACGGACGTCAATCTGAAGCCGCCAACACGACACGCCAAGGAACATTATACCGAACACAAACCATCAACGCGACGCGTGACCGTCCAAAGAAGTGGATGGTTATCCCCGCCCGTTTCGCCGAAAGATTCGCTTTTCAGTATCTGAATCGAACAGCGTCAACGTATCTCCCTCCAGCTGAAAGCGAATCTTGAATATTGATGGCTTTCCATCCGGCTGCGTGATTGTGATGATGATTTGGTCGCCTTCGATGCGGAATGGAGACGCGTCTCCGGACTGCGCTCCGGAGTGTTGTATGAACATACCGTCCGCGCGGTACTCATTAGTTAGCGGATAGTCGCCGCCGACCATCGTCCAATAGCCGATAATACGCGGATCTGATGGAGGTGTGCCGACGTTCTTACTGCACCCGCCGAGCGCGAGGAGTGTGATCGGCGCGATGAGTATCATAACGAGAAGCTTAGTCATCGAAATAGCCTGTGGGAAAAAGAATAAGAATCAATGGTCGCCGACGCGGCGCGGCCGAGGTCACCATACTCAAGACAAACCATCAAAGCGACATAACGCCGTCCACGCCAGCGACCGATTATTTTCCCGTCGCGTCGGCCGCCAGCAACGCGAGGCCCTTCTCGCCAGCGGCATCCGCTGCCGTCTTTTGCTGCTGGTCGGTGCCGAACCGCAGCGTGTCCGCGAGCCGACGTACATCGTCGGCCGAGGCAGCCTTAACGTACTGATCCAGGACCCTGCGGATATGGTAGATAGGCGGTGCCACCCCACACTCGAATTCAACCCCCTTCCCCAACAACGTGTAGTGATCCTTGCCCATGAACTGCCAAGTCTGTGGCCAACGGTAGCCGATGGCGTGTAGCTGTAATTCCAGCGAAGAGACTTTATAGTATGGGCCGGCGGTGATGCCGAACGGCCAGATGGTTTGTAGCTTTAGCGTGCCCGTAACAGGATCACACCAGATCTCGGATTGCCGTACCGGGCAGTCGACAGAGACGAGAAAGCCAGCGAGCAAGCAGATGCCGATGATGATGAGGGTGCCGCGCCGCATCAGGGTAAGTAACGAATGAAAACCTGTGGCCGCCAACGCGACGCGCCGAGGAGCACTATACCAGAGACACAGGTGAAGCGATCGAAAATTAGTTCCTCCCGTAAATGATCGGAGGCAGTGTCAGCACAGATTCAGCTTGACCTAAAGCGGGATTCAGAGTCGGCGGGTTATATCGTCGCCGCCTGCCAGTGAATTCTATTGGCATATGCGAGGTAATTCTGCGGAATAGTCGCCTTGGCTTGCTCCACATTGTTCTGGGGCGAGTCGTTCACTGTTTGCCAGTTCTGATCGCAGCTGAAACGGTACAGACTTCCAGAATCATATTGGCAAATGGCAAATCCGAAGATGCTGATATCACTGCAGACGCCGAAAGGTTGGTCGCCCGCCCACGCCCACCAGAGGACGCGGGCACCGTCAATATGGGAAGGCGGGTTGCTCATACGACGAGTCCTGTAACAATTGTTTTCCCCACCTGCACGCCAGACGACCGTGGCGTGGACTGGGGTTTGAGCTCGCTCTGTAGGACGGAGCTTCAGCCCGTCGGAGATATTACTGACGGGCTGAAGCCCGTCCTACGAAACTAACAAAAAGCGTTCATAGTGCGGGTTACGCACTAGCTCGCCGGTGTACGGAGCGACGCCGAGCATGATTGATTCGTTGAAACAATTGCAACCGTTGGTAAGCAGCACGCCACCTGGCGAGACGTGCCTTTTCGCGGTCTGTGCCACGTATATCTGCAATATGCATATGTCGTTCGGGGTACAGCCAGAAGTATAGGATTGAGATTAATCCTAGAATGCCAAGCGGAACACCGATGACCGTGAAAGTGACTAGTGCCATTGGGGCTACGAGTGGCCACAAATGCCACGGGATGCGCCGACGACTTTTTCGAGCCGGATTGATCGGGTGCTGCATAACGGATGTCAATTGCCGGCAGATCACGCGATGCCCCAGGAGACGCTATAACAAAGTCAAACTTTCAACGCGACGCGGGCCGGTCAACAGCAATGGCTGGATCCGCAAATTGCCTGAATAAAACCCAGTCCTTGTCGCCCCCGACATAATGCTGGATTTCGTGGGTGGATGTCGCGGCGCAGCGCCTCGACAATCAGTTCACCGCGTTGGGCCGAATTAACGTAGCTGACGAACTCCCGCATACCGCTGGTGGTGATGATCAACACTGCTCGACCGTCGCGGGCAATTGCGTCAAAGAGGGCCTCTTCGATGTCATTGAGCTGAGCCAATTCCTCATCCCCGGGCAGGCCGTGCGGATTCGGCGCATGCAGCGGAATAGCGATTCCGAGCCGATGCGGAAGTTGGGGATGACCGACATATTTCTTCGCCGATGTGTTCACTCGGACAAACATGGGGTGACCCTCCACTTCGCGCCGCGAAACGCGCCATTGGTCCTCGGGAAGCGATGTAAGCAACGGAAACTTTTTTTTGCCGAACAACTTCATGGCCCGTCCGCCGCAGTTTGCATGATGGATGACAATGTGAAACTAATAAGCATCGATGCGCCGGCCAACGCGACGCGCCGAAGAACACGATACCAGAGACAAACGTTCAACGCGACGCGGCGCTGTCCATGGAATTCGCTAGTTATAGTTCTGCTGGGTCGCCGAGCAGTGATATGTTGAACTCCAAATTCTTAGCTCCCTCTACGAAAAAATTGCTGGCAGCATCCGTGATAAGGGCGGGAAACGGTTCATCATCGATTGTTAAAAGGAACCGTCGACCGGTAAGCACCAAGTTCGCGTCCCAGCCAAACATGAGCATCAAAGCCACCAATGCGACGCAAGAGCCGTAATCCGTTTTTTCCAGCAGGAGGAATTCAGGAGCCTGATCGCGAACTGGAAGACCGCCTGCGCGAAGAATTTGCTCGACCAATATCCAAGTCGACGCCGACGCAAAAACCGGCCGAGCAATCCAGAACAACCCTCCGGGAAAATCCTCCCGCGGGACATCCTGCAGAAAGAATTCTGCCATGTCGCAGCCAACGCGGGCACTGTCCTCCGCGATTCTCGCCTGGTATTTCGTGAGGCCGCGGGTATCGACAAGATCGAAACGCACGTTTGCAGCGTCACGAAGCTTTAGCCACCGTTGCGAGGCGAGCCAATCGGCGACTTCCGCATTGGTGAGGTGTTTCAAGACTGCGATTCCCGTGCCGCTTAACTACTGTTCTCCCCACTCACATACGGAACGACCGTGGAGCGGACGAGGATTTCATGTAGTTAATAATGCAGCTGCAGGCGATTGTACCACGCTACTGAATGGATTGCCGAGCTCTGTAGGACGAGGCTTCAGCCCGTCGGAGATATTCCTGACGGGCTGAAGCCCGTCCTACGAAACTTTCGCCTGATGATAAGATGAGAATAAAACAAAAGAGAAGATCGCGGGCCCCAAGGACGCTTGATGGTCGACGGGATTTATAGTTGGGCGGTTGTGCCCACTATCGACGAGTACTGTTGACGATCCACCAGACAGGGAATATGCACGAAATTCCGAAAACCCCAAGCCAAGGGGCCAAGACAAAGTCGGAATGCCGTCCTCGCAGGAGCCCATCGGTTGCAGCAAATCCGGTGACCAAAACGACTGGTAACGACAGGATCGCCATCGCTGCAATCATGCGTGCGAAATGCGGATTCCGGACTGGCGGCGGAGCTTGCCCGTAGTCAATGATGGGTCGCTTCTCTGGCATAGCACTCACCCGGCAAGCTCTGTAGGACGGGGCTTCAGCCGTCGGAGATATTACTGACGGGCTGAAGCCCGTCCTACGAAACTACGAAACGTCAGCACGGGGGATCATCTCTTGAGTTGCTCTGGCATTTCCGTACACCAGCTTGACCAAAGCGGAGGCCGAAAAGAGCAAATAAAGTCCTGGAATGACATGAACCATTCCCATGAAAAGATATGAGGTGTTTGTTGCTGCTGTACGCGACGGCTCATAGAGTTTAGTGGCTACACCAAGGGCGTAGCCGATATCGTCTATGCCGTACAGGATTTGCCAAAGGCCCATCGTCCTCGCCGCGACATCAAATAGCGATCGTTTATCCACGAGAAACTCCATGCCGAGTTGCTGCTGCGGTGTAACTATTGTTCTCCCCACCCACATGCGGGACGACAACGGGGCGGGCGGGAAATCGGTTCTTATTCGTAAATCGACTGCGGAGAGTTATATCACGCTGCTGGATGAATGGCGCGGAAATATATCGGCCTGATTTCTGGCGATTTGGGTTCAGCTTTTCTACAGAGTAGTTCGGGTCCACTCTGATTGCTCCCGGTCTGTGCCTATAACTTGCCCGGCGTTATCATGGGGCTCTGCCCCAAACCCGCCTCGTAAACCTCCGGCGCCCGGTGGCGGGAATTATGGGAAAGCCAGCCAGAAATCCCGCTTGACAAAGAAGCGTTTATTGGCTGATTACATATCGCCGATTGCGGCCAGACGATCTCGGACCGAAGCATCCATATTCACCGACACTAAACCGATTGTTGAATGATATCGCAGGCCAGAATGCGTTTCCGCCGCTGCTTTTGCAGCAGCGCCGGCAAATTCTCGCGCAGCGGCAATATCGTTTCGCTCAATCGCAAGCAATGCTCGGATTGTCGCGCACATATATCTTTGAATCGGTAGCCAGTCACCGCTGTCTGCTTCATATTGATCTACCAAAGTCGCAGCGTCGTCGTAAAGGTGCTTGATTTGCCGCTGCACAACGAACCAAGCAAAATCGATCGCACCATTGGTTTTAACGTTTGGACGATCACGCTGTGCAGCAAGACAGTCGAAGAAGGCAACAATCGCTTCCTCTTCCCGGCCTATCACTGCGAGGCTTCCCGCTTTCTGCAGGTAAGACTGGGCTAATTCGCATGGTTCAGGAAAGTCGCGGAATAGTTGGTCGAGTAGTGAGAGTGCGGCTTCATGCTGACCGACTTTCGCGAGGTGCAATGCTTGGATGCGAACGTATTGAGCTTTGCTGCTCCGACTGCGCCTCAGCCGAGCATGAAAGTCGACGGCGTCCGCTGCCGTCCAAGTGGTGCGCCGAAACGAGTCGGGCGATGACATAGGTGAAATGCCTGCCGCGTATAAGTATTGTTCTCCCCACCCACATGCGTGACGATCGCGAGGTGGGCAGGGGGATCGATTGTTGTAGTAAATCGACTGCGGATCATTATATCGCGCTACGAGAGGAATTGCCCGCGAACAGATCGGGCGGGATGTGGGGAAGCGCCGCTTATGACCGAGGCGCCAGGCAAATCACCGAGGCAACCTAACTTTTCTGAGGGTAATTTATGATCGTTTATGGCCGTTCATCTAGGCGCTGCACTTAATAGCTGAGCCTGCTGTCGGTTTTATCGTAAACTTGCTAAAACGTCGCATGGCGCGTCGCATAACGACGCATTTTGGAGTGGGTGTTACGCAAAGAGTTGACGTATCAGATGACAAGGGCTGCGCGGCGCGATGAATACGGGATCTGTGGGCGCGATCGATGGAGAAATTAATTGGGCTTTGTCGCGCGGCGCGCGGATCGTTGCGGGGGTCGTGGCGTTTTGCTGTGGCTGCGTGTTTCGGTTTGCGTTGAGCGGGACAATTTTGTGGAAGGGCGCAGCAGTTAATAGAAATACGATCCGGGAATGGCGGTTGATGCGGAATTGCGTTTTGCCCCGCGCGACTTCCACCGCTAGACTTATGGGTTCGGAGCAGTTGAGGGAATATTGTTAAAAAGGTAATGATGCATTTCAGAAAAATTTGCGGGTTTCTTTCGACGGCCGGGTTTCTCCTTTTCGGCGGATGTGGGATCACGAGTTTTGTTGTCACGCCGGTTCAGAGCAGCAATAAACTTGACGAAACCACGGTGATGGATGGCAGCGGATTTTTTCAGAGCAAAATCGCCATCGTTGAAGTTGAAGGGGTTATTTCCAACAGCAAGACCGGCGGATTGCTGTCGGCGACGGAAAATCCGGTCAGTCTGTTTGACCAGGAGCTGCAGAAGGCTGCGGATGATTCGTGTGTGAAGGCGATTGTGCTGCGGGTGAATTCACCGGGCGGCACGGTGTCGGCTTCGGACGTGATGTATCAGATGCTCAAGCGGTTTGAGGCCAAAACGCATAAACCGGTTATCGCGTCGATCCAGGACGTCGGGGCGAGCGGCGCGTATTACGTCAGTTGCGCCGCTGACAAAATTGTGGCACAGCCCACAAGCCTGGTGGGCAGCATCGGGGTGATATTCGAGACGTTTAACGTTCAGGGAACGATGAATAAAATCGGTGTGGTTCCCAGAAGTTATAAGAGTGCCGCGCATAAGGATATTGGTTCGTGGTTTCGCGAGTCGACGAAGGACGAAGACGACATTATGCAGGCGCTGGTCGATGAATATTACGAGCGGTTCAAAGGCATTGTCAGAAACAATCGACCGGCGATTCGGTCGGAAGATTTTACAATGATGACCGATGGTCGTGTCTTCAGCGGCGCGAACGCGCGTATGCTCGGACTGGTCGATCAGACGGGCATGCTTGAAGACGCGATTCAGACCGCCAAGGATTTATCCGCCAGTCCCAATGCACAGGTGGTGGAATACAAGCGGCCTTATTCCTACGGGGGATCGATCTATGCGTTAAACTCTGCACCAACGCCCAAGGCGGACGTACTACAATTGCAGCTGCCTGAGGCTGCATCTATTTTGCCGGCCGGTTTTTATTACATCTGGAAGCCGTGATCGTTGGTCGATGATAGTCTGTGGTGGATGGCAGGGCCCGGCAGGTATGGGCTGATAATATGATTCGAATTTCGTGCACCAATTGCAAGACAGTTCTCTCGATCGACGATGCATTCGCCGGTGGGGTTTGTCGCTGCCAGCATTGCGGGACGATTCAGACGGTGCCCGCGCATGCCCGCGACACGGCTGAGGTGGGGGCGGCGGGGCAGTCGATGGGGGGAAGCAAATCGCTGTATCAACACGGCAGCGATGCGCGGTCCGGCACGGGGCTGGACGAACTGGCGGGAATCGTGGTCAGCAGCGGACTGTCGTCAAGCCGATTGACGCGCCCCGCGGGCAACGGGCCGGTCACCAGGCAGAATCTGATGCCGCTCATCGTCGCCGGTGGGATCGTGATGGCGATCCTGATTCTGATCATCATTTTCCTGGTAACGCGTGGTGCATCATCCTCCCCGGCGGGAGGAGGGAATGGCACCGCCGGGCAACCCATCGCGAACGGCACGCCAGCGCAAGTAGCGGGCACGCCAAATTTTGGTGGCACAAAGCTCGACGGCAACACGATTATTTATCTTCTGGATTGCGGCGACGCGACAGGGCAGTACCTGGGTGAACTCAAGGACGCGACAATCAAATCCGCGTTGTCGCTGGGGTCTGATCGCAAGTTCGAAATCATGTTCTGGAATAACGGAACCGACGGGGCGTATCCCGAAAATACCACCACGTATGCCAGCAAGGAAAGCGTCGACGCCGCCCAGAAGGCGGTCGACGATGTGTTTGCAGCCGGTCAAACCGACATCAAAGCTGCGCTGAAAAAAGCGATCGATCAACATCCCGATCAGATCGTCATTGCGACCGGCAAGGGATGGGATCTGGACAATGCCTGGCTGGATAGTGTGATGGCCATTCGCGGATCGTCGCCGGTAAAAATGATCACATATAATCTGGTCAGCGACGATTCGATCAGCGCCCCGCTTCAACGACTTGCCGAACGTACTGGTGGAAGTTACCACGCGGTGACCAAAGCCCAGTTGCACGACTTCGGGCAGTAGCACTCGGCGAGAAGCGAATCATCCTGCAGCGACACCGCGATATGGATCCGGCATTGCCCACCGCCTGGAAGCCCGACAAAGCCCAACTGCTGGCTGCGCACAAAAAGCTGGTTCCGGATCTCATCGCGAAAGATCTTATCGTGCTCTTTGCGGGCATTAACCCCGGGCTTTACACCGCTGCGGTTGGTCGCCACTTCGCACGCCCGGGCAATCGATTCTGGCCGGCTCTTTTTGGCGGCGGATTTACACCGCGCCTTTTTTCTCCCTTTGAAGAAGATCTTCTTCTCGATCTAAAATTCGGAATTACCAACATCGTCCAGCGGGCAACCGCTCGCGCGGATGAACTGAACGATGATGAACTCCGCACCGGAGGTGTGCGCCTTGAGGCCAAAGTCCGTCGGTGGCGTCCGACGGTGGTCGCGTTTGTCGGCATCCACCCTTACCGCGTCGTCTCGGGCATGAAAGACGCGCACGTCGGTCTTCAAAACATACCTTTTGGCGGCAGCCGCGCCTGGGTTCTCCCCAACCCCAGTGGCCTCAACGCTCACTACCTGCCCGCCACCCTGGCCAAACTCTTCGGAGACCTCCGCGTTTGGGCAACGGCAGAGCACGAGCGCCGCGCAAGTCGCGGCCGGCGTTCATGATGCTCCCTTACGACTGGTCACAGGAGACAATGTCCGCTTGAGAAATCCAATGCGGTTCTAGCGGTCTGAACACGCATCCCGTACGCTAGCTCAGACATAAGTCACAAGTGTCGCCTCAGGCGGATGCGGCGGCACACCGAAAACCATTATCTCTTCGAGGATCGCACAGCTACCGCGAAACGTTCCTCGATCGCAACATCATTATCTGATCGTCCATTACGCCTGATGCTTTTTAGTTTGAGAAACAAAACCATGCCAAAAAACTCGCCATTACGGATTCTGGGTTTCGCTTTTGTCTGTCTGTCAGGGGCGACCACCATAGCCCTGGGCGATGCTGCTGTTCCGCTTTACAAAAATCCCAATGCACCTGTTGAGCAAAGGGTTGCTGATTTACTGTCGCGCATGTCACTGGATCAGAAGGTCGCGCAATTGCACTCTGCGAACAGCGTGAATCGCAACTTCCACGGCGGCAAAATCACCCCCGAAGCGCTTCAAAAATCGGTGGGGGACGGCCTGGGTGAAATTACCAGCCTTGGGATGAAAGCCGATGCGGAAATAGCCCTTCGCAACGCGATTCAAAAGTACCTGGTTGAACAGACTCCGCTGGGCATTCCGGTGATATTTCACGGCGAGGCGTGCCATGGCTTCCTGGCTGGGGGTCAGACGTCGTATCCGGTGCCGATGGGGATGGCCAGTTCCTGGGATGAGTCGTTGATGCACGAGGTATACACCGAAGTCGCCGCCGAGGCGCGTATGCGCGGCGTGCAGCAAGTCCTGGCACCGGTGCTCGACATCACGCGCGATCCGCGCTGGGGAAGAACCGACGAAACCATGGGCGAAGATGGATATCTCAACGGAAAGCTGGGCATCGCGATCGTTCAGGGTTTTCAGGGTAGCAGCGATGGAACGATCGACGAGAATCACGTCGCGGTCACACTGAAACATTTCTGCGGGCATGGAGAACCACAGGGGGGCAGCAATACGGCCCCGGCAAACTTTCCGCCGCGTATTTTAATCGACGAACATGCGTTGCCGTTTCGCATGGTGATCGCCGAGGCGAAACCTGCCGCCGCGATGATTTCTTATAACGAGGTGGATTCTGTACCGAATCACATCAATTCCTGGTTGATCCAGGATGTACTGCGCAAGCAGCTGGGGTTTGTGGGACTGGTTGTTTCGGATTACTCGGCCATCTCCGACGTTGCCGCCAGGCAGCACGCCGCCGTCGACCGCAGCAACGCCGCGGCGAAGGCGTTTACCGCAGGCGTGCAACTGGAGTTCCCCGATCCGGAAACTTACGGCAATCTTCCGGCGCTGGTGAAGAAGGGAATCGTCAAAGAAGCAGACATCGACGCTGCTGTAGGCCAGCTGCTGGCGTTTAAGTTTCGACTTGGTCTTTTCGAGCATTACACGCTCGATGCCGACAAGGCCAAAGCATTGCCCCGGCTGGAATCGACGCAGGCGCTGGCGCTTAAAGCCGCGCGCGAGTCAATCATACTTCTGAAAAACAAGGATCATTTGCTACCCTTGCCAAAAGGGAAATATCCGACGATCGCGGTTGTGGGCCCCAATGCGGACCATTGCAATCTGGGCGGGTACTCAGGCACTCCGCTGCACCGCGTTTCGATACTGGATGGATTAACAAAGAAAGTCGGCGTCAGCGCCAAAATCGTCTACGCGCAAGGATGCGGTATCGATCCGCTGCATGAGGAAAACCCCGAAGACCTCAAGCGTATCGACCAGGCGGTCGCTGTCGCAAAAAATGCCGACCTGATTCTCCTTGTCATCGGCGATGAATCGAGCATCTGCCAGGAGACCTGGCCCGGTCGTAACGGGGATCGCACTTCCCTGGACCTATTCGGGAGGCAACAGCAACTGGCTGACGCGATGTTTTCGCTGGGTAAACCCGTTGTTGTGTATCTCATGAACGGCAGGCCGATTTCGATGCCCGCCGTCGCCGCCAAAGCCGATGCGATACTGGAAGGCTGGTCTATGGGCCAGGAGACCGGAACCGCGGCGGCGGATGTTCTGTTGGGTGATGTGAACCCATCCGGGAAGCTGACGATTACCGTTCCTATGTCTGTCGGAAATCTACCCTGCTACTACGACCAGAAGCCTTATGACGCGGGCACTCGGTTTATCAACGATGACAACAAACCACTTTTCCCATTTGGGTTTGGATTAAGCTATACGACTTTCAGCTATTCTCCGCCGAAACTCGCCGACGCTTCGATATCGACCACGGGTCAGACGACCGTGAGCACTATCGTGACGAATACCGGATCTGTGGCAGGTGATGAAATCGCGGAAATGTATGTGCATCCACAATACAGTTCGGTAACTCGACCGGTCAAAATGCTTCGCGGCTTTGCCCGTGTGCATTTGGAGCCCGGCAAAAGCCAAACCGTGGTGTTTCCCATCACACCTGACAGGATTTCATACCACGACATCAACATGCGCTATGGAGTGGAGCCAACAGTTCTCGACGTAATGGTGGGACCATCATCGGTGGAATTGCAGAAAACCGTCCTCAACGTAACGGAATGAAAAGATGAATAATGCTTGAAAACCGCGGGCGGGTTTAACGCGATACATCTTGGTAAACACACAACAGTTGACGCGCTAGGTTTGCCGGCGACGTGCCAAACCTCGAACTATCACACTGCAGCCGGGGTTCCGAGATAGACCGCTTCAAAGCCGAAGAGCGCTGTGAGCATGACCTGCACGCGACCGATGATTTCATAGGTCGAGCCGGAAGATGAACCCGAAAGATTCGTCAGACGGGCATCGTATCCGTCGACGGTGTGGAACTTTTCGGCCAGCAGATGATTTTCGGTGATGCAGTCGCAGCCGACAAAAGATACTTTGCCAAAGCCGCAGTACCACAGGAAATGCAATAGTGAATGCACAGTTCCGGTGTGAGTGTATAACTGGCGCGCCTGTGCAAGCTGATCGCGATCCATGTGCAGAAGGTCTTCTTTTTGATTCTCGCGCCAGTGGTAGAACACGACCTTTCCCGCGTGGTTCAACTGGATGCCGGGGGTATCCACAAATACTTTTCCGTCGATGGGAAGGACCGCGGTGGATTTCACCTTTCCGTCCAGCCAGACGAGCAGTTGCGGATCGTGGGCGAAGAAAAATGTCTCGCTGCGTGCGAATTTTTCCAGACAGACCGCGTCATTGATAAAAAAAATCGGTTGATCCACATCGGCAAGGGTTTCGTAATCGAATTCAGTGGGTCCGCGACCGACGACATAGCATGCCCGCCCAGCGAAAGCGTTATTAAAACTTTCGAAAGCAATGATCTCGGCCAGTGGAAACCGGGGCAAAGCCGTGGTCTCAAAGGGAATGCTCATGAACGGACTATACGCATCGGTCAAGGCCTGGTCACACCGGACTGACCTCTGCCGGAGGCGGGGTCGGAACCGATTCTTTTTTCGGCGGGTCGGACATTTTCCGCGTGCGGCGCGATGCCTGATACAGGTGAGCCAACTGGTCGAGGATGACCGCGGTGAGAATGACAGCGCCGAAAACAATCTCTTTGGAATTTTCCACCGGATGCCAGATCGTCGGTCGACCCGCGCCTCCGACCCAGGCGAGGAAACGGCTCAATGCCCTGATAAAACCAGAGTTTGAATCGGCAAGCCATTGACTCCATTCCACCGCTTTTTGCAGCGGATATTGAAGCATGTTAAACCCGTTATGGATCAGTTGAATGACCGTGGAGCCGATAAGAATTCCGATGACAGATCCTTCGCCACCGCGCAGGCTGCAGCCGCCGAGCACCGCGCCGGCGATGGCGTAAAGTTCGTAGGACATTCCGTTGCTTTGTGATTGACCGGAGTTGTAAGAGGCATAAGCCACACCGGCCACGCCCGCCAGCCCGGCGCTGATAACGTAAGTGAAAGTTTCGATTTTTTTTACGCTCACACCGCTATAGCGAGCCGCATCTCGATTGCCACCGATGGCAAACACGTATCGTCCGAACACAGTGAAGTGAAGAAAGTAAATCCCCACGACAGCGGTCACCAGGTAGATGACCGTGGGAATCTGAACCAGGTTGATCCAGCCCAGAACCTTGATGGCAAAATCACCGCTGAGCCAGTGCGGTACGTGGTGCAGCCACCCCTCGCGATCGTCCCAGGTGCCCCATATCAAAGCAGGCAATCCGTTCTGCGCGATATCGGAGAACTGCTGTGTGGTATCGGGAATGTCGTTGCTGCCAAATCCCAGGCTGCCGGTGCGGACAATGACCTGGCTGATGCCGCGGAACATGAGCATTCCCGCCAGGGTCACGATAAACGGTTGAAGATCCAACCGGGTAATCAGCAGCCCCTGCATCAAACCCAGCAGCAGCGCAACACCCAGCGCGATGCCAATGCCCATCCACAGTGGTTTCCCGTAGCACTCGGCATCGCTGCTGGAGATTTTGGCCATCAGAACACCGGTGAGGCCGACGATGGATCCGACAGAAAGATCGATTCCCCCGGTGATGATGACAAACGCCATCCCCGTGCCGAGCGTGGCGAGCATGACGATCTGGCGCACGGTCGAGATGATGTTGGATTCGCTGATGAAATCCTTGTTGGAGATGTAGAGTCCCAGGCACATAATGCACAGTGCCAGGAACATTCCTGCTTCACGTCGAAACTTGTTCATAAAAATAGCCTGTTGCAGGGATCAGATTTATTGAAGCGGACTTTGTATTTCATCCGGCCGGGCAGGGTCGGGGGCATGGTGCATCGTGCCGTGCCTGCCGTGCGACTCCTCGCCCAGCGCCCGCGAAACAACGGCCGTTAACGGGCGAACATTCCCATGGTCGACCTGTCCGGTCATGAGCGCGCCGATTTTTTCCTGCGACAGTTCGCCGCGGAGCAGGATTCCCTTGATTCGTCGTTCGTGCATGACGACGACGCGGTCACTCATGCCGATGATTTCTTCCATGTCAGAACTCACCATGATGACACACATTCCACCGGCGGCGAGGTCCGCCATCGTCTTGTAAATTTCCGCTTTTGCCCCGACATCGATTCCGCGCGTCGGCTCATCGAGAATAAATACCCGGGGCTGCATTGCGAGCCATTTTCCAAGCACGACTTTCTGTTGATTGCCACCCGAAAGGTTCACCACTTTCTGATGCACGCTGGGAGTCTTGGTGCGCAATCGCGCGACTTCTGATTTGGCGACGGAGATTTCCTTTCGGCGGTGCAGCCAGCCGCGCGGTCTGTAGTTGGCGATGTCCGGCAACGATGTGTTTTCCGCCACCGACATGGGGAGCACTAAGCCGTGCCGCTTGCGATCTTCAGGCGCGAGATAGACACCGGCATTGATGGCGTCGCGCGGGCGGCGCGGGTTATAGGGTTTACCGTTTAACCGCATCGTGCCGGCCAGAGCGCAGTTGACGCCGAACAAGACCTGCATCAATTCGGTTCGACCGGCTCCGATCAAACCGGCAAATCCAAGAATCTCACCCCGGCGGGCTGTGACCGATACCGGCGCCACGCGCCGGGCACCAGTACATTTTCGACCTCGAGCACCGGCGCTTTCATTTTGCCCGGGCGGGCTCGCCGGTCGATCTGGAAACCGCGTGGTAAAGGCGCGGCCAACCATCATCGACACAATTTTATCGTGTGTGGCTTCTTCACGCGTGAGATCCCCGACGTATTTTCCATCCCGGAGAATGGTAATGCGATCGGAGAGTTTAAGAACCTCTTCCATGCGATGGGAAATGTAAATGATCGCAATTCCATCGGACTTGAGCTGGCCGATGATTTTAAACAGGTGCTCGGATTCTCCCGCGGTGAGTGAACTGGTGGGTTCATCCATAATGATCGCGCGGGCATTTCGGCTCAGGGCCTTGGCGATTTCAACCATCTGCATCTGACCGGCGGTGAGCAGCGAAACCGGTGTGGTTGCCGGCTGGGTGAGACCGACACGCTTGAGAAGAACCTCGGCGCGCGCGCACATTGTTCGACGGTCGATCAGCTTGAGAAACCCGCCGGTGCGGGGCTCATTGCCCATGAATATGTTGCCGGCAATATCAATATTACCAGCCAGCATCAGCTCCTGGTGGATCAGCGCGATGCCATGCCGCTTGGCGTCTGAAATGCTTTTGAATACGACGGGGTTCTGGTCAATTTTCAGTTCCCCTTCATCGGGGAGGTAGGCCCCGCCGAGGATTTTCATCAAGGTGCTTTTACCAGCGCCGTTTTCCCCCATCAGGGCAAGGACTTCACCGCCCGAAACGTGCATAGAGACACCGGCCAGGGCCAGCACACCGGGGAAGCGCTTGGTGATGCCGGTCATCTCCAAGGCGATGGTAGGTACGTCGGATTGCATGCTGGATCGGACGCCACAAAAATAACACGGTCGGGTGCGTCAGCTGATTGCGACAGCAGCTGAGCATGAACACAATCCGCGTTTTGCCGCGCGGCACGCCGGCGCGATTCGTGTAATTCGATCGCCTGTCAGCTCAACCACCGGCTTTCATGTCGGTTAAATCCTTCTCAAATTTTTCGACCTTGTCGGCATTGATAATGTCCACACCGGTATCGACGTTTCCGCCTTCGGGCAGGGTGACAGCACTGCCTTTGGTGGAAAGGTCATACATCCATTTGCTGGCGAGGTAGCCGAACATGAACGGTTTCTGCACGCAGGTGCATTGAATGTACCCGGCCTTGATCGCATCGAGCGTTCCCTGTTGTTCATCAAAAACCGCCGCCAGCAGTTTCCCTTTTTTGTTGGCGGCCTTCAGCGCGGCGGCGATGGCGGGGCCGTTGTAGTCGTACAGTCCGCAGAGCAGATTCAGGTCGGCTGTGGAATTGATGGTGTCTTCCACATTAGACCTGGCCTTGGACCGGTCAGTGCCGTCTTCTTTGCGGGCGACGACTTCGATGTTGTGGCCCTTGATGGCCTCTTCAATACCGCCGAGCCGCTGGGCGGCGTTATCGGCGGTGAAGTTACCGCAGAAGACCGCCATCTTGCCGCCGTTGGGGAGCAGTTTGACGATCTCAGCGCCGAGGGTTTCGCCGGCTTTGAAATTATTCGTGCCGATGTAGAGGATCCGGTTACTCTTGGGGCAGTCGGAATCGAAGGTGATTACGTTGGCGTTCCGTGCGGCGCGGTTGACGTTGGGGACCTGCTCCTTTGGCTCAATTACGCTGACGGCAATTCCGTTGTAGCCCTGGCTGGCAAGGTTCTCGAGGATTGTGTTCTGTTCCTCGGTTTTGCCGCTGCTGGGCAATTTGATTTCGACCTGAACGTTGGCTTCTTTTTCGAATTTGTGCACACCGGCACCGGCGATTTTCCAGAACTCGGAAGTGTTGTTCGTCACAAATGCCATTTTCAGGTTACCGGGATTGTCAGCCTTGATGATCTTCGGGCTGGCTGCGTTGTGAAACAAATTCCCGGTGGGGAGGCCTTTGGAAACCACCAGCAGCAGGGCCGCTGCGGCAATGGTAGGAATGACGGATAAAAGAGGCTGAAGATTGAATCGTCGCACGCTGAAACTCCTCGTTGGATTTGAAAGACCGGCCGCCGCAGTTCATTTATGTCGCAGACTGTACCGACAAGATGTAATAGTTTTCAACAGGCAAACAGAGCATACGCGGCCTTAAAAGGGTGAAAGTTTGCCGCCGCGTGAATGCGAATCAGCCATCAATCCCGCTTAGCCGGCTTTTTGAACCAGCTCAGAAAAAGCATTACCGCGCCGAAGGCGGTCATCACCAATCCCCACCAGAGGTTGATGTTAATGTTCAGAGACTGCCGGACGTACATGGCGTCTCCCTGCGTAAACAGCCCGTACAGGGCGATCAAGGCGCCAATAATTGTGAACATCAAGCCCATCGGCAGGCGAATGTCCATGCCACCCATTCCTTCACTCATGATGTATGTCCTTCTAAAAAAACCGATGGATATTTACGCATCAGCTTACCAGAAAATGATGTTTAAGACCGCTGCCGCGATCAGCACGATGGTTCCGAGCACCACAGGGTGCTTGTACCACGCAAGGTCAAGATCTTTCAGCCTGGGTGTTAAAGAATACACAAGGCCGGTCAGTTCCTCATCCGTCTTGGTGCGGGGGGTCATCAAAGAGATCAACACCGTCACACCCAGGCAGACGACAAAGGCCCAGATCGCGGTCCAGAAGTTTTGAGCCATTTCCACGGGGTAAACGTGCAGTTTTTCGATCCACGCCGCCCTTGATGCCAGGCACGCTATGGAACGGCAAGGTAAGCCCGTGGTGGATAGCCGCTGCAATGGTTCCGCAAAGCAATCCCCAGAAGGCTCCATGGCCGGTTGTTCGTCGCCAGAACATGCCGAGCAAAAACGTGGCGAACAGTGGGGCGTTAACGAAGCTGAAGACCAGCTGCAGAAAATCCATGATGCTGTCAAAATGCGATACGAAATAAGCCGCGCCGAGTGAGGCGACGATTCCGGCGACCGTTGTTATCCGTCCGACCTGGAGGTAATGGGAATCCGTTTTATTCTTTGCGATATAGGACTGGTAAATATCGTAGGTGAAGACGGTGTTGAAGGCAGTCACGTTTCCCGCCATGCCGGACATGAATGACGCCATCAGGGCGGTAAGACCCAGTCCGAGCATGCCGGCCGGGAAATACTTCGCGAGAATCATGGGCGTGGCCATGTTGTAATCGGGACCTGATCTATCCTGCGTCAGCGGCAAAAACGAAGTGCCCGCGCTGTGTTGCAGGGCGAGTGCGATCATGCCCGGCAGAATAACCAGGGCGGGGAAAAGCATCTTGGGAATAGCCGCCACGATTGGCGTGTTTCGGGCGGCATTCATCGTGCGTGCAGCCATGGCGCGCTGTACAACCAGAAAGTCCGTGCACCAATAACCAAACGAAAGTACAAACCCGAGTCCAAATGTCATCGCTACCCAGTTCACGCCCATCGGGTTGGTGTAGGCGTGACCCATATAAGCCCAGGAATGCGTGAGAGCGCCCTGTGGAAAAGGCTGTCCGTAAACGTTGGTTTGGGTAGCCGAAACGAGATTCAGTTTTTGTTTTAAGCCGCTCCAACCACCTACGTCTTTCAGACCCAGAAACACGATCGGGGCAAAACCGAATACGATCAGGAAGAACTGCAGGACTTCGTTATAGATAGCGGAGGTCAAGCCACCCATGGTGATGTAAACAAGCACGATGGCGGCGGAAATCCATAGTGAGAGATTGAAATTCCAATGCAGTAATGTTTCGAGCAGCTTGGCCAGCGCAAACATCGAAGCGCCGGAGGAAAAAATCGTCATGACCGCGAAGCTGCAGGCGTTGAGGGCGCGCGTTTTTTCATCGAAGCGAAGCTTGAGGTATTCCGGCACCGAGCGGGCTTTGGAGCCGTAATAGAACGGCATCATGAAAATGCCGATAAACACCATGGCGGGGATCGCGCCAACCCAATAAAAATGAGAGGTCATGATGCCATATTTGGCACCGTTTGCACCCATGCCGATGACTTCCTGCGCGCCGAGGTTGGCGGATATAAAAGCCAGGGCGCAGATCCACATCGGCAGCGACCGGCCCGAACTGAGAAAGTCTTCTGACGACCGCGTGAACCGCTTGAGAACAAAACCAATTCCCAGAACAAACATGAAGTAGATAATCAGCACCGCGTAATCCACGCTGTGCAGATAAATCATAACCTTCGTCGGATCGACCAGTTCGGTGGACAAAACCATCTGTGGAATCATTCGAAAAATCCTTCCCGTGTCATCCGATTACAAGCGAATCAAGCCGGAAAACCCGTTGGAAACAAGCAGCCCCTTGCCTGAAATGTCGCACGCCTGGCCGCGATGGTTATTCTTACCACGGGGCATTGGCCGGGGTAGTGAATCGGTATTCTGTAATCTGGCGGTACACCTCACCGGGCAGTAACACCCCGCCTTTGGGGAAGTTTGCGTGATTCACTGAGTCCGGATAATGCTGCGTCTCGAGGCAAAACGCATTGTGTTGCTTGTACACAATGTCGTTCTTACCGGTGGCCGAACCGTCCAGAAAATTCCCCGAGTAAAACTGCACGCCCGGCTGGGTGGTCCAAACATCCATCAATCGTCCAGTCTGGGGTTCATAGACCTGCACCGCTTTGGCGAAGCTGCCGTCCTGGCTGGTCAACGCAATGTTGTGATCGTATCCAACCGGATCTCCACCCATGGCGACCAGATCCCTGCCGATCGGCTTGGGACTGGTGAAATCAATAGGCGTTCCCTTCACTTGCCTGATCTCGCCGGTGGGAATCAACGTATCGTCGACCGGTGTATAGTGGTCACCGAAGACCTTCATTTCATGGGTCTCAATCGTGGTCTTGCCCGCGTCCTTTAAATTAAAATACATGTGGTTCGTCAGGTTAATGGGCGTGCCCTTATCCGTGGTGGCGTAATACTGAATCTTTAATCCGCTGTAAGGACCATCATCCGCAGGGCCTTTGCCGTCGCCACTGGTGAGGGAATAGATAACTGTCGCGGTAACCGCGCCGGGATAGCCTTCGGTTCCATCCGGATCCACCAGCGTAAACCGCACGCTGGGGCCGTCAGCGGTCATGATCGATTCGCCTTTCCAGACCCGCTTGTCATATCCCTTAAACCCACCGTGCAGGTGGTTTGGCCCGTTGTTCACCGGCACTGCGTAGCTGCCTTGCTTGTCGATGGTGAATTTGCCTTTGGCGATTCGATTTCCCACCCGCCCCACGATTGCGCCGAAGTAGGGGCTTTGTTCCTGGTACTGCTTGATGTTGTCAAAGCCAAGGATCACGTCGCTGATAGCGCCGGTTTTGTCGGGGACACTTAATCTGGTAACCGTCGCGCCGTATGTAATCAGGCTGACCGATGCGCCTTTGCCGTTGGTCAGAATATACTGGTCGACCGCTTCACCGTCGGAAGTGGTGCCGAACGATTTTTTGACGATGGGTGATGTGATGCCCGCAGTCGTTCCGCTGCCGGGGATCACACCGCACGACGCCGCCATTAAAAGCACAGCCACGGCAAATATCGGAGTAGTGGTGACCAGGGATCGAATGGTGGATAGTTGCACGCTGAGACTCCTCGTTTGGAATTGACAACGCACACGAGACCGCCGGACCTGGTGCGTTGTAATCATACTGTATCGCGGCAACGCAATGATTCAATGATCGGTTTGTTGAAACGTCGGCCGGGTATTTCACTGCTTGCGTTCCGCGCCCGCGTTACCAGAATACAGTTCCAATCGAGGATGAAGCGAGTTCAGTCTGGAGCCACCATGCGCGTGTTTGTGACCGGAGCAGCCGGGTTTGTCGGTAGCAGGCTATCGAGAACCTTGATGAATCGTGGTGATCAGGTCATCGGATTCGACAATTTTAACGATTACTATTCGCGAATTCACAAGGACCGGCACTTGAGAGATCTCCTGCCGGATACAAATTTTCAGTTAGTTAACGGTGACCTGCGCGACGCTCCCCTGCTGCGCGATCTTTTTCAAAAACATAAACCCGACGCCGTCGCCCACCTGGCGGGGATGGCTGCGGTCCGTTACAGCGTACAAAATCCGCTGCTTTATGCGGATGTGAACGTGCAGGGGTCGGTGAATCTGCTCGATGCAGCCCGGCATATCGGGCAACCGACCTGCATCCTTGCTTCTACCGGAAGTGTTTACGGCGCTGACACACCGGTTCCTTTTGTGGAAACCGCCGCTGCCGCCTGCCCGCTCGCGCCATACCCTGCGAGCAAGCGCGCAATGGAGTTGTTTGCTTTCAGTTACGCGCATCTCTGGAAGCTTCCAACGACCATCGTTCGATTTTTCAACGTCTACGGTCCCCACGGTCGGCCTGACATGATGCCCTGGCAATGGACCCTCAAAATTCTCGCCAACGAACCCCTTCAACTGTACGGCGGGGGAAAACTCAAACGCGACTGGACCTACGTCGACGATATCGTTGCCGGCATCGTCGCTGCGCTCGATAAAAAACTTGCAAATGAAATCATCAATCTCGGTTGCGGTTGTCCGGTGGAAAATCTTGATTTTGTGCGAATCCTTGAATCGCTATTGGGAAAGCAGGCAACGATTCAGGACACGCCCACACCGGCGAGCGAGCCGTTAATCACCTATGCGGATGTAAGCAAGGCCAGGAAAATGATCGGCTACGAACCGAAGGTGTCAGTCACCGACGGGCTCAGTCGATTCATTCAATGGATGAAAGCCGAGCGGATCATCTGACTGCCACTGCCCGAAACTTTTGCAGATCATTTATGGATCCACTGCTAAAAAAACCGACGTCCACCGAAAAGGTATCCAGCGATCCAAACTATCTGGACTACTATCGCATTCTTCGCGGGCAGATCGAACATGAAGACAATCTTGTCGGAAGCCGGATCAGTTGGTTCGTCACCAGCCAGTCGTTCCTTTTCAGCGCTTACGCGATCATGGCCAGCAGTTCCCCCGCCAACGCTTCCAGGACTTTTATCGACTCTAAGCACACGCTTCTGCTAATCATCCCGATGGTTGCCATAACCATTTCTATTCTGATTCTGTTCTCCATTATCTCTGGCCTTAAAGCCATGAACGGCCTGCGTCACTATTACACCAAATATGTTTCGCACATTGCAGACCCTTATCTGCCTCCCATACAAACCAGCAGAACGACTCGAATCATCGGCATGGCCGCTCCAGTGCTTCTGCCGCCGCTGTTCATGACCGTCTGGATATTCCTGCTCGTGCGTCGACTCTTCTAAACTCATCCTGCCGCGCTATAATTTGTCATGCAGTTCCAAGACCTCAGCGTTATCCCCTACAACGACGCCTGGAAAATCCAGGAATCGGCACACGAAAAGGTGCTGGCGGGCGGTCCGGAACTCATCTTTCTGGTTGAGCATCCCCCGGTAATCACCTACGGGCGACGTCCGTCGGTGGACAAAAATCTGATCGCTAGCGCAGATCAATTGGAAAAATTTGGCGTGGAAATCGTGCAATCCGATCGAGGCGGAGACATCACTTTCCACGGCCCGGGTCAACTGGTTGCCTATCCCATTATTCGACTCGCCGATCACAAGCTCAGCGTCGGCGGATACGTTCACCTGCTCGAAAAGATAGTCATCGCGACCCTGAATGCGTTTCACCTTCCATCGTGCGCTGATCCCAGCGCTGTCGGTGTCTGGACCTCAAACGCCGGCGTCTGTGCTCCGGAGAAGGTGTGCGCGATAGGTGTTCGCATCCGGCGCGGTGTCACGCTGCACGGACTGGCGCTGAATGTGACAACCGATTTGCGCTATTTCGACCTCATCGTTCCCTGCGGTCTACAGGATCGCCAGGTCACCTCGCTGCAGAAACAACTGCGCGATGCTGCGCCGACGATGCCGCAGGTAAAAGCAGAATTAATGCATCAGTTTCTTTATCACTTAACGGATTGAATCGTTCTGCGGCAGGAAAAGGACAGTCTCGGTGATATGATACAAACCCATATGCCGCATCGAAGCATTTTACTCTTTCTTTTCCCTTTACTGCTCGCTGGCTGCGCCGATGCGCAGCTGAAGCAAACGCCCGCTATCACGTCAACCTTGAATCAGATCCACCTGTCCGATCAAAAGCCTCTGGAAGATATGCAACTGGACAACGTGCAGATCACGCTGACAGATAAGCTCACATCGCCGGCGGTTGCCTCAACTCTTTATTTTGGCGAAGCAGATGAATACGAAAACGACGATTCAGATACACCCGTTGCCGCGGTGGCGCTCATCGCCCGAAAGGTTGATGCCGCGTGGAAAGCTGTACCCGTGGTAGGAGAGGGACTGGAGGACGCGGGATGGAAATATGTCGGTGCCGGCCCCGCACGACGAGAGGTTTGGGGAGTGCTCGATACATCCGCCGGTGAGTCACAAGGCCAGTTTGTTATCGCCCACAGCACCGACGCGGGCCTCACCTTCACATTGAAACCAGTCACAAAGCCGTGCAAACTTGCGACCGTAGCCGACTTTGCCATGAGTCGCGACGGACACGGCCGGGTCACTCTCTCACTCGACACGGATTGCGGCTCAATCAAAGCGGGACTCTTTCATTATGTAACCACCGATGACGGTAAAACGTGGTCCAAAACTCCCCGTTATGAATCCGACGTGATGATCCGCGCGGAATCAGTGCCTGATGATGAACAACCCGACCAGTCCATCCAGCCCGCTCAGACCCTGCTGAGGCCAGCGCATGCTGGTTCGGGCTCGACAGACAGACGTCGACTGGTTCATGTCAACCGGGTCAACATTGTTCCGCTACTCAACCGATAAACTTCGGATGACCCAAGGCGATCCTCTCGAATATCAGCCACGCCCGCCGCGTCGATTGCACGTGGCGGACGATGTTGCATACGTCCTTCCTATGGCCATTTTTCTGATATTCACCTGGGCCCAGGGACAATGGCCGGCCTTCTACGCGATCGGCTATTGGCTCAAGACGCTGCTCACCGCTGTCGCTTTAATCATTCTATGGCCCCGTTACACGACGATTCGCTGGAGCCATTTGACTCTTGGCTTCAGTCTAGGTGTGCTGGGGATTGTTCAGTGGATTGCAATGCAGCTTTATCTGCAGAAACATTTCCAATTTTTTTCCGAATCGACACATGTGTATGACCCCACAACGCACTTTCATAAAGTGGGGATGATCGCGTTCATCGCGATTCGTTTGTTCGGGGCTGTCCTGGTAGTCCCGCTTATGGAAGAACGATTCTGGCGAGACTATTTATGGCGGCAAGTTCAATCACCTAACGATTTCAAGCTGGCTTCAATCGGGGAATGGGCGCCTGAGTCTCTGCTTATCGTCAGTCTGGTATTTGCCACCGTCCACGGTAACTGGTGGCTCACCGCCATCGTCTGGGCGTTGATGGTAGGGGGGCTTCTTGTCTACACCAAAAGCCTGGGAGCCTGTATAGTCTGTCATGCAACGTCCAACCTGCTGCTCGGAATTTATGTTCTAAGATACCACGCCTGGTCATTCTGGTAGTTCACTCCATGATGTATGTGAAGGATGTTCGGTCATCCCGGCCACTATTATCGGCACCAATCGACCGGAATTAAGTACCCAGCTTCTCTCGACGATATCCAAAGTATCTAAAACGGTGCATCCCGCTTTTGCGAGACGCACTCAATTTCGAAGGAGCATACTGTGAAGAATCGATCATTGAGCAGCAGGCGTTTCAGCCGGCATCAAAGTGGATTTACGCTGGTTGAAATTCTGATCGTGGTCATCATCCTGGGGATTCTTGCCGCGATCGTCATCCCGCAATTCACCAACGCCAGCACTGATGCTCGCAAGAGCAATCTGACAACGCAACTGCAGTCGTTGCGCCAGCAGATCGCGTTGTATCAGCTGCAGCACAACAATGCTTACCCGCTGCTGGTGACTACCGGCTGGACCGTACTGACGGAATATACTGACGTGAACGGCGGAGTCAGCGCCACCGCAGACTCTACTCACGTTTATGGTCCATATCTGGAATCAATTCCTTCCAACCCCCTGACCCCCGCTGCGACCTCAACCAACGTTGCCGTTGACGCTTCGGGCAGCCCTGGTTGGGTTTACAGCGAGACGCTTGGAAAGATCTGCGCCACCGGCACTGTCTCTACCGAATATTTCAATGAGTCCGCCGGGACCGACACGTCTACGCGCCCCTGGTAATCCTGTTTTATGAGGTAGAAGTGCACCTCAGGCGAAAAACAAATCGACGCGGCGGGTTTACTCTTGTCGAGATCTTGATCGTCGTGATCATCCTGGGCATCCTCGCGGGAATTGTGATTCCACAATTCAGCAGCGCAAGCCAGGACTCCCGAAACAGCTCACTCAAAGCACAGTTGCAGACGATCCGGTCGGCCATCGCGGTTTACCAGATGCAACACATGGACCATCTGCCCGATCTTTCAGCCAGTTGGACACCACTGCTCGCGCAGACCGATCCGCAGGGTGGAACATCTGGCGCGCCGATGCAGGGGCCCTATCTTCAGACGCCGCCGGTGAATGCATTAACGGGCGGCACATCCCTGGCGACATCGGCAGCCAGCGGTGTGGACTGGGTCTGGAATCCGGCGACCGGAACTATCATCGCGCTGGACGTCCACGGTAATCCTTTTATCGAGTCACCGTGAAACCACTGGCCCTGAAACGACGCGGGTTTCTGCTTATCGAAGCAATGATCGCGTCGGTCATTCTCGCTGTGGCGGCCGTTGGCATCGCAACGCTGTTGCTCAGCGCGCAGCAACAGCAGATCGCATTGCAGGAAAACAGCACCGCCGTGCTGTTGGCCAAGCAACTCATGGAAGAAATTGCATCCAAACCATTCGGTGCCGCCACGCCAGTTGTTCCGCGCGCGCAGATGACCACCGCCAATCAATATAACGGCTATACCGATAACACCGGAGCGATCTCCACACTCACAGGGCAAACATTGGAGCCCGGCGATCAAAGAACCTATGTGCGACGTGTAACCATTACCCCGGCGGCAACCCCGACCGGTTCTGCAGCGCCGGCGTCAGACCTTCAACTCGTGGCGGTGACGGTCACCGGTCCATCCGGCGAGGTCGTTACTCTCAATCGCCTTTTGGCAAACGTGGCATGGGGTCAGTAGTCCTTTGACTGAATCGCACACATGCTCCCTGGTAAACATCATCATTGCCGCAGTGGATTCACATTTGTGGAGCTGATGATCGGCATCATCGTCACCAGTATCGTGCTGTGTGCGCTAGCGGTCTTTATTTTTGGAGTTGGCGAGAATTGGGAGGCCAGTGATTCCGCTCAATCCGCTTTTCTTGCCGCCAGCATGGGTGTGGATCGCCTGAATTTTATCGTGCGCTCTGCGCAGATGATCGATGCAAATCCCACGCCTGGGTCACTCGACAATTCAAGTTCGCCGGCAGCGTGCATGATGTGGACCGACGTGAATCTGGACGGGGCGATTCAATATAGCGAGATGACCCTGCTGGAATATGATTCGGCGCAACATTTGTTGGCCCAATATGTGATTCCCGCTACAGCGAACAATGCCACCACGCAGGTGTCTGCGATCATGAACGCCGCCAGCTTCATTGCGCTGCCGAATATAGTCAGGATTCCCGTCGTTCACGATGTGACCGCCTGCGAGATTCATTCGATAAATGCGACCCGCACATCGATTCGGCCATCGTTGGAGTTTGTGTTGGAACTCGCGACCGGCAGCAGTAGTTCCAAGACACTGGTGTATGCGACCTCTGCCCTGCGGGCGCCGGCGTCTGTTCAATAGGAACAAGAATGGATCGATCTGCAAAAAATCTCGTGCGTTCCGGGCGCCGCAGGTCGGGAATGGCGTTGTTATTAGTCATTCCCGCGGTCGCGCTTGCAACGGTACTTGCATACGCGGTGCTGACGAACACCGGCATGCAGGAGCAGATCAGCGCAAACGCGGCACATATCGCACAGGCGGATTGCCTGGCTGAATCCGGCGTGAACTATGCATTGTATAACCTGCAGAACCCGAGCAATGCGCCGTCTCATGCCGGAAACTACTGGCCGGGTACAACCGGCGCGATCAGTCTCGGCGGGATACCCGGAACGGTTACGGTGACGGTCTTGTCTCTGGGAAACAGCCAATACTCTATTTCTTCAGCTGCGACGGTTCCCGGATCAAACAGCGGCAGTATTTCCCGGGTGTTGAATGTCGCCGTCCAGGCCACTGCAACATTTGGAATTCCTAATCAGGCAGCTGGCGTGAATGGCAACCTGGTTCCGAACGGGGCTAAAGTTACTGTCACGGGCGACCTGCGAACGACCGGATCTGTAACGCTGCCTGCAGGTTCGTCGGTATCCGGCAATGTATATGCCACGGCTCTCACTCTTAGCGGCGGGACTGACGGCGCGTTCGTGCAAGAGCCATCCACCGGCACCACCGCCGCGCCGTCAGCGGTCACCGACTACCGAGTCTACACACTCAATGGCGTCAGCTACTCTGCCACTCAACTCACCTCTGATCCTGTTGCCGGAAGGGTGCTCGGCCCCACGGTTTCTAATCCGGCGGGTATTTACTATGCGCAGAATCGAAATATGAATCTGAATGGAGTCACGATCAACGGCACATTGATCGTAAAGAATGGCAATCTCAGCGTGGCAACAGGGACTGCGAACGTCATCACGCCCGCCGCCAATTTTCCCGGATTGGTAGTCGACAAACAACTTACCGTTCCGGGGTCTAACAAGCTGCTGACTGTAAATGGACTTGCCTGGATTGGTACAGGGAATCAACGGGACCGGATCGAATACCGGAAGTGCGATCACTATCAACGGAAGCCTGCTGATCCCCAGCTCCACCGGTATTAATAACTATAACGGCAACTTGAATCTCAATTACAACGCCACAAATGCCACTGTACCGAACTTCAGCACACAGATGCAGCAGCCGAAGAGTGTAAAGGTGTTAAGCTGGACCGATTAGGAAGGAACGAATGACTGAGAGCAAAACAATATCGAAATGGCTCGGAATCATCGTGGTGATGCAGGGAATCATGCTGCTTTTATTGCTAATTGGAGCGCCATCACCCTCGCCGGCGATGGGACAAATCCCCGATGCCGGCGCAGCGCGACGCGATGATCGAACAGATGAAGAGCACCAACGAAAAGCTGGATAAATTATTGGCCCTTCTTTCCGGCGGAGATCTTCAGGTGAAGGTCGCAAAGCCCGATGACACAAAGGGACATGAGTCATAAACGGCACAGATTCAAGGCCGGATTTACGCTGATTGAGATTGTGACGGTGGTCACGGTACTGGCGATTGTCACCCTGATTGCTTTACCCAACCTGGCGAGCCAGGCTGACTTAACCGCCAGCGCAGCTTCGCGTGTTGTTGTATCGGACCTGCTGTACGCACAGGGCCAGGCAATAGCTACACAAAAGACGCAATATGTCAGCTTCACCACTGCCACCGTCAATGGAACCTGGGGCGCATACAGTCTCTACAACAGTGTTCCGTTTACGTCCCCGATTAAGGACCCAGTGTCGCTGCAGGCGTATACCGCCGCGTTCGGTAGTGGTGGGGAGGGCCCATTGGCGAGCGTGGCATTGACCGGAGTGAGCTTCGATAACGCCGCCAACACGGTGCTGGCGTTTGACGAACTGGGAAGGCCTTACGTGAGCCCGCTAAATGGAACGTTGCAGCCATTGGCCAACACCGGAAACATTCAGCTGCAGTGCGGGTCGATGACCGTGACAATCAGTGTCGAACCTTCAACGGGAAACATAACCGTCTCTCAGTGAACTGACCAAAACAACAGTTTTTATGTGGAACCTGCAACGCTCTAATATTCTGCCCATCGGCCTGGATCTCGGGCATGACAGCGTCAAGCTGATGCAGCTTGAGACGGTCGGTGGCACTGCTGCAGAAGGTCCGGCAACGCCGCGGTCGCTGTCGGTTATTGCCGCCGCCAAACATCCCATTCCCGAAGAAGCGCGCAAAAATCCGGCGCAGCGCGTTCAGCTTGCGGCCGATGTCATCAAGCGTCTCCTCGCGCAGCAGCCTTTCGTGGGCCGCAGTGTGGTAGCCACGCTTCCGCGCGAAGTCGTGCATGTGAAAAATCTGCGTTTGCCGCCAATCCCTCTGGACGAGCTGGAAGCAGCCGTGCAGTTCGAAGCGCGGTCCATTTTTGGTTTCGACCTGGACGACGCGCGCGTCGAGTATCTTCCCGCCGGCGAGGTTCGCCAGGGAAACGAAGCTCGACAGGAGATCATCGTCCTGGGCGTCAAGAACTCGGATATCGAACATTATCTTCAGCAGCTCGATCAGTGCGGCGTCGTCGTCGAAGGGCTGGACTCTGAAATTACCGGCATATTCAGATCATTTGAGCGGTTCATTCGCCGTCGAGAAGACGAGCAGGATGTTCAGATGCTCATCGACATCGGCGCACGACGGACGCAGGTGATCATCGGCAAAGGCAGGGATATCAGCTTCTACAAGCCCGTTGAAATCGGCGGACTCCATCTGCTCGACGCCATCAGCCGCAAGCTGACGATAACCGTCGATGAAGCGAAAGCACTGCGGCAAAGATTGCTGGATAGTGATGAGCCTGTTGAAACCGGGGGCCCCGGTCGCCGCGATCCGGTGCGCCAGGCCGTGTTCGATGCGACGCGCAGTGTCGCAGAAGAATTGGGCCAGGAACTGGCGATGTGCCTGCGCTACTTCACAGTGACCTTTCGCGGCCACCGACCGACTCGCGCCAGACTATTAGGTGGGGAAGCGACCGATCCTCAACTGCAATCGGTCCTGCATTCAATGTTGAATATACCTGTCGAGGCGGGGCGACCCCTTTACAGCGTCGATACCGCGCGCATGCGATCGGTCGATCGCCGGGGCCCGATGTCGCAGTGGGCACTTGCGATGGGACTTAGTTTTGCGCTTCACGCCTCACTATTTCTCGCCCCGCGATGGCCGCCCCCGCGCGATCGTCAATCCGCCCGTGGAGACCGCAGCGATTGATATGAGCGCTCCGGCGATTCAGGAGGTGGTCCATGCGTGAGATCAACTTCCTTCCTTCATGGTACCCGGCCATTCAGCGGCGATATCGCCAGTTGATCGTGCAAGCGTGGATCACCGTTACTCTCCTGTTGATATTAACGGGCTACGCGATGGCGCAGCGGCTAAAGGTGCACCTTGCCGGCCGCGCAACCGCGCAGACCAAAGCGCAGATTCGCCTTTCCCAGCAGCAGCTGACGCAGCTGGCCGAAAAACTGAAGTATGAGGACGAACTTCGTCGGCAGGATCAAATCGTAGCCAAGCTCGGAATCGGAGTGGATACCACCCGGCTTCTCAAGGCCCTTGAAGACGCGATGACACCTGAGATGGCGCTGACGAATCTCTCCATCGAAACAGTTGAACAGGTTCGACCCGGCCTGCCGCTGGTGGCGCTTGCCCGGCAAGCCGCCGCGGGTGGAAATCCACAGCAGGAAGTTGACCGTCGGTTGAAAGTCATGGTTGACGGAGTCGCTCCCACTGACATGGAAGTGGCCACGCTCATGGAGCACCTGCAAAAAGCCGGCTATTTCGAGAACGTGGCGTTCCCCTATCTCCGGGAAGGTCGCAGCCGCGACGGTCACGTTATGCGTGAATTTGAGGTGTCTTTCGAAATCGATCTGAACCCGCCGGCGGAGATAAAACCATGAAGCTGTTTCAAGGTGATTTAAAGGATCAGCTAGTATGGTGCCGCCGGGCGCAGTGGGGACTTTTCGCCATGCTGGTGGTGCTTGGTGGCGCGGTCTATCTATTCTGGATTCGACCAGAAAATAATGAGTTGAGCGCCGCGCATCAGCGCATTGCGATGGCCGAGTCTGAACTGGAACAGGACCAGAGCCGGGCGAACAACCTCCCGAAGGTGTTGCTGGAAATTGATCGCCTGCGACAGCGCGTCGAGCGATTCGATAAGAAACTGCCCAAGCAGCAGGATCTGGCGCAATTCATCAATGATGTCACGCGCATCAGCCAGGATGCATCGCTTAAAAAGCTATCCTGGCATCTCGATTCCAAGCCCCGCCAGACAGATCAGTTTACCGAACTGCCCATCCTTTTTTCGTTTGAAGGCGACTTCCAGTCCGGCGTAATCGAGTTCCTCAAGGGCACCGAAGATATGCAGCGACTGACTCGCGTGCGCAAACTTGATTTGCACACCAGCGACGCACGCGATGGTCAGGTTAAAGCCGAAGTCACCATGAACATCTACTTCGGGGAGGATTGATGCAAAGCAAAAATTCCTCTTCGGCGTTAACCAGCTTTAAGCAGATTCTGGCGAAGGATCCCAAGAAGTCCGGACTCATGGCCGGCCTCGGGGTGGTCATGATTCTGCTGTGGGTTCGACTTTGCTCGAATGGTCCGGCTTCGGCGACGGCGTCTTTTATTCGGCGATCGGTTGCGGCCATCACAGATGCGCCCTCGCGCCCGCGTCAAAGCCTTCGTCCAGTAATCCAGTGCTCGATTGGCTTGCGAAGCCGACGCAGCCGGTGCAGCGCAATTTATTTGCTATTCGTATGGACTACTACGCCCGCGCCAGTGACCGGGCGGGAGGACTCAATTCTTCGGAAGATCCGGAAAAGTCTGACACTGAAGCAGCCGATCAAAACAGGGAAAAGCAGATCCTGCTGGAAAATCTGCAAAACCAGGCGGCGAAACTCAAACTGCAGACGACGGTCATGGGGCCCAACGCCAGCGCACTGGTAAACGGTGAACTGGTGAAAGAGGGCGACACGGTAAGCGGATTTAAAGTCGACAAGATCCAGGCGCGCCAGATTGTGGTCGAACAGGATGGCGTGGTTCTGGAAATCGGGATGCCCTGATATGCGAAAGCGGACCCAAATCATCGGGCCTTTTTTTGTCGCCCTGCTGTCCGTTTATTCCGGTCGGGCGAACCCGGCGGATGTTGCCGTTGCTGCCGATCCTCCTGTCGACAGCAAGCCGGTAACTCCGGTACAGGCCGGTGTGAATGTGACGAACACGCAGGTGGCTGTAAGCGATGCCGGCGCTGTTGAAATCCATGTCAATGACGCGAATCTGCTTGAAGTGCTGCGCATGCTTTCGCTGCAGTCCCGCAAAAATATCATCGCGAGTAAAAACGTCACCGGAAGTGTAACGGCCAACCTATATAACGTAACGGTTCCCGAAGCCCTGGATGCCATTCTCCAATCCAATGGATACGTGTATCGCGAAAAGGGGAACTTCATCTACATTTACACTGCCAAGGAATTAGCAGACCTCGACAAGTCGGCCCGAACCATGGGAACCGAAGTGTTTCGGTTGTACTACACGCCTGCCGCTAATGCCGCCAGCATGATCAAACCCGCGCTTAGCCCTGAGGCGCAAATCGCTGTGACAGCAGCTGCACAATCTGGAATAGACACGACCACCACCGGCGCCGACGCAGGCGGTAATTCACATTCATCAGAAGACATGCTGGTCGTTACCGATTACACGGACAATCTGGAGAAAGTTAAGAAGATCCTCAAGGAAGTGGATCGCCGGCCGGTGCAAGTGCTCGTTGAAGCAACAATTCTTGCTGCAACATTGAGCGACAATAATTCGATGGGCGTCGATTTCAGTGTGATGGGTGGGGTTAAGTTCAACCAGTTCCTGGCATCGCCGCTGCAGACTATCACAGGCGCCGCTGCGGGAACGCTGCAGGCCGCGGGAACCAACACGGGCGTCGGTGGTTATGGAGTGGGGCAAACTAGTTTCACTAATAATCTTCCTCCCGGGGGTCTGCGCGTTGGTGTGCTGACTAACAACATCAGCATGTTCGTCCAGGCACTGGAATCGGTGACAAACACGACCGTCTTAGCCAATCCCAAGGTGCTTTCTCTGGATAAGCAGAAGGGGTATGTGCATGTGGGCCGCAGTGACGGATATCAAACCACGACGGTAAGTTCGACAACCTCGACCCAGACCGTGCAGTTCCTTGATTCGGGCACAACATTGGCTTTTCGTCCGTACGTGGGAGACGACGGTTTTATCCGGATGGAAATCCATCCGGAAGATTCCAGCGGTGGACTCACTGCAGCCAATCTTCCATTTAAGACTACCACGGAAGTTACAACAAACATGATGGTCCAGGACGGCAGGACCATCGTCATCGGCGGTCTGTTTCGAGAATCCTCCACCACGTCGCGCGGTCAGATACCACTGCTCGGCGATATCCCCTGGTTGGGAGTGTTATTCCGCCAGCAGCAGGATCAGACGACCCGCCAGGAAATCATCATTCTCCTGACACCACACGTGCTTAAAGACGATTCGGTGTATAGCCAACTCTCAAAGGAACAACTGAATCGGGTTGACGACCTTCGAGTCGGTATCCGAAAAGGGATGATGTTCTTCGGTCGCGAACGGCTTGCTGAGTCGGCCTATGAAAGCGCCGTGAGTGAGCTGAGCAAAACCGCGCCGAATAAGAGCCTCGCGCTTTGGCAGCTGGATGCGGCAACAAATCTGAACCCCACATTTTTAGAGGCGATCGAGCTGAAAGAAAAAGTCAGTGGCAAGCGGGTGACAGACTCGGATAACAGCATGATCCGCAACTTTGTGTCCAGGTCTGTGCTTGACGCAACGACGTTTCCACCGGCGGCCTCTGATTCAGCCACGAATCCGGCGATGCGGAAGGGAACCCCATGAACCGATTTTTCTTTGCATGTGTATTTGGCCTTGCCGGCATCCTTGTTTCCGGATGCGGCGCGAACAGTATTTCTCCCACGCAAAAAGCAACCGCCAACAAACAGTGGAACGACGCCCGGGCCGGTGTATTAGCCAGCCTGGCGGTCGATCAGTACAAGACGGGGAATCTCGACAAATGCCAGGAAGCGCTCGATGAAGCGCTAGGTTTGGAACCCGAAAATGCGGCCCTTCATGTACTGGCGGCCAAGCTTGCGATCGAGCAGGGAAAACTGGAACTCGCGCAATCGCACCTGACCCTTGCCGGCAAGTTCGACGCCAGGAACGCGGAGATCGATTATCTGTCCGGTGTGATCCTGCAGCGATGGCAACTGGTGGACAAAGCGCGAGATGCCTACGCGGCCGCCGTGGTAAAGAATCCCTTAGAGCTGTCCTATCTGCTTGCTGAAGCCGAGATGATGGTGGCTTTAAACCAGCCGTCGCAGGCGCTGGCGCTGCTGCAATCGAAAGAAGCAACGTTCGAGCATTCAGGTGCTATTCGCGATGAAATCGGGCAGCTTTTGATGGAGCACAAGCGATATCCCGAGGCAGTCGAGGCCCTTCGACAGGCAAGCATGCTGGCTAATGATGATCCCACGATTCGCGAGCATCTCGCATTCGCGCTGCTGGCCGATCATCAATATACCGAGGCCGGGGATCGACTGGCTCGGCTTACAAAGGAGGCCGGTTACGAAAAACGCGCCGACCTTTTCGCGGCGCTTGCCGAGTGCGAGGGTCAGGCAAATCAGTTGTCGCTCGCTCGGAAGGACTTTGAGACTGCCACGCAGTGCAACCCAGTCTGCGGCGGCTATTGGCTTGGTCTGGCCAAGGTCGCAGTTCAGCAGAAAGAGTTGGTTGCCGCTGAATTGGCTGTTCATAAGGCGCTTTCGGTTGATCCTGATAGCGGCGAATCTCAATGCCTGCTGGGATATATCAAGCTTCAGCAAAATCAGTTAATCGCTTCACTGGCCGCCTTTCAGGCCGCTGCAGAACTGGACCCCACCGATAGTACGAGCGTCTCGCTACAGGGATATGTGCTTGCTCGAATGGGAAAAGCCGCCGATGCCAAACCGCTTTACGCAAAAGCGCTGAAAATAAATCCGAACGATGAACTCGCCGGTCGGCTTATGGTCCGTACCGATTTGCACGATTGAATTGGGAAGATGCTTAACCGTCAAAAAATCAGTTTCGCGGTGATTGGCTTGCTGTTTCTGGGCAGCGTGTCGGTGCTGGCCGGCAACCCGGAGGGGGTTGCCGGCTGCATCCACCGCTGGTCCTTGTACGACCTGATCGCGTTCGCGTCACTGCTGGCGGCTGTATGTTGGAGTGTCACCGTTCAACTGGCGAATTATCGATCAGCGGTGGGGCTCGTCAGGCAGATTAAATCATCTGCCGTCGACGTAAAACTGACGCGCGTTGATCGCGGCAGCGGTCTTCTCGTGCCTGTTGCCGACGCTATCAATGAATTACTGGACGCTACTGAAACCACGGTGGCCAGGGCGCGGCTTTCGGTAAAAGAGCTTGAAATTCAGCTTAAAGTCGCCACCGCAGAGCGTCAGCACGCCGAGGCGATCATCTACAGCATTTCGGATGCGGTGCTTGTCACCGATCCGTTTGATGAACTGGTTCTAGCAAATGAATCGGCGGCCCGAACCTTTGATTTTGAGTTGACGGCATCGGATAGATCTCCGGTGGATCGTGTGCTCAAGGATTCGAAGATGATCGCGCTCATCAAGGAGATGCGGCAAAGCAACAGTCGAACCGGCCGCCGGATTGTAGAGCACCAGGTTCGCACACCACTGGGTGAACGCATCTTCAAGGTGACTCTCTCCTGCGTTGCAGATCAGGCAGCCGATCCGGTTTTGCGTGATGGAAAACCATTGCCCGACCGTGGCGAACATGGAGCGGGTGTGGTTGCGGTGCTGCACGATATGACCCGGGAAAAAGAGGTCGCGGAGATGAAAAACGACTTCGTCTCCAATGTGAGTCACGAGTTGCGCACACCGTTGGCGAGCATCAAGGCGTATGTTGAGATGCTCATTGACGGTGAAGCCGACGATGAGAGAACGCGACGCGAGTTTTACGATGTGATCCAGAATGAATCGAACCGTCTCTCGCGCCTCATCGATAATATTCTCAATATATCGCGGATTGAGTCGGGGCTGGTGAAGATCAGCAAGCAGCCGCAAAGCATGAGCGTGATCCTTAAGGATGCGATTGATGTTATTAACCCCCAGGCTCGCGGAAAGTCGATCACGCTTGTCGAAAAATTGACGCCGATCTTTTATCAGACGATCGCCGACAAGGACATGCTTTACCAGGCGGTGCTGAATCTGCTGAGTAATGCGATCAAATATACCCCCGAAAACGGCACTATAACTGTCGAAAACACGGTGGATGAAGCGAAAAAGACAGTCATCACTCGAATAAGTGATACCGGCGTTGGTATTCCGCCCAAGGACCTGCCCTTTGTGTTCGATAAGTTTTATAGAGCCGAAGCAAACAATCATATGGCCAAGGGTACGGGACTCGGACTATCGCTTGTGAAGCATATCGTCGAGACCGTGCATAAAGGCCGGATGTTTGTCGAAAGCAGCGTGGGAAAAGGAAGCTGCTTTGGGTTTGAGCTTCGGCTGGCAGATTGATGTTTGCGGGTTGTGGATGCGGGTCATGTAGTGAAATGGTGATTGGATGTGTGCCCGTCGGCGTCGCGACAAATAAGGAAAAAAGATGTTAAACAATAAAACCATTCTCGTTGCGGATGACGAATCTCACATTCTCAATGTTGTATCGCTGAAGTTGACGAATGCGGGTTTCACGGTTTTTACAGCCGTGGATGGACAGGAGGCATTGGAGTTAGCGACGGCGCAGCGTCCGGATCTGTTGATCACGGATTATCACATGCCACAGCTGTCGGGTTTGGAGTTGTGCCAGCGACTTCGGCAGAATCCCGCCACTGCGGGGATACCGACCATTATGCTGACCGCGCGGGTACAGCCTGGAACCTTCGGATACGGAACAGAATGGAATCAATCGCATGCTCAGCAAGCCGTTTAGTCCGCGCCAACTGTTGGCGACGGTGAACGAGATGCTTGCGTTATCGGCAGCCGCCTGAGCGGACCGACCGGCATGTGACGACATGAGTGATTAGTGTTATGTCGACGCAGATAAATCAAATACAGTCCGCTACCTCCACCACCGGTATACCCACGCTTGTATTAGAGGGTTTGGCCAGTCGGTATAGACCCGGTGGTCTATGCCTCATGCTGCTCCGCCGGGATGGAACCGTCGCGTGGTTCGATCAGAACGCGGCTCCGTTTTTTCAGAGGTTTTTGTTTCCTCTGGTTTCAAATTCGGAATCCGGCCAGCCTCCCCTGGCCGAAAAGCTGACGGGTGTCACTGTTAATTCTCCGGTTATGCTCTGGGACGTGCTCCCCGGAATCGCCCTGGCGGGGTTCCCTTGTGCCGAACGCCGGCATCTTTCGGGTGTACTTGTTCTGGCGGGCAAGAGCAGCAGCTTCAGGCTCAGCGAAGACGTGGTTCGCGTCTGCAATCGATTCGGGCTGGACGGCATCTGGTTGAATCAGCAGGGAGACGAATTGCCGGGCTATCCCGATGAAGCAATCCAACGACAGGCTCGCCTTCTGCTGGGCAGCGTTCGCGACCAGCTTCGCCTGGCGGGGCTTGAACATGAATTGACCAGCATTTCCGGCCAGCTTACGAACACCTATGAAGAGCTCAGCCTGATCTACCAGATCAGCAGTGGCATGCGCGTCAGCCGCCGACCCGGCGATTTCTTTCGCCAGGCTTGTCTTGATTCTATCGATGTTATGGGCGTGCGGGCGATGGGCGTTGCGCTGCGCGAAAACCAGAGCCTTGGGCAATTGCCGATCATTTTTGGTCCTTTAACCTTGTCGCCTGACAAGGTCAGTCGGCTCTCCAGTGAACTGCTCGCCTGGATGACGCGACGGAAGTCATCGCTTTTGATCAACGACCTCCGGACTGACAAGCAGTTTCACTGGCTCAGCGAAGATGCGCACCGCCTGCTGGCGGTACCCCTGCAGCGGGGCGAGCAGGTCCTGGGATGCATGTACACGCTGAATAAAGAACACGGAGAGTTTGATTCGGTCGATAGCAAACTTTTGAACTCGATCGCGAATGAGTCGGCCATCTATCTTGAAAACGCGGTGCTCTTTGAAGATGTCCACGGGCTGATGATGGGATTGATGCACAGCCTCACCAGCGCGGTCGATGCCAAGGATGCTTACACCTGCGGCCATAGCGAACGTGTCGCGGTGCTCAGCAGAATGCTGGCCCTGGAATTCGGGCTCGAAGAAGCGCTGGTCGAGCGAATTTATATGGCCGGGCTTTTACACGATGTCGGGAAGATAGGCGTGCCTGAAGCCGTACTAAAAAAGCCTGGCCGGCTCACTGTTGAAGAATTCGAGCAGATGAAGCGTCATCCCGGTATCGGTGCACGCATTCTGCAGGATGTGAAGCAGATTCAGGACATTATTCCGGGCGTGCTGCACCATCACGAACGATACGATGGACGCGGTTATCCCGACGGTCTGAGCGGTCAGAATATTCCCATCATGGGGCGCATCATCTGCCTGGCTGATTGCTTTGATGCGATGACCAGCACCAGGACGTATCGCAAGGCGATGCCTCTGGAGGTGGCGCTGGCGGATATCCGCAGATGCAGCGGAACGCAGTTTGACCCCGCCTTGACTGAGGCATTCCTGAACATTCCGCTGGAAACCATGCGGGACATCCTGCGGCAACAGGAGGTTGCCGGGCAGAGCGAACAGTGCGCCGCCGTCATCAAAGCGCCGGTAACAGAAGCAAAGGCAGCGTGATGTCATGCCTGTCAAACTGGAAGAATACGACGGCGTCTGCGTCCTGAGTGTTACCGGAGACTTTGCCGGTGACGACGTGCATTCCGCCCGAAAAGTCTCCGAGGAATTCATCGAGCACCGTCAAATCGCTGACTTTGTCGTCGATCTCGAAAAAGCACCTTTCATCGACAGTGAAGGACTTGAAACGCTGTTGTGGATTCGCCGCAGATGTGAGGATTTATTCGGCCAGTTCAAGCTCGCCGGCGCGGACGAAAACGTTAAAAAGATCCTGGAAGTCACCCGGCTTGGGCGACGGTTTGAGAACGCTGTCGATGTGCCCACCGCTTTAAAAACGATGAGGTGATAGCTTCTGGTTCGTTACCAGTTCGCGATCGACCACCGACAGCTGATGAAATGGTAGCCACGTTAGAAAAAAAACCTCTCGGCCAGCTGTTGATCGAGAAGGGCATCATTCAGCCCGAACAGCTCGACCGCGCGCTGGAGGAACAACGGCGAAGCAACCATCAGAAATTACTGGGTGAACTGCTCGTCGAGCTGCATTTCTGCACTGAAGATCAAATCACTGAAGCGCTTGCCCAGGGGTACGGTGTTCCGTATGCCCGCATCAGTCCGCGGGTGGCGGATCCTAAGATTATTTCGGTATTGCCGCGTGAGTTTCTGGAAAAGCATCAGGTTTTGCCGCTGTTTCTGGTGGACGGCATATTAACCGTTGCGGTGCCTGAACCCGCCAACGTGTTTTTGCTGGAAGAGATTGAGCGCGTCGGCGGGCATCCCGCCCAGGTGGTCGCCGCCACCGCGCGGGACATTAAGGCCACGCTGCAGGCGTATCTGCCTGACGATCAGGTCTTTGTCATTGACGACATTATCGATGAGGTTGAGCCGCAGGAATTCAAACTGATCGAACAGAAGGTCGCGGACATTGCCGACCTGGAGCAGGCTGCAGGCGATTCGCCTGTGATCAAGCTGGTGAACTACTGCATCTATACGGCAGTAAAAGAGGGGGCCAGCGATGTACATATCGAGCCGGGGGAAAACCTGTTGCGCGTGAGATTCCGCATTGACGGAAGGCTTACTGAAAAGCTCAGGCCGCCCGCGCAGATGCACGCCGCGGTTGCGAGCCGCATTAAAATCATGGCCGGTCTGGATATCTCAGAGCGACGTCTGCCGCAGGATGGCGGCATCCACGTGATGATGGATAAGCGCCCGATCGATCTGCGAGTCAGCACCGTGCCAGGACGGCATGGCGAAAAAGTTGTGATTCGAATCATCGATAATGAAAAGGCCTCGGTCCACCTCGAAAAGCTGGGCTTCAGCTATGACACGCTTAAGGCGTGGAAGAAACTGCTGGCGTTGCCCAATGGAATCCTGCTGGTTACCGGGCCCACCGGCAGTGGCAAATCCACAACGCTGTACGCGGGGCTGCATGAGTTGAACAAGGATGACGTCAATATCTGCACGGTTGAAGATCCCGTTGAGTATGTGCTTGGCGGTGTGAACCAGTTTCAGGTGAATGAAAAAGCCGGGTTCACTTTTGCCGGCGCGCTTCGATCGCTGCTGCGGCAGGACCCTGACATTCTGATGGTTGGTGAAATTCGCGACGCCGACACGGCGCGGCTCGCCACCCAGGCGGCATTGACCGGACATCTCGTGCTGAGCAGCCTGCACACAAATGACGCGCCGGCGGCTGTAACGCGGTTATACAATCTTGGAATTGAACCCTACCTGGTCGGCGCCACCGTCAGCGGAATTCTCGCTCAGCGACTGGTTCGCAAACTTTGCCAGGCCTGCAAAGAAGCCTATTCCCCCTCTGCAAATGAACGACGCCAGGTTGAAAAGCAGGTTGGCCCTGTGGAGACGTTGTATCGTCCAAAAGGATGCTCGCGATGTAAGAATCTCGGGTATTCCGGACGAATAGGAATCTATGAATTGCTCGCGCCCGACGACGCGATGATCGAGCGTATCAGCCAGGGAGCGCCGCTGGCTGAGCTGCGTGAGCATTCAAAGCGGCTTGGCATGAAACCATTGCGAGCTGATGGGATAGAGAAAGTGAAGTCGGGGATTACGACCCTGGACGAGGTGTATCGGGTGACTGCGTAGGAGTGTGTATATGCCCTCATTTGAATATACCGCTCGCGATAACAGCGGCGCAGCCGTGGTTGGCACACTGGTCGCCGATTCGGTCGCCGAGGTCACACGCCTTCTCCGCGGCGAGGGTAAATATCCAACAGCGATTCGCGCGGCTGGTGTGCCGGTTGCCCGTACCCAGCGGGCTCCGCGCGGAATCGCGGTGCCGCGTCGGGAGGTCATTCAGCTGGCGACACAGTTATCGATCATGGTCGACACCGGTGTGACGCTCAGCGAGGCGCTTAACTGCATTGCCGTTCAGGCAGAGCAAACTCAAGTGAAACTTCTGCTGACGGATCTGAGCGCGCTGGTGCAGGCCGGTACTGATTTCAGCGTTGCCTGCGCCAAGCATCCGCGCAGCTTTCCGCGTGTGTTCGTCGCGCTGATAAAAGCGAGTGAACGGACCGGCATGATGGGCAAACTATTGAACGCGCGCTACCGCCTACATGCGCGACGAGCAGGAGACTATCCGCAGGGTTCGCGGGGCGCTGACCTATCCTTTGATCATGCTTTTGTTCGCGGCCTCCACCACTGTATTTTTGCTGGCATGCGTGTTGCCAAAGTTTACGCGCATCTATGCGTCCAAGGGCGCGGCGTTGCCGACACCCACTAAAATCCTCATGACACTCAGCGGGTTCGTGACCGATCACGCCATCAGCCTCCCTGTCGGCATTGCGTTGCTCGGCGGGGGGGTGTGGGGCGTGCTCCAAACTGAAAAAGGGCTGCGCAGCTGGCATTGGCTGGAACTGCGCCTTCCCTTGCTCGGGCCTTTGTTCCGCAAGCTGCATTTGTCCCGGGGCCTTCGCACGATTGGTACCGTTGCAGGCAGCGGTGTGGGTCTGCTGGATTGCGTGCAGATCGTGCGCGGGCTTTCCTCGAATTGTTATTTCCGCGAGCTGTGGGATCAGGTGATCGAACAATTACAAGCGGGTCGGCAACTCAGCGAGCCATTGTTTAACAGCAATCTCGTACCGCGGCCGGTGTCGCAAATGATTCAAAGCGGTGAAAAAGGCGGGAAAGTTGCGATCGTGATGGAACAGATTGCCGCGTTCAGTGAGCAGGAATTAAAAGAAAAGATCACCGAGCTCACCCGCTACATTGAACCGCTGATGATCGCGGTCATGGGCGCGATCATCGGCAGCGTCACAATCGCGCTGCTGTTGCCAATCTTCACCATCAGTCGCGTGGTGGCCAAGTAATTCTCGTCGTTCGCCCCAATTGGCGCTCTGTGAAAGTCCGCTTCCAACGGCGGGGCGGAGAATCCCGAGCCAGACCGTTGGAAAGATCACCAAACTGCCGATAATCATAAGCAAAGTACTTAGGAGAATTGCTCATGAATCGGAAAACGCTGTTCCTGGCTGTGGTTTTAAGTGGTTTGGGGATCGGATGTGAGACCACGCCGCGCAGTTCGCTGGATGCTCCGGGGGTGCAAGTCGTCGCTGATAATCGGGTGCTGATTGATTCGGTAGTGGTGCAGCTGGATCAGGGTTCGCTGGACATTACCGGCAAAGTGCATCGAACGACCGGGTCGGCCGATGTATTGACCGGTCGAATCGATATCGAATTTGTGGCCCCTACCGGTGAGGTTCTGGATGGGCTGCCCGTTCCCATTCTTCCGCACGAATTGAGCACAGCCGCGCCGTCTGCTTTCCATGTTCTCTACGGATATGTTCCCCCAAAAGGTTCTACGCTGCGGCTGCATTTTGTCGACGGTGCTGTCGAAGCATGCGAGGATCTCGAGGGAGGATTTTTTGATGCCGGTGAAAACGGTGGTGGTGGCGTGGGCGGTGCTGCCGCGGGAGGCGGTCCCCACAATGCAAAGGCCGGAGGGCACGCCGCCAACCACTATTCTAACGGCCACACGATGGGATTTGGATCGAACTTCGGCAGCAATAACTTCGCCCCTGGTGGAAGAAGGTAGATCCTATTGCGGTCAGCTGCCCGCCGCCTCGCTCACGAGGAGCTTCCATTCGTCGTCCAGTGAACCAATGTATAGGTCAGCGCCGGCGCGGCGATACCAGTATCGCGCATTAGAAGCGTCTCCTTCCTTGCGATGCAGGTATGCGTGCAGGCGGTCGTAAGACTGCGTTCCCTCCTGCGACTGGGCAATGGAATGGGCCGTCTGCCAGTCTCCCCTGGCGTCGTGCCACAGCGCTGTCAGCAGGGGATGAAGGTCCGCGGGGGGATTCGGCAAGTCAAGACATTTAACAAACGCTTCGGTGGTCATCGGCGAATTAAATGATAACCGACGCAGAATGTGAATGAAGGAAAACTGAGTTCTGCCCGGAAGCTACGCTGCCCGGCGAGATTGAGCCGGTGGAATTAGCGTAGACTTGAACGGACGGTTGGCCAAATCCCACATCCACTGCAGTGTTCCCGCCGCCCGGCGAATTTTCCAGCCCAATAGCGCTGATTCAGAGCCACCAACATATTGGGCCTGACTCAGATGAAAATCCATCAACCGCCAATTTCGGCGCAACACGCAACTGGCCAGCGCGGTCTCCCACAGGTTCAGGCAGATTTCTGAAAACTTCTGCATCTCTTTCGGGGACGCTTTTTCCGCGAGTTCCTGCGCGAGTAAATGCCGCGAGAGATACATGCAATGCATGGAGTTGTGGGGATTTCGCAGCGTAATTGAGCCTTCGTGGCGGCGATAGCGGCTTGTCACCTGCTGAGTGCAGACAAATCGCTGACCGTAGGCGAGCCGAAGAAACAGATCGTAATCCTGGCTTTGCTTGAGAGTCTCACGATACCCGCCGATGGCCCGCAAAGCCGATCTTCGCATCACTACATTCATCTGCGGGATAATGGTCCGCGGAATGCAGTCCCAGAAGCAATCGACCGGCGTGTCGCTGGCGATGCGGATCGGCCACACCCAGTTCTGCGATCCAAATGCTTCAGTCGGTGAAAACGCCAGCACAGCCTCGGTATGCACATCCAACTGGCCGGCAACGACCCGAAGATGATCTGTAAGCCAGTAGTCATCCCCATCGAGCATTGCGATCACGTCGCCAGTTGCTGCGTGTATTCCCATGTTGCGGGCGCAGGCAGACCCGCTATTAGATGCAGTGCTTAAGATGCGAATGCGTGGATCGGTGAACGATTGCGCCACCGCAACGGTATCATCAGTGGAACAATCGTCGACAATAATGATCTCAGCCGGGCGCGGGATTGCTCCAGCACCGATTGTATGGCCTGTGCGAGATGCGGACCTACGTTATAGGTCGGTATTACTGTGGAAATCTTCAGGCTCATCAATCAATCTCCCACGACCCTTGCATCGGTCGAAAACGCATTGGGGGTGATCGATGAAACCGGTGTAGCAGCAGAAAGATTATTATCCGGACCCTCAGCAAAACGGCGGGCGGTCCTTGCACGCCAACTCTTTACACGCGACCATCACAAGGATGGCATGGTTCTATATTCTGCTGGCGGGTTTCTGCGAAATGATCTGGCCCATAGGGTTCAAATACACCAACGGCTTCAAAACCAACTACGGACTTATGGTCCTTACGCTTGCGGTCATGACCTTGAGCTTTGCACTGATGAGTATTGCCACCGCCAAGGGAATTCACGTAGGAACCGCTTACGCGGTCTGGACGGGGATTGGCGCGAGTGGAACGGCCATACTCGGAATGCTCTTATTTCATGAGCCGCACGACGCATTCCGGTTATTTTGCATTACGCTCATTATCCTGGGAGCCGCCGGACTTAAATTCAAAGCACCGCCTCAACTCGTCGAACCCGCACACGCGGTCTCGCGGTAAATTGCCTGCCGACGCTCGTTACTGCTGCGGCGTAGGTGAAGGACTCCTGGATTGACCCGGTTGTTGTTTTCCCCTGGGGCCCGGCCTGTTTCCATTGGGCTGATTGCCTGGACCAGAAGGCTCGCCTTCATGATTAGCTGCCGCCGCATCGCGAGCGGCCTGCTTTGCTGCCTCAATCTGTTGTTCACGCTGCGCCTGTGCGTCACGTGCAGCTTGTCTCTGCTGCTCGACCTGCTGTGCACGCTCGACCTGCGCATTACGCGCCGCTTGTCGCTGCGCTTCGATCGCCTGTGCCCGTTCAGTCGCTTTTTGACGCTCCGCCTGTTGTGCTTCTTCCACGGCTTTTGCATGCGCCTGTTGCCGCTCTTCGCTATCAGCACGGGCTTTCTCTTCAGTCTGCTGAACGTCCACCTTTCGTTGCTGCACCTGCTCGTTGTGTTCTGTCTGCTTCTGCAGAACCTCTTGACGTTTTTGCTCCTGCGCCTTTTGAATCTGTTCGTTCCGCTCGGTTTGCACCTGCGTGTGGACGGTTTCGATGGCGGGCGTGGCAAAATGCACAGGCGTGCCCTGTTGTGATAAACGCCGCGCCTCGACGGCGCTGTTGGCCTCGACGACGTTTTGCCTTCGTACGGCAACACCGGTGGCATGCTCGATATGATCGGAGGAAACACCGCGGTTTATCACGCGATTATTTACAATCGTGACGTTAGTAATGTTGGTTGTATTGTTGATGATTGTGACGTTGTTTCGCACGATACGCCGGTCCACCCGGTCCTCGCCGAAGTGATGTTCATCGCAATAAACGTAACGCTCTGGTGGGCAATAGCGGTCAACAACCACGACGGTCACTTCGCCTTGGCAGGCTTCGGGTGGCAGGGGAGTCCAGCCGCAATAACCATCTCCTTCGCGCCAGCCGACCCAGGCCGGGGCCCATGTAGTGCCAGGCACCCAGATCCAACCGCTATCCGATGTGAAGGCCCACTGACCATAGTGGTAAACAATGCCGCCCCACTGGGCTTCACGGTCTTCGGCGACCCAGCACCACCCCTGGTCGGTCTCAATCCAATGACCCACCGTGTACGGCTGCCAGCCGTATGGAACCGAGTCGGGCACCCAGCAGCGACCATAGCGTGGGTAGACAATCCAATGACCGTAGGGCGCAAGATCATCCTGGTAGACGGGGGCGACTTCCACCGGAGGGGGTTGGTAAGCCGGCGGTTCTTCAGCGGGAACAACAGCAACAGTTTGAGCATCGGGCCGGGGCGGCGGAGGGGCGACATAATCACTTTGCGGCTGAACGGTTGCGGCCGGCGGAGTATTTGTTGCCGTCGATGGTGCGGGAACATAGTAGACACAGCCGGGGATAGCGACCGCCGCCATGCAGGCCAGGAATTTTGATGAAACACGCATACGCTAACCTACCCTTTGATTGTCGAGGCTCATATCGGGCCCGACCAGAATGAGACACAGGTCGCCGGTTAAGGTTTGTAGCACAACGACGCTCATCAGCAACCATCACGTGTGCAACGGATGAACGTGCTGTTAGATTATCCCGTTGTAAATTGCGGTTGGCCCTAAGGAAAACGGGTATCGAACCACATCGAAAAATCGACCAAGATTATACTTGGCGGCGATGCGAGCCAGCCGAATTTGTATTCAAATCGCAAGAGCCGGGGTTGCTTATATCAGATGTCGATAGGGCCGGCCGGGATGTGATCGCCAAGGCGGGAATGGGCGACGCCTTTATGCACAGTGCCGGCAAACCGCTAGGCTTCGAGGCGCATATTGCTACACTCAGCGGTAAGCTTAATGCGGAATGGTTATAACAATCGGGCCACGCGATTATCTGCCCGAGCGTAAATTCGATGTGAGGATCAAGCGTGATATTCTTGTTACAACCATCCGTCAGAATGATCTGACGTTTATGGTTCCCAAAACCGTCAAGGATATCTAAGCGGCAATGGAACGAGGTTTGATATGAACTCAGCGAAACTGAGGTGTCCGAGCTACATTGGAATTGCGCTCCTCTCACTGTTGATTTGCGCGCCCCGCTCGATTCCCGCCGCGGCAAGGGAGTCGAAAGGCCCGCACATTGTGATGATCATTCGCCATGCAGAAAAGCCGGACGAAACCGGACCGGAGAAAAATCCGAACCTCACAGAAAAAGGTTATGAACGAGCCGACGCATTGGCGAAAATTATTCCAGCTCATTTTCCCAAGCCGGACTACCTGTTTGCCACGAAGAAGAGCAAGGGGAGCAACAGGCCGGCCGAAACAATTACACCGTTGTCTAAAGCTTTGACCGAGCCAATCGAATCGACGTTCCGGGATGAAGAGATTTCCGCGCTCGCCACTAAGATACTGACGGATCCGAAATTCGAGGACAAAACGGTCTTGATTGCCTGGCACCACGGCAAAATTCCGGATTTGGCAAGAGCGCTTGGCGTAACCGACGCTCCAACGAAGTGGGACAGCAATGTTTTTGATCGCGTGTGGGAGATTACGTACCAGGACGGCAAAGCCACGCTGCAGGATCTACCCCAAAAGGCACTCCCCGGCGATGCGCAGCAGTAGTTTGTACATTTGTTGTGCGTTAATCACCACAATCTTTCCTGATGAGAGTGACCTATGCCGATTGTCGGCATTGGCAACACCAGGCCGTCTGATTTTGAAAAGAACGACATGAGCGAATCCATAAACGAGTACGAGAAGGAACGCCGCCAGAAAATGCAGAAGCTGCGCGAACTGGGACTCGATCCCTACGGGTCACGTGAGTCTGGCATTACACCGCTGGCGACCATCCGGAAAACCTATGCACCGGAGATGGGCCACGATGGCGGGCCTCTTGTGAAAGCGGCTGGGCGTATCGTGCTCAAGCGCGACATGGGGAAGCTTAGTTTTCTCTCTCTTCGCGACGAGACAGGCGATCTGCAGATTGCTCTGGACAAAAAGCGGTTGAGTGAAATCGCCTGGAAGATTAACGAACTCCTCGATCTGGGCGATCAAATCGTAGTAGAAGGGCGATTGGGTGTTACCAAAAAAGGAGAGATAACCATCTGGGCTACCGGTTTAAACGTAGCCGCCAAGTCGCTACTCTCGCCACCAGGCAAGTGGGATGGGCTGTCCGATATCGAGACGCGATACAGGCAGCGCTACGTAGACCTGTGGGCAAATCCCGGGGTGATGCAGGTCCTCAAGCTGCGAATGGCGGTGGTGCAGGAGGTTCGGTCCTACCTGGCCGAGCGCGGATTTGTGGAAGTCGAGACCCCCATGATGCAACCCATGGCCGGTGGTGCTGCCGCCCGGCCTTTTATCACACACCACAACGCACTGGATATGCCGCTCTATATGCGCATCGCGCCGGAACTGTATCTCAAGCGTTTATTAGTTGGCGGCTTTAGCAAGGTATTCGAGCTGAATCGCAATTTCCGCAATGAAGGCATCAGCCCGCGACACAACCCGGAGTTCACCATGCTCGAAGCCTATGAGGCTTTTGGATCCTGGGAAACGATGGCAGAGCTGGTCGAAGGAATGATCTGCCACATTGCGGACAAACTGTTCGGTGGACTTACCATTATTCATCGCTCGAACGGCGCGGCAGAGACTCCGAGCCATACCAGTGTCGGCGATACTATGCTGAGATCGTCGGCGCCGGTGGTACCACCGGCGATCCCGGACGCGGAAATGCCGGCCCCCAGAACGATTAATCTTTCGCGACCCTGGCGTCGTGCGACGATGGCCGAGCTTGTCCAAGATGCAACCGGATGGAGGTTCGATAAGGAGAGCATTACGAATGTTCCGCAGGCTCTCAACGCCGCGTTGCTGAAGTATGACGCCGAGGGTGCAACCGCGCTCGCACGCAGGGCAGCGGGTTTGGAGCTATATGGTGAAGAAGCCCGGCACGCCGATCGGCTGGCTCTTTTTGAAAAACATCTGGCGAGCCTCACGCCCGCCGAGCAATTAGTCGAGCTTTACGAAAAACTGGTCGAGCCCTCGCTGATTGATCCCTGCTTCGTCACAATGATTCCGTCGGTCATTATTCCGTTAGCGAAGAAAAACCAGACCGACCCATTCTTTGCCGATGTTTATGAATTGGCGATCAATGGGCAGGAAATTTCACCTGGCTACAGCGAGCTGAACGACCCGGATGTCCAGGCGGCAAACTTCGCATATCAGGTAGGTGACGAGGCCGAGAAGCAAAAGACGGATGATGATTTCCTGACTGCTCTTAAATATGGAATGCCTCCCGCTGGTGGTTTAGGCCTGGGCATTGATCGACTGGTTATGATGCTCACCGGCGCTGAGAGTATTCGAGACGTCATTCTGTTTCCGCTGATGCGACCGACGTAGAACTAACCTGTACCTACTAACAGCCTAACATATATTTTCGAGTCAAAGCCCTTCCGATTGTGACTCGTACTCTTGTAGTCTGGATCGTTAGTCTGTACTCTCATTTCTGGTTTCAGGGGGAGTAATCAGGAAAGAATAACTATGTCCACTGTAAGTACACCGGCTGCGATTCCAAGTTTCATTGAAGATCTGCTCGAGCAGCGTCAGTCTCATGTGGAAGCGATTGGCGTTATCGATGCTACTTTGGCGCGTGTCAGTACCGCTTTGGGTGTCACCGACGTCACGGCGAGCATTGCCAAGCCCGTGTCGGTACGTCCTGCTGGTGCCGCTAAGACGCCTGCCACCAAAACAGTTGCCGGCAAAGGGGCTCCTAAGCGGCGCGGCAAGGCCAGCAAGTTCGGTATCAGCGCGAATGATTTTGTCCTCGGATTTGTGGAATCATCCAAATCCGCCACCACTCAAGACATCAATCAGCATTGGAAGCAGTCCGGCCGCCCCGGTACCGCTGACAATTCAATGTCGATATTGACCAAACTGAAGAAGCTTAAGTGCAGCCCAATGCCCGGCGGTCAACGCGGCAGCAGATACTCTGTCGCCTGAGACTCTCGCGACGCGAAGCAGATTCAATTATCGGTACTCCCCGGCCCACAGGCCGGGGAGTATCATTTAATCGATTCATGAATAATGCAAAGCATCCAGCCAGAGTTCGGTTTCTAAATGAAACCGCCCGCCGTTATGCACTGGCCGCACTGTTTGTCCTCACTGCTACAGTTATTACTCGCAAAACCCAACCGCTGCTGGGCGAGATCTCGCCGTTCTTTTTCGTGGCTGTTATGTTCAGCACCTGGTTCGGGGGTATGGGGCCCGGTCTACTGGCTACCGCTCTTTCCTGCTGGGCCAGCGCTTACTATTTTCTCAATGTTCCCGCGGGGTCGGGCGTATTCGGCTGGGATGACATTATTCGGCTGGGTTTATTTCTTCTCGTCGCGTTGTTAATCAGTTCCCTGGTAAATCTGCGACGTCTGGCTGAGTCGCAATTGAGAACTGCGAACGAAACCCTTGAAGATCGCGTGCTGCAGCGCACGCAGGAATTGGAAGCCTCCAATCGGAAATTGAGAGAAAGCGAAGAAGGTTTTCGCGCGTTGGTGGAGGGGGTCACCGATTGCGCGATCTGCCTGCTCGATCCTGTCGGACGGGTGGTCCAATGGAACTCGGGAGCGGAGCGCATTCAGTGTTATTCCGAAGCTGAAATACTGCTGCGGAGCTTTGAGGTTTTTTTTACCAAGGCTGACCGCGACGCGGGCCGGCCCGCGAGCCAACTGGCGCGTGCGGCTCAAAGCGGGCGCTTTGAAGATGAAGGTTACCGCCTACGTTCGGACGGCTCGCCTTTCTGGGCACAGGTTATTATCAGCTCGTTGCAGGATGAGTCAGGCAGGATCCGCGGCTATGCGCACGTCGCACGCGACATTACGAAACTGAAGCGTCTGGAGAAGGAAGTGCTGGACATCAGCGAACAGGAACAACGCCGTATCGGCCACGATCTCCATGATGGCCTGGGCCAGGAGTTAACCGGTCTGGCTTTCCTGACCCAGAATGTCCGGCGCAGCCTGGCTGAACAATCGTTGCCGCAGGTGAGTCAACTGGATCGAATTTCGAGTCTGGTCAATTCCGCCCTGGAGAAAACGCGCGACCTTGCCCGAGGACTTTCGCCGGTGGAATGGGGGCCCGATGGACTCTCGGCCGCCTTGCGCAATCTCTCTAATCGCGTTCACGAACTCTATGGAGTTCCCTGCCAGTTTCAGCGGGTTCGCCCGGTTCATATTCTCTCTCATCCGGCGGCCATTCATCTCTACCGGATCGCGCAGGAAGGCATCAGCAATGCCGCCAGGCATAGTCGCGCCACCTGCATCTGGGTTTCGCTGGATGATGACGGCGATGAAGTGACACTCACCGTAGAGGACGATGGAATCGGTATTGTTAAAGCCGAGCCCGGGCCATCCGGCATGGGGCTGCATCTGATGCCTTACCGCGCGCGAATGATCGGCGCTTCATTTGAACTACAACCCCGGCCCGCCGGCGGAACAATAATTAGGTGCGTCTACCGAAAATCGTTTGACGGCTTAAGTAACGACAGAGAATCGCAATCCGTTGGGTAATAAATCCTTCGCCCCCCAACTGCTGCTGCTAAAGCTTTTTTTCAGTCGACTGCCAACCCGCTTCCAGCGCCGGCAAGGCGAGATCACGTTTATCAAGGGTCGGGTTCACTTTGAGATTCAACAGGGTCCAGGTCTTCAGTTCCGTCTTAGGTTTGTTCTCCGTCATGATCTGCACCGGCATCCGCGATGCAAAGTCCGTCCACACATCAATCGAGTCAAAATCGTGTGCCAGAGGAGCCTGAGGCTTGGGACTCAACAGTATGTGTATGGTTCCCTGGGGATCGGGATTTTCTTTATCCACAGGGGGAATAGTCACGTCGAACTCAGCATGCACATCGTTGGGATCCTGCCCGATAGGCATGGGAAAAGGACCTTTTCCAAGCTGAAAGAGATTCATTTTTTGCCCCGTGGGGACCAGCTGTAATCGCGCCTCTTTTTTCTGATCGAAGTTGCGCATCGTCAGCCAGCCGTCTTCCAGAAGATATTCAATGCGTTCGGCGATCTTTTTTTTAGCAATCTCTTTTTCACTCAGCAGCAGATGAAGAACAGCGTTCCCGTTGCCGGTGGTTTTAAACCACACCTGACCGTAGCGGATCACCTCTGTCCCCTGTATCTGATCGTCTTCAGTGTCGACAACATCCGCCGTGAAAGATTGAACATCCTTTCCACTTTGCTGCAACGCGATTAATACGTCGTCCACTGATGATTTACTGTTCAAATGCAAAGCCCCGGGGGCAGCGGGCGCGCCCGCTGCGGCAGGCGCAGCGGGCTCCGCGTGCGCTTTGCCGGCGCTTCGCAAAACACAGCTGCCTAGAAACATCAATCCGATAATCGACCAGCGACGCATACATTTCCTCAAAAGGACAACGACGATATTAATTTGCCCACAGCCGCTCGAGCACGCGATGCAGTTCCGGCAGATCGTTCACGACTTGATCGGGAACGGCAGAAAAATTCCTTTTTCCTCCGTGCGACAGCCAGACCGTATGCATTCCCGCCGCCACGCCTGCTTCGATGTCATGGTAGCCGTCACCGACCATCCAGGCATCATCGCTTTCAACTGCCAGCCGCTGGCATGCCAGCAGAAGGGGGGCGGGATCTGGTTTATATTGACCGTCCTCGCGTGTTACGCAGACTTCAAAATGGAGTCCATGTTTGTCAAAAACAGTTGCGACGCTCTGCCGGGTGTTGCGCGTCACAACCGCCGTGAACACGCCGCGTGCCCGCAGCCACGTGAGCAACTGCTGACAGCCGCTGTTTAAGGTGGAACGGCGAGCGGCGATGTCTTCATGTTCGTGCAGTATCTTTTCAGCGGCGCGTCTTTCGCCGTCGCGCATTTTAGCAAGCGTTTCCAGAATGCCCGCGTTGCCGATTCCCATTTCCTGGCGAATCTGCTCGAAGTTTAGAAGCGGCGCAGTCAGAGTACCGTCCATGTCAAACAGGATTGCCCGCGGCATTGTCAACGCCCGGCGGGCATTCGTGGTAGAAGAATCTGAAATCGTCATGCGTTATTCACTCGTTACATTGCCAATGCTGTTCACCCTCTGGTTTGGCTCGGTCTGCCAGGCCGAATGGTTCGATTCAAACTGGACCTGTCGGCGGTCGATCCAGATCATCTGGGACGATCAAAACGCCACCGGGCGAGACCTGGCGTCTTGCCTATTCTATACCAATGGGCATGCCCTGCCGAACGGGGAAGATGTTCGCGTCACCACGCAAAGCGGAAAGCTGTGTGCCTCGCACGTGCTGATGACCGGTCCGGGCGATCGCATCCGCGTGGTCTTTTCCATGCAAAAAGGCGTTCGCGATTACGACATCTATTTTGGCAATCCTAATCCTGCTCCACCTCCAGCGGGCATGGACGATGTGAAATACCAATGCGGTCTGCTGCTGGAAACGCGCGCCTGGACCGGTGGACAAATCTCTAATTTTGCCCAGATGGAAAGATCCTGGGCCCGCAGCAAGCCGGTGTTGGGAAAAATGATGACCGATGGGGTTTTCCTGGGCTACAACGCATTCGGTCCGCAAGAGCAGTGGATTTCAAAATTCAGCGGATCCCTGCTGGTTCCCGACGACGGCGATTATTTCTTTGCTGTGGCAGCTGACGATGTCGGGCACCCTTTACATTGATAATGTACCCCTGGTGTTTGCCCCCATCGGTGGCGGCGATGTTCGCTATCATGCGGTCACGCATCTCACCCAGGGATTACATGATCTGGTCGCGTACCACTGCAATTTCGCCCAGCAGGGATATATCTCCATCGGGTGGAAAAAAACCACGATGCCCCGGGTGGAAGTGATCCACCGCGAGGCGTTTGGTGTCTGCTTCAGCGGGCTTGCCGGTCCGCTTGAAATGCATAATAAGACGTTGATCGCCGACTTCGGCATCAACCAGATGGCCGAGTGTTACTTCGCCGACGGTTACGGCTTTCATTACCGCTTTACTCCAAAAGTCTCTCTCGCGCAGGCAAGTGATATTCAATGGGATTTTGGGGACGGTCAAACCTCCACCAAAGCAGAGGTGGACCACGTCTATCTCACGGATGGAATTTATACCGTTAAAATGAAAGCCACCGTTGACGGCAATAAGGACACGCAGAGTTGCCAATTGGCGGTGAGTCGAAACTACGCGCATATTCTGGATGCGCGAGAGGATCAACCGTCGATTCAGTCCGGTATAGTCCAGGAGTACAACACCGACGCCATTCCTGCTGAATCGCTTCCGCGGGTCATTCAGTTATATGTGACAGCAGAGCAACCCGAAGCCGCTGTTCCGCTGGCCGAAAAACTCGCCGCGATGAAGCATCATTCCGAAACCAGCGCGGTGATGGCGGCCCTATCTGTCCTGGAACGCAAATTGATCGCTGCCGATAAACCCGAATTGGCAATTAAAATATGGGACCGCGTACCGCCCGATGCGGACATACAGCCCTCGGCATCGCGGCATGCGGCAGAGCTTGCGCTCTGGTGGACGGGAGATTTTGCCAAGGCGGTGAAACTGCTCAAACCCTATTCAAACCGTGCTGATCCTGGTCTTCATCGACGGTACGGGGAAGCGCTCCTGCTGGCCGGCCAGGGTGATGAGGGGCGAAAAATTCTCGAAAACGAGCCGTCTCAGATCTCCCGCGAACCGCAAGGCCGCTCTCAGCGGTGCAGCTGCCCGATCGGTGGAATTTTTCATCACCACCGGGGATGTTGAATCCGGCGAAGAAGCTTGGGAAAAATGGCAGGCCCGTTTTCCAACGGACTTCCTGGAAGGGTATAGCGTGATACTGAGAACCAAACTGATCGAGCTGCGCAAACGACCTGCTGCCGCCGCTCGACTGGCGGAGGCTTTTGCACTGGCCCAGCCACTTTCGCCCTATGCCCCGCAGTTGCTGGACCGCGCAAGCAAACTGCTGGCGTCGACCGATCCAGGTAAAAGCCAGTCGTTGCACGAGCTTTTGAAGCAGAAATATCCCGAAGATCCACTCAGTCAGAATTGAGCCGGCGCGATTGATCGCCGATGGTTTGGTTCCGTGTCTGTTACAACTTTCGATTCCTTACTTGTAGCGTGCTATTGCCTCCGGCTCTCTAATCCGTAGAACACCACAATGGCCGGTCTTAGCTACGAATCCAGCGGTGTCAATTACGATCAACTCGATGCCTTCAAGCGCGCTTGCCAGCAGGCAGCAGCGACCACCGTCAGCGCGCTGGCAAACCATGAAGGGCTCAGCGAACCACCGGCGATTCGCGGTGAAAGTGCATATCTGATTGAAACGCCAGACGCTTTCCTGGCCCACGTTGAAGAAGGCCTTGGCACCAAGAACCTGATTGCTGACGAAATGCTTCGCCTTACCGGCAAAAGCTATTATGCCAACATGGGGATCGACACGGTGGCGACCATCGTGAATGATTTGATCACCGTGGGGGCATTGCCCATTTCCGTCGCGATGCATGCCGCGGTAGGCGATTCCGGATGGTTCGCCCGCGGTACGGTGGCGGCGGACCTGGCGAGCGGGTTTGCTGAGGGATGCCGACAGGCCGGCGCGGTATGGGGCGGCGGCGAAACGCCGACGCTGGCGGGCATCATGAACCCCGCGACCATCGCGCTGGCGGGCTCTGCCATCGGAAGAATATTACCCAAGTCGCACCGCATCTCCGGTCAACTTCACGACGGGGATAAAATAATCCTGCTGAGCAGTTCGGGGGTTCAGACCAATGGTCTGACGCTTTGCCGAAAGATTGCTGAAAACCTCCCGGAAGGATACCTGACCAAAATTTCAGATGGCCGCAGCTACGGCGAAGCGCTGCTCGATCCATCGGTCATCTATGTGAATTTCGTTTCCGCCTGCCAGCGTAACGGCTTGCCATTGAAGTATGCCGCACACATCACCGGGCACGGTTGGCGGAAGATCATGCGGCTGGCCGAGCCGTTTGTTTATCGGCTCACCGAAATTCGCGAGCCTTTACCAGTGTTCAACTTCATGATGCATGCCGGTCCTGTCGATGTGAAAGAAGCATACGCCACTTTCAACATGGGAGCGGGCTTTGCGGCCTATGTGGATGCGGATCAAGCCGATCGCTGCGTGAAGATCGCGATTGATTCCGGTTATGACGCCTGGGTCGCCGGCACCGTACATAAGCAGGCGGATCGCAAGGCGGTTGAGATCGTGACGTTGGGTTTGACCTTTGACGAGCATTCCTTGAAACTTCGATAGCCGGGAGTCAGACGATGTTGGAGATGATGGAGCCGGGAACAATGTCCAGACAATTTGTCAATCTGACAACCGTCCAATCGATCTCGGTGATCGACCTGAGACTTCCTGAGCAACTCGATTCCGAAGAATTCGACCGTTTGAACGAATCGATGATGGGTGTTCTTGACGGCAAGATCAGTGGAAAATGGGTGCTCGATCTGACTGCGGTCGACTACATGGGAAGTTCAGTGCTGGGGCTTATGATAAACATTCGCCAGCACATTAAGACCGGCGGTGGAAAACTCGTTCTTGCCGGTCTCACGCCCCGAATGACCCAGATATTTCGCACCTGCTGCCTGGAGAAGCTATTCCAGATTGGTCGCACGCGCGAAGATGCCATCCGCCTTCTTGGCGGCAAGTAGGATTCCCAACGCAGATCAACCCCGACGATTATTCGTAGTGCCCGCTACTGATGCAGCGGATCAAAGCGGTGCACCACCCAAAAAGGGCAATCAGCACACTCCGCGAATTTTTTTAAGTCTTTTTGCAGTGTCCCGGCAAAGTAGCCGATATCGGACGTAAGCGCTCTTTCGATCGCTTTACCGGGCTGGATCGCAACCAAAGGGAATCATGTCGCTGCTGCTGACCCAACGACCTTCGTCTCTGCAGATCCCCCGCGATACGTTTTCCAACCCCATCTACGACGGGGCAGACCCGTACGTGGTCCGCCACGATGATGTGTATTACTCCATCAACAGTGTGCATGGCGGACGCCTGGAGGTCTGGAAATCCGATTCGCTTACCGAGCGCGGTGAATGCAGCGTGGTTTGGGCGCCCCCCCGATTCGGATGGAATCGGGCTGAAGTGTGGGCACCGGAACTGCACTACATTCGCGGTTCCTGGTACATCTACTATGCCGCCTCCGATGGGCGCAATAAAAATCATCGCATGGGTGTGCTCCGATCGATGACCGACGATCCGCAGGGCGCGTACGAAGACATGGGACAGATGTACACCGGCGATGACATCGACGGTCGGTCCAACAACCGCTGGGCGATCGACGGCACCATTCTTGAACTGAACGACCGGCTTTATTTTCTCTGGTCCGGCTGGCAGGACCATCAGGACATTCAACACCTCTACATCGCGGAGATGTCAGACCCGGCAACCATTTCGTCGCGTCGGGTGCAGATGTGCCCGAACGACTGCCATGCCTGGGAACATGTCGGTGAAGATCGCAGTGAACGCGGCCTGCATGAAGGCCCGGCAATTTTGCATCGCAATGGGCGTGTGATGGTGGTTTATTCCTGCAGCGGATCATGGCAGGCGTCCTACAAACTCGGCATGCTGACCATGCGGGAAAATGCCGACCCGATGAATCCTGTCAGTTGGATGAAACACGATCAACCTTTGTTCGATTCGACCGACGACGTATTCGGAATCGGTCATTGTTCGTTCACCACAAGCGTGGACGGATCGCAGGACTGGATCCTTTTTCACTCTAAGAAATCACGCCGTGAAGGCTGGGACCGCAGCGTGCACGCCCAACAGTTCGGCTGGAACAGCGATGGGCTTCCGGATTTTGGAATGCCGTTCAAACACGGCAAAGAAATCGCCCGCCCCAGCCGCGTGCCGAGTCGCCGTCGGGTGGCATGATCTATCGCCTGATGCGTTGCCGCCTGCTCCAGGAGGTACAACGCGCGCCTCTTGCACAGCTGTGGCGCATCCGCTCAAAATCAAAATTAGTCCGGCAGTCAATACTATTTTCAGCATACGTCACCTTACGGTTTGAGTTGCATTGCCTGCTCAAGGGCATCGCAGAATTGTCCGCAGAGAATACTCTGGCTCAGCGACCGATTCAGCACCGCCCGGGCGGTGTCGCCCATTTTCAGCCGTTGATCGGTGGACATCTTGCGAAATTGGTCGATCACTTCCAACGTCCCGGCTACATCGCCGTGGGAAACCTGCAAACCAATTGCGTGCTGTTCCAGTAGATCGCTGATGTGCGAGGGCTTTGGACCGAGAAACAGGATAGGTTTGCCGGCGCTCATCGCCCCGTAGATTTTGCACGGATGAATGATGCCCACCATCTCTTCACCCAGCGAAACGACATGAACGTCGGCCGCCGTCAGCGAATACTTCAGCTCTGAAATAGGTTGATATGGAAGAGACAGCGTGTTGCGAAGCGCATGTTCGACGATGGTTCGCTCTACTTCCTTTTTGCCGTGCCCGCCACCGACGAACACAAATCTAAGCGATGGATCGCCTTTCAGTTCAACCGCCGCTTTGAGAATTGTTGCCAGCGGGTTACTCGGACTGTGGTTCCCGCTATACATGATGACGAATTGACCGCCGAGTCCATGGCGCTCGCGGAACGGGTTTTCGGTGGATTGATTTTGAATATGTTCCTCATGCGGCCAGGGGGGCATGATCTGAATCTTTCCCGCCGATACCCCACGGGCGGCCAACCGAGCGGCCATAAAACGATCCAGGGTAACAATCAGGTTCGCCCGCGCCAGAATAAATCGGTTCACAGCCTCAAGGCATTTGGCCGTGAACGACGTAGGTTTGATTTTCCGCAGGGCGATCAGTTGATCCGGGTTGAGGTCCATTGCCCAATAAGCAGCAGGCGCGCGCGCGCCCATGCCGCAATGCACATTGGAAGACCGATCAGCGGCGGGGAGGTGCTGAAGAAAACCCCGGTCAGCCTTGGAGTGAACAAGACGGCGAAAAAAGCCTGGATCATGAACGACAGCGTGCCGAGGATCCGCAGGGGAAGTGATGTTTTACCGAAAGACGCAAAGCCAAAGCGCCTCACGTCCACCCCTCGTAAATTCTCCCGGCGCGGATAGACGGTGTTCGCGTCCTCATACCCGCGGCCCGACGTGTAAACGCGCACGGCATGGCCGCGCGAGCAAAGCTCAAAAGCCACATCTGCCATATGCTGGCCCACACTCGCGGGGTCGGGCACGAACGTCTGGCTCACGATTACAATGCGAGAATCAAAGCGGGGCGATCGAGAATCCGCAGTTGACATGTTTACCAGAGCCTCGATCTTCGATTCTTATCGCTGAATTTAATTCGCTTAAACTTTCACGAGGCATCCGCATCGCGGACTGCCGTGCAGAAGCGCCGCATTATCTCCAGCGATTTTATGCCAGGTGCCTGCTCAATACCGCTGCTGACATCCACCGCCCAGGGTCGAAGCCGGCGCACCGCACCGCCCACATTCTCAGGTGTGAGTCCACCGGCGGCAATGAATGGCGGCAGCCCGGTCACTTGCCCCGATCCAATCACCTCGGCAATCGCATTCCAGTCATTCTCGATACCACTGCCTCCGTGCTCACCGGTTCCAGCGGTCTCCAGCAGCAGGCCTTTAAGGTTGGTCAGATTCAGCTTTGCAATATTACTGCGCCATTGCTGCAACAACGGGCCCAGGTTCTTTGAATCGCAATGAATGGCTTTGATCACCGCAAAATCCGGTAGCTGCGCGACCACTTCCGCCGGTTCATCGCCGTGAAGTTGTACCGTTCGCAGGTTTAACGTGTTGGCGATATCGCGGATCTCATCGTGCGGGCTGTTCACGAACAATCCAATAGGGCAGACCATCGGCGGAAGCGACAGAAGGATTTCACGCGCCGCGGCTATCGACACATAACGCTTGGATTTTTTGTAAAAAATGAGACCCATAGCGTCAGCCCCGGTAACCGCAGCGGCGATGGCGTCCTTCGGGCGGGTGATCCCGCAGAATTTAATTCGCGTTCGGTGCATCGTCTCGTCCTCAAACCAATCCCCCGCTCAAAGAACCGGTTTTCTCTGTGGAATAAAACCCAACGCAATCCAAAGTGTCATGAGTGACCAGAACACCCAGAAGGCCGGTGATGAGGGGCTCTGGAAATCCAGTCGATTTCTCGTCGCATCGTACCACCAATCCGCAATCAATTTCACGCCGACAGTTCCCACAAGCAAATAAGCAGTGGTTTCAAAACGCGGGAACCGCCTCAGGAGTTTGATAAACGCCGACGCCGCCATGCGCATCAAGATCACACCCAGCAGACCACCGAGAATAATGAGCCATAGTTTTGGATGAATCTGCGTTGATGAATTCGGCGGGATCGGGCCGACCAGCGCGATGCTCGCCAGGATACTGTCGGCTGCAAAAGCGACATCGGTAAATTCGATCGCAATCACCGCTGCCCAAAACGCTCTCGATTGGCGCTGCTCCGTTTGCCTTGCGGGGACTTCTGGTTGGTCCGAAAAGACAAAATGCTTCAACGCGACATACACCAGGTATGCGCCTCCCAGCAGTTTCACAAATCTCCATTTCAAAAGCCACGCAGCGAGGAAGATCGCGATGACGCGACAGAGAAATGAACCAATCAAGCCATACGTAAGTGCGCGAGCCTGTAATTGTTCAGGGAGTCGCCGGGCGATCAGTCCCAGCACCAGGGCATTATCGATCGAAAGCAAACCTTCCAGCACAACGAGCATCAGGATGAGAAGCAGATCGCGGGGTTCGAAGGTTTGATGAAGGTACATGGTAAACAATATGGATTTATTCCGACGAACGCCGAAGCCGACAAAAGCGCCGAATGGCCCGCAAAAAATCAGGTGCCAAAAATCCGGTCCCCCGCGTCACCGAGTCCGGGAAGGATGTAACCATGATCGTTCAACTGCCGATCGATGGCAGCGGTGTAAATAGCGACTTCAGGATGATGATGGTGCAGCGCCTGAATCCCTTCCGGCGACGCGACAAGGCAGACGAACTTCATGCTTGAAACGCCGGCTGATTTAAGAATGGATACCGCCGCGATCGCGCTGCCGCCCGTGGCGAGCATCGGATCGATCACAAGCACCTCCGTGTCGGCTATATCCGGGGGAAGCTTCTGATAATACTTCACCGGTTCAAGCGTCTGGTCGTCGCGGTAAACGCCCAGAAGTCCCATTCGCGCATCGGGCAGCAAATGCAGCACGCCCTCGGCCATGCCGAGCCCGGCTCGAAGAATGGGCACCAGCGTGACCCGGCGCGACAACACCTGCCCGGTCGTGCGTTCCATCGGTGTCTGAATGGGGCGGGGCGTAGTCGGCCAGTCCCGCGTTACTTCGTACACCATCAGAGATCCGATTTCATTCAACAGCGCTCGAAACTTTCGATGCTCAGTTGCAAAATCGCGCAGCTCCGTAAGCTTGGTCTGAATGACCGGGTGTTCGATCAGTATAACGTTGCTTTGCATGGCACCCATCTGTCATACCGAAACCATTCCAACCGATTTGGCGTATTTAAATACATCGCCCGCCTCCAGGATCGGCAGCACATCGCCGATCGGACGCAGGGCATAGGTTTCATTCCTTGTCTTGTTGATGACGATATTTTCCATCAACCGAACCTCCAGCTCATCACCGGTCCGGATCTTTTCCACCAGTCGCTCGACCGATTCAAGGGGAGGAAGATAGCCGCCGTTCACGCTATTGCGGAAAAAGATGCGGGCGTAAAATTCGGCAATGACGCACGTAATCCCCGCTTCGGCCAGCGCAAGCGGCGCGTGTTCGCGGCTGGAACCGCAGCCAAAATTCTTCCCGCCCACCACAATCTGGTAATCGCTTTTGAATTCCTTTTCGCGCACGAAGGGAATGTGTCCGTCGGGCAAACCGCGCTGTCCTTCAGGTACACTGCTCATGGCGTACATGCCAAAAAACTTGCGCTCTTCGGGAATACTGGGATTGAACGAGAGATAATGGGCGGGGATAATTTGATCGGTATCGATGTTGTCGCCCAGAACATAGGCCTTGCCGGTGAGGATGGTTTGCATATCAGGAGTTTATGGGGGAAATCCCCCATGTAAAGCGTGTGATCGATCGATGCGGCACGCTCTTCATGATGTTTTCAGGTTCGCTGCGATATCATGTGAAACATGAGAGTTCTGGTCATTGAAGACGAACCGGATCTGCTGTCGGTTATCATGCAGTCTCTGCGCGAGGCCGGTTACGCGGTGGACGGTGCCGGGGACGGCCGCGAAGGGTTATTCAAGGCAAAGTCCGCCGATTACGACGCCCTGGTGCTGGATTTAATGCTGCCCGGCATCGACGGGTGGAGCCTGCTGAGGGAACTGCGAAAAACCCACCCGGTTCCTGTGCTGCTGCTCACTGCGCGAGATTCGCTGCCTGACCGCGTCCGCGGGCTCGACGCGGGCGCGGATGATTACCTCACCAAGCCTTTTGAACTGGCCGAGCTGCTCGCCCGGTTGCGGGCATTGATTCGCCGGTCGGCCGGCAAGGCTTCGTCGCAGATTACCCTGGGCGATATTTCACTGGATACCGCGACCCGCACCGCGACGCGCGGCACCGAATTGATTTCCCTCACGCCGCGCGAGTATTCACTGGTAGAATTCCTGGCGATGCACAAGGGAAAGCTCGTCACTCGAACGATGATTTACGATCACCTCTTCGACGAGGATAACGACACGCTTTCAAACCTCGTTGATGTGCATGTGTCCAACGTCCGGCGTAAACTTGGCAAGGAATTTATCACTACCCGTCGGGGCGAGGGGTATTTTATTCATGCTTAGATCGATTCGGTGGACGCTGCAGCTCTGGCACGCGGGTATCCTCGTGCTGGCGGTTCTGGGCATTGGATTGACCAGCGTTCTTGCCATTCAGCAGGCGCGATATCATCAAATTGACGCCGAACTTGAAACGGCCGGCCAATTGATTGTCGCCAAGCTGCGTCCGCCCGGTCCTCGGGATCGACCGCCGCCGCGCGACTTGTTTGGAATGAACGATAACGGCGGACCCCCCCAGAATAATTTTGGTCCCCCCGGTGGAGGCGGCGAAAACCGCGGCAACAGTTTTGATGGTCCTCCTCCAGAATACAACGACACACACCACCCCCCGCGCCAGGACCGCCTGCCGCGCGATTTCGAGATGCCTCCGGGCTTCATGCAACGTTACGGTGGCGACAAAATCGACGCCCGTTCGTTTGTCGTACTGCGGAATGATGGCACGGTCTTTAAAGCGCTTGGTGAGCCGTACGATATTCACAATCTCCCTCAGGGAAATGTCCGGCCGGTCGAAAACAGCATGGTGCACCGCGAGCGGCAGGCGATGCACGAAATTTTTCTACCCGGCCCGGCGGGTTCTACGGTGCTTGCTGCCGGATCTGTGCGGCATGTGGACGACGAGCTTCACCACCTCATCGCTCAACTCTCCGCCGCCGCCGCGGGGGTTCTGATAATCGGATTGGCCGGAGGCGCGGTCATTTCTGGCTTTGCGGTGCGGCCGATCGGTTTAATGAGCACCACCGCTGGCGCCATTTCGGCGACAAAACTTACCGGGCGGATTGATGCCCGCCGCGTTCCCACCGAACTGCGCGAACTGGCTGAAGTACTGAACGGCATGTTCGAACGCCTGGAAATTGCCTTCCAGCAACAATCGCGGTTTACCGCCGATGCGTCTCACGAACTGCGAACCCCGTTGGCTGTAGTGTTGTCGCATACGGAGCTGGCACTGTCGCGCGAGCGGTCGGCGGAGGAATATCGCAAGACCATCGAGACCTGTCAGCATGCCGCCCTTCGTATGAAGTCTCTCGTGGAATCACTTCTGCTTCTGTCGCATGCGGATGTGGGGGAACTGGCCCTGCAACCGGTTCCCATGGATCTCTGCGACGTCGTAAACGACAACGTGCATCTGCTCAGCCCGCTGGTCGGCGCAGCGTTCAATTACACTCGCAACCCAGTTGCAGCCCGCGACGATGATTGGAGACCCGTTTCGAGTCAGCCAGGTCGTGGCCAATCTTCTAAGTAATGCGATTCGATACAACCAGGACGGCGGCAGTATCGCTGTCACCACCGAGGTCATTCTGGATGACGCGGTCATGACCGTCGCCGACACCGGCACAGGTATCTCCGATCAAGACCAGGCGCATGTGTTCGACCGCTTCTTCCGCGCTGATAAAGCCCGAAGTCGGGTGGCGGGAGGCAGTGGTCTGGGACTCGCAATCTGCAAAAGTATTGTCGAAGCGCACGGCGGTAATGTCGAAGTGACCAGCCAACTGGGCGTCGGCACGACGTTCGTAGTTCGCTTCCCGCGCAAGATTGAAGATCCCGCCCGCTTCCTGCCGGAAAAAATCGAAATCTGATTTTTCATCTCGCCCGGCGCCAGCCAATCGCCCCGCGCCAGGCAATCTGCCGCGTGATATCTGTTTCATCGCAACGCGTCACCGGCCATGGGCGGGACGGCAACACTGCATTATGATCCCGGCATGGGCATTGAGTTACGCTGGGTTGGAGAAGCGGATCTGGATCGCGTGGCGGAAACGCACCTGCGCTGTTACGGCAAATCGGCAGGAGAATTGGAAGCATTCAAGCTGCGTTTACGCAACGATCCGCGTGCCGGCAATCAGGACTACCTGTTAGCCGAAGTAGACGGTCAAGCCGTTGGAACCGCCACGCATCTTAGCTACCGCATGTGGGTGCGCGGCGGCAGTGTTCCCTGCCAGGGTGTCGCCTGGGTTGGCGCGATCAAGACAATGCGCCGCCGCGGAACCGCCGGCGCTGCCGGCATCGCCAGCACAGTCATGTGCGAGATGATCCGCCATGCCCGGGACCGCGGCGATGTTGTCACCGCACTCATGCCGTTCCGCGCGTCCTACTACGAGCATTTTGGTTACGGCATCGTTGAACGCAGATTCGACTGGACGGTGCCTATTTCCGCTTTTCCGACCGGCCCATTTGAGAGCCTGCGTTATTTCAACGCGAAGGATTTTGAGGCCCGGGCGCAATGTCTTCAGCGTGTGAATCAGGCGGGGCAGTGTGATATCGAGCGTTCCGGAGAATATTGGAAGCAACTGGATCTGGCGGCTCTTGACGGATTCACGATTGTCGATCGGGAAGGCGACGGCCCGGTACGCGGCTCATTCGTCTTTCATCACCAGCATATTGACGGGAAAGATCTGCTGCGGGTTTCCGATTGCATATACCAGGATTCTCCGGCGTTGAAGCGCCAACTATATTTCCTGGCAAGCCTGAAAGATCAGTTCGCCGCAGCGTTAATTTCGCTTCCCTGCGATGTTCCGCTTAACCGCCTTCTCAGGGAAAATCAGATTCCCCATCGACCGGTGAATCATGACGTGCCGCGCTATGCGCCCTGCACTCGGATGCAGGTGCGCGTGCTGGACCACTCGAAGTTTTTACAAGCGCTGCATCTGCCCGACAGCGCTGCCGGCCGCGCAGTGGTGGCGGTTCACGAATGCGAAGGGCATGTCAGTCGATTCGCGATCGACATCCACGGCGGTCACGCCCGTTGCCAGCAAAGCGATGCGACTGCCGATTTTGAGTGTACCGACGCTACCTGGGCGGGTATCGCCTGCGGTGATCTAAAGGCCAGCGATGCAATATTGTTCGGCCTCGCCAGTGGTGGTGGGGCACCGATACTGGACGCCCTTGCGCAAGGTCCGATGCCATTTTCACACGAATATTTTTGATCCACCAATCAAACAGATGGGAATTCTGCCATGTCCATGTACGGCTACAACAATTCCGGCAACGATTACGGCGGCGGTTTCAATTTTCGGTTGCTCATCGGCATCGTGATCGCGATTTTTTCTGTCATCGGTTATTTCTCGCACGTCAGCGTGAATCCCGTTACCGGGGAAAAGCAGCACCTGTCCATGACGCCCGATCAGGAAATGCAACTGGGCTTGCAATCCGCTCCTCAAATGTCTGCCGAAATGGGCGGCGACGTGCCCTGGTCCAGTCGCGAAGCCGAAGAAGTTCGCTACATCGGCAAGCGAATCTGGAACCGAAGCGACGCATCGAAAAGCCCTTACCAATATACCTATCACCTCTTGAATGATCCCAATACAGTCAACGCTTTTGCATTACCCGGAGGTCAGGTGTTCATCACCAAAGCGCTCTACGAAGACCTGTCGGACGAAGCCGAACTGGCCGGCGTGCTCGGTCACGAAACAGGGCATGTTGTCGAGCGACACTCCGCGCAGCAGGTTGAGAAATCACAGCTGGGCAGCCGACTGGTGACTGCTGTCGCGGTTGGATCTCGACATACGCTCACCAGCGGAATGGCTGCAGGCGTTGTCGATCAGATCATGCAGTTGAAATTCAGCCGGGAGGATGAAAACCAGGCGGACGAATGTGGCGTTCGTTTCATGGCTCAGGCCGGCTTTGATCCGAGGGCCATGATCGACGTGATGAACGTGTTGATGCAGCAAACCAAAGGCGGCAGACAACCAGAGTTTCTTGTGACCCATCCGTATCCGGAAACTCGAATCGTTACCATTCAGGGCGAGCTGAATCAGCAATACCCCAACGGCGTGCCCGGGGACCTGGTGCGCGGCAACAAGCTGCCCAGGGATTGAAGCATTGCACCGCTTTACAAACCGCGCCATTCAGCAGACATTCAGGCACGAGCAATTAAAGGTCATCAGGTTCATGAAGAAATTTCTCGGTCTAATCGCAGTCTTCCTCGCTCTGGGCACCATCGCGCAGGGCGATCCCACGCATGCCCAGCCTGGCCATGACGTTCTTGCCCATTGCTCGGGAGATCGGGCGTGGTACGCCCACGTCGAAAAATCCAATTCCATCGGTGCGGTCGAAACACCGGTCTCAGATGAGCAGACCGAGCTCTTTGTCCGCCAGAACGGTCCGGGTGAACAATGGCACGAATTGCCGGAGTTGTCCGGCCGAGCGATCGCGCTGGCGAGCCGGCAATCGCAGCTCGCGGTGCTCATGAATGACGGACAATGGTTCACCGTCTGGGCCGAGGGGAGCGCGACGGGACAGCCTTTACCCGCCGACGGTCGGATCAAAACGATCGCCGGTGACGGCGAGAATCTGTGGGCCATCGGTTCGGTGCCCGGCGGCATTGCCGCCGCCGATGCGGCAGTGATGCGCGAGACCGCCAGCACTGTGCCTACAACCACAACGGTGGAAGTTCCGCCGAAAGACCTGTCGGCCGTTTTGACATCGCCCGCAAAGCTGGTGATGTTCAATCAAGTTAACGGTCGTTGGGCAGCGGTCTCGGAATTACCCGGTGATGCGGTGATCGCTTCGCAAGACGATTTATCCCTGGCCGTCGTCGCGGGGATCCCGCTGGTTTCGTTTCGAGACACCAGCGGGGGAATCGAGCACGTTGCGCTATTCTGCCGAACATGTCTGGCAGGCTGCCGGGTCAGTCAAGCCCGCTTCGACCCAGCCTGTCAGCAGTTTCCGGGTTTTAAGCGACGGTTTCAAACCGATCCTCTGGCTCGCGAATGGAAACGCGCCGGGGCAACTGTCGTTTGATTTCACGGACAGCGCCAACAGCGCACCGTCCGTGCCATTGCACTGGGCCGGCCCGGGTCAACTCGATGGCATTCCAACAGCGGCTTTTGCCGGCGGATACGTCTGCGTTTTTGGGCCTCATGCTGATAAGGTGCTGGAGCAACGCTATAAAATCACCGGCGAACCGTTTGAAACAGCCGCCGAATTGTCCGTTCCAGAGCCCACCGAAGGGTTCATTCCGCGATGGTTGGAAGCAGTCCTGCTGGCGTTTATGGGTTTTTCGATCGGAGCACGCGTCTTTCGCCAATGGCTTGCGGGCGACACGGTTTCGGATATTCCCGCCCCTGCGCCGCGCCGCTGCCCGCGCGGTTCTTCGCGGGATTGATCGATGCGGTTCCGTTGATTGCGGCCGGATTTGTGATCTTCCTCCAGGTGAATTCAGCCGGCAGCCCGGATGCGGTTTCCATCAGGCGAATCCTCATCGTCATCGGAAGCGGGGTGGCGGTTTACCTCCTGCATACCACATTGGTGGAAGTGCTCACCGGGCGATCGGCCGGCAAATGGCTGCTCGGACTCAAAGTGGTTACCCTCGAGGGAAACGTTCCATCCGTTGCCCAGTTCCTGATGCGCAACCTTCTGCGAATTGTCGATCCACTGGTTATGATTCTATTCTCACCACTGCGGCAGCGTGACGCAGACACTGTGGCCAACACCATGGTGATCCGCATCGGTGCAAAAACAACGGGCACCCCCGTGGAAGAAATAAAAGAGTCAACCGCGGACAAGACCGATTCTCGTTGAGGGCCAGGGAGATGTTTTTCATGCGCAAGCGGTGGATCCAAGTCATGACGGCGGCGGTGTGCGGGATCGGCGCATGCGCCAACTCTTCCACCCGGCCCAGTTCGACAACAACCACAACCCTTCCGGCCAGTCACCCGATAACGCAACCTGTTATCGTGCAGAAGCACGAACCGGTGGCACCGCCGCCGGCGATGCCAGCGCCAATAGCGGATGCAACCCCTTCAGCCCATCCCCCGACCACGCAGCCGACAGCGCCGACCACACCGGCGCTGGTGGCCGCGACGCAACCCGGTCCAATCGATGATCGTGTCGCCTACGCGATCGGTTATTCCGCCGGCCGTCGAATTCACGATCGTCTGTCCCAGGACGGCCGCAGCGCAGACGATCTGCAGGTAATGAAAGGCGTCATAGACGGGCTCAGCGATCGCGATCCGGCTTACCCCCGCGAGGCAGTGCTGGAGGCGTTCGCCGATTTCCAGGCCTACACACAGCAGCGCCGGGCGGAAAAGCTTTACGCCGATAACCCCTCATTCCGAAAGCATGCAGATGAGAATCTGCAGAAGAGCCGGGCGTTGTTGAATCAAAATGCCGAGATGGCCGGTGTGGAAGTAGAGCCGGACGGCGTGCAGATGCAGGTTCTGTCGCCGGGGAATGGTCGCGTCGTCGGCAACGCAAAGATGTTGACGGTAAAAAATCTCAGCGTGTCGCTGGCGGATGGAACGCTGGTCAAATGCTCGCAGGTCGATCAGACCGAAAAAATCAACGTGTCCGATGCGCTGCCCGCGCTGGTGGACGCGATGCGCGGGTTGAAGGTAGGCGGCAAGTATAAAATCTGGTTGCCACCGGACAAAGCCTACGGGCTAACCGGAAAATCCCCGGTCATCGGGCCGAATCAGGCCATCGAATTCGAGTTTGAATTAATCAATGCCGAGTGAGGTGTGACATGACGAAATCGAAAAACCGTGTTGTGCTGTCGGCAGTTCTCGCCGGTGTGTTGCTTGGACACCACAAGAGCCGGGCAGCGGATCAGATCGGGTTGATCGGCGAGTTTTCATTGCCAGACCGGCTGCACAGTCTGGTCGACTCGCAGGACGATTATTTCGACGCGGTGCAGCGCCTGCAGGACGCCGATGCCGCGGTCATGCGGGCGCGCGAATCCGCTGTGAAGGATGCGCAAACCGCGCCGGAGTATCAGTCAGCGGTCAAGTCGGTTGATGAGGCCTACCAGGCATATAACGATAAAAAGACTTCGCTGGTAGCTGACATGGAGAAGAAAGATCCAGTCTATAACCGCATGAAATCCCAGGTTGCGTCGGTCGATAACCAGATCGACGCTGCCCGGCAGAATCCCGCGACGACGCAGGAGCAGTTCCAGGAGCTGTACAAAAACCGGGAGACGTTCGAGCATCAGTGGCAGCAACTCGAAGGCGATGCGATGGATCGCGCGGGCATCGCCCCGCTGAGGCAGGCCTGGATCGATGCCTCTAAGCGGCTGTCCGACCTGCAGGCGAAACTTCGCCGCGATGTCGAGGGAACTGATCGTTTAAAGGCCGCCGTCGCCGAGGCCACTGCGGCCAGTTCCGCCGTGGAAGAAGCGCGAACCGCAGTTGGAGGCGGTAACAGCGTGGATCCGGCAAATCCGCCGCAGTCCAGCGCCGCCGATCTGGTGTACGCATCGTCCCGCAGCAACTTCGCCGGCAATGATGCCTGGTGGACTTACGGCTGGACCAATCTGGCCGGATCCAAAACTCCGCTCGCGTCATCGCCTGCCAAATAAGCGTCGCGCGTCCACGACCCCGGGGTCGAATAGGGACTGCGGATTCTACCTGCGCCGCGATCGTTTGAATCTGTTTCCCATACCGGTATCATTCGTTCAACGTCGGCACACCGCCGGTGGTATGGGACGATACATGACCCAGCCTGCTGATCCCCTGAATCCCGAGCGCAATTTCCGGCACAGGAACTGCGCCCACCAGAGCGGGGGGCGGACGAGAGACCTTTGCAGCCGACGAACTGGCGATTGTACTTTCGCATTTTGATATCGGGGTGGTCGATTCCATTACCGAATTCCCACGCGGTTCGCGCAAGGCACCGAAACTTCTCATCGTCAGCGAACAGGGCAAGTTTTTGCTTAAGCGCCGCGCGCGCGGGAAAGACGATCCGTTTAAGGTTGCGTTCTGCCATGCCCTGCAACTGTATCTGGCGGCTCAGCAGTTTCCGCTGCCGCATCTGATCGGTACGAAGCGCGAAAACAATTCCATGCTTCAGTGGCGCAACACTGTCTACGAAATGTTCGAATACATTCCCGGCCAGGGATATCCGCAAACACTCGAGAGCACATTTGACGGCGGTCGTATTCTCGCGCTTTATCACAAGCTGCTCGAAGCGTTCCAATCAGAATGGCAACCGCCCAGTGGCAGCTATCATCGCGCCAGCGCGGTTGAAAACGGGTTACGATCGATTTCCAACAATCGCCCGGCGGGACTGGCGGCGGGCGTCGACATCAACCCGCTGTTGACCTTTCTTCTCGATAGCTATCGCCACGCCGCCGACATGGTCGATCGGCAGGGCATTGAGAACTGGCCGAAGCAGATCGTGCATGCCGACTGGCATCCGGGCAACATGCTGTTCCGCGAGAACCGGGTGGTTGCGGTTATCGATTACGATTCGGCCCGCCTTCTTCCGCGCATTATCGACACCGCCAACGGATGCCTGCAGTTCAGCATCATCGGGGGTGATGAAGACGTCTCCAACTGGCCGGATTATCTCGATGAAAGCCGATTCAAGCGCTTTCTGCGCGGCTACGATGAAGTCATGCTCGTCAGCCAGGGTGAAATCCAGGTCATACCCTGGTTGATGATCGAAGCGCTCATCGCCGAGGCGGTTTTCCCCATCGCGGCAACAGGCAGCTTTGTTCGCATCGACGGTCTTGCCTTCCTGCAGATGGTGCAGCGAAAGGTATATTGGATGCAGCGTAACGCCGAGAAGTTGGCACAATTAGCCGAGGTGTGAGTCCGGGGATGTGTTGATGTGCAATCGGACATGCCATTCAGTCGGGATTTGTTTAGCCCTGCTGCTGACTACCCTCCGCTGGGTTGCTCAACCAGTGCGGGGACAGTCCGCCGATCCAGCCACTACTCGCCCCTTAAGCACCACGCGTCCTGCGGATGAATTGCCGGCAGAGTCGCCGATTCGTATCTGGTTTGCCCGCTTAGCGGATCCGGATCCTCGCGTCCGCGAGCAGGCCAGGGAAGATCTCATGGGGATCAGCGGTGACGATCTGCCGAAACTGCGGCAACTGGTCATCGAAAATCTGCCGATCTCGCCCAACCAGGCATCGGCGCTGCGGGATGTCGTGCTGCAGGCCTATCTCGCCAGCGAGAAATACAGCATCCCCAGCGGGGGGGAGACCGATTCAACAGGCACGGAGGGACCTTTTTTCCTGGGCATGCTCTGGGGACCTGATACCGCGACAGATCTTCGTCTCGGGGTAACCGTCGATGAAAGACTGCCCGGTTTCCCCAGTTACCGATACCTCCGCAAAGGGGACATGATCCTCGGCATTTTCATGGATCCAACCGCACCGTTGCTGCAGTTGCCCAACATGGAAACGCACGATGTTGCTTCATTAAAGGGAGCCATCAGCGCCGCGCCGCGCAATCAGAACATTCAGCTTCAGGTGCTTCGCAACGGCGAGCTGATTCTCGTTTCTCTCAAAATGGCGCCCCGCCCCTCAGATGCCGACCAAAATGCCGTTGGCGCGCTGAAGGCATTCACCTCCTCCCGCGCTGAGCGCGCCGATATGTATTGGCACGAGAATTTTGCGCCGTTGCTCGATTCAGCAGACCAGGAACAATAAACCGTTCGGTGAACAGGGTATGGCAAAAAGACCGACTCGATTCTCAATGTGCCTTCCCATACTCTTCCAATCCGCCGCGATGCGCCTAGAATCTTTACGCCTGTGAGCCAGATTCAATCCCCGCCAATTTCGCCGCCGCCGTTTTTAGATGTTCCCACGCTTCTCGAGGCAAGCCGACCTCAAAAGCGCATCAATTTTTTCTGGTCCTTCGCCGGCGTGTTCGGTCTGCTGCTCGTGATGCAATTCGCCGGTGGCGCCGATGATGCCACGCGCAAGGCGATCGAATTCTTCACCGGGCTGATGCTGCTCACGCTGGTGGGGGCATCCGTCGGATTTTCGGTTTTCACCATGCGACGACTTCGCGCTCAGCAGCAGACGGTGGACGCCATCGAAGAAATGATGCTGCTGCGACGCTGGGATCCCGCCGGACTCCTGCTCAATCGATTTCTGTCCTCGCCTGTGCGATCAAGCCACCTGTGGGCCGCCGGGCTGACGCGCCTGGCCGAACTTTTGGGGCGGCATCATCGTTTCGAGGATGCCATCACCGTGCAGAATTTTATCATTGAAAACCAGCTGCTCGACGACCACGGCGATTACCTGATGCGGATGGCCCGCACGATGGCGATGCTGCGGGAAGATCACCTGGTGGATGCCGACCGCGCCATCAGCGATCTGCGCGGCGCGGCCCCGAAGCTGGGTCGGGCGGGCTTGCATTGATTGAAATATTCAGAGACGTGAAGACCGGGCATCCTGACGAGGCCATCAATATCTTTGAAAAAAGCCTTCCCATGATGCGTCAACAACTCGGTCACCGCGTGGCGGACGCCCACGCACTTGTCGCTGCCGCATACGATCAGGTCGGAGATGAATCCGCCGCCCGCGCCGCGTTTGAGCGCGCGACGCTGCTCGCGCCGCTGCCGGAATTACAGCGGCGTTATCCGGAACTCGCCGCGCTTGCCGGCAAATATCCCGCGGCGACGGCCCCGAAGGAGGCCGCGTGATATCAGCGGAAAAAGCGATCAAGACGGTCCAGCGAGATCTCACGCTTACCGCCGTGATGAAGGGTTTCTTTGTTGCCGGCGCTGTGGTGCTCACGGCCGTCCTTCCCAGCTATGTCAGCGGCGCGCCGTTTCTTGTGATGATCGCCGGCGCGGGCCTCTGGATGGCGTTAACTTTTTACAATGTGCGCGGCTCTTCCATGGCCGCCGACTCCCCGCTCTTGATCGCCACCGGGCAGTTCGATGAAGCCGAACAGGAAATCGAAAAGGTGATCCGGAGTTTCTGGCTGTTTCGGCCGGTAAAGCTCATGAGCATTCACCATCTCGCGGTGCTGCGTCATGCCAAGCGGCAATGGCGTGATTCGGTCCTGCTGTCCCAGGCGTTGTTGAAACAACGGCTCAGTACGATGCCCGCCATCGCCCGCACGACGCGGTTGATGCTCGCCGATTCACTGCTCGAACTCGGCGATCTTGCCGGCGCTGATCAGGCGCTGATGACGTTGTACACCCAGAAAGTGACCCTCTCCGAAGCGATGAATCTTCTGGTTGTTCAGCTGGAATACGAATCGAGGGTTGGAGCGTGGGCATCGATGTTCCATAATATTCGCTACAAAGTGCAGCTCGCCGAACTCATGCCGGCAAGCTCGGCGGCACGCACGCAGGCGCTTCTGGCGGTCGCCGCCAGGAACCTGGGGCAAACCGACTGGTCCGAGTGGCTCCGCCGCCGCGCGGAATTATTGGCCGATATCAATGAATTAACCGCCCATCGTCCGATATTAAAAGAGCTGTTTAAGAATCAGGCGTGAAGACGTGAGCTTGCTTCAAGGGATCCGCCCTGTAGGTTGTCAATCGGCAACGCGCGGAATCGACCCGGTTCGATGTGCCTGAGCAATGGATTGCTCAGCCGCGCTCGATGCATCGTTTGATCGGGCTCACGCCCATTTTAGATTGTGAAAGCAACATGGAGGTTGCATGGCTCGTCGAATTTTGATCACTGTCGGTATCGTGGTGTCTGCCACCCTGATTCTCATCTCCCTGTGGGCGTGGCAGCAGGGTCCCCACCTGGCAAACGAAGCGGACAGACCCGACATTATTCTCTGGGCCGTGCGCACAGCTTCTATTGCCGCCGGCGCGCTGGCTCAAACAATCCTGCTCGTGCTCGTTATTGGAAACATCTACCGAACCCGGGCGATTGACGTCCTGTTCCGCTTTATGACCGGGATGGTTTTTGCCGTTTCACTGGTCAGCGCGATCGCGCTGGGGCTCGCCGGTCGATAGACCGCCGGAATTTGAAGATCGAAGAAAAATGCCATCGATTCGTCTGGCATCGAAATTTCCACTTCCCATATTCCCCGACTGGCGATTCCTCCGCCTCTGGCTATAAAACACCCACAGACGACATGCGGATATGCCGATTTAACAAGTGGCATCGCATCAACCCAACAAAGCAAGGCGGAACGGAATGCGGCTGCGAACGGTAAACCGACTCACCCTGGTTGCGGTCACTTCAACCATTGTCACCACAATGCTCACCGGCGCGGGGTGTAACCACGCTGCCCCGCCCGAAGCACAACCGATGCCGCCGCTCAAGCGCGTGCCCGTCTCCACGCAGCCCGTGACGATGCCGACGACCGTCGCAACGTCGCTGCCCAGCGCAGTAATCGCAACTTCCGAGCCCATGGCAGCTGTCACTGGCATCTCGCCCGCAACTTTGCCGGACACGATGCCAACGACTTCGCCTACTACCACGCAGGCCACCGCCGAACCAATCGCTCCAGCGATTCACAACGCGGCCGCGCCGACCGATCGACTTGTCATACAGGCAGATAACACGCTGGCGGATCGGATCTCTGGAATCGCTGAGATGCAGTTTGCCGGCAAAGTCACCGATCCAAACAGATGGCCGCTGATCTGGAAACACCAGGCGGCGTTGCTCGCGGCGTGCAACAGCCTCAGTCCCAATCAGCCCCGATATGCCCGCCTGATGGCTGATGCCAACGCTCAGTTGCACGATGCAAAAGCCGAAAAAGATGCACTGGGCCTGGCGATCATCGCCCAGCAGCTCAGCAATGAGCCGGCCGACGATTTCATCTGGAACCGCGACCTTGACCTGCATCTGGCCGACTACCAGACAGCCACCGATCGGTTGAAGTATCTCGATGGAATGATCGCTGCCAGCGAGGTTCCGGTTAACGTGCGCGCCCACGCTGGATATCGGAAAGCGCAGGTGATGCTGGACCGCGGTGAAGACGACGGCGCGGCTCGCGCATTGACCGACGCACTGGCGATCTGCCCGTCTAGCCTTGAGTGCCTCAAGCTCCGTTACAAGCTGCTGCCCCAGGACGCCCCGCGGTTAGAGCGCTGCACCCAGCTGCTGGATCTTCTGCGGGCCAATCCGTTGCAATCGCAGTTCAGTGTCGAACTGGCCGATCTGGTTGCCGGCAGCGGTCTCGTGCAGGAATCGCTCCCCTGGTTGAACCTGGCGGTGCAGACGCTGCATCGCGAAGGAAATCCCGGCGAGCATTCGATGCTGAACCTCGCAGCCGAACTTTACATCGGTGATTCCAAGACCGACGCATTCCGCCTGAACAAATCGTTATTAAAGATCAACCCGGCCAACACCGAAGCGCATTTTCTTGATGTGCTCATCGCGCAGCGCCGCGGACAAGGAAGCCCAGGCCCAGGCACTGCAGCTGGCCGGCAATGTCATATCTAATCGATTGATTGAGGTCATTAATGCCGTTGCGCCGGAGGGATCCACCAAGGCAACCACTCGGCCTTATGATGATACTTCTCCCCTGATGCTTCCGGACCTCGGGCTGACCGTCGCCCAGTTGAACCAGACCGGCACGCCTGCGGCCAAGGCGCAGTTTGCCCAGGCCCTGAGCGATCTTGCCCTCCTTGAAGGGTATTTCGCGATGCAGCCCGATGCGGCATCGAAACTGGTCGACTCCCTCAAGGGCGTTGTGGCCGACAACGCCCCGGAAGTAGCGCGGCTTCAGGGCTGGGACGACCTGATCGCCAACAGGCCCGACGATGCCAAAGCTAAATTTGCCCTCGCCGCCGCCCAGGACCCGCTGGCCGAACTCGGCATGGTCAAGGTGCTGCTCAGTTCAAGCGTGCCTGGCGACCACGATATGGGTCAAAAGCTCGGTGAGCAGCTTATCGTGGATCATCCGTCGGGGCTGATCGGCGCGATGATCTGGGAACAGCTTCATCAGGAGCGCGTCAAATTAATCCCAAGCGTACAGGCCGTCTCGCTGCAGGCGCCGCTGGCGGCATATCCACAAGAGCTGCTCGGGGCTATCGATCGACCCACCACCGTGTATTCACTGCACGTTGAACCTTTAATGGTCGGAAGTTTCGTCGGTGAACCCGTTCTGGCGACAATCAGCATCGCCAATTTTACCAGCGAGGATCTGACGATCGGTCCCGACGGTTTATTAAAGCCCGAACTGCTGTTCAAGGTGCTGCCGCAGATCGGACCCAAACCCGTGGCGTTCGATGCGTTTGACACCATCGCCGGCCCCAGCGTTCTGCCCTCGCACGGCGGGTTTACCCAGGTGGTTCGACTCGATCAAACGCAGATCCTCTCCTACCTGAACACGCAGCCCGGCATTGCGTTTGAAATCAACGGTTCGCTATCGAGCAATCAGGTGGCGCGAGGCATCGGTGGATACGGCGTGAACTTTGTAAAAACCTTTTACCGGCAGGCCACGCCACTGAGCCCCGACAATATCCAGCTTGCATCTTCGAATGTCACAAATGGAAGGGCCGACCAGAAGATAACGGCGCTGAGCCTGCTTCAGATGTTCCTGATTCAGACCCACGCGCTCAAGACGCAGCCCGCCGACGCTGCTTCGCAGATGTCGTCAATGATGGAGATCATCCACCATGCCCGGCTGGACCCGCTACCTGCGGTTGCCGCCTGGGCGTCAAAATGCGAAGCAGAGGTTTCCCCGCCCTCGATTCGCCAGACGATCGTCAGTGATATGGCCGAAGACGCCGATTGGCGTCATCGGCAGCTCGCGATCCTGATGCTCGACAGTCTGCCCGCTGAAACCCGCGATAACCTTCTGGCGAAACTGGTCGTCGATCCACAAGCCAGCGTGCGCGCTGACGCAATAGTGGCACAGGCCATTGCCGCCATGCCGACGACCGCCCCGGCAACAATGCCCGCGACCGCTCCGGCCGCGCCTGCAACCGCTCCCTGAGCGATAGGAAAAGCACTGTCCGCAGCCAGAAATTCGGTGGATCAACCCACTGTTTTATTTTGCGGGTATCTTCGACGCTTCACGCCATTCGACGCGCGGGGCATCACCCCAGAGCCCGTCAAGGTCGTAATAACTTCGCGTGGTGGAACTGAAGATATGCAGCACCACATCCACAAAGTCGGTCAGGATCCAGCTTTCACCTTCATGACCGTTACGGCCAAACGACTTGAAATGACGCGGCTCGCCCGCCTCCTCAATCTCCACAGCCACGCTGCGCATCTGCCGACCGCTCGTGCCGGTGGCAAGCACGAAGAAGTCCGTCACCGGCGATATACCGCGCACGTCCAGAACAACCACGTCCTGGCAATGCGATCCATCGGCAAGGCGAGCAGCATCAATGGCAAATTGCCGGGCATCATCCCCCGGTCGAGCAGGGGGGCGAGTTGGAGAGCGCGTCACGATAAAACACCTGTCTGGTAAAAAGCATCCTGTCTGCAGATTGCAGAACGACCTAATCATAGCAGCCCACAAGGCGATTGCATAACAACGCTCTCAGCAAGTCGCGAAGAACATCGGCATGCAGCGTTTCGACGTGCCGGCTACAAACGATGCGGGAGCCTTCTGTGGAGAAGGTACGCGCAGAGCAGATTTTTGAAGTGGTAACCTGAAAGATTATCTGCAAAATCACGCTTGCGTGCGGTCTTATAGCGGTCGACCGACTGCTGTTATCCGATAGTGACGAGATAGCTTACCATCCACAATTCAAACTGATCGAGTTTTATTTTCCATCGCTGCTTGAATGCCTTCATCCAATTGCGATTCTTCAACGCGTCGGGCGGGCGCGTCCACAGCAAAGAACCCATGCAATCCCGCCGCTGATCGGTGAAAATCAGCGGCGGTTTTCTATCAAAGGCAACGCGCACGCATCACTTTGCGACGATCGACTCTACGCCGACCGCGATTGCCACAGCGATTGGGCAACTGGTGGCTCTGCCCCAAACCCCGCCTCGAAAACCTCCCGCGCCCATAGCGGGAAAACCGCCAAGTCCAACGAGAAATCCCACTTGACAGAGAAGCCTTCATAGTGGCTGGTTATGCGACGTCCCGGAGTGCGTGCTCGGCTTTGCGAGCCACCGCCCTGGCCGGCTTCCATTGCAAGTTGCGGATGCTGGCCGCGTTTGGAGCGGGCGACGATGGAGGCTGTGGTCTTCGGTTCCGTCGAGCTAGCTTGCGCGGCGGGATTTGCACAGGCCGCAACCGATTGATTCGTTTAACAAACAATATTGCCGTAGGGCAAAGGACTCCGAAGAGCAGGAGGTAAAGGCTTCCCAAGACCAGCACCCGTTGCTCGAACGTGGCAAATCCCGGATGCGAACTGTAGACCGCGCCGGCGACACAGACGCCGATGCCGCTTACGATCGCGACAGTTGCGAGAAACGTGTTGGGCCTGATCGCTAGTCGCATAACGGACGACGCTCTGTGGCCGGCAACGCGACGCGCCGGTCAAACGTGAGAATACAGGGAACACCAGCCGCGACGCGGGCCGGTCCACAGCAGCGGCTGGTTATGCAGCACCCGGTTGCGGCTGGACCTGCCGGATTGCAGTGATTACGTTGTGCGCGAGCCGGTACATTGGCGAAAGCGGATCAACTTGCCCCTGCAGCTGCGACTCGATCACCTCGGCACTTTTAACTCCGCTGCTGGATACGATGTAGAACCTGACGTGCTTCGGACGCGGCAGCGGATACGCCGTGGCTGATTGCATGAGAGACTGAGCCTGCTCCGCCGCCCCGAGGAGCTTCAGCGCACACACTGCCACGAGCTTGTGTGCGCCCGCACCAATCGTTCCGCCGCCGTTGCTGAGATAGAGGCTTGTCGTACCATCTGCCAAAACGACGACTGTCGCAACAGCCTCCATTCCGATCTCGGCGAGGACGCCGATCACCCCGCCCATCGCGGCCGGCATCGATCGGAGCTGCAGAACCTCGTCGCGTAATCCGCAGTACGCATCGGCGGCTTTGTAATCGGCGGACGAAGTTGTCTTTTGTGGCGGCTCCATGTGCTGCATAACGGATGACAATCTGTGGCGGGCAACGCGACGCGCTGACAACCGCCGGGATAAAAGAGAATACCATTCGCGACGCGGGCCCGTCCACAGCAACGGCTGGTTATGCAGCACCCTCGCCGACTGCCCGAGTGTGTTCAAGCAATAGGCCACCCAACTCGAATTCGTGCAGAACCTTGGCGACGATGTCGGCTGATAGCTCTGAGACAACGATCATGTGATTCGTTCCCAAGTGGATTCGAACTTGGGTTCCCTTAACCAGATCGCCGACAATAGACATTCGCTGCGGAGTAAAGAAGTAGCACCAACGCTCACGGCCATCTACCAAGGTGAGAACGACTTCGACTGCGCCTTCCTCCGGTCGGTCGAGGGGACCGTCAAAGCGGTAGGACGCGATCGAAGGCCGGTCCGCTGGGTGCTGCATAACGGATGACGCTCTGTGGCCGGCAACGCGACGCGCAGGGCGGGCCGAGGAGTAGAACAGCATACCGACGCGACGCGGGCCGGTCTACAGCATCGGCTGGTTATGCAACACTGCCGGACTGCCGCCCCCGGCGACGCTGCCGCCACACTTGCACAGCGTAATACCAGCACACGACCAGTGGAAGCAATGCCACGAGCCGCTGCAACCGGGTGTCCAAAGCGAATGGCGAGAAGAAGAGCACGTAAACGCTCAGGCCGGTGATTACGAGGAGGTACACGAGAAGGGCGCGGGCGTCTCGGAATGACAGTGGCCGCTCTATGTGTTGCATAACGGATGACGTTCTGTGGCGGGCAACGCGACGCGCTGACTACCGCCAAACTAAAGAGAGACTATATTCGCGACGCGGGCCCGTCCACAGCAACGGCTGGTTATGTCCCGCCGGCCTGCCGCGTCGTGGGCGTTGCTGCCGGCCGCCAGGGGAGTACCTCTCGCTTACCAAGCTGCCGGCAGTCGTAATCGAACCTGACCCCGGTAGCCATCGATTGAGGAACGCCCCATGGGGCACCTGGCGTAACGAACGTCGCGTCATACCAAGGGTCGCCTGGAAAGAGGTCGAGGAACAGCGGCCAGATCGTGACGGCGTACTCTTGCGTTTCATAGAAGGTAGTGAACTCAACAGGTGTGCCGGCCGGGAGTGTTGTCGGAAGCGGACACCGCGACTTCTCCTCAGCTGGGCGGTTGTCGAAGGCTTCAACAATTTCCTGCCCGTTGAGAGCCCGCGCAGGGGCGTTGATGATCTGGACATCCAACGGCCGCGTGAGCACGAATGGGCGATGCCTGACGGCGGCGAAGGCTGGACGTTCATCGACGCACTGGCCATGTGTCGCACCGGCCCGGGTGATGCAGCCGGAGCAAGCCAAGGTGGCCGAGAGTGCGGCGGCGGTCGTGAACGGGGTGCGGGACATAACGGATGACAATCTGTGGCGGCCAACGCGACGCGCCGACAACCGCCAAACTAAAAAAAGACTGTAGACGCGACGCGGGCCCGTCCACAGCAACGGCTGGTTATGCCCCACGGGATACAAAGACAAGGTCTTCGTCGGTCGAGGTGTCCGAAACGAAAACCCGACCAAAGCTGGCGTTCTGGAGTATGATGCCGGCCTCTGCGACGCCCCACTCCGCGATGAGTGAGCCGACGATGACCGCCTCGACTGTGGAGCGATCCCCATGGTACATGACTACGTCCCCAGCAAGCGCTTCATGACCCTCGGCATAGCATGGTGGCGAGTGGGGCATAACTATTAATCTCACGCGCTACGCCATCAGAACGCCTGTCGGGCTTTAACGCGGAGCAGGCTTAGGTACCCTTCCGACAATGGGTTGTCAACGGGATTTAAAAATATTGACAGAGCAGAATCGAGCGCTAGGTTAGGGGGATATGAAACTGCGAGAACGGTATATCGATGTCGCGAAGCGGCGGCGATTGGCGGAGAATACCGTGGACTGTTACTGGCGGTGGATCGAAGCGTTTTTGCGGTTTTGTAAGCGGGGGGAAGTCTGGGATTCGAAAAGGCGACATCCACAAATGCCATTCGGTTAGTCTGTTTTCCCCTGCAATTTCAGCTCATTTCGCAATTGAGCTCGCGACCAGGTCATTTTTGTATACGTGTCCTGCAGGTCTTTGATCACGCGTGGTTCGTGTCGGTCGTGACGCAGGGGATTTACTACTAAATCAGGGATCGAAGCGCCGGGGGCGGCCCATAGCAACCAGCGCAGGGCGTCGATAAAACTGATTCGCTCGGGATCTACTTTCTGCCGCAACGCTGCTGCGGCGGCCACGGCTCGCACCATGTTGTAGACCAGGCAATACACCGCCAGTTCCTTCATGACCCCATCGGCTGATTTGCTCTTGAGCTTGCGCATCTTCAGCGTTGTCTTGAGTTCGGCGAACCGTGTCTCCACGCGCCAACGTGTGCCATAGAGTTCGGCTACTTCTTTCTGAGGATAAAGCGTTTCATCCACCAGCGTGGTGGCAATGGTGACCACGTGTGTCCGCTGGCCCTTGTTAGCCAGCGTGTATTGCATCTCTCGAACTTCCAATGATTCGGGTATTGCATCCCATTGTTCCTGCGTCATCCACGCTGGTGCTTTAACCGGACGCTTCCAGCGCACGATCTGATCGCGTTTGCCCAGTCGGCGGACAAACTCAGAGTTGATTTTTTCTTCACTGCCGCGATGCCCTCTGCCTCGGAAGATGACCTTCTGCCGATGGTGACAGCGGAAGCAGGCTTTGACACCCCGCGACTCCAGCATCGCCAGATGAACAAAGGAACAAAAGCCTCTGTCGCCTACGACTCGACTGAGCTCGCCGAAGTCTATCAGATCACCCGCCTTGAGCAGTGGATGCAACATCCAGACTTTGGACAGTTCATGCGTAAACAGCGGAAAACCCAGCATCTCCACCACCATGCCGGTGAATGCATCAAACAACGCCAATAACTTGGGAACTGGAAAACCGCAGCCGGGCTTCTGACTTAAAGGGTATGCTGTCGCGAAAGAGAAGCGTACTATAACATGTCAACAGCGGACGGCTACCTGTGATGGCTTCAAACTATTCTGTAATAAGGGCTTATCGTAAAATTACCTCGTAGTCTTCCGGCCCGCATGCGAAGGGGCAGGACATCGCGGCGTGTCTGCGGGGGGCCAGGAAAGATGGGGCCTGGCGAGCGCCGACGAAACTTGGGCGTTGGACATCGGGGATTGGCAGCGACCTGGCCATTTTGAACTGTCGAACAACTTTGTGCGTAATGTTGTCGCCGGTGGTTTCCCTGTGCCGATGCTTGACAAAGGCGGGTGGAACCGTTCAAACGCCTGACCCCAGACAGCTGGCGGGCTGTCAGGCCTGTTGGAATATTCATCAAGGCTGGCGGGTTAGAAGTCGATACGCCGCACAGTGGCGCATACATTAATGTATAGCGTGTTGGCGTGAAGGAAGCGGTTATGGCAAAGAAAACTGGAAAGACGCTGGTGATCGTGGAATCACCCGCGAAGGCGAAAACCATCAATAAGTACCTCGGCGATGATTATGTGGTTCGTGCCAGCATGGGGCACGTGCGCGATCTGCCTAAAAAGGGTATCGGCGTCAATCTCGAGACATTTAAGCCGGAGTACGTCAATATCGAGGAACGGGGCAAGGAAAAAGTTATCAGCGAACTGAAAAAGCTCGCCAAGACCAGTGAAGATATTTATCTGGCAACCGACTTGGACCGTGAAGGCGAAGCCATCGCGTGGCATTTGAAAGAGGCGCTGGGCATTCCCGATGAGCGGGTGAAGCGCGTGATTTTTAATGCCATCACCAAGGCGGAAATTCAAAAGGCGTTCAAGTCGCCCATTAAGCTGGATATGGATCGGGTTAACGCGCAACAGGCGCGTCGAATTCTCGACCGAATTGTGGGCTGGGAAGTGTCGCCGATCCTGTGGCGGAAGATCGGTCGGAGCAGCAACGGTAAGACCCTCAGCGCAGGGCGCGTGCAATCGGTGGCTGTGCGATTGATTGTTGAACGCGAGCGCGAAATCGAAGCGTTTGTTCCCACAGAGCACTGGAAAATCGGAGGCATCTTCACCGCAGCGGTCGCAACCGCCGGCGAACTGATGCAGGGATGGGCCGAATTCCTCGGCGACGGGACCGGCACCGAGCGGACCAAGATCGAGCGCGAGAGGTGGCTCGCCGATCATGACGCATTTGTGGCTGACCTTGTCGAGATAGGTGGGAAAAAGTTCGAGCCGGACAACAAGGCCGCAGCTCGTGCCGCGGCCGAGTTGCTGGGCCTGGTCATCAAGGTGGATGAGACCACCGAGGATTCCGAGGCCAAGGGACCGGCGAAAAACCGCACCGTGATGCGGGGCGCTTTGGGTCAGATGCCGACCTTTACGGTTCGATCCATCGAGAAAAAGCGCACGACCAGCCGTCCTCAGGCGCCGTTCATCACCAGCACATTGCAGCAGGCGGGTAGTTCTCGCCTGGGCTTTGGTGCACAGCGCACCATGCGTACCGCACAGACGCTGTATGAGTCAGGTCACATTACCTACATGCGAACCGACTCGACTAACCTTTCGGCTGATGCGCTGAGCATGCTGCGGGGTTACATCAAGAAAGAGTTCGGTGGCAAATACCTGCCGGAAAAGCCCAATTTTTATTCATCAAGCAATAAGAGCGCGCAGGAGGCCCATGAGGCCATCCGTCCGACGGATGTCGCGCTGTCTCCCAAAGAGGCATCTTCGAAGCTCGGGGCTGATGAATTTAAGTTGTATCAGCTGATCTGGAACCGGGCCGTCGCCTGCCAGATGCCGCCGGCGGAGTTTGATCAGACAACCGCAACCATCGTTGCGCCCACGAAGCAGGGCGACGCTGTCTTTCGCGCCTCAGGCCGCAAGCTGGTGTTTGATGGTTTTATGAAAGTGGCAGGTGTGAGCAGCGACGATCAACTGCTGCCGGCATTGGCCGAAGGAAAGCCAGTTGCGCCGATCGAGTTATCCCCAACACAGCATTTCACGCAGCCGCCGCCGCGTTATACCGAGGCGTCGCTGGTGAAGATGCTCGAACAGCTGGGCATCGGCCGTCCGAGCACGTACGCCAGCATCATTCAGACGATTCAGGATCGCGAATATGTCGAGCAGATCGACCGGCGTTTCCACGCCACGATGCTGGGCAGTGTCGTCGTCGACAAACTGATCCAGGCGTTTCCCGAGATCATGAATGTAAAGTTCACCGCGGGAATGGAACTGAAACTCGACGAGGTGGAAGAACACACCCTCGACTGGGTGAAACTGCTGCAGGACTTTTACGGTCCCTTCCATGAAGTGGTAGACGGTGCGCTCGGTAAAATTGACCACGCCGGCGGCGCGCCGAGCCCCTACAAATGCCTGAAATGCGGCAAGCCGATGGTCTATCGCATCAGCAAGAATGGATTTTTCCTTTCCTGCACCGGTTACCCCGAATGCGACGGAACTCAGCCGGTCGATCTGCAGGGTAAACCGACCATTCGCGAGGTAAGCAGTCACAAATGTCCCACCTGCGGCCGCGACATGATGAAGCGCAAAGGCAAGTGGGGCGAATATCTCAGTTGCACCGGGTATCAGATCAAAACCGAAAAAGGCGAGCCGAGCTGCTCGACCCTTATCGGTCTGGACAAAGCCGGCAACCCTCAACCGCCCAAGGTGAAGTTGCCCACCACCATCGCCTGCGAAAAATGCGGCAGCCCCATGGTGCTGCGCGACGGCGCAAAGCGGGGCCCGTGGCTTGGATGCTCTAAGTATCCCACCTGCCGGGCAACCCGCACGATGGGCAAACTCACCGGCGCGGATTTGAAACAGGCCGAGGCGCTGATCCCGCTGTTAAACGAGGAATCCGCCAAATCGCGGGAGATGATCGCCAAGGTGCTGGGCGACAATCCCGCCGCCGCCAGCACGGTAAAACCCTCCACCTACGCGACGGACATCGACTGCGACGAATGCGGCAAACCGATGACCATCCGCAACAGCCGCCGGGGCTACTTCCTGGGTTGTAGCGGATATCCAAAATGTAAAAACACCGGGGACGTGCCGGCCAAACTCGTGGAAGAACTGGGATTGAACAAAGACACCAACGGCAAACCCGAAAAACCCGTTGAACCCATGACCGAAGATGCATCAACCGCCGATGCAGACCGGGATATCGAAACAGATTTTACCGTGGAGTGATCGAAACAGGATAAGCAGTCGAACTGTCGGGTTATTCGTGATCGCCCCTCGCGAAAATCGCGCGCATTGCGTCAATCGGCCGTGAAAAAATTCACCCGCCGATTCGGCTCATCTGCTGGTTGCCGTGGTACGAATGCACCAGCGGTTTGCGCTTGACGCATTCAGTCATCGCGTCGCCGATCTGTGTCGAAGTCGCGCCGCCGCGGACCAGGTCGCGAATATCCACTTCACCGCCTTCGAACAGGCAGCTGCGCAGCACGCCGTCGGCCGTCAGCCTCAGGCGATTACATGTCGCACAAAACGGGGCCGACATCGCACTGATAAAACCGATTCGCCCCATCGGATTACCGCGCAGTTGATACACATTCGCGGGGCCCACACCGGGTTCATCTTTTCGATCCACCGGGATCAGCTCGCCCAGTTCGGCTTCGATCCGTTGTCGAACTTCGCCTTCAGCAATGAACGCATTTTTCCCGCGGTTCTGCCCGCCGCAACCACCGGCTGGGCCGCGCTCATCCTCATGCATCAATGCTGCATCCCCCAGCGGCATGTATTCGATGAATCGAACAGTAACTGGCAATTTCCTGGTTAACCGGGCAAAGTCCGCAAACTCGTCATCGTTTGTGCCGCGCATGGTCACGCAGTTGATTTTTGTCCCGGCAAACCCGACATCGGTCACGCGCTCCAGGCTTCGCATGACCTGCGCCAAATCCCCGGTGCGCGTGATCGCGCTAAAGCGATCGGCCCGCAGGCTGTCGATGCTGATTGTGATCCGGTCCAGCCCGGCTTCCTTCAATGGTCCGGCCAGGTCGAACAGCTGCATCCCATTGGTGGTCATGGACAATTCTTCAAGTCCATCGATCCGGCGCAGCATGCTGACCAGGTCGCTTAGCCCGTGTCTGACAGTCGGCTCTCCGCCGGTTAGTTTGATCCGCCGAATGCCATGGATCTCCACACCCGCGCGCACCACCGCTGCTATTTCCTCAAAACTCAGCAGATGGTCTTTCGCGAGCCAGCGGACGCCTTGTTCGGGCATGCAGTAAACGCAGCGAAAATTACACCGGTCGGTGATGCTGATGCGCAGCATCCGCACCGCGCCGATGAATCGCGGACCGGTTTCAAAACCAGTCGGTGCCACCGGAAAGTCAATCAGCGGAAGCCGCATGAGCTTGAGTGTATCCGCATCAGCAGCCCGGGTCATTTACAAAATTCCCGTTACCAAATTCCCAGCCAGACGCCGCGTGCCTTCTGCCGCGCGGCTCGGGTTTCAGTCGGGTTTTCAGCAGAAGGTATTCCAACGCATGTTTGCTCAACGTGCCGCTGGCCTCTAAGATCCTACCATGCAGCGGTGGTTTCTTGCCGGTTGCGCTGGATTCTTCATTACGGTGATTGTCTCGACTGCCCGGTCCGACAGCCCTCCGCCTGTCGATACCTCTACCACCGTCTCCCGCCTGCTCGCGCTGCTTTCAGATGTCGATCCTCTCGTACGGGTCGACGCCGCGCACCGGCTGATCATTCTCGGCGAATCTGCCCGGCCCGCCTTGCGCCAGGCAATTCCGTCGGCTGATTTTCAAACCCGCTGTCAGATCGATCGCGTGCTGCTGCACATCCGCTGGACGCGCCCCGGTGACAGTCCCGAACTCGAGCGATCATTCGTCTTTTACCCCGACCTGGACGCAGGAATGCGCTGCGGCCAGGTAGACAACTGGCCCGGCCAGCTTGGCGCGGCGGCGTCAATCCCGCTATTGCGCGTGCTGCTCTGCGATCCCAGTGCGGCGGTGCGATGGGAAGCTGCCCACGTACTGCACATGATCGTCGATGAAGGCGATGTCACCAGCAAGCAACTCATCGACGACGCCCACGGTTCTTCGGTCGATCCCGATGCCTACCTGCCCGCTGCACAAAACGCGCCGCTGCTCGCCGCCGCCGCGTGGGCTCAGCGACAGTCCAATCCAGACACCGCCGCTGATTTGTTCAGCAAAGCCGTCGTTATTGAAAGAGACCATCCCTCAGCGTTTCGCGGTCAGATGGATTTTGTTTTTCAATGGCTCAGCGATCGAGCCGCCGCCCACAAGGATTACCCGCTGGAGGTTTCACTGCTGCGCCAGCAGGCCGCGCGCACACCGTGGGACTCGGACACTGTTCCCGATGCCGTCGCGCGATTGTTCGCTGCTCATGCGGATTATGGTCCTTTTCCCGGTCTTGCCGGCGATCTTCGCTGCTACAAGGAATACCTCGCGCAGCCCGAAGCGATCTATTCATTGGGGCGCATGCTCGAACAACACAACTGGCCCGGTGTGGCGTGGCTCGCTGATACTGTCGGGCTGACTCTGAGCGGAACGTCAACCGATGCCCATTACCGCGTGGGAACTTTTCTCGCCCAGCGGGGCTGGTCCGATGCCGCCGAGCGAGAACTGCTCTGGTGCGTTTCATTGTCCAACGGCCGAATTTATTACGCCTATTTCGAGCTTTCCGCCCTGGCCGAAGATCGCGACGACGACATGGCCGCCGCCAAGTATCTCGAAATCTGGTTGAAACACGTCCACGAAGCCGGGCAGATGCTTCAGCTCGACGAATTTGCCGCACAGGTGCAATGGCGTTATCTGCGGGCCTATCGCCTGCTTCACGATCGGGCAGCGATGCAGGCGCACCTGGATAAATTGCTGGACATGGATCAGCAGCTTCAACTGCTGCAGAAAGATCCCGGCATGGCCGCCGACATTGTTCCCGCCCTGCAGGAACTCGGCCGCACCGGGCAGGCCAATCAAATCTTCGATGCTGCTTATCAGTCCTTGCTGGATAAGATCAGCAGCACTCCCGCCGACCCGATGCCCAAGAACAATCTCGCCTGGCTGTGCGCCTGCTCGGGTAAGAAACTGGATGACGCGGTGAAATATTCCGATCAGGCGGTGGCGCAGGACCCGGAGGATTCCGCCTGCCTCGATACCCAGGCCGAGGCTTATTTCCGAACCGGGCATGCCACCCAGGCAGTGCAGATGGAGTCCAAGGCCCTGCAGTTCAAGCCCAATGATCTATATATGCAGAGGCAGTTGCAGCGGTTTACCAGCGCAGCGACGCCGGTGAAATAATCTGCTGCATTCACAGAGTCATCATCTACCGTCTGACAGAATATGCCGGGTGTGCATCCACTGAATGAAAAGCTTCGGCCATGCGGTGGGTTCCCCGCCATGGATGCCCAGGCCGAATCCATGTCCGCCTGTTTTGAACAGCACCAGTTCGCAGGGCACATGCGCTTTGCTCGCGGCCTCCGCAACGCGCAGGCTGTTCTCCACCGGCACGGTATGGTCATCCTCGGCGTGCATCAGAAAAAGCGGTGGGGTTGCTGCCGTGATGTGCAGATCTGCTGAAAAGCGATCCTCATCAGCGCTGCTCGCCTGCATTCCCATCAGGTTGTGACGACTGCCGATGTGGGCAATCGGATCGTGCATGGAAATAACCGGATAAAGCAGCGCCGCAAAGTCAGGCCGGCTCGACGCGCGGGCGATCGAATCGGCATCCGACGGATTGCCCGCATCAAACTGCGTCGCCGCGGTGCTGGCAACGTGACCGCCGGCGGAAAATCCAACCACACCAATCCGGTTTGGATCGATATTCCATTGATCCGCATTGGCCCGGAGGATGCGGATCGCGCGTTGTATATCCGCGATCGGCGCGGGCATGGATCCATCCGGCGGAAGCACGCCGTCGGGAAGGCGCGACAGCAATACAAACCCCGCCACGCCGTTTTCATTCAGCATCCGCGCGACGGCTTCCCCTTCGTTGTCGATCGTTAAAAACGAATAGCCCCCGCCTGGACAGATAATGCACGCCGGTCGGTTCGCGTCAGGCGTTAAAGGCAGAAAAACACGAAGCCGGGGATTGGAAATCTGCTTTAACGTCCGGTCGTGTTTCCCATTCTTCCCCCGTTCAAGAAGGATTTCCGCCCTCGCGGGTTGCGTGGCCGGCAGCGGGTTCCACAGACTGACCTCTTCAACAGGTTTCCCCGCAGGTTGATTCGTTACTGATGCGGGTGGTGATGACATATTTGAATTGCAACCCAAAGTGGCACAGAAAATCAAAGCGCACAGCACAATCGATTTCATATTACCTTCGGCAAAAGTACCCCCGCCCGTCACATGAACAGCTTGAACATCCCAACCAGCGTCGTATTAGACAGTGAGAAAACAAACACGCCCGGAAGTAGTCCCAGCAGGATCACCAGCGTCGCAAGCGGTATGAGTACCGCCGCTTCAATCCGGTTTACATCTTTCAATGATTGCTCATTGACCCGCTCCATTCCCAGGTAAATTCGCTGCAACGCCCAGAGCATGTAACCGGCCGTGATAACCAGGTTGGCGCACGCCACCACGGCGATAATTTTAACCTCCAAAAGGAATTGCCCCAGGTGACCGGCCAGTGCCGCATGCTGATACAAGACCCCATCTGGCCGCATGGCCTGAAAAGTACCGAGCAGCACCAGCACCTCCCCGACAAATCCGCACAGCCCCGGTAAACCGAGGTTGGCAAAAAATGCCACAACGCTGAAGCCTGTGTAGACCGGCATGACCGCGGCAAGTCCGCCCATCCGGTTCATGTCGCGATGGTGCGCGCGATCGTAAATAACGCCGACCAGGAAAAAAAGCATCGCGCTGGTCAAGCCGTGCGCCACCATCATGAACAACGCACCGTTGGTCCCGCTGGGCGTCATCATCGCCGCGCCCAGTGTGACCAGCCCCATATGGCTGATACTGGAGTACGCGACAAGCCTTTTAAAATCCGTCTGTGCCAGTGCGCACAACCCGCCGTAAATGATGCTGACCAGACCGACGACGGCAACCAGCAGCCACAGCGCTTTTCCCGCCTGGGGGAACAGCGGATATGCAACGCGCAGGATGCCATAACCGCCCAGTTTCAGCAGCAATGCCGCCAGCACCATGCTGATCGGCGTGGGGGCTTCCACATGGGCATCGGGAAGCCAGGTATGAAACGGAACAGCAGGCAGTTTGACGAGGAAGCCGACAAGGGTGAGGCAGAACAACGTCCTGGCGACGACGCCGCCCAGCCCGCCCATGGCGATGCCCAGTTTCGCCTGGAAAGCCGGGGCCGCAAGTTGAATCAAGTCGAACGTCCCACCCGGTACCACCTGGCGGCTGTAAAGATAGATGCCGATCAGCCCCACCAGCAGCGCGAGGGAACCGACGAGTGTGTAAAGGAAAAATTTGATCGCCGCATACTCGCACGCGCCCCGCCCCAGATGCCGATCAGGAAATACATGGGCAGCAGGCTGACTTCGAAAAATACATAAAACTGAAACAGATCCAGCGAGATAAAGACACCCAGCAACGCGCACTCGAGAAACAAAAGCAAGCCGAGGTAGCCCCGCAGCATCTTGTCGATCTTCCAACTGGCGATCACCACCAGCGGGAAGATAAAAGTTGTCAGTAGGATCAGCGGCAGGGATAAGCCGTCGATACCGACTTTGTAGTGCATATTAAACTGCGGAATCCAGGTCACGTCCGCCACCAGCTGCATCGCGCCACCGTCCCCGGCATAGGCGTAAGACGTCCCGCGATGCCAATCGAAAGGAATCAGCAGCAGCAGTGAAAAAACAAAAACCGCGAGTGTGAAACCCAGCGCAACCCACCGGCAGGTGGCGCGGCGCTGAACACACAGCAGCGTGATCACTCCGAGGATCGGCATCAGCAAAAGAAACGTGAGCAGAAGAAACTCCTGATTTTTTCCAAACGTAACGAGTTAACCAAACCGTGCCCAATAAGACTATTACGGTTGCTTACCGGCTTCGACTGAACAGTACCACCGCCGCGATCGCCAGCGCCACGGCGGTCAGCAGGGCGGTGACATAGTTGCGGATTCGCCCGGTCTGCGTTGCCCGGGCGGTCTCACCGAACTGATTCGCCAGGTCGGCAACGCCTGTTACCGCGCCGTCGAGCACGCGATGATCGAAAGCCGCCGCAAGAGCGGCGGATTTTGCGCGGCAAGCGCCGTCCCGTTAACGATGCGATCGAGCACCGCGGCATCGATCCACGCCGCCGCGGTTGCGCCGGCGGTCACCGTACTGACGAACAATCCAAAATACAGTTCGTCAAAATACATTCGATCGAGCAACCAGTTGCGAATCCACGGCAGCGGTGGAATTTTGACCAGGCGCTCCACCAGCCCAAGGCCGCGATAGTAGAGGGCAAACGCGAACAAAATGCCAAACAGCGACGCGCCAAGGCCAAGATCGTGATCCGCCCGTGCCCGCGCGTTGATCTGCGAGACCTGGGAAGTGGTCAGCACGTCGGGGTTTCCACGGGCATCCGGTCCGTTTTCGCCGGGAAGTTCGCCCGGCCAGATGCTGTCAAAACCCGAAAATGCAGGGTCATACTGGCGGCAGAAGGCATTGTCTTCCTGCACGGACCCTTCGAGCAGTTCCTGTACACTCATCATCCGCCCGCTGAGTACCGCAAGCAGTGCCAGCACGATCAGCGTGCCCCACATCACGGGCGTTTCCACTGCATTTTCGTAAAGTTCCGGCTGGCGCGGTTGGCCCCAGAAGGTCATCATCCAGCAACGCATCATGTAGAAAGGTGTGAGATACGCGACGCCAACAGGAATAGTGTAAAACCACTGATAAAAATGCGAGTGGCCGTAATGCATCGCCAGGTCGGCAAACGCACCCGCCTGGGCGATGATGAGGTCTTTGCTGTAATAGCCCGAAAAACCGACCTTGCCGTAACCAAGCCCGCTGATTGCCAGCACACCGACGAGGAAGGTGATGGCGGTCACCGGGATTTTGCGAAGCAGCCCGCCAAACTCCGGCATTTCCTGCTCATGGTGAGCCGCCCGAATGACACTGCCCGCGCCGAGGAAGAGCAGCGCTTTAAAAAACGCATGCGTAATCAGGTGAAACAAACCGCCCACCCAGCTGCCCACACCCATCGCGAGCATCATGTAACCCAGCTGCGACATCGTGCTGAATGCCAATACCTTTTTGATATCGGTCTGAGCCACGGCAATCAGTGCGCCCATGGTCAGGGTGATAACCCCGATGATGGCGACGAATAATTTCGCGTCTGGTGTGAGGATCGGGAAAATCCGTCCAAGCAGATACACGCCCGCCGCCACCATGGTTGCTGCATGGATCAGCGCTGAAACGGGCGTGGGGCCTTCCATCGCATCGGCCAGCCAGACATGCAACGGGAACTGCGCGCTCTTGGCGATTGCGCCCAGGACCAGGCCGATTCCCATCACCGTCAGCAAGGCATGGGTAAAAATTGAACCATCCGCCAGTGTTAGCGATTGACCCGACCCCGCGCGCCCCAGACAGATCCACAGGTGCGGCAGCGTCACGTTTCCCACTTGATAAAACAAAATGCCAATGCCGGTGAGAAATCCCACGTCGCCGGCGCGATTCGTAATGAATGCTTTGATGGCGGCGTTGTTAGCTTCGCGCTTTTCGAACCAGAACCCGATCAACAGATACGAGCAGAAACCGACCAACTCCCAGAAAATGAGGATGTGCAGCAGCGTGCCCCCGAGCACCAGGCCGAGCATGGAAAAGCAGAACAGCCCGAGATAGGCGAAGAACCGCGGGTAGCGGCCGTCTTCTTTCATGTAACCGATGCTGAAAATATGGACCAGCATCGCCACCAGGGTAATCATGGCGAACATCGTGACGGTCAGGCTGTCGATGAAGAGACCGACATCGAGCCAGCCGGGCGTTTCCTGGGCAATGCCCGAAGGCCTCGCGGGCGTTCCAATGGGCATCCAGCGGAAGGGGAGATTGATAGGCGCTTTTTCAAAGCCCCAGTTGGGTCCCGCTCCCGCGCCACCGGTGGCTCCGCCGTACCAGTCGATCATGCACAGCACTGTGCAGATAAAACTGCCGACAATAAAAGCCGTGCCGACGTAACCCGCCAGGGGGGTGTCCATGCGCCGGCCCAGAAATAGAAGCAGCGCGAATCCTGCCAGGGGAAGCAGTGTGGCAATGAGAAGAAGTATGGCAGGGGTCGGCATTAAAAGTCAGGCTATTTTGGGGGTGAGCGTCGTCATTGCAAGATGCGGTGACGGGATGGTTTTTGGGTGCCTATTTTGCGGTGCTTCAGCAATTGCTGTAATCAGGATGAATATCTCGTTGAGGGCACAGTCATCGTAAGTGTATTGTGTAGAACGATTTGAAGCGAATTTAGGGTGTAACATCAGTTTGTTTCGCGTCAAATCTGGAGCTAATAATGCGTTTAAGCGATGTAAACTGATCCCAGATGCCCTGCAAATTGAGGAATTACAGAGGGTTATGTAAACGGTTTACAAAGGGATCTCGCGTTCTTCAGCGCCGCATTAACGAAGTAAGAATCGCAAGTGGCTGAATGCTCATAGTTTGTGTGAAGCGCGGCAAAGCGCAGGATTGCAGACCAAATTACGTTTTCAGATGAAGCGGAAGGGCTATCCCTTCAATTCCACCGCCTGTTCGACATCAATCGTGCGAAATTGCCGGTAGTAGTTGAGGAAAATCGCCAACGCGACCGCGGCTTCGGCGGCGGCGATCACAATGACAAAGGCGGCAAACAGCTGACCCTCAAGATGCGGATCGGCATTGGTTCCGGCGTGGCTGAAATGATTGAACGCAACCAGGTTGATGTTGGCGGCGTTCAGCATTAACTCGACTCCCATGAGGATGCCGATGGCATTTCGCTTGAGCAGAATCGCCAGCAAGCCGCAGACAAATAATAAGGCGGCGAGAACGAGATAGTGGGCAAGGCCAATCATATTGGTTCCCTCCCCCGCGAGGCGGGACGAGGCCGGCGGCCGCGCGCTAAAAACACTGCGCCGATCATGACAACGAGCAAAAGCACACTGGCCAATTCGAATGGCAATACATAATCGCCCAGCAGGGACTGGCCGAAGGTATCGATACTGGTTGGAACCGAGACCGCCGATTTTGGGAAAGGCGTGCCAAGGGCAACCAGCGTCAAGGCGATGAACAAAATAACTGCAACAACGGTTCCGATGACTATTTCATGGAAGCGAGGTTGAAATCGACTGAACGCGGAAGTGCTGGTCAGCATGACACCGAAGATAATCAAGATCAGGATTCCGCCGGTGTAGACGACGAGTTGAACAGCGGCGAGAAACTCCGCATTGAGCAGGAAGTAGAGTCCCGCGACCCCCGCGAGAGTGAAAAGCAGGCAAACGGCAGCTCGCACGATGTTTCGAAACAGAACCACACCGATCCCACCCGCGGCAGTTACGGCGGCGAAGAGGATAAAGAGCAGTGTATTCATCTGATTTCTAAACCAGGGTTTCGTGTTTTCCCGTTTCGAGTCATTCCGGTTTTCAATTCACTTCACTGAGCCGTTGGTGGTTAGACCGGCCGGTTGCAAACGCGTAACCGACATAGCCCGCGATGGTGCCGACGGCGATAATGCTCAGAATTGAGAGCAGAATCTGGGTTATCCACGCCGGGCCCAGGCCCTGGCGCGTCCAGTCGCGCAGCAGCCAGGGTTGGTAATCATCCCACGGGATTCCCGCTCGCTCGGGCACGAATAATTGCCACAGCGCAGCCCCAAGCAGAAGCAGGCAGGCCAGGGGTAAAAGCACCTTGATGCAGACATACAGCACCTGATCGATGCGCGGACGCGGAAATGTCCAGCGCACCCACATCTGAACGAGCATCAGCGTGACGCACTTAAAAATGAAGATGAATGCGGCCACGAGGTTTAAAACCAGCAGTGCCAGGATGTGCGAATGAGCCGGGTCAATCAGCAGGCGGTGATGGGCATAACCGATCAGTCCAAACGGATCGTTCCACCCACCGAGAAAGAGAGTGGCTTGAACGGCGGAAATGACGAACATGCCCGCATATTCGGCGAAGAAAAACAGGGTGAAACGCATTCCGCTGTATTCGGTGTGATAACCGGCGACCAGCTCGGATTCAGACTCGGGCAAATCGAAAGGCGCGCGTTTACTGGCGGCCAGGCCGGCGATGAAGTAGACGGTGAATGCGGCAAACACAAACGGACTGCGGAAAATGATCCAGGTGTGGATTCCCCCGCCCTGCAGTTGACCCAGTCGCACGAGATTCAATGTCCCGGCAGTCATCACACCGATGATAATGGCGATGCCCAGCGGAATTTCGTAGCAAACCATCTGGCAGGCTTCGCGCATCGCGCCGTACATGGACCATTTATTGTTGCTCGCCCAGCCGGCCAGGATGACACCGATTACCTCGACGCTGAGGATTGCCAGCAGCCAGAAAACTCCGGCACTGAGGCGCGGTTCGAATACAAAATCCGGCCCGAAGGGAAGTGCAGCGTATGCTGCGAACACAGGCACAAATGTGAGGTAAGGCGCGGCCCGAAAAAGCCAGTGATCCGCTCCCTCGGGAATGAGATCCTCTTTGGAGATTACCTTGATTCCATCCGCCAGCGATTGAAGCAGCCCCATGAAACCGACGCGGTTCGGCCCCAGCCGGGCCTGAATCCGGGCGGCGATTCGCCGTTCTCCCCAGATGCCCAGCATTCCCACCAGTGAAGCGAACGGCAGAAACACCGCGCATGCCACCGCGAGTCCGATAATCGCTGTTAACCACGGGGAAAGGTGCGTCAGATGAAGCGAATCAAAAAGCATTGGATTCCTGCATCGTTTCTAGTGGGGTCGGGGGGCGGAGTCAATCTGAAGCAGACGCTTCCGATTTGCCTGCGGCAGAGTTGTATTGGATTGTCGGGTGTGATTACCCCATAAACCTTTTTCCGGAGACGATGACAATGGATACTTTTCGGCCCAGCGCGGCAGGCAGACAGGCGTATATGCAACGGATGCTCAAAGCCCAGCAACCGAACCAGGGCCCGGTGTTCGGCGCGGGCAAAATCATCCGCGAAACCGGTGGAATGGGAGCCGATATCCTCCGGCATGTCCTGCTCGTGGTGGGGGTGGGCGGCCTGGTTGCCATCGCGGTGGGGGCGACTACCGAAGCGCCGATGTACCACGCGGTTTTGAACTGGATCACATCCTGGTTCGTCTGATCGGTGACGGCAGGACCAGTGCGGTCTCATCAAATCACCACCGGTTTGCCGATAGGCATCTACAGAGCGGGAGGTTTTTCTATAAGGAGTCGCCTGTGCTGCCTCAATGTAACAGCATCCTGCCTATGCTGGCAGCGTGGACCGATCCGGTCCGTTCGTCCAGCCCGCTTCAGAAATGGGCCCACTCCCTTTCACCTGGAGAGCCTGCCGCCATGCCCGCGCACTGGCCGGTGCAGGGCGATTTGCTCGAATGGTGCCGCGTCGCCGGTCCGGGCCTTGCCGTTGTTCTTATTTTAGGCGGAATTGTTTTTCTGCTCTTCGGATACAGCATTTTCAAAGTGTTGGTCACTCTGAACGCCGTCGTTCTCGGCGGATATGTCGGCGCGCTGCTGGGAGATAAAAGCGGCGTTGCCGTTCCGGCGGCGATCGTCGGAGCGCTGCTGGCGGGAACCGCTGCGTGGCCGACGATGAGATATTCGGTCGCCATCATGGGCGGGCTCTTTGGAATGGTATTAGGAGTCACCTTCTGGCGATTGGCCAATCTCGATCCCGAGTTCGGCTGGTCCGGGGGTATGACCGGTCTGGTCTTCTTCGGGCTGCTGTCATTCCTGCTGTTCCGCGAGTGCATTATCACCTACACCAGCCTGCAGGGCTCTGTGATGCTGATTTTCGGCATTCTCGGTCTACTGCTTAAATATCAGGATGTCGCCGATCCGCTGGACCATCACTTTCGGCTTAAACCATTCCTGCTCCCGCTGGCAATTTTTATTCCCACGCTGTGCGGATTTATCTACCAGCGGGCAACAATCGGCGCGGGCCCCGCGCCGGCGCCGGCGAAAAAAGCAGCCTGACAAAACACGCAGGCTGATTCTCCAGGCGATCGCCTATCGCCGTTCGAGGTGCACCTCCCCGCACGGTTGCATTGCGCCTGTCAAATCAGCAGCCTTTTAAACAACGTTCCAATACTGGCAGATCCGCGGAAATCCCGCGGATTTGGTGCATTTGATGCTGGCGCTTTTATCGCCTGAGGTTGCGCACATCAGCCTGCCAAACGATCCTCGCCTGCTCCCCGGCATCTTCTTTGCTTTTCTAGTGTTGCCGACACAACAAATCCGCGAGGTTATCTAAAATGAGATTCGATAAACTGACCATAAAAAGCCAGGAAGCCATTACGCGAGCCCAAGAATTGGCTCAAAACAAGGGCCATGCGGAGGTGCTCCCCCTGCATCTTCTCGCCGGACTGCTCAGCGAAACAGACGGCGTGGTTGTTCCCCTGCTTCAAAAGCTGGGCGCGCAAATCCCCCGATTGCAGCAGATCATCCTCGACGAACTGGACCGAAAGCCCAGCGCAACCGGAACCCAGTCGGGGATCAACCGCATCACCACCGATGTATTGAATCAGGCCCAGAAGGAAGCCGATCGGTTGAAAGATGAATATGTCTCAACTGAACACCTGCTGCTTGCGTTGACCGATATCAAAAGCGAGGCGAAGGAAATCCTGGAAACCGCCGGCGCGAACCACAAAGCGATTCTCAGCGCCTTGAAAGAAGTACGCGGCGGGCAGCGCGTCACCGATCAAAATCCCGAAGCCAAATATCAGGCATTAGAGCGCTACGGCCGGGATCTGGTCGAGATGGCCCGCCAGGGCAGAATCGATCCGGTCATCGGTCGGGATGAAGAAATTCGCCGAACGATGCAGGTGCTGAGCCGGCGCACAAAAAATAACCCCGTGCTGATCGGTGAGCCCGGCGTGGGTAAGACCGCAATCGTTGAAGGGCTTGCGACCCGAATGCTCAATGGGGATGTGCCCGCCGTTCTGCAAAATAAGCGAATCATCGCCCTGGATATGGGTGCCCTGATCGCGGGGGCGAAATATCGCGGTGAATTTGAAGACCGCCTGAAAGCTGTCATCAAAGATGTCACCGACAGCAACGGTGAAATTATCCTGTTCATCGACGAGCTGCACACCGTGGTCGGCGCGGGAAAAGCCGAAGGGTCGATGGACGCCGGAAACCTGCTGAAACCAGCATTAGCACGCGGCGAACTGCGGACCATCGGCGCCACCACGCTGGATGAATATCAAAAGCACATCGAAAAAGATGCCGCGCTGGAGCGGCGCTTCCAACCGATCCAGGTCGGCGAGCCAACAGTCGAGGACACGATCGCGATCCTGCGCGGGCTGAAGCAGCGCTATGAAACGCATCATGGCATTCGGATCACCGACAGCGCGATTGTTGCAGCTGCCACATTAAGTGATCGATACATCACAGAACGCTTTTTGCCCGATAAGGCAATCGACCTTGTCGACGAAGCCGGAAGCCGGCTTCGGATAGAAAACGATTCATTGCCCCAGGAACTCGATGAGGCGCGCCGCCGCGTCATGCAGCTTCAGATCGAGATCGAGGCGCTGCGAAAAGAGAAAGATCCCGCGAGCAAGCAGCAGTTGTCGCGCTGAAAAAGAACTGGCGGATCTCCAGGAAAAGAATTCCGCCCTCACCGCGCGCTGGGAAAATGAGAAGGGGGCGATGGACAACATCAAAGCGATCCGCAACGACATCGATCACAAACAAGTTGAGCTCGAGCAGGCGCAGCGGCAGGGCGATTGGGAATCTGCCGCACGGATCCAATATGGTGAGCTGCGCGATTTACAAAGCAAACTGACCGATGCCGAGAGCCGGCTGAAGCAGTTGTTAAGCAGCGGGACTTCGCTTGTGAAAGAGGAAGTAGGCGCTGAGCAGATCGCTGAGATTGTCAGCCGCTGGAGTGGTGTTCCGGTCACGCGCATGCTGGAAGGGGAGCGTGAAAAACTTCTGAAAATGGAAGAGCGGCTCGGGCAGCGCGTGGTAGGCCAGGAAGACGCTGTCGAGGCAATCAGCAACGCGGTCCGCCGAAATCGGGCCGGGCTGGGCGATGCGAATCGTCCTATCGGCTCGTTCCTGTTCCTGGGCCCAACCGGCGTGGGCAAAACCGAATTAACAAAGGCTCTGGCTGATTTTCTTTTCGACAGTGATGACGCGATGGTGCGCATCGATATGAGCGAATTCATGGAGCAGCACTCCGTCGCCCGCCTGATCGGCGCACCACCGGGATATGTCGGGTATGAAGAGGGAGGTCGACTCACCGAAGCTGTTCGTCGCAAGCCTTACTCGGTGATTCTGTTCGATGAAGTTGAGAAGGCGCATCGCGACGTTTTCAACGTGCTGCTGCAGGTGCTCGACGACGGGCGGCTCACCGACGGGCAGGGCCGCACCGTGAACTTCAAGAACACCCTCATCGTCATGACCAGCAATATCGGTTCGCAGGAAATCCAGAACATGGCGGCGAGGCAAACGCCGGAGTGGGAAGTGGAAGCAGCGGTAAAAAATCTGCTGCGCGATCATTTTCGGCCCGAATTTCTCAATCGTATCGATGAGACAATTCTCTTCCGCTCACTCAGCCGGGATCAGTTGGCAAAAATCGTGCAGGTGCAGCTGGAAAACCTGCGCCGTCGCCTGGCACTGCGGAACCTCAAGCTCGACATCAGCGAGGATGCCGCCCGGCTCCTGGGCGAAGAAGGATACGATCCGACCTTCGGGGCCCGGCCGCTTAAGCGCGTCATCCAGCAGCGAATCGAAAATCCGCTTGCCGGTCACCTGCTACGCGGCGAGTTCGTTGACGGGGACACCATCCAGATCGGTGTGAACTCGAGCAAACATGACTTCAGCTTCGAGAAAAAAACCCGCGCAATAGAACCCGAGCTGGTTTCGTGAGGTGTGCGTGCTGCGATGCGATGAACGCATTCAACGCGGAACCGCGATGAATCTGCCCTGGATTATCTCCGCATATGAAAGTGACTGGTTCTGCTGGACCTCAAAATTTTCGAGCGGTCGATGCGGATAGAGATTTACGACCCAGACTTTGGGGCATTGCTGCAGTTTTTCAAGCGTCGCGCCCTGCGGCGGCAGGGTCAGCACCGCTGTTACTTTTGGCATTGCCGGCAGGTAGGTCTGAAAAGCCGCGAACTGGATTCCGTCCATCGCGGGATCCGGCCCGAATATCACCAGCGCGTCACCGGGATGCTGAAGGCGCGCGATCGTCTGCACGGGGGTTTTGTAATCGATTTTCCACGCGGGGATATAGGCGTTGAAAAGGCACGAAAGGCTCGCGACGATTGCGATCCCGCTTGGCAGGAACCACCACTTTCCGCGCACGCTGGACGCGAGAAGTACATAAGCTGCAGGTGTCGCGAAAAGTGAATAGCGCCACCCAGTTCAACTGCGTGGTTGATCGCAGGAAATCCGCCATCGCGACGATCGCGATCGCGCCGATCAACCAGCAGATCCACAGCCGCAATTCCGGGCGGCGGAGGAACAGGAATGGGATCACCAAAAGCATGCCGCAGCCGATGACGGCGACGACAATTTGAAGCCGGGGATCGGTGATCTCGACAAAAAATCGCACAGGCAATCTGCACAAGTCCGCCAGGCGGCGCTGGCTATGCCCGGGCGCGGCGTCTGTCAGCCAGCCGAGACTGTTCTCAAAAACATTTCGTTGGCGAAGAATCGAAGGAACCCACAGGACGCCATACGCGACAGCGGAGATAACCATCGCAGTCGCCGCGAACCCACGCGCTCGCTTTCTGAGTGCGGTAACTGCATACAGGCAAAGTCCCGCAGCCGTGCCGACGGCAAAATAATGCGTGAGCATCATGGCCAGCAGTGAAAAAATTAGCACCACCGTCCAGATCCAGTGCGTTGCGTCGGGCAATTTCTGAATCGCGATGACGGTTAACAGCGCGAAGACCAGCACGAGCATGTAATTTCGAGCTTCCTGCGAATACTGTATCTGAGGTGTGGCAACCGCCATCAGCAGGCATGCGGTCAGTGCGGTGGACGGTCCGACCGAGGCGCTGGCAGCGACGAACAGCAGCCCGATCGCCAGCAGCGAAAAGAGGGCGTTTAAACTGCGCACCGCTGCTTCACCGTCGCCGAAAAAATCCTCCCATAACCGCTGCAGCATGAAGTAGAGCGGTGGATGCGTATCCTGCCGCGACATCGCGCCGGGTATTTTCCAGAACGAAAGGGCATCGCTCAGCCGGGTACACCGCGGCATTTGAGGCGCGATCTGGTCGGTGGGAATGCGATCCAATTGCAGCCCGTAACCGTGGGCGGCAGATAGCGAGCAAAACTCGTCGGTCCAGAAACCGAGCGTGGATATGCTGAAAAACCGCAGGAGGGCGGCCATCCCCAGTATCAAGGCGAGGAGCAGCAGATGCGACCGCCGCAGCGGCTTTTGGAAATTTGGTTGGCTCGGCATGAAAGCAAAAATTTATCCGCCAGCAGGAGCGAATGCACCTCTGGCCTTCAAACCGCGACCGCTTCGCGCTCCTTAGCCGGTACGGCAACGGGTTTGTCCGCGGTTTTGCCATAGGTGCGCACGCGGTTTGACCAATGAAACATCGACCGGCCCGTACTCGATTTTGGCTGACCCGGTAGAGGTATCAAACGTGGCAATCGTTGCCTTGAGGAACTCGGCGTCGTTGCGATCGGGGAACTCGGGCTTGTAGTGAGCCCCGCGCGATTCGTCACGTGCCAACGCGCCTTTTAAGATGGCTTCGGCCTGCAGAATCATGTCGCGCGAGGCGCGGGTGAACGAAAGGTTTTGATTGGTCCACATGCCGGTGTCGGAAAGCTTTACGCGCTTGTAGCGGTCTTTCCATTCCTGGCATTTTTCAAGTGTCGCTGCGACCTTGCTGTTAACGCGCACCACCGTGCAGTTCTCGGTCATCCACTTGCCCATTTCCTGCCAGAGCAGGTATGGGTTTTCATCGCCCTGGTTTCCCACAAGCCAGTTCTGGCGGTCCACTTCCTGTTTGGTCACAGCATCATAGGTGGACTGAGGCACATCCACCGCGGCGAGGGTGGTGTTGGTGATATAGTTCTTGATGCAGGTGCCACCAAACAGACCGTCAAAAATGCAGCTGAGCAGGCTGTTTGCACCCAGGCGATTCGCGCCGTGATAAGCGACGGAGCACTCGCCCATGGTGTACAACCCGGGGATATTCGTGCTCATGTTGTCCGGATGCCCGAAGACCAGGCCGCCGGTGGAAGGACCGCCCGCGGAAGTGTCTTTGGGTTTGAATTTGGCCCACAGCCCGCCCATTGAATAATGCACGGCTGGGAAAATTTTCATCGGTTCGTCGAGCGGATCGGTGCCGACAAATTTCTCATAAATTTCCAGGATGCCTTCGAGCTTGCCGAGCACTTTTGCGCGCCGATTTGACGGGTGATGTCGCGAAGGTCGAGATAGACCATGTTTCCACCGCCGACACCGAGTTTCAGATCGGTGCAGACCTGGAAAATTTCGCGGGTGGCGATATCGCGCGGCACGAGGTTGCCGTACTTGGGGTAGCGATCTTCCAGGAAATAAAACCGCTCGGATTCGGGGATTTCGTTGGGCCCGCGCGGATCGGCGGGTTTGCGTGGCACCCAGACGCGCCCGCCTTCACCGCGCGCCGACTCGCTGATGAGCCGGCATTTGTCCTCGCCGGGAATAGCGGTGGGGTGTACCTGAATCATTTCCGGATTTGCGTACGCGCGCCCGGCCTGATAGCAGCGCAACAGCGCGCCACCGGTGCAGATCACCGACATCGTGCTTTTGCCGAACACCAGCCCGTTGCCCCCGGTTGCCATCACAACCGCATCCGCCCTGAAGGCACGGATCTGCATCGTGCGCATGTCCTGGGCGACGATACCAACGCATTGTTCTCCTTCTATGACCGGCCAGAGGAATTCCCAGAACTCGTATTTGTTGACCTTGCCTTCGGCTTCCCAGCGGCGGGTTTGTTCGTCCAGTGCGTAAAGCAATTGCTGTCCGGTAGTGGCACCGGCAAAAAAGGTGCGCTTGAACAGCGAGCCGCCGAATAAACGCAGTGCACGCTGACCTTCGGGTGTGCGGTTGAACGGGACGCCCATGCGATCGAGCAGATCGATAATGCGCGGAGCCCAGTTGGTCATTTCCAGAACAGCCGGCTGATCCGCCAGGAAGTCACCACCCAGGGCGGTTTCTTCAAAGTGTTCCCACTCGCTGTAACCCTGCTGGCGGGCGATTTCGTTGCAGGCGTTGATACCGCCCTGAGCACAGACGCTGTGGCTGCGTTTCACCGGGACCATCGAAAAAAGATCGACGTTAACGCCTTCTTCGGCGAGTTTGATCGTGCAGGCAAGCCCGGCTAATCCACCACCGACGACGATGACGCGTTTTTTTGTTGATACTGCCATTTGTCCGTTTCCAATTGCTGTTGCCTGCTGCGTGCAAGCCTGCGGTGCAAGGCGCACCGCCGGGGGCACGCTAACTCTGATCGGCAACTTCCTTTTCCAGTAGTTCGCGTTTCTCCGCGATGAATTTCAGATGGTGTTCCAGGTGTTTGTTGGCAAAACCGATGACGGTTTCCAGCGTTTGCGGGCCGCGCTCGGAATGCTGACCGACGCGGGTGAAGGCAGCGGGTGGAAGTACCTTGAGAATCCGCGTCATCTGCCGGCGCGTTAACTCAATGATCTGGACCGCGTCGTCAGCCGACTGCGTTTCATAATGCAACTGCGCGAGAAAGGCATTTTCGTCCCATGCGAGCAGTTGAGCCCCGTCCATAGCGATGATACGCCGCATGCGATCGGCAAAGGAAAGCTCTGCATCGGCGAGATGAATCACCACGGTGTGCGTAGACCACTTGCCGGGAATCGGCATTGCGCGAAGCTGCGCGGGCGTCATGCCGGCGATGGCGCGGGCAAGCTTTTGAGCACCTTGCGAGTATTGATCGATCAGGTTTGTCATTTGGGCGTTGTCACCGACGGCGGGGTTGCCTGGGGTTGGCGGCCCATGTGGACCAGCGACACCAGTGCGGTCATGCCGCATGCGAGGGTAAAGAAAAACACGCCTGTGCAGACCAGACCAAAGCGCGCCTGTGCTTTGGAACTGACGGTCAGTCCCCAGGTGATGGCAGCGGTCCAGAAACCGTTGGCCAGGTGATAACAGGATGCGAGGATTCCAAGCGGGTACACAATCGACCAGACCCACCAGGCTGCATTGAAATGATTGGCGGTGCTGCGTGTGGCATCTTCGGGCATGAATTTCAGCGCTTCGGCAAAGCCGTTACCCAGCCAGCCTTTCATTCCAAAGACATGGAAGACCATGAAGAAAACCAGGATGATCGCGCTGATGCGTTGCAGCAGATAAAACCAGTTTTTCGTGTAGGAATAGTTGTCCACATTGGGGTGCCCGCTGGCGATGATCCAGATACCGTAGAACGTGTGAAAAAGAATCGGAAAGTAAATCAGGGCGCACTCGACCACGATTAACAGCGGCAGGCTGTGAATCATATTCACCTGCTGCTGATAGACGGTGAGGTGTCCTTGGCGAATCCCTTCGACGAGGGTGGCATTGATCAGAAGATGAACGCAGAGGTACCCGCCGAACACAAGACCTGTGAGGGAATGAAATCGTCGAAGCAGAAAAGGATAACCGTTGTTCGCACGAGCGACAGGGTGATGCGGAGCGGGAGCAGTGGCGGTGGTCACGAAGCAGATCCTTCCGTTGAGTGCAGCTTATTATAGAGGCGATGCCGCGTGATGCAAAAGAAGCCACGGCGGGGCTGGTACATTCAAGGGTTTTGAAAGCGCAGGAAATTGAGCGGATTTTAATAGGCGTCGACCGTTGCCTTGTCGGTGCGCGCGTTTTGCTCTGTGCGCCTGATGGGGGGTTGCACGGGACTGGTTTGCAGGTCGACCATCTGGCGATATCGACCGCTTGCGAGCATCAATTCCTCATGTCGGCCCTGTTCGACGATGCGGCCGTTTTCGAGCACCAGGATTCGACTGGCGTGTGTGATCGTGCTCAGGCGATGGGCAATGACAAAGCTGGTTCGACCCTGCATGAGCGTCTGCATACTGCCCTGGATCAACCGCTCGGATTCGGTGTCGAGATTGCTGGTGGCTTCGTCGAGAATCAGGATGCGCGGGTCGGCAAGGATTGCCCGGGCAATAGTCAGTCGCTGGCGTTGCCCGCCGGAGAGTTTGACGCCACGCTCACCGATCAGCGAGTCGTATCCGTCGGGCAGTTTTTCGATGAACTCGTGCGCATTGGCCAGCCGGGCGGCCTCGAGGATCTCAGAGAGCGTTGCGCCGCGTCGACCGTAGGCGATGTTCTGCGCGATGGTCCCATCGAAAAGGAAAGTGTCCTGCTCGACGATGCCCAGCAGCCTGCGATAGCTGTCGGCGGTGATGTCACGAAGATCGACTCCGTCCAGCAGGATCGCGCCGGCTGTGGGGTCGTAAAAACGAGCGACCAGATTACATAAGGTTGTCTTGCCCGCGCCACTGGGCCCGACCAGCGCGATCATCTCGCCGGGTTGTACATCCAGATTGATATCATGCAGCACGGGTGTGGAAGCGCCCGCATAGGCAAACGAGACGCTTTGCATTGTGAGGCGGCCCGGCACGGTGTCGCGTTCGACGACCTTAGCCCCCGGCTTGCTCGGCATTTCCAAATCTTCAGCCAGCAGATCCAGAATGCGGTCGAGGCCCGACAAACTGTTTTGCAATGCAGTCGCACTTGCCGCCAGCGCGGCAATAGGACCCAGCAATGCCATGAGGTAGGACATGAACATCACAAGGTCCCCGACGGTGAAAGCCTTGGCCGGGTTGAGAAGACCCTGGTGGATTTTCTGCATATCGCCCAGCACGCGGTTGCCGCCCCAATACAGCAGCAATGCCGAAGCGAGCGGAATAATGATTGACCAGGTGGATTCGATCCCCCGGCTTGCCCACCAGGCGAGGATTTCCTGGCGCGCCATCAGGTGACCATTGCGTGTGAAGATGCCAGCCTCGGACGTTTGCCGCGAGAACGATCGCACGACGCGCATGCCGCCGAACGATTCGGTTGCGTGTGAATCCATCGTCTGCCGTGTATTGCGAATATCGCGGAAAATGGGCCGGATCCGGCTGATCCAGGTGCGATGCGTCCACCATACGGTGGGCAAAAGCAGCAACGATCCCAGGAGAAGTTTCCAGTCGACCCAGGCCAGAATAATCAAACTGCCCAGCAGCTGGACCAGGGCGCGCCAGGGGTTGTAGAGCAGTGAAAAAACCAGGTCGGCGACACCACCGGCATCTTCGCGGAGGATCGACGCGACGCCTCCGCTTTTTAATTCATAGACCCGATGCAACGGCAGCCGCACCGCGTGATCAAAAACCTTTTTGCGCACCGAAACCTGCACGCGCTTGGTCATGCGTGTCGCCTGCCAGCGGCTCCACAATCCGACAACCTCCGACAATGCCGCCAGGAACACCATCGATGCCGCCACCACGGTTAACAACGGTCGCCTGTCGCTGGGAAGATGAACCCAGTGCGGTAACCGCGCCGGCAGCGGCTTGTCGTTCAATACACTGTCAAAAACAATCTTCGTTCCGTATAGCGGAATCAAACCAAGCAGTGTGGAGACACCCAGCGTGAGCAAGACCAACACGAGAAGCCCGCGATAACCGCGGAGCAGTTGCCAGAAATGAATCAGCAATTTGTAGAACGACCGCGAACGGGGGCGTTTTTTTCGATCCGAACCATGCGGGGATGATGTGTCTCTCTCACCCGAAGTGCTTTTGTTCGCACGGTCGCGTTTTACACGTTCACGGTAACTTTGATAACGAAGTCGGCTCGAGCGCAGGGGCAAAGGCATCGGATCATGTTAGGCGCAGTCGCCGTGCGCGGCTACGGTGCGATACCGTGGCGATTATCAGCGCGTATTTCGCGGGGTCCGCGATGTGGTTATCGGCGAACCCCTTTAATCGCAGGATACAGGCGTCGCAGGTGCCGCATGCGCCGCCGTCAGAGGCGGGGTCGTAGCAGGTGCTGGTGATGGAATAATCCACCCCGAGTTTCAGGCCGCGCTCGATAATCTGAGCTTTGGTCATCGCGATAAGCGGGGTATGAATTTTCAAATTCTGGCTGCCCGTCACGCCGGCGCGCGTCGCGAGGTTTGCCATGTGTTCAAAAGCATGAATGTATTCTGGCCGGCAATCGGGGTATCCGCTGTAATCCAGCGCGTTGACACCGATGAAGATATCGCTGCTGCGAAGCACTTCCGCCCAGGCGAGCGCCATGGAGAGGAAAATGGTGTTCCGCGCCGGAACATAAGTGACGGGGATACTGTCGCCCATCGTTTCAACCTTGCGGTCCTTGGGAACGGCTATGTCGCTGCTGGTCAACGCGCTTCCACCGAAAATGCGCAGGTCGATGACGCTGATCACATGCTGGCGAACATTTGCAGCTGATGCGATTCGCCTGGCGAATTCCAGCTCAAACGCGTGTCGTTGTCCGTATTGAAATGAAATCGCGTAGACGTCAAAGCCCTGTTCCAGTGCGATGGCTAAAACGGTTGCCGAGTCCAGACCTCCGCTGAGCAATACAACGGCCGGTCGATGCTGCAATGACATAACAAAACTCCTGAGATCCCCCGCGAAAAGCGGCTAGTCATTCTCCGGCAGGTCCAGCGCCACGAACTTGTGCAGGCGTTGGACCACCTCATCCATGGTGTATTGCAGAGATAAATCGAGCGGCAACAGCACGCCTTGATTGTGGTCTGATGCAATGATCAGGTGGTGTTCCCCGTTGGTGGCAAAGCCGGTTTCCTGCGGTTGGTGCCCGGTGATGACCATGCTGGCATTCACTTTTTCCAGGAACAGATCCACACCCGCCGGGGTGACACCGCGCCCCCAGATCAATTGATACACCGGGCCCACGCGGCGCTTGTAATCGTTACCGGTTAAAGGGCGATCGAATACTGTGAAATCGAAAGCGGCAATCTGCGCATCCGTCGGAAGGCTATGGCAGAAAAATAAGCCATTTGGGGCGCGAATCGCCAGGGGAAGCGAGAGTAAAAATTCCGTCACCACCACATTCACCCGCTGGTACACCGCGCCAAAGTCGCGCTTAAGTCCGGCGGTGAATGCCTCGCAGACGCTGAGGCCCGACTTCATGATTCCTTCGCCGTGAATCTGCGCCAGGTCATGGTTGGCCAGCAGGAAGTGAACCTGGCTTGGGAAATCCGCCTTCAACTCGGCGGCCCGATACAGGGTGTGCCAACTTCCCTCGGCACCGGTGGAGTCGAAGTGATCGCCGTGGATCAATTCATGAAGCACCAGATGCCGATGCGGGTTGTTTTCCAGATCGACCGCGCGGAGCAATTTTTCAAAATTGCGATGGTGATCGTGAATATCCCCGGTCATCCAGACTTCACCTTCTGCCGGAAGGTGAACCACCTGCTGCTGACGCATCGGACTGAGCAAATTCTCATCGGCGGCCGAGCCAAAGATCTCCATCGCTTGATCGGCTGTAGGAAGCATGGAAATGATTGTCGCGAACCATCTGCTGGTTCGCAAATCTTCTTTATCACTTGTGGCAGGCACGCCCGTCGCTGCTGCTTCCGCGCTGCAAACCTGCCCATTGCGTACCGCAATCTTGACAATGTCACTCGACAATAGAACACTCATTCAAACACCGCTGAATATGTGGCCTGTCTCTGGAGGAACCTTGCACGATATCCATCGCACATTGAAGTCGACTTTCGGATTGCTACTGCTTCTGCTCGGTGTCTGCGCGGGGGGCTGTGTCCGAAACGCGAATCCAATTCTCAATGACGATCAGGTTGTGTCCAACGATGCGCTGCTGGGAAAATGGGTTTCTCAGGACGGCAAAATCACCGTCGAACTAAAGCCGGGTGAAGATAACGGCTACAAGCTCACCTGCACTGACGAAGACGGTAAAACCGGCGCGTTTATTGTCCGTTTTGGCAAGTTGAATGACACGATGGTTGCCGAGGTAAAGGCAGATGCTTGTACAACACAAAACAGCGCCGAGTTTCGATCGCTGCTGCTGCCGCTTTACGCGATGATCGTGATCGAAAAGACTTCACCTCAACTGGTGGTCAGCGCCCCTCGCCCGACTGGCTGAAAAAGTATGCGGCGTCAAACGCCGACGAACTGGATGTCACAAGCATCGGTGGGCAGGATCTGATCGTGAATTCTTCCACAGAAGACTATCAGAACTTTTTCATGCACCACCTCAAAGACAGAGGGATGCTCGGTGGCAGCAGCATATTTGTGCACCCCGGTGATCCATCGACCCAGCCTGTTCTTAAGCCATAAGAAGAACATTCGGGTGTATTTTGAAAAGACGATCAAATATGTTTGAAGTCCCGCCTGGTAGCCCGTAACAAAAAAGGATTGAGATCAAATTCAACAGGCTGTCTTGTTATAGCGAAGGAAACTGCCACACGGGCGGATGATCATAATGGATGATGCACACGATTTAGATCACCCCGATGAGCAGCGTTACAGGCTTTTGGCGCAAACCATGCCACAGGGGGTCGTGCATCAGGATGCCGCGGGTCATGTGCTGGCGATGAACCCCGCTGCCGAGCAAATCCTGGGTCCTTTCCGCGACGAACTGCTGAGCGCGATCGTTCATCAGGAATCGAACGATATGGTCCGCGAAGACGGGTCGTCTTTTCCGCGTGACGAACATCCCTCGCGCATTGCGCTGCAAACGGGCAAACCCGTGCATGGTGTGGTGATGGGGATTTTTCATCGCGCTGATAACGACTACCGCTGGATACGCATTGATGCAACGCCGGTCGTTCACCCCGGAGATTCGGCCCCGTCAGAAGTTTTCACGGTGTTTGAAGATGTTACCGACCGGCGTCGGGCCGATGTTGAACTGCGCGACAGCAAAGAGCGCGTGCGGCTTGCCACCGAAGCAACCGCGGTCGGAATCTGGCAATGGAATGTTGTCACCAACAGGATCCGCTGGGACGGGCAGATGTTCCGCATTTACGGCATTGCACCGACAGCCGACGGGTTCATCGAGTATGACGCGTGGAGCAGCTCGGTGGTTCCCGAAGATCTTGCTCTGCAGGAAAAGTTGCTTCGCGAGACGATGGAGAAACGCGTGAGCCGCACGCGGGATTTCCGAATCCATCGTCAGGACAACGGAGCGATTCGGTATATTCAGGCCGTCGAAACGGTCCGCACGGATAACCAGGGCAAGGTCGCCTGGGTGCTGGGCACCAACCTCGATGTCACCCACCTGAGACAGAATGAAGACCGGTTGAGGGAGATGGTCGCGCTTGCGGATCAAAGGTCGACCGAACTTGCCGGCGCGAAGGCGGTCGCCGAAGCCGCCAACAGGGCAAAGGATCAGTTTCTCGCAGTGCTTTCACACGAGCTGCGCACACCGCTTACACCGGTGCTGGCCACAAGCATGATTCTGGAATCCGACGCGCGGCTTGCCGCCGATCAGTTGGAAATGGTGCAGATGATCCGGCGAAATGTCGAGCTTGAAGCCCGCCTGATTGACGACCTGCTGGACATTACCCGCATCTCACGGAATAAACTCGAGCTGGATCATACGGTGCTCGACGTACACCGGAAAATCAAAAATGTAATCGGAATCTGCCAGGGAGATGCGCTGGCAAAAAATCAGGTTGTGAGCGTGGATCTCAGCGCGGCGCGGCATCATGTGGACGGCGACGCGGCGCGCTTTCAACAAATCATCTGGAACCTGCTGAAGAACGCCGTCAAATTCACACCGGTTAACGGGCGCATCACCATCAGCACGTCGAATCCAACGCCGGACCGATTGGTGGTTGTCGTCACGGATAACGGCGTGGGGATTGATGCTGAGGCGTTTCCAAAAATCTTCGACGCTTTCGAGCAGGGCGGTCGTGAAGTAACCCGTCGATTCGGCGGGCTGGGTCTGGGACTTGCAATTTCCAGGGCGCTGGTGGAAATGCACGGCGGTACTATTTCCGCCTACAGCGCGGGCACAAATTCAGGTGCCACCTTCACCGTCGACATCCCAACCAGCAGCGGTACCGCGGCCGTGCAGGGTTCAACGCCAAATTTTGAATCCAAAGCAATGAATTGCCGTATTCTTCTGGTTGAAGACCACGTTGACACCCGGCGTATCATGACCCGTCTTCTTCAGACGATGGCGTGCAGCGTTAAGGCCGCGGGCAGCGTTGCCGAAGCGCTCAAGCTTGCGACTGAAAACACATTTGATCTGGTCATCAGCGATATCGGTCTCCCCGATGCAGCCGGGACTGATTTGATGCGCGAGCTGCAACTCAAATACAATCTTCAGGGCATCGCCCTAAGCGGGTACGGCATGGATGAAGACCTGCAGCGCAGCAAAGCCGCGGGGTTTTCCCTGCACCTGACCAAGCCGGTAAACATTGAGGAACTGAAGCAGGCCGTGCAGCGGCTAATCAGTAAAACATGAGCTGCAATCAAAGTCTTGATGCGCAGGCGGAGCCCGTAAACACGCGACATTCCCCGAAAAAATGATATGCCGGAAGAAACTGCCAAAGGTGATCTCCGAGTTTATTTCGCTGCCGAAAGAACCACGCTGGCGTGGATACGCACCGGTTTGGCGATGATCGGTTTTGGTTTTGTGGTTGCCCGATTCGGTTTGTTTCTGCGGGAGCTTGCCGCGGCGCGGGGCCTCTCGCCTCATCAGGGCCGGCTGAGCCTCTGGGCGGGGGTGGCACTTGTCGCGCTTGGGGCAGCGGTAAACGTATACGCGGCTGTCAGACATGCCCGATTCACCGCGCGTTTCGATTCCAACACCGCCGCCCGCCCGTCATCGCTGATGCCTTTACTAGCCGGAGGAATTCTCGCCACCATAGGCGTGATTGTCAGCCTGTACCTCATCGCCACGCGGTGAGACGCTGCGCGAATTCATCGCGCAATTGCCGGCAAAAAATACGAAATAAGTTTCCAATTGTTGGTTCTGATGATCCCTCTTCGGAATGCCGGCCGTGTTGATTAGCATTCGGCACATGAAAAAACGAAAGCGCAGCCGCCCGAACGATGAAGGGTCGTACGTCTGCCCGACCTGCGGAGAATCGATTGTCGTCCCGCTGGATCCTTCCGGCGGCAACGAGCAGGAATACGTCGAGGACTGCCCTGTTTGCTGCAATCCGAACGTTATTCATGTCGAATTCTTCGAGCAACACGAATCACCCCGCATCTGGGCGGAAGCGGAATGACATGGCTAAGTGGTATGGAAAGTGGCACCGGAGCGCTACGTTTTCAGTAGGTTTGTTGGTATCCGGCGTTTCGGCCAAACTAGAAAACTATTGATACGAAGCGGCGATTTCGGGGTTTTTGAACCTGAATCGCCGCATTCGCATGTTAAGGTGGGAAGCTCGGCAGGTAGGACTCGAACCTACAACCAGCCGGTTAACAGCCGGCTGCTCTACCATTGAGCTACTGCCGAATGGAAGTTCCCGCCAATGTCTGGCGGGTCCGGCAATTTAGCCGATTGGGCTGGTGTGTCAAGGTTGACACTGAGCCGCGGGCACTGTTTCGGGTTTTATCACGCTCGATTTTGTTATGCCGGTCCGGGTCATTCAAAAACAAGCATCGCATGGCCGGCCACTTTTGGGACGCGAACCTGTGCGCGCCCGTTCCGGAAAGTGAAGGCCAGTTGTGTTTTGTCGGGTGCGAGGTAAACCTGCCGCGGCTTTTTCTCCAGCTTCAACGAAACCGCTACGTCATACAAAGGCACGATGTCTTCTATCAAATCGAGATTGATCGCTCGCCGTTCGGGACAATATTGCAGCAGGTGAACGATGGTTCGGGCGGTGGGCGTTTCCTGCCGTGTTACGGTCACTTCTGTACTGGTGGGAGCCTGCACTTGGATAAGAGGCAGGGGCATCAGGAGGTTGATAAGGTTTCGCACGAGCAGTCGATACTGAGCGTTTCCATGCTGCGCGAAGGCACCAAAAATGGGAGCGCTGATGTATCCAACCTGACCGTTGATCGTGGCGGCGGCATAACCTGAAGCGCGATCGGGCGGCGTCTGAAAATGCGAGCTGAAATGATCCCAGGTCCGGTCAAAATAAGGTTCGATCACGTCGGCCAGCATCCTGCACCCGCGGCGGGTCACTACTCTTACCGTGGTGTCATACATGACATGATCGGAATCAGGAATGTCTGTCTGCATCTCCGGAATGACTCTGAAATACGTCGTTCCGAACGGAGACATGCCCAGAGGGTTAACGCCTAATTGGGGAAATGTGCAGGCGGTAGCGTCGGCGTTCATTCCGCTGGTTCCCGTTGCTAAAATCGCTCCGCCGCGTTTGAGGTGCGCTTGAAGTATCTTCGCCAGCGCAGCATCTACCGGCACACTGTCGGGCAGGATCAACAAGCGAAATGGCGTGAGATCGCTGGAAGCCTCGACGACGTTGAACTGCAGTTTAAGCTGTGTCAGCAGACGCGTCGCACCTTCGTCAATTCCGGAAATCTTATTGATCTCCCAAACGGCGGGGGCCTGGAACAGCCCGATTTCTGTAACCGGTGTGGCGTTTAACAACCAGGGCTCGCGATCGGCGACACGTTTGTAGACAGAGCCGATCAGATCGTAGGCGGCGCGGTCGGGCACGCCGCGCGGGTGCAGCTGGTCACCGATGCTGCAGCGTGCTCCGTGCGCGATCATCTGGCTTGTTTCGTATTCCAGTGCCGGCTGCGGCTTGAGCCCGCCGAAATCGGCCCAGCTTTTATGAAACCGCGCGGTCATGCCCAGATAAGGTTTGCCAAAATTGCGCGCGAAGCGCACATTTTTGGGGAAATAAATGTAACCCCAGCCACCGGTGGGCAGGGCTTCGATTTCGATCTGTTCCTGAAAGGCAATTTCTTCCGCCAGGTTGGGCAGATGCCGGCCATTAAAATAGACCGAAGCGCCAGGTGTGCTGTCCTGCACCATGGCATGAAATCTTTTCATGTAGCCCAACGCCAGCTGATGCGCATATGCAACCCGGTCGGTCTCATTTTCCGGGTTGCCTCCGAGTTTTCGCACCTGCGATATAAACTCGCGTGTGGTGCTGGGTTGATCCCAGCACATGTCAAAAAAGATTCCGTCGACGGGCTTAAACAGCTTGAGTACTTCAAAGGTCTGCTCGGCAAAAAACGCCTGATATGGAGTGCTCATATCGAGTATCTGCCAACCCGGTTTGAAGACACTTCCGCCCCATTTTACCTGTGAGGTATCCGCATTCCGCGCCACCCATTCCGGATGTGTGTTGGCGGCATATTCATCGCATTGAACACTGAGATAGATCGGCGCGCGAATTCCCTCCCGGTGCAATGCTTCGATCTGCGCGCCCAGCAGATTCAGTCCCTGCGCCAGACCCGGATGCCTTTCAGGCCGATCGGTATTGTAATAGAGATGACCGTGGTGGCATTTAGCAAACAGCGTGACGCTGTCTACATGCGCACGCTTAAAAACACGTGCGAATGCACGCGCGTCGAAATCCCGGCCCACATCTCGAATAGCGGGTCCGGTATGAAAATCCAGGTGAACCTGGCGAAAGCGAAGCGATTGCGAAGGCGTCAAGCAAGTCCTCAATATATTGATCGATGAACGACACAGCGTCAGGGCTTTAATCTTGCCAGTGTGATTGCCAATTCGCAACCTCGTACCCGCTGCCCATAGACGGCCTGCGGGAGGAATTTCCTGCTTATTGATTTGCCGTGGTCGCGGTATGATCTGGCGTCGGTTGGCGTTTGCGGATGAGCTTGACCTTCGTTCGGCTTAGATGTCTATTGTAGATTCGAGCATCATGATCAGTGGGTGATCTGGCTGCTGTTTTTCACGGAAAGAATGGGCTGTTTGTGATGGCGAAGAGGCGTAGCACGCGCATCGTGGAGCATCGGTTATGCACATCTGAATCCCTCGAACGACGTTTGCTATTATCCACCGCCCTGCGCGGGCCCATTACCTCGGCCGCAACGGCAGCGTGGTATGAAAAGCGCGTGGCGGCGCTCGCGGCGATGCATTCGACCAATCATGCGATTCCGGCATATGTTCGCCGGCGATTGTCAGCTTCGGTACCTGAGCAAAGCGCGTCCCCGGATCCGGGTGGATTTACTCCCGAGCAGATCAAGTCTTATTACGGATTTACCGGGCTCAAATTTGGTTCAGATCAGGCAACAGGCGCGGGCCAGACTATTGCGTTGATCGAGGCATATGACGATCCGCATATCACCGCCGACCTGAAAAGGTTCGACACTGCTTTTGGCCTCTCATCGCCTCCTTCGCTGCAGGTGGTATCGCAGACGGGGAGCGCCACCGCGTTGCCTTCAGCGGATGCGCCGGATCCAGTTAACGGTTCGTGGGCCACCGAGGAATCGCTTGATGTGGAGTGGGCGCACGCCCTTGCGCCGGAGGCCAACATCCTGGTTGTTGAATGCAACAGTCAGAATGATTCTGACCTGTACGGCGGTGTTGCGTATGCCGCGTCCGCGCCGGGTGTGAGCGTGGTGTCGATGAGTTTTGGTCAAAGTGAAGCGAACTATACACCCGCTGAAGTTGCGGCGATCGATCCGACCTTTGTCACTCCACCGGGGCACCAGGGAATCACTTTTCTGGCATCGTCGGGCGACAGCGGCGCATACGCCGACGGAGGACCGCTGGCTGTTTCGTATCCTGCTTCATCGGCGGCGGTGGTCTCTGTCGGGGGAACTTCTTTAGGCGTCGATTCGCAGGGCAATCCCGCATCTGAAACCGGATGGACTGGTAGCGGAGGCGGGATCAGTTCACTTGAGCCGCAAAGTGCTTCGCAAAAGGCGGCGGCCGGGTCTTTTGCGGGACGCGCGGGCCCCGACGTTTCTTTTGATGCCGACCCGTTGACGGGTGTGAACATCTGCGATTCGCTTGATTTCGGATCGGCCGCGCCCTTTGCGGTATTTGGTGGGACCAGTTTTTCTGCTCCGGCTTGGGGCGCAATTATCGCATTAACCAACCAGGGCCGGGTGATGTATGGCCGGCCTACACTCGACGGACGTCAACAGACGATTCCCGCGCTCTATTCCGCCTATACACAAGGCGGCTACTCCTCGGTCTTTCGTGATGTGGTTGTAGGGAATAACGGATTTTATGACGCGAAGAGTGGCTACGATCTTGTCACCGGTCTTGGATCTCCGCGGGTGCACGCACTTGTTCCACAACTTGTTAGCAACACGGTGCACGGCACCCCGCCGGTAATTGGTGCATTTACTGTTAACCCCGCGGCGGAAAACGCTGGCGGAATCATCAACCTCACGGCATCCAACATTACTGATGCAGTGGGTGATGTTGAAACCGTTTCATTTTACCGGTTGAAGGGTTCGACAAAACAGCTGCTGGGAAATGCCGCGATTATGCCGGGGGGCGACTGGACACTTTCAGTGGGTACAAAAGGGTTGCGCGCGGGAAGCTATACCTACATAGCAATTGCGACGAACAACTTTCACCAGAATAGCGCGGCTGTGTCTGTCGCAAACAAGCTGGTGATCGGACAGTCGACTCCGACGATCGGAAGCTTTGTGGCGCAACCGGGAAACGTACCGGCGGGTACGCCTGTCGATCTCATTGCCAGCCGTGTCGGTGACACAACCAGCAGCATCGCGTCCGTTGCGTTTTACATGCAGCGTGGTCAGGCGTTGATATTTCTTGGGAACGGGATCAATCGGGGGAACGGAAAATGGACGCTGGCAGTCGATACCGGCGAGCAGACTCCAGGTATCTATCACTATATGGCCATCGCAAGCGCGACGAGCGGGCTTGTCAGTGTGCCATTTAAAGCAATTGATACAGTGAGGCTGGGTGCGCCTATCGTGGTGACCGTGAACACGATAGCAGACCAGGTTGACCCGCGCGGGAGCAAAATAGTCAGCCTCCGGGACGCGATAAGTATTGCGGACCTGGGAACCTGTCAGGTGACAATCGATTTTGATAAGAACGTCTTCGCGAAGTATCAGACGATCATCCTGAAAGGTACCACGCTTGCGATTACAAACAGCGCAGCTTCTACGATTATCGACGGTCCTGCCGAAGGTCTTGCCGTAAGCGGTAATGATGATATCGAGGTTTTGTCGATCGCATTGGGGGCTAAGGTCACTATTTCCAACCTATCGATCACCGAAGGATCAAGCGGTGGCAGCGGCGGGGGGATTTCCAACGCCGGGACTGCAACGCTCTCGAACGTGAAGATCAGCGGCAACACCGATAGTGGGCTGGTCGGCAATGGAGGAGGCATTCAGAACACGGGCACACTTGTTCTGAACGAATGCACCATCACCGGAAACACCGCCGACAATGGCAATGGTGGCGGTCTATACAACAGCGGCAAGCTGGTACTTAATCAGACGACTATTTCAAATAATAGCGCCTTTAATGGCGGGGGAATTGGGAATAGTGGGACTGCGCTGCTAACAGATAGTCTCATCGCGGGTAATACCGCGTCCGCCGACGGAGGCGGCGTTCAAAATGCGGGAGACTTAACGATCATGAGCAGCACTATTTCTGGTAATACAGCGGATACCGGGGGCGGCTTGTATAACAGCGGTGGATATCAGGGCGGCGCGATGGCAGTCGCCACGTTAACCAACAGCACTGTCGCAAATAACTCGGCAGTATTCGATGATGGTGGAATTGTAAATTCTTCTTCCGCGCAGCTTTCGATCAATGACTCGACGGTCGCCCTCAATTCGTCGGAAAACTCCTATGGGGGAATCAACAATCTGGGGACCGCGACTATTTCAAACAGCGTCGTGGCTGAGAACCAACTCTCAGATCAAACTCTGCCCGGCGTGGATGTAAACGGTACGTTCAATTCAAACGGTTATAACTTCATAGGAAAAGCGGACGGCAGCGGGGGATGGATCAATAGCGATATAACGGGAAGCAATTTAGCACCGGCAAATCCGGATTTGTCTCCATTTGGTTACTTTGGTGGACCCACACCCACGCTGGTGCCCGTGCCTGGCAGTCCGCTGATTGGAAGCGGTTCGCCAGCGCTAGTCCCGGGGACGGTGAAGACGGATCAACGCCACGTTGCAAGAATCTCAGGGCACAAGGTGGATAGAGGAGCGGTCGAAATACAAGGAAAGTCTCCTGTTGCTTTGATTGCGCCAGTGGGGCAATCGGAAGTGGGTGGAACCAGCGCCGCTGTCCGCTCTCGGATCTTTTACTGATAGTGCGTCAGGTGGTCCGTTTAATATCGTAGTGAGGTGGGGTGATGGATCAGCTGACACGACACAGGAAGATCAATCAGCCTGGGGAAATAACGGCTGAAATGCACGCATTCCAGAGGCTTGGGAACCTGACCGCATTTGTCGTTGTCTGTGACAGGTTTGGCAATATCTCGAACGAAATTCACTTTATGGTGCATGTGAACGCCCAACCACTTGAGAGGCTGGTCGTCAACACGTCCTCTGATCAAACTGATGCGCCCGGAAGCAAAACACTTAGCTTGCGCGATGCCGTAACGATGGCCGACCACTATTTGGGGCCGGTCGCTATTTCATTTGATTCCAAGGTGTTTGCTAAAAGGCAAACCATCGAGTTGAAACAGTCCGACCTGCAAATTACTAATGTTTTCGGGAATGTGTCTATCGTCGGCCCGTCAGCCGGTGTTGTTTTCAGTGGCGGGGGCACCGTCGACATATTAGTCGTCCAGGCCGACGTAAACGCTAGCTTGATGAATCTGACTATTTCCGATGGGTCAAGTAAAGTACGTGGGGCGCTGACTAATTTCGGATCACTTACCGTAGCGAACTGCACTGTCTCAGGCAATAGTGGCATGGTCAGTGGAGCAGGTATCAATAACGCCGGCAGCCTCGACCTGGTTAACAGTACGATTGCAAATAATACCACCGCCTATTCTGCCTATAGTCAGGTTCCCAGCGGACTGGGTGGCGGCTTATATAATTCAGGTGATGCTACGCTCGCTGATGTCACCATTACCGGCAATTCCGCTTACAACGGCGGTGGGATAGACAATGTTGGCACGTTGACGATCGCCAACAGCATTGTAGCGGGAAACAAGCTGGACCGGGGCCTGACTGGCCCGGATGTAACGGGAGTTGTACTTTCCAAAGGCCACAATCTGGTCGGCGAAATCGATGGTAGCGACGGGTGGACAAGCAGCGATTACACCGGAACGGTCAGTAAGCGACTTAACCCGCATTTGGGCGCTCTTCAGGATAATGGGGGTCCCACTCCCACAGTAGTTCCCCTACAGGGGAGTATGGCAATTAACGACGGATCTATTGCGCTGCTCCCAGCGGGGGTGACAACAGACCAGCGCGGCAGAGCCCGCGTCCAGCGCGGGAAAATCGACATTGGCTCTGTCGAAACCTGAACGAATTCAGCCATCAGGTCAGCTGAATAGTGTTGCGGTACTCTGGAGTAACATGGAAGTGTCTACCTCGACTGCATTGATGTTGATCGCGATCGGATTGGCTATCGGGGCGATGAGCGGCGTCGTGGGAATTGGTGGAGGAGTACTGGTCATTCCCGCCCTGGTGATGTTCTTTGGATTCACACAACAAATGGCAAACGGCACCAGCCTCGCGATGCTGTTGCCTCCCATCGGGATTTTGGCGGTGATTAACTATGCCAGGGCGGGAAATATCAACTGGGCGTTCGCGGCATTGCTGGCGAGCGGGTTCATATTCGGAGCGTACTTCGGAGCCTGGATTGTCAATCGCGGATGGATTCATCCGACCGCGATGCGGGTGACCTTTTCGCTTTTTCTAATTTACGTTGGGACGACTCTGTTATTTCGGCACGGCGGCCGGGCACGCGTTGCGCTTGAAACCTCGCTGATGGTTGGTGGCTTCGCCCTCACTTATATCGCGATGCGATTGCTGGGTCGCAAGTGGATGAAGACCCCGTCGTGGAGCAAAACATATCGCCAAAGAATCAGCAACACGCCTTATAATTATGAAATCTAGCCGCGAAGGCGCTGAACGTTATGACGATGGGGTCGCCCGCCCGTCACTCTGGGAGTTTGCCGGCATGGTATACTGCACTTTATGAATATCGGGCCGATTTCCTTCACTCATCCTTTCTGCCAGGCAGGGCTTGCGGGTTACAGCGACCGGGCAATGCGATTGGTGGCCAGACGCCGCGGGTGCCCTTATGCGGTGACTGAGGCGCTTTTGGATGTGATTCTTTTGAGCGGCGGGCAGGGGCTTAAGAAAAGCATCGATATTAACGATGAGGATCATCCTATTGCCGGTCAGATCATTGGCAGCGACGCCGATACCATGTCTCACTCGGCGGTGATTCTCGCGGAGCGCGGGTATGACGTGATCGACCTCAACTTTGCCTGTCCGGTGAAGAAGATAAAGAACAAGGCACGCGGCGGGCACATGCTGCAAGATGTCCCGCGGGCGATTGATATTCTCAAATCAGTACGCGACCTCGTGCCTCATCAGATTCCCACTACCATCAGTCTCAGGCGCGGGTTTGACGATTCTGCGCAATCGCAGGAACGCTTTGATCGACTTGTGCAGACCGCTTGGGAACTGGGCTATGCCGCCGTCCGGGTGCATGCACGCACGGTGGAGCAGAAATACCAGGGGCGGGCGAAATGGCCATTTCTAAAGAAGATTAAGGAGCAATACCCCGATCGAAAAATTTTGGGAAGTGGCGATGTTTTTACCGCAGAAGATGTAGTTGAGATGCTTGATACAACCGGTGTGGATTGCGTCTGGATTGCGCGGCGCGATCGGCAATCCCTGGATTTTTCAGCATGCGGCTCAGCTTTTGGAATCCAGGAAAGAACTTCCTTCGCCTGAAATCAAAGACGCAAAAACAGTTTTGACGGCCCCCTCCATCGGGCAACAGCGCGAGGCGCTGGCGGAACATTTTGAGATTGCCATGCAGATTCATGGGGAGTCTCTGGCAGGGCGCCGCATGCGAAAAATGGGGATCAAGTACAGTCGATTTCACCCGGATTCGGCGGAGGTTAAACGCGACTTTATCGAGGTGCACAGCCTGCGTGACTGGACACGGGTTTTGGACAAGTGGTACGCAGCGGACGCCCCTGGTGTCTGGCCGTCGGCCGACGCGGCGGATGAAGTGAATACTGAAGAGAACGGTTGCGCGCTAACGACTTGACCCAATGCAGGCGCACGCAGATCCACAAATTTACTTATAATATAAGCAATAATATGATAAAACTGCCGCAATAAGCCGTTTTTCTAGGTAAAGTGATGGATTCTGCGAGGTTGACAGGGATTTCATCGCTTCATATCACTTGTCCCAGAGAAAAGCGGCTGCGGGTTTTCGCGGGCGCTATTTAAGGATTCTGTTTACGGGTAACACGACATGGTTGATTCCAACGTAGCAACGATCAATGAGCGGGCAGCAGACGAGTATTACAAGCGCGGGCTTGAGAGCGAGAAAGATGGCGGTAACGAAAAGGCGGTCGATTTTTACGAGCGGGCGCTGAACGAAAATCCCGACCATGAAAACGCGGCCTTTCGCCTGGCGGTGCTTTACGATCGTCGCGCTGAGGATGCCAAGGCGATCGAGTTGTATGAGCGCATCAGCACCAGCGCCGGTGCATCTGAATGCGCTGATCAACCTGGCGGTTTTGTATGAAGACAACAACCATTACGATGAAGCCCATCGCTGCCTGGATGCGGTGTTGCGTACCGATCCAAATCATCCACGCGCCCGTTTGTATATGAAGGACGTCGAGTCGGCGCGCAGCATGTACTACGACGAGGACGATCACCGCAGCGGTAATCGCAATGCGACGCTGGATATCCCGGTGACAGATTTCGAACTTTCGGTTCGCAGTCGAAATTGCCTGAAAAAGATGAACATTCGCACACTGGGCGATTTGTTGAAGACTTCGGAGCAGGAGCTGCTCAGCTATAAAAACTTCGGCGAAACCAGCTTGAACGAGATCAAGGCGTTGCTCGCCCAGAAGGGCCTGCGCCTCGGTCAAGCCGCTGAGGGAGCGGCCCCTCCGGTGGTGGTGGGCGCTGCCCCGCGTCGGCCCAGCGTCGTGTCGGGCGACGTATCCCCCGAACTGCTGGCCAAGGGTGTGGGTGATCTTGAGTTATCCGTTCGAAGCCGAAAGGCATTGCAGCGTCTTAACATCAATACCATTGGCGAACTGGCGTCGCGCACTGAAGATGAACTGCTTGGTTGCAAGAACTTCGGTCAGACCAGTTTAAACGAAATCAAGCAACAGCTGACGACGTTCGGCATGGGACTGCGGAAACTCGAAGACTAAGACTGCGAGCTGTGACTGATCCGTTGCGGCTGCTGGTGGAACATCGGCTGACAGCGGACGTTGGACCATTCGGCAAGGATGCCATGATGCGGTCGCGATCTATTCCGGCGAGGCGATGGTTTCATTTTATCGTTGGCATGTTGATGCTGGCGATTGGATTGCCGTCGGGTTGCAGCCAGGACATCAAGCCTTCGGATTTTTCCGGAAAAACGCCGGTGCTGCGGGTTCTTATCCTGCAGTCGCAATCGAGTGTTCGATTGACCGCCAGTCAGTCGCCGTCGATCCGATTCAGCGGTTCAGTAGCTTCGCGTTCGGTGGACCTGCCGCCAGGGACGCCGGTCGACATTTCTTATTCTTCGAGCGGTTGGCGATTGGGGGCTGCGTCCCTGGGAACGGGGGAATTCACGCTGATTCCAGAGTCTGAAGGATCGGTTGCAATTGGTGGACGATCATATCGCGGGCGGTTCCGGTTTGTGCCGCATCCGGGAAACACATTTGATGTGGTGAATGACGTCGACGTGGAGGGGTACCTCAAGGGCGTTCTGCCGGGCGAGATGTTTGCCTATTTTGCCGACGAAGCTTTCAAAGCCCAGTGTGTGGTGGCTCGGACCTACGCCATCTACGAAAAGCAAATGCATTCTGCCGGGTCGGAGTTCGACCTCTTCAGCGATGAACGCAGCATGATGTACGGCGGGCTTGGCGCTGAAACGCCCAAAAGTGTTTTGGCGGTTGATGATACGCATGGCGTGGTAGTCGCATACGGACCGGCGGGATCGGAGCGCATCTTTAAAGCATACTTCAGCAGCTGCTGCGGTGGCGCGGGACAAAGCGCGGCCGAGGCGTTTGGAGACCCTGCCATTCCACCACTGTCGGCGACATCCGCGGGATCGCTCTGCAGCGGTTCCCCCCGGTTTACCTGGCCAGCGGTTACCATCAGCAAGACCGACCTTACCCGTCGCATCCAGCATTATGCATTCCTTCACAACATGCCGGAGAAAGACATTGCGCTAATTACCAGTATTAATGTGATGTCAGTTAATGCAGTTGGTCGGCCGGTGTTGTTTACCATCACCGATGCGCGGAATCGCCGATTTGCCATTGTTGGGGAAGAACTTCGACGGGCCGTCAATACAGATTCGCCGCCGAAGACCAAGCTATGGAGCAGCTATTTTTCGCTGGATAACGAGCCTGCTGTTATTCGTTTTGTGAATGGTCATGGGTTTGGACACGGCGTGGGAATGTGCCAATGGTGCGCCGAGAAGCGCGCGGAAGTGGGAATGGATTACCGTCAGATTGTTTTGCTCGCCTACCCGCAGTCAACGTTGGTGACGGCGTATTAAAAGCCGCCTCCGCAAAGCTTGCTCAGTTTGATTTGAAACTGACAATGCATTTGTGGCTGGCTTTAGCGCCGAGCTTTCATTGCTTTTCTTTCTGCTGCTCAACGGTGCGATACTCGCATCCGCGTGGTTTTTCGCGCCGAAGAATAACCAGTTGCCGATCGCAGGCGGCGATGGACGCTGCATTGCTGGCCTATGCGGTGCAGTATGTCGCTGTGGGATTGCCGGGCATGCTGGGATGGTTGCACGCAAGTGCAGTGACGATCCTGGCGATTGGGATGTGCGTTTGTCTGGTGGCAGCTGCGCTGATAACACCTGCGCGATCGCCGAAGCCTGAGCGGGCAGAGGTATCGAAGCTTTCTGAACGGTCGACCGTTTTCACACTTACATTGCTGGCAGTTTCCCTGTTCACGGTTTCATTCGTTGCGATTTTTGCGTTCGAGCGCGGGCATCTTCCGGTGCTTTCCAACGATGCAATGACCTACCATTTTCCGGCGGCAACCCAGTGGTTGCAGCGCGGGCGGATCGAACTTTTTCAAACCTGGTTCTTCAACCCCGCGAACACATATTCACCGCTGGCGGGATCGGTTTTTATTACCTGGCTGATGATTCCGTTTGGCAATGACGTGATGGCGCGGTTTGTGGAAGTGCCGGCATTGCTGTGCGTGGGAATTGCAATGTATCGGCTCTGCCGACAGATGGACGCCACCCCTTTAACGGCAGGTTTGGTCGCGTCCGCCGCAGTGCTGGCCAGACCTGTTTTTGAACCGTGCATGATGGCGAAGGATGATCTGTTTGTCGCATTCTTTTTCGTTGCGGCTCTGGTTGCGATGTCACCGGATCTGGCGAAGGGTCGATGGGGAGCCTGGCGGTTGGGGATGGCAATCGGACTGCTGCTGGCAACAAAATATACAGCGCTCCTTTGCATGCCGATCCTGTTATTTGCCCTGGGTGGACAAGGCTGGGGTGTGCGACGGTGGATGATTGCGGTCTCCACCGCCTTGCTTCTTGCAGGGCCCTGGTATCTGCGGAATTGGATAGACACGGGTAACGCGGTGTTTCCAATGGAGATCACCCCTTTATTTTATGGGTTATTCACAACGCGCGCAGCGAGGCGTTCGTATCGGTGGGAAGTGCAATGCGAGTCGTTGCGGGCGGCGCATATGGATTGCCTGTAGCGCTGCTGATGATGGTGGGGGTAGGATGGATCGCTGGCATTTCATTCGGCTGGCGAACGGTGTGGTCGAATCCGCTGGCGCGGGTATGCATGATTGGGCCGTTCATCGGAATCTCGTTATTTTTCTATGGCTCGCCGTTTCCGGAAGTTCGTTTTTTGCTGCCCGTGTTTCTGTTGTTATTTGCATGTTTCGCGTCATGTGTGGAACGTGTTTTTATGGGTCGAAAAGCAGGTGCTGTGATCGCGGGCATTTTATTAATGCTATCCGTGGCGACGGTCTTTGATTGGAAATTATGGATGGTGACGGCCAGATTCGCCGGGCTATCGATCACTATAGCCGCTTCGGGCGCTGTGTGTGTCTGGTGGGCGGGACATCGAAGGCTGCGATGGATTGGGATTTGGGCGCTTATCGGCGGGGCCGCTTTTATATTTGCCTACATTAACTGGGGCGCGTACAGCAGAAATGATGCGGACGATTTCGCGTTCGACATTCAGTATCCGCTTCTCAGTCCGCTTTGGAGGTCGTTTAATGCAACCGTGCCGGCAACCGCGACAGTTGCTTACACAAATCTCTATCTGCTTTATCCCCTGCAGGAAAATGCACCAATGCGGCGATTGGTTTACATTCCCACGCGGCCTGGAGTTTCGTCAATTGCGGACCTGGGTTGGCTGGGGGACCATTTGTCCGGAGAGAAGCTGGTTCCAGCGGCGGTTGCTGCGACGATTAGATTTCCGGATCGCGAGCTTTGGACCAAGCGTCTGCAACAGTCCGGGGCCGAATATTTATTGATCGGGCGTGGTGGTGTTGGAGGTATTCCACCGGAGGCGGATTTTGCGGCAGGCGATGCGAAGAATTTTGAACTGCTGAATCATGAGCAGGGGGGTTGGCTATACCGGATCAGGCCTGCGCGGGCTTCAGTTTCAACGAAATGACCACCCTCTGGCGCCGACGGCTGCAGGGGAAAGCGGAAACTCAAATGCACGAGTCAATGCGATGTAGGCGAAAGTTCTACCGCGATTGCACGCAGCCCCTGTCGATTGGAAATTTTCGCGGCGCTACTTACCGCTTCAAACTGATGGTCGTATAGCGTGAACAGGCTGCTGCCGCTGCCGCTCATTCTTACGGGTCGATCCAGTGTTTTTTCGATTTCACTTCGAAGATTTGACAACCGCGGCTCGATGGCGAACGCGGGGGCTTCCAGGTCATTGACTAACCGCGGCAGCAAATCCATTGAGGATAACGCAGTCCAGTGGTTCCAGGCGGGCTCTGTCTCGATGTTTGCATGATCGCCGAGTTTCATGGCATCGAAGTGACGATAGACGGCCGGTGTGGGAATGGACAATCCGGGCAGAATCAGCAGAACCCATTTTGATTGCGTGGGGGCGGGAATGGGACGGACTTGTTCCCCGCGACCTTTGCAAATGCTGCTCGAACCGTAGAGGAAAAACGGTATGTCGCTACCGAGCCTTGCGGCAAATTCGCTGAGCGTTTGTTTGTCTTTTTCGAGATTCCATAAAAGATTTAATGCGGTCAGCATGGATGCGGCGTCGGAACTTCCACCGCCTAAACCGCCGCCGTGGGGTATGTTTTTTTGCAGGTGAATCGCAACGCCGTGCTGGCTGATGCCGCGCAGCAGCTTGGCTGCCTTGACCACCAGGTTGCGGTCATCGCAGGGAAGCGATGGATCGTCGCAGGTCATGCGGATATCGGTCGCTGCAGGCTGTAGTGTGAGTGTGTCGTACAAACCGATGGTGGTCATCCAAGTCAGCAGCGGATGAAATCCATCAGCTCGAGCAGGACCCACGCGGAGATGCAGATTTATTTTCGCCGGGAGCAAGGACTGCGCATGGATTGACTTTGCGGGTTATGGGATTCATGTCAAGTGGCTGATGACACGGTTGCCTGTCATAGGATTATGCCTGACGAAAAACGGTATTCGTCTTCTGTTAACGTGCTGCGCATGAAAAAACCCACGGCGCTTAAGTCGCCGTGGGTTTTTCACTTCAGATCTGAACTATTTGAGGAATAGCATCTCGCGGTAAGTCGGCAGCGGCCATAGATCGTCGCTGACGATCGTCTCCAGATTGTCGGCAGCTTTGCGCAGCTCGACGAGGCCGGGAATAATATGTTCGTGAACGTGTTTGGCGTGAGCGAAAGCGTCGCCGTCACTGTGGTGATGTTCTGCTTTTTCCAGGGCGCTGATGCCTCTCACCAAGTCGTTAATTCCGCTCACCACTGCCGAGAGGGATTCTATGCCCCCGGGGGTGGCTGCACCGGCGCTCTTGGCGCTGATGACACTGTCGCCAACTTCTTTTTGATACTTCAGGGCGGCGGGGAGGATCATGGTCTTGGCGATCATGATGGCGGTCTTGGCCTCAATCGTGACGCGTTTCACATAATCTTCACTGAGGATGTTGAATCGGCTTTTGAGCTCACCTTCGGTGTAAACCTTATATTTGGTAAACAGCTCGATTGTGTCGGGGCGAATAACGACCGGCAATACATCGGTCGTGCTTTTGAGATTTGGCAGGCCGCGTTTTTTGGCTTCTGCGTGCCAATCTTCTGAGTAACCGTTGCCGTTGAAAAGTACCTTGCTGCTTTCCTTGACGATGGGGGGCAGCACGTCCTGAATGGCCTGGTTGAAATTCTTTCCAGCCTTCACGTCGGCCTCAAGCCTAGTAGCGATGTAATCCAGCGACTCAGCCACAATGGTATTCAGCACGGTGTTGGCACCGCCGATGTTGTGCTCGAACCAACGGCTCGGAACTCGAAACGATTTCCTGTGAAAGCAAAAGGGCTGGTTCGATTGCGATCGCCGGCTTCTCTGGGAAGCGGAGGCAGCACTGAAACTCCGGTTTGAAACAAGCCGCCTTTTTTGCTGCTCTTGGGGTGCCCTGTCTGGAGTTGATCGAAGATGTCCTGCAATTGATCGCCGAGGAAGATTGAAATAATTGCAGGTGGCGCTTCGTTAGCTCCGAGGCGATGGTCATTGCTGGCCGAAGCGATTGAGAGACGAAGAATTTCGCTGTATTTGGCAACCGCGCGGACGACTGCCACGCAGAAGACGAGGAACTGCGCATTGTCGTGCGGATTGTCGCCGGGGTTTAGAAGGTTTTCGCCGGTATCGGTGGACATGGACCAGTTATTGTGTTTTCCCGAACCATTGATTCCGGCAAAGGGTTTTTCGTGGAGCAGACAAACCATGCCGTATTTGTCGGCGGTGCGGCGGAGGATCTCCATGGTGAGATTCTGGTGGTCGGTGGCAAGGTTTGAATTCTCGAAAATCGGAGCAATTTCGTACTGGCTGGGCGCCACTTCATTGTGCCGGGTTTTAACGGGCACACCGAGCTTAAACAGTTCGTATTCCGCATCTGCCATGAACGCGAGGACGCGCTCAGGAATGGAACCAAAATATTGGTCTTCCAGTTCCTGACCCTTGGGAGGTGTGGTACCAAAAAGCGTCCGACCGGTGGCAATCAGGTCCGGACGCAGATAGTAAAACTGCTTGTCGATCAGGAAGTATTCCTGCTCGGGTCCGATCGTTGTGAACACATGGCCCGCGGAGGTGTTGCCAAACAGTTTCAGGATACGTAAGGCCTGCGTGCTGAGCGCTTCCATGGATCTCAGCAGCGGCGTTTTTTTGTCCAGCGCTTCACCGGTCCAGGAGAGGAATGCGGTGGGGATAACCAGGGTGGATCCGTTGGGATTTTCGAGGATGTAAGCAGGGCTGGTGGGATCCCAGGCGGTATAGCCACGCGCTTCGAATGTGGCGCGGAGACCGCCTGAAGGGAAAGAGGATGCGTCAGGTTCACCCTTAACGAGTTCCTTTCCACTGAATTCGAAAACCGCCGCTCCTCCACCGATGGTGGGAGCGAGAAAACTGTCGTGTTTTTCAGCAGTGATCCCGGTCATCGGTTGAAAGATGTGGGTGTAATGCGTCGCGCCATGCTCCATTGCCCAATCTTTCATCGCAGCCGCGACAGCATCAGCAATGGTGGGGTCCAGCGGAACGCCCCGACGAATGGTCTTTTGCAATGCCTTGAAGACCGGCTTGGGCAGGCGTGCCATCGCAACTTCTTCGCTGAAGACGTTGACTGCGAACTTGTTCTTAATGTGCGTGGTTGTGAAATCGACGTAGTCCAGCTTATGCCTGGCAGTGGCGATGGATCGAACGGCTTGGCTGCGTGCAGAAAGTCCCATGATCAGGCTCCGGAATGAGTGCGGGAATAACAAATAATCCTGCTGAACCGACACGGTCCAGGGCAATGGCTGACAATGGTCGCGGATGGAAATTTAGGTGTCAATCGAAACGCGCCGGTCCCGGTGTCCGCGTTACGCAGATGGGAAGCATTGCCGACGCGTATTAGATATGAAGCAACCAACGCCGCCCTTTTGGGGCGGCGCTGGTCCGAGGATCTGTCGACGTAACTTACTGCTCCGATTTACTTCGGAAGCGGTACTGTTGCGATGGTTTCCAGGATGCGACTGGCGATCTTGTAGGGGTCGCCCTGGGAGTTTGGACGACGGTCTTCCAAGTATCCCTTGTAGTCGTTTTTGGGCATGCTGTTGGGCACGCGGATCGATGCGCCGCGGTTGGCAACGCCGTAGTTGAACTTGTCGATCGCCTGGGTTTCGTGGAGACCGGTAAGTCGCATATGGTTGTCCGGGCCGTAAACGGCGATGTGCTCGTTCTTGTACTTGTCGAACGCGGCCATGAGCGATTCGAAATAGGCCTTGCCACCCACTTCGCGGAGGTACTTGGTCGAGAAGTTCGAGTGCATGCCCGAACCGTTCCAGTCGGTCGCGCCGAGCGGTTTACAGTGCCAGTTCACATCCACACCGTATTTCTCGCACAGACGGGCGAGCAGATAACGGGCAACCCACATTTCATCGGCAGCCTTCTTAGAGCCCTTGCCGAAAATCTGGAATTCCCATTGCCCTTTGGCAACTTCGGAATTGATGCCTTCGTGATTGATCCCGGCATCGAGGCAAAGGTCCAGGTGCTCGATGCTGATCTTGCGGGCGATGTCCCCCATCAGGCTGTAACCGACGCCGCAGTAGTAGCGCCCCTGACCTTCTTTGGGAAAACCTTCGGCAGGAAACCCGAGCGGCTGACCGTTTTTATACAGGAAGTATTCCTGCTCGAAACCGAACCAGGTTTCCGGATCGTCGAGGATGGTCGCGCGGGCGTTCGTGGAGTGTGGCGTCAGGTCCGCGTGAAGTACCTCGCAGAGGACGATAACGCCATTTTTAACGGTAGTATCTAGATAGTGCGCGACGGGCTTGAGAACACAGTCCGAGTTGTGCCCTTCGGCCTGCTGGGTCGAACTGCCATCAAAACCCCAATTTGGAAGCTGCTCAAGCGTTGGAAAGCCGGCAAAGTCTTTGATCAGCGTTTTACCGCGGATGTTGGGAACAGGTTTGTAACCGTCGAGCCAGATGTATTCCAATTTGTACTTTGCCATAGGGATCTACTTGTCCATTCTCTAAGCAGGAGGGCCGACGACACTGCCTGTTGTTTGAAATTAATGCACATTGCTATAGTTTTCGGCCTGTTATGCAGTTCAGCAAAAAAGGTGCCTTCGGTTTAGATCGAGGTTCATTACAGGCATTGACTGCGTTCGATGTGTGGTTAAGTCTACAAAGATGGAGAGTTTCGGTGTTCGTTCGCAGCACACCCCTCAAGCGTGACAGGCATATTCGATCGTTAGCAAGTTGCCAGAAGCTCGAGGCGATGTAGATCTAAATCGACGAGCGGATGAGGCAATATCCCTCACGACAAGTGCTTATTTATCGCGCAAACCGTGTTCAGATGGAGGCAATCTGCCCGTTCTAGATGCAGACACGATTCCTATGCTGCGCGATCCCCGATTCGTCCGAAGATCATTCGACCAGCTGCCGTCTGACGGGTGTTTGTAACCGTGACTTCGATTTCCTGACTGATGTGCGGGCGTCCCTGTTCGACAACGACCATGGTGCCGTCTTCAAGATAGCCAACACCTTGACCGGGCAGGTCACCGGGTTTTTGAATGGTGACCCGCATCTTTTCGCCAATTTTCACAACGGGCTTCATGGCGTTTGCGAGTGCGTTGAGATTGATGACGTTCACTCCACGAAGCTGCGCTACTTTGTTCAGGTTGTAATCGTTGGTTAACACGCGCGCATTGAGGGTATTGGCGAGCTGTATCAGCTTTTCGTCGACTTCTATTTCAGTGTTGCGGTCGTTTGTTTCGTACAGCACCACATCAATCTCGTCGCTTTTCTGCAGCTTGTTCAGTATTTCCAAACCGTGCCGACCTCGACCGCGAAGCAGCTTATCGCTGCTGTCAGCAACGGCGTGAAGCTCGTCGAGCACGAAACGCGGGACGATCACCTGGCTTTCCATGATCCCGGTCTGGACCATATCCAGGATACGACCGTCGATCAGCACACTGGTGTCCAGAAGTATCGGGCGAGCGCCTTTCAGCTGTCTGCTGAATTCCACGTAGGGGATGACAAATCGAAAATCATCCTTGGTCTGAAGAATAAAGCTGATGGCCAGATAGCAGCACGCGATGCCCAGCGCGAGGTCAATATAGTAAATCGTTCCGTCGTGGATTGCCTTGGCCTGCGCACCTGCCAGCGTGGTCGTGTCGATTGCCAGCATGAAATAGCGGTCAACAAGCATCTGAACCACGAAGCTCAGGGCGTAGCTGGAGGCGATGCCGACAATAAGACCAAAAAAGATGCCCGAGAAAATCGCCAGTTTCTGGCGGGGGGCAAGAATATCGACGCAGATCAGCAGCGTGCCGATCGCAATCGAAGCCCACATCACAAGCCATGTATAGGCTTCAGAGGGCTGAGCCGGACTTTTTACGTACGACCACCCGACCGCTGCCATCAGCAAAATAAACAACGCACGTAGGATGGTAAGAACCATGTGATGACATCATCCTGAAAGTAGGCAAATGTTTCCAGCAATGTTGACAGTAATCGATCGAAAGCACATTCGATGGCTAGTGAGCACAATGTCGCGATCAACCGCTGGTTTTTATCTTTCAGACCCACCCTTACAGACTCAGCGCAGAAGCGTGGCTGATCGTTCCGGCCCGACACTGACCATTCGAATCGGCGCTCCGCAGAGTTGTTCGATGAATTTCACGTATGTTTGAGCTTCAATGGGCAACTCCTCATACCGCTTGCACCCCGAGATGTTTTCCTGCCAGCCACGGAGAGTTTCGTAAATCGGTTCCACCTCAGCCAGGGTATCGGTGTCAGCGCGGAATGCTTCGAGCCGTACGCCGTTCAGACGATATCCGGTGCAGACCTTGATATGGTCCAGACCAGACAACACGTCGAGTAAAGTCAGTGCGAGGGAGGTGACTCCGCAAAGGTCGACGGCGTATTTGACAGCAGAAGCGTCAAACCATCCGCAGCGGCGCGGGCGGCGGGTGGTGGTGCCGTATTCATTTCCGCGCTCGCGGATGTATTCTCCGATAGAATTATCCTGCTCGGTCGGGAAAGGTCCGCCTCCCACACGCGTGCTGTACGCTTTGATAATTCCGATAAACTGCTTGACCGTCTGCGGGGGAACACCTGCTCCAGTGAACAGGCCCAGCGCGGAGCAATTGCTGCTTGTAACGTACGGATACGTGCCGTGATCCACATCGAGCAGCACCGCGTGGGCACCTTCGAATACGATCTTTTTGCCTGCCTTGTGAGCCTCGATTACGAGATGGCTGGTGTCATCTACAAATGGAAGCAATCGGCGACCGTAATCGCGGTACTGCTCGAAAATCTGCCGGTAATTCATGGGGGGCGCATCGTAGAGAGCGCGGAAAATCTTGTTGCGGTCACCGACGATTCGATCGATCTTTTCTATCAGTTTTGCTTCGTGTTGGAGGTCAGCAACCCGGATGGCGGTGGTGCGATGCATCTTGTCGGCATAGCAGGGACCAATGCCGCGTTTGGTCGTGCCGATGCCCCGGTCGCCGGCGGCTTTTTCGCGGAATTCATCTTCAGCTTTGTGCCAGGGCATTACGACATGTGTCTTGTAGCTGATGCGAAGATTCGCGGGGGAAATGGCAAGCCCGCCGCGAGAAATTCGTCAAGTTCTGACAGCAATGCTTCGGGGTCGAGCACCACACCGTTGGCGATGACGTTCATAATGTGAGGCCGGAAAATACCGACAGGCAGCAAGTGTGTGGAATATTTCTCATTGCCGATACGAACGGTGTGACCCGCATTGGCACCGCCACAATAGCGAACGACAACATCAGCCTGCTCTGCGATGAAGTCAACAATTTTCCCCTTGCCTTCATCGCCCCACTGGAGGCCGACGATGCATGTATTGCCGTCTAAAAATGATGTCACGATCGGTTGCCTTTCAGGGCCAGTTGCTTGGGTGTTGGCCAACCTGAGACGGTAAGAATCAGCCCTCGCAGTGTCAAGTGAAGACCGGGGCTCTGCGAGCACGCGCGCTTGCCATGCTATACAAAATGGATCCGAATAAAGTGCTGGAGACAACGATCGTTTTCACATGGAAATAGGACTTGGGAAGCGGTTGGCTACTTTACCACTGCGCCTCGTCAAACGGACTGAGTCCAGCCTTGATTTTTGGCTTTGGCAGCATTGCCAGTAGTGCCTTCAGCAAGACCGCATCACCAGAACCTCCCACCCGGACATTTAAAGGGGATCCTTTGATAACGCTGAGGCGCGATGGGTGAACTTCTGTTTTTTTCGCGCCATATCAAGGAACACAGCCTTGGAATAAACCTGGGGCGTCAGAAGGTGCATGAAATGGGTTGGGAGATGGATGGTCATCGGAGATCCACCTTCATCCATCTCAACAAGACCGGTGCGCACTGGGGTAGCCAATGCAACAGCTGGTTGCCTCGCGGATGCCTCAATGAGCGCGTCGATATCTGAAAACGGCACGGCGGGCCTGGCGGCATCGTGGATAATCACATGGGTCGCATCTGGCAGAAGAGTTGCCCCTGCCGCGGCAATCTGGTCGATCCAGCGTGGCCCGCCGCTGACCAGCTTCACCCCGCTGAAACCCAGATGGCGCACCGAAGCGTGCCTTGGCGTCGTCCATTGCGTCAGGTGCGATGATCAACTGAATCTGTTTGATATTGTCGCGATTCAGGAACAATTCCACGCTGCGCAGCAGGGCCTCGCGACCATCAATTTTAATCAGACCGCCGCCTGCTTCGCTCGCCAGCCCTGGTGGGGGTGCGGTCAGTATCAAAACACTGTACGTCGCCATAAACAACTCCTTGTTCACCTGCACTGAATGCGCGAGACAACTCACCGGTCAAAGCCGAACCTTGAGCATGGCGGCACAGTGGGTCGTCTTATCGATTTAATTGAACAACCTTGTCATCGCCGGCGATCAGAACGGTCGTGGCGAGATTTAGAAAGAACCCTGTTCCGACAATACCCGAGCGCTGCCGGAGTTTTGTTTCCAGTTCGCCGGGGTTTTTAATCGGTGGGAATTTGACATCGTAAATGAGGTTGCCGTTATCGGTATTAAAAACCATTCCAGCATGTTTACGGAGTTTGGGTTCTCCACCGAGGGTCCGAAAGAAGCCCTCGTGAACCTCATGCGCGAATGGGACTACCTCTATCGGCAGCGCCGCTTTAGTACCAAGGTAGTCGACCTGCTTAGTTGCGTCGGCGATGATAATCAGCTGCCTGGAACACTGGGCTACGATTTTTTCGCGGATCAGCGCGCCACCAAGGCCTTTGATAAGGTCTAAAGTCGGCGTCACCTCGTCGGCCCCGTCGACAGTGACATCGATTGAAGGATTTTTAGCGAGGTTTGTAAGCGGAATTCCAAGCTCCATCGCGCGGTATTCTGACTGTCGGCTGGTGGGAACGCCGGCGATATTCGTCAGCGTCCCGCTGGCGATGGCGACGGACAAAGCCTGCAGAAAGAAGTCCGCGGTGCTGCCGGTGCCCAGGCCCAGGATCATACCGCTCTTGATAAACGGGAGGGCCGCCTCAGCGGCCCGTTGCTTGGGGTTCATCCATGACAACTTATCGCCCCGGCGGGTTTGTCGCCAACTTTTGATGGTGTCCCAATTTACCAAATATTATCAGACTGCACGCTAAGGGACCAATACAATCACGGATAAGCGGCGCAGATGATGCAACCGTTGAAGGGCCCGGTGAAACATGTGTCGTCCGGTGACGTATCATCGTTTGATCGTCACCATTCCTTGTGGCACAATAAGACGGTAGCGCGGCGAGGCAACAACCGACGTTGATTTAGGAATATGCATGCTGCTTCAGACCAACAGTTATATAGTCCCCAAAGAAAAGCGTGCGGAGCACAGTCGGCTGATCCGGCGATTCCGCCAGACCTTGCTTCGACTTGGATGCGACCATTTTGAAGTGTATGAGCAGGTGGGTTCCAACTGGAGCAACTCCGAATCCGCCGGGCGATATGTGCAGATCCTCCGGTTTTTGGATCGCAAACATCAACTTGCGGTGCAGGCGGCCGAGCGCAGCGATCCCACCGCGCAGGCGGTCATCGCGGACTTCTGCGAGTTAATCAATTTCCCATATCAACAGCAGCAGGGCCTTTTTGCCGTCGGTTTCTATACCAGCGTTCTGCCCGTGGCCCCCAAGCGCGGGCGCGAGGCGAGTTAGTTTCGACAGTCGAACATGAAGTAATCGATGATCCAGAGGCGGAGATGCCCTATCCCGGGGCGTCGGATGGACCACCCATAGACGACTTGGCGACCGATGAGGAAGCAGTCGTTGAGGGAGAAGAAGCGAAATCTACTGAATTGGTCGATGCTGATCCGGCGGCCTTCGAAGACCCGCTGGATGTCGCTCAGCCCACAGAAACTGAAATCGAGGAGTCGGTTGATGCACTCGGGTCGGTAGCTACTGAAGTTCACCCGTCCGAAGATACTTCAGCAGTTGTATCTACCGAGGATGGGGAGACCCACGCCACCGAGCCTTTGTCGGACGCGCCGCCGCAAGGCCACGGCCTCAATCGAGACCCCTTCGGAACTGCCGGATGCTGAACTCGAAGCGGCCCCGATCGACGACGTCGACGACGATTTCATGAGCTTGATCGACGGTGCGCTGCCCGAAGACGCTGACACCCTCCCGCTCGAAAAGAGCATTTTCGAAGACGACGATTCAGACGAAGATCTTTCCAACGGTTTCATCCAAACAGAACTCTCGGACGATGAAATTCCGGTTCATGAAAATGGCAATGTTAATCCCCGTTCCGAGACCGCTCGCCATTGATCCTTTTATCGCGGTGCGGCTGCAGGGCATTTACGATGTTGTAAGATTGCTCTCAATTACAGCATTATTCGCGGAATATAACTGCCGAAAATTTGCCGCCCAGTATAATCCTGCGTGGCCCCGCGGATACGGTGTGGACGCATCCGCCGGGATTCTGCCGGATGAAGGGAAAAGGGTTACTATGAAAAAGTTTTTTCGCGCAGTGCTGTTCGTGTTGTTTGTCGGTGGCTGGGCGCTGGCGTCATCGGCGCTCTATGTAGTACGCACGCCTGCCAAAGTGCTGATCTTCCCCAAGAATCAACTGGAATTTCGCGATACCTATGTCGACACGCGTAGCTGGACGATAAGCGAGGATCGTGCACATCCCGAGGTGGTTGCACGTGTTTTACAGCTCGGAAAATCCGATGCCCTTGCTCACACCGTCAATACGAACATGGGGCCGGTGAGTGCCAACTTGCCGCCGCCGTCGCAACTCCTACTTTGACAATCAGTAACGGCGATACCGCGAGCTTTACGGACAAAGCCAAAGCAGAGTTCAAAAATATCGGTGACGGCATCAAGGCGAAGGTGAACTGATCTCACCAGCCGATCAAAAATGCTCCCGTTCCTGTTGTCGGCGCAGCGGAGACACCCACGGAAACACCATAGGCGGTTTTCGAAATGTGATTAAAATGTTGAGGCGGGGATACGAACACCCTGGTGGCGGTAACGCGGTTACACGACCTGAACCTTGCGGCCGACCCGGCGTTTGCGATTGATCATCTGGCGTCCTTTTTTGGTCTTCATCCGTGCTCGAAAACCGATTTTGCGGGCGCGCTTAATATTGCTGGACTTGTGCGGATAATGCATGACTGGTTTACTTAAACGGCAGCGATCGCGTCGTGCCGTTCTCTCACTTTCTACCTAATGGTGACATCAACGCTTTGAAACGCCTGATTGCCACGGTTATCTGTCACCCGAAGCGCAATCTCGTGCGGTCCAGGCGACAATTTAGCCGCAGTCAGCGTAGCCGCTGAGTCCGGGCTGTCGAACATCGTATCTGAAGGCGTCGCCGCCTGCCAGTCCTGCGCGGAATCGACTGCATAATCGACAGCAGCGATGGTCCCTGTCCGATCCACCGCGCGCAGATCGATCCTTACCGAATTCCCCTTAATCGCGGTCTTGATATCACCAATCGTCGGCGGGGTGTTGTCCACCAGAACCGTGTCGCTGACGCGATTGGCAGTTTTTCCCTGTCCAACCGGATTGGCAGCAGCATCTGAGGCAACGACTTTCACCTGGTATCGCCCGTCGGCAACTGACCGCGTGTCCCATTCGTAATTCGGATCTTTGAGCTTGTCCTTTAGAAGAATCCATGGGGACCGTTCGCCCTGGCGATAGTAAAGCGTATAAAGCAGCGGATCGTTATTCGGATCACTGGCCTCCCATGCGATCGTTTGGATTCTTCCAGTGACTGGTGCCGGTGCCGTTCCAGCGGGGGCGGCGGCGTCCGGCGCTGCGGGTGGCTGTCCGCTCACGCTGCCCAGCGTAACCTTAATTCCCTTGATCGCGGGCGGGAGATTTGGCATGAGGTACGCAACATCCACATCATCCACCACCGGCGATGCAACATCATTATTCGTGGAAAACGTAAACCGGTATTGAAAGAAACGTGCCGCCGGTGAAACAGTTTTTACAAACTCGGCTGCGGGAAGTTCATCAGACCACTTCGACCAGCTTTCGTCGGTGGGTTCTTTCACATTCCCGCTGCGCGTCGCGATGGATAAGCGTAGTCCCGGCTGGCAGATGCCCGTGCATCTGCACCTTTCCGAAGTGGCTTGTCTGCGTCGCGTCAAAAACCTCGCTGGTGTAGGTTCCCTTCGGAGCGTATCCCGATCCCATCGTAGACAACCCACCGACGTTCGCAGTGCCCAGCATGATTCGTCCGTCGCGTGTCTTGAGAAGGCAGGTGACCTGCTTGGCGTCCACCTTGGCGATCACGCTGGTTTCATCGGCATCGGGGTTTATCTGGTAGACGAGTCCATCAGAGCCGGTGGCCACCAGTAAGTTTCCGTCGCGTTCCACAATCGAGAGGATGAGCACCTGTCCACGAAAAATTTCTGTTACGAAACCGCTGGGATCGATCTTGTAAATCGCGTTCCCCTGGGCGGCGGGTTGGCCGGAATCGGCGGCATTCGGCGCTTGCTGTGGCTGCGCCGCGGGTGTCACCGGTTTTGGATTCACGGCTGGCGCTTTGGGCGGATTTCCGGGTTTTTCACCGCCGGGATCGTTGCCTGCCGGTGGATCGCCAGGGGCATCCCCGCCGTCTTTCGGACCGCCGGGCAAAACATCCAGTTTTGGAATTGGATCGGGATTGGGGTTGGGGACAACCGGTGGAACTGGCGTAGCAGGGGGCGCTGACTGAATCGGCACACCGCCGGGGCCTCCCTCAGGGCGACCTTGCTTGTCCTTTGTGCCTGCATCATCAGGGGTGGGAGTTTCATCACTGGCTTCAGACGTGCCGACGTAAAGGTTTCCCTTTGCGTCCAGCGCCATCGCACTGATCTCCGATTCCTGCGCATCGTACATAACGAAAGATTCATGCGTTTTACGGTTTACGCGATATACCAGGCCGTTTGGATCGCTTCCCAGGTAAAGGAGATCTTTGCCATCGCTGAGCATGGAGATGAAGTTGTTGTCATCGGTCTTGAGGATCGTGCTGCGCGTGCCATCGGGTTTCAGTTCAAATAGCTCGCCGTTCGGGCCCGTGGCAATGTACAGACAGCCGTCGCTGGTCTGCACCATCGACCAGATATATTGCACACCTTCAGATTCAAAAATCAAATTCGGCTTTTCGCCCGGGTGATTGAGCTTCATCACGCGCCCTTTTTCACCGCTGCTGCCAAATAAAACCGCGCCGTTGGCATCGACCAGAATGCTGTTGATGTTGATTCCATCTCCGAGCTCCAGAACAGTCGTGACCTTGTCATTTTTGATCTGAAGCAACACGCCCTGCGGTCCCGTGCCGGCATATACAGTTCCGTCGCTTCCTTCCGCCAGCGCATAGACCGCGCCGATCCTGGGATTTTCATTGAGCAATGATTCAACCGCCTGCGAAAGCTTCAGGTCACCCAGGTTGGTGGCGACGACGTCGTGAAACCTGCCGGACTTGAAATCCGCTTCGTTGGTCTGCGACCAGTGCGAAGTTGTCACCCCCGCCAAAGGAGCAGCGAGAAGCGATACAAAAAAGCAAATCAGTTTCTTCATGGTGGACCTGTTCAGAATCTTACTGTGGACAATGGCATAGCGGTCAACAGTTCAGCCGCCATTTCGCGGGTTCGTCAGAATCATAACAAGGCTGGCGATACATCTTAACAAGAAGTTAACACAGTCTTATTTCAGCCTTGCACTGATCCGGCGAGCCTTCGGCGCACAGGAGACTTATGAGTTTTGTATTGGCTATTTCTGATTTGTCGAACCAGGCGATGTCCCACAGTGTCGAACCCGCGGGAACGGTAACCACGGGCGCGATGGTATTGCTCGTCCTGGCCGTGGGGCTTGCATTGGCTTTTGAATTTGTGAACGGTTTTCACGACACCGCAAACGCGGTGGCGACGGTGATCTACACCCATTCTCTCAAACCCTGGGTCGCGGTGATCTGGTCAGGCCTTTGCAACCTGAGCGGCGTATTGCTCTCGCCTTCAGGCGTTGCATTCACCATCGTCGCGCTTTTACCGGCGGAGATGGTGATCAATGTCGGCTCGGCCGCCGGTTTTGCGATGGTTTTTTCACTGCTGCTCTCGGCGATTATCTGGAACCTGGGAACGTGGTACCTGGGATTGCCGGCATCCAGTTCGCACACCCTTATCGGCGCAATTATGGGCGTGGGCCTTTGCAATTCGATGATGGCCGGCGGGCACTTTGGGGAAGGGGTTAACTGGCACGAAGTGAAAAAAGTTTTCCTGACGTTGCTGGTGTCACCCATCTTTGGCTTTGTCGGCGCAGCGCTACTTATGCTTCTGTCGAAGCTACTGCTTCGCTGGCCCGCGCTGTACGCCGCGCCTCCCAAGGATACGCCGCCGCCAATGGGAGTTCGCGCATTGCTCGTGACGACCTGCACCGGCGTTAGTTTTTTTCACGGCTCAAACGACGGTCAAAAAGGCATGGGGCTTTTGTTGCTGATCCTCATCGGCGTTCTTCCGGGAATCTATGCGCTCAAGCTGGATGCGCCGCCGGACAAACTCCACGCACTGCAGGTGAGTTCAGCTCAAGTCGCAGGAATGTATGGTCCGCGGCCTGGCTCTGCGATGGGACCAACTGTTGCCTCGGGCGAACTCGCAAAATACCTGCGCGGTAAGGGTGAATTTGAAGCCGACACACTGCCCGCTCTGGGATACATCAACGGCGAGATCGCTCGTACCGTCGGCGGCCATCAAAGTCTCTCAGAACTTTCCATCGAAGACCGCAAAACCCTCCGCAGCGAGCTGTACCTCAGCGGCACTGCTATTGCGAAGTTGAAATTGGACCACAAGATTACCGATCCCGCCCAGCAAACAAAGCTGGATCAATACAAGACAAATAGCATCGATCCGCTGACCCAATTCATCCCACGATGGGTGAAGGTCGCAACAGCATTGGCGCTGGGTATCGGAACAATGATCGGCTGGAAAAGGATCGTTGTGACGGTCGGCGAAAAAATCGGCAAAGAACATCTCACCTATGCACAGGGCGCATCAGCCGAGCTCATGGCAATGGCAACGATTTTTGCTGCCGACAAAATGAAACTGCCGGTAAGCACAACACACGTGCTGTCTTCAGGCGTCGCGGGGACCATGGCTGCTAACCGCTCGGGACTCCAAATGGGCACGCTTCGAAATCTGCTGCTCGCATGGGTATTAACCCTGCCGGTCTGCGTGCTGCTCGGCGCAGCATTATTCGCGGCGGGTCTGCTGGTTGTTTTGCACAACCTCGTCCCAGTCGCGATCGCGTTGCTGTTGGCCTTGATCGTAGCCGTTGCAGTCTGGAAGTTTAAGTTTTCCGCTGGCAGGGCAATCGGATCAGGCCAGCCCATTCCGCTGGGGTAGTGATCAAACGATGCGGTCCAAAAGTGGTTTCTGGTTGGCGAATCGCTGCAGGTTTTCACGAAAATGAAGCACCAGGCGAAGCTGCTCGTCGTCGTGTCCTCCGGCGGTATGGGGTGTAATCCAGCAGTTCTGCAGCAGCCAAAGCGGATGATCCGCCGGTAGGGGCTCAGGCGTGGTAACGTCGAGGTAAGCGCCTGCAATGCCTCCGTCGCGCAGATTTTGGACCAGCGCATCCTGATCGACGGTACTGCCGCGCCCGATGTTGTAAAAGAGGGCGTCAGTCGACAGCAGCCCAAACCGTCGCGCGTCGAAAAATTTCTCCGTAGACGCTGAGGCCGGCAGAATATTCATCACATGTTCAACCTGCGGCAGCAGCGTGTCAGCCTGCTCGGGAGTCACCATCGGAATCCCCTCATCCCCGGTAATATTTCGGCGCACGCCTGTGATCTTCATCCCAAATGGCGCGAGATATTTCACAAGACATTTCGCTATGGAACCGTAGCCATAGATCAAAATGGTTTGACCGTTCAAACGCCGAGAGTGGGCACGCAGTTTTTCCGACGGCCAACGATGCGCCTTGCGTTGCTCGTCGATCGCCTGAGGCAACTGCCGGGCCAACGCAAGCACCATCGCGGCAGCATGCTCAGCACAGGGCTCAGCATAAACGGTCGAACTGTTCGTCAGCATTCCACCTCTATCGCGCATTGCCTGTCGAAATGCATCAGTGTCGTAGCGCGTATAACCCGCGCTGGTGAGATGAACCCACTTTATCCCAGGCGACGCGATGATCTGGTCTGGATCAGGCTGGCCGAAAGCAATGAGTGCCTCTTCCAGCAGCGGATCCGCCCCGGTCGAAACAAGGTTGGATTCTGAAAGGGCCAAAGAATGAAGCAATCGGTAGTGCCCGAGTTCTTCGGTCAGCGCCCGGAGGGCCTGGTCGGAAAACGAAGCGTTGGTCCATATCGCGTTGGCATCGGTCATGGATAAAACAGATACACGTTTCTGTCGTCGCCGGGAAGTGGTGAACCACCCGCCTTTAATATTAAGCTGCGGGTTCCCCCAATGGCACCTCCCTTACCGCAGGTGTCACTAGCGGCGGTCTCTTCAGCGATCGTGGATCAGATTCGCTCTAACGCGACCAGATCCTCAAGTGTTTCGCGCCTTTCGAATGGTTGTGTAGTTATCACCGTCAACGAGCACTTCAGGCGCCCGAGGACGGTTGTTGTAGTTGCTGGCCATCGCAAAGCCATAAGCACCGGCGGTGAAAACGGCGAGCAGGTCGCCGCGCCTGGTTGTCGGTAGCGGTCGATTCTGCGCCAGGTAATCCCCGCTTTCGCAGATCGGGCCCACTACATCAACGGTTTCACCATTTACGGGTTCGAAAGATTTCTGTCGGTCCGTGCGCAGGTTGGCTGCATCTGGTTTCACCGGCCAGATGTGATGGTAACTTTCGTACAGCGTGGGTCGAATCAGGTCGTTCATTCCCGCATCCACTATCACAAATTTTTTCGACCCGCCCATTTTTCGATACAGCACCTGGGTCAGCAGAATCCCTGCATTTCCGGCGATGTAACGCCCTGGCTCAAGTGCCACATGGTAGGGCTTTCCCTCGAGCAACGGGATCAAAGCCCTGGCATGTTCGGTGACCGCAAATGCCTGGTCGGGCCGTTCATAATTGACTGCAAACCCGCCGCCCATGTCGAACCATTCGATTTTATGACCACGCTCGGCAAGCCGATCGATCAATGCGACCATTTTCCTGGTCGCATCGACATAGGGCTGAATTTCATACACCGGTGACCCGATGTGCATATGCACACCGGCAATCCGTAGATTCTTCAGATTGCGATATTGTTCGAAGACTCGCTCGGCTCGTTCGATATCTACCCCGAACTTGGTTTCCTTCTTCCCTGTTGTGGTCTTCACATGAGTCTTTGGATCCACATCAGGGTTTATGCGAACAGCGCCGATTGCTTTTTTACCAATCAGTCCCGCAACCCGATCGATATTTTCGATCTCCGCCTCGGATTCCAGGTTAAACGCAGCAATGCCGGCATTGATCCCGTCGATAATTTCCTGATCGGTCTTGCCGACACCGGCATAGATAATTTTCTTCGGATCGCCGCCTGCCTGCAGCGCGGAACAATTCACCGCCACTGGTCACGTCGAATCCGCAACCCTCGTCGGCAAGTATTTTACAGAGATTGATATTCCCGCAGCTCTTAATGCTGTAGCAGACCGTGGCATTGATCGGTTTAAAGGCGTCAGCTATCTGCCGATAATGGTGCAGAAGTGTTGCCTTGGAATAGACATATGCGGGCGTACCGACTTCCTGGGCGATTTTCGCCGCTGGAACACCCTCGCAGAACAGTTCACCGTTTTTATAGTTGAAAAAATCCATGTTAACGACGGATTATCGTCAGCGACCAACGCGGTGCAATGCGCCTGGTGCAACCAGGTTCTGCAGATGGATCCAAGCCTGTTTGGCGACGCCGGCGGCACTTGTCTCATACGGGTAAAGCTCCACCGTGACCCAACCTCCGTAGCGGATTTCGCTTAGCGCTTCGAAAATAGATCGAAAATCAATCGCTCCTTTGCCGGGTGTGAGGTGTTGGTGAACGCGGTTTACGCCGATGTCTTCCAGATGCACATGAGCGATTTCCCCGGGCATGTCGCGGATCACAGCTGACGGATCTTCACCCACGCAAAACAGATGACCAACATCGCAGTTCATTCGGATCAGTGGCTCATCCGGAAAAAATTCTCTTTTGAATAAGAGATACTCCGCTGCGGTTTGTATGAACAAACCCGGCTCGGGTTCGATAGCTAGAATCACTCGCTTCTCCCGTGCGATTTCCAAAACCTGCCTGAGTCCGTCGGCGAATCGTTCGCCTGCGCGAAGACGCGTGACGTTGGTACCAATCGTGGGTCCTCCTGGTTGCAGGCTCACAGTTGTGGAACCGAATTCCGCGGCAAGCTCGACACATCCGATGGTATGACTCACGCGCAATTGCCGCTTTGCCGGATCTTCTTCAATCCACGTGGGATGATAGGTATCACCGTCGGCAAAGTGAGTAAAACCGTTGATGTTACTAACCGTCAGCTTCAGTGTGTGGAGGAGGTTTTTCAATTCATCGCGTTGCGGCTTATGAAATGAAGCTGGGTGCGCGTGCGGTACATCGGCCATCAGCTCAACCCCGGAATAACCGATGTCTGCTATGGCAATGACCGCCTCGGTGAGCGTGTTTTTCTTGAACGCGTTGGTTGAGAAGGCAAGTGGGATCATCTGTGCCCAGTGTAAGAAAACCGATGATCATTGTGAATTGTGTCGCGGGTGCTGTCCAAAGCGGATGAATCGAAACTATGCTTGTTGCGGCGCATGGTGTTGCGCATCGCGGCTCGTTCGCGAGATTGCCGCTTTCTTACTGGAGATTCCGAATGCGTTGTTGTCAGTTTGCTCTGTCTCTGTCGATGGCTCTTCTACTGAGTGCTCTGCCAACATTTGCCGCCGATGAGCAGCAGGCTCCCCCCGCGGTGCAGAGGATTGATTTTACAACTGATACGTTACCCAACGGTCTTCGCGTCATTTACGCGCCGCTGCACCAGGCGCCGGTCGTGCAGGTTCGCGTGCTGTATCACGTTGGGTCGCGCGATGAGCGCCCCGACCGCCAGGGATTTGCTCATATGTTTGAACACATGATGTTCCGTGGATCAAAACATGTCGCTCCGCAGGAACACATGCGCCTGGTCGATCAGGTTGGTGGAGTCTGCAATGCCTTCACAAGTTTCGACCAGACTGTCTATCACGACACCGTGCCGTCGGAAGACCTGGAGATGGCCCTGTACCTCGAAGCCGATCGCATGAGCAGTTTCAAGGTCACCGATGAGATTTATCAGATCGAACGGAAAGTGGTCGCGCAGGAATGGATGCTCAAACAAAACAGACCTTACGGGAACCTGTATGAGGATCTCTTCAAGGCAGCGTTTACGCGCAGCGGCTATCAATGGACGCCAATCGGAAACATGCAGCAACTGCTGGCGGCGCCGGCAGCTGAACTGCAGCAGTTCTTCAACACCTACTATGTTCCCAATAACGCGGTGCTGGTCATTGCAGGTGATATTGACGTCCCGGCGGCCAAAGCAATGGTTCAGAAATATTTCGCCTGGATTCCAGCGGGCGAGGCGGTCCCTTTACGAAGTGCGATCGAGCCTCCGCAGACGACGGTGCGCCAAGTCACGGCTCCGGATCGACTTGCTAGATTAACCGCAATCGTAATGGGATATCATATCCCGCCTTACAAATCCGACGATCACTACGCGCTATCGGTTCTGTCGGCGATTTTAGGCGAAGGGTCTTCCAGCCGACTCGACAAAGCCCTGGTAAATGGCGCAGACCCACTTTGTTCCGGTACGTCCACCTTGTATGAATCGCTGGAAAACGGCGGAATGTTCGGCGTCATCGCTGAAATAATGCCGGGTAAAGATCCGCAGCACGTAAAAAAAATGCTCAGCGATATAATCGCAGATCTCCTTGCAAACGGAGTGACCGATGCCGAGCTGGCCAAGGCAAAGACGATCCGCCGGGTTCAGAGCATTCAGGGACGTCAGACCTGCGCGGATATCGCCGGCCAGGTGGGTGATGAAGCGTTATGGGCGGGAGATCCTGATCGCGTAAACAATGACCTGGTCAGGCTGGACGCCGTAACGGCAGCCGATGCGTTGGCGGTTGCCCGGAAATATCTAAACCCAAATCAGGCGACACTGCTGACCGTTGAACCGGACCCGTTGGGCACTCAAAGCCGAAAGGCTGCGATGGCCGCCAAAGCGTTGCTCTCGATGGTGCCCGTCGTTGCATCGACTCAACCGATCCTGCCGCGCGATATACAGTTTCCAGTGGGGTATCCCGAGCATCCTCCGATGCCCCCTTCAAAATCATCCGCATTTTTCGCTAAGGGGCAGGAAGCGACTATCAACGGTGTGCATGTGATTGTGTTGAGTGACGCGCGATTGCCCGTTATCAACTGGACGTTGGCGATGCGACATGGGTCGCATAGCGAACCGGCCGATAAGGCGGGCCTCGCCGAACTCACAGCGGACATGGTCGGCCACGGAACGGCAAGCCAATCCTTCCAGCAACTCAGCGACGATCTGGACGCGCATGGCATCACGCTTGGAGTCACCGACAACGGTGACACGACGCGCTTATCCGGTTCATGCACCAGTGACCAAGTGGATCGTGGCTTTGCCAGGGCACGCGATGAGCTGCTGACACCATCCTTTCCCGCCGAAGAATTTGTAAAGGTAAAAGATCAGGCGCTAGCCGGGTTAACGCAATCTCTGTCAGCTCCTGCGACCGCTGCGGAGAAAGACATGATCACCACGATATTTGCAGGTTCTCCCCTGGGGCACCCGTCCACACCCGCTACGGTGGAAAACCTCACGCTGGGCGACGTGAAAAAGTTTTATTCGGATTTTTATCATCCCGATGATGCCATCCTCGTCATCAGCGGTGACGTTACATTTCAGCGGGGGCAGGACCTGGCCAGGCAATTAAGCAACGGCTGGGCACCGGCAAAAATGCCTTCACCCAACTACTCATTTCCCCCGATTTCACCGAAGCGGAAAATTATTCTGATCGACACCGGTGACGGCGGGGCCGGCGCTGGGGCAGTGGTCGACATGGGTATTAAGGCGTATGACATTCACGACGGGCAAAAGTTCGCCGGAGCGCTGGCCAACACACTGCTCAGTGCCGGAATCGAGTCGCGATTAATGGAATACGTGCGGGCGCAAAAAGGATATGTGTATGGCGTCAGTGGATACTTTGAACCGGGACGCTATGTAGGTTCATTCATGGTTAACGCGCCCACTCGCCCTCAGGTGACGGGTGAATGCGTGCAGGCGATTTTGAAGGTGCTCGATGATCTGAAAGCCCCGGACGGAGACAAGCCACTCACCGACGCGGAATTGGACGCTGCGAAGCGGCGCGTCTGCGGGAGCATGCTCATGGGCATGCAGACGATCGATCAGCAGGCCAACATGCGGCTCGAAGGTCTTCTGAATGGCTATCCAGTCGATTACTACGATGTTTATCCCAAGCATATCAATGCGGTAACTGTGGATCAGGTGCGGGCGGTCGTGAAGAAATACGTCATCGACGACGCGATGACAATTGTCGTCGCAGCTCCGGCGAGTATCGTTAAAAATCAGCTGGACAAGCTCGGTGATGTCACAGTATTGCCCATGCCACTGGCCCGCGAATCCGGTGCCGCCACCCAACCCGCTAATCTATTAAAGCCTGCACACTGAATACGGCCAGGTGTGAAAACCGCTGCACGTCACCTATGATATTTTGATATGGCTCGCCCTGACAAGAACGATTCGCCCCGCATTAACAACCGCAGGGCCCTGCACGATTATTTTATCACGCACAAGATTGAGTGCGGAATGGTGCTGGTCGGCACGGAGGTAAAAAGCCTTCGCGAGGGTAAGGCACAATTACATGAAGCATATGCCCGCGTGGATGCAGGGCGATTGGTATTAATTAATTCGCATATCGACCCCTACACCAAGTCGGCGATCGTTTATAATCATGTGCCACGTCGAGATCGCCAATTGCTGGTTCATAAGCGGGAGCTCAAACGGTTGATTGCCGAAAGCGAAATCAAGGGAACCACACTGGTTCCCCTGGCGATTTATTTCAAAGAAGGCCGGGCAAAACTTGAGCTGGGTGTTGCCAAAGGCAAACAGCAATTCGACAAGCGCGAGACAATCAAGAAAAAAGAGCAGGACCGCGAACTGCGTCGCCAGACGATGACGCACCGGGCCTGAATTGCTAAGCGATCACCCTGAACTTACGAAGCGGTGGGGAGGGTAGGCGCAGGTGCTCTACTTTAGGGCCAAACTCTTTGAAGTGGCTGGTTTCGGTGTGGTATTTGAAGGCTGCTTCGTCTTTCCAGATTTCATAGAACAGGAATTTTCCAGGTTCGGCATTATTTTCATGCAAGGTATATTGAACGCATCCGGGTTCAGAGCGTGATGGGGCGATCAATGTATTCAGATGCCTCCGCAGCTCATCTTCATGTCCCGGTTTGGCAATCGATTCTGCAATGACAATTAGGTGTGTCGTGGTCATATTTAATTGATACCTCATTCATTATTTACAAGAGACAGTATTGCGGGCTTTTGCTTTCTTCTGCGATCAAATTTCAATCCAGCTTCGGGCCGAGACCAACAATGATATCGCGCACATTGCCGGCTGGCACGCCACCCAACGTGCTTAGCGGTTTCAATCGTCCGCACGTAGCCGATGGGTACATCGGGCGGTCGAGAACATATCCGATGTTTTAATGTTCACGACAAATTCTTCGCGACCCATCGGTTGGGTTGCCGTCGGCTTGTTCTGTCTGTTTGCTGCGACTATCCTGTGCCGATCCTGCCGCTTCGTGCGGGAACAAAATTCAATTTCATGGAGGACCGAATGGGCCTGTTGGACGGAAAGACCGGTTTAATTTTGAATATCGCCAATGATCGGTCGATTGCCACATATATTGCCGCGAATTGCATCAAGCAGGGAGCCAAATGCGGGTTTGGTTTTCTCCCGATGGACAACCCGGAAAAATCCCAGCGCAGGGTTCGCAAGGCGATGGAGGAAAACGGTTTTGCTGATGAATGGCTTCATCCGTGCGACGTGGGCAGCGATGAATCGATTGCCGCATTTTTTGACGGGGCAAAGCAACAGTTTGGGAAGATCGATTTCCTCGTCCATTGCCTGGCATTTGCCAACCGTGATTATCTGAAAATGACCGAGGGAAATTTCACCTCAACCCCACGAGAAGTTTACAAGCAGGCGATCGATATCAGCGCCTATAGCCTGGTGGCTTTGACACGGGGGGCAGAGCCTTTGATGAGCGACGGTGGTTCGATTATCGCCTTGACCTACCTCGGCAGCGAAAAAGTTATTCCAGGGTACAACGTGATGGGTGTTGCCAAAGCAGCACTGGAAAGCACCTCTCGATACCTCGCGTATGATCTTGGCAATAAGAAAATCCGCGTAAACACCATCTCGGCCGGCGCGCTTGCGACACTGAGCTCTAAGGCGGTCGGCGGGATTGATGAGATGTTTGAACATACCAAGCGGAAGGCCCCGCTTCACCGCAATATCGACGCCGATGAAGTGGGAAAGACCGCTGGTCTATCTCCTCAGTGATTTGTCGAGCGGTGTAACTGGGGAAAATATCTTCGTCGATTGCGGTTTTAACGTGGTAGGGCTCTGAGTCCAACGGGGTACGGGTGCGGCATGGAAAAACACAAGATCCTACTTGTCGACGATCATCCGATAGTTCGCGAGGGGCTGGCTCAGTTCATCAACGCCGAGATGGATCTTGTGGTGACGGGTATGGCCAGCAGCGGGCTGGAGGCGATGGATCTCCTGACCGCGGACATGCCGGATCTTGTAGTGACGGATCTGTCTCTCTCGGGTAAACCCGGTCTGGAATTAGTAAAGGAATTGGCAACCAAACATCCTTCGCTGCCGGTGCTGGTGTTGTCAATCCATGATGAATTGCTCTGGGCAGAGCGCGTGCTGCGCCGGGGCCGAGGGGTACATCATGAAGTCGCAGGCGACAGGGCAGATCGTTGCGGCCATTCATCATATTCTCGCCGGCGAGGTATGGGTCAGCGAACAGGTAAATGCAATCCTGCTGCAAAAGCAGGTGCGGAATCGCAAGCCGCTGCAGGGGTCGCCGCTGGATCAGCTCAGTGACAGAGAACTTGAAGTCTTCCAGTGTATCGGGCGAGGAATGAGCATGCGCGAAATCGCCGGGATTTTTCATCTCAGCAGTAAGACCGTCGATGTCCATCGTGACCATATCCGGGAAAAGTTGCGCGTAAAAAGTAGCACTGAATTGATTCGATACGCAGTGTCCTACGTGCTTGCGGATAATTAGTAATCCTGCCATTGGATTTCAGCGCTCGATACACGTGGCTTTATGACGCGCTTAACGCAAATCGTTTTGCTGATGCTGTTTCTCTGCATCGCCGGTATTTTGTTCACAACGGGAATAAACTGGGGACTTCCAAGTCGTAAATGTGACCAATGGCTATTCAACGGTAGAGTCCCGTGGACTGGCGATCAGATCATGCAGCTCGCCGGCGCGTGGGAGGAAGACGGGCCGCGCGGCGCCGACATCGCCATGCATCCGATATCGTCACAACGGGATCAACCGATTGCATTGAACGACACCGATGCCAAACGTGCCCAGATCGTTCGACGATTCCGTCTATACTCGAATCAGCCCGATGAAATGATCACATTTCGCTCCCTGTCGCGCATGAAACCGGCGCGGCTGGATTTCGACCCCCGACTCTACCAATACGGCGGATTCTGGATCTATCCTGTCGGCGCCTTGCTTAAAATCGGTTCGCTGTGTCATCTCATCACGTTGCGAAGCGATCTTGCGTATTACCTGGATCATCCCGGCGATTTTGCGCGATTTTACGTCGTTGCCCGCGCTTATTCGGCCGCGTGGGGTTTGATCGGTTTCCTGGTGGTTTACGCAATCGCACGTGAGTGGAGCGGAACATTTTCGGCCGGCCTCACCGCTGCGGCTTTATATTCTGCGCTGCCCCTTGTGATTGATCTGGCGCACGAAGCAAAACCGCATCTCGCGGGTTGTGTACTGATCCTGCTGACCATCTGGTGCGCGATAAAATTTGTGCGATGCGGGAAACGTCGCTGGTATATTCTTTCGGGTGTAACCGCCGGTGCCGGAGTGGGCATGGTCCTTACGGCTTATGTTGCTTTTGCCGTTCTCCCGGTAATGGCGTTGCTGCGCGAGATGCCCTGGAGGGATCGAATTCGCATCACGACTCTCTCCGCATTAGCGGGATTCGTGACGATTATCATCAGCGACCCATATCTATTGTTGAATGTATTGCTGCATCGCGAAATTCTGCATTCCAATGTCGGGAATTACGGCAGCTTTTACCAGCCGCATTTGTCGTGGAGCGGTTTGGTTTTCGCCGGTCGATGCCTCCTGCGGGGAGTCTCAACTGGACCTGTTCTGATCGGACTACTGGGAATGATATCAGTCTGCACGAGGCGAGCTTCGTTTGACCGCATCGGTATTTTATTTCTGCGCCGGTCTTGTTGGTGATGATCCAGTTAGTTTTGCTGGCCGAGGGTAAAACCGCGGAATACGGACGATTCGCAATCCTGATTGATGTTGCAATCGCATTGTTTGCAGCGGTGCTGGTGGACCGGCTGCGGTTTAGCGACCGCGAACGCGCTCTGGGTTCAGCATTGCTGGTTGCAGCGGTTTTGTATGTCGGCATTCGTTACGATCTAAATTTCCTGGCCGACAATCGCACTGACTCCACTCGTCGGGTCGCTGCTAATCAGCTCAGCGACCTTGTGCCGAAGTACAACGAGCTTGCCGTTTGGACAGAGCCCGCGCCATATTGCCTGCCGCCGGTGGATCTTTTTCACTGGAAAATTCTCTTGCTGCCGCGCGGCGGCGAGCCGTCCGGACATGGAGTCGTCAGTGTGCGCCCTGTCGATGAACTTATTTCAACGCCCGCAGGCGCATCGCGAATCACGCCGCTTCCTGAACCCGATCGAGCGAAGTCCCCCAGCAGCTGGGCTAATAAGCCGTTTGAGATTCTGATGCGGTGATGTTCGACTCCATTGCTCGGCAATCCATCATTTCACACGGTGAATCTCACTGAACATCTCACGATAAGCGGACTCTAATTCTCGGCAGAACCCGTTCGCATCACATAACGGCGATTGCTGCATACGCTGACGCAGGCTTGGACGAAGTGTGCGTAAATATTTGCGATCGCCAGCCAGGCGAATTGCGACCTGCTCATACTCTTCCTTTGACGCTGCAATAAATTCCGGCAGATCTAGGTTTCGCATGATGCATTCACCAACGAGGCTTCGAAACGTGTTGCCCGAGCGCGTCACTACTGGCACGCCGCGCCAGATTGATTGGCAGGAAGTCGTGTGTCCGTTGTAGGGAAATGCATCAAGCATCAAATCGATGCTCGAACCCAACATGGCGGTGTGCTCGCCTATGCTGACCCAGGCCTTTAGCGCGAGGCGGTCACTCGCGATGCCTCGCTCGTTAAAAAAAGTATTGACGCGCTTAAGCGTGCTGGGATTTTCCAGCGGGCGTGCTTTCATCAGCAGTCGACTTTCCGGAACAGCGCGGAGAATCGTTGCCCAAGAATCGAGCGTCTCGTCATTCATTTTGGTGAACGCATTGAACGACCCGAAAGTAAAATGACCATTCCGATCGGCTGGCAAATCTGGATCGAACCAGGCGGCTGGATCGTCCCGATAGGTGAAAAAAGCCCTCGGCAATCGAACAAGTGTTCTCTACGTAATATGGATCAGAGCCGGGTGGATCGCAGATGGCATCGGTCAGTCGAAAATCCATTGCGCCAAGCCCGGTGGTCGAGGGATATCCCAAGTAAGTCACCTGAATGGGTGCGGGCCGGGCGGCGAACGTGAGAAGGCGGTTATCCGATGTATGCCCCGCCAGATCAACAAGGATATCGATCTCGTGCGACCGAATCAGATTCGCTAATTGCTCATGCGTCAGCTCCGCGACAAAGTGCCATTCGTCCACAAATTTGGAGAGATGAGATGTGATCGCATCGCGCCGACGTCCGGTGGCATAACAGACGACATGGAAAGCGTTTCGATCGCAACCTGCAAAGATAGGTTCTATGAAATATCTCACCGAATGCTCGCGAAAGTCCGGCGAGACATAAGCGACGCGAATCTTCCGATCAACTGGCAGCTTACATGCAACTGCCGGCAGCTTCTGTACGGCCGCCGTCTGCGCTCGATCCCATGCCAGGTGCTCTTCAAAAACCGCCTCGCGCGAGAGGTGTGTGGGAGACAACATTGCCAGCAGCAGGTTGCTATGTACTTCCGCAAAATCCGGTTTCAATCGCAGCGCTTCGCGATAGGCGTCGATAGCCAGCTGATTCTCACCGATCGTCGCGTACGATCCACCTATATTGCAGTAACCGTCTGAATACTTCGGATCCAGCTGCAACGCCTGTTGAAAATACACCAGGGCCTGATCGATCTGGCCCTGCTCTTTCAAGGCCGCGCCGATATTGTTTGGCAGCTTGGGGTTTTTGGGCCACAACGTCGCTGCAGCCTCGAAGCAGCGAATGGCTTCGGCGCTGCGGGTGAGCATGAGGTAACAGCCACCGAGGTTGTTTAAAGCCGCCACATTACGCGGCTCGATCGCCAGACCTGCTTCGTACAACGCAACCGCGTCATCAAGCTGTCCCTGCGCTTGCCGCAGAATTGCCTTGTCGATAATGGCATCGGCACATCCCCGATCAAGAGCAAGAGCCGCCTCACAGCAATCATCGCCTGGTCATTCATTTTCAGTTGTTGATAAACTCGGCCTAACGTGACAAACATCGTCGCGGATTTACGATTTAATTCCGTCGCGCGTTTTGCGTATGCCAGGGCCAGTGTCGCGTCGCCGCTTTGTAGCAGAAGTCTTGCGGCCGCGTGGTGCATGTCGGCTACCAGTGGGCGAAGCCTGACCAGCTCGCGTGCCTCCACAACCGCTTCAGGTAATCGACCAAGCGAAAGCAGTGGGGCGATTAAAGTCTGCCGGACCTCCGCCCGGTGCGGCTGTATTTTGAGTGCCGCACGCAGGGTCTGGACCGATTCTTCATTCCGGCCTGTTTCGTTTTCGAGTAACCCGAGCAGCAGCAATGCATCCACGTTTTTCGGCTCAACCCGCAGCAATTGCCGATAGATTTCCTCGGCGGCGGGGAAATTTTTCAGTTGCTGAAACCGGGCAGCCTGGGTCAATCGCGCGTCCATACGCTGATTCTAGCAAGTTGCTTAACCGGTGGTTCGCCAAACTTTCCCGTGTCCAACTGATGCGCGCGATTGTAATTGGCAACTCGCTCTCGTACCTTTCAACGGATGCCTGCGATGATGAAAAGCTCGTTGCCGTTTCCGGTCAAGCGGGGAAAAGTTCGTGATGTTTACGATCTCGGCGACGAACTGCTGATCGTTGCCACGGATCGTATCAGCGCATTCGACGTGATTATGCGCGAAGGGATTCCCGACAAAGGCAAAATCCTCACGGCCCTTAGCCTGTTCTGGTTCGAAACCTTTGGTTCGCAAGATAACCATCTGATCACCACGGATATCAATCGCTTCCCACGTGAAGTGCAGCTGTTTGATGAAAGTCTGCGCGGCCGATCCATGTTGGTCAGGCGCGCCGAGGTTATACCGTTTGAATGCGTCGCCCGCGGTTACCTGGCCGGTTCGGGCTGGAAGGAATACCAGGCAACTGGAAAGGTCTGCGGGATAGCGCTGCAGAAAGGACTTCGTCAATGCGAACAGCTCGACGAACCGATCTTCACACCGGCCACCAAGGAGTCATCCGGGCACGACCAGAACGTATCCTATGAAGTAATGGAAAAAGCGATCGGCAGAGATATCACCAACGAATTGCGTACCCGGACGCTGGACCTGTACAAATCCGCTGCGCGGCTGGCACGGGATCGCGGGGTAATCATCGCCGATACGAAATTCGAGTTCGGAATGTACAAGGATAAAGTCATTTTGATCGACGAAATCCTCACCCCCGACAGCAGCCGATTCTGGCCGGCGTCCGGTTACGCACCGGGCAAGGATCAACCGAGTTTCGACAAGCAGTTTGTGCGGAATTGGCTGGAAGTGCAGGGATGGGACAAGACACCGCCGGCTCCGAATCTCCCGCCGAATGTGATCGAAGGAACGCGGAACCGTTATATCGAGGCATTCACCCGGCTTACGCGCCGGGCGACCGATTTTCTCTCGTAGCAGGGCTTCAACCCGCGATCGTGTTCCATTGTGCAACCTCATATTTCCATCACCGGCATAGGCCTTGTCACACCTTTAGGTCGATCAGCAGGCGACACATTCAGTGCATTGCTCGAAGGTCAATCGATCAGCGGTCACACACAGGTTTCGTCTCGATTTGGAGAACCAAATCTTCCAAGAGCAATTTCACTCGCAATCGAAGCCAGTGAGGAAGCGATCGCGCAGGCCGCATGGAATTCGGATCGGGACGACGTTGGCGTCGTCGCCTGTACAAGCAAGGGAACGGTTGAATCCTGGATTTGTAACGCGAAGCCCCCGAGAGGCGGACGGGTTTTCTTTGGGCTCTCTGATTTGTCCTCGCAGTTGGCTCAGCACTTTGGTGCGACGGTGGCCCCGCGATTATGCGTCTCGGCCGCATGCGCAAGCGGGTTGCACGGTCTGATTCGGGGAGCATTGATGATCCGCTCAGGCGAAGCACGTCGAGTGCTGGTGGCAGCGACCGAAGCGTCGGTGCATCCGTTATTTATTGCCAGTTTCCAAAGGCTGGGCGTGCTGACCGGACCGGGCGAAGTTTGCCGGCCTTTTGATGTGAATCGCGGCGGTTTTTTAATGAGCGAGGCAGCTGCTGCTGTTTGTCTTGAGGCAATTCATGACACACCGCGCAGTCTTGCAAAGATCGATCAGTACGCCCTGGGCGGAGATGCGACGCATCTCACCGGCAACGATCCGCACGGGATGGTGCCGCAACATCTTCTTCGGCAAATGCTCAAACTCAATCCGAGGATCGACTTGATTCATGCGCACGGAACCGGAACCGTGTTGAATGACAGCACAGAACTCATGGCGCTGGCAGCCGCTTTACCGCCGGAGATTTGTTCGCTCATCTACAGCCACAAAGCTGCGTTGGGACACACGCTGGGTGCGTCGGGCCTGGTGGGGGTCGTTATTGATTGTCTTTGCCGGTCAATTCAACGGGTGCCCGGCAATGTGAATACACCAAATCCTATGGTCAGTCGATTTCGGATCGAGCGTACGCAGAACGTCATTCCCGCGAGGCACCGGAGCCTGATCCATGCCGCGGGCTTTGGCGGTCCCACCGCAATGGTGGTTTTGAAAGCGTAATGAACTGATTCGGCTATCATTTCCGCATGCTTGTTTTTTTTGCCCATCTGATTTGGGGCCATATTCGCCGGCATAAGCTGGAGACTTTGCTTTGCCTTGTCGGCGTGGCGCTGGGCGTGGCGGTCGTAATCGCGATCGACGCTGCAGTGGCCGCTTGCGTGCAAAGCTTCAGCGGGGCGGTCGATTCGCTGGCACAACGTTCCACGCACAGCGTCTTTGCCGAGACCGGGCAAATCACGGATGAACAATACATTGGCCTGCTGCGGGATAAAATCGATTTCCCACTCGCGCCAATGATCGATCGTGGCGTGCTTGCAGGCAAAGGCAATGCGCTTCTTGCGAGATTGATAGGCGTGGATGTTTTTTCTGAACGCCGACTGCGCTCGTTTACGCAGATGCAAACTTCATTAAATGAAGAGGCTTTTCGGCAGTTTCTCACAGAGCCCAACTCAGTGGTATTGGTCAAAACATTGGCTGATCGGTTGCATGTCGCGGCAGGATCCAGCCTGAATCTCACGGTGGGAGAACACCGGACGGATGTGCGCGTGATCGCAGTGATCGAACCGACTGGAATCGCAGCCAGCCAATTGTCGGATGTAATCATTGCCGATCTCGCGACCGCGCAGGAGCTCACCGGTTTAACGGGCAAACTGGACCGCATTGACACGGTTCTGGACAACGATGCGCAGGTCACCGAACTGTCCAAACGATTGCCCGCCGGGCTGGTGCTTCGATCCACCGAACAGCAGGCGCAATCACTGGGACAGCTGATCCAATCGTATCGATTGAACCTGTCGGCCCTGTCACTGATGGCAAGCTTCGTCGCCGTCTTTATTGTCTACAACAGTATGCTCATTTCCGTCCAGCAACGGCACGCCAGCCTGGGAATCCTCCGCTGCCTGGGGGCGTCGCGCTGGCAGTTGGGGAGCCTTTACATGGCGGAAGCACTTGTGTTTGCAGGACTAGGCGGTGTGCTCGGAGTGCTGGGAGGATGGGGACTGGCGAGAGTTTTGGTGGGATATATCGGCACCACAATCAACGATCTGTATGCAGCAGTACGACCGCTGCCAGTCATGTTGAATGCCACCATGTGGACCAGGGGGCTGGGAGTGGCGGTGGCGAGCTGCGTGGTCGGGGCGATGATGCCTTTGATTCAGGCGTCGCGCACACCGCCGATCAACGCTTTTCGAAGCGGAGACCGGCAGCGTGGCTCAGGGCGCCGGTCCGCGCTGTTGCTGGCGGCGGGCATTCTGCTTCTTGGTCTTTCTTACATTGCCATCGTAATCCCTGGACCCGCAGCGGGTTTTGCGATGGCATTTCTGGTGGCGGTGGGGTTTGCGCTGATGTGTCCGTGGGTAACGCGCATGGGGTGTCGCGGCATTGATTGCGTGGCAGGGCCGCTGCAATTGGTATGGTTAAAAATGTCCGCCGCGACAGTCGCAAGATCGCTGGGCGTAACGGGCGTTGCGGTGGCAGCGACCATGCTGGCGATGTCAATGAACATCGGGATTCGCACGATGGTGCATTCGTTTCGCACGTCGCTGGACAGCTGGATGGACCGTCGATTTGCAGCAGATATTTTCATCGGACCTGAGTTGTTGCTGAATCACAAGGTCGACGCGACGCTGGATCCGCAGGTTGAGGATTGGGTTCGGAACCAGCCGATGGTTCGTCACATCAACCAATACAGGAGTATCGATGTTCTCATGGGCGGCAAGCCTACGCTGCTGGCTGGAACGGACATCGACGAGGTGCTCAAGACGCTGCCGATGAAAACGCGAGCGTCTTGGAGTGCGGTTTTCGACCCCGGCAAGGATGTGCTCGTGAGCGAGCCGCTGGCGGGGCGGTTGCATGTGTCGACAGGAGATGCCGTCGACGTACAGTCGCCGACGGGCGTTCATCAGTTTCATGTGTTCGGGGTGTTCTTTGATTTTGGAACCGAACGCGGGCAGATGATGATGGCAAGAAAAACATATTCCAGGTATTGGAACGATCAAAAGATCACATCGCTTCAGATCGCGTTAAAGCCCGGCGTTGATCGAACGGCACTGGCGCGCGAGTGGTCGAAGCAATTGCGCCTCAGTTACCCGGTGGTGGTGGACAGTTTTGACGGCGTAAAAAACCAGGCGATGACGATTTTCGACCGCACTTTTCAGGTGACGGTGGTACTCACGTGGCTTTCCGGGGGTGTTGCGTTCTGCGGGTTGGCAGGGTCACTGCTTGCGCTGGCATTGGCACGGCAGCGCGACTTCAGCGTGCTGACCGCGTTGGGAATGTCGAGTCGGCAATTAAGCGGATGGGTGTTGGGGCAGGGAATGCTTATCGCGGTGGCTTCGGCGACTATTGCGCCGGTAGCCGGGACAATCCTAGCTTATGTGCTGGCGTATGTGATTCAGTTCCGCTCGTTTGGGTGGAGCATCCCGACAACACCACAACCCATTTTCTGGGGAGAGAATTTCTTGCTGGCGATCGCAGCGGCGTTGGCGGCGGCGGTCTATCCGATCTACCGACTGCAATCCTCTTCGCCGGCGGAGAATTTGCGCAGTGAATAAGTGCTACTATTTCAATACAGGCAAGCCTGGTGAGAGCAGTTCCTGCGAGGCATCCCACACCATGGCGGGAGTGACGCCGGTCATGCAGCGGTGATCGAGAGGACAGGTCTTTTTCTGGCATGGACCACAGAAAACCTTGATCGCAACCTGCCGTTCCCTTGGGTAATAAATCTCCGTCCACTCCGGATGCGTCGGACCAAATACAGTGACGACCGGGACATCCATTGCAGCGGCAATGTGGCGGGGGCCTGTATCGTTGGTGACCATCAGATCGCACCGGCGGACGATCTCCTTGAGGGATCCCAATGTCATACCGGCGGTTGAAAGATCGATAGCCGCGTGCTTCATCTGTCGGGCGATCGTGTCCACGATCGCCCGTTCGCGCGGTGCTGAACTGAGCAGTACCGTGGCCCCGAGGTCTTCAATAAAACGATCGGCCAACTGCGAAAAATATTCAGCCTTCCACAATTTGGCCGCACCATATTGAGCGCCGGGATTCAAGACAATCAACGGCGGTTTTCCCGTGGCTGCCGGTCGATTGAGATCCGGGTCCAACTCGGCCTTGGCGAAGACGCGGGCGGCTTCGCGTCGATCGGAGTCGGTCACGAACAACTGCATACGCACATCACGCGATGCGGACCCAAGATATTTCGCCAGACCCAGGTAGGTGTGTAGCATGGGAGAAGGGACGAATTTTCCGCGGTCTTTGACAGGGAGAAGTTTGTCGGTCAGGAGAAAGCCGCGCCCATCGCGATCGTAACCGCAGATGCGTGGGATGTTCGCCATCTTGCAGGTAAGGGCGGACTTAAAGGAATTGGGCAGCAGAATCGCCAGATCAAATTTGCCGGAGCGCAGGCGCGCACCCAGGTCGAATATTCCTTTGCCGGCTCTGGCCTTGGTTTTTCCCGTGCGATAGGTGATCAGTTGATCGGCCCAGGGCATACCGCTGTAAAGACCTTTGACATACCTGCGCATCAAATAGCTGATATGGCTGGTTGGGAATAGTTCGCGCAAAGCCCGGAGGGTCGGCGTGGCCATGACGGCGTCACCAACCCAGTTGGGCTGAACCACTAAAATCTTGCCGGGCTGGTCCATTGTCGGGAAGTATAACACCGGTTGAAAAAATGCGAACGATTAACGTTTCGTGTTCAGTTAGGTTTCGATATTAGCTTTTGCAGTTCCGGTGGCTTGCGGTGAATCACCAGCACATTGATCCATTTCCCTTTATCTGCATAGGCCCAGCCGAATTCTTTCCCGACAACCTTGTAATCTGCCTGAAGATCTTGGGGAGCGTTATCCCAGACGGACTCAGGAAGAACCAGCCAAAGGGTGAGTTTCGATTCGCACGATTTGGAAAACCAGAGATCTCCAGCTTCTGCGATTGTGCCGCCCTGCGCAAAAGCCAGGCTGGGCTCCATGTATTGAAGCATCATGACCTGGTTGGGCCGCGTGACGTGATTATCGATGAGAACGTCGGCAACCCGGGGAGAGAGTCGCAGGAATTGTGCATTGGGTAGGTACCAGCCGTACATGACAGCCACAAGCGCAAAGGTGCCGATGCCCATTGTCACTGCGGCCGTTCGGACGCGGTTGGTTTTAAATGCGATAAATACAGTCGCGCCCACAGCAATGCCCAATACGGAGAGCACCACCATGGCATGGATCGGCATCGGCAGTGGCACGCGGATAAAAATCCACGGCGCAGACGCGGCCATCGCAAGCAGCACGGCCCAGATTCCACATGCTATTGCGAACGGCTTGGATCTCAGGTCGCCGGTCTCACCTCGCAGGCATCGCATGAAAGCGTCGGCCGTCAAAAATGCCAGCGGCGGAAACGCGGGGAGGAAATAATGTGGAAGCTTTGTTCGCACACACTCGAGCATGAACCAGGGTCCGATGACAGCCGCGAGCGCGAAGCGAACCTTTGGATCAGCGCGGTGCTTAAATCCCAACTCAATTGCGAGCGGCAATAGGAGGCTCCATGGGAAAAATGTCATCCAAATGGTCAGCAGATAATAACCCGGCGGGCCTTTATGCTGCTCAAGTGGGGTCATCATGCGGTCCCACACCTCGTGTTTAAAACCAGTGAGGAGAAAACCCGTCGCACGGATCTGAACCATCGCAACCCACGGCAGTACAACGGCTAAAACTAGAATCAGCCCCATGACCGGGCGCGTGCGGCCGAGCCAACGAAGCGTTTTAAGAGCGGACAATCGGAAGCGGATGTTCTGTGACCAGTCGCGCGTATTCCAGCGAAAGGGAGTAACCCATTCGCCTTCAAAGAGCGTTAGCGCCAGTGCCGTCATGGCCAGCATTCCCAGTACAACAGGCCCTTTAGTCAGTGCAGCCGCACCCACAGACAGCCAGAGCGTGAGCACAGGTTTCCACGTCCGATTTCCGTTCCAGATGGAAAAAAAGCAGAGCTGTGCGATGGTAATCCAGAGCGTGAGTACTGCGTCGGTGATGCACATCTTGGCAGCCGCAATGGTGAGCCCGCTGGTGGCGAAAATGAAGACCGTCCAGGCGGTTCTTTCTGACCCGAGCGGTTTCCAAAGTGTGATTGAAAGTATTATCAGCAGCGTCAGCGTTGCGATTGCTGAAGGGAATCTCGCGGCAAATGCATTGTCGCCGAACATCTCCATGGACGTGGCCTGGCACCAGTAGATTAATGCGGGTTTGGCAGTGCGGGCCTTGTCCAGGTAGTGCGGCACCACCCAGTCGCCGCTCTGGAGCATCTGTCTCGACGCCTGCGCGAATCGCGGTTCATCCCGGTCCCACAACGCGACCCGACCGTTTCCAATGAGATAAATGGCAGCACTGCTGATGATCAATGCAAATAACAAGACACGTCGCACAAGGTCGCCCATGCCGCCGAACGTACGGGAGAGGACCGGGTAAAACCAGAACAGCGTGTAAAAAACGAGTTGGTCGTCCGTCTTGAGATTAAGGCGGAGTGGTGAGAATTCTTGAAATATCTTGCCGGTGTGGGCGTTTGCAGCGACAATGCAAGCGGATTGATCGCGGGCGGTTATCTAGAGATGTCGTTACCCGCCTTTTGCAGGCGGGAACTCGAGCCGAGGAACACATGAAGATTTTCAACTGGATGGCGGTAGATTGTCGACTTGCCGGTTCACGCGTGTGGGCCAGCGGTTCAGTGATCGCTCTGGCACTGTGCGCGGGGCAGGTGGCGGCTGCGGCTCCGGTGCCCGTTCAGACCCCCGATCAATTGCACGCGATGTTCGATCAGGGTCAATACAAGCAGCTGCTTCCTCCGCTCAATAAAGCATTAAGCGATAAGACGACAGTCGCTGATCCCGCGACGCATTACGCCCTCCTGATGCTAAAGGGTGAATCCATGCTGCGAACCAAGGCATCAAGCAGGCGCAAGATGCCTTTAGAGCTGCCGGCCTGGTCGTCGGTGCAGATGCAAACCTGCTATCCGTCGCCAAAGCTACGTCATTGCTCGTCAAGCGCTCCAGCGGTTCGGGCAAGTATCAACCCAAGACAAAAGACGATGGGACACGTAGCACGGACCCGGCGATCGATATTGTTGCTCCCGATAGCCGAAAGCAGGCATTCGCCGCGCTGTTCACGGATTTATATACCGTCGACAAACCTATTGTTGCCAACGCTGAGCAGGCGACAAGTTTATCCAGCATTCTCGATGTTGCCCCTCAGATGGCGGATGTTCGCGATGTGGAAATTGCTGCCACTGGGTCCGACACGCAGTCAAAGGAGTTGCTGGTCAAGCTTGGAAACCGTGCGACTGATCTTCTCAGTGCGGCAGAGAACCCGCTGTCCGGGGAAATAAGTTCGATTGAAAAAACGGCCGATAAACCGCTTCGCAAGACGTCGGTTCGGACCGGTCCCAGCGGAAACGCTCCCGGGGCGGTCAACAACAACCTGACAGGTCTATCGCCGCAAAACGTTGAGAAGCTTGACAACCTTGTAACGCAGGCCCGCCAGATCTCTTCCGCCGCCGTCAGCATGCAGGCGATCTTCACCGACACCACCGGTTTCAAAACAGTTCAAACAGCTGCGGATAAGGATATTGAGGCAGGAAATAAGCTTCTTGCCAAGTTCAAAAAGCGGGAGATGTAGACTCGTTTGGATTAACGATGCCCGAACATGAAATACAAAATTTGTCCGCCATTGAATAATCCATGCGCAAAATGCTGACCCACAAATTACCGGTCCGCTCATACACATATCCCAGCCCCAGCGCCAGTATGAAAATGGGGACGAAAAAGGCCAGGTTCATGTGCACTGCTGCAAAGATGCCCGCGGTCAAAACGACTGCAGCCCAGCGATGAAACGCCTGCGGCGATTCAACTGACCTTATCTCTTCGGCCGCACCCAGTGAATTGCTGCCATTCACCTGCGTCCACAGAGTAGCGAACGCCGTGCCTAGCGCGGTTTGCAGCAAGCCTCGATACATCAGTTCTTCTGTCAGCGGTGCCCCGATGGATGCCAGAACAATAGTGCCTATTATTATTCCACGGTTGCGGGTGTCGCCAAGAAGTTGAAGTAACTCGTGCGGTCCGGGTTTGCTGAGATGCAGGCGTGAATAGAAAAAGCCTACCGCTACGCCGCTCAACGAAATCAGCGGATAAAGAACGAATAAAGTAGCCGCGCCACCCGCCATTCCCGCGAAAATCCAGCGAGGATCCGTTCCGAGGCGGGTAAGTTGCCCGGGGTGGAAAAATTTCAGAAGAAGGATGATTGCCAGGCATGACAGAGCATTGGCCGCGCCGTTGAGAACCAGCAGCTTGGAATCGGGTCCAAGGTGCACGCGAGAAACAGTTCCCACGGCCAGCACTGTCATCAAAAACGACAGGAAAAGGACGATGATGAGATCCCAGGCGGATTGTCCCGGCGCGATGCGTTCGGGACCGACAATCGAGCGGCTTCGAAAAGCGCCAAAAGCGTAAGCGGCCGAAAGGCCCACAATCGCCCAGATCCACAACACCATCACGCTGTTATCATCGGGCAAAGGTGCAGTAGTGGGTTCGACAGAACCGGGCGCGGTCGATACTGCGGCGACAGGAACCAAATGAATCCCTCCCGAACCTGATTTCCAAGGAGTATTCATCGGCAAAATTGACATGAAGTTGACCCGACTTACAGTGAAACACCGGCTTTGCGAATTGTTCGCTTCCGACCGGTGTACAACCTTACCGTACCTTTAAGGGGTGGCAAAGCTGCCTATTATCTGTCATGGATGAAAATTTTCTGGACCAGATCATTCAGACCAAGCAGCAGGAAGTAGCGCAGCGAAAAATCGCCACGCCCCTGGAAGAACTCAAGGAAACGATCACAACGCTGGGTCGCCCGCGCAATTTCTTTGCGGCAGTAACGCATGATCCCAAATTGACCAGAAAAAAGGTCAATGTCATCGCCGAGGTAAAAAAGGCATCCCCCAGCGCGGGGGTCATCAGGGCCGATTTCGATCCCGTGGCGATCGCCCGGGCTTACGAGCAAGCCGGCGCTGACGCGCTCAGTGTTCTGACAGATGAGCAATATTTTCAGGGCCGATTGGAATATATCCACGCGATCCGGGACGTGGTAAAGCTGCCGGTCTTACGGAAGGATTTCATTATCGATCCGTACCAGGTGTATGAAAGCCGTGCCGCGGGCGCGGATGCGATTCTTCTTATCGCCGAGTGCCTGGAAACGTCGAGGATGATTGATTTGCAGATCCTCGCGACAGAGCTGAACTTAACGGTTTTGATCGAGGTGCATGATATCGACAACCTGATGCGCGTGCGGGATCACGTGATTGGGTTTCCGCATCGGAGTTACAGCTTGCTGGGGATCAACAACCGCGATCTGCGCACCATGAAAACTGATTTAAGCAACACGCTGCGAATGAGCGAACTGGTGGAAGATCGCTCGGTGCTGGTGAGCGAGAGCGGTATACGTACCGCCGACGATGTCGCAAAGCTCACCGGCATGGGAGTGCGATCCGTCCTCGTCGGCGAATCACTGATGCGCGCGGGTAACGTTGCCGAGACGATGAGCGAACTGTTCGGAGCGACATGATCTGCCGTGTTATCTGGGTGTCTTGGCCGGTGGAACATTTTGCCGACGAAGAAGGGATGTGACGATGCTCCGCGGAGAGGTGCGATGGATCGCGATTTTGTTCTTGCCGCTTTGCGTTTCGTGTCAGTGCATTCCCACGCATCGAGAAACAATTCATTTCGATCAAGCGCCACCGACAGTGCGGGCGGTTCTCGTGCTGGATTATCCGGGAATTTATATTCAGAGAATCGAGCGGGAATTTCTAAGTCATCAGTATTTCTATGATGTTTCCTTTTTCGACTCAAAGCAGGGGAGCTATACGGTGGTTTTGAACGAAGCCGGCGACCGGATTGACGGACATTAAGGGGGTAAATAGAGATGGGAAAAAAAGCACTAATCCTTTCCGGCGGGTGGGAAGGGCATCGACCCGCCGCGATGGCCGAGCTATTTGGACGCGTCCTTGGCGAAAGCGGTTTTGAAGTTGAACAATCCGATAACCTTGACGTGCTGAAGGATCAGGCCAGGCTGATGGCGCTGGACCTGATCGTACCAAACTGGACCATGGGTAAGATCACAACCGAGCAGGTGAACCCGTTATTAAAAGCTGTGGCGGCAGGCGTGGGATTGGCCGGTTGCCATGGTGGAATGGGCGACGCGTTTCGTGACAATAGCGAGTGGCAGTTTATGACAGGCGGCCAGTTTGTGGCCCATCCGGGGAACGACGGAATCCAATACGAGGTACAAATTTCCCCCTTCCGGAGTGTCATAACCCAAGATCTCAGCGATTTTACTGTAAAATCTGAGCAGTATTACATGCATGTGGATCCCGCGATCCGTGTGCTGGCGTATACGCGGTTTCCCGTGGCCGACGGCCCTCATGCTGCCAACGGTCCGGTGGATATGCCTGTCATATGGACAAAGGTTTTCGGAAAGGGCCGAGTGTTCTATAATAGTTTGGGACATGATGAGCGGGTACTTGCAAACGAGCCGTGCCTGACGATCATCCGCCGTGGATTCGCCTGGGCGGCAAAATAAATGCTTGCCCCGCGACGCTTTTAAGGTGAGGCACGAGGGCTATCAGGATGACCAGGAGTTCGCAAAACGCGATGTCGTGGCGAATTTGGAACGCAGTATCAGGCGAATAAAAGATGATCATCACGATCGATGGGCCAGCAGGTACAGGGAAATCGACAGTCGCTTTGGCGGTCGCCGAGCGGTTGTTGTTTGATTTTCTCGATACCGGCGCCATGTATCGCGCATTAGGGTTGGCGGCGATTCGCCGCAACACCGATCTGGAAGATGCCCGTGCGTTGCTTTTTGTCGCCCGTAATTCCCGGGTCGAGTTTGATTTTGTAAAACATCCGCCAAAAATTTTATTAAACGGCGAACCTGTGGGACACTTGCTTCGCGCCGGTGACGCCACGCGGGCGGCATCGTTTATCGCCGTCGTGCCGGCGATCCGGGAAATGATGGTGAGCCAGCAGCGTGAGATCGGTCATGAGCGCGGGAACATCGTTACTGAAGGACGCGACCAGGGCACAGTCGCGTTTCCCAACGCCGAACTGAAGATCTATCTCGATGCTGATCCGCACGAACGTGCCCGGCGACGGGTGGCACAGCTGCGGGCGCGGGGCGAAATCGTCGATCTCAACGAAATCTTCGACGAAATCGTGTCTCGCGATCGGCGTGACGCGACCAGATCGGTTGGGCCTTTGACCGTCCCCCCGGGAGCAACGATTATCGATACCACGCAGCTGGCGGAATCGCAGGTGGTTGAATCCATCATCTCCAAGGCCGAGGCGCTGCGCGTTCCGGCCGGCAGTGAAATTTAAGGGGTCTATTTCGTGTCTACCCCTTTTGTCCCTGCTACCCCTACTTACTCCCTCGTCCGCGCGTGCTGTCGTATCGCGGCCAGTGTGCTTTTTGATCTGAAGGTGTACGGGGTGGATAACGTCCCTGTTACTGGCGGCGCACTGCTGCTGAGCAATCATTTGAGTTTTCTCGATCCTGCCGTCATCGGTGTGCAGCTGCGCCGCCCCGCGAGTTACCTTGCCAAAAGCGAGCTCTTTGATGTTCCGGTATTTGGTCGCGTGATTCCGCGGCTTAATGCGTTCCCGGTTCGCCAGGGCGCGGGCGACGTCGGGGCGGTGCGCGAGACGATCAAGCGATTGAAAGAAGGGCATGTGCTTACAGTTTTCCCCGAGGGGGCCCGCTCCCTGAGTGGTGAGCTGCAGCCACTGGCGGGCGGGTTCACGCTCATTGTTCGAAAGGTGGATGTGCCTGTAATTCCAGTGGGAATTGACGGTTCCTTCCAGGCGTGGCCGCGCGGAAAATCGCTTTTCAAACCATCACCCGTGCGTGTTAAATTCGGTCGTCCGATCGATGTGCAGAACCTCAAGGCTGCAGACATCATCGTCAAGGTGGAGACAGCTCTCAAGCAACTAATCGCCGATCTTCGGCGCTTGAAAGAGCAGGAAGAATTGCAGACGGTGTCGCATTTCGATGCCTTGCGCTGCTGACAACAACCGCCGCTATTAAAGGATTCATCATGCCTGATGCAACCACGCTGCAGGAGCTGACCCAGGTCGCGCTGCAGTTTCGAGCCGAGCGCGACTGGCAGCAGTTTCACAATCCCAAGGATGTCGCCCTGTCGATGTCTCTGGAGGTCGCCGAGCTGGTGGAGATCATGCAGTGGCGCAATGGGGATGAGCTTCTGACGCATCTTAAGTCGCAGCGCGAGCATGTGGGGCAGGAGTTGTCGGATATTCTCGGATGGGTGCTTCTGCTCGCAAACGATCTGGAGATCGATCTCCCTGCGGCGTTTAAGGCAAAAATGGAAGTCAACGCGCAAAAGTATCCGGTTGGTAAAGCGCGCGGAATCGCCAGGAAATACACCGAACTGTAAAAGGCGGCCGGCGGTAAACCGGCCGCCGCTGCAGGGGCTTGATTTACGTTTCGGTAACAGTGATGGATTTGATGCTCGCCGGGGTTTTCGGGCGATCATTGCGATCGCGCGGGGCGTTTACGATTTTGTCGATCACTTCCAACCCGCCGGTGGCCTGGCCGTAGGCGGTGTACTGCCCGTCGAGGTGTGGCGCTTCCTGGTGCATGAGAAAGAACTGCGAACCTGCTGAATCTGGATGATTGCTGCGGGCCGCCGAAAGCACGCCGCGCAAATGCTTGCGTTTATTGAATTCCGCCTTGAGCTGATAACCAGGCCCGCTGGTTCCGGTTCCCGTAGGGTCACCGCCCTGAACCATAAAACCCGGAATCACGCGATGGAAGATCACGCCGTCGTAGAATCCTTCCCGAGCCAGGAAGATAAAGCTGTTCACATGATGCGGGGCATCTTTGGGAAAAAGATCCGCGGTGATGGTACCTTCAGTGGTTTCGATGGTGACCGAATACTTTTTATTCGGATCGATCGTCATTGCCGGCTCTGCATTGTACTTCTTGGACATATTGCTCCTCGTTTGGGTTGAGCAATCAGGGTGGTGTTTTTGCAGGTGCTGTCAAGTCCCGGCAAAAAGCCTGAACGACGCTGCTGAGGATTACAGATAGGGGCGGGTCCAATCATCATTTTGTTCATATCCCAGCTTGATCAACTCGCCGGGAAGTTCTGGTAGCTGCTTGAGCATGTCGCGGAGACGATCCGCATGGGCGGGTTGACGCCATCGAGAGACGCGGCTTGTATCCAACGGACGAAGCCCGCACAGCGTGTGGGTGTCAAAGTCTTCGCGATCGACGGTAAGGAAATCAGCGAAAGGCATTTTAATGGGCCGACCGATGAATCGCTCGATCCGCTCCTGCTCGCCAGTGACATTTTGAACGAGGTCTTCGTAACGCACCACCAGGCATTCTGGTTGCTCGTTCTGCTGGCAAAATGCCCTGTAATAGGTTCGCCACTCAGCGGCGGAACCACCATACGGGCCGGTTCCGTCTTTGCTCGCCCGGGTGGTCAAAAGGTTGCGCGGATCGCGAAGCATAAGGATGATGCGCAACTTCGCCCGGCGGGATTTGTAAAACTGCTTGAGCGGTTCGAGCCGGAGCATGTCGCGCGGCTGTTTTGAAATCAACAGCTCATGATTACGCAGGGAATAGGTGGCGGCACGCCAGCCACTTCGTTCTTTTCCAAACCGGCGAGCCTGCGGAAAGCTGTTTTCCATCATCAGTTGCAAAAGGGTCGTTCCCGAAGCCTGAAATCCGCAGATCAAAATGTGCATTCGCAGCGGTGTGAGTCCGAACAAACCCGTGTCCGGCAGACGGTAAAACGGAGCTTGGAAACCGCGTCGAAACTTTTGCCACGCCGCCCAATGATCAAACGCGTCAACCCGATGTTTCACCGCGGCATAACTGAAAAGCGCGACACGCGATATCATAGGGGATATTCTTAGAGCACGTTGCGGCCGGACAGCAAGATCTATTTGATATTTTCTTTGTATTTTTCTGCCTCGCCTTGGTCTGCGTATTTTCGCGGCTCTGGACAAATCTTATTGTACCTATTCGCACAGGACGGTCGATGCATGCTTGTTACCAGTTAACCCGCGCGGTAGGGTCCGGCGTCGGTTTTTTCGACTGATCCAGGGAATTTTACTGTCTTTTTGCAGGTGGAAATGCTGACTGTGCAAAGCCCGACGTTAACGCAGGAACTGGAAAATTCACTGGAAATCAAATCCGAATTCGCATTGCGTCTGGATTCGGCGATTGAACGCGCTTTCAGATGCGCTCATTGCCAAGCAATCCGCCGGAGGCTGGTGGGTAGGCGAACTGCAGGGCGACAGCATTCTCGAATCTGAATACATCCTTTTGAAGTGGATCCTCGGCCAGGAAAATGATCGGGACCTGGTAAAAGTCGCCAACTTTCTGCGCGGGCTGCAGAACCCCGATGGTGGTTGGAGCCTTTACCCCGGCGGCCCGGCGGATGTTTCCGGATCGGTCAAGGCGTATTTCGCGCTCAAACTGATGGGTGATGACCCACATGCACCGCACATGGCCAAGGCGCGGGAACTGATTCTGAAGATAGGCGGCGCTGAAAAATCGAATACCTTCAGTCGATTTTACTACGCTTGCCTGGGGCAGATCAGTTTCGATTCGTGTCCGAGCATTCCACCGGAGGTGGTGTTTCTCCCCAAGTGGTTTTATTTCAATCTCTACAACGTCTCGGCGTGGACGCGTACGATGATTTTGCCGCTGGGGATCGTCACCACGCTGCGCCCGGTGCGAACGCTGACGCCCGAGCAGGGAATCTCTGAACTGTATGTGAATTACGCCGCCGGTAATTCGCTAGGGACACCCGAGCCCGGCATCCCGCGCACATGGCGCGACTTTTTCCTCCGGGTCGACCGCATTTTGAAGCGTTATGAAGAATCGCCGATGCTGGCGCTTCGCGAAAAAGCCATGCACGAAGCCGAGAAATGGCTCCTGGAACGGATGGAAAATTCCGAGGGCCTGGGAGCGATCTTCCCGCCGATGGTTTACATGCTGATTGTCTTCAAAGCCATGGGATATCCGGATGAACACCCTGTGGTTCGCAAGGCGCATAAGGATTTAAAAGATTTCTATATCGAAGAAGGGGATACGATTCGGCTGCAACCTTGCGTCTCCCCGGTCTGGGACACTGGCATTGCGTTGCATGCGTTGGCGGAAACCGGCCTGTCGGTCCAATCAGAGGCCGCCGAGCGTGGCACACAATGGTTACTCGATAAAGAAGTGCGTTTTGCCTCGGACTGGCAGAAAAAAGTCCGCAAGATCGAACCCTCCGGATGGTTCTTCGAATTCAGCAATCCCCATTATCCCGACACCGACGACACCGCCATGGCGGTCATGTCCCTCAAGCGGCTCGGTGGTGAAAAGGCCAAAAGTGCGGTGGCACGCGGTGTGGAATTCCTATTGGCGTTTCAAAACAGCGATGGTGGCTGGGCGGCTTTTGACAAGACGGAAAGCCGACCGATTCTTGAAGCTATCCCTTTTGCCGATCATAACGCAATGCAGGATCCCAGTTGCCCGGACATCACCGGGCGAATCCTTGAATCACTGGGTCATAATGGTCTGACGATTGAGGATCGACTTGTTCGCCGGGCAGTTCGGTTTATCCGCAGCCAGCAGGATGCCAGCGGCGCGTGGTGGGGACGGTGGGGCGTCAATTTCATCTATGGTACCTGGCAGGTTCTGGCGGGACTGGCAAGTGTCGGCGAAGACATGAAAGCGCCCTATGTGCAAAAGGCTATAGCCTGGCTTAAGTCCGTTCAGAAACCCGACGGTAGTTTCGGTGAAACCTGTGGCAGCTACGACGACCCCAGCCTTAAAGGCCAGGGTGAAAGCACCGCCAGCCAGACCGCCTGGGGAACCATGGGCCTTATCGCCGGCGGCGGAGCAAGCGACCCTGCGGTGAAAGCCGGCATTGAATGGCTCATCGCCAATCAGGCCGCCGACGGCGCCTGGGACGAATACTGGTTCACCGGCACAGGCTTTCCAAAGGTCTTTTATCTAAAATATCATCTCTATAGGCATTATTTCCCGCTGATGGCGCTGGGGCGGTATCGACGGCTCATTGGCTCTGGATAAAAAGCGTGTGAAAACGCGCCGCCCATCCTGCGTGGGTGCCTCGGTACAAATTTCGTCCTTGTGTGAGCAGCATTCCTCGCGCGATGATAAACGGGCGCTTCTGCCAGGCATTAGATATAATGCGCGCATGGCCGACGAACTCGATGCTGTGAAGTGGATCGATTCTCAAAAACAGCGAATGATTTCGTTGGTGACCGAATGGTGCCAGATCAATTCGTCGAGCCGAAATCTGCCGGGTCTGGCAGCCATGTCGAATCGCCTGCAGGCGGATTTTACCGTACTCGAAGGGGCAATGTGCGAGATCAACCTGCCAGACGAAACCATAATTGACAACAACGGCCGAGCCGTTTCGATGTCGTTAGGCAGAGCCATCTCCATCCGCAAGCGAATCGATGCCCCCATCCAGATTTTTTTCAGCATTCATATGGACACCGTTTACGGTGTGGAGCATCCGTTGCAGCACGTGCTTCGAGTAGAAGACCAGACAATCAACGGTCCCGGTGTTGCCGACGCCAAAGGCGGGCTATGCGTGATGTTGATTGCGCTGGAAGCGCTGGAGCGCAGCGCTTTCGCCAGCAAAATTGGCTGGGAAGTCTTGATTAATCCGGATGAAGAATTGGGTTCGCCCGGGTCCGCCGCGCTGCTTGCACAAGCCGCTGGGCGCAATCAGCTGGGTCTGGTTTTCGAGCCGGCCCATGCCGATGGAGCGTTGGTCGGTGAACGGAAGGGATCTGGCAATTTTACCGTCGTGATCCACGGCAGAGCTGCACATGCAGGTCGCGATTTCCACCACGGGCGAAACGCAATTCACGCCGCCGCCGAGCTGGTGGTTGCATTGGACCAGATGAATCGGACAAACCCAGGCGTAACCATCAACGTCGGACGAATCGATGGCGGGGGACCAACCAACATCGTGCCGGACCTGGCGATCGTCCGCTTCAATACGCGCGTGCCAGCGCATCAGAATCCGCAAAAAATCCTTGCCGACATTCAACTTGCGATCGACCAGGTTGCTTTGCGCGAAGGGATCCGTCTGGAGCTCACTGGCGGGTTTAATTCTCCTCCGCGACCGATGGATGTGCCCACGACAGAACTGTATCAAGAGCTGGCTGCATGCGGTCGTCAACTGGGCATGAATATCACCTGGCATGCCAGCGGCGGCGTGAGTGACGCCAACAAACTTGCCGCCGCGGGCCTGCGGGTAATTGATACGCTGGGCCCCAGCGGCGGGAATTTGCATAGCGCGGAAGAATTTATGCTGTGTGAAACTTTGACGACCAAAGCAAAGCTGACCACGTTGCTGCTGAGCCGGATCGCCAGCGGCGCGATGCGGCTTTAGCGCAGCGGGTAGCATATTCACTACTCATGGCACATTTTGCATTGCGGCCACAAGATTTTCGCCGGCTATCTCAAACCATCCGGGCAGATAGAACGTATTATAAGTCGGCGAAGGCGTACGAAATGATGATGACTTCGCCTCATCCTGACCCAAGCTGCGGTCTGGACGTGAACTTACCTCCTTCCCTGGGTGCCGTGGTTTCCGAGAGATCCACGGCACCTTTTGTTTTGCTCCTGTCAGCCCGCCAGGGCATTTCGAGTTTCAACGGTCGTGCCTTAAAATGCTTCCATGCGAGCGACCGTAAAAAAGCGAATCGAAGAGCTTCGGCAGCAGTTGGATCATCACAATTATCTCTATTACATGGAGGCAAAACCTGAGATTTCCGATCAGCAATTTGATCGGTTGATGAAAGAACTCACTGATCTCGAAGCTGAGCATCCCGAGTTCGCCAGTGCGGATTCGCCGACCCTTCGGGTGGGCGGCCGGGCGATTGAAGGATTTACAAGTGTTGAGCATGCGGTGCGCATGATGAGCATCGACAACACCTATGATGAGACCGAAGTCCGCGCGTTTGACGAGCGTGTTCGCAAGCGGTTGGGAGGCGACACGCCGGCATATGTTCTGGAACCTAAAATCGACGGCGTTGCCGCTTCGCTTCGCTATGAAAAAGGCCTCCTCGTGCTGGCGGCCACGCGGGGATGGACGCACGGGCGACGACATCACAGCGCAGGCGCGCACGATTCGCGCGATTCCACTTCGGTTGCATGACGGAAAGAATATTCCCGATGTGGTCGAAGTACGCGGCGAAATTTATATGCCCAACGCCGAATTTTTGCAGATCAACAAGGAGCGCGAGGCAGCGGGGGAAGAGGTTTATAAAAATCCGCGCAATCTGACAACTGGAACACTCAAGCAACTGGATCCAAAGATTACCGCACAGCGGAAGTTGCGGTTTATCTCCCACGGCCTGGGGCAGGTGGACCCGTTGCCGGTGGATTCTTATTGGGATTGGCTGGCGTTGATCAAACACTGGCGCTTGCCTGTTGCCGAGCCGGTGACTCACGCCGGATCGGTGGATCAGGTCATTGCGGCGATCCATCAGTTTGCCGAAGTGCGCGGGAAGTTGGCGTATCAGACCGATGGCATGGTGGTGAAGGTCGATCGATTCGATCAACGAGAGGCACTGGGGACCACCGATAAATTTCCGCGCTGGGCGATGGCGTTCAAATACAAAGCCGAGCAGATGCAGACGGAGCTGAAGGCGGTTGATTGGCAGGTGGGAAAAGGGGGCACGTTAACGCCCGTAGCGCGGCTGACGCCCGTTTTTCTCGCCGGTTCCACGATCAGCAATGCGAGCCTGCACAACATCGATCAAATCCGCAAACTGGACGTTCATTACGGAGACACCATCGTCGTCGAAAAGGCCGGCGAAGTGATTCCCTATGTTCGGCAGGTGGTCGCTGAAAAGCGACCCCGCGGGGCCCGCCCGATCGAGACACCGCATCAGTGCCCTTCCTGCAAATCAGCTGTTCAAAAGGATGAAGACGGTCCGTACATCCGCTGCGTAAATCCGGATTGCCCCGCACAGTTTCGCGAAAAACTAAAGTGGTTTGTCGGTCGCAACCAGATGGATATCGAAAATATCGGCGAGGTGCTTGTCGACCAGATGGCCGATGCCGGCATTGTGAAAACATTTGCCGATCTGTATCGCGTGAAGCACAATCAATTGATCGGCCTTGAACGGATGGGAGAAAAAAGCGTGCAAGGTGTGCTTGCGTCAATCGATGCGAGCCGTACGCGCGGCCTGGACCGCCTGCTTGCGGGTATTGGTATTCGCCATGTGGGGAACCGGGTGGCGTATGTACTGGCGACGCATTTTGGATCAATGGATGCGCTCGGCCAGGCCACTGAAGAACAACTTTCATCCGTGCATGAGATTGGTGATGTGATCGCCAAGAGCGCATATGAGTTTTTTCATAGCCCGTCTGGGAAACACATCATCGCGGAACTGAAATCGGCGGGAATCGATCCGAAGATGGAAAAGCCCGCGCCGTCTGTCAATCTGCCACTGTCGGGAAAGACCGTGGTCGTGACTGGAACACTGCCAACATTGGAGAGAAAAGATGCAGAGGAATTGATCGTTAAGCTCGGCGGAAAAGCGAGTGGCAGTGTGAGCAAAAAAACATCGTTCGTGGTGGCGGGAGAGTCAGCGGGAAGCAAGCTGGCCAAGGCGAAGGAACTGGGGATCGAAGTGCTCGACGAAGCGGCGTTTCTGAAACGCGTGGGTCGATAAAAACCCTCTACTTTCAATATTTAAATCAGATGGAGTTTGGAGGTTGTTCGGTCTAATATCTATGCATTGCTCGAGCGGGAGTTGCCATAGATCTGCAAACAAAGTTGACGGTATTGGCTGATGCTGCCAAGTATGACGCTTCCTGTGCTTCAAGCGGTTCATCGCGCAAAAATAACGGCACTCAGCTGGGCGATACCAACAAGATCGGCATCTGTCACAGCTACACACCAGATGGACGGTGCGTTTCACTTCTGAAAATTTTGCTGACGAATTTCTGTATCTACGATTGTCAGTATTGTGTGAACCGAATCACCAGCGAAACACCGCGAGCGCGATTCACAGTCGATGAGGTGGTTCAATTGACCATCCAGTTTTACAAGCGGAATTACATTGAAGGTTTGTTTCTCAGCTCCGGGATCATTCAAAGTGTGGATTATACGATGGAGCAGTTGATCGCAGTGGCCAAAACCCTGCGAACGGTGCATCGATACAATGGGTATATCCATCTGAAAGCTGCGCCGGGCGCGTCGCCGGAGTTGCTGGCCGAGGCAGGTCTCTGGGCGGATCGCCTGAGCGCGAATGTTGAAATGCCGACTAGTCATGACTTAGCGGCACTCGCGCCGGAAAAGAAGCTGGAATCTGTAACAGCCACGATGTCGACCATCAAAATCAAGGTCGATGAGTCGAAATTCGAGCGGAAAAAAAGTAAGCTCGCGCCGATCTTCGCTCCCGCGGGCCAAAGCACGCAGATGATTGTGGGTGCCACACAAACGCCAGATGCGGCAATCCTGACCGCATCATCGGACCTGTACAATCGGTACAATCTTCGGCGTGTTTACTATTCGGCTTACAGTCCTATTCCATTTGCGGATGCGCGATTGCCTTCCAAAGCGCCGCCGCTGGTGCGCGAGCATCGTTTGTATCAGGCCGACTGGTTACTGCGTTTCTATGAATTCGATGTCGATGAATTGACGACCCGTGCTGATCCAAATCTGGATCTGGGCATCGATCCAAAACTTGCCTGGGCGCTGCGGCATCGTGATTATTTCCCGGTTGATCTCAACAAGGCTGATCGCAGTCGCCTGCTCCGTATTCCCGGGCTGGGTGTTCGAAACGTAAACCGCATTCTTTCGCTCCGGCGGTATCACAAAATCCGCCTGGAAGACCTCACGAAATTGCACGTCGCGATGAAGCGCGTGCGGCCGTTTGTCGTGACAGCAGATTACAACCCTGAAGTTTTCCGCCTTGATTCGGCCGATCTCCGCGCGCGTATTACAGGTATTTCGCCGCAGCTGAATCTTTTTGAAACCGCGACATCTGCGACCTTCGGCGAACTCTAAATCTCCCTTGGGACAATGCAGTCGATTATTATTCAACCTGATTTCGAAAGCTGGCGCAAGACAGCGCGCGCGGCGCTGCTGCGCGGCTTGAGACCATCGGATGTGATTTTCTCCGATTCGAGGGACGCCGCGATATTGCCCGGGTTGTTTGAAGAAGCGGCAGCAACTGAACTGCCCGCTGCCACACTGCCGCGCATACCTCCGGCTTTTCTCGGATTAGCGCGCTCCGCGAGCTTATATCGCGACGCGGATCGGTGGAATCTTCTGTATCGCGTGCTCTGGCGCTTAACGCACGGCGAGCCGAACCTCCTGAAAATTACGATCGATGACGATGTTGAGCGCCTGATGCGAATGGACAAGCAGATCCACCGCGACATTCACAAGATGCATGCCTTTGTGCGGTTCCGCTCGGTGATTGACCAGATCGGTGAACAGTTTATCGCGTGGCATCGTCCGGATCACTGGATTGTTCCTGAGGTGGGCCCCTGGTTTGCCCGGCGTTTTCCCATCATGCGATGGACGATCCTCACACCCGATGCTTCGGTGGCATGGGATTTGAGGTCGCTGTCTTACGGTCCGGGCATGCCTGCGTCGGCAGCTCCTTCTCCGGATGAATTGGAGGGGCTGTGGAAAACGTATTACGCATCGATCTTTAATCCCGCGCGGGTCAAGGTCGCTGCGATGAAAAAAGAGATGCCCGTCCGCCACTGGGCGACCCTGCCGGAAGCGGAGCTGATCGATGACTTGCTTCGCACCGCTGCCCCGCGCGTGGAGACGTTTATGCCGACTAGAAAATCAGAACGCGAACCCGCGATTGCATCGGCCGCTGCATTCGTGCCGGCAACATTTGAGTTGAGCGTGCTGCGTACCGCTGCCGCAACCTGCAGAGGGTGCGATCTCTATTGCAACGCGACGCAGGTGGTTTTCGGGGCTGGGCCCGAAACCGCCGGGGTGATGTTCGTGGGCGAGCAGCCAGGCGACAAGGAGGATTTGGCCGGGAAGCCCTTTGTGGGTCCCGCCGGGCAGATGTTGGACAAGGGGCTGGTTGAAGCGGGTATCGATCGAGATCAGGTCTATGTCACGAACGCGGTGAAGCATTTTAAGTTCGAGCAGCGCGGCACGCGTCGCATACATGCAAAACCAAACGCGCGGGAGATGTCGGCCTGCCGGCCCTGGCTGGAGGCCGAAATTGGGACGGTTCGCCCGAAACTGATTGTCTGCCTTGGCGCTACAGCTGCGCAGTCATTGATGGGACCGCAATTTCGCATCACCAAAGATCGCGGGCGGATTTTTACCGACACATCCTGGGCACCCGCGCTGATTGCTACCAATCATCCGTCGGCTATTCTGCGCGTACCCGATGCGCAGTCGCGCGAAGAGGCCTATCTACATTTCGTCAGTGATCTGCGGATCGTGCAACAGCAGATGGAAAAGATCACCCGCGAAGACGCCAACGCTTCAGCGAAGCGCCACGTGAAGGCTGCGGGGTAGCTTCTGTCTGGTCATATATTACGTATTGCTATAATTCTGAAGCGACGCGGTTGTCGTAGTTGTGTTGACGTTCGACGCAACAGCCAGCCCCAGATCGATTGTCGTTGGCAGCGCGGCGCTGACACTGGTCATGAGGGTCCATGTCGATCCATCGCTGCTGTAGTAGCCGTTGAATGTGTTGCCAACGCGTTGCAGGCGAACCCAGACGTTGGGATATGCATTTGAGCCACTGGCCGCGATGGCTTCTGCCGCACCAGTGGATGTCCGGTCTTTAAAGCGATAATTAACAGGCGATGCGCTCATGTAGACGTTTTCGCTGCCAGCGTCGAGCGTTGATCGGGCCATGATCCCGGCGGTGGAATAATTTCCCGCCACCGTGAGGGAGGTGACTTGCACCTTCATATCAAAATTTCCCGTTTGTTGCGTGTAAAGGAACCGGAAACCGTCGGCAGTGCCTCCCACTCCGGGGCCGCCGGCGGTCACATTGTACGCGCTGCCGGGCGTTACCACTGTGGTCGAGCCAGATGGCGTAGCACCGATGTCGACACTGGTGAGATTGACGACCCCAGCCGTAGCGGTTGCGCTCGCGGTGGCGGCGGATGACTCTAAGCCGCTCGAGCCATCGACTGCTGTCACCTTGTAATAGAAAGTCACACCCGCCGTCGCAGACGTGTCGTTAAAAGAAGTCGCAGTAATGGGCGAAGGAGTAAGCAGGGAGTAGGTACCGTTGGACGCGTTGGCCCGGTAGATATTATATCCCTTCAGAGTGTCATCCGAGACTGCGTTCCAACTCAGCGCGATCGAATTTGTTCCACCGCTGGCGACAAAGCTCGTCGGAGCGGGAGGAGGCGACTGTGTCGTCGAGGGAGTATTTCCATAGCCGCGGAGTGTGGCGGTGGTGGTCGTGGTTGTTACGTTGGACGCGACGGCCAATCCCAGCTTCAACGTCGTGGGCAGCGAAAGATTGATAGAAGAAAGAGTTGTCCAGCTGGTACCGTTTGCACTGTAATAACCGGTGAAAACGTTCCCCACGCGGCTCAGTCGAACCCATGCATTGGGGAAGCTCACGCTTCCGCCGGTGGCGATATTGTTTACTCCACCATCGGTTGCGCGTTCTTTAAAACGGTAGTTCACCGGGCTGGCGCTCATGTAAACATCAGGGCTGGTTGTGGTGAGCGCGGTGCGGGCGAGAATACCTGCTGTGGCGTAATTGCCAGCGACCGAGAGCGAAGAGACCTGTACCTTCACATCAAAATCGCCGGTCTGCGACTGGTAAATATATCTGAATCCATCAGCAGTTCCTGCTACCCCCGGACCACCGGCGGTGACGTTGAAATCACTTCCGGGCGTGACCACGGTTGTTGAGCCCGAGGGGGTGGCACCTATGTCCACACTCTGTAGTCCGCTGGTTGCCTGTGCCTGAGCGACTGCATTCGCGCTGGCGGGGGACGATTCGAGCCCGCTGGAACCATCCACCGCGGTTACGTGGTAATAAGTGCTCGCCCCGACAGTGGCGGACGAATCGGTATAAGTTGTCGACATGATAGGCGTTGAGGTCAACAGCGAATAAGAGCCATTAGCGGAACTGCTGCTGTAAACGTTGTATCCCTTAAGCGTTGAATCAGAAACCGCGTTCCAACTTAACGATACAGCATTGGTGATGCCTGTGGCAGTGAGACCGCTGGGAGCCGCCGGCGCGACGGGACTGCTGCTGGTTGTGCCGTAACCGCGCAACTGGGCGGTCGTGGTTGTGGTCGTCACATTAGAGGCAACGGCCAGGCCCAGGTCGATCGTGTTACCCAATGCGACAGTGATGGATGAGAGCTGCGTCCAATGGATTCCATCGGTGCTGCTGTAGCCGGTGAATAAATCACCGACACGCGTCAGGCGGACGTAGGCGTTGGGAAAGGTAACACTGTTTCCGGCCACCACGTTGTTCACACCGCCGGTGGTGGTGCGATACTTAAAGCGATAGTTCACCGGGCTTGCGCTCATGTAGACATCTTCGCTGTTGGTGGACAGCGACGTGCGGGCAAGAATGCCGGCCGTTGCGTAGTTGCCGGCAACGGTAAGGGAGGCTACCTGCACCTTCATATCGAAGTCCCCGGTCTGGGACTGGAAAATGTAGCGAAACCCATCGGCATTGCCGGCTACACCGGGCCCGCCGGCGGTGACGTTAAAATCAGTGTCTGCTGTGACAACGGTGGTTGAGCCTGAAGGGGTCGCGCCGACGTCGGCGCTCTGCAGACCGCTGGACGTCGACAGTGCGCTGGCGCTCGCGGTGGCCGGGCTGGAGACATAATTGCTGGTCGCGTCGATCGCGCGGATCTGATAGTAGGTCGTACTGCCGACCGGCGCGGTGTAATCGGTGTAAGAAGTTGCCGATGCCGAAGTGGTAGTCAACAGGCTATATGTGCCATCGGAAGAGGTGCCGGTGAAGATGTAATAGCCCTTTAGATTTGTATCCGCATCCGGCGACCAGGAAAGTGAGATGCCATTCGTGATGCCGGTCGCGGTGAAATTAGTCGGCATTGGCGGAGTAACCAGCGATGAGCCCAGCGCCGTTGTGAAAGAATTAGCACCCAGTGACTGGGTTCCCAGCGATGAATCCAGCGCGGTCAGCTTGTAGTAATAGGTCGTTCCTCCGCTGGCAGAGTTATCCAGATAAAAAGTGCTGGTAATAGGTGAGGCATTGAGCAGTGCGTAGGTTCCGCTCGGCGATGTACTGCGATGGATATCGTAACCGCCGAGTGATGAATCGTACGACGGGGCCCATTCCAGCAGGACGCCGCTATTGGTACCGGCAGCATGGAAGTCAGCAGGGGTTGGAGCGGCGCCGGTCGTTTCCGAGCCGCTGATTCCGCCGATTTTGCTGACAGGGCGAATGTTCGACACGATCCAGACGTTGTCCTGGAAGTCGAAATTCTCCGGGGTGTTGGTGTAGTCCATCGACATGAGATACGTGTTGGGCACGAGGTTTCCGCCTGCATCGCGCAGGGGGAAGAACGCACATGATGGCCGACACCAGGAGTGCCTTTATTCAGAGCGTCATCGGAGTAAACCGTGTCGTCCTTGAACCCAAAATTACCTGTGGTGCTGAAGCTGCCGGTCGCTGGAGTGGTCGTGCCGCTGGCGTATGGGAAAAAGGTTTGCCCGCTGTCGTTGGCGGTGTTGTACAGCTTGTGCAGCGACCCGGATGCGCCTTGCGAATACCAGTAAGTGGTGCCGGTATTTCCCTGCGTGTGGAAGGCCGCGAGTTGCTGCACCGTCACACTCAGGCCCGGGTCGGCGGCGGTCCAGTAACCGGAAACCACTTCCTCCCCATAATAGGTAGGCGTGCCAGTGCTTGAACTGGTCTCAGTCAGATCGGGAATATGTGACGCGTTGATATTTGTTCCCCACCCCGCGAGGAGACCGACCATCGTCTGCAGCGAAGGCTCCTCAGAATTTTCAGATTGCAGCTGGAAATATCCGGCCAGCGGGATGGAAGAAGAGGGGTGGTTTGGATCGTTGCTGTTCAACGTGAGCGTGCCCGTCATGGCCGCTCCGCCGTTGGGTTCGTAGACATCGTTGGTTTCGTTATACGAATGCGATGGAACACTCGACTGGACAAAATCAACTGTCAGGGTGGTGCTGGATCCGGCTCCCACCATCAGCGGAAAGCTCGGAGGGTTCAGCAGTTTCCACCCGCTGCTGATGGAATAGGAATTCACCACAAGCGTCTGGTCGCCGGTGTTGTTGATCTTCAAAATACCAGTGCTGTGGAAAGTGTCTCCGAACGAAGTATTTTGCTTTTGAATCGTGTTGAACAGCATCCGGTCGGTGCCGGGCAGCGGGTTCATATTCTGCAGGCCAATCGCCGGGGCAGAAGGGGTATTGGGGGCGGCCTTCACATTGTGAATCACGGCGACAATGTTCGTGAAATCATACCCAACAGGTGCGTTCCACTCGGTGCTGGCCATGATATATGTGTCGGGCACCACGGATTTGTCAGGGTTTTCCATCGGGAAAAACATGATGTGGCGGTGGTTGGTGGAGTCCCAGGTGTTCAGCGAATCCTCGCTGTAACCGATGCGGCCCTTCACCTGCACGTTAGACACAAAATAGAAACCAAACGGATTGGAGCCCGGATCGAAACTGGTGCTCCCTATCGGCTGAACCGAGGTTGTCTGGTTTTGCGATGCCGACGTGTAGAACAATTCATTGAGCGCGTTCGGGTTGCCTGGCGCATAGGTTCCCAGCACATAGGATTTTGAAAATCCGCTGGCGGTGAACGACGCCAGCACGTCGATCGATACCGGTCCCGAGCTGGCTTTCACCAGGCTTTGCAACGCAACCTCCTGGCTGGTCGGGTCTATCGGATCAGAGCTTGTCGGCCAGTTGGAATCATTGGCAGCATTGGAATCATTGGGCCCCTGGCCGACGATCGTCGGAATATCGAACGCCCGCAGAATGGTCGCCAGCGAAGGCTGATTGGAACCACCCAGGCCCTTCGTGCCGATACCGTGCAGCGAGATGGCCTGCACCGGGTTCGACGGATCATTGGTGGAGATATCCAGGAAGGCGTCGTTGGTTACTACAGCGTTGGCGTTGAAGTTCAACGTCAGCCCAAACGACTGCCCCGGTGACAGTGACGCAGGAGCTGCCGATTTATTCAAAAGGCTGAAACGCGCGGTATCGTTCGTCGGGCTGGCGGGATCGGTCGTGAGAGAAAACGATCCGCTGCCAAGCGTGAGCGCGGAATTTCCCGTATCCGTGAGAGTGATCGACTGCGTAGTGCTCGTGCTACCTTTAACCGCATTGAAAACCATTAGCGTGCTGCTGACCGACAGTGTCGCCGATAGCAATTGGCGATTTTCCAGCGGCTCAATGTGCGAGTGCTGGTGACGCGGGGATAGGGAATGACCACTTCGACGAACCGATGCGCGCTTCATGTTTTTCAAGACTAAGCTCCTACTCTGCCAATTGATGGGACCGACCTAAAGACGCCGGTGGACTCGGACTATAACAGAAGCCCACAATGCGATGTAAACCATTCCTCACAATTGAGTACCGAACTGAACGTACTGCAGCAAACCGATCAGCCTGCTTGGATCAAACCTCAGTCTGGTTGTGCTGGGCTGATAGCCCGTAGTTACACATACGATCCTAAAACCCGCGAAGCAAACGCAATCTTGCGGACCTGTCGCGTTCCCTTCGCGTACAACCCCGCTTTCTCTCAATCCCCTGCGGTTAAGCCCGCTGCATCATGTCTCTGGCGATCGCCTGATTCAATCTGGGTTAGTTAAACGCTTTCGTTTGACAAAAGCGCCTTTGCCGTTGAACAATGTCCCTATGGCAAATGCGGGTCTTCTGGACCAATTAAAATTCGATAGCCAGGGGCTTATTCCCCTCATCGTGCAGGATATAACCAACGGCCAGGTCCTGGTTATGGCCTACATGAACCGCGAAGCGCTGCAAAAAACGCTTGATACCGGAAAGGTTCACACCTATAGCCGAAGCCGCGGTCGCCTCGCGCTCAAGGGTGAGAGCAGCAAGCATTTTCAACATGTCAAACAGGTGATTACGGATTGCGATAAAGACGTCGTCCTCATCAAAGTCATCCAGGATGTGGCCGCTTGCCACGAGGGCTATCGCAGCTGCTTCTTTAATGAGTATGATGAAAACGCAGGGCAGTGGAAGGTGATCGCCGAGCGGCAATTTAATCCAGACCAGGTTTATTCAAAGTGAGATTCATGCGTTGGAGTCGAATTGCATATTCAGCAATGGTGATGGCGATAGCAACCAGTGGCTGCAACAGCAGCAAGCCTTTCTTCTCGATGGGTTCGAACAGTACCCCGACGACTGCTCCGGTGGTCGCTGAACCAATGCCGACTACAGAGCCGGTTGCAACTTCGGCACTGGGCACTGTGAGCGCCGCAAACGGCGTGACTCCCGCGCCCAAGCCGTTCATCGCGCTGCCTGCGGCACCTCAGCTTTTTAGCCCAGTTCCGTCAACATTGTTACTCGAGCATGCCGTGCCGGATTCCCCGGTGCCTTTGACGGATTTCGCAAAGCAGCCGGCACATTGCATAAGCGATTTTCCATTGCGTGCGGATCTGTCGGCTGCGCAGCTGGAGAAAAAACTGGGTCTGCCCGCTCAACTGGCGGATAATGAAGATCCCTGGCTGGTATATCGCCTGGATTTCAATCGCGAGTTGTGGCTGCACTTTCCCGGCCCGTTGCAGGATCATCTGGAAGCAGCGGATGTGATTCGCGGTTCCGAAGAAGGATACGTGCGCGAGCGGGTCTTCTCCGCCGATCGTCCGCACGAGTGAAACAGGCAGCGCAGGTGTCGCACCTATTGCGGATTGTTTCGTCGTGGGCAAAAAAAAACTTCCCAAAAAGCAGCAGGATGACCGATCGCTACGCCGCACTGAGCGGCGCGAGTCCGCTGCGTCGCCCGCTGACCCAACCCCTCTGCGCGTACTGAATGTTTCTTCTCCCCCCTCGGAACTGCTGGGCCCCAGTGTACTGATCCCCGCATTTTTCGCCTGCGTCGTACTCGGCACCATGCTGTATCACGTGCCGGGTCTTCCTACGCTAAAAGGAAACGAACTGACGTGGCCTCAACCGCTGTTCACTGCTGTGAACGCGGCAACCCTGACCGGTTTTCAGCAGGCGCAACCCCAATGATTACACCATTGCCGGGCAGGTGCTTACTTTATTCCTGACAGTTGCGGGCATGCTGTTCAGCTTCATCTGCTGCGGCGTCGCCGTCCTGCGAATTGCAGGGCTTCGATTCAAGGATCGGCATCTCATCGCCACTGCGTTGGTTTCCATCCCGGTCGTCGCCGCGCTCGGCGGCATTGTCATGCTCGGTAACGACCAGACTTTTTTTCAATCGGCGTTCCAGTCCATCAGCGCATTTGGAAACAGCGGGCTTGCTGTCGGCAGGCTGCCCGCAGCGGGCAGCGGATATGGTTTGCTTTTCCTTCTGCCGCTTGCCGTATTGGGGGGATTAGGTTTGCCCGTCTTGATGGAAGTCTTCAGCGCACTGCGACGGCGCGAGCCGTTATCACCCCATAGCCGGGCGGTGCTCAACTGGAGCGCGGGAGTCTATCTCGGCCTTCTCTTTGTACTGCTGCTGGTGCATTTACTCGTCGGCGCGCGTGACGCGAAGTCCGAAGCCAGTTCGATCTTCGCCAGCGCGTTTCAACATTTCCTCGTCGGCACGCGGGACCCGAAGTCGATGTATATCGATGCAGTGCAGCAGGCCATCAACACCCGCTCGGCAGGCTTCGCCTTCCAGTTCGCGTCAAACCTTCCGGGAGCAACAACATTCGTGCTCGTGCTGGCGATGATCATCGGTGCAAGCCCCGGCGGCAGCGGTGGGGGGATTAAAGTCACCACTCTCGCGACACTTACCACCGGCACGCGCGATCTCCTGGCGGGTCGGGCAGCCGGTCGGCGGTTTGGCGCGGCTGTTCTCTGGCTGAGCCTGTACCTGGGAATGCTCGCGGCCTCCACAATCGCATTGTTGATAACAGATCCGGAAATTCACCTCGACCGCACACTGTTCCTGTCCGCCAGCGCCTTAGGAAACGTGGGGCTGTCTCATAACCCCATCGATGCATCCACCCCCGGCATCTATGTACTGTGCCTGACGATGCTCCTCGGAAGAATCGCGCCGGCGATCATGTTGTGGTACCTGATTGATACCACCCCCGATGCGGTCATCGCTGTCGGATGATCTTTGTGCAACCAGGGGAAGTTTGTTTTCACACGGTCGGAGGGTTGCCTCGATTTTTTTCGAGTTCGCGGATCAATTCCACGCGCCGGGCATGCCGGCCGTCGCCGTAGGTGGCAGTCAGAAATACTTCGGTGATCGAGCGGATCTGATCTTCGCTGAGCAGATCGCAACCCAGGCAAAGCACGTTGCAATGATTGTGCTCCCGCGAACGACGGGCGGTCACGTCGTCATGGATAAGTGCCGCCCGTATACCGTCGATTTTGTTGGCAGCGATCGACATGCCGACACCGCTGCCGTCAAACAAAATGGCAACTTCGGCTTCGCCGATGGAGACGGCGCGGGCTGCAAGGGCGGCCAGATCCGGGTAATCAACCGCGGCGGGCCCGTCGCAGCCAAAGTCGCGAACATCGTGACCCATCTTTTTCAAAAGAGGAAGCAGTTTGCGTTTGGCCTCGTAGCCGCGATGGTCACATGCAATGGCAAGTTTCAAGCGATCTTCCTCTCGTCCAGGCGCTTTTCGATCAGGATCGACAGTTGGCCTGCTAAACTTTTATACACACCCAGATCGCTGCCAATGGGGTCTTCGATATCCCCGTCGGGGTCCAGCGTTTCCACTTTATCCGCTGCCGAGGGCACCAGGGCACGCACCGCCTGCGCGTGGCCCCGTCCCATTGTATAAATTACATCCGCCTGATGGATCAGGTCGACAGTCACCGGCCGCGACCGATGTCGGGACAGATCCCCGCCGAGATCCCGCACGGCATCTACCGCCTGCGACGTGGCCCGCATGCCTGGCTGGGCATAAGTGCCGGCGGACAGGATACTGATTCCCTTGCGCTCCAGTTCCAGCTCATTCACCGCCAGGTTTTTTGCCAGCAGCATGCGCGTCAGCGCTTCGGCCATCGGCGATCGGCACGTATTTCCGCTGCAGACAAACAGCACCGTGGTTTTCAACAGTCGATCAATGATGCGTTCATCATAAACTCCAGCGCGCACGATCTCATAATGATTCGCATGCACTTTAATAAGCGTCGAAGGCTTGGAGTATTTTGTCGGACCCGCATCGAAAATAAGATCGACTTTTCCAAGCAGATCATCGGCAAGCGACTGTGCTCTAAAATGTGGCCCACTGGTCGAAGGGCTGGCAATCGTCAGCACCACCGGGCCGTCAACCAACTTGAGCACCTCTTCAGCAACGGGATGATCGGGGCAGCGAAGGGTGATTCGACCGTCCTGATAAATCGACGACTCAGGCAATCCCAACCGAGAGGCAACATCCGCGCGACGATCAGCGGCAACGTCAAAAATCAGTCCTACCGGGCCCGGCCAGAGCTTGCACATCAACCGACGACCCATGTCAGTCGTCGGTCCAAGGTAGTGGGCTGCATCCTCGCGGCGGGCGAGGTGAATCGTCATTGGTTTCCCGTCGACGGATCCGCGAAGCGCCAAGACGCGCCATGGCTTCGGGTCGATCCAGGCGACCAGCTGCGCCGTAAACCGTTTCGGTTGGCAGCACGATAACACCGCCGCCGTTTAACAGATCAGCGCCTTGCCGCAGGTCGCCGACCAGGTCGCGGGATTCGAGAATGGAAACCATCTTCACAGGCATATTTCGTATAGGTATATGAGGCGAGCCCGACCAGAGTGTCAAGCTAGGGTCTTTCAAACCCCACCGCCTGGCGATGCGCCTTCTTCGTCCTACACTTCCCTGTCCACAGCGCTCGCAATACGCTTGATCGCTTTCATCATCTCAGAAAACTGCTCCGGCGTTATGCTTTGCGCCCCGTCGGTCATCGCATGCTCCGGATCGTTGTGGACTTCAATGATCAGCCCGTCAGCGCCAGCTGCGACAGCTGCCCTGCACATGCTGTCCACCAGATGGCTCTTCCCTGTGCCCTGGCTTGGATCGATAACAACCGGAAGGTGACTGACCCGATGCAGTTCGGGGACAGCCGCCAGTGCTAATGTGTTGCGAACATATTCTTCGTACGTGCGAATCCCACGTTCACACAGCATCACCTGTGTGTTTCCCTTGGCCATAATGTACTCCGCCGCCAGAAGAAATTCCTCCAGCGTCGCGCTCATACCCCGCTTGAGCAACACCGGTTTGTTCGATTCACCCACGGCATTCAGCAGGTTAAAGTTCTGCATGTTACGCGCCGACCTGCAGAACATCCGCGTAGTCGGTTACCAGTTTTACCTGATCGACGGCCATCACCTCGGTCACGATCGCCAGCCCGGTCTGCTCCCGCGCCTCGGCCAGAATCTTCAGGCCCTGTTCGCCCAGACCTTGGAACGCATACGGGCTGGTGCGCGGCTTGAACGCGCCGCCTCGCAGGCCCACCGCGCCGGCTTCTTTCACCGCGTGGGCGATTTCCAGCGTCTGCTGCCTGCTTTCCACACTGCACGGACCGGCGATCACACCGACCTTAATTCCACCAATTGTTGCCTTGTCACCGACGGAAACCACCGAGCGCTCTTTTTTCATTTCCGTCGAAGCCATCTTGTACGGCGCGAGAATTGGGACCACTTTGTCGACACCCGCTACCGATTCCAGCACAGAACGGTCCTTAAACCGGTCATTCCCAATGACAGCGATGACCGTTCGCTCGGTACCTACAATGACGTGTTCCTTAAGATTCATTTCCTTGACCAGTTTGATGACGTGTTCGATCTGTGCCGGGGTCGCGTGTTCCTTCATAACAACAATCATTTTGAATCCTCCGCAGGGCCAAATTGAAGAGATAAAAAAACCCCGGGACAAGTGTCCCGAGGCTTTTGATAGTTAGATAAAAACGATCAATGTGCTCAGAACACGGCAACGGGTGCCGGATAGTAAGTGGTAAACCGCCAAAACCCTGAGCGAATTGAAAGCATTGAACTGACAAGATACCACCCGAACCGGCCAAGTCAAAATTGCATCGCTTGCAAATGGACGCTCGCGTGAAAAGCGTAATTCGATCGCGATTGAATAATCTCCTACTTCCCCCTAAAGTTTATGGGGAATTTATGGAGACGGCTCAAAAATCATCCGCTGCGATGCAGACCCGCTCAGTTGTGGACCTGATCGGCAACACGCCTTTGCTTGCCTTCAACAGGGTGTTTGATCACTTGTTGCCGGTTCAGATCTTTCTAAAAGCAGAGTGGTATAACCCCGGTGGCAGTGTGAAAGATCGGGCTGCGCTCAATATGATCCTTCAGGGGGAGCGAAACGGGACGTTAACCCGCGACAAAATTATCCTCGATGCCACCAGCGGCAACACGGGAATCGCATATGCCATGATCGCCGCCGAGCGCGGGTATCGGGTGCATCTTGCACTCCCCAAAAATGCCAGCGTGGAGCGCAAGCAGTCGTTGGTGGCCTATGGCGCTGAGTTGATTCTGACAGATCCCGGTGAAGGAACCGACGGCGCGCAGCGGAAAGTGAAGGAGATCTACGCCGCGAATCCAGATCGATATTTTTATCCCGATCAATACAACAACGACGCAAACTGGCAGGCACATTTCGAAACCACCGGGCGGGAAATCTGGAATCAGACCGGCGGCCGCGTCACGCATTTTATAGCCGGGCTGGGCACGTCCGGCACGTTCATGGGCGTGACGCGACGGCTGAAAAAATATAATCCCGACATTGTCTGCATCAGCATGCAGCCCGACAGCCCTCTGCACGGACTGGAAGGGATGAAGCACATGGAAACAGCCATGGTGCCGGGAATTTACGATCCGGTACTTGCCGATGAGCAGATTGAAATCAGCACCGAATCGGCGCACCACATGGTATTGCGGGTGGCGCGGCAGGAAGGACTGCTGGTGGGGCCTTCAACCGGCGCAAATCTCGCTGCTGCCGTGAAAATAGCCGAACAATTACACGACCGGTCCGACGCGGTGGTCGTGACCATCGGATGCGATTCAGCGGCCAAGTATCTGACTGACCGCTGGTGGAACGAGACCCAGGACGAAGCGGAGAACTGGCCGTGAACGACTCCACCAGCAAACCCCGCGTTGCGCCGCTGCTGCTCAGTGACGAGCAGAAGACGCAGATCGAATCCGATGGTGTCGCGGCCTACCCCAATGAATGCTGCGGGATCATTTTCGGTCGTGACGTCAACGGCCAGCGCGTCGTAGACGAATTGGAGGCGGTTGCCAACGCATTCGAGCCAGGCGAGCAGTACCATCGCTTTTCGATCAGCGGCGAGATGCTGATGAACGCCGAAAAAAAATGCACTGCCGGCAGGATGGTGTTGGGATTTTATCATAGCCATCCCGACCATCCCGCGCAGCCCAGTGAATATGACCGCGTACACGCCTGGCCTTTTTACAGCTATGTGATCGTCGCGATTCACCAGAAAAAACCGCAGGTCATGACCTCCTGGTTGCTGGATGAAAGTACCGAACAGTTTGTGGAGCAGCCGATTGGCTTGGCGTGTGCCGGTGGAACAACTACGATGTCGGCGGACAACATTTGAACAATCGCTATTGAAAGGCGAGAGGAATCGCGACTTGCGTATCCTTTACAGCATCGAATTTCGATGCTGACCAGCGGAAAAGATGTAGCGATCACCTTGTTGCGAGGATCGACAGGTGAGTCCGTCCAATTTATTTCAGGTGCAATTATGCCACTAAAACCCCAGGGTCGAGTTTATAACGATATCACGGAAGTGATCGGCGGAACGCCGCTGATTCGCATCAATCGCCTTGTCCCGCCCGGGCAGGCGACCGTGCTGGTTAAGTGTGAATTTTTCAACCCGCTGTCCAGCGTCAAAGATCGCATTGGTCTTGCGATGATCGAAGCCGGTGAAAAAGCCGGGAAGATCGACAAGGACACGGTTATTGTCGAACCGACCAGCGGAAATACTGGAATCGCACTGGCGTTTGTATGTGCCGCCAAGGGCTACAAGTTAATTTTGACGATGCCGGAGAGCATGAGCATCGAGCGGCGGCGTCTGCTCAAAGCGCTTGGTGCGCAGGTGGTGCTGACTCCCGCGGCTGAAGGAATGAAAGGCGCGATTTCAAAGGCGGAATCAATTCTCACCGAGCATCCCAAGAGCTACATGCCGCAGCAGTTCATGAATCCCGCGAACCCGAATATTCATCGGCTGACCACCGCTGAAGAAATCTGGCAGGACACCAACGGCGAAGTGGATATTCTGGTGTCGGGCGTTGGCACGGGCGGCACGATCACCGGTGTTTCAGAAGTGATCAAACCGCGCAAGCCCAGTTTCAAGGCCATCGCGGTTGAGCCGGTTACCTCGCCGGTCATCACGCAGACGATGAATCACGAAACCGTTAAACCCGGCCGACACAAAATCCAGGGCATCGGCGCTGGATTCGTTCCGGGCAATCTGCACCTGGAGATGGTCGATGAAGTGATTCAGATCACCGATGAAGAAGCTTTCACCTGGGCCCGGCGACTGGCAAAGGAAGAAGGCATCTTCGGTGGAATCAGCAGCGGCGGAAACATGGCCGCCGCCGCCCGGGTGGCCGCCCGACCTGAAAATAAAGGCAAAATTATCGTGACGGTGATGTGCAGCTTCGGTGAGCGGTATCTTTCCACGCCGTTGTTTGAAGAAGAATGATCTACGTCTGTGGTGCGCCGTCTGTTGTCAGTTGTTCAGACGGAACCATTTCTAATTTTCAACAACTGACTACGGACAATTGACAACTGACAAATCATGGCAGAGCAAAAAGCAACTAACGTTACATGGCACGCGGGCTCGGTCACCAGCACCGAGCGGCACGCACTTTTAAATCAAAAAGGCGTCACCGTCTGGATGACCGGCCTTTCCGCGTCGGGCAAAAGCACCATCGCTGTTATTCTCGAGCAGATGCTGCTTCACCAGAAAAAGCACGCCTATCGCCTGGACGGGGACAACATCCGCATGGGGTTGAATAAGAACCTGGGGTTCAGCGAGGAAGACCGTGCGGAAAACATCCGCCGAATCGGTGAGGTGGCCAAGCTGTTCACCGATTCGGGCACCATCACCATCTGCAGTTTCATCAGTCCGTATCGCAAGGATCGAGACGCGGTTCGGGCCAGCAGCAAGCCGGGTGAATTTGTCGAGGTTTATGTGCATGTTCCGCTCGAAATGGCTGAGCAGCGCGATCCGAAAGGCCTGTATAAAAAAGCCCGCGCGGCGCTGGCGAGCGGCAAGGGCATGGGCTTTACCGGTGTGGATGATCCGTATGAAGCGCCGGAGAAACCAGAGATCCTGATCGAAACCGAGAAGCAGTCCGCCGAAGAATCGGCAAAGCAGATATTGGCGTATCTTGAAAAAGGCGGATTTCTCGCTGCGTGAGATGGAATCAATGCCAGCGTTATTTATCAAACGTCCAAGATCGAGTGTCAAAGTGCAAAATGAAAAAGCGGTACGCACTTTGAAACTCGACGTGCATCCCCGGACGTTCTGCGCTGGCATGTCGTTCTGCTCGGAAGCATCATGACTGCTGCCCGCACCACGCGCTGGATCATCTTGATCTTTGCCCAGGCGGCGACCGTCGCCTGGGCTTACTATGCCATCACGCATTTGCTGGGCAGCAGTCCCACCCAGCAGCAGCAGGCGGCAGAGTATAACAGCACCTCGCGGCCAGAATCCGTTGTGATGCGGCAAATGGAAAGTGAACAGGAAGTCTGGGGCCGCCAGAGTCTTTTTTCAATCGCCTGTGTCCTGCTCGTTCTGATGATGGTTCTGATCAACTGGGTTCTGGACGGCCGCCCACCCGGCGTCCATTGAGTTGACACAAAAATGGTTCAATCATTCGTCGATCTTCATTGCCACTCCACTGCCAGCGACGGCACGCTGTCGCCCGCCGCAGTTGTACAACTGGCAAAAGACTCCGGGTTATCCGCGCTGCGCTGACCGACCACGACACGATCGCCGGTGTGGCCGAAGCCGGCGAAGAGGCAAGCCGCCTTGGCATTGATTTCCTGCCCGGCATCGAAATCTCCGCCGAGTATCCGCACCCCGGCACCATGCATCTGCTGGGGTACGGCGTCGATCCGCATAGTGAAACGCTTAAGAAACTGACCGACACGCTCATCGCCGGGCGCAATAATCGCAATCCCCGCATTGTCGCCAAGCTGCAGCAGCTGAATGTCGCGATCACCATGGAAGAAGTTGAAGCCGAAGCCGGCGGGCAGGTGGTGGGGCGACCGCACATCGCTGCCATTTTATTTCGCAAGGGATATGTCAGTTCGATCAAGGAAGCGTTCAACAAATATCTCGCGCAGGGACGCCCGCCTATTTCGACAAAGAACGCCTCACCCCCGCGCAGGCCCTGCGTATGATTCGCGACTGCGGGGGGCTCCCCGTGCTCGCGCATGCCATCCAGCTTCGCACTGACAACGACAGCCAATTGGATCGCGTGGTCAAAGACCTGCTCGATCTCGGGTTGGCGGGCATCGAAGTATTCCACAGCGATCACAATGCCGAGTGGATCGATAAATGTGAAAAACTCGCAACTAAATTTAAGTTGCTGAAAACCGGTGGCAGCGACTTTCATGGCACAAATAAAGCCCACATTCCCCTCGGCGTGGCGCGCGGGCATCGCATCCCGCGCGAGTGGTTTGATAAACTGAGAGAATCCGTGGCTACTATTCGCTGACCTTATGCTTTCTGAGACCCACCAAAAAATCGATCTTCACATCTCTCAACAGGATGTTTGAGACCACCGACGCGTCCCGCGTCGTCGAATGGGCCGCCGCCGAATTCGGTGGGAAAAACGTGTTGATGTCTTCGTCTTTCGGCGCGGACTCGGCCGTTCTTCTTCACATGGTCACCCAGGTGGTTCCTGACATTAAAGTGGTCTTTGTCAACACCGGATATCTCTTTCCGCAAACCCACGCGCACATGGAAGCGCTGCGGCTTCGATTGAATCTCAACATCTGGGTCTATCGCACGCGCAACGATCCGATCGCGTATCTGCGCGAGGCCGGCGAGGAGAATCCCTCCTGGCGCAACGATGTCGACCGCTGCTGCGCCGCGAACAAAAACGAACCGTTTGAACTGCGCGTTGCGAGAACTGCATCCAAAGGCCTGGCTTCGCGGTATCCGTCGCCAGCAGGCTTTGTCGCGCAAAGATCGCGAGTTTGTGGAATGGTCAGCACGATTCAACTGCTATGCAGTCTCTCCGCTGTTAAACTGGGACCGACGGACCATCCATGCCTACTTGAAAAAGCACGATTTGCCGTACCACCCGCTGTTCGAACTGGGTTACGAATCCATTGGCTGCAATCCCCTCAGCTGCACCCGTCCGATCCAGATCGGGGAAGATTCCCGCGCCGGTCGCTGGAGCGAAAACGCCAAGGTTGAATGCGGTATCAACGTCGAAAGCAACTCGCTGGACTCGGCTAAAATCTGAGCTTTATCTATGTGATCTCAGCGCAACGTCCCGTGCATGCCGGACTATCCATTTCGCGAGTCACTCAAACAGATTGGGCTGCTGCGGATCTTCCACCGTGGATTGCACCTCTCCGTCGTGGAATCGCGTGACGATAGAGTCCCCCTCTGAAACGTCGTTCCAGCTGCGCACAATCGCGCCGGTTTTTTTCAACCGGGTGACAGTATATCCGCGTTCTAAAACCCGCTGCGGGCTCAGCGCGTGGAGATGATTGGATAGCGACGCAATGCGGTCCGACTGCCGCTGCAGTTGCATGGCCATCGCGCGATTCAGACGATTTTCATCGGCGGATAAATTCGCGCTCAGCAGAGCGATCGTATTGCGCGGGTGTCGCTCGGCGAGCCTTGCTGTAATGTTTTCCAGCCGGGCCGAGACCGATCGCAGCCGGTTGTGCAAACCCTGCAGCAGGTTCTGATGCATCAATTGCAGGCGCTGGCCCGACCGCTGCAACTGGGCAGCGGGGGTTTGCCGCTGAAGGCGTTCATTCAGCCAGGTGAGTTTATCCGAGCGTGTCCGCAACAGATCGTTGATTCCCGCTCGAAGGGATCGCTGGCGATCGTCCAGCAGCATGCGCAGGTCGTCAATCCGATCCGTAGGCCGCCGAAAAACTTCATGACGCCGCACAGCGTTCAACCGATGATGCGATTCCTGCAACAGGCTGCGCATATGCCGATCCAGCCGCAGCGTGATGGACGCCAGCAGATCATTTACATTTCTCCACCAGGATGTCGCCACCTGGGCGGCTTCGGTGGGCGTGTGCGCGTGGTAGTCGGCAACCAGATCGGCGATCGACACGTCCACTTCGTGCCCGATGCCGCTGATAACCGGAACAACCGAAGCGGCGATCGCCCGCGCGACGGATTCATGATTAAATCCCCAGCGATCTTCCAGCGAACCGCCGCCGCGGCTGAGGACGATCAAATCACTGTTCCCCCCGCGATTCACCGCCTCGATTGCCGCGGCAATCTGCGGACCGCAGTTTTCTCCCTGAACCGGCACGTGGAAAAGTGTGCTTTTTATCCAGGGAAAGCGCGTAGTTACTTTTAAAATATCCTGCAGGGCCGCCGTCTGACGGCTGGTCACAATCGCGAAATTCAGCGGATATTTCGGCAGCGGTTTTTTTCGCTGCGAATCAAAAAGCCCTTCGGCCTGCAGCCTGGCCCGCAGCTGCTGAAACGCCAGCTCCAAAGCGCCCCGCCCCAGTGGCTGCAAATCGCTGACATAAAGTTGATAGCGACCCTGTGCAGAAAAGATTCGAACCCCGCCGATCGCAAGCAATTCCATGCCATGCTGTGGCATGAATTTCAGCCGCTCGAACTCGTTGCGAAACATCACGCAATTAATACATGCATCGCTATCTTTCAGCGTGAAGTATGCATGCCCGCTTCCGCGGTTGAGATTAAAATTGCTGATCTCCCCGCGCACGGCAACCTGGGTGGGGATCCCCGAGCGAATCGCTTTATCGATTAACTTTGTGACCTGGGAAACCGATAAACTCTTGTCGGATGGAGCCGGCGCGGCCGTCCCCGCAACGTGACGCGGAGAGTTCATTTTCGCGTACAGATCGAAAAACCCATTCCCTGACATAATCAACGCAAGTATATAGCGGCTGGCTCATGACGTCTTCCACTTTCATCGACAGCATTTTCCCCGCCGGCTCAGTGACCGGTGGATTGGCGACGCTTTCCATCGCGGTGGCGATCGGAATCGCCTTTGGCAATCTCCGCGTCAAAGGTGCGCGGCTCGGTGTGGCCGCGGTGCTGTTCTCGGCATTGCTCTTCGCGCAGTTCGGGTTGACCATCGATGGGCATGTACTGGAATACTTCCGCGATTTCGGACTCGTGCTTTTCGTGTACGCACTCGGGTTGCAAATGGGCCCCGGCTTCTTTTCCTCGCTGTGCGCAGAAGGATTAAGGCTCAACCTGCTGGCGATTTCGGTGGTTGTCCTGGGCGCGGTGACCACGGGACTGATCGTTCGCCTGGCACATTTGCCACATGAAGTAGCTGCCGGTCTTTTCACCGGCGGCTTTGCTACTACACCGGCATTGGCGGCCGGCGAAGAGGCCATGCGTTCGCTCGTCGGCGCGGCCCACCCCAATGCCGTCAACGACGCCTTGTCGCAGACCGACCTGGCCTACTCCGTGGCCTATCCGTTTGGACTGACCGGCCCCATTCTGCTGGTCATCGGATTCAGGTTGATCTTTCGCGTTAACATCCAAAAGGAACTCAAACTCCTTGCCGAAAGCGAACAGATCCGTCGCCCGCCCCGCGCGGTGATGGATATGGAAGTGACCAACCCCGCCGTCGTGGGGCTGACTCTGCGCGACCAGCGGTTTCTGCAATCGCGCGGTGTATTGCTCGCCCGCCTGCTGCGGGATGGCGTTCAGAGTGTGCCTAATGCCGGCACGACCATCGCAGCGGGTGATATTTTCCGCGCTGTCGGGCCACAGACCGCGCTGGACGAACTTGTTAAACTCGTGGGACGCCAGAGCCGGGTCAGCCTGGCGGAAAAAACAGGCAATGTTCAACGCGCGGAACTGGTCGTCACCCTCGGCACGGCACTGGGCAAATCGCTTCGCGAACTGGATCTGATCAATCGATTCGGCGTCACGATTGCCCGGGTGCAGCGGGCCGGTGTCGATCTTGCGCCGCGCGCCTCGCTGACGTTTCATTTCGGTGATTCGCTGATCGTGATCGGCTCTGAAGCAGGGATCAAATCCGTTGAAGGCGTTCTGGGAAATTCCAGCGACGCGCTGAACCAGACGCAGCTGATTCCGATTTTCCTGGGAATCTGGCTGGGTGTGATCGCCGGCAGTATTCCGATTTTTGTCCCCGGTCTGCACACCGATGTGCGCATCGGTCTGGCGGGCGGACCGATGCTGGTGGCAATCGCGCTGTCCCGGCTGGGGAACGTGGGTTCGGTGGTCTGGTACATGCCGCCGGCGGCAAACCACATCCTGCGCGATTTCGGCATGGCAATCTTTCTTGCGTGCGTTGGTTTTCAGTCCGGCGATCACTTTTTTCAGAAGCTGTACTACGGCGGCGGCTTGCCGCTGGTCGGCTGGGGGATGATCGTCACGATCGTTCCAATGCTGCTCGTGGGCCTTTTCGCCCGCATTGTCCTGAAGATGAATTACGTGACCCTCACCGGGCTTATTTCCGGGTCGATGACCAGCTCACCGACGCTGCTTTTTTCCAACGAATGCACGCAATCCACCATTCCTTCTGTCTCGTATGCGGCGGTTTATCCGCTGTCGATGCTTATCCCCGTTTTCTGTTCCCAGATCCTGGTGACTTTTTTCATGCGATGAGCCGGGCTCGACATTGCCGATAACTCAAAGTATGCTGAATGCGTACGAGGAATGGTCCGGGCAGGGCAAGGGCGAAAAACCAAGCCAATGGTCTTTCAGGGATGTCACTATGCGGGAGTGGCGACGATTTGCGGTGGCTGCCGTTGCGTGCCTGGGGACTGTGTCTCTGGGTTCTTCGGTCGCCCGGGCCGAGTTCATGCTGGTGTCGCAGAATCTGTCGATCGACAATGCTGACCACACCGCGGATTTCAATTTAACCTTCAATCAGCCGCCGGATTTCAAGACGCTCGACAGCGCGGGTCGGCCGGCCGATTCGTTCCAGATCGACTTTGCCGGCAAATATCCGGTGCCGGGCGAGAGTTTTCCCAGGGATCTCACTTCGATTGTCCGCGGCGACGAAATTCATCTAGCCGATACGCTCCGGATTCGATCCGCCACCGGGATAGGCGGCGCTGATTCAGGCGGTTGGGGGCCTGTAGTGACCACGGTGCCTTTCAGCCTTGTGGGGGACACGGTCAGCTTCTCGGTGCCGTCCAAAGATCTCGGCTGGTCAGGGCGTGGATATCAGTATCACGCGTTTTCGCTGCAGTACGATCGACTGACCGCCTCGCAGGCGGTCACGATGGTCCCCACACCCACCGCCTTGCAGGGCGGCGTGGGCGGTCTGCTGGTGATTGCCGGCGTGACGACATACAACCGTCGACGGGCCCGGGTTCGGGATTTTCAGCGCGTCGGCTGAGTCGCCGAGCGGGCATCGCCCATCCAGCTTTGAGCGCTTTTTAACAGCTTAGCCATCGCCTGGGCATCTCCTTCGCCTTGAAAGCGGACGATGGTGATGCGCGGTTTATCGCTGATAAACATCGGCCCTACGCTCGCCACCTCCAGCAGATCACCGGGGCGGATGGCGTCGATCACATCGTTTGCTTCGTAATCCGCGCAACAGAACTGACCGACGATGCGCATCTTGCCGCAGGTGCAGCGGAAGAAATGAAATTCAGAAGCGATCCCTGCCGCGGTGGGCACGTCCATGCTGTCGACGGTCACATTCAAATCTGTTCGGGGCAAAACATACGTGTAAACGTCGTCCTTTAATTGGCCTTTTGCGCCGACGATCGCGTCCAGCGGTTTCCAATCATAAGGCGGCGCTGGATTCGTATCGTCCGCGTGCGAGCGATGCGCCAGCATCAGCAGCGTCATGAGCGAAAGAACAATGATCGAAAGCGCGGCGCGCGCATAGTAGGTTCTCCTTTTACGCAGGCAACTGACCCACAGACAATAACCGATCGATCGCAATGTGTTGCCAGCGCGCCGATTTCATTTTTTGCCGAGCTGTCTCTGGCGGCGAAAAAAATCTCTGAGCAATTCCGCGCACTCCGCAGCACATACGCCCGCCTTTGTTTCCACGCGATGATTTAAGCGCGGATCCGAGCAGAGGCGAAACAGCGTGTCCACCGCGCCGGCCTTGGGATCAGGAGCGCCATAGACCAGTTGCGGGATCCGCGCGTTAACGATCGCGCCGGCGCACATCGGGCACGGTTCGAGCGTGACAAACAGAACGCAATCGATCAACCGCCACGATTGAAGCGCTGCTCCGGCCTGGCGGATGGCGATGATCTCCGCGTGTGCGGTCGGATCGCAGTCCAACTCGCGGCGGTTTCGCCCGCGGCCAATGATCTCCCCGCTGGGCAAATGCACAATGACGCAACCGATCGGCACATCGCCGGCATCGTCGGCATCGTCGGCAAGGCGGGCCTCGCCGATCGCCTGGTGCATCCAGAGGGTTGGGTCCATGAGAATTAAAGCTTAACAGAGCGCAGCACTTTTTGCGGAAATCCGATGCGGCGCATCAATGATTCGTGACTGTCGGCGGGGTAGGCGTGAAGAATGCCGATGCGCCGGCGCGAATCACATCCAGCCGGGCGAAAAGCATCAGGTAGAGCGCGAGTACGAACAAGACAAGATTAAAGATGGCAACGCCATTCGCTTCGCGGCGTTGGGGCAGGTCGAAGCCTGTCACAATGTGCGCGATGAGCGCAGCACATAATCCGGCGTCGGCTGCGCCGGCTGCGATCGCCAGCGTCACATGAAAATCCCGGATAGCGTACATCATGCCCCAGGTTGCCAGCGTCGCCAGCAGGGCAACCGCTCCGGCGCGGTGAGCGATCTGGAGCAAAACAGCGGCGGTCCACTCCCCGGCGGCGCGACCCGGGGAGCATGCGGAAATCCCAGGCGCGTCGCCCGGTGCGTTTTCGTCGCCCGGTGCGTTTTCATCGTGTAGAAGGATGTCGCTCATGGCACGGGCAGCACGCGGGTGATCTGTGGCAGTCGATCTCGCAGGTTGCGCTCGATGGCATGGTGCAGTGTCATCGGACTGCTGGGGCATCCATTGCATGCCCCGTGAAACCGGACATGAACCGTCCCGTCTTCAAGCACATTTACCAGTTCGATATCGCCACCATCAGCCTGGACCGCGGGCCGAATCAGATTGATGACTTCCTGTACGCGTCCGTGAAGTTCGGAATGACCGGCGGGAGAGATTGGAGCAGAAACGATTGCCACGATAAACGATCATATCGTTATACCCGCCAAAAGCCAACTTTTGATCCGGGCAGGGAGTGCCGCGCGAGGCTGATGGTTCGTTAGAACCGACCCGATTCTGCCGAAGATGGAGGGAAACGTATTGAAATTTGCGGGCAATTGCCTTCAAATTATCGGCCGCGAGCGGCTGGCAGGGCGGTAACGCCGCTCACACGATCTGCAGGGAATTGACGATAGGTGGAGTTCACGGTGCCATGGTGCCGGGGCGGAATACGAGGAGCGACATATGACGATCAATTTTGCGGTAGAACGCTTGTATGAAACCGGATGGTTGCCCGATGAAGAAATGCAACTCGAGCGACTTCCCAACGGGCTGCGCTACCCGAGCGTTGAATCGGTGGTCGCGCACTTCAAGCGAGCGGGATTGGAACTGGCGATCCGGCCGCATTTGATGTTTGGATGTTGTCGCGCCGAATGGCGTGCGGCCTTTGACGAACCCGGGAGTGAATTCTTGAATGGAACCGTAGTGGGATCCTGCGATCGCGAAGCGGCGGTTTACGCGCTGGCAAAACTCCGCGAACAACAGGCGGACCAGCGTCTGACAGCGCGGCAAAACCAGTCGGCGCTGGCAGTTGTTTAAACCATCCTTCTCAGAGATTTTGAGCGCTGCGGTTCTCCAGGGTTTTTTCTAAACCACTGGCTATGCCAAACCGCTCTTTTACCGTATTAATTTTCGTCTTATTGCTCTCCTGCAGCGGCTGCGCGTTAATCCCGATCTCAGCGATCGGGGCGGTTGTGGGATTGGGAAATTCATCTGTTTCCCAGGGGAGGGAAAGCTTTTTCTGGGGCAAGCTGAAGACCGCAGAGATCGCCAGATTTGATGTGGCCCGAGCGGCGGTGAAAGCAACCGCGAATGAAATGGGCCTTAAGGCCAAGGGGGCGGAAAAGCTGACCCGTGACCGAAGCGAAATGGCGTTTGTCGACAGTCATGGATCCCAGGTTGGCGTTCGCATCGATCGCGAAACGGATGCGATGGTGAGGATGCGGATCGACGTCGGCTGGTTTGGTTCGGAGATGGTCGATCGGCTGTTTTTGCTCCGACTGCGGGAATATCTGCCCGAACCTGCGACGAAGCCAATCGGCTGAGGACGATAGGAATCTGATCTGATAATCCATCGCGCGAGCCACTCGGGGTACACACCTTCTACGTATCGCAATCTTGCTAAAACGTCGCATCATGCGTCGCATAGCGACGCATTTTCGGGTCCGGCGCGTCGCATTTGGTGTATTTACGTTCGAAATCACACCGAAATCAGTCTGAAGGCATTTTGACGCGAGATTATCGACGTCGAAATGATGCTGCGCCGATAGCGATTAGGCTTTCCCAAGGGATCTTGCCGTGGAGGGGGCGAGTCGCGATATTGGTGGTCGACGGGCAGGCAGATGTCTGCTGCGAACCAGCGAGGCGGTGCATGTTGCCACGGCTCCCGGGCTGGTGTTTTATTTCGGCGGAGCGACGCCCGCGGCCAGGACTGTGGTATGAGAAAAGTTGTCATTACCGGAATCGGCATTGTCAGTCCCATTGGCATTGGCAGCCGCGACTTCTGGGATAATCTGATCGCGGGAAAGGTGGGGATCGACCGCGTTACGCATTTTAATCCCGCGGGATTCAGCAGTCAGATCGCGGGGCAGGTGCCTGCATATAAGATAACCGATTTTGTGCCCAAGCATTATCGCAAGGCCACCAAGGTGATGGCCCGCGATATCGAACTTGCGGTTTTGGCGGCCGACGATGCGATGAAGGACGCGGGGCTGAAAACCCGTGCATATACCGACAAACCTGATATCGATGGCCGGCGGTTCGGATGCAATATCGGCGCGGGGCTGATTTGCGTCGACATCAATGAAATGACCGCCGCGATGGCCACCGCGCGGGACGGCAATCGTCTGGACCTGCACAAATGGGGCACTGAGGGGATGGGTCAACTGACCCCGCTGTGGCTGCTGAAATATCTGCCGAATATGCTGGCCTGTCATGTGACGATCATTCACGAGTTGAAAGGCCCGAGCAACACCATCACCTGCGGCGATGCAAGCAGCCATCTGGCGATCGGTGAGGCGTTTCGCACCATCCAGCGCGGCGACGCAGACCTGGCGATCTGCGGTGGGGCGGAAACCAAGGTGCAGCCGATGGGTCTCATTCGCCAGGCGCTGCTGGGTCGGCTTAATACCGAGCATAATGATTCTCCGCTGACTTCCGTGCGCCCGTTCGATGCCGATGCCAGGGGAACAGTTGTTGCCGAAGGCGGCGGGCTGTTTATTCTCGAGGAATACGAGCACGCGAAGGCGCGGGCGCGAAAATTTATGCGGAGGTGGCGGGTTTTGGAGCCAGCCAGGATACGCATCGCATTACCGAACCGGCCCCGTCGGGTCACAGCTACGCCAAGGCGATCGGCAACGCATTGAAAGATGCAAACATTCCCCCGGCCGGCGTGGATCTGCTGATTCCCTGTGGGCTTGGAATTCCGAGTCACGATCGCGCGGAATTAAATGGACTGACCACCGTGTTCGGCGGTGGGTTGCGCCGCGTGCCGATCACAACCATCAAGCCGCGAACCGGAAACATGGCGGCGGGGACCGGTGTGGAGGCGGCGGCGGCGGTTCTGGCGATGCACCACGGCAAGATTCCCGGCGGATTGAACACGCAAAAGGTGCAGGGTGGTGTGGAACTGAATATCCGCGCTGAGGCACGCGCTGCTGATGTCGGTGTAGCCGTCAGCAGTGTATACAGTCTGGGCGGTCAGAACGCGGCGCTGGTATTTCGAAAAATAGTGTAGGCGTTTCGCTTTCGGTTTTGCGTTTTTTTCAAGTCGCCCAGACCGCCGGCGGCGGCAATGATGTGTGCACCGGACAACAACACGGACTAGAACATGAACCGCGTCGTCATCACTGGAATTGGCTGGGTTACCCCGATGGGGCAGGAGATCGAACCGGTCTGGAAGCGGTTGCTTGCCGGTGAATCCGGCATTGCGCCGACGACCCTGTTTGATGCGTCCACCTTTCCGACAACCATCTCGGCGGAGGTAAAGAATTTCAACATCGCCGATCGCCTGCCGCATGCCGCAGACCACGCCAGCGCCGGGACGAAACACCCAGTTTGCGCTGGTGGCCTGTGCGTCGGCCTGGGAGATGGCGCAGCTGGATGCGACCCGGCTGGATCTGGATCGGGTTGGCATGTATATCGCCGGCGGTGAAGGTGAAATCGATATGGGGCCGTTCACCGGAACCTGCCTCAGCGCCTGGGATCAGGCGACTCAATCCGTGGACATGGTGAAATGGGCCCAAAACGCGACGGAGCGCATGAGCGCGACTGCGCGAATTGGAACAGGAACCCAACATGCCGCTCAGTCATCTGGCGCTGCTGACCGGCGCCGGGGTCCGGCCTTTAATTGCCTGACCGCCTGTGCCGCTTCCACCCAGGCGATTGGTGAAGCCACGCAGATTCTTCGCCGAGGCGACGCCGACGTCATGATCGGTGGTGGAACGCACAGCATGATTCATCCGTTTGGCGTCACTGGTTTCAACCGGCTGACGGCGCTCTCCACCGCCAACGAATTTCCTCCACAGGCAAGTCGCCCGTTTGACAACAAGCGCGGCGGATTCGTGCTCGGCGAAGGCGCGGGAATTGTCATTCTGGAAACGCTCGAGCACGCGGTCGCGCGCGGCGCGACAATCCTGGCAGAGGTGGTCGGTTATGGATCGACCGCTGATGCATTTCGAATTACCGATCAGCATCCACAGGGCGAAGGCGCGATTGGCGCGATGCAGGCGGCGTTGAAAGATGCCGGGCTCCAACCGGGCGACATACAGTATATTAATGCGCACGGCACCGGCACGCGCGAGAACGACGGAAACGAAACGGTTGCCATCAAACACGTGTTTGGTGAAAAAGGGCAGGCCTGCCCGGTGAGCAGCATCAAGAGCATGATGGGGCACCTGATCGCCGCCGCCGGCGCGGTGGAATTAATTACCTGCGTGCTGGCGATCCGCGACGGCGTGCTCCCGCCGACGATGAATCTGCATAATATCGATCCCGAATGCGACCTGGATTACGTGCCGAACCAGGCGCGCGTCGCGAAGGTAGATGCGGTGCTGTCCAACAGCTTTGGATTTGGTGGGCAGAACGATTCGATCATCGTCAAGCGCTATGCATAAACGGTGAGCGGGCGCCCATGCCGATTCGCGCTGAAGCACGATCAAATCTTATTCGATTGACACTACTGCGACAGAATCCCGTATTTTTTCGCAAATTCCTCGTAGGCAAACGGTGAAATTTCGCTGGGTTTGATTTCGCTGCGTCCGCCCCAGAACACATTCGTATAGCTCACAGGAATTCCGACCGCGGCAAGGTGCTGATCGATCGCCTGCTTGTGAGCGAGCACCACTTCTTTCTGCGTGCCGTGCGCGACGCCCATCACGTTTACGTTTTTGAAATCCGGTCCACCCTCGCGCCAGTAGGCATGTGTCATGATGTGAAACCGGCCCACCTGCCGTCCCGCTTCAATCTCCCGACCCTGCGGAACCGCCCAGTGAAACAGCGCGTTAAACCGCGTCACACGTTCACCGCTGCTCAGGAGCTTCACATGTTCCAGAAATGTTGAGAAGCGACCAATGACTCCACGCTGATTCAGACTGGCGGCGGTATTCAAAAACAGTTCCAGATCGACATCGGCCTCGGCTGCGCGGGCCTGCCATATATTTTCCGCCAGTAGTTCTTCAGGTTCGAATTCCCGCTTCAAGGCGACGAGCACGCGCCACTCCAGCGCGCTCAGTTGCACAATTTCAGTGTCCGTAACTTCCGCCAGCGCATCGCTTTTGCTGCCCGGTTCCATCCCCCGACGGCGCACATGCCCAACCCCCAGCGCGAACAGTCGCCGCGCAGGCATCAGGCGATAACTCAGCGCACCGGTCCGGGCGAGAAGCATTTCGCAATGCTTTTCCATGGAAAAGCCCTGCGGCACTTTGAGGGTGGTCCACAGCCGGTAGGTCGAACCGGCGATCGCGCCGTCGGTCGATCGAATGACGACATGCCCGCTGAACGGGTCATTCTGAAACATCCAGTCGAAGGCGCTTTGCAGCAATTCTTCCGGCACCTGCCAGGCGACCAGCGCACCGGCGCGAGGTTGGTTGCCATCAACGTCTGGCGAACCCGCCGGATGGTGCCGCCGCGCAGCATAGCCGCGATTCGGTTTCGAACCGTGTCGACATCCAGCCCGCTCAATTTCGCAATTTCGCCCATCGGATCGGGCAGAAACCCCTGAATTTTATCTTCTGAAACGGCAAGGATTCGGGAGTTGATTGCATCGCCGATTTCCGTCGGCAGGGGCGCGCTCTTCATCATGATCGCGTTATTCTATCGCGCGGCGGATGGTGGGAGTAGTCCGCGCGTCAATGTCCGCGGCTCAGCAGCAGCATGATCACGATGATATTGACCAGCAGCGAGATGCCGCCGATGACCATGAGCGCCATGCCGAATGTATTGCCCATCAACTCCGCCAGGGGGGAACCGTGCTGCGCGATGAGATCGACGGTTTTGCCGGTCTCTTCTATATGCGCAAGTGATTCCAGGTCGACCGCGCGTCGGGCGTGGGCGGGCGGGCTGCCTGACCGAACCGCACGCAGGTCTTCCAGCAGATCTTCCGTGCTGGCGTAACGTTCCTCGCGGTCCTTGGCCATCGCAACTTCGATGATCTCTCCCACCCCGCTGGTCAAATGCGTGTTGAGGTGATCCGGCGGCACCAGCGCCTGCTTGAGATGCTTGTGCATCACCGCCGTTGGGGTATCGCCTTCAAATGGGGGTCGCCCCGTCACAAGGTGATACATCGTGGCGCCCAGGGAATAGATGTCAGCCCGGAAATCGATATCCACATCGCCTCGGATTTGCTCGGGGCTGATGTAATAAGGCGTTCCGTATGCTTTCCCCGCTTCGCTTTCGGCAGCGAGCTTGTCATCGGTTGCGCGGGCCAATCCCAGATCGGTCAATTTCGCAATCCCCTGCGGGGTCAGCAGGATGTTCTTGGGTTTCACATCCCGATGGATCAATCCCCGGCGATGGGCATGCGCCAATGCATCAGCCATCTGAATGCAGATGTCCAGCCCCTCTTCTTCGGTAAAATGCCGTCCCTGGCCTACCGGCGGCGGCTGCATCATGTCGTAAAGCGTGGGGCCTTCAACATATTCCATGGCGAAGTAATGCATCCCATCGGGGGTGCTTCCCACGTCGATCGCCTGGACAATATTGTTATGCGACAACCGGGCGGCGGCGCGTCCTTCTTTATAAAAACGGTCGACGAATTCAGCACTGTCGCTCATCTTCTTCGGCAAAACTTTGACCGCGACGATACGGTCCAGCGAAATCTGCCGGGCCTTATAAACCGTTGCCATCGCGCCTTTTCCAAGCTTGCCCATGATGTGATAACCAGGCAGCTGGCTGGTTCGTGCGTCATCCAGCTGGCCGCGAATGCGTTTGGCCTGATTGATCGTGATAAAGTTGTTTTCGACCAGCAGATCTGCAAGGCTGCGCTGGTTGGGGTCTGAGGCCTGCTTTTGCTGTTCGCGACAGAAATCCACTTCCGTCCGCGTGGCCAGGCCAACATCCATTACGACCTTGCCCACCTCGGTGTCGAGGTTAGCTGCCAGACCGACTATGCTGCCTGAATTGAGCATGCGAAAGTTCATTCCCACGAACGATTTCGGACCAGCCCTGGATGCATCTGTACCCCATCGTACGACAACGAACAATACGTCGAAATACGGATACAGTCAATTACTGGATGTGCCCGGTACGATCCGTGTTTCTGTAACAGCATCGACCATCCGAAGCAGCACCTTTGGCATTATTATCACGTATTGACTACCGCGTGAGTTGCGGTAAAAAGTACGCCTTGGCTGGTGGCCATAGCTCAGTTGGTAGAGCGCCGGCTTGTGGTGCCGGACGTCGCGGGTTCGAGTCCCGTTGGTCACCCTTTAGATAGACCTGCGGCCGAAAACGCTGTTCGTGTATATGTCATATCATTGGTAAACATCCCGGGTCTGATCGGAAACCCGTCTGATCACTCGCTGGGTTCAACGCGGCTCGGTTTCCACACACATTCATGCGCGTTCATCGCTGTCCTGTATAACATAGATATGCTCACTAAACGGATCATTCCCTGTCTTGATGTCGATCGCGGCCGCGTGGTCAAAGGGGTCAAGTTTTTCGATCACGTGGATGCCGGTGATCCTGTTGCGCAGGCCAGGCGCTACCAGAATGACGGCGCTGACGAACTGGTGTTTTACGATATCACTGCTTCGTTTGAAGGTCGTCAGATCATGGCTGACCTGGTCGAGCAGGTGATGGACCATGTCTTCATGCCGCTGACCGTTGGCGGTGGAATCCGCACGCTCGACGATGCGACCCGCCTGATCCAGGCGGGGGCGGAAAAGGTGAGTTTAAATTCCGCAGCCGTTCGCAATCCGCATTTGATCGCCGAAATTTCCCGCAAGTTTGGCCGCTGCGCCACTGTGCTGGGAGTCGACGCCAACCGCGTGCAGAAAGACGGCCGCGAGATATGGGAAGTCTTCATCAACGGCGGCCGCGTGGGCACCGGCGTTAATGTCCTGGACTGGTGCAAAAAAGCAGCGGATCTGGGCGCCGGTGAAATTGTTCTGAACGTCATGAATGCGGACGGAACGACGTCCGGCTATGACCTGGAGATGACCGCCGCCGTCAGTGACGCGGTAAGCATTCCGGTCGTTGCCAGCGGTGGGGCGGGCACACCCCGGCATATCCTCGACGTTCTAACCGACGGCCGCGCCGATGCGGCTCTTGCAGCCAGCATCTTCCATTTCAACACGTATTCCATCGGGCAGGTCAAGGCATTTCTAAATGAGCATCACGTGCCGGTGCGGCTGGTTTAAATCATCTTTCAAGATGATCAGTAACGGTGGGGTCCAGCGATAAGTCAATCGGCCCGGTTCGGGTTTGAAAATGCCAGACGGTATAGGCTCGACATCCGTTAGATCCGTCCGAACCGGAATTGGCGGAAATTTTCTCCAGAGAAATCGCCAAATGCCGGCGTACCAACCAGAAATCCTGCTCGGTTCGAGGCGCACGACCTGTTATACTGCGGAGCCGACCGGGCATGATGCGGGCAACTTACGAAATGATGCATCGGTTGCATCCCCTGTCCGGCGGGCTTGTGAAAATAACCGGCAGCGGAGTTAATTCTCGTGCAAACTAAATCGCCTCGTGGCAAGGCGTCTGAGGTAGGTTTCATGGATCCCGTTACCAGCTCTTCGCCGGACAGCCAGGCGACACCTTCAACAAATGCGAGCCTGCCTTTGTGGATGAAGCGCGTCCCGATGATTACCGGCGTGCTTGCCGGCCTTGCGGGTTTTCTGACGGTTCGCAGCGCGAACATGTCCAACCAGGCGATTTACAACAGCAATCAGGCGGTGCTTCATCAGGCGCTGGCATCCGATGCCTGGGCGGAATATCAGGCCGACAGTGTGAAGCGGCACATCGACCAGACGGCCGTCAAGACAGATCATCCCGATGCCGATGTTGCCAATGCACTGACGGCCGATGCGAAAAAGCAGCGCGATAACCAGGATTCACTGAAGCAAACCGCCGCTGCCGAGGAAGCGCTACGAGGCCAGGAACTGGAGAACGGCCAGAAAAAGCTGGCGGTAAAAGATCTACTCGATTATGCCGGTGTGGCCGCTCAACTCGGGATCGCGCTGGCGTCGGTGTCGGCGCTGACGCGGAAGCAGAGCGCTTTTAATGTCGCGCTCATTGTCGGCGCAGTCGCCTTGCTTATTACCGGCTATGCGCTGGCAGAGCCGTTTATCGTGCGGCTCATCCATCGACACTAAGCCGGCTTCGCGGCGCCTTGCCGCGGCTTTGGCATTTCAATCAAACGTCTCAGGCGCTTCGCCGCGCGGTCGGGTTTTCCATCGGCGATGCACCCAGAAATACTGGGTTGGATCCTTCAGAACAAAATCTTCTATTCCTTTGGTGAACCGCTGGGTGATGTATCGCAATGGATCGCCTTCATGGGCCCAGTCGGCCGGATAAATGATGTCCTGCGCTTCCAGCCGAAACTGGAAACGGTCGTTCAAGCGGTGTGCGCACCCGATCACCACCGGCACCTTATATTGCATCGCCAGCAAACCGATTGATTTATAAGTGCTCGCCTTGCGGCCAAAAAAATCGACAAAAATGCCCTTGGGCCCCGCGTTCTGATCGGCGATAAAACCCACCGCGCCACCGCCGGCCAGAACCTGTGTTACTTCTTCCGTGGCGCCTTTTTTGGATATGATCCGCTGGCCCTTTTTTTCGCGAATGCCCATGATCCAGTCGTTGACGAAGGTGTTATCCAGCGGCCGGGCAATGCTGGTGGTCTGAAAACCGAGCGTTGCCAGCACATAACCCAGCACCTCCCAGTTGCCGTAGTGGCCGGTGAGCAGAATCAACCCCTGCTTGCGCTTTAAAAGCAGCTGCAGAACCTCGTTGAAGTTGGCCAGTTCCACATAGTCAATCCAGGTATCGAGCCGGATAAGCCGCGTGGTAAAGAGCAATTCGATGAACAGCATGATGAGCTGCTGCATGCTGCGCAGCGCGATCTGTTGGCGGCGATGCTCCGGCATTTCCGGAAAGCTTCGCCGGAGGTTTCCCAGCGCCCGATCCCGGTGCTTTCGGTCGAAGCGGTACATCGCGCTGCCCAGCAGCTTGGCCATCCGCAAATTTGAATCGATGGGAAAGACGTGCAGGAACATCGAAGCAAGACGCAGCCCCAGATACTGCAGGTAATCGATATATTTGTTGCGTTTCGCCTTGGCCATGGGGCGGGAATCATAACGGGAACTGCCGGCAAAACCGCATCGGTCGTCATCCGCGGTGATTCAGGCTTTTAACATCGGCACCAGTGCATCAGCTGCACTTTTCTGAATGAATGCGAAATTCATATCTTTCTGCTCCACCACCGAGCCAGTCACATATTGCACAAGACTACCGGCATCGGTGATTTTGTACGCGAGGTAATCAAAACCAGCCAGATAAGTAATGATTTCTATCGGGGTGGCGAGCACGCCGGGCAGCTGGCTTAACTCGGAAATAATCAACTTGGGAGGATGGCTGCGCATCGTGCGCTCCATTCCGCGAAAGGCGTTGATTTCAAACCCTTCAATGTCGATCTTCATGAAATCAGGCTTTACCTGATGTTCTTCCAGATAGTCATCCAGACTGGTCGTTAAAACCTTTACCTCTTTCACACTCGAAGAAAGGTCGTCAAATTTCACCGCTGAAGCGCGTCCGCTATTGTGCCCTGCGCCGACCGGCACATAAAAACTGATCTCCTGCCCCGACACATTTGAAACCGTGCGCGGCACGAGGTGAACATTGGTTGCGCCGTTCAAAATGATCGACGCCTGAATCCGCTCGACCATCGCGGGGTTGGGTTCGAAGGTGTAAACATGTCCGCTGTCTCCCACGCCTCTGGCGAGCAGCATCGTAAAGAAACCGACGTTGCCACCGACGTCCAGCCAGGTCTGGCCGGGTTTGACGAGCTTCTGAAAAAGCAGGGTCGTTTCAGGTTCGTATTCGCCGTGAAAGTAGATGTGTCGGAAGATGTGTTCATCCAACCGGACCGAAAGAAAAGACCCGAAATTGGTCATCGCGACGCGAACCGCGCTCGGATCTTTGATTGCGATTTGATCGCCGGTATGGAAGCACAGGCTCCGCGCGACGCGCGAGCCCGGTGCGCTGTGACCCAGCCAGACCACGGCGGATTCGAGTCGACGCCTGCCCGCACAAAACTTGCCAATCGCCTGCTGTAGACTCATGCTTGATTGCCCTTTGCTGCGACGCCAGCTTTGCGAAATCGTCCCTGCCGTCAAGTCGACCGAGGCCGTTGGTCCACGGTCGCATCGCCGAATCTGCTGCGCGATCAAACCTTCGGCAGCCGGTCGACATTTCGAGTTGTTTTCGAAGACAAATTCGCTGATCCCACCTATAACCGTATCAGTGCCGACCCACGACCTGGAACAAACCCTTCGCAATCTGCCGCAGGTGGGCACGCTGATCAAAGACCGCGGGTACCGCCAGGTGTGGCGCTTTGAACAGGACGGCAAAGCATACTTTTTGAAGTTCTATCCAGTTGGGAATTATCGCGATCTTTTCCGGCGTTTTTTCCGGGGCAGTCCGGCGGTCTGGGAGTTTACCCGGTTGCAATGGCTTCAAAAGGCCGCCATTCCCGCGCCGCGCGCCGTTGCCGCGCTTGTCGGTTTCAACCTGTCGGGTCGAAAGGGTGATGTGGTCATCTCCGAGGCCATCGAGCCATCGATTCAGCTGGATAGACTGCTGATCGACGCGGAACTCGCCGGCAATCCCGTGCCCAACCATCGCCATCTCACGCGCCAGGTTTTGTCGATCGTTCGGCAGTTAGGCGAAGCGAAGCTGGGGCATGAAGATCTGCACCTGGGAAATTTTCTGTTGCAGGACGACCGGCTGTTTTTGCTCGACGCTTATGCCGTGCGGGCGGGCGGGATCGCGCATCGCGCGATCTGCTCCTGCTGGGTCACAGTGCCAGGCGATTTGCAACCAACTCGGATATCGTCCGCGGCTGGGACGAGATCGGCGCGGGCGGAACTCCGCCGGCATCCAATTCTGTCAGCGAAACGCTCTGGCAGCGCTTCGCCCAGAGCGTGACGCGCAGCAATCGGTATTTTGGAAAATTCTCACTTCAGGGCTGGAACGGCATCTACTGCAAACGCACCAAATACGGCCATCGCTGGTCGTGCGCAGTCGGCTGGAAATTGACGGCGAAGAATGGTCGCGCGAATGGCCCATACTTTTTCAGAAAATTCAAAACGACCAGCTCCCGGTGATCAAGCGAAGTAAAAGCGGCGACGTGCTCCGCGCCAAATCACCCTTGCCGGCGAGTTGCTCGATGTCATTGTCAAGCGACCCAGGCGTCGATATTGGTATCGCTATGTGAACGAAATCGGCCGCGGGCACCGGGCTCGCAGGGGCTGGAAAAAAGCCTGGAATCTTATCGCGCGCGGTATCCCCACAGCGTGGCCGTTGCTGTTGATGGAAAAGCGCATCGGAGGTTATGTCGTCGATGCCATGCTGATCAGTGAACTGGTTCCAGGTGATACGCTTGCCCATGCCGACTTGAGCGCGTTCCCCCAAACTTTGCGTGTGCAGCTCTTCCGCCGCGTCGGGCATCTCCTGCGACAGATTGAGAAACTCGGTTACAGCCATTTCGACGCCAAGGCGAGCAATTGGATCGTTTATCCCGACGAAAAGCGGGGCCCCACACCGATATTGATCGATGTCGACGGTATCCGCCGCCGAAACTGGGTCGCGTTGGGCATCTTGCGGTTACTCAAGAGCATGCACGAAAACAAGCATTATGCTCCCGATGATTCACTCGCGCTGTGTCAGGGATACGCGCCGTTTGCTCCCCTTGGAGAAACCGCGCCGATGCAGCAGGCCGTGTCAGCCGCGAAGTAACAAACATGACGTTGACCAAAAAAACACCCCGGCCCGGTTTTCCAAATCCGCCCGCGCGTATCTTAATCATCAAGCCCAGCGCAATCGGCGACGTGGTTCATACGCTGCCGATTCTCGGCCTGCTCCGCCGCTGCTGGCCCGAGGCCCACATCAGCTGGCTTCTCACGCCCGGGTGCGCCGGGCTCCTGCAGGGACATCCTCAGCTGGATGAAGTCCTTCTGTTCGACCGGAAACTTTTCGGCACCAGTTGGAAGAGCCTCTCAGCCGCTCGAAAACTGGCAGCTTTCAGTCTCGATCTTCGTGCCCGGCGATTTGATCTGGTCATCGATCTGCAGGGCCTTTTCCGGAGCGGATTCTTGACCGTGCAGACCGGCGCGCCCTGTCGCGTGGGGTCGACCTCGGCCCGCGAATTCGGCTGGACTTTCTGCACGCATCTTGCGCCGACCTCGGTCATCAATCAACATGCTGTCGACCGATATTTGCTGATGGCCGAGTTCCTCGGCCTGGGTCGCTCGCCTGTCGAATTCACTTTCCCAACCGACGCCGGCGACCGGGATTTCGTCGCGAATCTGCTGGGCGATACAAAGCCTTTTGTCGTCCTGCTTCCCGCGACGCATTGGCAGACCAAGCGCTGGCCCATCGAACATTTCGCCGGCCTGATCAAACCGTTGCAGGAACGCTTCGGTCTAAAAGCCGTTCTCGCGGGTGGTGCCGATGCCGCCGCCATCGCGTCCGGGTTACCCGATGCAATCAATTTAGCGGGCAAAACCAACCTTCGGCAGTTGGTGGCCCTTCTCGAACAGGCAGCTCTTGTCATTGCCAATGACACCGGACCAATGCATATCGCCGCTGCCCTGGGCCGCCCATTGGTAACGATGTTCGGGCCCACGTCGCCGCATCAGACCGGGCCTTACGAACGCCTGGACACCGTGGTGCAATTGGACATTCCCTGCAGCCCCTGCTTCAGCCGCTCCTGCTCGCATCAGTCGTGTTTGAAACAACTGACGATCGAACCCGTGCTGCAACTCGCAGCAGAACAACTCGCCCGCCACGCGCAATTGCCAGCGCCGCGACAGACAACGCAACTCTAAGGTATGCTCTCGATTCCATGACACGCGCGATCCTTTTTCTCCCGCTGCTCAGTTTTGTGATCTCCTGGATCACCACATGGCTGGTTCGGCGGGTCGCGCCTCGATTTAACTTCGTTGACAGGCCCGGCGGGCGAAAAGCCCACGCCAACCCAAGGCCCCTGGGCGGCGGGGTCGCCATTTTCGCTGCCGTTGCATTGCCGCTGATTGCCGTGCTGATCCTTCTTCATACTCCTGTTTTCGGGGAACACAGCGGTCGCTTCGACGCGGCACTGGTGCGCGGCGCGATCGAAAAATCACCGCTTGCGCTGGGGCTTCTCGCAGCGATGCTCGCGATGCATCTCCTGGGACTGATTGATGATCGCCGGGCGCTGGGGCCTTACAGCAAAATGGTCGTGCAGATGAGCGTCATCACCGGCCTCGTTGTTTTCTGCGATGTTCGGTTGCTTCGCGTCCTGGACCAGATCGGAGCGGGCCGCTGGCCGTCGGTTGCCGCGAGTGTCATCTGGATCGGCGCGATCACCAACGCCTTTAATTTTCTGGATAACATGGACGGTTTGTCCGCCGGTGTGGCCGCGGTCTGCACCGCCGCGTTTCTCATAGCAGCTCTTTCCATTCAGCAATGGTTTGTCGCCGCCACGCTCGCCATCCTCCTGGGCGCGGTGCTTGGATTTCTCTGTTTCAATTTCGCGCCGGCGACCATCTTCATGGGTGACAGTGGCAGTCTGTTGATCGGACTGCTGCTGGGTGTGTTAACGACGTTGACCACCTATGTCCCCAAAGGTGAACCGTGGAGCGAAGGCTGGTACGCCGTTTTTTCGCCCGCCATCGTATTGGCGGTTCCGTTGTACGACTTGATTGTCGTCAGCACGCTCCGCTTGATGCGCGGCAAGAGCCCTTTTATAGGCGACACCAACCATTTCAGTCATCGTCTGGTTGCCCGTGGCATGAGCCGGCGAACCGCCGTTCTGTGTCTCTATCTGATCACCGCGTCCACCAGCGTCGCCGCCATTCTGCTGCCCCATGTCAGCGCAGTTCGCCCCGTTGATTTTCGTTCAGACGATGTTAATCCTCGGCGTCGTCGGGCTCCTCGAACAGCACCCGCTGCCGATTCCCCCTCCACGTAACACACAATCCAGTAATGACCCGATGTCCCTTGATTTGAAAAGCTGATACTCCCTGCATGACCCGCCCATTGTTTTTCAGTTCTCCGGCCCGGTCGATCACGCACTTTGCTTTTATGCTGGCGTTGATCGTCGTGATCGCGCGATTGACCACACCCGATGTGCTGCGCGATACCTGGCAGCCCGCCCCCGGCAGCGAGCCCGCCCCCGTCGGACCCGGAGCCGCAACAGGCCTGGTCTTTGACCTGCTCGCGTGCCTGCCTGCCGTGCTCGTGCTGATCGCCCGCGCGGTGGATCGCAACTACCGCCTGGTCGGCCGGTGGAGTCATCTCCTTCTTTTTTCCATCGCCATCTGGTCTCTGCTCAGCATCGGCTGGTCCGCCGATCGATTTGCCGCCGCCGTCACCTCGGCTCATTTTTTTGCCGCCTCAGCTTTGCTCTGGGCCATGTCGCAGCTGGTCCGCGCGCCGGCCGGTTTCGAATCGTCAGTGCACTTTGTTTTGGCCTGCTGCTCGTGCTCGTCGTGCAATCGATCATTTTCAAATTCGTCGAGGTGCCGGAGAATCTCAGTTACTGGAACAATAAGAAAGAGACCATTCTCAAGGCACACAATTGGTCGCCTGACTCGTTTCCGGCCCGGCAGTTCGAACAGAAACTAACCAGCGGTGAAATCGTTGGTTTTTTTAATTCCCCTAATTCTTTTGCGGCTATGGGTGTGTTGCTGTTCTTCGCCGCCGCGGGCATCGGCATCCAGAAACTCACAGACAGGGAACCGATTGAATGGATTATGCTGTCCGTTGTCGCGGTGCTCAGCCTGATCTGGATTCTGATCGTCGCCAGGAGCAAGACCTCCGCAGCGACGCCCTTTATCGGTGTCGGCATACTCGCATCACTGGGCATGTATCGCAGGCAACTGGCGATGCATCATCGCGGAGTCTTCCTTACCTGCGCCGGAGCAATCGTTTTCCTTATTCTGGCCGTCGCGGGGCACGGGGTATATCACCATGGTTTGTTCCCCGGTCATTTCAGCAACAGCCTGGATTTCCGGTGGAAATATTGGGTCGCATCCGCGCACATCTTCGCCGAACATCCATGGGTCGGCGTGGGATGGAGCAATTTCGGTTTATATTATCTCGCCCATCGCCTGCCCGAGGCGGCAGAGGAAATAAAAGATCCCCACAACTTTCTCATTCGTTTTTTTGTCGAACTGGGCGTCGTCGGTGGCGCGCTCTGCATCGCGTGGCTGACGCGGCTCGCCTGGGAATTAACACAACCCGCCTCTGATCTCCCCGACACGAAGCTTGTATCACAACCGTTCACCATTCGATCCGTCGTCGCGATCGTGCTGCTGGGCATGCTTCTCAGTGTTATTGCGAACACCGATTTTTCCCTGTCATTTATGGATACGCTCAGCCTCTTGATGAAGCCGATATTGTTTCTGCTCGCGCTCGTGCTCAGCACCATTGCCGCTGCAATGCTTTCACCGCATCAATGGGTGCTGGACGATCGGCCCGCTCCCTGGATTTTTTATTCGACGCTCACCGGCCTTGGGCTTTTTCTGCTGCATAATCTGATCGACTTCTCCTGGTTTGAAGCCGGCGCGATGTTCACCTTCATGGCCCTCATCGGATCGGCCCAGGGCATTGCGGGTCGAGACGAAAAAGCACCGATATCGCGTGCGATCATGGTCCCGGTCGCGGTTACAGGCGTGATCGCCCTGGCGGGTGCCGCGCTGTTTTTCGTCACGCCGATTTTAATCGCTGAACAATCCGTGTTGATTGGCAACGAGATGATTCGCACTGCATCAGGCGATCAGCCAGGTGAAGCATACCGGCATTTCAAAGACGCCCGCGACGCCTACGCGGCAGCGTGCGCACTGGTGCCCTACAACGCCGATTACCTCTATAAGCACGCCGAGGCGGCCATCCGGTGCGGTGATCTGCAGCTTGCCTCGACCGGGCTCGCAGATGCCCGCCGTGTAAACCCGCTGATGATCGATGCATATTTATTAGATGCCAATCTGCAATTGCAGCAACCCGCGCCGGACGTTTCCGCCGTGCGGTCCGATTTCCAAACGGTCGTGCGTTTAAACCCCAACGATGTCTCGCTTCACGTTCAGTTCGGTCGCGCGCTCGATCGTTTTGGATTGCACGCCGAGGCGCAGGCGCAATTTCAGGCAGCGCTCAACGCCGATGCCGCGTTACCGCCCGGAGAACCCAAGCGACTTTCAGTCGACCAGGTACAGGAATTAAAGAAGCAGGTGAATTGATTCCGCGCCCGACGCGCCATTTATCCATGGCCGAGCAAGCTCGGCGCGTATTCTTTCAGATATGCATAAATCAGCGACACCACCCCAACGATGACGCTCGCCCACAGCGTGATTTTGAGAATGCGGATCCGGTTGGCGATTTCCTTGTCGCGCCACTCCGCGAGTCGGCGGTCGATCTCGTCGAGTTTACGGTCAATGCGCGATTCGATTTCATCCAGCTTTTGATTCAAATAGCTGTCAGCAGATTTCTTAATGCGGTTGGTCAGCCCGCCCACGAGCCCGGCTTCTTCGATGTCTTCCTTTAGCGAGTTCGCCGATCGCGGTGGAGGCGCCGTCGAATCAGTACCGCCCACCAGCGGGCTTTGCGTGGGGAGATAGTGATATTCCCGGGTGCTTTCATCCTCACCGATGATCCGCGAAACCAGCGATCCCAACGCGGCACGCCGCGCCCGGCTTAGTTTGTTGAACAATCCTTCCTTATGCTTCAATTTTTTGATCAGCACGGGAACGGGATCACCGTCCTTCACCGGGATGCCGCGCAGTTGCGCAAGCGTCGTCAGCCCGCGATGTGAAAGCCCGGCAAATTTCATTCTCCGGATACGGGTAATTTCCTGGGCGATCTGTTCTTTGCTCGCGTGCAGCGTGACTGGCCGGCGGCCCCAGCGCACGATGTCCATCAGCGCATCGCGGTCCATCGCCGCGATCATCTGCCGACGTCCGTGCAAGGCGGCAACCAGACTTTGCCGCGACTTAAACCGCGTGGCGTCCAGCCCGAAATCTTCCGCCAGGGCTTCGAGTTCGTCCCGCGGAATATCCGCCAATTGCCGCGCGGGTTCTTTCACCGGCACGACAACCGGTGGTGTCACCGGCAAAGGTGGCGGATCTGGAACATGCTGAATTTCAGTGATGTCGTTGCTCACGATAGGTCAATGCTGCTGAATCGTCCGCCAAACAGGGGTCGGCACCGGCTGCCGAAGATTATCCAAGGCTACCTTCAACTGCTCCACCCGGCCATGGGCACGCCACAGAAGGAAAAACGCCACCGACAGCAGCAGGCAGATAATCACATCGCCCCAGAAAGCCCGAAACCGAAGCCGCAGCCCATGTACAATGACATATCGGCGAACAAGGCTGATATATTTATCACTGCCCGCCAGCCAGACATACCAGGTCCACAGCGATTGCAACGTAATGATGCTGGCGTAGATCGTAACAACCCAGCCAAGGGCAAGGCGGAAGAAGTCGAATAGATCCGGCATGAAAATTCGAAAGACGCTGCCTCAGTCGCTCTCCGCTTCGTGATCCAACACCTTACCGCCGAAGATTGCCGATCCGACGCGCACCATGGTAGAGCCTTCCGCGATGGCTTGTTCGAAATCCTCGCTCATTCCCATGCTGAGATGTTTCATCGTGGCGCCGCCGATCTTGTGCCATTTCATTTCTTCGAAAAGCTCTTTCGCCCGCGAAAACGCCTGGCGGATTTTGGGCTCTGGCACCCCGTGGGCGGCCATCGTCATCAGTCCCGACAACTGCAGGTTGGGCATCGAATCGATCTGCTCGGCGAGATGCACCGCAGCGCCGACGGCAACGCCGTATTTCTGCTCTTCCTCGCTGGTGTTGACCTGCAGCAGAACCGGCACGCGTTTGCCGAGTTTCTCGCAAAGCACATCCAGTTCCTCAGCAAGCCGGAGGCTGTCGATGCTGTGCATCAGGCTGATGATCGGCAGGACCTGCTTGGCCTTGTTGCGCTGCAGGTGACCGATCATATGCCAGCGCACTTTGAGCGGAGACTGGTTTTCACCGAATGATTTCTGGCGCTGGATAAACTCCGCGACCTGACCGGCGCTGGGCAAGTTGCTGCACGCGGCTTTCACCCAGATCGGTGATCCCCAGCTGAAGCAGCTCGCGGATTTGCTCCGGGCCGGCGGTTTTTGTGACGGCAACAAGAGTGACCTCGGCCGGGTCGCGCTTTGCCTTGACGGCAGCGGCGGCGATCCGGTCGCGAACCTCGTCCAATTTCTCTCCTAACGGCGATCGCTTGGCCACAAACGGCTCCTTCCAGTGACGATGCGGAGTATACGGCAAACCCGCGCAACATTCATACCGGTAACGCACAATGACAAACACAAATCGCCCGCATGGGTCGCAGACCATCCGTGTCGAATCAAGTCTGATGGTACAATCGCCGGTGAAATGATCGAATTATCCGAACGATTCAGCCGAGCGGTGGAGCGGATTGATGCCGCCAATTCTGCCGATCCGCATCAGGTCGCCGACGGCCCGTTACAGGTGGCGGCGGAGGTTTTGTATTCCCGCCGCATGAGCCTTTGGCTTGAAAAGCTCTATCCCCGGGCGTCTGAAGCCTTGCGGCTGGCAGCCCGCGCGCAGCATATTCGCCGATGGGAAGTACCGCGAGACGCCTACCCAATGGACCGCGGGATACCATCGCTGGCGAACCGGCCTATACACATTTCACGCCGATGCAGCCGCGCAGATTCTGATGGAAGTGGGATACGACCCAGCGACGATCAATCGCGTTCGGTTCATGCTGATGAAGCAGAAGCTCAAAGCCGACCCCGAAACGCAGGCGCTGGAGGATGTGATCTGCCTGGTGTTTCTGGAAAATTATTTTGCCGGGTTTGCAGCTAAACACGACGCAGAGAAAGTGATCGCGATTCTCCGCCGCACGTGGGCAAAGATGTCGGAAGTAGGCAGGGCAGCGGCTCTGGCTCTAACGATGCCGGCAGAATCCGCGGATTTAGTCGCGCGGGCTCTAAGCGCCGATTCAAAGTAGTACCCTGTTTAAAAGCGGTTGATTCCCCGATTGACGGTGGCCCCCAAGGAACACTTCTTGGTTCAATCAAGCGAAATGTGCCCCTCCGGGCCGACCGCTAGACGCGTAATGAATACGGCTTTAAGTTCCAGGGAGACGTTCACCTATTATCGATCGAAAATAGGTGGCTATCCCGAGTAATCCCCGCGTCGGTAGAGGTGGCCTGCTTCGTCGCTTATCGATGCTGTTGATCCTGTTCGATCCGCTTCAACGAACCGGTTGCAAAGGCGGCGACCTCGCGGCTTTTCGATTTGCTCAATTCCTTAAGCTCGGGAACGTGATCGGCCCGCCCCAGCCCGAGGATGGCAAAATACTTCACTTCATCATCCCGGTCGTCCAGAAGAGTTAACTGAAGCTGATGAATTCGAGCATTCGTTCCATCATCAACAATTCCCATCGCCACTTGCAAACGAACCGCAGGATCCTTTTCTCTGCCAAGCTTTTCCAGAATTGGGACCGCGTTTGCCGTATCAAGACCGACGATACTTCCCAGTGTTCCACCGGCGGCCGCGCGGTCCGCGCTGGAGTCGCATAGCTGCTCTACCCGGCGTATTACTGCCGTATCAAACTTGCATTGCAGCATGGGTGCCATGCTCGAATTAAACGCGATAAATCCAAGTGCCCTTGATCGCACCTTCACATCATCATCGTGAAGAAGCCGAACGAGCTGTGCGTTCATGTGCTGAAAGTAAGAGTCGGCTGAGTTTCGGTTGACGATCCGCATGATGTTTTCGGGCGACTTTTCTTTGTCAGCCAGCGACGCCGCAAAATCTTGTTCGGTCGGAAAGTACTCGAGAGCCTGCTCGGCAATACCACGCGTTCGTTCGTTGTCGCAGACAGCATATTTCCGCACAGTTGGCATCAGAGCCAACAGCTCAGGGCTATGCACAACCGCGCCCGTTTCATCCCGAATGCGCAGTTCTTCGACGGCACCAAGTGCCCAGTCCACCATTGAAGGATCCGCAAACCCCGCCTTAACCACCTGAATATCGATTTTGACCTTCGCTAGAGCCGCATTCACCCGGGCGAGCCGCGGCTTGATCTCGGGATGTTTTTCCAGATAGGCGTACATCGTGCCGTCGATCATCGAGCCGATTTCCACGGCATACCTGCTCGAGTATTTTAGCAGCCGGCCAAAGTCAGCGATGTGCGCCTCTGGATCGTTCATGCGCGCGATGGCGGCATCTATCTCGGAATCGGTGACCAGATCGCCGGGCTGAGTGGCTGGTTCCACGGGCGATATAGTGGCCGCAGGGGCCATATTGGCGACGAGCACTAGCGATAGCAGAATAAAAATGGATCGCATCGTCGACCTCTGTCTTAATCCGCTCAGCGCGGTAACAAGTCACGCCGACTATACTCATCGCCCTGACCGGGCAAAGTTACTCATTAAGTGATAAAACGGTTAAGCAGCTATGTTTGCGTATTTCAAAAAAATTTAAATCGTTTCACGAGAGTCGACGTGAAGAGAATCTTTGATGACAAGAGTCACCTGACAAGGTGACATACACCGTTGTTTTTGCTGGACGGCACCTTTTCAGCCTCCCATTAGGTCTAGCGTCATATGTTTGTCCGGACCGAGCTCCCGTTGTTTTTTGCCGAGCTCGATAAACCATGTCATTACGAAGGCCGGCAGAACCTGCGGCACTGGTTGGCCGCGCCTCGGCGAAGGATGCATGAGAGCCTTTTTACTCTGCTGCGAGAATAATTTTACTTCATTTCGATCACGCGGCGGGAATGGTGATTGGCGTCGAGCAGCCGGTGCATTTGGCCTTTTTGCCGGCGAATTTTGATTGAACGCGGAATGATTTACCGCAGTTGCCGCAACTGGCGACGAGTGTTGATCCCACCAGGGCCTGAGGTTTTGCGGCGGCAGCTGCAACGGGGGCCGCCGCGGGGGCCGGTCTGACAGGAGTTGCCTTGACAGCCACCTGCGGGGCGGGTGTCTTGACGGGCATCTTGGCCGCTGGCTTGGCGGGTAGCGCTGCTTTGGTCATCGGCGCGTTGACGGCGACAGGTCGGCGCACCGGCGCAGACGGTTCATCAAACGGAGACTGCGAACTGGCAAACGGAATTAAGTCGTCCTCGTCGCCGTCCCAATCATCCACTAGTTCCTGCGCAACGGAACTGGCCGGCACCGCAGCAGCGGTACCGTGGCGATAACCCGGCGCAAGCACCTGGGCCTGATACCGCCACACCGCCGCCCGCCGAAATGGAGGTATGCCCAGCCCGATCCGGTACAGGTACAATGTTGCGGGCACGAGGATCAATGCCAAACCAAGCAGTTCGCAAACTGGCCCAAGTGCCTTGGCAGCCGGCGTCGGCGTGTCGTACCTTGACGGTTCCGAAGCGCCAATTCCGCAGAGGATTATAAATGCGCCAACCAGAACAATGGGAAGAAGCTTCAACGCGCCCCAGGCGGCAAACGAAGGGGCGAGGTAAAAACATTGCGGGCAAGGCACGGGAGGCCGCGCCTTTTTTGCAAGTTTGCGGGAAAGGCGATCTTGCGCAACTTCCGACGCACGGGATCGCGCCAGCATTATTCAGGAACATAATGCTGAACGAACTGGCGGAGGCTTTCACCTTGTGTTGATAGGAATAGCTGCACCCGCACTTGGGGCAAAGGTCTTTGCGATTCAACACCTTGGACATCCTGGAGGTGTAGCGCATCCCCAACGGAATATACATCGAGGCTCCCAGTGATAAATTGCGCACCCCAACCCTGCTGATATATCGATAAGACGCGCGTGGCCGACGCCACTATTGTCTGCGGACGCGGCGCAATGTCCACTGTTTCGCCCCCTGTATTTTGGGATGCTCCATCGGCAAGAGGGGGTATCTCTGAGGTGACGGCCACCGTTGTTTTTGATGGATGCCACCCGTTCAGCTCCAGCCAATGCTGTGGACGGCCCCGCGTCGCGTCGAGACTGAATGAAGGAGACGTAGCTCTTCATATCGGATACATGGTACAATCGATGATGAAACGCTACGGCCCCTTCATTCCGCTTGAGATTGTCATCCATCATGCACTGGCAAGAACCCCATGATTCACATTCACTGCAACTTGAGCGGATTTATGATGCTGGCGATCGTATTCCTGATCGCGATCGGCGTAAGCGATGCTATGGGTTACACAGGGGAAGGGCCGGCGATGATTATCGCGGGACCGCTACTGGCTCTTTGTGACCTGGGATACCGCTTGACCCGTAAAAAAGGTCACTGGATTATTCCCAAACGCGGCGGCAGCCTGTTCTTCGTCCCCGTTTGGTGCTGGGGAGTGGTTTGGCTGGTTTTGGGCATTGTATACACCGTGCGGCCGACCAGTGCATAACCTGACAATACTGTGGACGGGCCCGCGTCGCGTTCGTACTCTCTTTTGATCTGGCGATTGTCAGCGCGTCGCGTTGCCCGCCACAGAACGTCGTCCATTACCCCGCAATGAAACCATTCGTGATGCAAGCGCGTCGACAGGCCTACGTCGAAATCCTTCGATGGGGGCTACTGGCGATTCGCGAGGCAGCACATTCGGGAAAAACAAAGGTTTGCGAGATCGAAGCCGATCACATTCACAACCTTCCGTCGCTTCTCGACGAGCCGAACAAAGCGCGGCATCATTGCTACATTGGGCAGGAACGTTCCTACTACCTGAAATGCCTTGAAAAGCTGGATGATGCCGAATACGCGATTGAACGGAAGCGCTGTTACAGCGGGCCTTGGAAGGTGCTCGCGGCGCTCGCCGTTGACGAGCTAAAGGCAGGCGAACCGGGGGCGGCATAACCAGCCAACTATGAATCCCGTTTGCCGTCAAACGTAAATTGGCGCTCACGGCAAATTAATACAGAGCAGGACGTGTCCCCTTCACTCATTTCCGAGCCGGACTGATCGACCGACGTAAGGGCAATGGGCAGACCAAGACCGACGGCCTGTACGCCGCTACGGTGGCGTGGATTCTGAAGTCTTCGCCGCAGGTTTTTTCCATCGCCGCAGGCTTGGTTGGTCAAGCCTTTTTTGGGGCTCGCGAAGCGCTTTTATTGTCCATAGTCCAACCCTTTCTCTGCATGGTCTGCCGGCCATTGGGACGTTATATTGCCGACACGCGGCGACGTGGAACCGGGGTCCCCGCGGTCTGAACCGACAAGGATTTTAAAGAATGCCAGCCACGCTGCCTTCCGCCATCATGACCTTCAATTCCGGCGAATTGCTGAAGCTTTTCGAGGAAAAGCGGCATGACGAGATTTCAGAGCAGTTTCTGGTGATCTGGGAATATTTTCACAATAACACCTTGCTTTCGATCAACAGTTCCGGGCAGAAGTTCATCGACCAATTTGTGGAACTCTTTGTTTCAATTCTGTCCCAACCGACGTTCGTGATTGGCGAAAAATACTTTTTCCGATACTTGTCCTTTAATACGGTCATCTCGAATGTTGTAGCCATCTCCTCCACGAGAACTACAGACCGCTGCATTGAGGCCATCGTGCGGCAGCCCAATAATTTGATGCGCCTGTTGACCCTTTATGGCCCCCGCAACCGGATCAAGGTGGACCGAAAGGCGCTGCTGGAAGCCCACCCAACGTTGGTGTCGGTTTGGTTTTCGTATTATGCGGGCGGTTTCTACGGGGCTCTTGCATCACGCGAAGGATGGGAGAATTTCAGGGAGCATTTTTCCTTTGCCGATCCGCGGCTTTGCATCGGCCGCCAAATTCAGAATATCTTTTTTGGTTCGACTTACGTCGGGGGCGGGCGCGATCGCATCATGAAGCAAATGGTAAATAAGGAGGTTCAGAAAGCATTGTCGACGACGCACATCGAGCACACGCCGCCCAAGCGTAATAAGTACGCCGTGATCAGCGGCTTCTGGTCGCCGCTAACGTCTGTTTTCCGAAACTATTCCGCTCAAGTGCAGGCGCTCAAACAGGATTTCCACCTCACCTTGGTGCAGCTGGATGACCAGCCGCTGCAAGATATCGGCTTTTGGGACGATGTGCGGAGGGTCAAATTCACGCGTAACGGCGTCGACTCCGATTCGCTGAAAGGCTTCGACTTTCAGGTCGCGCATTTTCTGGAGGTTGGGATCTTTGAGGAATCCATTGTCCTGGCGAATATGCGACTCGCGCCAATTCAGATCTGCTCACCGGGGCATTCCGTGAGCACTTTTGGGGCGAAGGTCGACTATTTTATTAGCGGCGAAGATGTCGAACCCGCCGAGCATCCAGAAAGAAACTACTCCGAACGCCTGGTGTTGCTGCCAGGCCTGGGACTTGTCCACAACCGGCCCTGCTACGAGTTTCGAGATCTAAAAACAGAAAACCCCGTATTGTTGATCAATTTGCCTGCCTATTGCCAGAAGCTAAACTATCCGTTTGTGCTGACGCTCAAGAAGATACAGTCGGCCTCGCGCGTCAGATTCAAAATAAGGTTTTTCTCCGGGGAGTCGCTCAGTTCCTCAAACGACTACTTGGCTTTCTGTCAGGAGATCGCGAGCCAACTTGCGCACAGAACGTCGAGATATTCCCAAAATTACCCTACGCGGAATACATGGAGAAAATGGAACACGGGGACCTGACGCTGGACGCGTATCATTTCGGCGGATGCAATACGGTTTCCGACAGCCTGTTTGCGCGTGTCCCCATCATCTGTTGGGAAGGCGACCAATGGTACAACCGGATCGGTCCATCTACCTTACGCATGGCCGGCATGCACGAGTGCATTGCCACGAGTGCAGATGAGTACATCGCCTTGGCGGTAAGGCTGATCGAAGACGTAAAATACCGGAAAGACCTGCGGGAGAGACTCGTGAGATCTGATCTGGATACCTTGCTCTACGGGAAAACCAATGCGGTACATTTCAATACAGCCATCCACTACCTGATCGCTAATCACGACCGGCTGCAACAAAATACCACCCGCGAACCGATTCGCATTCCTGGCCGCTAAAGCCGGTCCATTGCCCCCCCAACCCGCAAACAACAATGTCGCTCTCCTCCTCCGCCGCCTAGGCGGCGACAGCTGTTGCCGCCTGGATGGTACGCAACGCAGCTAAATAGCCGGTCGCAATTCTGAAACATCGACTTTGGGAAATTCTAAGGGGTCGGGAGTCTTGTAAAACATTCCCGACCGGCTCTGTCTCGACCCTCTATCTGTCCGCATTTTGTTCGCTCGCGCGGCGGTGCAACGCGCAATACACACTACAGCATGGAGACCTCAAAATCGCCATGGAAGGTGATGCAGCTGGCTTATCGTTTAGCGCAGCGTGTTCTGCCAGCTCATTCCAGCCCATGCAGTCGCAAGGATTTCACTCTGGCCCAGTTGTTCGCGTGTTTGGTGGTACGCGAGCTGATGCACTGTAGCTATCGCGGCGTCGAGTCGCTTCTGACAGACACCGACTGGTGCAAGTTGATCGGCATGCCCCGGCCTCCGGATCACAACACGCTGTGCCGCGCGTTTCACAGCATCGTGACACTTGCCCGCACCAGTCGCCTGCTCGATCTGCTGGCCAGTTGGTTCGAGCAATGCAAAGTGCTGGGGACCGACGCGGCCATCGATTCCACGCTGTATGACACCCACCATCGCAGCCGCCACTATGAGCGTCGCCTGCGGCATCGCCGCGAGAGCGACAAGACCTCGGCAGACACAATGCGCAGTCGCACCGCGCAAATCACCCAAGCTCGTTCTGGCGACCGATGTGGCGTCGCACGTGATCCTTGACGCGATGGCCAAGACCGGCATGGGAAGCGACGCGCCAGACTTTGTTCCGGTGCTCCGGCAGGCGACTCGTCGCCACCGTGTCTGGTGCGTCTACGCCGATGCCGGATATGATTCAGAAGCCAACCATGTGACAGCACGCGAGCAAATGGGAATCCGGTCGTACATCAAGACTGGCGTTGGTCGCCAGACCAGCAAAGCACCGTCGGGCCATTATCGCCGAATGATGCACTATTTGATTAGCGGCTCGCAGAAGGGCCAGCCCTATGGCTGCCGCGCCCAAGCCGAGACGGTAATGAGCATGCTCAAACGGAACCTTGGAGACAGCCTTCGCAGCCGCAGCACCCGCGCACGAAAGCTAGAGCAAAGGCTGATGGCGATCACTCACAATCTGATGCTGTTAGCCAAGCTGGAGTGAGGGTCGAGACAGAGCCTTCCCGACCCCTTTGATTGGCCGACCCCTTTGATTGGCCCTGTCTCAATAGCCGGATTTCTCGAGGGCATGGGCACAAAAGGTGGATATTACCTTTTCTCTTTTCTTCTCACCTAGACTACTTTACATTAAAAGTAATCCCATCTACGTAGACACCGAGGTTTGCTTTTATTGAACGACACCCCTCGATTGAATCTACAACTTTCAAGACATCTAGCCGGTATTGCCCAGGCCTCGTGATTTGAAAAAAGTTGTTTATATCGTATCGACGAACTATCTCCTCGCCCGGCCCAACGCGCAACCCGACATTTGACTGAAATGTATATGGATCAGCTGCACTTGCCCTTCCTAATTCTGTGGCAGGGACTACGCGATCCTGATTGTCGATAAGTTTAAGATGAAAGTCTCGTCCGTCAGCATCATGCGGGCAGAGAATGGCCTCCTTTCGATTATTGATCAGACGAAGTTCGATCTCGGCTGCCGCTCCGCAGGTTACGCTTCGGTCCATCTCCACGGTGACTTGTATTGACTCGGTGTCCGCACTTTTGTGAATTCTAATTAATTCCTTTGCCACATCCGCTTTATCAACAGAGGGCCGTGTTGTTGGAGTCTGCCCGCGGGATGGATTACCCCCGATCCCGACCAGCACCGACGCGGCGAGAAATGCACAGCATCATGCCGTAATGGCGTTCGAACGCTTTGATTTAAAGTTCATTATAAATCTCCATTGAAGATATCGGGACAGTCCACATGCCATTCGAATAGCTCGTCAATCCACGCCAAAACACAGGTTACACGCGTTTGGCGCGATGCGGGCTGTTTTGTGACAATGGTTAGGTGGAATCAACCATTGACCAGGAGCCACGGATCGCATGCATTGACAGTATTCTCTCACGTAGAAAAATGATCTCGAACATCTTCTGCCTGAAAAATCAGTTCTGGCTGCCATGGAGGCGCAGGAGCATGTCTGGCGGGAACGTCTACTGGGGCCGGTGCGTATGCTGCATTTGTTCATCATTCAGGTCATGGTTTGCGACGCTGCGATGACGCATCTGCAGCACATCGCCGGGCAGGCGGCTATGCCGGGAGGCAATCCTGCCGTTGAGAGCCCGTGAGCTGTAGATGTGTATGTTACAGCTAGTTAAGAGCGAAAAGCGGTGTAACATCAGTTTGTTTACACTCAAGAAGTGGTGTTAATTTCGCGCTATAACATTTTAGCAGCAACAAATTGTTTGTCCTAAACAGGTTATAAACAGGCCAGTGATGCAGGTTAATGCGCCGCAATTCCGGGGGGATCGTAAGGTGTGGCAGACGAGAGGGTTGTGCGAATGGCGGTTGTCGCCGTGTTCTGGCCTTAACAGCGCAATTAGGATCACTGAGGCGGACCTTAGGACAAAATCAGATCAGCAGTTGCTTTGTGTTTTCGATCAAGGTGGAGAGGCTTGTCGAGCCGGACGATTTAATCCGCAGGTTAATCAGTTCCTGCGGCGATTTGCTGCTGGGCTCAGCCGTTATTTTTTCGTCGCGGAAAACCTTGGTAAAGAATGCAGTAATCAGCGGATAAAACTCAGCGATGGTTTCAGGCGTGTTAGGAGTGATCAGACGATCGTTTAGCCCCACCGCGATTTCATCGGTTCGGAATTTCAGGCGACCTTTTACTGCTTCTTCAGATTCCATCCGGGCGGTGGCGGCAAGGGCATAATGGAAGACATTTTTCAGCGTTTCAGTGAAAGATTTCGCTCCGGCGATTGGCTGCTTGCGAACGTATAAAAGCCCCAGGCGATTGTCGCCGCGATCCATGTGAATGTTGGCTTGAGAAGCAACAACCAGCGAGCCGGGCCCTGCGGGAACATGGGCATAGTCAGCGACATCGATCAGCAGGTGGTCCGCCAGCGACTGGGTTTGAATCCACCTGTGAAATACCGGCACAAACTCCGCCGGCGCGAAGGTGTCATTCTCGACAAAAAACTTGAAGGTCAGCTTGTGCATTTGGATACTTTGAAGTTCTAAAACGATTTATGCGGGAACCACCGCGTTCTGCTGGCGAAGTTTCAGGTCGCATTTATGGGCTGCATCGATGAAAAGATTGGCTTCTTCGATCAGTTTGCGGACAGTGTCTTTGTTGTACCGCGTGTCGGGGCCTTCATGTCGAACGAACAGATACCTGCTGAACTGATCCATATGAAAGCGATCCCAGAAAAGCTGGGTATCAACAAGCCGGGTGCGAAACTCGTGGATGATTACATTCGCATCATCGGGAACATCCAGATACTGAATCTGCACCAGAGTTTTGGCGGCGGTGAGCATGGCCTGATAGGCCTTTTCGTCGGCTGCTTTGAACTGATCGGCATCGAGAAGCAGTTGCGCCTCGAATGCTTCAGCTTCGGCCTGGGTGAAACCAAATTGGCTGAGGCTGACAATTTCACCAGCGCATTCACCCATGCCAAGATCACCGATGGTGAACTCGCGCGGGTCGCCCCAGTCGGTGTAGAAGCTGGCATCATCTTTATGAGCCGGCACGGGAGCGAACGGTTCGACGATGGCTTTAAGATTTTTTTTGCCGATGCGGGTGCACCAGCCCTGAAAAGATTCATCAGGCCCGCGTTCGGCGACGTATCGCTCGGTCAGCGCGCTGACCAGATTGGGAATCTGCTTGCTCGGCACCGAACCCATGGCAAGGGCATAACTGCCGCCGTTTTCGGTCCATTGCCCACCCAGCATGACCTGGAAATGGGGTACGGTGTAGTTCCCGACATTTCGGCTGTTGCCGTAAAAACCGATGTCGGCGACGTGATGTTGCCCGCAGCTGTTAAAGCAACCTGAAACCTTGATCCGAAGGTTGCGGATGGCTGATTCCAGCGTGGCGTTTTTGGCGGCAAGGCGTTCGCGGAGTTCACCAGCCAGGCCACGCGAGGAAGCGATACCCAGCTTGCAGGTGTCCGTGCCCGGGCAGGAGGTTACATCCACAATTGTGCCCGCGCCGGGTTGAGCGAGGCCCAGTTTCTTCAGCTCGCAATACAGGTCGACCACCTTGTCGTGCGACACCCAGCGCATGACCAGGTTCTGTTCGACGGTGATACGAACATTTCCGCCGGCGTATCGGGCGGAAATGTCGGCCAGAGCACGCATTTGATCGCTACTGAGATCACCCAGGGCGCAAGTGACAGTGGCAACGACATAACCGGGCTGGCGCTGTTGATAGATATTGGTTGATGCCCAGGCTTCAAAACCTTCAGGCTTTTTCACACCGTTCAGTTGAACACCCACCCACGCGGGTTTTTCTTCGTACTGCGGAATCTCGGCAAAATGCTGCTGCCATCCCGGATCTTCAGGCATCGTGGCGAGTTCTTCGCGCACAATCCTGCGGAATTCATCCACCCCCAGTTTCTGCACCAGAAATTTCAGACGCGCGCGATTGCGATTTTTCTTCTCGCCCAGCCGCGCAAAAACTCGCCCCATCGCGCGCGACAGTGGCAATAGATCTTCTTCAGGGACAAATTCTTCATAGAGCTTGGCCTGATGCGGAACAGCGCCCAGCCCGCCACCAACGTATATGGCAAAACCTCGCTGCGGTTTGCCATCGGGACCGGTGCGCAGCTTGGCAATTCCGCCAAGATCATGAATCGAAACCAACGCGCAGGCCTCGTGTTCGCAGCCGCTGAAGGCAATTTTGAATTTGCGACCAAAGTCCTGCGTGTCGCGGTGTCCCAGGAGGTAGTAAGCAACCGCCTTGGCATATGGAGTGACATCGAACGACTCGGTTTTGCAAACCCCCGCCAGCGGACAGGCGGTTACATTGCGCACACTGTTTCCGCAGCTTTCGCGGGTGGTAATGCCCACGGCTGCGAGTCGACGAAAGATGTCCGGCGTGTCATCAATATGGATAAAATGCAGCTGAATATCCTGCCGCGTGGTGATATGGCAGATCGCGTCGGAATATTCTTCAGCCAGTTCCGCCAGCACAACCATCTGCTGGGGGTTCAACCCGCCGAAAGGAATTTTAATCCGTTCCATGCCCGGCGCATCCCAGAAGGTATCGGGCCCTTTGGTCAATGGCGGGTAGGGGAGTTTTTGCGTCTGGATACCGTCGTGACGCTGGCCGTTATCGTAGCGCTGGCCGTAAGCGCCGCGCCGCAACCGTGTTTCGGCAAACACTTTTTCGTCAATCTTTCCCTGTTTGCGAAGGGCGATCTGCGCTTCGAAAAAATCGATCTCCTGCGCGAGATTCGCGGGAATCTGATCGCCCAGTTTTTCTTTCCATGTTGCGGAACTCATTTATTCCTCGTCCGGTAAATCCCCACTCACCTATAGAAGAATAGGGCGATGGATTCAAGCAAGCGAGTCGGAAAGGGCAAGAAAACCGGTATGTGACAATCCTGAAAAAATCCACCCACCACTAGCGGGGTCTTTGTGGGACCTGGGGATTTGCATTTTCCCGGATTTGAATTGGCTTGTCAGTTGCGATCTCTGGAGCGGCAAATTATTCGCCGTCTTCGTCAGCGCCATCATCGGCGACTTCAACCGCAACAGCTTTCTTGCGAACCGGAGGCCGCCGTTTAGCGCCCTGAGCGCGTACTGCGGATTGCCAGAATTCCGCGGGGCTCAGGTCCACCTGGGCCGCTTTCTGAAATTCCTTTTGCGCTGTTTCCAGTTCTTCGCTGTAAGGAAGAAGCTTTCCACCTTTAGAGTGGCGAACCAGCATCTGCTTCAAAAGCTTCAATTGATCGTCATTGAGTTTGCTGTCCGGAAGTTCACCTGCGGCATTGCTGCTGCTGCGCACATACTTGAGGATCGCTCCGAACACCTGTTCGCGCTCTGCGTTTTTAAAGGTACGGTCCTGAAATCCCACCCACAGCGTCTCAAACGCATCGGTGTAAGGCAGTTCATCGCGGGCCACACCCGAGGCGTTATACAACTCCTGCAGATGTTCAGTGTCGATCGAATTTAGTTTTAACGGTGGACGCATTCAGACTCCTTCGCATCAAGCGAAAGGCCATTGTAAAGGGTAAGACCTTTTTAAGCTAGCCTCGCGAAGCTGAGTGCGGTTGCATCGCAAAGCACAAACGCCCTCAGGCCGGCCAAAACCGCAACTGCCTGTTTACACGTGCTGCCGTCGCGTAAGGAAATCAATGATTCTGCCTCGATGCCCAATAAAAGCTTCATAAGCCAATTCCGCGTAAAGTCGGTCAATCCATATAAACTGTGCCATCGCAACATCCGATGAAATGTGCGGATGGTTGCTCGGGCACGGGGCTTAAGGCTTCGTAGTGGGGCTTGTGCCCCGCAGGCAGCTTCCAATTGTTGACTCGGTTTTGGAGTTTGCCATGAAGAAGATTTCGAACACGCTGGTTAAGGTTCTGAAGGATGAACAGGGCGGCGAAGTGCTGGAATACGCACTGATTGCCGGTCTGATCGTTGTTGCCGCCATCGCGGTTATCGGCTCTGTCGGCACCAAGGTGCTGGCTCGCTGGGGCTCGCTCAACAGCTCGATGTAATCAAAACCATTTCGCGACGCGCGCCAGGCGGCGCGCGTCGCGGATGGATCGAGCGCACTTTTTCTCACATGCTCCGGACATGTCGGCGCAACGTGTTTGCTAACGATGCCATCGTTGCCGGTGTGCTTCGCCTAACACGATGGCAGCTGCATGACTAAGCGACAGTGAACTGACTCCTCCGCGCGTGGGGATGTTGATAAAGCAATCGCAGATGTCGCGGACCGCTCCGGACAATCCGCGTTTCTCACCGCCAATCGCCAGGATGGTGGGCTTTCTCAGGTCCGACCCGTAAAGGGTTTGCCGCGCGCCTGAGATGCACCCGATCAAATCGATACCGCGTTTCTGCAGTTGCTGCAGGGGCTCGACTGTTTCAATCTGCGCCAGGGGTAGACGCTCGTAAGCGCCCGACGCCGGGCGTGCGACTTCGACCGAATCAAAATCCCACAGGTGCTTTTTGATCAAAACAGCATGCACACCCAGCGCCTCTGCGCTTCGAAGGGTAAAGCCGAGATTGCGCGCATCGTCCACCCCCTCGAGCAGCAGCAGCAAAGGCGGTTCATTCAGCTTCGCGACAAGATCCACCAACTGATGCCCATTCAATCGCGGCAATGCCGATCCAATTGCGAGCACACCGCCATGCGATGAACCGTGCGCCATCGAATCCAGCTCAGAGCGATCAACATGTTTGACCGGCACACCCAGTTCGTTGGCCAGGGAAATGAGTTCTTCAAGCTTATCAAGATGTGAACCATGCGCGATGAGAACCATCTGCATCCGCCGCCGGCGGGCTTGCAACGCAGCATAAACAGACTGTCGGCCTTCAAGCGTTTCCATATTGTTGCATCGCCGTACTGGCGAAGTTGCAACGGCAACATTGCGCCTTAAATATCGTCGTAGTGGTGTGGAAATCAGATGGTTACCCTGGTCTGCATTTCTTACATTTGTTCCGGATGCTCAATTCCAAGCAGGTCCAGTCCCAAAGCCATCGTGCGACCGGTCGCCTCGCATAAAGTTAACCGGCTCGATCGCAACGGATCCTCGCTTTGCAGGACGGGGCAGTTTTCGAAAAATCCACTGAATCGGGCGGCAAGATCATACAGATACGTGCACAGGTGATGCGGTTTGAGCTCGCGCGATACCAGATCTATCACCTCGCCGAACCGAAGCACCTGTCGCGCCAGCGCTAATTCAAAAGGGGAATCGAGTTTCATTTCCGCTGCAAACGGCCTGGATATCGCGATCCCCCGTTCGGTGGCGCGACGAAAAATCGACTGGATCCGCGCGTAGGCGTATTGCAGGTAAGGCCCGGTATTTCCGTCCATGGCGAGCATCGTGTCCCACGAAAACGTGTAGTCACCGAGGCGATCGCGAAAGATCCGCGTACTTGATTGCGCCAATCCCGACCGCGTGCGCAATTTTTTTCCGCCGGGCATCGGGGAGTTCCGGATTCTTCGAGGTGACGAGTTCAAACGCGCGTTCTTCGGCTTCGTTCAGCAGATCGAGCAGCTTGACCGATTCCCCGCTGTGCGCCTTGAGCATCTTCCCGTCCTCGCCGAGGATGGATCCAAACGATACATGCTCGAATACCGCATCGCCCGCCCAGCCCGCTTTTTTCATGGTGTCAAATACCTGCCGCAGGTGCTGTGCCTGCGGCGAACCGACGACATAAATAACCCGCCTCGCGCCGAGCGTTTGAACCCGGTAACGAAGCGCTGACAGGTCCGTGATCCCGTATCCAAAACCGCCGCCGGTCTTTTGAATCATAAGCGGGGCTTCGAATCCTTCGGTAAAAACAACAATCGCGCCATCGCTTTCCCGCGCGACACCGAGAGATTTCAGATCGGCAACATTGCCGGCGAGCATCGCGTTATAGGTAGACTCGCCGCGCTCTTCGGCTTCGGTAAGTCCCACGCCCATCCGCTCGTAGATCGCCCGGAAATGTCCGCGGCTCTGGTTGACGATCTGCTTCCAGAAATTCAGTTCTGTTTCAGCGCCAGCCTGCAGCCGAACGACGGTTGCGCGGGATTCATCGGCAAACGCCGGATCGCTGTCAAAACGCTGCCGTGCCTGCTTGTAAAACTGATCGAGATCTTCAATGCGAGCCGGCTGACCGGCAGTTTGCTCTTTAAGATGCGCGATCAGCATGCCGAACTGGGTGCCCCAGTCACCGATATGGTTTTGACGGATGACGCGATGCCCCTGAAATTCCAGCACCCGGGCAAGCGCATCGCCGATGATGGTCGAGCGCAGGTGGCCCGCGTGCGCCTGCTTGGCGACGTTCAGGCCGGAGTAATCAATGACCATCGTGACCGGTGACAAAACCGGATCGACGCCGGCGCGATCGTTGCCAGCCACGCGGCGCACCTGTTCCGCGAGCCAGTGCGGCGCGAGACGAACGTTGATAAATCCCGGGCCCGCGATACTGATTTCACCGGCGAGTTCGCCGAGTTCCAGCTTTGCCTTGATTCTTTCTGCGACAGCCCGGGGACTTGTCTTTTCGCCGGTGGATTCCGTCACACGCCTGGCGAGGCTCATGGCGGCGTTCGCCTGGTAATCACCAAATTTTTCGTTCTGCGACACGCTTAAGGCGGGGTCGGCGTCAAATCCGAGCGCCGCCAGGATTGCGGCTCGAAATAGTGGTGTCAGCTGTTCTACAATGGTCTGCATCGATTACTCCGCAACTTCTTTGTCAGTCATGGATACTACATGGAAATGCCCGGCGGTGAATGCCCTGTGCAGAACCAATAGCAGAAATGTCGAAAAGAACCGGGCGTGTCAACTTCTGTGTTTGACCCGTTTTATACCGATGAGTATCGTTTCAAAATTCGACGGCTTCGATACAAGGATGTCATTTCAATGAATCATAAGTTGACGCGATGGATGTCTGTGGCGGCTTTGGCAATTGCCGGCGTTACTCCGTCGGTGGCCCCGCGGGCCCACGCCGACGACGCCGCGCCTAAGACCGAGGTCGCTTCGGTCGAGCAGTTAAAGACCCAGGCCTTTGCTGCACTGCGCGAGGGGAACTTCGATCAGGGAAATGACCTGCTGGGTCAGGCCAGCAAGCTATCGACTGATCCCGCGCTGGTGAAAATGCATACCTGGACGACTGAGTTTGAAGACCAGTTGCACGGGTTTTCCGACGAGCGGCATAAGGCATACGACAAGGCTGTCGAACAGGTCAAGAAACTGCTGGACAAAGGGCATGAAGATTATGCCCTGGATTTCGCGGACCGCGCACAGCTGTTAAGCGACAACAAACAGGCGTTTCACGATCTGCCGTGGATGAAAACGCTGATCGACGACAGCATAAAACATGCTTCGGATTATGAAGCATCCGAAGAGTGGTCCAAAGCCGCGCGTCTCTATTCTGACCTTGCGGCAGTTGAACCGGCGAGCCGGGACTGGAAGGAAAAACTCAAGACCGCCATGCGGCGGGTTCGCCTTCTGGCGATCTACGCGCCCGATGTCTATCAGCAGATCAAAGACACCGACATGAAGGAACTGGACGACGTTCAGGACCTGCTGAATCCCACCACGCAGCCGGCAACCAAGCCGGTCGAGGCAGCGAAGAACGACAACTTCAAAATGGATTGGCATGACTCGATCAAAGGCGTGAAGATGCGGATGCTGGTTAACGCCATGCATGACGCCTACGCGGAATATTACCGGGACATGAATTACCGTGGTCTGATGACCGGCGGGCTTGCCGGGATCGATGCGGTGATTAATACCAAGGGCCTGGAGAAAAGTTTCCCCAACCTAGCCGACGCGAAAAAGAAGGCGGAGTTTCAGAAATATATCGACGGATGGAAGAGCGTGGTTGCCGCCGCCAATGCCGATAACGAGGAGGAGTTGATCCTGACGTTATTGACCGATGACAAAGACGGCATGCTTGCCGCCAATGCGCGAACACTGCAGTTGCCGGACGAGGTTCTGGTCAGCGAGTTCGCGGATGGGGCGCTGGGCACGCTGGATCCGTTCTCCACGATGATCTGGCCGCAGGATGTGGCGGAATTTACCAAGGCAACCCAGGGCGAATTCAGCGGGATCGGCATTCAGATTTTACCGGAAGACAACGGTGACCTGCGCGTGGTTCGTCCATTGCCGGATAGTCCAGCTGAACGCGCGGGAATCAAGGCGGCTGATGTAATCAGCAAGATCAACGGCAAAAGCGCCAAGGGAATCACCAGCGATGAAGCGGTGAAGAACATCACCGGGCCTTCTGGCACGATGGTGGACCTCACCATCCGCAGCCCCGATGGGACGAGCAAGGAATACTCAGTTCGGCGCGAGAAGATCAAGGTGGAAAGCGTCGAGGGATACAAGCGTAAGGAAGGTAGCAAGTGGGACTATTACATCGATCCCGAAAACAAGATCGCGTACCTGCGCATCACCAGTTTCTCCGGGTTTACCGTTAAAGAACTGCAGGCGGCCGTTAACAGCCTCGGCGACGATGTTAACGGGCTGGTCATCGATCTGCGGGGCAACCCTGGCGGTCTGCTTCAGGCAGCCATCGGTGTGTGCGATGAATTTTTGAAAGATGGTACGATCGTCAGCACGCACCCCGATCGCGAGACGCGTAATCCGCCTACCAGCGCCAGCGCCAAGGACGACGGGACCGAATACACCAAGCCGATGGTGGTGCTGGTCAACCAGTATTCGGCCAGTGCCAGTGAGATCGTTTCAGGCGCTCTGAAAGACGACCACCGAGCGATCCTTGTAGGCCAGCGCACGTTTGGCAAAGGAAGCGTTCAGCAGATTTTCAGTCTTGAAGGCGGGGATGCGATTCTCAAGCTCACGACCGCTCATTATTACCTGCCGAGCGGGCGCTGCATCCATCGGGAAGAGAACAGCACGACCTGGGGCGTGGACCCTGATGTAACTGTTGAAATGACGCCCGAGCAAATGCGGGCTGCGCAAGTCGCGCGCGAAGAGACCGAACTGGGTCGCGATCCGAACATGCCACCGCCGGAGATCGTGAATCAGGCGGTTCGCGACGCCACCACGCAGGCGATCGCGCCGCTGGTTCCTGCCAGTGCCACAACCCGGCCGGCTCAGCATAAAACACTGCTTGAAGCCGACCCTCAGTTGGCTGCGGGACTTCTGGTGCTTCGTCTGGAACTGACCGGCGCGCACTTATAAGGTGCCCGGGATCGAAACCGTCTCATAAAGCGATGACGCGGGCTTTGGAAAATTAGGCTAGGCACGGTCATACAATCGCTCTTTGAGCCGCTGTATCGCTTCAGGTGCGATGTTTCGGTCAATATCTTCTTTTCTCGCCAACCTGCCTGCGGGTAAGGTGTCATATCTATGGAACCCGTCGCGAGCGATCTGACCAAAAGCGATCGCATTGCTCACGTAGGCGCCACTGACGGTGAATTAGTTTTAATGGCGCGGGCGGGTGATCGGCAGGCGTTTGACGTGTTGATACGGCGGTATCAGCGGCAGGCGGTGGTGGTTTCCTATCGGCTTTTAGGAAACAACCACGATGCCCTGGAGGTGACGCAGGATTCGTTTCTGAAGGCGTTCAAGAGTCTTTCGACGCTGCAGACGGCAGATGCGTTTGGTGGCTGGTTCCTGCGGATTGTATCGAATTTATCGCTGAACTATCGGCGAAGCCGCACCACGCGAAAACAGCTGCCGCTGGACGACTTTCTCGGAACTGACGGCGGCGGTGTCGGTCCGACAAGCGGCAGTGAATGGACCGCGCGTTCCGGCGATCCTGTGCATGAACTGCAGGGTCGCGAGCTGGGCCAAAAGCTGCAGGAAGCGTTGAAACAGCTTCCGGAAAAGCAGCGGCTGGCGATCCTGATGTTCACGGTTGACGAACTGTCGCAAAAGGAAGTCGCCGCCGCGCTGGATTGCAGTGTGGAAGCGATCAAGTGGCATGTGTTTCAAGGCCGTAAGAAATTGAGAGAATTATTAAAAAACCAATTGCAGGATTGAAATGCTCGCCGAAGAAAAACAATTTCTAGTTAGCCAGTACGTCGACGGGACATTGACGGCTGACGAGCGGCATGCTGTGGATGCGATGCTCAAGTCAGATGTCGATGCTCAAAAGCTGCTGGTGGATTTCCGTGAGCTGAACAATCATCTGCTTGCCGGTGATCGAGGACCAACTATTCGTTGGGACAGTTTTTCCCGGCATATCTCCGGCGCACTGAGCGACGACGCGGAGCGGGCGACGACTCCAGTGATAGCCGGTCGCATTGGGAACTGGTCTTCCGCCCGGCTTAGAATTGCCGCGGCGATTTTAGTGGCTGCCACCGCCTGGATCGCCGTGGAACATGGGCATTCGACAAAACCTGCTGTGATTCCCACACCGGCACCATCTTGCGACGTAACCGGCCCCGAGGCCGATGCGGCAAACGGTCCGCACGTCACTGAAGTTTCCGTCGGCCCTTCCGCCGTTGCAGCGGGGAAAGAAGCGCTTCGCTACGGCCAGGGCGCAACGGTTCATCCATCGAAGGTGGTTATCGTTGGAATGGACCCGACGGTCAGACACGATTCTCATTTGCATTAAACGAAGCTGGTGGATCGAACTGCGCGGATCGAAGGCGGTCGACCGAAGGCGGGCAAATCAAGAGGCGTATAAGCCGCGGTTTTATTCGCGGGCGTTCAGGCCACTTCCGCGTGCTTTCCCGCGCGTTGTTTCAGCGTATCCATCGTGTCTTTCACTTCCAGCGCAAGCCTGCTGTTGGGGTGTTCGGACATGATAAGCTCACCGAGGCGAACCGCTTCTCCCCAGTTTTCGTCGTGGACCGCGCGGGCGAACTTATCCCGCAACTGGTTGAGCCTTTCGCGGAAAATCCCGCGGGCGGTTTCCTGCATGCTCGCGGCCTCGGCGGGTGTGAGGTAGGGATCCACTTTTTTGAGAATCTCGATACTGCCATCAATGTCGTTCCGCGCGACGGCGTCGCGCCAGCTTTCCAGCAGCAGGCGCTTGTGCGCCTGACGCCTGCTCTCAATTTCCTGCGGCAAACGCTTGGCGCGTTCTTCGTTGGGATAAATCTGGATGATCTGCTCGGCCTCGCGCATAGCGGGGCTCCAGCGCTCGAGCCGAATGTGTTCGTCAATCGTGGCGGCTGCTTCAGCAATTTGCCGGGCGATGACCTCCGTGCGATTGCTGTTGATTTCGGCGCGGAGAACCGCAGCTTCCTGTTTATACCCAAACTGCGCTTCCATCTCGTTGGCCAGCACAAGAGCGGCATCCCAATCCTTGGCGTTCATTTCTTCTCGAATGGCGCTGCGGAGCGCCTGACGGTCTTTTTCGCGATAGGCAACAGACTTTGCGCGGTCGCTTAACAACTGCTGTTCGCTGAGTGTTGTCAGCAACTGCGCCACTTGATGAAGGCGATCGCTCAGCAGGTGAGTGACGACAACGCGCTCCTGTTCGGCGGACTTCTGGGAGGCGGCCATGGATACGGCTATAGGCCACGTGACCAGCACTGCCAGCACGGAGAGAACACCGGCGGACAGCAACTCAAATCCCCGTTGATGGGCTGCAAGATACGAACCGAAACCAAAAACGACTAAGGCCACAACCAGGGCTGCGGCGTAGATCCAGTGGTAAGAAGTATCAGAGGACGGAGGTGTTTTGGGAGTGTCCAAGGGTTGCCTCTCACGTGCGCGAAATGAAACAGTGTAACGGTCGCGTAGTTTATCAGTTGGGTTTATTTTATGTCAACGTAAACCCTGGAAACAGAACAGGAATGAAGCGGAGCGCGCGTCGCTGAGACGCAACGTCGGCGACGTCCAGCAGCGCCGGTTTTTGCGTCTGTCGCAATTTTGCCGCTATTATCGCAGATGAATGATTTTTGCGACGCCAAATCGAAATCGATGTGACTGGAGTCGGGGTGCGGCATTGTTGGCGATGGGCTGTTGTCTGGCGGGGTGCCAGGCGGGGCGACCCTTGAAAATGCCCGTGCCTACGACGCTTTTCGAGCAGGATTATTTTCCGGGCAGTGTTTTGTCGCCGTCGGCCGATGGAGTCATGCTGTCGGACAAGCCGGAAGATGCGTTGGGAGTGCATGTCACATTTCTGGCGTTGGAGCGGATTCCGGCGACGGACTTTGTGCCGGTGGGTAGCCGGGCAGTTTTTTTTACATCGAGCGGCGGGGGAGATGCGGTGCTTCCCGTCGCGCAGTTGACTCGACAGGCGACGATTGCGGATCTGCGGGATCCAGTGGATTTGCCTGCCGAGTTGCGAGGCGCGAACGCCGGTCAGATTGCAGCGATGACGAGTTTTGATGCCGCGCTGCCCCGGGGAGTTACCGCGCGTTTCTCGGCGCTTGACCCGCGGGAAGTGCATGATCCCCTCACGGGTGAATCGACACGCAGAAGTGTAAGTGTCGCAGTCACGCGCGCGGCGGCAATGGGAAAGCCATCGCAGCTGGTTCTGGTTCTGAAGGATCTGGTTCCGCGCAAGGAGGGGCGTTTTGAACTGCAAAGTGAGACGGCTATTTTTGATTTGCCGCCGGGGGACCATACCTCGACAGCTGTGGTCGTTCCTTTTCATTTCGATGATGCGGTCAGCCGATGCACGACGATACTCGTGCAGGTTTATCCCGGTACGGCAGACGCGGCACACGCGGCTGCGCTGGTGAATTGCCGCCGGCGGATCGGCGCATTGGTTGCAACCAGCCAGCCGGTTAGTGCCACGGGTGAACCCAGCGCCTGGGCGACTGTGACGGCGGCGGTGCAGTCGCTTACACCGGCCAAAGGGCGTCGATCGACACTGGTGTTTCTCGCCGGTCAGACGGGCGCTTCAATCTGTGAAGATCTGGCGATGGATGGGGACGATGCGACGCTGGATCGACTGGTGAAGGCGATCACCTCGAAAGTTGATGTAAAGGCGCCAGCGGAAAACAACCTGACGGTTGGCTGGCTTCTGGATCATACCGCCCTTGAGGAACTGGCGCGGGTTGCCGTCGACTCGTCCAATGGGACCAGGGTTCCGGGCGAACTGCTTGCTGTTTTAACTGCGCATACCGGTGAGGTGGGTCGGCATCCTTCGTCGCTCGACTTGGTGTTGAAGGGTGTTGCATCGCGGACGGATCTGAATAACCGCCTTCTGGCGGAGAATATGATTTTTCTGGAAGACAGCAGCCCCGCCAGCCGCGTGCGGGCGTATGACTGGCTGAATGCCCGGCATCTGGCACCGGCGGGATACGATCCGCTCGCCTCTGGCAGAGCCCGTCGCGACGCGCTGGAAAAGGCGGCGGGCGAGCAGTAGGGCGGCGGTAAGTGTGGCGATTCGGAGCAGCAGAAAACGGTTTCGGCGGTGCGTTAGCCCATTTGCCGCTGTCGCGAGGATAATCCTCATCTTTACACTCACGACGGCCCGTCTTATTATCCCGGCGTGAGTCAAAGCCCTTCCACACCTGTTATTACCCTTGAAACGGCGACGAATAGTGATACCGCAATCCAGCCGTCAACCGTGCTGATCGTGGACGACAATCCGCAGAATGTGGAGTTGTTGCAGGCATTTCTGGAATCGATGCCGGTGAAACTGGTTACAGCGGTTGATGGGATCGATGCCCTGGCGAAGGTGGCGGAGCATAATCCCGATCTCATCCTGCTGGATGTAATGATGCCGCGGATGAGCGGTTTCCAGGTGTGCCAAAAGCTCAAAAATGATCCCAAGACGCGCGATATACAGATACTGATGGTTACGGCATTGCACGAACTGGGTGATATCGAACGCGCCAGCGAGTGCGGTACCGATGACTTTGTGAGCAAGCCGGTCAATAAAGTGGAATTGCAAACCCGCGTAAAGAGCCTTCTTCGGGTTCGCCATTTAAAAAGCGAGCTCGAGCGAGCGCTGACGTATTTAAACGAAATTGAACAGGACGATACCAGCGGGGCATGAGGTCGGATGCGAAAGCGCGCATGACGCCCGCAAGACCGGATGATTCGCGACTTTTGTTCACGCCATGCTGCGATTCCCCAGGGCTTTTAAAATGAAAATGCGATCTGCCGTTTGTCTCATAGTGCTGTTTGTATTTTCGACGGCGTATGGGGACGGCCCTGCCACGCAACCGGCCGACGATGCCGGTGAGATGATGCAGAGCAAGACCGAAATGGTCGGATACGGCGCGGAAACCTATCGGCTGGTGAACGAAAAAACTGAGATCGTTTCTGTGCTGCGGAACGGGGTGACGGTCATTGTCAAACGCGTGCCATCGCCGGTCGTTGCGGTTCGAGGATTGGTGGGCACCGGCGGTGTTTACGAAGGTAAGTGGCTCGGGGGAGGATTGAGCCATCTGCTGGAACATCTGGTCGCCGGTGGTAGCAGCGAGCGACGAACCGAAGCGGAAAACCGGAATCTGCTTCAGCAGATTGGCAACAATTCTAACGCGTATACCACTGAAGATCGCACGGCCTTTTTTGTAAACACCACGCCGGATCACATGGAACAGGCGGTGGATCTGGTAACCGGCTGGCTGACCGGCGCGAAGATCACGACCAACGAATATCGCCGCGAATATGAAGTGGTTCAACGCGAGCTGGAGATGGGCAAAGGGGAACCCGACCGGCAGTTTTATTACATGTCGGCGACCAATCGTTACCACATCAGCCCCGCACGGGTCCCGGTGATTGGCTATCAGGAAGTCATCCAGGGTTTATCGCGCGACGATGTGTTCAGTTATTACAAAACGGCGTATGAGCCGGGCAATATGATCTTCACAGTTGTAGGTGATCTTGAGCCGGAGGAAATGCTCAAGACGGTGCGGAAATATGTGTCGGATTTCAAACCTTCCCGGGTGTTCAGCCATGACATCGCCGCCGAACCGCCAGTGCTGGGCACGCGGACCCTGGTGGCGACGTTTCCAAAACTCGGGCAGGCCCGGCTGGAGCTCGGATTCGAAGGAGTGAAAGTTTCCAGCCCGGATATGTATGCACTGGATCTTCTGGCGACCATCCTCGGCGGCGGTGACAGCGCGATGCTGACTGAAAAACTGCGCGACGAAAGTCAGTTGGTCAGCGATATCTCAGCCTCGGACGATACCCCCGCATATGCCGCGGGCACTTTTACCGTGGATATGCAACTGGATCCGGACAAGGTTGATTCCGCGACGAAAGCAGCATTGGCAATATTGGAATCGGTCAAAAAAGATGAGATTCCCGAAGATCGCATTCGGCGGGCCAAGACCCTGATGAAGGTTCAGCATGTCAAATCGCTGCAGACTGTTGAAGATATTTCAACAGAGATTACCGATGATTACATGAGCACGGGCGATCTGCATTTCAGCGATAAATATGTGGACCGCATCGATGCGGTGACCGCGCAGCAGCTGCAGAACGCAGCGCGCAACTATTTTTATAAAAGTCGATTACTGACCACATTGCTATTGCCCACTGAATATGTTGGTGCTGCGGGACTGCCGAAGGCGGAGAATCTTCTTCGGCCGGCTGATTCAACAACGCATCCGGCGACCACCGAAATCGCCAGCTCGGTTCGCAGGGTTGTGCTCGATAATGGAACCGTCGTGCTTCTTAAACGTATCGGCACTTCTCCGCTGATCAACATCAATATGTACAGCCTCGGTGGGGTGACCACGGAGAATGAGCAGAACAATGGCATTGGAAACCTCGCGATGCAGATGCTCTCGCGAGGCACCACGACGCGGTCGGCGCAGCAGATCGCTGAATTTTTCGAGTCGATCGGAGGCAGTGTTGAAACCGCGTGCGGCAACAACAGCTGGTATTGGAACAGCTCGTGCCTGAAATCAGATTTTGACAAAACGATGGATGTGTACGCGGACGTGGTGAATCATCCGAAATTCGATGACAGCGAACTTGCCGAGATGAAGCAGCGGGTGGATGCCCAGATCAGCAGTGAAGATGCCGACTGGACCGCCCAGTCCTTCCGATTTTTCAAGCACGAATACTATGGCCCGCAGAATAATCCGTATCAGTTCATGCCGATGGGAACGACGGAAAACGTGGACAAGCTGACGGTCGATCAGCTTCGTGACTGGTACACAAAGAAGATCCTCACCAGCCGGCGAGTGATCGCGATTTACGGTGACATTGATTTGGATCACACCGAAGCGGTGGTGCGGAAATCGATTGGCCAGCTTAAGGACGGTGCCGTGGCCCAAACTCAGCCGGTCCAGGCTCCGCCGAAGCTTACACTGACGGGATCACCGGGTTATACAAACGCGAGCCCCGCCGTGGATGTGAAGAGTGTGAAAGTCCAAAAAACCCAGCAGGCGCTGGCCGGCATTGTCGTCGGGTTCAACTCGTACAGCACACAAGGCGATCCAGCAAACTATATCCTCGACGTTGGCCAGACCATGGCCGGAGGCTGGGGATATCCCACCGGATATCTTTTCGAAACTCTCCGCGGTCGGGGGTTGGTTTATGTCGTGGAAGCAACCAATAATCCCGGTCGGAGCCATGACATTCCGGGCAGCTTTTACGTCTTTGCCGGTTGCGATCCTTCGAAGGTCAATGAAGTGGTTGATCAGATTTTATTGAACATCGGCCGCCTGCAGGGTGCCGATGCGGATATGCAGGAGGATTGGTTTAACCGGTCTAAACTGCTGATTACCACCGCCGACGCCCTTGATAATGAAACTCCCGCAAGCCAGGCGTCGGTGGCGGCGATCGATGAACTTTTTGGCCTGGGGTACGACTTTCATTCGCAGTTCGCGTTGGGGATTAAAGCTGTCACACTGGCACAGATTCGCGCTACCGCTGCTCTGCGGTTGCACGATTGCGTAGTTACGGTGAGCACGCCGGACCCGGCATCGGTAAAGGTTTCGTCAGGCGTTCGGGTTTTTAATTCGTTTCCAACAGTGGACCTGACTCCGCGGGGCGTTCAGCACGCGACGGGTGTGGTCAAGCCATAGGCTGAAACACATGTCATTTGAAATTTCATCCGAAGCTTTTGAGTCGATCATTCGATCGTTGCGCTCTGATGTGCATGGCGGGCGAAACAGTGACAAGCGTAAAACCCCGCGTGTCGGGCTCAGCGGCCGCGTTACAATCATCCCCTGTTCTCCAAACTCACAGCGGCAACCCTCGGTGGCGATGGTGCGCGACTTATCGACCACCGGGATTGGATTGGCGCATTCCCACCCTCTGGCAGCAGGGGAGCAGGTGATTGTCCGCTTCACTGCGACACATGTCGAACCAGCCAAGTCTATCCTGTGCGTTGTGTCGCATTCGCATGTGATTGGTGAGACCCTTTCAACCACCGGCGCGCGGTTTATCCGCGATATCGAAATTGCCGGGCCCGCTATTATCGCCCATCCCCGACGGAAGTAACCGTGGTCCAACGGCATCAGGTTTATGGTCTGGCCCACTTCTTGCTGGGTTCGGCGGGTGCCAATAATAATCAGGGTTAAAGAAAATAAAGCCGCTCTGTCGATACGACCTTGCAGGGGCGGCAAAAATTCGTTGGAGATGTAGATGGCGCAGAAACAAATGCATGTCTCGATGCCCAAAGAGTGGCTGGACCAGCTGGAGCAGTTAGCCAGCAGCTATTCGCATCGGAAGGTTCGCACGCGGTCGCATTTCGATGTGATCCGCGAAGTGGTACGCGGAAAATATGTCACCGCCGCCGGTGCGCCTCCACAGGAAATGTCGCCGATCAAAAAGGCCGGCTGACGGATCTATCTGCGGCCCGGATCGCGTTCAACATTGTGATGGGGGGAACCCATCTCTAAACGTAAAACCAAAAAGCCCGGGAACGCGTCAACGCGTTCCCGGGCTTTTTTTGATTGATCGGCAGTACCGCCAGCGGGGGCTGGCGGCGTTAAAACAAAAAACCCCATTCAGGGCACTGCAATAATGCCTTGAATGGGGATATTTTTTGATGCGGCTGACAGGAGTTGAACCTGCACATCCTTACGAATACTAGAACCTGAATCTAGCGCGTCTGCCAATTCCGCCACAGCCGCGACGGAAGAGCGATATTAAGGAGCGCGGGGCTTTAGTCAAGTCAACGTTTCTCCCTGCGGACGCGAGTGATATCGTAAACCTTCGTCCGGTTCAGTGTAATTTAACGCAGTGAACTGCGCAGTCGTGTCTCAAGAGGCGACTGCGGGCTTCTGCCAGCAATTTTGTCCATTAATCAAATGCGAGCTGAAGCGTAGAGTGAATTCATGTGAGAAAACGATGGACCCCGCAATTCGGCGAGAATTAAGGTTTGTGAAGACGCCGCGACGCGTGGGTTTGCTTTCCAGCCCGGCGGCGCAACTGGAAGCGGGAGTGTTGTTCCCCGGCGGCAGTCAATGGTTTGGGCTCGTGACATAAAATGATTAGCCGCCGGCCGGTTGGCCGGAGGCGTCCACAAATGTTCGAAGCGTTTTTAGAAAGGATCGATATGAAAGTCTCCACGATTGCCGTTCACGCGTTAGTTGCTGGCGCTGCTGTGTTCACCATCGCCGGTTGTGCCAGCCAGGCAACCCGGCCTTCGGTGCCGTCCAACGCTGTGCAAATGACCAGCGGGGGAAAAGTGGTCGCGTTCACCGCGCCGCATGATGGAAAGGTCTACCTGAATGACGACACGGATCATCGCGTGGTTTATTCAACCGAGTTGAAACGCGACCAGTCGATCCGGTTCGACCCCGACGCCGACGCGATTCGGATAGATGGTAAGCTTGCTCCTGAAGGGATCGCTGAACCGGGACACGATCACTCGATTTATTTCGTTCGCTCGGGTGAGATGGATCAGGCGGATGCGGCCAACAACGCAGCGGCTGCTTCTGCTGCCGCGGCCGCCGCGACTCCAGCGGCTGCTCCGGCGGCCACCCCTTCGACCATCCCAATGGTGCGCGTGCCGATCGGCATCCAGGTGGATGTTCAACCGCAGGCAACACCGCCGGCAACACCTCCTGCAACGCCTCCGGCGGCGAAGTAAACTTTTACTTCGTTGGATTGCAATGAGAAACAGCAGCACCCGTGGTGCTGCTGTTTTGCAAAATCACCCTCGCGCTAATCCGCGAAAAGCGGCAGCGCGAGGATGACATCATGCGAACGTTTCAATTACAGGAAGCGCTCACCGAAGTTGCCACCGAAGACATTCTGGTTGGCGACTACGGTAACAGTATATCCGCCTGATCCGGCAGCAGCGGCCCATGGGAGATTGGGGTACACCGCGGCACGGATGACATAGGTGCCCGGAGCAAGCCCTGTCAGGTTATATGCACCATTGCTGCCGGTGACATAGTAAGGGTCACCGTCGACATAGGAACCGCTGTCGTTCAGGTCGACATAGACGGCCCAGTTGTAGATCGGTGAATTGCTGGCAACGTTGTACACGGTTCCAGAGATGCTGCCCGATGCCTGAGTTTCACCGAAGGATCCGCCGTCGACCGATTGACCGGCGGTGACGTTAACGTCCCATTCACTGCTGCCTTCCACGGTGGAGAAACCGGACTGGGAAACGATACCGATTGTATAACTTCCTGCCGGCACGCCTGAGAATGTATAGGTGCCGTTGGCGTCGGTGGTGGCGGTTGGGTCACCGCTTACATAAGAACCCGAACCGTTTACGTCGACGAAAACCTGCCAGCCCGCCAGGCCGGTTTCACCGGAGTCCTGGGTGCCGTTTCCATTCAGATCGTTGTAGACCGTGCCGGTGATCGTGCCGCCGGTGGTTGTTGTTCCGCCTTGTGTTTCACCGAAGTTTTTGCCTGAACTGCCAGCCGACGCAGTCAAACCGCTGGCGCCCTCCGTGGTGGTGTAACCTGGCTGAGAGTAGATGAGCAGCTTGTAGCTGCCGGAAGGAACGCCCTGGAACGAATAGTTGCCGTTGGCGTCGGTCTGGACGTAGGGATCGCCGTTGGCGTAAGCGCCGCTGTCATTGAGATCGACATAGACGTACCAGCCGGCCAGGCCGGCTTCACCATTGTCCTGCGTGCCATTTCCGTTGGTGTCGCTGTAAACCGTACCGGAGATGGTGCTCCCGCCGGCTTGAGAAACACCGATCGCACCGACCGTGGTATTTTGACCGGCGGTGACAGTGCCGGATACACCGGCGTTGCCGGCGGGCGAGGTCTGGGTGTACCCGCTTTGCGATTTAAGCAAAACGGTATAGCTTCCGGCGCGAGGCCGGTGAAGGTATACGTTCCGCCTTGCCCGGTGGTGGCGGTGGGATCGCCGTCGGCGAATTGCCCCGTGCCGTTCAGATCGATAAACACAGTAGCGCCGCTGAGGCCCGATTCGCCGTTGTCCTGCGTTCCGTCGGAGTTGGAATCGTTAAAGACGACGCCTGAAACGCTGCCGGTACCGGTAGCGGGTGTCGACTGCGTGGGAACGCTCAGATCACCGTTGAGGACCAGCGTGTATGCACCGGTGTCGGCTGTTCCGGAGGCGAACACACCGATGCCATAGGTGACTCCCGTGGCCGCGGTAAATTTCACATCTACTGTCGCCGTGCCGGCGGCGTTCGTATCAGAGCTGACCGTTGTCCAGCCATTTGTTCCCTGCTGTGCGATCAATTCCTGCGGCGTGAACGTCGATGACGTGATCGAGATATCATACTGCCCGGCAGTGTTGGCGGTGAAGGTGAAGAAATCGTAGTTCGATCCCTTGGTGGTCTGGAACGAATTAGGTCCGAGATTTTCCGTGAGTGTCTGCGTGGTGGTTGTGGTTGGAGTGGGCGTTGGAGTCGGTGTCGGCGTGGGGGTTGGCGTCGGGGTTGGGTTGGGGTTGGGTGTAACGCCGGGAAGCGTGCCATAATCGAACAGCTGAATCGATTGCAGAAGCTTATCGCCGGTGAGGGTGATGTAACCACCGCTGCCGTCATCATGGACGCCGTTGGTGTTGGTTGCCCAGGGGTTGCGCAACTCGATGGAGTTGTTGGCAACATCCACTTTGACCACCGAATAGGCGTGTCCGAGGAAAAGCCCGCTGGGCAATGGATCGGGATGCGCCTGGGGTTGGATGGTGCAGACGTCAACCAGGGAACCGGCATCCAGCGGCGTCGCAATCGCCGCCAGCAACTTTCCAGCTGTATTGTAAGTGTTGCTTTGGATATCGACCGCGTCTGTGCTTCCAAGGGCCGCAAGCGATTCTGAGGGGAGACCGCCTTGAATGCCGTCGTAGCTGTTGGGCGCGGTGCTCTTCAGACGGAAATAGGTAAATGCCTTTTCCATGATCGGCACCCAGATCGCTTTGTCGGCGGGGATGCCGGCGAAGACGGTATTCCCGTTGGCGTCGACTGGAAACATATTGTCGACCTGCTCGTCCACTTCCTGGCCGTTGTCCTGGAATTTGACCACGTACGATCCGTCGGCCTGCGGAACGATGATTTTTTCAATAAGACCCGGGTCGTCCCTGGCCGTGGTGGAAAGAATCGACATGTAGTAGCAGTCGCCCAGCGCCTGCTGAATGACATCATCAGGCGAAGGTCCGCCTGCGCCCCAGAGCACATATCCCTGGGCTGCAGTGAATGCCTGGAACTGAGTGAATCCCGATTGCTGCTGCAGAGTCGAACTGATCGTCGGCTCCGCGGCGGCACCCGTTGCGCCGAAAGAGGCGCTGAAGGTTGTGGGTTTCACCGGTTCCACGGGAGCAATGCTGGTTAAATTTGGCCTGAGCCCGCGGAGGATCATCGCGAAGGTATCGGTGCTTCGAATGCGGTAATGCTTGACGGGAACGGTTCGTACTTTTGCGGCGCCCACGCCGGAGTCGGAAAGAAATGTGTGTTGCACATCGACGTAATACGTGCCGGGATTCAGGTGCTGCGAGATTGCCAGCGAGGAGCGAATATTGGTCCATCCGCTGTTGGCCTGTGTTCCGTCGGCGTAAAGCACAAAGACCCGGTCTTTTTCGAGCAGGCCCACGAGCGTGATACCAAGATTGATCTCGGCGGTGAGTTCAACTTTATACAGGGTATCGGTTGAGGTCAGTCCCACGACGCCGTGAACAACATGGGCGCTTCGCAGCTTGAACGCGCCGATGTCAACCGCGGTGCTCGTCAGCCCGCTGCCCGAGGCCAGCACTCCCGAGGCGTCGACCGCCGCGCTCAAAAGCTTGCGGGCTTCCATCTGTTCGATGGCCGGCAGATGCCTACGCGGTTTCTTGCTGTTAATTTTTGGGGAAATACGCCGACGATTGAACCCCAGTGCGTTGAGAAGACGAGACATGATTCCGCTCCTGTCTTGGTTATTGTGGGCGATGCGTTTGTGGAAACACCGCCTGAAACACTTCCGCCACTATTTCCTGAGATGTGCCCGCAGCGGGCGCAGACTAGGCTAGCGCGACAGCCGAACGAGCGGGAGTATATCTGCGGCGGGGTCCAAAACGAAAGAAATTCACTTCGTAAAAATACGTAGCAGTAGCGATCGAACCTTATCCTGCGGAAATATGAATCTTGAAGTAGGTTTTCACAAATACCGCCAGGATAACAAAGATAATCACCGTAAAGATGATGATATATAGTTTGTACTGCTGCCAGATTCCGTTGGTAACAACCGGCTTAACCGCCCGCTCGGCCCGCCCGGTCAGTTTGATACTCTCGGGATGATTCAATTCAACCTGCATGACCCGGGCATCGGGGTAACGATCCCCCGGAATGCGCACCATTGCATGCATGATTAACTCTTCGACCTGAGGACTGATGTTGGGATTCACCTGGCGGGGGGGAACCGGATCACCACTGAGCCGCGCATTCATGATCAGGAAGGGGTTTGCGCCTTCAAAGGGAGGATTGCCAGTGACCATTTCGTAGATAATCGCGCCGAGGCTATAGATATCAGTACGCGGATCGCCGCGTTTTCCTTTCACCTGCTCTGGGGCCATGTAATCAGGGGTGCCCATGGTGGGGGTGAAACCACCGAAGGTGAGCCGGCGCTGGCCTTCGAATTTGGCGATTCCAAAATCCATGATACGAATACTGCCATCGTTGCAGATCATGATATTTTCCGGCTTCATATCGCGATGCACCACATCGTGATCATGCATGTAGTGCAGGGCATCGCAGATGAAAGCGGCGATCTTCAGCGCGTCTTTTTCCGGCATGGGTTTCACGCTGCGCATCAGGTGCGCGAGCGTTTGACCTTCGAGAAACTCCATCACAATGTAAGGCCGGCTCTTGGGTGTTTCGATCGGCTCGACCCGGAGGATATACGGGTGGTTCAGCGACAGACCGATCTTTTCTTCGCGCTCAAATCGCGAGTAAAATCCCGGATCGGACTCGAACTGCATGAACGGAACTTTTAGCGCAACGGTTTGCCCGGTCTGCTTGTCATTGGCTTTAAAAATCGTCGCCATCCCGCTTCGGCTGACCAGATCGGTCAGTTCGAAGCGTCGATCGAGCAACTGGCCTGGTTCTAAATCTGTACCCATCGTGTCGTCCTTCACTTTTTCGTAAATCTCGCGTCCACCGTAGTAACTGAGTTTTTCAACCGCGTCGACATGGGCGATCTGGCATGAAATGTTGTCCTCACCCATTCTTCGTTCGACGAGGTCAATCAGCATGCGGCAGGCGGCGTCGGGTTCCAGTTTGGTGATAGCGTTGAAAATTTCCCCTTCGGTCACGCAGGAATAAAGTCCATCCGTGCATTGCAGCACGCGGTCCCCGCGATTCAGCAGAATGCGGTGATAGTCCACCCGAATCATCGGTTCCTGTCCAACCGAGCGGGTCAGCAATGAGCGATTTGGGCTGTTCTTGGCCTCTTCAACGGTGATCAAACCGAGCTTCAGTTGAACGCCTGCATAAGAATGGTCGTTGGTTATCCGCCGCAGCCGACCATCTTGAAACAGGTAAAGCCGACAGTCCCCCACATGTCCGATCGTCACCTCATTGTTGCGAAAAATCGCGACCAGCAGCGTGGTGGCCATCTTCCCTTTTGAGGGGTTTCTCATCGTGTCGTCGTAAATGGCCAGGTTGGCGGCGTTGAACATCTTCCAGATGACTTGATTCGGCGCGGTCCCAGGTGCGGCGTTTTCAAACTCCCGGAGCACGGTGGTAACCGCCATCTGGCTGGCGACCTCACCGCGCGCCTGACCTCCCACACCATCCGCCAGCGCGAGCACATAGCCTCTGGTTCGGCGTTCGACTTCGCCGGGGGGTTCCCACGCGCCGACATAGTCCTCGTTGTTTTTTCGAACAGGACCGACGACCGATAAACTGGAGTACCGAATCTGCATTATTTCCTGCCCATATTTTGGTGGCGTTGAGAAGCATAAGTTTGCCGATTGCGTAATTTATGAGCATTTGATGTCATCCCTGCTGCATGTTGCGAAATCGCGAATAATTAGCGGAAATCCGTGCGTTTACGCAATACTTCGCCGCACGAAAAGAAGCTGGCACGTTGTTTGACTTGTAACAGACATCGTTGAGTGCTGCAAAAAACATCCGATTCATCCGTAAGTGGACCGACAGAAAAGCTGTTTGAACGGCCAGCGACAACGCAGTTTTAGTCTATTCCGGCGGAGCAAAAAAGCAGCAACCAAGGGCAACCAGCGAACTGGTCCCTTCCCATTAATTTGCCCAATACGGGATCTCGACCGTTGCGGGCCGTTCGAAAGGAGCATCGAGTGGCAGAAGCATCATCTCCGGTAGTGCCAAAGAAAACCCTGGGCCTTACTGGTCTCACATCTAACGCCATGGCGCTGATCGCGCCGGGCGCGTTTCTCTGGCTGACCTATGGCGAGCAAACCCTCTACGGTGCGCCCGCCGCGGGTATGTCCATGTGGATCGGCATTGTTTTCGCTCTGCGCATCTGCCTGGCAACAGCCATCGCATATGCCGAGCTATCCAAGCTGTATCCCGGCGCGGGCTCGAGCTACTTTTTTGCCGAACAAGCTTTCTTAACCAAGAAGCAGGCGTTTAAATTCGCCCGCGTGTCCAAATTCATCGTCGGGTGGGCGAGCCATTTGTACTACTGGGTGTATCCGGGGCTGATGGTGGGTGTGACCGCAATTGTTGCGGGGTACATGATCGGTCAACTGGACGCACACTTCTCAACCGGAACGCATTTTAACGCGGCGATCCCCAGTCCGATCTTCATGTATCTGTTTTGCATCTTCTTCTCGATCGGCGTGTCGTACATCGCCTACGTGGGCATCGTCGGTTCGACCGGTGTCGGCGTGGCGATCAACGTAACGCAGATCATCGCGCTGCTGATCTTCTCGGTGATGGCAATCTCGCATCGCCGCTCTCACCCTGAAGGCAGCCCCGTATGGGTGCTTAATTCCAGCGGTGTCCCAACGCAGTATGTGCAGGACACCATGCCGGATCCGAACAATCCTCCTAAAATGATTCCCGACCCGGCGAATCCTGGAAAAATGATCCAGGATCCCGCGACTGGAATTGCCATTCCTAAAGTCGACTCCAGCGGCAACGAAATTGACGTGATGATCGCTGCAGATGGGAAGGGCACGCCGATTAACGATCCGTCGGGAAACCCGATCGTCATTCCCACGGACGCAGCGGGATTTACTCCAAAAATACTCCCACCAAACGTGGCCCACGCCATCGCTCAACCCGTAACCGTGAGCTACCTGAACGGCGTGACGAAAGATCCAGCCACGGGGATCGAAACGTTTAACTTTCACAGCAGCGCCAAGTCAGTTGTGTCCCCGCACAATGGTGGCTATATCGTGATTCAAGCCTGCGTGGCGATCCTGATCCTGGTGGGATTTGAATCTGTCACTTCCATGGGCGAAGAAGCCAGGAACGCTAAACGCGATATTCCCAAGGCGGTTATTCTGGCCCTGGTGATCCAAGGCGGGTTCTGCTACCTGCTGGAGTACTTCGGCGCCAATTACTTCCTGCATAGCGGTTACACCTCCTCCACCGCCGGTGGAAGCCCGGCACCCATCGGTGACATGATGCAGCTGGTAGGCGCATGGGCCTTTAACAGCGCCAAAGGCGGCTGGTGGTTCATGATGATCGAAGCCTGCACGGTCTTCCTGGCCCTGATCGGCACGACACTTTCATGCATGAACACGGGTGCCCGTGTTACTTATGCCATGGGTCGTGACGAGGAGATGGGCAGCCACTTTGGTCTGTTGCATGGAACCAGGGCGACGCCGCATCGCGCGATCTGGACGCTCGCGGTCATCTCAATTGTGATTGGGATTATCTCCGTCGCGTTCTACTTCTGCGGGCCCGCTGCCGCCAGCGATGCCACCACGGCGGCTTTACCAACCAACATGTGGTACAAGATCGGAATTTTCCACAACCACGATTTTGCCGCCAAGATTCCGCAGAGCGTTTTGGTTGTAACGCTTATCAGCAACTTCGGGACGTTCCTCCTTTACATGATGACCTGTTTTGTGGCGCTGGTTGCATTCCACGAGCACCACATGCATGGCTTTATCAAACACAAGTTGATCCCGATCTTCGGGCTGCTGGCAAACATCTTGTGCATGGTGTTCTACCTGGTGGGTCCGATTCCGAACTGGAAGTATTCGGTGGCCGGCATGAGCTGGCACGAACCGTACGCTGCCCTCGCGGTGGCCGCCCTCTGGGGCATTTACGGCGCAATTTACTTCCTGCTGGGAAGTAAGAAGACTGGCAAGTCGGTCTTTATCGCCTCTCCACCCACAACGGCAGCAGTTTGATCTGAAGTTTCCAGGTACTGTTTAAGGTAGAGGACGGCTGCTTATGCAGCCGTCCTTTTTTTGTTGGAACCCGTAAATCGCCCCACGCGGGTGAATCGCCTGTGGCAACAGCTATCTTTCATAAGATTTGAGAGGAACGTTATTGAATGGGCTAAGCTATACTGATGCGTGAATGGGTGAAATTAAAGGGGTTTCAGCCGGAGACATACATGCAAGGTGATGGAATCGAATCAACAGATCATGAACTCAGCCAATTAACCGCGATGTTTCGGTTGTTATCTGACAAGACCCGGTTGAACATCCTCCTGATGCTCGCTGATGGGGAGCGGAATGTCACCAGCCTCTGCGATCAGTTGAAGCTGCCCCAACCAACGGTGAGCCACCACCTGGGGTTGCTGCGGATGAACAATGTGATTGGAAACCGCCGAGCGGGCAAACAGGTGTTTTATGGGCTGAATGGCGCTGTTAATGCAGTGGACGCATCGGTATCGATACAGGTGCAGAGCTTCGACGTCCGCATCAGTAGAAAAAATGGTGAGATCAGTTCGACGGCACATGTGCCGAGTCAGTCTGGTCGAGAAATCGCTGGCCCGTCAGTCGGATAAATACATCTTCGAGGGTGGGCTTTCCCACGGAGATCGAATCGACCATGTGAGGAGCGGCTTCGATAATGCGGGGCACAAACTCATGACCGTGTGCGATCTCCAGCCGCAAAAGGTTTTCAACTCGAACAGGCGACAGATTCAATTTCTCGCGGAGAAGTATTTCCAGCGCATCTGTTTGCCGGCTGAGAACCGTAATTACATCGCCGCCGATTAATTCTTTAAGGACGGTTGGCGTGTCACACGCCACCATTTTGCCGGCTTGCAGGATCGCCAGTCTGGTGCAACGGTCTGCTTCATCCATCAGATGGGTTGTCATCAAGATGGTGACTCCTGCATTTTGAATCTCCAGCAGAGATTTCCACAGGTCAATCCTCGCCGAGGGGTCCAGTCCGGTGCTTGGCTCGTCAAGCAATAGAATCTCTGGCTGATTTAACAATCCCTTGGCAAGTTCGACCCGCCGTCGCATACCACCGCTGAATCCGTCGACTCTTTCCTTTGCGCGGTCCAGCAGGTTCACCTTCTTCAACTGGATCACGATCCGGTCTTCCAGATCTGAACCATGAAGCCCGTAGAGATTTCCATGGTGGCGAAGGTTTTCGGCAGCAGTGAGTTGCTTATCCAGGCTGGGTGACTGAAACACGACGCCGATTCGCTGCCTGATTTGCCTGAGATTCGCCGCGACATCCAAACCAAAAACTTTCACCGTCCCCGGTGTTGCCGGAATGAGCGTCGAGAGGATCCGAAACAGTGTTGTCTTTCCGCTGCCATTGGGGCCTAGAAATCCAAATATTTCCCCGCGATTCACCGAAAGGTTCAGGTGGTCCAATGCGACGCGCGAGCCGTACGCATGAGAAAGATCGGCGACAGAGATAATGGGTTCTGACATCACACGGAGTATAGGGTAATCAGACCAATCACGCCGACGACGTTCACGAAATGCCAATAGTTTTGAAGCGCCGCGGGCAGCCTGCCCTTTCGGAACATGAGCATCCATAGCAGGGCCACGAACAGGGCAACCAAATGCACGCTGTGCACCGCGGACATCAGGAAATAGGATGCGAAAAAGTTGTTTCGCGACGGTCCGTAGTTAACACTAACCAGTCTTTGATCGCCGGTTGGAATGATCGCTGCTTCTTCCGTGGCAGCGTTCTGGAAATCAGACGCGGTAAGACTGTGAACATCCGTCGAGGTTGCCAAAAGCAGCCGTCGCACCTTCGAAGGGCTCTGGAAGTCAGCGACATAGACCTTATCCGAAGTGCGGAATACCACGGTCTGGTGATCTTGAAGAATATGCCACTGGTGCAATTGAAGGGCCAGAAAGATTACACCAAGCAAGGCCGCGACCCAGTTGAAAAGCCGGGCCTTCCGCAACGGCAATACTTGAGGCGATTAAGAGCAACGCGCTAACAAAGCCAATCACGCGATTGAGCATGTGTGACGATCGCGTGAACAATTCATGCTGCTGACTGGTCGATCCCAAAACGACAAACGCGCCGAGCAACACGACGAAAAACATGCCTTCGCTGGCGATGAACAACCACATTCCCAAGGTGTCGATGGACATTGCTTGATCGCGGGGCAATAAGCGGTTGTCCGGGCCTGTGGCGAGCGGTTGCGGATCATGGCCCGTGATACTCAATCGTAACCTCGGTTGAATGATCCGCTGACACGTTCACGTGTATTTCCTGCGTCGACAGTTTTTCCTGCCATGCGACCAGGGTGTACGAGCCGGCCGGTAGATGGGGAATCTCAAAACGACCGTCGTCACCGGTTACGGCAAAGCAGGGGTGATCGAACACATAGGCAAAAGCAGACATCCATGGATGCACATCACATTTGATTCGCACCAGCTCGGGCTTCTGGAAAACGACGGTATGGGTTGCGCCCTGTGATTCAGAAAAATTCTCCGATGGATTAAGATCCGCTTGAATATGCACGTTGTGCAGGGTCGGATCGTGGCTGGTCGTCACCAGGTTTTGCCCTGTCCGCAGTGCTATCACGTGCGGCACATATTGGCAGTTCCGCTGCGTAAGCAATGCGTCGGTCGGGGCCGGCGCGGCGATGTTTGGTCCGTCTTTGATAAATAAGACGATGTTTTTCATTGTTCCGTCGGGGTTCACGATCACCGATTCGTCCAACACGGGTGAAGAACCGGGGCAGCAATCACCTCCGATGATATTTACCGCCGGAGGGGTGCCGACAAACTTCACGACCCCGGAAACGACGCCGGTACCCGCGGGAACAACCGGACGCGCAGCCGGAACATCTGGCGATCGATCGCAGGATACAAGCAATGAACAAATCAAGACCGCTGCCGCGAATGTTCGCCGGACGATTGCATCAGGATGCGCGTTTGGATTTAGAAACCGGCTCACAGCTTATCCAGGGTCATTGCCAGCAGAAGCAGCGGCAGGTAGGTGATCGATGCGAAAAAAAGCTTGCGCACATCTTTCCGCTCGCGCGTGCTGGCGCAAATAATTCCGAAGGACAAATACGCGAGTCCCAGCAACATGGCGGCGCCGAAATAGATCGTTCCGGTCATGTGAAACAGCGTGGGCATCAAAGTGATTGGAATGAGGGCGGCGTTATACAGCACAATTTGCCGGCCGGTGATAAAAAGATCGCGATCTAGCACGGGCAGCATCTTGAATCCGCCGGCTGCATAATCACCCCGATATAGAATTGCGATCGCCAGAAAGTGCGGCATCTGCCAGAAGAACAAGATTGCAAATAAAACTCCCGCCTCCGGACCCACGCTGTTATGAACCGCTGTCCATCCCATCACCGGTGGCAACGCCCCCGCAACGGCGCCAATTACCGTGTTCAGGGTAGTCAGGCGCTTCATCGGTGTGTACACGAACAGATAGCTTCCCAAGGTAAATGCGCCGAGCAGTGAAGTTAAGGGATTGACCGCAACGGCAAGATAAGCAACGCCGCCGATCCCCAGTATGCATCCATACAAAATTGCCTCAGCGGGCGATATGCGACCGTCGGGCAATGGACGCAATCGCGTGCGGGGCATGAGTTTGTCATGGTGTCGTTCGATCACCTGATTCAAAACGCTCGCTCCGCCGGCGGTCAATGCAGTTCCGAGCAGCGTGTGAATCACCTTCCGCCAATCCCCGGGCTCTTTGACGGCCATGTAGTATCCAACCATCGTGGTGATCAATACCAGGAAATTCAGGCGGGGCTTGGTCAGTTCATAAAAATCATTCGCCCGGGACGGCGCACGTGTATCGATCGCCGCGGAGGGTGCGTCGGTAAATCCTTCGGGTAAAGTCGAGGTTTCAACTTTCATCGGATAGCCGTGGCGGTCGCTTCCGCGACCCCATTCGGTGGAACAATCTGAGTAGAACGAAACGTCACCGCAAAGGCATCCCGCCCAACGGTGCGAAATGACAAGGAATACAGCCTCATTGCCCGAACCGCAATAACAAAGGTTGTTACCAGCACCAGTGCGCCAACCGCCACATGCAGGCTCGCGAGGTCGGCAGGCTTTCGATAGTACACTGTCAATGCGCCCAGCGTCACCTGGGTAACCAGTAACAGCCCGAGAATACCTGCCGGCAGCAGCAGATCGCGGCGGTTGCGGTGGCGCAACGCTATCAGCAAAATCAGACTGACCAGCGATATCGAAACCAAAACCGCGCCGATCCGATGCCCAAAGTGCAGCCAGATCTGAGCGAGCGTGACCGGGTCTAGATTCAGCGTCCAGATCCGCCAGTGATTGGCCGCCGCGAGCGATGATTCGTTGGTGGGGGGGATCCACCGTCCGTATGCCCAGGGAAGGTCAGGAATCGCCAGCCCGGCATTAAAATGACGCATGACCGCACCAATAATCAGCTGAGCATAGACAACCAGGACCGCCGTGATTGCCACCGCAATCAAAACGCGTCCGTTTTTACCCTCGCGGGATGCGGACCGATCAGGGGCATTAAACCACCAGCGAGAGGTCACCAGCGCCGTCAGTACCGCCAGGCAAAAAAACGCCTGTGCGAAACACGCATGCACAATTGCCAGATCGAGTTGAACCAGCACGACGCGCAGACCACCGAGCACACCTTGAAAAATAACCGCTCCCAGCACGGCGGTTGCCAACCACCGTACCCATCGCCGACTCTCCGATTTCCACGCCACCACGGTGAGCAGGATTGAGATGATCCCGACCACAGTGGCCATCAGGCGGTGAGTGTGTTCATATAAGATCCCACCAATCCATAACCGCGGCGGGAACAGGAACATGTTGTAGCCGTAACTGTTGGGCCAGTCGGGGACCGACATCCCGGCGTGGTGTGAGGTGACGAGGCCTCCCATGAAGATCAATGGAAAAATGCAGGCCACCGTCAGTAAAGCGACGCGATGCAGCCAGATCGGATGTCCTGCGTTCGACGACGGTCTCGAAAAATTATGGATGACGCTGGGCATTTTTACTTCTCCCATTGGGGAATCCAGTCCTGCAAGGCGCCCGGAACGCTGTATTCATAGGCCCCGCGATACACAACCGGCGGCGTTGCAAAATTCGTGTGCGGCGGCGGCGATGAAGTCGCCCATTCGAGCGTCGTCGCATTCCATGGATTATTGCCTGCTGCGCGACCCCAGATCCAACTTCCGAAAAAATTGATAATAAACGGCAGCTGTGAAAACAGCATAACAAACGCGCTGATGGAGATGAATTGGTTCATCGGCTGAAGGTGGGCCCAAAGTGTGTAATGGGTGTAGTCCGCCATTCGCCGGGGCATGCCTTGTAAACCGAGAATATGCATTGCGAAAAACGTGCAGTTAAAAGAAATGAAAGTAAGAACGAAGTGGATATATCCCAATGCCGGATTCATCATGCGCCCGAACATCTTCGGGTACCAGAAATAGATTGCAGCAAACACACCGAAGGTGCTGCCACCAAAAAGCACATAATGGATATGAGCCACGATGAAATAGGTGTTGTGTACCTGAACATCAAGGGCCGTCGAAGCCATAATGATTCCCGAAAGGCCTCCGATCACAAATAAACTGACAAACGCAATGGCATTCAGCATGGGCACCGTCAGTTGAATCGTGCCACCCCACAATGTGCCGAGCCAATTGAAGGTTTTGATAGAACTCGGAACGGCAATGAGAATGGTGCTTACGGCGAAAGTCGCACCCAGCAGGGGGTTCATCCCGCTTTGAAACATATGATGCCCCCATACAGCAAACCCAACTAACGCAATCACCGCTGAGGCGTAGATCATCGGTCGATATCCAAAAACCGGTTTTCGGGAGAAGACCGAGATAATATCGCTGACGATTCCCATCGCCGGCAGGATCATGATGTAAACAGCAGGGTGGCTGTAAAACCAGAAAAGATGTGGGTCAAGCAGGACATAGCCTCCGCCTGCGTTGGTCTGTATCTGACCGGAGACCACCCAGTTGGAGGGCTCAAAAAAACTCGTCAGGCGATGATGGTCCAGCAGATTCATGATCAGCACACACGCCAATGCCGGGGTGGCGAACAGGATAATCAAACTGGTGATGAATAAGTTCCAGATCGTCAGGGGAAGACGAAACATCGTCAGCCCGGGGCAGCGCATTTTCAAGATTGTCGTCAGGTAATTGACTGCACCCATGATGCTTGTGCAACCAACAAGCAGAAGACTCACAAACCAGCAAGCCTGGCCGTCAAAAGCGACAATCTGCAGTGATCGAACCGCTACTAATGCTGCCAGCAGCGCAACGACCACGCCACACAGCACATCCAGAATGGCATTGCCAAAATGAACCGCAAGTCTGGTGATAAAGAGGAAGGTTAAGAACATAGCCAGAAAATTGGCCAGGATGGGCAGGGTCGACCAGTTACTGGCAGTAACCTGGAGCAGCGGGATAAAGCAGCGTGATGCCGCCTGGGGACCTGAGCTGTTAAAAAGGATCGCGCTCAGTGGTGGGTAGGCGGTCCAACCTGTGGCTGCCGCTCCTCCGGGCAGGAACAAACCTGCAAGTAAAATGGTTCCTGCTGGGATAAACATCCAGAAGGACAGTCCGTTCAGGAACGGAAAGGCCATATCGCGGGCACCAATTTTTAAGGGGATCAGGTAGTTGCCAAAAGCGCCAACCTGTAAAGGGATCAGCACAAAAAAGATCATGATCGTTGCATGCAGAGTGAGGACGATGTTGTAAATCTCGGCCGGCATGAAGCCGGAATCCCAGCCCAGCAGCTTTCCCAGGACCGGAACGGGATGTAAAGGATCGCTTGGCCAAGCCAATTGCCAGCGCATAAGGCCTGCCAGCATGCCGCCTAAAGCGAAGTAAACCAACCCGGTAAAAAGATATTGAATGCCGATGATCTTGTGGTCGATCGAAAAAATATATCGGCTCACCCACCCCGGCTTCTCGCGCTTGGGAATGTCACTGAGGGACGCACTGGTTGCAGGCGTGAATGCAGTCATGGGCTAACCATTGATGATAGCACGCCCGGATGCGTAAACCAGAAAACAGGCATCGCGCTCTGTTGATAAACGCAATCGAATGTACCCGAGTGGATTCGAACCACTGACCGGCGGATTAGAAATCCGCTGCTCTATCCAGCTGAGCTACGGGTACTTTTGCAGCAGAAGTTTAACGGATCAATGCTCAAGTCGAAACAGTTTGATTTCACGGCCCACATCTCCGACATTGATATCGTGGCAATCACACAACAACATCATGATTTTCTTCTCAAGCACGGCTTCGTCATCGTTCCAAACTTCCTGACCGATCAAGAACTGACAACGGCGCGAGAATTTGCAACGATACTTTCCAACCTACGATGAGCTTCAGTCGACGCCGGAGCGGTTCGGTTTTATCCACGAGGATCCCGAGCATCTACAGGTGGAGTTCCCATTTGCCGGGGATGCGTTGAACGATGTCTCGACGCACGCGGACATTATTTCGTTCGTCGAGCGTATCCTGGATAGCGATGATGTCGCGCTCAGCCAGGCGGCGATCTGGGCGAAGTACGCCGGGACGGGCGATTTCGAGCAGGGGCTGCACCTGGATTATCAGGGGAACACGCTTGTCGTCCCACGCGATGACGGGGACTACCGGCAAGTGAACATGATCCTGTATTACAGCGATGTGACGCTGGAGATGGGACCAACATATGTGGTGTCGCAACAGAATCCAACAGATCTCCCTGTCTGGCCGACGCATCGAACCCGGAGGAAGAATCCAGAGCTTTACAAGCTGGAACGACCTGTCCTGGCCAACGCGGGAGATCTTTTGATTTTTTCAATGCGCACGTGGCATCGGGCAAGCAATATCGTCGCTGATGCCGGGGCCCGCTTCAGTCATCATCTGGTCTATCGATGTGCCAAACATTTTTTTCAGGGATATCACCAGTGGTCGCAGCGGGGGGAGGACGAATTGCTGCAGCATTTTATCGCCAGGGCAACACCAAGGCAGCGAGAGGTCCTCGGCTTTCCGCGATCCCGCGATCCGTACTGGAACGAACTCACCCGTGCGGGGGTGAAACTTCGGTACCCGGGAATCGTACTTTAAACCAAATATCACGCTTCCGGCGCACGATGGCTCAGGTTATACAAATAGTCTATGGCTTGGCCGATATCTCTTGATGTTGCGTTGAAAGAATGGGCCAGTGTCATCACTGCGCTTGAATCTGGACGACAGATTATTTTATTGCGCAAAGGTGGCATTCTCGAGCAGAGCACCCGCGACCAGTTTTCGATTACGCATCGTGAATTTGTCTTTTTCCCAACCTATCTGCACCAAAGCCGCGGTGAACTGAAACCGGAGGTTGAACTTGAAACGCTGGCCGCTGAACCAGCGACGGCGCGCATCACCTCGGCGGGGATTGTCACTGACATATTAAAGGTGGAATCGCGCGAGCAGATCGATCGGTTGGACGATCAGCACATCTGGACCGGATCCCTGATCGATATGCGATTCAACTACAAGCCGCAAAATCCGCTGTATCTGGTTCTGATTCGAACCTATCGATTGCACGAGCCGATATCGCTGGAGAACACGCCCGCCTACGCAGGATGCAGAAGCTGGGTGCCTTTGGCGCAGCCGATCGACACCGGCAACGCCACCGCGGTGCTGGATGACGTGAAATTCGAACATCATAAAAACTGTGTGCTGGAACGCATGGCACGGAGCAGAATACTTTGAATCTAGCCGAGCGGATCAAAGCCAGAGCGCGTGAGGCGGGATTCGATCTGGTAGGGATCACGTCGGCGGAGCCGTCTAAATATTCTGACTATTTTCGCGATTGGTTGGCCGCCGGAAAGGCCGGGACAATGGGGTGGATCGCCAACCGCTTTGCGGAGCGAACGGACCCCAGCGTGTATTTTCCAGGTGCCCGTAGCGTTATCTGCGTCGCATGCAGCTACCGCGTGAACCTGGAGCCCGCTCCAGCGGAGAATGGACGCATCGCCCGCTACGCGCTTGGGGAGGATTACCACACCATCATGGCCGATCGTCTGCATGACGTCGCCGACTGGTTGCGTGAAACCGTGCCTGGAGCGCGCATGCGCAGCAGTGTTGACACCGCACCGGTCATGGAAAAAGAGACTGCCGCCCGCGCGGGCATTGGATGGATGGGAAAAAACACCTGCGTCATTAACGAGCAAATGGGTTCGTTCATTCTGCTTGGACAAATAATCACAACCGTCGACTTACCGATCGATAAACCGGCGGATGACCGATGCGCTTTCCTGTTCACGCTGCATAGACGCATGCCCGACCGGTGCGATAACGGCTGCATATCAAATGGATGCAACTCGCTGCATTTCGTATCTCACGATTGAGCATCGCGAGGAGATCGCAGATGAACTGAAACCGCTGATGGGCGACTGGCTGTTTGGCTGCGATATCTGCCAGGATGTCTGTCCGTGGAACCGGCGATCACCTGTTACGGCTGATCCTGTATTTACGCCGCGCTTCGCGACCGGATCGGCACCCTGGAAGCAGGTGCTTGCATGGACAGAAGAGGATTATAAATCGCAGCTCAAAGGAAGCGCGATGAAACGTGTAAAGCTGCCGATGTTAAAGCGCAATGCTGAGATCGTACGGAACAACACCGCGCCTGCCGAAAAAAATGCCTAGCGGGATGAACACGGATCGTGTTCATCCCGCAGGTAAGCATTTGGGTGAGATTTCTGTTTTAGTTAACCGAAATCTTCCGCGGTTTGGTTTCTTCGCGCTTGTTAAGCGTGATTTCCAGCAAACCGTTTTCCAGTTTCGCATCGACACTTTGTTCGCTGATCGTCGGGGGCAGGGTGAAGCTGCGTTGGAACCGCATATAGCGCCGTTCATTTAACAGCAATTCACCTTTTTTATCAGCGGATTCGCGGCGCTCAGCAGTGATGGTCAACGTCTGGTTCTCCAGCGTGATATCGATGTCATCTTTTTTAAAGCCCGGCAGTTCCGCTTCAACATAGAAATGATCAGGGTCTTCCCGGACATCGACCCCATAGGGCGCAAGTCGGGTTGCGCCACCATCGCGGTTGTTTAATACCCGGCCGAGCATGGACTCAAAATCCCGCTGCAGTCCTTCGAACGGATCGATAGCCAGTGCACGATTAACTCGAGTGGGCAGAGCCATTGTAATTTCTCCTTCGACTAAAGTTGTTCTCACGGACCGCCTTTTACGATTGGCGTTCCTTACGGAACTGCATTAGAACAAACCGGATGCCAAGAACCCCCCATGCATGGACATCGCAAATCCCTTAAACACAAAGGGTTGCGAACGTGGCGTTTTCAAGTGAATAGCCACGCATTCTGCACCTTTGACAGGAAATGCCGACATGGCAGGCAAAAGCCCCATCATCGTGATTCTTGGACCCACCGCTGCGGGTAAAAGCGCGATTGCCGATGAGTTCGCCGGCAGGATGGGCGGTGAGATCCTCAGCGTCGATTCGATGCAGGTCTACCGCGGAATGAATATAGGTACAGCTAAACCCACCGCAGCAGAGCGTACCAGAGTCGTCCATCATTTGCTGGATGTGGCCGAGCCGAATGAGCGATTCACTGTTTCGCGGTTTGTGACGCTCGCCGATGCGACCATCGCGAATGCCGCTGAGCGGGAGGTCCATTTAATCGCCACAGGTGGAACTCCGCTTTATTACAAGGCGCTTTTTCACGGCTTATTTGATGGTCCGCCCGCCGACGTGAATCTGAGAGAGCAATTAGGTCAGATTCCGCAACAAGTATTACACGAACGTCTCGTACGAATTGATCCGGCAGCGGCGGCAAAGAATTCATGAGAATGATACGCGTCGAACGATTCGCGCGATCGAAGTTTTTGAACTTACCGGCAACCCCATCTCGGCCTTTCAAACCGATTGGGATAAGCCCGGACTGCGGCATTCGGCAAAATTCATCGGCCTGAGCTGGGATCGCGATATTTTAAACCGCCGGATCAACGCACGCGTGAAAGCGATGATCGCCGACGGATGGGTTGAGGAAACCCGAGCGCTGCTTCAAAAATACGGCCAACTGTCACAAACCGCTGGCGCGGCAACAGGGTATAAAGAGATAATCGACCACCTGTCGGGAAAATTAAGCCTGGACGACGCGATCGAGCAGATCAAGATTGCCACACGGCAACTTGCGCGAAAACAGATGAAGTGGTTTAAGAGGTTTGAGAACGTTCAATGGCTTGCTGGCGACACTGCGATTGAGACAAATATTCAGGCAATACTTCAGCACGCACGATGACTGCGGCTATTTGCTCGCGGTCCATTCCTTCAAGGCTGTTGACCAGCAATCCAGTGTTCACGGGCTTACTGAAGAAATGAGTTGCGCAGGCCTCAGGCAGGGCTCGAAGCGTCTCGATCGAGGTGTCGCCGCTCAAAACGACAATGGGTATTTCGGGTCCCAGCACATCACGCAGTTTTTGCGAAAGTAGAAGCCCGCTTATGTCCGGAAGATGAATATCAACTACAGCAGCATCGATCTGAGCCACGGCCTTATCCAGCGCGTCTGCGCCTGAGGTGCAAACGACCGGATCAAAACCAGCCCGCTTTAAAACAACCTCCATTGCTCTGACGATCCCCGCGTCATCATCCACCACCAGAATTCGACGGGGCTTTTCTTGTGTATCTTGAACCAACTTTCCTCCGTACTATGGGTATGTCACGATAGGAAACTCGCAACAGGTATGCAACGGCGTTAATCCTGATTGAAATGTTTTATGGTGATTCGAAAATTAGCTGCCTCTAACCTTCTCGTTCATCGCGCACGGACGCTTTTGACTGCCGCTGCAATCGCGCTGTCGGTGAGCCTGGTGGTGGCCGTCACCAGCGGTTATGCATCAGTGGAAGCGATGGCGTATCGCTTCACCGCGCGCTACATGGGAACGGCTGATGCCGTCATTACGCGACGCGGAATGGCGTCGAGTTCGTTCTCCGAATCGGTTGTCGACGCAATCCGTAAGGATCCCGACGTCAAGCGCGTTACCGGCCGCCTTGAGGTGGACAACACGGTAACCGACGGCAAGAACGAAATGCATAAGCAACACCTGACGGGGTTGCGCCGCCCGATAGACACGCGGGTGGAAAATCTCGAACCGAAAGCGGGAACATGGTTCGACACGCCCGACGGAAAGGTCTGCGTTATCGATCAGGTTGCAGCTGAATTGGCAGGGGTATACGTCGGTGGGACCTTCACGCTTAACGGTCCCCATCAGTCGCTGAACCTTAAAGTTGTCGGCATCGTTCAGAAACCACAGGTGCTGGCGTCGCATATTCAGTCAATCTACCTGCCGCTGGAGACACTTCAGCAGTTTATATATCCGGGCAAACCGCCGTTGGTCGATCGCGTGATGGTCGACCTTAAACCCGGCGTGAAACAGTCGGACTTTGTGGACCGGTGGACACCACGTCTTGCTGTTCTGGACTCGGGTCTGACCATTCGGTTAGGGCGGGACGTTCGCGAGGTGGTTGATAACAATCTCCAGGCGGTGCATCTGCTCAGTTACTTAGGCGGCAGCGTTTCGATGCTGGCGGCTACCTTCATCATCTTCTCGGCTTTGAGCATGGGCGTCACAGAGCGCTCGCGGACACTGGCGATGATGCGAGCGATTGGCGCTGAGCGCGGGCAGGTGGCATTGCTCGTGGTTGTAGAAGGTTTGCTCCTCTCGGGTTTTGCGGTGGTCATTGGCACACCAATGGGATGGTTCTGGTTGTATCTGGTGCAATTGCGATTCAGACATCTGCTGCCAACCGGCTTTACAATCAGCTGGGGCGGTGTGCTTTTTGCTGCCGTTGGATCACTGCTCGCGGCACTGCTGGCAAGCCTTTTACCTGCGTGGTGGGCGACCAGAGTAAGACCGCTGGAAGCCATGGCGCCGATGGCGTCACCTCCTTCGGCACGGACGCCTTACTTTGCTGCTCTTGCGGGACTCTTCCTGATTGGGTTCGATCCGTTTGTTCTTTTCACGCATTGGAGCCGGTTTTTGCAGGGGCACGTAGCCGACCCTCTGGCGACCGCGCGGATGATTTCCATCGGGCTGCATTTCGGAGCGGGACTACCGACACTGATGGCCGGCTTTTTTCTTCTTGCCCCCATTTTCGTCGTCTTTCTTGAACGATTCATCGGGCCTTTGGTGGCGGTCTTGCTTGGGTTGCGATTGGAACTGTTGCGTCAGCAACTCAGTGGTGGTGTGTGGCGCGCGGCGGGCACGTGTGCGGCGTTAATGGTAGGCCTGTCGATTCTGATAGCGATGGAAACGCAAGGTCATTCCATGCTTAAAGGCTGGGAATTGCCGGACAAATTCCCGGACGTTTTCATCGTCAGTTGGGGAACGGGACTCAATGACAAGGAAATCGATGAACTGGCGCGCACGCCGGGCATTCTGCCCGGGGATCTATTGCCTATCGCGGTGGCAGCGCCTGAATCGCCGATGTTCATCAGCAAAAGCGGAATAGCCGCGTTGGGGCTAGCTGCTGTAACTCCCAATGCCACTATGTTCCTTGGTGTCGACCCGGACAAAGGGATGCGCATGCTGAAGCTGAATTTCACACAAGGCAACATGCAGGATGCTACCGCCGCTTTGAATCAGGGAGGGCATGTCATTGTCACCGATGAATTTCACGAACTGCGCCATCTGGGTGTAGGCGACGTATTGCCTTTGAAGACAGACCATGGGCCGTTCCCATTCATAATCTCCGGCGTGGTTTCCTCGCCTGGCATGGACTTGATCAATGCAAAATTTGATATGGGCCAGCAATTCGATCAGCGCACCGCTGGCAGCATATTTGGTTCACTGGCCGATGCCCGGAAATATTTTGGCGCCGACGTCATCCATCTTTTTGCCGCCAATCTCGTGGCCGGTGTGAACAAGGACGAGGTCATAAAAGACGTTCAAAAGCGACTGGGCGAGCGTGACATGCAGGCAGGCGACGTCAGGCAGATTAAAGAGAACATGGAGAAGACTTTTTCTGAGTTATTGTTGCTGGTCGCGGTGGTTCCTTTCTCCGCCATGCTGATTGCATCGCTGGGGGTGACCAACACGATTATGGCCAGCATTCGTACGCGACGCTGGCAGTTGGGGATCCTGCGGAGCATTGGTCTGACGCAATCTCAGCTGATTCGTTTGATATTCAGCGAAGCGCTCTTGGTGGGAGTCGTCGCGTGCGGCCTTGGCTGTGCCGCGGGCGGTTTGATGGCGGTGGATGCCCATCAACTGGGTTTGACGATGACGGGATTTCACGCGCCGATCTCCATTGCATGGAATTATGTGGCGTTGGGCGTCGGCATTGTGATGACCGTCGCGGTGGCGGCCGCCGCCTGGCCTGCCATCAACGTTGCCAGAGCAGAGCCTTTGTTTCTGTTACAGGGAGGCCGTAGCACATCCTGAGCAAATTTTCGGGTGGATCGCCGGTCGCTTGTGGTAAACTATTGTCGGAGGACGACAAATGCGCGGATTCAAATCATCTACTTGTCCAGAGTGTATTGCATTGGAGCGTCGAACTTTTTTCTCGCTGACCCCTGCCCAGGCGGTGGCGGCGGATAAAATGAAACTGCACGCGGACGAGGCGCAGCTGATGGCGGATCGTAAAACCATTTCGCCGCAGGTTGCGGCCGATCGCAGCCAACTGAAGTCCGATTATTCGACCGAGCTCAGCGTGGCCATCAATCAATACAATGCGGATGTGTCGGCGGGAAAACTCGTTATACATGCCGATCAAATCAACGGTACGAACAAGCTTAAGCTCGATCGCGCGACAATTGCTGCCGATCGTAAGCGCGTTGCCATCGATCGAAATAACGCGGTATCTGAGGCAGCTGACCTCGCGAAACTCGAATCAGACCGCCAAATCCTGATCGCCGACGCGGCAGACTTGAAAAACACGATTACTGCCGATCGAGCCGCTTATCGCACTCAGTTGACCACCGATCGATCGGGGATTACTGCTGTCAAAAAACAGACAGGCAGCCTGTTGGTTACCGACAAAAACAAAATCGTCGCAGACACGAAATCGATCGCGTCAATCCTGAAGGCTGATGCAAAAGTGATAGCAGCCGATGAAGTGCAATTAGCTGAGGACGAGGCTGTGCTATTTGGAAACAATCTTCTGAACTCAGTGTGAAAAGCAAGGATTCAGGTAAGCGATCGACCGCCGTCCAGTCGAAAGATCTGCCCGGTGATGTATGGGGCGGAAGTAATGATGAAACGGACCAAGTTGACCACATCGGTCGGTGATCCCGCGCGGGAAAGCGGCACGCGTTTCAGGTAGTTAGCACGATCGGCCTGCGGGTAATCCGGCGGCCATTCCACGACGCCGGGCGCAATCCCATTTACTGTTACTTCCGGGGAGAGCTCGCGCGCAAGGGCCAGGGTCAGATTCCAGAGCGCAGCTTTGCTCGCGCAATACGCCAGGTATTGCGGCAACGGTTTCTCGGCAAGAAGGTCAAGCATATTTACAATGTGCCCGCCCGACTTTCGCAAATGCAGTTCGAAACTTTTGGCCAGCAGCAGCGGCGATTCATAATGAATAGCCATTAATCGGCGGGAAATCTCAACGTCGGTTTGGTTGAGCGTGGCCGGCAGGTAAAGCGACGCATTATTTACCAGCACATCCAGTCGGCCGAACTTTTCTGCCAAGGACTGATAAATGAATTGAGTTGCCGACTCGGGATTGGTCAGGTCCGCGCGAATTGGAAAGGCGTCGGTGGCGGAGGCAATCAGGTCGGCATCGGCCTGGCTGCTATTATAAGTAAATGCGACCTTGAAACCTGACTGGGTCAATCCCTCGACCATGGCGCGGCCAACCCGCTTAGCGCCGCCGGTGATTAACACTACGCGTTGGTCTGTCATGCTGCTGATGATAACGAAGCCGTACCGAGGCCGCCAAACTCCATTTATTGGTCGCCCGATCTGACGCCGCCCGTTTAGTCATCGCTACCCGTCTTAACCGGCACATACTGAACGTCGGCCTTGTTGATAACCCTTCCGGCAGGCGAGGCTGATCCTGCTTATCGAAACGCCACAAGTGTTTCGAATGTCGATCATCGTGCTATTCAGCATAACCAGCGCAATCTGACCGAGAATGCAGAAAGATCTTCACGCGGCGGGGCTTGAATCGGCAAATCCGCGCAGGTTTTATCCGATTGAATATGGACTGGAAGAAACTTGTGATGAAGCACCGCCAGGCTCTGGCAGCGAACGACCAGCCGCTTTACTGAGATGAACATGATGCACAGTTCAATTCACGTGGAACCGATCGACAACAGTCACCCGCACTGGACCGAAGTTTTGAAATCGATTCTTCAGGCCGGTAGTCGGCATATGCTGATGCTCAGCGACGATGGCTGGTTGTCTTCAAGGCAGACCGTGCTTGCTGCATTCGATGGATCCTCGGTGGTGGGGCATCTCTGCTTTCGCCTGGAACCGCGCGATCCAGCCAGGGGAGGGCGGTGGTGCGGTCGAAGGTAGATTCATTTGCCATCGACCAGGCGTATCACCACGAGCAGATTGACGAACTGCTGCTCGAAACTGCAGAGAAACGGGCGTGGCTTATGCAGTGCGTTCCGCCTCAGATGGACACCGTGGACTGCTGAAACCGTAGACACCAATCAAACGAAGCGTGGGGTCCGCGAGATGGACGGAATTATCCCTTGCGCGGTTTGGCTTTCCCGCCTTTGCCAAGACGTTTGACGGGTCGCTGCCTTGTAGTCGATGGCTGACGTTTGGGACGCGCGGTGTTATGGGTCCGTTCTTTTCGGCTTTGTGCGGCACGCTTGCTTTGCGGTGCCGCGTCCATATCAGGTGTTAGAGATTCCCTGGCCGCATGTACCTCGCGCGACTTCTGATCCTTACCGCGAATCACCAGCCTCATCGGTACTTCACTGTACGGGAGCAGCTCGCGCAACCGATTGATCATGTACCGCTGATAACGTTCGTCGATTAAAATTGGATTGTTCACAAATAACACAATCGTCGGCGGAGCGACCTCCGGTTGGGTTGCGTAGTAGACGCGAGCCCTCCGACCAGTCGGTGTAGGGGGCCGGCGTTCCTCTAGAATCTGCCGAACCGCCTGGTTCAGCTTCGAAGTAGAGACGCGTTCGCTTGCCTGATTGAACAGATGCTGAGCCAGATCCAGCACGCCCTGAATATTTCGACTGTCTTTGGCCGTGGTAAAAGCGATTGGGGCATAATCAACGTGCTTCAGCTCTGAATCGAGATACACGCGGAATTGCTCCATCAAAGCGCCGTCGTCGACGCTTTTTTCTTCGTCTTCCTTGCGACCATGTCGAACCTTATCTCGTGCCAGATCCCATTTGTTGACGACCAGGATCACCGGCTTGAACTGACTGGCAATGTACTCAGCCAGCTTTTTATCCGGCTCGCTCACCGGTTCGGTTCCGTCGATCAGAAGGAGCACCACGTCGGCGCGCCGAATAGACCTCTCAGCACGGTGGAAGCTATAAAACGAGATATCGTCAGCCACCATTTTGCGCTTTTTGCGGACACCTGCGGTGTCGATCACCATCAATGTGTGACCATCTTTTTCGAATCGCACATCCACGCTGTCGCGTGTCGTTCCCGGCACTTCGCTGACGATGACCCGGTTGGGATCGCCCTCATACAGCCCTGCGATGGCGTTGACCAATGTGCTTTTTCCCGCGTTTCGCTTGCCGACAATCGCTACGTGCATCGTTGGTTTTGGAATTTCGGTTGGGGCATTCGCGAAATCGACATTCTTCTTGATTGTCTCGCGAAGCAGGTCGATGTTGCGGTCATTTAAGGCCGATACGCCGATAGGAGTGCCCAGCCCCAGGCGGGCAAAATCACCCAGAACCATATCCGCATTGGCGCCATCGGCCTTGTTGGCAACCAGCACCGTTTTGATGTCCTTGCTGCGAAGCAGCGATGCGATGGTTTGATCCGCCGAGGTGAGGCCGGCTTCGCAGTCGACGATGAACAGAACCAGGTCCGCGCTGGTCATAGCCAGTTCAATCTGCTGATTGATATGCTCCGTCAAGGCGTCAGGATCGATGAAACCGTACCCTCCGGTATCCACCAGTTCGATATAGCGGCCATCTATCTGCAAAGGGGTGACAATGCGGTCGCGCGTCACGCCTGGCATGTCCTGCACGATGCTGATTCGTACGCCCGCCAGGGCATTCAGCAGGCTGCTTTTTCCGACATTGGGTCGACCGACAATCGCGACAGTAGGCATGGAAGACATAAATTCCGATCTCAAAACAAAGGACGTTATAGGTCCACTATAGCGGATGCCGCGGTGATCGCACGAACGAGCTTGTGAATAAAAGAACTATGTTGCAATGGTGAGCTTGAACTTGAATAATCCCGATAGTAAATCAGCTGCGTCCCATCTCGTGCTTCTGACGCACACTGACGTCTGCTGATGTAACACCCAAGGTAAGGCCCATCGGTACTATTTGTTTCGATTCGGCCCCAACAGCGAGGAAAACTGCCATGCCAACAGCAAAAGATATCCTGTCGCGTAAGGGATTCAGCGTTTTTGTCGTTCCACCAACTGCTACTGTTTTCGATGCGGTGCAAAGGATGAATCAACATCGTGTGGGGGCTGTCGTGGTGATGGACCAGGGGCGAATGCGTGGAATGTTCACCGAGCGTGATGTGCTCCGCCGAGTGATGGGCGAACGGCTCGATCCACACACCACCGAGGTGGGTGATGTGATGACCCGCGACGTGATCTGTTGTGCTCCTGACACCGACATGGATGACATCAGCACCATCATGAAAGACAAACGCGTGCGACACTTGCCGGTTTGCGATCAGGATGGAGATCTGCTTGGAATGATCTCGATCGGTGACGTCAACGCCCTGCACGCCACCCATCAGGAAGCGAAGATCACCTACCTGAACGAATACCTGTACGGTCGGGTTTAACCGATTACCCAGAAGAGTCCCCGGCTGCTGAAGCCGGGGATTCCTTCTGCGAATCGCTGTTTGATCGATCATCCACCGACGATCTTTCTAACCTGGTCCACAATCTCACCCACCGCGACCATAACCGGTTCGGGTGATTTTCGTTCTTTCAGTTCGACCTTGCCTTCTTTTAATCCCCGGTCGCCGACTGTCAGGCGGATCGGAAAACCAATCAGGTCAGCGTCGGCAAACTTAGAGCCGGGCCGAGCGTCGCGGTCGTCCAGCAGTGTATCGATGCCGGCAGCATTCAGTTTCTCGTACAGGTCATCTGCCGCGGCCTTTATTTCACCTTCATAGCGGATGGGGGTGACGACCACCGTGTACGGCGCGATCGCGACCGGCCAGATGATGCCCTTGTCATCATGCAGGCTTTCGATGGCCGCAATTAAAATTCGCCCCACACCGATGCCGTAGCAACCCATGATAAGCGGATGCTGACGCCCCTTTTCGTCCAGGAAATTGGCCCCCAGTGCCGTTGAATATTTCGTTCCCAACTTAAAAACATGACCGATTTCGATCCCCTTGGATGCTTGGAGTCGGCCTCCGTCGTTCTTGGGCGAAGGATCGCCGACCGTTGCGTTGCGTATGTCGGCTATGGCGGTTTTCTTCGGGTCCGCCAGGGAATCGCCGCATTCACGGAACCAGTTAAAGTGCTTGTTGTGATAGTCGGTCTCGTTTGCACCGGTGGCCCAGAAACCGCCTTGAGCAGCATCCGGATCCACAAGCATGACAGCCTGCTTATTGCGGGATGCCGCGTCCGGTCCTATGTAACCTATCACCCATTCGGCCCGAACTTCCGGATCATCCACCATCGTTATATTCTGCAGGTCAAACTTTTCAGCGGCGGCTTTTTTTAGCTTCGACTCGTTCACCTCGTGATCGCCTCGAACCACTGCCACAAGCCAGCGCGGGTTAACGCCGCTCTCCTGCGTGGGCCCCGTTGCGTCGGTGCGATACACCAGCGTCTTGAGCAGGTTTTTAGTCTTTACCTTCATGAACTTCCCCGCCTCTTCGCAGCCAGGCAAACCTGGGGTGTGCACTTTTTCCAAAGCGCCGGTGGGATCGCCTCCAAAAGTAGCGGGTCGATCGCCTATTTCCGCTTTTTCCACATTCGCGGCGTAATTTCCCTTATCACTGGTGACGATCGTGTCTTCACCTGCGGCACAGGCGGCCATGAACTCGTGACTAGCGCTTCCGCCGATCGGTCCGCTCTCAGCTTCCACGACAACAAACGGGATCCCACAGCGCGTGAAGATCCTTTCGTAAGCTGCATAAAACTGGTCGTACACCTTGTTCAGGCTCTCGATGTCGGCGTGGAAGCTGTACGCATCTTTCATCAGAAATTCGCGCACGCGGAGCAGCCCGAACCGGGGTCTGAATTCATCCCGGAATTTGGTCTGAATCTGATATAAACTGACGGGTAGCTGCTTGTATGAACTGACATATGCTCCGACCAATTCAGTGACAACTTCCTCATGCGTCGGACCCAGCACATTTAAGCGCCCATGCCGATCTTTGAACTTCATCAGATTGTCACCGTAACCGATATCGCGACCGGTCTTCTGCCACAATTCCGCCGGCTGCAATGCGGGCAGCAGCACCTCGGCGGCGCCGACGCGATCCATTTCCTCGCGCACGATTTGGGTTGCTTTACGGAGGCTGCGAAAACCCAGCGGCAGAAAATCGTACGCGCCGGCCGTCAACTGGCGGATCAGCCCGGCGCGAATCATCAGCTGATGGCTGACGATCTGAGCGTCAGCGGGTGTTTCCTTCTGGGTTGGGATTAATGTCTGAGTCCATCGCATGATAAATCCAATCGTTCGTGAGCTTTCGTCGAAATAGCGAACCGGGAAGGTAATGGGTTTCCCCGCAGCGTCAATTGTAAGCCGAGGGATGCCTGCAAGATTGCGGAAGCTTCTACATTGGATTCAGAACCTAAAGCGTTAGACTTTCCGTCGCATGCTTCGTCGCAACGTGTTAATTTTCCAGACCGGCGGATTGGGTGACTTTATCCTGACCTGGCCGTTCGCCGTGGCGCTGGGGCGAATTTTTCCTCAGAGCCGAATTATCTATGTTACGCACCATCAGAAAGGGGAGTTGGCCCGCCGCGTGTTGCGCCTGGAAGCCACCGATATCGAGGCGGGCTGGCATCATCTTTTCGCGCAGGACGGAAAACTGCCGCCGGCAGCTCAGTCTCTGCTGCAGTCGGCGCATACCGCCTACACTTTTTTGCCCGTAACTCCGGTGTGGCGGGAAAATGTCGCCGCTCATGCCTCTTCCGCCAAACTGGTGGAAATTGACAGCCGAATGCCCCCAAACTTCGGCGGGCATCTGACCGATCACCTGGTGCAGGCACTGAAACCGTTTCCTCCCGAACAAGCCGCCCTGCAGCAGATGCTGCGATCGATTGCCGACCGCGGGATTGGGTTCAAGCCTGCCGGTGGCAGCGATGTCGTCATTCATGCAGGTAGTGGCTCGCGCGAAAAGTGCTGGCCCCTCGATCAATTCGTCAAATTGGCGGTGAGGTTGAAGAGCCAGGGCAAAGTCGTCCGTTTTGTTACCGGTGAAGTCGAACGTGAACGCTGGAGCAGATCGGATCTCGATTCGATTGCAGCCGTCGCTACGCACCGATTTTGTCCGACACTTCTGGACTTACTGAACGAGATTTCCACCGCCGGCACGTTTATCGGCAACGACAGCGGCCCGGCACACCTGGCCGGCATCATTGGCGTTACGACTCTCGCCCTCTACGGTCCGACCGATCCGGTTTACTGGAAACCGCTGGGCCCGCGTGTAACTGTGCTCCGAAGCGAGCCGCTGCAAGCCCTCAGCGTCGATACGGTGGCGGCCGCTCTGCTGTGATGCCCCATTCATTGCCACCTGATGTTCGCGTTATGTGGCAGCCGCGTGCCCTTGACTCCTGGCCTATCATTGATTGCCGTCTAAATGAAGCGGCAGGAGTATTCAGATGAAAAATAGACTAACGGAATGGGTTTCGAACACGGGTATCAGCGAATCCACCACCACCTCTGTAATGGGACAGGCCGTCAACGAGAGTGACCTGCTGGACGCTTATTCAAACGCGGTTATCAATGCCGCAAAGCGGGTAAGTCCCGCTGTGGTCAACATTGATGTTCACATGCCTGAGCAGGCCGGATCGCCACGCGGGCGGGGTAAGGGCAGTGGACAGGGAAGTGGGTCGGGCTTTGTGTTTACACCCGACGGTTTCATCATGACCAACAGCCACGTCGTGCATGGTGCTGCCCGAATCGAAGTGACACTGCAGGATGGTCAAAAACTTTCCGCTCGGGTCGTCGGGGACGATCCACAGACCGATCTGGCGGTCATCCATGTGAACACAAACACGCTGGAAGCAGTGGAGTTCGCCGATTCGTCCGCCATCCAAGTGGGGCAACTGGTCGTGGCGATCGGCAACCCGTTTGGGTTTCAGACGACGGTGACGGCCGGCGTGGTCAGCAACCTGGCGCAGAGTTTCGATCCCAGGCCGGACGGTTGATCGACAACATCGTGCAGACCGATGCAGCGCTCAACCCGGGGAACAGCGGCGGGCCCCTGGTCGATAGCCGCGGTCGAGTCGTCGGTGTGAACACTGCCATTATCCCGATGGCGCAGGGGATTTGCTTTGCGATCCCGAGTAACACCGCACAGTTTGTCGCCGGGCGTCTCATTCGCGATGGAAAGATCCGCCGAAGCTATATTGGTTTTGCCGGACAAAATGTTCCACTGCATCGGCGGCTGGTTCGATATCACCAGTTGGATGTCGACACGGGCGTGCTGATCGTCGGTTTGGAACCCAGCAGCCCGGCCAGAGATTCGGGATTACAGGAAGGCGATGTTATCGTCTCATTCGATGGTAAGCCTATTTTCACCATTGATGATATCCAGCGTCTCTTAAGCGAAGAACGCGTAGGCGTCGCGTCGGCAATAACCGTTGTGCGCGGCACAGATTTATTGAAATATGAAGTGACGCCAGTCGAGTCGAAATGAGGACAGTTCCGCAAAAGCCCGCGGCATATGGCCGCGGGTTTTTTGCGCCATTCGCGGTTCGCCAAGCTGAGATGATCTTCACATGAACACTGTCACCTAACTCGCGGCAAATTCTTTGGGCTGGTCGATAATCCGAAGGCATACCGCGGGTCCGGCTACAGCGGGGGAGGCATTGATCTCCTTGAGCGCCGCCTGTACGGATCCTTCGCGAGCCAGATGCGTGGTAATCACCACAGGAACAAATTGCCCAAGATTCACCTCATGCTGCATGATCGCCGAAAGGCTGATTTTCTGATCACTTAAAATCCGGGTCACCTGAGCCAGCACGCCGGGTTGATCCTTGGCCACCAGTCGAATGTAGTATCGACTGTTCAATTCACTGATGGGAACCGCGTTCACGTGCGCGGCTGAGTCGGGAAATATGTTCAGCTGCTTAAACGACAACTGCGTTACCCCTATCGCCACACTGATGATGTCGGAAACGACAGCGCTCGCGGTCGGCAAGCGGCCAGCGCCGCGGCCATAAAAAAGACCATGGCCAATAGCGTTTCCGTAAACGCTTACCGCGTTGAAACTTCCTCCTACCTCTGCCAGCACATCCGTCTGATGCACAAGCGTCGGATGCACCCGAAGCACAAGGCGCGAACTTTCAACCCGCTCGGCGATTGCCAGCAGTTTGATCACATACCCCAGCTCCCGGGCCAATTTGAAATCCTGATCCTGCAGCCGATCGATGCCTTCAATATAAATGTCAGACTCCGCGATCCGTGCGTTGAACGCGAGCCCTGCGAGTACAGCCAGCTTTTGGGCAGCATCGCGACCGCTGACATCCAGCGTGGGATCCGCCTCGGCGAATCCCAGCTTCTGAGCTTCAGCAAGCGACTGTGCGTAGGTCCATCCGTTGCGCGTCATCTGCGTCAAAATAAAATTGCACGTGCCATTTACGATGCCAACCAGCGCATCGATCCGGTTGGCGATCAGACCATGCGACAGTGCATTGATGATTGGAATACCGCCACCGCAACTGGCCTCGAAGGCAATGCAACTGGAATATTGCCTTGCCAGAGAAAACAGTTCCGGTCCTTTTGCCGCCAGCAGGCTTTTGTTGGCGGTGACCACAGGCTTGCCAGCTTTGAGGGCGGCTTGAATATATTCCGATGCGACTGAAGTCCCGCCAATCAGCTCTACAACAATGTCCACCTCAGGGTCGAGGATGGCTTTCATCGCATCAGTGGTAAGAGAAATGCCCGGCCTTCGGTCAGCTTTTTTCAGATCGCGAACGACAACGTGACGAATCTCAAAAGTCAGCCCTGTGCGTTCCCGAAGCAGTTCGCGCTGGTCCAGAAGTAATGATGCAACACCACCGCCGACAGTGCCACAACCTAAAAGAGCGATGCCGATGGTTTTTAGAGGCATGAGGGACTCGTCGACATTGATTTACAGCACCAGATCAGCCGTTTTTGACAGCGTGGCTGTATACCAAACCGAGCCCAAGGTATCCATCCTTTTGTCGACCACAAACTCCAATCACCGGCGTGCCAAAACCGTCCAGGATCTCAAGCGTTCCACCGGGCCCGCCGACGCGCCGGCCGACCTGTGCGTCGTCCGCGTTCAAAAGATCCCGATCGATTCGCATGAAGAGTGGCGTGATGGAGTTGAGACCGCTGCTGCCATACACGCGCATCGCTCCGATTGCATATCCATCAGGCGCATGAACGGTATGCAGCTTGGAATAGGCCTTTCCAAATGCGGGTCCAACGCGTTCACCGGTTGGAGTATTGTAGATCGGTTGAAAGTATGTCACGCACTGTTGATTACCTGCCATCGCAAGGCCGTAATCGAACCCGACCAGTGTCGCTCCCAAGCGGGGGACATCCTGGAAGGTGTCGGTCGCTTTGGTTCCACCAGCGATTGCGCTGGTGGTATACGCGCGATGCGACAAGTCATCACACACCGAGAACCAAAGTGCGGGAGTATCGCGATGGTCCGCCACCAGGGGCGTTAGCAGCACAAGCTGGGCTTCAACATGCTTCCGCTGACTGTCGATGGTCGCGTTCAGAAGGGTGCGCAGATTCCAGTCGTAGGCATGCAACTGCACCGCCAGCGCCTGCTGCGGCAAGCGCGTGGCCTGGGTCGCCCACCCGTCCGCGACGGCAATCTGCCCGCCGGCCTCCTGTGGATCGTGCAATTCCATGGTCGCCAGTGCTTTGAGGCGCGCGTCATTACCTCGCGACAGAAGATCAAGCCCGTGATGCCAATCGTGTTTCACCAGGCAGGTATAATTTCCGACGATCACATTGCTTGCTGGGTCGGCCGGATCCTGCTGCAGGAGATCCAACGACGGCTTTATCAGTGGATAAGCCTTCTCCTGCGCGTCATATTGCGACTGCTGGGTTTTCATCGCAAGCGTCCAGTGTGCCGACTGTGCGGTTGTGGCAACCGTTGTTCCGGTTTCAATCATCTGGCGTGCGGGTTCAAACTCATCGCTCAACAACGCCTGATCGATTGCTTTTACGAGTATTGCAAAATACATGTCGGTCGTGTCGACGCCCGCAGTGCCGGCGGCCGACTTGAACATGCTCACTCGGGCGGCGGAGATCGTGAGATCGAATTTTTTAACCAGGGTCTGGCAGATCTTCTCGGCGGTCGTGAGATCGCCCGCAGAGGCGGCGGCGTCGCGAGATTCGCACAGCAAGCCGTAGTCCTGATTCGAAGTCTCTGCCTGGTCTTCGGCCTGGTAAAGCGTCTTCGCAAGCCGTAATTCGGCGGCGGGATCGCCGCTGACATACATGTCGCTGTATTGCTGATGGACTGATTGCCGAAGCGCCGTTTCCTCCGCCGCCGAAGGTGCGGGATAGCGGCGCTCGTCTGCAATGGCATGACGGGACGACAAGGCAAATAGCACCAGAAATAAGCAAGAGAGCTTGCGCATGGATAGAGACCTCCTGAGTCTTATCCGTCCGAAGCACGCGATGCTTTAGCCAAAACTCCCGCGGGCCACTCGATTTCGCCCGATAACACGGCCCGCGTTCGATCAAAATGCTTGAGGGGCATGCAGCAATGTATAAGATGCGGTCTTACCGCCGGTTTTTGCCGGTGAATGACGCGTACTCCACGGAAAGCCATCATCATCATGAGCATCACTAACCCTTTTGGTTCTGAAGCAAAACTCTCCTCAGTGCCGGCGATGTGAAAATGTATCGTTTGAATAAGTTGACCGAGCAGGGGCTGGGAGACCTCGATAAATTGCCCTTTTCCATCAAAGTGCTTCTGGAGAGCGCTTTGCGAAACATGGATAACTTCGCAGTAACAGAAAACGATGTGAAGGGAATCGCCAACTGGAATGCTAAAAAAGTCAATGCCGTTGAGCTTCCGTTCAAGCCGGCGCGGGTAATCCTGCAGGATTTTACGGGTGTTCCCTGCGTGGTGGATCTTGCGGCGATGCGGGCGGCGATGCAGCGAGCCGGCGGTGATCCACAAAAAATCAATCCACTGATTCCCGTCGATCTGGTGATCGATCACTCCGTTCAGGTGGATCAGTTTGGCAGCCAGGTGGCGCTGTTCGAAAACGGACAGAAAGAATTTGAACGCAACATCGAACGCTATGAATTCCTGAAATGGGGACAAAAGGCGTTTCGCAATTTCAGCGTGGTTCCACCGGCAACCGGCATCGTGCATCAGGTCAATCTCGAATATCTGGCGAAAGTGGTTGTCACGCGCGACGGCGTAGCCTTTCCCGATTCATTGGTCGGCACGGACAGCCATACCACCATGATTAACGGGCTGGGTGTTGTCGGTTGGGGTGTAGGCGGAATCGAAGCTGAGGCATGCATGCTCGGCCAGCCCATTTACATGGTCACACCGCAGGTGGTCGGGTTCAAACTTCACGGCAAGCTGCCCGAAGGATCCACCGCGACGGACCTCGTGTTGACCGTGACGCAGATTCTGCGAAGCCACGGCGTGGTCGAGAAATTTGTAGAATTTTATGGCGAAGGTTTGGCCGGCATGACCGTCGCCGACCGGGCGACCATCGCCAATATGGCTCCTGAATACGGTGCAACAATCGGGTTTTTCCCCGTGGACGATCAGACCCTCAACTACATGCGGTTAACCGGGCGCGACGCCGGCCTTATCGATCTTGTTGAACGCTACTGTAAAGAGCAGGGACTGTGGCGCCAGGATAAGGTTGAGCCGACATTTACAGAAGTCTTGGAACTGGATCTTTCCACAATAATGCCCAGCGTCGCCGGGCCGCGGCGGCCGCAGGATCGCATCGAATTGCGCGGGGTAAAGCAGAATTTCCGATCGAATCTGGTTGATGTTTTTAAGAAAGAAGTCGGCGAAAGCGCCACGCCGCGCCTGGACCGATGGTCCGCTGAAGCGCCGGTGAATACAACTGCTACCGCGGGGCGAAGCGAAGATGAAAAATCCGCGGCCACGGCGGAGCATATCAACGGTCAGAAATCTTTCGCGATGGCACATTTCCCCGATGGGTGGGTTCGCATGACCCACGGCGATGTGGTGATCGCCGCCATCACAAGCTGTACCAACACGAGCAATCCCAGCGTCATGATCGCCGCGGGACTTTTGGCCAAAAAGGCTGTGGAACGCGGAATGACAGTTCCTCCGACGGTGAAGACATCTTTGTCCCCGGGTTCCAGAGTGGTCACCGAATATTTCAATAAGGCAAACCTCACGCAATACCTCGACAAGCTGGGCTTCCAGACTACCGGGTATGGTTGCATGACCTGCATCGGCAACAGCGGCCCACTGCCCGAGGCGATTTCCAGCGCCGTTGAAGAAGGGGACCTGGTGGCGTGCGCGGTGCTCTCCGGCAATCGCAATTTTGAAGGACGCATCAATCCGTTCGTGAAGGCAAATTATCTCGCCAGCCCGCCGCTGGTGGTGGCGTACGCGTTGGCCGGCACCATGGACATCAACATCATGGATGAACCCATCGCCAAGGATGAAAAGGGAGGCCCGGTTTATCTCCGCGATATCTGGCCGTCTCAGGAAGAGGTTCGCGACACCATCCACTCCTGCCTGTCGCCCGAGCTGTTTAAAAAAGAATACGGAAACGTCGCCAATGGCAACGATCAGTGGAACCAGATCCCCGTTAAAGGCGGAGAACTGTTCAACTGGAACGAGCAGAGCACCTACATTCAGGAACCTCCGTTCTTCACGAATATGTCCGCCGAGGCAGGCACGATCAACGCTATCCGCGCCGCAAGGGTGCTGGCGATGGTCGGAGACAGTGTCACGACAGATCACATTTCCCCCGCCGGCGATATCAAGAAGAATGGACCCGCAGGGAAGTTTCTGCTGGAAAACGGTGTCAAACCGTTGGATTTTAACAGCTACGGCTCTCGCCGCGGAAACGACCGCGTGATGACCCGGGGCACTTTCGCGAACATCCGCCTGAAAAATCTTCTGGCTCCGGGCACCGAAGGCGGCGTCACCAAATATCTGCCAACCGGCGAGGTCATGCCGATCTACGACGCCAGCATGAAATACCAGGCGGAAAAGATTCCCTTGATGGTGTTAGCCGGCAAAGACTATGGCATGGGCTCCAGCCGCGACTGGGCTGCAAAGGGAGTTTATCTGCTCGGTGTGAAAGCCGTGATCGCCGAGAGCTTTGAAAGAATTCATCGAAGTAATCTGGTCGGAATGGGCGTGCTGCCGCTGGTGTACAAAAAAGGTCAGAACCGGGCGAGCCTGCGATTAACTGGAGAAGAGGTTTTCGAGATCGCCGTCGACGCCAATCTAAAGCCGCAGCAGGATGTGAACGTGACCGCGACCGCCACCGGTGGCAACAAGATCGAGTTCGTGACGACGTGTCGAATCGATACCCCAATCGAAATCGAATACTACAAAAACGGCGGGATTTTGCAGACAGTGTTGAGGAATATGTTGAAGAAGTGACGCATCAAACCGACCTGCCGATTGGTCGGTTAAGCCACGAGGCCAGTGCATGACCGGAGCGTTATGAACACAGTCCATTTGGAACTTGACGTCGGTCTAGACGGTGTACTCGTAATTCGCGCCCCACTCGGCACCGAATATGCCGGCATGAGGGTGCTGATCACCATCGAACCGGTTGCGGCGTCCATACAAGACGCTGCGATGGACGATTCGAACTGGCAGAAGGTCTTGAACGAAACGTATGGTGCATGCAAAGGCCTTGGATTGGAGCGTCCAAATCAGGGAATTCTCGAAGAGCGAGAAACCGTAGAATAGGGCAGACATGACAAAAGCCGGGTTGGAATCTGCATCTCAGGCGTATGCTCGCGCGATTGAGACTGCGAAGAAATGCGAAAAGCAACGCAACTACAAATCTGCCGTAGCTGGTGCATTCAGTGCTTGGCCCTTTGTGACAGGGATGATGCAATTCGTAGCTAAGTATGAAGAACGAACGGTTGAATTCGTCGAGGCATTTGACATCGTCTTTGCACATTGCCCATGCCTTTTGGACATGCCAACGCTCGATGCGCTCCAGCGTTTTCTTGAAGGAGAAAAGCGACGCTTCAAAAGCACGGTATACGGATCAGGCGATATTTTCGCACGAGCAAAGGCATCGCTTCGCGAATATCATCGGCTGGCGGTACTCCTCACCGAAGTAGGAGAATTGATCGTGGCCGAATTGTCTGACCGACTCGGTGGGCAGCAGATTGAGTGGGGCAAACGGGCTAAAATATGGATGGAGATGGGGCTGATCACCGCAACACCAGAAAGACGCTCGCACAAAATTCAGTTCGCGACCCGGCTGGGGATGCTAACAGTCGGGAAATGTCCGGCATGCGGCGCATGCAACGAGGCACCAAAGAGTATGTTCCTTGAGACGCAGGCATGCCAGAATTGCGGTGTCTCGAGCGTTTTCGTCTTAATCGGAAGCGAAACTGATCGCCAGCAGAATCGATCAACCGGGGATTAATATGTTTTACCTTATCTGTCTGATTGTTGGAGCCTTCGCCGGCGCGCTCGGGGTTTGGGTGTTGATGATGAACGCCTTCGAAGCTACGAGAAGCAAGGAAAAGGAATGGAGAACCCTGATCGATAAGGCTAAGACGGAAGCCGATTCAAACAACGCGACGACAAAAGAGCTTGCTCAGCATTCCAAGGAGTTGGATGCAGCAAAGGCGAAATTCGACGCACAGGTAATTACTTTCGCCGAGTTGAGACGAGAAAACGCTATCCTGAAATCCGATCTTCGAAACATCGACGTGATGACCAACAAACTGGAACTGGATCGTCAGATTCAAGAAGAGAAGACAAATACGGTCGCGGAGCGAAGCCAGAATCTCGCGATGAGATATCTCGCCGAATCTGTAAAGTCGATCGTTGGGTCGCTAGGTTCAAACAACTTCTCGGCTTGCAAGCAACGTTTAGTCGACGTGATTGCTCGCTGTCGTGGAATCGGGTTTGAGATTCAGGCATCGGAGGAAACGAAATTATTCGCAGAATTGCGCAGCGAATTTGAGAAGGCCGTCCGCGCGGCCTTTGAACGCGAGGAACAGGCGCGGATCAAATCGCAGATTCGTGAAGAGGAACGGTTGAAACGTGAGGTCGACCGGGAACTGAGGCAATTGGAAAGAGAGAGACTGGCGATTCAGGCCGCGCTAGATCAAGCTTTGGCCGCTGCGCAAGGACAGCATTCCGCGGAAGTCCAACGATTGCAGGATCGCTTGGCCGAAGCGGAGTTGAAAGCCCAGCGAACCTTATCGATGGCGCAGCAGACCAAATCTGGGCATATCTACGTGATCTCTAATATCGGTTCGATGGGGCAGGGTATTTTTAAAGTCGGAATGACCCGACGCCTTGAGCCGCAGGAAAGGGTGGACGAACTCGGCAGTGCGTCAGTACCGTTTCCTTTCGACGTGCATATGATGATCAAGACGGATAATGCCCCGGCACTTGAGAACGCGTTGCATCGAGCATTACACAAACAGAGGGTAAACCGGGCCAACCCGCGTAAGGAATTCTTCCGGGCATCCATTGAGGAAATATGTGAGATTGTAAAGCTGCATCACGGCGAAGTTTCGTTTCAGGCGGATCCGGACGCGCTAGAATATAGGCAAACCCTGACAATGTCAGACGAGGACGCAGCCCTGATCGAAACTGTGTACGACGCGGCCGAGGCAGCGGTGGAAGGCGATGACGTCGAATGAACAAATCCAAGTATCGACCTAACGTAGGATAAGCTCTTCCGTGCTCCGCCGCATTCTCGACAAAAACCAATCTCCGCGTCTCGGTCGTCGGCATCGGAACCAGGCAGAACGATCGACATTAAGTTCGCTGGAGCAATTCATCCAACTCGCGTTGAAGAATCGGGAGCTCCGTCTGGGCGATGTCCCATGTTTTCGCATCATCCACTTTGCCATACCCATGAATCAACACATTACGGAATCCAATGATGGATCGCCAGTCAGTAATGAGAGCGGTGGTCGCAGGATCTATTTTGCAAAGCTGCGTCAGGGCTTCTCCAATGATTTCGAACCCGCGTTCAACTGCCATGCGCAGTTGTTTGTCGCGAAGAAAGTCTTCAATCGTGTGGCCTTCAATAAACGCAGAAATATCGGCGGCCGAATTCTGCATGTCTGTAAGCAGCTTTAAAACTTCAGGACGCATAGACCAACGCCCGATGCCGATTAGACACTTCGGCGAAATATGGATTGTCGATCGTCTTGGGTTCGACAAGGTCAACCGATCGCCCGAGAAGATCCTCAAGAGCGAGTTTCAAACCCATGTAGCGTTTGAACGATCCTTTCCATCCGCGGTCTTCGAACTCTACGAAAAAATCGTAGTCGCTTTCACTCGAATGAATTTCACTGCGGGCGGCGGAGCCGAAGAGCTCCAGTCGTGTTACCCCGTATTTGCGGCAGAGCGATTCAATGTCTGAACGATGCCGCTCGATGGTCGAATTCATCAGGAGAACTTTACCATATTCTATCACTGGAAACACGGTATTGTGTGCGTCGCCACTTTTGAATCTCTTCGCTAAACTAAAATCCATGAACTACCGCACCCTCGGAAAAACCAATCTTCGCGTATCGGTTGTTGGCATTGGCACCTGGCAATACGGCGGAGAGTGGGGTGTCAGCTTCACTCAGCCAACAGTCGATAGTATTTTCGACAAGGCCCGCGACCTCGGCGTTAATCTGGTCGACACCGCTGAATGTTACGGCGACCACACCTCTGAAGCGTTTGTCGGGAATGCAATCAAACGAGATCGGAGCAAGTGGATCGTGGCTACAAAGTTCGGGCATGTTTTTCATGGGCCGTTCGATCGCACCGACGAACGATCAGCCAAAGATGTTCGAGCGCAGGTCGTAAAATCACTCGCTGCGCTCAAGACGGACTACATCGATTTGCTGCAGTACCACAGCGTGCGGGACAGCGAATTTACCAACGAGGAATTAAAAGCGGAGCTGGAAAAGCTCGTTGCCGAGGGGAAGGTTCGGTTCATCGGAAATTCAATCAGCAGCGGCGGCATATCGCCGGAAGGGCATAACGTTCAGGCGGAACTGTCGAATCAATTCAACGTCGCAGCGTTACAGGTGATCTATAACCGTCTGGACCGCCGACCTGAAGAAGGTGCTCGGAGTGTCTTCGCAACTGCTGTTGAACAAAATCTGGGTGTACTGGCGCGCGTTCCACTGGCGAGCGGCCTGTTAAGCGGAAAATACAAGCCGGGAACTGTTTTCCCAGAAGGCGATGTCCGGGCAAAGTGGAAAGATCCCGATTTGGATTCGAAGCTGCGTGAGGTCGTGAAGATCGCAGAGAACGAAGTTCCAACCGGCACCGATATGGCAACCTGGGCGCTTGCGTGGTGCTTAAAGCATCGCGCCGTGACGGCGGTGATACCCGGCTGCAAGGACGCAAAGCAGTTGGAGCAAAACGCAGCTGCGGGGGCCCTCAATTTATAGACGTTGGTCCGCCGCAGTCGACTTGCGCTACCGCAAGCGCAGTGCGTTAACGCAATAGCGGAAGGTGAAACATTAAGGTTCGCGCGCGATTGTTTTTTGACAATGCTCGTTCCACATCGCGAGCAATGCAGATTCCAGCCCGCTCGTGAAAGCAACGGGATCCATAATCGGCGATCGAAGCATGCGCTCGCGGAGCTGCGAACGCAGTTCAACCATTCTGGCGGAATTTCCGGCAAGATCTGCAGCAATGCGGAGGTATTGATCCGCGTCTTCGGCGATCAATTCATTCAACCGCAGGTGTGAAAGCAGCGAAGCACCCATTCTTCCAACAGCGGTTTTGCCTCGAAGGGTAACTACGGGCACCCCCATGTACAGCGCATCGCATGTGGTAGTTCCGCCGGCATATGGGGTGGTATCCAGCGCGATATCAATATTATTGTATTGGCGAAGATACGCCCCCATAGATGAATCGCCGACGAATAAGATGCGATTGGGATCTATTCCGCATCGCGAAAATCGATGCAAAGTTAATTTCCAGTGAGAGCCCGGCTTGCTGTGCAGCAGCAGGCGTGATTGAGGGATCCGGTTCAGCAATTCGATCCATATTTCCAAGAGCCTGTCATTCAATTTCACAAAATTGTTCAGCGATCCGAAAGTGACCTGTCCTGATTTTAACGACGGCGCCTCGGCAACCGGCGGCGCTTCTGCCGGAGCCAGATAACTCCAGTAAGTTTCAAGACGCCACGTGCGCTCGGAATAAAATTCATCACCTGACCCCGGCGGGTCCAGATACGGGTCGCTCAAGCGGTAGTCAACAGTCGTCAGTCCGGTGGTACTGGGATATCCAAGCCAGCTGACCTGAATCCGAGCGGGTTTGCGCCAGCACGGTCAGTCGGTTATAGGCTGAGTGCAGGCTCAGATCGAAAAGAATATCTATGTCATTTGCTCGAATCCGCTCGGCGAAAACCTGGTCATCTATCCGCGAGCAATCGTGCCAATGATCGATGTTCTTGCGGATTTCGTTTGTAACAGCATCAGTCATCCTCGCAGATGAAAAGCAGTGGATCTCGACCATGTCGCGGTTGTGGTGTCTAAGCACCGGAAGCATGAACCGACCGACAGGATGCACACGGAAATCAGGAGACACGTACCCCACACGCAGTTTTTTCTCTCCCGGCGTGATAGGACGCAAAGGCTGGATCGAAGTGCGTAAAGGCTCGGCAAAGCGCGCATTCCAGCGGCGGGTTTCCTCCAGCAACTTGGCTGAGTCAAAATCAGGATGATAGTGCAGGCAGTAGCAGAGATTACTGTGAATTTCGGCGACATCCGGCGCAAGTTCCATTGCCTTTCGGTGAGCGATGACCGCCTGCTCCACTTGCCCCTGGTCGCTCAGGGCGACGCCAAGTCCCGCATAGGCGTTTGCATTGTTCGGATTCATGCCAATTAGATGCCGCAGGCAGGCCATCGCCTCGTCTATTTTTCGCAGCTCGCGATAGGCACTGGCCATCAGCACAAAAGCTAGCTCGCTCTTGGGATCGAGTTCTATGACTCGTTTAAATGAAGCGACGGCGGCGTCCATTTTCCATTGGTGATGATAGCTTTTAGCCAGCATCAAATGCGCATCGGTATATGAGGGTCGCTGCTGCACAGCCTGTATCCAGACAGTTTGAGCCTCTTCGGATTCACCGTATAGTTCCAGAGCGACACCGAGGTTGTAATAAGCCTCTGGATTATCGGGCCGATATTTAATCGCCGCGCGGATCAGCCGAATTGCCTCGCTTGGGTTTTGTCGGCTTATCTGAATAAGCCCGAGCATGTGCAGCGCGTCGGCCTGCTGTGGCATGCGCGCAAGAACCTGCTTGTATCCTGCCTCGGCGATATCCAACCTCGCTGCGCGGTGATGGTCTATGGCAGTCATCATGATTTGCTGTAACGATTGCTCAGCCATTGCATTGTTATAACAACCGTGAAGGCACGAAGCTTGCTATGCTAAATTCATGGTGGAAAAAACGCGGAAGAGAGTGGTGGAAGCCGAGGTTGTCGCAAGAGAAGCAGGACTGCTCTACACGCACCTCAACGTTCCTGGAATCACCCGTAAGCGGACGGGCAAATCTTTTGCTTATTTCGATCCGAAAAATAAACGCATCAAAGATGCCGAGACAATCCAGCGCATTTCATCGCTTGTGATTCCGCCGGCATATCGCGATGTCTGGATTAACCCGTCCCCTCGAGGGCACATACAAGCAACCGGAAAAGACGACCGAGGCCGATTGCAATATCGATATCATCCTAAATGGCGGGAGGTCCGCGATCAGAACAAGTACGACAGACTGATCTCTTTCGGCAGGATGCTTCCTAAACTGCGCGCCAAACTCCGCAGCCATCTTCGCAAGCCCGGCCTGTCGCGTGAAAAAGTACTAGCCACAGTGGTGACTTTGCTCGAATCAACATTGATCCGAATCGGAAACGAAGAATACGCCAAGGCGAACAAGTCGTTTGGATTGACCACCATTCGAAATAGACACGTGGAGGTGAAAGGGTCGAACATTCATTTCGAGTTTCGCGGGAAAAGCGGCGTCGAACATGCCATCGATGTTCGCGACAAACGACTTGCGAAGGTTGTGCGGCAATGCCAGGAATTGCCCGGGCAGGAACTATTTGAATATCTGGAGGAAGATGGATCGCGTCATCCGATCTCATCGTCCGATGTCAACGCCTATTTGCACGAACTAACGGGGCAGGCTTTTACAGCCAAAGATTTTCGAACCTGGTCCGGCACGGTTCTGGCTGCCATCGCGCTGCAGGAATTTGAATCGTTCGACTCGGAAACGCAGGCGAAGAAAAACGTTGTGGCGGCGATCGAAGCGGTCGCCCGCAAGCTTGGAAACACGCGGTCCGTATGCCGAAAATGCTATGTTCACCCTGCAGTCCTTGATACGTATATGAACGGCACACTCTTAGATTGTCTCAAAGGCAAGGTCGATCAGAACCTTTCGCGCTCTCTGAAGTCTCTAAAACCCGAAGAAGCTGCGGTGATGGTATTGCTTAAAAGCCGATTTAATTCGATGCAAAAGCCCTCTAAACGAGCGATAACGTTAAAAGCAACAGCATAATTTCAAAAATTTTGATAAGCACTCAACTCTTTGAAAACGGCAGGGTATAAAGAGGCAGGAGCCCCTGCGATGTTCTTCGGAGTATAAGAATGCGATACGCTAATTCGGTTTTGCCTGGCCGGTCCAGGGCGTTACGTGCGGTCGCGGTTGCCGTGTTGTTAGCCGCTGTAGCTGCACCAGTATTCGCGGACGATTTCGTCAATCCGAAAGCCAACATTGCGCCCAAGGCCGCTCCGCAACGACGCAACGGTGGTGAGGGGATGCCTCCATTGCCTCTGCCCGCCACACCCCTTCGCCGAAGTGAAAAAAAGCGAGAGCCATCGCCTCCGGCACTCGTGGGGAACATCACATTCCCTGCAGCCGAACTTCGAAAAGCGGGCATCACCTGGGGCACGACCATTATCGATATCGAAAAATGGGTCGAGTTCACCAACAACGAGTTGGGGCAGCGCTATCGCTACGTCGGAACTGACTTCGCCCGGTTCAGCTATGATCCAACTGAACTGCCGATCCTGTATTTCACCGGGTGGAAGCAAATCCCTGATTTCGACGATGCCACCATCGCAAAGCTTCGCCAATACCTGATGGACGGCGGCACGCTTGTCGTGCACAGTTCCTGCGGGCGGCCGGAATTTAACGACAGCTTTCGCCGGCAGATCGCCAAGATCTTTCCCGATCGCGAATTACTGCCCATTGGCGCCGATCATCCCCTTTACTCTTCTTACTACAACATCGATAAAATGAACGTCCGCCGTGGGACTGAAAAATGGGTGTCGGTGCCCACGCAGGCCGGATTGCTTGAAACCATAAACATCGGCACGCGCGCCGCCGTTATTTTTTCACCGATCGATCTTTCCTGCGGATGGAACGCCGATGCGAATCCGATCGAAGGCGGTGTTCTATACGATCAGAATGACGCGCTGAAACTCGGCTCAAACATCGTTACTTACTGCCTGGCCGAATATCAGTACGGTCGTTTTTTCGATCATCAGAAAGTGTATCACCAGGCGACCGATGCCACGCGCGATCAGTTCGTGCTCGGCCAGATCGTGCATAACGGAGACTGGGATCCGACGCCGCATGGCGTGCCGAACCTGCTGAAGACGATCGATCAGAACACGACCATGCATGTCCAATTTAAGCGCGTCCCCGTCGATCCGGAAAAAGGGGACATCTACAGCTTTCCTGTGTTGTTCATGGTGGGGCAGCGCAAATTCGACCTGTCGCCCGCGGCGGAAAAACGTCTTCGTAAATATCTCGATGACGGTGGAACGCTCATCGTCGATGCTGCCATCGGGTCCAGCGAATTCAATGAAGCATTCGCGGGCGAAATGAAAAAGATTTATCCCGACAAGCAACTGACAGATATTCCCGCCGACCATCCCATGATGAAGTACCAGTATGATGAATCACATGTGGAACTTGCGCCGCTTGGAAAACAGCTAAACCCCGGCGTGAATACGCCGGTGTTTAAGGGGATCGAAATCGATGGTCGCTATCCAGTGATCTACTCGCCGCTGAGTTTAAGTGCCGGATGGGAACAATTGCCACGCGCCTACAACGACGGCTATTCCGATCAGGACGCGCTGAAACTCGGTGTTAACCTGTTTATGTATGTTGTAGCCCACTGAGATTTGGTCGCATTTTTTTAAGGTGCGATGCAGCCTCAACCCACGGTCACGCCGTGGGCTTTTTTATTGGCTTGCAGCTTCTATAGTTGCTTTTCCGATCAATGACATGATCGACACAGATTGAAACTGGCTCAGCAATGCGGTCGGTCGACACCCCCCATTATGGGACTTTATATTCGCCGCGATAGCTTCTGAATCGTACCGCAGTCCCCTGATGCATGTCTTGATTAGCCAATCGCATCAAAGCCCGTGATTCTGTTACTGGCTCAGCGCTTCTTTTTCTTTTTATTCCGGTCCTTCGGTTCCATCCACCCCGAGCGCTTCGTCTTAAGCAGAGGGCTGCCACCCTGGGCCAGCCCGGCCAGACCACCGCCCATCAGACCCTTCATCAACTTCATCTTGCCGGCCATTCCGGCCCCGCCCACGGCACGCATCATGTCGCGGCTCATCTCAAACTGCTTGATGAACTGCCCGATCTCGTTCAGCTGCACACCCGCTCCGCGGGCGATCCTTCGACGGCGATTGCCGTCCAGAATATCCGGTTTTTTCCGCTCAGTGCGGGTCATCGAATTGTACATCGCCTGCATTCGGCCCATCTGCTTTTCGACGAGTCCCTCGTTTTGTCCGATCTGTTTAGTCAGTTCCGACATACCGGGGATCATGCCCATGATCTTGCCCATGGGGCCCAGCTTGCGGACCTGATTCATCTGGGCCATGAAGTCGTCCAGGGTGAAATTCCCCTTCTCCATCTTGGCCTGCAGCTTGGCGGTCTCCTCCGCGTCGAACTTCGCCATTGCCTCGGTTGCCAGACCGACCAGATCGCCCATGCCCAGGATCCTGCTGGCCATCCCTTCAGGACGAAATTCCTCCAGGCCGTCGAGTTTTTCACCAGTGCCCAGGAACTTGACCGGTTTACCGGTGACCATTTTCGCGCTCAGCAGCGCTCCGCCGCGCGTGTCGCTGTCAAGCTTGGTAAGAATCAGCCCGTCCAGTTCCAGTTGCTCGTTGAATCGACGGGCCGATTCAACCGCGTCCTGACCGGTCATGCTGTCCAGCACCAGATAGATCTGATGGGGGTTTAAGGTGGTGTTGATCTCCTTCAACTCGTTCATCAGTTCCTGATCGATTGCCAGTCGACCGGCTGTGTCCAGGATCACCACATCCTGCCCGTTGGCTTTTGCCTGTGCGATCGCCGCCCGGCATACCGCAATGGCCGCCCCTTTAATCACCTGTCCGTGGGGGGCAACCTTGGTGTCATCCTTATAAACCGGGACAGCCACCTGTTCGCCGAGCACGCGCAGCTGTTCAACGGCGGCGGGGCGCTGAAGATCTGCCGCGGCGAGAAGCGGATGATGTCCTTTGGCGACCAGAAACTTTGCCAGCTTGCCGCAGGTTGTGGTTTTTCCGCTCCCCTGAAGCCCGCACATCATGATGACGGTGGGTCCCGGCTGGACGAAATAGATGTTGGTGTCCACCGGCCCGAGCAGGTCAAGCAATTCGTCGTGAACGATCTTCACCATCAGCTGGCCGGGCTGAAGGCTCTTAATCACTTCCTGCCCGATAGCCTTTTCGACAACCTTTTCGGTGAAATCCTTTACGACCTTAAAATTGACATCCGCTTCCAGAAGCGCAGTGCGCACCTCACGCATGGATTGGCGGATATTCTCTTCGCTGATTTTTCCTTTGCCGGAAAGATTGCGAAAAACAGAAGTGAACTTGTCGGTCAGTGCGTCGAACATGCGCTTGCGATCCCTGAAAAAATCGGCGGTTTTCTTTATACCGCAGCGGCGGTTTCCAGAAGCTGCGACCACTTCTTACCCTGGCGTTTTTTCCAGCTGCCTTTGTGGTAGCCGTACCCGACGATCAACGGCACTGCGAGCGTGGCCTCGCTGAACACCATCTGTTCATACATCGTGTCGACCTTGCCCCAGCTGCTGGCTTCCTTCAGCGTGCTGCTGGACAGTGCGCCGTCGCGAACGTCGGCAACCGTCACCTGCACCGCGTATTTGTGCATCGGGGCGTCATGACCCAGCACCTCGGCACAGACAACGATATCCTGCGTAAAGTTCTTGGGTACGCCACCTCCCAGCATGAAAATGCCGGTCGTTGGATTCTTGATCTTCAGTTGGGTCAGCTCGTAGAAGTCTTTTCCACCATCCCATGTAACTGTGCGGGCGGTGTCGTAACCGCGCGATACCGCGTGGGACACCAGACCAAAGCCGGCCGAGCAATCGTTAAAAGCCGGGCAGAAGATGGGGATGTCGCGCTTGTAGCATTCGTAAATCAAGCTATCGGCACACTTGGGTCCGCCATTTTTGTCTAAGTATTCCCCCATGGCGCGAATAAACTCCCGGCTGCTGTGCGCACCGGGTTCCATTTCGTCGAACACTTTCTGGGTTGTGTCATCGCAAATGCGGAGCTCTTCTTCATCAATCAACGTGTCATAAATGCGGTCCAGTGCATGCTCGCGCAGCTCGCCGTCAAACAGGCCGCTCTTCAGGCGATCCTCGGCGATATAATGCTTGAAACCCAGTGACTCGAAAAAATCCTGATCGACGATGTTCGCGCCCGTGGAGACAATCGCATCCACCATGTTGTTGCGAACCATGTCCACAAACACCTTCTTCAGCCCCGCGCTGATTAACGACCCCGCCAGCGTGAGGATCACGCCGCAATCCCCGTCAGCGAGCATGCGGTCATAAATCTCTGCGGCCCGATTCAGGTCGCGTGCAGTAAATGCCATGTGTTTCATCGCGTCGACCAGCGGTACGATTCCAGGATTTTTAATGATGTCGACGTGCTGGATCTGACCGTGGGCAAGAAAGTCCTGCTTGCTGCTTGAACCTGCCTGCGATGCCTTCATTGGTGTTGTGTTGACCGAGTCGTGTGCCATGGGAAATCCTCGCTTGAACCCTTGAAAAAGTCGAAACAAAAAAGCCACCTCGGACAGCTACGGTGCGCGGCGAGCAAATTCGCACGCGCCCGCCATTGCTGCCCGGGGTGGCTTGTTATCGTAGGCAATTGTCTTCGAATGCGTGTTAAGGTCAAGAAAAAATGTGCAGACTTTTTTTGAAATCTCTTTCATTAAATCCAATGGCCTGATGGCGCAACAGGTTGCGTGCAAAACGACGTGCGTCGACGGAAAATCTGTCATTGCCTTAGCCGGAATCATTTCTAATATACGCCCCGCGATGTCGATCGAAGGACGCGAACGATCCCGCCTGCTGTTGTCACTTCGCTGTGAGACTGCATTCGGGCTCAGGGCCATCTCCAGCACTTCAGGTGGTATATTGCCTGATGCGTCGGCTGGCACCTCGCAATTCGTAGGTAAGTTAACTGATAAATTGTTAGGAATTTCGACCGGAATTCGCGGGCTTGCTCCCGCGTCTGCTGATGCAATGCGAAAAACGCCCGAGGTTGCACTTCCGAATGCTTCGCCTGCGACGGTAACTGCATTCACGAGCGCGAAGTTGCCGATCAATGTTCCGGTCCTGTCGACGGAAAAAAAGTCGGCCGCGCTGATGGACATGAACGCGAAGGAAGTCAGTCGGTGTACTAAATGCACGCTGCACACCACGCGCACGCAGACCGTGTTCGGCGAAGGTGATGTGAATGCAAAAATATTCTTCATCGGTGAAGGCCCCGGTGAAAACGAAGATATGACAGGGCGGCCTTTTGTCGGACGCGCCGGGCAATTGTTGGACAGAATGATTCTCGCAATGGGCATCAGCCGCGAGCAGGTGTTTATCGCCAACATCGTGAAATGCAGGCCGCCGGATAACCGGGTACCAGCACCGGATGAGGTGGCGACGTGTACACCGTATCTGGTGCGGCAATTGGAGATTATTCGGCCGAAGGTAATCGTCACCCTCGGCTTGCCCGCGGTGAAGTACATGCTGGAAAATCCGAAGTTGAGCATGGGAAAAATACGAGGTCAGTGGAATGACTGGCGTGGTATTAAGTTAATGCCGACGTATCACCCGTCATACGTTCTGCGTGCCTATACCGAGGCCAACCGGCAGGCGGTATGGAGCGACCTGCAAATGGTGATGAAGGAAGTTGGACTGGCAGCAAAGCGAGTTGCGCCAAACTAAGCGGTAAGATGACCGTCGCGCAATTTTGTAGCGGTTTCTCGAACGGTTTACGTTGTTAAAAGCAGCCAACGCGTTCTAGATGCTGGCGTGAAAGTTGCGGCTCTGGAGGGCAGTCGGATCGAAGTTGAAGGATGATTGTGGATGAAAAGTTCAGAAGATGTTACAGAGCGAAATTGTACTTGTACTCACAGCGAAAACGTGTAGCGTGCTGTCGTCCTGATTGAAACCAAATTTGCAATGACCTGCATGGCTTGCCGGTGCAGGTGGTATTGATATTGCTTCGTAGCCGTACGTATTAGGGGACAGCTGATCCTGTCTGAAGTTGGGCAGTAGTTTTTTTAGAAGATCGAAGAATCAAATGACTATGACCCACTCGCCGCTGCAACGCGAGGCGGGGCTCGGCGTTCGATCGCCGGGCTCCCCCGTTCGTCGCCCTGCTGAAACGTTGCTCGACCCCGCGGTCTGGGTTCAGATCCTCCAGGCGGTTCGCGCAAACCACCCGAGCCTGCACCGTGTCTGGTTCGACCAGATGACGCCGAGGCAACTCACCAACGGCGTTATTCAGGTCACCGTTTCCACTCCGGCGCAACTGAACTTTTGCCAGGGCCAGTGCCAGCAACCGTTCACCTCCGCGGCTCAAACTGCAACCGGTCGATTGGTCGCGGTCAGTTTTCATTGTGAAAACCTTCCACGCGGCGGAGTTTTCAACGAAGGGGATCAACCGCTCCTGTTGAATCCCGACTACGCCTTTGAACAGTTTGTCACCGGCCCCTGCAATCGCCTCGCGCATGCCGCCAGCGTTGCCGTCGGCGAGCAACCCGGCAAAGCTTACAATCCGCTTTTCGTTCATGGTGGAGTTGGCCTGGGGAAAACCCACCTGCTGCAGGCGATCTGTCAAAAGGTACTGGAGCGCGAGCCCGATGCGCGCATCCTGTATCTCAGCTGCGACACGTTTATCAACCAATTCATCGCCGCGATTGAAAGCGGCGACATGAAACAATTTCGACATCGGTATCGTCACGTCGACGTGCTGGTTATCGACGATATCCACTTTCTTGCCGGCCGCGATCGCACACAGGAAGAGTTCTTCCACACGTTTAACACGCTTTACCAGGGGCACAAGCAGATCATTCTCAGCGCCGACTGTCCGCCGAGCGAAATTCCAGAATTGGAAGAGCGCCTGGTGAGCCGATTTAACTGGGGCCTTGTCGCCCGCATCGAAAAACCGTGCTACGAAACGCGCGTGGCCATCCTGCAGAAAAAAGCCCGTATGCGCGGCTTAACCCTGCCCGAAGATGTGGTCTGCTATATTGCCGCCAAGGTGGAGAATAACACCCGCGAACTCGAAGGCGCGATTACCAAGATTCAGGGAATGAGCCTTCTGCAGGCGGGCAAGATTGATCTTGAACTGGCAAAGGCCGCTTTGGGTGAAACGACCGCGCCCGATCAGAAGCGCATCACCATCCAGCAGATTTTTGACGCCGTCACCGAATATTACGGCGTGCGTCTCAGCGACCTGCAGGGCAAGCGCCGCCATAAAAGCATCGCGTTTCCCCGACAGGTCTGCATGTTTCTCGCCGCAGGCACACGCGCTACAGCCTGGAAGAGATAGGCGGCTATTTTGGTGGACGCGACCACACCACGGTGTTACACGCCGTTCGCACTGTAGACGGTGACATGAAAGCCGACCCGGAAATCGACAAACAAGTGACGCACATAGACGCAAAGGTCACCGGTTGAGAGGCAAATCCTGCAGGGAGATATGCGATGAAAAGATCGGATCGAGCCCGCTTTTCTCGTTCGATCATCCGGCAAAATCTGCATTGAGCGTTTCCATTCATCCGCCTTCCGTGGAGTGATGGTTCATTCGTCCTGATGTAGTCATTCGGCTACAATCATCGCAGTAATATGTCCGAAGAGCGCCCATTTAATCGTCGCAATTTCTTTCGCCAGGGAATGAAGGAACTGCTCCGCCCGTTGCAGAACATGGCCGGTCCGCTGGAGGAAGTTATCAAGCAGCTTGGCGCGCTCGATGGCGAAGCAGCGCCGAACCCGCCCGCAAAAGAACGCGGGCCATTTGTTCCGACCGAAGCCGGTAAGATGGTGGGGATTCCCGTCCGTCCGCCCGGCGCATTGCCCGAGCAGGAATTCCGCGACACCTGCAGCAAATGCCGCGAGTGCGTTCGCGTATGCCCCGTTCAATGTATCAAGATCGATTCCACCGGCGTTAAGAGTTCGGGGGCTCCTTACATCGACATCGATTCCGCAGCGTGCGTGCTTTGCGACGGATTGCTTTGCATGAACACCTGCCCCAGCGGCGCGCTGGTGCCAACCGCCGTCGGCGATATCGACATGGGCACCGCCATCTGGCACGAAGAAACCTGCGTGCGTACCGCCGGTGAAGCCTGCACCACCTGCATCGACGCCTGCCCGATTGGTGAGATGGCAATCGTGCTCGAAGGCAACAAAATAAAGGTGATTGCCGACGGATGCACCGGCTGCGGCATGTGCCAAAACCGCTGCCCAACACGGCCGCGGAGCATTGTGGTTAAACCGAAATATTCAGCGCCGAATGCTTCGTTGGTTCGTGGCAGACCTCGATAAAACACTTCGCTGTCGCATAGCCTGAATTTGCCTGTCACGACAGAGTCACGCGCTTTCCCCTCAACCGATAAACCATTATAACCTGCACGCACGCATGGCCGCTTGAGGCCGGCCCAACCATTCTAGAAGGAGTTGCCTGGTGATCTTTGATTCGCTTTTGAGCATGTTCAGCGTCGATATGGGAATCGACCTGGGCACTTGCAACACGCTCGTCTGCATCAAAGGCGAGGGGATCGTGTTGAACGAGCCCAGCGTGGTTGCCGTGCGCAAAGGGACGAATCATGTGCTGCAGAACGGTCAGGCCGTGGGTCTTGTTGCCAAGGAAATGCTTGGAAAAACGCCTGGGTCTATTTCGGCAATCCGCCCGTTGAAAGACGGTGTGATCAGCGACTTCGAAGTAACCGAAGCAATGCTTCGCTATTTTATCCGCCGGGCCCAGGGCAAAGCCCGGTTCATTCATCCACGCGTGGTCATCGCGATTCCATCGGGAATCACCGCAGTTGAAAAACGTGCGGTGCTGGAGAGCGCGGAGCGTGCCGGCGCGGTGCGTCTACCTGGTTGAAGAGCCCATGGCCGCGGCGATCGGCGCGGGGCTTCCCGTCACAGAGCCCACCGCGAGCATGATCGTTGATATCGGAGGCGGCACCACCGAGGTCGCAATTATCTCACTCGCGGACATCAGTGTCAGCGAATCGGTTCGCGTCGCCGGAGACGATTTTGACGAAGCCATCGTTAACCACATGAAGCGCACATACAACATGGCGATCGGTGAGCAAATGGCCGAACGCATCAAGATCGAGATCGGTTCGGCAGCGGCAACCAGCGATGAAGAATTGACCATGGACGTGCGCGGCAGAGATATGATCAGTGGGTTACCCCGCAAAACCCCAATCACCGCGCAGGAAATCCGCGAAGCCCTCCAGGAACCAGTCACTCAGATTATCGAAGCCGTCACGCGAACACTCGAACTGGCCGAGCCTGAACTCGCCGCCGATCTGGTCGATAACGGTATCACCATGGCTGGTGGATCCAGTCTGCTGCGCGGGTTGACCACGGTCATCAGCAATGCAACGGGCCTGGATGTGAAGCTGGCTGAAGACCCTCTCACCTGTGTCTGCGCGGCACCGCTGTCTGGATTGAAAATCTCGACTTGTGGAAGGACACCATGGAAAGTGATGCCGACGATATGTGAACGCTATCGCGAGCTCGCCTGGAATCATTGATCGATCCATTTCACTGCAGCCATTATTTTGCCTGAAGCACGCCGCCGGCGAGAATAACGTGCAACATGAGCGACAACGCCAAGCTGGATTCCATCCGTAAGCTTCTTCAGGAATTTAACGCCTTGGAAAGCGCCGGCGCGGGGAAACCGGGACATCCCGAAAATAGCCGACGCAACGATCTGCTTGATGAATTGCAGGATGCCGCTGGATTAGCCGGAAAAATGGTAATGGAACGGGACATTTTGCGTAAAGCAGAACTTCTTTTTGCGCAACGGTTAGCAGTCGCGTCTATCTTATTCGGGTTTCATTCGAAACGCATCGTTTTCAAAGTTCAGCGAAAGCGCGGGGACTGCGTGAATCCCGTCCTGGTTCGTTCCCGCGACGGCGGGAGTGGGATCTACCCAGTAGATCACACAACGTTTTCCCTTACCGTGCAGCTTCACATTGTTAGCCAGAAACGCGACGCAATCGTCCCCCAGCGTAATATCCGAGCCTGGCTTGGCGATGACCACCATGTGATCGAGCACAGTGATTTCGTCGCCGGACTGAACACTCACCACCGTATCGTGCAGGTGACCATCTGTTCCCCACGGAGTCGCGCCCGTGTGCTGATCCGCCAGGACGGCGACACCGCCGTCGGAGATGGCAACAATCAACAGAGCATCATCTGCAAAAGAAACTGACGGCACTGCAACCTGAATCTGCGCATTGGTGGCAGCGATGATTTTCGCTGAGACATGCTTTGCGCCTTGGGAAGAAATCAGCAGCACGCGTTTGACCGCTGCCAGATCCTGCCCGTGCAACGTGACTACGGTTCCTGGCCCCGCGACAGGGGGATCGAAGTCGGTTAACACCGGAGCCGGCAACGAAACGACCGGTGGCGGCGGAGCGATAACCACAGGCGGGGGTACAACGACCGGAGCAATCGGAGGCGACGCCGGCTGCGTCGCGGGAATATTTGTAACGAGCGACGCATGGGGCGGTCGCGGGAGGCGGAGCGCTTGTCACTGGCGCTTCTGGGCCTACCGCCGGCTGCGATATCGCTTCTGAGGTAGTAACCGCGTGACTGCGCGTGTTGCTGTACTTGAAAACGGCCAGCGCGATCCCCGCCAGGCAGGTGAAGATGAATAACAGCGCAAGGACGGGCAAAAGCGCCGCGAACAAAACCATTGCCTTGTTGACCGGCGGTGCCACCGGAGCGGGCACTTCCGTGCCGCACGCCGGGCATTTCACATCACCGGGTTCCAGGGCACTCCCGCATTTTGTGCAAGCATCATTCATTTTTTATCCCGATGGTTTACCAATCCAGCGTTCCGCGCCACGCGATCGTCAGGTCAGCGACCATACTTCCGCATCGGCGGTTTTCAGTACCGCTGATTGTTGAACGCATCCAAAGCGAATGACCTGCGCGCTTTCACCTAGCGTTTTGATGGCGTTATTGTCGGTGGCTTCGACGAGGTATTGTCCCGGCCGTTCTTCGAACCCGGCTTCTGCCTCAATCGACATTCCCAGTCCCGACGCGATGCACATCTCAGCGGCGGCGACGGCAAGTCCTCCGTCACTGACATCGTGGGCCGCAACGATTTCGCCGGAAGCAATTGCCAGCGCCATCGCACGATGCGTCGTCGAAAGCGATTGAAGATCGGCTGCATCTTTTGCCCGCACGAGATACACAATGTTTCCCGGCGATTTGAGGTCCATCGTGATGCACTTCCGCACATCCGGCACGATACCGATCGCGCTGATGAGCAGCGTAGCAGGAATACGAATCACCTCGCCGATTTCCTGATTGGTGAACTGATTGTGCAGCGAATCTTTTCCACTGATGAACGGAATGCCAAATGCAATCGCGGCATCGTGACATGCCTCGCACGCACGCACGAGCGTTCCCATGGTGGTTTCATCATCAACGCTCGGCCAGCAGAAATTATCCAGAACGGCGATCTGATTGTAATCAGCGCCGACGCAGATGATGTTGCGAATCGATTCATCAATGGCAGCGATTGCCATCGCGTAGGGGTCGATAACACTGGGCACAAGCCCGCAGCCAACCGCGATGCCGCGATAGCTTGAAAGCTTGGGGCGAAGCACAGCGGCATCCGACGGACCGATTTGCAGCGGGCCCACCAGCGGTTTGATGACCGAGCCGCCCTGTACTTCGTGATCGTATTGTCGAATGATCCAGTGTTTACTTGCAATGTTCGGATGCGCCAGGTTGCTGAGCAATAGCTGCTTGAAATCCGCAGACACCTTTCCGGGCCGGCCGCAGGTTAACTGTATCCCGCACAACAGCCTTGCGGGTGGGCATCGGAATTCCATCGTGCAAAAACCGCATTCCCATCCGGCCCACTTCCGTGCCGCGGTAGTTCAGGATCAGTTCGCGACCGGTCGTGCCGAAGGTTCCGATGACCGTCGCGCTGACGTCTTCACCGGCGGCGAGCTTCAAAGTGAATCCACGCGGTCCATCGGCACCGAGAGAACCATGCGCTCCTGCGCTTCTGAGATCCAGATTTCGTCATACCGCAGGCCGGCGTATTTCAAAGGCACCTTGTCGAGATGAACGACCGCACCGGTTTTTTCACCCATTTCACCGATGGCGCTGCTGAGACCACCAGCGCCGCAATCGGTGATGCCGCTGAAAAGATTTCGATCGCGCGCCTGCAGGATCACATCCGCCACTTTCTTTTCGGTGATGGCGTTGCCGATCTGCACGGCATGCGAAAATTCGTCGGCGTGGGTATCGGTGAGTTCCGCGGAAGAGAACGTCGCGCCGTGAATTCCATCGCGACCGGTTGCGCCGCCGACAACTACAATCGCGTCACCGATTGTTGGCCTTCTTGGCGATTTTATCGCGAGGAATCAGCCCGATGCATCCACAGAACACCAGGGGATTTCCGATATAACGGTCGTCAAAATAGACAGCGCCGTTAACGGTGGGAATGCCCATGCGATTGCCGTAGTCGCGAACACCGGCCACAATTTGCTGAAGCACGCGCTTGGGATGAATCACACCGCGCGGCAGCGGTGGGGCAGCGGGGCGATCGGGATATGCGACGCAAAACACATCGGTGTTGGCGATTGGTTTTGCGCCCAGCCCGGTGCCGAGGATATCGCGGATGACACCGCCCACGCCGGTGGCGCTGCCACCGTACGGCTCTATCGCGCTTGGATGATTGTGGGTCTCGGCCTTGAAGCAGACAGCGTCGGTTTCATCAAATGCAATGACTCCGGCGTTGTCGGCAAAGACCGACAGGCAGAACGGATTAGTCTTTTGCTTTTCCATCAGCTGCATCGTGCTTTGGAAAATCGTCTGCTTGATCAGGTTGTCATAGTGACGATGCCCGACCACATTTCCCGCCTGGTCATGCACCTCCACATCAACCGCGCTCTTAAGTGTTTTATGAACGCAATGCTCGCTCCAGGTCTGAGCGAGCGTTTCCAGTTCGATGTCCGTGGGTTCGCGCCCAATTCGCGGAAATACAACTGGGCGGCTTTCATCTCCGCGAGCGAGAGAAACAGATGCCCTTCCCGGCTCAAACGGATGAGTTGCGTATCATCCAGCTTGATTAAATCAATGTGTTTCAGTTCAAACAGATAGTCGCGGCCAGACTCGAACTGCCTGGGGACATAAGAGTCAAAATGCACGGATTCAATCACGCCGTTGGCGAGGATTCGCGATGCAATTGTCTGTAATTGACCGCGGTCCATCGGGTCATTAAATACAAATGCCCGACCGGTACGGACCTGTTTCACCTGAAGTCCCAGATCGCGCAGCGCCGCTTCGGTGGAGGCGGCGACAGGATCCATCACGCCGGGTTTCAAGTGGATTTCAATCCGATCTCTCGTGTCGCTGCTGTTGGGTGCTTCGATCAACCGGGCGGTCTCTGCGACGGGATCGCTCAGGAGCGATACGGCGCTGGATTCCATGTCGCTGCGCGTCGAGTCCGAATCAATCAGAAAGATGCGCGACGCCGTGATCTGACCGACGCGTATGCCAAGTTCTGCAATTTGTGCTCGAAGGGATTCCCCCGCCGGATCCACCGCCGGGCCGCCGTTGCGGGCAGTGGGAGTCGTGCTGACGTCAATTCGAAATATCATGCGCAGATTCTAACGAGGATCGTAATAAAGCTCCAAGCACCGGCCACGGCGTGAGATCCAAATCTGCAAAACGCAATAACAAAAGCCGTGCAATCAAGAACAAAGACGCGAAAGAGTATGCTCCGGGTGGTGCATTCTTTCGCGTCTTCGCGATTTCTTCTTTTAGCACAACTTAAGCGGGCATGGCTGCCGCCTGCGCGTTTACGCCAGTGTTCCCAGCTCCATTTCGTGGAGTCCTTTGCCGCTGGGGACCATCGGGTACACATGTTCATTGGGTTCGACGAAGAAGTCGACCACAACCGGACCCGGGTGGGCTAGCATTTCCTTGACGGTTTTTTCAACGTCGGCTTTATGATCACAGCGAATACCCCGGACGCCGAACGCTTCGGCCATCTTCGCGAAGTTGGGGTTCTTCATCACGGTGTGGCTGTATCGCTTCTCATAGAAAAGGTCCTGCCACTGCTTGACCATGCCCTGGAAGTCATTGTTAAGAATGGCGACCTTCACCGGAATGTTGTATTCGGCAATCGTCGCCAACTCATAACAGGTCATGAGATAGCTGGCGTCACCGTCGATGTCGATAACGGTTTTACCGGGGCTTCCAAGCGCCGCGCCCATGGCAGCGGGGAGACCATATCCCATCGTGCCAAGCCCGCCACTGGTAATCATCGTGCGCGGGTAGCGCCAGCGGATGAACTGCGCGGCCCACATCTGATGCTGACCGACACCGGTGGTGAAGATCGCGTCGCCGCGTGTCTGCTTGTTGATTTCTTCCAGCACATACTGTGGTTTTGCATGCGTGGAATCATCGAGATAGCGGAAAGGAAAGCGCGCTTTCCAGGCGTTGATTTTCGCCAGCCAGGCCGATCGATCGCGGAATTCGATGTACTGAAACATCTCTTCCAGCGAAGCCTTGGCGTCGCCGACCACGGGGACGTCGATGTCGACATTTTTGCTGATCGACGAAGGATCGATATCGATATGGATGATCTTCGCGTGCGGCGCGAATGTCGCCAGATTTCCGGTGACCCGATCGTCGAATCGGGCGCCGACGGCGATGAGACAGTCGGATTCCTGCACGGCGTAGTTCGCATACGCGCTGCCATGCATGCCCAGCATGTGGAGGCTCAGTGGGTTGAGTTCGTCAAACGCGCCCATGCCAAGCAGGGTGGTTGTGCAGGGTATATTTCCCTTTTCCGCCAGCTTTCGGACGATCTGCCAGGCCTGGCTGATGATCGCGCCACCGCCGACATACAGCACGGGGCGTTCGCTGCGATTGATCAATTCGGCGGCGTCCATCACCTGTTTCTGGCTTCCACCGGTGAAGCTGGTTTTTCGTCGCTTTTGAATATGCTCGCGGGGCGCGTCATCCACTTCGTCGGGGCAGACCGCAACCTGCACGTCTTTAGGCAGATCCACCAGAACTGGTCCGGGACGGCCGCTGGTGGCAATGAGGAAGGCCTCGTTCACAACGCGGGGCAGCTCGCGGACATCTTTGATCAGATAATTCCATTTGGTACATGGGCGCGTGATGCCGGTGACATCAGCTTCCTGGAACGCATCACTGCCTATGACCTTGGTCGCAACCTGACCGCTGAAAACGATGATCGGAACGCTGTCCAGCTGGGCGGTGGCGAGCGGAGTAACAGTATTGGTGGCGCCGGGGCCTGAGGTAACGATGCAGACACCGGGCTTGCCGGTGGCGCGGGCATAGCCATCGGCGCAGTGGCCTGAAGACTGCTCATGTCGATTCAAAATAAACTTTGCAGGTGAGTTGTAGAGGGCATCGAACATTGGCAGGATTGCTCCCCCGGGATAGCCGAACATCAACTCGACCTTGTGGGGTCCCACGAGCATTTCGTGAAGGATCTGAGCGCCTGTTTTACCTTTGTACTTTGGCTTGTCGCTTACTGTCACGGTCGCCGCGGTTTTGGAGGTGGCGGCGGGCGTAGCAACTGCGGTGTCGGTTTTACTCATAGCGGTCCCTAAACAGATTCCTTCGAAACGATCCTTCGTGAAAGAACCCCAGAATGTAGCCGGAAAAGGCCCGATCTTCAACTTAAATCGGTCTTCGATCTAACTGCGGTAGTAAAAAGCCGCAAGACGACTATTTTTTCAGGGTTCGGATTGATCCTGCAGGATCGCGTTTTGCTTTCTCAACGGCGTTTTCGGCGGCGCATGAGCGCTGGCCCTCCGAGCAGAGCAAGTGCCAAAGCGGCGGTGGGCTCGGGAACGGGCGCAAGCGGCGAAACAACCGGCGTATCAATTTGCTGTGCAATTTGAGCGGTGATCTGTGCGGTGGGGTTGATGGTTGCTGACAGGCTGGCTCCCTGGGTATTGAAGGCATTGTCGATCAAGGTGTAATCGGATCCGTCGATCACGTTGTCGTAATTGAAGTCGCCGTTAAACCAGCCGGTAGCCTTCGCGAGAATGCCTGAGTCGATGCGGGAGTAATCGCTGCCGTCGACCACACCGTCGAGATTTGCGTCACCGAAATAGGTAAATTTTACAAGCACGTCGTTAGCGCCGGGCGAAGTACCGTCAAATTTTCCAAGACCACCTGCGCGTGTCCCGTAGATTGGGTTTGTGCCGTCTACGGTGTTGAGAATTATTCCCAGGGTTCTGAGATGGGTCGAGTCGCTGGCAGCTGTAGAAGAAATAATGCCGGCGTTGCCGTTCCATAACCCGCCGCCTGCGGCATTAAAACCTGTCGCGATGTCGGTGGTGACCTGTGCAAGCGTGCTGTGCGAAATATCCAGATCATTACCCGCCAGGTCGAGAACCCCGGTGACGGCGGAAGAAAAAGTCAATGAACCCGCGACCAGCAACGTGCGGTTGGCATGATTGCCGACACCCGGATCGAGCACGTTAACCTGCCCGCGCGGGGCAACGGTAATGGACGCAACGCTTTGAACGAGAATGCCACCGGCGTTTCCGTGAGATGCGAAATTGACAATTCCGTTTGCGATGAGCGGAACACCAACCGACGCGTTCGTTGCCATGAGCAATGTTCCCGCGCCGTTTGCGGTAAGTGAGCCGGCCCCGGTGATTGGACCATTAAGCGTCAGCGTCGATGAAGGGGCGAGGTTTACTGCTACCGGATTTGTGAAGACCATCGGAGCGGCGATGGTGTGACTTCCCGCGCTCACATCAATGGCTGAAGCGCCGCTGCTGCTGTTGAACGTGAGGGCTGCCGCCCCGTTGACGGTGTAAGCGATCGGGCAGGCGAAATACAAAACACCAACCGTCTGCGGCGAGGCAATGGTGACCGTGCGCGGAGCGGAAATCACCGCGCCTCAGAAGCGCTATGATATCGGTCGAATTGGGGACGCTGTTATTGCTCCAGTTGCCGGTGGAACCCCATGTTCCATTGCTGTCTATGTTCCAGCCGGTAGCGGTCGTTCCCGAGGCTGGAACCTGGACCGCGCCGAGGCTCGCGAGGACGGCAGGGCGGGCGTTGCCGTAAAAGTCGTACATCACATATTCACCGGTGGCGGGGTTGAAGACATACGCGCCAAGTGAACCGGGGGACAGGCTGAAATCCCCGTCGGCGGGATCGGTAAAGCCTGCGTCGCCGTACAACTCGTTCGTGCTGACGGTTGTAGGCCAGCTGGAAACGGGGGCAGGAGAGTTAAACGGAAAGATCACTTCAGGCGTGGCATAGCCGGCAAAGAGATTGTCGTGAGCGATGATCCCCGGTGAGATCGTGCCGTTGGCCATGAAAAATGCAGCGTACTGCGAGTTAATGATATTCCCGTATACCTGATCGTTTGAGTTCGTATTTTCCAGTGCGATGGCGGCTTCATACAAGCCCGTTCCGGCGCCGAGTTCGATCGAATTAAATCGAACAATATTATTTGCGCCATTCAGAACAATCGCGCCGGGGTGGTTTGAGGTCCAGTTGGGGACGTCTCCGTTGATGATGGTGTTTTCAATTGTATTGTTCGTTCCGACAACGGTGATCGCTGCTTCGGCGCCGGTAAGGGTGGCTCCGTTTATTACGGTGTTATTGCCGGTCAGTTGGATGTCGCCGGTGAATTGTCCTCCCGTGATGTTGACTGTTTCGCCCGAAGTGGCGGAATCAATAGTGACTGCAGGGGATGTGTTGAAATTCGAGTTCCGCAGGACAACCGACGCTATGGGTAAAGGGTCGGCTGCGTTCCCGGCGCTATGCGTAATAAACCCCTGGTAGGATCCCCCGGGGTTGGAAAACGAACAGTTAATCCACTGCGAAGTGGTATTGGCCACATTCTGATCTGCGTAGCTCACGTAGGCGGTCGCGCCACCGTACTGCTGATCGGGGAGCAGATTACTGACGCTGAGGTTCTGACCGATAAAGCCGGTGCTGTCGATGACGCCCACCGCGTGTTTACCAGCGCCGGTGATCGTGCAGTTAAGCACCTGAACGTTGGAACTGTTTTGCACGCGTATGCCGTACCCACCATTCTCGGCGGCAGTCTCCCTGACGTTGAAATTTTCGATCACCGTGTTGTTCGCGTAGAGATTCAGGATCGCATCCTGCTGTATAGATGCGCTGAAGCTGTTGACAGCAGTGTTATACTGCGGCGGAATCCCAGTGTTCACCAAGACACCCGCACTGTTGCTCGGGCCGGCGGGGACGAAACACGAAGTGTTGGGATTGTTTTCTATATAAGCGGCAGTCGCGGAAAGCGTGCTCGTATCAGTCAACAGATCGGCGTTGTGCGTGAACTGGTGATTGATCAAAAACGAGTTAACCGGCACTGAAGACGGATAAAAATAAGTGCTGCCGGTCACCGGCGAAAGCGCGGAGTAGGAGACAGGCACACTACCCCATATTGTGGGATTCGCGCCGTTTCCGTATGACCCGTATGTGATGGGCTGTGATGGTGTACCCGACTGGGTGATGAGTTGGTTGCCATACCAGCTGCCCCCGCTCTGAAACAAAATCTGAGATCCCGGGGCGAAGTTTGTGGAATCCACTTTGGATAGCGATTGCCACGCCGAACCCGGCGCGGTTCCACTGGCGGTGTCACTGCCGGTGGGGCTTACGTAATACGTGGTTGCCCTGACCATGTTGGCAGAGGCGAACGCCCCTGCAAGACTCAGGAGCCGCAACGTACGTTTAAGATACATCCTGACACTCGTTGGGCGCGGTTTCCCATGTTGTTCCAACCTCACCGCAAGGTCAATCCATCTCGCGCTGGGAACGTCACCCCCGGATACCGTGGTGACCTTTATACATTTTTGCGAGACCAAACAAAAGAGAATTGCCAAACGAAAGAGAATTAAGCGCAACAGAATCTGGAGCGCTCTGAGCAGTCCTGTAGATATTCAATGGGGACGGCGGAAGGGATTTCAGCAGATTAGCTACCTTAAGCGACTGTCTTATCCCCGGGCGATTTCAGTTCCATCACCGCGCCGCTGGTGTCGAATTGCGCTGCATTTTCAGGATTGCCTTCACTGATCCCCTTGGGTGCGAGCACGGTGGATTTCTCGTGGACGAGACCGGATTTATAAGCTGCGACGATGATAGACCCGAAAATTACCATGTAGGCTGCAACAACATATCGCGTACGCATAAAGACGATCGCGCCCCCGAGCAGCACAAAGCAGGTCGCCAGGGCGTAGCTGATGACGACGGTTTGCTTGACGGTAAATCCGCGTAACAGCAGTTGGTGATGCAGATGCAGTTTATCCGCTGAAAAAATGGGTCTGTTGTTGGTGATTCTACGAACAAACGCCAGGGCGGTGTCGAGAATTGGCAAGGCAAACATGACAATCCCCGCCAGAAACCATTTCGGGCGATCCTCCGCCATCATCGCCAACAGGGTCGCAAAGGAAAAACCGATGAACATGCTCCCGGTATCACCGAGGAAGATCGAGGCAGGATTGAAATTATAAGGAACAAAGCCCAAGACGGCACCCAGTAATGCCAGTCCGAGCACAACGCGCATTCCTTCGGTATTGGTGTTTCCCACCTGACCAAACGTCGCCATGTGGACGGCGAGGAAAACAAAACCAGCGGCAATTATCGCGCTGACCCCCCCGCACAAACCATCCAGACCGTCCATCAGGTTCGAGGCATTGCAGCAACCCACCACCAGAATCACCGTGACGATCGCGCTGGTCACATGAATAAACAGATCGTACATCTGATGGTCCATCGGCGTGATGGTCTGCACGCGGTTGAAAATAGGCGCAAACAATGGCCCGGTTGTGTTCGTACCGATCCCACCGCTCATTAAGAACTGCCGCCGCTATCGTCTGAACCAGGATCTTGAGCCAGGGGTTTATTTTTTTAACGTCATCCCATAAACCGAGAACGACAATCAAGCTTGCTCCAATGACGATCGCCACGGGCCAGCGTAGATGAGGAATGCTCGAATCAGATCGGTGCGCTCTGAACAAACTGGCTCATCGCCAGCCCGCCCATCCAACCGAGAAAAACCGCCACTCCGCCAAGGTAGGCCACCGGTTCCTTGTGCATTTTGCGATGCAGATCCGGCGCATCAATCACCTTGTAATACAACGCTACGTGTCGCATCATCGGTGTGAAGACATAACCCAGCAGAAACCCCGCATAAAAAATGTAGACGTACGGCGACAGCACTTCGTCAACGGTTGCATTCGGCAGAGGATCGGCAGGCACGAGGCACAAAACCCCGCTTTGAGTCAGCAAGTGGGTGATCATGGGTGTTTCAGCCTCGGGAGGAATGACGCTTTAGCATGATAATCGGCATCTATCGGGAGCAACTCAACTCAATTCGCGCTGATCCGCGATAACCGACAGGATTATCTCATCTAATTGATAACGCGGCGCAAAGGCGATTGTCGATCGAATTCGATCGAGTTTGGGAACCCGCCGGGCCAGGTCGTCAAACGCCTGCCCGTATGCTTTTTCGTAGCTGATCGACTCGATCACGCTGGAACTGCCGGCCAGCTCGATCACACGCCGGGCCAGCGCGGATATTGAAATTTCCTGGTCGCTGCCCAGGTTAAAAACCTGTCCCTTCGCGTTGCTCGATTCCTGCAGGGCGATAATCGCGTTAACGACATCGCTGACATGGCAGAAACATCGCGTCTGTTTCCCATCGCCATATACCTGCAGCGGTTTTCCAGACAACGCGGCGCTGACAAAGCGCGGCAGCACCATGCCGTACATCCCCACCTGCCGGGGACCCACGGTATTGAACAATCTCACAATTGTTACCGGTAATCCAAACTGCCTGAAGTATGCCAGCCCGAGAAATTCATCAATCCCCTTCGCATACGCATAGCACCATCGGCTATGGCGGGTGGGGCCCATCACCACATCATCTTCTTCACTGAAAGGGACCCGAGCGCCCTTGCCGTACACTTCCGATGAACTGGTGATTAACACGGGCCGACCGTATTTGTTAGCCGATTCGAGAACAACCTCTGTCCCGTGAATCGTTGTTCGAATAGTGCGCACAGGCTCGTCAACGATCAACTGAACCCCGACCGCCGAAGCTAGATGGAATACCGCGTCGCATTGACTCATCAACAGGCCGACAGTCGATTCGTTCTCGACCGAGTCGCGAACGATCTGTAGACGCCCGTGATTGCGAAGGTGGGCCAGATTTTGCATCCGGCCGGTGGAGAGATCATCCAGTACTACAACCGAATTTCCGCGTTCGAGCAGCTGCTCTGCAAGGTGCGAACCGATGAACCCCGCTCCACCGGTGATGAGAAATCGCTGCGCCATTCCTGAAAGGTATACCCTGGGTGGAAGCCCGGCAAATTTGCCGGAACAAAATCCACCCAGGGTAGCCCGATTCGCGCAACCATCGCGTGGGCCGCTTTCAGTAGGTTACTATCCATCCGAAACTCGCCCCCAAAAGGCAAAGCGACAAACATCAATTACCCTGAGGGGGACCACCCGACCCGCCACCCTGGTTTCCCTGACCACCACCACCGCCACCACCACCGCCACCCGGATGCGGTGGTCGCGCCGTGTTTAGGATCTTCATCTGGTCGGCCGTCAGAATTTCTGCCAGCTTCGCCTTGGTTTGTTGTTCGAGGTCGGCAATCTGCTTCTTCTGGTCATCCGACAAATCCATCTTTTGCTCCGCAAAACGTGGAATGAGATGAAAGCCTGGCGCTCCGTGTTCCGGTCTTCCTCCGTGCTGACCACCACTGGCAGTCCCTGGCTGGCCCGCGCCGGGGGGCCCGTTGTCGTCTGCGTGTGCCAACGGCACCAGCATGCAGCCCGCAAGAACCCCACATGCCAATAGATGTTTCGATAAGCGTTTCCCGTTCAGCATCATTCGCTCCTGTTAAAGCGCCCGACCAGCGAGCTGCCGGATCACAAAATCCACATCCGCTAATCGTGTCGCTGACCTAGCATAATGAACCGCGCCTGAAGCGTTGATGAAGAGCAATCTCGTTTTTTTACCCTCCGTTATCGCGTGGCGCGTCTCATCGAGCAGAAAATGCGTCGTTGTGCGACGCATGATGCGACGTTTTAGCAAGAATACATAAAATGCGGTGGCGTGCGCGTCGCATTCCGCTGTGGAGTCCCCCGACATTCCATATTACCCCCTGCGATAAGATAGGCAAACCTCCCCGACTAGTTTGAAATACGCTTATCTTTTCACGAAATGAGCGCCGCATATTTCTTAATTGCTGCAGAAATCATCAGATTTTTGTTGACTCGCGACCATTGTTAACAATGATGGCCCGCGAGGCTATCGCATTACGTGCCCGCGCATTTAGGGGTCTTGTTCCACACCTGTAATGGTGTGACAGCCCGGCCCGGACACAATACCAACCAGTTTCAGCGATAGGTGGGATCTGGGAATTAAGGCTGAATAAGCGTTGAGCTTCGGTCCATTGTTTAACAGGGTTCAGGTTGTGATGTATGGCATCGCGCACTGAAAGTGCATTGACAGTTGAGATTCCCCAAGTGGCATCGGAACGGCTGTCTCATGTACTTTGGCGATATCGCTGGATCATCACCTCCTGCGTCTGTGTTTCGCTGTGCGTCGGTGGTTTCATTGCCGGTCGAACGCCCGTTGTCTTTGAGTCTTCCTCGCGCCTTCTCTTCCAGCAAACAATCGGCAGCGCGCCGGTGCCCGCGTCGCCGGCGTATGTTCAGTCGCAGGTGGACCTGCTTCAATCCGCGCCAGTTCTCAACAACGCTGCCATCGCACTTGCAAAACTACATCTGAAGACCTTCGGATCCGCTACCGATCTGTACGGACTGCTCACGCAAAGCCTGAAAGTTACCCCCGGCGCAACCATCGCCGCCACTCCCAATTCATCGGCGGCATCAGGTGACGGAACCCTTGCGGTTTTCGCCTCGTCTCCCGTTGCCTCTGACGCCGCCGTCATTGTCAACACTGTGGTCAACGCCTATCGAAATTACCAGGCGGCCCAGCCCGGCAATCCAAACGCGGCGCTTATCATCTCGCTGAATCAGAAGAAGGACGCCCTCTCGACGGAACTCACCCGGCACCTCAAGGCGCTCAAAGATTTCCAGGCCCAAAACAGCGATGTCGATTTCGACTCTGCCACCGATCTGCAAAAGCAGAAGCTGTCAAAACTCAACGAGCAATTGACCGAAGCCGAAGCAAGCGTCATGACGTTGAATGCCAGCTACGATTCGTTGCTCGCGCAGTACGGTGGACCTTCAGCCCCGGTTCCCTCCACGGATGACGCATCTTCCAAAGCAAGGCCCGCTGCAGACGAATCAGATGTCGACCCCGTCTGGATTCAAAACGAATTAAGTCTCGCCTCAGCTAATCTTGATGTGCTTCGCGCACGCGGGCTCGCGGACGACAGCCCAAGTGTGCGGGATGTGAAGGCCTCCATCGCGCACCTCAATCACGAACTGGCCGTCCATCACCAGAAGTTAGGACTCGCGTCACTTGCGCAAACCCGCGCGGATCTGGACGTCGCTCGCCGACATGCCGTGGAACTGCAAACCGCATTTGATGCGCAGAACAACGCGGTGATTCATCTCAACGCCAGGCGAGTTCAACTCGCCAATTTGCAGGATGAAGTTCGACGAACCGAACGATCCGCTGAAGAAACAGACAGCCAACTCAAGCAGGTGCATCTCAACGATGTTGTTCCCATGCAAATCCTTTTGTTGGACGAAGCGCGTCCCGCATCGGCTGCAATCAACACCACCGCGCGGCACACTCGCAATCGCCACCGCCAGTGGTTTGCTGCTGGGTATCGCTTTGTCACTGGGACTTTTCGCCACTGATCCGATACTGCGTTCTATAGATCCGATCCGTTCCCGACTTCAGATTCCAACCCTTGCCGTCGTTCCAACCGTCACAGGTCGCCCAACTGTTTCAGACTGCGGACGTGTTACACATTCCGATCCGATGTCGTCTTTCGCCGAGGCCGCCAAAACCGTGCGGTCGGCAATTTTCTTCGCGGGTAAATCCGCGCCGGCAAAGACCATACTGGTTACCTCGCCTTCGCCGGAAGACGGTCGTTCAGTGTTCTCAAGCAATCTTGCGATTGCCCTGGCGCAGGCGGGAAGCCGTACCTTGTTGGTTGATGTGAATTTCAGAAACCCGTCCATTCCAGCAATTTTTGAAATTGCCCGCCCGGCTGGGCTGTCTGATGTATTATGTGGAAAGATTGCTGTGGACCGCGCGATTCAGCGAACGGCAGTCGAGTGTCTCGACGTGCTGACCTGCGGTACAAGCCCTCAAAGCCCGGAAAACCTGCTGAATAGCAGTGGTTTTTCGAGGCTTATTGACGAGCTTGCTTTGCCGTATCAGCATATCGTGTTTGATTCGCCGCCGGTCTGTCGGTTCGCCGACGCTCGGATTCTCGCCGCGTCGGCAGATCTGACCGTGCTGGTCGTCCGTATTGGATCTACACGCCAGAAGTTGGCGGATCGCGCGCTGGAGCAACTCCTTAATGTGGGTGCCCGCGTATTGGGAGCAGTTGTGAACGGGGTCACGTTGGTTAAACCCCTGCAACGATCCCGGGGAATTTTGCGTATGGTTGAAGCGACACAGACGGAAATCGCGGTCGTGCGACCCGCTAAGCATCTTAAAGAAAATCGTGGTATTCGTAATTATACGGCATCAAATGTTTTGCAAAGGACTACGTTACAACAGAATATTGTTCCTGAAGTAGAAGTTGTCGATTAGCAGAATCGTGGGATCGGTTAATTGCTCGTGGGATCGGTTAACCAAGTGACTCGATGAACAGGCAGTGGGTGTTCGTCTGGCCAATCGCAGATCGAAGTGCCGAAGTTCGTTTGTTGAAGTTGAGTGGGTCGTAACTGCCGAGACTCCGGCGGTGGAACATAGTTCCCCGCGCCGGTTTCAAAAGTGGTGTCCGGGGAAGGACCATCTGGGTCCGCGGGAAGAAAATATGGGACTTTATTTATACACTTTCGCAGGTGCCGCCGCAGGTGCGCTTCTGCTCACACCCGTGTCGATGCGACTCGCTCGACTCCTGGGGGTGGTAGACCGTCCGAACGCGCGCAAAGTGCATTTCCGTCCTACACCCCGGGCCGGAGGTGTTGCCATCGTCGCGGCCATGGCGGCGGTTGTCATTCCAGCCTTGATTCACTTAACGAGTTTCGCCGACGTATTACCAGGCTTTGCCAACATCTGGGTCGCGCTGGCCGCCTGTTTCGGTGTCTTCCTCATGGGGTTGCTCGACGACTTCATCACTGTCCAGCGATCGCAATATAAACTGCTGGCTTTGTTCATTGCCACCAGCGCCGTCTGCGCCGCCGGCTTCAAACTGGACGTGATTTCACTCGGTCACGGTCACGCCTTATACCTGCGCGAATTTGCCATCCCTGTCACGTTTCTCTGGATCGTCGGCGTCACCACCGCGGTCAATTTCATTGACGGACTTGACGGCCTGGCAGCCGGTATTTCCGCCGTCACCGCCGGTACCATTGCCCTCGTTTCCGTGCACAACGATCCCGCCGTTGCGGTCGTCGCACTGGGCCTGCTTGGCAGCCTCTGCGGATTTCTCGTCTTTAACTTCAATCCCGCAAAAGTGTTCATGGGTGACTGCGGCAGCATGTTCCTCGGTTTTACCCTCGCCACCACATCACTCATGTGCGCCAAGCGCACGGGAATGACCGCCGGCTTCACATTGCCCGCCCTGGCGCTGGGCATTCCGATTCTGGATACCGCCTTGACAATGGTGCGCCGAGGCGTGCTTCAACGCCGGTCGCTGTTTTCTGCCGAGCGTGGTCATGTACATCATCGCCTGATGGATCTCGGTGTCGGCCATCGCGACGCGGTGGTGATTCTGTATGCCGTCACACTCGCGTGCGCCGGTGTCGGCGCTGCCGCCTGGGTTTCCAACAGCCCGGTCGGCAAAACGCTTTTTGCAACCGTGCATCCGGTTATTCTCATCGGTTTCTTTGCCATCGTCGGATCGCTGCGCGTCGGTGATATCGCAAGCGCCTTCCGCCGCAATCGCGACATCAGCAAGTTGACCAACCAATACCGGCATACCTTCGATGAAATGCAGCTGAAGTTTATCGCCGCCCGAAACTTTGATGGCTGGTGGTCAGAGGTCTGCGAAGCCCTGACGCGCCTGGATTTTGTCAGCCTCTCGCTTCCGCTGACGAATCGCGATGGTTCGATCCGCACACTGACGTGGAACCGCGAGCAGCCTGCGCCGTCTGCTCCCACGCTCAACGTCAGTGTGCCGATCAGCCAGCGCCGCGTCGGCGGCCCTCTTCGCGCGGAAGTTGAAGTATCTGCCCAGGGTTCGCTGGAACTCGCGGGACGCCGGGTTACGGTCTTCGCCCGCCTGATGGAGGAAAACAGTCTCGCGTCCCTGCCCGAAGTGCGCAAGGGTGCGGCTGGAAATCTTAAGTGGACCTTCAACGGTCTTTCAGCCATCCCCAGGATGGACTCGACAATCAAGCCGGGCATCAAGGTCGCGATCGTCCATGACTTCCTCTACACCTATGCCGGTGCCGAGCGCAGTGCTGGAACAAATGCTTCACGTTTTCCCCGAAGCTTCGCTGTACAGCCTGTTCGATTTTCTCCCGCCGGAAAAGCGCGCTTTCCTGCAGGGTCGCTCGGTCACCTCATCGTTCATCCAGCGGCTTCCGCTCGCGCGCAGCAAGCACCGCCATTATCTGCCCCTGATGCCGCTGGCGATCGAACAACTCGACGTGTCGGCTTTTGATATCGTGATCTCCAGTTCTTACGTCGCCGCCAAGGGCGTGCTCACCCGCCCGGATCAACTGCATGTCTGCTACTGCCACACGCCCGTGCGATTTGCCTGGGACATGCAGCATCAATACCTGATCGAAACCGGCCTTTCCTCGGGTCTTAAATCTATGTTCGCCCGAGCGGTTCTTCATTACATTCGCAACTGGGATGCCCGCTCGGCCAACGGTGTGGATGTCTTCCTCACCAACAGCGACTTTGTCGCGCGGCGCATCGAGAAATTCTATCGCCGCCGTTCCACCACGCTGTATCCGCCCGTGGACGTCGACAGCTTCGCACTGGAAACCCAGAAGGAAGATTACTACCTGACCGCTTCGCGAATGGTTCCGTACAAGCGAATCGAACTGATCGCCGAGACGTTTACCGCCATGCCGGACAAGCGCCTCATCATCGTCGGGGAAGGGCCCGAGTTTGAGCGCATCAAATCCAAAGCCGGTCCCAATGTGAAACTGGTGGGCCATCAACCCTTCGACCGCCTGGTTGAATATATGCGGCACGCTCGCGCGTTTGTCTTCGCCGCTGAGGAAGACTTTGGGATCGTTCCCGTTGAGGCCCAGGCGTGCGGCACACCCGTCATCGCCTACGGTCGCGGCGGTGTTACCGAAACCGTCATCGCCGGCAAGACCGGTGTCTTCTTTAACGAACAAACCATTGAAAGTCTTACCGACGCCGTCAACCGGTTGGAGCGCGACTATGCTGCCTTCGACCCGGTCGCCATCCGCGCTCATGCCGAGCGGTTTAACGCCCCGCGTTTCCGCGAAGAGTTCCTGAAACTGGTTGAGGACGAATGGATCACCTTCAACAGTGTTTCAGGTCGGCGTCCGTCCGAAGACGAACTGTTTCTCAGTCCGGATCTCGAGCAGCAGGGGCTTCGCCTTCGCAGCAAGGTTGCCGCCGCCGAGGCTGAAACGTCCGGCCCTGACAAGCAGAAGGCTTTTGCATAAAGCGGCGATCCGCCACTTCAAACTGATTTCGTTCCCGGGATTATCTACGCCTGCCAATGCTGCGCGCGGGTGTAACTTTTAAGTGTGGCGATTCAGGCGGCCATTTTTGAGTCCCAATAGGTATCCCATAGGCCGCTATACTGAATGCAGCGGATCGTGCCCATCCGTTCAGCACGGCGAATCCGCCAGCGGGCGATGTTAATCTTCAAGCGTTTGCCCAGAATATTTTTCGCGCCGCCTTCGATCAGGCCGCTGCCGATGGGCAGGCCTTGTTTCAATCGATCGCCGTACCACAGGCTGTCGCGGTTTTCGCTCAGATAATGCAGCAGTTTGGTCCATGCGGCTGCGGTGGCGGGCTTTGGATCGGGAGGACCGATGCTTTGCAGATGCTCGATGAATTTCGGGCCGCCCATCTCGATCAGTTCCAGGATGCGCTGACCGACCCATTGCTCGGCACCTTTGGTACCCAACTCCGCGGCAGCGGCAAACAGGTAGAGCATCAGGTGATAGATGTCCACCACCCACTGAACCTCTTTGCCCGCAAAGCGTTTGGCCGCCTGGTCCCAGATCCACCGGGCGCCATCGGCCAGAATGCTCAGGTCCTGATCTTTGGGCAGCCCCAGTGTTTTGCAGAGCCGCTGCCAGCTCGCACCGATGATATTGCAGGGCGCGATCGCACAGATGCCCATTCTCACCGCAGGCCGATTCAGCACGCGATCGTTCCACTGCCGCGGTGTTGCCGAGGCGACCGGTTCCCGCTTGCTGATCACGCTCAGACGCATCTCCCGCCAGCCACCGACGGTGTTGATCTTCAAACCATCGGTGGAAAACTCCACCTCCCCCCTGGCCGCGGCGAAGGCCATTTTGGGCTCGGGGCTGCTGTTGATCCACTCCTGCATCGCCGTCCCCTGTTCATCGCAGATCGCTCGAATCACGTCGTTGCTGGTTTGAACGTGACACAGTTCCTTCAGATTCCTCTCCGCTTCATCAAACGAACGACCGCTGCCGGCCAGCACAATCATTCGCTGGGCATGAGGCGTCACCCGATGCTTTGCGTTGATACCCGCCCAGCCTTCCCACGGAATCTGCTTGGCCTTGCACTTTCGGCACGCGTAATACCGACGGTCGACGGCAATGTGCCCGATGCTGCTGAGCACCTTCTTCACCTTGCGCCGCTTGAACGAGGCGTTTTTCCCGCAGGAACACGGCAAACTGCAGACCCCTTTTTTTGCGCCCCTTCGTGGGACGCCACCGCCGACTGCAGCATCATTCGAAGATGCTCAAACCCTTTATCGTGCAACGCCGTTTCCACGCAGAGCATCCCTTTGCCGTGCGGCGCGGTTTTGACAGCCTGAGTCAAGCTGCGCATCGTGAGCACCGCCGATTCGGCTGCCAGGAGTTCCTCGGGAGATAACGTGCTGAAATCCAAGCCCATGCGACCATCCTTGGTTGGAGTTCATCGCATTATGCCAGAATCGCCACCCTGGCGCCTACACCCCTGCTGCGCGCTGTTTGCATGTTTGATGGTGACGCGCCCCCCGCAGCTTGGTAAGCTTCTATAAGTCCCGCGCTGTACGAAGGTAGATGCTATGACCGCCGTCGCTGTACCGTTGTCGACATCTTCGGCTGCTCCACTCGCTGCGCCGGTGTCCCTCGTGACGCCGCTGGTGAAAACGCTGCAATTGGGCATGTCATGGTTCAGCGAAAAGCCCGGGGGGCTGGAGCGTTACTATTGCGAATTGCTTCGCCACCTTCCCGAAGCAAATGTGCGCGGGCGCGGATTGGTCATGGGGTCTGCCAACGTAGCCACCGAATCCAACGGCGTGGTGGTTTCCGCCGCCTCCAGCGACATCCGGCTCTGGTCCCGCTGGTTCGCCATGCGAAAAAGCGTTTCAGAAGCGTTAGCGGATCAACCCTTTGATCTGGTCGCCTCGCATCATTCATTATACACCGCGCCGACGCTTTCACTTATTAAGGGCCTTCCGCTGGTCGTACATTTTCACGGGCCGTATGCACTTGAATCGTCCGCGGAAAACTCGCGGTATATCGTTAACGCGCTCAAGCATCGCATGGAAGCGATGGTTTACAGCCGGGCGATTCGCTGCATTACGTTGTCCCACGCTTTTGCCACCGTTCTTCATGAAAGCTACGGCGTTCCGCGCGAAAAAATTCGGGTGGTTCCCGGTGCGGTTGAAACCGGGCGTTTTGATCCGGTCGAAACGCGTGCCGAGGCCCGCGAAAAACTCGGTTGGCCCGCGGATCGTCCGATCGCCTTTTCGGTTCGTCGGTTGTTCCGCCGCATGGGACTGGAAAATCTCATCGAAGCCGTAAAAAGTGTGCGCGAAAAAGTCCCCGACGTGCTCGTACTCATCGCCGGCAAAGGCTGGCTTGGTCCTGAACTTCAGCAGCAGATCAAGACGGCCGGCCTGGAGCATCATGTTCGGCTTCTTGGTTTCGTCTCCGATTCGGATCTGCCGCTGGCTTACCGTGCTGCCGACCTGACGGTGGTGCCGACGGTGAGCCTTGAAGGCTTCGGTTTGACGACGGTTGAATCGATGGCCGCGGGCACACCGCCCATCGTTACGCCCATCGGTGGATCGCCGGAGGTGGTGGGGGGGTTATCCCCCGATTTGATCGTCCCCGACTGGACCCCCGCCGCGCTGGCAGCGGCTTTAACCGCCGCTTTCCGCGGCACACTTAAGCTTCCCTCGCCGGATCAATGCAAGGCATTCGCCCGCGCGAATTTCGACTGGGCCACCGCTGTCTTAAAAGTTCGCGCGGTTTACGAAGAAGCCATCGCCGCATCACAGCCGGAGGCCGCGTGACCGCTGCCGCGCCATCGCAGGTTCTTCCGCGCGTTTTGTTTCTGGATCATGTTGGCGCGCTCGGTGGCGCGGAACTATGCCTCACCGACATGGCGCGCCACATGGTGGGCCGCTCTAAAGTTATTCTGATGGCCGAAGGTCCCCTGCGCAAAGCGCTTCAATCCGTTGGCGCGGATGTCACAGTGCTTCCGCTTCCGGATCAGGTGTCGCAGGTTCGTCGAACCAGCGGGTTCTGGCGCACCGCCCGTACGGTGCCCAGCGTTATTCGCCTGGCGTGGAAAATTTCCCGGCAGGCAAAACAGTTCGATCTCATCTGGGCCAATTCGCAAAAATCGTTTGTCATCGGTTGCTTCGCCGCCTCGCTGTCGCGCAGACCGCTGGTGTGGCATATGCACGATATTCTCACCGCAGACCACTTCAGCCCGAGCAATCGACGCATCGCGGTCAGCCTGGCCAATCGTTTTGCCACGCGCGTTGTTACTGTTTCCCGGTCGGCAATGCAGAGCTTTATCGATAGCAAAGGCAAACCTGAAATCGCCCGCGTGGTCTACAACGGCATCGACGCGGAGAGTTTCGGCAGTGTGCCGGGCAGCGCGACTGAAAAGACGCGGCTCCGGGATGAATTTGCGATCGGCACCGCCCCTCTGGTGGGTGTGTTCGGCCGGATCACACCCTGGAAAGGGCAGGACATCCTGATCCGCGCGCTTCCGTCGCTACCGGGTGTTCATGCGGTTTTTGTGGGCGATGCATTATTCAGAGAACACTCTTATTCCGATTCACTGCGATCGCTCGCCAAAGAACTTGGAGTTGCTGACCGCGCTCGATTTCGCCGGTTTCCGTAATGATGTCGCAGGCGCGATGGCCGAGGTGGATGTTGTCGCGCATACCTCAACCTCGCCGGAGCCGTTCGGTCGTGTGCTCGTAGAGGCGATGCTCGCCCGGCGACCGCTTATCGCCGCTGCCGAGGGCGGCGCGGCAGAGATCGTCTCGCACGGTCATGACGGGGTTTTAGTACCACCTAAGAACCCGGCGCTTCTGGCCAACGCAATACTCGCACTATTGGAAAATCCATCGGCTACGGTCGTTCTGCTCGAAGCCGGTTACAAAACCGCCATCACCCGTTTCAGCTTGGAGGGATTTCTTGCCCGCGTTGACGCAGTGATCGCCGAGGTGATACGCGCGCCTGCGCCAGCGGCAATCGAATCGTCCGGGCATGCTACCGCGGAGGTCGTCAGCTCATGAGCCTTCGCGTGCTACTGGCTTTGCAAAGTCGTTTGACGCCCGGCGACGGACCACCGGGCGCGACACTTGCATTGGGGGCGGCCCTCACCGAACAGGGTTGCCGCGTGGATTATTTTGCATACGAGCACGCGTTTGGTCATGACACCATCTCCGATTCATTAGGCAGTGAGCTTAAATTTCCCTGGCGCTTCGCGTCATTTATGCGAAGCCGCGCGAAGGAGCTGGATATTGTCGATGCCTCCACCGGATCGAGCTGGGTCTGGGCTCATCGCGGTCGCCCGGGAAGTGTGAACGGCCTCCCTGCTCTTATTACCCGTTCTCACGGACTCGAACACACTATAGACCACTGGCGTTGCGCCGATGCCGCCGCCGGTCGGGCAAAGCTCAATTGGAAATATCCTCTGTATCACGGTGGGTACCGACTGTGGGAAGTTCGTCATTCGCTGTTCACCTGTGACCACGCATTGCTGCTGAACGACGTGGATCGTGATTACGCCGTCAATGAGCTTGGCGTTAACGAAGCGCAAACCAGTGTCATTGCAAACGGCATAGGTCGAGCCTTCCTGGGACTGCCCGCGCCACTGCAGGCAACGAACGACCAGCCGCTGAAACTTGCGGCGGTTGGAAAGTGGATTGACCGCAAAGGCACGCGCATCATCATCGAATCTACCAAGCTGCTGCATGTGCTGGGTGTGCCGTTTATTCTCAGCCTTTTTGGAACCGGGCAGGACGAAGTGCAAATCCGTGCGGATTTCCCGCCGGAAGTCCGATCGAAAATTCGCGTGCTCCCGCAGTATCGCAACATTGATTTCCCCGACCTGCTTACCGGCCAGCACATCCTGTTGATGTGCAGCTTTGCCGAAGGGTATGCACTTGCTTTACCCGAAGCGATGGCGTGCGGTCTCGCGCCTATCGCCACACGCGTCGGTGGCGCGTCCCGCGTGATTGACCCGGGTAAAAACGGAGAGTTGGTGCGACCCGGCGATGCCAGATCCATTGTCGAGATCATCGACCGTTGGTCGCGTGATCGTTCGATGCTGCACGCCGTACGTATCCGCGCCCAGCAATCGGTGCAGCGCCACGATTGGAACGAGATTGCTGCTCGGACCATCGGCATCTATGAGCAGGTGCTGCGCCGCGTTGCCGGCAGCACGACACCGGGGACCGACCAACCTGATGCCGGTCTCACGCCCGCCCGTGCCGACTTGCAACGTGGCGCTAAGCCCGCGGTTTCCATCTGTATCTGTACCGCCAATCGCCCGACGGTCCTGCGGCGTTGTCTCGCTTCCATCGAACAGGCACAAGTGCTTCCCGCTGAGGTCATCGTCGGCGATGATTCGATCGACGGCGCGGAAACCGCCGCAGTCTGCGGTGATTTTCCGTTCGTCCGCTACGTGCATGGCCCGCGACAAGGGCTTTGCGCCAATCGAAATGTCGTCATCGCTGTGGCAAATAGCGAGTACCTCGCGCTGCTCGATGATGATGCCGAGGTAATGCCCGATTTCGTTCGCCTGGCCCAGAATCTGATTGCCCGCGCCGACGGCCGCACGATCTTCACCGGCGATGTCCTTCAGAACGGGATCAATCGCGTCACGCCGAGCAACCCCACATTCTGGGGACATTTCGGCCGGCCTCTTTCACCAGTACGTCCCAACGAAACCGTCCAGCTGAATTGCAATATCTTTCCAAAACGTGCATTTGATATCGCCAGGTTTGATGAACGGATTGTTTACGGCTACGAAGACATGGACCTTTGCCAGCAAATGCTGGCCACCGGTTATCGAATTGAGTATCGCCCGGAACTGGTCAACCTGCATTTACCGCCGCCCAAACCCGCTGATTTGAAAAAGACCCAGGCCCAGCAACTCGAGCGTGCCCGCTATTACACCAGTCTCAAGCGATACCTGTTTTGGCAATCGCGCCCGGTGCGTGCATTCGCGTATGCCGCCTTGGCCCCGTTGCATCAGGCTGCTCATCATCTCACACACCACGAGCCCGCCCACACCTTCGACGGCTTCCGCGATATGTCCTGGGCCTTGGGTCAAGCATTGAAGTTGCGCAAGACCACCCGCTCCACGTCGAGCCAGCTGGTAGATAACCGACATTGAGGCCCTCGAAACACCGATCTGAGCCAACTGCAGCCGCCCCAATCGCAGTGCTTGCTCGCCCGGCCCAACCACGATAATGTTCTTTCCCCCGGCCGAGTACCCAAGTGGACTAAGGGGACGGATTGCAAATCCGTTATTCGTCGGTTCGAATCCGACCTCGGCCTCTGCCTGCGACGACGTTCAAATGTGCAGCGAGGAATAACGCTGTGGCAATCCTCCTCCCCTTGCCCGCTCAGCTCATTCCAGCGACGATTTGAATATGTCCACTGTCTCCTGGGATACCTTCGAACGCTATCGCCAAAAAGGCCTCGATGCCCGGGCGCTGGTGAATGGGAATCGGCGCGCATTTACCTGCTTGAAGCTGCGCGGTCGATGGTGGAGCTGAGTAAACAGGCCAGGAGCGAGGAACTGAAGCAGGCCCGTACGCAGATGGCTGAGAAACTGCTCGACCTGGCCCGCGACTGTGTTAAAGCGAAAACGCAATCGCGCCGGCCCGGCGAGGTATCTCGCGACGCGGCCAGTGGCGAGGCTGAAGGATCCAAAAGCGGCAACCAATGGATGGTGCGCGAAAAGCCAACGATTCGATTCGACGATGTAGCCGGACTGGAGGATGTGAAACAAGACATCCGGCTGAAGATGATCTACCCGTTTCAGCATCCGGAATTGGCCGAAAAATTTGGAGTTCGACCCGGCGGCGGCATTCTGCTTTACGGCCCGCCCGGCACGGGAAAAACGATGCTGGCCAAGGCAACGGCCGGTGAGATCGATGCCAGTTTCTTTCGCATTTCGCCGGCTGACATTCTGAGTAAATGGGTGGGTGAAGCCGAACAGAATATCAAGAAGCTTTTCGACGCCGCCGCCGGTGAAAAGCGAAGCATCATCTTTATCGATGAAATTGAAGCGCTTGTTCCAGCGCGCAAAGATGAGGGAAGCAGCGTCATGCAGCGGGTGGTTCCACAGATACTGCAAGGCATGGAAGGATTCGATAAGAAGAAGCTATGTCCCATTCTTTTTATGGGCGCGACGAATGTCCCCTGGCAATTGGACCCGGCGGTGCTGCGCCCCGGTCGATTTGATGACAAGGTTTACATTCCGCTTCCTGACCTGATGGCCCGTCGAAAGCTGCTGGAACTGTACCTCAGTCATCGCCCGGTGAGCGGCGATGTGAATCTCGATGATCTAGCCGAAAAACTGGACGGTTTTAGTGGCGCGGATATCAAATATATCTGCGATCGATCGGCGACCATCCCTTTCCTGCAATCGGTAGCCACCGGGCAGGAAGGCGACATCACCAGGGCGATCCTCGAAGCCGCCATTCACGATGCTCCGAGGAGTGTCAGCCGGGAGATGTTGGCCCGCTTCGAACAGTGGGCCGCCGCCAGTGCATCGGAGTAGGCGATGTCGTCGCTGGGTGGCCCGGAGAGGTGGGTTCAGTAAAAGACTGTCAGGTCGCGATGAATCAGCGTTGTCACTTTTGTGATGAGTTGCACCGACCCGCGGCAACGACTGCCGGCCAGATCATTCCTGGTCGCCGCGTTGGGGCAAGTGGCTCGTGACGGCAGTGATTACATCGTCCCGCTTCATCGGTTGCAGCATGCGATATTGGTTTAACCCCGGTTCAAACCGGCACACGCTACGAAATTCGCAGTGACTGCAAGGCGTTTTTCTCACCAGCATATGCGGTGTTACAGCGATATTGCCGGTGGCGATCTGATCAGCCAACTCGCCCAGGCGTTTTTCAACGTGCTGCAACAGGGCCTCAAACTCCGCCTGCTCCACGGCGTCCGATGTGCCAACGCGTCCGCGCTCGCCGGTTTTGTTAATAAAAACATTAATTACATCGCTGGCACCTTCAGTCAAATTCGCATCCAGTGACTTGATGGCCCGCGCGTCAAGTATGCCGCGCGGTTTTATTCGCAGGTGAAAATTGGGGTCATCTGGGAGGATGCCCTCGGCGGGATGGTCCACCTTGTCAGGAGATCGCAGCAATTGCAGCAGGAATGCCGCTGCGGGGGTGAGCTTATGACCGACCAGCTCCTGTCCGTTTTCCTGGATAACGAGCAGATATGTGAGTAACTGAAGCGACAATCCGTGATAAACCCGGTCGATCGACAGCGCGCCCGCTGCAAGCTTATAGTCTGAAACGATAAAGCCCGTTCGCCGATCATTCAGATCAACCCGGTCGATCTGACCGTGCAGATGGACCTCATTCCCCGCAGGGGTCGGCACCACGTAGGTCGGCAGTGTGCCTCCCTTGCCGAACCGAACACCCGCAAACGCGGGGCGGTATTTTCCGCGGCGATGACATTCCATCATGGTCGCCAGTGACTGTTGTAGATTTTGCTCGATTCGATCCAGCAAATATCGATTGGCGCGGTGCTCAACATCAATTCACCGCGAAGCCTTCGACCAATTTCCGCCGCATGGAGGCGGATCATCTCTTTTGCCTCTGCTGGATCGAGCGCACACCAGTCGGTGTTGGAGTCCAGAACATCTTTTACAAGATTTTCAAGGATGTCGTGATAGGCATTACTCAAATCGATCGTGGTTACGTCCGGCTTGTCACGGTCGCGCAGATTCAGCCCGTACCTGGCGAAATGCCTGAACGGACATTCGGCAAAGGTCTCAAGCTGTCGTACCTTCACCTGCAGCGGCGTTGAAAAAATCTGATCTGCTAACGCGGGTGTCAGTTCCGCAGCGTTGGTATATCGCAATGCCGGCCAGGCGAGATCGCGCATCGTCCGCAAGCTATGTTCCGGCGGCAACGTGACCATCCATTGATAGACAGCCGGCCAGAATGCGTCATCGATTTCCCCCCGTGATCGAACCCAGCGCATCAAACCCGCGACGACTTGTCGAGACGTCCCGATGCGCTCGGCGTTGCCTTCGAGGCCGCGGGAAACATGCTCGACCGACATCGCCGGCGCGAGGCGAAAAAGCTCGATCCAAAAGCTCGACGGATTGGTCGCCCGACCTCTCGGATCGGAGGTAGACCGACTGACGATTAATTTCTGTGACGGCCTGGTAAATGCGACATAGGCTAGGAATCGCTCATCCAGAAGACGCCGTTCACTGTCCGGATCGAGGTGGATATCGCGCCGGCTCAGGGCGCGCCGTTCGCGATCGGTGATCACGCATCGCTCGCTTTGAACGCGCGGGAACATCCCTTCATTCAGACCGGGCACGAAGACGATCTTCAGGTCCGGCGTTCGTGTTCGGTCGAGTTGACCGACAAGCACCTGGTCGACTTTTACCGGAATCAATGCCAGATCAAAACTCTCAAGTCCGCTGTCGAGCACATTGATAAAATCTACCAGAGTCATTGCTTCGTCGCCGAGAAGCTCGACCATGTGATCGAAGAGCTGAATGAACTCAGACCAGATCTGTGCGTGCTCGTCGCGTCGTTCAAGGTCGTCCGCTTCCTCGGCCTGAGTCATCCATTGCTGGAGGGTGGCGCGAACGTTAAATCCATCAAGAACCGTAAAAATCCGATGGGCCAGATCGCGAACGGTGAGTGGCTTTTTGATTCCCAACAAAGGGGACAACTTCTCGAGCAATGACCGGCGATATGCGTCCATACGGTCGCTTTCGCTCACTGCAGGCTGCGCGGCTTCATCCTCGGCGGTAGTCAGTTTTCGACTGAAGGCCCACGGTTCTTCGGACTGCCAGAACCGCCCGCGGATGCGGTGTTGAAGGACATAATTTTCTAACTCATCAGCCTGATCATCATTGAGGCCCGCGAGCCCGGATTTAATAAGCGTCATCACGGCATCGTGGGGCCAGAGATGCCGCGCAATCTGTAAGGCCGCGCGCACCATCTGCAAAAGAGGATGATGGCCTGCCGTTCGCCGTTGATCGGCAAAATAGGGAATGCCGTGCTCGGCGAAGCTGGCGTCGATGATATCCTGATAGTCAGCCAGGTTGCGAACGAGAACCCCAACATCGCGGTATCGTGCGCCCGAAGCAATTGCAGATTTTATTCTGCGTGCGACCGCATCAATTTCAGAACGTGAATCAGGCGCATCGAAGGCCTGCATCGCAGGAGCAATGGCTGGAACCCGGTTCGTGAAAAGATCCTGTTCGAGCGTGCCCAGGGCGGATGAATGCATCGACCCGGCAAGCAGGACTGGAGCCTCGACAGGGACTGCTGAGTCGTGAAGCGCCGACAGAAGCGAACGATAGGTTCGCTCGGTGCGATGAAACTTCGAGAGATCGGTGGAGAGTCCGGCTGGATGAGTGACAGCGTTGCTGGCGGGATCAATCAGCAGCGAAATGGAGGTGTGCCGCACGACGCCGGCTACTGCCGTGAGCAGCTTGCGCTCATTTGCGCTAAAGTCGTAAAAATCGTCCACGATGAGATGCGCATCTGTTAACAATGAACATTCAGAGACACGCTTGAGGATAAGCGTTAACCGACGCTGCGGGTCGAGTTTTGCCTGCCCGACATACTGGTTATAGGCATCGAGCAGCAAATGAAGGTCGGACAGCTTATCGCGCAGGGCAGGGCCTGCGGGATCATCCGGCTCGATCTTATTTAAAACATCCTGCAGCGTTGGAACATCCAGTCCGGCGCGCTCGAATTCACCGAAGGTGGCATCCAGTTCGGTCGCCAAACCGGGACGGTGAGCACTGCTTGAATAAAATTTGAGTTCCGTCTGGTGACGTCGCAACAGATGTCCGATGATCATTCGCCGTCCAACGGCAGTCACCTCCGGGATACCGATATCACCGCAGTGGATCAGGATTTCTTTGCCCAGCTGATCGAAGGATACGACGCGAATTCGGCTGAAAGCGCCCAGTTCGGCGGTAAGTAACCGCTCGGCCTGGAAAGTGGCCTGGCGCGGCAGGAGCCAAAAGATCGGATAACCCAGCGGGTCTGTTTTTACCTGCTCGATCATGCGATCGAGGAGATACCGGGTCTTGCCCGAACCCGCGCGACCGAGAACAAATTGAACAGGCATGGCGAAGTCCTACCCGGTCGGCCAGATTTATCGCGTCGCGGGTGTTATCAGTGCCGCGGCGGGGGCTGGTTTTGTCCCGTGGATCGGAAAAGCAGAAACGAAGGTCAGCGCGAGCATCACAAGACCGATGACAACCTTCCCTGCGATTCCGGTCAGTTTACCGGTGGCGGCCCCGAACCCGATTCGGGCTGACTGTGACAATTGCTGGCCCGTGGCCATCTCGGCGACGAACGCGCCAATGAAACATCCCAGGCAAATTCCAATGATTGTTCCTAAAACCGGGATGGGGATTAGACCAGTAAGGCAGATCCCGCCCACGACTCCACCGACAAAACCGCCGGTGACGCCCCAGCCGGTAGCCCCGGCTTTTTTTGCACCGGCCCCTCCGAGATAAAGCTCCACGATTTCTCCGAGCAATGAGAGAAGCAGCAGGGCGATAAGGGATTCTTTTCCTAAATATCTACCATCGGTCAGCCAGGCATAGACTGCTGCCCCGCCCAGCATGAGCCATAGGCCTGGCAGTGTAAAAGCCGCCAGTACCAGCCCGCAGAGGTCGGTCACGAGGAGAAGCAGAAAATAGAGCACGACCATCGCTGCAAATGTCGCAGATTATGGTCCTATGGACAACCTTAAGGCTTTTTGTGCGGCGGTGAATGTGGCTCGTCCGATAAACAGAAGATGCCGACCTTCGCGCCGCAAGTTCGTTTGGCGATGACCCGTGCCGAGCGAATGGCAAAAAATATCTGGGAATCCAATGCCAGGGCCCTGCATAAAAAGCAGCCTTGTGTGGCATCGCTGTTAGCAGAGGTAGAAATTGACGTTGAATGGGTGTTCGCGCGCGACGGGTCGCTTAGCGCACTGGAGGGAGGCCGGTGGTGGGCGGGTTGTTCGGTCCCACTGCTTTCAGGGCGGTCTCTGCTGAGCACCCTTGCCGACGAACCCGTGGGAAGCTGTCAGCTCGCGCCGGCGCATGCCGGACTGGTGCGAGCAGCACGCGAAAAGATGGGAAATTGTCCGGTATTGTTCGTCGCTCAGCCGGATGCGCGGACGGCGCGGATGATCTTGTCCACCCACGATTTTTCGGAGGAGATCGATCGAGGTCGATTCTGGATTTTTTCTGGTGATGCATGGCTGGCGCAGATCAAGCAGATGTTTCTGGATAATCCCGGTCTGGCGACACCGCTGCGGTTTATCCGTACGAGGCTGACACTCGAAGAAACGTCACTGCCGATGATTACGGAAATACAGAATGTTTTCTCCCAAGTCCTGAGTGTACGTGGAGACGAAGTGGGTCGGCTCAAAGCACTACCGCGCATGAAGGTGGATCCGCGCAATATTCTTCTGGTTGGGGGCAGTGAATTTAGACTTTGGGACTTTGGCACGAGGGTGATTGAGAAGCAGTTGGAAAAATCAGACGACCAGGATTTGAATGTCAAACGTTTTGATATGGACGATGCGTTTTGCGGGTCTCCGCTGGCGTTGCTCACCGCCGCCGAGCAGTGCGGTTGCATTTTGTCGGCTGATGTGTGTCGAGCCGACTGTAATCAACTTATTTCGCCGGAAATTCCCTGGATCACCTGGATGACCCAACCGGGGGCACCGCCTTTTCATACAGCAGGCCCGCGGGATATATTAATCCTTGCGGACGAAAAGTGGCGGCCGGTTGCGCGGGTGGCAGGTTGGCCGGCGGAGCGAATCCGCATTTGTGGCTGGCCCGTGGAAGCAGCGAAACCCGCGCTGCATCAGGCCGAGTTGGGAATGATATGCGATACACGCAAGGTCCTTGCTCCCGCGTCGGTTGCCGATTTCTCCAGCCATCGTCTGCTCTGGGATTTGATTGAAGAGGAGCTGGCCGATAACCCACTGGCCGTGGAAGACGTGGACGTATACATCAGCGACCGCGCGGGGCAGTTGAACATCGCTACCGAGGTACTGGACCAAGCTCGTTTTATAGAAGGATTGATTCTGCCCGCATACCAGCAAGGCCTGGCCCGGCTGCTGATCTCCGGGGGAATTCCGTTGCGCGTGTACGGAAAAGGGTGGGACGAACTACCAGAATTCAAATCGAGGCTTGGCGGGAAAATCTTATATCACTCAGACCTGGAGTGCGCGCTCAATGCCTGCTGCGGGCTCGTTTATTTTCAGCCCCGCCAGTACGCACATGCGATGGAAATGACCGGCAAGCCGATTGTGTACCGGGCGGGGGCAGACCGGTCGGCGTTTATTCGCGAGGCTCGCCGTGTGATGAACGGCGAACGCAGGGGGATTACGCGAGATGATGGGGATTTGCTCATTAAAACGATGTTGGAATTGACCCTGCGGCATATTTGACCACTTGCGGAGAGCCCCTACGTTTGTCGGAAAATCGGCGTATAATCGGGGAATGAGCGTTTTAGCTACCCCAAATCGCAGTAAGGTACCGGTGTTTGATGTGCAGCGCATCCGCAACCAGTTCCCCATTTTGCACACCAAGGCCCACGGGCATCCACTGATCTACCTGGACAACGGAGCAACGACGCAAAAACCCCAGCGGGTGATTGATGCCATCGCGCGCTATTACGAAACTGAAAACGCCAACATCCATCGCGGGGTTTATCAGCTGAGCCAGACGGCAACTCATCTGTACGAAGATGCCCGTCGAAAAGTGGCGGCTTTTATCAATGCGGCCGAAGACAAAGAAATTATTTTCACCCGCGGAACGACCGAGGGCATCAACCTGGTTGCCCAATCATGGGGCCGCCATTTTCTGAAGCCCGGCGATGAAGTCATTATCTCGGCGATGGAACATCACTCTAATATTGTTCCGTGGCAGATGGCGTGCCAGGCGACCGGCGCAAAGCTGCGCGTGATTCCCATGACTGATGCCGGCGAATTGCGGATGGATGAATTCAGCAGGCTGCTGAATCACCACACGCGCCTGGTATCGATATGCCATCTATCCAATTCGCTGGGCACGGTGAACGATTTAAAGTCCATTGCAAAGCAGGCACATGCGGTGGGCGCGAAGGTGCTCGGTGATGGGGCACAGTGGGTGGCGCATTACGCGACTGACGTACAAGATCTGGATGTGGATTTTTACGTTTTTTCGGGACACAAGCTTTTTGGTCCGACCGGTGTAGGTGTGCTGTACGGCAAGCGTGCGCTGCTGGATGCCATGCCTCCCTGGCAGGGGGGCGGCGATATGATCGAGTCGGTTACATTCGAGAAATCCACGTATGCGGCGTTGCCTAATAAGTTTGAGGCAGGCACACCCAATATCGCCGGCGCTGTGGGTCTTGGAGCCGCTATCGAATTCCTGAACACGTTGGACTTTGATTCCATCCACACTCATGAGTTGGAACTGCTGGAGTATGCGACTCAGAAAATGCAGGCTATCCCGGGCGTGCGCGTGATTGGCACGGCTCCGGAAAAGGGCAGCCTGATTTCCTTTGTTATCGATCAGCCTCCCATCGGTTCGTACGATATTGGTGTTGCACTGGATCATCGCGGCATCGCGATCCGCACCGGGCATCATTGCTGCCAGCCAGTGATGGATCGCCTTGGTATTCCGTCGACGGTGCGCGCATCGTTTGCCATGTACAACACCAGGGCCGATGTGGATGCACTCGCCTCGGCGGTGAAGCAACTGGTCGAAAGAGAATCGTCTAAGCGGGCGAAGCCCGTCGAGCCGTCGGCGCACGGCGAACTGCGGTTCCCCCGGGCGGCGGCGGAGTCACCTCAATCGGCGGCAAATGATCTGATCGAACTGTTCGATTTTCTTCCCGATTGGGATGCGCGCATGCAGGAAGTCATCGGCATGGGTGAAAACCTGCCGTTGATGCCTGTGGAACTTAAAAGTGAAGGCACGCGCGTTCATGGCTGCCAGAGCACGGTGCATTTGTTTGGTGTCCGGCATGCCGATCGGCTGGATTTTCTTGCTGACAGCGACGCGGCCCTGGTTCGCGGGCTCATTGGCATTCTGCAAAGGGTCTATTCCGGGCAGTCCGCAAAGGACGTATTAGCGTTTGACATTGAAGCGTTCCTCCGGCGGGTAGGTCTGGAAACGCACCTGAGCATGGGCCGTCGAAACGGGCTCGAAGGGATGATTAAAAAGATTCGCGAACTGGCAACGCATATCGTTGCAAGCGAAACGCTGTGAATAGGGCACGACCTTTTATCAATCACAGCGGCACGCCCCGATGGTTCGAGCACAACTGATGCATATGAATGATGACTATAAACTTCCTGGATCTGTCGCGAGCCTGCCGGTGTTAATGCCCGGGGCGGCGCAAAGTAGTCCTGCGCCTCAAGCTTCTCCCGCGGTCTCCGCGTCCCCGCGCACCCTAATGGTGGATTCTCTGGATAAGAAGCTGCTGGAAGGAAAGATCATCGCCGCCATCAGCAAAGTGTATGACCCGGAGATCCCGGTGAATGTTTACGAGTTGGGATTGATCTACGCGATTGAAATTTACGATGATTTTTCGGTGACGGTGCAGATGACACTGACTGCCCCGGGGTGTCCTGTTGCTGGCTCGCTGCCGCTTGAAGTTGAGAAACAGGTGGAATCGGTGGACGAGGTAAAAGAGGCGGATGTGGTACTGGTGTGGGAGCCCGCATGGGACAAATCGCGCATGTCTGAAGCTGCGATGCTCACGCTTAATCTATAAGTTTCGCTAACGTCGCGCACGCGTTAATGCGATGGGATTTGCCCCTGTAAAAGTCCTCCAGCCCCCGCTTTGGAAAGCGGGCTTGCAGTAGGATTCAGCGTGATTTGCTGCCCGTCACGCAGCACAACAAGCGGCTGATTATCCTGGTACGATTTCGTGACCAGATCCTTGCCCAGATCGGGGTTTGCGTTGTCGGCGACTCCCATCTGGTCGGCACTGATAATTTCGTCGTTTACTTTCAGTTTATAGACATTTTCCATCGGACTGAGAGGCACAATGGAAACGACCTTCAATCGACGAAACTGCCCATTAACATCGACTTCTTCCATCTTAAAAGTCTGATCGATTGGCACGGCGTCTTCGGTTCGCCCGGCAATTTGCGCTGCCTCCTGCTTGGCGGTTTTGCCCTGTTCAAGCACGGTAGCATCATATCCCGGATGGGATTTAGTTCCGAAAGTCAGGTAAAAACACAATGCTGCCACGATAAGAATGCTCAGCAGTCCGATTCCGGCGCGCATGGGGCCTCCAGGTTAAAAACTCGACGCGAGTAACCGTCTTTCGTCCTCTTGTTGAAAGATGATTTTGCCGCGTGGAACTCTTTGCAGATCGAAGCGATCGATCATTTCCGCTGATGAGATTATATCATGGTTCGAGTCGATGCCGCACCAGCGGCCCAGCAGATTTAAGATTCGCCCCGCGCTTACACCGCGACTCCGATAAAAGCTCAGTCGGCTGTCACCATGCCGCTTGGCGAGCCGATAACCGTCGGGCCCGATCACCAGCGGTAGATGAAAATACTCAGGAATACGCGCCGCCTGTTGCAAGGCTTCATATAAAAGGATCTGCCGCGGAGTGGAACCGAGCAGGTCATCACCCCGAACCACATGGGTGATGCCGGCGGCCAGATCGTCGAGTACCACCGCGAGTTGATACGCCGCTGTCCCGTCCGCCTTGGCGATCACGAAATCACCCAGCTGGCTTGCGATATTGTATTGCTGAGGACCCGCGAACGAATCATTCCATGTAACGATTCGATCCGGTACCGCAAAACGCACAGCGGGGGCATGCCCGGCAATTTCCGTTGCGTCTTGTATAGATTTAAACCGGCCGCGGCAGGTGCCGGAGTAGACAGCTGCGCCGTCTTCCGCGTGTGGCGCTGGCGGCCGACTCGACTTCTTTTCGCGAACAAATGCAGGGATAAGCCAAGCTGCGGTCCAACAGGCCTTCGACCGCCGTAGAATAAATTTTTGCGCGGTTGGATTGCAGCACTGGACCGACATCCCAGTCAAGACCGAGCCAACGTAGATCGTCGATCAACTGGTCGGCCGAACCGGGCTTAATGCGGGGCCCATCAAGGTCTTCGATGCGGAGGAGAATCTTCCAGCCGCGCTGGCGGGCGAGCAGCCAGTTTACGAGAAACGTTCGGGCATTTCCCAGGTGCAGCATCCGGTGGGAGACGGCGCGAGCCGGGTGCTTTGAGTGTCTGGAACCAGCACTTATTTCACTTCATGAGTGGATCAGTAGAAGGAGGTGTAAGCGCGACGCTGTTAATAATTCCGCGCATAAAATCCTGGTCAGCGGCAAACACCTTTTGCGTCAATCCGGTAAAGCGCAGCTCGTAGGCCGTAAATCCCTTGCCCAGCGGGACGCATACCGTGAAGACCCACTGCATCGTCTGTACCAGCTCCGGCTGAGGCGACGTTCCGACGACATTCTGAGTGGAAGGCACCGGCGCATCCAGGCTCAATTCTTCGATGATCAGCGCGCCGGGAATATTTCGAACGACATCGGACTTCATCAGTTCCGGGTGAAGCGCCTGGTCTTTCTTAGCCAGGCTCTCTAAATCCTTTTCCTGGGCAGCTGAAATCGAGTGCGAGCCCGGGATGGAAATCCCTACCGTATCGGTGGGCGTGCATCCTTCAAGAACGACGACGGTTCCCTCATTTAACGATTTAAGTTCCCAGCTCGGCGGAACCATTAATGAAATAGGGTCGTACTTGAGATCCAGCTTTGTACGCTCCGTCAATTCCTGTGTGGTAGGGCGGGGTTTAACCGCGTCGGGAAGGACCGGATCGGGTGGAGGCGTGCTGGACGCTGTGGAATCAGGGTCCTTGTTGCATCCGTTCAAAATGCACGTGGAAACGAGAAGAAAAACGAAAATTGTCCGCCACATATTCGGCTCCGTGAACCCGCCTGCCCGTATTTGATCTTCTATCGGCGATCTTGACCTATCGACCCGAAAAAGTCACGCGCACCTACCCGCATTACAACGGCCAATGATTCGTTCCCTATTACGGTTTTGTTTGCGGCTCAGGCGTGTTGCGTTATAGTTTTTACACGCGGGGTTCGATCGCCTTGTGAGGCGAGGGTCGCTCGATCGCGTTACGCTAACAATGGCGTCGAGGTGCCTTGTCGGTTGATTAGACATACCCGGAGCATGGATGCTGCTGCCCGTTGCGTTGCTTCTGCTCGCCCTGCTGGCGATGGCTTGTTTTGCTTTTGGAACGCTGCCAGCCTGGGGAATTTACCCTCACGGAATTGAAATTATCCTCTGGTCGCGCCGGCTGGAATGGCCGCTCATTGTTACCGCTATTTTGCTCTGCATCGCTTTGCTCGTGCTGGTTATCACCGGCCGGAGCCGGGTCTGGTGGTTGCTTGGGGTTTTTCCGTTGGTCGCCATGTGCGCACATCGGATAACCCATGGCCCTGCGTCGGCGTTTCAGACCGCTCAGGATCCGCTTTTCGTCGCAGCCGACAAGGTTCAGCGCCTCCCAGATTCAGATACGGTCATTGGTGTCATCATTGAAGGCGTACCGTGTGCGTTTCCCTGCACAAGTCTATTTCATACACCGGTGGTTATTCGCACGGGCCGGGATAAGCCGATGATCCTGTTCTGGTCCGCCTGGGCAAACCGCGCGCTGGCGTTCAATGTGGATCGTGAACTGCGGGCGTCGGATCTGGAAATTGTTTCGACGCCCGACGATTCGCTGATCGTTTATAATTCGCGCCTGGGTGAGTTCATCAATGCCACCACGGGGCTTACTTTTTCCGGGGCTGTTCCGACCAACATTCATGCGCCAATCAATGTGGTGAAAACCAGTTGGTTGAACTGGCGCACGCTGCATCCTGATACCCTCGTAGCCGCCATTCCTGGCGCTGATGGTGATTTCTCGGCCCCACAACCCGAGAAGGACCGCCTGCCTGGCGGCGATCGCACACTGGCAGACCAGCGTCGCGTCTGCATCGTTGCATGCACACAACCATTGGCCGTACCGATCGAGAAAATAACCGACCAACCTATGAATTTTACCTCAGGCAAATCGCCTATTTTACTCGTGCGCGTCAATGGCATCGTGCGGGCTTTCAGCCGGGAACTGCCGGGAGATCTGATTCCCCGTTTTTCCTCTCACGCAGACGCAAAGCACAGCAATGTTGCCTGGATCGATTCAGATACAAATGCAGAATGGTCCGACACCGGTGCGGAAATCACCGGCGTAAAAGAAATGCACGGGTTGTCTTTGCGTGCCCTGGGAGTGGAAGACGATGTGTACTTAAACGTGATGAAATTCTGGTATCCTAACCTCAGACTAGCAAGCGACGCCGAGATTGCCGCTGCCACAGTTGTTGAACCAGTACCGGTGGAAAAGCCGGTTGTAAAACGCCGTAGAAGAGTACGCTAATCGATAAAGTTGAAGTGGTTTTCCAGTCCTGACGCCCAGGCGATATTGCAAGATCAACCATCTACTGTGGCGCTGAAACCTGCGCACTACGGGCTGGAATATAAATCTGCACGCTCTGCTCACGCCCGGCGTAACCAACGTCCTGCTTATAGTAGATCGCACCTGGATCGACCAATCCCGCCCCGCCGAACTCCGGTGAATCGGTGTTCAACGTCAGCCGGTAACTTCTGGGATCCGGAACCGGGATTCGCATGTCGCTATAAGAGCGCGTGGGATGAAAGTTGAATACAAAGACCAGCGGCCCGCGTCGATATACAAGCAACTTGTCATCTTCATGCACGTACAGTTGCTGAATGAATGGATCGGTCAGCAGGTGAAAATTCTGGTCCAGCTTCAGCATTGCAGCATCGAAATTTTCCAATCCCTGATAACGGAGAAATCCATTGTCGGCCAGGCTCCATTGCCGTCGCGCGTATTTGTAGCTGTACCCGTTGCCTTCGCGAGGGAAATCGATCCATTCAGGGTGACCGAATTCATTGCCCATGAAGTTGAGATATCCCTCACCGCCAAGGCTGAACGTAATCAGGCGCATCATTTTGTGCAGCGCAATACCGCGATCGATCACCAGCGAGTTGCTGGCTTTGTCCATGTGGAAATACATGTCCTTGTCCATCAATCGGAACGCGACTGTCTTGTCGCCGACCATCGCCTGGTCGTGGCTTTCCACATATCCGATGTGTCTTTCACTGAACCTGCGGTTCATCAGTGTTTGAAAGATTTCGCTTAGATTCCAATCCTCGTCGTGGCGCTCCTTGAGGAGCTTGATCCAGTAGTCGGGCACACCCATCGCGAGGCGATAGTCGAATCCGAGGCCGCCTTCATAAACCGGCCGGGCGAGTCCGACCATACCACTCACATCCTCGGCAATGGTGATCGCATCGGGCCGTAACTCATGCACGAGGCTGTTCCCCAGTTGCAGAAGAACCACCGCATCGCGGTCGACGTTTTCGTCAAAATAAGCGTCGTAGCTGCCAAAACTTTTGCCCAGGCCGTGATCGAGATACAGCATGGAGGTGACGCCGTCGAACCGGAACCCGTCAAAGCGAAATTCCTCGAGCCAATATCTCAGGTTGCTGAGCAGGAAACGCTGGACTTCATATTTGCTGTAATCGAACAGCATCGAATCCCAGCTCACATGTTGCCCGCGCGGGCCAGCGTGAAAATATTGATAGTCGGTGCCGTCGAAAAGATTCAAACCCTCCTGCGTGTTTTTCACGGCATGACTGTGGACCACATCGAGCAGCATGAGGATGCCCATCCCGTGTGCCGTATCGATCAACGCTTTTAATTCCTCGGGCGTTCCAAAACGTGAACTGGCAGCGAAGAAGTTGCTGACGTGGTAGCCGAAGGATCCGTAATACGGATGTTCCATCACCGCCATCAGCTGTATGGCGTTGTATCCGAGTTTTTTTGCGCGGGGCAATACCGTTTGCGTAAATTCCGCATACGAGCCCACCTTTTCCTGCTCGGTCCCCATCCCCACATGGGCTTCGTAGATCCGCAGGCCTCCGTCCAAAGCTGGAACAGCGTGCTTAAATTCGTAAGGCTGAGGTGGATTCCAATAAACGCCAACAAACCCCTTGTTACCTTCTTCCTGCACCACGCGATGAATATAAGCCGGGATGCGGTCGGCTCGCATCGTCTCGGTTACCACGTGGACTTTTACTTTTGATCCGTGAACGAGCTTGTCCGCGAAGCGATCGTCGGGTAGAAACAGACCCCAGACGCCGTACTGGTCTCGGACTGCTGGGTGACCGTAACGATCCCAGTTATTGAAATCACCGATCAATCGCAGTTGCAGCGCGTTAGGTGCCCACTCGCGATACCACACGCCGGGTTTGCCGTGAAACTCGCCGCGGTTGAAACCAAAGTAGTGGTGCCCCTGACTGATATCACCGGTGATTCCACCATGCTGTTTAATCTTATTCAGCACATGCTGGAAAGTAATTGAAGCGATCACGCAGCCGAGCAGGAGTAGGGTTCAAGCCAGGGGTCCAGGCGAACGAGGTCCGTGCCATCGTGTCGGAGGGGAACATTGGAGAGAGTTGTCATAGGCGATTGGGGTTATCGCCGCCAATGGTATCGCCGACGCCCCAAATGCGAAATACCAGAAACCAGATCAGCAGTAGATCTCGTAAAAGATGGGGTAGGGAATTAAATCAGGGCGAACGAGGTGCAGCTTGCGCAAACGTACTTCTGGAAACAAGATCCGATCGGTGATGGCGCTGTTCTGAACGCGTGCCTGATCGCCGCTAGTGGCTGGCACAAGCGAAGCGGTCCGACCTCCCGAGAGCATTGCCGTCAGCATTAATAAAAGAACGCAAATCGTCATCGACTTGATGAATCGAGAAATGGACGACATACAAATTCTCTCTGGCGGATGCCAAGTGACGGTTGCGTCGATGAGCTTTCGTGCGGTGTCAGTATCGCAGGCGGTTCAGCCGACATTTCGCGGGCAAACGCTGCTTACTGCGGACAGTGAAAATTACCCCGGGAGTGGCGTCACGCCAAAGAAAAAATTGGTACACGACAGGTTTGCCGCAGATTGCGTGGTAATTTAGGAGGGTTATGGCCAGGCGGGGGGTAGTGCAGAGAGAAATACTCAAACCGGAGGCGAAAACAGGATGTATTGAGAATGTTCTAAAACAGAATATTATTGCTCGTGTGCTTCGACTCGAGCCTGCTTACCTTGCGCCTTGCCCGTCATTTCGTGGGCTCTGGTCGGTTGCCGACTTCACACTAGCGGTGATACTGGCCAGCAAGATCGGTTTAATCAGGGTAATCAATTCATGAATGATGGTTGACCAAATCGAATGACTCAAAGGCGGCTTGGAAGGTTTTGCTTTCCCGTCAGCGATTGAAGCAACGGGCTCGGGATGGGTAGCTCGATGCAGCCGTTCCAGGCGGCGTAGCTCCTGCTCTTTCTTCGAAGGGATCGTAGCGCTCGCGGCAGCGAACCCAGCAACAGACGCTGAAAGGATCGTCAAAATCGGGTGCTTTCTCGCAACACCGCGTGGGTCCAGCTTAGCCGCTAAAGCCAGCTTCGTTTCATTGATCGCACGTGTGGCCCCTTCGCGGGCCAATTTCGCCTGCAATCGAAGAAATTCGGCTTCGCTTAACTCGTGACTTTCCGGCATTGTTGGCGAAATATTCATGACCCTATTCCCTGGTAACGTGTTTGTGTTAGTTGCCCCGCAGCTACGTCGCGCTACCCTGCGATCTTCTTTGTGCCCAAGTGGATACCGTACGCTTCCGAGCTGCCTTGACGGTGCGATTAACGACCAGAAATGCAACTACGCCAATCGTCCCAATAACAATTCCGCCGGTAAGTATGTCCCCGGCCCATTGTCGGCCACCTAACAGCGCGGCAATTGCATCCGCGAATCCCACGCAAAGTAGAACAGCGGCCGTGACGACGACTGTGAGACCGACAACGGCGGCCACGATCCCGAGGGCTCCGAATAATGCCGCACTCCTCGCGATGGCGAGAACACGTTCACTCTGTGCGGCGATATATCGCGATATCTGCTCTCGCGCGTCGCTGATGTGCTGAGCGACGTCAGATGCGGACCCGTCTGCATCATCCGGTTTCATCCGCGCAGAGCCGTAATTGCTGCTTTCAGCGGCTTTGTGTTCAGACACCATGTTGCGCCCCGGAAGAATGAAACCGATGGTGGTGGCAACGCTTAACCGCCACCATCCATCGGTGTATAATAGCTAAAAACCCGACGACTGGCTCAACTACGTTTCCAAAGCAAGCCGAGGATCAACCCGACGCCACCGGCGATCAAAACAGCCTGCAGCGGCTTGGCCTGGACGTAGCTTTCCAAGCTTTCTTCCCATTCCTGTGCCGCATCTTTGCCCTGCTGCACGTAGTCGGCAGCTTGATCGCGAACTTGGCCGTACGTATCACTGGCGGCGTCACGAACCTTGCTGCCCATGTCTCGTACGTTTTGTGTCACTTCTGACACTTTGTCGCGGGCAGTGTCAGCGGCGTTTCCTACAGCTTCGGTTGTATCGTCGATTCTTGACATAACTGACTCCTTCTTAACTTTTAACTCTGAAAATAGCGAAATGCTATTAACATGTTCGCGGAACATGCAAGTGCAATGCCGAGCACGCAAACCAGGCCCGGTTTGTGCTCCTATCCCGTTCACGATAACGTCACCAGAAGATGTGTGTCCAGAACTTTTCTAACGCCGTGAGCCGTCTATGCACGTGATAGGGGGAGGCCGTTTGCGAAGTCGCCGGTCACTCAATAGAAACCGTCCTTTGGTTATAGCCATCACGTTTGTTGCTTTGATCTGCTCGACGGGGTTTTCCCTCTGGTATTGGCATAGCACGACGGTCGGCGCGTCTGGCACCCCAGAATTCTTTAGCGATGACGATGGGGCTACCTGGTTCACTGACGACGGCACGAAAATCACGCCTTTTGACCATAATGGGAGACAGGCTGTTGTGGCCAAAGTCTTTCGATGCAGGGACGGCACCCTCTTTGTCGGCTACCTGGAAAAATTGTCCGATGACGCCAGTCTTCAGACGCAGTCTGTCCAGGCCACCAAGAAGCCGGCCGGCGGTGTGCAGACCGCCGGAAGCACGACTCGAATTTCGATCATGCTGAAGCGGCCCCACACCGGGAAATGGGTGCGCGATGACGACCCGGAAGCGCTGAAGATTAAAAACTTCACATGTCCCGGCGGTGGAAAGGATTTTGAGCCGGTCGGCGCGGATTAATATCCGCGGCTTTGATCAATGGCGCATCGCCAAGTCTGCCAACAATAATCCGCCTACAAGCCATCCGCGCTTCCCGGCTACCTCCGGGGCAGCGAGGTAACGCATGGCTCGCTCGGCAAGTTGCTCATCAGCGGCGCACGGGTGCGTTCATGCAACTCCCTGGCAAAACGCACGACCGCAATGTTTTCATCCACCTCCGGCGCACCCGCTGGCCCTACAGCTGTGATAACACCAGGAGATATCTTTTCATGCACCGGCACAAACTTGTTTTGAATGAAATCGCTCGCAGCCATCGCATGCTTAAGCCAGCGAAGGTCGCCGGTCGCCCCGTAAAGGTCCATAAATGCGCGGCCCATCGCAACGGTGTCTCCTAGAAAAGGTCCAGCGGGATCGCTGTCTCCGTGCGTAAATCCGCCATCACTCCGGCTTCGATTTGCGACAATCCAGTTCGCTGCAGCAATCGCTTGGCTTAAAGTTTTTTCATCTGCCGTGCTTTGATGCAACGCGCAAAGCGCGGAGATCGCCCATCCGTTTTCGCGGGCATACATGTGCTTATCGATCTTGGGCAATCCCAGCCTGCAGCGTGCGAAATCGTTGAGCGCGAAATAGTCGCCGCCATGCTCTCCGGGAACGCGGTCTGCATCCTGGCTGGTGTAAAACGCGCCACCTGAGTCCAGTAAAAAGGTCGTAAGGTAGTGGTGTATTGATACCGCAGCCTTCAAGTATGCAGGGTCGTGCCACAGGCTGAACGCACGGGCGTACGTTTGCAGATCGCCGGCCTGGAACGACATTATTTTTTCAAAATGCGGATGGTTCCAAACCGCGTCGGTTGAATATTGGTACACCCCGCCCCAGGCAGGATCTATCAGATTCAACCCGGCGTTGAGCGTTTGCCGGGCCATGCGCTCGGCATCTTTATCTCCGCCGCTCGATTGCCGCATGCAATACTCAATGAGATCGGGATCAACAAATTTAAAGCCTAACCCCCAGCCGCCATTTTTTTCGTCATAGAAATCAACGAGATCCTTTTTTAGCTTTGCGACGCTCTGACCAGATAATGCGGGCTGTGTCGCCGGGTGAATTAGTCGCGGGGTTTCGATCGAAGGTCCCGGCGTGGGATCAGCAACGCATGCCTTCAAAAGCGACAGCATTGCTTTGGGGGGAATGAATCCCCGGCGTTTAGCGATCTCGCGACCATCAGAGTCAAACACGATCGTCGCGGGCCAACCCCAATCTTCATATTTGTTCGCAATATCCGGTCGACTGTCCTGATCTACCTGGATGGCTAAAAAATTTTCGCCGATCAGTTCCGCCACGTCTCGGATTGCCATAGGTCTGCTCGTCCATCACGTGACACCAGTGGCACCAGTTCGCCTGCAGATCGAGTATCACCAGTTTGTGATCGTGCTTGGCTCTCGCAAAAACGTCATCCCCGTAGTAATTCCAGTCTATGTGAAGTCGACTGCCGGGGGCTTCTGCGTCAACGAGCGCGCAGCGCCCAGGAACAACAAAAGAGCAGCGATCAATTGTGTTCGCATGAAAATAATACGTGATCGATCTCGGATCGGATTATTTGAGACCGGCGGAATACCGCTTAAAAATCGTGCGTTGCAAAATTGCATCGAGTGAAAACAACCCTGGACCGATCGTTAGAATTACCAGGCTGGTAATAAGGAAGGGGTACGCTGTATCGTCCACGATCTTGGACGCATCCTGACTGAAAATATGTACGACGTTGTCATGGCTTGCAGTAGCAAATGCGACGCAGAAATTGAAAAACAATGGGATGCAGATTGCCCGTGCGCCCAATCCAAGCATTAGCAGCACACCGCCCACAAATTCAGTCGACCCGGAGACAATTGCGTTAATCTTAGGGTAAGGAATGTGCAATGAATTAAAGTAACTGACGGTATCCGGGAGATGCGTCAGATGCCCGTAGCCCGATTCAATCAATTCCCAGCCCCATCCCAGTCGAAGCAACAGCAGGGCGAGCGGAGCAAAAAAGGCCGAATAGATAACCAGTCGGCGGTAAAGGCCCGCGAGAAATGCAATCATGAGCGTGTTCCGAAAAAATTAGTGCCGCCTGCAGAACCAGCCCAACTCGGTCCAGTTTGCAAACCAGGCTTGGATGTTTGCTGTCCACCCGGACAATTCACCCGCCTGTTCCACCGTCAAGGCAACCGCGTCCGCGAGCGTCCTGCCCTGCTGCAGATGAATCAAGAGGAGATACGCCTCGCGGTCGAGGCGCTTGTAGTACAGATCATCGTTGAACCGATGAACCGCCAGAAAAATTTCCCGCTTCGCCGGACGCTGTGCTTTGTTGCGTGCGGGTTTTTTCGATGGTGCGTCGACCGCATTACTAGCTTCACCGCGCATCGCCGATCGCTTTAATGAAAGAGTAAAATCATCCAGTTCCCATTGCAGATGCAGCAACGTGATGTAAGGCTGAACCGAAAGCCGAAGCTTGTGGGGCTTGGACCCACTGAGGTCGCTCATCTCCAGCGGTTGATGTGCCGGTCCGTCGAAGGCGACAACCTGCGCCCATTCAAAAGACGCCATTTCCCCACAGAGTTGTGTATTGGGTGTTGTCAGTTTTGGATTGTCCGCTATGAATTTCTCCAGGCGGTCTCCCAGGTTGCGCATCGTGTAAGACCGCGACGGGTGCGCGTTGAGGTATGCGAAAATCAAGCGATTGAACTTCAAGCGGCCCAGCAGCCGCATTGAGCCCGGGGTAATCGTCGTAGATGCAATCAACGAGACGAAACCAATATTGCTTATTGTAAATTTCGATCCGCTCGAACGCGGCTAATCGATCGTTGGGCTTAATAAATTCCGCTGCCACTTTGCTGTTGAGTCGCCCGTCGGTAAAGACTCGGCTGGCGCGAAACCCCGGCGCGAGTGGCTGCATGATCATGCTGGCGGTCAACCGCTGCAATTCCTGCAACTGTTTGAGCGTTTGCTTCTTACGCGGTGATTTTGTCACGTGCAGCCTCCGTGGCATTCATCGAAGGCCTTGCCGGTTCAAGGAACTGCTTTGCCTTTAGTGCCTCTGCGTGCACCTCGTCAAAACTCGGGATATGTGCGTCCCATTCGAGCAAGGTATTCGTCGGTCCGCATTTCTTGATCGCATGCTCGTACATTTTCCAGACCGGATCCAGAACGGGGTGATCGTGTGTGTCCAGGATATATTTTTCGAATTTGCTGTGCCCCGCGATGTGCATCTGCCCGACACGCTCGTGGGGAACACCGTTCAAATAATCGTAAGGGTTGAAGCTGTGGTTCTGGCTGGAAACATAAATATTGTTCACGTCCAGAAGAATGCCACAGTCGCGCGCTCGACAACTTCGGTGAGAAATTCCCACTCGGTCATTTCAGAAGCGTGATACTCGGCATAACTGCTTACATTTTCCACGCAAATAGGAACTTCGAGATAATCCTGCGCTTCGCGAATATTCGCCGCTGTCTTTTTTGCCGCGGCAAACGTGTATGGCATCGGCAGCAGGTCGTGGGTGTAGGTTCCATCCACGCTGCCCCAGCATAAATGATCCGACAAAAACGGTGTGTGCGTCCGCTTTACCAGCGTCTTGAGGCGCTTGAGATGTTCGCGTCCCAGGCGCGTGGCGGTGCCAAAATACATTGCCACCCCATGCTGCACGATCTGATACTGTTCACATATCTGGTCCAGCACCTTGAGCGGCCGGCCGGCGTCGACCATGTAGTTCTCACTGATGATCTCAAACCAATCCACGACTGGCTTTTTCGAGAGAATATGCTGGTAGTGCGGAACGCGAAGCCCGATTCCTACACCCAAATCGGTAAACCCATTGAATCGGTTGGCGGGCATGGTTGCTCTTAAAAAAAACCGTTGTCAGTAGCAGATCGTCCGCTGCAGCGCTGCGCTTCGCAACTGACGATCGACCACCGACAACGGTAGGCGTAATTACATGAAGCTGGGCTGAGTCGTGGCAGCGACCTTACATCCGCCGTTGCCTTTACAGGAGTTCATTCCCTTGCATCCCTTGTCACCGGTCTTGCAACCACCCTGGCCTTTGCAGGCGTTTTGGCCCTTGCAGTCATGGGCGGCGGGGGCGTCCAGCGGGATGGCTTTCTGGCCGGCCGTGCTGGAGAGTTGGCTATTGCTGTTACTTGAAGACGATGGAACGGTTGCTGCCCGTGCAGCTGATCCGGCAAGCATTCCGCTGAGCGCCGCGGCCGCGATGGTGAATGTCTGTTTACGATTCATGATGTCTATCCTTGTAAAAAGTAGTCGAATGAAGATGCGCACGGTGTGTGGATGTTGATTCCGAGACCTCCTTCTCAAGCAACCGCTTGATACTGGCTAATTGAACCTGAGTACGGGTGAAAGTATTTCAATGGATTCATTATTTGTGAAAAATGATGAGTTCGTTGGATTATCCGGACGTGTTGGGGCACTCGGAATTTCCGATTTCCAGCCCCAGTTAGATTTCCCTCCGATTTTACAACATCGCGATTCGTACACGATATTGGTAGAGTGCCCTGAGGAATGTCCGCGAACTCTCAGGCTTAAAAGTGAATCGTCCTCGTCTTCGTTTTAGATTGCTCGTCTGGACCGTTGGATTACTGCTGGTAGCCGGCGCGGGGATATGGGCCGCCAGCTACGCGATGCTCAAGCGCACGCCCGAGTGGTATCCACCGGACACCAGCACCCCCGATCAGCGCAGTAAGGCTGCCAAGGCATTTGAGGACATCCTCATTTCCATTCACAACTGGGGCAGCAAGCAACGCGCTGCGCCCGCCCGGTCGCATCCTCGCGCGGATGCGACGGCAGTGGATCCCAGTACCCAGCAGGCCCGCGCCATGCTCGGACAAAAGCCCGACGAAGCGGTGGAGATCAGTTTTACCGACGATCAGCTGAACGCATTTTTTGATAAGTGGGCCAACACACGCGATCGGCGGGCCTGGTTCGAGCAATATGTGGTGGGTCCCCGCCTTGTGCTTCGGGAAAATCAGCTGATTCTTGTGGGTAAGATTAAGGAATGGGACATGGTCGTCAGCCTGGTGTTCGAGCCCCGCATCGATTCTTCGGGAGCGCTCAACATGAACCTGTCGCATGTCCTTGGTGGGGTGCTGCCGATGCCCGACGCGATGTGGAGTGGTCAGCGAAGATCGATTGTGAACACCCTTGAGGCAAAGCTGCCGATGTTTCAGGACGGGGCATCCATATCCGCTGAAGGCATTGCCAACGGCGACGCGGGTTCCGCTGCCATGAATCAGTTGCTGCTTGCAATGTTGAGATACAAGCCCGCCAGCGCAGTGATCTTTGTGCCGTTGGACACAAAGCTGTCGCAGAATCTGCCAGTTAAAATTACCTCACTTGCGATCCATGACCATGCGCTGGCGATGACCGCCGAGCGGATGAGCCAGGACGAGCGAGAAACATTTCTGCGCCAGCTGAAGGGCGATGGGCAAACCGACCCCGCCGAAAATCCAGCGCCGTGAGGGGCATTGTTAAGGTACGCACGTCACAACGCGGACTTTTGAACCAGGTTAATCGCTGGCGCGAAGATCCGCCGCAAACTCCTTCGCGGCGCTACGCGATCCCTGGCCCTGTTTCACACACTCTGCGCCCATTTGATAAGAATGTCCGCCACCTCGCCGCGGCTGAATTCCATCGGCGGACGTTGCCCCGCCTTGAGCATGTCACGCACTTTCGTGCCGCTCGGCGCCACCTTGTCTTCCATGCCATGGGGACAGGTTTTTGCGCTGACAACGGCTTCGCACTTTTTGCACCAGGCGGTATGTTCAAACTTCAAAATCGTGACGCCGATATCTTTGGGTAGATCAAATTGGTCGAAGATCGTCTGGGCATCGTAGGTGCCGTAGTAGGTGCCCACGCCGGCGTGGTCGCGTCCGACGATGAAGTGGGTGATACCGTAATTCTTGCGGATGAGCGTGTGAAGCACTGCTTCGCGCGGGCCCGCGTAACGCATCGCCAGAGGCATTACGCTCAGCATTGTTCGCTTGGGATTGTAATACAGGTCTACCAGCACCTTGTAACAATCCATGCGAGTCTGGGCGGGGATGTCATCGCTTTTGGTTTCGCCTACCAGCGGATGAATCAGAAGTCCGTCGGTCATTTCCAACGCGACCTTGGTCAGATACTCATGACTGCGATGAATGGGATTACGCGTCTGGAATGCCGCGATCGTGCTCCAACCCTTTGCTGCAAAAGCCTCTCGCGTCCTGGCAGGAGGAATGCGATAGTCGGAAAATTCAGGCTCATGGGTCGTTGTGATAACGTCGATCGGCCCGGCCAGATTCCAGTTGCCCTGGCCTTTAACAATTTTCACCCCTGGGTGTGCCTCGTCCTCCGTGCGGTAGACGTTGGGGATCTCCAGCGCCTTATCGTGCGGGTACTTCTCCGTAATCGTCATCAAACCAAGCAGCCGACCCTTGGGATCGTTTAACGCTACCTTCTGCCCGGCGTTGAACTTGGCGGTGATTTCATCCGCAGGCGAAAGTATGACCGGGATCGGCCAGACGGTACCGTCGGCAAGACGCATTTCCTTGCAGACCCGGGTGAAATCGGCCTGTCCCTGAAAACCGGTCAACGGTGAGAATGCCCCGATGGCGATCATCTCCAGATCAAACGCCTCGCGCGGCGAAAGTGTGATCGCGGGCAGTGTTGCCGCTTCCTTCACCGCGGCGGCAGCGGCGGCTCCTTCCAGCACCCGATTGACCAATGTACCACCATGAGCTTCGATCAAAGACATTCAGACTCTCCTGATTAAATTTGGGGGCGCAGCGTAGCGGAAGAGTTTGCCGCCGCAAAGGGCTTAGACAATAAATTGGTTTGAGAAAAAAAATTCGGTGGACAATTCCGTCCGGCAGACGCATCGCCGACAGGCCCGATTAATAAATGCGCCGTGCTAGAACCATCGTCTATGGTCGCCTCTGCCAGTCGGCCTTGGGGACGGCTTTGGTGTTGTCGTCGGAGAAGTGGTGTTTCCACCACTGCTGGTTTTTGTCCCCGCGCCAGTTGTAGATCCGGTTCCAGATCCCGTGGAAGAACCCGCGGTGCTACCGGTACCACCAAACCCATTCGTGTTTACCGAGCCGAGTGTGTTGCCGAAATTATTTCCGGCCGAACCGCTCGACCCGAGGTTCACAACCAATTGACCATTACTTGGCGACGAGGGCCCGTAGCCCGCAGGTGGTACTTCCACGATGGTATAACGACCCGCGGGCATGTTCGGCAGGATGTAATTTCCGCTTGGGTCAGTGGTCGTCACCGGGTCGTTAGGTGCGTCCATGCCCGTACCTGCAAGGTCGGCAAAGACAGTAACGCCCATCATTCCCAACTCGCGGCCATCCTGAACACCGTTACCATTAGCGTCATTAAACACCGTGCCGGAGATGGTCTGCGTGGTCCCCGTGCTACCCAGCGTGTAAACGCCGAGCGTCCCCGATGCAACGGTGTTACCTGATATGTCGGCCACTGTCTGGGGCACCATCGACAGCGTGTAGAGCCCAGCAGCCGCGCCGGTCCAGCTGCCGCCTGGCCCTGGCACAGTGTAGCTGCATACTACTGTTGCATTGTTCCCCGAAGACGTCACCGACGAAAGCGTCGCATACTGCGAATAGTTGTTCGGCCCGGTTACCTGCACTTCGAAGCTGTTCAGTGTCGTTAGATCGATACCTGAGGCATCAGAATACGTCACTGTGAAACCTGAAGTCAGATTGGCCATCACCGTGACGGCGGTAGGATTGGTGAAGTCAGCAGTGAATGTGCCGATCACACCGTCTTGAGCGTAGCTTCCCGAACTGTCCAGCGCCTGCAACGGCTGCAGCGAAATGGCGTAGGTGCCATCTTCGCCCTTGGCCCAGGCACCATTGGGGGCGGTGATGCGATAGGTGGCGATCGTGTGCTGGTAACTGTTGGCGTCAACCGTCGGTGTCCCGGCAGAGACAAACGTCGCGAGTTCGAAAAATCCGTTCGGACCCGTGACGAGAATATTGGTGCTCCCCAGCTTGCCGGAGTTCAGCAAAAACTGATCGACGTAATTAACAGTGAATGTGTATGTCGTCGCGCCGATCGAACTCGCATTCAATCCCAGCGCGACCGAACTGGCGGAAACCACGCCCGGTGTGCTGGTGCTACCGCCGCCGGTAATGATCGGCCCCGTGGAAGTCAGGTTGAAGCCCGCGTCGATATAACTGACTGCCGCCTGCGCCATGTAAACGGGTTGGTAATTACCGATTGAAAGCAGCTTGGCGTTGGCAACATAATCCTGAAAGCTACCCGGTCCGCTCAATGTCGTATCGTAAGTGGCCGCCGTCCGGGTTGGATCGGAATAAGGCAGCACTGAAAGGCTGGTTGCGCCGATATCGTAATTGGCTGCCCATGTGGCGTACGAAAAGTTTTTGCCCTGCAGTGTAACCCAGTTGGACTGTGCAAGCCCACCGGCAGAGACAATATAGCGGTCGGCGGACCACGATTCAGAAGCAGCCGCGAAACCCCCGTCGTGACGAACCAGCTGCAAAGTGCAGTTCACAAAATCGTTGTGTGAAACATTCAGATTGTTTAGGGCATACAGCCCCGTTCCACCGGGAACGAACCTGCCGTCGGTTTGAATGCCCTGTCGCCATCCGTTAAGGATATTGCCTGATATCGTAAGGTCGTTAATTCCAACCGCTGCCGACGGGTTGGTCGTGGTGGTTGCCATCGTCACTGTGATGGCCGGCTTGGCGTGCTGCGTGTCCCCCGTAAACAGATTGCCGGTAACCATCACGTTCGCGCCGGGTTTCGTGTTGGCAATGACAAAACCTTGGCCAAAGGCCAAGCCCGCACCGATCATGTAAGCGCCGGCGGAATTGTTGTAATAAATCGTTCCAGACGCATGGTCACCCATGACGACGTTGCCGATCAGCGATCCGCTCACGCCGCCTGGCGTACTCATGACGCCGTCGGCTGATCCGAAGGAACACCCCACAGCATCATTCAGGAACAGGTTGTAGTTGATCGTGCCGCCCGCGCGGGCCATTACACCAGCATAGGAGGCGTTGGAAATGACGTTCTGCTCGACATCCACGCCCGTGCAAGTCGGGCCGAAGTACATGTCGTGGTTGTATCCAATGTCTTCAGCCCCCAGGTACAGATAGTCACTGTTCCAGCCGTTGTGATCGAAAGTGGACTGCAGCACCGAAATATTGTTGACGTTATAGGCGTACAGCCCTTCGCATTTCCCCCCGTTGAAACCGTACGCGTTGTCGACGACGTCGCGCCGCAGTGTGATATTCCCCAGCGCGCCATTGTTGCCTTCAATGTCAAGATTGTCCCCGCCTCCGTTGCCAAAGTAGTTCACGGAACAGTCTTCGACGAGAATATTCCCACCGGTGCCCTGAATTTCGATTCCTTTGACTTCAGCGGTGAACGAAGTATTGACGGTTGCAAGGGTCGGGTCGCGAAGGTTCGCATCGAACTGCAGGCCGAGCATGTCGACGTAGTTGACCGTATTTCCGGAGGGAATGAAAAATCCAACGCCTTCGATGCCCGCATAGATCATCGGACGGGTGCCAGAACCATAATAGCTGATAAGGAATGGGTTCTGCGTACTCTGGCCGGACAGCTTCCAGTTGTTGAAATTACTTGAAGCCGATTCAACGAACGTATCGCCGCTCTTGAGGAGGATCTCGTTGGGTCCCGATACAGACAGCTGCTGGGCACGGGTAAGCGTTGCTACCGGGGCGGCCTGCGTACCGGGGTTGTTGTCGTTGCCGCCGGATGAACTGACGAATATGGCTTGACTGCCGACGGGTTCGGTTACCACGGTCCAGCCGTTGGAATCCTGGGTGACTGACCAGAGGATTCGGCCTTCCAGAGAAAGCATTTCCCGATTGGATAAGTGTTTTCCGGATTTACGGCGGGCACGCCGCGCCAGTCTGGCAGGCGGCAACGCAGCAGGTGCGTTGGAACGTACCGTTGTATAGTTACGATCGCCCAAAATGAGATCTCGGTTGTGTCAGCGATTCGCGTTCGCCGCTACGACAAGGCTGGATTTAGGGAGGAACTTCGCGCGCCGTCTGCCCGGGTCCTTTTACGCCAGCACAAATCTACCAATCAGCCCCGTCAATGCAAAGCAAATTATTTTAGAATTTCAACAACTTTTGCACTCGCGTGTCGCTCAATTATGATGTCCGGTGATGACGGCTCCACTGGGTTTGATCGCGGGAGAGGGCATTTTTCCACTTTTGGTCGCACGCGGCGCTAAAGCGGCGGGACGCCGGATCGTTTGTGTGGGTCTATCAGGAAATGCCTCACCTGAACTTCAACGCGAATGCGATGAATTTCACTGGGTGGGGGTTTCGCGCCTCGGTCGCTGGGTAAGCTGCCTCCGCGCCGCTGGGTGCAGCGACGCCATCATGGTAGGGCGGGTGCAAAAGACCGCGATGTACACGCCTTTACTGTTGCTGCGTTATGTCCCGGACGTTCGAACCGCCCTCATGTGGTGGAATCGATTACGGAAAGATAAACGACCCAATGCCATCCTCCACGCAGTGATTGACGAACTTCATATTTCAGGAATCAACTTGATCGACTCCACCTCTTACTGTACCGACCAGCTCGCCACGCAGGGGGTCATGACACGCCGGCAGCCGGGCGAAGATCAATGGAACGACATCCACCTCGGCTGGGAAATCTGTAAGCAGATCAGCAGTATGGACATCGGCCAATCCATTGCGGTGCGCCATCGCGACGTGATCGCCGTTGAAGCGCTGGAGGGTACCAACGCGATGATCGAACGTGCGGGATCTTTATGTAAATGTGGCGGGTGGACGCTGATCAAGGTCGCCAATAAAAATCAGGACATGCGTGCCGACGTTCCGAGCGTGGGCACGACTACCATAGAAAAGCTCGCCGCCGCCGGCGCATCCTGCCTGGTGCTCGAAGCGGGCAAAACGATCATGCTCGAAAAGCAAAAAGTGCTGGAAGCTGCAGACCGACATAAAATCGTGATTGTGGGCTACACCCAGGAAAATCCACCGTCAGATCTTCCCGATTAAATTGTCGTGATACGCAAGATGAGTTTTCAGCCGTAGTGCAACCCATGACCGTGACGATCAAACTTTTCGCGATTCTCAGAGACATCGCCGGAGTTGCCGAGATCCGTCAAGAGTGCGCCGCGGAGATTACTGCGCAGCAACTCGCGGCGCATCTTGCGGAAAGGTTGCCGACGATGGTGCCACATCTGGCGAAACTGGCATTCGCGGTGAATGAAGAATTCGTGCCACCGGGCACGGCCTTGCAAAACAACGATGTACTCGCATTAATCCCGCCGGTCAGTGGGGGATAAACTATGGTTGAAAGCGTTTCAGATGACTGGCTGGATCTGCTGGATTCACCGCTGGATGTATCGGATGCTGCCCGATTCGTCACCGCGCCAGCGGCCGGCGGCATCGATATTTTCCTGGGTACGACTCGTGCCGAAGGTGATCTGATCGCCTTGGACTATCAGGCGTACGAAACGATGGCACGCAAACAGCTGGCCGAACTCGCGCAGCTTGCCCGCCAGCAGTGGCCTGTAATCAGGCTGGCGATTCTTCATCGCCTGGGCCGCGTTTATACTGGAGAACCTTCAGTACTCATCGCGGTGAGTACCGCGCACCGCGCGGAGTCGTTCGAATGCTGCCGCTGGATCATCGATCAGTTGAAAAAAGAGGTGACGATTTGGAAGCAGGAGATCTGGAAGTCGAGAGAGCCAAGCTGGGTTCATCCCCTCAAGGCGGGCGATGAAAAAACAAGTTAAAACGACGGTGCTTCAGACCCGGCGAGACGGCTTTTCACGCGTTCCAGCAAGTCGATCCACAGCGGCGAAATGTCCCCGGTGGGATCTTTAAACTCCGGCATCCAGCGGCGATTTATGGTATGCCAGTGGTCGGCCTTCCATGTGCCGCAATGTTCGCCCCACGTGGAACTTTTGACCGAGACCAGCCCATCATTGTCTCCCTCAGCGTTTCGCACGATGCGGTGCGAGTGCAACGCAAACGGAGGTATCATTGTCCACGGCCGGGCGGCCTCACCGATAAATAATGAATGCCCGGCACGTTCGGGACCCTCTCGTTGAACCGCGCACAGCGCTCAGTAGTCAAATCGAGCCCGGCACGTAAATCCAGTCCCAGAAATTTAGCGAGATGGATGCCACGTAAGCGCCATCCAAGGTTTTTGAGAACCCAATCCGCAAACGGACTGCCCCGGTGAGGCGTGGTGATGGTCACGATCGCTGCAACGTGCCGATCCAGTCCCAGCTTGCTCACCGCGTATCGCGCGTCCAGGCCGCCCATGGAATGAGCCATCAGAATGACCTTCTGACCGGAGCGTCCCAACTGCTGCATACGGTGGATGATGACTTCCTTCAGCTGGCCTGCCCGCATGGCGATCGAACTGGTAGGGTGCACCGTGGGCACAATCAACGGATGACCCAGCTGCGTAATTGCCCGGTCGATCCCCTTGAAATAGCTCACCTTAACCGGGCCGATCTGTCGATCGCCGCGACCGAACAGTCCGTGATGCAGAACGACAGGAAGCATGATGGGGCCGAGCGTAACAGAATATGATTCCCCTGCCCGCCCTGAAATTATGCGACGTTTGTAGAGCTTGCCAGCTCTATGTTTGCAGTCTTCCTTATCCGATCGACACGCAAATGACTTCCGGCACGATGTTATTTACCAACTGCCTTGAACGCGTTGTTCAAAAGCCCGCTGGCTGCATCGCCGGCTGTTCCATTTAGACCCGCTGGCAGTTTCAGCTTATCGAGCTGTTTTTTCGCTTCGTCAGTAAGCTTGCCCTGCACATCGGTCAGATTCCCGCTTAAAAGTGTCTGTACCGCGACGGGCACATCCTTGGAATGGGTCGTTTGTGCGACCATCTTGGTGATGACCGCGAGCAATACGTCTTTAATCGCAACGCCGCTGTTATTGCCGTCGGCATTGCCGATCTTCTCCATGGTCATAGGTGGTAACGCAACGTCCATTTCCTTGCCCATTCCTGGAATCCCCGGCTCGAGCATCACATGAGCGTTGGTAATGTTCAGCGAATCGATGATCAATTTCTTTGCCGGCTTTCCGTCAGCCGTGGTGGTCGTTGTCCCTCCACCGCCGGAGCTTGGGATGTGGTTCATCAACTCGCGGAAGTTGAGCTTGAGGTTGTTCTGTTCGACTACGAGGTTAGGCGCGTCAATATCAATAGTAGCGATATGAATCGGCTCATCGCGAAGTCGGCTCACACCGCCGGTATCCACCGAGAGTTTGCCTATGGAGAACATCTGCGGCGCAGAAAACCCCGGAGGCGACGCGATTGCCAGCGTGTTCAGGTCGACCGTCCCCTTCAACAGACCCAGGCTTACGCTGCTTAAGGTGGTGGGGACGTTAAGCTGCTCGGACCCTTGTTTTTCGATGACTGATTTCACAATCGAGTTAAGCGAGAGATACAAAGCCCCGGCACCAACAATCAGCAGAACTACCAATAACACTACGATTCGGATGATCCATTTCATCACGGCAAGATTAATCATATTGAATTGGAGGGCAAGCTCCTCCATTCAGGTTGGTCTAATCGAGATTAATCATCGGAAATGTTTAACTTCTGAATGATTCAAGCCGATTGACAGCACAGTCTGCCTGTGACACTATTCTTGCGGCGGCCGCAGAATTTCTGTGAATTCGAAAATATTACGCATCTTGAAACCGGCTTTGGAGATTCCAACACATGCTCTTGACCAAGCACGAAAACGAGACCTTCCTCAACCAGACCGTATACATCAGCGGACAGGCTTTTGTGCGATGTAATTTCATCGCCTGTACCCTGGTGCTGCGCGAAACGGTCTATCATCTTGAAGGCTGCACTTTCGAGCGATGCAATTGGCATGTCGACTGGGTTCTTATGTGGGGCAGTCCGGAGTCGATCCGGGAAATCAAGGCGTTGGTCAACCTTATCGAAACCGCCCAGCAGCAACAGCTCCCTCCCGATTCCACGTTGCAGGCGACGCCTCGATAGCGCCTGTCGCACGATGATCGCCCGGAATACGAAATGGTGTCCCCGCTGCCTCGCAGCGGGCTCATCGCGTCATTCGATTCGTATTTATCCGGCGTTTATCTTTCCAATCCGGCGGTTTCGTCCCTGCGACTTTGCCGGTAGGATCAACCGCGTGAAAAGCAAATCCGTCCACCGTCAACTCCTGGTCGCTATCGTTGCCGGATGCCGTCGCCGCGTTTTCGCAGCGTGCGCTGGCTCTGCAACCGGACCAGATTGCGCTGCTGGTCAACAGCAACGTTCCCGAGGGGATGGAACTGGCCAAGTTCTATGCTGACCAGAGGCACATTCCTCCCAACCGAATCCTCGTGCTCGATCTCCCTAAAGCCGAGCACATGACCAATCGGCAGTATGCCGATCAAGTCGTTCCGCAGGTTCGGGAATTTCTTCACACGGGTCAGCTTGAAGAAAAGATCACCTGTTTCGTGACTTTCTACGGTGTGCCGCTCGGGATCGATGCTCGCGTGAACAATGCCGAGGAAGGCGATGAGCAAACCGACATTCGCCATCAACTCATCTCGCTGCCGGATCAGATCCGCCCGGCTATCGAAGCCGTGGAGGCGATGGCGATGAAGTTAAATGCGGATTTTTCGCCGGAGAAATTGAGCGATCTGGATCACCTGGTTCGTCGCAGGTCCGCCGCTTTTCGTGAAGTGTCAACGCAGCTTAACTCCATTCCCGACAAGAAGCGCCAGGCAGAGCTGGCGTCGCAGTTTTTCGACGCTGCCGATGTGCTGATGGGTGAAAAAGCCCGCATCGATAAAGCCTCGCTGGTGCTCGTTGCCGGTGGCACTACAAAACCCGATGACGACAAGGCGCTGACCGACATGCAGCAGCATTACATCGCGATGCTGCACGAAGCCGCCACGCTGGAGGCTCAACCCAATGACCCCAAGGCCCGCCAACGCCTTCGCGATATCGCCCAGGGCAGTTTTGGTCTCATGCAGTACATGAAACTGCTTCGCGATCAACTCGATTATCTCGACACCACTTCCAACGGCATCGGAAGCACAGGGGCCGCTTTCGATAATGAACTTGCGATGGTCGAGTGGAACGTTTATCCGCGTCGTGGTTTCACTCCGAATCCGCTGAATCACCTGGCCAACTATACGGGCCCATTTCGCACGCTGATGGTCACCCGGCTCGATGCCCCCCAGCCTGAGACCGTCAAAGCCATGATCACCAACTCGATCAAAACCGAAGCGCAGGGACTCAGAGGTCAGGTCGTGATCGATTCGCAGGGCATCCACGTTGGTGATGAAAAGCCAGGCCAAAGTGGTTTCAGTGTCTATGACCAATATCTCCGCGACCTGGCCAGGGTTTTAACTGACCACAGCAAGATGAAAGTTACGCTGGATGAGAAGCCCGAAGTGCTTCCCGCCGGTAGCGAAACCGATGTCGCGCTCTACGTCGGCTGGTACAGCCTGCGGAACTACATTCCCTGCTGTAAATTCAACGCTGGCGCGATCGGTTATCACATCGCCAGCTATGAACTGGCCAGCCTGCATCAACCCGGTGAGTCCGGCTGGGTTCACGGACTGATTAACGATGGTGTCGTCGGAACGCTCGGCCCGGTTGCCGAGCCTTACCTGGGTACTTTCCCCCGTCCTGATGAATTCTTCCCTCTGCTTCTCACCGGGAAACTCACGCTGGCCGAAGTTTATTGGAAAACCGAGCCTACGGTCAGCTGGATGCAGTGCTGCATAGGTGATCCGCTGTACAACCCTTACAAAAATAACCCGCAGCTCAGCGATATCGATCTTCCGCTGCAGCTTCGCCAGGTGCTTCGAACCGAAGCGCCGGTATCTAAATAGCGATCGAGCACTCGTGTGGTCGGTGAGAAATCGAGATTTAACTTTCAAGGCATTTCAGCCCCGCAGGCTCTTCGGCCGATAACAAAGCTGGAGAGATCAATATGCCTATACAACTGATTTGCCCGAATCTCGCCTGCCGAAAGTTCCTGGCCGTTCCCGATGACGTTCGCGGGAAGCTGGTCAAGTGTCAGCATTGTCAGACCAACTTCCGCGTTCCAGAGGTTCGTCGACAGCCAGCCGGCGAAAAAACCTCCGCGAATCCGCGCTGAAAACCGAGCGTTTTCAACTCTGAAACTTCAACCAGCATCGCTTGCGGACCGGCGACACCACGCCGCTTCCATTCAGCTTTTATCGTGGGACAAAGTCCGTCTCCGGCGTGATCGTCAGGATCATTTCCGCCAGTAAAGCGGCGCTGTTTTCCAGGTCGCTTAAGCTGACCACCTCAACCTGCGTATGCATATACCGGTTGGGAATCCCCAGCAATCCAGTGGCAACACCCGCGCGGGCCAACTGAATCGCGTTGGCATCTGTACCCGTCGCACCCGGTGCAGCCTGCCGTTGGTAAGGCAGGTCGCGTCCCCTGGCGGCTTCGACCAGCAACTGTGAAACCATCGGGTTGATGTTCGGTCCGAACGAAATCGTCGGTCCCTTGCCCAGGCATGCCTCGCCGACCTGCTTTTTCTCCGCGCCGGGATTGTCCGTCGCATGCGTCACATCCACCGCAATTCCCACTGTCGGGTCGATGCCGAACGCGCTGGTGTGCGCACCGCGGAGACCGATCTCCTCCTGCACGGTGGCCACCGCGAACAACGCACACTTGAGAGCACCACGCTTCTCATGGCAGAGTCGAAGCGCCTCCATCACCACAAACGCGCCCACCTTGTCATCCATCCCGGCGCCGGCGATAAAATCATCCCCTAATTTTGTAACTCCCAGCGTGTACGTGACTGAATCGCCCACCGCCACTTTCTCAAGAGCCTCCGCCTTATTCTTTGCGCCGATGTCGATCCACAAATCGTGCGGCTCCAACTTCGACCCGTTGCGCTCCTCTGCCTTCATCAAGTGAATCGGTTTGCGGCCGATCACACCCGCCACCGGGCCGCTTGAGCCATGAACGGTCAGCTTCGACCCCGGCAAAACCGCCAGGTCCACACCACCCACCGCGGAGAAATAGATGAACCCCTCATCGGTGACATATTTCACCATCAGCCCGATCTGATCGATATGCCCCGCCAGCATCACGCGCGGCGATGCTTTGGGGTTCAACGCAACAATCGTGTTCCCATGCAAATCTGTTGTGATCTCATCCGCGAAGGGCTGCATCCGCCGGCGCACAATTCGTGCAACCGGCTGCTCGAAACCCGTTACCGACGGTGTCGATAACATCGACTCTAAAAATTCAAATGACTCAGAAAGCATGGTTCACTCCGTAATCGAGAAGGCAATGCTGAACGTGATAGCCGAAATCTATCAATGAAGAAACCGCAGGCGTATTTCTCTCTTACTTTGCGTGCGCCCAGTTTCCCGACTCAATCACAACAGGTCCGATCAATCCCGATTCCAGCAATGGTGCGCCACGGGTCCAGTGCCGCCAGGTATAAAAAGTGAATCGACCCGTGGGCGAAGGCTTTCCATCCAGCACCCATTTCGGCCAGCCCTCGGGCCGCATGCCACTCCATTTCGTATCCTCCGGCAGCTCAGCGTCGCCAATAATCCGGTTTGGCCATAGATCCGTCACCTGCACCTGGATGGTGTTCGGTCCATCCACCACCGCGTCGGTGATATCCACCCTAAACGGCGGCTTCCACAAAATCCCCAGGTCTTTTCCATTCACCGATACCTGCGCAATGTTTTTCACTCTCCCCAGATCCAGCACAATGCTCGATGCGTTCCGCGAAATCGTAACTCGTTTCACGTAGGTCGCTGTTCCCGAAAAGTATTTCACGCCCGGATCAGAGTGCTGCGTCCAGGAGATCAACTGATCGAGGTGAATACTCGCCGGCGCACCCCAGTTGGGTGGAAACGCCAGGTTCCAACCGCCGGAGACCGGTGTTTGCACGCCGGCACTATCTGCAAACTGAAGGATCTTGCCCGCGTCATTTTTTAGCCTCACCGCGCCAGCCGCATGCTGCAGCAACTCTACTGATCCGTCGCCCGCTGTACGCAAATCAAAAGCGGGAGCTGTTCCAACTGAATTCACATCGCCGTCCGCGGCCGGTTTCGACGCATCCAGCACCTCCACCACATGTGAAACACCGGCGGCGCTATGACGAAAGACCACAAACACAGATCCCACCGGGTCCAACTGCAGACGCACTGCAGTGCGCCCATCTTTCTCCTCATACACCGGCGCGGTTTCGATGACTCCGGTATCCGGATGCCAAAGCTCCGGCACTTTCCCGCTCACCCGAAAAGTGCAGTTCACCGTCGCATACTTATTCAGCTGATTGCTGACAAAATACTCATCGCTACCATCGATCTCGCGGTGGAGGTATATGCACTGCCCGGTTGGGTCATCAAAATCGGTCGGCAGCTTCATCTCGTCGAACACATCACCGATGGTTTTCCCGCTGACGATTTTCCCCTGGCCCAGCGTGTGCTCGGTCACTTTTGTCCCGTCGCAGTCTGCCCATAGTTCCGCTGCTGTCTCATTCACCTGCTGATCGCAGTTGGGATAGTCCTGCAGGCTGGGCGATCGCGTCGGTTTATCGCCCATTACAGTCAACCCGCCGGCAACGAGGTCGCGGACTTTCCGAAGCACCGCCGGTGTCATCAGCGGATCCTTTGCCGGCAAAACCAATAGCGCGTAGTTCATCCCATCCGGCAGAACAAGGCGATGGTCCTTCACGCTGCTCTTGAGCAATACTTCCGCGTTGACACCGTCATAGTCGTACCCTCGCGGCACCGCCACCGCGGCCGTGCGCGTAAAGCCCGGCGTGCTTTCGCCGGAGAAATGCGCGACATCGGCGACAAACCGCCCTTGCTGCAGCAGGAATTGACTCCGGGAAATGTAGTCCATCCAAGGCTTTGCCTTTTCGAACCAGGTATTCGTGCGGTCTAAATTAATGCCCCATTGGCCCATGGTCATGCCAGGAAACCGGTTCATCCATGGCTGATGCGCATAGCGATGGAAGATGAATCGATTGATCCCCTGGGTGAACGCCATGTCTCCGGTCGATTTCAACGAATAAGGGTCATCCGTCCATCGCCCGTGTTCAGGAATTCCTGTAAACGATTCGGCGCCAATCACCGGCTGTCCATAAATATGACCCACGGAAGAAGCCAGCTTCAGCGATGTATACCAAAGCCCGCCGCTCCAAAACTCGCCCATCGGAACATCCGCAGTACTTCCTGATTGCAACCCTTCAAACGGACCCCAGTAAGGCTCCACCAGGGACTTCATTCCGTGCTTGTGGCACAGCTCTGCGAAGTATCCAAAATAGTTTTCCGCGAACAGATCCGCGATCGTACGCCGCCAGTCCCAGAGAAAACGTTCGGTAACTTCTTCGCTGTCAACCACCCGCCCGGTTAACACCGGAAGAAAAGGCGTGGGGTCGTAACCTCGGCGCCTGGAAAATTCCGCCACCATTCCCGGCGTCCAATTTTGTCCGCCCGTCTCGTAGCTATCGATCAGGCAATCCACCAGCACCTTGCTATCGGGACCCAGCTTATCCAGCAGCGGCTGCATCATTCCGTTCCAACTGGCATCGAGGCCTGCTTTGCTCAGCTTGTCGCATTCCAGACCCGTTGCTTCAGGCGGAGCCGGATGGTTAGTCACGCCGGTCGGGGTGTATCCGAATCGAACGATTGTCCAATCGCCGGGCGGCACATCCCAACTCAGGCTCCCATCCGGTTTCATCGATGTACTGATATTCACCATGCTGTCGCGATGCACCATCTGTTCAGCCGGCGCTGTCATCAAAGCCTGGTGAGCCGACTCTACCGGATCCGATTCACCGCCGTTGTAGACGGCTTTTCGCGCCAGATTCGAAATGGTCAACCGACTTGTGAAATTGATCTCTGACAACGTGATTGGCGATCCATCTTTTGAAGCTGAACTGATGAAATGCAGACGAAAAATACGCGCCGTCACGAGATCCGCTCCAAGCGAAACCGTTATCGGATTGGTCGATTTTCCAGAAATAGTAATCGATTGCGCAGCGCCAAAATGCACACCATCCTCCGACCAGTCTATTTGCCCGGAGCAACGCGGGCATTTAGGGCCCGGCGTTAAAATCAGTGATCTCGCCGTATACGGTTTTTCAAATTCGATTTGAACCACTTGCGGTTTGTTTTTTGTCGGGCTTGGCAGCGTCACATAAGTTTTCGCCTTGGAATCCATTAAAAGCGACCCATCAAGATCGGTTGTGCTCGACGTGATTTTTGGTGACGCGGCGGCAATCGGAGAATCCACATCACCCGCCGGCGTTTTGAACGCCAGCACTGCAATGTCCCGATAAAAATCGTTCTTAATCGTCGGTTGCGGCAATGAAGCCGAATACTTTACGGGTCCGGTCACTTTCAGTTGGCTGAAGACAACCATTTGCATCGCATGCTCGGGGGAGACCCACGGTCCGCCACTGCTGGACCAGCCGGGGCAGTTGTCCATGCACAACGTCATTCCCAAGCGATCCGCCTCGCGGGCAGCGTGCCGCACCATGTCGAAAAAAGCCGGGCTCATCACCGGCACCGGACCCGGTGGGATATCGCTGGCAACCGTAATGATGTTTGCTTCCTGAATTCCAATCCGGTGCATCGCTTCCAGGTCAGCGGTAATTCCCTCCCGCGTAACGTTCCCATTCATCCAATGCCACCACGTTTGCGGGTGCGCCGAGGCCGGTGGATTGGCAAATCCCGCCTCAAGTGGATCACCAGCCCCGTGTGATGAAACGGACATCAAGGTCAACGTCACAACAGTGACAAATAAGCATAATTTCATTTGATAGTTCCCTCAGATATCGCAGACACACGAACTGGTTCGGCCAGATCGTCTCATCCACCGCCGGCACCGACCTGGCGATCACGAACTTCCGCCCGACTATACCCGTGCAAGTTAGAATCTTTCATCGGCAGCAGCTATCATACTCGGGCTCACATGTACGATATCAAACAGTTCCGCCCGGCGTTGTATCTCGTGGTGATGATTGGCATCACCGGTTTCTGCATGGCCGCAGAAGCGCCTGGCCTCTGGGTCTTCTCCATTTCGCTGATGCTCGCCAACGCCTGGGTCTTGTACAAGGATCAATTCCGACCGCTGCCGCGCTGGATCGCCAATTGCATCACACTTATGTTTTTCGCGTACGCATTTGTCGAAGTGCGCAGCCGATCCGGCAGTCCGATCATCGCGGTAGGGCAGTTCCTGGTTTTCCTGCAACTTGTGAAAATCTGGGAGCAACGCGCCAATCGCGACTATGCCCAGCTTCTAGTCCTCAGTCTGCTGCTGATGGTATCAGCTGCCATCAGTACCGGAAGTCTCATCTTCGGTCTCACGTTCATCGGCTACCTGTTTCTGTCGCTCTACTGCTGCCTGTTGTTCCACTTGAAGGTGGAGACCGACGAGGCAAAAGCAGCACTCGCGCCCGCGATCAAAAAATGGGGCGAGGGGCCTCTCCGCCAGGATCAAACGCGCCTCTCCGGTTCCATGCGCCGATTCACGCTGCTGGTGGCCGCCTATGCGCTGGTTTCTGCCGTCCTCGTGTTCATTCTTTTCCCACGCAACACCGGTGCGGGGATCTTCGGGCAATTTCAATGGCGGCCCGAAAAGACCATGACCGGGTTCAGCGAGCAGGTCAGCTTTCAAACCGTCGCGCGCATTTCTCAAAACGATGAACAGATCGGAACAGTCAAGGTTTTTCTCAACGACCAGGTTTCGCCGTCAAGCCAAACGCTTCTCCTGCGCGGGCTTACGCATGACTATTACAACGGCAGCGACAACTCCGACCATGCTGCTTTTCAATGGACTCACGGCAGGTCGCTTTCGGTAGATTCAAATGACGACCACTGGAAAGAAATGGTTCCGGATGACAACGGCACCGGCGCATTCGTGCCGCAGGACGCCGTCATCGATCCCCAGCACCTGCACATTCCACCGCCGGTGTCGCCGCGCTATCGCCAGGACATCCAGCTGAGTCCGACAGGAACGACCGTTTTATTTTCAATCGCGGGTCCGTACAGCATCAAACCGCAGGACATTTCCAGCCTGCGCCGCCTGCAGTTGATGTTTTCAAAAACGGATCAGACCATCAAGACCAGCGAGCCTCTCACCCAGCCGATCCGATACACCGTTGAATCCAGCGGAACGCTCGGTAACGAGCCTCCGCTGGAGCATGAGAAATCGCAGATCGATCCTTTGATTTCTCAATATGCTCGCCGGCCGGAAGTAACCGGCAGCCTGGCCCAGCGCCGCGATGCTGAGGTTGCCGCGCGCGCTGATAAGGGCCTTTTTTACACCAGTCCTCTTGATGGTAAAATTGCTGCAAACATCGAGCAGTATCTGCGCCAGAATTTCAAGTACACGCTGGACCTGACCGACACGAAAATCATCAACGGCCGGGATCCCATGGTGGCTTTTCTTTACGATTTCAAGAAAGGCCATTGCGAATACTTCGCCGGCGCAATGACGCTGATGTGCCAAAGCCTGGGGATGGACGCGCGCCTGACTATTGGATTTAAATGTGACGACTACAACCGTTTCGGAAACTTCTACACCATTCGCCAGAGCCAGGCTCACGCCTGGGTGGAAGTCCGCACGATTGACGGCTGGAAAAGCTTCGACCCCACCAGCGGAAACGTGGTGGACGCCCAGACCGCTTCTATTTTAACCCAGGGCAAGCGTCTGTTCGATTTTCTGGAATACACCTGGCAAAATTCGGTCATCGCTTACAGTGCGGAAAGTCGCGACAGCCTCGTCTCCAGTGCTGAAACGCGCCTTGCACAAACAGCCTCGCCGGGCTCGCAGACCGCTAACGCCGTTCGGGATTGGATCGCCGGGGTGCAGAACCTCGCTGCTTCGTGGATCGTCGCGCCGATGATTGCTTTGTTGCTGATCGGCGTCATCTGCGGCGGCGTCTGGTTTCCTTTTCAGCGCTGGAGGCTTCGCCGTCGGGCGATGCGGATTGGCATTGTCGACCTGCCGCCAGGGACACAGGCAAAGTTAATGCGGCAACTGGGTTTTTACGACGACCTGATGCTCCTGCTCGAGCGCCACCGCATCACACGTCCGCCGCACCTGACGCAACTGGAATTTTGCGATTCCCTTTCTTTTTTACCAAGCCATACCTATGACACTATTTTCCGGATCACTCAACTGTTTTATCGCATCCGCTACGGCAAGGCGGAGCTCGACGCCGGTCAACTCAAGCGTCTCTCAAGTGTGATCGACCGTCTATCCCGGCAGATGCCGTTGATAAACGCCGATGGGTAGCCAGTCCTCCACAGGTCGGCTCGTTGAACGAGGCCGGCCGTCTTTCATTAGTATTCAATATTAGCCAACGACCAGATCAAATGAACGCAATCATTCTCTCCATCGGCGACGAACTTGTTCTCGGACAGACCGTCGACACCAATTCCGCATGGGTCAGTCAGCAACTGGCCGCTGTTGGGTGTGATATCGCGGGGCATGCGACGGTACCTGACGATCAGAAACAGATCGAGGACGCCATTCGCCTGGCTATATCACGCTGCGATGTATTACTTATTTCCGGCGGCATCGGGCCCACCGAAGATGACCTCACCCGCCAGGCGATCGCGGTGGTCATGAACGTTGATCTGGAAATGAATCCCAACTGGCTCGCAAAGCTCACCGAGTTTTTCAAATCGAGGAATCGCGTCATGCCTGAGATCAACAAGATCCAGGCGATGATCCCACGCGGCGCTGAAATGATCGACAACACCGCCGGCACCGCCGCGGGCATCCACGCGGTCATCGGCGCATGCAACGTCTTCTCCATGCCAGGGGTCCCCAGGGAAATGAAAGCGATGTTCACTCTGTCAGCCCTGCCGTATATCAGGCAGCAAAGCGGTGGGGCGGTCATCCTGTCCCGCACGCTTCATACCTTCGGACTCGGTGAAAGTGCGGTGGCCGAAAAACTTGGCACGCTTATGAAGCGCGGCAGCAATCCTTCGGTGGGCACCACTGTCGCTAACGGCATCGTATCATTGCGGCTGAACGCCCGCTTCGAGTCTATATCCCGAGCCACGCAACAACTCGAAGCAGTCACCGCCGCCTGCCAGACCGCCCTGGGTGATTTGATTTTCGGACACGACGATCAAACCCTGCCTCACGCTATTGCCAATCTCATGCGCACGGCGACAAAAAGCGGACTCTGGCCACCGCGGAAAGCTGCACCGCAGGTCTGCTGGCCAAGATGCTGACAGATCTGCCCGGCTCCAGCGACTATTTCACGCAAGGCTGGATTACCTATTCCAACCTCTCCAAGTATGAACGGCTTGGTGTCCCCACTGATGTGATCAACGTCTACGGCGCCGTCAGCGAAAATGTCGTTGAATTAATGGCAAAAAATGCGCACCGCCTGGCAAACTCGACCTACGCCCTAAGCATCAGCGGCATTGCCGGCCCCGACGGCGGCAGTGCCACCAAGCCCGTCGGTACCATTTGCATCGGTCTTGCAACGCCCGATCCTGCCGATCGGAACGGCGTGCTTGTCGATAAACGAACTTTCATCCTCACCGGCGACCGTGAAACGATCCGCGATCGCGCCGCCAAGATGGCTCTCACCCTCCTTCGGTTTCACCTCATGGGCAAACCTCTGCCTTTTTGATTTAATCGATAAAGTAACGCTGGAATCGGCCGGACATGGCAATACCAAGAAACCTCTCTTTATCCCACCGCCTTGTCGCGCTGTTTTCCCGCACAACTTCAACTGGCAGTTTCATTCCCGAAATAGACGGGCTCCGCTGCCTGGCAATCGCAGCTGTTCTTGTGTTTCACCTGGCTGGATATGTCGCGGAAAAATCACCCGCGCCCTTCGCGCCTTCCGTTTTCGATGCCCGTTTCTATCAACTGCTTCGCACCGGTCATATCGGTGTGCAGCTTTTCTTCATCCTCAGCGGGTTTGTCGTCGCGATGCCATTTGCCGCTCATCACCTTCGTAATGCCAGGCCCGTCAACCTCGGCCGCTATTTTCTGCGCAGGCTCACGCGAATCGAACCGCCTTACGTCATCGCCCTGATCTTCTGGCTGACTGCTTTCGGTGTCTCCGGGCTTGGCGAGGCGCGTTTTCCCGTTTTGCTGAAACACTTCCCCGCCTCATTGTTTTACCTGCATAACGCGATCTACCACCAGCCCAGTCTTGTCATGCCACCGGCCTGGTCGCTGGAGATTGAAATTCAGTTCTATCTACTCGCGCCGCTTCTCGCGCTGGTGTACGCTATCCGGCGTTCGGTCTTGCGGCGAACTATTTTGCTCATTGCCATCTTCATCCTTCGCCTTCTCTCAACGCTGGCTTCGATCCCCCGGCGAAATCAACGGGCTCAACATCTTTCAGGAAGCTCATTACTTCCTCATCGGCATGCTCCTGGTTGATATGCAGATTGACCGAGCGCTCTTCCATGTCGCTCCTGTTCTTGCCGATATCGTGGCGACGCTTTGCTTCGTCTCGCTTCCGTTAGTGCTTCTTATTCGGGCCGCGGATCAGGTGCTGATAGCCGCCGTGCTCACGCTCCTGGTAGGTTCAATTCTGCGTAGCAAATATTGGATCGCGATCTTCCAAAAGCCGCTGATATTTACCTTCGGCGGCATGTGCTACACGACCTATCTCTATCACGGTTTCTTCAAGGCCCTGCCTGGCCACTTTACGATTCGCTGGCAAATCGGGAATGCGTTCTGGCTTAACTTTCTGACACAGTTCGCGTTGCTAACGCCAATCATCGTGGTCGGCTCGGCTGTGTTGTTCCTGGTGACCGAAAAGCCTTTCATGCGACGGTCACCGAAGAGCCCAAAGGCTACCATCAGCACACCCGCCGCCAGTTAAACGCCGCTGCCAGTTAGGCAGATCAATACTCCCAATGCTCGAATTTGGCAGGATTTCGAGGGATGGGCACGACAACAGCTATCTGCCGAGGATTTCATAACTATAGTTTGATTAACCACTTATCCAAATCGTATCAGCAACCCCATCCTGTAATTTTCGGCACGCCAGTTGTAATAGCGTCTGGTGTAAGAACCGTGTGGAGTCGTGCGTATGCTGCAGCCTGAAACACCCCATCGCCTGACCGTCCTGTTGGCGGACCAATCCGATGGGTGGGCTGTAACGTTGCGTAAACTTCTCGAACCCCAGGGTGTGGTCACCATTGCCGCTCACAATGGTCGCGAGGCGTTACGCCTGATTGAAGGCGGGCACATCCATGTGGCCGTTCTCGATCAGCAGATGCCGCAAATGGGTGGAATGCAAGTGGTCAAACGCATGCGCGATCTGCCTGATGCCCCGCCGGCAATTTTGTTGGCCGAGCACCTGACCAACCACCTGCTGCACGAGGCGCTGGGAATGAAAGTCTTCAGCGTGCTCAGTAAACCGGTGGATTTTAATCTGCTGCTCGACAGTCTCGCCCGCGTTTTGAAACGGCGCTATGAAAGCCGTTGGCCCGGGGAAACCTGATTCGTTTGTCCGTGGTCGGTCGTCGTTTGTCCGTTGCAGGACGCCGAGCCACTTCTATTAACAACTGATGTCTGACAACGGACAACTGACCTTCAAGGAGAATCAATCATGGCCAAACTGCGTCCTCTCGGTGACAAGATCCTCGTCAAGCGTGTCGAGGCTGAATCCAAAACAAAATCCGGCATCGTTCTGCCTGACAGCGCCAAGGAAAAGCCCAAACGCGGCAAGATCCTCGCCATCGGTGACGGCAAACGCCTGGAAAACGGCGAGCACGCCCCCTTCTCGGTGAAAAAAGGCGACGAAGTCATCTTTACCAGCTACGCCGGCACTGAGATCAAACTCGATGGCGAAGAAATCATGATCATGAGCGAGGACGATGTCCTGGCCGTCGTGGAATGACCCCTTGAACCGTTGGTTTTCAGCCGCGCACTGTCAGTTGTGACAGCGTGATCTGAGCAACCGGCACCAGACAACAGACAATTACGGAGTAATTACAATGGCAGCAAAACGAATCGCATTTGACCAGGAAGCACGCGAAGCAATCCTTCGCGGTGTTAAGAAACTCGCCCGCGCCGTCAAGGTCACCCTCGGTCCATCTGGCCGAAACGTCGTCCTTGAAAAATCCTTCGGCTCACCCACTGTTACCAAGGACGGCGTCACCGTCGCCAAGGAAATCGAGCTGGAAGACTCTTACGAAAACATGGGCGCACAGATGGTCAAGGAAGTCGCTTCCAAGACCAGCAGTGTCGCCGGCGACGGTACCACAACCGCAACCGTCTACGCCGAGGCAATCTTCTCTGAAGGCCTTAAAAATGTGGCCAGTGGCGCAAACCCCACTCAGATCCAGCGCGGCATCAATCTGGCGGTTGAGGCGATCATCGCCGAGCTCGCCAGGATGTCCAAGAAGATCGAAAATTCCAAAGAGGTTGCCCAGGTCGGCACTTCTTCAGCCAATCAGGATCCACAGATCGGCCAGATGATCGCCGACGCGATGGACAAGGTCGGCAAAGACGGTGTCATCACCGTCGAAGAAGGCAAGAGCCTTGAGACCGCTGTCGAACTTGTTGAAGGCATGCAGTTCGACAAGGGATATCTCAGCCCGCATTTCATCACCGATGCCGGCTCGCAGGAAGCCGTTCTTGATGATGTGTATATCCTCATCCACGAAAAGAAAATCAGCTCCGCTCGCGACCTGGTTCCCGCTCTCAGCAAGGCTGCAGAAGCCGGCAAGCCGGTGCTGATCATCGCCGAAGATGTCGACGGCGAAGCGCTTGCCACCCTGGTGGTCAACAAGCTGCGCGGCATTCTTAAGGTCGCCGCCGTCAAGGCCCCCGGATTCGGCGATCGCCGCAAGTCCATGCTGGAAGATATCGCCATCGTCACGGGTGGTCAGGCCATCTTCGAAGAACTCGGTATCAAGCTGGAGAACGTCGAACTGACCCACTTCGGTCGCGCAAAAAGGTTCGCATCGACAAAGACAACTGCACCATCATCGAAGGTGCCGGCGACGAGAAGGCCATCAAGGGCCGCATCGCCGCCATCAAGAACGAGATCGATCTCACCACCAGCGACTATGACAAGGAAAAGCTGCAGGAGCGCCTTGCCAAACTCGCCGGTGGCGTCGCTCAGATCAACGTCGGTGCTGCCACTGAAGTGGCCATGAAGGAAAAGAAGGCTCGCGTCGAAGACGCGCTGCACGCCTGCCGCGCCGCCGTTGAAGAAGGCATCCTTCCCGGAGGCGGCGTAGCCGTCATCCGCGCCGCCGCCAAAACCCTGGACAACGTCAAGAAGAACGCCAAGAACGAAGACCAGGCCCTGGGCGTCGAAATCATCCGCCGCGCCATCGAAGCTCCGATCAAACAGATCGCCAGCAACGCCGGCGTGGACGGCTCGGTCATCGCCCAGAAGGTGAAGGAGTCAAAGGAAACCAACTTCGGCTACAACGCCCTGACCCACGAATACGGCGACATGCTGAAAATGGGCGTCATCGTCCCCACCAAGGTGGAACGAACCGCATTGCAAAACGCCGCCAGCATCTCATCGTTGTTGTTGACGACCGATGCGATCATCAGCGAAATCAAGGAAGACAAGCCCGAACCGGCCGGCGCCAGCGGCGGTGGAATGGGTGGGATGTACTAAACCAGATTCAGTCCCAATGGGGGCTCGGAGGCTTTAAACCTCCGAGCTTTTTTTTTGGTGGAGCTATGAAAATTTTCGTTAGCTGGTCGGGAGAAGAGAGCAAGCAAGTCGCGGAGGCGTTGCGCGACTGGGTGCAGAAAGTGTTGCAGGGCGTAGAGCCATGGATGTCTTCGAGAGATATTGCAACCGGCGTTCTTTGGAGCACTTCTATCGCGTCGAATCTACGCGATTGCAAGGTCGGAATCATTTGTGTCACGCATGAAAATGTTGCGGCTCCATGGCTTCATTTCGAGGCTGGAGCCATTTCCAAGGACGTTGCCGACACGTACGTTTGTCCTCTTCTTTTTGGGATCGAACCATCCGCGCTTGTTGGTGCTATGGGACTTTTTCAGGCGCAACGTTTTAGCAAAGAGGGCGTGCTGAAAATTCTGCAAACAATCCGTAACCACCCGGACCAACATGTTAAGATGACAGACATTCATTTCATTGATACCTTCGACAAATGGTGGCCAGATTTGGAAAGGACTATTTCCACTGCACAACTACGTCGCCGCGAGACATCTTCGTCACGGACTGCCAGCGACATGACGTCGGAAATCCTCGAGATCGTTCGCGCAGTTCTGCATAACACAAAACAGGGAAGCAGAAGCGATGTAAGATCCAAAACTGAGGATATTCGGGCAAGCTTTGGTAGTCCGATTGAAAGTGTCCATGCCGCGACGCAGGCCGTCCGTTCCGCATCGCCGGCCGATGTCATCCAAAAGCTTATACGGTGGGATCCCAGTTTGGTCCCATTGCTCAATGGTGAACAGAGCTTGCGAAACGTCGTGGACGCTATTCTCGGTAACCATATGGGGGAGGCAACGGCCAAAGTTATGGCTGTTACATCATACGATCTTCCAAAAGCAAGGACTTTTGTTGACTCACTTCTGATCGCAATCTCTCGCCTAGCCGGTACTAGTGCGTAGACAAGATGTAGCACCATATTGGGTTATAGATTGACGTTAACACCATTTGTGGTACTGTCCAAACATGCTTTTGTCGGACGACAATATTCGATCATTAGCGGCTGAACAGTTGCAAACTGTCTGGCTCGGTCGCGCATCTTTTGGCATCTCGAGTAACGATCCACTGGACGTGCTACATATTGCTCCGAGGACACTTGCTGAAAAGCACCTTCTCCTTAATGTGGAACTTGTTCCCGATATCCCATCATCTTCTTCCGAGCGAGACTCCAATGTGGAAATCGCTGGGGTGCTGTCTCGCCCTGACCGAACCATTTTTTTATCTAAGAAATTCCAAACAACCTACAGGCGATTCACACTTGCCCATGAAATTGGGCACTTCCTCATGCATCCGGGACTTGAACTTCATCGCGACCGGCCACTCGCGGGTAGCCTCAACCTCCTTCGGCAACGTGGCCAGACCGAGCGACAGGCAGATCTTTTCGCGGCTGAATTGTTAATGCCTCCCAAGCAGTTACGACCGGTTTTTAATCGGAATTTTGGGACTTCTATTCATCCTTCGGGTTCTGACTCCCAACTTATCTATAGATTGCAAGTTGGGACAGGACGACCACAGCAGCAGATTAGGCGTTGTATGTCAGACTCAATGGCTGCTGCGCTGCTAGTTGCGCAGGCGCAATCTTTCGGTCTAAACGGCTTCGAGCCACTGTTCAACTTATTCGCGGTGTCACCCACTGCAATGGCTATCCAACTTTTGGATTTAGGCTTGGTCGGCTAAGAACAATTCAAAGAGGACAAAGGTCGAAAAGGTGACAAGGTCGAAAAGGTGACATCCACAATACCGTTCGGCACGCCGTTCGCGCACCGGCGGGTTGTCGCTACTCATTATCGACAACCTCCGCTGTCATCGCGGTGATGAGTGGCGACTCTGTTTCTGACCCACCCCATTTTCGCCTCCTCCATTTATCCGCGGTTTACAACGAAAAAAAAATCAACGAGGATATGAAGCATGTTTAATCTCGAGGAATCTGCTGCGATTACAATCTCGCCTAACTTCCCTCCTCCCAGCTGCGGTTCGACGCGATTTAGATGGCGAATGCACGTTGCATTACCTTTCGTTCTTCCTACCCACGCCTGTCTAACGGATCATTTTGACAGAGACGGCTACCGATTTACGGGTGCGTTCCATTCGCATTTTGACCGTGAAATTGTGATCAGAAAAGACGTCCCAGGTGCTGTACCCTTTGTTCGTCTGGTGCAGAGAAAACAACCCGGAGCAGCATCGATCCGAGCCCCGAGAACCATCAGCTATACCGCGAATCGCTACAGACTGTAGGCGAATTTTTAGAGCTAAATGAGTATTCATCTTCTGCGGAGGCCTTCGCTAAGGCGGACAAGAAAGTTGCGGCGGTGTTTGTTTACCTCAGTGAGTATCTTGGGACGCTTCAGCGATCGCTGCCTTACTTAGTAACTTGGACAATTTACCCCGTCTCGTTTTTCGACGTTGGAATAGTACATCATGCTGTTGACCATTTTTGCCCGTCGGAATCTAACTGGGCCGTTGTTGGATGTGGAGTGGCTTTTCGCGCAGCACGTCAATTGCGAGCGCCTCTATTTGTGACCAACCTCGCGCCGTTAGTGGTCCCGCCAGAACTTGATCTGGCAAACGAACTATTGGCGGAGGCTCAATTGGCAATTTTCAGGCGGCTGCCTAGGCTCGCTGTTTTAAATTCTTTCACCGCAATTGAGACGCTTGCAAACGCCGTGTACCGACTAAAGAGAAACCAACAATTAAGCGGTTGGGGGGTTCCGGAAAGCGATGCCGAAAGTATTGCAGAACACGAACGCAAGGCACATCGCACCGACGAGAAGTTTCTCCTCAATTCAGGTATGCAAGGGGTAGCTGCAAGAAGTTTATTCACCGAGGATCAAAAGACGTACGAGTCCATTATCCGTCTTGAGGAAAAGTGTCGGCATTCAGTTGTTCATAGGGGAACGAAGCCAAGTATTGATGAGGCTAAAGAAGCTTTCAAAGTGTGTTGCGTTGGAGCGCGATGGCTGAGTGACGTCGCTGGCTTTCCTATCAAAGACTTACTACCAAAACCATCAGAGGCCATCCACGGAATCCAAACCGGTGGCATGGAGCCACATGTTTCATCACCCGCCGAGATCGAAGTATTGGCAAGAATGCTAAACATTTGCCGACCAACCTCGCCCGTCGACCAGAGGCCGGCCTAGTAGAAAAACACTGCGCGTCCACTGGCCGCGGCTTTACCGGGCCCATCACGCTGCCCGGATTTCTGTGCTCATCGGCGGGGAAATTCGAAGGGGACGTGAGATCGCTTCCCGATTATGTCGTGTCAGAATCGAGGAGTGACGCCTTCATGTCGCACTTGGACGGAGCTAGTTTTTGGTTTTTACCTAACGCTCGCGATTCGAACCGGCCTGCTTAGCATCAACCTTATTGCCGCCGGTTTTTTTGCTGTCGGCCTTTTTATCCGAGTTCTTCTGCTCGAAACGCAGCGGGGCTGGACTGAAGGGGACGTACGTTTCAGTCAGCTCGTCCAGTCAAAGCACCAAGGGCTTGTCGATTTCTTTGATTTCGGGACCGAAAATATCGGCGGTGATATCTCGCCAGTATGAGTTTTCCAACGGTTCCAATTGCCCCGCGATAAATTGCAGGAACAATTCGAATGCTTCATCCGGTTTCGCAAGCCGGCGCAAGCGATACTGCCGAATTGGGTAGGTAAATTGAAACTCGATCAGGAGACCGCTGCCATTTTCTTCTGCACGGGCTTGGATGAAATTCAGGTCGCGATCGCTTGAATCCTCCAGGGTTACGAATTCCCCGGTGCGGGATTTGGCTACCCGCGCAATGGATTCGCGGATGTCCTCCACGGAAGGTGCCGAGACAATTTCACTCTCATTGATGATCAGTCTCATTCCGGCATTTTCTTTTGGGGAGTGAGAAGATCAAGCCGACGCGGCCTGAAACCGCACAGGATTGATTGGGCGGGCCTTAAGGGGGGCTGAACTGAACGGGACAGGAAATGCTAACCCGGACATCTCCGAACTAAATGGCGAGCGCGGATGGATGACCCGGCCTCGCAGCCAGCATTCCGCGAATCGGCCAATCCGCATCTCGGCTGGTCGCGGCTTTACCGGCGGCCATCCCGCCGTTCGATTCCTGTGCCCCGGCGGCGGTGGTATGATCGACAACGATGAAGCCGAGCGTTTAAATCGAGACCACAATCGTCGGTTATCTCACGGCGTGGAGAAGCCGCGATGTGGTCCTTGCGGCTCAGCAACAAATCACTCATGAGTGGTGGCACAAGCAGCGTGACCGATACGATTTGTTCACGTCTGAACTGGTGATTATGGAAGCTTCCGCGGGTGATGCGGAGGCTGCCAAGGAACGGCTCGCGGTTCTTTCGCCGTTGATGATTGCCAGATCGAGCCGTGAGGCGAACCAGCTTGCAACAGCGTTACTTGATGAATTTGCGTTGCCTCGCATCGCGTTTCGCGACGCGCTGCATCTGTCGATCGCGGCTGCAAATGGAATCGACATTCTGCTGACTTGGAACTGCACGCATGGCTAACTTGGTATTACGGGATAAAATCGAGAAGGTGTGCATTGAGGCCGGCTATCGCCCGCCGAAGATTGGCACGCCGGACCAACTTTTCAATGAGGCATCCAATGGAACTTGATCTGATCGAGCAAGCCCGCAAGGCAGGGCAGGCTTACGTCGATGCGTTTCAAGGCGATCTGGACGCGATGTCTGATGACCTGAATCAGCGGGCCGCGCGCGAAGGGCGGACGGTTGCCCAATTGGCACCGAAGTCTCCCCATCCTTGGCAACTGCCAGCCAGACTCGTCACCTCACACGAAAAAAATGTTGAATCCGGAAGCTCTAACCGGACACCTCTGGATTAAATCCCGAACGCGGATGGATGACCCGGCCTCGCAGCCAGCATTCCGCGAACCGGCCAATCCGCATCTCGGCCGGTCGCGGCTTTACCGGCGGCCATCCCGCCGTCCGGTTTCTGTGCCACCACGGCAAGGGTATCATCGCTTTCGATGAAGCCAGCCGTCTACGTCGAAACAACCATTGCGGGGCATCTGACGTCGCGCCTTCCGAAAGATTCGAAGGTTGCGGGCCAGATGCTTGCCACGCGGGAATGGTGGGATGGATCACGCGTCGACTTCGACTGCTACACTTCTCAAACCGTATTGGATGAGGCAGCGCGAGGGGATCCGAATGCCGCTGCCGAGCGGCTGAAAGTCCTACAAGACATTCCGTTGATAAAAGTGCCCGGCGTTGCGGTCGATCAGCTTTCCAAGCTGCTGTTGCAACGTAACGCTCTGCCACTTAAGGCCCGAATCGACTCGGTTCATCTGGCAACAGCCGCCGTTGCCGGAATGACCTATTTGTTGACATGGAACTGCAAGCACTTGGCAAATGTCACTTTGCGGTCAACAATAGAGCAGGCCTGCCGTGACAGTGGTTATGAACCGCCGCTGATATGCACGCCCGCTGAACTCAACGAGGTGCGACCATGACGGAAAATCCAATTGTTGAGGAAATCCATCGAATCCGCGAAGAGATGCTGGCGGAGTATGGCGGAGATTTATCCGCATTGATCCGCGACGCGGAGCGCAGAACCGAAGAATGCGCCAAGGCCGGTGGGGCGGTTGTTACGCGTTCTCCTCGTCCTGTTCAGCACTTCCACACTCGCGCAAGACTAAGTAATCCAGAGAAATAACCCGGCATCGTAACCCGCATTCCGCAAATCGGCAAATCCGCATCTCGGCGGGTCGCGGCTTTACCGGCGGCCCTCCTCCTTTCACAGGTCACTAAACTGAACACCGCCGAAAGCGCGTTTGGCGAGAGCTCTTTTCAACACGGAGCTCGGCGCTTGTTGTTGGGGAGCGGTTCTGCTATGGTTCCCAGCCCCTTGCTGACTGTGGACGTTTTTGTCTGCGTGTGAGGGGAGCCGCTATTCATGCCTCAGAACCATGGGCTGCGGTAACCGGCGTGTAAGTCGATGATTCCTTCCTGAAACGGTCGATCGTCGCGGCGCGTGTCCTGAGATTCCGGGCCCCCTCAGCAAAGTTGGCCTGGAGTAGAAACTGGAGTTTGATATGGGCCGCTATCTGGGTCCGAAGGTGAAGTTGTCCCGTCGTTGTCAGGTGCCGATCGCTGACAATCCAAAGCATACAAAAGAAGAGCTGACCCTGCCGGGCATGCATGGGTTTCGCGGTCGCCGAAATACCGAATATGGTGTTCGCCTGACCGAGAAGCAGAAGCTGCGATATCACTATGACATGCGGGAAAAGCCGTTTCGGCGATTCCTGGATATCGCCAAGAAGTCCAAGGGGAACACGGCGAACACGCTGATGCAGCTTCTGGAAACCCGGCTGGACAATGTGGTTCGCCGGCTGGGCGTGGCTCGCACGATCTGGGCCGCCAAACAGATCGTGGCTCATGGTCATGTCCTGGTGGATGGCAGGAAGACAGACATCAACAGCTATCTTTTGAAACCAGGCCAGGTGATCACCTTCAAGGAAGGGATCACCAAGCTGCTCCGGGAAAATATGGAACAGGGAGCCGGCCACAATGTGCCGGGCTGGCTGGAGTTTAATCCGGCTCAGTTGAGCGCGAAGATCAACGCGATGCCCGTGCCGGAAGATGTTCCCTTTGAAGTGAACATGAACCTGATTATCGAATTTTATCGATAATCGCTCCGATGTGATTCTGCTGAGATTTCTAATGGCCCCGCGGACTTCGGTTCGCGGGGCTTTTTGTGCACGAATTGTCTGCGTATTTCGCAGCTGCATGTGCTATTTGAAGGAGAGGAAAACTTGAAACGCGCAGTCCTGACATGGGCGTGTGAAGGACGCCCGGAACGGAGGCGCTAGGCGGGCGAATGTCTGCTGAGCATATTAATAGTCGCCCGGAAATCTTTTGGCGGCGGGGCGGTCAAGTCGAGCATTGTTCCATCTGGATGCTGCACGCGCAGCTTTTCCGCGTGCAGTGTCAGCCGATCGATCAGGGGACGTTCTTCCTGCCCGCGGTTGGCTTTGTAGCTGCGCTTGAAGTTGCTGAGATACAGCCCCGCCTGGGAACCTGGCCGCGGCGGGTTATATAGTGGATCGATCAGCAGCGGATGCCCGATATGCTTAAGATGCACACGAATCTGATGCGTTTTTCCCGTTTTGGGAAACACACGCAGCAGGGTGCAATCGCGAAAGCGGGATTCGATTTTCCATTCGGTGACGGCGGGTCGTCCGCCGTGCTTTACCACTGCCATGCGAAGGTTGCTGTTGGGGTGCGGGGCGAGGTTGGCATCTATTATCCCGCTCGATTCGCTCGGCCGACCGGCAACGAGCGCGAGATAGTCCTTGCAAATTGTATTGCTCTGGAACTGTTGCGAAATAAACCGCTGGGCTGCGGAGTGCTTTGCAAAAAGCAGCACGCCACTGGTTTCTTTGTCGAGCCGATGCACGACACGAATGCGCGGATCGGAGGTTCCGCCGGATGGCAGTCCAATCTGCCGGCCGATCAGTTCGAGCACACTATCGGTCTCAGCGCGGCCTGGAATGGACGCCAATCGCGCGGGTTTCACAACGGCAACCAGATCAGAATCGTCGAATAGAATTTCCAGAGCGTCAAATTTCATAGATATCGCCAGTTCCTCAAACCCTGCGTAAGGGGGAAAGTTAGAATTGACTCGGTTATCGGACGAATCACCCGTCGGCCAGCCCGCTGCAATGTGACATCGCGCCGCCGGCGGTTTTGCAGGATATAGTAAAGGTCCGGGCTTTGCTTGAACTTTCGCGGTTGCAGTTGCCTCGGCGGAGGCAGCGGTCTACCATCCAAGCGTCAGGGTTAACTTATCCTCAGGAGCGTTTAGTGCGATTGCTCATCTGCATACCTGTTTATAACGAGCGAAAGTACGTGCGGCACGTGCTCTCCAAAGTGCTCAAATATCATAGCGAAGTGCTCATGATTGATGATGGTAGCACCGACGGCACAGCCGAGCTGCTTGCGGGTCGGTCGGACATTCACCTCATCCGTCACGGTCAAAACATGGGATACGGCAAAAGCCTGATCGACGGCTTCGAATATGCTGCCCAGTGCGGGTATGACTGGGTCATTACCATGGACTGCGATGAGCAGCACGAACCGGAGCGCATTCCTGACTTTATCTCGGCCATCAAGGCCGATCGTATGGACATCATTAGCGGATCGCGCTACCTCCACCCGATGGACGCAGACGACCTGCCGCCGGGCGATCGCCGCACAATTAACGCGACCATCACCACCATGCTGAACGACACCTTCGGCTGGGATTTGACTGATTCTTTCTGCGGTTTCAAAGCACATCGCATCAGCGCAATGCGCCGGCTGCGATTGACAGAAACCGGCTATGCATTTCCGATGCAACTCTGGCCGCAGGCCTATCGCGCGGGTCTGCGCGTGGCGGAGATTCCGGTGCGGTTGATCTACAACGACCTGACCAGAACCTTTGGTGGCGTTCTGGACGATGCGGGCCGGCGATTGCGGCATTATCTGGATGTGTTCAACAACGAACTGACCGCTCCGATGGCGGATGATAAAGAACAGAATGGATCGGTCGCGGCCGAGGCATTCTGCTGTTGTTGATCCAAGGCACTTCACGCGGCGATTTTCTTCATGATTGCAGATGCCTCCCGCTACGCGAATTGGAAAGCGCCATCGGAGGACGGTCAGGTTCTGATCTGGCCGGAACCGGCGGACCTGCTGCGGCAAACCAGGGAAAACGCGCGGACGCTGGCTGCGGCAGAGAAGATTATCGTACAGGGAATACCGGTCTCCAGGCTTCGCCGCGATATTCGGCGCTGGCTGGGTCATACCAACAACGCGCAGCCGTTGATCGGTACCGGTCATCAAACTGAGTTGTATCACCCCGGTGTGTGGGTGAAGGACGCGGCGATCAATGCAATCGCTGATCAGGTGGAAGGCGTGGCTTACCACTTTGCCGTCGATACCGATCAACCTAAACATCTGGCTGTTCGCTGGCCCGGGACCACGCTTCCGGTAACAGATGATCCTGCAGCTTCGACCGCGCACTGGAGCGGGTTGCTGGCATCGCCGACTCCCGCGCACCTTTCGATCCATCGAACAGGCGCTGCATAAGGCCACCGCTGAATGGAATTTTGAACCGATCATCGGCTCGGTGCTGGCTTCGCTTCGAAGATCGTCCATGGAAATGATGGGTTTGTCTGCCGCTATCACCAGCGCACAGCATGAACTGGATTGGCACCTGGGGCTGCAACATCATGCGATGCTGGTTTCACCGATTCTCCAAAGCCAGCCGTATCTGGTCTTCGCTCATCATCTACTGTCGCACGCGGGCGAGTTTGCCGGCGATTACAACGCCTCGCTGGCCGAATATCGCCAAGAGACAGGCATCACATCGATGACACGTCCGATGCCGGATCTGCGCGTGGGCGGTGATGCCGTGGAGGTGCCTTTCTGGTTGGATCATCTCGCCGATGGCACGCGCGAGCGGGCGGAGGTCCGAAATGTGGATGGCAAGTGGCACCTGGTTGCCAAAGGCTCTGAATTTCTACTGGATCCCGCAGGGATCGGAGAAAAAGTCGCGACGGAGTTGGCCAGCTGGCTTGGTGAACATCAGCTTCGGCTGTCGCCGCGCACATTAACTCTGACTACCTTCCTGCGCCTGCTGGTTGTCGATCAGTTTGTCCACGGCATCGGCGGAGGACGCTACGATCAGGTGACAGACCGGCTGCTTGCGCGACATTTCAAAATTGATCCGCCACGCTTCGCGGTGGCGACGGGGACTCTGTTTTTCCCCGGCGCTTTGGGGCGGTCGCGCGTTTGCATGCCATGCGTGGTTTCAGAGGGACATCGCCTCCGGCACAACCTGCTGGGCGACCGCAAACAGGAAATCCTCCGTGAGATTAACGCGTTGCCGCGTCGATCGGTTCAGCGATCACTGGCTTTTCACAATATGCACGGTGCGCTGTCGGCCGCCGCGATGACCCACGCGGGTTTAAAGGAATGGTCGCAGCGACTGGAGCTTACCATCCAGCAGGATCGCGAAGAGGAAGTTTTGTTTGATCGCGAATTGTTTTACGCGATGCAGACCCGCGAGCGCCTGACTACGCTAATTGGCGATGTTCGGGCGCGCTTTGGCGGTGTCGGCCAGAGCCGCGGGTGACATCCTCATCTTGTGAGGTGGGTCACTTCATCCTGCACACCGGTCGATCAAAAACTTTTTTGCTGGAATCGTCATCCTCATGAAACGCCAAAGCTCCACCGGCGTCCTTCATGGCAGAGTGAAAAAATCGACGCGACTTTTCCTCTGCAGGCGCGTTCTTAAAGTAGAGAGTTCAAAATCACACAAACCAGGAGGCCGGGCCTGATTCAGATCGAGCCGCCTCTTTAAGAGCTCCTTACCCTCCCTGAACCCCGGTCGTTTTTCCCCACGACCGGGGTTTTTTTATGCTGACCGCTTCAGCGTGTTCCATTCATCGATCAGGATCCAGCCGCCAAAGGCCACGGCAAATCCGGATAGCATGGGAACGGTTCCGCTGTTGAACAGCCTGATACACACCACTACATTTAAAAGCACGCCAATCACGGTGAATGCGATCGCGATTGTCAGGGCGGCGCGGGCGGGCTTGCCGGGCTTGAGCATTACAAGGGTTTTCGACGCCGCTTCGAAGAGCAGCACCAGGCCGAAGAGAAAAATTCCCATGTCCGACCAGGCGGTTTCGCCGGCGAGGTCGAAGTAGGCAATCTCATCGCCGGCGTGGCCCTTGGGTCCGTCAGAATCCCATGTGAAACCGGTGTGATAGGGCTGATGGGTTAGCGCTGCGACGCTAAAGCTGAAAAAAGACCTGCCCAGGGCGCACAGGAGAATTCCTATCACCAGGCTAATCCAGATATCCGCGCCGATGCCCGGGGGTCGATAAACCGGGGCGGCGGGCAAACTCGGCCCTGTTTGTTGCGGCTCTGTTTCGGCGGGCACGGGGCCCTCAGCTCGCTGGGTATCCGACAGCTTCGGTAGTTTTGAGAGATCCATACGCGCACCCGCCTTGCAACTGCTCGCTCAACACAGAGAATGCTAACCGAACATTTGAGGAGTGTCATGGCCGATGCGATTGAGCAGATCGATCAACTGATCAAAAGTGCGTCAGACGAACTAAGCGGAGCAAAGACCACCACCGAGCTCGAAAACTGGCCGCGTTAAATATCTTGGGACCAAAGGAAAAGTGAAGGATCTCATGGGCCTGCTCGGCAGTGTGCCCAGGGAGCAAAAGCCCGCCTTCGGTCAAAAGGCCAACGGCGCAAAAAAAATTCTGACAGATGCTTTCGAGGCCCGTCTCGCCGACGCCGGTGGACCGGTTTCCCAGGATGCGCTGGACGTCACAGAACCGGGCGTGCCGATTCAAATCGGCAGCCGTCACATCCTCATCAAGGTGATCGACGAGCTCACCGAGCTTTTCGGCCGCATGGGTTTCAGCGTCGCCTCCGGGCCGGAAGTCGAGGACGAATTTCACAATTTCATCGCGTTGAACATCCCCAGGCAGCATCCAGCGCGTGATCCGCTGGACAATTTTTACCTCATCGATGCCGGAAGCGCGGACCTTCATCCAAAGCTCTTACGCACGCAGACCAGTACCGTGCAGATTCGCGTGATGGAAACGCAAAAGCCGCCTGTCCGCGTTGTCATCCCCGGAAAGGTGTATCGCCCCGACACCGTCGATCAGACCCATCTCTTTCAGTTTAACCAGCTCGAAGCGCTCGTCGTCGATCAGAACGTGACGATGGTCGACCTGAAAAGCACCATTCTTCAATTCGTAAAAGCTTACTTCGGGCCCGACACCCGGGTGCGGTTCCGGCCGAGTTTTTTCCCATTCACCGAGCCGTCGGCTGAGGTGGATGTTTATTTCGAAGATAAGCAACGCTGGATCGAACTCGGTGGGTGCGGCATGGTGCATCCTAATGTGCTCAAGGCCGTCAACATCGATCCCGAAGAATTCAGCGGCTGGGCGTTTGGTTTTGGCATCGAGCGGATCGCGATGCGAAAGTATGGCATCGAAGATATTCGCCTGTTCCTGGAAAACGACGTGCGGTTTCTTCGCCAATTTTAAGCGCGGGCATTCTCGCTGAAGTCGAAGCATCCAGCTGGAATCCTGGTAAAGGCGTTGTAAGTCGAATGAACACCGAGGCCCATCTCGCCTGCGGTTGGATGCTGGCCCACGCATCGGGGCCGGAGACGCGCCGGTTCCGCGGCTTGGTAACCCTGGCAGCTGTTGCCCCGGATATTGATGCCCTCAGTTACTTCTGGGGTATCGATGCATATGCAAACATCCACCACGCCTGGGGTCACAATATTTTCTTTGGTTTGATCGTATCCGGACTATCCGCCGCGTTTTTGCGACGCCGGCCCTGGAAGATTTTCATCTTCACGCTGCTGGCTTTCGGCACGCATTTTTATGGCGATTATTTCTTCACCCGCTTCCCCATCAAGGCCTATTGGCCGCTTTATACCCACGCGTACATTTACAGCTACCGGATCGGCTTGGATCATCCGATCAATCTTTGGTTCAGCTATCTGTCGATGCTGATGATTGTTCTGGTGGCAATGCGATTTCGTCGGACGCCGTTGGAGTTCATCTCCCCGCAACTGGACCACCGCGTGGTGAATCTGTTCCGCGCCAGAACGCATCAATGTCACATCTGCTCGCGCGGTGCGAACGAGCATTGCGTGGTCTGTAAACGATCCGTTTGCGGTCGGCATGGCCGAATCACTCGTTCTTTTGTCGTAAAATGTAATACCTGCCACATAAATTGAGCAAATGCGACGTTGTGCGACGCGCTATGCGACGTTTTCGCAACTATTGGATATACTGGATTCTTCCTGTGCGTTTCATTCCTTGTTGACACTGAGTCTCATTTGCGTAAAAATGAGAGCAGGAGTAAACGATGAGCGAATGTTCAAAGAGCTGTCCACTGAGCGCGTTAAAAGTAGGCTGCCAGGGGCAGGTGATTTCGGTCTCCGGTGATCATGACATCCGCCGGCGGCTTCTTGAAATGGGATTTTGCAACGGCGCTACCGTCGAGGTGGTCCGCCGGGCTCCGATGGGCGATCCAATCGAATTCAAGCTGCGCGGGTACCACCTGTCGCTGCGAAAAGATCAGGCGAATTGCGTGCGTATCCTCAGCGACAGTGCGAACTGACAAAGACCGGCAGCAACTTCAGTTCAGTGCTCGCTTATCCAATGCTTTTTAAAATCCGCCCAAAATAGAAGTTATGAACGAGCGGCGGGATGATCTGCAGCCGTGTTAGCGGGGGATTTTAAGAAAAGATTTACTGCAATGGGCCATTGCGCGGACGACGTTTCTCTCAAACCAAAGCCAGTTCCCTCGAATGTGGCCAGCACGCCCGCCCTGCGCACGGTGGCCCTGGCCGGCAACCCCAATAGCGGAAAAACCACCATCTTCAATGCCCTAACCGGGTTAAGACAAAAGGTCGCCAATTATCCAGGCGTCACCGTCGAAAAGAAAACCGGTCGCTGCCGATTAGACGACGGCGGCAAGATCAACATCATCGATTTGCCCGGCACGTATAGCCTCATCAGCCGATCGCCCGATGAGATGGTCGCCATGGAAGTGTTGCGCGGCCTTCGCAAAGACACCCCGGCGCCCGATGCGGTGATTGTAGTTGTCGACGCCAGCAATCTACAACGCAACTTGTATCTGGTCAGTCAGATGATCGAGCTGGGCCGGCCGATGGTGATCGCGCTGAACATGATGGACATCGCCAGGCGGCGGGGGATCAACGTGTCCGCAGAGCGGCTGGAAAATCAGCTCGGTGTGCCGGTGATCGAAGTGGTGGGCAACAAGCAACAGGGCATCACCCCGCTGAAAGAGGCAATCCGCCGGGCAAAAGTGGCGAAGATGCCCGCCTGGCCGCTGCCGGAGGCGATGCGCAACGAGGTCGCGATACTTGGAAATGTTCTTTCTTCACTTCAAAGTTCGATGTTCAATGTTCAATGTTCGATGTTCGAATTAAAGCGAACATCGAACATTGAACAGTCAACATCGAACATCGAACTAAGAATTGCACGAGCCATCATTGTCGCCGAGCGTCTTCTCATCGGCGACCAGGCCACCGACCTTTCCGATCTCGCCAAATCCGACCCGATCCACGCGCATCTGACCGATGCCGGTAACCGTCTGAAAGCACTCGGCATCGACCCGATGCAGGCTGACATCGAGGCCCATTACGAATGGATCGACCAGATCGCCGCCGCGGCGTTGGTTCCCGCTTGCGAGACCATTGATAACCTGCCCCGCGGCACATCGCTCGCGCCGGTGCTCAGCTACGTCCCCAAGCCGCATTTCAGCGAACGGCTCGACCGCATTCTCATCCACAAATTCTGGGGACTGCTCATCTTCACCGCCGTGATGGCTACGTTGTTTGTCAGCATTTTCTCGCTCGCCCAGCCGATCATGGATGCGATGAACCGGTTTTTCACGTGGCTTGGCAACGTAACCACCGCGCACATGCACGATGGCTCGCTGAAAGACCTGATCACCCAGGGAATCATCCCCGGCGTCGGCACGGTGCTGACATTTCTGCCGCAGATCGCGCTGCTGTTTTTCTTCCTGGCCATTCTCGAAGACAGCGGATATCTCGCCCGAGCCGCCTTTCTGATGGACCGACTGCTCAGCAAGGTCGGCCTGCATGGCAAAAGTTTCATCCCATTATTGAGCAGCTTCGCCTGTGCCATTCCTGGCATTTTGGCCACCCGCACGATTGAAAATCGCAAGGACCGATTGGCCACCATTCTCGTCGCGCCGTTCATGAGTTGCAGCGCGCGATTGCCGGTCTACACACTGCTGATCGGCACCTTCTTCGTCGTCCCCGGTTTCAAGGGAACCATGCTGAAAGCGGGCATCATGCTCGCCTGCTATGTGCTGGGCATCGTGGCCGCCGTGGTGACGGCGATGTTTTTCAAGCGATCGTTTCTGAAGGGGATGCCGTCGAGTTTCATTCTCGAAATGCCGACGTACAAGATGCCGCAGCTCAGCATCGTCGCCCGCCAGGTGTGGAGCAATTCGAAACAATTTGTTACCAAGGCGGGGACAACGATTTTGGTGCTGAGCGTGCTGCTGTGGGCACTGGCGTATTATCCGAGGTTGCCAGCGGGGCACTACGATGAACTTAAGCGATCCTTGATGCCGCAAGCTCGCGCAGATCGTTTACGAGAGAACGCCTTGCTCCGTGGATCCATTCTGCCCACTACCCGAGAGAATGACCTCCGACGAGTTCCGGAAGAGTTATAGTGATGCATTTGATGTCCCTTTCTCGACCGCAAATGCACGTCGTTATTACTCGATGTCGGACCACGGCCCGGTGGACGACGGCCTTGAGCAAGCAGCCATCAAAATGGATGTCGAGATTGCTGATGACCAGATCGCCGCGGCGCAATCCGAATACAGCTTCGCCGGTCGCTTCGGCCACACGATCGAGCCGGTGATTCGGCCGTTGGGCTACGACTGGAAGATGGGCGTGGGCTTGGTGGCCGCGTTCGCGGCTCGCGAGGTGTTTGTCAGCACCGAGGGCATCATCAACGCCACGGGCAGCACGGATGACCATGGCACGAAGGCCCTGTCGGCTGCGATGAAATCCGATCATTACACCAGTGGCCCGCGTGCCGGCAAACCCGTCTGGACCCCGCTGGTCGCCATCAGCTTGCTCATCTGGTTCGTGCTGGCCATGCAGTGCATGAGCACCGTGGCAGTCGTCAAAAGAGAAACCGGTGGATGGGGCTGGCCGATCTTCATGATCGTGTATATGAACGCGCTGGCGTATGTCGTTTGTCTCCTGACGTACCAAATCGGCGGGTGGATACTAAGAGTTTGAAGCAGAAGAATCATAACCACAGAGGTAGGAGGGGGAGCACAGAAAATCAGGGCAGAATTCAAGCCGAGTTTACGATTGAATCCCAGCCAGCCGCCGGCGCGTTCTCTCTGTGCCCCTCTCCTACCTCTGTGGTTGACTTTTTTCAAAGGACTCGCAATGCCCATGCACGCTGGCGAATGTTGTTTGCCAGGCGGTTTTTCAGGTGGGGCCTACGTTTTTCATCTGTGAAGCTGCTATAATTTTGACATGGGTGAAATCCGCGTAGCTGTAAAATTGACGAATGCAACGGATGAAGAAAATGTGCGCAACGGCTTGATTGACTACAAAGCGGTGCGAACCGTGACATTGGAAGCAGTCGTGGAAACCGGCGCAGTTCGTTCTGTTTTGCCGATTCACATCGTTGAAAAGCTCGGACTGGGGATTCGTGGCCATCGAGCGGCGAGGTACGCGGATGATCGCACGGAATCGGTCGCGGTGACCGCGCCTTTAGTTTTCGAGTGCATGGATCGTGACACGGTTGAAGAGGCGTTGGTTCTGGGGACGGAAATATTGATCGGTCAGACAGTGCTGGAAAAATTGGACCTGTTGGCGGATTATGCCGGGCGTAGGTTGGTGCCGCATCCGGATCGACCGATTCAACCGGTCTCGATGGTGCGATGAATTTTATTGGCATCTGAGATGACTGGAATCGTCAACAGCTTGACCCAGTTGCAGGCTAGCGGATTGCCGATTCGTCGCCTGTTTCCTTGAGTATCGGCGACCTACGTTCGAGTAGAATATGACTCCCTTCGCCCAAAACATCGCAGTGCTGCTGATTATCAGCGCGTGCGTCGGCTATGTCGGCTGGCAGATGGTCCAGGCGTTTCGAGGCCGAAAGAGCAAACTGGGAAGCTGCTGTGCTAAAGGATGCAGCACGGTAGAGAAGACCGCTATTGCCGAATCCCAGCGTGTCACGCCGGTTCAATTCCTACCGCTGGCCAGTGTGGGTCGACCCTCGCGTAAATAAGTTTGAACATCATTTTTCTGTGACCAATACAAAAGCCCCGGAGATCGGATCTCCGGGGCTTTTTTCACTTTTGAATTCTTCGTGCCGGATGAGATCAGCACATCAGCTGCCGAGCTTGGCGCTCAGCTGCGGGAACTGCTTCAGTTCCTGCTCGCGCTGAATCAGAATCGTCGGCTTAACCAGGATCAGCAGGATCTGTTCGTCCTGGGCCGTTGCCCGGTTGGTGAACAACCGTTTGAGGAACGGGATCTTGCTGAGCACGGGAACACCCTGTTCGCGGACGCTTTCAGCTGCAAGGGTCTGCCCGCCGAGGAGCAGTGTTGCGCCATCGGGAACGCTGCAACTCGTATGAACGACTGTCAGGTCGATCGTGGGCAACTGCAAAGTGCCCGAAACTATCTGAGGTGCCTGGCCCGCGGTGAGCAGGTTATTGACCGGTGTGACCACCGCAGAGATGGAGAACGGCACGAGGGCCCGCAGGCGGGCGAGCTGCGGGTCAAGGTTGAGGAACACGTACTTGCGGTCGGGCGAAACGGTGGCCTGCACGCTGAGCACCACACCCGTCGCGGTTGTTGTCGATACCGTGGGGTCGAACAGTGCGGCTCCCGGGGCGACGACCGGTGTCAGATTACTGACATACGCCTGCTGGGTCTGCACAATCAGCACCGCGCTGACCGCTGAAGAGCGTCAACCTGGGGGCGGTGAGGCTGGTGGTGTTGACGTTTGCCTGGACCGCGCGGACCAGGAAGTTCACGGTCATGTTGTCGACGTATGAACCGGAGACCACCAGGGGATTTGGATAATCCGCGGGGTTGGCAGGAATACTGCCTGGCACGGCGGCGTTGCCGACATTGCTGACCCAGTCGAGGGTGCGCGAGCCCTGGGCGGTATTGGCAACGACGTTTCCATTGGCGTCACGGAACGTGCTGTTGTCGGTCACCTGGTTCTGCGTGATCGAAATCGGCTGGAAGCGACTGCTGTTGTAACCTGAACGGGGGTTCGACGGATTTTGCAGCGGGTTGAATTCGAAGTCGACATTGACACCGATGTCTTCCAGATAGTTCCGCTGAACGGTCAGGAAGCGCGTTTCGATGCTGACCTGCAAAGCCTGACTCGCACGCAGGCTGTCGAGCACGGACTGCACCTTGCGATGGCTTTCGGGCGTTTGGGTAATAAGAAGAACCGCGCGAAGCGGGCTCGAACTGATCGAACCGACATCACCGCCGTTGTCTTTCCATGTGTTGGTGTCGACGTTGTCCGTGATGTACTTCTTGATTTCGTCGACGCGATTGGCGCGGTCCTGACCTTGATTCTGATTGTTCTGCTGCTGATTGGTGTTCTGGAACAGTCCCTGTCCCTGTCCGCCACCACCTCCGCCACCACCACCACCGCCTCCACCAGCGCCACCGCTTTGACCCTGGCTGGCGTTTTGCAGGCTGAGATCCGGCGCCTGGCTGGCGTCCTGCGGCACGAACAGCAGGTCGTTGATGTCATACCTGCGGGTAACGGTATTTTTGCTCAGCTCCTTGCGGGTGCTGATGGTGATGACGCCTTCATCGAGCGTGTAACCGAGCTTGTGGTCATCATCTTCGCCTTCAACGCTCTTGAAAATCAGCTCAAGCGCCTTGGAAAACTTGATATCGCGAAGCCGCGCGGTAACCGGTGCATCGCGGGCAATGCTGGCACGCTCGAGGGCCGGCCAATCGACATAGATGTTCGCGCCGGTCACATCACGCAGGAATTCGATGACATCGGAAAGGCCGTTGGCGTTAAATCGCAGCTCGGGGAGATGCCGGTCAAGCTGTGCCTGCAACGCGGAATCTTCGCTGTCTTCACCGCGTTCTTCCTTTACTTCCTCATCGCGCATCTCGCTGATCTTGGGCCAGTCGGCGGAATAACTGACGATGTCATCGTAAGGAATCTTCCGCTCAACGGCATCGTTCAGCTGATGGGTCAGCTCGGTGTCGAACCGTTCGCGCCACCGACGCTGAATCTGCGTGTCCGCTTTATCCTGAACAAACTGGCGAACACTACCGGCATATTCGTTGGTCGGATCGATCTTCTGGATATTGTCGATGACCGCCAGCGCTTCGGTATATTTGCCTTCGTCGATGTACTGGCGCGCGTCCTGAATGAGGTTGGTGACGGTCCGCTCGCGGTCGCGCTGGAATTCTTCCTCGCGACGGGTCTGGTTGGCGGCGGAGTCTTTTGCGGCCTGCTGGGAATTGTTTTCCTCGGCCTGTCCCTTGGCGGTTTCCAGGTGGAGCTTCGCCTGCTGAATACGGGTGTCAAAGGTGTTTATCTCTGGCTGGGTGAACAGCGTCGGATCGTTGCGAGAAGCCACCTCGGCGGCCTCAATTGCCTTCTGGGCTTCTGGATACTTGCCGGCGGCGACGTCGGATTCGGAATCCTGCAGTGACGAATCGAACTGGTATTGAATTTTCTGCCGCTTGATCTGGATATCACGCAGCTGGGCTTCAGCGCCGGTCCGGCGCAGTTCCACCCAGATTCAAGCGGTCCTGCATCTCGCCCAAACCGGCGTTTGCCTGCTGGTTGTTCGGATCGAGCTTGACGGCTTGACCGTAGTCGGCAAGTGCATCGGTGAATTGACCGGCGGCTGCTTCTCCGCGGGCCTTTTCGACCAGTTGCTGGGCGTCGTATACGTCCTTCTGCTGCTGAATGGCCTTGACCTTCACGGCCGCGTCGAGGGCGGCAATGGCACTGCTGTCGCTGCCAACCGTTGGAGCGGGCGGGGTCATGACTGTGGGAGCAGGCGCTGCGGGCGCTGGCGGCATCGGCGCGGGTGCTGCGGGGGCAGGCATCGCCGGGGTGGCGGTTGCATCAGTGGCAGGCAGGGCGGGCGCAGTCGTTGGTGTGGCCGTCGCGTCCGCGGTTGGCGTGGGAGCCGCTACCGGGGCTGGCGGTGTTGCATCGCTCGGCGCTGGCGCCGGAGCCACAGGGGCCGGTGGCGCTACCGCAGCGGGTGGCGTAGCATCGGCAGGCGCGGCAGGGGGTGCGGGCGCTGCCGGGGGAGTCGTGTCGGCGGGGGTGGCCTGGGCTACCAGGGTGCCGGCGGAGATATCCGCGTGGATGGGCTGACCGGCAGATTTCAATGACGCATCGGCGTACGCCAGTTCGTCAATCGCTGCCCGGCGTGTCTGGGGATCGGCAAACCCGTTGGTGGTTACTTTGCGGAAGTGGCCGACTGCCTGCAGATAGTTCTTTTCGGAAGAGGCCTGCGTCCCTTTGAGATATTCAGAATTAGCGGTGCGTTCCTGACGGGCGGCTTCGCGTGTTTTGCTGAGCAGGTCGTCTACGATCGAGCTGTCTGACTCGCTCAGCGCATCAACCGGCACGGCCTGCAGAGAGGCGACCGCTTTTTCGAAGTCGTGCTTACGCAGCTGTTCGATGGCCTTGTAAAAAGGCGACTGAGCCGCCAAGCCCGCTGAAACAGACAGCTGCGGGAGTGATTCGCTTTTGCAACCGAACAACTGCTCGAAAGGGGTTTGTCCGTTGGCGGACTTTTCGGGCGAATTGGACGACGCATCGGCAGGGGCGGCTGCGCGGGCGATGGAGTTGATTCGGCTCAGCATCCCAACGGGCAGCGCGAACTGGGCTGCCAGCGCGATGGCGATCGCACGACGGCGCGCGATACCGTGGTCGGCGCGAGCCTCATTTGTTTTGGAAGAAATTACGGCTGGTGCCGTCTTTGGGGACAATGGAGAGGGGATGGACGTGGGGAACTGCTTGCCGAATCGATTGAAGAACACTGTGTTCCTCCGTTAAAAGGGACGACCACCTGGCGGGGCGATCAAAATCTTCCGTAAAAATCAGGGCAAAAATAGTACTGTTGGAGAAATCCTTGGCATTGGGAGGGACCGGGTTCCAAATCCGCTGGTAACGGGAATCATCCGCGAACTCTCTTTTGGGAAATTACCTGGCAGGATCGTCCCGCAACACCGACCGACCACCGCGCCGCCATATTAATCCACTGGCCGGCAGCGCTGATAACTTTTACCGCCTCTCGCGCCAAGATACCAATGCTGCGGCGGAGTGTAAACAAACCGCTCGAGCCGTGCAAATACAAATGAGTTCAGCAAAAAATGCCGCCGAAGGCGTGCGGGCGAATGTGCAGAGGCGATGGGAAAATTGGACGGGAGTGCTTAGAATCCTGAGGAAAATCGGAAGTGCGTAAGCCGGCGAATCGAAGCGTGGTACAGCGACGGTGCCGCACAGTGAGCGAAGGTCATGTCGCGGACTGCGGCTGCGTGTCGATCAGGCGCGCTCAATCAATGTTGAAACAGGTTTTCGGCCTGCGAAACCTGCGGTTAACTCGTGCCAGAAGTGGATTTTTTCCTCGCCAAGTCGCCAGCAGAGATTTACATCGCGGCCCTGGTGCTGACCCACAAAGTCGATGAGACCCGACTTGAAGTCCTTGATCTCGCAACCGATCTCAGACAACTCAGCGACAAACACGTGTAGCTTATCTGAGGTGGCTTTAAGTTCTGTCTGAAGGGCAGTGGCCTGCTTGGAGTCATCCAGCAGTTCGATTTCTGCCTGCAGAACCATCGCATGCTCGTGTGTGCGAACCACATCAGAAACGATTCGCTTGACCAGGGGCAGCGTTTTGTTGGCCTGGGCTAAAGTGAAATGTTTCTTGGTTACTGACGGCTTGACCGAACGGGGGGTGGAAAACGAAGGACCTGGCATGAGGAGTTCCCTTTCCTATGGCGATCATCGGCATAAAGACAGCTGACGCCGTAAAGATTCGAACGCGGTCAGTTCGATCCGCGTGAATTATGTCACGACAAAACGAAAGTGCAAACAGGGAAAGCGAATGCAAGCGTTTCAATTTCCTTAGAGATGATCAGCAACCGTGGCCTTGCCCTTACAAACCCGACCAACTGCCCCTCTTTATCACCCGAATGTTGCTCAGCGTTCGGTATTGGTGTAATCACCGCCGCCTTCGGGAACCACACCGATCAGTTTTTCAATTACCTGATCGGGTCCGATTCCTTCGGCGTCTGCATTGAAGTTTGTGAAAATACGGTGGCGCAGCACCGGTTTGGCAATCTGGCGAACATCCTCACAGCTGACATTCAACCGGCCTTCCAGAATGGCGTGCGCCTTGGCACCCAGCACGAGGTACTGGGCTGCCCGCGGGCCGGCGCCCCACGTGAGCCAGTCATTGATGAATGAGGGGGTAGTTGGTTCTTTAGGCCGCGTAGCACGCACGAGGCTCACAGCATAATCGATCACATGATCGCTGACGGGCAGTTTTCGGAGCACTTTCTGGACATTCAAAATATCAGCTGCCGAAAGCACCGGCTCAGGCGAGGCATCAACTTCCATGGTGGTGGCGCGCACGATCTGGCGTTCCTCTTTCTTGCTGGGGTAACCGATGTTGACCATGAACATGAATCGATCCAGCTGCGCTTCGGGCAACGGATAGGTTCCCTCCTGCTCCACCGGATTTTGCGTCGCCAGCACGAAAAACGGCAGGTCCAGAGGATACGTGCGTCCGCCCGCGGTCACCTGATACTCCTGCATCGCCTGCAACAATGCTGCCTGTGTTTTAGGCGGGGTACGGTTAATTTCATCGGCCAGCACGATGTTGGAAAATACCGGGCCGTGCACGAATCGAAACGCCCGCTTCCCCGTTGCCTGATCTTCTTCGAGAATATCGGTTCCGGTGATGTCGGCGGGCATCAGGTCGGGCGTGAACTGGATTCGGTTGAAGTTCAGTTTCAGCACGCGAGCGAGCGTGCTGATCATCAATGTCTTGGCTAACCCCGGCACGCCTACCAGCAGGCAATGCCCGCGCGCGAACATGGCCGCGAGCAAAAGCTCGATGACCTGGTCCTGTCCGATGATCACTTTGTGCAGTTCCTTGAGGAGGCTGGCTTTTACCATGCCGAACTTCTGAAGGAATATTGCCGCCTGCTCGGCTTGCGAGGCGTGCGACTGTACCGGCGCGGGGCTGGCGGGGGCTTGTGACAAGGCTTTACTCCTTCAAGCGAAATTCCGAGGGTAAGTACAATCGTCTGTACTTCGTCGGGTTGGATTCCGGTTACTATCGCGCGGATCCACCATTGACGACGCGGTTTTTAGTGTAGCATGGCATGGGGGCCCGTGGTAATCATCCGGTCTGGTAAACCTTGCTGAAACGCATCACTTCACCTCCGCCGTTACCGAATCGACCTGAAAATGGGAATAAGGGAACGTTTGGCCGCGTCCTGATTTTAGGTGGAAGCGAAGGAATGCTTGGTGCTCCGTCGATGGCAGGGCGATCCGCGCTCAAGCTCGGTTCTGGACTGGTTGAAATCGCGGTGCCCCGCTCGATCCTGGTGGCCGCACTTACCATCACGCCGGAACTGATCGGAATCGGGCTGGAAGCAGGGGTTCCGAAGAAACTCATCGACAGTGCCGAAAAAGCCGCCGCCATTGTGATTGGACCAGGGCTGGGACAGTCTGGCGATGCTTTTGCGCGTTTGCAGTCTGTCGCCGGGTTGAACAAACCGATGGTGGTCGACGCCGATGCATTGAACATGCTCTCCAATCAATCGGCGTGGCCGGAATGGTTCAGAGCAACCGCAGTTCTGACGCCGCATCCCGGTGAAATGAAGCGGCTTGGCAAACTATTGGGACGGGATCGGGTCCCTGCGGACGAAGCGGGGCGCATTGAGATCGCCGTTCTTGCTGCCAAAACATTCGGTCAGACCGTCGTCTTAAAGGGGAGTCGATCCGTCGTCACCGATGGTCAGCTTGTTTACATTAATTCAACCGGCGACAGTTCGCTGTCCAAGGCCGGCACCGGCGACGTGCTCAGTGGTATGATCGGCTGCCTGCTGGGGCAGAAGATGACCTGTTTCGACGCCGCCTGTTGTGGTGCCTATCTGCACGGGCGAGCGGGTGAAATTGCCGGCCAACGCCTCGGACCACGCTGCGTGCTGGCCGCCGACGTGATCGAGTCCATTCCGCAAGCCGTTAGTGAATACGCTTCGCGCTACGGCTGTTGATCGGTCGGCGTACTGTCTATATCACCGGCGGCCTTCACCGCACGCTCGATTAGGGATCGCGTCAGTTGCATGGACTGGACAGATCTGGATCCCTGTCGAACCGCGATCAACTGCGCCGCGATGCTCACGGCGATTTCCGCCGGCGTGACTGCGTGAATGTCCAGCCCGATCGGCGCGTAGACTTGGCTGAGCTGCTCTATCGAAATTCCTTCCAGGTACAGATCGGAAAAGATTTTCAACACTTTTCTGCGCGATCCAATCAGGCCGATGTAACGCGCCTTAGAGGCGATGACCGCCTTGAGCGCTAAAGCATCGCGTCGGTGGCCCCGCGTAACGATGACGACAAAGGATGTTTTATTCAGCGGCAGCTTCGTCAGTTCAGCTTCGATGTCGCCCACCCGCAGCTCTGCACCGGGGAAACGATCGCTGGATGCAAAATCCGGCCGATCGTCGATGACAAGCAGCGAGAAGTCCATCAGCCCCACAATCGCCGCCAGCGCGTTGCCCACATGACCGGCTCCCGCGATCACCAGCGTGGGCTTCGGTTCGATCGGCTGGGTGAACGTCAGGCGTTTTCCTTCATCGCTGATTAGGGTTGTCTGCAGTTCAGCTGTGTTTCCAGCTGACAGTTCAACATATGCCCTGCGGAAGGGTTCTGCCTCAACCGGCGTGGAAATGATCTGCAGCGCGACGTCCATGACCCCGCCGCACACAAGGCCATCATCCCACCCGTGATCGTGGTTCAGCTGGAAAGTAAAAAGCCTTGATGCGCCTGCACTCATCTGCTGCATCGCGCGGGTTTTTACTTCCGCTTCGACGCATCCACCTCCAATTGTTCCAAGGGTGCTGCCGCTTCCCAGGACGAGCATCATTGCGCCCTGTTTCTGCGGGGTGCTTCCCTGCGTGCGCACGAGGGTGCACACCGCAAGCGCCTCGCCGCGATCGGCCCGTGACACAATCTGGTTCAATAAATCGATCAATGCAAAGCGTCTTTGCCGGGGTGAGAGGTTTCAGTTTTTCCACAGGCTCGGACTATGATACCATCACTTCAGAGTTGTTTTCAGCCAAATTGCATGCCTGATGTTTCTCGATTGCTCGCGGTTGCACGCGGTGATGTTCCTGCTGACCTGGTCATCGCCGGCGGGAAAATTATCGATGTGTTTTCCGGGCAGATCGAAGAAGCGGACATCGCCGTTGTGGACGGCATCATCGCGGGCATCGGACGCGACTATCGCGGGATCTCTCACATCGATGTGAACAATGCGTTCATCGCTCCAGGATTGATAGACGCGCACGTGCATATCGAAAGCAGCCTGTGTATGCCGGGCGAATTCGCCGCCGCGCTGGTTCTGCGCGGTGTTACAGCTGTCGTCGCCGACCCGCACGAGATCGCCAACGTCGCGGGCATTGCCGGCGTGAAAATCATTGCCGAGGCTTCACGCGATTTACCCCTGCATGTCACACTGATGGCTCCCAGTTGCGTTCCCGCGACGCGCCTTGCAACCAGTGGCGGGGTCATCACCCAACAGGAAATTATAGAACTGCGCCGAAGCGGCATCGCTCACGGTCTGGGAGAAATGATGAATTTTCCCGGCGTTCTGCAGGGTGAACAGGAGGTTCTGAAAAAACTCGCCACGATGGAACACCGCCCCATCGACGGGCATGCGCCCGGCCTGACCGGCAAACGTTTGAACGCGTACGTCGCGTCGGGCATCGGCAGCGATCATGAATCTACTTCTGTCGACGAGGCCCGGGAGAAGCTTTCACGCGGCATGTACCTGCTGATCCGCGAAGCAACCAACGCCCGCAACCTCGACGCACTGCTCCCCGTCGTCACCCGTTCCAATAGCCGGCGCATCTGCTTTTGCACGGATGACCGAACACCCGTCGAATTAATAGAGCAGGGATCGGTTGACCAGATGGTCCGCCGGGCGATCGCGTTCGGCATCGATCCGATTGAAGCCATTCGAATGGCCACACTGAATACCGCGGAATGGTTCGGGCTTGCACAGATCGGAGCGATCGCGCCGGGACGCCGGGCGGATATGTTTGTCTTCGATGATTTGCATCGTCCCACAGCCAAGCTGGTGTTCAGTGGCGGCAAAGTGTTCGCTGAATCGCAGGCCGTTCCAAAACAAAGTTATAGCGCCGGACGCTGCGCTGTGGATTGGTCCCGTATTGGTTTTGCGATTCAAGCCAGAGGGGAACGCATTCGCGTGATCGGCTGCATCCCGGATCAACTGCTGACGGAGCAGCGCATCCTTCCGGCGAAGATCTGTGACGGAAAAGCCGTCAGCGATCTTTCGACCGACCTGCTGAAGATGCTGGTGATCGAACGCCATCATGGAACCGGGAACCACGCCGGTGGGTTTATTCAAGGTTTTGGCATGCGCCGCGGCGCGATTGCCGGCACGGTCGCGCACGATCACCATAATCTGGTGGTGATCGGCGCAGACGACCTTTCGATGCAGACCGCCGCCCGGGAGGTAAGCAGTCGTGGCGGTGGGCTTGCGGTAGCGGTGGGAGAAAATGTAATTGCGTCGCTGCCGTTGCCTGTTGCAGGTCTCATGAGCGATCGACCGATCGGCGAGGTGGCCGCAGGATATCAAAGCGTCGTCGCAGCGGCCTGCGCGCTTGGTTCACCGCTTGCGGATCCGTTCATGGCAATGAGTTTCATGACGCTCGAAGTCATTCCGGCGCTTAAACTGACTGACCAGGGATTGATCGATGTTGAAGCGTTTTCCTTTGTAGACCTGTTCGTATAGACGCAGCTGTTTGTGCGGCAGGCCTGCCCGGGTGTAATGCACAGGAAAGAATAGAGAAACGCATGCGACCTCCAGATCAACTTGTTTGCAGCCGCGCCAGGGTTTGCTCCAATTATGCATTAATGCCGCTTGAGGGGTTTCCCTTTTCAAAATTACCTGCCTGGCCCGACGCGCAGGTGCGTGTGCTTGCCGCGCCTGCGTCTGGCGCGGGGTTCGTGCAATACCTGATCGACCTCCCTGCCGGCAAATCCGGTTGCTTTCAAGCAGATTCCATCGAGACCTTTTTTTACGTTATCGGCGGGGCGGGCACCTGTTCACAGCAGGCAACCGGAGAAAGGCAACTGCGCGCGGGCGATTTCGGGCTTGTAAATTCTGAAAGCGGAATCGCGTTTAGTTCGCGGGACGCGTTATCCATGCTCGTTATACGTAAACGATTTGAAGCCGCGCCGGGGATGCCGACGCCGGGTTCACTTTTTGGATCTGAGACCCATGTTTCCCCAACGCCGTTTGCGGAAAATCCAAAAACATTGTTGCAGCAACTGATTCCCGATGAGATGCAGTACGACATGGCCGTCAATATATTTACCTTTGAGCCGGGCCACGGTCTGCCGATCGTGGAAACCCATGTGATGGAGCACGGCTTGTTCATGCTTGAGGGCAAAGGACTTTACTACCTCAGCGATCGCTGGATGGAAGTGCAGGCAAACGATTTTATCTGGATGGGGCCCTATTGTCCTCAGTCCTTTTACGCCACCGGACCGACTGCCTCGCGATACATCTATTACAAGAACGTAAATCGCGAGATACCTCTATTTAAAGAGTAAGAATGGAAAAAATCTATCGAGACGCGGATGTCGATCTTTCGATCCTCAATGGCAAGACCATTGCTGTTATTGGGTATGGCATCCAGGGCAAAGCCCAGGCTGCAAATTGCCGCGACAGCGGTCTCAGTGTTGTCATCGGTTCGCGGCCGTCTAATGAGTCTGCCAGTTCTGCCCAGGCGATCGCCGATGGATTCGAATCGCTGAGCGTTGCTGACGCTACAAAAAGAGCGGATGTACTTCTGATCGAGCTTGCCGATCCGGTGCAGCCGTCGGTGTTCAAGCGCGACATTGGTCCGCATCTTCGCCGGGGGCAAACGCTCTGCTTTTGCCACGGTTTCAGTGTCCTCTACGGTCAGATCCAGCCTCCTAAAGACGTGAATGTTGTCCTGTATGTTCCCAACGCGCCGGGTGACTTTGTTCGATCCAAGTACCAGAAAGGGGAAGGCGTCTACGGCTGCGTGAGTGTGGATCAGGATGCGACAGGTGATGCGAAACAAATCGTACTGGCGATTTCCAAAGCAGTGGGAAGCACCCGGGCGGGCGTGGTGGAAATGACTTTTCAGCATGAGACCGAGGGCGATAATTTTGAAGAGCAAATTCTCTACGGCGGCGTGGTCCATCTCATGCGGGCGTGTTTCCAGGTGATGGTGGAGAACGGATACCCGCCGAGTTTCGCCTATGCCAAGTCGATTCGCAGTCTGCGAAGCGTAATCGATGTAATGGATGACAAAGGCATTGAGGAATACCTCACAAAAGGTTGCAGCCGAACGTGTGAATTCGCGGTGCGCACGCGCGGTCCGCGGGTCATCAACGAGGCTGAAATTCGCACTATCTTCGCCGAGACGGAAAAAGGGATCTTCGCCCGCGACTGGATGGCCGAATGGTCCCTGGGCACGCCAATGCTCCATCGCCGGAGAAGGACGGCTCTTGAAAGCGAGATGGAGAAAACCGGCGTCGCATGGCGAGAGAACTTCGGGAAATAGAATCGTAGCATTTCACCTCCTGCTGCGCTGCGAGCGAGGCTCCATGCCCATTAACCCCCGACGAATTTTCAACGACATCGAAACCATCGCCGGTTTTAATGAGGCCGTTCCAAGTGTCGGTTACAGCCGGCCTACATTTTCTCCAACTTGCGCAAGGCTCGCGACTATGTGGCGACGCGTGCCGCAGCCGCCGGTTGCAAAACGCGGGTTGATGCGGCCGGAAACCTTCACGCGCGTCCTTCATCCATCGATTGGCCGGCGCCGGCGTGGCTGTCCGGGTCGCATATCGACAGCGTTCCCACGGGTGGAAAATATGACGGTGTGGTTGGTGTGGTAGCTGCGTTGGAAGTATTGCGATCGGCGCATGAGGCAAAGCAGGTTGTCCCCCTGGAACTGGTAATTTTTGCCGAAGAAGAGGGAACGACCTTTGGGATCGGCATGATCGGCAGCCGGCTGTGGACGGGGACCGACACCCTTGCCTCAATGAAAAGTTTTCTGAACAGCCAGGGCAAAAACTACTTTGAAGCAGGCGCTTCACACGGCGTTCGCGCCGGCGATCTCTGGACCGACCGGATCGATCCCGCGCACTTCCGCGGGTTTGTGGAGATCCATATCGAGCAGGGACCGGCATTGGCGGAGGCGCGCATTCCCATCGCGGTGGTGACAGCGGTGGCGGGGCGAAAGCAATACACAATCGAACTCAAGGGAATGGCGAATCATGCCGGCAGCACACCCATGAAATCCCGGTCCGATGCGCTGCTCGCGGCGGCTAAAATGATCGTGCAGATCAGCGAAATGCCCGAGCAGATCTCCGCGCAAACCGTCGCCACGGTGGGTCGGATCTTATGCGAGCCTAATGCGGTCAATGTCATCCCCGGCGGTGTAAGCTTCACGGTCGACCTGAGAAGCGCCGATCCCGCGGACCTTGTGCGAGGCCATGACAAGCTGCAGGAACTGGTGCGGGAAACTGACGCCCTGGAGGCCAACATCATTAAAACCGAGGATCAGCCCGTGGTGAAAATGAACGCAGAGCTGGTCACGCTTTTAAGGACAACAGGCCCCGGCAAATTGCCGACGACGACCAGCGGCGCTTTGCATGATGCGGCCATTCTCGCGCCGCACCTTCCGACGGCCATGCTGTTTATCGCCAGCAGGGACGGGGTCAGTCATAATCCCGCGGAGCTAAGTCGGCTGGAAGATATTGCCGAGGCGGCGCGCATTCTGGAAGACCTGGTCATTGTATGAATCCGGCGACAACATTGTCTGGACACAAAATGACGCCTGTTTCTCTCAGCGCTTTGAACAACCTCGATCAGGCTGACTTCGAAGCTCGATGCGGATCGTTCTTCGAGCACTCTCCATGGATCGCACAAGCGGCCTGGTCATCTCGCCCTTTTCGATCGCGCGCCCATCTGCTGCAGATCATGAGCCGTATCGTAAGCGATGCTTCGGATGATGAAAAACTAGCGCTGGTTCGCGCGCATCCCGATCTGGTTGGCCGATTCGTGCGCGAGGGAAAACTGACTAACGAAAGCGCAGCTGAGCAAGCCGAAGCAGGCTTGGCCGAGTTATCCCCCGGGGAGGCCCAGACGTTCGATCGGTTTAACTCGCTGTATCAATCGCGATTTGGATTTCCATTCGTGATCTGCGCCCGCGAGAATCGCAAGGACGCAATTTTGGCTGCGTTTCCGCAGCGATTGCAGAATGATTTCCATCAGGAAATGGGCAACGCGCTGGCGGAGATTTTTAAGATCGCCCGTTTGCGGATCGGCGATGCGATCAGTGAGGATGGCACATGAAGTCAAAAATAACGAGTAACGCTTATGGGAAGTCTTCGGTACTGCTGACAAAGGTCCGCCGGTTTGAAGATCGCCACGAGCTGGTCGAGATGAAAATCAAAATCCGACTCAGCGGTGATTTCGAACGGTCCTACACCCACGGCGATAACGCCAACGTGATTGCAACCGATTCGATGAAGAACACTGTTTACCTGCTGGCCAAGGACCATCCGGTGGATAGTCCCGAGGCCTTTGCGCTGCACCTCGCCAATCACTTTGTCCGGAAATACGAGCAGGTCAGTTGGGCGGAAGTGCATATTCATCAGTCGGCATGGCAGCGGATCGAAGTTAAAGGAACCCTGCATCCAACCGCCTTCCAATCAGGCGGCACTGAATTGCGAAAGGCTGACATCGTTTGCCGTCCCAATGTTTCCAGGCCCGATGTGCTTCAGGGGGGATTGTGCGATCTGCTGGTGTTAAAGACGACCGATTCTGAGTTCACGGGTTTTGTTAAAGATGAATTCACCACCCTTGGGGATTCCACCGATCGAATTCTTGCAACTAAAATCTGCGCCGGCTGGTCTTTCACGGATAGCGGGGCGGACTTTAACGCAGCCTTCGTACGAATCCGATCGGCGCTGCTGGAAACCTTCGCGGGCCACAAAAGCAAAGCAGTGCAGCAGACTTTATACGACATGGCCAACGCAGCCCTTGAAGCCGAGCCTGGCATCTCTTGGATTCATCTCGGGTTGCCAAACAAGCATCGTATACCATTCAATTTCAAACCATTTGGTCGTGAGTTTGAAAATGATATTTACGTAAACACCGAAGGACCTTGCGGGGAAATCAGCGCCACCGTGTCTCGGATGAAACATGAACAGTAAACTCACAACGCACGTGCTGGATACCGCCAACGGAAAGCCTGCCGCCGGCATGCGGATCGAGCTGCATCGATTAGAGTCGGGAAGCAAGATTGCCCTGGCAGACTGCATCACCAACTCCGACGGCCGGACCACCGATGCACTGTTGAGCGGCGCGTTAATGATCGCGGGGAAATATCGATTGCTCTTTCATGTGGCCGACTATTTTGCGTCGATCGGTTCACCCGATGCGGGAAAATTTCTGCAGGTCGTGCCGGTGCTGTTCAGGATCGCTGATCCATCGGTTGGATATCATGTGCCTTTATTAATTACGCCGTGGGGATATTCGACGTATCGCGGCAGTTAGAATCACGACAGCGATAACCGGGCCGGATCGAGATAGGAATTCGATGGCGTATGATCTAATCCTTCGCAACGGTAAGGTCGTTACTGACATCGTCATTGACGCGTCGATCGCCGTCACCGATGGCAGAATCGTTGAGATCGGCGATATATCAGGGCCTGCCCGGGAAGAAGTTGACGCTGCCGGGCTGCATATTTTGCCGGGCATGATCGACCCACATGTGCATTTCAACGAGCCGGGCCGAACCAAATGGGAGGGAATCGCCACCGGATCGACGGCACTGGCTGCCGGTGGTGGAACCTGTTTTTTTGATATGCCTCTCAATAGTTCGCCGCCGGTTCTGGATGGGGAGCGCTTCGATCTGAAGCGCGCCGCAGCCGAGGTGTCCAGCAGGACGGATTTTGCGCTCTGGGGTGGCCTCACACCGACCAATCTCGACAATCTGCCGGAACTGGCCGAGCGCGGGGTGATCGGTTTCAAGGCCTTTATGTGCAACAGCGGGATGGCGGATTTCGCTGCGGTCGATGAAGGGACATTACGGCACGGCATGCAGATCGCCGCTCGCCTTGGGCTGATCGTGGCGGTGCACGCTGAGAGCGAAGCGATGACATCGAGGTTAACGCGCGAATTCAAGTCGAAGAACGTGGCAGGCACCTGGGCGGATTATGCGGTCACCCGTCCGATCGCAGCGGAGGTTGAAGCAATCGAAATCGCAGTGTCGCTGGCCCAGGAGACAGGCTGCCGTCTGCATGTTGTGCATGTCAGCAGCTCCGCCGGCGCACATGTCGTTCGAAACGCATTTTTGCGCGGAGTTGATGTCACCTGTGAAACGTGCCCCCATTACCTTGCGATAACGCAGTACGATCTAGAAGGCCTGGGAGCGCGCGCGAAATGCGCGCCGCCGCTGCGATCGCCCGAAGAAGCAGGCAAGCTGTGGCAGGATCTCAACGACGGATTGTTTTCGATGGTGGCTTCAGATCATTCTCCGGCTCCGGAGTCCATGAAGGCCGGCGAAGATCCGTTTGCCATCTGGGGAGGGATCGCAGGTGTGCAGTCGACGCTGTCGATTCTCCTGAGCCGCCGATTGCCGCTTCCGCTGATCGCAAGGTTGTCGTCCACCGGAGCGGCTGAGCGATTTGGACTTAAGACCAAAGGGAAAATCGAAGTTGATCGCGACGCGGATTTTGTGCTTGTTGATCTGGACGAATCGTTCGAACTATCAGCAGACATGCTGCTGGACCGCCATAAACTAAGTCCGTATGTCGGTCGAACATTTTCGGGAGTGATCAAACAAACCATCGTCCGAGGCAATACTGTTGTACAAGACGGCCTGCCTACTGGTGATTTTCGCGGCAGATTGATCAGGGGGCACCATCATGCTTGATCAGATCGTGCGCGGGCCGCTGCTTATTCCCGAACAGGATGGATCGGTCGTCTATCATGCCGATGGTGTGTTGGCGGGGGATGAAAACGGGAAGCTGCTCTTTGCTGGTTCATATTCAGATTTTCCGTCATCTCCGGGCAATCCGCCGACGAGAAACAGCGATGGAATCATGCTTCCACCGTTTTTGGACATACATGTTCACATCCCGCAGCATCCGATTCGCGGTCGTTTCACCGAAGGCGTGCCAGATGACGCGCCGGAGGGACGGTTACTGAATGGGTTGGCGAGAAACGTTTTCCCGGCTGAAGCGCGTTGTGCTGATGCTGATTACGCTGAGAAGGTCGTGCGGCAATTTCTTGCCGACACTCTCCGTCACGGCGTTGTGGGTGGGGCCGCATACATGACTCCGTCTGTGATCGCGACGGAAATTGCGCTGTCAATCCTGCCGGAAAGCTGGAGCGTGGGCCTGGTCCTGATGAACCAGAATTGCCCGGAAAAGCTCCGAACCAATGAAGCCACACTAGAGACTGATGTTCGCCGTCTCGCCGGAAAGTTCGGGCGGCGGATGATCGTGACCGATCGCTTTGCGGTGGCTGTGAATACCCCGCTGCGCAGACGCGGATCGCAACTTGCAGGCGAACTGAATCTGCGAACGCAGACGCATTTAAACGAGCAAATTCAGGCCAAACATCTGGTCGAAAAAACGCTGTATCCGTTCGCCAGAAGTTACACCGATGTGTATCTCCGGGACGGTCTTCTGGATCATCAATGCATTATCGCCCACTGCATACACATGACCGATGACGAGTGGAATATTCTGCGCGACACCGCTTCGGTTATCGCTCACTGCGCAACTTCAAATCTGCTTTTGCAGTCCGGTGTGATGGCCCTGGGCGAGGTGCTGAAGAGGAAGATTCCATACGCAATCGCGACCGATATGGGCGCATCGCCAACCGTTTCAATGCTGGCGGAAATGAAGCGGTTCCTCGATGTCCATCGAGATAAAACCGATCGAGCAACGCCGCAGGAGGCGCTTTACCGGGCAACCCGCGCGCGGCTGAGATTCTCGGCCTTCCCTTAGGAAAGCTCCAGGCGGGAATGCCGATGTCCTTCAACGAAATCTCAGCGTCCGGCGCTGCTGCAAGCGCCGCCCGTGCAATACAGTCCCTGTTGCCGCTGAACGTTGACCAGCCCGAGCTGACGGTGAACCGGGTAACCATGGGTGGAAAACCTGTGTTCCGCAGGAGCGAAACCCATGCGTGACCGTATTTGCTTTTATCTGAACGGACGACCGACAGAAGTCGCGGGGGACGACATTTTTCTAACGCTGTCAGACTATCTGCGCCGCCGTCAGGGATTAACCGGTACCAAAGTGGTCTGCGCAGAAGGTGATTGTGGTTCATGCACGGTTTTAATTGGAAGGCCCTTCGACGGTGCGATGAAATATCGAGCAGTGACTTCATGCATCCAGATCCTGTTTCAGCTTGATGCGGCCCACGTTATTACCATCGAAGGCCTGCGCAACGGCAGCAATTTGAATCCTATTCAAAAGTCGCTGGTCAACTTTCAGGGAACGCAATGCGGGTTTTGCACGCCGGGTTTTGTCGTTTCGCTTTACGGAATGATGAACGAAGGTAAGTGCGAAAACGCCATGCAGGTGCGCCGGGGCCTGACTGGGAATTTATGCAGATGCACAGGATACGACTCGATCATAAAAGCCGCGCTTGGTACGCCTCGCGCAGGACTTTAAGCCGATCGACGCGCTTTATCCGCCCGAACCGATACTGGCTGGCCTTGGCAAATCCGCTTGCGAAGAAGTGCTGGTGCAGACGCAGACGCATTGCTTCTACAAGCCGGTGACGATCCAGCAGGCCACGCGGTTCCGCGCGGCCAATCCGAATTGTTCTGTGGTTGCCGGCGGGACAGATCTAGGCGTCGTCTACAACAAACGATCGCGGGAAATGCCGGTTGCCCTCAGTCTGGGGGGAATTGTGGCGATGCAGCAGGCTCGCGTTGAAGGTGGCGCAATAATGCTCGGCGGATGCACTCCGCTATCAGTGCTGGCAAGAATTGCGGATGAACACCTTCCCGAGCTAAGCAGATTCATGGAATGGTTCGGTTCACCTCTGATCCGGAATGCTGGAACGGTGGGCGGCAATTTGATGACCGGATCACCGATAGGTGACCTGATCCCCGCCTTGATTGCGTTGGCGGCTGATATCGAACTGACCGGCACCGGCGGGAGCAGATCGATTGCCATAGGCCAGTTCTATAGCGGATATCGACAGACGGTTTCACGCCCGGATGAACTTTTAACTTCCGTGCGAATACCACTGCCTGACGTTGCGCAAATGCTCAAGCTCTACAAGGTTTCTCGACGTAAGGATCTGGACATCTCAGCCTTCAGCGCGGCGATCTATCTGGATCGACCTGATCGCATAATCCAAGACATCCGGATTATATTCGGCGGCGTTGCTCCGACGGCGCTTCGGCTGGTCCAAACCGAATCGGTGCTGCGAGGTCATCGGCCGACTTTTGAACTTTTCGAACACGCAGCCAGCATAGCAACGCAGGAAGTCTCGCCCATCAGCGACGTCAGGGGATCGGCTGAATATCGACGAACCCTTGCGGGAAATATCCTTCTTAAATACTGGCACGAAATGTTTGGGGAACAACCGACGATGGTGAATGAAGTTAAATCCGAAAGCGACTGAACTATGGGTGCTGTCGGCAAAGACATTGCGCACGACTCGGCGGCGACGCACGTCACTGGTGAGTCCATCTTTCTCGACGACGTTCCCCCTCTGGCAGGTGAACTATGTGCTGGGATTGTGGCTTCTCCGTTGGCACATGGGATCTTAAAACACCTCGATTTGTCGCTAGTGCGCGGAACTCCAGGTGTAATTACCGTTCTCACTGCCGCCGATGTTCCGGGTTGCAATTGCTTTGGACCGGCGGTGAAGGATGAACTGCTGCTGGTCGAAGATGAAGCAGTTTTTCGCGGTCAACCACTGGCGGTAATCGGTGCGGAAACGGTTGAGGCTTTATGCAAGGCGCGTGAGGCCGCCCGGGTGGAAATGAGCCCGCTTCCAGTAGTCCTTACAATCGACCAGGCAATAGCTGCAAATCAGTTTCTGGGTTCTTCGCGAAAGATGACGCGCGGGGATATCGACGCGGGATTTGCGGGCGCGAACCGCGTAATAGAAGGGACGCTGGATATTGGTGGGCAGGAACATTTCTACCTCGAGTCGCAGATTGCCATAGCCGTGCCTGGTGAGCAGGGGCAGATGACAATTCATTCCTCCACGCAACATCCAAGCGAGGTCCAGATGATGGTCGCCGAGGCGCTGGGCGTGCCGTTTAATCATGTCACTTGTATCTGCAAGCGGATGGGTGGGGGATTCGGGGGCAAGGAAACGCAGGCCGCCCAGCCGGCGATGATGGCGGCGCTGCTGGCCGCGCGTACGCGACGACCGGTTCGACTCGCGTACAGCAAAGATGATGACATGCGTTACACCGGAAAGCGCCATCCGTTCAAGGCGTTTTACAAGGTGGGGTTTGCAATCGACGGTCGTATTACCGCGCTTGATGTTCGCCTTTTCTCAAACGGCGGTTGCTCCACCGATCTTTCGTTTGCAGTGCTTGAACGATCGATGCTGCATCTGGACAACGCGTATTTTCTGGAGAATGTCCGAATAGAGGCGAGAGTTTGCCGCACGAATTTGCCTAGCAATACCGCGTTTCGCGGATTCGGCGGGCCCCAGGGAATCAGTGTCATTGAAAACATCATTCAGGAGATCGCGGTCGCACTGGACCTGGATGCATTGCAAGTGCGGCAAGTTAACTGTTACGGCATTAAGAACCGAAATAGCACGCATTACGGCCAATTGGTGCGGAACAATGTCCTGCCGGAACTCCTGCAAACTATCGGCGCGGAATGCGACTATAAAAATCGCCGAGATGCGATCACAGCATTCAATTCAACTTCACTGACGCATTTGAAAGGGTTGGCAATCTCGCCCGTAAAATTCGGGATCTCATTCACGCGGCGAACAATGAACCAGGCGAATGCGCTGGTGAATGTGTATCAGGATGGATCGGTCATGGTCAGCACGGGTGCGACCGAAATGGGCCAGGGCGTATTTACACGCATCAAGCAGATCGTGGCAGATGAATTGGGGATTTTAATAGACCGGGTGCTTATGGCGCCCACCAGCACAGATAAGAATCACAATACATCACCAACGGCGGCGTCGGCGGGGACAGACCTGAACGGCGCCGCAGCTGCCGATGCGTGTCGGCGCATTCGGGAGAGGCTCGCTATCGTGGCCGCCGGTATGCTGCATGCGCCCAGCGAGGGTCTTTCGGCAGAACCCTCGCATATTTGTTTCTCCGAAGGGATGGCTTTCGATGAACGAAATCCAGATCGGTCGCTGCCGTTTCAGGCTGTGGTTTGCGCCGCGTATGAACAGCGAGTGAGCCTCGGTGAACGCGGTTTTTACATCACCCCCGGAGTCGATTTTAATCGCGAGACAGGGCGCGGCTCCCCGTTTCTGTATTACACCAATGGCGTCGCGTGCAGCGAAGTTCTGATCGATCGCTATACGGGTGTGATGGAACTGATACGTGTGGACCTCATTATGGATGCGGGAAAACCCCTGAATCCCGGGATCGACCGGGGACAGGTGATCGGCGGCTTCGTTCAAGGTATGGGCTGGGTTACCGGCGAAGAGCTGATTTATAGAGCGGATGGTGAATTGCTCTCCAACTCTCCAACAACCTACAAGATTCCTAATATTTCCGATGTGCCGGCGGACATGCGAGTTCGTTTCCTTGAAAATCCTCATAGCGATAAGAGTATTCATGGCAGTAAGGCGCTTGGAGAGCCGCCTTTAATCCTGGGGCTGTCCGTGTGGCTGGCCGTCAAGGATGCGCTGCGCTTCTTGCCGGGGAACACGAAGCTAAGTATCCCGGCAACCGGCGAGCAAATCCTGTCGATCCTGACCAAAGCAAGCCAGCTAACAGTCTCAAAGCCTGCAATGTGATAACGACAGCAGCGAATCTTTTGTGGAAACGCCTGATTTTTTCTTGCGGTCGCACGCTGGGTGTGATATTCGAGGGTTCAGGAGATCGGGACGCAGAGTGTTGTTCCCTCACGAGTAGCGCAGCCACGGCTGCCGACCCCTTAAATTGATTGGTGGATTCACGTCTAAGAAACGTGCAACACCGCGGTGTAAATTGTCATGGGCAATCATGTCCGGGCTTATGCCGCTGCGCCTTAAGTTGACCGCCAGCGAGTCACTGGAGACAAGGCGGTTAATGTCCTCGTTTTACGTGGACACAAATAACCCTGTCGCCAGCGACAGTAATTCCGGAACAATCACCCGGCCACTGAAAACAATATCGCAGGCCCTGAATCTGGCCAGCGACAATAATGCGGTTAGCCAGGCTGACAGTATCATCATTCGCGGCGGGGTATATCACGAACAGCCGAATATCTGGACCGGCGACAGCGGGACATCAACCAGCCGAACTTTAATTACTGCATATTTTAACACCAGCAGCGGCGCGTATGAACCAGTTTACATTGATGCTGCGGATCCCACGACAGGCACCTGGATCGAGGATGGAACCTCAAGCCGCTGGTATCTCAGCAACTTTCATACTGAAACGTCAGGCGTGTGGGTCGACTGGAGCGCGACTAACGACGGCGCGTCCCTTCAACAGATCGGTGGATATAATGAAACGTCCGCTGACAGAAAAATCGTCGGTTCGACTGTCAGTGATATGTATCCGGGAACCTATTTTGGTGATTCGGCTGATAGTCGGCTTTATGTGTGGCTCGCTGACGGGAGTAATCCTAATCTTCACACGCTCGAATATGCCAATAGGGCGCGCGCGATCTACGAGCCGGGCACTCCACTGACGGGTGGAGGGTATTCATACGGCAACCACATCGACTTTCAGCAGCTCAAGCTTCGACATGACAATATCTACGATACCGTGGGGCAGGATACCGGCTGCGCGATGTTTACCGAAGGTGACCAACGCCTAATCAATCTGGACATCCAGTGGAACGCCGGTGTGGGGGTTTTCCTGCGGGGCACGTCGCAGATGATTAGTTGCATCAGCAGCAACAACGGAGCCAACGGAGTGGCTGCGCAGGGGAACGGGTTTGTCATCAACGGCGGTCAATATAATTATAACTTCTCCCGGCTCTATAATGATGGAAGTGATGCGGGCATTAAGGTTATCACAAATAATCCAACGATATATGGAAATATCGAGAATACCGAAGTGGCTTTCAACTTTGGGAAAGGGATCTGGTATGACACCTGTTTCGAAAACAGTGTAGTAAGCGATATAACCGGGAATTATATCCACGATAATCAGGGCGCGGGAATCGGCCTAGAGGCCTCACGAAACTATCTTGTAGCCAACAACATTATTGTCAGCAACCAGGCTGATGGGATATTACTCAACGCGGTGGAAAACGCCGCGATCGATAACAATACGATTATCGGTAATTACGGAATCGCGGCGATCGAACTCGACGGCGGCACACGTGATCAGGGAACCACGTACCCGGGAACCACCGGGATGTTGAATAACTCGATCCAGAACAACATCATCTCTAATAACTTCACGGTGTATGACCTTGATGTGCCAACATCAGGTACCGGCAACACTGAGATTGGCAACAATACTTCGGACTATAATCTCTTCTACCGGCGGGGCGGCGCTCTGCATTTCAGCACAGGCGGCACCTATCTCGGAAGCTGGGGATACACGCCGTCTACTTTGGCGACCTGGCGCAGCAAATCCGGGCAGGACTCGCATTCGCTGGTGGCAGATCCATTATTTCCTGTTCCCGGCAGTGGGGCGACGGCTTATCAGCTCAGTTCTAACAGCCCGGCCAGGGCTGCAGGAGCAAATCTCATACTCTCCGTTCCTGGGGACTATGTGGGTCACAGTCGAGCCGTGCCGTTCGATATAGGCGCGTTCGCTTACATATCAGCCGGAACGGGTACTGCGGGGCCCGTTGTTGTGAATTCTAATCCAGCGGTCTGGTTCGACGATCAGCTGCCCAGCAATGCAGCAATGACAACTCCGGATTCATCGAGCAATACCGGCGAAAATCGGTTCTGGAACTGGGAGAACTCGGACGTCTATTCCGGCGCCGCCGCGGTTGATTCGGGTTCGGCTAGCGGCTCACATCGCGAGTACTTTCAGGGCGCCGATTCCCGCTTGGTGGCATCAGGCGATATCCTCTTTGCCTACGTTTGGCTGGACCCCACGAGCCTCCCGTCTGAGATTATGTTGGAGTGGCAGGACAGCAACCGAAGCTGGGCGCATCAGGCTTATTGGGGACCAAACCTGTTTCGGGCGGGAGTTGACGGCAGTATCAGCGGGCACAATATCGGTGGTCTTCCCGCTGCCGGGCAGTGGGTGCGATTATCCGTCTTAGCTTCGGTCGTCGGGCTCGCGGGAAAGAATATCACCGGCTTTTCTTTCGATCTCTTTAACGGCCACGCGCTGCTGGACGAAGCCGGAACTGCTGCCAACTCTACTACTCTCAGTGGCACCGTGTATCGCGATAATAATGGTAACGGATTTCTCGATCCGGGCGAGCCTGGTGTTGGAGGTGCGACTGTATATCTTGACTTGAATAACAACAACGTGCAGGACGCTGGCGAGCCGAGTTCGGTATCAAATGCGCTGGGATATTATGCTTTTAACGTTGCGCAGGGCCGCTATGTGGTTCGGCAGATAGATCCGCCGACTTTTATTGCCTCTACGCCGGGTGGCTCATCTGTATTGCAAACTGTTGACGCGGGCTTTCCAGGCACGGTTAACCTGGGAGCATTTCCGACGCTGTTTAGCGCAGCTACCGATCAGGATAATTTTATCCTCGGTTTATCTAATGACGCGCTGCGGGTGAACATCTGGGAAAACGTGCCCGAGGCGGCCAAGCCAAGCTTTTCGATCCTGAGTTCACAACTGCGCCAGTTAACGGTTCAATCCGGCGTTTTCACTTCGACATTGACTTGCGATTTCAGTAATGGCAGCCCGCTGCCTTCAGCTGGTCTTGCTTTTGATGGAGGCGGGCGCGGGTCGCTTGTGGTCCTCGGGTCTACATTACTTGGGAACACGTTTACCGTCGGCTCAGGTTCGATTCTGGTTAATTCATCGTCCTTCGGTTTTACGAACACTAGCGCCGTAACGATAGTTGGAGGGAGCGGCGCGGATGTAATAACGCTGTCAGCCGGAAGCCCGCCTGTCACTTTTCAAGGTGGTGCTGGAAACGACCTCATGAATATCCTTTCCGGCAGTTACACATTCACCGGCGATCCGCAGCCCGCTACGTCGGCCCTCAGCGTGTGTGTGAGCGCGGGGGCATCTGTCGGTTTCGCCGCCGGTCAAAACTCCTCGGGCACCTATTCGTATCACCTTGCCGGGCTCAATCTCTCCAGCGGCGCAACGGCCCAACTTGCCCGCCACGGCGCGGGAGACGCACGTTCGCTATTGATTCTTTCGAGTTTAAACCTGGGCGGCACGGCGGCTGCTCCAATGGGCCTTTTAGATCTCAGCAATAATGACATGATCGCGTTGAACGCCAGCACCGGAAGTATCGTTGGGGCGCTATGCGCGGCAACGCAGCGGGCACCTGGGCTGGGGCGACCGGAATTATTTCGTCAGCTGCATCAACAGACAGTTCACACCTTACTTCGCTGGGATACTTCAGCGGACTGGCCGGCACGTTCGACAAGCAGAACGTCTCCACAAATGATTTGCGAATCAAGTACACATACATCGGCGACGCCAATCTCGACGGTGTGGTTGATGGATCGGACTATAGCAGGCTGGATTACGGAAGCCTCGCGCAGGCGAGCGGATGGTCAAACGGCGATTTCAACTACGATAATTCACTCGATGGTTCTGACTATACCTTGATTGATAATGCTTTTAATACCCAGGGTGCAAGCCTGGCGACGGAAATCAGCTTGGCTGCGAAAGTCAAAAACATTCTTCAACCGCGTGCGGTACCAGTGCCGCAGTTTTTCCTAGGCAACCAAAGCGGTTCATCGTTGGCGGTCATTCTCAAATCCACCGGTTATCTCTGGTTGGATCCCGCGCTCGCGTAAACCTCGAGTTGTTCACCCGCGTTAAAAATCCACTTGGCAACTCGATTCTCCCGCAGATGGAATGGCGTGGGCTTTGGGTTACACTGAACGTGGTCTTTCAGCAGACACGCACTAGGAAACGGAGCATCAGCGGATGGCAAGAGCATCGATTCAGCAGGCGGTGGACGCCGCGGCAAGATTGCATCACACCGGACGTTTGCAGGAGGCGGAATCGCTTTGTCGGCAGGTGTTATCGGATCAGCCTGACAATGCCGCGGCATTACACATTTTGGGGGTGGTTTGCCATAAGACCAACCGCAACGCAGAGGCGTTGACACTCATTCAGCGCGCAGTGGCGAAAAAAGCCACAGATCCCGAATATCGTAACAGCATGGGTGTGATGCTGATGGCGGCGGGGCGTTCGCAGGAGGCGATGGCGGCTTTTCAGCAGGCGGTCAAGTTGCAGCCGACATTCGCCGGCGCTCTCACCAACCTCGCGAATCTTCAATTGGACGGTGGCCGGTGGGAAGAGGCGGCGGCAACAGCAAAAAAAGCGATCTCAGTCTGCACCGCGCCTCACTGAGGCCTACAGCCTTCTCGGCGCGGCGATGTTTGTCGGCGGGCGGATCGATGAATCCATCCAGGCCTCGCAAAAGGCGTTGTCTCTGGACCCCGGGTCATATCAGGCGTTGGGAAACCTGGGCAATTCCCTGATGGTTTCCGGCAAGATCGACGAAGCGATCGCTGTCTATCGGAAGACGACGCAACTGCATCCGAACGCAGCCGGCGGCTGGAGCAATCTCGGCAACGCGTTGCAGCAGCGGGCCATGACCAACGACGCGCTGCAGGCCCTGCTGAGAGCCACCCAGCTCGATCCGAATCTCGCCGATGCGCACAACAACCTGGGCAATGTTTACAAAGACCTCGCGTTGATGGATATCGCCTGCGACGAATATTACAAAGCGATTGCATTGCGTCCGCAGATGTCGACCTTTCACAGCAACCTGGTTTATGCGATGTGGTTCTGCCAGGGGTGCGAGGCCATTGAAGTTTATAAAGAAAGCAAAAAGTGGGCGGACTTCCTTGCCGAACCGCTTCGGTTGGCAAGTCCGCCGCATACCAATGACCGTAATCCTGCCCGGCGGATCAGGGTGGGGTATGTCTCATCCGATTTCCGGGACCACCCGGTCGGTCGATTGATCACCCCGTTATTTGCCAATCACGATCGGACCAGGTTCGAAATCATCCTGTTTTCCGGCGTAAGCCGATACGACTACCTTTCGCAGCGGATATACAGTCACGCCGACAAGGTGCTGAATGTTCGGGACGCCTCGGACGATACGCTCGCGAATCTTGTTCGACAGGAAAAAATAGACATCCTGATCGATCTGACTTTGCACATGGGCGGCAGCAAGATGCCTGCTTTTGCCCGTAAGCCCGCACCGGTTCAAATCACTTATCTCGCCTACTGTGCGACCAGCGGGATGAAGTCGATGGACTATTGCGTCACCGATGCAAATCTGGATCCTCCACCGCCCGGCGTCACTGAGCAGGACACACTATCTCCGTTCCACTCTGAGCGCCTGCTTCGTTTGAACGGGTGTTACTGGTGTTATTCCATTTCTCCAGAAGCCCCGCCGGTGAATGCGTTGCCGGCACTGACCAACGGATTCGTAACCTTCGGTTCGTTTAACAGCTTCACAAAATTGAATCCCGCGGTGATCGAAGTCTGGGCGAGAATTCTTCGCGAACTTCCTGCCGCGCGCCTCTTTATGGTGGTCCCCGGCGGACCTTCGATGCAGCAGAAGGCCGCAAGCGATTTTGCCGAGCGGGGCGTGGATCCGCAGCGGCTTTCCATGTCGGATATCACACCGTTTTCAGTTTATTTCCAGCACTATTTGAACGTCGACATCGCGCTCGATCCGTTCCCTTACAACGGCGGTACGACCACGATGGACGCGCTGTTTATGGGCCTGCCTGTGGTTAATCTCCAGGGTCGCTGGGCCACCGCCCGTGCGGGCGTTACTTTGCTGAAAAATGTCGGTCACCCCGAATGGATTGCCGGCAGCGTGGACGAGTATGTACAAATTGCCAAGGCTCTCGCCGGTGATCTTCCAGCGTTAAACGAACGACGCCAGCAGTTGCGTCAGGTGATGATTAATAGCCCGCTGATGAACGGAAAGAACTTTGCGTTGGACATGGAAGCCGCTTATCGACGCGCATGGGACCGCTGGTGCGCCGGCGATACGAGCCCCGGCCGACCAGATAATTGGGACGGATACTAAAGCGGGGAGGGTCTCTGTTCTTGCCACATGATTCGCCATTTGCGCTCACAAGGAGAATCCGAGGCAAATCGGCAACGGTTGTATATTGAGGTGTCGTTCTGTATCGTACCGGCCTAAGATCCTTCCGACGGTCCGTTGGGTTAATTCACCCTCAGCCGCGTTTCGGCTGCAAGCTTAGATCATTTAAGCAGTTATACGGGCCCTAGACACACGAAAACGGATTAACAGAGCCATGAACACCGTGCGAAACGATATCCGAAATGTTGCCATCATTGCCCACGTCGACCATGGAAAGACGACGCTGGTCGACGCTTTGCTTCGCCAAAGTCATAATTTTCGCGACAGTCAGGTTCAACAGGACACGCTGCTGGACAGCAACCCGCTTGAACGCGAGCGCGGCATCACCATTCTGGCGAAGAATGTCGCCATCAATTACACCGATCCGAACAACCAGCAGATCACGCGAATCAACCTGATCGATACCCCCGGCCACGCGGATTTCGGTGGGGAAGTCGAGCGCGTCTTAAGCATGGCTGACGGTGTGTTCCTCCTGGTCGATGCGGCTGAAGGCCCGATGCCGCAAACGCGATTCGTGCTGAAAAAAGCATTTCAGCACGAGCTTCGCCCGATCGTTGTTATCAACAAGATAGATCGTCCCGATGCCCGCGCTCACGAAGTGCTGGACATGGTGTTCGATCTTTTCGTGGAATTGGGCGCGGACGACGAAACGCTGGATTTCCCCGTGCTCTATGCGTCGGGCCGGGCCGGCACAGCGAGCTGGAGCCTGGAAAAACCAGGCACGGATATCATCCCGGTGTTTGAGGCTTTGCTGAAGCACGTTCCCGCTCCGCACGGCGATGCCGACAAGCCGCTTCAGATGCAGATCACCAGTATTCAATACAACGATTATGTCGGTCGCATCGGCGTGGGCCGCATTTACAACGGAAAGATCAAGACCGGTCAGCAGGTCGCGGTGGTGAAGCGCGATGGATCGATCGTCAAGACCAAGGTCCAGCAGGTTCAGGCGTATGAAGGCCTGGGCCGGAAGAATATCGAGGAAGCCAGCGCCGGCGACATCGTTTCGCTGATCGGTCTGGACTCGGTCGATATCAACGACACGATCTGCGAAGTGGCCAACCCCATCGCGCTCGAATCACAGGATATCGAACCGCCGACCTTGACCATGATGTTCAGCGTGAACGATTCACCTTTCGTGGGCAAGGAAGGCAAGTATGTCACCAGCCGAAACCTTCGCGAACGGTTGTTTAAGGAACTGGAATCTAACGTTGCCTTGAAGGTCACCGAAACCGAAAACCGCGACGCGTTCAGCGTCAGTGGTCGTGGTTTGCTGCACCTGGGCATTCTGATCGAGAACATGCGTCGCGAGGGATATGAGCTGTCTATCAGCAAGCCGAACGTCATCATGAAGCGGGGCGAAGACGGTAATGTTCACGAGCCGATTGAATATCTTGTTGTCGACGTTCCTGAAGCGAACCAGGGTTCGGTCATGGGGTTGATCGGCAACCGTCGCGGTGAATTGGTTCGCCAGGACAATCGCGAAGGGATGGTGCATTTGGAATTCACCATCCCCGCCCGCGGGTTGATCGGTCTGCGAACCCGCATGATGACCGCCACGCAGGGGCAGGCGATCATGCATCACAACTTCCATGAATACGCCCTGATGCGCGGCGAAATCGGCGGTCGCACCAATGGCGTCATGATTTCAAACGTCACTGGAAAGGCCAATGCTTTTTCAATGAACACGCTGCAGGATCGCGGGATCCTTTTTGTCGATCCTAATCAAGAGGTTTACGAAGGCATGATCGTCGCGGAGAACTGCCGGCCGGATGATATCGTGGTGAATCCCACCAAGAGCAAGCCGCTGACTAATATGCGAACCACCAGCAGCGATGAAAATATCATTCTCAAGCCCGCACGAAAGATGACGCTGGAACAGGCGCTGGAATATATTGAAGAGGACGAGCTCGTGGAAGCGACTCCCATGACCATCCGCTTGCGAAAGAACCATCTCACTGAGAACGAGCGGAAGAAAAAGGGACGCGCGACCAGCAAGAACGACCTTGCAGCAGTGTGAGCTGACGGATCGGCAATATTGAATTCTAAGCCCCCGAGTGAGAACTCGGGGGCTTTTTTACGTGAGTCGGCTGCGTGCTTCAACCAACGCCCAAAACTGGGCAACGCCCGTGGCGATTATCGTTTACCCGCCTCAACCATAATGGTAAAACTAGATCGCCTCGGATCGGCTTTGTGGGTGCAAAGTTCTCAGATCCACTTACTTGTATTTTTATTGGTCAGGAGATCATGCGCGCCAAATCTGCAGCCAAGGCTTACCGTCAACTGGTCGAGAAGTTGGAAGATAGACGCATGCTGACCTCGACCGTTCCGCTAAGCGGGCCGGGGTCGTTCGACTCTGTGTTCGGCACTGGCGGGACACTTGTGGTTCCAGTCCCCGCAACCGGTCCTGTCTTTGATGACGTAGAAGCGATGGCACCGCTTTCCAATGGGCAGTTTCTTACCGCTGGGTTCCTTAATCTGGCAGCGGTCAACAACTCGGTTGGCAGCTATGTGCGACGGTTGAATGCTAGTGGCACCGTGGACACTGCCTTTGGTCCAGCGGCGGGCGTCAACGGCACCAGCGGGTATACGTTTATTTCCAATGGCACTGCCGTCTCCACCCTCAAATTAGACGCATCGGGTCGAATCCTCGTCGGTATCTCCAGCGTTGGAATTGTGCGGCTCAACGCCAATGGTGTCATCGATTCGACTTTTGGTACTTCAGGATTCGCTGCAGTTTCAGGGTTGGATGAATTTACCATCAACGGATCCGGTCAGATTTTCGCAACCGCCGGCCAGAACACATCTAGTAAAGTTGTCCGCCTTACCCCAAACGGGATTGTCGACACTTCCTTCGCGACCAGCGGATCCGCGCCGGTGTCGATCGGCTTCGCCGGAACCTCGGTGGGTGGCAATCAATTTCGGTATCGCGCGTCCGGGCCAATCGCGATTGAATCGGACGGCAAAATTATTGTCGGGGGTTCTTCCAACTATACATTCAGCGTACAGCGACTGAACGTAGACGGTTCAATGGACTCGGCTTTTGGAACGAGCAGCGTCGCGCAATATCCCGATTTTTATCAGGGTGGGGCCACCGGTGACAACGGCGTTGACACAACATTAAATGTGTTACCCAGCGGTGTCATTTTAGCTGCGGGGTATGAATCTCAGTATCAGAACTTCGGGCTCAATAACTACTTTTCCCGCGCGGTGGAATTCACCACGACCGGACAGATAGACGTCGCTGACTTCGCGCAAGCCGGCAGTGTGGGTGTCGGGCTGAATGGATACGGTTCCACCACGCGATCAATCGTCACCAATTCCTTTGTCCAGCCCGACGGGAAACTCATTTTTGCTGGAACCTACTTTTCTACTGCCGGCTCTGAATATGGATTTTTCGCCCAGCGATATCTCGGCGCTGGGTCGCCTGATTCCACCTTCGGCGTCGGCGGGATCGAACAGAATACCCTGCCGACACCGCCTGGATATTCCGGCGTTGCCCAGGCAGATTTGCTTGCCTCAACCGTCACCACCAACGGTGACCTCGTGGCCGCCGGTCCGTTTTATCCAAATCCCAGTCACTCCGGTTATGCGATGGCTGCTTACACGCTCGGCCAGATCAGCACGCCCGCGCCGGTTCAATTGAGTGGCACACCGATTGGAACACCGGGCTCTTACGGAAATTTGGGAAACACGATCGACAAGGTTTTTGACGGAAATGTAACGACATTTTTTGATCCACCAACGGGTGATTTAACAGATTGGGTGGGCCTCGATCTGGGCACGCCGCAGGTGATAACGCTCATTAAATTTGCTCCACGGATCGGGTTTGAATCGCGCATGGGAAACGGTCAGTTCCAGGCCTCCAGCACGGCTGATTTTTCTTCCGATGTGCATACCCTCTATCAAACCGGATATACGCCGGCTCCGGGTCAGTTAAACACCATTAATGTGAATTCCGGGACCGCGTTTCGTTATGTCCGATATACCGGTGGAAATAATTGGGTCAGTATCGCTGAGATGCAGGTCTTTGGCCCTCCATCGAATGGGCCAACAATCTTCAGCGGAACTCCGATCGGAACCAGCGCCGTCTGGAGCGCCAATTCCACGGTGAATAAAGTATTTGATGGAAACCTTTCAACCTTTTTTGACCCCGCCGACGGAAGCCTTACCAACTGGGCGGGGCTGGATTTGGAATCCGCTAAAACGATTAATCAGATAAGCTATGCGCCGTGCGCAGGCTATGAATACCGTATGTTCGGTGGTCAGTTTCAGGTCTCCAGCACAGCCGATTTTTCGAGCGATGTGCACACGATTTATAATATAAACAGCATTCCCGCCGCAGGTCAGCTGACCACTGTCATCGTCGCGCCAGCCGGAGCGTATAGATACGTGCGATACACCGGTGGGACGCAGTGGGTCAATATCGCGGAGATGGTGGTCGCCGGTGCTGCCGGCGCGCCAACGCCGCATGCATTAAGCGGCACAGCGATAGGCACGCCCGGCGGGTGGACACCAAGTTCCACGATCACCGCTGCCTCGGATGGAAACGTTAATACCTACTTCGATCCGTCAACCGGCGACCTCACCAACTGGGTTGGGCTCGACCTCGGCGCGATTCATCAGATCACGCAGGTCAGTTATGCCCCGCGCACCGGATACGCGTTCCGCATGGTTGGTGCCCAGATACAAGTCTCCAGCACCGCCGATTTTTCATCCGATGTTCACACGCTTTATACGATCAATGCGATCCCTGTCGACGGGCAATTGACTACTGTTTCAGTTACCGGGGGAAGCTACCGTTACATTCGGTACGTCGGTGGGAATCAGTGGGTGAATATCGCCGAGCTGCAAGTTTCAGGATATTAAAATTGTACGCCCATTAAAACAGGCTGAACAGCAGATAAGCAAAAGGTGCCGCCAGCAGGGGGCTGTCAATAATATCCAGAATGCCACCAAAACCCGGTACAAGGCGGCCGCTGTCTTTAACCTCAGCGTCGCGCTTCATCAGGCTTTCGAGCAGGTCACCGAGCTGACCGATACCACCAATGATCGCGCCGAAGATCACGCCTTTCCACCAGGGAAGATTGTAGTGCGGCGGATCGATATAACGTGTGCAGACCGCGCCCATCGCGCCGGCGGTCAGCAATCCAAAGAACAATCCCTCCCATGTTTTACCAGGGCTCAGCCACGGGATGAGTTTGTGCCGGCCCACGCGCGGCCTCCAAAATATGCGCCAATGTCAGTGAACTTCACGCAGAGCAGGATCATGAGCACAATGGCCGTGCTGCCGTTAAACACATGCAGACTGGTCGGCGGGGAATGTTTCACGCGAAGGGCGATGAGAAACCATTCCAATCCACCAGAATACATCGTCGCCAGCACGGTTCCGGCCATGCGATGGATCGCATCTTCCGGTTCCTTATCAAACGCTTTCATCAGTGCCGCGCTGAGCATGACAAAGACAACGATAAACACCAGTGTTGAAGCGGCGATAGGCCGAAAGAAATCGAACTGTGTCGCGAACGCGTGCAGCAGCAGCAACGCGCAACCGGTTGTCGCAATCCGGCGGTAGGGCCTCACCTTTTCGGCGGTAAACAGCGTTGCAAGTTCGTCAACCGCGGAGGGTGTGATCAGCAGCAGCAGGATGACAATCCCAACTCCGCCCAACCCGTTGCGCAATCTTCCACCCAGGGTCCACGACTGCGCCGCGTGATCCAGCCACAGCAGCAGGAATAGCGCGATCAGCATGAGACTGCCGAACTGCAGCCGATTTTTCAGCGATTGTTCCACCGGTATCAGTTATCCGTTGTCAGTGCTGTGTGATAGAAAAAATCGGGCCGCGGCCCGGGGTAGTGTGGGGATAGTCAACGGTCGATCTACCTGTTTGAGCTCAACGTGTTGGTTTTATCCAGCGCGCCGAAACGGCGGTTGCGACGCGAGAAAGCGGCGATTGCTCCGTGAAGATCTTCAACTCCAAAATCAGGCCATAAAACATCACTCACGAATAACTCCGCGTAGCTGATTTGCCAGAGAAGATAATTACTCACCCGCATCTCACCGGCGGTGCGGATCAGCAGGTCCGGGTCAGGCCAGCCGGCGGTATAGAGATTTCGCGAGATAAGGTCTTCGTTAATCTCCCCCGCGCGGATTTCGCCGCGCGCCACCTGTTCGGCAATGCTTCGCATCGCGTCGGTGATTTCCGCCCGGCTGCTGTAGTTCAGCGCCAGCACGAGTGTCAAACCGTCATTGGCCGCTGTCTCGTCCAGCGTGATATTGACTTCTTCAAGCACCGGGTCGGGGAGATTTTCCAGCCGGCCTATCTGGCGGAACCTGATGTTGTTTTCCATCATGGTTTTTCGCTCGCTGCGGAGATAATCGATATACATCTCCATCAGGAACGAAACCTCGCTTGCCGGCCGCTTCCAGTTCTCGAGGCTGAAGGAATAAAGGGTTAAAAAATCCGGTCCGCCGTGTTCTTTCCGCAAGCGGGCACATTCGGTGACGATCGATTTGACCGACCGCGCGCCCTGCTGATGTCCCCGCACCCGTTCGAGCCCGCGACGGATAGCCCAGCGACCATTTCCGTCCATAATGACAGCGATATGCCTGGGGAACCGCTCCGGCCCGATTTCAGCCAGTGATATTGGCGACGACGACATGGTCAAAAGTGTAGACCGGTTTGACGCTGGATGCCAGTTTGGAAATTCATCAGGCCGTCGAAGCTCAAGGTAAAATGTCAGATGCCGCTCGCCTGCTTTCGCATGCGGAGTTCTCGCCGGCCACTCTATTCACGATGTTAAACATCTCCCAGCCGCTTCCTATTTCGCCAAAGCCTCTTCCACATGCAGCAGATGATATTCATAAGCTTCCACCAGCGCTTGCCAGCTGGCGTCGATGATGTTTTCGCTTACGCCGATCGTGCCATAGATTTCCTTGTCCCCTTTGGCAGTCTCCCGCCGCGATTCGATGACCACCCGCACCTTGGCGGCGGTCTCGTCCTTGGAGTTGATTACCCGCACTTTGTAATCCAGCAGATGCACCTTCTCGATCTGCGGATAATATTCTTTGAGCGCCTTTCGCAAAACTTTATCCAGCGCATCGACCGGTCCGTCTCCTTCGGCCACGCGGTGTTCGGTCTGTTCACCGACATGCATTTTCAAAGTGGCTTCAACGACCGCATCTCTTTCTTCGGTTTTCAGAACGCTGACCCGGTAATGGTCCAGGACAAAAAAGCGATGGTATCGATTGATCTCCTTGCGCAGAAGCAGTTCGAAACTGCCCTCGGCGGCCTCGAACTGATACCCCTGGTTTTCCAGGTCCTGCACGCGTTCGAGGACGCGCCGAAGCACAGCTTTTTCGTTTTCGATATTGAATTTGCGGCCCGCCTTGGCGGCGATATTACTGCCGCCGGACATTTCGCTGATCAGGATCTTTCGCTCGTTGCCCACCGCTGCCGGTTGCGTGTGTTCGTAGGTAGTTGCATCCTTCTGCACTGCATGCACATGCATCCCGCCCTTATGAGCAAACGCGCTGCTGCCAACATAGGGCTGGCCCGGGATAAGGTTCAGATTCGCGGTTTCGTAAACGAACCTGCTCACTTCAGTCAATCGGTTCAGCGTGCCGGGGCGAAGGCATGTCAGGTGATATTTCAATTGCAGATTGGCGATCAGCGTGATCAGGTCCATATTGCCGCAGCGTTCGCCGACCCCGTTGATCGTTCCCTGGGCATGGCCCGCGCCGGCGTGAATGGCGGCCTGAGCGTTGGCAACCGCCAGGCCGGCGTCATTATGCGTGTGGATGCCCACCAGGCTCGAACAATGCTTTTTCACCGCACTGGTCGCTTCGGCAATCAGCTCTGGCATCGATCCGCCGTTGGTGTCGCAGAGCACCAGCACCGATGCGCCCGCCTGTTCGGCGGCCGTCAAGTGTGGCCAGGGCGTAGCTCGGATTAGACCTGAAAGTGTCGAAGAAATGCTCGGCATCGTAGATCACAGTTCGCCCGCTGCTGCACATAAACCGCACCGTGTCGGCGATCATTTCCAGATTCTCTTCCGGTGAGACATTCAGCACTGCCTTCGCCTGGTAATCGCTGGATTTTCCGACAATGGTGACGGCGGCCGTGTCGGCGTCGAGCAGCGACTTCATTCCCGGATCCTCCGCCGGCTTTACCCCGCGCCGGCGCGTCATGCCAAATGCCGAAACGATGGCTGTCTTCAGATGCAGCGATTTCACCTCCTTGAAAAACGCTGCATCTTTAGGGTTGGACAGCGGGTAGCCGCCTTCGATGTAATCCACGCCCAGTTCGTCCAACTTGACGGCGATCAGCAGCTTGTCCTGCAGGGACAAATTGAACCCTTCACCCTGCGTGCCGTCACGCAGCGTGGTGTCATATATTTCGATTCGGCGAGACGATTCCATATCGCACCTTCAATGTCAGTCCACCAACAAAAAAACCCCGCCAGGGGCGGGGCAGTTTAACGCTAAACACGAAACCAGGCCCTACCCGATATGTTGGACAATAATCGTTCCAGGGCTTGTAATCGTGGGTGAGTTCATGCAGGTATCATATTCGAGGCCGGTTAAAGGTCAAATTGACGCCGCGCGATCACCGCAGCGCGAGAAATCCGGCGTGATGCGCATTACGATCAGTCGATTTCAAACTTCGATTCGAAAAGTAGTGCTATGACTCGTATTCTCTTATCACTCGCCTTACTCATCTGCGTGGCGGCAACGCCTGTGACACAGCCCGCGGTGGAATTTTCCCGCGCGATCTCACCGCGTAATTGGACCTTTCCCCGCGACCACGGCCGCCACGATGGTTTCAAGCTCGAATGGTGGTATTTCACCGGTAATCTTCGGGATGCGAGCGGTCGGCGTTTTGGATACCAGCTCACTTTTTTTCGAAGCGCGTTCTCCGCCCGTCAGACAACCAGGCCCAGTGCATGGGGAATGAACGACGTCTACTTTGCCCATTTTGCGTTGTCCGATTTAGCTGCAAACCACTTCCTGTTTAAGGATCGCCTCGAACGGGGACGACCGGGCTTGTCATTTGCATCGGATCAAAACATGGATGTCTCGCTGCTGGACTGGTCGGCAAAAATGCAGGCCAACACGATAGAGCTAAAAGCGACAGAGAAGGATTTCGCGATCGATCTGCAATGCGCGGACGGGCGCGGACCGGTGCTTCAGGGCCCCGGCGGTGTAAACCGCAAGGGTAGACAGCCAGGCCAGGCGTCTTATTACTATTCGATGACGCGATTAAAAACTTCGGGAACTTTGTCGCTTGGCGGTCAACGGTTTGTAGTCGACGGTCGCACCTGGATGGACCACGAATTTTCGAGCAACGCTTTGGCTGACAACCAGGTCGGGTGGGACTGGATGGGGCTGTCCCTCAATGATGGGACTGATCTGATGATCTATCGAATGAGGAACAAAGACGGATCGGCCGACTATCTTTCCGGTACGCGGATTACTTCCGATGGGCAGGCGCATTATCTCTCTGCCGATGAGCTGGATATCAGCGGCGACTTGCCCTGGCACAGCACGGTCAGCGGCGCGCAGTATCCCCAGCGCTGGACGATACAAACCGCCGGTCAACCAGAGATGATTGTCACCAGCGAAATGCCAGGACAAGAGCTGATAACCACAGCATCGACGAAGGTGAACTATTTTGAAGGAGCCGCAAACGTTACCGATATAAAAGGCAACACCATCGGCGAAGGTTATTTGGAAATGACTGGCTACGCTGTTTCGCCTCAGTGAGCAGCCGAATCGAACAGCAGCTGTTCGACCGCGGCGATCTTGTCCTCAAGCTTTGGATACGCCCGTACGGATGTCAGGCGCGGGTGATTGCACCAAAGCGTTTTAAGAAATTGTCCGCTTTTGATTGCGGCTTGTGCGTCTTCGAATCTGAAGGCGTTGGAAATATCCCCATCGTATAAATCCAACGCCGCGCTTGTTTCCAGCCAGATGACGCGGTCGTATCGCTCGAGTTCTTGTTGGAGATTCGATCCGAGATCGTCCCAGTAAGCGTCCGCGCCCTCCGGCCAATATGCAGCGCCATCGATCGTGCCCCGGTCGAGCAGTAGCGTTCGATCCGCGCAGGCTGCTGCCGCAATCTCTTCCTGTTCACGTTGCAGATGATAGATTTTCCTTTGCACCGCACGCCGCCCCGGAAGGTCGAGGCGATCCCAACGTGTCTGCGCTTCGGCGTACACTTGTGTAGCAGCTTCGGGCACAAGGGCGAGTCGATCGCGATGGCGACGACTCAACTCAATAGCAATGACAGTTTTGCCAGCGCCCGGACCGCCGGTGAGGACGATTTTTTTCGGAGATGGGTTGGAGGTATGCTTCACGGCATTTCAGCGTCCACGGCTCCCTGGGGGCGCGGATGATATATAGCCAATTGCGGAATGTATGCCAAACGTTGTCAGTTACCCGATTGTGTTGGAACGGCTGAGCGGCCAGGGTTTGCGATCGTTATATTTTAACAGCGGCGCGTTTGGTTTCCCTTCAAGCGTAACTACCATTTGCGCGGATGGATCGGCCCACCCGATGCCTCGATTCGCCAGGCCGCGCGGTCGATTGTCCGGCAGGCCGAAGCGCCGTTCGATATTCATCTGATATCGGGATTGGTGAACGCCTGGAAGACGATGCTGCCCGGCGTCGTCTGGTTAATGCCGAAAAGCCATTGGGCATATGAACTGGAATTCGGGCATCGCGAATTGCTGTATCCCGTGTTGCAGCAGATCGGTGTGAATCCGACTTTACTGGAACCACTCAACACCGCCTCGGCCATCGAATTTACCGATGCAGAGCAGCCCGCGCTGGAATATATGGTCAAAGAGCTGCTGAACCGGTTGGTTTCCAGTGATTTCCAGATAGTTTTTCCCGGCTTTTCGACGATATGCACCCTACATACCCGCTGTCAGTTATGGTGGACCACGACCGACGCGAGGTTGATCGACTTTTTGGATGCACAATTCCCAGCCCATGCAAACGATAACCCTTGAGCGATCTGCGAAACTTCGGGTTGGTACGTCAGCGGCACACCTGCTGCCGATGCTATTCAGCCTTATGTCGGTGACGGCGGGGATCAGTCTTCGATGGATTAAGCTCGGCACAAACAGCCTGTGGTTTGACGAGGGATATACTGCCTGGGCGATTTCGCAGCCGATCCATGGCATTATCAAGGTGATCCGGCTGGATACCGCGCCACCGCTTTACTACATCCTGCTGCATGGCTGGACCTGCTTGTTCGGTCGCAGTGAAGCTGCACTGCGGTCGATGTCAGCGCTGATGGCCAGCCTCGCGCTGCTTGTGTTCGTTGCGATCACACAAAAAATATTCAAGACACCCTGGGCGCGGGCAGCGGCTGTCAGCCTGTTTTCGTTTTCCTTTATGCAGATAGCCTATGCGCATGAAGCTCGCTTCTATGCGATGCTGACGCTCCTGGGCGCGCTTGATCTGTACCTTGTGCTTTTGATGTGCCAGCGCGCCACAGCCCTGCGAATCGTTGCCACAACTCTCGCCTGGTCCGCGAGCCTGTATACCAACAACATGATGGCGGTTTATCTGGCATGCCTGGCGGGATGCTGGTTGATCCTGCCCGGAAAACAGTCGTTGAGCAGACGCCTGGCGGGCATCGCGACGGTATCGATCCTGTCGGCGATTATTTTCAGCCCCTGGGTGCCAACGCTCGTTCACCAGGCCATTCGATTGAAAGCCGGTTTCTGGCCGGCGGTGCCCGACAGATGGGCGCTGCTGCGAACGATTGGTGTGATGGCGGGGGTTCACGAGCAAAGTTTACCCAGCGGTGATTGGCATAAATTTATACGCGTCGACCTTGCGTTGCTGGGGCTGGCGCTATTGGGCTGTCTGTCACGCGCGGGATGCGGATTGTCATTTCGATGCTTTTGTTTGGTATCGTGCCGATCCTGTTCATTTTTGTTTATAGCCATTTGCGAACCTCCATCTTCATGGAGCGCGCATTCCTGGTGAGTGGCATCGCCATGCCGGTGCTGGTGGTGTTACCACTTGAAGTGGTTCGCTCGAGACCGGCCCGGATCTTTTGCATGCTTGGTATCCTCTGGTTTGGATATTTGAGCCTGCGATCTCTTCCCGGACGGGTTTGCGGCGAGCAAACGGAGCAATGGCGTGAGGCCTGCGCGTATGCGAATCACGCCCCGGGGCGCGGCGCGACTTCCAAGCGCCTGACTGTATGCGTCGCCAACGAAGGTGAACTGCTGTATGACTACTACTGCCGCAACAGCGACTATTCACCACAGCCCGATCTGACGGGTTCGCCGATCGATTTCTTCCAGCTCGATCCCCCTCGAACAATGCAACGCGTGCGCGAAGACGCGGATCTGAATGCATTACAGCAGAAGGTAACCGCGGGTCGTTACGATTCGGTCGTGTTGATCTGCAGCCACAGCTGGTGGGGCGATCACGATCAACGAACGCTGTCGATGCTTTGCCGCGAATTCAAGCTGGTCGATCAGAATCAGTTTAAACAGATCTGCGTGTTCACCTTCGGGCGATAAAACGCCGCCCTGCACGCGTTGAGGAATATTAATCAGGTTCCGCTGTTATCGCGGCGGGTGAGTTTGAAATCGACTGTTCGATCCATGTCCTTGGGATCTACCTTTACGCCTGGGGGCATGATAAAGGTGAGTTTTTTGCTCGGGCTCGCGGTTGGGCTGGAATCGTCAGGGACGATTTCGAGGATGGCCTTGGGTGTTACCGTTTTGTTCTTGATGGCATCGATCTGTTCCTGCGAACCGGTGACGTCAATGGTGATGCTCTCGCCGTTGGTCACGACGAGGTCGAAGTTATGCCAGGTGCTCGGGGCAGCATCCACGGTGATGGGCATATTTTGAATCGTGTATGAAACATCCGCCGCGCGTACAACGATGTCCGCGGTCACCTGACCCGGATCGACCCGCAACTTGTCCTGCAAAGGAGACAGCGTCACCGGCACAGCACTGAGAACATGATGCCCCTGCGTCTTAAGCGACGCGTTGTCGGCCAGGTTCGCGAAGGCTTTCAAGTCCCCGTTTTCGGTCAGTCTTTTCAGAACCGTCTCCGGCCCGCTCACCATGATCTTCGCGGGTACAAAATGCGTGTCGATCGTGAGATTGTTCACCCCCGGGGGGATCTCCACCGGCAGGTCCCGATGCGCGAGTTTGTCGATGTTGACGTAAATGGTCGACGGCTGAGCCTCCTGAACAGTGACACCTGTGCTGCGAAACACCTCCATATTCTGAATGTGTTCGACAATATTCACCTGCTGACCGGGACCGATGCCAAGGCTCGAACCAAGGTCGATCGTCGGAAGTCCGCGTGGGATGCCGCTGGTCAGTCGCTCTCGAACGCGCTCGATAGCCTGCTGAGGGCCGGTCAGTTTCAGATTGATAATGGGATTGGGGTCGCCGATGACCTCAACGTAAAGATTGGGGTCACTGCTGGTGATACGCGCGGGGATTCCGGTGACGTTTGGGCTCACCACCTGCTCGCGCTCGGCATAGATCCAGATCACCAGCGTAATGGGGACTACCCATACGAGCGTCTTGAGGTTTTCAATCACCTTCTCGCGGCTGGAGAACATGCGCCAGAATTTGTCCGAAGCGTTCGCGGCATTGAAAAAATCCAGTGTGGACCTTCGCGTCGGCGCGGGACGCAGCACGGCTTTGGCCGCCGGCGGTGGGGTCGAAGATTTTTCATCTGCGATATCGGACATGGCTAGTCACCCGAAGCTTCACGCGGTCTGCCGCCACCCAAAAGCTCGGTTAATAACCCACGAAGACCTTCGGGGTTCAACTTACGAATCAACTGCCCGCGCTCGGCTATGCTGACATCGCCGGTCTCTTCCGAAACAACCAGCACCACGGCATCAAATTCCTGACTCAGTCCCACCGCGGCGCGGTGGCGCGTTCCAAGCTCTTTTTCAAGATCGCCGGCGTCGGCCAGCGGAAATTGTACACCGGCAAACATGATTCGTCCCTGCACGACGACGACTCCCATGTCGTGCAGCGGGGAGTTAGGCCAGAAGATCGTATCCAGCAGCGGGGCGGTCAGGTCCGCGTTTAATTTCGTCGCGCCGTCCGTCAGCGATCCCAGCGCGGTTTCGCGCTCGATGGCAATCAGCGCGCCAATCTTTCTACGCGAGAGAAACACGCAGGCTTCAACCAGTTCATCTATTTCCTGCTCCAGCTCGTTCGACCAGCCCCGGAAAAGCCGGGTTTCACCAAGCTTGAGCAGTACGCGACGGAGCTCGGGCTGAAAAGCAACGATGACCGCATAGAAAGCAAACGTGAGAAACTTGCCGTACAGAAATCCCAATCGGTCCAGGTGCAGCGCCGCCACGAGCAGTTCGACCACCACCGAAAGCGTAATCAACACAAACGCGATACCGCGAAGCATGTGCGCGCGCGGGTGCCCCGCAGGAAGCGGATCACAAAGTAAATCACAAAGCCGATCACCAGCAGTTCAAGGCTGATCTTCCACCAGGGATAACTGGCGGCGGCTCGGAAGAAGTTGCTGATCTGGGAAAAATCCATGTCACTTTTTCAACGTGTTCACCGCGCCGGCGAGGATAGGGCATTGCAGATTGCTGGTCGAGTTGCGCGGGCCGATTTCGATTCTCAGGCTATCCTCCTGTTTCGACCGTCAGGCCAGCCTGACGAATCGCCTTGATGACCGCAACCACGCGCACCATTGCCTGCACATCATGCACACGCACGACCGCCGCTCCGCTTGCCGCCGCATATGCGACGGTGGCCGCGGTGCCAAAAGTGCGTTCCCCCGATTCCCCGCTGATGGTCCCGATAAACTTTTTACGACTCGTGCCGACCACCAGCGGGTAGCCCAGGGATCGCAGTTCGGGAAGTTTCGCCAGCAACCGGAGGTTGTGTTCCGGCGTCTTCCCAAAACCGATACCAGGGTCCAAAAGAATATCGGCAGGATCGATGCCCGTTGTTCGGGCATAAGTGACTCTTTCAAAAAGGAAATTGCGGACCTCGCTGACAACGTCGCCGTAGACCGGATTATCCTGCATCGTCGCAGGCGTGCCCTGCATGTGCATCAGAATAATCGGAACCCCCCGTTGCGCGGCAAGCGACAGCAGGGCCGGGTCATCCCGACCGGCCGAAACGTCGTTGATGATATCCGCCCCGGCATCCAGGGCCGCCGCGCCGACGGATGATTTTGTGGTGTCGATTGAAATCGCCACCGACATCTCAGCGCGGATCCGGCAAATGACTGGAACGACCCGTGAAATCTGCTCGTCTGCCGCAACTGGCAACGAACCCGGCCGCGTCGATTCACCGCCGACATCAATCACATCCGCGCCGGCTTCAACCATCCGGCGGGCGTGGTCAACAGCAGCGTCTACAGTCTTAAAAAGGCCCCCGTCGCTGAAACTATCGGGCGTAACGTTCAAAATCCCCATCACCAGCGGATGCACCGAAGGATTTCTTAATTTTGAACGCAAGAACTGAATCGGATTAAGCATCGTATTTTATCTGACGATATGTCTAACGTGAAAGTGAACTTCACATGGTCTCGCAGCTGCGATAACGCTCGAAACCTGTTCTATTCGCTGATCCCTGTCATCCTGGTTGCCAGCATCTGGTCAGTGGCCTGGGCTAACTCCATGGAGGCCCGGGTTAAAGCCATGTCAGCGCCCCCAAAGCTCCAGAAAGAAGGTCAGCTGATGACCCGCCACGGAGAGCTAGACCCGCACCTTGCTGGCAGCAATCCCCGGCCTTATGTCGCGTCGCTGGCCGACCCGGAATAAGAATCAGTCGATCAGATTCCGCTCGAACACAATCAGATTGTCCGCGTGCGTTGAATCCCAGCGAATTCCCACCAGGTCGTAACCTAAAGATACCGCAAAGTGGATGAACTCCCGCTGATGGTTCATGCATTCGCAGCGGACGTATTCGTAGCCGTGATCTTTAGCCCAGGCCTGCTGTGCTTCCTGCAATTGACGCCCCACACCGTGCCGGCGAACATCCGGCAAGACCGCGCCCAGCCAGTGGTAAAACATGCCGGGTTTCAGTTCGAACCCCACCCAGAATCCAACCGGTTTGTCATCCATCCGGGCAATGAGTGTCAGTGCATTATAGCGGCCCATAAACCGCCGCTTGAAATAGTCGACCTCACGTTTGGGCCGGAAAATATTGTTATAAATCTCCACCGCCTTGGGCAGCAGTTTCTCGTCGGCGATGATGATGTCAGCTTGAGCCACGAAGAAGAACCTCGGTTAACGGTCGTCCACCACGTCGGTGCGGCATTCTAGCGGCGGGGTGCCGTGTGTCCATATAGGGACCGCGCAGAAACGCGAAAACCTCCGCAAATTCCTGTGGAAAATGAGCGCCTTATCCCCCGCGACCTGTATCGCCCGCTCAATCACGGGGCCACATATGCCTTGATCCCGCCGAGCGCATAAACCTCGCATGAACGATCAGCATGGTGATCACTCCCGTCACCGCCAGTCCGAATCCCATTGCGTAGGTCCGCTGATACACCGGTCCGTGGTGGTCGAAATATTGCCCTGTTAATCGCGCAAAATCATGCTGCACACCGCAATGACCATGTACGTAGCTGAATAAAATTGAGCAAACCGCGCCCGCGGAAACAGCGTTTGCCCGAGCGAGGCAATACAGGTGAAAAAGATGCCGGAAATCACCCCGTGCCCGATGAGCGCAATGGCAAACGTCGGAACCGGTATCGGGTGCGAAACGCCGTGCGATGTGAAAGGAACGCTGAACAGAGGCCGGGTATTCGCGGAATAGAACGCCCCCCACAGGGTGACCACCGCGTAAAGAGACATTGATGCGATACACGTCCTCAGCGGATGGAACCGGTCAACGAGCATACCGATGAAAATGGTGACAATTGCAGAGATCGCGTACGTATACGACATGTACTTTCCATAAATGTCGTTTGAAATATGAAGCGATTTCGCAAAAGGCTGCCCGAAACTGTTCACCGGTGTGAACGCCAGCGTCCCCAGCATCATCGCGAGCATGACCCAGATGTAATATGGTTTACTGAAGCATTCTTTCATGTAGATCCGGCAGGCGCCCAAAAACCCGGTGCGCCGCTCATCTACCTCGGGTGGATCGGGATATTGCCCTTCTTTCACCGTGAGGCACATGAACATGAATCCCGCGCCATACACAAGCCCGATACCGATGAACATCGATTTGAAATAAGTCTCTGTCAGCCCGATCAACCAATAGTTGAAAGCCCAGGCCGCAAACAGGCTGATCTCACGAAACATGCCAAAAAATCGACCCAGAAACTGACGCGGCACCACATCGTTAATCAGCCCGGCGAATACCGCATTAGCCGACACCGTAGCGACTTCAAACACGACCCAGAAAAACCCAAAAAACAATCGGGTCGTAGGATTTAACCCCGGTGAGCGTGGCCCCAGCAAATGGTGCATCGCGCGGCCCATCGCAGGTGTAAAGCCCAACCCCATCATCGCCAAAACGGCAAATGGGGTGGAAATCAGCAAAAACGGTATGCGGCGGCCCCAGCGGCTCCGGAACCGGTCGGATCGATAGCTGACCACCGGCCCCAGCAGGATGCCCATGGCATTCGGTATCACAACCATGAACAGTTGCATTTCCGAGTCAGACGCGTGGAAATCCTTGATCAAGATTTGCAGAATGGGGGACGCCGAGCGTTCCTTCAACGCCCATGAGAAATCCCCCCACAGCAGAAGGCAAAACAAAACTAACAGGCCGATTCGCGTGTAGGTAAGCGTTCCGGCCGTCCAGACCGAACGAACCTGCGCAGGCTCGATCGCTTCCTGAACGGTAGTGCCTGACGGGTGGTTCATCGATCGGGCTCTCTCCGGTGCCAAAGGGGTGCGCTGACATGTTACCAACAGCCGACATTTCGGCTAGGCGGGTTCGCCCAATCGCCGCCAGTCAAACCAGGGCAGAGTCATCTGACGCGTTCTTGCCCGGTTCTGTGTAGCTGCGACGCCTGCGTCGCCTGTTTGTTTTCCCTTGGAAAAAAGCGACGCAGGCGTCGCAGCTACAAATCGTCAAATGATTTTGCCCTGCCAGTCAAACCCTCGCCGCCCCGGCTTTCAAATCCTACTGGAGTCGCACCGATCTTCACTGTTTTCTTGAAGTCTGCCCTGCGGCGACCTATATTCCTCTACGAACACTGTTTAATGGCCGCATCGGCCGAACAAGGAAGACTTATATGGCAATCACACTGACCGAAAAAGCCGCGGCTGAAATCAAGAAAATCGTCACCGAACAAGGCCTGCCTGAGCAGGAAACACGCCTGCGCGTGGGTGTGAAGGGCGGCGGGTGCTCGGGCTTTTCATACATGCTCGATCTCACCGAAGAACCGGCCGGTGAATCCGACGAAGAGCTGGAAAGCAACGGCGTCAAAATCCTTTGCGATATGAAGAGCCTTCTGTACCTCAGTGGCACCGAAGTTGATTTCAAGGACGAAGTCATGGGCAAAGGCTTCGTCTTTAAGAACCCAAACGCAACCAGCAGCTGCGGTTGCGGAAGCAGTTTCTCCGCCTGAAGCATCGCTGCAGCAGAAATTCAGGCGACGAAATCCGAATAGCAAGCGATCTGACAGTGGCGAATGGTCAAATGTTAACCAGTTGCCATGAGACTTCGTTTGTTCATTCCGGAAGCTGCGTCTTAGATTCTGCGATTTGAATTTTGGTACTCCATAATGCCTACGACCGATCAAGAAATCGAGACACTTGCCAACCGCGAATACAAGTGGGGCTTCGTCTCCGATATTGCCGCCGACTCCGCTCCTCCCGGGCTTGACGAAGGCACGATCCGCTTCATCAGCGCGAAGAAAAACGAGCCCGACTGGCTTCTGCAATGGCGTCTGACCGCGTATCGGCATTGGCTGACGATGACCCCGCCGGACTGGCCTTTCCTGCCCTACGGGTACGGGCCAATCGATTATCAGAACACCGTTTACTACTCCGCTCCGAAAAAGCTGAAGCAGAGCATGGCGGAGGTGGATCCTGAACTGCTGAAGATCTATGACAAGCTTGGTATCCCCACCCAGGAACGAGCTGCCCTGGCGGGCGTCGCGGTCGATGCGGTTTTCGACAGTGTGTCGGTCGTTACCACTTTCAAAAAGCAGCTGGCGGAAAAGGGCATTATCTTCTGCGGTTTCTCCGATGCCGTGCGCGAGCATCCGGAACTGGTCCGAAAATACCTAGGCACGGTGGTGCCTTACAAGGACAACTACTTCGCAACGCTCAACTGCGCGGTCTTCACCGATGGAAGCTTTTGCTACATCCCAAAAGGCGTCAAATGCCCGATGGAGCTAAGCACCTATTTTCGTATAAACGCCAAAAATACCGGGCAGTTTGAACGCACGCTGATCATTGCCGATGAAGGCGCGAGCGTCAGCTATCTCGAAGGCTGCACCGCTCCGCAGCGCGATGAAAATCAGCTGCATGCCGCAGTGGTTGAACTGGTGGCGATGGATAACGCCAGTATCAAGTACAGCACGGTGCAGAACTGGTATCCCGGTGATAAAGAAACCGGCAAAGGCGGCATCTACAACTTTGTCACGAAGCGCGGCAAATGCGCCGGCGCAAACAGCAAAATCAGCTGGACGCAGGTTGAAACCGGCTCGGCGATCACCTGGAAATATCCAAGCTGCATCCTTCTGGGTGATAACAGCGTGGGCGAGTTTTACAGCGTGGCCCTGACCAATGGCCGCCAACAGGCCGACACCGGCACGAAGATGATCCACATCGGAAAGAACACCCGATCGACCATCGTTTCCAAAGGCATCAGCGCCGGTCAGGGGCAAAACTGCTACCGCGGGCTGGTCCAGATTCAAAAGTCAGCCAGCAACGCTCGAAATTACACCCAGTGCGACAGCCTGCTCTTAGGCGATAAGTGCGGTGCGCACACAGTGCCTTACATCCGCGTGCACAACACCTCCAGCCGGGCCGAGCACGAAGCGAGCACCAGCAAGATCGGTGAAGATCAACTGTTTTATTGCAAGACCCGCGGCATTGCGTTGGAAGATGCCATCAGCATGATCGTCAGCGGCTTCTGCAAGGAAGTCTTCCGCGAACTGCCAATGGAGTTCGCGGTAGAAGCGCAGAAGCTATTGGGTGTGAGTTTAGAAGGCAGCGTGGGGTAAGAACGAGTAACGGTTACGCCGGGTGTCTGACGGAGTCCGAAGCCGATGGCGAACTTCAAAAGGCACAAGACCAGGCGGAACGTGCGATGCACGCTCTGCACACCAGATCGATGGCGCGGCAACAACCGCGATCGATTTGACCATCGAACGACGCGAGCAAAGGATGCCGCTGACCGACAGATAGATGAAACCCAGCAACTGAATACGGACCACTGACAACTGACACACAAATGGCACTGCTAGAAATCAATAATCTCCACGCCCGCGTCGCCGCTCCCGGTGGCAAGGACATTCTTAAAGGCGTCAACCTCACCATCGAGCGCGGTCAGGTTCATGCCATCATGGGCAAAAACGGCAGCGGCAAAAGCACGCTTTCGCAGGTGCTGGCCGGTGCGAAGCCTATGAAGTGACCGAAGGATCAGTCACATATGACGGCAAGGATCTGCTCGAACTCAGCGCCGAAGAACGCGCTCGCGAAGGAATATTCCTCGCGTTCCAATATCCGGTGGAAATCCCCGGCGTCAGCACCAGCTACTTCCTGAAGGCAGCAGTCAACGCGATGCGAAAGCACCACAATCAGCCTGAACTGGACGCCGTTCAGTTCCTGAAAGTCATTAAAGAAAAAATGGCGCTTCTGAAGATGGACCCAAGCTTCATGAACCGCGCGGTGAACGAAGGTTTCAGTGGCGGGGAGAAAAAGCGAAACGAAATCTTCCAGATGGCTGTCTGCAATCCCACGCTTGCCTTGATGGACGAAACGGACAGCGGACTCGATATCGACGCGCTGAAAGTCGTCTCGCAGGGCGCAAACAGCCTGCGGACCCCGGAGCGCGCCATTCTTCTGGTCACCCATTATCAGCGACTTCTGAATTACATTCAGCCTGATTTTGTGCATGTAATGATCGATGGGAGGATCGTCAAAACCGGGGACAAAAACCTGGCGCTGGAACTCGAAGAGCGCGGTTACGACTGGGTGGAGCGGGAAACCGCACTCGTGTGATCCAGTCTTTTTTTCAGCGCCGGCCCTTGAGGCCGCGTGTTACCGGAGCCGTGCAGCATGACGCAGTTGGCCGCAGATCGCAGTGTTCATCCGTTCCTGAAGGAGCCTGTGTTGGGTAATCAATCTTGGCTGGGTAAGCTTCGCGCAACATCGCAGGATCGCTTCAATCAGGTCGGTTATCCCAGCCGCAAGCAGGAGGAATGGCGATTCACCAACACCGACGCGATCGTGCGCACGCGCTACGTGCCTGCCGAGCCGTCGCATGACGCCGGCGCGATTGAAGCCGCCATGCAATTTGCCTTCGGTCACGATGCGCTCAGCGAGCTGGTTTTTATCAACGGGCATTATCTCCCACAGCTGTCAAAACTGGGACACCTCCCGCGCGGAACGATTGTGCAGAGCCTCGCCGAAGCGCTGGATCGTCCCGAGGTGGAGGAATATCTTGCAAAACTGGCGGATGTTAATTTAAACCCGTTCGTTGCACTGAACACAGCGTCATTCCAGGACGGCGCGTTTATTTATCTCCCGCGCAACGCCGCTCCCGACGGGCCGATCCACCTGTTGTTTATTTCGATCCCGTCGGACAAGCCGGCTGTCACGCACCCCCGCGTGCTGGTGGTGGCTGAAGAAAACGCACACGCCACAATTGTCGAAACCTATGCCGGTCAGGGCAGTGGGGATTATTTTACCAACGCGGTGACAGAAATTGTCCAGGCCAAAAGCAGCCGGATCGACCACTGCAAGATGCAGCAGGAACTGCCGACGGCGTCCCATCTCGCGTCGGTGAATGTCACCCTCGATCGAGATGCTGAATTTATCTCGCATTCGATCAACATCGGCGGGCTTCTCACCCGTAATGAGGTCGGCGTTGTCCTTGGTGGTGAGTTTGCTCACGCCACGATCAACGGCTTAGTGCTCATGGACGGCAATCGCCATTGTGATAACCACACCCTGCTGGACCATGCAGCTCCTAATTGCCCAAGCCACGAGCTGTATAAGCATGTGTTGGCGGGGCAGTCCACCGGCGTTTTCAAGGGTAAAATCCTGGTTCGAAAAGACTCGCAGAAAACCGATTCCAAGCAGACCAGCAAGGTGCTCCTGTTAAGCGATGATGTGCGCATGGATTCGATGCCGGCCCTGGAAATATACGCCGACGATGTGAAATGCACGCACGGATCGACGACCGGTCCGGTGGACGAGGAACAGGTATTCTACCTGCGCAGCCGGGGTGTGAGCCTTGACGCTGCCCGGCACCTGATGACCTACGCGTTCGCAGCCGACATCACGCGGCGAATCAAGGTCGTACCCGTGCGCTCGCGAATCGAAAACTTCATGGCAGCCCAGCACGGCCTGCCCCAAGATCTCCGCATCACCGACCTCGGCGGACACGATGAAGGCGTCGTCAACGCCTGAGTCGCCGGTAAGCGTAAACTCATATGCCTTCGGCAAGCGGGTGTGGCGCTAACCGCTCATTCCAGCCACCAAACCGCGGCAATTGAGTTTGAAGAGACAAGCGTACGCATCTCCTTGTCAATAATGATGTTAAGACGGAAAATTGGTGTAACGCCAGTTTGTTTCGCGTCAATCGCATGGCTATATTTCATGCGTTCGGCAGTATGTGAGCCGCAAGCCCATGAATTTCCAATGGTTACGATCGCCGCGTGAATACAGACACGAGCGCGGAGCAATTCCGGTCGGATGGTAAGGCGGGAAATCGCAGCATGTTACAGCAGCGGACGAATCACCGTAATCGATCGTCGTAATCTGCCATTAAACTGCAAACGCGGACAGTGAAAGCCTGCCCTGTATGAGCGCGGCGTTAGCGTTTCACGATATCACCATCATTTTGCACCCACGATATTGAGTGCACGGATCGACAGGTGCGTGTGCTTTTTCAACCATTTGCCCGCTCTTGATCCGCATGCCATAGAACGAGCGATAGACAAAACACATCGCGATAATCAGGAAAACGCCCGAGAGCACCATCGTCAAGGTTCCGTTTCTTCCGTTGCTGCGAAGCACCTGCGCGAGTTCGACGGCGAGCAATCCAAACAGCGTTGTGAACTTGATAATGGGATTCATGGCTACGCTGCTGGTGTCCTTAAACGGATCACCCACGGTGTCCCCGACCACGGTGGCAGCATGCAGATCGGTTCCCTTCTCGCGCAACTCCACTTCCACCACCTTCTTCGCGTTGTCCCACGCGCCGCCGGCGTTGGCCATGAAAATCGCCTGAAATAATCCGAAGGTTGCCAGGCCAATCAGAAAACCGATGAAGAAATAAGCTTCCAGGCAGGCGAATGACAGCGTGGTGAAAAAGACAACCAGGAAGATGTTGAACATTCCCGCCTGGGCATACTGCGTGCAGATTTCCACGACTTTTTTACTGTCGCTCATGGAAGCCTTGGCTTCTCCATCCAGTTTCATGTGTTGCTTGATGAATTCCACCGCGCGGTAGGCCCCGGTGACCACAGCTTGCGTGCTGGCACCGGTAAACCAGTAAATCACCGCGCCACCCATGATCAACCCAAGCAGGAACGGCGCGTGCAGGATGCTCAATTTGGCGATTGCTTCCTTGTCGTTCATCTTGTCAGTCAGCACCATGATGATCGAGAAAATCATCGTCGTTGCGCCAACGACAGCAGTGCCAATCAGCACGGGCTTTGCGGTCGCTTTAAAGGTGTTTCCCGCGCCGTCGTTTTCTTCCAGCAGCAGTTTCGCGCGTTCAAAGTCAACGCGGATGCCGTAATCACGCTGCATTTCCGCGTGAATATCAGGCACTTGTTCGATAAGGCTTAATTCGTAAACGCTCTGGGCGTTGTCCGTCACCGGTCCGTAGGAATCGACCGCGATGGTAACCGGCCCCATGCCGAGAAAACCAAATGCCACCAGGCCAAAGGCGAACACGGCAACAGCCGGAGCGGTATTCGGCGTGAGCAGTTGCGCGACGCCGTGCCCACCACCGCCGATCAAGCTCACACCATAAGCGCCAGCCATCAAGGCGGTGATAACCAGCCCGAGCCAATACGCACTGAAGTTGCCCGCAGTCAGCCCGCTGAGCACATTCAGTGATGCTCCACCTTCGCGGCTGGCATCAACGATCTCGCGAACGTGCCGACTGTGAACGCTGGTAAAAACCTTGGTGAATTCCGGAATCAGCGCCCTGCGGCGGTGCCGCAACTGATAATCGTCGACAATTTCCACCACAGGCTGTCGTCGCCGAGGTTGTCGTGAATCATGACATAGGAGGCGATGTACGTGGTCAAAATCGATAAAGCGCTGGTCAACCAGACGAGACTTGTAAGCGGCTTTTCAAAGTCCATCACATCGGCGTTTCCGAACCGCGCCTTGGCAATGGCCTCGTTGATGAGATACGAAACTCCGCTGGTAAGCACCATCACCAGCCGCATGACGAAGATCCAGACCAGGAGCGTTGCCTGGTGCTCGGCAGGCATCGCCAGAAGAATGAAGGTAATCAGCGCAACTCCGGTGACGCCGTAGGTTTCAAAACCGTCGGCAGTCGGGCCGACGCTGTCGCCGGCATTATCGCCGGTGCAGTCAGCGATCACACCGGGGTTGCGGGCATCATCCTCCTTGACGTTGAAGACGATTTTCATCAGATCCGCGCCGATGTCGGCGATTTTGGTGAAAATTCCGCCCGCCACGCGCAGCGCCGCCGCCCCGAGCGATTCACCGACGGCAAATCCGATAAAACATGGGCCTGCATAATCCGGCGGAACGAAAAGCAAAATGCAAAGCATGATCGAAAGTTCAACACTGATAAGCACCATGCCGATGCTCATGCCCGCCTGCAGGGGAATGGCGTAAACCGGGTACGGCTTTCCAGCCAATGACCCAAAAGCGGCTCTACTGTTGGCAAAAGTATTGATTCGGATGCCAAACCAGCTGACACCGTAGCTGCCGAAAATCCCGACCAGGCTGAATAAAACAATGATCGCCACTTTCATCGCCCCCAGGTGATGGTGGTTAGCGTCTTCAGCGAGGAAACCAAAATAAATGATGAGGACGAGGCCGATAAAAAGCTCGAGCCGAAGGATGAATTTCAGCTGCGTGACCATGTACGTTTTGCAGGTTTCATAAATCAGTTCGCTGACTTCCAGCATCGTGCGATGCACCGGCATGTGCTTCAGGCGATTGTAAATAATCAGACCAAAAACCAGCCCCAGCCCGCAAATCAGCAGGCCGGCTTCCAGCAGAACATTTCCACCGACGCCGTGAAATTTTTGAGTCAGTGGCGGAATCGTAAGGTCTGCTTCACTGGCCCTGGCTTGCTGCGGAGCAACACAAAGAAAAATCGTCGCGAGACAAAATACCAACGACGCAATCCGCTGGGAGCGCTTCTGCATGGAGACTGCCTTTCTTCCTCAAGCCTGGCTGCTGACAAAGACTGATATGAAAATGCACCCGCACCGGCTTCGTCAGCTTTTTCAGATCGTCCTGCCGCCACAGCAGCGATCCTCCGGCGCGACGCGTGTAGTATGCGCTTCTGAACGATCAAGATACAACTGTTTATTTGTAATGATGCCTCAACTGCTGCGGATTGTCCTGTGGTTTTTCGTCAGCATTTTGATCGCACCTGATCCGAAAGGTCCGCTCTCGAAATACATTATCCGCTTCTGCCTGCACCGTATTGCAGATGGTATTGAACCTGTTATTCGCTTATCTTTTCAAACCCCTGAGGCGAATGGAAGATTGCTGGAGACGGTTGCGACATGAGTGAATCGAGCGAACAGAAATCAGCCAGTAGCACCACACCAGACGACGACCAGCTCGAGCTGAAGCTCCCCGATGAATCGTCGGCTCCCAGGGATCTTGCGCTATGGGCCGGGGTATTGGTGCTGCTCACCCTGATAACCTGCTGGCCTGCCACAGCAGGGTCTTTTCTATGGCGCGATGATGTATCAGCGATGAGCCGCCGCTTCGTCGGGCCCGGTGCCCTGCCTCGCATCTGGGGGGATCGATGGAGTTCGCCGGATACCTACGGTCAGGCGGTTTACCAACCTGTTGCACTGATCGCCTACTGGGCCGAATACCAGCTCGGAGGACACACCGCCCAGGGTCTCCCCGCACCGATGGCGTATCACATCGCCAGCTTAATTTTCCATGCGGGCACGTCGATATTGCTCTGGCTTTTGCTTCGGGAACTGCTCATTACCGGCGCGTGGTTAATCGCAGCTGTCTTCGCTCTGCATCCGTTGCATGCTGAACCGGTCTCGTGGATCGCCGTCCAGCCGATCGCGCTCATGGGGCTGCTTTTTATAGGTTCGATCTTCAGCTATCTGCTGTTCGTCAAAAATCTTCAGCGCGATCGCGTTGAGCGAGCAGGGGGAAACCCCGGCGTCGACCCCGCACAAACCTGGGGACTCTTCGCCGGCGCGGTTCTTCTCTGCCTGATGGCAATGCTTTGCGATCCCTCCGCCGTCGTCCTGCCCGGCAGTATTATTGCTCATCCTGTGGTACAGGAATCACCTCAATATATGGCACATAAGCTGCTGTATTTTTCTGCTTGCGATTGGAGCTGTGCTATGGTTCAAAAACATTGACCTTCATTCCTCTGACACCGCGCTTTGCCTGTTAAAATCGGGATTGGCTGCACAGATAAAAGCGGTGGGGCACGGTGTCTTCTTCGGCGTTACCAAGCTGGTTCTTCCGATCCACCAGTCGGTGATCTATGGTTCATCTGACTCAGCTGTCTGGTTCGTTCCGGCTGCACTCGCGGCGATTCTTTTAGCCCTGTTGTTCATCACGCGGGAGCGTTTTGGGCGCGGGCTTTTTGTTGCCATAGCGATATTTTTCCTGCTCACCGGGGCATCCGTTAACTGGTTTGATGCATCGCGATTGTCCGTCATCACCGACGCCGCTTTCTATCTCGCGGTGGTTCCATTGCTCGTTGTCATCGTGGCGGGATTCGTCGCCCAATTTCGACGATTGAATTTGCACGGGCCGGTTCCCGCCGTGGCGGTTTCATCCACTTTGGTATTGGTCCTCGGATTTCCGACCTGGCTTCGCACGCACGTTTTCGAAAGCTCCGTTACGCTGTGGGAGAATACATTGCTCACCCATCCGGGCGATGCGTTCGTCGAAGCCGCATTGGCCGAGCAGTTGCGTTTGCGTGCCCTGGTCGACACCACCGAGCAAAACAAAGACGCCATGGACAGCGATTTCGCCCTGGCAACTTTGCATGCGCAATCCGCGATTCAACACGATCCCGGCAACGCGCAGGCCCAGCATACAATGGCCAGCATTCTCGTTGCCCAGGGAGATGATGCGGCATCACTGTCTCATTTTCGCGCTGCGGTTTCGGCTGATCCGCAGAATGCGGAAATTTTGGCCGAATATGGGTCGGCCCTGGTGACCCTCGGCCGGTTCGAGCAGGCGATCGTTCAACTAAATCGCTCGTTAATGAACAATCCCGCCTCGGCGGTCGCCCATCGACTGCTCGGGAAAGCCTATTTCGGTCTCAATCACTTCGACCGCGCAATCATTGAGGAACAAACAGCCCTTGGAATCGACTTTAACGACCTGATCGCCCGCGAGGCGCTTGCCGATGCGCAGGCGAAAGCCGGAAACATAAAAGACGCGATCCAGAGCTACGCGATGGTGATGGCCGACCCCGCGCAGCAAAACAGACCGGATCTGTGGATGGAAATCGCGCAGCTTAAAGACCGGCAGACAGACTACGATCTCTCAGTGCAGTACATGCAAACCGCTCAGAAACTGGCCCATAGCGCAACAGAGAATGCATCAACCGAGCAGGAGAAAGCAACGGCAACATTGAAAGAAAAACAGATCAACGACGCGGTCGCGGTCGAATTACAAAAGCAGAAAGTCGCCGCATCCACCCGGCCAAGCGCCGGCAGCACGACGATGCCTTCGTCTGCCCCGGCGTTAAAATAAGATCACTACTTCGCGACGAAATTAGCGAGCAGTTTTTCCCCCTGCTCGGTCAGAAAACTTTCAGGGTGATATTGCACACCCTCCAGCGGCCAGGTCTTATGGCGCAGACCCATGATTTCGTCGTGATCGGTCCAAGCTGTCACAACATATTCCGGCGGTAATGTCCCATTTCGGATAATCAGGCTGTGATACCGCGTGGCCGTAAACGGATCGGGCATGCCCGTGTAGATCGCTTTCCCGTCGTGGTGGATCTGATCCGTCTTGCCATGCATCAATCTGGCGGCGCGTTCGACGATCGCCCCGGCTGTGAACCCGATACACTGGTGCCCCAGGCAGACGCCCAGCAACGGAATTCGGGGCCCGAAATGGCGAATCATATCATTCGAAATGCCGCCCTCGCGCGGCGTGCAGGGGCCGGGAGAAATCACGATATGGGTCGGTTTCAGCGATTCCACTTCATCGATTGTGACTTTGTCATTCCGAAAAACCTTCAGCGGCATCTGCGGCGCGACCTCACCCAGTTTTTGTACCAGGTTGTAGGTGAACGAATCATAATTATCGATGAGAACGATCATGTCGCCAATCATAGTTGGTTGATGTCGGCTTGTCAGTCCGCCGGGCACGATAGAGCTCACCGCGGCCTTTTCCATGAGATTTCGCCACGACCTGCCGGTCCCGGTTTCTGTAAGTTCCCCAACCGCCCAGTCGCGACTACCATCCATTAGATAGGAGCAATAATGATGGTCGATCAGCCCACCCACACCAATCGCCTGGCCAAAGAGACGTCGCCGTATCTTATTCAGCATCAGCATAATCCGGTGGACTGGTATGCCTGGGGGCCCGAGGCATTTGAAGCCGCGCGATCGCAGAACAAGCCTATTTTTCTCTCCGTCGGTTACAGCACCTGTTACTGGTGCCATGTTATGGAACGGGAAAGTTTCGAGAATGAAGCAACAGCAGCGGTGATGAACGAAAAATTCATCAACATCAAAGTCGATCGCGAAGAACGACCGGATGTGGACCAGCTTTACATGACAGCCGTGCAGATCATGACGCATCACGGCGGTTGGCCGATGAGCGTCTTCCTCCTTCCCGACCTGCGACCGTTTTACGGGGGAACCTATTTTCCACCGTCAGATCGCGGCAATCGACCCGGTTTTGTTTCATTGCTGCATGGCATCGCCGATGCGCATGCGAATCGCCGCGACGATGTCGAAAAATCCGCCAGTCAGATCACCGATATTCTCACGAAAATTGCCCAGCCGCCCGCGCCCAGCAGGCGATGACCATCGACAAGGATCTGATCGATCGACTGATCGAACGCTCCGCTTCGGATTACGATGCCCGCCTGGGCGGTTTTGGCGCGGCTCCGAAATTCCCGCGCCAGACCTTGCTGGAACTGCTGCTTTTCTACAATCGCTATTCACCCAGTGAGAAACGCAAAGCCCAGATTCTCCATACCCTGGACTGCATGGCCCACGGTGGCATTCGCGACCAGTTGGGCGGCGCTTTCCATCGCTACAGCACCGATGCTGAGTGGCTCGTCCCGCATTTTGAGATCATGTTGTATGACAACGCGATGCTGGCGTGGATTTACATCGAAGCCTACCGCCAGACTGAAGACCGCCGATATTCCACGATCGCGCGCGGCATCATCGATTTTGTGCTCAGTGAAATGACTTCACCGGACGGCGCGTTCTATACCGCTTTCGATGCCGAGGTGGATGCCGAGGAGGGTCAAACATATCTCTGGACCGCCGCTGAAGTGGAAGCCACCCTCGCGGCGGCGTTGGGAGATGATCCTGCCAGCGAAGCGCAAATCCATCGGTTCCGCCGGGTCTATGGCCTGGATGAAGGACCCAATTTTGCTGACCCGCACAACGGAAACGGGCGTCCGGAAAAAAATGTCCTCTATCTCGCCGAGCCCACCGGTGACAAAGTCCCCGCGCTTCTCGATCCCGAATTGGCAAAACTGCGGGGCATTTTATTCCAGGAACGAAAACGGCGCAAGCAGCCGTTGCTCGACACGAAGATCATCACCAGCTGGAACGCCCTGATGATCCGCGCCTTAGCCGCCGCCGGGTTTGTGCTGCAGGAGCGTAAGTATCTCGATGCGGGGGTAAGAGCAGCAGAATTTCTATGGAAAAATCATCGCACTTCCGACGATGGGCTCTATCGAACCAGCCGGGATGGGGTACCAAAGTATTCCGGATTTCTGGACGATCACGCTTTTCTGATGCAGGCGATGATTGCCCTTGCTGACAGCGGCGCCAGCGAGCGGTGGAAGGATATCGCACGGGTTTTATCGCAGGTGATGATCCGTAAGTTTGGGGATCCAGAAAAAGGCGGATTCTTTTTCTCAGAAGCCGGCGCCTCCGATCTGGTCGTTCGCCAGAAGGTTGCGACGGACAGCCCGCTACCCAGCGGCAACGGCATTGCCGCACGGGCGTTCATTGCCATGGGGCAGCCGGAGATCGCGGAAAAAACGATCGCGGTCTTCGCCCGCCAGCTTGAGTCGCACGCCGAGGGAATGAGTGCCTTGCTGCAGGCGGCGGTCATGTACGAATTGGAACATCAGTCCCTGGTGGTGCCGGCAGCGGTGCCAATGACCCTGGCTCCGGCGTCTCCCATCGAACTGTCACAGTCCACGCTCGGCATTACAACAGAATGGAAGTCGCCGACGATATCTGCTTGTGCAACTGCAGATACAGGACGGATTTCACATTGCAGCCCACGAGCCCTCAGCGGGCATGTACGCGACGCAGCTTTCCATCAGTGGTGAAGACGCCCCGAGCGTGGCCGGTATTGAATATCCTCCGGGTGAACAAATGCGGTTTCCTTTCTCTGATACTCCAGTCCTAGCCTACGGCGGTGTCGTACCAGTCATCATCACCTTCACCGCACCCCCCGCAAAAGGAACGAAAGTCGAACTCGCGATCAGTTACCAGCCCTGCGATGAAACAGCCTGCCTGCCACCGGCAACCAAGGCAGCAACGGTCATCGTCTGAGCGGCAGCTTTTATTGCCCAGCGCAAGGCGGAATCAACTGCCCTTGATCACTCTGCGCTCCGACGGAAGCTGAGCCCTAAAAAGACGGCAGCCCCGCGTGCGCGGCCCATGCGAGAAGCAGAAAAAACCATCAGCTGCGATAAGGCACCTCATTCTGATCAGGCAAATTTCGAGTCGACCGTTCGGCAATTTGCGGCAGCACGCGGTAGAATCCGAATCTGTGCCTCTATTGCGGTCAAATCATCTTTTTACCGGGCTGCTCGCGCTCAGCTTCGCAGGCGCGTTTGTCATTCCGCCGCGCTTTTCCATTCCAGGTGGCGGGCAGGTGCAGGGATTGTTCGCGCTGGTGTCGCGACCGGTGCGGGCGATGGCTGCGTGGGTCTATTCGCATGGACATCGGGAAGCCGTCGTTGATGACCGATCGGTTTCGACACCTCGCACGGCAGCCACTGTTTATCAGGAAAATCATCAGCTCCTCTCCGCACTAGCGAGCCTGCAGGTGAAATTCGAGCAGCTCAGTCAGCTCAATGCGGATCGGCAGGCGGTGGGCGACATTCGTCCGCTTTGCAGGCCCGCGACTGTAACCGGCGCTGAAGCTTCAGGCCTGCGCAAGGCGCTGACCCTCAGTGTCGCCTTCACCTCCTCTGCGCTGATGAACCGCCCGGTTATCCGGGGAAATCCCTCGCAGTCGCCGCTGCCCTGCGACCTGGTTGGGCGCATCAATCGGGTGGGGCCCGCGGGTGCTCAGGTTCGCCTCTTGACCGACCCGGGTTTTGTTCTCACGGCTCGCATCGGACACTATGTGACGCAGCCCGACGGGCAGATCAAAATGACAACCCTCGAGCAGTTGCATCCACTGGTGCAGGGTATTGGAGGCAATCGAATGGCGATACGCAGCACCCTTTCATTGCAACAAGTCAAAGATGCAAATATCAGTATCGGCGACCTCGTGCTGCTCGACGACCGCGATTGGCCGTTGAACATTCAGGGCTTCTCGGTTGGCCGAATTCTTTCGATCAACCCGCAGCAAAGCGCGCCGCTGTTTGCGGATATCCGGGTCGAACCGGAGACGAACCTGATGCGTTTGACCGAGGTGATGGTTATGGTGAAAGACTGAGACGGAATCGGGCCGCTGCTCGCAGTCAGGCGACTGATCCGTTAACGGAGGAACTTTTGCGCTGGATTTTATATTTCATCCTTGCATATATCCTGCTGGGGTTGCAGCTGGGGCTTGCGCCTTACATCGCGTATCGCGACGTGCCACCCAATCTGCTGATATTGCTGGTCGTGTTTATTGCTCTAAACGCGCCGCGGGAAGAGGCGCTGCTGGTCAGCCTTTTAATTGGCGCGCTGCAGGATCTCAGCTCGCTGCAACCGCTGGGGTTATTCGCTTTTTCTTACGGGCTCGTCGCGGTGCTGGTCTGCTGGCTCGCCGAATCTGTCCGCCGGGCTCACCCTTTTACGCATCTCTCGCTGACGTTCATGAGCACCATGGTGGTCGGCATGCTTCTCCTGGTCCACGAGCTGGTCCGCCCGTCAGGTTTGTCCGCCAATACGGCTGTTAAATCGGTTCGCATCGGACCGCGCGTCGTGGTCGTGATGGCGCTGTATACGACTTTGATATCCCCGGCAGTGATTTACGTTCTGCAGCAGAGTAACCGCCTGATGCTGTTTGATGCCGGCAGGTCCGGCGCGGCCGGAGAAGTCATGTTTGAACGCCGGCTGAAAATTTTTCTCATCGTTATTTTCCTGATGGGGATGGTGTTGATCGGGCGACTGTTTGCGGTGCAGGTGGTCAATCATGGCTATTGGACCAAGCTCGCAGCGGGCTTACTGACCAGGCCAATCATTACCGAAACCACCCGCGGGCAAATCCTGGACATACACGGGAAGCCTCTGGCGATGGATGTTGCCTGCACTGATGCATGCGTGGATTACCGCGCGATCATGGACAAGCCCGACCCGAACTGGGTCTCGGAAATCGCCACCGAAAGAGTGCTGCGCGCCTCGGTAAGGATGCCGGCGGCGCTGCGTCGGCAAAACGCCGCGCGCTGGTGGCCGAGGAGACAGGTCATGTGCTGACGGACATCAAAATAATGTGGGCAACGCTCGCGCAATTGAATCCCGCCATTGCGGGAGACGCACGCGAAAATCCCGACGCTGCGATGAATGAAATCCGGGCGGGAATTTTACAGTCCGTTCAACAGCGCCGCCAATGGCTGCTTGCGCAACCAGCAGCGCGATCAGAACCGGGCGAAATCGCTGTGGACGCGATTCCTCGCAGGTTCGACAGATCCGTCGGGCGATTCGGTCGGAACGCTTGCTGACGAAACCGAACCGCACGTGGTGCTTCCCGATCTTGATTCAGATGCGTGTAACTTTCTCGGCAAACGCGCCGAGCAGTTTCCAGGGCTGGTGCTTCGCGCCAGCACGCATCGGAAATATCCGCTGAAGGCCGTCGCATGTCACCTGCTGGGTCGATTGTCGCGTGTGTCGGCGTCGGATCTGGACCAGGCCCGGCGGGATAACCTGGATGAATTCAGGCAATACCACGCGAATGACCTGGTCGGTCGCGAGGGGATCGAAGCGCTTTGTGAACCGCTGTTGCGCGGAAGCCGGGGTCGAATCGATGTGCGCATCAGCGATCAAACCGAAATCGCAAGACAGGATTTCGTGCCCGGTGTCGACGTGCAGTTGAGCATTGACGCGGACCTGCAGAAGCAGGTGGAAAATATGCTGCAGCATGTGGTGGAGGTGGACGGCCACGGGCAAATGCTCACACCGCCCGAGGGAGTCAGCATGCACGCTGCCGCCGTGGTGCTGGATGTAAAAACCAATGAGCTTCGCGTGCTGGCGTCAAATCCCGGTTTTGACGTCAACGAACTTCAGGCGCACTACACGAGCCTGGTCAGCGATACATTAAATGAACCTCTGCGGGATCGTGCGACCAGCGACGAATGCGAGCCGGGATCGACAATCAAACCTTTGATCGGACTCGGGGCGATCACGCAGGGGATTCTCAGTTCGACCGATACGATTGAGTGCACCGGCTATCTCTATCTGCCAGAGATCGGACCGGACGGGAAAACGCGCCGGATTAAAATGCCGCGCGGCAGGTGCTGGGTGCTCAGTGAATACGGTGATTATCTCAAGGAACATAATCTAGACGGCAGTCATCATCCCATTCCCCCGAACCACAAGCATCCGACTGGATTTCTCACGTATGCCGATGCGCTGGAACGCAGCTGCGATATCTATTTCGAAACGCTCGCCGATCGGCTGGGGCCGGCGGGCATCAACCACTGGTATAACCAATTTGGGCTGGGGCGCATCACGGGCGTGGGAATTTACGAGCGCCCGGGTCTTCGTCCTGAGATGTTCAAGGGACAGATCGCTTCACCGCGCATGAACAATTGCTACGCCGGCATGGGCGAGGGAACCAGCTGGGCGACAGCGATTCAAATCGCGAATGAGGCAGCTACGATTGCGCGCGGCGGCATCTGGATGCGACCCCGCTTGTTGAGCGCCGACACGCAGGCCGCGCTGGATGCGGTGCGGCCGCGAACCGACGGCATTCCCGACCGGGTTGACCTGCATCTCAGTCCCGATGCGCTGGAGCAAGCCCGGTTGGGGATGGTAAATGTCGTCGACTCCGGAGCGGGCACGGGGCATATTAAGCACGACCCGGCGATCCACGTAGCGGCGAAAACAGGCACGGCGGATACGTCGATCCTGCTCATGAAAACCAAGGATAAAGATGGCAGGATGGTTAATGTGAAAATGATTCCCGCCACCCCCGGAGGCGAAGCCACCGCCACGCCGTGGTACCGGTCGAGCGACGGGAAGAATGTGGTTCACGGCTGGTACATGGGATTCGCGCCGGCGGAGGATCCGCAGATCGCATTCTGTGTGCTGGTCGAGTATGCCGGCGCGGGCGGTGGTGTATCTGCTGCTCCGATTGCCAGCCAAATCCTTGAGGCTTGCAGCAGCGCCGGATACCTTCATGCCGTGGCGGCACATTGACACTGAGTCGATTGTTCGGTGTGGTTAAAAGGGGAGCGTGATTACCGATGGAAGTTGAAGACCCGACGCCTGCATATCCTGTTCAGGAAATACCAACGCCGCCTTCGCCGGTTCCGCGCGCTTTGACATCTGAGGCAAAGCGGGCAATTTTCCTTGAGCCGCGCGTCCGACGCTGGTGGTACATGGCTATTCTCACCAGCTTGATGTTCGGTGGATTCTGCGGTCAGCGACTCTGGGCGCGGCATGTTGAAACCGATCTCATTCAGCATGGGCTGACGGTCAACGCGAAAATCGTCTATGCCGAAAATAAGCAGAATAACCAGCCGATTTCTTCCAGCGACAAAGCAAACCTGCTGATCGACTTCCCAACCGGGCCGGAGGAAATGAATGAGGTCTATCTCACCAACCACGGTATGACCGGCATCGCGGGCGTGACCGGCGGAACCATCGTTCTTCATGTCGATCCGCACGATCATTCCCGATGGACAGATCGCGATGAGCCCACTCCGTTGCTGGACTCGATGCTCGTGGGATTGCTCGCGCTTCCAACGGTCCCCTTGCTGATTGGGCTGGGTATCGTTCAACTACAAAATGTGCGGAAGATCTGGCAAAACGGTTCGCCTGCGCTGGCAGTAGTTCACAGCCGCAAGCAGTCGACGCTGGCACCGATGTCTTATGCCATTCGATGCAGCATGAAGGATCTGCGGCACGCGCGATGTGTTCACGGTGTATGTTCCGCGAATTGGAAACGGGCTGGAAAAAGGTGATCTCCTGTGGGTCATCGTTTCACCCAAAAAGGGGAGCCCACTGGCGGCGCTCTGGATGCCCCCGGAGCAAACCCATTCTATACCGAGATCCGCTTGAATCGATTCTGGGCTCAACTTGCCATCCATACCAATTGGCCGGTACTGCTTGCGGTCGCGCTGCTATCATCGCTGGGCACCGCGAGCATCTGGGTCAGCGATCATCTCTCCGGTGGGAAGCAGCTTATTTACCTGGGCGTGGCGTTCGGATGCCTCGTCGCGTTTCAGACCATTAATTACAGAACGATCGGCCGCTGGGTCTGGCCGTTCTATCTCTTCAGCCTTTTGCTGGTTGTTTATACCGTCATCGGGTCGAAAATCGCCGTGCCGTTCGTTCACAATATCAAAGGTGTGTACGCCTGGATCAACTTCAAAGTTGGCAGCGAAGAGATCAGCCTGGAACCGTCGGAACTGGTTAAAATTTCCTTTGTGCTTGTGCTGGCGCGTTTCCTGCGCTATCGATCCAACTACCGCACCATGGCGGGCCTGCTGCAGCCTTTCGCCCTGGCAATTGTGCCGGTGATTCTCATTATCAAACAGCCTGATCTTGGCATCGCTGCCTTGTTCGTCCCTACTTTGCTGGTGATGCTCTTCGTTGCCGCGCGCGGGTGAAACATATTGCCATGGTGTTGGCGCTGGGGATCGCATTCATGCCAGTTTTCTGGTTCGGCGGGCCACGCTATGACTCGGACGCGCCCTCGCACCACCGCATGCCGCAGCTGGAGGTGCCGGTTTTGCGCCATTTTCCTTCGTTGATGAAGGAGTATCAGCGCAGTCGGGTCCTGGCGATGTTATCGCACGACCCCCGAGCCAGTCGCGGTAACGATTATCAGGTCAACCAGGCGTTGACCGCGCTCGGCTCGGGCGGATGGTTTGGGAAAGGGTTCGGTCAGATTCCAACGGGCCAGCATGTTCCTGAAAAGCACGACGATATGATCTTTGCGCTCATCGGCGAACAATATGGATTGCTCGGCGCCTTGCAGTAGTTGGTGCCTACCTCGTGTTGTTTACTGCGGGCGTTGAAATCGCCGCTGCGACCAAGGAACCATTCGGCAGGCTCATAGCCGTTGGAATCGTGGCAATTTTGGCGTGTCAGACAATGATTAACCTGATGGTCTGTCTGCGCATGATGCCAGTGACGGGGGTAACGCTTCCCTTTGTGAGCTACGGTGGAAGCAGTCTAATTGCCAGTTACATGGCCGCTGGATTATTGCTGAACGTAGGGCAAAACCGTCCGCTGATGCTGAGCAGAGAGTCATTCGAATTTGACAACGAGTGAGCGGTGACAGCGTGAGGTCGATCAGCTCGCCTTGCTCTTGCGGGTGGTTGCGGCTTTCTTGCCCGCTTGGACCCGCGTAGCGTGAGACTGAGCTGCAGCACCTTTTCGACCACCCTTGCGGGAGGGCTCATGGTTCTCCTCTTTACCGCGTCCGGAACCGCTTTTTTTACCGCCGCCGGTTTCTTTGTTTACCGTTGCCCACGCACGGCGGGCAGCTTCATTGTCGGGCATACCGCGCTTTTCATAGCCTTCTTCAATATGCTCGGCCTGACGTTTTTGCTTGTCCGTATAAGCTGATTTATCACCACGTGGCATGCTTGCTCCTTCAGAAAAAAATCCTGGGAACAAGATTGCAAAATCCGCGCCGCCCGAGAGGTCAATGGAAGATTATCTTGCAACTTCCGCCGTGCGCCCCTTGCACGTTGCCACCATCGCTATCAATTCATGCGGCTCAACAGGTTTGGAAAGATGAACTTGAAATCCCACTGAAAGAGCACGGGTCCTGTCTTCTGATCGCGCGAAGGCGGTCAACGCAATCGCCGGAACCTCACCCCCTTGAGCGCGGCCGAGCAATCGAATGCGGCGCATCAATTCATAGCCATCGACACCGGGCATACCGATATCACTAATCAGCACGTCGGGCCGCAGCGTGTTCATCGCGTCCAGCGCATCGCGCGCCGACGCAGCAGTGACGACACGGGCACCGCATTCTTCAAGAATCCGACGTAGGAGGCCCCGCGCATCGGGCTCATCGTCGACCACCAGCAGAGTCATCCCCGACAAGCTTTTTTCCTTGAGAAAGTCTGGACGAGAGGCGGCTCCGCCAGATCCGGGCATCGTCGGTGTGTCGCGTTCGGGTGCCAGCAGAGGCAGGTTGACAGTAAATGTGCTGCCGCGCCCCACACCGCCGCTTGCTGCGACAATAATGCCGCCGTGCAATTCCACGAGTTGTTTCACAATTGCCAAACCCAGCCCAAGGCCACCATACGGGCGTGTGCTGGAAGAGTCAGCCTGGCGGAATCGCTCGAAAACATGGGGCAGAAAGTCCGACTTGATTCCCTGCCCGGTGTCGGAAACGGAAATTTCCACCTGCGATTTGACGCGCTTCACGACCATATCCACGCGTCCCTGCTGCGGTGTGAACTTGATGGCGTTTGACAGGAGATTCCAAACCACCTGCTGCAATCGATTGGAATCACCGTCTACCAAACCGATGCGTGGATCGATTTCGACGCGCAGAATAATTCCTTTTGCGTTTGCGCTGGGACGGACGGTCTCCACGGCGGCATTGACGAACACAGCCGGGTCGACCGGGTGCATGTTCAGCCGCACTTTGCCGGAGATGATCCGACTCATATCAAGCAGGTCTTCGATCAACTGAACCTGCACCCGGGCATTTCGCTCGATGACTTCAAGGCCTTCGTTAACCGTTTCCGGGTCGGAGTCCTGTCGCAATACCTGGGACCAGCCGAGGATGGCATTAAGCGGCGTGCGCAACTCATGCGAAAGAGTCGCGAGGAATTCATCCTTCATGCGGCCGGCGCGTTCCGATTCAGCCCGGGCGGCCTGCTCGCTCTGCAGAAGTTTCTCACGCTCATCAGCTGCCATCTTCTGCACAGTGATGTCGCGGGTGGTTCCATCAAACTGAAGCGGTTCTCCCAGTTCGTTGAAAAAGGTTCTTCCCGTCGCGCGTACCCAGCGTACAGCGCCGGCGGGTGAAACGGTGCGGTATTCGATGTCATAGGGTTTTCCGTGATAAACGCATTCTTCCACCGCCTTTTTCGTACGATCCAGGTCGTCAGGATGCAGGATTGAATAAAACAAATCCATGTCGACCTCCACTTCCGGCGACAGCCAGAAGTGCGACTTGCAGCGGTCATTCCAAATCGTTTTGCCCAGCGGCATCTCGCAGTGAAAGGTGCCCAGCTCTGATGCTTCCACCGCGATTTGCAACCGCTGCTGAAGGTCCCGATACCGGGTTTCCGCCCGCCCAAGTTCAGCGATCTGTTCCCGCGTCTGATATTGCCGGTTGCGGCGGTGCACAGCCGCCTGCACCGCGCTGACTACCGTGCGGCTGGGGGCCGGACGTTCCAGCAGGGTGACGTTTCGCAGCAGATGCAATGCACGATTTGAGTCAGACGATTGAATCCCGCCGCGCATGAGCATTACCAGCGGCAAATCGGACCAGGCGGGTTGCTGCTCCAATTCCCGAATGAGCTCGCCGATCGCCGGTGAAGAGGTGGCCTCCTCGGTCAAGAGTACCGCGCCGCAGCCTAACCTTATTTCCTCGCATATTGCCGATAGATTACTGACAGAGACCGATTGCAATCCCGCGCCGCGGAGCAAGACTCCGGTTACGTCCGAATCGCGTACCGTCGGTGCGAGGACCAATACTCTCTGTTCGAGCTGTATATCGTCTTGGGATAACATCGGACCTTCTTCACGACTGACTCACGACGGATCTGAAACATGTGGTAATTCAATCGGTACGCCTGTCAGGACTCCTCTGAACTGCGACAGTGGCTCACTGAGGTGAATGCCCTGAGAATCAAACTTCATTTCTCGAATGCTCTCTTCGTGCGGACCGCTGCGCTTTTTCAGCACGGAGATGGCTTTTTTCAATTTTCCAAGATGTTCAAAGTAGCGCAGCACAACAACAGAGTCAGCGAGGTAGCTGGCATCAACCGGTGCCGGCATGTTGCTGCCCAAAGTTCCATGCTGGGCAACCACCATCAGCGTGGTCACACCGAGCCGACCCAGATAGGTCAGCAGTTCATGAAGCTGCGGAATCAAAAATTGTTCCTCAGGCATGGAATTGATGTATCCATTGAGGCTGTCAATCACGACTACTTTGGCGTTGTGCTCCTCGACGGCATGACGAACCATCCAGCCGAATTCACCGGGAGACATTTCAGCCGGATCAATTTGATGAAGACGTATTTCCCCTGCCGCGATTCCGGTCTTGAATTTGATGCCCAGCGAAGCGCATCGCGTTTCCAGCGTCGCGACACTTTCATCGAAAGCGAAAACAACCGCGTGCTCACCGTGCGCCGCGGCGGCAGCTGCATATTGAATCGCGATTGTTGATTTACCGCATCCCGCTGGACCGACGAAAAGAGTGCTGCTTCCGCGATCCGGTCCACCGCCCAGAAGATTATCCAAGGCGATGATTCCGCTCTTGATGCGATTGGGATTAAATGGGTCGTTATGCTCGGCGGCGACCAGGCGGGGGAAAACCTGCAGGCCTCCTTTGCTGATGCGGAAATCGTGATAGCCGCCGCGGAAGTCCGTCCCGCGAAATTTCAGAACGCGCAGCCGCCGCCGCGACGCGCCGTAAGCCGGCGACAGATGCTCGAGTGCAATCACACCATGAGCAATACTCTGAAGCTGAAGGTCTGTCGCTTCTGACGTATGGTCATCCAGCAGCATTACAGTGCATTTACGCCCGATGAAAAACTGCTTGAGGGCCAGGATCTGGCGGCGATATCTAAGGGAATTCTGCGCAAGAAGCCTCAGTTCAGACAGCGAATCGAACACCACGCGGGCTGGATTCACACGCTCAACAGCCTGTAATACGAGTTTTGTCGTTTCGTTTAACTCAACCTCAGACGGCGGGTACATGGTGATTTGCGAGGTAGCGTCGAGATCGTTCTGCTGCCCGATCATCTCGACAATCTCAACACCGTTCAGCGAAAATCCGTGGGATAATGCGCCCGCGGTCAATTCCTCACGCGTTTCCGAGAGCGTGATGTACAGACAACGTTCACCCTTTGATACGCCCTCGATGAGAAAGTGCAGCGCGAGTGTTGTTTTTCCAGCCCCCGGATTTCCCTCGACGAGGTAGAGCCGGTGCGGAATGAGACCGCCGTTTAAAATATCGTCAAGGCCAGTAATACCAATTTTGGAACGTTCAGATTGTGGCGGGTCGGATCTGTTCATATGTATGTTTTCTAGCAAGCCTGTCGTGCGTCGGGTGGTGACAATATCAGATCCGGCAAAGATTGGTAACGGCGGAAGTGCGAGCCTTTAATCGCCTGCGCAACAAGACGTTCACCCGCTATTTTGCAGCCGCCAGATCGTCAATTGCGGGTCCGACTAATACCTTGCCGACGCAGTCAAAACGGCTTCCGTGGCAGGGGCAGTCCCAGCTTTTTTCCACCCCGTTCCATTGCACGACGCATTGGAGATGCGTGCATATCGCTGAATGCTTGTGAACCTTGCCGTCATCATCGCGATAAACGGCCAATTTGCTCAAGCCTTCGCGAATTACTGCACCGCTGCCGCGCGGTATATCGTCGATCGATTTGACGTCGCCGGATGTGAGCAGATCCTTGTATTGCGAAATAGTGTTTGCGTTTTCTTTAACAAACTCTGTGTTGAGCATCTTTCGCGATGGGTCGTACAACTTTTCCCATGGATTCTCGCGGCCCATTATCAAATCGGTGAGCAGCAGCCCGGCGATGGTGCCATGCGTTAAACCCATTCCGCTGTCGCCGGTGGCGACATACACATTGTCATCGCTGGTCAGCGCGCGTCCGATGAACGCCAGCCCGTCGGCGGGTTCCTGAACCTGCCCGGACCACTGGAACGCGACCTCCCGCATCGACGGAAACTTTTCGCGTGCCCACTTTTCGAGGTTCTGAAATGGAGTTGCCCCGGCGGGCACCTGCCCGGTCTTGTGGTCTTCGCCTCCAATTAGCAGCAGCGCATGTCCTTCGCCCAGCGGCTGCAGGCGAACGTAGTGGTAGGGATCGGCGGTGTCCCAATATAAAGCGTCAGGAACCGAATCGAGGGGAATGGCCGCGCCGACCATATAAGTGCGATAAGACGCCTGTTTCGTATAAATTCCAAACCAGTCGTTGATCGGTGCCGGAGTGTTGGTGGCAACGACAATATGGTCGGCCGTAACGTTAACCCGGCCTTTCAGCTGTGCGCGCGCCGGCTTCTTATTTTTTGGATCAGCGCCGTGCACGTCGATAACGCGCTTGCCTGTATAGATCCGCCCACCCATTGCCTTGATCGCGTTGGCGAGTCCCGCAAGGTAAAGCAGCGGTTGGAAGTGCGCCTGGCGACCAAAGCGAATGCAACGGTTGTGGTCCATCCCGGCGTTTTCAACCATCTCGACGTCCGCAAAGCCCGCACGCATGGCGGCCTGCAATTCTTTATCCAGCAGATCCGGGCGATCTGAAGGGATGCTGCTGAGAAACGCATCGAGACGAACGAAATCGCAGTCAATTTGTTCTTCCTGGGCGATGCGTTCAATCGTATCAATGGCAGCAGCATGGCTTTGGTAGGCAAGTCGAGCGCCGTCTTTTCCGTGCAGGTGTTCCATCTCGACAAATCGATCGTCGATCGCACTGGCGAGGTGCTGCGCTGGTGCGGCCAGTTTGACCGCTGCCGATAGGTCCCTCGTCGAGAACAACGACGGATTTTCCCTCTTTAGCCAAAAGGTAAGCGGTCGTTAGCCCAGCGATACCCGCGCCGACGACGCACACCTCGGTATTTGTGGATTTGCCGAGGCTTTTAAAAGCGGGCAACTTGATCCCGTCATACCAACTGGGCTTGGTGATGCCATCTGGCGATTTCATTCGCGCAGGATAACGCTGCTTATCTGGCTGCGCGGCGCGTAAAAAGCCCGGTGGCAAAATTGGCTTGCGCCGATTTTTGGACGTTGTGTCTATGGGTTCAATGATCTTACGATCCGCTTAGTAAAATTCCGGTTCATTAAGGCAAGGACGCGGCACATGCTGGTGTTCTTTTTTTGTTATGAGCCTAAGCACTTACCATCAGAAGCGCCATTTCAATCGCACGCCGGAACCGCGTGGGAAGTCGGTGAAGCCGGTAAAAGCGGGGCAGCTGCGTTTTGTCATTCAAAAGCATGACGCAAGTCGCCTGCATTACGATTTTCGTCTGGAATTTGAGGGGGTTTTGAAAAGTTGGGCGGTGCCCAAAGGACCATCGGTCGATCCCGGAAAAAAATCGCTGGCGGTGCAGGTCGAAGATCATCCGATCGATTACGGTGATTTTGAAGGCGTGATTCCAGAAGGGGAATATGGTGGGGGGACCGTGCTTTTATGGGATACCGGCACGTGGCAACCGCTGCATGACGCGGGCGAGGGATTTAAGAGCGGGAAGCTTCATTTCGTGCTCGAAGGCAAAAAGCTGCAGGGAGAATGGAGCCTCGTTCGAATGCACGGCCAGGCTGGGGGCGACGGAAAAAACTGGCTGTTGATGAAGGTGAAGGATAAGTATGCCAGCACGGCCAGGGACATTCAGGCGGATGAACCGCAGAGTGTGAAAACATCAAGGTCGCTGGAACAAATTGCCGGCGCGAGGGATCAGGTATGGAGTCGCGATGCAAAGGATATGTCTTTGCTTCCAGGGGCGACGCGGTCGGCCTGGCCCAAGGCGCTGGCACCGCAACTTGCGGTGTTGACCGAGCGGCCTCCGGAGGGGGATGGGTGGATTCATGAGATTAAATACGACGGATATCGCTTTGTGGCGATGATAAAAAACGGCAAGGTTCAACTCATTACCCGAAACGGAAATGACTGGACCGCCAAGTTCAAGTCTGTCGCCAAAGCGCTGGAAAAACTGAAGGTGGATTCAGCGATTCTCGACGGCGAAATGGTGGTGCTGGATGACGAGGGCCGCAGTGATTTTCAGTCGCTGCAGGCGCTGGTGAAGGACCATCAGACTGCCGACCCGGTTTACTTTGTGTTCGATCTGCCGTTCTGCAATGGTATCGATCTGCGCCAGACCCCACTGCTCGAGCGGAAGGATCAGTTGCAGAAGATCCTGGAGAACAGCAAGCTTGCTCCCCTCATCAATTTCAGTGAACACGTGCAAGGCGACGGCACTGCCGTGGTGGGAAAGGCTTGTGAGATGGCGCTGGAGGGCATTGTGTCCAAGCGCGCCGATGCCCCGTATGTGTCACGCCGCGATCCAAGCTGGGTTAAGAGCAAATGTGATCATCGGCAGGAATTCGTCGTCGTGGGGTACACGGATCCCCAGGGTTCGCGCGGCGGGTTCGGGGCGCTGCTGCTGGGTTACTACGATCAGCAAAAAAGTTTGGTGTACGCTGGGCGCGTCGGTACGGGGTTTAACGATCAGTTGCTCAAGCGGACGATTCGGCAACTGAAGCAACTGGAACAAAAGGCTCCCGCGACCGACGTCGATCCACCAGCCCGGGAGCGACGAAACGCGCACTGGGTCAAAGCCACCCTGGTTGCCGAGGTTAAATTCACCGGTTGGACGCGCGAAGGCGTATTGCGGCACCCGGCGTTTGTCGCGTTTCGTTCGGATAAACCAGCGGCGCAGGTCGTTCGTGAGATGCCGGTAAAATCCGTTGAAGTCAAAGCCGCTGCCCGGAAAGGGAAGCAAACTGTCCCGGTGGAAAAACCTTCAGCCGCTGGCATTACTTTGACGCATCCGGACAAAGTTTTTTACCCCGACAGTAAAACCACAAAGCAGCAATTGGTGGATTACTATCTTCTCGTTCAGCAATGGATGCTTCCGCTGGTGGTGGATCGACCGCTTGCATTGGTACGCTGCCCCGGAGGGATTTCCGGTAAGTGTTTTTTCCAGCGAAACTGGTCGGACAACATGCCGGATGCGATCGGGAAGGTAGATGTGGGTCTTGGGAAAAAAAACGAATCTCACGTCACTATCCACGATCTTGCCGGGCTGGTCTCGATGCCGCAGATGGGTGTTCTGGAGATCCATACCTGGGGTTGTCGAGTGGACGCTGTCGAGCAGCCGGACCAGTTGATTTTTGACCTGGACCCAGGGCCGGATGTCTCTTGGAAAATGGTCATTAAAGCGGCACGTAAACTGAAGAGCACGCTGGATGACTTGCAGCTTCCGACCTTCTTGAAAACATCAGGCGGAAAGGGTCTGCACATCACGGTCCCGATCGTTCCGAATATCGATTGGGACAGCGCGTAAGTCATTTTGCCAGACGATCGCCAAATCGCTTGCCGAGAAGTCCGATTTGTTCGTTGCCAACATGCGCAAGGATCTTCGGGTCGGAAAAGTTTACATTGATTACAACCGAAATGGTCGCAGCGCTACTGCAGTTTGTCCGTATTCGGTTCGAGCCAGGCCCGCGGCGCCGATTGCAATGCCTGTTACCTGGGACGAACTGGCGAAACTGAAATCCGCCAGTGCGTTCAACGTTGGTTCTGTGGCCGGCTATCTGAAGAAACGAAAAATGGATCCGTGGGCAGATTTTGAAAAATCCCGCGTCGATCTGCACAGAATTGTCGGCCGAAACGTCGAGAGTTAAGGACGGAAGAACAATGGCTCGACCCATCTGGACAGGCACGATCAGTTTTGGATTGGTTAGCATCCCTGTTGAAATGTTTATGGCAGTGCATGAACGCACGGTTCACTTTCATATGCTATCCAAAGACGGCCATTGCCGGCTTCGTCGAAAGCTGATCTGCCCGGATACAGGGAAGGAATTTGACTTTAACCAGACGGCGCGGGGCATCGAGATTGGTCCGGAAGATTATGTGCTGATAGATCAACGTGAAATCGACCGATTAAAGCCCGAAAAAGGGCGATCGATGGATATCGTTCAGTTCGTTGATGCCGAGGCGGTCGATGCGATTTATTTCGATCGCGTCTATTTCCTTCGCCCGGGCAAAGACGGGAAAAAGCCATTCAAACTGCTGGCAGCCTCGATGACGGAAAGCGGTAAATGCGCGCTGGGTCGTTTCGTCATGCGTGAACGACAATACACAGTATTAATCCGAACCGTCGGCGACGGGATGGTCATCCACACGTTGCATTATGCGGATGAAGTGGACGAAATTGACCAGGACAACATCAGCGACCTGGAACGAATAAAAGTCTCGGCTCCGGAACTTCGCATGGCGGGCGAGCTGATTAAGTCGATGACCAAGCCGTTGCGTCTGCAGGATTTCAAAGACGACTTTCGAGATAAGTTGCAGGCCCTGGTGGATGCGAAATCGCAGGGCAAAGAAGTGAGTCGCGCCCTGAACCCGAGCGTCCATCCAAGCCGACGATTAATCTTATGGATGCGCTGAAGCGTTCTCTGGCGGCAGGCGAACCGGCATCCAACGGGCGTGGTGTGAGAACATCCGTGCGGCGCAATGCCCGCCCTTCACCAGCCAGAGCCAGGCATCGACGTTCGGCCTAAAGTTTCACAATAAGGGACAACATGAAAAAGCAGAATAAACAATCTCCTGTCGATCCGCCCAAGGTGACACATCCCGGTTCTTCTTTGGAGGATGCTAAAGCCGTTGGAGGCAAGGGAGACTTCGGCGTCCCCGAGGGCAACGTAGTGGAGCGAACTTACACTTCGCGAAACACCAAACGGTCGGATCCAAACGCGGTTCCTGCCCGATCGGGATCGGACGAGTCGCGCACCAGCGGGGCGGGCGGTTCGAACTCTGGACTCGGCTCATCCAGCGGTGGCGATATTGACATGGACATCACGCTGGAACCTGCAACCACGCCGACCGAATCAGAAGAGCATCGACCGGGTCACTCGGAAACCATTCCGCGCATCCACGGCTCGGTTGCGCAGCAGCCAGATGCCCAATCTTTGGAACCACAGGGCGCTGACGCCGTTTCGCGAAGTGATGGCGACGACGATTCATTCGTAGGGGAAGTGAGCAGCGACGAAGCCACGGGGCGAAACGACGCCGGCGATTGAAGCTGAACTTTTACCCGCGCATTGATGGATCGGTCGCTTCACGGGTTACGGATCTGCCGCGAGCTTTTTGTAAAAGTCGTCACAGCTAAGGCGCGATGGGAAAGATCATATTTTCGCCGGACCTATGCTTCGTCGTCGCTGGTCCGTATGATCTTCCCCTCGCATGAGCGTTGACCTTTTCATTTCACCCCATGGCCGACCTTTGATCGGGCATTTCGAGCCCGACCCTGATGCGCCGCCAAATCCCTTGGAACAACGCGTCAGTCGCGCCTTCGAATCCGGCTTGATGCACGGGTTGCTCCACCTCGCGACGGTGGAATTGCAATCGCCACTGCCGGCGGGGATGGCTTTTGGCCGCGAACTCGCGCGGATTTATCTCACCAGGCTCTGCCACGTGCCGGGTCTGGATGATTCAACCGCCATCCCGCCCGTGCCGGCTCCGGATTATGAAGAACTCAACGCGATGGTCACCGGCGCACGGCAATCAAGGGCGCGGAGTATCTGACTACCGACGTGTTGTCCGGTTGGTGGACCGACCTGGACACGCTCGTTCGCGATCAGATCGCGAACACCCTGGGGGGAATACAGGCATACCTCCGCGATAAAAATCCGGTCTGGCGGCTGGTCGGGCGGGTCACTTTTCATCTTGCGGAGAACAAGCGGGACAACGAACATCCGTTTGCTTTTTTAGCGACCTATTCCGCACGCATATCCGCCAGCGCGAAAGTCCTCCATCAACCTCTGGGCCGGGCATTGCAGGAATATGCCGGGGCTAAAAATCAGTCGGCTCTTGTTGCATTGCTGACGCCCGTCAAACGCGCAGCGGAGAAATGCAAATGGGTCGCTGACCTGGTTGAATCACAGGATATCTATCATCCGCTCGCATGGACACCCAGGCAGGCGTACGCGTTTCTCCGCGATCTGCCGAAGTTGGAAGAAAGCGGCTTGATTGTCCATGTTCCCAACTGGTGGCGGGCGAGTCGGCCGCCGCGTCCGGTGGTAAGCGTTACCATCGGCGCAGGAAAAATCGCGCGTGGGCGTCGATGCCCTGATGGATTTTCAAATCGGTGTCACGCTTGACGGTGAGAAACTCACCGACGCGGAGATTGCCGCCATTCAATCCTCGGCCGATGGACTGGTGCTTCTGAAGAACAAGTGGGTCGAAGTCGACAAGGAAAAACTTGACGAGGCGATGAAGCACTGGAAACAGGTCGAGCAGGATGCCAAGGGAGGTGAAATTTCATTCTTCGAAGGGATGCGGCTTCTCGCCGGCGCTACTCTGGACGGCGATGTCACCGCATCGGTCCCCGCTGCGGTTCGCGAATGGGCAGGACTGACGGTCGATCCTTCACTTGAAAAAACGCTGGCGGAACTGCGCGATCCAACCAGCCTGCAAGGTGCGGCACCGCCTGGACTCACCGCTGAGTTGCGACCATACCAGCAAACGGGCGTGAACTGGCTTCGCTTTATGCATCGCCTGAGGCTGGGTGCGTGCCTGGCGGACGACATGGGCCTGGGCAAAACCATCCAGGTAATTTCATTGTTGCTGCACATGCGTCGCGGCGACGATGCGGCGGATCGTTCCCCCAGCCTGCTGGTCCTGCCGGCTTCGTTGATCGCAAACTGGAAATCGGAAATCGAGCGATTCGCGTCTGAAATAACCGTGCTTGTCGCACATCCATCTGAGCGCCGCGGGACCGACCTGACCGAAGCCGAGCCCGATCTCACCGGTATCGATCTGGTTGTCACCACCTACGGTATGCTCGCACGGATTCCCTGGCTTAAACTGCGCATGTGGCAACTGGTCATCCTGGATGAAGCGCAAGCTATCAAAAATGCGGGCACCCGGCAGGCGCGCACTGCCAAGGAATTACTTACCCGAAGTCGAATCGCGCTTACTGGAACGCCGGTGGAAAATCGACTGTCCGACCTCTGGTCTCTATTTGATTTTCTGAATCCCGGCCTGCTGGGCACTGCAAAAGCATTTACCGCGTTCGTGCGGCAGACCGCCGAGCAGGAAAAAAATCCCTACGGGCCGCTGCGTACCCTCGTGCGTCCTTACATCCTGCGGCGATTGAAAACCGACAAAAAAATCATCGCCGACTTGCCGGACAAAACAGAAGTCACCGCCTTCTGCGGATTAACCAAGCCGCAGATTGTGCTGTATGAACAGATCGTCAAAGAGCTCGGGCAGAGCCTGGCCAAGGCAGATGGAATCCAGCGCCGGGGTATCGTTCTAGCGTCGCTGATGCGTCTCAAGCAAATCTGCAATCACCCCTCGCAATTGACCGGTGATAATGCCTACGATCCCGATCACAGCGGCAAATTTCATCGCCTGCGCGAGATTTGCCAGGAGTTATCTGAACGCCAGGAGAAACCTCTGGTCTTCACACAGTTCCGTGAGATGACAGGACCTCTGGCGGATTTTCTAGCGACTGTCTTTGGCCAGAGCGGCCTGGTGCTTCATGGCGGAACACCGGTTGGCAAACGTCGAGACCTCGTCGACAGTTTTCAGCGTGAAGATGGCCCGCCTTTTTTCGTGCTCTCCATCAAGGCCGGCGGTACTGGTCTTAATCTGACGGAAGCGTCGCACGTAATTCATTTCGACCGATGGTGGAACCCCGCGGTGGAAAATCAGGCAACCGACCGTGCCTTTCGGATCGGTCAGAAGCGGAACGTGCTGGTGCATAAATTCGTCTGTCGAGGGACGGTAGAAGAACGCATCGACGCCCTCATAGCCGACAAAGTCGGGCTCGCCCGCGACCTGCTGGACGAGGGAAGTGAGGTCATGCTGACAGAAATGGATAATGATCGGCTGATGCGCATGGTATCATTGGATGTGCGCTCCGCCCTTGAAGGAGCATGAGCAACACGCGGCGGCATTTCGTTTCGTATTCGAGTTAAGGTCCGGAGGAATGCTTGAGCTGGTACTTTCACAAGCCTTATGTCAGTGCAGCGCAGCGGAAGGCGAAAGCCCGTCGCGAGGTGGCCAAGCTACAGAAAAAATCGAAAGAGCTATCGCCCGTACATGTCGAAGGACTGAAGCTCGGCAAAACTTTCTGGGGCAAAGCCTGGTGCAAGCACATTGAGGCCTTTTGCGATTTTGACAGTCGATTACCGCGCGGCAAAACATACGTACGCAACGATGCCATCCTGGATCTGCAGATTCGCACAGGGATGATTACCGCCATGGTGATGGGATCCGAGCTTTACAGCATCCGCATTAAGATTGACCCGCTTGCCGGCGCGCAATGGAAAGCCATTAAGAAGAAATGCGCCGGACAGATCGGTTCGCTGGTTGAACTGCTGCAGGGCAAGCTGTCTGACGCGGTGATGGAATCTGTCATCGGCACCAGCGACGGGCTTTTTTTCAAGCCGGGCCAGATCGAGATGGAATGCAGCTGCCCGGACGCGGCGAAGATGTGCAAGCATCTTGCGGCGGTGCTCTACGGTGTGGGATGCCGAGTGGATGAAGAGCCCGACTTGCTCTTCAAGCTGAGAGGCGTCGATCACCTGGATCTGGTCAGTGAAGCCAATCGCGCCGCCAGCGTGGCCGGTAATGCCGGCGAACGGAAAACAATCGCAGCGGGGGACCTGAGTGATGTCTTCGGGATTGATATCGAATAACAGATGAACGCCCGTTTACGAGCTCGCGACTCCGTTCGAACATAATGAGTTGTGATGTGTTGCCAATCGTATCACGCTTCAAAAATAAGTGGCCGCAGAATGGTGCATCGAATCGCCGCCAGCGCATCGGTGAGCTGTTGATATTGCCGGCCGTCGCGATATGTGCCGACGATCGCACCACCGCTGCCGGCGAACTTCGCGCTCGCGCCCACACTGCGCGCCACTTCCACCATCCGCAAATTTTCCGGCGCGATCGGCATGATCGTTCGGCGGAGATCAAAGTTTTCATTCATCACCGCACCGAGGGCTTCCCAATCGCCGGCCAGTAATGCTTCGCGCCCACGATCGGTCAGGTCGCGATATTTCGCCATCGCCGAGACCACCGTCGCGTCGCCGCGGGCGAAAAGATCGCGCAGATTCCGGTGCGGGATGTCGCTGATCTCCGCTCGCTCGGGGTCAAATGCAATGTAAATTGGCGGCATCTTCTGCGGTTTCAGCGGGATGTAATCGCCAAACCCACGCCCTTCAACCAGCTTGCGATCGAAATCCATGTAGACCATTCCCTCATAAGTCTGAATAACCCGATCCTGCAGGCCGGCGGTAATCCCAAGTTCTTCTTTTTCGACCGAAAGAATGATTGCCGGCTGAAGGTGCAGGGGGATTTCGTAATCGTAGAATTTCATCAGTGCGCGAAAGGTCGCCACAACAATCGCGCTGCTTCCGGACAAGCCGACGAGGCGGGGAATATCACTGTCAAAGTTGAGGGTAAAGTTTTTGCTGTGCAGTTCGCGGCCGTTCTTTTTGGCATAGTCGTGGAATTTTTTGACCGTTGCCTTCATGAGCCGCAGACCGCCGTAGTAGCCGTTCAATCGCACGTCGCGCAGGAAGCTGTCGACGTTGTCGAATCGCGCCAGATCGCCGTGAGTGGGAAGGATCTCAAAATGCGGGCTTTCCCAAAGACGCACGGTGGCCCGGAAATTTCGGATGCTGATACTGATCGTTTTCCCGAAATATCCATCGGAGGGATTGCCAACCAATCCGGCGCGGGCATGTGCGTGTGCGGTGATGATCATGTTTTCTCCAGGTGTTGTCCCGAAGTATGCAAGCGGGACTATAAAAGGCAACTGATATTGGGGCATTGCCTGAAAACTTTCGCGGCTTTTACAGGGTCGATCGACCCTCAGCAGCGGTTAACAGTTCCAAAGCCGGATTTACATCGCGGCATGTTTCCCGTTCAATCACCAGACTATAATTGGCACAGGTATATGAAGGAGAATTTTCATGGCGGATAACAGTGAGCGGATCGAGCAGTTTCGAAAGATGGCCGAAGCGGATCCCGCTAATGAGACGGGGCATTTTTCGCTGGGTCGAGAGCTGCTTTCCGCCGGCGATCTTGACGGCGCGCTTCAATCGCTTCGCCGGGTGATCGAACTAAATCCGAATATAAGCAAGGCATATCAGCTGGCGGGCACGGCTCTGAAGCAGCAGGGGAAGCTGCCCGAGGCGATTGCGATCTGGACCAACGGTGTGACGACCGCGGATGCGCGCGGCGAACTGATGCCCCGCAACGAAATGATGCAGTTGCTCAAAGATGCCGGCGCACCAGTGCCGGAATTGACAAATAATCGAACCACACAAATCGCCAGTGAAGGGGAAGTGCTCTGCAGGCGGTGTGGAAAAATCGGTAAGAAGCTGGCAAAACCGCCATTCCGCAATCCCTTCGGTCAGGCGGTGTTCGACCAGATCTGCACAGATTGCTGGCGCGAAGCGATTGGCCTTGGAACCAAGGTGATTAACGAGCTGCGCCTGCCGCTGGCCGATCCTCAGGCGCAGAAAGTCTGGGATCAGCACATTAAAGAATTTTTAAACTTGGAAATCTGATCGCAGCAACCCGCCGTCGCCGAGGGCTTGCCTGCTTACTGCCTTTGATGCGGCGGCAACGCCAGCGAGATGGCCGGTTGACCAGGCCCACTGGAAATTGAATCCACCGATACGACCGTCGCAGTCGAGTATCTCACCGACGAGATACAAGCTGGGACATTTTCGTGATTCCATGGTCCGCGGGTCGATCTCGTTCAACGGCACGCCGCCGGCGGTCACCTCCGCATAATTCCAGCCACGATGCTGCTGCACTTTCAACGGCAGCGCTGTCAGGGCGTGGACGAGCAGTCGCCGGGTTTCGCGGGGCAATTGTCCGCAGGTGACCGCCGGGGGTATTGTCGCATGGCTCGAAATGGCTGCCGCTAAACGTGCGGGTAATCGTTCCGCAACGACGGTGGTCACAAGCGCCTTTGGGCGTTTTGTGGACAGATGGATAAGCCACTTTTCGACCGAATCAAAGGTATCCCCGATTAAAAAATTGCATTGCAGAATGGGATCCGCGCCGGAATCTTTCGCGATCACCCAATGCCTGCTCGCGTCCATGACAACCGGTCCGCTGATACCGGTATGCGTCCAAAGCATGCTGCCCTGTCGACAATCGATGCGTTTACCGCCCGCGAATGTCGAGAGCTCCACCTCGCTTGAAATACCTGCCACCTGCGCGTGAAACATGGATGCATCGAGGACTAAAGGCACCAACGCCGCGTGGGTAGCTGTCACCTCGTGCCCGAGGCACCGCGCTAAATCCCAACCCATTCCGTCGCTGCCCGTTTTTGGCAGTGATTTTCCACCGGTGGCAAGCACCACTTGATGCGATTCGATTGTTCCGTGGGTGTGTTCGATGGTAAACCGGTGATCGAACCAACTGACTGAACTCACGCGATGATCCGGACGAAGCATCACACCTAACTGGGCGCAACGATGCAGCAGGGCGTTCAGCACCGTCCGCGCGGAATCGGTGACGGGGAACAATTTCCCGGTCTCCTCGCGTTTCAATTCGACGCCAAGGGAAGCAAACCAATCAACCGAGTCCTTTGCCGAAAACGCGGCCAGCACATTTCGCACGATATTTTTCGACCCGTTAAAATCTGCCGGTGAAACACCATCGTGCGTAACATTGCAGCGCCCGCCACCAGCAACCAGAATTTTTGCGCCAAGCGATCGGGCTCCGTCTAGCACAATGATTTTTGTGCCGGATCCCGCCGCCTGAGCTGCGAAGATCGCGGTGGTCAGTCCTGCTGCTCCACCGCCAATGATGACCAGTTCCGCTGATTCGTTCATGCACCGCAATCATAACGCTCGCAGCTGCAAAATTGTCAGTCCGGCGGGGTCAGAGTATTATCTGCCGAGCCGCGTTGTGGTCGACAAAGTCATTGGAGATGCCGAGTGAGTCAAGTTCAGCCGTTGCAGCACCAATCGCCTGCTGGTCTGGTGACCGAAGGTGTGCCGCCGCTGGTCGAAGTGCGAAATCTTTCCACCTATTTTCCAATTCGAAAAGGCATTCTTTCCCGAACAGTCGGATATGTGAAGGCTGTCGATGGAGTCAGTTTTGATGTCCACACGGGTAAAACGCTTGGCCTGGTAGGAGAATCCGGCTGTGGCAAAACCACGGTGGGTCGAACCCTCCTGCGATTACTTCCCGCTACCGGCGGAACCGTGCGATTCAATGGTTCGGACTTCTTCGCGCCGCGCGGCGAACAACTTCGCCGACTGCGGAAGAAAATGCAGATTGTCTTTCAGGATCCTGTAAGCAGTTTGAATCCACGGATGACGATAGGCAACATCATCGGCGAACCGATCGAAGTGCATCGCATCGCAAAGGGAGCCAGGAAAAATGAACTGGTAGCCAGCCTGCTGCAGCGCGTGGGGCTTGATCCGTCTTACGCTGCTCGATATCCACACGAATTTTCCGGTGGGCAACGCCAACGCATCGGCATCGCCCGCGCTGGCCTTGTCCCCCGATTTCATCGTTTGTGACGAGCCGGTGTCGGCGCTGGATGTGTCCATTCAATCACAGATTTTGAATCTCCTGGATGACCTTCAGAAAGAACGCGGTATTGCCTATCTCTTCATCGCACACAACCTTGCGGTGGTGGAACATTTCTCCGATGAAGTCGCGGTGATGTACCTCGGTCGGATTGTGGAGAAGGCCAGTTCAAAGGAGCTATATCGGAACCCAAAGCACCCTTACACGCTTAGCCTGCTTTCTGCGGTTCCGGAACCCGATCCGCGGCCGAGAAAAAAGCGGATTGTCCTGAGCGGCGAAGTGCCATCACCGTCTAATCCGCCTTCGGGCTGCGCGTTTCATCCAAGGTGCCCGTTAACGCGCACCGCCGCCAAGGCGGCGAATGCGTCGGATACGGTAGAGATCAAATCAGGTAGCGTGACCCTGCGCAGTTCTGCGGCGATGCGCAGGAGCGGCAGGAACTCACGCCCAAGCAAGGCGAAGCCAATCACATTGCGGCTTGCTGGGTTGTGCAATAATACAAATCGCGCGAAGCCGGATGTGCGAAAAATCGCACCGATGCGCCGGATTATTTTCTCCGCCGGTTTGATTTTGCTGCTGCGTTTCGCCTGGTTGAACCACCGCGATGCGGCTGTTTGCCCTGGCCTTTTTTCTTTCCTGCCGGTGGTTTTGTCTTAACCACAGTAACGGGGCTGCCGGTTTTTCCGATCAGCTTGGAGACGGCCAGATCAAGCTCGCGCCGCGCCGGATCGACCCGTGCAATGATAACCATGCATTGGTCGCCGATGCCGATTTTCGTGCCGGTGCGCTGGCCGCGCACAACACCATGCTTGTCGTCAACATCCCACCAGTCATCCATCAGATTTTCGTAGCGGATTAAACCGTCGATGAGATATGTCTGCAGCTGGATGAAGACACCAAAGTTGGTGATGCCAGTAACCACGCCGGGAAATTCCTGACCGATATGATTTTTTAACAGCTCCAGCAATTTTACCTGGCGGAGTTCGCGCTCTGCGTCATCGCCCCGGCGCTCGGTAAACCCGAGGTGCTTCCCGAGTTCAACCAGCTGATAGAATGTAGGCGCGCCATCGAGCGTGATTTTCTTCTTTCGCTTTTTGCCACCAGCGTGCTCCGGCCTTTCGCGGGCTTCAAAATAGCGATCCAGCAGCCGATGAATTGTAAGGTCCGCGTAGCGCCTGATCGGGGATGTAAAATGCCCATAAAATTCGCTCGCCAGTGCATAATGGCCGATTTCTTTGGGGGAATATTCAGCGCGGGTCAGGCTTTTCAGCACGGCCAGATTAATTGTGAACGATTCCGGCTTGCCGCGTACGCTTGCGAGCAGGGATTGTATGCCCTTGCGATCCAGATCCTTGGGCAGTTTAAACCCCGCCACCTGAACGAAATTTCTCAATCGCTCGGCCGAGTCCGGCGCAGGCTCGGGGTGGGTGCGGCGAAGGAATGGCACGCCCAGCGAATCAAGCAATCGGGCAACCGCTTCGTTGGCCTCCACCATGAACATCTCGATCAAGGTGTGAGTGAAGCTCTGGTCTTCAGGCACAGCGTCGATCACCTTTCCCTGGTCGTCTAAAACCAGTTCGGTGTCGGGCAGTTCGAGCGTTATCTGGCCGTTTGCGAGGCGGCGTTTGTGCAGTCGTCGGGACAGGTTGTCCATTTGAAACAGAAGTTCAACAACGTCTGGTTCGTAGTCCTTGATCGTGCGGTCCCCTTGCGGATGGGGAATAACGGGTGCGCGATCGAGAATCGCCTGAGCTTCCTTGTAGCGCAGCCGTTTGCGGCTGTTGATGATCGTGTTCGCGAACTTGGTGCCGATTGGGTTCGCGTCCGCGTCATAGGTGATGAACGCGCTCTTGCAAAGGCGCGGCACGCCTTCCTGGAGAGAGCAGACACCATTGGACAAAATCTCCGGCAGCATCGGAATCACATAGCCTGGGAAGTAACAGCTATTGCCCCGCTCGGCGGCTTCGAGGTCCAGCGGTGTTCCCTCTTTTACGAAATAAGAAACGTCTGCGATGTGAACGCCCAATTCCCAATTCCCATTGGCTAACTGCCGGAGGCTGATGGCGTCGTCGTAGTCCTTGGCGTCGTCTGGATCGATGGTGCAGACAATCTGGTCCGACAGATCCAATCGGTTCTGCCGCTCCACTTCAGGGTCAAATCGATCGATCGCCTCGCGGGCCTGGGCTTTTACTTCATCGGGAAACGGGCCGGGCAAATTGAACTGGACGATGACTGCCTTCAGGTCCACATCCTTTTCACCAGCGGCTCCGAGCACTTCGGTGATAACGCCTTTGAGGCGCTCGCCGGTTTCCCCGGGATACGTGGTCAATTCCACGACCACCTTGGTTCCAATTTTGATATGTCGCGACGCCGCATCCGGGGTGGCGATTGCTTCGGTGAGCATATTGCCGTCCGGCATCACCACCCACTCGCCCGATGCTTTGGCCAGGGTTCCAACAAACCGCTTCTGGGTTCGCTCGATGACCTCGGTAATTTTTCCGGTAAACATTGCCTTGCCGTCGCGGTGGCTTTTATTGGTGATCTTTGCCCGGACGATGTCGCCGGTCAGCGCACCGTTGTTGGACCCTTCGGGAATGAACAGGTCTTCATGCCCCGACGGATCGGACGGAACGACGAAACCAAACCCGCGCTTGTTGTGGCGATAGCTCCCCGTGATGAGACCGGCCTGCGTGCGCTCGCCGGGCAGCATGATCGCTCCGCTCGCGCCGAGCACCACGCGACCCGCGTGCATCAGTTCGCGCAGCGCGTCGCGGAAAGCGTGATAGTCGCGGTCGTCGCCAACTTTTAACTGATTCGCCAGCACGCGCGGTTTCTGCGGTCGATAGGCGGCGGATTTTAAGTGCTCGAGAATTTGTGACTGAAACTGTTCGGACATGTGTACCTATACAAAACTTGCCGGGAGGTCGCGACACACGCAGAATCCTTCACCGGGATAAAATGAGAATATCGGCCAGATTAGCCGAATAGGAAACGAATCAACAAGTTCCTGGCAGGAAAACAAACCGGGGGTACGTTCACCAAATCGAGGCAGGATGCGTTCTTCCTTCACTCTAATCATACCATCCCCCCAGGAAATTGTCCAACCTGGTCAGGTGCGGTTTCCCGCATAAACGGTGATTAATGGCGGCTTTATCCCCCGCAGCACTTCTTGAACCGTTTTCCACTGCCGCAGGGGCAAGGGTCGTTTCGCCCGGAATTTGGGAAGATTTTGCGTCGCTCGGCGCGGGCGATCAGGTCCATAATGTCGGCCGCCGGACGCCGTGCGTTCAGCAGTTGGCCCATTTGCTTCATGTAAGGATCGATGTGGTTGAAAAATCGCTTGTACGCAGGGCAAAGATAGTTCAGCCCGGCCTGGCCGTCCGGTGTATTTATGAATCGATGCTTGGGGCACTCGCCGTTGCAGGCGAATTTTACTTCGCAGTTTCTGCAATAGTTGGGAAGTGTGCTCGCTTTATCATCGCCGAAGCGTTGCTGCCGCGGGCTATCGACCATCGCGCCGAGTGAGTGGTTTAGGATGTTTCCCAAATGATATTTGGGATACACATAATGATCGCAGGAGTACAACTCACCATCATGTTCGATTGCCAACGCGCGGCCGCACTTTTCGGCAAAGACGCACAGGCTTGAGCCGAGTCCCATCCAGTTACCCAGCGCCACATCGAACAGCTGCACGAATGTCTTTCCCACATCGTTCCGCACCCAGCGATCGAAGATCGTGCATAAAAAGCTGCCGTAGGCGTTGGCCTCCACGCTCCAGGGGGTGACGGGCGATCTTTCGTTGTGGTCTGAACGCGGATCAGGCGGTTCCATCAAATCAAACCCGTGAACCTTCAGCTGCGCCGTCGGTAATCGTTCGACCAGCGGGATAAACTGCAAATATCTGGATCCGATCTCCTTGAGAAATTCATATACCACCAGAGGCTGCTGCGCATTAGCACGATGAACCACGGTAAGCGTATTAAATTCTGTCTGATGTTTTTTAAGGTAGCCCAGCCCGCGGATAACCGAATCAAAGGTTGGCTGTTGCTGCTTGTCTACACGATATCGATCGTGCAACGACGGGGGGCCGTCAATGCTGAGACCGACGAGAAACTTTCTAGCGGAAAGAAACTCGCACCATTCATCGTCGAGCAGAGTCCCGTTGGTCTGGATCGCATTGGCAATTTCCTTGCCGTTGGCATATCTGTCCTGCAACGCCACCACCCGGCGAAAAAAATCGACACCCAGCAGCGTGGGTTCTCCCCCTTGCCACGCAAAGTCGATGCGCGGCAGATCCTGGCTTTCAATCATTTGGCGGACATAATTTTCTAAAACCTCGTCCGACATTTTCCATTTTTCACCCGGCCCGCGCAGCCTTTCCTTTTCAAGGTAAAAGCAATATTTACAGTCCAGATTACAGATCGGACCGACCGGTTTGGTCATCACGTGGAACGGGCGTGCTAATGCAGCATCTGTCGGCATGTCGAAGAGGAGTTTACCATGGATGAACGCCGCCTGCTGAGTAACAACACGACGCCGCTTAAGCTATAGTTCGTTTTCCACTATCTGGAGACCGCATGTGTCGATGGGTGCATCCTGGTTGGCTTGCGGCTGTCTTTTTGCACGCCGGTCTGGCGCACGCAGTGCCAGCTACCACAACGTCAAGCGATGATCGCGCGGCTGTCGTGGATGAAATCAAGACCGACCAGGCGGCGATCAAATCAATCAATGATGAAATCACCGGCGACGACAAGGACGCTGCCGACGCTGAAACGCGTGCCAAGAACCCGCCGCCGACGATAGCCGAACGCGACAAAACCGCGTACATCGATCAGCAAAAGAACCAGGAGCAGATGGCGCAGGACGCTGCCGGCGAAGCACGCGAAAGATTGAAAGAAGCAGAGAAATCCCTTGAGGATGACGAAATCCGACTCAAGGCGATGGATAAAATTTAACAGAACGTCTGGGAGCTTATCGAGATGACCGACCCGCGAATGAAAAAACTGGCTGACCTGCTCGTCAATTATTCCTGCGCTCTAAAGCCGGGTGAAAAGCTGCTGTTGGAGGCGATCGATGTCCCCAATGCCTTTACCAAGGCGGTGGTTGAATCGGCCGCCCAGGCGGGCGGTTCAGCGCTGGTTCTCCTTAAGAGTAATGAGATCAATCGTTCCTTGATGCTTCACGGTTCAGAAGCGTCCTGGGGCTTGACCGCCGATGTCGAAAAACTGCAGATGCAGAACGTGCAGTGTTACATCGGGGCGCGGGGAAGCAACAACGTTTCAGAGGTGTCGGACGTGCCGGCTGAGAAACAGAAGGTATACGAGAGCAGCGTCTGGAAAAAAGTTCACAGCGAAGTTCGCGTGAAGAAAACCCGTTGGGTGGTCATCCGCTGGCCTACTTCAGCGATGGCGCAAATGGCGGAAATGAGCACAGAGGCGTTTGAAGACTTTTACTTCAATGTCTGCACACTGGACTATGCCAGGCTGTCAAAGGCCATGCAGCCCCTCGCACAGCTCATGAACAAAACGGACAAGGTCCGTCTGAAAGGCCCGCGCGATACCGATCTGACTTTCAGCATCAAAAACATTCCCGCCATCGCCTGTGATGGCAAAGCGAATATTCCGGACGGCGAGGTCTTCACCGCACCGGTCCGCGACAGCGTCAACGGAATCATTCATTTCAATTGCCCGACCATCTACCGCGGTACAACGCATAACGACATACGCCTGGTCTTTAAAAACGGGAAAGTGGTGCAGGCCAGCAGCAGCAATGGCGAGAAGCTTAACGAAGTGCTCGACACGGATGACGGTGCCCGATACGTCGGAGAGTTTGCGATCGGCGTCAACCCCTGGTGTACAAAGCCGATGAAGGACATTCTTTTCGACGAAAAGATCGCCGGCAGCATTCATTTCACGCCGGGCGCGTGCTACGACGAAGCCAGCAACGGTAATATCAGTGCCATCCACTGGGATATGGTAATGCGCCAGGATCCCGAGGTAGGCGGTGGCGAAATCTGGTTTGACGGTGTGCTGGTTCGCAAAGACGGGCTATTCGTAGCCGACGAATTGCTGGTGCTGAACCCGGAAAGATTGAAGTAATCAGACAAGCTAAATCGGCCGCTGCCGCCGGTGTCTACCACGGCGTTTAGACTCGACGCGGCGAGCCCGGCGAACAACTACCGGCGCGGTTTAGCAGATTTCCGGAGACGCATAGACTCTGGGAACTCGATTTAACCATCAAGATCATGCGGCTGCTGTCGACACGCCCAGCGCCCTGGCCATCGCTTCACCGATAGTCGCAGGACTGTCGGCCACGCTCACGCCGGCGGCTTTCAGGTTGTTGATCTTGCTTTCGGCGGTGTCTTCACCACCGCTGATGATCGCACCGGCATGACCCATGCGGCGGCCCGGTGGGGCGGTGCGACCGGCGATGAACGCTGCCACCGGCTTTTTGATGTTTGCCTTGATGAACGCCGCCGCTTCACTTTCGTCGGAACCGCCTATTTCGCCGATGAGGATGATGCCCGACGTTTCGGGGTCGTGGTTAAACATCGTCAGCAGTTCGATGTAGTTAAGCCCTTTTATGGGATCTCCACCGATTCCCACGCATGTCGTCTGTCCGATACCGCGACTGCTGCACTGCCATACCGCTTCATAGGTGAGCGTTCCGCTTCGGCTGATGATGCCCACGGCTTTGCCGCTTGCGGATTTACTGGCCGGTGTGTGAATGTAGCCCGGCATGATGCCGATCTTGCATTCGCCCGGCGTGATCACACCGGGACAATTCGGACCGATCAAGCGCACCGCGGGTTTCTCTTTCAGGAATGCTTTGACTTTCACCATATCCAGAACGGGGATGCCCTCGGTAATGGCGCAAACCACACCGATCCCGGCCTCGGCGGCTTCCATGATCGAATCGGCCGCGAAAGGAGGCGGAACAAAAATCATGGTCGCGTTCGCGCCGGTCGCCTTCACGGCCTGCTCCACCGTATTAAAAATTGGCAGCCCGTTGGCGTCCTTGGTGCCTCCCTTGCCGGGCGTGACGCCGCCCACCATTTTCGTGCCATATTCCAGGCATTGCCTGGTATGAAACGCCCCGGCCGAGCCGGTAATGCCCTGACAGATCACTTTGGTTTCGCTGTTAACGAGGATGCTCATAACTGAACAAGATAACGGATTGAGCGACGGGGGCAAACGTCGTGGACAAATGAAACCACGAAATCGGCAAGCGGAGAAACGAAATCACACGCGAACACCAAAAACGCACATCGGAAAACGCGCGGCAGTCAGCATTCCTGATGAACAACTTCTAAAACTTGGTTACGTTTTGAGTCAGCCCGCCGTCCATAACAAAAGTGCTGCCTGTGACGTAGGCAGATTCGTCGCTGGCGAGATAAACTGCCAGGCCCGCGACTTCCTCAGGGGTGCCGAAGCGTGCCAGTGGAATCGGCGCGATGGCGGCAGCTTTCTTCGCCGGGTCGTCCAGCGTCGCCTGGTTGATCGGTGTTGCAATCGCGCCGGGTGCGATGTTGTTGGCGGTGATGCGATAATCCGCGAGTTCCACCGACAGATTTCGCATGAGCATACGCACGCCTCCTTTGCTTGCGCAATAGGCGGCAAATTGCGGGAAGGGCACGTCTTCGTGAATCGAAGAAGTAAAAATAATGCGCCCGCCATTACCTTGTTTGATCATCTGCCGGGCCGCACATTGGCTCACGAGGTAGGAACCAAAAAGGTTTACGGTGATGACCTTGTTCCATTCCTCATCCGTCACGTCAACAAAGGGCCGTTTAATTTCCATGCCCGCGTTACTGATCGCGATGTCGATTCGGCCAAACTTTGCGACGGTGTCGGCAAACATCTTCTCCACGTCCGCGCGCACGCTGACATCGCCGCTCACACCTATGCCAGTGGGACCGAAGGTTTTGAGTTCCATATCGACATCGTCCGCCCGGTGCCCACCGGGGAGATAATTGATGGCCACATGCGCCCCCTCGGCGGCGAAGCGCTCAGCAATGGACTTGCCGATGCCGCTGTTTGCGCCGGTGATTAATGCCACTTTGTCTTTTAATCGCATGAAAGATCCTTTTAAATTCCAGTTGCAGGCTAGTACGCCTTGTACAGATTTGCGCACTCGAAACCGAATGTCGGCGGACTCAGACTGGCAACGCTGCCAGTTCTTCAGCCAGCGCGTTCATCAATGGACGAAGCGTTTTTTCAGAAAAGTCGAAGCGGATTCCCGCGGTGGCAAAAAGCTCCGGAAGCGGCTTGGTGCCGCCCAGCTTTAAAGCAGCCCGGTAGTTTGCCAGCGCCCGGCGGGGATCTTCGCGGGCTTTGAGCCACATCTGCAGCGCGCCGATTTGTGCGATGCCATACTCAATATAATAAAACGGTGCATGGAACAGGTGCAATTGCCGCTGCCAGCTGCATTCGCGGACGGGTTCATAGCCGGTCCAGTCAACGTTACCGCCAAAGACACTGTTCAGTCGCAACCACTCAGCCGTTCGTTCAGCTCGCGTGTGATTCGGGTTGAGATAAATCCAGTGCTGAAAGGAATCGATCGTCGCCATCCAGGGGAAGAACCGAATGATTCCTTCGATCATGGTGCGCCGGCGCGGGCGGCCTCGGCCTGATTGTAAAACACATCAAAGTGTTCGCAGCCGAGCAGTTCCATCGACATGCTGGCGACCTCACAGAATTCCATTGGCGCCGAACGCAGAAAGACCAGCGGTTCATCGCGCGCCGCCAGGCAATGAAAGGCATGCCCGCCTTCGTGCAGCAGAGTTTCCACATCACGTTGCAGTCCGGCGGCGTTCATGAAAATAAACGGCTGCCGCGACTCTTCAAGCGAAGACTGATACCCGCCGGGCTGTTTGCCCTTGCGGCTTTCCAGGTCCAGATTGTCGTTCGTCCGCAGCGTCTCGAATTCCTCAGCCAATTGAGGCGACAGGCGATGGAAGATCGACTTGGTCTTGTCGATGAATTCTGTCACCTCCCCTTCCTTAAACGGCTCGAGCGGCAGGCGATTTTTAGGATCGACCGATCCATCCCATGGACGCAGGCTTGCAAGGCCCAGGTCCTCCTGTCGCTCAGCGTCCAGTTTCTTCACCAGCGGAACGCAGGTCGAAGCAATCGCATCGGCAAATTGAAGGCACTGCTCGGGGGAATAATCGAAACGTTTGTACGCTTTCCAGACCACACTTCGGTAATCGGGCAGCTCGGCATTTTTTGCGATCTTGGCACGCAGGGATAGAAGCTGATCGAAGATATTGTCGATAGCCTCGCGATCCTTCAGCCGTCGGTTGGCGGTGATGTCCCAGGCGCGCTGGCGAAGCCCGCGATCGGTTTGCTCACCGTAGCGGGCCATCTGTTGCATCGTGCGTTCTTTGCCGTCGAACTGAACAGTCATCGCGCCGCTGAGTTTGTCGTATTCGTTATTCAGGCGGGTAGCCTCGGTTTCGAGTGGAATGTTTTCCGGGCGGAACAGGTCGACATCCGCGCGCCACTTCTTAATAAGAATGCCGTAGCGTTTTTCATCCAGCAAAGAAACCGCGGGGGCGGCGAGGAACTTTTTCTGCAGCTCGAAATAAAGCGGTTTAATCCTGGGTTCGACTTCCTCGACAAACTGCATGAATCGCTGTTCGATTTTCGGATCATCCGTGTGGCAGCTCTTGTCAATATATCGGCGGGAACCATACTCATCGACAACCGCGCTGAGCTCGGAGAAGTCGAGAAGCCAGCGCTCCAGTTCCCCGGTTGATTGAAGCTGGCGGTCGAGTAGTTTTTGGTATAGCGGCTGGATCTGGGTGAAATCAGACAGGTCGATTGAGTAAGGCACAAAATGTCGGACAGACGCGGCGAGGGTCGTAAGCATCAGAAAAATCCTTTGCGTAGTAGAGGTGGAAAAACTACCCAAAATCTTGCGGGTGGGCAACCGGCAGTTTCCCTGACGGATATCACGGTCACGCGGGGCCCGCGCACCATTTTGCGCAATCTTAACTGGACTGTGCCTGCCGGTGCGTGCGCTGCGATCCTCGGTCCAAACGGCAGTGGCAAGAGCACGCTGGTCCGGGTCATCATGGGCCAGATGTGGCCAACTGTCGGCCAGGTGCACGTGCTGGGCCAGCTTTTTGGTCAAACGGACCTGAACGAACTCCGGGAATCGATCCGCCTGGTGCAGACGGCGTCTGTGGTTGAATTTGATCCTGAGGAAACAACCGTGAGGGTCGTGCTTACGGGATTTTTTGGAACCGTTGGGTTGTTTAAGGAAATTACGCCGTCAATGCAGAAGCGGGCGGTAAGCCTGATCAGGCAGGTGGGACTGAGCGCGGAGATACAGCAGCCGTTTCGAACTTTGAGCAACGGCGAACGCATTCGCTGCCTGATCGCCCGGGCACTGGTGGTTCAACCGAGACTGTTAATTTTAGATGAACCAACAGCCGGCCTCGACCTTCTGGCGCGTGAGCAGGTACTGGCAACAGTACATCGCTTGCTTTCACTGAATCGAAATCGACCAACTGTGTTAATGATCACGCACCATGTGGAAGAACTGATGCCCGAGACGAGCGAGGTGCTGGTTTTGAAAGATGGACAGGCTTTTGCCAGCGGCCCGCCGCGAAAGGTGTTGACCTCTAAAATACTGTCATCGGTCTATGATTGCCCCGTCACAGTAACGAGGCAAAGCGGTCGATTCTGGTGGCGCGTCGACGCGTCGGCGTGGAATAAAGTGCCGTCCAAAGGTTCGGTCTTCCCGATCAATTCTTTCGGATGACGCACAAGCGAGGAGGATCAAACGATGAACACAACCGATCGCTGGGATGCAACGCTTTACGATTCAAATCACAGCTTCGTCAACCAGCTGGCGGCGGAGCTTGTTGATATTCTCGCGCCGAAGCCAGGCGAGCGCATTCTGGACGTAGGGTGCGGGACCGGGCCTTTGACGCAATCGATCGCTTCACTGGGCTCGAAAATCGTCGGGGTTGATGCTTCGGCTTCGATGATCGCGCTGGCCAGGAAGAACTACCCGGACATCGAATTCGCGGTGATGGACGCAGCGACAATGTCATTCGCCGATAAATTCGACGCCGTTTTTTCTAATGCCGCTCTGCACTGGATAAAGCCACCCGAGGCTGCGGCCGAGTGTATGTTCGCGGCCTTAAAACCGGGTGGGCGTCTGGTATTGGAGATGGGCGGAAAGCGTAATGTTTCTACCATACTGATGGCCGCGGTTGACGCAGGGCGATCGCTCGGAATCGATTTGCGCGAGTCTATCAACATCAACTATTTCCCTGGCATCGGTGAGTACGCGCACCTATTAGAGCAGGCGGGGTTCGACGTTCGGTCCGCTGTGCTGTTCGATCGACCCACGGCTTTGAGCGAAGGTGAATCGGGGTTGCGAAATTGGATACGCATGTTCAGACCCGCTGCCGAGGAGGCAGTGCCCGAACATCTGGTTGAGGCATTTTTCGGTGCGATGGAAGACCGATGCCGCTCGCGTTTGTTTTATGATGGTGTATGGCATGCGGACTATCGCAGGCTGCGCGTGACGGCCATGAAGCCGCTCATTTGAGCATTGGTTGGAGGCGGAGTAAGTTAGCGTTTCGAATTTCGTTCAGGTGCGAGGAATTTTTTCGGAGCTTCAATGTCGACTGCATCGCCTTTGGCGTCGCTGATTATGTCTTTGTTTTCGGTGATTCTACCGACCAAAATGTGGTTTGGTCCCAACCAGCCGCTCACGGTTCATGTGGATTCAAAGTCCCCGGTGGCGTTCGTGCTGACAAAATTTGACGGCACGGTGGTAACACCCAAAGGATCGACCGACGCGCCCGCCGGCGATGCAGTTGTCGATCTTAAAACAATTTATCCCGACCTTGCCCAGCCGGGGACGTTTGTGCTGTTCGCGGTTCCCAAAGGGAAAGAGGTCCATGATTTTGTCGGCACTCCCGCGGTGATTGAAATACGCCTGGACAAGGGAGCAGGCACGCTGGAAGGTGTGAAGATCGAACCGCTGCGGTATGAAGTGATGACCACCGATGCCGGACCGATGACCATGGTTTTTTACTACGATGTGGCTCCCAATACGGTTGACAGTTTTCTTCGCCTGTCGGGCGAAGGGTATTATGACGGCCTTACTTTCCATCGAATTGTACCGGGTTTTGTGATTCAGGGCGGTGATCCTGAAGGCACCGGAACAGGCGGCCCTGGTTACAGCGTCAACGCGGAATTTAGCGATCATCCACATACCGAAGGTGTGCTCTCGATGGCCCGCGCACAAGACCCCAACAGCGCCGGCAGCCAGTTCTTTGTCTGCCTGGACTATGCACAGACCAAGCAGCTGGACGGGCAATATACAGCTTATGGAAAAGTAGTGTCTGGCATGGACGCGGTGACGAAGATCGCGGGTACCCCGGCGGATAAGGATTCAGGCAAACCGTTCAGTACGCAGTTGATCCAAAAAGCGGAAGTCATGCCCGTCTCGCACGATCACAATCCTTACGCGGCCCTTGGATTGGCTAAATGAATTAGTCCGGCCCTGATTGTGTTGCTTCACCAGGTTGTGCGCGTGAGCGCGAGCAGGACGAAGTTAGTCGTATCTGATGATTTTCGGATGGTTATGGATCGTATGGCCACATCCGAGCGGGGATTTTCCCAATACCAGATACGCAGAAAACGATACGGCTTGTCCGTCTCCAGCGGATTGGGATGGGTGAATGCAACCGTGCGGCTCTGTTCGGCCGGCGCGTGGTCGCTCCACCAATCGCCGATGTTCTCGCCGACCACGATTGGCAGAACCTGCTCGTGCCCATCGACGTAGCTCACCACGTAATCACCAATTTTTCCGCTGGCCCAGGTTGCGCTGTGCGCGAAGAAAAGTCCGCGTGAGCGGGTGTCGTGCATCGCGACGGTGACGGATCTAGGTGCCGACGGCGAATTGCGTCCAAACATCGTGATGATCGAAGGATCATTTGCTTTTTTACCGGCAATGTTAAATGGGACGCCCAGCCACGCGCTGTTTCCGGTGGGCACCATGCGTGCGTCGTTAAACGGGCCTTCACTGGTCCAGCCGCGGCTGTTGCCGTCATCCGCCAGGGAAGCATTTACAACCGCTGAGAGATCAACTGGGATCAACCGACTGCGACCGAGTTCCGCTGCAACTGGAAAATCATCCATCCGAATTGGAGCAGCTAACTTCGTCAATTTCAGCGCGATGACCGGATTCGTGATCTTAATTTTCGCAGCGTCCGGCCATTGTTTCATGGCTTTCGGCGACGCAACCACATAGATCGGGGTTTCATCGACCTCGATAACACCTGTGTCTGGCAGCGGGTTGCCCATTAAATCGTAGCAATCACCAATCGCAGGCAGTTCAAACCGAGCGCCATTTTCCGCGAAAAGAACCGCCAGCGACTTCCCATCTTTTCGGTTGAAAAGATACGCGCGCATTCCCTGCGGCATGCCTTGCATCTGGCGATCGAAAATGCCCCCATCCAGCTGCCAGACAAGCTGATTGAGCGCAACCGCTTTGGGCTTGGGTCCGTTAGTTACATCAAATAGTGAGAAGTCATCGCGAATAGGAGGGGGGATTGGATTGGCGAGATAATAATAGTCGCGTTTCACGCCTGAGCTGAGCAGCACGACTCGCGTCTTGACATACATCGCCGCAGCCTGGCGCGCGGTAAGCGGCTCGCGGCGCGATTCCGAAACCATATCAGGGAAATCCAGGCCGCGTAAAAAAGTGCTGCCCGACACAGCACCTTCGGATTGAATCAATGGAACCGAGGCTGGATCCTTTTTCGAGTATTTCCGAATCAATTCACGAAGCGCATCAACCATCCGGGCTGCGCCCTGGGGGTCACCGTCGGAATTCGCGTAGTAGTGAAACGAGATACCATCACAGTGATCGAGCAGCCCCGCCGCCAGCGCAGCACGTGGCCAGGGACCGTCGGGATTGAGCTGCGCATAAACCGTAATGCCCGGTCGTGTTTTCCTGGCTTGGTCGTAGATGATCGCGCAGAGCTCCGCGTACTGCTTTGGTGAGCCGTACCAGAACATGGAAACATGTGGTTCATTCCAGATTTCCCAGTCGCAGATAGTGGGAAACCTTTTTAGCGATTCGCTGATGTAAGTTCGTAGCGCATCCACATTGCCCGGGATCCAACCCGGCGGGTATCCGTCATTGCGCGGAGGCGTTTTCCCATCGGTCGTCAAGGCCGCCCAGTTCGGTACCGCAAACCATTGTCCCAGGTGAGTGTAACCCAGGGCGTTGTATCGATCGTACGTTTCACTGCCGATCATTTCCCATCGATCTGGCGCGGGCTGCATACGCGACCACCACGTGAATTGGGTCATATTATGAACGCGATTTGAAGTGATCCCCAACCGACGACAAGCCTCCGGGATATCAGCCGCGGCGTTCACGTGCGCACCAAAAAAGGGATGAGCAGGTGGTATTCCCGCGGGCAATACCGCAAACGTTGCGACATCCCGCGACCTGCAGAATTTTCCGACGCGCATCTGCACCTCGACCCGGAAAACGCCAAGCGTTTTCTGCGCGATCGTGATCGGAAAGGTTTTGGTTTCGCCAGGCCGCAGGTTGATATCCAGCATCTGGCTCGATCCAGCAGGTTGATCCCAGATATCGATGCAGCGAACTGCAGCCGTACCTTGCAGCGCCACGGTTTGACGATTGGTGAAAGGTATTTTAAATGTAAACGGAGTCTGCGGGTCGACCAGCGCTTGCATGAAACCGCTGTAGACCAGTCCGGGGTAAATCTGCCAGGGATTCGCATCGACCTCGCGCGGCAGGGCCGCAGCGGCGGTAGACAAAGCCGCGGGGTTGGATTCGATCGCGGCGATTTCTTCGGGGATCAGCACGCGGTTCCAGATTGACAACTCATCGTATGATCCAGACGCCGACGCGAAGTGAAATACGCTGTCGATACTGCCCGTGCACATCAGGGATGTCCGGGTCTTCGAAACGCACCTGCTATTGAGATAAATCAGCTTGTCACCCGTATCAGCGTTCCAAGCCAGCGTAATCAGCGTCCACTGGTTGGCTCGTAGCTGATCCACCTTAAAGCTTGAGGCGTAGTCCCATTCAAAATCGTGTCCCGGCAGTTGCGTGCCGGTCATGAAGAAGACGACCTGATCGCCTGGGTTAGCGACGAGTTGGAAGTTGCTATTCTCCAGACTGAACAGTTTCTGACCATTTGGTGTATTGCGGTCGAAATATGCGTCATCGGGTTTGAACCAGAAACTTAGCGTGCCGATGCTCTGATCCAGATTCAACTGGGAATGAATGCGGATCCCATCGGATACTTGACCCACAATTCCATGACCATTGCGACCCGCATTCGGCTGATAGTCGCCGTCCACCGATGGCACCCCAACGCTGTATTCCGGAACCAGCGAGTCGTCAAAGGAATCATGAAAGACGAGGTTTTTCAGCAAAGACCCCGGCGAAGACGATGCCGAAGAATCCACCGCTCGAGCGGGCAACAGCGCGAGGCTGGCCAGCATTAAAAAAGTCAAAATCGCAAATGCACGCGACCTGTGCATCCCGGGATACACAGCGATCCTCTTCCCAGCGAACACAGCATGAATTATGAAGCGGCTTCGGCTATATTGAGTTTTCACCCGATAAATCATCGGTGATGATCTTAGCATCGGGCGATAAGGAACAGTATGAACACCGACTTCGACGTGCTGATTATCGGCGCGGGACCGGCCGGCTCCGTGGCGGCATCTATCCTGCACAAGGAAGGGTTCCGCGTCAGCGTCGTCGAAAAGCAGCAGTTCCCACGCTTCGTGATCGGTGAAAGTCTTTTGCCGCGGGTCATGAATCTCCTCGAGGCCGCGGGATTGCTCGACGCAGTAGTGAAGCAGCAGTTCATGAAAAAAACCGGCGCGGTTTTCCTGCGCGGCGACGAAACCTGCGATTTCAGTTTCTCCCGTCAATCCGGCGACGGATGGCCGTACACCTTCCAGGTTCCCCGGGCTGATTTCGATAAAACCCTGGCGGACACCGTCGCCGGGCGCGGGGTGGAGATTCTATACAACCATGGTGTTACGGCGGTGCGTTTTGACGAACAGGCCGCTCATGTCACGATTGAAGATCCCAACCTCGCGCGTAAAACAGTCACCGCAAAATTTGTGCTCGACTGCAGCGGGTACGGGCGGGTTCTCCCGCGACTACTGGATCTTGAGAAACCTTCCACGCAGAAATTTCGCGAATCGCTTTTCACACATGTCGTCGGTGATCATCGCCCTGATGAACTCGGAAAAATCTGGGTCTGCGTCCATCCCGATGATGCCTGGATCTGGATCATTCCATTTTCCAACGGGAAGACCAGCGTCGGCGTGGTGGCATCGCCGGAGTTCTTCGACAAGTTTCCCGGCGAGCCGGCCGATCAGCTTCGCGCGATCTTGATGAGCGACCCCAATGCCGCCGCTCGCCTGGACCGCGCCACGTTTGATTTTGCGCCAAACGAATCAGCGGCTATTCCTGCTCGGTAAAGAAAACCTTCGGGCCCCGCTTTGCCCTGGCGGGAAACGCAACGGAGTTTCTCGACCCGGTGTTCAGTTCGGGTGTCACTCTTGCAATGGAGTCGGCGTTTCAGGCCGCAACTGTGCTGACCCGGGAATTGCGCGGCCAGCACCCCGATTGGCAAACCGAATATGCGGACCACCTCATGCAGGGCGTTAATACTTTCCGCGCGTACGTTAATGCGTGGTACGACGGCACGCTCTGCGATATATTTTTCTCTCCGGACAAAGACCCCGAAATCATGAAAAAGATCTGTTCCGTGCTCGCCGGCTACGTCTGGGATAAAACCAATCCGTACGTGATGCAGGCTGAGCGCGCGCTGTCTCTATTGTCCAGAGTGATCGCGCCGGCTTAAGCGGGATCGTCGTGCATGACTCCATCGCCTTTAAGTAGCATCCACACCACCTCGTTCGCGCAAATCATCGGTCAAATCCCCGCTTCGATCGCGGTTACCACCTATCAGGCTGGTAAGCTCGTGCTGCTGTGCGCCGAGTCGCAACCCAGTGGTGAAACGGTCGTGAACACCCATTTTCGAGGGTTCACTCGTCCTATGGGTTTTGCTTACGAACCCGGCCGGTTTGCCCTGGGCACCAACAACGAGGTGTGGGAATTTCACGACATGCCGGCGGTTGCGGCAAAACTGGATAGCGCCGGATCGCCCATACTTCACGATGCAGCTTTTCTGCCGCGCACGATGCATATCACCGGGGACGTGCAGATCCATGAGATGGTCTGGAGTCCGCGAGGCTCAAATCCGCTTGCGGAGCTTTGGTTCGTCAACACCCGCTTTTCCTGCCTGGCAACGCGCAGTGACATTTACAACTTCGTTCCGCGCTGGAAACCGCCGTTTATCAGCGAGCTGGCCCCGGAAGATCGTTGCCATCTCAATGGTGTTGCGCTACGCGACGGCCAGGTTCGATACGTGACTGCGCTCGGTGAGACAGATACCCCCGGCGGGTGGCGAAGCAACAAAGGCGGCGGGGGGATGCTGATGGACATTACCAACGATCAAGTCATTGCGCGCGGGTTGTCGATGCCCCATTCGCCGCGATGGCACGAGGGTCGCTTATATCTGCTTGAAAGCGGCAACGGGGGGATCGGATTTATCGATCTTCTAACCGGGAAATACAATGAGATCGCTCGTCTTGCCGGATTTACACGCGGGCTGGATTTCTGGGGGCCGTATGCGTTTGTCGGACTCTCGCAGGTGCGTGAATCCGCCACCTTCAGCGGCATCGCGATCGCGGAGATGAACCCCGCCGACCGGTGCTGCGGGGTGTGGATCGTCGATCTTCGCAGCGGAACAACCGCTGGATTTGTGAAATTTACACAAGGAGTCCAGGAGATTTTCGCATTGCAGCTTTTGCCGGGATTGCGCTGGCCGGAGGTGCTGAATGAGAACGCCGCGCGAATCGCCGATTCGTATGAGCTGGATCACCGCGCACTGCAACTGGTTCCCGAACAACTTCGTAAATGGCAGACTTGAATCAGGCTGCCGCTTGCGCTCGGCGACATAGGTTTCCGTCGCCGGGCGCAAGCGGTGATCAAGGGCGTCTTATTTCCCGGGCAGTGCCGTCGCGCCGGCGGTACTCATAGCCTTGAGTTGATCGAGAGAAAGCGCTTCATCATACACGCGCAGCTCATTGATCGTTCCGCTTAATGCCGAGTCACCGTCAAAGGAGGATCGACCGATCCAACTGTGATCCTGCTTGACCTTCTCCAGTGTATTGTCTCCGAGATCGGCGGCGGTGCCGGTTTCTTTGCCGTCGATATAGAGATGCATCTTTTTACCCGTCCCGTCGATCACCATGGCAACCATGTGCGGTTTGCCGTCGTCGATTCGGTCGCCGTCAACGAACGATTTGGCACCGGCATCGGTCGCGGTGATGGCGGCGCGGGATGCATCGTCGGCATTGCGTGGACTCAGGTAGATGAACCCCGAAACACCGGTGTCGTCTTTCGCGCCAATGTCCAGCAGGCGCGAAAAAGTGCCGACATCTTTAGCCGTGACCCAGAACACCACTGTGGCGCTTCCCTGCTTGGGAAGCAGCGGCGCAGAAAATTCAACGTATGACAGGTCGGCATCCCCGCTGGTTTTGTCCGCGTTGTCGAGCACGAGCGCGCCATCGCCGGCTTTGGCTTTGCCCTTCAGCGTTCCGTCAACTTTACCGACCGAGTCTTTCACTCCGTCTTTGAACGAGTAACGATGCGTGAGATCCGCATGCGCGAGAGATGATAAACCCAGTACCAAAGCAGTTCCGACTACGCCGCCACAAAGCAACTTGCTTGCCTTCATCTTGTTTCCTTCAATTAGAGGTGTTCGACCCGTACTTATCCGCTACGCGATCTTAACCACAAATAAAAAATTCAGCGAGTGGTTATTTGCCGTCGGCGGGGGCGTCGGGTCAGAAGTGCGCCGGCGCCGGTAATCACTGACCCGAGCATTGCGGGTTCTGGAACGGCGGATGTATTACTTCCCATCGCGATCTCGCTTGTGACCGATGCGCTGGGATTCGCTATTTCATCGGAGATCGGCGCGCCCTGGGTGTTAAAGGCATTGTCGATCAGCGTGTAGTCTGAGCCGTCGATGACGTTATCGTAATTAAAATCACCATTGAACCAGCCGGTGAGGGACATCATGCTGCCGTTGTCGATGCGGGAATAGTCCGACCCGTCGACCCTTCCGTCCAGGTTTGCATCGCCAAAATAAGTGTATTTGACGAGTACATCGTTAAAAGCCGGATCTGCTTTGTCGAAAGTACCCAGAGGTCGCCCGGTGCCATAGATCTGCGTGCTTCCGTCGGTGTTATTCAAAATGATACCGAGAGTCATAAGGCGCGAACTGTCGCTGACCGCCGCGGTGCTGATGATTCCGCCCGGGCCATTCCAGGATCCGCCATTAAAACCCAGTTTGATCTGATTGGTGAGGTCGGCCAGGCTTCCGCCGGGGACGTCCAGATCATTATTGTTCAGATCGAGTGTGCCGCTCCAATGGTCGGTTGTTCCCGCGATGGTCAGGCCACCGGCAGCTACCAGCAGCTGCCTGTTTGCAGTCAGCGCCTGCAGCGTTGACAACTACAGTGCCGCCGCCGTTGATTTTGATCGGCACCCCGATGCTGCGGTTAAAAACACCTGAAAGGGTTGAAGCCCCCAGTTGTAGTGTGCCGCCGGAATTAATGTTAATCGCGCCGCTGGCGATCGCACCGCTGGCACTGAGAAGCAGTGTGCCTGCATTGATATTTGTACTGCCTGTAAGGGCATAGTTATCGCTTGCCGTTACGGTCAAAGTCCCCGGTCCAACCTTGGTTAAACCACCGGTGCCAGTGACCGCTCCGCTGAGGGTCAACGAAGTGCCGGCGGCGATATTTGCGGTAACACCATTTACCAGGTTCAGTGGCGCGCTGATGGTGTGGTTCCCCATCAGCACGGTAATGAGCGGATTAGAGCTTCCGGTTGAATCGCCGGTGTCGTCGATGCTGAGCACACCTGTCGTGCCGGCCAGAACAGTGCCCTGCGCGATGGTGTAGCTGTTGGAATTGTTGAATGCCAATTGACCGACCGTGCGGTCTCCATCCAGCGTGAGCGTCACGGCCGATGTGAGGCCGGGCGCTGAAGATAAATTTGCGACCGCTGCCTGACCATCGGCAATGCCGTTGCTCCAGCTATTCACACTTCCCCAGGATGCGCCGCGCTGCTGTTCCATGAAGTGCTGAACGTACCGGCCAGGGTGTAAGACATACCGACAGTGGCAGTCAGCGAAGAATCACCGGTCATCAAAAACGCATACGTTCCAGCAGATAAACCGGTTGTTGAATAGATGTATTGCGTATTGTCGCCGGTAACTTTGCTCTGAAAAATCAGGTTGGTTTCGGCTGCGCCCAGCGTGTACTGGTTGAAGCCGAGAAACGTGACGGGCCGAACTTCAAACCCGACGTTGGGGAAAATCACTGCGCCATTCGTGGTATTGATATTCGAACCGCTCGTCATGGATGTGACATTCCAATTAAGCGACGCTGTAATTCCGGTGACCGCGTTAGCAGACTGAAACAGCACAACAGACTGCGTGCCCGCGCTGATGTTTCCCTTTGCCCATCCTTTCTGCACGGTGGCGGGGGCTCCGCTGATGAGATTCCCAATAGCAACGGTGAGCAGGTTTTTTTCTCCACCCTGAAGAATGGAAAGGCTGCTGTGGTAATTGGGTTCGCCCGCGCCGTAGATCGGGTCCATCCCGCCGGAGCCGGCTGTGGGATGGGTGTAAATCGTTTTATCAGTGCCGGCCAACAGCAGGCTTCTCATAACGTAACTGTGTCGGGCGTCGGTTTGACCCGCGGTCTGCGCGTTGCCATACAGCCCCGCGGCGTAGCCCGAGATCTGCCCTGTGGCAAAACTCGCGAGATCGCCTGAATTAGTATAAAGGTCAGCGTGCGTTTTAGTCGCGTCGCCAGCGGGACTGAAGCCGTGCGTTCCGCTGACCGCAAGCGTGTTATAGCTGGCCCATAACAGGGGTGTGCCCGAGCCGTTCCCCTCAACACCGGCGACCGACAACACATCGTCGCGATTCACCATAAAGTCGAAGCGCCGCAGCGCATCGAGATTCAGCTCGGGATATGTCGTGGGATCATAGCCACCCTGCCAACTGTTGTTCACGATGGAAACACCCGTTGCGAAGTGGCCTGGAAGTGGGTGCACACCAGTTGGAGAGACGGGATTGAGATTGTTAATCAGGAAATCGTTCGCCTCCTCGTTGTAAACGTTGTTGACGAATGCGTAACCCACCGCAGTGTTTCCAAACGCGTTGGCAGCGACTGCGCGAAGCGTGATTTCCTGTGTCGAACGTGGAAGTGTCGTTGGCGGTGTCGACCGCATGGAAGGTGATGCCCGCGAAAACGCCCGAGCCAGCGACGGTCGGGGACCCCCCAAATTCAACGGGGGCGTATCCACTGAAGTGGTAGTTGGGATCATTTCCGGTGACGACACCGGCTTCGATCTGCTGACAGCGACCCCCGCCCGTGCGCAGAGCGGAACCGCAAGCAGCGCGGCGGCCGAAATCGCCATCAATCCGTTTCGCAAACGCATCCTCCTCCAGATTCAACTCTACGTTGCAATAATACGCATGCCAAAACATTCGGTTCCGATTGAGGCAATCAGGACGATCTGGGAGGGTTATTCGGGTAATTCAGGCGTGATTAGTGTCAGGTGCATCCGACCCGAGCCAGCGGTCATCCTTCAGCATGACCCCGCTAAAGCCCTTCGAACGCGCCTGCTCGATCAGCCAGAACAACGCCTCGGCGGCCTGAATGGGAGGAAGATGCCGCGGATGAATATTGGAAATGCAGTTGCGGTCAGCGTCGGTTTTTCCGATCGCGGGCGTGTGAACAAGATACGCCCCCAGACTGTCTGAGGTTCCCAATCCGGGTCGCTCACCGATAAGAATCACGGCGATCGTGGCGTTTAACAGCAATCCAATTTCATCCTGGATAGCGACGCGCGCCTGCTCGACGATGCAGAGCGGCGCGATGGAAAAATGTCGCGACTGCAGCAGGTTAATAAGTGGTGTGACCACCGCGCCGGCATGCTCCTGGGCGGCGGTTGCCGACAGACCGTCGGCGACGATCAAGGCGACATCCGCCGCCTCCGCCGCACGCGCTTGCAGCGTGTGTTTGCTCTGCGCGTCCAGTCTTCGGCCGAGATCAGGGCGCTTCAGATAGGTCGCGCGATCGCTTGCCTGGCTATGCAGCGCGATCGCGGCTGACGGAAGTGATGTCTGCAATTTGATCAGGTCCAGACGTGAATATACCGCGTCCCGGGCGTCGGCATGATCTGCTGCGAAGGCAAGGCACGCGCCGGTTGGTAACGAGCCACCCGCCCGGCCCAGCGCGATGCGGGCAGAGGTACGCGACTTGAGACCGAACCATGGATCCTGTTGCAACATGGGAGAATGAATGTTTGGCAAAACCAGCGGTGAATACAAATATTTAACACCGAAGGTCCTGGTAAGAAAACTGATAAGCGATCAACCTCTGGTCTCCTTTTCGGCCTGAAGCAGTCGGTGCTGTGCGCCTGGTTCCAGCAGTCGGGATCGGTCATCGGTGATAGCCAACCGCTCCAGCCAGGCCTCAAATTCCGGGGCGGGTTTCAGTCCGAGCAACTGTCGCACATATTGCGCATCGTGAAACGAAGTGGACTGGTAAGCCAGCATGATATCGTCCGCGCCCGGCACTCCCATGAAATAACTGCAACCCGCAGCGGCGAGCAGTGTCAGGAGCGTGTCGCTGTCGTCCTGATCCGCCTCGGCGTGATTGGTATAGCAGACGTCCACACCCATCGGCAGGCCCAGTAGTTTTCCGCAGAAGTGGTCCTCCAGCCCCGCGCGGATGATCTGCTTTCCATCGAAAAGGTATTCCGGCCCGATAAACCCGACAACACTGTTGACCAGCAACGGCTTGAATTCGCGCGCAACGGCATAGGCCCGGGCTTCTAGCGTTTGTTGATCGACACCGTGATGCGCATTTGCGCCAGCGCCGATCCCTGGCCGGTCTCGAAATACATCAGGTTCTGACCGACCGTGCCGCGCTTAAGCGAAAGTGTCGCGTCGTGTGCTTCGCGCAGCAGGGCGAGGCTGATTCCAAAACCGCGGTTGGCCTGCTCGGTCCCGGCAATCGACTGGAACATCAGATCGACCGGCGCGCCTTCATTTATGGCGCGCAAGGTCGTGGTGACATGTGCCAACACGCACGATTGCGTCGGAATCTGATATTCGCGCCGCAGCGAATCGAGCATGTGGAGCAGGCCTTTGACGGTGCTGACATTATCTGTTGCCGGATTGATACCGATGCATGCGTCACCGCAGCCATAGAGAAGGCCGTCCAGCGTGCTGGCGGCGATCGCGCTGGCAGAGTCAGTTGGATGGTTCGGCTGCAGGCGGATGGCAAGTCGCCCGGGCAAACCGATGGTATTGCGAAACGCGGTAACGACCCGGCACTTGGCTGCGATCAAAATCAGATCCTGGTTTCGACAGATCTTGCTGACGGCGGCTACCATTTCGGGGATTAGCCCGCCTGCGATGCTGGTCAACGTTAGATCGGTTGTTTCATACGCCAGCAGCCACTCGCGAAACTGGCCGACCGTAAGATTCGCCACAGGACGGAAGGCATCGCGGTCATGCGTATCGACGATCAGCCGGGTGACTTCATCGGATTCGTACGCGATTAGCGGCTCGTCAAGAAAGCGTTGCAGGGGGACGTCGGCAAGCACCATCTGTGCAGCAACGCGCTCCCGCGCACTGCCCGCGGCAATGCCCGCGAGTTGATCGCCGGAGCGCAGCGGGGTTGCCTTGGCCAACAGATCTTTCAGATCCACAAAGGTGAAACGCGTGCCGCGAAGCGTGGTGGCATAGGTGGACATCGGCTGCGGTGATCTTAAGCGATACCCACGCTCGGGCCCACGGCAATAGCTGCAACTGGATTTATCCCGACTGATGGAAATGGTCACAGCGTGCAGAGCCACACCGCGCCGGCAACCACCGCCACCTCGATCGCAAGGACCAGCAACAGGGAGGGTGCAAACGGCTTCTGTTCAACCGGGTTCGATCTTCGCCCGGCCTGATGTTCGTGCATTGCCAGGATCACATTCGCGCGGAAACGGGCGATGCCCATTTGCTCGGCAGAATCGAGCAGCTTCAAACGGTCCGAAAACGTGAAACCAAACGGCTGCAACCGAGCAGCCACCTGCTCGATAAACTTTAGCTCACCAGTGTTACTGGTCGCATCCACTCCCGGTTGCGCCGCTCGCTGTGACACGGTCATCCGAACGGGGCGCGGCGATCTGATCGCCGGTGTGAGAGGATTCACGAGCAGCTGCAAATTGCGGCGGCGGGCCAGGTCACCAAGAGCCTGGTGTCGCAGGAAAGGGTCGCGATCAAAGCTCGCGCGAATCCGCCTGGCGCGCCGACAATAATCGGCGGCAGTGCTGACAGGTGAATCGGCAGCCAGGTTTCCCACTTTTACATTATAGATCCAAACGCTACGCAAGCCGTAAAAAACACCTGCCATGCGCCAGGCTGTTAGCTTCGGAATTACGACCTCAGGAAGCCGCCTTCTGAGGACATCCACGTTGATACCGCTGTGAGATCGGATTGGCTGAGTTGATGTCCCGCGTTTGCGGTCGCGAGTGTGACGTCCGCGCCGTAACTTTTCAGCAATTTCACCAGCGCGTTGGTCTGGTCGGTCGACACCATCGGATCTGATCGACCAGCCGCCACGAGAACTTTGTGTTTATTCAGGTCAGGACTTTGCTGCGGGTGCAGAGGTACCATGGGCCGCAAAAGAGCGGCATAACGCAGAACTTCGGGCCTCAGAAGCAGCATCGCCGCGGCGACATTTGCTCCATTGGAGAAACCTACGGCACAGATTTTAGTGATATCCAGTTCATACTCTGAGGCGGCGGCAAGCACAAAATCCGCTAACTCGTTTGCCCGGTGGATCAGGTCTGGAATGTCAAAGACGCCTTCGCGCAGGCGTCGAAAAAACCTGGGGGCGCCTTGCTCCAGAACTTTACCGCGCGGGCTGAGCAAAGCAGCATTTGGCGCCAACTGCCGGCCCAGATCCAGCAAATCGCTTTCATCGCCGCCCGTGCCGTGCAGCAGAAGCAACGTATGCGGAGCATTTCCCGGAGAGTTCTCAACATGGTGTATAAAACCGAGCGAATCGCGGACGCCGTTTTTCATAACGCAATAGTAGGCGACCACGCGGCAGTAAAGCGCAGCTGGTTAAATACCCTTGACCTTGCTGCCTACAATCATGCAGAAAGTTAATGGATCACGCGGCCAATGCAGAACGCAGCCCAAAAGCGTATCTTTGTTCTGCAGTCTGCATCGCCCGTCTGGCCCTTTCTGTACTGGAGAACATCATGCAATTAGCGGGAATTCATCATTTGACAGCCATCACCGCCGACGCGCCGGGTAACCTGGCGTTTTACACGCAGACGCTCGGTCTGCGCCTGGTAAAAAAGACGGTTAACCAGGATGACGTGTCTTCCTACCATTTTTTTTACGCCGACGGGAAGGCCACTCCGGGCACGGACATCACTTTCTTTGACTGGCCGGCAAAACGCGAGTCACGCGGCACGCGGAGCATCGTGCGCACCGGCTTCCGCGTGGCCGATGAAAGCGCGATTCAATACTGGAAGCAGCGGTTTGCGAAACTGGATGTGTCTCACGCGGACATCGTCGATCGCGACGGCAGGCCAACCCTCGCGTTCGAGGATCACGAAGGGCAGCGGTTGAGCCTGAGTGTGGACGACGGCCGTATTGCGCCCCATCCCTGGGACAAAAGCCCGGTGCCGGCCGAGCACCAGATCCGCGGGCTCGGTCCCATCACCATCAGTGTGCCGTCAAGCGAAGCAACCTCGCGGATGCTGACCGAGGTGATGGGCATGCGCGCCGTGCGGCAATACACCGCGCCGGCGACCGATCGCAGCGCAGGCGAGTCGGTTGTGCATGTTTATGAAATGGGCGAAGGCGGTCCGGCAGCAGAACTGCACGTCGCGGTAGAACCCACCCTACGCCCGGGCCGGGGTGGAGCCGGCGGGGTGCATCATGTGGCGTTTCGAGTGCCGACGTTCGAAGAGTACGACAAGTGGAATGCCCGGCTAAGCGAATTTGGAATTCCCTCCAGCGGCCCGGTCAATCGCTTCTATTTCAAGAGTCTGTATTTCCGCGAACCCAGCGGAATCCAGTTCGAACTCGCAACCGATGGACCTGGCTTTGGCGCAGATGAGGACATGGAACATCTCGGCGAATCGCTGGCCCTGCCGCCGTTTCTGGAACCCCAACGGGCGCGGATCGAAGCCGGCCTGAAGCCTCTGAAATGATTGCGGCGAGCGCCGCTTCAATCACTCAGCCAGGCTTTTTACTCGGCCCGTTGGATCGCTTGGGCGGAGGCGATTGCGTGGTGTTCTGCGCGTTGATTCCGGTTCCGTTGAACCCTTGGATAACAGACGTTCCGCCACCAAAAGCGGTGCCGGCGGGAATGCCGTAGCCCGGGGTGGTGTCGGTGCTTGAACTGCCGGTGACGGCGTCGCCGTAGCTGGCGTTCAGCACGTCAGCTGGCGCGACCGGCGACACGATCGGCATCGGCAAGAATAGTGCTCCAGTCCTTGTCAGTCTTGGCCACCGACATGAATACCGTGGCGGCATCGTGAATCTTCTGCGCCGTGGCGATTGCATCGTTCAAATAGGATTTGTTGGCTTCACTCAGCCCGTTCTTTTTAGTTGTCGTCTGCTGAACCAGTGTGTTGTTTATATAGACCGGCGTGGAAACCGTATTGGTGACATTCGCATGCGTGTCAATATCACCAATCCGCGCCCAGTAGGCTTTGAGTGCGTTGGACAAAAGGTTGCGGGAATGGTCCAGCAGCGAGCTGGCGATCGTCGTGGTCTTGTCATCGCTGCCGTTGGCGATCTGATCGAGCTGGTCGAGGTCGATCACCTGCTGCAGCACCGGCCAGATCTGCGGAAGATTCTGTGAAATGGTCGCAGCTTTCAGTTTCGGATCCAACACCGCAAGGTTGTCATCCAGCAGCGCGCCAAATGCATCTTTGCGCTGATCGGGAACCATAAGATCGAATGGGCCGCGCTTCGGAACGCCCACTGCAATCATCTTCGGCGTAAAGATCGGTGCCCCGGCTGTGCGAAACAGTTCCGCGGTCCAGCGCGCCAGCGCAATCTCTTTTAGATCTTTGGTCTCTTTGATCGCTGATTTGTACGTCATGATCGCGCTGGAGATCGACTTCATTCCCGCCTGTGCGTCGCCTTTGAGCATCGTCACTTGAAACCGTGAAATCTCCGCCGCTGCCGGGCCTTTTATCGCGAGCAGCTTGGCCGCGGTCTTCACCGCCGCGGAGTATTGCCTGGCGTCAATGGCCGCCTGAACCATGTCCACCGTCGGTTGCGTTGCCGCAGGGACCAGCGGTCTTGCCGCCGGAGCCTTTGCCGGCACCTTTGTCGGCGTCGACATCGAAGGCGTTACCGGCGCTAACTGGGCAAGCGCGGCAGTTGCACCAATGCAGCCGGCCAACAGGAAATGCGAGAGTCGAACGCGCATGTATTTCGTATGATTCATTTTGGCTCCGCCGAAGGAAGGTTTATTCAAAAGTATACCGCTGCCGAAGGTTTTCGTTGGCCGATAAATATGGCTTATTTAAATATAACCTTATCCCAGAAAAAGACTTAAATCTGTTAGCAAATAAATAACCCGCGTGCCCCTCGCCGATCAAAAGTCTGTCTGTATAATGCTTTCTGTTGTGGTTCGATTTTGACCGATATCACAGCAAACGATTGCACCGGCCTTTAAAAGCTAATTTTAGCTCCCGGTGCTCTCGAGAGTCTCTTTTGTTGCGGTTTGCCTCGGCGTCACCTGCGGGTTTCCCTGGTCAGTTTGAACAGGCCTCCTGTAAGCCACGCCAACTGCTCGTACAGGTCAGACACAGTCGACTGTGCAAATGTTGGGATCAATCCCAAATTTTTGCCCGCGACTGCGAAAGATTTTCGAGCCCGGTGCCCGCACGAGAAACTGGAAGAAAAATCATGGCTACTGATTCGCGCTACCTGGCCAATTCTGGTCGGGAAATCTTTACTGGTAACGAACTTCTCATCAAAGGCGCCCTTGAAACAGAGGGCGGGGTCAATCTCCTAACGGGCTATCCGGGCTCTCCCGTCGCCGGGTTTTTCGACATCATGGGGGACCTCAGCGATCTGCTGAAAACCAAAGGCATTCGAGCCTTCCAGGCCAACAACGAAGCGCTTGGCGTTGCCGCCGTCAATGGCAGTCAGATGGCCGGCTGTAAAGCCATTGTTGCATTCAAATCTGTCGGAACCCATGTCGCTGCCGATGCGCTTGCGCTGGGAAACATGGCCGGCTCGCATCCCGACGGTGGCGTTGTCGTCATCAGCGGTGAAGACCCGTGGTGCGATAGCACGCAGGTGCCGGCGGACAGCCGTTTCTTATTCGAGCACCTTCGCATGCCGGTGATCGAACCGGGAACAGCCCAGCAGTTGAAGGACTGGATCGACCTTTCCTTCAAGCTAAGCCAGGCCGCGGGACTCTATATCGGGTACATCGTCACCGTTGCCCACGCCGACGGCGGGGGAACCGTTCAATGCAAACCGAATCATTGGCCCGCGATCAATACAAATCAGAAGTTTGAGTTGAAGACATCGGATATCCCGCTGCAGAAGATGGTGCTGCTCCCGCCGCGCACCTGGCAGAAGGAACTGCAAAACCGACGAGCGCTTTGCCGCCACCATAAAACGGGCGCGCGAACTGGGGATCAATCGAATTATCCCGAGGATTGAAAATGGAGGATCGAGGATAGAGGATCGCGCAGAAGGCGCTTCTCAATCCTCAAGCCTCAATCCTCCATCCTCATCCCCCGCGCCTCTTGGTTTCATCGTCACCGGGACCGGTTCAACCTATCTCAATCATGTGCTCAGCGATATCGGTTTGCTCGGGCACTTCCCCGTCCTTCAGATGGGAATGAGTTACCCCGCGGATGTGGATCTGGTTGCCGAGTTCAGCACGCAATGTAAGCAGATGATCGTCATCGAAGAGCGGCGGAGTTTTCTGGAGAAAAACATCCGCGACGCCTCATTCAAGCATCTTTCGCATGAACTGGCGGTGGATATTTCATCCCGGCTGTTTGGCAAGAAGTTCCCGATGCGCACCGCAAGTGGTTCATCCGCGGCCGAAACCGCTGTGTCGATCCCAGGCATTCCTGATACCCGGGGACTGAATCCTTCGGTGCTGGCGCAGATCCTCATTCCACTCATCAAGGCAACGGAAGAGATTCCCGCCGAGCTGCGCAATGGGAGGCTCACAGCCGAGTTTTCGCGATTGAAAGAGCTCAGCAAACCCAAGCTGGCTGTGTTCAATGAAAAAGTGGTGGCGCGCACGCCCACCTTCTGCCCGGGTTGTCCGCACCGCGACAGTTCATCGGTCCTGATGGAACTGCGCAACAATCTCGCCGATGCCGACTACATGAAGCGCCATCACAAGATGGGAGCTGTCGATCTGGTCGCCCACGGCGACACTGGCTGCTACACGATGCTGATGTTCGCGCCCACCGAACAGCTGATGCACAACTACAGCGGCATGGGCCTTGGCGGTGGGACCGGGTCGGGCATCGACCCTTTTATCACCAACAAGCAGATCGTTTTCATGGGGGATGGAACTTTCTTCCATTCCGGGCAGATCGCCATCAGCAACAGCATCAAGGCCAACCAGGACATCACTTACATCATCCTGGAAAACAAGACGACGGCGATGACCGGCCACCAGGAACACGCTGGCACTGAACTGGACGCCACCGGCAACCGGTCCTACATCCAGGACATTCAGGATATCGTTCGCGGGATGGCGGGAACTTCGCCGTTGACGGTGACTAAACTTTCCCCCGCGGACAAGCAGGCCTATCGCAATGTGCTGGAGAAAACGATCTTAAAATCCGGTGTGAAAGTGGTGATCGCCGACAAGGAATGCGGCATCACCTATCACCGCAAGCAGGCCAAGGCCGAACGCAAAACGGTTAAGGAAAAAGGATACCTCCCCAGCAAAACGCACATGAACGTGACGCCGGAGGTCTGTGAAAATTGCCTGGAATGCACCAAGGCCACCGCCTGTCCGGGACTGACGACTGTGGAAACCGACTACGGCCGCAAGATCGAAACCGATCTGACCTGGTGCGTGAACGACGGCGCCTGCGTGCGGGTGACGGTCAGCAATGAAATAGCATCAGGCGTGAAGCCGTGCCCCAGTTTCGAGCAGTTGACGGTGATCCGGCAGAAACGTCGGCGTTACACGCTGCCACATATGGCGCTGGATAAACTGCCCGAGCCCAAAGCGGTTCACGTCATGAATTCGGCGGGTGACAGCTGGCGCGTTCACATGGCCGGTGTCGGCGGAATGGGCATCGGCGTTGTCGGCGCAATCCTGATCCGCGCGGGACATAAAGAAGGCTATCGCGTTCTGTTCCAGGATAAGAAGGGATTGGCCATTCGTAATGGTGGGGTGTATGGGCAGATGACATTCGTCAAAGACGACGTCATTAGAGAGCATAGCGGCTCTGCTGCGGGTACATCGAACGAAGAAAAGACGAACACTGAACATCGAACATCGAACAGTGAACGTCGAACAGAAGACGGGGAACATCAAATTGGCGAGGGTGTGCGGAACGCTGATTCTGCACTTCGAAGTTCGATGTTGGATGTTCAACGTTCGATGTTCGCATCCTCAAACATTGATTCGCCAAGCTACGCCACAACAGGAGCCATACCCTACGGCAAAGCCGACCTGCTCCTTGGCGTCGACATTCTCGAAGCTGCCCGTGCCCTTGATCCGCGCGAGCAATTCCGCGTGGCTCATAGAGATCGCACCGCCGCGGTGCTGAATGAATACAAGCAGCCGACGGTTCTTACGCTTCTTGGCCGGCACGACTTTGATCCGGCTGAGCTTCGCCAGGAAATTTTCGATCATTGCCGGGCCGATCTTTCCTTTAGCCGTAACCTCTCAGATATCTGCGAGCAGCGGTTGGGCAGCAAGCAGTTTGTCAACATCATGATGCTCGGCGTTGCATTCCAGCTGGGTTTGATTCCGGTCAGCGCGGAGCATTGCCTGGGCGATCAAGGACACCATTCGCCGGGACCATCGCAAAAATCTCAAGGCGTTCAACATCGGCCGCAAACTGGCGCTCGAACCCCGCGCACTGCCGCGCAAACCGGTTCCCGATACCTGGGAACACCTTGTGACCAACAAGTCAAAGATTCTCCGCAAAACGCGGATGTCCGGACGCGTACATGCTGATCGCTTTGAGATGCTGGTGCACGGAGCGATGAAGGCAATGCGCGACTTGACCGAAGAGAGCAAATACGATCTCACGCTTCGCATCTACGATTTGCTGCAGTATCAGGACAGCGGACTTGCCAAGCGTTATATCGAACTGGTGCGCGGCGTATATCGCCGGGATAGTGTCGAGCATGCGTTTCAAGCCACACACGCGGCCATCTGGAACCTGGCGAAGGTCATGCTGATTAAGGATGAGCCTTATGTGGCTTATCTATTGACGCGCTATGAGAAAAAGCAACGCGACATCGTGAAATACAACGTGGATGTCGCCAACGGGGACAAGCTGGTTTACCGGCATCATACGAGCCCTGAATTCAACATCGGAAAATTCCGGTTGCGTTTTGAGATCACAACGACCGACTGGCAGTTGAACGTGGTTCGCCGCATGAAGTGGTGGCGGAAACTGCCCGGCTGGCACAGCAAGGAAAACGCGTTTCGCGACTGGTACATCGCGCGTGCTGTCGCGCGTAAGCCTTAATCCGGGAACGTATGGGTCGGCTGTCAATATGCTCAAATCGCCGGAGGAAGTGACCGGCTATCGCGAAGTGCGCTATCCGAAGATGGACCGGGCGATGCAGTATGTTGAAACGGAATTGGGCAAATCACCGAAGATGGAATTGGATGTGCGCACTGAAGTTCTACAGGAGTTGCAAGCGCCGTTGGGAGTGTGACGATCGATCTTTTTTGGTTTGTGATATAGTCAGGCCATGCAGGCAGGCGAGCTTTTAGACCGATTGAACGATCAACCGTTTAAGCCGTTTCGCGTTCATCTCAGTGACGGCAGCCGCGTTGATGTAAGCGAGCCGGGCATGATTGTCGTCGGCGAAAGCAGCGCGATCATGCCCACGATCTGGACCAAGGACGATGAAGGTCGCCGACTGGCCAAACATTGGCGAACGGTGTCGATCAGTCATATTGTTCAAATCGGTGACATCGACGAAACGGTCGAAGGCAAGCGTCGTAAACGCAAGTAATACACATCCGACCGAAACGTAATTCGTATCAAACTATTGCTAAAACGTCGCATAGCGCGTCGCACAGCGACGCATTTTGGACAAAATGCGACGTTTTTTACCCAGCAATCGCCCGGCGATGGACGTTCATGCAACTCGCGGTCGCAGAAGTTCTGTCCTAGCGGGAATCACGACACGGTAATTGAAGAAATTCCGATGGCCTGCGTCGCATTGCCGAGTTGACTAAAGGACACAAACGGAAAATACGTGCCCGCGGTCAGCGTGGTCGGGACGGCAATCCGCAAACGCAGGGCAATGCTTCTGCCCAGAGGGATGTGATACGATCGCGTGAGAACGGTGCCCCCCGCAAGTTCGGTGGCTCGGTCAGAACTAAAACCGATGTTGATGGTGGCCATGCCAGTCGAGTCGATGTTGCCGGCATTGTGAACGGTGAAGGTGACAGTGGTGAATCTTCCAGGCGCGACCGTTGCGGGGGCCGCAATACCGAGTGTTGACGAAAGCGATATGAACGCCGGGGCGATGTTGATCACCTTCGCGCTGCTGACCGAGGTTGCGGTCAGATTTGGATCTATTACCTGGGCGAGAATAGTGAAGTTTCCGTGCAGCCCGGCGGGTATGGCCTTCAGAGGCACAGAAATAACAGCCGGCCCCCTGGCCCGAATCGAAAGGCGACGAGGCAGACTTGCGATGAGTGTTGCATCGCTCATCAATCCATCAGGTGATGCGTAAATACCTACCGTCACCGTTCCAAGGGAAGTGACGTTGCCCGAGTTAATGATTTTGACGGTCGCCAGCGCATGCGAAACACTGCCGGCCACGACCGAGGGGGGAAGGGTCAGTCGCAGGAACGTCGCGTTTAAGGCGATCGTCGGCGGGGCGATGACGACGGTGGCGGCAATCGCGCTGCTGCTGGAGTCACCTGCCGGATCGACGACCAGCGCCTTGATCGAATAGTTGCCATCAAGGGAAGGCGGCACCTGGGTGATCGGCACGGCGGCGGCGTATTTTCCGCCGGTCCGCAGCGAAACTTCGCGGACCAACGTGCCCAGAAGCGTTGACGTTCCATCCGCTGCGACAGCAAAAATATCGGTGGTGATCGGGTGCAAACCGGTGATCGCGCCGCTGTAGGTTTCGGTCACTTGAACGCTGGAGTGGACTCTGGTTCCCGCGATCAGACTGCTCGCGAGCCGACTGTGCACCAGGCCGGGCACTACATCGCCGGGTACGGTTACGCTGAGGATGTTTGAGGTTGCTGAGGTAAGCGCCGAATCAGTTGCCGTGATGGTGTATACACCGGCGGTGGGGACCGACAGGTTGCTGAATGTGGCGACCCCGTTAACTGCATTTACGGTGGTCACGCCGCCGAGTGCTACCGTTCCATTCGTAATCGTCAGCGTAACAGCTGAACTGTCGCCGGCAACCGGATTGCCGAGATAGTCAGCGACGTTCACAACAACCGGCGGTGTGATAATCGATCCCACCGAGACGGCAGAGGGCTGCTGGGCAAAGGTAAGTTTCACCGGCACGATTGCAGCGGTGAAAGGGTTTGAGGTGGCCGGTGTGAGGGTGCCATCGGCTGCGGTTAATGACGCGGTTCCGGCCGATGTGAATATGACATTGCGGAACTGGGCGATTCCGTTCACTGCGTTCACCGTCAGCGTGCCGGTGGGGGCGGCGGTGGTCGAGCCGGCCGCAAGGCTCAGGGTCACTGCTGAAGTGTCGGTGCTGACGATATGCCCGTTGGCGTCTTCGAGATAGACACTGACTGCCGGAATCAAAGCTGTTCCCACGGCGGCGGTTGTTGGCTGCTGACCGAAGACCAACTGGGTGGCGAGCACGGGCGGGGTCAGCGAGACAACAATGTTGCTGGACATGGCGGACCTGAGCAATCCATCGGTGGCCTGCAGCACATCGGTGTCAGCTGCGCCGATCGAGATCCCGCTGAATGTGGCGATACCGCCCACCGCGTTGTGCGTGAGGATTCCGTTGAGCGGCCCTGTGCCGCTGGCCAGTGAAAGTGTTACCGCGGAGGTATCGCCCGTCAGCACGTTGCCGTTGGCGTCTTCAACCGCAACGGTAATAGCGGGAGTGATGGCGGTTCCGACCACTGCTGAACTCGGAGGCGGCTGGATGAACACCAACGACGCGGCGCTGCCGCTGGGTTTATAGCCAATATCGTTTCCGCTCAGGCTCGAACCAAAACCAAGCGTGAGAGAAAAATTGGTTGTTGAAGTGGTCAGATCCCATCCGGCGGGCGTGACCTGATTAAAGTGATAATTTCCGCCGGGAAGATCGGTGAACTGATACGTGCCGTCGGAAGTCGATTGCACCTGGAAATCGCCGCCGACAACCGTACCGGTATTGTACAGATCAACAAACGTGCTGAATCCGCCGACGCCAGGCTCGCCGGCGTCGTGAACCGCGTTTGCGTTGACATCCTTAAAGATGGTTCCCGACACGGTGTTTCCGCCGGCAAGATCGGGAACCAGGATATTTGCGATCGGTGTCCCGCGCCCGGTGACAAGGTCATACCCGGCATGCGCCGATGCGCCGCTGGAACCGGTGGTGGTGCCAGTGGTGATGTCGTGAAAATCGGAACTGTTCAATGCGTAAAGACGCGGAAGCGTCTGCGTTGCACCGTTCAGCGACGACAGGCCCAAGGTCGCCCGACCCTGGTCGGTGACGGCAATCATCGCGCCCCACGCCGGCGCTGAAAAACTGGTGCCGCCGATTTTGTACCATGGTGTGGCACTGCCGCCGTTGTAGGAGTCGTAGACCGACACGCCGGTATTGGGGTCGCCGTTGATGGATACATCCGGGCTGGCCCGGAAGCCGGAGCTGGCTGAAATCCCGAACTGGTAAGCGGGCTTGGTTTCATAGTTACTGATGCCGCCGCCGCTGGTGTTATGGCCCGTTTCGCTGCCGTAACTGTTACCGCTCAGAGTCAGTGCGGTAGCGCCGACCGAGACAACATTGGACGAGAATGCCGGATAGCCACCGGGATCGCCGTTGTCCCCGCTGGCGGCAACAAATGTGATGCCGGCATGACCTGAAGGTGTGGTCAGATATTGGTCATACTGCGCTTCGCCGAAGAACTCATTCACCGCAAAGCTCATGCTGACCACCGACACACCCGGTGTATTCCGCGCGGTATTAGCCGCTCCCTGCAACAGGCCGAACAGCCCGCTGGAAGACGCTTCCACCAGCAGAATATTCGCCTGCGGCGCTAACGCGTGGGTCCACTCCACATCCAGCGCAATTTCGTTGGCCCAGCCAAAATCCGCGGTGGGGTAGTTGGTGCCGCCGTTTTCATCCACCTTTTTAAACGAAGGAGGATCCGCCAATCCCATGGCCACATCGAACTTGTGCAGATCGCTGTTACCAAAGTTGGGATCGGTGCTGTTTACGAAATTTGGATTGTCCATCGCCGCGACAATCGCGACGGTCTGCCCAGCCCCCGTGCCCGCGATGCCGTTGAAGCTGATGCTGTTAATGCCATACGCCTGCTCGATCTGCGCCGGACTATAGCCCGGAGGAGAAGCCAGACCGGCGGGGATTGTTCCACCCTGGGGAATCGCCGAATCTACCGGGTGCGCAACGGGGTTGGGTAAGGCTGAAAGCAACCGGCGAAACTCCAAAGCCTCCGCTGCAACACGAGAGGGGAAGACGATCTTATTTTTCTGGTGATGACGAGTCTGCCGCATGGACCGGGTCTTTCGTAATAGGCTGATGTGAACCGTAGTTAAAGCTTAGGCACGGTCACCGCAAGCAGTATGCACTAAAGTAGCCGCCGAGGCTTAAAAAATTACAAACAGAACGTGTATTAGCAAAACCATAACTTCTTCCGTTCGCCGGGCAATGGGCGAAATGATGCTATTGAGCCGGACAGTTCAAGAACAACGTTCGTGGTATAATGTTACGGTCGCATGACGTTCAAACTCATCCATATGTTGCTCGTGGCGCTTTACGTCGTCTTCCCCCTGGTGGTGATGGCTCGCGCCATCCGGCTGCGCGTCGTTCATCGCCAGCCACGCCCCTTGCGAAGACTGCGACTGACCGCATTGCTTGGTTCAACCGCCGGAACTCTGGTTTGTGTGTTTTATGCGGTGTCTTTACACGGGCAACTCCTGTTCACACAGGTGGTGATTACCGCCTACCTTGCGACATCGTTCATGCTGCTGCTGCAAGCCTGCGACCATCGGTTGTGGTTGGCCAGCCGATGGTTTTTTGGTCTCGATCGATATGGCGGTCGACTCTGGTGGTACAACGTCCGCGCGACCACCGGCCTGCTGGCGCGGGCGGCCCTGGTATTCTGTATCGGATTTCCGTATGTGCTCGCCACGGTGCTGACCTATCGCCCGCGCGTCGGCACGACCGACGACCCGCAAACGCTGTACAACTGGGGCTTTCAGCGCATCACGTTTCCCGCCACCGACGGTGTGCGTATTGCCGGTTGGTGGATTCCCGCGCCCTCCGGCGAGGCATCACAGACGGTGTTGCTCTGCCCCGGTTCTAATGCGGATAAATCCACCGAGTTGTCCCTAGTCCGCAAGCTGGTTCCCGCGGGATACAACGTGCTCGTGTTTGATTTCCGAGCCGCATGGCGAAAGCGGGGGACAGTTATGCTCATTCGGCGATCTGGAACAAAACGACGTGCTGGGGGCCATGCGCTGGTTGCGATCGGTACACCCAAACGCCTGTCGAAAGGTAGCAGGGCTTGGCGTGAGCACCGGCGCCGCGGCCCTGCTGGCAGCAGCTGCCGATGCGTCGCCGGAGGGCCAGAACATCGATGCCATCGCCGTCTATGACACCTACGACCGTCTGGATAACGTCATGGCGTCGTTAACCCGAGAAGTGATTCCCGGTCCGCTGGAATGGTTCGTCAATCGCCTGGGTTTAACCATGGCCGGTTGCCAGGTGGGCGCGAATCTTCCCGCGTTCGCTCCGGCTGATGCGATCAAATCTATCTGGCCCAGACCGGTGCTGGTGATCCACGGCGTCGACGATGAATACATACCGTTCGAACAAGGCCAGTCCCTGTACGATGCGGCTCTGCAACCGAAGATGAACTTCTGGATCAACGGTTGCCGCCACGCCGGCGCGCTCAAAAACGACGCCGCTGCCCGCCTGGTGCGCAGATGCTTCGACGCGGCCCAGCGCGTTATTTGATTCCATCTCATTATCAGACCTGAATTATCGGCAGAATCCCGCAAACCGGCGGTGTTGTCCTGCCGATATTAAAAATATCATGGACGTTACAACAGTCAGCGGCGCTTCGGCCTTTCAGCAACAAAAAATAGCCCAGAATGTGCAGGGGAGTGTCGCCGCCAAGGTACTGGAATCACAAAAGGCCGAAGGCGCCGGTGTGCTGAAACTGCTGCAGGCAGCATCGCTTCAGAGCTTACCCAGCAGTCCTGCCGGTGGTGTCGACACCTACGCCTGATACTGTTGAATAATCTTTCGCATTTGCACCGCGACGGCGCACGCGCCGGCGACGGGAACAAAAAAAGGCCGGCGAGATTTCCATGAGGAAACCTCGCCGGTCATATTGTTGCGGCTGAACGTAAGCCGAATTCTGTTCCGGCAGATCGATCCGATCCACCGGGGCTGTCATTTCTCTGTGGCAGACATTGCTGGCTGCCTCAGGCCATCACTTTCGTGAAGACCCTGCGACCTACCCGCGGATGGCAAGCTTGCGCCCGGGCAGGGGCTGTCCGCATATTTGGTCTTGCTGCCGGTGGGGTTTGCCATGCCGTTGATGTCACCATCAACGCGGTGCGCTCTTACCGCACCATTTCACCCTTTCTTGAGATTTGTCCGTTGTCCGTTGTCGGTTGTCGGTTGTTCAGCAACTGACAACGGACAACGGACGCCTCTCAAGTGGTTTACTTTCTGTTGCACTTTCCGTCGGATTCGATCGCGATGGTTACCGCGCGCTTCTCCGCCTTGACGTTATCAAGCACCGTTGCCCTGCGCAGTTCGGACTTTCCTCACCGCGGATTGCTCCACAGCGCGACCGCCTCATCTGCCGCAACGCAGGCAAGTATACACGAAGCCGACGCTGGATGAATCAGATCCTCTTTTTGCGCCCCAACCTGCGGCGACCCAGCAGCAATGCAACCGACGCTATGGACGCCGCCAAAAGAGAATTAGCCTCCGGGACAGATGTTGCAGCAGGGGGCGTCGCGACCTCTGAAGTAATGGACGCGATCACGCTCGCGAAGCTGTTGCCCTGCGTGTTGAATGCGTTGTCGATCAACGTGTAATCCGATCCGTCGATAAATCCATCGTAGTTAAAATCGCCATTAAACCAGCCGCTCATTGAGCCGGCGGTTTGCTGGTTTGCGAGCACGGCGGCGTCGATCCGGCTGTAATCTGAGCCGTCCACCTGTCCGTCCAGATTGGCGTCGCCGTAATAGGTGTATTTCAACAGGATGTCAGAAGCGCCGGGGTCGCTGCCATAAAACGGCCTGGATTTTGTATAGTATGCGCTTCCGTTCTGGTCGTTCTGCATGATGCCCAGCGCAGTCAGATGCGATGTATCCGCCGCTGCGGCGGAACTGGTAATGCCCGAAGTTCCGTTCCAGTTTCCTCCGTTGTATCCGTGGTTCACCTGCAAAATCACCGACTCCAGCGAAGATCCAGACAGATCCAGATGACCGTTAGCGACATCCACCAGGCTGCTGCTCACCAGCGGCGACCACTCCACCGCGAAGTTTTCCGTCACCGCGTTCATCACTCCCTGGGCAACGCCGAACACATTGCCTGCACTGTCGATTGAGGTCGCGTAAGAACTCGTCCAGGTGACCGAGTCTGGAAGCATTGATTGCAGATTGATTGCCGAACCCGCGGTGCCGGACCACAGCAGCGCGTTGAGATGATTTCCCGTTCCGTTGCCCGATCCGAATCCCACCTGCTGCGACCCATTCGTTCCCTCAGCGGTTGACGATGAAATTGTCGTCAGATTAGTCGGATTCAAATCGATCACCGAGCCGGCCGACCCGGTCCAGAGCAGTGCGTGAGTCTGTAAATTTGTTGCCGAGCCCGATCCATTGCCGACTTGCTGATTCAGGTCAACCCCAAGCCCCAGCGATGTGGTGTAGCCGGCGGCGGTTGGGTTCAAATCGACGAACGAATCCGCCGATCCGGCCCATAAAGCCGCATGGGCCGACTGCGCTGACGCAGTGCCGGAAACCTGCCCGACCTGTTGCGTGCCATCCGTCGCCACGGCAGCAGAACTGCTATACCCCAGCGCCGCAGCGGGTTGAAGATCCACCGCCGAGCTCGCGCTGCCAGACCAGAGCACGGCGTGATTTTGATTGCCCACGGCGGTCCCCGTCGCATATCCAACTTGTTCGCTGGCGCTTAATCCCAGTGCTTCAGATGCAGTAAATCCAGATAGAGAAACCGGATTTAGATTGACCGATGATCCGCCAGGACCGGACCATAAAATTGCCTGATCGGTATAGGCACCTCCGCTGGTTTCGGTGTATCCAACCTGCCGCCCACCGCTGGTTGCCACTGCAAACGATGTTGTTGATCCGCTCGCAAAACCCGCGCCCAGATCGCCGCCGCCTGAGGAGGCCCACAGATAGGCGTGATTGATTCCAGCAGAATCCAACGCACTTCCCACAACCTGCCCACCAACAGCCGTGGCCGGGCCGCCCGCAGGCGACGCGGAACTGAACGCGCTCAATGCGCTGATTGGGAACAGAATCACCGATTGATACATCGCAGCGTTCGCGATCGGCGCAGCGGCGGCGATCAAAACAAACGCTGCAGTTCGTAACATGCCAGATGCTCTTGTTGTTGAAACGAAAGATCCCCGAACGAGCTGCAATAGTAGCATTTTGCGTGTTGCTCGGCAATTGAATTTTGATTCACGCGGCCACGTTGGTTGGATCGGATTCGCAAAGCGAATCACCCATCATTCGCTACGCAACGCTGGATTTGCTTTAATCCGTCGCATGCCGGATGACCGTCAAAGCCTGCTTTCCCGCATTTACGCCAATCGCAGAGTGCGTTTCGGCGGCGGTGTGCTTCTGGGAATTGTGGTGCTGTGCATCGCGACCTTGCCCTGGACCATGCGTCCTGGGAGCGATTTCTACTACGATCGTCAGCATCAAAATGCAGGCCAGCATCCGCCGCAATTTCGGCCGATCTGGTTTGTGATGGGCACGACGAGTCTTGGGCAAAGCCTGCTGGGTCGTTGCCTGATGGGTGGGGTCATCAGCCTGGCCGTGGGAGTTGCCGCCGCGGCGGTATCCGTCCTGCTGGGCGTGTTAGTCGGTGTGATGGCCGGCTATCGAGGTGGATGGATCGACGGACTTTTAATGCGGACCGTCGATGTCCTATATGGGCTGCCTTACATCCTGATGGTCATCCTCTTAAAATTGCACTCGAGCGACCGCTGAAAAAGTTCGTTCACGTTGACAGTCAGACGATCAATCTTGTTGTGCTTTTTCTGGCTATCGGGCTTGTCAGCTGGTTGACGATGGCGCGGGTGATTCGCGGGCAGGTTCTGTCGCTGCGATCCATGCCTTTCATTGATGCCGCTCGCGCGCTTGGCACACCTGAATGGCGAATTTTTCTGTATCATCTGCTTCCCAATCTCGTGGGGCCGATCACTGTCTACGCAACACTGACAATCCCAAACGCCATTCTTCAGGAGAGCACACTGAGCTTTCTGGGCATCGGCATCCAACCGCCTCTGCCGACCTGGGGTTCGCTCGCCAGTGAGGGACTGACCCTGGCCCTCAACCCGATCGATAGCCGCTGGTGGTTGCTGGTTTTTCCGTGTACATTGCTCGCCGTCACGTTGCTGAGCCTGAATTTTTTAGGCGACGGATTGCGCGAGGTGTTCGATCCGAAGCGCCGCTCGGCGAATATTTGATTCCAGTCCGCGCTCCGATTCATGCGAAAAGTGAAATGGATCTTCTTCGGTTATACCGCCTTTGTGGCGATGATAATCGGCGCCATTGCTTTCGCCCTCAATCGCTCGCCGGCGCGATCCCGACACATTCTACGCCGCCTATGCTGGGGCCATTAAAACCCTGGATCCAGCGGAGGTCGGTGACACGCTCGGCGACTCGATCATGAAGTACGTCTGCGAAGGGTTGTACAACTACAAGTTTAAAGTCGTGCCCTACGAGCTGTACCCTGAGCTGGCCTCAGCGATGCCAACCGTTTCCAGCGACGGGCTTACGATGACCATCCCGATCCGCCGCGGCATTCATTATTACGATCCGGAAAAAGCGATCTGGCCCGATGGCACCGGTCCGGAAATTTCCGCTGCTGATTTTGTCTTCAGCTTCAAACGCGTGTGCGATTTTCACACCAGCGGAATGAACTACTCGTTCATTTTTCAGGATCGATTAAAGGGTGTAAATGATTGGTACGAATACACGCGCAAAGCGCCGGTGGGCACGGTTAATTACGATCAACCGGTCGAAGGATTTCAGGTTGATCCACACGATCCTTTCAAACTGATTTTGAAATTCACCAGTCCTTATCCGCAGATGATTTATAACCTGGTGAATTGTCCGTGCGCCCCGGTCAGCCGGCCGCTGGTTGAACACTGGGGCGAGGAATTCCGCAAGCATCCGGTCGGCACCGGCGCATATGCCATTTCAGAAAACCTCCGCGAGCAGCGAATCACTTTCATTGCGAATCCCATTTACCGGGGTCGGCCTGATATCGATGGCGGAACCAGGGTCAGTGATGCCGACCGGTATCCAAAAATCAAACGCATACAGCTGGATTATTTCTCCGAGGATCTGCCTGTGTGGCTGCTGTTTCGCCAGGGTTTGTTTGATGTCGGTGGGATTCCAAAAGATGCCTATCAGCAGGCGATCGGAGCCGCGGGAGATCTTACCCCGGAGATGGGTACGCAAGGCATTGTGCTGCACAAACACACCGATCCCACGACAGAATACGTGGGTTTCAATATGGCGGACCCGGTCGTCGGCAAAAACAAAGCACTGCGTCAGGCGATGTCGATGGCTTTCGATCGCAAATCATTTATCGACAAGTTCGCGAACGGTCGAGGTGTGCCAGCCATCGGGGTTATTCCGCCGGGTTTCCCGACTTTCGATCCGGGGCGAAGCAATCCTTACACGCGGTTTGATCTGTCGGCCGCGCGACAGAAAATGGTCGAAGCAGTTCAGGTGAACGGCGGACCCATTCCACCGCTGACCATTCTTTATCGCGATGCCGACACGCTGAGCCGCCAGATGGCTGCCTTTTACACGGATCAGATGAGCCAGATCGGCATTACACTTAATCCGGAATTCCGCGATTTCGCCCGCTGGCAACAAATGGTGGATGGGCGGCAGTTCCAACTTTTTGATGGAGGCTGGCAATCCGACTATCCCGACGAGCAGGATTTCCTCCAGCTTTTCTATGGTCCAAGCGCAGCGCCGGGCGGACTGAATGCAATCGGTTACGTCAATCCAGCGTTTGATAAGTTGTACGATCAATCCATCGTGATGCAGGACACCCCGCAGCGTCGCGCGATCTATGTGCAGATGCAGGAAATACTCGAAGAGGATTGCCCCTGGTTGCTGACAGACTATCCGCTGCTTTATTCGCTGAGTTACGATTGGGTGAAAAATCGTTTTATCATGGATTACGGGCACGGTTACTCTCAGTATGTTGTTTTAGACAGAGAGCTGCGCGCCAGGCGGTTGACCGAGCGTCATTAAGAAGTCGAATGTTCACCTACCTGATTCGAAAATTCTTCCTCACGCTCTCGATTATTTTCGGGGTGATGCTGCTGACGTTCCTGTTGTTCAACGTCGCCGCCAAAGATCCCGTGCGGGCGTTTGGTGGCAAGCAGATGAAAGAATCGGACCGCATCCGCGTGACTCACGAACTGGGGCTGGATAAGCCGCGCTTCGTACCGAATGTTTTGGAGTATCATTCCACCGGTCACGTCGGATCGCTGCTGGACACGCAGTTTTTTAATATCCTTTCGTTTCATTTTCCTCGCTCGCAGCGTTATCAGGAATCGGTCTGGTCGCTGTTCGCGCAAAGCGCCGATATCGCTTGCCGTGCAGGGTCCGGCGTTCGTGATCGGCCTGGGGTTGCAGATCATTATCGCGATGATCGTTGCCGCCCGGCGAAACTCTTTGATCGATCACGGCGCAACTTTTCTCGCCGTGCTGATGATGAGCATTCCGACACTGAGCATTTATCTCGGCGCGCAATGGCTTTTTGCGCGCAGCTTCGCTGGTTTCCAGTTGCCGGCTGGGCGCCGGGCATATTGCTGGGGATTCACTTTGCCGCCTTGCCGATCCTGATAACGGTCATCGGTGGCCTGGGAGGATCGGTCCGGTTCTATAGGACCGTCGCCTTGGAAGAGATCAACACTGACTATGTACGAACGGCCCGCGCCAAAGGCGTTAGCGGCTCGGACATTCTATTGGTTCATGTGTTTCGAAATCTGCTCATACCTGTCGTGACCAACACGATTGTCGCGCTGCCATTTTTACTCACCGGCACGCTGTTGCTTGAACAAATGTTCCAGATCCCCGGCTTCGGCGGGTTATTAGTTGACTCCATTCACGCCACCGACAGTCCGGTGGTGATGGCCGAGATGTATCTGACTGCCATCGCTTATGCAGTGATGCTTTTCATCACCGACATCTGCTACACACTGGTTGATCCGCGGGTGGTGCTTCGATGACCAATGCCGGCAACATGCCCGAGCCCGTGGATCAGGTAGTTACCAGCGAAGCAGGCGCCGCTGTCATCGCGCCCACATCACCACGCCGCGCCAACGGCTGGGATCTGCTCGTGCGAGGACGGGCCAACAAAATCTGTCTGTTGATCGTCGCGATCTATCTGTTGATTGGTCTGGTCAGCCTGCTTCCCTCTCCCCGGCAGGTGCCTGTCCTTCGCGACCTGCCCGGTGTTGAACATATCCATAGTCTTAATGAACTGATCGACTTCAAATACCAGCCGGATGTTCCCTATGCGCCGCCTTCATGGTCCTATACCGATCCTGCGGGCACGCGGCATTTATCACCGAGTGCATGGCTCGGATTTGATTTCCAGGGCCACAGCGTCTTCTGGCAGGTTCTGTATGGCGCTCGACACTGCGCTACTTATTACCGTTCTCACCAGCGTGCTGGTTTTATCGATCGGCACCGTACTGGGAATGGTGGCCGGATATTTTGGTGGTTGGATTGATGACCTTATCACCTGGGTCTACTCTGTGGTGAGCACGATTCCGTGGCTTTTATTGGTTATCGCGGTCACGTATACACTTCAGCAGAACGCTGCACTGAAACACTCTCCGGCGCAAAACCCCGGACCGCTGTCGGCATTTTTCAATGATCTTCTCCCGAGCGATCTGGTGATTGTGGTCCTCTCCCTGGGGCTTACGGACTGGGTTTCTTTATGTCGGTTGATTCGAGGCGAAACCCTGAAGCTGCGCGATTCTGACATGGTTGCGGCGGGGCGCGCGCTGGGGCTGTCGGAGGCACGAATCATCTTCCGCCACATTCTTCCAAACGTGTCGCACCTGATCATCATCACCTTTACACTTGGCGCGGTGGGGTATCTACAGGTTGAAGTGGTGCTCGCATTCCTCGGACTGGGCGTAAGCACAAAACCAAGCTGGGGGAACATGATTAACGACGCAAAGCTGACGCTGCTGCGGGGCGTGTGGTGGGAAGTCGCTGTAGCCACCACGGCGATCTTCATCATCTGCATGGCCCTGACCGTGCTCGGTGATGCATTGCGCGATGCGCTGGACCCCAAACTACGCGGAAGGGACTGATATGCCCGGTGACGCAAAACCGCTGCTGGAAATCGGCGGGCTCAATATTGGTTTTGAAACCACGCGCGGCATGCTTCGACCGGTGCAGGATGTTTCATATTCGATTTTCCCGGGTCAGACACTTGCGGTCGTCGGGGAGTCGGGCTGCGGTAAATCGGTGACCGCGCTTTCCATTCTCCGTTTGATTCCAACCCCACCTGGCAAAGTGCTTGGCGGGTCTATCCGGTTTGAAGACCGTCCGATACTCGAGCTCACTGAAAAACAAATGCGGCGGGTGCGCGGCAAAGACATCGCGATGATCTTTCAGGAACCGATGACATCGCTTAACCCGGTCTATACGATCGGCGACCAGATTGCCGAAGCAGTTTTGCTGCATCAAGGCGTGAGAACGCGAGAGGCGTATAAAATTGCCGAGCAGGCACTGGCGGATGTCGGCATCAGCGATCCGGCGCGGCGTATCAATGAGTATCCGCATCAGATGTCCGGTGGTATGCGGCAGCGCGTCATGATTGCCATGGCGCTGTCATGCAAACCCAAGCTGCTGATCGCCGACGAGCCGACCACCGCGCTGGATGTGACCATTCAGGCGCAGATCCTGGAACTGCTTCGCGAACTGCAGCGCCAGAGCGGAATGGCGGTCCTGCTGATCACGCACGACCTGGGCGTTGTCGCCGAAAACGCCGATACCGTCGCAGTGATGTACGCCAGCCGCGTGGTTGAATTTGCAACCGTCGAAGATCTTTTCGATCGGCCGCTGCATCCTTACACAGAAGGATTGTTCAAATCCGTGCCGCGCCTTGGGGATGAATCATCGCGTCTGCAAACCATTCCAGGAAATGTCCCCAACCCCGCCAGTTTTCCGGTAGGGTGCAAGTTCCACACCCGCTGCCCGCGGGCGCGAGCTGGCGGCGCAGGCCTCTGGTGAATCTGTGGTGCAGATTACCGTCGGCTCGGAGCGCGCAACGGTCATGCGCAGCTGTATCGAAGTGGAACCAACGCTTCGCGAGGTGCAGCCCGAACATTGGGCCGCCTGCCATTTCGTCTCCAACTACGCTGATGCGCCGGTCACCGCACCGCGATCAAATCATCGGCGCGAAGTAGTGGCAGAAACGATCGATCCTTCGGCGATTGGTGTGTGAACTGGTTCGAATATCAAACGTTCATCCGCGTTACGCGGGCCGGAATTTCGCCGGCTAAAAAGGAATGTCGCTGTCTCCGATTTCTCCGCCAGGGTCCTCCGGCCCGATATACGGCGGCATCTGCGACTCGGGATGATCGGCCCAATCAACCACGCGTGGTCGCTGGTCCGGACTGTCATATTCCTTCTGCTGCTCTTCCCATTCCCGGCGAGCCGAAGCGGCCCACAACGGTTCGGGAGGCCGCTGCCCCGGTTCCAGACCGTGCTTCCATTCTTCACCTTCGAGGTCGTCATCCTCGTCGGGGTACACGTCGTCCAGTTCTGCATATTTGGTTTCAGCAGGATCGTATTCCTCGCCGGCGGTGTCGAGCGTTTCGCCGGCCTGGAAAAAAGCGTCGGCTTCGTCATCTTCTTCGCCGGTCGTCCAACCCTGGTTGGCGGGGTGATCGGGGTCGGTCGGGAAGATATCAAAAGTGAAACCAGCTCCGTCGCAGTTGGGCGTGGGGCACATCCAGAACCCTTCGAATCCGTCGCGGGCGTTGATGACTTTCTGGAACCAGATTCCATCGCTCATGAACACGCGGTTGCAGTGCAGGCAGTAGCATTCGCAGGGCTCGGCGGGCGGGGCAAAACAATCCGTTCGATTGTCAGCATCGGAATCACCTGGTGCTGAATTGGGCTCAGTCATAATTCCGATAACATCTCCACCCGACGCTTTGCTTGCAAGAAAAAACAATACAGGTTTATGCACGTCCAAGCGTTGTGCCGACGAACAGGTTATCTAAAATATGGTTCAGGGTTAGCACTATAAGAGGAAAACGAATGGCAAAAGCGAAGAAATCCGAATCGAACAGCGCAGGCACGGCTAAGAAAAAAGCCACAAAAACCAAATCCGCCGAGCCTGCGGGTCAACCGCTGGTGGACACGAATCTGGCCGCACAGGCCGCCGCCCGCCGCGTCGTCGCGGGGCTCGCACCAGCCAGCGCAACGGGGAATGCGCCGATGACCCAGAGCACGTCGTTCAAGAACTTCAAGGACAGTCTGAGCAAGCCCGCCACCAACGCAATGGCGAGCATGCTGGACAAAACGGCTGGCGCGGGGCAGAAGAAAACCAACACACCATTCCACGGCGGTAAGCAGTTGGGTCGAAATCAGACGTTTGGCGCGGATGTAAATCGCACAGGCGTACCACGCCGGACCGGCGGGGGTTGAGTCAACCCGGCTGTGTCGCCCGGCGTGACGACGCACCTGAAAGTGCTGGATATCGAGTGATGGATGTGCTGCCCGGAACCGGGCAGCACCGCCGGGTCCGCCTTACGACCGGCTCATGTATTCGCCAGTTTCCGTTTTGATACGGATGGTTTCACCGGTGACGATGAATCCCGGAACCTTGGTCGTCAGCCCGGTTTCAAGCGTGGCATCTTTCAATTGATTGGTTGCCGTCGCGCCTTTGATGACCGGGGGGGTGTCGGTAATCAGTAGATCAACCACCTTCGGCAATTCGTAGCTTACGACCTTGCCTTCATGAAAATTGGCGGTCAGCTGCGTATTGGGCTTAAGGTATAGTATATCCGAGCCAAATATTTCCTTCGGGATCGTATCCTGCTCGTAAGTCTCAAGGTCCATCAGGACATGCCCGTCATTGTCACTGTAGAGGTATTCGACATTACGGCTGTCGAGGTTCGTAATTTCGATGTCATCGGTGGCGCCGACGCGCTTATCGATGATGGTGCCCTTGCCGACATCGCGCAGCTTGAACTGCACCTTGGCGCGAAGATTTCCCGGTGTATTGTGATCTGCACCGGTGACGACAAACAGCTTGCCATCAATGATAACTGCCTGACCTTTGCGGACGTCGCTTGCTCGCATGATTCCAAACCCTTGGGTGAACCAACTGCAACGCAGTCGATTTGTTTCCCGTGAAAAACCGCCGAATTCCAATAAACGAAAGGCTCGCGATTGTAATGTTTTGCCCCGCGCGGGTCAATCCTGCATGAGCCATCCCGCGGGCCGTTTTTTGTAGGTTATTAGAGTTGTACCGCGCGGCACAGACCGCTCATCGGCTCGGCGGTTGTTTGTCGAACCTGCCGGGTGGGTGTTACCATTCTTTTGAACCAACATCACCGAGAGATGCATTCATGGATCCATTTTTGAGAGCTGCGATCGATCAGGCGAAAGAGGGACTTGCCGAAGGGGGATTGCCGATCGGTTCGGTGCTGGTGCGGAACAATAAGATCATTGCCGCGGGGCATAATCGGCGCGTGCAGCACGGCGATCCGATGGCCCACGCGGAAATCGATTGCCTGACAAACGCATCGCGGCAGAAGACTTACAAAGACACAGTGCTCTACAGCACGCTGATGCCGTGCTATCTGTGTACCGGTGCAGCGGTGCAATTTGGCATTCCGAAAGTCATCGTCGGTGAATCGGTCAATTTCCCCGGCGGGGAAGGCAAGTGGGGCAAAAGTCCCGATTTCATGCGAGCCAACGGCATCGAAGTGATCGACCTGCACGATGCCGAATGCATCGAAATGATGGCGAATTTCATCCGCGACAATCCCACATTATGGAATGAAGATATCGGTGTGTAATAACGCGGATGAATTTATGCCGCAGCGACTTTAATCGGCTGCATGATCCAGCGACGCAACGCGCTGACATGGCCTTCCCACGCAGAACCGGCGCGAACCGCCAGAAAAGCTTCAAACATTTGATCGAGTGTTTTGCTCAAATCGCGCAGCAGGGCGATACGCTCTTCAAACAGGACGCGGGGGGTCTGGGCATCTTCCACCTCAGGCAGCTTAGCCGAACCAACACCGAAGGTTTCCGGATTGAGCGATAAGGCAAAATCCATCTTGGTTACATTGAGCAACAGGCTGGCCTTGCGGGGAACCTTTCCGCTGCGCAGAGCATCTCTGGCTTCGGGCATCCGGCAGGGCCCGTCACCGCGAAGACCATCGCGTCCGGTCTGGCCGTAGGCGCAATCGAGATCCAGTGAACGGTCGATGAAGATCGATACTTCTTTTCCATCGGGCGTTTTGATGATTCCATCGCGATGGTCGGCCTCGTACCACAGCCACAGCAGGAACTCATTGCCGATGAAATCCTTCGGCTCAGGACCCTTGGCGACCCAGGGGTACTCGGGATACTGCCCTTCGCCTTCAGGACCAGGAACAAATCGCGTGGGGCGAAGATCTTCGTAGTCGCGGCGGCGACCCCGCGGTTCCAGCGACCGCAGCGCAAGCGCGCCGGCGGAAAGCGGAATCAGGCTTAAGCCGAAACTTCGCTCGAAGATCTCAGCAAGCATTTCGAACGATTTCCCCGACGCGGCGGCATAAAGCGTTTTACTGGTCATATCCCAGAGAATCGGGATGACCTTGCTGCGGCGAAAACGTCCACCGCGCATCTCGTCTTCGACCTTTTGCTTGACCGTTTCCTTTGCCTCTTTTTTCTGAGCCTTGCTGATAAAGCCCGATGGATTTTGCGCAGCAACCGCGGTTTCTTCCATGATCTGGTAAGCCTTCTTCACCTCACCCGGGACGCGGTTGGTATCGATTCGGAGACCGAAGAAAAGGGTGTCCGCGTAGACGTTACTGTCAAACCCGAACTGGTCGTCCAGGACATGCCGACCACCGGACCAGCCGTATTCGACTTCTTCAGGAATTCCCATTTCCCGCGGCTTGAGCGCGTTGTCGGCGAGCTTGTCCAGGAGGCTTCCGTCAATCGCATCGGGATGCTTTCCAATGACAGAAAACCTGCGAAATGAGACCGATCCTGAGGCAAAACCCATAATCCGTTCCTCTGCTGGGAAACAATTCGTAAACCGCTCGCGCGGGGCGGGATGCTAACGAGGTCCGGTATAAATTCCAATCCCGTGGCTGCAAAGGCAACAATGCATCCCCCGGTTATGCACAATAAAGGCAGAAGAAGCCGAAAAATGCCTGAAAAAAAGCATGTTCTGGGGTCAATAGCTAGATCTTGATATCAAGCAGAAATTGGATTGCACCGAAACAACATGGTCAAGGTTGGATTCCGCAGCCAGAGTTTTCCTGCGCGGAGGCCAGACTTGTTGTTTGAGTCTGATGCGCCTGAGGCGTAGGGATGATCGATGTTGACGTGGTTTCACAATCTCAAAATCGCACAAAAGCTGGCGCTCATCAGCCTGGTATTCATGATCCCCGACTCGATCATGCTTTACCTGTTCATCACCAGCATTAACGAGAACATTCACTTTGCAAAGCTGGAGCAGACTGGCAACCAGTATCAGCGTCCACTGGAACAGTTGCTGCAATGGGTTCCGCGGCATCGGCTGCTGCGCGCAAGACGCCATCAGCCGGCAACACCGCCGAAATCGCATATGCCCGGGCCGAGATTGATTCCGCGTTTGACGTTCTGCAGAAAGTAGACAAGCAGATCGGCGCAACGCTGGATTTCACGCCCGATGGTTTAGCCAAGCGAAATCGCCAGGGGTGCGATTATCTGACGGTTCGCAAAGAGTGGGCAAAGCTGGTCGCGGACATGCCGAGCCTGAGCGGCGATGCCGCTGGATGCGAAACATCTGCAACTGATCTCCGACATCCGCACGATGATCGCCCATGCGGGTGATATGTCGAATTTGATCCTCGATCCCGAGCTGGACAGTTACTACCTGGTCGACACCACGCTGATGGCGCTCCCGCAAACGCAGGATCGCCTGACCCAGGTCATGGTGGACGGATCGAATTACCTGACCGCCTCGGGTCCGGCCGCCGCCGAGGGAAAGATCACGCTTGCGACCGATCTGACATTGCTCAAGCAGGATGATCTGGACCGCATCACCAGCAGCACGCAGACCGCGCTGAGCAACGGCAATCCGCTGTACGGTGACAACGCGAGCCTTCATGCGAACGTGCCGAGCGTTCTTAAAAAATATGCAGACGCGGCACAGCGATTTGATGAGTTGACCGCAAAAATGCTGGCGGATGGCCCGGGGAGCCTGCCGCTGAATGAATACCTGGCCGCCGGTGAGGCCGCGCGAACGGCGAGCTTTAGTTTGTGGACGGTATCGGATCAGGAACTGGACGGAATTCTCCAGAATCGAATCAACTATTACATCTACCGCCGGACGCGCAGTCTGGGTGTCGCAGCCAGCGCCCTGCTCGCCGCGGTGTTGCTGGTGACTTTTATCACCAAGAGCATCAGCGGACCGTTGAAAAAGCAGACGGGCCTGTTGAAGAAAGCGAACGACGAGCTTTCGGTGGCGCGCAAACAGCTGGAAGACCGCGTCGTGCAAAGCGACGCGGCGATGCGGCGCTCGGAAGAGAAATACCGCGGAATTTTTGAGAACGCGGTGATGGGCATTTTTCAGACAACAGCGGCTGGAAAGTATATCAGTGTGAACGCCGCCCTGGCGAGTATCTACGGATACAGCTCAGCCAATGATTTGATCAGCGGGATGGAAGACATCTCCCGGCAGTTGTATGTGGACCCCAAGCGCCGCGGGGAGTTCATGGCCTGCATCAGCAAGACCGGTTCGGTGTCGGATTTTCAGTCGGAGATTTATCGCAAGGACGGCACCATCTGCTGGATCAGCGAGAACGCCCGCGAAGTTCGTGACGCTGCCGGAGCTCTGCTCGGCTATGAAGGAACGATCGAGGACATCACGCTTCGCAAGCGGGCGGAAACCGAGGAGCACGCGCGCCCACTTCAATGCCGAAGCTGCGCCGACGCCGCGGAAGCCGCCCGTCACGCCGCCGAGGCCGCCAACACCGCCAAGAGCGATTTTCTTGCCAGCATGAGCCATGAAATTCGCACGCCGTTGAATGGTGTTATCGGCATGGCGGATCTGCTGGGCAGCACACCTTTGACGCAGCAGCAGCAGAGGTATACGAACGTCATCAAGGCGTCTTCCGACGGATTGCTCGCGCTGATAAATCAGATCCTGGATTTCTCGAAGATCGAAGCCGGCAAACTGGAATTGGAACAGACCGATTTCGATTTGCACTTCCTGGTTGAGGAAGTGGTGACCGTGCTCTCGCAGAAAGCTGCCATCAAGGGAGTGGAGCTGGTTTGCAGGATAGACGCAGGTGTGCCAGCGCCACGTTCGCGCCGATGGCGATCGTCTGCGGCAGGTGCTGATGAACCTGTTGAATAACGCCATCAAATTCACAGCCAAGGGTGAAGTCGTCATGCGTGTGGCGTCCGCCGATCCGGAAGCACCCGGCGCGGTGACGACAGGCATCACAGATATGAACGGCAAACCTGTCTCGCTGCGATTTTCGGTCAGCGACACCGGCATCGGCATCCCGAAAGAGCGGATGGATCGGCTGTTCAAGAGCTTCTCGCAGGTAGATACATCCATCACCCGTCGATATGGAGGCACGGGGCTTGGCCTTGCGATATCCAAGCAACTCGTTGAGCTGATGGGCGGCGTCATGGGTGTTGAAAGCGAAGCAGGCAAGGGATCAACCTTCTGGTTCACGGTCACGTTCGAACATCACGATCGGCAGGAACAACCGCGACTGAGCTTGCGCGGTCATCGCGTGCTGGTGGTCGACGATAATTTAACCCAGTGCGAGTTGCTGGTAGAGCAGTTGAGCGCGTGGGGTGTGATCGCTGCCAGTGCGACGTCTGCTCCTGATGCGATTGAGATCCTGCAGAAGGCAGCCGAACAGGGGACTGCGTTCGAGAGCGCGATCGTAGACCTGAAGATGCCGGGCATGGACGGACTTGCCATGGCAAAGGTGGTTCGATCCTGTGCGCCGCTGCGCGATCTCAGCCTCATTTTAATGAGCGGGCTGGACGCCTCGGTAGAAGCCGAGTCAGGCGGATTTGTAGGCTTCCTCACCAAACCGATCCGCCTGTCGAACTTGTATGATTCGTTGATGAAATCGGTCGTCGATCCGAAGATCGCGCCGGCGGTGGTAGCGGCGCAGATCGCCCCGGTGGTTGTCCCGGAAAATACGCCGGCAAGCATGGAGGTGCAGATCCTGCTCGCCGAGGACATGGAAGTAAACCAGTTCGTCGTGACCGAAACCATCGCGCGCTATGGATACACCTGCGACATCGCCAACAACGGTCGCGAAGCCGTGACAGCTGTTTCGAAAAAGCAGTACGACATCGTCCTGATGGACTGCCAGATGCCGGAAATGAGCGGATTTGAAGCCGCCATTGCGATTCGCGCCTTGGAAGTTGAGCGCGGCATCACAGACCGCCGCGTTCCGATTATCGCTCTGACCGCCAATGCGGTAAAAGGTGACCGGGAGCGCTGCCTTGCCGCTGGCATGGACGAGTATCTCACCAAGCCGCTCAATCCTGCGAAGTTGATCGAAACGATTCGTACCCGCGCTGAAATCACAGACGGAGCAAGTGCCGCCCGTGGACGCAATGGTAATGAATCCTCCCGCCAGTGGCGTCGGTGTCCCTGCTGCCGCGATGAGCGGCGCTGACACAGCGGTGGACTATGAAAAGCTGCTCGAGCGTTGCAGTGGTGACCGGGCGATGATGAAAAAGCTCGCGGCGAAATTCCAGGATAAGAGTCGCCAGACCTGGGCGGATCTGTTGAAGAACTTCGAATCGAAGGACGTCGCGGGCATCACCCGGCTGGCGCACGGTCTCAAGGGCACGGCTTCCAACCTGGCCGCCAATCGGGTTGCCGCTCTTGCGGGACAACTTGAAGAACTTGGCCGCTCTGATGATCTGTCGAACTGCGCAGTCGATCGTAGATAATCTCGGGCAGGAACTGGAAGCCTGCCTGGCGGAGTTCCGTACGTTAACCGGCGACGGCGACAGCAGGAATGTCGCGCCGATTCCATCGCAAAGCTCTGGAAAAACCATTTTGTAATGAGGTTTTGAATGCGTGTACTGGTTGTTGATGATGATGAAATTACCCTGGACCTGATCACCGCGATTCTCCAGCGCGGGGCATCAGGTGGACACCGCGAACGACGGACAGGAAGCCCTGACGATTCTTCGCAAGCAGGTCCATCGCGTCGTGGTTTGCGACTGGGAAATGCCCGGGCTCAGTGGTCCGGACTTGTGCGCTGCCATCCGCGCAACGGACTTCGGCGGTTACATCTATACGATTCTGTTGACCGGTCGCAGCAAGAGCAGCGATTCGGTCGAAGGGCTTAATTCCGGCGCAGATGACTTTCTGGTCAAGCCTGTGGAACCCGCTCAGCTTGTCGCCCGGCTGCGCATCGCCGAGCGTATTCTGTCTTTCCAGACGCGTGACGTCACGATTTTCGCCCTCGCAAAACTAGCCGAATCACGCGATCCCGAAACCGGCGCTCATCTGGAGCGCGTAAGAAGTTACTCGCATATATTGGCCCAGCATATGGCGACCCGCGCCAGTCGCGAACGGCCCATCGAGCCGGATTATCCGCACCTGATTTATCTCACCAGTCCGCTGCACGATATCGGCAAGGTGGCCATCCCCGATCATGTGCTGCTTAAACCGGGCCGACTCAGCGACCGTGAATTTGAGATCATGAAGACCCACGCCACCCTCGGCGCTGAAACACTGGAAGCCGCCCTCAAGCAGCATCCCGAGGCGAGCTTTTTGCGCATGGCCATGGAAATCGCGCTGACGCATCACGAGCGCTGGGACGGCACCGGATATCCAAACCAGCTTAAAGGTGAACAGATTCCACTTTGCGGCAGAATCGTGGCGCTGGCAGATGTGTATGATGCGCTGACAAGCAAACGAATCTATAAAAATGCCTTTTCGCACGACAGCGCTCATGCTCTGATCCTCAAGGATGAAGGGTCGCATTTCGACCCCGCCGTCGTGCAGGCATATGTTGAAACCGAAGCAGCGTTCATCGAAATCTGTGAGCGCTACTGCGAGCGACCCACCAGCGCGGCGGCCTGATTGCCTGGATCTCCGATCCGCTGAAAATAAACGCCCATCTTTCGATTAGCCTCAATGAGACCGCGCAAAGGCGGGTCAAAAAAATCCCGCATCGTTGCGACTGCAGCTTTAATCGGGCATGGTATGCTCGGCCACACCGCCGGGTCGTGGCGGCGTCACGATTGTCATTCATTGATCCGAGGCTCATGACCCCTTGCACCCGTTACCGTCGCACCTTTCTTGCCGGGTTAATAGTTTTTCTAGCTGGAATGACGGGCCCGATCGGTTGTGGAAGCAGCCCTCCGTTTCCGGAGGCAACACCTTTCGCGGTTGAGTCGGTCATCAGGCGGATGTCGCCGGCGGTGGTGCGGATCGATGTCGCGCAGGAAGTGTATGTGAACGGCAAGCGAACGCTTCGAAGGGGAATCGGATCGGGTGTCATTATCGATCAACTTGGCCATGTGCTGACTAACTTTCACGTCGCCGGTCGGTCGGTTGAGCTGTATGTCACGCTGGCAAGCAAAGAGCGAATTGCCGCCAAGCTGGTGGGGGACGATCACTGGACGGACCTTGCGATTATCCAGATGGATATGGACGACATCGCCAGAAAGAACGTGCAGTTCAGCTCCGCCGAGCTGGGCGCAGCGACAATCTGCTAACCGGTCAGGATGTGATGGCCATCGGCACGCCGTTCGGTTTGAACCGTACGGTCACCCTCGGGCAGATATCTAATAATGAGCGCCACGTTTTACCCCGAGCGCATGACCATCGACATGACCGAGGCGGAAAATCTGGAGACAGGAGATTTTTCAAACTGGATCCAGATGGACACGCCGATCAATCCCGGAAACAGCGGTGGACCGCTGGTCGATTTGAGCGGCAAGGTCGTCGGCATTAACACTGCGCGGCGGCGGACAAAATCTGAACTTTGCTATTCCGATCGACACCGCAAAGCCTGTAATCGCCGCCATTTTAAGCTCGGCGTTGCCCAACAAAAAAGGTCACGTGGAGCGCAGCGACCTGGGGATCGATTTTAAACCGCTGCAGGAACTCGAATCGTTTTATAATGTGGATATCAACCAGGGGGTGCTGGTCAACAGCGTGGACCGCAACGGCAGCGCGCTCAAAGCGGGACTGCGTTCGCAGGACATACTGCTGGCAGTAAATGGCAAATCGACCAACTGCCGGTTTCCAGAAGAGATCGCCGCGGTTCGAAAAATGATCGCGGATCTGCCCGTCGGTTCGGATGTGGATCTGTATGTGAAACGCGGCAAACAAAACCTGCACCTGCAGGCGAAAACGCTCCGCCTGCAAAGTGTATTCGGTGAACAAAAGGAATTAAAAGTCTGGGGTATCAGTGTGCGCGAAGTCACCCGCGCTTATGCCAACAGCAATCAACTTGACGACAGCGACGGCGTCGCGATCGAGACGCTTACCTCGGGTCACGCCGCCGCCGATGCGCAGCTCGAGCCAGATGATGTGATTCGCGGGGTGAACGGGCATCCGGTCGCCGACCTTGATGAGTTCATGCATCAATATAAAGATTCCGTTGCGAATCGGCAGACCGAGGTGCAGCTGGATATTCGCCGCGATCGTGCGGACATCACCAAGGGCTTAAAAATCACCTACGATGCCGCAACGGTGCGCGATATCAAATCCGAGCACGATGAAAAGCCCAGCACGCAGAACGCAAACTGAAAAATCGGCATTGACGACCGCCGCGTCATGCTGGATTCTGCGCAGCGATCGATTGATTGACTGTGACCCGAAAAACACCCACGGAGATTTCATGCCTCGCCGCTCTGTTCGACATTCAGTTTTGTGCACCGCCGCTGCCTTTGCACTGGCGGCGATGTTTCCGCGCGGTTCGGTCGCGGCCGACCCGGCCCCTGCGTCGGCGACACAGTCGTTTTACGACCAGGTAACCAAATCATTGGTTGCCGTGAAATTTTCCTTTGTCGGTGAGACTGTTCAGCGTGACCTGATCGTGCCCGGCGTGGTGGTCAGCGACCAGGGGCTGGTGATGATTCCACTGGCGGCGGTCAACGAGCAGATTCCCGATGAGCAGCTGAAGAAATTCAAGATCATCATCCCGCGGCAGGACGTGGACAATGAAGAGGTCGACGCAGAATTCCAGGGCCGCGACGAACGCTGTGAGATGGCGTTTGTGAAGGCAAAGCCCGCGGACGGCAATGAAACCAAGCGAGTCTGGACACCGATTCATTTTGAATCTATTCCCTCGCAGGTTGGGGATGCTGTCACCAGCGTTGGCATCATGCCAAAGAGCGGCGGCTATCATTCGATTTTCTCGCCCGCGGTGGTCAGCGCGAATCTGCGCGGGCCAATCAAACAGGTGCGTGTCGCCTCGGGCGGATTGGCCAGCCCGCAGGCGCCGGTCTTCAACAGCGACGGTAAAGCGATCGGCCTGGCCATCTTCGAACCGCCGGCGGAACTCGACCTGGACGATGAGGTGAAAAATCAGCAGGAAGCCATCTCGCGGATGTTCGCCGCCAGCGCCGTGAACCGATATTTTCTGCCGACGGCTGAGTTCAGCATCGGTTTGGAAAATCCGCCCACAGCCGAGCATCCCGTCGCGCTGGCTTGGACTGGATTACCGGAACAGCTTCTTTCAGGGCTCAGCAAAGACGACGCCGCTTTGTTCAATCTGACGAATCAGCCGGCCGTGCAGATCAATGATATTCTTGAAAATTCGCCGGCGGAGAAAGCGGGACTGAAGAAGAAAGACATCATTGTGAAACTCGACGGTCAACCGCTCGAGCGCGGCGACCAGCCCGAAGAACTTCCCGCAATCCTCCGCCATAAATTGATCCAGCATAAGCCCGGCGACGTGGTCACCTTCACCGTGCTCAGTGAAAAAGACAAACCCACGCACGATGTGAAAGTGACGCTGGAGCCCCAGCCTAAACGCGACAATACCGCCCAACGCTATTGGAGCGATGATATTGGTTTCGGGGTCCGAGAGATGGTGCTTCTGGATCGATACGGATTGAAGCTCAAAAAGAACGAAAAGAACGGCGTACTGGTGACGGTGCTCAAAGAAGGCGGCGCCGCCGGCAGCGCAGGCCTGCATCCCTACGACATGATCACGCAGGTGAACGGCGAGCCCGTTACTGATCTTGACGCGTTCAAAACAACCTACGAGGATTTTCGAAAGAATCACGAACACGAGGCGATTGTGCTGGTGGTCCATCGCGGCGGTGGGGACGAGACGATCAGGATTGAACCACCGCAGTAGGTTTACTTGAAATTCGCGCGGGCGATCCCTAAGATAGTCTCCCCCGCGGGCAGATAGCTCAGCTGGTAGAGCAATGGACTGAAAATCCATGTGTCGCCGGTTCGATCCCGGCTCTGCCCAAATGCTGGAAGACCCTCGATTTCGTTAGAAATCGAGGGTCTTTGCTTAGGGGCGACACGCTGCCAGATGGCGCATGTGGATGCATTTTTGCGCTGACTGGCCGTTTGCCTGTTGGCTTTCGCGAGAGGTGAGGCCGACGCAAGCCTTAGCTGCACTGGCACATTGACGTTGGAACTTAGGGGGCCTTCGGATCTTTCATTTGAGGACGGCAACAGTAGGGCACGTTGGCGATGCTGCCGCTTGTAGTTGCGAATCGGTCGTTATTGCATCGCTAAAGTACCGTTCGCTGAAAATACAGGGCGACATGTACCAGCCCGATGAGCGCGGGCACTTCCACCAGTGGACCAATAACAGCCGTAAAAGCCTCTCCTGAATTGATGCCGAATACCGCAACTGCGACTGCGATAGCGAGCTCGAAGTTGTTGCCCGATGCGGTGAAGGCGATGGTTGCCGTCTTGGAGTAGTCCGCCCCCAGCTTTGCGCCCATCCAAAAACTGACGAGGAACATCACAACGAAATAAATAAAAAGTGGAATCGCAATTCGTAACACGTCGAGCGGGATTCGAACGATGAGGTCGCCTTTAAGGCTGAACATCACGAGGATCGTGAACAGCAGCGCAACGAGCGTAACAGGACTGATCGTGGGAATAAAAATCTTTTCGTACCATGTCCTGCCTTTGAGTTTGAGCAATACCAGGCGCGTCAACATTCCGGCCAGGAAGGGAACGCCGAGATAGGTGAAGACGCTCTGGGCAATCTGGCGGATACTGACTTGAACAGCGATCCCTTTCAGACCGAACACCGGCGGCAACACCGTGATAAACAGCCAGGCATATATGCTGAAGAAAAGCACCTGAAAGATGCTGTTAAACGCCACCAACCCGGCGGCATACTCACTGTCGCCCTGTGCCAGCTCATTCCAGACAATCACCATCGCGATGCACCGCGCAAGCCCGATCATGATCAGGCCGACCCTGTAGGCGGGGTAATTATGTAGAAACGCGACTGCAAGCAGGAACATGAGCACCGGCCCCACAATCCAGTTTTGCACCAGCGACAGCCCGACCAGCTTCCAGTTGCAGAACAATTGTCCTAACTCTTCATACCGCACCTTGGCCAGCGGCGGATACATCATCAGGATCAGACCGATTGCAATCGGAATGTTGGTTGTGCCTCTTCGAAAGTGGCTGATGACTTTTTCGACGTCGGGAATCAAATGGCCTGCGGCGACGCCGACAAACATCGCCAGGAATATCCAGAGCGTCAGGTACCGATCTAAAAACGACAGGTTTTTTGCAATTCCCTTGCTCATTTGTGCCTCCCGCTCAGCGCCGTCGGCAGAGTCTCGACAAACGCGCGAATCTCGTCACGGACTCTTCGGTAGTGGCCCAATGCTTCCTGCTCGTCCTTAGCTGTTTTTGCCAATCGAGGCGGATCATCAAAGCCTGCATGCACTTTTTTCGTCGTGCCCGGCAGAATCGGGCAGGTTTCGTTTGCGTGGTCGCAGACCGTCACGACATAATCCAGTGCCAACTCTTTAAAATCATCGAGGTGTTTTGACGTCTGTGCGGAAATATCGACTCGAGCTTCAGCCATGACTTTGATGGCAAGCGGGTTCAATCCGTGCGGCTCAACACCAGCCGAATACGCATCGATAACGTCGCCTTTCAGTGCACGTGCCCAGCCTTCTGCCATCTGTGAACGGCATGAATTGCCGGTACAAAGAAACAATATCTTTAATTTGTCCATTTCCGCCTTTTCACTTGATGTTCAGCAAGCCCGCCGACTTTGATCCGCTTTCTATAACCGCCGATATGGAGTGAGGGCCGCTGCTAATAATATCTGCGCATCCGCATATACAGGGCAAAATAAACGCTTCAGTTTAGCATTGCGTGAAGCATAAAGGTGAGGATCCCAGTGTGACGGCTTCAGACGCTTTTTGATGAAGGCCAGTGTTCGCTTGCAGTAGAAGAACTCGTGAAAGAGCTAATCCCCGCGGTCTGCTTTAACAAATCCATATGTGCTCAGGCGAATATAGATCGTGCGCCGATTCCAGTCAAGTTGGAGCAGCACCTTCCCGGACCATGGCAATTCAGCACGTCATCGGCACAATAGCATCCTCGCCAATGACCGCACGCCGCTGGCGGTTGCTGTTCATGGTTCGAGAGACTGGTTTGTCATCCGGAAGGTAAAAGATGGCGTTGCTCAAAATCGCCAGGATGGGGCATCCTGTGCTTCGTCAAGTGGCGCTGCCGGTCCAACAGACGGAGATCAACACGCCAGCTTTCCAGGCGTTTATTGATGACATGATCGACACGATGCGGGAAAGCGACGGGGTGGGTCTGGCTGCGCCGCAGGTGTATTCAGCCCGGCGCGTGGTACTGATCGAAGTGAAAGGCCCGCACCCGCGTTACCCCGATCAGCCCGGAGTTCCGCTGACAGTGCTCATCAACCCCGAAGTCATTTCGCATTCGAGCGACACAGAGCCGGACTGGGAAGGATGCCTGAGCATTCCAGATTTGCGCGGGCAGGTGCCGCGATGGGTGTCACTGAAGGTAAGAGCTCTAGATCGCCAAGGGCAAACGCTTGAGCTTGAGGCAAGCGGATTTTTCGCCCGTGTCATCCAGCATGAGCTCGACCACCTGGATGGTATTCTTTTTCTCGAACGGATGAACGACCTTCGCACGCTGACCTATCTGCGGGAGTTTCAACGATTTTGGACGGCAGCGCCTACGGGGTGATGGCGGCGCGACTGGCACGCGCTTTATGCCTGGGATGTTGACGCGCGTGGTTTAGAACAGCCGCAGCGTTCCAACGCGGGTTATCCATTGGGTAATGCGTGCCAATCGCCGGCGCAGGGGACGCACGTGTTCGCGTGGTGCGGCTTTCTGCTTACTGTAACCTGATGATAGGTTTCCCATCGTTCGCGATGACCTCGCCGGTGCGGGCCGTCGATCGTGAATGGCAATGCCCGCCTGCAAGGTCATGCTGACCTGCGGTTGCAGGGGACGCGTTCTATTCTGACCGATGACAAACGGCTGAGGGATTACCCGATTTTTTCGAAGCGGCTGAGCATTTACTGCGTAGATAGAGTCCCATGAACTCGATGCAATCTGTTCCAGCATGGAATAAAGATCGTCCGTCGCGAATGACGCGGGGTCTTTCGGCCTGGGTTTAGGCGTCGGTTGCAGTGAAGAGGCGGGGGGCCTCATTGGCAACGAGACAGGTTCAAATTCCAGGTCGAAAATCGTCCCCACCATCGTATCGTCAATGCGACTGATAGGCGGTGGGGCGGCGGGCCGCACTGTTTTCTGCCGAGCGGGTACAAATGCTTCGGCGTGAAAAGTTACCTTCGTCTTGCCGACCCGGATCACATCGCCGGTTTTCAATTGTCGTTCCTCAACCGCGCGGTCTCCCACCATCGTCCCGTTCCGGCTGACCAGATCGATCACCAGCCAACTACCGCCCATGGGTGTAAACCTGCAGTGACGGCGCGACAGGAGGATGTCATGGATAGAGATTTCGCAGTCAGCGGAGCGACCCAGCACAACCGGCCCGGTAAGTTCGCGTCGATCCCATTCGAGGCCGTCGGTTGAGAGAATCAGATACGCCATTGGACACGTTATCGAACCGTGGCGCGAGAAGACGATAATTTTTTGATGGGATCGGTGGATCGCTGGATCGCCGGAGATCGCGGGAAGGCATTTCTGCGGGTGTATCGATCAAACCGCGTTTCGGGGCGAATTATTTTCGCAGATGCCTGGCTAACAGTTCCGCGCGACTGCTGACACCAAACCGGCGGTAGAGGGCTTTCACATAGCCGTGTACCGTGTGCTGACTGAGCTCCAGCTTGCGGGCCACCTGCTTTTCGCTGTCTCCGGTAAGCAGGTGTTCGAGCGTTTGTTCCATGCGCCGCGAGAGCTCGGTGACAGCAGGCGACACCTGTACAGGGGAATTGACGGTGACCGGCTTAATGTTTAGGGGATGCGGAGGGAACCCCAGCGCTTCGGGCGGCAGGCTGCCTACTTTGACTCCGATGAACCGGCAGAGATCAGCCAGAAGACGTTGACGACCGACCGTGTGGTCGGGAAGGCTTCCGTTCAGCGGATGCATGATCCGCAACATGGCCGCCATATCGCCAATCCGCATTGCCTGTGGATCGCCGTCTACAGCCGTCTGCGCCGTTAAATCGTCCTGCAACATCCCGACATCCTGTCCCCCGACGCTGTGCCCCGGGGCAGTCAAAAATAGGATTTAAACCGCTGCTCACCTGTTTAGGGGAATTGCAGTGTTCGCGAACCGCACACAAGATATGTACCCGAACTGTTAGGTAATCGCCAGTCAGAGAAGGCAGGCGGGTCACGTCAGCGGTCTGGGGGGGCCGCTGTCGTAGAGCGGGTCTGCGCTGGTCGATCATCAACTGCACGTTGTAGTTCCGCACACGGTTGTGCCGGAAACGACGGCGGGTCAAAGTTTGTGGGAGCGCGCCGATAAAGGCTTTGGCCGGAGGCAGCTCTGTTTGTGTGGAAAATACCGAGATGGCAAAGCTATGGATTGGCGAAACGAACGGTTGTTGGATAGACATTTGGGACAAACCCGGTTTTGCCGGTCATCATGTGCGGCTGATGGGGCCCGCCGATTTTCCGTATCTCCGTGTTGGTGAGCTGAACTGGACCCCGCAGGTGCAAAGCCTGGTGGTCGGCCCCAATGCATACGGGCAGTTCTACGAAGACCTGAATTTCCACGACAGCGTTTTCTGGGTGTTACCCAATCAACGCGTGGAAAATGCCAGCACACTTCCGTGCAACGACGACATCGATTCGCTGCGGATGTACGATCGACCGCCGTTCGCGCACGAACCCGGGTACGCCGCCTACATGCTCTGGGCCGCCAGCCATCTGACCCGCGCGGGACAGGTGCCTTGATACGGGCACCCCGCCGGCTGACAAACGGCACCAATCATTTCCGCGTTGCGACGTTTTGGGATCGTTTTGATTGTTGATCCGCGCATCCTCTTCGCTACTCTGGCCCGCGATGCATGCGATCGTTCAACAGGCAATCGATTTTGACCTGAGCGGTGACGGGGCATCGCCAGCCTGGCACTCTGCGGCGTGGATTCCACTCACCTGCATTAAAGGGAAATCGACAGTCGCAACGCGTCTGAAACTGCTCTATTCCACAACCGGTTTCTATTGCCTGTTCGATTGTGAAGATCACTTGCTGATGTGTTCTGATCTAAATGCCTATGACGACCTCTGGAAAGAGGATGTCGTCGAAGGCTTCTTCTGGCCGGATGAAAGCCAGCACCTGTATCTCGAGTATGAATTATCACCACTTGGCGCGGAACTGCTGCTGCTGGTCCCCAACCATGAAGGTCGTTTTCAGGGTTGGAGCCCGTGGCATTACCAGGGAGACCGGCGGGCTCGCCGGGCGACATCAATCCGTGGAGGAACCAAAAGCCCCGGTGCCATTATCACCGGCTGGACCGCTGAATTTTTCATCCCCTTTTCGCTGATGGTCGGTCTGCGGAATGTTCCCCCGCTGCCCGGCACACGGTGGCGGGCAAATTTTTATCGCATCGACCATGAGCACGAGGATCAGAGCTGGTTCGCCTGGGCTCCTCGCGTTCGCGATGGATTTCACGATTTACCTCACTTCGGCACAGTCACTTTTGCGTGAATCGGATATAGTCATCCGCAGGAGAATATTGTTCATGCCCAAGCTAACGATTGATGGTGTTTCTGTGCAGGTTCCCGAAGGTAAGCGTCTGGTCAATGCGCTTGTGGAGGAAGGGAAAACGGATCAGCTTCATAACTGCGGCGGAAATGCTGCATGCACCAGCTGCCGGGTGCTGTTTATTTCCGGCGAACCAGACAAAGTCACGGTCGCGGAAAAAGATTTGATCGCGGCCCGTGGCTTGCCGAAAGGGGTGAGATTGAGCTGCCAGATGCTGGTCGATCAGGACATGGAGATAAAAATCATCAGTCGCCTTGCCGGCAGTGGGCGCAAGGATGCCGGTAAACCTACCGCCGAGGGAATTGAACCATCGCCGGTGTGGACCACGCTCTGATTGCCACCGTTCTGGTTTGCAGCGCTATGCAGCTCGCATTTTCCACCAACGCCTACACGCGGTTTGATCTGCTCGACGCACTGCGAGGGATTAAGACCGCCGGTTTTGCGGGGGTCGAAATTCTTGCCGATAGCCCGCATGCATACCCGGCAACGCTCGACACTCCTAAAGTCATCGCGATCGCTCGCGAGCTTGATCGGCTGGGGCTGAAGGTCAGCAACGTGAACGCCAACTGCTCCTTCGGCTATTGGAAGGATGCACCGCCCGAAGCCTACTTCGAGCCAAGCCTTATCAGTCCTAATCCGAAACATCGCGCGGATCGTGCGGCGCTGATCCTGCAAACCCTGAACTTCGCGAAAGAAATCGGCGCAAAAAATATCAGCATCACCAGTGGTCGATGCCTCGGCGGAATGCCACCCGACAAGGCGGTCGCGCAATTCACCGAATCGATTCTGCCCATTCTGGATCGCGCGGATCGCCTGGGTATTGATGTCGGCGTTGAATGCGAGCCCGGCCTTGTTCTTGGAATATGCCGATGAGCTTTGCGACTGGATCGGCAGACTGAATCATCCCCGTTTCGGTGCCAATCTTGATATCGGGCACAGCCAGGTGCTAGGCGAGAATCTCTCGGATGCCATTTATCAACTGGGCGCGCAATCTGGAATCTCCACGTCGAGGATATCCCCGGGCGAAAGCACTATCATATGATCCCCGGCGAAGGAACATTGCCCTGGGCAGAGGTTTTTGCGGCTCTTAAAAAGATCGACTACCAGCGATTTGCCACCGTGGAACTCTACACACACACCGCCGATCCCCAGCAGGCAGCGGAAAAGAGCTTCGCGTTTTTGAACCGGTTCATGTAGTCGCCAGCGCCACATGTTCCCGTTAAACTTTCCGCAATGCTCGACCAAGTTCTGACCACTATTGACCAGCGGCGCGATGCTTCACTCGCGCAGTTGAAAGAATTTCTTTCCATTCCAAGCGTCAGCGCCCAGCCGGATCACGAGTCTGACATGTTGCGCTGTGCGACCTGGCTGGCGGATCAATTCAAGCAGGCGGCGTTCGCTGTGGCGGTGCATCCCACCGCCGGGCATCCGATTGTACTGGCGAAGAATCAACATGTTTCGGGCAGGCCTACTGTCTTGGTTTATGGGCATTACGACGTTCAACCGGCCGAGCCGTTAGAGCTATGGCAATCGCCGCCCTTCGAACCAACCGAGCGAAAAACCGAGACCGGTTCCAATGCGATATATGCGCGCGGCGCGGCGGACGATAAGGGACAGGTCTGGGCACATCTCGAAGCCTTAACCGCCTGGCAGGCGCATGGCGGGCTTCCAGTGAACGTCATATTTCTGGTCGAAGGCGAAGAAGAAATCGGAAGCAAAAATCTCGAGAAATTCGTCACCGATCACCAAGCAGAATTAAAAGCCGACATTGCTGTGATCAGCGACACCAGCCAGTTCGCCGACGGGTTGCCGGCCATCACCTACGGCCTGCGCGGGCTCTGCTACGCCGAGATATTTCTCACCGGTCCCGATCACGATCTGCACAGTGGAACCTACGGCGGATCTGTGCCAAACCCCGCGAATATCCTGTGTGAGTTCATCGCGTCGCTGCATGCACACGATGGAAAGGTTTCCATCCCCGGTTTCTACACCGATGTGGTCGCACTTACGATCGAAGAGCGCGACACGTGGCGTCAGCTTCATTTCGATGAAAAAGAGTTTGCCAAAAGCGTCGGCATATCCGCCGGTTCCGGCGAGTCGGGTTATACCACGCTGGAGCGGCAATGGGGCCGACCCACCTGCGATGTGAATGGGATCACCGCCGGTTACCAGGGACCCGGCGCTAAAACAGTCATCGGTGCGACCGCCTCTGCCAAGATCTCCATGCGCCTCGTTCCGAACCAGGATCCCATTAAAATAAAGGCGGGGTTTGAGCAGGCGCTCCGCGAACGCCTGCCGCACAACATCAAGTATGAAGTGCATTGGCACGGCACGTCGCCGGCGGCGATAGTTCCGATCGACAGCAGGCCGACCCGCCTGGCAGCCGAGGCTCTCAAAATCGGCTTCGGAGTCGAACCAACCTATATGCGCGGCGGAGGAAGTATACCGGTCGTCGGGTTGTTCAAAACTGCCCTGGATCTGGACACCCTGCTGGTCGGCTTCGGTCTGCCCGATGACCGTATTCATTCACCAAACGAAAAGTTCAACCTCAGTTCTCTCATCGGTGGTACGCGCACCGCCGCGGCACTTTACGCAAAGCTCGCTGAACTCAACGCTGAAGCATAATGCGGATTTGCGTCATTACTCCTTCGTTTAATCAGCGGCCCTTTCTCGAGCAGACGCTCCGCAGCGTATTGGGCCAGCAGGGGGAATTCGAGCTGCAGCATCTTGTTCACGATGCAAAAAGCACCGATGGATCCGTCGAACTTCTCGCGTCTATTAAAGACCCGCGACTCCGTTGGCACAGTGAAAAAGATGCGGGACAGGCCGATGCGATCAATCGCGCCATCGCTCGGGCAGATGGGGATGTTCTCGGTTGGCTGAACAGCGATGACCTCTATGCACCCAACGCGCTCAGCGCCGTTGCCAGAGCATTCAGCGATCCGGCGGTGCAATGGGTCATCGGTCGCTATCAGATAATCGACACCGACGGTTCGGTGATTCGCGAACCCATCGTCAAGTATAAAAATCGTTCATTGGACCGTTATTCATACCGTCGCTTACTGCGCGAGAATTTTATCGCCCAGCCGGCCGTTTTCTGGCGCAGAACCTTTGGAGCGTCGATCGGTCCTCTGGATACTACGCTGCATTACACGATGGACTATGACCTGTGGCTGAGGATGGGGCGCGTCGCCGAGCCTGTTATTCTGCACCCTGTGCTTGCTCAATTCCGCCTGCATCCCAGCAGCAAGTCGGGCAAGGTAAACCGGGAACAATTTGACGAGGGATACCGGGTTGCTTTGAGGTACTTCAACGGTGACCGCGCCAGCCAGGCGCTGCATCGGTTTCATGTTGAAAAAATTGTCTGGGCCTACCGCCTGATGCGATGGCTCGGGCGTTAGCCTTACAGCTTTTTCCCATCGTCGAAATTCCATCTTGACGATTTTTGTGATTTGCCTGTTTACTGGTTTTTCATGAGATCATTTACCTGTACCTGTGGCAACCAACTCTTCTTCGACAACAGCATCTGCATGCAGTGCAAGCATGAGGTGGGGTGGTGTCCCTGTTGTAAAGCGATTGTGGACGTCGTGACCACCAGCGGCGGGGGGTTTGCCTGTGCGTGCTGCAGCACATTGCTGGTGAAGTGCCAGAACTATTCCGACTACAACGTTTGCAACCGCTTTATCGCCAGTCATAAAAATGAGGGAACCCAGAAGCAGACTTCCCAGGGCATGCGTTGCGATTGCTGCCGCTTCAACCGCATCGTCCCCGATCTGAAAGTCAAAGGTAACAGGGAGAAGTGGTATCGCCTCGAAGCGGCAAAGCGTCGCACGATGTATGGCCTTAGCATGGCCGGTTTCCCCTTTGGAAATGAAGACGATGGCATTACTCCGCCGCTGGTTTTCGATTTCAAAGGCGACATCATTCCCGATCGGCGATACCGCAACATGGGACCGTTTCAAAAAGTTTACACGGGGCATGACAACGGTGTGATCACGATAAACATCCAGGAGGCCGACGACATCGAGCGCGAAACGCTGCGTGTAAACATGCATGAAGCCCAGCGGTCGCTGCTGGGGCATTTCAGGCATGAATTCGGGCACTATGTCTGGGACGTGCTGATCAAAGGGAAACGGGAAGACGATTTCATCGCGGTCTTCGGAGACCACAACAACCCCAACTACGACGACGCTTTAAAGGCGTATTATAAAAATGGTGCCAAGCCGGATTGGCTGATGAACTACGTCAGCGCGTACGCGACGATGCATGCCTGGGAGGATTTCGCCGAGACGTTCGCGGTTTATCTTGACATGATTTCTTCGCTGGACACTGCCGCGCACGGGAAGCTCATTCCCCGCGTTGATCCAACCGATCTTGATGCGATGGTTGAAGCGTACAAGAATCTCGGAATCGCGTTAAACGAAATGAACCGCACGATCGGGCTGCTCGATTTTCTGCCCGAAGTGTTCGCCGACCCGATCCACGAAAAGCTGCGATTCATTCACTGCCTGGCAGCAAGGTCGAATCAACCGCCTGCTAATCCCGACCCATCGCCTGTCGTCGCCGAACCACTGACCGCGACCGTCGCCGCCGTTTAGAAGAGATTAATCTTTAAATCGCCCAGCGCGATCTTCCGGTCCGTTTCATACTTTGCCAGGGCTGCGGTTGATGCGAGTTGTGCCGGGCCGGCAGCGATCGTGCCGCCGGGCACCAGTGTTGCCGTGAGAGAACCGATCTTGTGAGCCGACACACCAAACGCCACACCGCTGTTGGCGGTTGCAACCTTGCCCAGCCGCAATGACCCAATCATGTCCGCGCTGATAAGCGAATTCGAGAAAGCATTCGCGCCACCGCCCAGCACCACGCTCCCGATTCGAACAACGTTTGCCAGGTCCGCCGTGCTCGAAGCCAGCGCGGGTACCGCTGTCACGCTCGAACTCACCCCCGCATAAATCTGACTCCCGCTGAGCGACGCAGCCGTTACCGATCCAATTGCGCCTGCCGCGGCAAGCTTGGTGCCGGTGACCGCTCCGCCGAATCGGACGGCTTGAATACGACCGGTGCTTACCGTGCTGGTGATCGTAGACCCACTGGTTGCACCGGTAATACTCAGCGTGCCCATGGATGCCACTGTCAGCACATTGTTGGCCATCGATCCGGCCAGGAAACGGGTAACCGCTCCCGAAGCCGCCAGGGTGCTCCCCGTGATCGCGCCGCCAAAGCGAAGTAATCCGTCCGAAACAGTGCTGGAAGTAGTCGTGATATTGCTCGCCGAGGTTGCCCCTGTAACAGTGAGGCCGCCGATCGAGGCGACGGACAATGTGGTAGTGGCCAGCGACGCCGCGCTGAGGCTTCCCAAACCTGCCGACGCGGTAACGGTGCTCCCGCTCAGTGCTGCGCCAAAGCGATATGCGCCATCTTTGACCGCGCTGGAAGTCGTCTGGATCGTCGCTGCGGATGTCGCGCCGCTCACGCTCAGGGAATGAATCGTCAGGGCCGTGATCGTATTCGTCGCCATCGAAGCAGCGGTCAGCGTGCCCACATTTCCCGAGGTGGTTAATTTGCTGTTCGTCAGCGCGCCCCGGAAGGTCAATCGAGAGATCTGGTCCTTGTTCAGTCCATTGTTAGCGCTGGTGTTCAACGTCAATGCATTGGTAACGCCGGCGATATCGATCGATCCCAGCGTGGCCAATCCCAGTGTATCTGTATCCAGCGAAGGAGGCGCTGATCGAGCCTATGCTGCCAACGGCATTGATCGTGCTCCCAGTTACCGCGCCACCGAATTTTAATTGTCCAATCCCAAAATGTTTCGCTGAAAAAGCGTCAGTGGTGTCCAGCGTTGCCCCGGTCGCAGTGCCAGAAATGTTGAGCGTGCGAATAGAACCAGCCGAGATGTTGCTCGCGCCAGATTTCCCTTGATCGCCAGCGAGCCGATGCTTCCGTTGGCCGAAACCGACCAGGTTGCCGCAGGCGATACAACGGTCGCGCTGCCAATCGCGCCAGCGATGTTCCAAACGCCGCTGACCGTTCCAACATTAGCCGATGAAAGGTCGGTTCCAGTCGACGAAAGACTCAGTGATTCGGCAAATGTCCCGCTTACGTTTAACCGTCCAATATCGGGTGTCAGAATTCCATAAAAGCCGCCGTCGCTGGCGAGCCACTGCTTCGACGTAATCCGGGAGATCGAGCCTGAGTCGGTCACGTTGGTGTTGGTAACAATAGGAATGTCGATCACGACCGATCGGCCCGAGCCGAGCAGCAACGTGGCGTCCGTCGCGGCGGCGGCAATCACATGGCTGGTGCTGCCGAGGTTAAACGTTCCGGTCAGCGTGGCGTTTGGCGCATTGATGAACGCAAGCCGCCCCGCGTCCACAACCGATCCCAGAGTGACCGGCCCGGATGAGACCAGCGACAGCGTCGCGCTTGAACCGCGATTGGTGATCGTAATACCCGCGATGGATGCGCCACTTCCGGTTGCGATCGCAACGCCGTGCGACCTTGTGATGGTTACATCACTGCTCGCGAACGTTACGACCGCTGCCCCGTTGCCGATCGTGAGATGACCGACGCTTCCATTGGGCTGCGTAAAGGTAAGCGATCTCGTGGTGGAGTTGCCGATCGTAACGCTCACCGGGGCCGCCACGACGTTCAGCGTTACAACTGCCGGGCTGCTCACCGTTCCCGCGCTGTCGGCAACGGTGTAGCTCAAGCTATCGGCCCCTGTATATCCGCTCGCCGGCGTATAGCTGACAAGACCGGTCGTCGAGTCGACCGTTGCCGTCCCGTGCGTCGGCGCGACAACAATCGTTACCGTCGAAGGCTGCAGCGCGGCGGTCGAGTCGGTATCCGGCGACAGCACCGAAAATACCTTTGTGGTGCCAGCAGTCACATCCGGCGCGGTAAGCGCAGCAGCCGCGGGCCCCGCCCCGGGTGTTGCGGAATCAGGCACAGTGACACTGAACGAAGACGTTGCGGACGTGCCATCAAGGTTTTTTGCATTGATGGTGATTGTTGCCGTGCCGAACTTACCCGAGGCATATTTAAATGAGAGCACACCATTGGAAATGGTCGGTGTAACCAGGCTGTTATCACTGCTGGAGACGGTGTAACTGGTGCCAGCCTGTGTTGTAATGCGGTTGGTGTAAACCAGGTTGTCGACGGTGAGTGGAAAATGTTTTTTCGCTTCACCGAAGGTCAATCCGGTTACCGGCATGGACGAGATCCCCGTCGCCTGCTTGGATGGTAATGTCGCATCGAGATTGTAATCCGGAAGCGCCGCGATCTCATCGACAACGACAAGCCCGGAGTAGACTTTTCCAAAAACAGTGTATGCGGTTTTTGTGCCGGTGCTGTCACTGGTGGGGGTGTCCAGCGCGGAAACGTTATTGTGAACGTTGAAGTACCATTCACTTGTCGCACTGTTGGCGCTGGAGGTTTTTGCCATTGCGAGGGTGCCCGACGAGTCCTGGTAGATCGCGGTCGAAAATTCATCCTTGATTGCCGCCGCCGTGGGTATGTGAGCGAAGGTTCTTCCGACGACGGTGTATCCGCCGCCCTGGATGATATCTGCCGAGCTACCCGCCGAAGTCGTGCCGCTGCTGCCGTTCAGAACTGCCGAGCGATGAAAAATGGTGTTATCGTATGCGCCGCTGTTCACATAGCTTAAAAAATTCGCAACTGTTACCGGGGTTGCCGCGTCAGTAAGCGCCACGCGAATGGTTCCGTACGAAGTGTAAAAAGTCGCCAGCGTTCCGGGGATGTTGTCATTGGCAAAATGCTGGTTCAGTGTGATCGCGTTGGCTGACGGAGTCGCAAGATTCGCCAGCAGCGTAGCGAATGCGATCCCCACATGTTCACCGGCAAATAAAAGACGGGATTCCAGCGCGTCCATGACAGCGGTGTGAGCGGCAACACGAACGGACCGACGAGACTGACTCAGACGCATGAATGCTCCTCCTGCGGAGAAAACCGGACCACTTGCGAGGTTGACGACCAAACCGTCCGCCCGCTGAAAGACGCCGACATCGGTTATCCATTTCCAATGTCCTCGCCCGCGGCGGAATCGTACAGCGGCGAACCCATTCAGGGAAATTCAAACCACCTCCGCCCGCCGGTCCGTCGTTTTTTCCCGGCGGGTTTCGCTATTCGTGCCGCTGGCTTATAATTGACCGCACCACCGCGACGACCCCGAAAGCCTTCTCATGCTCATTCGCATTGGTTACGACATCATTTTCAATCTTCCCGCGCCCACGCCGATGCATCTGCTGCTTTACGTCCATCCATCGCGCGTCGCCCGGCTGCGCGCTCCCGAAGCACTGATGATTGAGCCTTATGTTCCGGTCGAAAAATTTATCGACTCCTTCGGCAATACCTGCGGCCGAATCTTTGCCCCCGCGGGGCAGATCCGCTTTACGCGCGACGGGTATATCGAAGACGACGGCAATCCCGACCCGGTTGATTACACGGTCTATCAACATCCTGTGCAGGAACTGCCGCCGGAGGTTCTGCCGTTTTTAATGCCCAGCCGCTACTGCGAAGTGGATCTGATGGTGAACATCGCCGGGCAGCTGTTTCACAACACACCGCCGGCATGGCAACGCGTGCAGGCAATTTTGGACTGGGTTCACAATCACATCACCTTTGGCTACCAGTATGCCCGCAGCACCCGCACCGCGAATGAAGGATACCACGAGCGCGTGGGCGTCTGCCGGGACTTCACGCATCTCGCGATCACGATGATGTGCGCGATGAACATTCCCGCTCGATATGCCACTGGTTATCTCGGCGATATCGGGGTGCCGATTTCTCCGTCGCCGATGGATTTCAGCGCATGGCTCGAAGTCTATCTGGGCGGACGATGGTGGACGGTGGACGCGCGGCACAACCGACGTCGCATCGGACGCGTCCTGATGGCCCGCGGTCGTGACGCCGCCGACGCCGCCCTGACCACCGCGTTTGGTGTTGCCGACTTGAAGCAATTCTTCGTCCGCACCGACGAGGTGCCTTTGTCCTGAGGACACGCCGCCGGATCGCCAGTTGCTGCAATCGCGCAGGTTTATTGATTCAAATGGCCACCGCGTCAAGGGGCGATTGTTCGTAATACACTGTCAGAAAACGTTTTGAATCCCTTACAAATTTTCTGCTATTGGAACAGGCATCTGACGCACGATAAAAGCTGTACGTCCGATATTGAACCTGTTTCCTTTTTTGAAAGAGTACACATGCCGCGCAAGATCACGAAGACCACGAAGTCTATTTCGACCGAAAAACACTTTACAACGGTGCCTCCCAAGGCCAAGCCGGCTGAGGTTAAGCCCTCGGTTGCCGCGGTTTCGACCGCTCCGGTCGCCGTTGTTGCCGCACCCGCCCCGGTGGTTGTCGCCGAAGTGAAACCCAAAGCCGCCACCATCGTTGACATCCAACCGATGCTGGCCGGTTTGCACGACCTCGACGCCGATGTGGCCTGTGAAGCCGCAACCGCGTTGGGCAACAGCGCCAACCCCGCTGCCGTTGTTCCGCTGATCGAAATCATTCAGAACAGCAACGGTTATTTCCACAGCGTCGTTCGCTCGGCCGCCGCTGCCGGTTTGGCGACCCTGAAAGATCGTCGGGCCGTTGAGGCGCTGCTCAGCGCAGTGAACGACCCGATCACCGACCCAAGCACCGAGGCAATTCGCGCGCTGGCCAGCCTGGCTGACCCCCGCGCCATCGCCTGTCTGGTGGAAGTCGTCCGCAATGAGTCCGGTTTCTATGCCGGCAGCGTTCGTCGAGCTGCTGTGAGTGGACTGGCGAAACTCGGTGGCGATCTGGCCAAGGCAACTCTCCGCGAAGTTGCCGCCAACGAGCACGAAGACACCGTCATTCGCGAAGAAGCCATCCAGGCGATCAACGCGAAGTAATCGATCCTGATAAAACTCTACACGGGGATGAGCCGGCTCGCATGCGAGCCGGTTTTTTTTGGCGCTGGCGGGATCACCTGGCGCGCCGTTTCAGACCATCGATTTGGTGTCTTTTTTTTCCTTGACCAGGGGTTCGACGTCGACGCTGACGCTCAGCGAATGGCGCCGACCGCCGACGACAACGCCTTTCACCGGGCTGATGTCGCTGTAATCGCGCGCCCAGCCAAGCGTAATGTGTCCGTTAGAGGGAATAACCCCGTTGGTGGGATCGAAATCAATCCAGCCGAAGTCGGGGAAGAACACCGACACCCAGGCGTGCGACGCATCCGTGCCAATCAAGCGAGGCTGGCCTGCGGGAGAAACCGTTCGCAGGTAACCACTCACATAACGTGCTGCCAGTCCAAGCGATCGCAGGCATGCAATCTGCAGATGCGCGAAATCCTGGCAGACTCCATGGCGATGGCGCAGCACTTCAATCACAGGCGTACCTATGGTTGTCGCCTGCTTGTCGAACTTGAAATCCTTGAAGATCCGCTGGGTTAATTCCGAGACTGCGTCCATCAAGGGCCGGCCCGGTGAAAAGCTCGACCGCGCGTAATCGCTGAGTTCACGGCCTGTGCTGGTGAACGGCGAATCGAAGACAAATTGCCGCGCATCAAGCACATCGCGGTCGCGGCGACGCACGAGAATCTGCGTGACCTCATCCCATGCCGGCCACCAGAAACCGCTGGGGGGATCGAAATGTTTCACCTCCACCGTGCTCCTGCTGCAGATGCGCATGCGCTGATGCGGTTCCTGCACGCTGAACCACGTCGCGAGATTGCCGAAAAAATCAACCCGCTCGGCGCGAATCAGTGGATTAGGTGAAATCTGCAGCGTGTGCGACAGCAGCGTCTGCCGGTCCGTTTCCCGCGGTTTCAGATGCACCAGGTTGTGGCACAGTGGTACCGGATCCGAATAATAATACTCCGTGATGTGGGTAATATTATACTTCACGTCAGCTCCTCTTCGCCCGGCCCCGAAAGCCGATGCGCGATCGCCGCGTGGCTGAAATAAATCTGACTGAGGAACTCCGCCACCTGCTCCATCTTGTCAATCACATCTGTCGTAAGCTTTACCAGTGCGGGCCTTTTGCCGGTTTCAGACGCGCGGCAGGCGACGCGCAAGTCCGTCAATCGGATTTGCGTGCGCAGTTCAAGTATCAACTGCGTGTGCGGCGACGCCTGCGGGTGTGACGCCTGCCGGGGCAGGCTGCAAAGATGCTGTTCGATCATCGCCACCTGGTAACCAACCGATCGCGGGTTGGATTCATCGGCAATCAGCAGATCCACAACAGCAGCGGCGTCGAGATGCGTGAAATAACGCCGGCGATAGGTCAGCGAACTGTCCGCGATTTCCAGAATCGCATCCAGAAGAGACGGTTCATCGGCAATCACCGTTCCAAGCGCCGCGCAGATCAATCGCGCCAGTGAGATGGCGCGCTCAAACCGATTGCCCATGTCGATGAACCGCCAGGCCTGCCCGCGCGTCATCGATTCGGCTACGACACCACTGACGGCGAGAAATTCAATCGCCAGTCGGTTGAGCAACTGCACCACGCGCGTCGGCTGGTCGGCTTTGCTGCAACGATCAAATTCCGATAAATCGCGCTCGATACCCTGAAGCGTTCGCCATGCGTCGGTCGACACCCGGTCGCGCAGTGAACGCAACAGGTCTTCCACATGATCGATAGCGGATCGAAGTGCGCCAACCGGCGCGGGGTGAACACTTCGGCGACGAGCATATAAGCGTTTGTGTCGTCTGAATCGAACTTGGGATGATCCAGCAACTGCCCGGCAAGAACCTGAGCCACACCCGGCTGCTCGCCGCGGGCGTGATCGGTTGCGCGACCCAGCAGGCAGCGGGCGATTCGCACATCGCCTTCAGCGCGATGGACATACCTTCCCAGCCAGAACAGATCGTCGGCAACGCGGCTGGGCAGATCGCCGCCGCCTCGGTTTAATTCCACCTGGTGCAGCCCGGCAGTGAGCAGGGTGGTTTCGTTCACCGGGCCGCTGGAGAGAATCCAGGTGTCCTTGCTGCCGCCGCCTTTCTGCAGTGAAACGACCAGTGAATCTTCATCCGCCGTGACGCGCGCCAAACCCCCGGGCATGACCGTATACGAACCGTCGGAAGCAGCGAGATAGCTGCGCATCACGAACCGGCGACTCTGCATTTTATCGTTGAAAAGCACCGGCGCGCTGCGCGAGATCACATGTTCCTGCGCCACGAAATTGATCGGATCGGCATTAATTCTGGCAGCCAGCAGTTCGCGCTCTGCGCTGGAAAGCTGCTGCCCGAACTTAGGATCGGACCCAGCTTGTGGAAACGCCGGCTTGATCACCAGTTCGGACAAATGCTCCAGCACATACCGGCGGGCGTCGTCGTCCCCACACCACCAGGTCTGAACGGACGGCATCATTAATTCTTCACCGAGAAACCGCTTGCACAGCGCTGGAAGATAAGAAAGAAAAGCAGGCGTTTGCAGCAGCCCGGTACCCAGCGCATTGGCGACGGCGACATTTCCCTCGCGCATCGCCTCGACCAGACCCGGCACGCCCAGGAAACTGCTCGCATATAACTCGAGCGGATCGCAGAAATCATCGTCCACCCGGCGGAGAATCACGTCCACACGCTGCAGTTCGCCGAGTGTTTTAAGAAACACGCGGCCGTCGCGAACGGTCAGGTCGTTGCCCTGTACGAGCGTATAACCCAGATAGCGCGCCAGGTATGCATGCTCAAAATAGGTTTCGTTGTACGGACCGGGAGTCAGCAGAACGACGCGCGGATTCTCGACATTCGTCCGCGCAAGCGACGTCAGCGTCCGGCGCAGCGCAATGAAGAACGGCGCGAGGCGCTGGACATTCGACTGGCGAAAAACGGTGGGAAGTATCCCCGATAAAACGATGCGATTTTCCAGCGAATAACCGGCTCCGCTGGGCGCCTGCGTGCGATCGCACAGCACGCGAAATTCCCGTCACCGGCACGGATCATATCGGCGGCATACAAATGCAGCCATTGCCCGCGCGGCAGGGTAATGCCTCTGCACGCCCGCAAGAAATCCCGGGTTGCAATAAAGCAGTTCCGCCGGGAGCAGTCCTTCAGCCACCGCATTTGCCGGGCCGTAAAGGTCTGTTAAAAGCGTGTCCAGCAGAGTCGCGCGCTGCTGCAATGATTCGGCTACATTTCGCCACTGGGCTTCGGGCAGCAGCAGGGGAACCATGTCCAGATTCCACGGACGATCCAGCCCGTCGGGGTCACCGTACACGTTATGGGTGATGCCGTTTTCACGAATCAACCGGCGCGCCTGTTCCCACCTGCGCGGCAATTCTTCGGGACCCAGATCGTCCAGCTGACTGACAAACATCCGCCAATGCGGACGCAGGGATCCATCCGCCTCGATCATTTCGTCAGCGCTGCTGGACGCAGCTGAATAGCTGGCGGCAAATCCCTTTAACGGGATGGGTGATTTCGGCGGGGAAGTTGACGTGGTTGAACTCATTGTACCCGGAATGCCCGCCCGATTTGGATGGTGTCCACGTTGGTGCTGGAGGCGTTCAGAAACTATAGCACGTCCTTAACAGATTTGCCGACTGTAAAAACAGAGCGTTCAAAGTTTGCCGGTCCGTGCTCCAGTTTTTGGCATATGCGCCGTCCGGCGACCGGCAGGCGCGGCAAGTAAATCACGCCCGCCGCAGGTCGAGCGTGAGGGGTAATTCGCGGCTTAATGGTGGTTCCTTCACGCTGCTCGATCCGGGTGTGTGCCCGTATTGATAGAATCGCGCAATACGTCTTCCCTCGGCTTCATACGAATTGACCGGGAGGGTTTCGTAATTTCTTCCGCCGGGATGGGCGACGTAATACGTGCAACCGCCGATGGAACGGTTGGACCAGGTATCGTAGATGTCAAACACCAGCGGCGAATGCACCTTGATCGTCGGATGCAACGCATTCGGCGCGTCCCACGCGCGATAGCGGACCCCGGCCACGAACTGACCATTCGTGCCGGTGGGATGCAGCGGAATGCGGACACCATTGCAGGCGATCAGATGGCGCGTGTCGAGTCATACCGTCCACCTTTATCTGCAGCCTCTCGAGCGATGAATCGACATAGCGCACCGTTCCACCACCGGAGGGCTCTTCCCCGAGCACATGCCAGGGTTCGATTGCCTGCCGCAGTTCCATGTTCACCCCGCGCTGTTGCACTGTTCCGAAATGCGGAAAGCGGAATTCCATATGCGAGGAAAACCATTCTTTTTTGATCGGGAAGCCCGCGAGGCGCGTTTCATAAAGCACATCGTCAAGATCCTCATGAACGAAATGCGGAAGCATAAAGCGATCGTGGATTTCCGTGCCCCAATGCACCAGCTTTGCCTTATACGGATCGTTCCAGAACCGGGCGATCAGCGCCCGCAGCAGCAGGTGCTGCGTCAAGCTCATTCGCGCGTGCGGCGGCATTTCAAACGCCCGCATCTCGAGCAACCCGAGCCGTCGATTCACATCTTCAGGCGGATACAGTTTATCGATGCAGAACTCAGCGCGATGCGTGTTGCCGGTTACATCCACCAGCAGATTTCTAAAGATTCGATCCACCAGCCAGGGAAGGCATCGCTCGCCTTTGTCGGGGATTTCACCAAACGCGATCTCCATCTCATAAACCTGATCGTTGCGTGCTTCATCCACGCGCGGCGCCTGGCTGGTCGGACCCACAAACAGCCCGCTGAACAAGAACGACAGCGACGGATGGTTATGCCAGTATCCGATCAAACTGCGCAGCAGATCGGGTCGGCGCAGCAGCGGCGAGTCGGCCGGCGAAGCGCCGCCGATGACGATGTGGTTCCCACCGCCGGTGCCGGTGTGCCGGCCATCCAGCATAAATTTTTCGGTCCCAAGGCGCGTCAGCCTTGCTTCCTCGTAGATGATGTTGGTATTGCGCACCAGTTCATCCCAGTTCTCCACCGGTTGAGTATTGACTTCAATAACCCCCGGATCAGGCGTTACCTTGATATCCAGCAGCCGCGGGTCATACGGGGGGGTGTAGCCTTCAATTAAAACAGGAAAGCCAAGATCGCCGGCGGTGTCTTCCACGGCGGCAACCAGTTCCAGATAATCTTCCAGGTACCGAACCGGCGGCATGAACACGCGCAGCGCCCCGCCGCGGAGCTCTGTGCAAAGTGCTGTGCGAACCAGCCAGGGCGCAGATTGTCCGCGCGCCGGTGGCAGCGTCGGAACCGCCGACCGCATGCGTCGTCGCCATTCGGTTTCCGCAGGGGACATTTTGCGATCGCCCGGCCCACCGGCTTGCGGATCAGCGCCGGTCAGATCCGCGCCGGTTGTGCCGGCACCACCTGTTGCGCCACCTGCTGCGCCACCCCGGGCGATATTTTCCTCCCGGGTCTGCTCGTCAAATCCCGGAACTTGGCCCGGCATGGAGATCGGTTCAGGTTGGCCGATGAGATAATTCGACTGCGAAATTCCATCGCGGGGTGGCAGGGCGTAACGCTGCGCCCAGGGATCCTGCGGAAGGATGTGGGGGAACTGTGACTTATCCACCCACGGCAGAGAATCGAGCGGCAGGCGGAACCCCATCGCCGAATCGCCTGGCGTCAGGTACATCCGCTCGGGCCTGAGAAACCACTCACCGCTGACCCACGCGCCCGTGCCCGCCGCGAAGCGATCGCGCCGAATCGGCAGCACGAAGCCGGTGATTTTGTCGAGCCCTTTTTCAAAAAGCTTCGCCAGACGTTCGCGTTCCTGTTCGTTTTCCAGCTTGCTTTTAAAAGGGTCGACATTGGTCGGCAGCCGACGTTCTTTCCAAAGGTAATACCAGACATCTTCAAACCCAGGAATCACAAAGTGGGGCTCAACGCCCAGTCGCTCGGCCAGACGAACCATAAAGGTGCGAGGATCGTTTTCCGTGTGCGGAAACGGGTTCTGCTCATCGGCGATCAAGGTGCTGTCTTTCCAGATCGGCTGACCGTCGCGCCGCCAGATACAGCGCGTTCGCCCAGCGCGGCAGCGGTTCACCGGGATACCATTTCCCCTGCCCGTGATGCAGAAAACCTTTGGGTGCAAATCGCTCGCGCAGGCGACGAATCAATTCGTCGCCGCGCTTGTATTTCATGGGGCCAAGCGCCTCGCTGGTCCATTCGCGGCCGTCCATGTCATCGATCGAAACGAACGTCGGCTCACCGCCCATGGTCAGCCTGACGTCGCCTTTTTCAAGCACCGCATCCACCTGGTGACCCAATGCTTCAATCTCGGACCATTGTTCATCTGTATACGGCTTGGTAACGCGCGGATCCTCGTGGATGCGGGTTACAGACATCGAATATTCAAATCCGTCCTCGGCGGTGTTGTCCTGGATGTACCCATGTTCCGCGCCATCTTCAGGGTCGGATTTCACGACCTGTGCATCTACAAACGAGCGGAAACCGGTGATTGCCGCAGCCGATACAGGATCTGCCGAGCAGGCCAGCGGGATATGTCCCTCGGCAGTCAGAAGTCCGGATGTGGGATCCAAACCGATCCAACCCGCGCCGGGCAGATAAACTTCGGCCCAGGCGTGGAGGTCCGTAAAGTCGGCCGATGCGCCGCTGGGCCCGTCGAGGCTTACGACGTCGGGCTTTAACTGAATGAGATATCCCGACGCAAACCGCGCGGCCAGGCCGAGATGCCGAAGTGTTTGCACCAGCAGCCAGGATGTATCCCGACAGGATCCGCTGCAGAGCGTCAACGTCTGCTCAGGCGTCTGAATGCCCGGTTCCAGGCGGATCAGATATTTGATCATTCCTGAGAGTTTCTGATTCAACCCGACGAGGTAGTCGATCGTTTTCACCCCGCTCTGTTTGACCGACTCGACAAACGCCTTGAACTTTTCGTCAGCCGGAATGGTTTCGAGATAAGGGAGTAGTTCCCTGGCGAGAGTTGCGTCGTAGCTGAAGGGAAAAGTTTCGGCGTCTTTCTCCATGAAGAAGTCGAACGCGTTAATGACCGTCATCTCAGCAATGAGGTCGACTTCAACGGAGAAATTTTTGGTCTGCTTCGGAAACACCAGCCGCGCCAGTCGGTTCCCGTAGGGATCTTGCTGCCAATTGATGAAATGCTCTTTGGGCTCAATTTTCAGAGAGTAACTCAGGATGGGAGTGCGCGCATGCGGTGCCGGGCGTAGGCGGATGACCTGCGGTGAAAGCCACGCATCGCGGGCATAGGTGTAAGCGGTCTTGTGATTAAGCGCAACGCGGATCGACATCGAAATTCTTTCTGCAAATGGTCCAGCCAGCCGGCACGCGGTAAAAACGCCGGTAGCTGAGCTCGGTTTCCGGAACAAGTATAACAAGACAAGGCTGAATTACGCACACATGCGAGCGGATCTGCAGAAATCGACGCCCCGGACAGACATCGTTAAGGCTTATGATGTTTCGGCCGGGTGACCGAACTGGGCCACCAGCCTGTTGTGCTTTATTCCAGAGAGTCTCAAGCTGACTTGACACACAACTGCGGCAAAGTACGATGTGGCAATCCCGCATTGACGGGCGTTTGTCGAGAGGTCCGGTGTGTTGCCGGATGGGTAGATAAGCCGGGTCGGACTCGCGGTTTGAATCGACTCGGGCCTTGCGGATGAATCAGGTGGATTTTATTCCACCCGTGGATTCGCGTACCGCGAACGGTGCCTCACCCATTCCTGATGGCCGGAACAGTTCGGCTACCCAGGTATCAGCGTCGCCCTTTCGCCTTTCTGCATTGCCAATCTCGATGAAGAGCTGGCTTGCGATTACCCGGTAGTGTAACGGTAGCACAAGAGATTTTGGCTCTCTTTGTCCAGGTTCAAATCCTGGCCGGGTAGCATTTTCGTCGCTTGTCCGTTGTCGATTATGACGGCCCACCTTCCGCGGTGGACAATGTTTAAATGACAACTGGTTACCGATAACTGACCGCTATTAAGAATGTCTGCAACAGCAATCATCCTCGCCGCCGGCAAGAGTACCCGGATGAAATCCGCCCGGCCCAAACCGCTGCACGAGGTCTGCGGTCGCCCGATGCTGGAGTATGTCCTGCGGGCCTGCTACGAAGCAGGATGCGAACGGGTTATTGTCGTCGTCGGTCATGGCAAGGACGAAATCGTCGCCCGATTTGATGGTGACAGCCGGATTCAATGGGTCGAACAAACCGAGCAGCTGGGCACAGGTCATGCTGCCCGGATGTGTATCGGCGCACTGGCCGATCAGGACGGCGACGTGTTTATCCTCACCGGTGACGGCCCGCTGATTCGCGGTGAGGTTCTGCGGACATTGCTGCACGCCCATCGCGAAGAAAACGCCGCCGCCAGCATGGCCACCGCGGTGCTGGACGATCCCACTGGCTATGGGCGGATCGTTCGCGATGAGTTCGGGGAATTTCTGGAGATTATCGAGCAGGCGGATGCCACTCCGCAGCAGCGTGAAATTCGCGAAGTGTTTCCCAGCTACTACTGCATTCGATCTGAAGAGCTTATCGCGGGCCTGGCAAAGATCACCAATCAAAACGCCAAGCGGGAATATTACCTGACCGACATCTACGGCGTTCTTCGCCAGGCCGGCCGGAAAATACTGGCGGTTCAGGCGGTCACACAGGAAGATTCGCTGGCGGTAAACGATCGCATTCAGCAGGCGGAAGTCGATGCGATCATGCAGGATCGCATTCATCGCAAGCTGCGAAGCGACGGCGTTACCATCGTCAGCGGGGTGAATACCTATATCGAAGATGGCGCAACCATCGGTCGCGATACGATCATCCAGCCGTTTACTTTTATCGGCCTGGATTCGAGTGTCGGTCCGGATTGCGTCATCGGCCCATTTGCGACGCTTCGGCGCGAAAGCATCGTCCCCGCCGGAACTGTTATCGCCGGGAACATTGGAACGGATACAGCAACTTTGAATGAGGCGGGATGATCCGGTGGATCGTCGGTGGTTTGTTGGAATTTTTCCAACCTGACACCCGCAATGAACCAATATGAAAGCCGATTCAGATACGCTCAAACTCTTCGCCGGCCGTGCCAACCCTGGTTTGTCGCAGAAGGTTGCGGACTACCTCGACCTGCCGTTGGCTCGCGCCAAAGCCGATCTGTTTCCCGACGGGGAACTGATCGTTAAGGTCGACGAGGATGTGCGGGGCCGGGATTGTTTTGTGATTCAGCCGACCTGTCATCCGGTGAACGCGAATTTCATGGAGCTGTTCATCTGGGTCGACACGCTGAAGCGCGCCAGCGCCGGGCGGGTGACAGCGGTTATGCCTTATTTCGGCTACGCCCGGCAGGACCGCAAAGACGAAGGACGCACACCGATCACCGCGAAACTGGTCGCGAATCTGCTGGAGCGCGCGGGCGCTGATCGCGTGGTGTCGATCGATCTGCATGCCGCCCAGGTACAGGGATTTTTCGATATTCCGGTGGATCACCTCAGCGCCGCGCCGGTGTTGAGCAAGTGGTTCAAAAGCTTGAAATTGCCTAACCGCGTGTTTGTCTCGCCGGATGTGGGAAACGTAAAACGCGCCCAGAAGTATGCCAACACGCTGGGCGGTGATATCTGCATCATCGACAAACGTCGCAAGAGCGGCAAAGACACGGTAGCCGAGCGAATCATCGGCGACGTCGCGGGAAAGAATGTCATCATGGTGGATGACATGATTACCACCGCCGGCACGATGACCGAGGCGGTTCGCATTCTTCGCGACAACGGCGCGCTGGAAATTTATCTCGCCGCCACGCACGGCGTCTTTGCCCCACCGGCGGTCGAACGATTGACCGAATGCAAGTTCACCAAGATCGCGGTCACCGATACCGTCAGCATGGGTGACCGGCTGGAACCGATTAAAGACCGCCTGGTTGTGCTCGGCACGGCTGAGCTTCTCGGCGAAGCGATCCACCGCATCCACCACAATGCATCAGTGAGTGCGTTGTTCAAGGATGAGGGTAAGAAGGAAGAAACGAAATAACCTGGAGTAAACTATGTCTTCAAACGCAGCAGTGGTAACAGCTCAGACCCGAACTCAGTTGGGTTCACGGGCGAACAAACGACTTCGCGACAGCGGCAAGCTGCCCGGCGTCATCTACGGGCACAAGGAAGCGGTGCTTCCAATAACGCTTCCAAAAAAGGAAGTGGTCAAGCACCTCGACCACGGTCAGCATCTTTTTGCTGTCACCGTGGAAGGCAAAGCCGAAAACGTGCTGGTGAAGGATGTGCAATACGATCACCTGGGGATGGAAGTCCTCCATATCGACTTCGCCCGCGTGGATCTGAATGAGCGCGTGGAAGTGACCGTACCGCTGGAACTCAAGGGCACGCCCAAGGGTGAAGCGGATGGCGGAGTGCTGCAGCAGATCGTCGCCGAGCTGGAGATCGAGTGCATCGTGACCGGCATCCCCGACGCGATTCGCCACAATGTTTCGGACATGGGCATGGATACGACGCTGCACCTCAAGGACCTGAAGCTTCCCGACGGGATCAAGGCCCTGCAGGATCCGGATCTGATCCTGGCGACCGTGAAGGAAATCGCCGAGGAAGAAAGCACTGAAGCCGCTGAAGGCGCTTCGGCCGAACCGGAAGTCATCGGCAAGAAGAAGGAAGATGAAGCCGCCGCGGCCCCGGAGAAGAAGTAAGGAAATGCCAGCTGGCAGGGGTCGGTTGTTCATTGTGAGATTTGCGAATCACAGCCTGCAACTGACAACCGACCACCGACTACTGGCATCTGACGGACATGAAACTGATTGTCGGCCTAGGCAACCCGGGAATTCAGTACGCCGGCACCCGGCATAATGTTGGGTTCGACGTGATCGATGTCCTGGCGACACGCCTCGGCTGGATCGGAAAACCGGACCGGTTCGACGCGCTGTCGCGAATGAAATTTGAAGGCCTGGCTTTCGATGGTGTGCTGAATCGCATCGCCGGGCCCGATGAAAAACTCGTGCTGCTGAAGCCCATGACCTTCATGAACCTCAGCGGTAAAGCGGTTCAGTCGGCGATGTCTTTTTTTCAGATGACATCCAGCGACATCGTCGTGGTGCTGGACGATCTTGCCCTTCCGTGCGGCAGGATTCGCCTGCGGCCCGGTGGGAGCAGTGGAGGTCATAACGGATTGAAAGATATCGAGCGTGTGCTCGGTACCGATCAATATCCGAGACTGCGGATCGGAATCGATCCGACCCCGCCGCGTCTGGCGGGCAAGGACTATGTGCTTGGGAAATTTACCTCCGAGCAGCGAAACCGGCTGGACCCGGCGATCGATCGAGCGGCTGCCGCCATCGTCACCTGGGCCGACAGAGGAATTGAACCGGCAATGAGCCAGTTCAACGTGGAAGAAACGAAAAAGTAGAGGATCGAAGAAACGAAAATGGAGAATTGAAGACTGCCCTGTGAGAATGGATTTTACGATCCTCCATCCTCGATCTTCGATGCTCGATTTTACACTAGCGGCCGAATAACAAATCGGCCAAAACCCAAGCTAGGGAGTTTGAATTATGGCTACGACAACCCAATCCGTTCCCAATCAATATGAAGGCATGTTCCTGCTCGGGCCATCCGGCGCTGATGCGGAAAAGGCCGTCGCAATCGTCCGCGGCATGATCGAAAAGCACGGCGGACAGATTCAGGTCATCAAAAAGTGGGACGAGCGAAAGCTCGCCTTCGAGGTGAACAAGCAGAAACGCGGCACTTACATCATCGCATTCTTCAAGGCGCTCGGCTCGGCCATCGCCCCGCTGGAACGCGACGTGAAGCTCAGTGAAGAAGTGCTCCGCGTGCTGGTGACTGCCGCCGACCATCTCAATGAAACCGAGATGGCCGCCGTCGAACCGCAGCCGATCGCTCCTCCGGTGGAACGCAATCCCTGGGATCGCGAAGCGATGGGCATGAGCTTTGGTGGCGGTGGAGGCGGAGGAGGTTTCCGCGACAGCCGGCCTCCGCGCGGTCCACGCCGCGAGGAAACCGCTGATGCCGGTTATGAGAAAGACTAAAAAGTCGTCTAGCCGCGCTTTCACTGGAGATATCCAATGGCCAGCTACAACAAAGTTTTGCTCATGGGTAATTTAACCCGTGATCCCGTGCTGAAGTTCCTGCCGAGTCAGACTCAGGTGGTTGAATTTGCTATTGCATGCAATCGCAAATTTAAGGGCGCAAATGGTGAGGACCGCGAAGAAGTGACCTTCGTGGAAATCACCGCCTTTGCCAAAACCGCCGAGTTGATCAACCAGTATTTCACCAAGGGAAAACCAATCTTCATTGAAGGCCGTCTGAAGCTCGATCAATGGGAAGATAAAAACGGCGGCGGCAAGCGCAGCAAGCTGTCAGTCGTCTGCGAAAACTTCCAATTCATCGGCGGCCGCGACGGCGGCGCGCCGGGGGAGGTTATGACGGGGGTGGCGCTCAAAGCGGTGGTGAATACGATCAACGCCCTCCGGCACGATCGGCGCCAGCGTCAAGGCCGGCGGCACAACGACCACCGGCCAGGCCCGCACCTTCCCATCAGCCGCCGCAGGAACAACCCTTCGGCGACGAACCGCAAATTGACGAGGCGGATATTCCTTTTTAACAGATCGTTTGTCAGTTGCCTTACGTGCGCCGTACTGCACCGCAACTGACTGCCCAGAAGTGACAACTGAAAACCCATAACGGACAGAAAAAAATGGCAACCGTAAAATTACTCTTAAAAGAATCAGTCAAGAACGTCGGTCGCGTCGGTGACCTCGTTGAGGTTTCCCCGGGATACGCCCGCAATTTCCTTCTCCCCAAGGATCTGGCGGTGCATCCAACTCCGAACAATGTTAAGAAGGTGGAAGAGCGTCGCAAGGAGATCGAGCGCGTTGAACGCGAACGCCGCGAACAGCAGGTTGCATTGATCAAGCAGCTGGAAGGCGTTGAGGTTGCCCTCGAACGTCGAGCCAACGAGCAGGGGCATTTGTTTGGTTCAGTCACCGCGACCGACATTGCCAAGGCATTGCAGGGTCAAGGCTTCAACATCGAAGCAAGCGATGTAAACCTGCCCGGCAAGCTGGATCGCATTGACACCTACCAGGTAACAATCAGCTTCGCGTCGGACCTGAAAACCGACGTCAAGGTCTGGGTTGCGCCTGACGCAGAGAGTAAGGCGGCCATGGAAACCGCCCGCAAGGCTGCCGCCTCCGAGCCGGCACCGGCGAGCAACTTCGAAAAAGCCCATTGATCGATCGACCCTTTTCAGCAGTCGCCGCGCGGCAATGCTGATTCGGGTCACCGGGTGCATAACCTGTGAAGAACCTGTCCCGGTGGAAAACACATTCCGCCGCGGCAGGTTCTTTGCGTTAAAGTCATGCTTCGGCGTTGGATCTTTGCGGGATCCTGTTTGAAAATGCAATCAGTGGGATAGACTTGCGCTTGGGAAAGGAGTCTCAATGGATCAGCTTATGGGGCCAGTCAGCGGGCAGTTCGACCGCCTCCCGCCGCATTCGATTGATGCTGAGATGTGCCTGCTCGCTTCGATGATGCTCGAAAAGGAGATCATCGGTCAGGCCGTGCAGATCGTCACGGGTGAATCATTTTTCCAGGCAGATCATCAGATTGTGTTCGATGTGCTCATCAAGCTGTACGAGCAGAATCGGCCGATCGACGCGGTAATCCTCTGCGATGAACTCAACAAACGAAAGCTGTTGGAAGAAATTGGCGGCCGCGAATATATCGGCAAGATCCTCAACACGGTTCCCTCTGCCGCCCACGGCGAACACTATGCTAACATCGTTCGCGAAAAAGCGCTGCTCCGGCAACTGATCGGCGCGAGCAACGACATTCTCCGCGATGCATATTCCCCGCACGAACAGGCCCAGATTGTCCTGGATAAAGCCGAAAAGCGCATCTTCGACATCGCGAGCAAAAAGGTCAGTAACTCCGTGGTGGCCATGGAAGTGGTGCTGCACGAAGTGTTCGAAATGATCGAGCGCAGCGGCCAGCGCGGATTGGAAACCGGGTTCTTCGAACTCGACGACATGATGAACGGCCTGCAAAACGGCGAAATGGTGATCGTCGCTGCAAGGCCCAGCATGGGAAAAACAGCGTTTGCCATGAACATCGTCGAGCACATCGCCGCCGACAGTATGATGCCCTGCGCGGTTTTCAGCCTTGAAATGTCCAAGCAGCAACTGGCGCAGCGCATGCTGTGCAGCCGCGGTGAGATCGATGCCCATAAGCTGCGCAAGGGCATGCTGCAGGCGCACGAATACGCCCATCTGGCCAATGTGGTCGGTGAACTCGCCAAGGCGCCGATCTGGGTGGATGACTCGCCGGGCCTTACACCGCTGGAACTTCGCGCAAAGGCGCGCCGCCTCAAGCTGCAGCACGATGTGAAATGCATCATGATCGATTACATGCAGCTGATGGACAACCCGGGTGTGGAAAGCCGGCAACAGCAGATCAGTGAAATCAGCCGCGGCATCAAGGCTGTTGCCCGTGAATTGAACATCCCGGTAATCGCGTTAAGCCAGTTAAACCGCGCCAGCGAGGGCCGCGACGGGCATCGCCCGCGCATGAGCGATTTGCGAGAATCCGGGTCCATCGAGCAGGATGCCGATGTGATCGCATTGCTCCATCGCGAAGATTACTACCGCATGAGCGAGCCTGATTTTCAACCTGATAACATCGCTGAAGTCATCATCGCCAAGCAACGCAATGGCCCGACCGGCACGGTAAAACTGACTTTTATGAACAAAACCACGCGCTTTGAAAACCTCTCCACGCAGTCCGATCCGTTTTGAACATCGCCAACTCCCCCGCATGGCCGGTGTTATAACCATCGACAGACGCTGCGGTTGTCGATCGTCTGGTATAAATGCACACCCAATGCGCAAATAGATTCGTTATCTAAACACTGCCCCTGGCTGGGCTTGCACTTGCGCGTTGGCTCTTGCGCAGTAATTAGCGGGCGATCTTGACGCGAAACAAACTGGCGTTACACGGCATTTCCGGCTTAAAGGCTGTTCAATTAAGACGTTGCGCCGCCAGAGCACTCAACGTAAATTTCTGTTGCCCAGCGGAAGGACGAAGGCTCTGCCCGCTGCTACACATTCTTTTTCTCTCTCGGCTATGCAGGTCGCGCGGGCTTGTCACCGGCGCGTCCATCATCAGACACTCACTCATTTCTCTTTCCCGCACGATCGTCTTCAACCTGCTTTTTGATGGTGCGGATATACGAATTGAACTTGTCGACGCGATCGGAAAGTTTTTTTAATCGCTCGCGACTGACCGTCCCCGGGTTCTGTTTTTTTGATTCCCTGTCACTGGTTTTTCGTGCCTGCATGTGAACCTCCTTGTTCGCTGAAATGTCGTTGTCTTTACGATTTTAGCCATGCAAGGAGGCAGCCGTCATTATCAAATATTCAAAATATCGCGGAAAAACTGGCAATATGCCTGTGTTTGCTGCAATCGAAATAGAAAAACCCCGCTGCGTTAATGCAAAGATTCGCCCCGCAGAATGGCGGGGGGCTGAAGTTTGTGGACTCACCTGGAGAGGATTGCGGTCGCGAACGAGCGGGCTTTTTCCAGGGCCTGGGGCAATTTGGTGGGATCCTTACCGCCGGCCTGGGCCATGTTGGCTTTTCCGCCACCACCACCGCCGGCAATGACGGCGGTCTCGCGAATCCAGTCGCCGGCTTTGAGACCTTTTGCGATCAGATCTTCACTGACACCGGCCACAAAAGTCACCTTTTGCCCGTCGACAGCGGCCAGCATACAGCGTAACTGGGATTCGTCTTGCCGATCGATTCATCACATTGCGAAGCTGCTCATCGCTAGCATCAGGGATGTCGGCGACGATAATTTTGCCCGTGCCCATAGCCGGCGCCTCTTCCAGCAACTTCGCGGCGATGCCGGCGATGTCCAGCTGGTTTGCGGCGGAGCCTTGTTGGATTTTTCAAACGCTTTCACGCGCGACTGCAAATCGGTGATCGCTTTCTGCACCTGCCGCTTCGCGCAAAGGAAGCGTCTCGGTCAGTATCCGGTTTAGGGAGGCGATGAAACCCGAAAGCTCCGCCTCCGGCGCAGACCTGGCCTGCTCGATGCTCGCTGCTGCGCGCTGGGCCGCGCCATCGGCAACAGCGGCTGCCTTGCCAGTCAATCCGACAATGCGGCGAATTCCCTTGCTCACCGATTCTTCTGTCACCAGCGCGAACTGGCTAGCATCGCCGCTGCCAACCAGATGCGTTCCGCCGCAGAATTCGACAGAGAACTGACGCCACCTGGTATTTGCCGGGTCCGCCAGCAGATCCCTGACCGGCGCACCGATCGAAACGACCCGCACCACCGGCGGATATTTTTCGCCAAACACCGCCCGAAGCCCCGCGATCTTCATCGCGTCCAGCTGCGGGACAAGCTCGGTATACACCGGCAGGCACGCAGCTATCTTTTCGTTAACCAACGCCTCGACCCGGCTCAGTTCCTCATCGCTGAGCGCTTTGCCGTGTGTAAAATCAAAGCGAAGTTTTTCAGCGTCAACCAGCGACCCTTTTTGCTGAACGCCGTCGCCCAGCACCTCGCGCAGCGCCCAGTTGGCGAGGTGCGTGACAGTATGATTTTTTTCAATATCGTTCCGCTTTGCAGTGGTCGCGGTCACCGTCTGACCGACCTCAATTCTTCCGGACCGAAGCCGGCCGATGTGCAGCGTGTAACCGGCAACCGATTTGGTGGTTTCAACGCCAAAGTCCAGGGTCGCTGAAACGATTGCGCCGGTGTCACCGATCTGACCACCCATCTCGGCGTAAAAATTTGTGCGATCCAGGATGATCGCCAGCTGTTCATCTTCAAATGCCGACGCGGGGGAGAGCCCGAGATCGTCGCCGTTCCAGATCGCCATCACGGTGGCCTGGATCGGATCGCGAGAAAATTTAGGCTGGTCGTTCGTCTGCGTCACGCCCGCGAGTGAAAGTTGCGCGAGCGCATCGGGGGACAGATCGGTTAGCCGCGATTTTTCACCTTTGCCACCGCTGCGGGCGAGTTCCTTGGCCTGCTCCATGAGCTTTTCGTAGCCGGCGATGTCGACCGACATGCCGCGCTCTTCAGCCATGATGCGCGTGAGATCAATCGGGAAGCCGTAGGTGTCGTGGAGTTTGAAGGCCGCCTCGGCCGGGATCGATTTTGCCTTCGCTGCTTCTTCGAAAAGCAGAATTCCGCGATCCAGCGTTTTGCCGAAGCTTTCCTCCTCATCCTTAATCAACTCGATCACTCGCCCCGGATTCTTCTTCAATTCCGGAAACGCGCCGCCCATGGTTTCCACGATCACCGGCACGAGCGTATGCATGAATGGATCGATCAGTCCCAGTTGCTGGCGACCAAATCGCACCGCTCGTCGCAGGATTCTGCCGCAGCACATATCCGCGGCCTTCGTTGCTGGGCACAGCTCCATCGGTCAGCGCGAACGTCAGGCAACGCACATGATCGGCGATGACCCGGAAGGCGATGTCGTATCGCAGCTGCGGATTGGCGGCCTCGGCGACCGGGTCGGCGGCGTTGGTTGGTGGAAACAGGCCGGTGTATTTCAAATTTGAGATTTTTGAGATGGCATCAAATAAAGGCGTCCACAGATCGGTCGCGTAATTGTCGTTGACGCCCTGGATGACCTGGCAGATGCGCTCCAGCCCCATTCCCGTGTCCACATGTTGGGAGGGGAGGACCGATAGTTTGCCGCTGGCGTCGCGATTGTACTGGATGAAAACCAGGTTCCAGATTTCCATGACGCGCGGGTCTTCGCCGTTGACCTGGGGACCGCCGGTTTTGTCGGGCGTGCGGTCAATATAGATTTCGGTGCAGGGGCCGCAGGGGCCGGTGTCGCCCATCTCCCAGAAGTTGTCTTTGCCGAAATAATGGATGTGGTCGTCCGGAAGACCGGCCACTTTTTTCCAGATGTCAGCTGCTTCGGTGTCGCGCGGAATGCCCAGCGCCGCGTTGCCTTCATAGCAGCTGACGTGAAGTCGGGAGGGATCGAGTTTCCACACATCGGTGAGCAGTTCCCAGGCCATCTCGATGGCGCCTTGTTTGAAATAATCACCGAAGGACCAGTTGCCGAGCATTTCGAAAAAAGTGTGATGCCGACGGCTGCGTCCCACATCGTCCAGATCGTTATGCTTGCCACCGGCGCGGATGCATTTCTGGGTGTTGACGGCCCGCGAGTAGTTGCGTTTTTCCTGTCCGAGGAAGATCGGTTTAAACTGGTTCATCCCCGCGTTTGTGAACAGCAGCGAAGGATCATCATGCGGCACCACCGGCGAGCTGGGCACGAAGGTGTGCCCGTGCTTCTGTACGAAAAAGTCGATGAACTGCTGTCGTATCTGCTGTGAAGTCATAAAGGGTTGAGGATTATTTACGATTAGGCGCGACGGATCAAGGATCGCCCATGCTGATCCACCGCTCGGTTTCGACGGTGCGTTTGCGGCACCGAGGGAAGATATTCGCTGAGATGGCAAAATAAATAGAACGCCACTCCTGTCGCGATTCGACGTATATTTTTAGTGGTAAACACATGGATCTGCAGGATCCAACGCAAATAAGCGACGGGCCGTTTCGTTCGCGATTTGCTGACAGCTTTCAACACTTTCACCATCAACATCCATTGCCCGGTGCGTTAGGTGAGATACGCTTAGGCCGTGGCAGATACACACGCATCAAACAGGATTGTTATTGCCGGAGGGTCTGGTTTTCTAGGCATTTCGCTGGCGCGGCATCTGTCGGCTATTGGGTTTGATGTTGTCGTTCTTTCCCGCAATGTGCCCAAGGCCTCGGGAGCGTGGCGACATGTGAATTGGGATGCCCGGACGATCGGTGAATGGAAAGCAGAACTGGATGGATGTGCCGCGGTTGTGAATCTTGTCGGGCGAACCGTGGACTGCATCAAGACGCCGGATCATCAGGATGAGATTCTTCGATCCAGAGTAGAAGCAACTCTGGTGCTGGGCCAGGCGATGCGGGCAATTGAAAATCCTCCGCCGGTGTGGTGCAGATGAGCACCGCGCATATTTATGGCGATCCGCCGCTGGTCGTCTGCAGCGAGGATTCTCCCTTTGGAATGGGCTTCGCCCCATTCATCGGGCTGCGTGGGAAGAAGCGTTTCATGCCAGTGTTTTGCCCGAGCAGCGCAAGGTGATTTTGAGGACCAGTTTTGTCATCGGCCGCGATAGAGGCGCTGGTGGCGGCGCGCTTTCAAGGCTCAAAACACTGGTTCGGCTGGGTCTTGGTGGGACAGTTGCCGATGGCACGCAGGGCATGAGCTGGATTCATGAGACCGATATGAATCGCCTTTTCGAAAGGGCGATTACAGATCCTCAAATGACCGGGCCTTACATCGCCAGTTCACCCAATCCTGTTTCGCAGCGCGACTTCATGCGCGAATTGCGAAAGGCGATGCACATGCCAATCGGCTTGCCCGCGTTTGAATGGATGGTTCGAATCGGCGCGCCGCTGCTGCTTCGCACGGATCCTGAATTGGCGTTATACGGGCGCTATGTTGTTTCGCAGCGGCTGAAGGAACTCAGTTTCGAATTTCGTTTCCCGCAGTTGCAAGGAGCTCTGGCTGATCTTTTCGCAGCTTCTTGAAAGAGTGAACATTGTGGGCTGCAGTCGAGCTGATTCCACAAAATCATGGGTGAATTTGATCGTTCGCTTTTAACGCGCGGGTACCGGCAAACGGACGCGAGACCGCGCGGAATAAAAGCAACTCCACGATAACTTTTTGACAATTTTCAAAAGTGTTGTGGGTGCCGACACAATATGCTTTATAGCTTCTCTTGTGACGTCAGCGATGCTACAGTCCATTGCGATATTTATCCCCGGAAGGAAGTAGCATTTGGACCTCGTGACCCCCGCCCGAACATGGGCTGTTGCTGAAGCCGCCGAGACCGATATACCCGCGTCAGCCCCGGATCATCACATGCCGCCTTTGCAGACTGTGGTCATGTTCTGCTCGGTGGTAGGCCCCCTCGCGGGCTTGCTGACGGCCATTTTTCTGCTGTGGCATCGCTCGCCGAGGCATGGTGGAATCGGCTGGCCGGAACTGACGTTCATGGTGGTGATGTATGTTCTGTCGGGGTTTGGGGTGACAATTGGTTATCATCGCCTTTTGACGCACAAAGCATTCGAAACCTATCGGCCGATTAAATGGCTGCTGGCGATTGTTGCGTCGGCGGCGGGGCAGGGGATGTGCATCCGCTGGGTGGCAACGCATCGGCGGCATCATCAGACCGCGGACCATGAGGGCGATCCGCATTCTCCGCATCTGCATGGTGAGCGATGGATCGATATGCTCCGCGGCATGTTTCATGCGCACGTCGCGTGGTGTTTTGAAAAAGACAAACCTGCCCTGGCGCGCAGCGTTCCAGATCTGATGGCGGACCGTGTGCTGGTGGTGATCGATCAGCTTTATTTTTTCTGGGTGGGCATGGGAATTTTGATTCCCGGCGTCGTCCTCGGGTTGTACTACCATTCATGGTACGGCTTTGCTTCGGGCGCTATCTGGGGCGGGCTGGTGCGGATATGCCTTTTGCAGCATGTGACCTGGAGCATTAATTCGGTGTGCCACGTGTGGGGAACGCGCCGGTTTCAAAGCAGCGACTTCAGCACGAACAATCTTCCCATTGCGCTGGTCAGCCTGGGGGAGGGTTGGCATAACAATCACCATGCTTTTCCAACCAGCGCGAGGCATGGGATGGCGTGGTGGGAGTTTGATGCATCTTGGATTGTGATATCGCTGATGAAAATGACCGGGTTGGCGTGGAATATCCGCGTGCCCAGCGAAGCCGCCATGCAGGCGCGGCAGATGAAGCGCGCGGGCGCGGTATGAGCGGGGGGCGGGGCAAGACCTTTTGGACGATCTTAATTAGCGGGTCGATCGCCGTCGCACTGCCGGTTGCGGGGGTTTATCTCGTTCGCCTGATGATGGCGCGCATGATTACGAAAGATAACGCCGGGGTGGTCTTCAGCCAGTTTCAAATTGCGATTAATCATGGCAACTTGATTTACGATCCGGTAACCGCCGCCGCGGTGGCCGAGCAGGCGTATCGCGATAAAACCAGCGCGGTGTTGCTTGATGGCTGGGGGAAGCGAATGCATGTGTATGCGGTGATTCAGGATAAAACCTGCGCGCTGCATGTTCAAAGCGCCGGGCCAGACGGTAATTTTGGCGGCAGCGATGATCTGGATATCGAACAGACGTTCGAGCTGACCGCACAGAGCGGCGTACGATCCACAAATCCCAATCCACCGCCTGATGCTGAAGAACAGAAATAATCATTCATGGCTCGATCACTGTCCTGATGAATCGCAAAAGTCGGGGTGATTCCAATTCGCACGCCGTTGGTTAGCATCGCCAGCCTGAAAATGATTGAGACACCCCAGCTTTTATACCGCTCGCCGACGAGCGATCTGATCGAGTCGAGGCTGACCGTCGTCCTGCGCACGGCGTTATGCATCACGATGATCGTTCTGGTTTTGCAGATCAACAGTCGAATCAGCAGCGGACACTCGGGAGACTTCCGGCATTTTTATTTTGCAGCCGGTGCGATGCTGGACCACCGCGACATGTATGGCGCGATGCCCCTGGATGTCGTCGAGCGCGCGCTCGGAAGGCCCGCCCGGCAGGTGGAAATAAACTGGTACACGATCGACGCGGATCGATATCTGTATCCACCGTTGATTGCAATGCTCTATACACCCATCGCGCGGATTCGCTTTGACACAGCGCAGCGCATCATGCTGATTATTAATGCCGTTCTCGCTTACGCGGGCATTCTGTTGACCGCGCGCGTATTCACGGATCGATTTGGGTTCAGGCAAAGTCATCTGCTGATTGCCGCTGCTGCGCTGATGGGCGCGCTGCTGAACCTGGACAAGATTCATGCGGATCTCCAGATGTTCCAGACCAATTCACTGATGTTTTTTATGTTTGCGCTTTCACTGTATTGGCTGGATCGCAAACCGATGCTGGCGGGGGTTCCGCTGGGATTTATTTTCAACATCAAATATCTCTCGCTTGGCATTCTGCCCTGGTTGATCGTGCGGCGAAGGTGGGGCACCGCCGCGGCGTATCTGGTGTCGACGATCGCGCTGGCGTTTCTGCCGGCCGTTATTTCCGGTTGGCGTTTGAACCTGCACAATTTGTCGGTCGCGTATGGCGGACTGTTTCAGATGGTGGGGGTTCATGGTTCCACCGAGCAGGCCAATGTCGATGACATTCGCAACTATCTTTCCTGCTCGATCACCAGCGCGATGGCCCGCACCACCCACCGCGGCGACAGCCTGCTGCGGCCGATGATTTACACCGCCGGCATTGTCAGCGCCTCGGTACTGATTGTGATTTGCATTTATGTCGTCAAGCGGGTTCCGGTATTTGCCTGGCCAGCTCGGCGGCTGCTCACAGAGCAACCCTGGAAGGCGATGACCGGTGTGGAATTTGTCTGCATCATCGCGGCCACGCTTTGCTTTAGCCCGCAGACCAACACGCGCCATCTGATGATGGTTCTGTTGCTGACGATCCCGATGTCGGGGCTTGTGCTGGGCGCTGTGCGCGGTGTATCGCGCGCGTGGGTGATAGCAGGTGTGCTGCTCATTGCGGTGGGTTTTATCTATCCCATCGGCGGGCAGGCGGCGGAATCGCATAAGCGGGAAATGTACTGGTTCGGAATCGGCGGGCAGTGCTGGTGCCTGTTGATCGGCATGTTTTCGCTGATCTGGACCGGCGCGTCCCAGGCGATGTCTCAAACCCAGCGGGCGAATTCGCCTGCGGATCTACCGACAAACAACTGATGCAGCTGGCGATTGAAACAATTGAAGACCCGCGGCTCGCGCCGTACCGCAATCTGAAAGATCGCGAACTGGCGCGACTGGGCGGGCGGTTTATCGCTGAAAGCGACCTGGTCGTCCGCCGATTGCTTGCAAGCGACTTTACGGTGGAATCTGTTCTGGTTGCACAGCGCAAGGCCGCGGCGCTGGCAGCTATCGTGCCGGCTGAGGTGCCGATGTACGTCTTGCCGGAAAGGGAGCTCGACGCGGTGGTGGGGTATCCGTTTCACACCGGCGTGCTTGCGGTGGGGTTGCGGAAGCCTTCGCCTGGCATCGACACGATTCTTTCAAAAGAGGCGACGAGATCCACGCTGGTGATCTGCCCGGACCTGAGCAATCACGAAAACCTTGGATCGGTCATTCGCATCGCCAGTGCGCTGGGGGTTGATGCGATGCTGTTGGGCGAACGATGCAGCGATCCTTTTTATCGCCTGTGCATTCGTGTTTCGATGGGAACAATCTTCAGCCTGCCGCTGCTGCAATCTGAAAATCTGCTTGACGATCTTTCAAAGCTTAGAAGCGAGTGGGGATACCAGTTGACCGCGACAGTGCTGGATTGCCAGGCGGAACATCTCGATGGGGCCACGCGGCCAGACCGATTCGGGATTTTGTTTGGAAATGAAGCAGCCGGCCTGAGCGGCGAATATGTCAGCGCCTGCGATCGCCGCGTTACGATCCCAATGCAGCGCGGGACCGATTCGCTGAACGTTGCCGTGGCAGCGGGAATATTTCTTTATCATTTCACGCGGTAAGCAGGGCACGTAAGCAGGGCAGGGAAGCGGGCCGGGCCGCGCGATCCACAATCGCAATAGCCGATCTTCAGTCGCGCCTGTAAACTCGCGCTAAATGTCGAGCCTTGAAAAATCACTGTCTCATCTGCGCACCATCACCTGGGCAGTTTATCTGGGATGTTCCTGGACCTGGTGCATCGGCATGTTCCTTCCGGTGATCCTTGTCAGCGAGTTTGGCAATATCGCGTGGTTTGTTTTTGCGATTCCAAATGTAGTCGGCGCAGCTGCCATGGGCTGGACGCTGGCGCGGCCCGGAAGCAGCGAAAAAATCATCGCCCAACATCGCGCCGCCTGCGTGGCGTTTACCGCCATCACACTGGCGTTTCATCTTTTCTTTCTTTGGTGGTTGACCCACATCGGGCTGATTCCAGCGGGATTTGTGATCGGCGCATTAACCACCGGAATCATTTGCGGCGTGCTCGCGCGCTGGCTCAGTGGACTGGATCTGCTGCTGGGCTGGGTGGTGTTCGCGATTTCGCTGACGGTGCTCGCCAAAGGTTTAGTCCATCCCATTTTCGGAATCGCGAATCCCCTTCCGGTAATGGCGGATCATCTTGGCAGCGGAATGCTTGGACTGGCGCCGGTTTGTCTATTTGGATTTTTGCTTTGTCCGTATCTGGATGTCACGTTTCACCGTGCCAGACAACTCACGCGGCCCGATGAAGGCAAGGTCGCCTTTGGCGTTGGATTCGGATTGGTGTTCCTATCGATGATCGTGCTGACGCTGCTCTACACCGGTGACTTTGCGCGGGATCGAAGTGTCTCCGATCGTTTCGGTTCCTTCGGCGGAGCATGCTGATTACATGGGTGGCATTTCACATTACCGCGCAGGCGGGTTTTACTTTTGCCACGCATCTTCGCGCCCTGCCAAGACCTCGCGGCGGTGATTGGATTCTCTGGCTGTCGGCCGCCGTGCTGGCGTCCCTGGCCATTTTCGCGATCCACCAGGACATGTGGTTCACGGTGAAGCAACTGAAACTGGCCATGCTCAGCGGCCAACTGATGTATCACCTGTTCATGAGTTTTTACGGACTGATTTTTCCGGCGTATGTCTGGATCTGTATGGTGCCGATCAACGGATACGCGCCCGGACCGACTGGCCGCGCAATGATCGTTCTGGTTGCGGCTATCACTATCGCCGCACCGATGTTCTGGATGGGATTTGTCGTGCAGCAAATGCCCTGGCTGATACCAGGGCTGGTGGTGGTGTTAGGCGCGCGGCTGCTGGTGCAATTTCCGAAAATCGCCGGCGAAAACGAACATTCGCACCCGCATACCGACCTTGAGGCACCAACACTCTGATAAGCATTTTTGCCTGCGGCTGCGAGTGGTGTCCTCGCGCAGCGGGCGCTCGGTATTTCTTGCCGCGCAATCCCATGGCTCACGCGCCGGTCAGAAAGTGCACGATATCTCCATCATGCATGACATATGCCTTGCCTTCAGCCCGCATTTTTCCGGCGGCTTTGATCGCCTGCTCGGTCTTCAATGATTTCAGATCTTCAAGCGTATACACTTCGGCGCGGATGAACGCTTTTTCAAAATCGGTGTGAATCACTCCCGCTGCCTGCGGCGCGGTGGCTCCCACGGGTATCTCCCAGGCTCGTATTTCCTTGGGCCCGGCTGTGAAATAACTCTGGCGTCCCAGCAGCTTGTAGGCCTCGCGCGTCAGCGTTGCCAAAGCCGGTTCTTCCAGATCCATGCTCTGCAACATTTCAAGCCGGTCATTTGGATCCAGCTCGGACAACTCAGATTCGAGTTTTCCGCAGACCGGAACAACGGTGCCGCCTTCGATCTTTGCCCGCTCGCGAACCTTCTGCACCAGTGGCCCTTTTCCATGCACATCCGCCTCATCCACATTGGCGACGTAGAGCACCTTTTTGGCGGTAATAAGTCCAAGCCCGCGCATTATTTTTTTCTCATCCGCATTCATCTCCACTGAGCGGGCGGGCTTTCCCTGATTCAATTGCAGCTTGCACTTTCGCAAAAGCTCAGCCTTGGCAACTGCTTCCTTGTCGCCGCCGCGCGCGAGGCGTTCGGTCTTATCCAGCGAACTGCTGACCGTATCCAGATCCGCCAGGGCAAGCTCGGTGTCGATCGTGTCGATATCGCGGATCGGGTCCACCGAATTTTCGACATGCACGATGTCCGCATCTTCAAAGCAGCGCACGACATGCAGGATGGCGTCCACCTCGCGGATATGAGACAGGAACTTATTCCCCAGGCCCTCGCCGGTGCTTGCGCCGCGCACGATTCCGGCAATGTCCACCACGCGGACGGCAGCGGGAATAATTTTCTCTGTGGGGATAAATCCGCGAATCGTCTCCAGCCGCGAGTCCGGCACCGCCACCACGCCGACGTTGGGTTCGATGGTCGCAAAAGGATAATTCGCCGCCAGCGCTCCAGCAGCGGTCAATGCATTAAACAGGGTGCTTTTGCCAACATTGGGCAAACCGACAATTCCAACTTCAAGTGACATAGATCCGCAGTATAGCAGGATGCAAACCAGAAGTAAGAACGACCCAGAGCGCGGCTCATCCGATCGGTTTGCATGCGCGCATGACATCATTTTTAAAATAGCCGAACGTGGCAGCATGTAGGTTTTTCCATCGTTCCGCGATACAATTTTGTGTTCCTTGCCACACACTTATCCCATGATGCTGGACGTTGCGGATCGACGAATTGTGTTGATCGGCGGTGGTGCGGTTGCGTCGCGGAAGGCTGCCGGAATCGCCGCCGCGGGAGCGCGGCAGATTCGCGTGATATCCATCGAATTTCGCGCCGCCTTTGGCCCGGGAGTGGAGCGAATCCAAAAAGCCTACGATCGCGGCGATCTGAAAAATGCCGACCTGGTTTTTGCTTCCACCGATTCGTCCGCGGTGAATGATCGGATCGTTCAAGATGCAAAAGCAGCGGGCATACTCGTGTGCCGCGCCGATGGCAGCGATGCCTTTGCGGGTGATTTCACGACGCCGGCATATTTTCAGACCGGGGCAATCACCGTGACCGTCTCGGCGCAAAGTCCCGCGCTGGCAGCGGTCATTCGCGACGCGATGAAAGAATCTTTCGACCCCGCATGGATCCTGATGGCCGATGCGATGCAATCCCTGCGGCCTATGATTAAATCGCTGGGGATGGATTCGGCGAAGCGCGCCAGGCTGTTTCGCACGCTGGCGTCCCCGGAGGCTCGGCGCATTTTGTGCGAAAATGGAATAGATGGACTGAAAAGCTGGATTCTCACCGAACCGCTCAATACCTTTTAGCACTGTTGCCGCCTGACTCGCATTCACATGCCAGACCACCGTCAAATTGCCCTGCTGCTTGTGTCGATCACATTTTTTGCGATCGGTGGGTTGTTATCCGTTCTGCGCATCTGGCGAAATACCAACACGGTTCGGCTGGCTGGCAAGTCGTGCCTTTACTGGGGCGTCACCGCCGCCGTGGGCGTGCTCATCTGGCATAGCATCACGCGCGGCAGCTGGGTTCCGGTGGGCGATAATTTCGATGCCCTCATCTGGCTGGCACTGCTGCTTTGCCTGTTTGTCGGATACATCCAGCGAACGCGCCCGATGGCCGCTCTGGAATGGTTTCTGATGCCGGTCGTCATCGCAATGCTCACGTGTGCCGCTGTCTTTGGAAGAACCGATTATCGTCCTTATGTCGGAAAAACCTGGACCTACGTTCACCACCTCACCAGTTATTTTGGTGCCAGCGCCTTTGCTGTCGCGGCTGCCAGCGGGGCGATGTATATCCTGGCGGCGCGAAGGCTGAAGACCAAGCAGTCCGTCGCGTACCTGGGTTCCCTGGAACGGCTTGAACGGCTGACGATGACCGCGGTCACACTCGGGTTTGCCCTGCTTACCGTGTGCATCATCACCGGGGCAGTTGAAATGATTCACCAGGGCCGTCCCACTTCCGCCTGGAAAGTTGCGCTGACTGCTTGCGTCTGGGTGATCTACGCCGTTGTGCTGCATGCTCCGATCAACCCGATCTTTCGCGGTCGGCGTGCTGCGGTTCTAAGTGTGCTGGGGTTTGTGCTGATGATCGCGACGGTTGTTGCAGTGCAGTTCGGATCCGCCTCGGGGGGGAAGCACTAGATGCAACAGCTTCACCTGCTCGGTCTAAACCACACCAGCGCTCCGCTGGAGGTCCGCGAGAAACTGGCGTTTAACAACGCGCAGCGGAGCAGCGCCCTGTCCGCCTTTCGCCAGAAATTTCCCGACTGCGAAGCCGTGCTTCTTTCCACCTGCAACCGCGTGGAGCTGTATATCGCCCGCGCCGTTCACGGACATCCCCGTGCGGATGAAGCAGTCGAGTTTCTTTCCACTTTTCACGGTGTCAAACCTGCCGCGCTCGATGCGCATCTGTACCACCATGCGGGGCGGGATGTCGTGCAGCATTTATTCTCGGTTGCCTCGTCGCTGGATTCGATGGTGCTGGGGGAGACTCAGATCCTGGGCCAGGTTCGCGAAGCATACGAAGCTGCCCGCGATCTTTCGTGCGCGGGAACGTGGCTGAATCCGTTGTTTCAGCGGGCGATTGCGGTCGGCAGGCAGGTGATTCGCCAAACCCCTCTGGCCGAGGGCCGCCTAAGCGTTGCGAGCGTTGCTGTCGATTACGCGGGAAAAATCTTCGATCATTTTGGCGATAAAAAGGTGCTTTGCATCGGCGCGGGAAAGATGTCGCAGCTGGTGCTGCGCAGCTTCGCCGCCCTGCGACCAAAAACTCTGCTGGTCTGCAATCGCGACGGTCAGAAAGCAACCGCGCTGGCTCCGCGATTTGATGCTGCGCCGGTTGCGTTCGAACAACTCGACGATCATCTGGCATCGGTCGACATCGTTATCACTTCCACGGGATCCTCTGAACCGATCATCACAGCCAGTCGTTTTGCCGCCGTGCATCGTCGTCGTCGATATCGGCCGATCTTCATCATCGACATTGCCATGCCGCGCAATGTGGAGACCGCGGTGGGGCGGTTGGAAAACGTGTACCTCTATAATCTCGACGACCTGCAGAATGTGGTTTCACAAACTCACGCGGGCAGGCAGGGCACGGTTGACGCGGCGCGCGGTATTGTCGGTGCGGCAGTGGAAGAATACCTCGCCGCCCATCGCATCCGCGCGATGGGGCCGGTCATCGATCAGCTTTACAAACGATACCACCAGGTGGCGCAGGATGAGCTGAATCGAACCCTGAATAAACTGCCCGGTGTCAGCGAAACTGAAAAAACGCATCTCGAAGACCTCGCCCGGAGAATCGTCAACAAACTGCTGCACGACCCGATCAAAGCGTTGCGTGCGGCAGATGATTCGCATCAACCTTCCTCGCAGTATGTGCATGCGATGGAGCAGCTGTTTAAGCTGAAGGACGAACCGTCACCGGAGAATGAGGAGTAGACCGGTCGTTCCCGTTAAAGGACGTGGCCTTGATACCAGGTCAGGAGAAGCGTGGGTCTTAAAACTGTTCCTCATCCGACTTTCAACTGGCTTGGTTCGCGGGCGATTTTGATCTTATGCGCCACGGTTGTTTTTACAGTGACGGCCGCGTTCCTGTGCGGTGGTAATTTCATATTGTTTATTTCGGTGCTGCTGACCGATGGCATCATCGCCGCCGCGTGGATTACAGGCGCCTGCGCACTGGGCCTGGTCATCTTTCGGCGATTCAAATTTCAGATCGAAACCGCGCTGCTTATCCCCAGCTGCGCCGGGCTTGGTCTTGGGATCTATAGCCTGGCGGGCCTTGCGCTGGGGCTTGCGGGTTGGTTGAATCGACCGGTCGCGATCGCATTCCCGGTTGTTTCCATACTCCTGTGGTCGATAGAGTTTTTGCCAGAGCACGCGCGGTTTAATCGCGGGGTTGTCAGGCGATGGATCAGTGAGCCGGCACGCGCTGCGTCGTGGCTTTGGCTGGTGCCAGCGGTCTCGCTGGCGATCGCGCTGGTCAGCGCTTCGTACCTGCCGGGAATTTTGTGGAAGCCGCTCGATCCGCATCCGTATGACGTCACCGGCTACCATCTGCTGGTACCGCGCGAGTGGTTTGAAATGGGCCGCATTGTGCCGCTTGAGCACAATGTGTATTCGTTTTTCGAATTCAATGTCGAGATCCAGTTCCTTTTACTTATGCACGCGATGGGCGGGCCGTTTTCGGCGATGTACGCCTGCCAATTCCTCTGTGCCGGCTATGCGACATTAATGGTCGTCGCGGTCATGGGGTCGGTGGGAAACCAAAAAAGCCACAATCATTTCGCCCGCGTGTTGGCAGCTGCACTTGTCGGTGCGGTCCCGTGGGTCATCATGCTTGCGGGCGTGGCGTATGTTGAATCCGCGCTGATGTTTTACACCGCATTGGCTGTCGCCTGGGCGCTCTATGCGATCGGTCATCCTCAGCAATGGACGGTTGCGCTGCTTCTTTCCGGCACGTTTGCGGGACTGGCGTGCGGGGTAAAAATCACAGCGGTTCCGATGCTGCTTCTTGCTTTACCAGTCGGGCTGTTCTGCGTGCTGATGATTCGAAAGCCATCGACTCTTTCTGTGAAGCGCCTGATCGTCGGCTGCGCCGGGGTGATAGTCGCCGGATCGGTTGCGGTGTCACCGTGGTTAATGCGAAACTGGGCGTGGGCGGGCAATCCGCTGTTTCCTGTTGGTATGCACGCGCTGGGTCGGGATCATTTTGATGATGTACAGGTCAAGCGATTTCACGATGCACATAGCCCAACGGCAGCCCAGAAATCAATGGGCGTCAAGATGCAGATCCTATATCGCGATGTGTTGACGCATTGGCAGTTTGGATATGTGATTCTGCCGATGGGATTGGTGGCGTGCCTGCTCGGCCGCCGCGATCGCCAGACTTGGCTGGTTTTAATTTGCGGGCTGTTTGTCCTGGTGGTTTGGATCGGATTCACGCATTTATTGCCGCGCTTTCTGGTGATGCTCGTGCCGATCAGCGGTATCGCCATTGCGCGCATCCATTGGCATCGCGCTTGGCCGCTTGCGGTAATCCTGCTGATGGCAGCTGGTGGATTGGCCTGGTCGGTTGTGATCCAGCAGCTGCAGGGTCAGCCGCCAATTATGGGTCAGGAAGACACCACATTCATGCTGCACGATTCGCCGCAGCTGGTTGCCGCGCGAGACAGGAAAATGCAGATAGGGCTGGTGGGCGACGCGGAGGCTTTTTTATATCCCATCCCATTAAAGAGGCTTCATTATCGTGCTGTATTTAATTTGAAGACCGGCACAAACGACCCTGTGAAAGCCTGGGTGGGAAGTGAACCAATCGGAAATCCGAATTGGCTGCTGGTCATTAACCCGTCAGAAGTTCAGCGGCTGCATAACACTTACTTCGGCGTGCCGGGCCTGCCGCGGGAATGGGCCGGACGCGGAGACGACGTGTTTTTTTTACGCGGCGATGCGTTATTTAGGTAGCGCTGGCGTTTCTGAGGCGGGCAACTGGCGTTCGTCATTCAGGATTTCCTGGATGTACCCTTTGATTCGTTCATCGTTCATCAATTGGCTCATCAGCACCCGGCGATAACCGGCCGAGCGAATCTGCTCTTTGACTGAATCGTTCCGCTCCTGGCTCAGCTTCTGGTTCTGGGACTGGAGTGCCTCTTCCAGGGCTTCATTTTCGAGCAGCAGGGCATACATCGCATCGGCCTTTTTTCCGCCGGAATTGAACAATCCACCAAAGCCCGCAGCCTTCTTCCGGTATTCCTCGACGCGATCGAGCAGCGTTTTGTTTTCGGCAGTTAACGTCTCGTTCTGCTGCTTGACCGTCGCAAGTTCGGTCTCGTAAAGCTGCTTGAATCCCTTCTGTGCGGTAAACAGATCCTGTTCCTTAGCCGCGATTTTTTTGGCGGAACTCAGCATCCCCACCCACCGCCCGACCTGATACCCCAGTGCAAGAATCAGCACCGCGGCAACGATATACAGAACAACTTCCAACGTCTGATTCTGAAAATGTGGCATGCGACGATTCTATTCGCGGTCGAGAGAAACCACCACATCACATATGGGAAAGGTGACAGTCGAAGCTGTGGCAAACTCCAGATCAACCGTCAAACCATGCCTCGCTGATTGCCCCGTCGGAGCTCAAGCGAACATTTAAATCATGGTCGAAGCGTTTGCACTCAAAAATAAGTTCGTCACCTGATTGATACATTAGTTTCACGTGTGTCAGGGCGAGGCTTTCAAGCAGAATGCTCGCGGACGCGGGCATATCGTTACCTTTGTATGACTCGTCAAGTAAAGTCTCCAGGATCGGAATCGCGGCTCGAAGCTTGAGATCTAGTATCGAAATGATCTTTCCGCACTTTACTTCGCACTCGGCCAGCATCCCTGGATCGGTAAGTGAAACATCAGATGGCGGCCGAATCACGATAAGAACATTGGGCCGTCCAGGAAAATCAATTTCGCCCGCGAGATACCGCGAACCCAAGGGATTGGTTTCGATCTGAAGTTGGTTCGCAAAATCCAACATCATAAGCTGACGCATAGCACGCGGGGCATTTACGCATGACGCATTGAGAGCTCGTGTTGCCGCCAAGCTTGGTCACCGATGGTCGTACAACCGTGAGCAAGGTTGCCGCCGACACGGCTGCCATTACACGTCGAGGTTCTTCACCTCAAGCGCATGCTCTTCAATAAATTGCCGACGACGTTCGACGTCTTCGCCCATCAGCACGCTGAACATTCTTTCGGCTTCGGCTGCCTCCAGGAGATTAACGCGGAGCAGCACGCGCTTGCTGGGATCAAGGGTTGTTTCCCACAGCTCTTCGCTGTTCATTTCGCCGAGGCCCTTTAAAGCGTTTTACTTCGATGCCCTGCTTGGCCATCGTGTGGACGGTCGACATGATCTGCGAAACGCCGGCCACTTCGATGTGCTTGCCTTCGTTGAGAAGGACATACTTTGTGGCCAGTTTTTCACCGCTGACCGATTCTTCCTGCGTCAGATAGTAGTCGTCAATGCTGAGCGAGAATGAATCGAGCGCTTCAAAAAGCCGCTCGAGCTCTTTTACCTCATGGAGCTCCTGGTTCTTCTGCAGCCTTTGCCAGTGAGCATCGCGAAGCTTGGCGTCGGCGGGCGTTACCGCAACCGTGGGATCGACCGCGGCTTCTTCGATGGCCAGCAGTTTTAATCCCCGCAGGTGCTCATCGCGCTGCTCGATGGTTTCGAAATAATGTTCTTCTCCGTCCACCACCGTTCTAAAGTGCGGCAGGGGCTGACCGTTTTCGCGACGCTCGAGGAACCTGGCGAAATCGATCCCGCGTCGCTGAACCACCTTTACCAGTTCTTCAAGCCGGCTGAGTGTTTCCACCAGCCGGGTCAGCTCGGTGCCGGTGATGCGTCGAATTTCAGCGCCATTTTCATCACGTACGGCAAGGGTCGTTCCGTCGGTCCCCAGGGCCGTTAATGTCTGGCGCATCGGTGCGCATCGTTCAGCACGTATTCGCTCTTTTTCCGGCGGGTGACCTGATACAGCGGCGGTTGAGCGACATAGACGCGGCCCGCGCGGATCAGTTCCTGCATATGCCTGAAGAAGAAGGTCAGCAACAGCGTGCGGATGTGCGAGCCGTCCACATCGGCGTCGGTCATGATGATGATTTTTCCGTAGCGGCGTTTCTCTTCGTTGAAATCATCGCGAATGCCGCAGCCCAGCGCGCTGATAATGGTCCGAATTTCCTCGTGGCCCAGCATCTTGACGAGGTTCGCTTTTTCAACGTTGAGGATCTTACCCTTGAGGGCCAGGATCGCCTGTATGTTTGAATCGCGTCCCTGCTTGGCCGAACCACCGGCAGAGTCACCTTCGACGAGAAAGATTTCGGTATCTTCGTTGGATTTACTTCGGCAATCCGCCAGCTTGCCGGGCAGGCTGCCGCCTTCGAGGCTGTTTTTTCGGCGCGTGAGCTCGCGGGCCTTGCGGGCGGCCTCGCGTGCTTCAGCTGCCAGCATTCCTTTTTCAAAAATCGCCCGCGCTTCCTTGGGATGCTCTTCCAGAAACGATCCCAGTTGCTCGGAAACAACCGAAGAAACAAACCCCTCCATTTCCGGATTGAGCAATTTGTCTTTGGTTTGTGATTCAAAGCTGGGTTCGGACAGCTTCACGCTGATCACCGCGATGAGTCCTTCGCGCAGGTCGTCGCCGGAGGGTCGCATCTCCTTCAGCCAGCCCTTGGCGTCGGCGTGGCGGTTGATGGTGCCGGTCGAGCGCGGTTTTAAATCCGCTGAGGTGAGTGCCACCGTCGTGGTTGTTAATGTTATTGGCGAAAGTGAGGATGGTTTCGCTGTAGCCGTCGGCATACTGCATCGCCAGCTCCACCTCCATGTGGGAAACGTTGTCTGCCTTTTTAATCACAATGACCGGATGCACCGGTGTTTTTCCTTCGTTGAGATGTTCCACATACTGCCGAAGGCCCTGCTCGAATCTGTAGACGTCCTTTTTGTCGACACGCTCGTCGATGAAGATAATTTCGACACCGCTGTTGAGGTACGCCAGCTCGCGTAAACGCTGAGCGAGGGTGGCATGGATGAAATTCACATCCGGGAACAGGGTGGGGTCTGGCTTGAACGAAACTTTCGTCCCCGTGCGGTTGGTCTTGCTGACGACGTGCAGGTCCTGCGATTTGCGGCCCCGCGAGAATTCCATGTGATGTACTGCGCCGTCGCGGCTTACTTCAACCTCGAGCCATTCGGACACAAAATTGACAACTGAAGCGCCCACGCCGTGCAGGCCGCCCGATGTTTTGTATGCGCTTCCCTCGGTGTGGTCGAACTTGCCGCCGGTATTCAGACTGGCGAAAACCATCTCCACCGCGGGAATTCCCGTGTCTGGATGAATACCCACCGGAATTCCGCGGCCATCGTCTGACACGGTGCAGCTTCCGTCGGCATTGATCTTCACTTCCACATGCTTCGCATGGCCGGCCAAAGCTTCATCAATCGAGTTATCGACGATTTCATAAACCAGGTGATGCAGCCCGCGCGGGTTGTATCCGCCGATGTACATGCCCGGGCGCGTGCGAACGTGATCGACGTTATCGAGCGACCGAATATGGGATTCCCCGTATTCGGCGGGCACCGCCGCGGGCGGAACAGAAACCGCGGGCGCATCTGGAGCGGCAGCAGGCGGGGGGGTTGTGTTTTGGTTCCTGGAGGTCTCAGACTCGGCCATTTTAAATACTCCTGATGCCGGTCAAGACCGGCTGACGAACGCTTCGCGCAACTGCTGAACAATGCCCGATGCGAAGCAGCAATCCGTGCTAAAAAAGATGCCCAGTTCCACCCGAAAATCGGCGATGTGAACCGGCTGAATCATTATCGCCAATCCACCGGAAAATGCCATGCGCCAAAGCGGATTCCACGCGGAACTTTTCGTCGGTTGCGCGATTAAAATCATCGCGCAAACCGCTGTGGCAATGCGCGTTGAATACATCAGGAATTTTTGCCCCTTTGACGGTATCACCGCGACCGGTACGATTGGTTGACCAACATTGGATCAACACGACATTAAGGCACAAGGAGCCGTATGAAGACTGTTAGCCGCGCCATGAAGACCGCTTGCCTGCTTGCCGCTGGGGGCTGTCTTTTGAACTGGGTTGTTTCATCGGCTCAAGCACAGGTGATGGATCAGGTCCCCAGTGATTCGCTGGTGGTTTTAAAGATCAACCGCCTGGCGGACACCGATAAAAAGGTCGCCGACCTGTTGCAGCAACTGGGCGTTGCCGATCTCGTGCCGACCGTGAAAGATCCACTGCAGACACTGGAAGATCAGCTGGGGATTGTCGCGGGTGTGGACCCCAAGCGCGATGCCGCCACAGCACTTCTCAATGGTGATTTCAGCGATCACAACGGTCCGCCGCCTTTCGTGCTTCTGCTGCCTGTCACCGATTACAAAGCCTTCCTTGGAAATATGACGCTGGTGCGCACCGAAGGCGATGTCAGCGTGGTCCATTTCAAGGACAAAGAAGAAGACACCTTTGTGGAGAATTGGGGCACATACGCTGCCTTGTCGGATAAGAAAGGAAAGCGTTACCGGCAAACATGAAGGGATCAAGACAACCGGTTTGACGGCCCGGCAGCTGGATGAAAAAGACATCTGCATTTTTGTTAATTTCCCCACGCTCAAGACATTGCTGTTGCCCAAGCTCAAGGAAGGCTCGGAACATGCGACCGAACAGATGACCAGGAATGTGGATCCTTCCAAACTGAAGCTCGCACAGGCCACACTATCGCAGGCGAATAATGTTGCGACCGAATTTTTGAATGATGCCCAGGGAACGACGATCGGCATCAATCTTTCGCCCGAGGGAATCAGCAGCAACATGATCGTGGAACTCACGCCCGATTCATATCTCGGCAAGCTGTCGACACAGGTGAAGAACACGGATCAACCGTTGCTGGCGGGGCTGCCGAAGGAGAACTATCTCTATTACGGCGGAGCTGTCGCTGATGGAAAGGTCCTGAATCAGGTGCTGACCGATGTAATCGCGCCGATCGTGAAGGAAGTTGCGACCCTTGGCGACGACGGCAAAAAGCTCGCGGACAGCATCGGCGTGATGCAGTCGGCGCTGGGGACGATGACCGGCGGTGCCGCAGGACTGGTTGCTCCAACCGCTGCACTCGGCCAGGGCAGCATGGTCCGTGTGCTGGGTATTTACAAAGGCGATTCCGAGCAGTTAAAAGCAGCTCAGGTACAGGAAATCGACCTGATGAATCAGATCAGCAAGGTATTCACACCCGCCCAGCCCGAGTTGATGAAAAGCACTGCGACCCCGGCGTTCAAAACCATTAACGGCGTTAAGTTCGACCGCATACAGGTTGAGGTAAATCCAGACAACACCACGCAGGACGCGATGCACTTAAGCGAAAGCATGAGCCAGATGTTTGGTCCAGACGGGCTGAGCTATATGATCGGCACCGCCGACCCAAAGACGTTGGTCGTCGCCCTGGGAATTGAGGACGACCTGATTGGTCAAACTGTGGATGCTGCCCGGTCGGACAAGGACGAACTGACGGCCGACCTAAGCCTGGTCGACGCGGGTCTGCCGAAACAGCGCACGGCGCGGCATACCTGGGCCTCGGCCAGTTATTCAGCACGGGTCTGAGCTACGCCAAAGCAAACGGCATGAATGTCCCCGTTCAGCTGCCCAACAACTTGCCTCCGGTAGGTTTTTCGTTTGGCACGGACGGCACCGCGATGCGATATGACTCGTTCATACCGATGAAGCTCATGCAAAGCCTGGTGCAGGCTGGCATGCAGGTGTATATGCAGATGAATAACCACGGCGGTGGGGGCGGGCTGTAACGGAGTTCGATTCTGTCAAGAATCAATCGAGCGGCCGCGACTTTTGTCGCGGCCGCTCTCATTGATAAACGAAATTCGGGTCCTGCGTAAAAGGATGCAAGATCAAAGGCCGGATCGAAAAAGCGGACGACGAGACACGACTCGTGCGCCTGTCGTTGCATCAAGCAGAAAGACTGACCGAGGGGTCGTTTACTGGTGCCATAGCCAGGTCAATACGGACGCGGTTTACGCGATGGGGTTCGGCCTGCAGGATCGTGTATTTCACGCCGGCATGATCGAATGTGGTGCCGGTTGTGGGGATGCGACCGAGGCTGGTCGTGATAAATCCGCCAAGGGTATCAAACCCCGCGTCTTCAGGCAGGGCTACACCCAGCGTGCGATTCAACTCATCGACATAGACCCGGGCGTCGACATCCCAGGACTGATCGCTGAGGCGCTCGAGCATGGCCGGTTCGGTCGGCTCGTGTTCGTCACTGATGTCGCCGACCAGTTCCTCCAGGATATCTTCGATCGTGACCAGTCCGGTGGTGCCGCCATACTCATCGAGCACGATCGAGATATGCACATTCTGCAGGCGAAATTCCTGCAGCAGATCGCGCAGCGGCTTGGTTTCGGGCACATAGAGCGCCGGGCGAACGACCGCCCGGACATCGAACTGCCCGGCATTTTCACCGATAAAACGCAGCAGGTCGCGGGCATATAAAATCCCCACCACATGATCCAGCGTCCGTTCGTAAACGGGAATGCGCGAATGGCCGGTGGATTCTATCGTCTGCTTGATCGCTTCCAGCGAGGTCGGCAACTCAATGGCGACCATCTCCGGGCGGGGCGTCATGATCTGGCCGGTGGTGGTATCGCGAAACTGAATCACCGATTCGATCATCTCCCGTTCCTGCACATCGACAATTCCCTCTTTTTCACCTTCTTCGACCACAGATAGAATCTCGTCTTCGAGCAGCTGGGAGTCGGATGTCGGTGTTCCTGATGCCTGGCGGAAAACCGCGTCGATGCCATGCGAAATCTTGGTGATCGGCGACAGCACAACCCGCAGGATCTGCAGCGGACCGACGAAAATCGCAATCAGCGTTTCGCCGGCGTAGCGCGCGGCAGCGAGGGGAATGGCGACCGACGTCATCAATGTGATGACGCCGGCGATCAACACGGATATGACATACTGCAGGGCGATTCCAAAGTGCGATTCCTGAAACATCAGCAGCGTCGATATCAGCACCATAATATTGCTGAACAGCCGGGCCACGGATGTGACAAAGATCAGGTCACGCGCGTAATCAAGGATGGGATCGAGGCGATCACTCTTGCCGCGCGCTGTAAGGGCATGGGAAAGTTTCACCCGCGAGAAATCGCGCAGGGCAAAAGAGATGCTCGAGAAGAACAGGGCCGCGAACGCGGCAATCAGGACGCCCCCACCGGCCAGAAAAATGGACATCAGTCATCTCCACGCGGTATCGCGTGATATCAAACGCACAAGCGGGTCATTCAGGCAGCCGCACAGGCGTCAACGGCGGTCAAACACACGACCGATCCCCAGCTGGCTTAAAATTTCATCTTCCTTGCGATGCATTCGCTTGAAATCCGGTTCGGTTCTATCGTCGAATCCGCTGAGGTGCAATAGTCCGTGCAGCGCGTACAACAAAAGTTCTTCACGAAGCTTCCCGCCGTTATTCCGGCAGTGTCGCCGCGCTTCGGATACGCAGACGACCACTTCCCCGGCGACGGCGGCTCCCCTCGCATCTTCCTGAAGCGGAAAGGTCAACACATCGGTCGGCCCGGGGATATTCATGAATTGCAAGTGCAGCTTTGACATCGTTTTATCACCCACCAGGGCAATAGAGAGGTCTATAACAGGGGATTTGAGGGCAGCGTGCGCCGATTTCAGATGCGCCCGGAGATAGGCAACGCTGACGGGCTCCGCCGTATTATTGCGGATGTGAATCTTTACCGGCGTCCGGGGGATATCACGCCTGTTGATCTTTGCGGTAACGGGTTTTTTTAGAGACAGCGTCACGTCGCCCGCGCCAATGGTGCGGCAGTCAGGCTTGCGGTGGAAAGGTATGAAAGCCGTCCGTGATAGATGCTCAGCAGTGTTTTAACCAGCGACTTTTCAATCTTATGAAGATCGCGCATCGTCAATTCCGAATCGTCAAACTGTCCATCTTCCAGACGTTTGGTTAAAAGCCTGTGAACCAGCGCTTCGATTCCCGAGGATGTGGGGTGAGCCATCGCGCGGGTTGCGCTCTCGGCACAGTCGGCAAGCATCAGAATACCCACTTCTTTGGACTTGGGTTTCGGTCCGGGATATCGGAAATCAGATTCGCTGATCGGCTGGTCGTTACCCGTTTTTTCCTGTTGAAGCCGAGCCGAATCGTAAAAATATTCAACCAGCGTCGTGCCATGATGCTGCTGAATGAAAGGGAACAGGCGGGTGGGCAGCGTGTATTCGCGGGCCATCTCCATGCCGTCCATGACGTGTCCCTTGATGATGAGGAACGAGACGCTGGGCGTGAGATTCATATGCCGATTCTGCTGACCCTGTTGCTGATTTTCGACGAAGTAGTCAGGCTTATTGATCTTGCCCACATCGTGATAATAAGCGGCGACGCGGCACAGCAGCGAATTGGCCCCGATGGCCTCGGCGGCGGCCTCGGCGAGCGTTGCCACCTGAAGGCTGTGGCTGTATGTCCCCGGCGCTTCCAGCGCCAACCGGCGCAGAAGTGGGTGACTCGCATCCGCCAATTCGAGAAGCGTCATTCCAGTCGTAATGCGAAACGCTTTTTCAATAAACGGCAGAATTCCCAGCACCACGAACCCGGCTGACAAACCAGCGGCACCCGCGTATAGACAGCAACTGGCGATGTAGCTCCAGCTGTCCAGCGAGATCAGTCCCCAGGCGGCAGTGGCGGCCATCATCGCGATGGCGGCGACGCCTCCGATTTCAATCAGCCGGCTTCTGCTTCGGATGTCGTTCAACATGAAGCAGGCAAACACAATCCCCACCCACACGATCAACAAGAATCCGATCCGCTGATCCAGGCCGACCGTGACCAGGATCGCGTGAATGGAGGCTAGCCCAACCGCAAAGCGATGGTCGTACGCAATGCTCAGGATCATCCCCACCAGCAATGTGGGGGCAACAGCAAACAGGTAGATCGGCCCCGTCCCCACGCCGGCCAGCTGTGCCAGAAGCAACATGGACAGCAGCAGGGCGACAATCGAAACCGCGCGGGCATGATTGTGAACCACACGCGGCTGAAAATGAGCGGTATACGTCGCCAGGCAGATGGTCAGCAGCAGGGTGACCAGGGCGATGCCGGCCTTGGTCTTCCAACCCGATTCACTGTCTATGGTGGCCAGATACGCGCGATTTTCGGCCTGCAGCACGCGCCAGTCGTCCGGCCCGATCGTACCCTGGTGAACAATCGGTTGAAGCTTGTGATACGGAATCGTCCATTCCGATTCTGGCAATTTGTCGGCGGCGATTCCGGCAGCGACAGCGGATTGATCTTCATCCCAGGTAAAGGTCGACTGCACGGCCGCAAATGTCATCGCTTCGATCTTGGCCTGCAGGGGCAGTCTAAAATCGTCCCGGACCAGGTTGCGGATTTCGGATTTCAATTCGTCATCGGCCGGAGCAACAAACGTGCTGCTCAAATCGATCCGGGTATCCCCGGGGGTGAGGATTATGGTCCTTCGCCTGGCGGCGAATTCATCGGCGCGCTGGTTGGCGGGGATGATGATCCAGTTTTTTCGGCGTATGTCGGCCAGATATGCGTTGATCGCCTGGTTGTATTCGACCTTCAGCGATTTGCTTTGATAGCGCTGCAGCGCGGTTAAAGCGCTGCTGTCGAGTTGGGCGCTGAGATCGGGCGGAAGCTGATCGCGACTCAGCCGGGCTACACGGTCGGGCAGGGATAGCAGTGCATCCTGCAGCGGTTGCCAGCTGTCACCGGCGGCTTTGTCGGTGGTGCTTTTGTAGACATGCGGATAGCGGTTTCGGATCTCTTCCTGGCGTATGGCTTTGGTGCGCGGATCGACATACGAAAAATCAACCCGGCTGGGAATATCGTGCCGAACCAGCTGGCCCAGTCGATAGGGGAGCACGTCCTGGCGGAGCATGAGGATGGCGGTAGCGAGAATCCAGAAAACCGCCGCGATGCCGCACGATGGAAACGTGCCGTTGCATTTCATCTGGTTAATCCAGACGGCGGAGGTATCGGGGCGATGCTCGCGGATCGCCTGTCGTCGCGCGGATGATTTTTGACTGCCGTACATCAGTTAGATCAACAACATCATCTTCATTTTCGGAGATAGCCCGCGCCACTGCACCGGTGCATCACCAGGGTTTGAAAACCGCCGGGGCGTCTTCTTCTGCTTCAGACGCTACAACCTTTTGTTCGTATGCCTCGACGATGTTCTGCACCAGTCGGTGGCGAACGATATCGGCTTTATCCAGTTGAACAGTTGCGATTCCCTTAATGCCCTGAAGCTTTCGCAGCGCATCGGCCAGCCCGCTGGGTGTGCCGGGCGGCAGGTCCACCTGCGTCACATCTCCAGTAACAATCATTTTCGATCCCTGACCCAGTCTTGTCAAAAACATCAGCATTTGCGACACGGTCGTGTTCTGGGCCTCGTCCAGGATGATGACACTGTCATTAAGCGTGCGACCACGCATAAACGCAAGAGGAACGACTTCAATGACGTCGTTCATCATGAAGCGCTTTACCTGCTCGAAGTCCATCATGTCATTCAGCGCGTCAAACAGCGGACGGAGATACGGGTTGACCTTGGCCTGGAGATCGCCGGGGAGAAACCCGAGCCTTTCGCCGGCTTCAACCGCTGGCCTTGCAAGCAGCAGCCGCTTGGCTTGCCCGCGCTTGAGGAGACTGGCGGCGGCGGCCACAGCGAGATACGTTTTGCCCGTGCCCGCCGGCCCCGTGCAGATGGTCAAATCGTTCTCCGCGACCGCTGCAAGATATTTCGACTGGCCGGGCGTTTTTGCCCTGACCGCCTGACCCTTGGCAAAGGTTTCAATCCGCTCGGTCGATACTCCCGGTTCCCCTCCTTCGGCGATGCCCAGGGATTGCTCGACTTCCTGGGTGGTAAGCCAATCCTGCCGGCGCAGCTTTTTCTGCAGGGCGTCCAATACCCGGGCGGCTTTGGCGACTTGATCCGGTTCCCCGGCAAGGCGAAGTTCATCTTCGCGGTTGACGAGTTGTACTTTGAAGGTATCGCGAATCAATCGAAGATGCCGATCGGCTGAGCCGAACAGGGCAAGTTTCTTCGACGGCTGCTCGAGGGTAATGCTAAGGTTCACGATTCAGGTCAGAAAACTATGTATTCTATTCCAGTGCGAACAACCAAATCTATTCTTGCCTGCCTGTGATTCTGACCGGTTTGAGAACAAATGTCGAGTCAAATTCCGTATTGAACAGATCGCTGCCCGGTGGATGGGATTTTGTGAACGCGACATCGCGATTGAGTGCCGGGACGCAGCCTCCTCGACACTGGTTTTGACGATCTGATCCTGCTACTTTGCCATGCTTGTGATTGCCGCGCCTCCGTTTATTCCCGCGTCTGATGACCTTCGGCCTTTTCTGGCCGAACTGTGGCTGGTCGTTGGGATTGCCGGAAATCTCCTCGTGCCGTTTGCCACGCGCCGGCCAAATGCGGTTTGCGCTGCGGTAACGCTGGCTGCCCTGCTGTTTGCAACCGGATCTCTGATCTCCATCGGCGCACCGGGCGACGGCGTCCTCCACTTCCGGGGCATGCTCGTGTTCGATTCCACCGCTCTGGTGGCAAAGATTACCCTTCTGCTGTTTGTAGTGGGTGTTGTTGTGCTCTGGCTTGGGCACTCTGGCCGATCCCTGCGCGAAGGGGATGGGCCTGAATTTTTTACGCTGCTTTTGGGCTCAACCATTGGCATGTGCCTGATGACCAGCACCACCAACCTGTTGATGATTTTCATGGCTGTCGCGCTGGCGAGCCTGCCGAGCTATTTGTTGTCGGGCTTTCGTAAAGCGAGCAAGCGCGGGGCGGAAGCTTCGTTGAAATACGTTCTTTTTGGCGCAGTAACGGGCGCAATGATGATCTATGGGATCTCATTTTTGTATGGCGTATATGGAACGCTGCAACTCGGGGAACTGGTGGGGCGTGCGCCCGCTGTCGGGACTTCGGCGGCGCTGTCGCTGGCAATGCTGGGGCTGTTGATCGGCATCGGGTTCAAAATCTCGGCTGTGCCGTTCCATTTCTGGTGCCCGGATGTGTTTGAAGGCGCGACGATCGAAGTAACGACATTTCTCTCTGTCGCCAGCAAAGGCGCCGCGCTCATCCTGCTGCTGCGCGTGGTGCAGGCCATCGGCAACGGCGTGCCGGTCGGCGTTGTCGTTGGAATATTGGGTGTGCTCACCGCAACGGTGGGAAATACTGCGGCGTTTTCCCAAACCAATATCAAGCGACTGCTTGCATATAGCTCAATCGCACAGGCCGGCTACATGATGTGCCTGATCTCCGCAGCCAGCCGGGCTCCTTCTGGCCAGCAGGAACCGGTCACGCAGGCACTGCTGCTGTATCTCATTATCTATGCAGTCATGAATCTCGGCGCTTTTGCGGTGACAGCGGTGGTGATTCGCCAGAACGGCGAACGATTAGAAAACTTCGCCGGCCTGGGGCGATCAGCGCCTCTGCTGGCCGCTGCATTCTTCTGCTGCCTGATCAGCCTGATTGGTCTTCCCCCGTTTGCCGGTTTTGGGGCCAAGGTAAATGTGCTCTGGGTGCTTGCCCACGGAGGCGGTTTTGGAATTTTCCTCGCCGCCGCCATCGTCATAAACACTGTTCTCAGCGCGTTCTATTACCTGCGCGTCGTTCGCGTGATGTATTTCGATCGCGGCACAGACCGGTCGCGGGCGGCTCGGTTGTGGTCGCGCGATCCTGTGGGGATTTTGCTTTCCTCGGCCTGTGCCGCAGCCCTGGTGGTGATGTTCTTTGCTTTCGGGGCAATGTACACCGTAACATCCCATCGCCAGTTCTCTCCAATAGTTAACAATGGCGGTCGGAGCGGGTCGGTAGTTGCGAAAAATTCCTGATGCATTCTAATAGCTCTGAAGCCCTATCATTGCTAAAGATTGCTCGTCATGCCCAACGCGCCCCAGGCCATCATCGATACGCTGAACGGCCTTCTTGAAGGTCACATTAACAGCATTTTTCATTTCGTGATTCATGGATCTCCTTATCTGAACGACGCTACCGCGGATCTTCGGCATCTGATTGAGGAGATCGATCAGGTGTGTGAAAACGAAACGCATGAGCTGGTGGCGTTGATCGAGTCAATCGGCGGTGTTCCGCGTGTGCGGAGCCGAGTGGCGTCCTGAAGAGCAGTATCTTTCGTTTCTGTCGCTGAAGTTTCTATTGCCCACGCTGGTCAACGAAAAGGATCTGCTGCTGACGCGGTATGAAAATGCACGAAAAACAATCAGCAATGAGTTCCCGGCAGTGGTGCAGGCGCTGACGCAGATTGAAAAAGAACAATGCTTCTATATCGAGAAACTCAAGGCCGCCGCGGCAGTGGCAACCCAGGGTAAATATGTGCCTCCGGCCCACAGCGATAAGTGCGCCGACCCTGAGAAACCAGCCTCATCTCCATGAAAGTTTTATACGTTCATCAAAATTTTCCCGCCCAGTTCGGGCATATTGCGGCACACCTTGTCAATCATCTGAAGTGGGAATGCAGTTTTGTCAGCCAGACGGCCGCGGGCGAGGTCGGGGGAATCCAAAAGATCCAGTACAAGCTGGCCGGCGGCGCAACCTCACAGAACCATTTCTGCTCGCGCACTTTCGAAAATGCGGTCTGGCATTGCGACGGCGTCTTTCAGGCGATGAAACAACAGGCGGGCTATAAGCCGGACTTGATTGTCGGTCACAGCGGGTTCGGCAGCACGCTGTTTCTGCGTGAACTTTATCCCGACGTGCCGTGCATCAATTTGTTCGAATACTATTACACACCGCACGGCCCGGACAGCGACATGGATTTCCGGCAGGATCTGGGATGGGTCCTCGACGAGCAGAAATACCACCGCTCGCGCTGCAGGAATGCGATGATTCTGCTTGACCTGCAGAATTGCGATGCCGCTTACGCGCCAACGGAATTTCAGCGATCGCGTTTCCCGACCGAATACCTGCCGAAAATAGAGACGGTGTTCGACGGAATCGACCGAAAGGTATATCACGGTTTCAGTGAAACACTTCGACCGCCGCTGGCCCGGCGATCTGCCCGAGCGGTCTGCGGCGTGACAATCGGACCGACCACGCGCATCGTCACCTATGTCAGCCGTGGATTTGAAAGCATGCGCGGATTCGACATTTTCATGCGCGTCGCGAAACAGGTCTTGAAGGAGTTTTCCGACGTCATTTTTATCGTCGTCGGCACCGACCGAATGGTATACGGCGGTGACTCTGCCTATATCGGTCAGGCCAGTTCATTCAAGGAATGGGTTCTGTCGCGCGAGGAATTCGACCTGACACGATTTGCATTTGTCGGGCAGATCCCGCCGTTGGAACTGGTTCAGCTGCTCGCGACGACGGACCTGCACATTTACCTGACCGTGCCGTTTGTTTTATCCTGGAGCATGGTCAACGCCATGAGTTGCGGCGCGGTGGTTCTGGGCTCGGCAACCCCGCCGGTGATGGAATTGATTCGCGACGGCGAGACCGGGCTTCTGGCGGATTTCTTCGACGTTCAGGACTTTGCCAGCAAAGCGGTGGGGGTTTTGAAAGACCCCGACGCCTATCGCCCTCTGGGTCGAGCGGCCGAGAAACTGATTGAAGACCGCTACAGCATGGAAATCACCTTGCCGCGCATGGTGGATCTGTACGAAAAAACAGTGGCTAAATCACTCTTTACCGGTCGCGCGGGCTGATTCAGATTCCACGCGAATTTGCTTTAATTTCCGAAAGGATCGAAGTGCCGCCATGAATCCGGTGGTAAACCCGTATAAACCAAAGAGCCCGGATCTGAACGCAACCGAGAGCCCCCCGGTCGCCCGGCGGTAGTCCACATTCAAGTCGTTCACCACGTCCTGTCGGGTGATAATGCCGCGCTCCTGCCGCGTGTTTTTGCGGGCCTGCTCAACAATGCGCTCCGCAGCGTCGGCGGCCCACCCGTCACCCACCATGCCAGCAACCACTTCTTCGAATGGATCGCCGGCGATCAGCCGTTTCTCGGCCCATCGCTGCGCCTCATGGTGCACTGCTTCATCGTCTTCGATGTTCGACAGGGCCTCGACAGGATCAATCGGTTGATGAGGTGTCGCGTCGTCCATGCGGTGTTTCTCTCAAGGGATCACAAAATTAGCGCAACGCTCGACCAACTTTCGTAGAATCCAAATATGGTCAAACGCGGCAAGAAACCAACGTCCATTCTATCCTATGTCGACGAATTGATCGAAACGCTTCGCAAATCTATTCCGGATGCCATCAACACCAGCGATCCCAAAGCGGTGCACCAGGCCCGCGTGTCTACGCGCCGGTTGAAGGCAGCCATCGACGTTTTCAAAGCGATTTCCAGCGGCGGGCATCGCAAAAACCTTTCCAAAGTCCTGAGAAAACTTCGAAAAAATCTAGGCGCGCTCCGCGATCTGCAAGTCATGCTGGAACATCTGAACGAACTCGAATCCGCCCGATATAAAACCGGCATTGCCTGGATGCGCGACAGGCTGACAGCGAATCAGTGCGCCGCAAAAGAGAATGCAGGCGATGAAATCAATGTTTCCAAGGTGCTCGCCCGCCTGGGTGCGTGGGCGAGTGTGCGGCAGGAATGGGCCGAGGCAGAAAATGAACTGACCCTCCTGATCGCCGAGTCGCTGCACCTGCAACTGGATCAATTTGTTGAACTTGCCGACAGGATGTCCGCACACGATTCGCCGGAGCCGTTGGATCCGCACCAACTGCGAATCTCTGGCAAAGCCTTGCGCTACACCCTTGAGCTGGCCGTCGCCGGTGGGCACAAGCTACCCGCTGGAGTTATGAAGTCGTTCAAACGCATGCAGGATGCGTTGGGATTGTGGCATGATTTTGTCGTGCTGAACGACGAATCGCTCAAATCAATTATCGGGCATCACCACGCGGAGTCCGTGCTGTCCGTTCTCGATCTGGCCCGGGAAATGGTGCGGCGTTCGCAGCGCAAGCTGCATAGCTTCGAACAGCTCTGGAACCAGCGCGGGCACGAATTATCAAATAGTATCCGTAATGCTTTTCCACTCACGCATGCGATCGATGAAACGCCGGCTAGCGCACCGCAAACGGATCCCGATCCATCTGACTCACCAGCACCTCCGGAAGAAGCGCCGCCTGTTCCAGACGAGACTTCAACCGCATAAGAGAAGGGCGGCTCGCTGTTTGAATGAAGCGTGCAGATGCAGGCAACGCCCGACCGCAACGCTTTCAGCGCATCATGATGGCGCAGTTCACCGGTTAAAAATAAGTCCGCGCCGCGGGCGATGGCATCATCCAGCAGATCTCCTCCCGAGCCGGCACACACTGCAACCCGCTGGATCGCTCGATCCACATCGCCGACCACGAGCAGATGACTCAGCGCCAGTTCTTTTTTCACGCGCGCTACCAGTTCGCCCAATCCCGTTTTAACCGGTAGATCCCCCACGCGACCCTGCCCTGTGCCGGTGGGCGTCGCGGCCAGTACTGTCAGATCAAAGGCAGGTGTTTCGTATGGATGCGACTTTCTCAATGCTGCTACGACCGCGTCAACCTTGCCTGCCGGAATCACCATTTCCAATTTGATCTCGGGCACCGTTTCCAGCCGGCCGGGCTCGCCAATCGCGGGGTGACTCGTCTTGCCGCCCTTGAATGTTCCAGTTCCGGTGGTGCGAAAACTACAGTGCGTGTAGTCGCCGATTATTCCCGCGCCAGCAGCAAACATGGCATCGCTCACCGTTTGCAGATGCGTCTCTGGAACGAATGTTATGAACTTGAGTGCGTTTGCCTGAGGAACTATGGCTCGCAGCGGTGTGCGTTCGCTCAGCCCGACCGCATCGGCAAGAAGATCGTTGGTTCCACCCTCGGCCACGTCCCACGCGGTGTGCGGTGAATAAATGGCCACCCCCCGACGAATCGCATCGTGAATAAGTGATGTCGCCTCCTCGGCAGTCACGCGCTTCACCGCGCTGAATAACGGGGGATGATACGCGATCACCAGGTCGCAGTTCAGTTCGCGCACTTCGTCTGCTGTTGCGGGTGTGTAGTCAACGGTCAAGAAGATCCGATGAATCGACTGATTTTGATCTCCGACCAGCAGCCCGACATTATCCCAGGACTCGGCTGCCCCAGGGGGAGCGATTTTTTCCAGCGTATTGAGAATATCCTGTAGTCGCATCAGCGCATTCTATCACGAACAGGCCGGCCCCATCGCCGCCAGGAAACATTCCAAAACGCCTCAGAGATCGACGCCCAGCGCGTGGAACATCGCCCGCGCTTTCACCAGCGTTTCGTCATACTCGTCTGCAGGAACACTGTCGGCCACGATCCCGCCGCCCACCGGAATGTGGACCATCTCATCCACGATCATCATCGTGCGGATGGCGACGTTGAACTGCATCGTTCCATCGCTCGCCAGATAGCCGATGGCTCCGCAATAAGGACCGCGACGGATCGGCTCCAGCTGTTCGATAATCTGCATCGCCCGGATCTTGGGCGCGCCCGTGACAGACCCACCGGGGAATGTTGCCGCAGCAGGTCAACAAACCCGACCTCCTCCCGCAGCACACCCTCAATCGTCGCCACGCCATGAAACACCGTCGGATGCATCTCGATCGTGCGCGGGGTCGTTACCCGCACGGAACCCACCTGACAGATTCTCCCCAGATCATTCCGCTCGAGGTCCACGATCATGTTCAGTTCCGCCTGGTCTTTGGGGCTGTCGCGCAGCTCGGCATCCATGCCCGGCTGATTGGGCCGCGTGCCCTTGATCGGTCGGGTGATGATGCGACGCCCGGTGTCCACCTTTATAAAAAGCTCGGGTGAATTTGAGATGACCACATGATCGCTGGCATCGAGAAACGCGCCGTATGCCGCCGGGTATTGGCTCAGAAGATTTTCCCAAACCGTGGCGGGCGTCACTTTGAGTGCTGTGCTGAATCGCTGCGAGAGATTGACCTGAAAAATGTCACCCGCGCCGATATAGTCGATCGCGCATCTCACGCTGGAAAGAAACTCGTCCCGCGAAAAGGAACTGACCAACGACGCAGATTTGCCGCCGGAAACTTCCTGCAGATGACCCACGCCGCCCGTGGGATCATTCCGATACAGCGAAAAACAAAACAACGGCAGCTTCAGGTCGTCTGTTGCAGTGCTTGGCAACGCCTCGAACAACCTGCCAAGATCGTAGCTGATATATCCCACCCAGCGCGCATCGGCCTGCGTGCGGATCTGCTTCGCCATCCATTCCAGCGCATCAAGTGGATCATCCCATTGCCGATGGATTTGTTCCGTATCCCCCAGCGTGGTGACCAGCGACTGCGAGTCACATCGCAGTGTCAGCAGCTTTTCAGAAGATCGAAAATTCCAGCCGCTCGATGCATCGTGCGGAAGGGATGAATGGAGGTGAACCATGTGGAAAGAGGTCCGGGCTTCTCCGTCGTCAAACCCCGGCTTAATGAATGAAACGCATCGCGCCGAAGTTGGGGACAAACGCCGGCAAAGCCGAGTTCACGGAATAGCCCGCCGGCCAATACACATAAAAAGCCTTGCCCAGCAAAAACCGCCCTGGAACGCGTCCCTTGTCGACCAGCAGATGTTCCGCGGGGAGATCCACACCCCGATCCCAGCATCGCCCGTCGTAACTCAGCAGCGAATTATCACCCATGCAGAAAAACTCATCGTCTTTCAGTTCCACCACATTTGCAGGCGTCGCCCGCTGAACGTTTCCCCGGTCGTTGTAGTAAAACACATCGCGGAAAAGACTCACATGCGAAATGCTGCACCGCTGGTTGGCAGCAACCATATACGCATATCCCGGCGGTGGGGTCCGACGATCGTCATACTCGCGAATCAACGCATCCAGATCCGGTGAGAAATCCGCCGGGGTACTCTGTGCTGCGATTTTGTCGTCGATCCGCAGCGTCACCTGGTAATCCGCATTAGATAACTCGATCCGCGTCGGCCGGTCCGATGAATTCACCGCAAAAGCATTCCCAATCTGCGTGCGCCGGCCTCCCACTTCATGAAATAGGCACGCCTGCCCACCCGTTATCTCAGCGATAAAAGTATGGCCTCGCTTGGTCAACGAAAGATCGAACGGGCCCGCGCCTGCCAACCGCTGATACGTCACGCGAAGATCCAGATCGCTCACCGGCATTTCGCTGTCGGAATTCGCGCCAGACGAAATCACCGGAAATTCCGAATCCACTTTCCGGATCGGAATCGGCGCGCCCGCCGGCGTCTGTTGATCGTAAACCAGGTAATCGCTGGTCGTTTGCGCGGTCGGATTCGACTGCGGATCAAAACGCAGCCGGCCGGTGCTGTTCTCCCCGTTAAAAGTAAAGATTCGGCCGTGCGTGGCTTGGTCGTCCAGCGACCAACCGGTGCCGTCGACCACGGTCCAGGGCTGCGTCCAGGGACGCACCTGCCCGCGATCCAGCACCTGCTGCGGGTGATAATCATTGTCGTAGACCAACCGCCACAGCGCGTCCTGCGCCGTCTTCGGCTTGGTTTGCACGACAAAATACTTTTCGTTTTTCCCGCGAATATAGATGTCTCCGTCCAGCACCATCACTGTTTCACCCGGTCGACCGATCAGCCGCTTGATGTAGTTCGTAGGGAAGGTCGATCGGCGCTTTAAATACCACGACATCCCATCGCTGCGGATGCTCCAGGAGATAGAGGTATTTCAGAACCAGGATTCGATCGCCGTAGGAAACAGGTGGATTGTCCACCTGGTCTGAAGGCATCTCAAACCCGCAGTTGGGACAGTAGATTGGATTGGTCAGCTTCCCGGCGGTGCCAGGAATCGCGGGGTCTTCGGCATCGGGCGAGGACTTATCCGCCGTCGCCGAGAAGTTCACAGTGAAATCGTATCCGCAATCAGGGCAGTGGAACCGGGTATGTGCCCCCATCAGAGTGGGAGCCATCGATCCAGTGGGAATTACAAAGGCTTCGACGACAAACGCGCGAAACACAAACGCGAGAATAAATGCCACAAGAATGGATTCGATCGTATCCTTGATTCCGCTGGCGGTTGAATGCGCGCGACGCGACGCAGCACTGATTTGAGCTTCGAATTCCGGGGTAACAACAGGCTCAAGTTCTGACATAAGTTCGTCAATGTTACGACCGAAAGGGTTGCTTCAGCAACCCTGCGAAAATCGCACAGAGTCTGATGATGTATCGAAAGTAAAAGAATTGACCGCGACAGGGCTTAATGTTCAGAGCCGCTCATTGTCGCGATGGGATGCAAAAGTTCAGTCACCGCCAGGCCTCCGCCAACCGGCATTGCCGTGAATGCCACCGCGGGCTTCATGTCAGTTGTCATCTGATGCAACTGATCCAGGCTGATCGTGTTGCCCGATTCCACCGCGAAAAAAAGCGCGTCGTCTTTTACAAATCCCACAATGCGGTGGTTGTCCAACGTCGTCGAAAATTCACTACCCTCAACTGTTCCCGGCAGGACGGATTTCGGCAGACTGAAAATCGAAAGTCGGTCAGTTCCATCGGCAAAAACGAGGTGACCCGATGGTGTCGATCCCACCGGACAAATCGACGCGCCGCGGAATGTCCAGTTTGAATCTTTGGGTCTATACATCAGCACCGGCTGGTTCAATCGCAGGTGCATGGCCGCCACAATGCCTGCGTCGTCGTCTCTGGATACCGAAAACCCCTGATGGTTTTCCGCCTGGCAACAATGATCGTGGCGTGAAATTAAATCTGCTTCCAGTCCCACCGGAAGAACCGACGCCACCGCGACCGAAGAACTCCTGCCGCCGAAATGATCGAACAACCCGACTGAAATCACCATCAGGGCCGCTGCCGCGAGCGGCCACAACACCCACGACCCTCGCAGTCTGTTTGCCGGTCGACGTTGAGGATTTTCCTTAAGACTGTCATCCGCCAGCATGGCCGCCACCCGCCGGCGCAGGTGTCTCTGATGCGCAATCGCACGCCCAGCAGCGGCGCACCGCGTCTTTCAGCGCGGGATCGTGAAATTCCTTGTTCGTATCCACCGACATCAGTCCCTCAAAAAGCAGCCTCTTTAACCTTAACCATTAGATCGCGCCGGCTATTCCCGAATGATCCCTTCTTCGGTTGCATAAACCTTCAAACGCGCCGCCAACTGCTGCCGCGCCCGGTAGAGGCGGCTCATCACCGTGCCCATCGGTATCTCCAGGGCATCAGAGATTTCCTTGTAAGACAGCTCTTCCACCGCCCATAAAAGCATCACCGTCCGATAATCTTCGGGCAGTTCGTCCAGGGCATGCACCAGTTGCTGGTCCATCGCCTGAAAGCTGGAAGGATCAATCGGTAAAGCTGTTTCGTCGGAGGTGCCGGAATGTTCCAACGCAGCGTCTGCTGTAGCCACAGGCTGCAGCTTGTCGCGCTCCGCCCGGTTCAGGTGCAGGTTGTACATGATACGCAGCAACCAGGGCTTAATCCCGTAGTCGGCGAGTTGAAAACTGTTCCGGCTTCGCAGGGCCCGGGCGAACGTGTCCTGCACCAGATCGTCGGCTTTGTTTCCGTCGTGCGTCAACCGCCGGGCCATGCGATACAGCGCATCGATCTGCTCCAGGGCAAGGCTCTCAAATTGTTCTCGGGGAAGAGTCATACGCATACCGGCGGCAATGGAATTCACGAAGAAAAACGCCGCGAGTGTATGACAATAACCGCGCGCGGTAGGATGGCAAAGCACCATGGCAAAATCATTCAACCGCGACACCGCCCGGAAGTTTCCCGATGCCTCACGTCGCTATCACGATCGTGTCGCCCGGCAGTACGATTCCATTTACGAGGACCCTTACTGGGATTTTCACGACCAGCTCACATGGAAATTGATCAAACCGCACCTGCCTCGCGACGCCGCCGCTCAATGTATTGACCTTGGCTGCGGCACCGGAAAATGGGGACTGAAACTCTTGAAAAGCGGTTTCCCCACCACCTTTGTGGACCACGCCGCCGCCATGATCGAACAAGTGCGTCCCAAGCTCGAAGCCCTGGGCAACAAGGCCGGCAAGGCCACACTGGTCGTCGCCGACATCATCGAAATGCCGACCGTTGCCTCTGATACCTTTCAACTGGTGCTGGCGATGGGAGATCCGCTGTCGATCTGTTCCGATGCCAGGCGCGCTATGCGCGAGATGGCCCGCATCACCAAACCCGGCGCGATTGTCATCGCCACAGCGGACAACAAGTTCGCTGCGATTGACCATTTCGTCGAACGGGGCTCGCTGGACGAACTCGAATCCTTCCTCCAATCCGGTCGCACGAACTGGTTGACCGCCGACGAGCGCGAACGCTTCGAGCTGACCACTTTCACGCCGCAGTCGTTAAAAAAACTATTTGATAACAACGGCTTTGAGACGCTGCACATCACTGGAAAAACCGTGATCCCGATGCGCAACAACCGCAAGCTGCTGGAAGCACCCGGCGCGATTGAACGCCTGTTGGAACTGGAAGCCGAGCTAAGCAAGGATCCCACCAGCGCCGCCCGCTGCGGTCATCTACAGATCACCGCCCGGCGCGTTAGTTAAGCTATCTTCGTAAATCTTCGAAACAATATGGGCCGCTTATCGGTCGATCACCAGGCCGTAGCGGTGCATCGTCTGTGATACCGACTGTTCGCGCAACCAGCGCGGCAGTTCATGACGGCCGCACGCAAGCAGGGGCGCGTCGATCCAATTCAGGCCGGCTTCAAAAGCGGCAGTCAGCAGGGCCTCGCCCGGCGGGCGAAGCGTGCGCAGGAACTCCGCGCCCAATGCCGGTAAGCGCAGAGCCAGGTCGCCTTCAGTTTCGTCAGATGCCATGCTGACATGCAGCTGCACCCCGCAGGTATTCGCGATCGACCGGCGCGGGCGAGCATCGCCTGATCCTCTTTTTCCAGCCGCAGGATGACGCCCGTGCAAGGGCGGTAGCGGAGTATATTGGACTCGCATTTCAGAGCCGCCGGATCGTGGGCAAGGCTGAAATATTCACGCCAGGATTGGGCATAATCTTCCGCAGCACCTGCAACATCGGTGAGGCGGGCGAACATCATTGCATAGTTTGGCCCGCCGGCTTTTGCACCGGGCCCCACGGAAGATTTCTTCCATCCACCAAACGGCTGCCGCTGCACCACCGCACCGGTAATCGCGCGGTTGACGTACGCATTGCCGACCTGCACCCGCTGTTTCCAATACTCGATTTCCGCGTCGTCCAGCGAATGAATTCCGCCGGTAAGGCCGAAGGCCGTCTGGTTCTGCAATTCGACCGCCCGCGAAAGATTTTCAGCGCGCATCAGTCCCAGCACGGGACCAAAACACTCCGTGCGATGAAACCAACTCCCCGGTCTCACACCGCGTTTGATGCCCGGTGACCAGAGGCATGGATCGCGGGAATCCACCTCTGGTTTTAAAAGCCACTGCTCCCCGTCGTCGAGCGTGGTCAGTGCACGCATCAGGCTTTCGCCTGGCTGTTGAATCACCGGCGTGATAACGCTGCTTAGATCCGTTGCGGGACCTACTTTCAAGCTGGCAACCGCATCGCGCAACGCAGAGCGAAAGGCTGGATCGTCGTATACCTCTGCTTCCAGAATGCCCAGGCTGGCCGCGCTGCATTTCTGGCCTGAATGTCCAAAGGCGGACTTCACGAGATCTTTAATCGCCAGGTCGCGGTCGGCCTGCCCGGTAATGACGACCGCATTTTTGCCGCTGGTTTCAGCGAAAAGCTTCAGCGTCGGACGCCAGTTGGAAAACAATCGCGCGGTGTCATAAGCGCCGGTCAGAACCACAGCCGACACGCGGGAATCGGTAATCAGCGCTTTACCAGTGTCGCCGTCATCACATGGATAAAACTGCAGCGCATTGCGCGGAACGCCGCCTTCCCATAATTGTTCCGCCAGTCGATACGCCACATGAACCGTTTGCGGCGCGGGCTTGAGAATCACCGCATTGCCGGCCATCAGCGCCGCCAACACACCTCCTGCCGGGATCGCGTATGGAAAGTTCCACGGCGGGGTCACAACCACAATACCTAAGGCCTCGGCCCGCACCTGCGATAACGGGGGTCCATGAATCGCGAGATACCGCGCAAAATCGACCGCTTCGGACACCTCGCCGTCGGCTTCGCTTACCGCTTTTTTTGCTTCGTGCATCATCTGCGCGATCGTGTCGAATCGCGCGGCTTCCATCACAGCAGCGCACTTAAGCAGTATCTTACAGCGCTGTGAATATCCCAGGCCCGCCCAGGCGGATTGACCCGCCTGCGCGGTTGAGAGCAAGTCGTCTAGGCTCGCCAAAGGCGGTAGATCGGGTTTTTTCCAGCACTGGATGCTTTGCATCAGCGCGGACCGCTTTGCCGGCTGCGTCCAATCGGTATCCGGAGCATTATGAACTGCCAAACTATCCGCCAACGGAGGTGTGGATTTGCGATTGGATTCACCGGTGACATTCGCGCGGTTTTCCCATCCATGAACAAAGCGTTGCTCCTGCCGCTCCCATGCCGCGGATGCCGGCTTCAGCTCGAACAGATCGTGCAGGAAGTTCTCCGGCGAAGTGTTTTCATCCAGCCGGCGAACGAGGTACGCCATCGCGTTGATGAAATTCTCGCGTTTCACCATCGGTGCGTAGACGAGCAATCCACCCGCTTTTTTCTGCACCGCGCGGGCCTGGTGGTTGGCCATGCCTTCAAGCATTTCAAGCTCGACAAATGACTGAACACCCAGATGTTCGCGCAGCGTCAGTCCCAGGGCGACGTCAAATAAGTTGTGGCTCGCCACTCCAATATGGACCGCCCGCGCGTGCTGCGGTTGGCAGCCAAACTCCAGCATGCGACGATAGTTTGCGTCCGTTTGATCCTTGCTTGTAAACGGCGCGGGATTCCAGCCATGCAGCTCTGCTTCAACACGCTCCATCGCCAGGTTCGCGCCTTTAACAATCCGCAATTTAATCGTGGCGCCTCCCTGAGCCGCGCGATGCATCGCCCAGGCCGTAAGCCGGCACTGCGCGTCCCAGGAATCCGGCACGTAGGCCTGCAGCACCATGCCTGCACTGAATGTTTTGAACTCCGCTTCGTCCAGGACCTGCTGGAACGCCGCCATCGTCAGTTCAAGATCGCGGTATTCTTCCATGTCGAGGTTGACGAATTTCCCTTTCGGCATGGCAGCCCGAAAGATCCTGCGAAGTCGATCCTTGATCGTCGCGAGCGTGGCATCCCAATCGATAATGTTGATCTGGCTGAAGATGGCGGAAATTTTCACCGACATGTAGTCCACCGCCGGGTCAGCGAGGTGGGCCAGCAATGCCTCCAGGCGAGCCTGTGCCTCAGCTTCGCCCAGCACCGCCTCGCCGAGATGATTGAGATTCACGCGCGTGCCCGCGGATCGCCGCGCCTGCAGATATCGATGCAAAGGTGCGGATTCACCGGCCAGTATCACACGCGCACTCGATCGCCGGAGCTGATCTTCCATCATCGGCATGACGATTTTTGGAAAAAATCGCGCAGCAGTCGCGCCACTGCCGAGCAGCAAGCGCCTGGGAAGGGGTAGATAAGCAGGAATCCCAAACCGCTGAAGAAATCCGCGCAACCGCTTTGCCTGCAAACGCCGGTGGTGCGACCGGAAAACACGATCCACCATCACCAGCGTAAACGCCTTGCCGGAATTATCTTTCATCATGCCGGCAAGCTGCCCGACTCGGCCCGCTCGCTGGCGGTCTGCATCTTCAACGACGCGTTCGCAAGTGCACCAGCCAACTCAATCGCGCTCCGGCAGATCTCGTCCATGTTGGAATGATATACGCGCCAGGGCTGGATTGTCCGGCGATTTCGATCGATTCAACCCGTGCAGGTCAAACGGATGTGCGGCACAAAGCATCGATAAAATGTTTGTTGGTTGGCATCGCGTCCGGATGCTCAGCCGCCTCTGTGCCATGCAACCACAAAATTTCGGCAACTTCGCGTGGATCTGCGATCGGTTCTTGATGATCCCAGTCGGCTGTCCATCCCCACAGGGTCAGTTCAGTGTGCGGAAAATCCCATCGCCAGACACATTGGATGGGTCTGATTTCGATTCCGAGTTCTTCGCGCATTTCGCGAACCGCAGCTGCTTCCTGCGTTTCACCCGCCTCGATCGTGCCGCCGGGGAAGCAGACTTTCAGCGGGACCGACACGGTGGCGCTTCGACGGATGCACAGAAAGCGCCCGTCTGTATCGCGACAGGCAATGACCACTCCATGCACTCTCCCATCAGGCTGACGCGGACGCGACATCGTAGCCGCATGCTAACCAGAGACGCGGTTTTTAACGAGCTTCAGAGGTATGCGCCATCTCTGATTCTTCGCGGTCAGTTGTATAGCCGGGATCCAAATTCTCATCGCGTTTCTCTCCCGGCAGGATCTGTCGTAGAATGGGATCGAGCATTTACCATGGCCTTATCTCTCAATCATCTGGTTCTGCCTGAAATCCCGTTATCGCAGCAGCGAAAGCCCTCCTGGCTGAAAATGAAAATGCCCGGCGGGGAGGGATATTCCAATCTGCTTCGCATGGTGAACGAGCAGAAGCTGCACACGGTCTGTCAATCCGCCAAATGCCCGAACATGGGTGAATGCTGGAGCGCGGGCACGGCCACGCTGATGATTCTCGGTGATGTCTGCACGCGGTCATGTGGATTTTGCCACATTGCCACCGGGCGGCCTCCAACGCTCGATCTGGATGAGCCCCTGCGCGTGGGGTACGCGGTCAGGCAGATGAATCTGAAGCACGCGGTCATCACCAGTGTAAATCGCGACGAATTACCCGACGGCGGCGCTGCTGTGTGGGCACACACGATTCGTGAGATTCGCCGGCAATCACCCGGCACCAGTGTGGAAGTGCTCATCCCCGATTTCTGCGGCGACTGGGATGCGCTGAAAATAGTCCTGGATGAAAAACCTGACATCCTCAACCACAACATCGAGTCGGTCCCCCGGCTTTACAAGGTGGTGCGCCCGCAGGCCAAATATCCGCCGCAGCTTGAAACTGCTGCAGATTGCCCGCGAAAACGGCCTGCTCAGCAAGACCGGCATGATGCTCGGCATCGGTGAGCAGGAGCACGAGATCGACGCGGTGCTGGATGACCTGGTTGCGGTTGGCGTCGACATCGTCACGCTGGGGCAGTATCTCCAGCCCACAGCGAAACATTTGCCGGTCGATCGATGGGTGCATCCCGATGAGTTCAAGAGCTTGGAAAATCCGCGGCGAAGCCAAAGGCTTAAGGCACGTGGAAAGCGGCCCGCTTGTGAGAAGCAGCTATCACGCCGAAAAACAGGTGGCGGCCCATGCGGCAGCGACATGAGTCGACTGCTGCCCCGCGATGCCGGGGAATTTTCCGCGATCGGCGCTGGCGAACGCGAGGCAAAAAGTTTGATTTCGCGCATCTGTTCATTTCGCCGGTGCGGGTAGTTGCGCCAGCAGCCTTTCGGCTCGCCAGGCAACTTCCAGATCGCTGCTGCCTTTTGCGACATTTAATTCTGTCTTGGCGGCGGGGCCCATGGTGGTGAGCGCCTGATAAGCGGCTTCGCGTTTGCTCCAGTCATCGTCACCGAGTTGTTTAACCAGATCATCCACCATCGTTCCGGCCGCGAGGTCGGCGTTCAGGACAATCACCAGCGCCACGCGCCTGATTGCCGCTGGCTGCGGCACGACCTCGAGCGGCAGCAGTCGATCGAATTCCGCATCGTCCATGCGATACACAGCGGTTAAGCGACGCGGGTCAAACGCATAACGGGCGATGATGCGGGTCATCAGTTGTGCATCGATCGGATCGATGCCCGCCGCGGTGATTGTGGGCATCCACCCATCCGCCAGGTTGGATGGCTGCGTGGTCGGCGAAACGGCAAACTGATACACCTGCCCCGCCGGTCCTGTAGTCGCCTGGGCAGGATGAACTGAGGGTGCCGTGGCCGATACAGTCGGATTCGCAACAGCGCGGGAGGTTGGCCCTGCAGTTGGGGGAAGTTCACCGATGTTGATCGACCGCCACGTATCGTGGTCACCCTTGTACAGCGTTACATCATGCAATGCGGCGGATGTTCGATTCGATATTTCATACTTAAATTCACCCTGCGCAACGGCCTTGATCGGCGACACGTATTGCGATTCGATGTCGTACAACAGGAACCGGTCTGTCGAACCTTTATCCGGTGACAGATACGCCGAGCGAACAGACCGCAAGTTGTTGAACCAGTGCGTCGCACCAACCAGCGGCAGGGGCGTGCTGCTCTGATCGGCGAGTGTAATATCGCGCCAGAGTAATTGCTTGTCGCGATCTTCCGCCTTGGGCCACGAGCCGAGGAACGTGCCGGTTTGGGTGCTGATGCGCACATCGACTTTAGAGTCGGCTGAGCCGATCAGGCGAATGACGCCCGCGGGGGTCGGTAAATCGGCTTCGGCCAGAGGGGCAACATCGGTTTTAGCGCCAGCGGGGGTTACCACGCCCCAAACCCTCGTTGGACCATTGAAAAACACAAAATTATTCGGATTCGCCACCGGGGCTGGTGCGGGGCTGGAACTGACGAACCGGCGATCGGTGACAAAGCCGGGCAGTGTGCTGCCGATCATGCCCTGCGGATTGAGTGCTCCGGTTGTGGCGTCGACCACAAACACAGCCCACTCGCGCACTTGGAGATTGGGTGCCGTTGGCTGGGTGACTGCGGTGGTTGGCTGAGTGGCGGGAGCGGCATACAGAATCGCCGGTGCGAGGAGGACGAGAACGAACCAGCCGAATTTGAACATCCGATATCGGGCATCGACATTCGTGCCGGCGAAATACGAAATCGCAGTCGGCTTATTTCTGGAAGTGAGAGGGCGAGCCGTGAACATTTGCATTTTCCGTGCCTTGGTTTTTCTATTTGTTTCGAACCAGACGCGGATTTGCCCAGACCACCCAGTCCCCGGCGTCCTGATCTTTTCCGAAATCGATCTCTAACGTCAGTGAATGCACGCCTGCCATGCGGAACATCGATATCCACCGGAGGTTGGTCTCCGCTGCGCGTCGGCATTTTCGTACAGTGATTTTCCGTCGCCAGAAACCTTGGTGCTCACGCGGCCCAGCGCCCCTGCGGCTGCTGAAACCCGAGACGGGTTTTAAATCGATCGATATCGCCGGGGAGGTCATAAGTGAGCACGCAGCGGGAATGAACCGCCAGTCCCGGCGAGACAGTGCTGCCGGAAAGCTGCAGCGGGCCTCCAGCAAGTGACCGGTCCACCTGATAAGGGATAACCCGGCCAAAAAAAGGCGTTTGCTCTACGCTGCGGGGTTTGAGGTCGCACAGCGAGGTGACACGCCCGTTGATGAAATCGATGGTGGTGATGGAGGCGATCGGCAATCGGATCGGTTCATTTAATGTGGTGAGAACCAGGTTGGTTTTATCAAGGCCGCTCAAGGTGCCGGAGTATTGATCGCCGTTATCCAGATGAACGCGCTGATGAAATCCAGCCAGCGGGGCGGCGGCGTTGCTCCGAAGCAGGAGGCCGGCAATTTTTGCCAGACCGATCCTGCGATCTTCATCTCCGTATCGAAATGCGAGAGAGCCCGCGGAGATGCCCTGCGCCAGGCCTTTGACTGCGACCACACCGTCATTTTTTTTTACAAACGCGACATCTTCCGGACCCGGATCGACCGATATTGCGCGGGCTTTTCGCTGCTGATCGCCGGTGTCCATCCAGATTTCCGTCACTGCGGTTGACGGCAGTGAAAGGCTTGTGCCGGTGGGCAAATTTAACGTAATTTTCTGATCGGCCCACGCGCCAGCCCGCCGCGCATGTGATCCCCGTCTGCGAGAGTCATCTGCACGTTAACGCCGACACTCGGCGCGGTGCTGGGCCCGCTGACCGCATGTGGTGTAACGGAAACGTGTTCTGCGGGCATTGAAGTGGGAACTGAAAACTGCGTCGACCTCGGCATTAGAGTTGGCGTTGGCATTCACACTCGCATTGGAACTGGCGCTGTTGCCACCCAACATAGAGCCAAAGAGCGTTCCCCACAGGCCGCCCGATGTGTCATCGGCGGATGAATTATTCTGGTGATCGACCTGCGGCGATGGCGCGGGGACGACCACCGGCGCGGGGGCTTTAAATCTGATCTGCGAAATATCCTTCAGCGAAATCACCACCGGATTGGGTTTAGCGGTAACCGTCAGTTGCCCGTCGGCGATGGAAGTGATGTCGCCGCTGACAGTGGTGTCATCATTTTTCTGGATGTCGACAGCACCCGCGAGCGAGCAAGTGATGCCGACGATGTAGATCAAGCGGAGCAGGTGGAGATGATTCACGATTAGGGCTCCGCGAATTTACGGGTTGGATGGTTGCGTTGCCGGCGCGGGTGTGTCCGATCCTACCTTTTCCTGCGCCAGCCGATTGAAATAACTGGAAAGCACGGCTTCATAACCCGGTGGAAAACCTTCTGTTTGAGACTGCAGAATCTGCTCCCGCTCCTTGGGGGGCAGATCTCCCCATTGCCGGGTGCCGCTTTTAGGATCGTGCAGCGGACCCGAACCGCCCGGCCCACCGGCAAGGACTGATTTCTGCATCGGTTTGGTCGGATTTGGATTCGATCCACTGCCTCCGGATTTCGACTGCGCTTCGAGTTGCTTGATGACCGCGTCGAGATCGCCGATGACTTTCTGCTGCTGTGTCTGAACGGGCAGCCCGGTCTGAGCATCCGCGAGTTCGCTGGAAATCCGCCCCATATGCCGGCCGATGGTTTCAATCGGATCCACCGGCACGCCGGCGATCTCCCACTGATATAAACTTGGAAGCGGATGATAAGCTTCGGCAGTATCGCCGGAAACGTCAGTGACCAGCGCGGCTGAGATTGGAATCGCAGCAATGAGAAAAACCGAGGCTAATTTCAGCATTGATTCTCCCGCCGGGCGTCTGCAACAGATCATCCACCGCTCAATTCATCCTGCAGTTTCTGCATCGCCTGGCGCACACGATCCTGTTCATCATGCACCGCGACGATTTTCGCCTGCATATCCGCTGAGTCATCGGTGGCGCGTTGCGCATCAACACGCCGGGTCTGCGCGGTAACCCGGGACTGCAGTAATCGCATGACTTTCAGTTCGGCCAGCAATTTATTTTTGTTGCCTTTGCAGCCGTGGCACTTGCCGCCTTCGCCCTGCTGGGAAGCGAGTTGCTTAAACGTGTCGAGAAGGTCCTGCAGATTCTGCTCGATCTGCTTTTCATCATCCACCAGCGGGATGTCCGCTTTTGCGTCGGAAAGGCGATCGGCGACAGATTCGCAACTGGTTTTCAGATCCGCCAGTGCCGGGGGCAATGCCACGCTGAACTGGGTTTGATCCACCAATTCCTGCGTCTCGGCACAGATGCGGACGATCGCCTGCTGAGCGGGGCCGAGCTGTTTTACGCGAAGTTGAACCTGGCGATCGGCCGAGTTCAATCGCGTGACCACCGCTTCGGTTGCGCCGCGAACGCTTTTTTGTCGATCGAGCATTTCCTGCAGGTTGGCCACCACCTGCTGACGAACCTGATGCTCGAGTTCATCGAGCAGCTTCTGCCGCTGCTGTTCCAGATCGTCTCGCGCGGACTGCATGGTGTCGGCGGCTTTGCCCTGCAGTGCGGATGCATCTCCACAATGCCCCGCGCCCAGATGACCCTCGGCCAGCGACATGCTCTGGGCCGCGCCGCCGAGCTTGTCGGCGGTTTTAACGGTGTCTCCGCCCAGATCCTTCAGTGTTTGAACGACCGTTTCCGTGGCCTTGCGGTTTTGCTGTTGATCCGTTCGCGGCGAGGCAAGCGTGCTGGGATTGGTCGTGGGCAGTTTTGCCAGCCCTGCAGTCTGTTTCTGCTCGCGGCGTTCTTCCAGGATCCCCTTGTCCAGTTTCGCGATTGAATCGTTCAGTTTTTTGAGCTTGTCCAGCTGCATCTGCAGATCCAGATCGGTGGTGGTCAGCAGTTTTTTCAACTCGTTCAGCTTGATCAGGATCTGTTCCTGCTCGTCCTTGGCGCGGGACAAATCGGCCCGGCCGAGTTCATCGATCGCATCATGCATCTGTTCGATAATGAGATCTTCGCGGGCCTTGCGAACGGCCATCAGCAGGCGAGATGAATCATCCGGCTCGGTATCGCGCGTGAGATCGGCGAGGTGGAACATGCGCTCCTGCAGTTCCTGCATCTGCGCTTCGACTGTTTTTTGTTGAAATTGAATCTGATCCGAAGGAGAAACCGCGGGCGGCGCATCGGTGGCCGCCGGCAGCGAAGCTGCGACGATCAAACCCAGAAGGCAGCTTGCGAGAATCTTCTTCAGCATGGCAAACCCTGGTTAAATCGCGATTCATCGAATCAGGATGACCAAATGGTAACCGAGTTCGATTGCCCTTGGGAAGCGGATCATCTGCATTCCTGAAAATTGACGGGATTTGCGGATAAGGAAATGCCGCAGCGCACCGAAACATCAGGCAGCTTAGGAAATCCCTGGACCGGGCGGGGCGGACTCGGGCCTTCGATAGTTTTTCAAAGCGCGATCCACCAATCCGGGAGCCAGCGTGGCGAAAGATAAGCCAAAACGCGACGATCGCAGCGGCCATACCTCGGGGCGGGGAGAACGGATGGCGTCGGTCATTTTCCGGGCAACAGTTCCGGCGGTCTGGCGAATTTCACCTTTGACGGGGGGCGGCACTTCGCGATTCCCATACTTACCGGCGAGATCGAAAAATTCTGTCTCGGTGCCAACCGGATGCACGCTCGTCACTGCGATATTCTGCGGCGAGATCTCCACGCGCAGGGCCTCGGCGATGCTCAGTTGTGCCGCCTTGGTCGCACTGTACGCACCGAAGAACGGCAATCCCCTTCGCGCAACTGCGGATGAAACGATCATGATCTGCCCGCGATACCCGTCGCGCTCTGATTGCTGACTGAGAATCGGCAGGGCCGCGCGAATCAGATCCGTGGTGCCGAACACATTGGTCTGAAAAATCTGCTGAAATTCCTCCGCTGAGGTTTCTTCGATGGATTTGGAAAGGCCATATCCGGCATTGCACACCACAGTGTCAATCCGCTTGTGATGCTCGAACGCATGGTGGATCAGATCCGCATTCGGAGGTATGGAAACATCGGCCCGCAGGATTTGATGCTGATTGCCCAATTGTGCATTGAGCGCTTCAAGGCGATCGACCCTTCGGGCGGCGAGCGTAAGCCGCGCCCCTCTGGCCGATAGATACTCCGCCAATGCCCGCCCGATCCCCGAACTGGCGCCGGTGATCACCACGACCATATCTTCGAGTTTCCGCGCCATGTTCTCCTGCGGCGGACAATCCATCTATCGGCGCGACAGCGCCATCCAATCCCCGCAAATCAAAGGCTGTTTACCTGGCGAACGATGCGCTCATGTCAACGGCAACCTCGCGAGCGGCCAGTGTTTTCTTTCCGCCGTACTTTCGGCCCAGGTCTTTCAGCAGCGCATCATAGGCTTCACCGTCCACGGGCAGGTCGACCGGCTGTCGGGTTACACCTGCCATCAAGATAGCATTGCCGATTTCCAGGCCGCGCACACCTTCTATTCCGGGCCCCAGCAGCGGCGTGTCGTTTAATATGCAATCCGTAAAATTCTGGATGATGAACTTGTGTTCATCAGCGGGACCTTTTTTATAGGGAATCTCGAAATCCCAAGTCTCGACATTCGCAAATGCCTCAGGGGAAGTTTCGCGAATCTTCCGAACACTTTGCCGGGTTCGACGAAACAGCAGTTTGCCACCCTCGGCCACGATCTTGCCCCGATCTCCGGCGATTTCCAGGCGATTGGTTCCAGGTGCCTCGCCGGTAGTGGTGACGAAATGCCCGATTGCGCCATTGGGGTATTCAAAAATCGCGCTGCATTCGTCTTCCACTTCAATCGGATGCTGCTTTCCAAGTGATACCACCGCCGTAACCCGGCTGGGAACCAAATTGGGAATCCACTGGATGAGATCCAGGTTATGCGGACACTGATTGATCAACACACCACCGCCTTCCCCGGCCCAGGTGGCCCGCCATCCACCGCTGGCATAGTAAGTCCAGGTGCGAAACCAGTCGGTAATCAACCAGGTGATTCGGGTCACCTCGCCGAGTTCACCCTCTGCAATCAGTTCGCGCAGCTTCTGATACATCCCGTTACTGCGTTGATTGAACATTACCCCGTATTTCAGATGAGGATATTTCTTGTATTCCTCGTTCATGTTTCGAGCCGCATTCACGGAAACCGCGCAGGGCTTTTCGCTCATGGGATGAACATTTTTTGCCAGCGCGTCCAGTGCGATCACCGGGTGATCGTAATGCGGCACCGCGATGATGATTGCGTCCACCGTGCCCGAGTTCAGCATGTCATGATGGTTTGAAAACCGCCCCACAGCAGGCGATACCTGTGTCCTGGCGAGCTTGTCGGCATCCACATCGCAGATCGCGGTAAGCGTTGCCCCGGTCACCTCGCCGGCATTGAGATATCGCGTGTGATGCGAGCCCATGTTTCCCAAACCAACAACACCGTAGCGGACATTCTTCATCGGGTATTCTCCAAAGGTATTCGCTTACAATCGGATCTTTCCCCGCTGGTGTCAATTCAGACCCCATACCGAAAAAACACCCGCGATTCGCGCTTTCGATGCTCCCGCAACAGCGTATCTGGAGACTCATTCTCCCAAACTCAAATTTTCGATTTCATGTCCCAGGACAAACTAGGATTCGAAAAAATATATCAATGTAAGCCATTTATAATAATATACTTACATAAGCCAATCCCGTTATCATCCATGCCCGGCTGGCACATCGATCAGTGCCGGCACGGATTCGTATCCAGACAGGTTCAAAGCGGTCACTTCGTACCAGAGATTCACGCCACTCGGCGCATTCGGTGTCGGTGTAACTCGTGGTCGTGAGCGGTGTTGGAGTCATCTTGAAAAACGGGCCGGTCTGCGAACTGCCGCGATACACATTGTAACCAGCCAGGTCCGTCACCGGGCTGGTGTTCCAAACAAGGTTCACGCCCGGCTTGCTGGTATTTTCCGAAACAGTCAACTTTGGAGGAGCGGTGGTATCGGTGGTTCTGGTCGCCGAAACACTGCCGGTAAAAGATGAGATGCTGCCCTGCGTATCCAGGGCGGCAACGGTGTAATAATACTTCACACCCGGCGTTGCCGTCGTATCCAGAAACGAAGTGCCGGTAACCACAGAGGGTCCCACGCGCACAAACCCCGTGCTGGAGCTGGTGCTGCGATACACCAGATACCCCGAGACAAGCGGCGACTTCACCGCATTCCAGCTGAACGTGTTCCCACTGATGCTGCCGGTCGCAGTCGCTCCCGTGGGCGCAGACGGCGGGGCGGGACGCAGATTGCGGATCAGATAAACATTGTCCGTGTAGGTGAAAGGCTCAGTGGACGAGCTGTAACTCATCACCATCAACCACGTGTGTGGCACGGGGTTCCCGATGCTGTCATACAACTGGTAAAACATGACATGGTGACCCGTGTCATTGCTGCTGCCATGGGTGTTGAGCGTGTCGTCACTGAACTCTGTCTTATCCACGCTGAAACCAAAAACGCCGCTCGCGCTGAAGGTTCCGATCGCAGGTGTTTTGCCGCTGTCATTCGACAACGGTAATAGCCCGCTGGTGTCGGTTCCGGGGATGCCGACAATCGCGTTAAAAGTTGTGCTGTGGCCCTGGGCGTACCAGTACAGCGATGACCCGGCGCTCCTGCCGCTGAACGCTGCCAGTTCCTGCACGGTCACCGGCAGATTAGCGTCCGACCGCGTCCAATACGCGCTGGCCGTTTCACTGCCCAAAGCGCTAAATCCAAAAGCGCTGACGATTTGCGGCAATGTCGGTTTGCTGGATCCCGGCGGAATTCCATCGAGTTGCAGCGATAGTGCAAGTTGCGTCGGCGCATTGGAATTGATGGTCAGCGCCCCGCTGTCGGTCATCGTGCTTCCACCGTGTGCGGGGTTGTACGAAACATTCAAATCAAAACTGCTCCCCGGCGCGATGCTCAGCGGATAACTCAGGCCCGCGGGCAGCGAAAAGACCGCGTTGCTGGACGTGATGGAACTGATAACCACCGGCGCGGAACCTGTTGAAACAATTCGAATGTCGTCGGTGTTGTGCGTCGTCGCGTTGAACACAAACCGCAGCGGGGATGGTGCCGACTCGGTGTCATTGCCGGCAACGTTCTGCACACCAATGACAGGCGCGGCAGAAACCGCCTGCACATTGCGGATGATGCCCACCAGATTATTGAACTGATAGTTGGGTAGCGCGCCGCCGTCATCGATCGCAAAGACGAACGCGTTGGCGACTACTGATCCGTCCGGATTTTTAAGTGGATAAAATCGAATGTCCTGCCCGTCGGCAGGGTCGAAACTGTTGAATGCCGCCTCACTGTAGGCCACCCGCGCGGTTCCGGTTGCGGAGTTGATAAACGCATCAAACGAAGCATAAATCCCAAACACGCTGCTGCCCGGATCGAAACTGGTGGTTCCGCTGATAGACGGAGCAACGCTCTGGGAATCGTTCGAACTGATACTGAAAAGCTGCGCACGGCTGTCAGAAAAACCCGACGTATAAATCCCGAATCCAACCGCCGGGGAAATCCCCGCATCAAACGATGCCAGCGCGCTGACCGTAACCGGTCCACTGCCGGCTTTTTGCAGCTGCGGCATCTGCACCTGGTCATTGGGCGTCTGTGGTGGATCGGTGAAGTAACTTTGTGCGGGGTTGGCGGTGCCAACGTTGTCGGGGATCTGATAGAGATCCAAAATCGATTGCAGCGACGGTTCATTGCTTCCACCCAGTCCCGCGGTGGTCAGGCCGCGGAGGTTTATGGAAATCAGCGGGTTCACCTGATCGTTGCTGGAAATTTGCAGTGTGCCGGTGTGCAATCCGACCGCGCCGTTGCCCGGATTAAAGACAATGCCAACAGCGATCGAGGCCCCCGGCGCAATTAGCGTCGGCAGTAAAGGTTTTGCCGCCAGCGGGAAGAGCGCGCCATCAGCGCCGATAACCGACATTCCTGTGGCCGGGATCGCCAGCGGCTGCGAGCCGGTGTTGGTGATGATCAATGTCTGCACCGCGCTGGCTGCGCCGTTCACCGGCGCGTTGAACTGAAGCGTTCCGGCGCTGACCGCGATGGTCGCGCCGCTGGCAATCGGTCGGAGCAGCATGATGGACGATGTGCCCAGATCGGCTACATAAAGATCGCCGTTGCGGGTGTCTTCGATCACATCCACCGGGTCCTGGAATCCGGTGAACCCCGCAATGCCGGTCTCGGCCTGGGTGATTTGCCCGTTGCTGCCCGTGCGGAGCGCGATGATGTCTTTGCCGCCGCTGTATTCAGTGATGAGCAGCGCGCCGTTCAACGCGCCGCCGAATGCGTTACCGGTGTATTCAATGTCCCCGTCAGGCGAATAGTGGACGCCGAAATCGTAGGCATATCCGCGGTAGTTCGGGTCGGGATTGGTGCCGAGTGGATAGCTTCCCTGGATCGCGGTATTCGGGGCGGGGTTGTTCGGATTGCCTCCGCCGAAGATGTATTGTCCCCGCGCCGGATCGGGATGTCCGTAGTAGCCGCCGGGTTGAATGTCGTAGACGTAATCGTCTTCAGCGACGCCCACACCGTTGATCGCCGGCGCGGCGGGGGTAACGCCAGGGGGCGTCGCGGGAATATTTCCACCCGCTGCCGCACCATTGGTTGCAGCGTAGAGATGCCCGTTGGTGTCCCAGATCAGATCGTAAGCATTGCGTGTTCCCGCGGCGTAAATGGTAAGTGGTGCGCCGCTCGCATAGGGATTGTAAGCCGTTTGCCCCGCTGCCAGACTGTCGGTCTGGACATTGAGCGCAGTGTGATTCGTCGCCACATACTGCTCGATTGATTGAACGTTCAGTGCAAAACCGCCGCGTTGAGCAGGTGCTCTGAGCGATATCCCCAGACGCTGTCGGGCGCGCCCATTGAGGTGTTGCTTCCCTGGCACCAATACAGTGCGCCGTCGGGTCCGAACACCGGCTGATTATTCAGGTGATTGCTGTTGGACCGAGGGAGATTCACCACGTAATCCTGGTACTTTGAGACCGTTGTTCCGCTGATGGTGAACATTCCGATGCTTCCCGAAAAATCGGGCGCGTTGGTTTCCGCCGCGTTCCCGCTGCTGATCCACAGAATCAGGTGGGTTGACGTTGAAGCAGGATCGAACGCGATGCCGGTGATTAAACGATTTGGCATCGACGCGGCAGCGCTGATGTTGACGGGATTGCCCAGCGTGCCGTCGGGGTTTACCTGGAACTGAAAGATGCCGCCGGTCAGTGTGTTGGCGTAAAGATCCCCGTCGGGGCCCATCGTGACGCCGCTGAACAGCTGTTTCACCGCGGTCGGCAGCGCGACCTTCGCGAAAGCAACTTTAGGATCGGTCGGTGGCGCCTGCACACCGGTGGTGAAGCTCATCGAAAACGGAATGAACGCGTTGCCGCCGAGATCTTTCACGCCTGAGGTCACTACGAAGGTGTACTGTGTATTGGAATCCAGCGGGGCCTGCGGCTGCAGCACAATCACACTGCCCACGGCGTCGGTATTCACCTCGGTGGGGATGATCGTGTGATCAAATGTTCGATACAGGTAAACCGTGGAAGCGGTCATCGATCCCGGGTCGACGCCTTTACCATTGGGAAGGTTCAGCGCGCAGGAAATGAAACCGCCGGGGTTTACTCCGGTCGCGCCATTCGCGGGGCTGCTCGTGGTCACGGACGGATTGGTCGGCGCGGTGGGCTGGATGCCGGTGAGCGAGCCGTTAAATGTTATCTCAGCGACGTTGCCGTATGACCCCGCGGGTGAAACATAGCGCACGAACTCGAAATTACTGCTTGTGTGAATGGGCACCGTGGTGAGAACGCCCGTCGCCGGCGCGGCGGATATGGTATAGAGATTCACTACCCCAGAGCTGAAACTCGCGCTATTGGACCCCTGAAAAGCCCCGCCCACCATGCGGCTTGGATACGCCGAACGCGGCGCGTAGGAGATCGCGGTAAGGTTTGCCTCGGAACTGAAAGTCGCGCCGACAACATTTCCATTTGCAGAGGGCGCGTCGAAATAGGTGCTCAGGTTCGAATCAAAAGCTTTGGAGAAAGTATTGCCGTTATTCTGAAACGACCCGGCTGTTCCTGTGGGGGTGAACGGAAGCGCGGTGTTTGTCTGGGTGGTTCCATCGAACTCAAGCTCGGCTACATCGCAATAAGCGTTGGTGGGCCCCAGGTAGCGGACATACTGAAACGCGGTGCTGTTGCTGATTGTCTGGCTGGTCAAAACCCCGTACGCCGGGAGTGTTGAGATCGTAAACAGATTTGTCACACCAGAAGAAAAATCAGGTGTGTTGGACCCCTGAAAAATGCCGCCGCCCATTCTTCCGGCCAATGTGGCGCGGGGCGCGTACTTGATCTGCGTAATCACCGCGGGTGTTCCAAGGTTTAATCCCACCCAGTCACCGGTTGCATCGGGCCCGTCGAAGAAGGTGCTGAGATCGCCGTCAAATGCATGGCTCGCCACATCGGGGTGATTCCGGTACGACCCGCTGGTGCCGATGAGTGTTCCGGTTAATCCTGAAAGCAGGCGGCGTTCTTCCAAAGTTTCCAACACCGCGCCTGCACCACCCGATGGTTTTTGGCAACGATCCGATTTATCAATGTCACTGATTTCTCCAACGAACGATTTGAGACCAACCCTCACAGAATTGGTCTTACCCAAAGTAGAGTGTAGCGGAAAATCGACGACGCATCGAAAAAAAACGCTGCGATTGTGCGCCGTTTCCTCAATTTTCTAGTGGACCACGAGCAGGCTGGCAAGCCGAGCCATTTGTTTCAGACTGTGGCAACAGCGTAGAATCATTTGTCGATTTGTAGCTGCGACGCCTGCGTCGCCTGTTTGTTTTCCTGTGGAAAACGGCGACGCGGGCGTCGCAGCTACACTGAACCGGGCCAGAACGCGTCAAATGATTCGGCCCTGACCGTGGCAATAGCGTATCCTTGTTCAGTAATAACCAGCACCGGCGGCATCATGGCTGCACCATCGCCAGTTGCCGTTCGACACGCTGGACGGAGATGGGGAAGGCGGTTTTGAGTTCCTGGGCAAAAAGAGAAACGCGGAGTTCCTGAATCATCCACCACAGTTTGCCCAGCTCTGGATCGATCAATCCGCGGGCGGCGTGGCTGGCGCGGCGCTGGGTGTAAGCCGCGGAGAGCCCGCGCACGATAGCGGCGGTTTCGTGGTCTTTGGCAAAGCCGGCGTTGGTCAGCCGCGCCAGGCGGATCTGGATCGCCTTGATATAGCGGGGCAGGTGCTGCAACAGGTCGGGCGGTGTTACGCTGAGGAAATTTTTTGGCACCATTTTCTTCAGTTGATCGCGCATCTCTTTGACCGGGTTCTCCAGCAGTGGAGAAAACGGGCGATCCAGCGCGAGAGTCAGTTCGTTGAAGTCACTGAGGATCTCCAGCGTAAGGCGATTGAGGTCGCGCATTGCGTTGGACAGACCGATCCAACCGTCTTTTGCTTTATTGATAAACACCTCGCGGCTGCGGATGTCTTCCGCCGGATTGAATAGCGCGCGGTCCACCGCGGTGGCAAGAAGTTCTTCCCGTAATTCGGTCCAGCTGCCCAGCGGTTTATACAAAAGCGACATCTTTTCGATGTTGTCCATGCCGCGGACGAGTTGCTTCATTTCCTGACCGAGCTGCAGCATGAATAACCGCCGCACGCCGGCGCGGTTGGCGTGAATCGAAGCCTCGCGGCTGTCGAGCACGCGGAGACCGACCGAGATTCGTTGATCGATCACTGCGGGAAAACCGCTGAATGTTGCCGCTCCCCGATGGATCTCGACCCGTTCGGGGAGGTCGCCAAAATCCCAGCGCGTGAGATTATCCTGATGAAATTCCGACGGTGGCAGGGCGGCGAAGCTTTCGCGGGCTTGAATGCCAAGCTGCGCCGCAGCGCCGGCAGATCGCGCCCCATGGCGATCGTCTTGCCGGCGGAGTCGAGGATGCGGAAATTCATCCGCAGCCACGGCGGGATCGCCGAACTATCAAAAGACTGAACGGGAATCAGCTCACCGACAATTTTTCCAAGTTGATGCGCGATGATCGGCAGCAGCGGGGCCGAGCGATCCGCGGGCGCTGTTCCAGCAATGGCGGTCATCGCGGCGTCGGGCGCGGGCACGAGCCGCGTGCGAATCGCACGCGGTAAGGTGCGAATCAGCTCGATCACCTTCTCCTGCAACCACCCGGGAACCAGCCAGTCAAACGGGGCAGCGGGCAACTGATTCAAAATCGCCAGCGGAACAATTGCTGTGATCCCATCGTCAGGAAGGGCAGCATCGTGAATATAGGTCAGTTCGACCGTCAGGTTGCCGATCTTGATTTCATTGGGAAAATCCAGCGCGGGGATGTCGTTCACCTCGGGTCTGGCAATGTCGTTCAGTTGCATGAACAGGAGTTGCGGGTCTTTCTGTTCGGCTTCTTTACGCCATGTTTCGAACAGCGGCGCGTTGTAAATGCCTGCGGGAATGCGCGAGGCATAAAAGGCAAATCGCCGCGGCGCTTCAGCCAGGAGATCCCGGCGGCGCGTTTTGGCTTCCAGCAGGCGAATTTGCTGTATCACATTCCGATTGTGGATAAAAAATTCCGCGCGGGTTCGAAATTCACCTTCATTCAGCGCGTAGTGAATGAAAATCTCCCGCGAGGTTCGCGGATCGATGCGGCCATATGAAACCGCGCGATGGGGCACCAGCACGAGCCCCTTCAGCGAAACACGCTGACTGGCGATGACATCGCCTCGGTCGATGCTCCATGTCGGATCGGAATAGGAATGCTTCACGATGTGGGCCGCGGCGCGTTCGATCCACTCCGGCGTTACCTTGGCGACGATGCGGGCGTAGAGCCTTTGCGTTTCGACCAACTCGGCGGCCATCACCCATTTGGGACGCTGCTTGAAAAGGACCGAGCCGGGAAAGAGATTGAACTTGCTGCTGTGCAGACCGGCGTATTCGGTCGTCTCGGTCTTGTTGCCCACGTTCGCCAGCAGGCCGGTCAACAGCGCCCGGTGAATGCGATCCGGCGCGGCAGGGTTATGATTCGGTTTCCACCCCATCTCAGTGACCACGCGATGAATCTGCGAATGCACCTCGTGCCACTCACGCATGCGAAGGTAGGAGAGAAAGTTCTGCCGCAGTTGTTTGCGCAGCTGGCTGTTGGACAAATGGCGGGATTTTTCGATGAAAAAGTCCCACATGTTCAAAAACCCCAGGAAGTCGCTGTCGGGATTCTCAAACTGTTTGTGCGATTGGTCGGCGACCGTCTGCATTTCCACCGGGCGCTCGCGCGGGTCCTGCACCGAAAGCGCCGCTGCGATAATTAGAACCTCAGCCAGGCAGTTTTCGTGGTCGGCGGCGAGGATCATCCGCCCGATGCGCGGATCAACCGGCAGGCGACCGAGCTGGCGACCCAGGGGGGTGAGTTCGTTTTCATCGTCGACCGCGCCAAGTTCGTGAAGGGTGAGATAACCGTCGCGGATCAGTCGGCTGTCGGGTCGTTCGATGAAAGGAAAACGCTCGATTTCACCGAGCCGTGCGGTCTTCATCTGCAGGATGACCGACGCGAGGTTGGTCCGGAGGATTTCCGGTTCGGTGAAGCGGGCGCGCGACTGGAAATCCTGCTCGGAATACAGCCGAATGCAGACGCCTTCACTGACGCGGCCGCAGCGGCCCTTGCGCGGTCGGCGCTGGCCTGGCTGATGACTTCGATCGGCAGGCGCTGCACCTTGGTTCGTGCGCTGTAGCGGCTGAGGCGCGCGTAACCTGTGTCGATCACATATTTGATGCCCGGCACGGTGAGCGATGTTTCGGCGACGTTCGTGGCAAGCACGATCCTGCGGCGGCCGTGTGGCTGGAATATTCTGGATTGTTCGGATCCGGAGAGACGGGCGTACAGCGGAAGGATCTCGGTTTCCGGCGGGTGATGATTGCGAAGCTCTTCAGCTGCCTCGCGAATCTCGCGCTCACCGCTGAGAAACACCAGCACATCGCCGGGGGATCGAGCGGATAATTCATTCACCGCGTCAACGATAGCGTGGGTCTGCTCGCGATCTTCTTCTTCGGGATCTTCTGATTTCACAGGCCGGTACAGCACCTCGACCGGATAGGTCCGACCCGAAACCAGAATGATCGGAGCATCATTGAAATGACTGCTGAACCGCTGCGGGTCGATCGTTGCCGAGGTGACGATGAGCTTGAGATCGGGACGCTTTGGCAGCAGTTGGTGCAGATAACCCAGGAGGAAATCGATATTGAGGCTTCGCTCGTGCGCTTCGTCGATGATGAGGGTGTCGTATTGCCTGAGAAGCCGATCGCTTTGGATCTCGGCCAGCAAGATGCCGTCGGTCATCACCTTGACGTATGTATTTTCACCCGTGTGATCGCCGAAGCGGATTTTATATCCGACAGCCTGGCCCAGTGGTGACTGCAGCTCCTCGGCGATGCGCGCGGCAACACTGCGCGCGGCGATGCGACGCGGTTGGGTATGCCCGATCAGTCCGTCGATCCCGCGGCCCATTTCCAGGCAGATTTTTGGCAGCTGGGTTGTTTTTCCCGATCCGGTTTCACCGCAGAGAATGACGACCTGATGCTCGGCGATGGCCCTGGCGATCTCTTCTTTTTTTTGCACCACCGGCAGGGCATCGGGAAAGACCGGCCTGGGCCGCGCATGCCAACGCTGCTGCCTCCGCTGTTCGCGGCCATCACTCTGGCGCGGTTCGGTTGCTTGGGGCGGAGTCTGCATGCCAATACAATATGGCTCGGATTGCAGGCCTGCCATTGCGCTGAATATTTTACCGCGCTGCTGAAAGCGACCTGGAGTTTTGAAAGCGAGTTCAACACTCTGGTACGTCGGCTTTTTCAAATGGCGACGGGACCGGGATCTCCGCTTTTTTGTCTCAAAGGTCGTGATGCGTCGGGCGGGCTTGTTCCCAAACGAGCTTGGTTCTACGCTGAGGCGATGCAAGTAAAACTTCTGGACCTGGTCGCGCAGTACGCGCCGCTGCGCGAGGAAATCCGATCGGCGATTGACGCGGTTTGTGATTCGCAGGCCTTGATTTTAGGGCCATTTGTCGATCGTTTCGAAAAGAAGCTGGCTGCCTATTGCGGTGTGAAACATGCCATCGGTGTTACCAGCGGAACCGATGCGCTGCTGCTGTCGATGATGGCCATCGGCATCAAGCCGGGCGATGAGGTGATCTGTCCTGCTTTCACTTTTTTCGCAACCGCGGGCAGCGTTGCGCGGCTGGGGGCCAAGCCGGTATTTGTCGATATCGAGCCCGATTCATTCAACATGAATCCAGATCAGTTGAAAGCTGCGATTACCCGTAAAACCAGGGCCATCATACCGGTTCATCTGTTCGGCCAGCTCGCGAAGATGGAGGCCGTGAACGATATCGCCTGCAAGCACGATCTACTGGTGATTGAAGATGCGGCGCAGGCGATTGGGGCCAGGCGGTTTGGCAAAGCTGCCTGCGCATGGATTTGTGGGTTGCCTGAGCTTTTATCCAACAAAAAATCTCGGCGCGTTCGGCGATGCCGGCGCGGTGTGCACAAATGACGATGGACTGGCCGACAGGATCCGTTTGCTGCGCGAGCACGGGATGCGGCCGAAATATTACTACAGGGAAATCGGCGGCATGTTCCGCCTGGCGTCGATCCAGGCGGCGGTGCTGGAAGTGAAGCTGAAGTATCTGGATCAATGGCACGAAAGCCGTCGTCGAAACGCGGCCGAGTATGATCGGAGACTGACCGCGCCATTCATCCGCACGCCGCGCATCGATGAAGGAAATTACAGCGTCTATAACCAGTACTGTATTCGTATTTTGGAATCGCATGCCGATCGAGATACGGTTCGGCAGTATTTGCACGACCTTCAGATTGGGAACGAAGTTTACTATCCCGTTCCGCTGCATGTGCAGGAATGTTTTAAAGATCTCGGATACGGGCCCGGCGCTTTCCCCGAGAGTGAAAAAGCGTGTCGCGAAGTACTGGCGTTGCCGATTTACGCAGAATTGCCGAGGGAGCAATTGGCATTCGTTTGCGAGAAGTTGAACGCGGCACCGGTGGGCACGCGGGCAAGATCTCTATAAGTTAAACGCTTAGGATGTCGCATGGCCGCAGTACTGATTCAGCTGAGTGTGTCAGGGGGCGGCATGCCCAAGCTGGCGGTTCCGGAGGCGCGGGTAACCCGCGACGGGGTTGCTGACGACTGGCAGTTGAATCGCAAATACCACGGCGGCTGCGACCGCGCGGTTTGCATCTTCAGCGATGAACTTTACGACTGGCTACGCCGCCGATCATCACATCGACCTGGTTCGCGGCAGTGTCGGCGAGAACTTTACAACGCGGGGTCTGGATCTTGCGAAGCTAAAAAGCGGCGATCATTTAAAAGTGGGAGATTGCCTGATTCAGATCACCAAGGTGCGCGAGCCGTGCCGAAGTCTGAACCAGTGGCATCCAGAGTTGCTGAAGATCATCCAGGGCAGAAGTGGCTGGTTGGCGCGCGTTTTAAAACCGGCCACGGTGCGGGCCGGCGATTTGATCGAACCTGTCACACCCGCTCAAAAGTAGTCGTCCATCACACGCGAACCAGACGCGGGCGCTGATGTGCCGTGCGGGGTCTGCGCGGAGCATTGAACCGGTTCGATCCCCACGCTAAATTGCATGGAATGATCGATAAAATTTTCAAAGCGTATGACGTTCGAGCGACCTATCCGAGCCCATTGAACGAGGAGGACGCCTGGAAAGTAGGTCATGCCACGGGACAGTTTCTCAAAAGAAGCCGCGAAAAACTGACACCCGAGCAGCGGGTGAAGAATGAAAACACGATGGCGGTCGGTCGCGATATGCGACCGCATTCGCCGGATCTTGCCAAGGCGTTGATCGATGGAATCCGCTCGACTGGCATGAACGTTGTCGATGTTGGTTTAATCGACACATCTTTTATTTACTTTGCCATCAATGAGCTGGATTGCGTGGGCGGGATCCAGGTGACGGCGTCGCATAATCCGATTCAATACAACGGTTTTAAGATCAGCGGACCCAAGGCCAAGCCAATCGGCGCAGCCACCGGGCTGGATGATATCAAGCGAATCGCGAGCACCCTGCGCGTGGGCCAAACCGGTTTAAAGGGCACTCTGGAGCAGGTCGACTTGTGGCCCGCCTATAAGAAGCTGGTATTGGGCTTTCTCGATTTAAAGCGACCGTTGCGCGTGGCGATCGACGCCTGCAACGGAATGGCCGGCAAGATGGTGCCGGCGGTGTTCGGCGATGTGCCGAACCTGGAAATCGTGCCGATTCTGTTCGACATGCCGGGATCGTTTGTTCACGAACCGAATCCGCTGGTGGAATCGAACCTAGACATGCTCAAGGCAAAGATGATCGAGACGCCGTGCAATTTAGGCGCTTGTTTTGACGGCGATGCCGATCGCTGCATGTTCCTGGATGAGAATCGAAAATACATCGGCTCGGACATGATTACGGCTTTGCTGGCCAAGGATTTTCTGAGCAAAAAAGAAAACAAAGGCGCAACGGTGGTTTACGATCTGCGCAGCAGCCATGTGGTGCCGGATACCATCACCGCCGCCGGTGGTGTGCCGAAGCGCGATCGCGTCGGTCACTCGTTTATCAAGAAAACCATGGCCGAGACCAAGGCGGTTTTCGGCGGTGAACTGTCGGGGCATATCTATTTCCGCGATTTCTATTTTGCCGACTCGGCGGCCATCGCGTTCGCACGGCTTCTTTCAGTGCTGTCGGCGCAGGAAGCGCCGCTGAGCGAACTGATGAACCCCTTTTACAAATACAGCCAGAGCGGCGAGATCAATTTCCACGTTGAAGACAAGGACGCAAAGATCCGCGAAATCGCCGAAGTGTATAAGAAAGGGAAGATTGACTATCTGGACGGAATCACCGTCGAGATGGGCGACTGGTGGTTCAATGTAAGAAAGAGTAACACCGAGCCGCTGCTGCGATTAAATGTTGAAGCGCCGGATAAAGAATCGTTGGAAGCGAGGTTCACCGAGTTGAAAAAATACCTGGGTGAGCCAGCGGTAGGGCACTGAACAAGCGATATCCGGATGTTATTTGATGTACATCCGGAGATCTGAATCTGCGGGAAACAAGCGATGCAAATCGTCGCAGTATTCGCCATATTGCTGATCGCGCTGGCTGCCGTGGGAATCGGCATTGCGATGGCGGCGGTCGTCGCGGGGGCGATCGCACTGCTTATTTCGGCGGGGATTTTTTCATCTCCAGTAGCCATCGGTTTCAAAACCGGCAGCATATCCAAGGGCGTTCGACTGGCCCTGTTCCAAATCTGCGCCGCCATGGGAGCAGTAACGGGTCTGGGAATTGCGGCCGGTATGAAGATCTTCGGAGATGTAAAGATCGGCTGGATGCCAATCGAATCAATCGGGTTTTTTACCGGGACAGCGACTCGGATGGTGGTGGGCGCTTCGGTCAGTGAAGTTGTAAAATTCATACTGCAAAAGTCGCGACCAAAGCGGGGATTTGAAGTTGCCTAACCCGCTGGAATCAGATTGCCGATGTCGCTTCCGTATCACGTTTCAGACACCAGATGAGGGCAGTGGAAAGATATCGATCACCGGCGCTGAACCCGGGCAGAATGGTATCGCCGGTAAGTTGATCGCCTGCACCCAGTTCTTCGATCGGTTTCCCGGGCCGAAATATGCGGATGCCTTTAGCATGCGGATTGATAATCCAGATCAGTGGAATTCCAGCAGCTCGATAGTCGATCAACTTGTCGTCCAATTCATAGACACTATCGTTTGGGGACACAATTTCGATTGCCAAATCCGGCGCTATTGGTATGTGGCCTTCATCGGGCACTCGATTAAGTCGCGCGGCAGATATGAACGCCAGATCGGGACGTCGTACCTGATCGGGATCATTCGGGAAGCAGCGGAAAGTCACTTCGCTGGCTAACTCACCAAGCTTTTGCGACTTGATGAAGGGGATGAGAATCGAACTTAAATTGGTCACGGTCTTTCCGGAAAGAAAACTCATTTGTTTCTCTGAAAGCTGCCCGTCGACCAATTCAAAGAGTCCATTCATTTTAAGGAGATCATCCGGTGTGACTCGGCTTGAGGAATGTGGCGGAGCAAGTAAGGTCATAGCTGACACTCCCGGCGCATAGTAATGACAGAATGAATATAACAAGATTCGAAAGCGAGGGTAGAAGTTTCTGGTTTGCGTTCACTCCCCATTGGTTGAGGACACAACTTCCGCTTCGCCTCCATCGATCAGTAGATCGCTTTCACTATTATCTTCTTCCTGATCGCTCTTCATTAACTCCCGCAGGAGGACCGTTGCAAACGCACCAGCCGGAAGTGTGAACGCTACCGTGATATGCCCGCCAAATTCGTCGACTCCGCCGGCTATCTCGATATTCTCTGGTTTGATTCGAAGCGATCGTCGTGCGCCTTTCACGCGCATCTTTCCGCTTTGGCGGAAATCTTTGGCGGTTAATGTCACGGCGGTCATCGCTGCCTGTTCGATTGTCAGCGGTTCGCCTTCGGGGAGGGTCATGCGATAGCCGACCAATGGCCCGGTGGGGCTGATCTCAAATGCATCGCAGCGCGGCTGTTCGGTGCTGGCTGATTCGACGCGGAAGCACGCGCCGTTGTCATGCTTATATGCCAGATCTCCGTCGAAGAGTTTGTCGATGGTAGTGATGCGTTTGGCCAGCACATCGTTGAACAGACGTGATTGAACAGCCGACACCCACAGTCGGCGGATCTTGTCGTCGATGGCATGGATGGCCGCTGATGGGCGATGCGTTTTCATCAACCGCGCGAGCACGCGTCGTTCGATCCCGCCGGTGCGCAGGCCACAACTGCATGGCGCGGGCGTTGTCGCGTTTGTCGAACGCCGTGCGGGCGTCGAAGGTTGGCTTGCTGTCTAAAGTTGCATCGGGTGATCCAAGCAAAAGCTTCAGCACGCTTTCGTGATCACCGCGAATGAGGGCGGCCCCAAGCAGATCGTTGTTGTTCCGCCGGCCAAAGCGCTGCTCGCCGAAAAAGTTTGGCATGCCGCGGCGCTCGATCATGTCCAGCACCGGTTTGATCTTGACCACGTCGGTTGGATTCACTTCGCGAATTTTGATCGCGAACCGGTTTCCCTGAAGATGTCCCAGGCGCAGCTTGTTGCCATGACGAGCGGCCCACTGGATGGTAATGCCCGGAATCTGCAAACCCATGACCGCTTCGGGGGTGGTGCCGGCGATTGAAAAAATCTGCCGGGTAATGGCGTGGGCATCTTTCATGCCCGCATAACCGATGTCGCGCGTCGAGATATCCAGCGCCTTGCCCAGCCGATGCATCGCATCGAATGTGGTCAGACCGATTTTCTGAATTTCGCAATAAACATGTTCGCCCTCGCCGCTGGGCTCGTAGAGCGGTATTTCCTGGACGAAGAAATCCTCCGATCGCTGCTTGATGACACCGCCGACGCCGGGAAACTCTGGAGTTAGGTAAGGAAGCATGGGAGTAAGAGTGTACGCGAAAATGCAGAATGATGAATGCGGAGTGCAGAATGAATACGGGGAGCAAAGAGAATTGATCGCGTAGGGATGCACAGCAGTTGCTTCGTGCGAACACCGTTTTCTTTATTTGTCTGCTTAAGGTCGCTCGTTCAGGATTGGGGTGGGGGGGCATTCTCGGCGACCCAGGTTTCGAATTTCGCCAAGCGCGGATCGCTCGATTCGGCAACTGAAGTGAACTCCGTGCGGATGTAATCCAAATCCAACCGCCCGGGAAAGGTGGCCAGCAAATCCCTGATGTCGGACTCGTCCAACGGTCTGAAGGCCAGGAGTTTCATGACAATCAGTCCCTCGGCAGCGCTGATGCGCACGGACTGGCCAACGATTTGAGCAGAAATCGCACGGTCCAGAACATGGGTATAAACTGGCAAGACCGGGCGCATGAAATCCACCAACACGTCGCCAAAACGAATTGTGGTCACTCCATCATTTCGGAGCTCCGTGATGTTGTTCGGCATGTCGATCGCAAACCCGCCGGCTTCCAGAGCGTCGAACATCCCGGGCATGTCAATTTGTGGCACGTTCAAGAGCACATCAATGTCGTTGGTCGTCCGGACGCGGGTATGCTGGATCGTTGCAATCCCGCCGATGATGGCGTACTGGACCGCGCGATTCTCCAGGGTGGTGATAAGGAGTTTAAGTGCCTGTCCAAGCGTCTGCCCGCTGGGTGGCAAGGAACTGTCTGCATTTGACACGCCACTTCTCCCTGTCGAGTTGCCGTGATGCTTCAGCCAGTTGGCGACGCTCCTGTGCCTCAGCGCCAGTTGGTGCCAACGCGCGGGCGGCATCCAGAAGTTCGCAGAGCGCCTCAAACCGCTCGCTCGAGCTCCGCGCCCGGTTGATCGCGATCTGCTGATCTATGCTTCGCTGAAAGATCTTCGCGCTCGGCAACATGACCGTATCATAGCATGTGTGCGGAACGGCAGTAAGCCCGTCCGATCGATCGCCGCGATTCTCCGGATCCATTTGCGCTATTTTTTGTCATTCATCATTGATTTGTTATTCGAATTTCGTGATTCGAATTTTCACGGTATAACCCGTGGACGATGTCCCAACCGCTCGCTGACGAAACTCCCCAAGTTCCTGGTTCTACTAAAGCGCTTTGGACAATCCTGTTCATCGTTTTCATGGATCTTTTGGGATTCGGCATCATTCTTCCGCAATTGCCGTTTTACGCGCTGCGATACAATGTATCGCCGGTGTCCGTTGGTTTGCTGTTTGCGATTTATTCCATCTGCCAATTTCTGGCCGCGCCGGTTTTGGGGATCATCAGCGATCGTTATCGGCGCAACCTGTGCTGGTTTTTTCACAGCTTGGCAGCGCGTTGGGATACATGCTGCTCGGGGTGGTTACGCAACTGAATCTGCAGAATGTCGCCGCCGCGATGGCGCTGATTTATCTCGCGCGTATCATCGACGGTATCAGCGGTGGAAACATCTCGACCGCACAGGCGTACATCAGCGATGTCACCACGCCGCAAACCCGCGCCAAGGGAATGGGGTTGCTCGGCGCGGCGTTTGGAATTGGATTTGCCGTTGGACCGGTACTGGGGGGATTGATCGGCAACGATACAAATCACGCTTCCTGGCCGGCTTTTGCCGCGGGTGGATTCAGCCTTTTTGCCATGAGCCTTTCGGCGCTCTGGCTGCCCGAAAGCAATTCCCACCAGCCGGTGAATGAAGAGGTCTGGCTGCATCCATCCCGATTTAAACCGATCCTAGGTCAAAAAGTTCTGCTGCACCTGTTGATCGCTTCTTTCATGGCGATGACCGCCTTTACGATGATGGAAGGAACCATCGCGGAATATCTGCATGCGAGGTTCACCTTTGGTCCGCAGCACACTCCGTTTGGCATGCGGCAGACGAGCTATTATTTTGCCTATATCGGCGTCTTCATCATGTACGTGCAGGGCCGACTGATGGGACAGCTGGTAAAGCGATTCGGCGAATGGCCGGTCTCAATCACCGGTGCATTTCTCGTCAGTGTGGCGATGGGATTGTATTTCTGTACCGACCTTAAACCGGTGCTGCCGCTGCTGCTGTTTGCCGGCGCGGTGAATGCAATTGGTCGAAGCCTGCAGCAGCCACCGATTGCTGCGCTCATCAGCAAGATCAGCAAGCGCACCGAACAGGGAACAGTATTCGGCCTGTATCACGGACTGGGTAGCCTGGCCCGGGCGCTGGGCCCTCTGATTGCAAACGCGGTTTATCAACGGGTGCATATTACAGCACAGTTTGTTCTGGCCGGTTTGATCACGCTCGTCGTTGCTTTCTGGTTAATCCGGTTGAGCAGATCCGTCGCAGGGCAGACGTCTGATGAACCGGTCAGCGATCGTGCTGAAGTAGAAGCGGCGGTCGAGCCGGCGTAGCCGTGAAAGCGCGAATGACCCAGCAAGACGCGCAGCTTTCTGAGAACGTTTCATCCGGCCGGATTCAGCGGTTCATCGGTCCCTGCGTCATCGCAATCGCAGCGTTCATCATGGCGTGCTGGTCCTGGGGAACCTGGACCGATCCACTGGTGGACTTTGGGGCTCAGCTTTATGTTCCGTGGCAACTTGCCAAAAGCCATGTGCTTTATCGCGACGTGGCGTATTACAACGGCCCGCTTTCTTCGTATCTCAATGCCCTGGCGTTTGGTGTCTTTGGAATTGGCATTTCCACGATCGTTCATCTCAACTTTTTGATTCTTGCAGCTGCGATGATCCTGTCCTACCGGCTCACCGCGGCGGCGTCGGGCCGTCTGTCGGCGATGATGGGAGGTTTAACCTTCACGCTGATCTTCGCCTTCGGGCACGTCGTCAACTACAACTGGATTACACCTTACACGCACGAAATCACCCATGGCATTGTGCTGGGGCTGGCGGCGATGACCTGTGTGGACCGGTATCAGCGGACAGGGCGCGTGCATTGGCTCGCGATCGGCGGGGGGGCACTGGGGCTGGTGTTCTTGACCAAGGCCGAGCCTACAGCAGCCTGTTTCGCGGCAGTGGGCACGCAACTGTTGGGTGGCTGGTGGTTTTTGCGAACGAATCCGCGGCGTGCGTTGCGAGAGTTGATGATCGTTATCGCCACCGCGCTCATCGCGCCGCTGCTCGCGTGGATCTTTTTGAGCACTGCCATGCCAGCCCCGCGGGCGGTGCGGGGTGCTGGGGTCATGGCCATGGGTTCTGGATCGCCGAATCACGTCGCTGCACTTCTATCGCGATATCGCGGGGCTGGACGACATCACGGTCAACCTTCGCCGGATACTGAATTGGTCAGCGGGATATGCGATTTTGCTGGCGTTGGCGGTGGGATTGGCGTTTTTGTTCCGAGCGAAACGCATGCGGTTGCCAGGCGCGCTCCTGGCGTTTTTTGCTTTTGCATTTTCGATTGGCTGGAATTCTGCCGCGATCAACTGGACAGGTATGCTCACACCGCTGCCGGTTTGCATGTTGTGGGCCGGCCTCTTCACCGCCGCTGCGTTGTACCGGCGATCGAATGCCGAGTCGCCGCTTCGACTGGCGTTGGTGGCTTATGCCGGCGTATTAGTGCTCAAGCTGGGGTTTCGCGCTTACGCGTTTCATTATGGATTTGCACTGGCGTGGCCGGCGACGGTGGTTTTGGTTTGCGTGGTTACACAACATCTACCCCAATGGGTCGATCGGCGCGGCGGTGCCGGCGGAGTGGTGCGCACGGTTGGATTGGCAGCCTGGTGCGTTGTCATGCAGGTGATGCTGACGCAGAAGGCGGAGCAGCTCAGTCATCAGTCAACAATCATCGCCGGTGGAACCAGCGACGAGTTCCGCGGCGATCGCCGCGCGGTTGAAATGCAGCGGGTGTGCCGGCAAATCGAACAACTGGTGAGCGCCAATGGCACCGTGATGGTGTTGCCGCAGGGATTGATGGTGAACTACCTCACCCGGCGCGAGCCCGACGGAGTACGTTAACTTCATGCCGCCGGAGGTGTTGGCAGCGGGCGAAGATAACATCCTTGCAGCGTTGGACCGGCATCCACCTGATGCGGTGGTCCTGACCCCCGCGGTGATAGCAGCTGGACATTTTACGCTGGACGATCGCGACCCATATGGAGCAGAGACGCTGAAGTGGATCATGAAGCACTACCAGCCGATCGACCCGGCAGACGCGGTTATGCTTGGGCATGTGATGAGCAGCACTCCACAGTTCGATGCTGATGCGAAGCGAAAACTCGTCGTGATGGTTCGGCGATCACGATTCTGATCATTTTACGAACCTGCGTTCACCTGTTCGACAAGCACGCGCTTAAGCACCTTGCCGGTGGGGGAGCGGGGCAGGTCGGAAACAACGGCGATTTCGCGCGGGCATTTCCACTGGGCCAGATTCTCAGAACGGCAGAAGTCCCGAAGCTCTTCCGGCGTGACGTTTTGATGTTCGTTTAGGATAACAAACGCGACCACCACTTCTCCGCGGCTGGGGTCTTTTTTGCCAACCACCGCGGCGTCGGCGACGGCGGGATGCTTCATCAGCACATCTTCAATCTCGCGAGGAACCGCTTTTTCGCCGGCGACGATAATGAGTTCTTTTTTGCGCCCGGTGATGTGGAGGTAGCCGGATTCATCTATCCGACCAATATCGCCGGACTTGAAAAAACCGTCGGCGGTGAGTGCGCTGGCGGTTTCGGTGGGGAGGTTGTGGTACCCCTTCATAATCATCGGGCCGCGCATCCAGATTTCACCGGTCTGACCCGCAGGGAGATCTTTGCCGTCGTCATCGGTGGTTTTTACCTCGGCGTTGGGAATGAGCCTGCCGACTGATCCTGGATGATTGTGGCCTGGAACATTGAAGGCGATAGGTCCGATGGTTTCAGTTAAGCCGTAGCCCTCGTAGATGGGGAGACCGAATTTTTCCTGGAATGCTTCACGCACGGCAGCGGGCAGCGGTTCGCCGCCGCTGATGATGGCGTAGATGCTTCGAAAATCTTCGGGCTGCGCGGATTTCAGTCGCACGATCGCGCCGTACATGCTCGGGACGGCGATCACCAGGGAGATCTGGTGTTGCTTGATTGCATTAAGGGTGGCGACGGGACTGAAGCGCGCGATGTAGACAACCATCGAGCCCAGCGTTATCGGCGCCAGCAGTGTGCCGAGCAAACCGGTGGAATGGAACAGCGGAATGATACCGAGAAAACGGTGCCTGCCTTCGAGCTGCGCGTGGGTAATGGCGGCCTGTACGTCGGATTGAAGATTGCCGAAGGTAAGCATCACACCCTTGGGCAATGAGCTGGTTCCGCTCGTGTACATCAGGACGGCAAGATCATCCGGTTTTGGACTCGACAGCGCAGGCGCGGTGGCCGGCGATACAGACCCGGCGATGGTTTTCAATGTTGTGGGAAGATCGATCACCTTCAGCGCATGGCCGGCCAACTTACCTGCCAACTGGGGGATGGTGAGGACAATGTCGATACCGCTGTCGGTCAGGACATGCGCTGTCTCGCGCTCGCCTAACAGGAAGTTGATTGGCACCACGCTCTTGCCAGCCAGAAGTGTTCCGTAGAAACTAACGGCGAAGCCGACACCTGCGGGCAACAACAGGCCGACTTTATCTTTGGATGTCTGGCTTGCCAGATAGACCCCCAGTTCCGCGGCGAGTTGCGCCACCTGGTGGTGTGTATAACTTCCAGTGTCGTCAATTATCGAGATGTCATTGGGTGATTTTTCAGCGTGTTCAAAGAGCGATTCAAAGAGCATTGCCAGGCCCGCGGTTGATGGAAAATCGGTTCAAGGCTCGGTCTGGTGACCGGCCTGCCAAGAGCGTTTAGACGATACACGAGGATGCACGGATGCGAAATACACAACTTGCAAAAGCCACGGACCGAATCGGAAAATCTCAAGACAATATGAAAACTGGAATCACCAAAGAGGCGCGGGTCCTGCAGCGCCTGGCGTCACTTGCCGGCGCTGGATGTCTTGGTTTTATTTCCCTTGGTTGCGGCAGCGGGCCCGCTCCGGAGGCAGCTATACCGGCCCAGCCTCCGGCTGAACTGGTTGCCGCCAATGATGCACTGAACCATCATCAAGCGGATATTACGATAGCCGAGTCGCAGGCTTTTTTGCGGGATCACCCGACGGGCCCGCTTGCAGCGCAGGCGCTTTACCTGCAGGGACGCGGCTTTGAAGAGAAGATTTCGTCGGGGCAGGCGGAGATGACCCGGAATCTGTCGGACGCGCATTCATGTTATCTGCTGGCATTGCAGCAAACCCCGTCACCCGTTCTGGAAGGGGACATCCGGACGAGCCTTTCGAATGTGGCGTTTTTTCAGGATGAGTTTCCCGAGTGCATCGCCGAAGCGACGACCGCTTCATCGCTGGTGAACTCGTCGCAGATGAAGAGCTACCTGCTGTATCGGATTGGTGTCAGCCAGCAGCGCCTGCAGCGGTTTACAGATGCCGATCAAACCTTTCGGCAAATCGAGCAGAGATATCCCGGTACGCCAATCGCCGAAGCCGCCAGGGAACACGAGGGGCAGACGAAATTTTATGTGCAGGTCGCCACCTACAGCGGCAAAGAGATCGCCGACCAGGCTGCGGCCACGCTGCAGCGAGGGGGCATCGTCGTCAGTCAGCGCACCGACGCAAAGGGGCATGTGGTGATCGATGACGGACCGTTCGCGACCTACCTGGAAGCGAAAATTGCCCGCGATGGCCTGGTGAAAAACTTCCCCGATGCGATGGTAGTGCCGTGAGCGGAAGCGGCGAAGCGCAAATGCTGAATGTCCATTGACGAGATGAATGAACTGCTTTCCACCGATTAATTCTGTTGTTCCGCGTTTTGACTTTCGTGATGTTTAGAAAGGATCGTTTTCGTGTCGACTACTGTTTCCCGGCGTCCGGTTGTGATCATCGTTCGTGATGGGTGGGGGAAAAATCCATACCCGCAGTGGAACCACGCGAATGCGGTTTATCTGGCTGTGCATCCGGTGGCGGATCGTCTCATGGCCGAGTATCCGAGCACATTGATTCACACCAGCGGTTTTGACGTGGGTTTGCCGGAAGGCACGATGGGCAACAGCGAGGTGGGGCACCAGAATATTGGCGCGGGACGCATTGTCGACCAGGAATCTGTGAAGATCACCAAGGATGTGCGGTCGGGCGCGTTCAATCAGAATGTTGAGATGGTCGCAGCGGTGGACAATGTGCTTCGCACCGGCGGCGACCTGCATTTGTTCGGCATCGTCAGCGATGCCGGTGTGCACGGGCAAATGGAACATCTGTATGGATGCCTTACCCTGGCAAAAGAAAAAGGGCTGGATCGTGTCTATCTGCACGCATTTACTGACGGCCGGGATACACCTCCGGTTTCAGGCATCAATTACATGAAGCAGATCGAAGCAAAGATGGCGCAGATCGGCGTTGGAAAAGTTGCCAGTGTAAGCGGTCGTTACTGGGCGATGGATCGGGATAATCGCTGGACGCGCGTAGAGAAAGCGTATCGTGCCATCGCATTTGGAGAAGGTGAAAAATTTGCCTCGGCCCATGAGGCGATTCAGCATTATTACGACCATCCCACAAAACCGAATCTGTCAGGCGACGAGTTCATCACACCGTCTGTGATATGCAAAGAGGGTGTCCCGTTGGCGCTGGTGAAAAACGGCGACAGTGTGATTTTTTATAATTATCGCGGCGATCGCCCGCGCGAAATCACCAGGGCGTTTGTGATGGATCCTTTTCCATTCACTGACGTGGCGATGGTGGATGAACCCGGTCAGGACACCGTGCCGGAAAAGGACCGCAGGAAGATTCGGATCGAAGTGGTTCATGGATTTGAGGGCGCGGCCCGAAGCTGGACTTGTACTTTGTCACGATGACGGCTTACGAAACAGGGCTGCCGGTCCATGTGGCCTATCCCGAAACCGCCAAAGATGAAAAACATCCTCGCGGACTATGTCAGCTCATTGGGTTTGAAACAGTTTCAATGCGCGGAGACGGAAAAGTTTCCGCATGTGACCTTCTTTTTCAACGACTATCGTGAGACGCCTTTTCCCGGTGAGGATCGGCAGATCGTGCCTTCGCGAAAGGATGTAGCGACCTACGATCAAGCGCCGGAGATGAGCGCGCAAGGTGTATGTGACGAAACGGTCAAGCGAATCGACAGCGGGTTGTATGACCTTGTGGTCGTGAATTTTGCCAATGCCGACATGGTCGGTCACACCGGTGTTTTGCCCGCGGCTATCAAGGCGGTCGAGTTTGTCGATGCCCGGGTTGGGGACATCCTGGCTGCGGTCCAGAGGCAGGGCGGCGCTGCAATCGTGTTGGCCGATCATGGAAACTGCGAGCAGATGATCGACCCGGCCACCGGGCACCCGCATACTTCGCATACCACTTACGATGTGGAAATTATCGTTGTCGATGATCGATTCAAGGGGCATCAGTTGCGCCGAAACGGGCGATTGGCGGATGTGGCACCGACCGCTCTGCAACTGCTTGGATTAAGCAAACCGCCTGAAATGACCGGGGAATCTTTGATTATCTAATGCTGATTGTCCGAGCCTGCCTGAACCTGTGCATAGTTCAGCGCAGCCACCATCGCCACGCCACCAACGCAGTTGCCGACCAGTGTGGGAACGAGGAACCGCGTGAGGAATTCCCACCAGGTGTGCTGATGCGCCGCCACGGTGTAGATCGCCTCCACAGAGCCGGCGATGACATGGCTTAGCTTTCCCAGACCGACGATATAGGTCAGTACCACAATCACCCAGATACGGCCCGCCTCGGCAACGGGAAGAAGCCATACCATCAACGCGATTAACCAACCGGCAAATGCGCCGGTGACCAGCAAGCGAAAAAACGGAGGGTTCGTGGCGCTGAGACTGATGGATAGAAACGCGCGCATCGCGGCGGGTTCAAATGCTTCGGACCGTTGCAATAAATAAGCAAAGATAGTGGCGCCAATGAGGTTGGTAATCAGGACGATGACCCATAGGCGGGCTACATTTGTGAACGTTCTCCAGTCGCGCTTTGAAGCAGAGGGAGCATCGGGGTCAGCGTGTTTTCGGTGAACAGCTGTTGGCGGCCGAGTATGACGATCAGAAACCCGAGGCTGTATCCGAACTTACTGATCAGCGGCCTCCATGCCGCATCCGGCAGATGCGATTGGAGCAAACCCTCGGCGACAAGCGAGAACCCCATCGAAAGACCCGCCGCCAATCCACTCCAGGCGAGCGCAATGGTGGACCGTCCCAATTCCTCATCGGCTTCTTTCAGAATTGCTTTATAGACGATGTGCGAACCAACCGCTGCCTTTTCTTCGACCACCCGGTCTTCGCGCTTCTGCTCTGCTTCTTCCTGTGAAAGCGGCGATTCTTCTGAAGGTGTGCTGACGGTCATGCGCCTTTGAATAGCGACCGGCGCATTTTTATGGAACGGCGAAACGACTGCAGCGCCCGGCGTGGCGGCGGGTTTCAACTTGTACAGAGCCCGTACCGCACCAGGGCGGCGTGAACGCCGTGATCGTTGTTCGTCGGGGCGATCCAGTTTGCGACTGCTTTTACCATGGGTTTGGCGTTGTCCATCGCAACGCCCACCCCGGCAAGTTGCAGCATGCCGACATCATTGGGCGCATCGCCCAGGGCCATTACCTGCTGCATCGGTATGTGGTAATGGTCGGCCACCCACTGAAGGGCGGTGGATTTGCCTGCGTCGGGGCTCATGATCTGCAGCAGGTTGTCATCGGTCTGGAGGATAAGCACCTGATCGCCGAACGCTTTATAGAGGATTGTTTCCAGCCGGGAGATGACCTGTGGGTCGGCTAAAAACATCAGCTTCGTGGTATCGTTGTAGATGAACTCGTCCAGAGGGGCGATGACGTCTGGTTTGAACATCCGGCCGGTTTCGGTGGTATGAGCGTCATCGTGACGATCGGTGTACCACCGGTCGAGGTTTTCGCAGGACACGATCACGTCGTCGAACCAGTCGCGCACGACATCGACCATTTCCGCCACCAGATACCCCGGAAGCGGGCAGTGAAACAACGCGCGGCGGCCAGGTTCGTCCCAGATCAGTGCGCCGTTGTAATTGATCTGCGGTGTATCAAGTTTCAGCAGCGAATAAATCTGCCGAACGCTGCGGGGCGGACGTGCCGATGCGATCACCAGCTTGACGCCGCGGCCGGCAGGGAGCACAAAGCGTTGACAGTCTGCGGGCTCACCTGTTTGGCGTCGTTGAGCAGCGTGCCGTCCAGGTCAACTGCGACCATTCGTATCGGGGGATGAAAAGCCTGATTGGTTTGCACGGTGTTCACACGCATAGGGATAACGGCGATTCCGGTCTCAGCATTTAAGGGACGCGCACGCGGTAAAGCAATGGCCGATCGGGCAAAGTCCCGTTATGTTTGGTTTCATGGAACTTCCGGAGTTTATCAAGGGACTCATATTTGACTGCGATGGAACCGTCGCCGACACCATGCCGTTGCATTATCAGGCGTGGGTGGAGGCCCTGGGGCAGCACGGCGTGGAGTTTCCGGAGGCATTGTTTTACGAGATGGCAGGCATCCCCACGCCGCGAATCATCGAAATTCTGAATGAGCGCCACGGCCACCAAATGCCGGTTCAGGAGACGGCAATTGCCAAGGATTCTCTCTATGAGCAATTGATCCCACGGGTGTCGGTCATCTCACCGGTGGTGGACATCATTAAGCAATACCACAGCAAACTTCCGATGGCCGTTGCAACAGGCGGTACGCGGGGCGTGGTGACGAAAACGCTTAACGCGTTGGGTTTAATGCATTATTTCGACACACTGGTGACAGCGGACGACGTGGTGCATGGGAAACCCGCTCCCGATATTTTTCTCGAAGCCGCCCGCCGCATTGGCGTCGCACCGGAAAATTGCTGCGGGTTTGAAGACGCTGAACTGGGTTTACAGGCCATTAAAGCCGCCGGAATGTTTGCCGTCGACATTCGTCCGATGTATCAAAAAGGGCGACAGGCGACGACATTATTTAAATGAGGCTTTAGACGCACTTCTAAAAAAATTCCTGCCGAACCTGCCTACGGATCGATACGTCTATAAGTCTATTGCCCGACCGTTTCGAAAAAAGGGATTTTTTTTCGGGGATTCATGCAGATATTGCAGACCATTTCGCTGTGGCTTACCGGCGGACCCAACCACCAGTATATGGCCCTGGCCGGCTGTATGCGCCGAGATTACTTCTGGATTGGTGTGACCGTCACCTTGGATCTGATGGTGGCGGTTGGCTATGTCATCATTGCCTATCACTGGTCGAGAAACGAGAAATCTCTGCCCCCTTCTCCGGCACGCACCGCGCTGCGCACGATGCGGAACATTTTTGCCTTCTGTGGGATCTGCGGCTACCTGTTTATCCCGGTGAAAATGTTCTGGCCGGCGTGGCGGTTATATGACATGTTCATGGTCGCGCTCGTGTTCTACACATGGCAATATGCCTTAAACGCGAGAAACCTGAAGGTGATTTACACCGCGATCGGGCGGTCGAACCAGTTGGCTGAAGACCTGGCCCAATCGCGGGAGGAATCCAAACGCAAGAGTTTTTTCCTGAACGCAATCAGCCATGATTTGCGAACACCGCTGAACGGGCTGGCTTTGCACGCGGACCTTGCTGAGTTGCAAATTGGTTCGGCGGATTTCGACTCGGTAAAGCAATCCCTGAACGAGATCAAAGCCGGTGTGCGTCTGACGGCGGATTTGCTCGATGGGCTTTTGGAATATGCTCGACTGGAAACGGCAGTCGACCAGCCCGTAATAGCAGACTTTGACCTTGGCGATTTGATAAACGACGTGCTCAACAGCCACGCGGCGATGGCCGCGAAGAAATCGCTGGCACTGTTTCTCGGGACCTGTCCTTCAATAATCATGCGAACGGATCGGTTGCGGCTTGAGCGGATTCTGAATAACCTTGTCGGCAACGCGATCAAGTTCACTGATTCGGGCTCGATCCGGGTCGACGTGGAGTGCTCGCGAAACGATGTGAGCGTCAGCGTGAGCGACACGGGCATTGGTATCTCGCCCGGTCATCAGGCACGTTTGTTTGATGAGTTTTTCCAGGTTCAGAATCATGAGCGAGACCGACAGAAGGGATTCGGACTGGGGCTGGCGATCTGTCATCGGCTGGCACGCCAGCTGGACGGAGAACTCCGCGTTAAGAGCGACTCCGGGAAAGGGCAGCTGCTTTACCATCTTCCTCCCCGAGGTGGTTCGATCCCTCCGATCCCAACCAGGTGCCGCGGGGATCGCAAACGCGCCCGCTCCCGTCAGCCCGCAGGCGGCAAGTGCTTCTGGTGGAGGATGACGTCATCAGCGCCGGCGCTACTCGCGGCGATTCTCCGGCGGCGGGATTTTGACGTCATCCGTGCCAGCACGATCGCCGATGCATTAAAGCTGTTAAACGATGAGATCAGCGTGGTTGTCCTGGACCTGATGCTTCCCGACGGGGACGGGCAAATTGTACTGAAAATCATACGAGAGCGAGGATTGACCCCGCGGGTTTTTGTGACGACGGCCGTCAGCGATCCTGAGCGACTCCACGAACTTGCTGCCCTCGCGCCAGATGTAATCCTTCAAAAACCTATTGATCTGCCCCGCCTGCTCGGGTTGATGCAGCCCCTTCACTGAAAGCAAAATATCATGCGAGTTACGCCTGCGAATATCAAAATGCTGACCTGCGCGTCGATCCTGGCTGCGGGTTTGTTCGTGGGTTGTTCATCGACCTATTACTCTATCTGGGAAAAACTGGGTTACGAGAAAGCGCGACATTCTTGTCTCGCGGGTTGAGGCCGCACGCGATAGCCAGACCAAGGCCAAGGAACAGTTCAAGACCACGATGGAGCAGTTTAAGGAACTCACCGGATTCAACGGCGGAGATCTGGAGACCGAATACAACAAGCTCAAGGCGAGCTACGACAAGTGCAAGAGCCGGGCGGATACTGTCAGCACGAAGATCACCGCGGTGGACAAGGTTGCCAACGCTATGTTTGCCGACTGGAGCACGCAGTTGGACGACTATCACGATCAGGGTCTGCGAAACGCCAGCGAGCAGAAATTGAATGATTCGAAAGCTCGCTATGCGCAGCTGCTGGTTGCCATGCGCAACAGCGAAGCAAAGATGAAACCGGTTTTGGACGCATTTGCCGATCGGGTTCATTTTCTGAACGACAACCTGAACGCCGCGGCGATCAGTTCATTGCAAGGCACCACCGCCGGCATCAGCACAGACGTGCAAAACCTGATTCAGGACATGGACGCTTCGATCAACGAAGCGAATGCGTTTATCGATAACATGAAAAAGACCTGATTGAAGTGAGTGTTCTTTCGGGAGGGGAAAAACTGCAAGGTGCATTACCGGGGCACGCCTTAAAGAATGAGCGGTCGCTGCAGGTTGCAGACTCGTTTCTTTGCCGTACCTTACCGCGCATGGCTAGCGTGCTGCATCTGCTGGGTCCGGATCCTGACGAACAGACCCGGCAAATCCATTCCATGCTCGCACGCGAGATCGGGCCGGGATTTACCAGTGAGACGCGCACGATCGACAGAGGGGGAACCTACCGAAATCTGCCCGGGGCTGTTTTTCGCCTTCGTCGGGAGAAGTTCGACATCACGTATGCCTGGGGGCTATCGGCCCTGGCGGCGGCGGTGCTGGCGGGGCAGCGACGCATCTTTTTCACCCCGGATCGATTCGCGGGGCCTCGCAGACTTCGGTGGATCAGACCGCTGCTGGACCGAAGTGACGCCATCATGATCTGCCCGACATTCGTCCAGCAACGGCTCGCGGTATCAAAAGGAATCCACCCCGATCGATGCCAGGTGATTCAGCCGGGTGTCGATTTTGGATCGATTCGTTCGCGGCGAAATGCAGCCTTGCGCCAGCAACTGGGATATTCCAGCAGCGACTTCGTGCTTTTCGCACTGGAGAATCGAATCGATTAAGCGGGCACGAACACGCGATGTGGGCGGCTGTGATTATGTACCGCGTCGACCCTGCCTGCAGGCTGTTGCTCTGGGGGCAGGGAACGCAGGCTGCGCCTATCGCTGCAATGTCGCGGCGACTGGAATTGCCCAATCTCGTTACATTAGCCGGCCAAAAGCTGCGGCGAGACGTGAGATTTGAAGAACTGCTTGGCGTCTGCGACGCCTGTCTTGTGACACCGTCAGGGGTGGCGCCAACGCTAAGTGTCGCCATGGCGATGGCGGCGGGCGTGCCGATCGTTTCGACGGTTACTTACGCATTATCAGAGCTTCTGGAAGACAGGCATACCGCTTTGATGGCACCCAGTCGATCGACGCGATCGCTTGTGCAACGAATACAGGATCTGCGAGCGGATCCGCAACTGGTTGCGAAGATCACAGATACCGCCCGGGCTGAAGCCTACGAGTATTTTTCAATGACGCGCATGTTGGATGCGTATCGAAAGCTGTTTGAAGATAAAAGCGTCAGAAGTGTATCTATGAAACACTAGCGGATTTGATGCCGCGCGTACCATGTTCCCGCATCGTCAGAATGGACGGGCTGAAAATCGCTGGCAAGGAGGCGGGCAAATGCTTCTCCTCGGCTTTGAACGACGCCGGCGCTGCCTGCGGCGACGAATATATAGCGCGGGTTCGCCTCGCTCAGCTGCGCCCGCAAGTCTTCCCATTGATCTGGCAGCAACCACTCCGGCGACCACCCGTTCAGCGAAATGGGTTGCGGCTGACCTGCAAGGTAATAAATAAGCGGATCGCCCAGCACATAAATCCGGCCGGCCGGCTGCGAAGAAACCCAGTTAGCTTCTGCCACCGCATCGGCATAAGGTGGGCTGATTCGCATGCGAAAGGCCTGGCGGCTGCCGGCCCGGTGTTCCTGCAAAGCCTTTTTCGATAACCGAAGAATGTATGGGCAGAGACAGACCGCCAGAAGAAAAATAATTGCGGTTTTCAAATTACGCGTGCGGCGCTGTCTCACCCAGATGATCACTTCCTCGAACCCAACCGTCGCAAGGATTCCCAGCGGAAACAAGACCAGCAAAAAGTGGTATTCCCACCACATGTGCTGCATCAGGACAACAACAGTAGCTACAACAATCCAAACGGTGACGGCAAGCAGAAACCGACTTTGCCCTCTCAGGACACGGGCAATTAAACCAATCAATGCCAGCGGCAGAAGTGAAGCCTGCGCACAGCAGAAACCAGGTAATGCTTCGAATCAAGCACGCTCATGCCGCTCATCGGAAGCTGCGACACGATCCGGGGCGGATATACAAAGTATGTCTTGCAAATCAGCGGCAGCTGATGCTGGACCCCAAAATAGATCACAACGGGCGTCATCACCGTCAAAACCCCAAGCAGGGCGATAAAAACGTTTTGCAGCAGGCGCTTGCGAAATGCGATCGCGATGACAACAAATGTCAGTGGGATCGCCAGCAGCATAAGCTTGAACAGCGCGACCGACGCAGCCAGCATTCCGAAAATGAAAAATCTTGTCGATGAAACTCTACCCTCGGCCGGGAACACCAGCAGCAGCGATAAAAAAAGCGGCAGGGCGGCCAGCCCTTCGAGCTGGGTGAGATGCCACGTCGCGCAAACGGAAAAGTAGACTCCGACGGTAAAAACAGCGCAGAGATCGCTCATCCATGCAATCTGGAATCGCGATCGCATGGACACTGAAATAATGACCGCCAGCGCGGTGAACCAAACCAGTTCCGCGACATGGATGCCCATCTCGTTGTAGCCGAATAAAGCGCCGGCGACATGATAGAACCAGTAGATTCCGGGTTGCTTGAGATCCCAGAAATCGCGGTAGAGCACCGCGCCGCGCGAAAGCGCCTGGGCACCGATGGTGAAAAGTGCCTGATCACCGCTGAAGGGAAAAGCGAGATTGAGCATCCCCGCCAGGAGGATGCAGGGCAGAATAATGACCTGGCTAAGCCGTGTCATCGAGTCAGAACGTGCAGCCATTGAATTCATCTGCCGCGCATGGTGCGCCATGGATTGGCAACTGTCGATAGCGTCTGCGAGCGCGTTCAGATTTTATCGCCCAATATTACGGTTATTGCAGCAGCTTGAGCACCGCCTGCGGCAGACTGTTGGCGGTCGAGAGCACGCTCGTTCCAGCCTGCACGAGGATCTGTGCCCGGGTTAAATTCGAAGTCTCCTGTGCAAAATTTGCGTCCTGAATAGTGCTGTTGCTGCTCGTCACGTTTTCCAACGCTACGTTGAGGGAAGTGATGTTGGTGTTCAGCGTGTTCTTCTGGAACGCGCCCAGACGTCCGTTGAGCAGTGAAACCTGATTGATAGCTGCTTCAATGATCGCGCTGGCTTTTTCGGCCTTACCGCCGACCAGGCTTGCATCACCGCCAGTGGTGATGTCGCTGAGGAAGCCGGTTCCGACGTTACCCAGCTTATCCGCGGCAACCGATCCGATGCCAACACTAACCTGCTGATTGCTGATGACCTGAGCCCCAAGCTGGAAGTCGGCACCACCACCGGTGATGGCGAACTGCGTGGTACCCGCGCCGAAGTTCTTGCTGAGCGTCAGGGATAGATCCAGCGAGCTGGTGTTCACGTCCAGGTTCAATCCCTCACCGACGGTCACCGCACCGTTCACCGTCGCGATGGCGTCAACGCCCGTCGCACGGTCCTCGTTGTTACCCGCCACGCTGGTTGTCTGGAACGTTCCCTTTTCAGCCGTGATCGAAACGAACTCTTTAGAGCCGTAAGCCGTGCTCTGAAACGCGATACCCGACGCCCAGTTGGCTGCATTCAAATTGGATGCGCTGACACCGGTGGAATCAGAGATGCGATTGATGGCAAACGCGATCGCCGACGTATGGGTTCCGCTGGTGAAGCTCAGCGTCTGCGTGCCGGTGCTTCCACCGATCGCGAGCGTCACAGAGCTGGCGATCTGGCTGGTGCTGAATCGCAGCGCAGCCGGTTGAGCACTGGTAATGACCTTCACATCAACCGGGATAGCGCCCTGCGAACCGATGTTCGCCTGCGAGATGCTCAGCGCTTTGATCGAGCTGGTGTCGACACCGCTGGTGACGTAGTCGAGCGACCCGTCGATGAGGTGTTGACCCGCGAAGGTCGTGCTGCTTGCAATTCGCGTGATGCTCTGCACCGCTGAGTCGATCTGCAGCTGGTTGGCTGCGATCTGCGATGAGCTCTCCGCGCCGGTGTTGGCGGATTCAACGACCAGGCTCTTGATGTCGAGCAACAGCGACGAGACTTCGCTAAGCGAACCCTCGGCAGTGGCTATGACGTTATTCGCCTGGGTGGAATTTTTCACCCCCTGGTTGATGCCGGCAATTTCGCTTTGCAGCTCATTACTGACAATCAGACCTGCGGGGTCGTCTTTTCCGCTGTTGATCTGCAGGCCTGTGCTCAGGCGTTGCAGGGCGGTGTTTAACTGGGCTTGCGAATTCGCCAGCCCCTGCTGGGCGACGAGCGCGGACACATTAGTATTGATACGAGCCATACAATCCTCCGTGATTGGGGATGGCGCGCCGAGCCCAATTGCCCGGCAAAGCGGGGTTCACTTCCGTTGAACCCGAAATTCTGCGATTCACTTCATTCTTCTGCAGCAGCGTCAATCAGCAACTGAACATCCATGTGAGTGACGTTATCCACCCGACCGTCGGGCGAACCGGCATGAGCCGTAAAAAATTAATCCGGTTACTTCTTTTCCTCGCTGGGTCCTGCTTTAGGCGGGAGTTTTCCCAACCCCGCGAGATCCTCGGGCTTAACCTGGGCGGCTGCACGGTTTTCCCTGCGGATTGCCTCGTAAACTTCCTTGCGATGAACCTGCACCTCTTTCGGGGCCGTGATACCGAGTCTTACCTTGTCACCGCGGATATCCACCACGGTGATCTCGATATCGTCCCCGATCTTGATGACCTCATCGCGCTGTCTCGACAGCACCAACATACTAGGCTCCTTCCTGGGTAAGGGGCCGCAAAGCAAACATCGGCAGTAACAACTGTCAATGGTCGGACGCTTGCGTGCCCATCAATTACCGCGACTTCCGTTTCGCGGCAGTAACGACGGGCCGCTATTCATTATAGCCCGGCGTAACATGTTCTGGTGCGGTCGCGGCATCCCTGCCTTGACAGAACGTGCGGGAAACCCGACACGCCCTTGCACCACTTCGGCCAGAAGCCGGTCTTACTTGAACCAACTGCCGACATTAACCGGCTTTGGCGAGCGGCATGGAATGACTTTCCAGCTTCAGCAAAGGCTGCCGCGTGGTCCATTTCTTCTCGGTCAGGACCACCTGGCTGGCCAGGCGGTTCTTCGAGTTCACAAGAAGCGGACCCAGCAGATTACCGGTCAACCATTCACCAACCTTGTTACAGATCGTGAAAGTCTGGAGGAACTCAGGTTCGTCCAGCTCCAGTTCTGTAACCGTCTCTTCGCGGACCGGAACATCGTAGTCCTTGAAGAAGATGCCGGGATCAGTAACCACAAACGCAAGCGCCGGGTCATCAATGCTCTGAAGCCAGAAAAAATAGTTCTCACTATTGGTCTGGATCAGCGCAAAGCGCTTATGCGTGGGGAACCCGAGCAACCCGCGCGGGAAGGTCATGATCCGGTTGTCGTCGACACTAAGCCAACCAAACCGAGACGATTGGATCTGCATACGAACTCCATTTCGCGATAGCGGGCAATGCCCGCTTTATGCCGGGTCTCCGCCACGGCAATCCCATTCACCTGGAACACCGGCTCCACCGATGCTCCCCAAACTCCCGCGTTAGCGACCACCGCTACCGCATGTCACTTTCTCCCGTTCACTCTTCTGCGCATCGCGCATCTTTTTCCGCGCACACACGTCGTTTTAGTTACATCTAATGCGTTCACAATCTTATCCGCATACTACTGTGCAAGCCGCGTGCCACCTACGAAATGTAGTTAAGCAACGACAGCGTCAAGGTTTTACTCGTCACCGCCAGGGACGCCTGCAGATTCGTCTGCAACGTCTGATAGGTGGTCACCGCCGTGGTGTAGTCCACATCCTGGAAGGAAGAAAGCAGTGTTTTATTTGCAAGCGTCTGGCTTGTCAGGTCTGACGCCCGGCTGCCCAGGTCCTGCAATCGCGCACCGACGGATCCGGTTACATCAGTCACTGTCTGCGCGTCGGTAGTCAAACCCTGCGCTGCGTCGGTAATTCCGCTGGTGTTGTTACTGTTCAGCGCATTGCGCAGTTTCTGCAGGTCAGAGAAAATTCCGCGCACGTTCACGGGATTTACGTCGCTTCCGGTGATCGTATTTCCAACGGCGGGGCTTGTCAGTCCCAGGTCGGCGGCAGTCGTGGCGGCGTTCAGCGGGGTCACGGTCAGTTTACCCGTTCCCACGGTGTTGTCGGTTAAGACAATTCCGTTTCCATTGGTCGCGAAGCTGGCTGTTACTTTTCCGCCGGCGGCAGTGTTGATTTGATCCAACACATCCTGAACGGTACTCGCGTTAGTCAAGCCGACATTGGTCACGGTTCCGTCAGCGGTCGTGATGCTGAATTGATTTCCTGCAGGCGTTGATACACCGTTTCCATTGTTCAAGCTTGAAAGTGCGGTCGTGGCGGTGAAGGTGCGAAACCCAAGCTGGGCTGCCGTGGTGCCGCCGATTTCCGAAACCGTCAGCGGCGTTCCCTGGGTGGTGTTGTATAGATCTATGCCGGTTCCGTCTGAATTGATCTGAGCCTTGGCGCCAACCCCCGCGGAATTAACCGCGTTCACGAGGTCCTGCACGGTACTTAAGCCGGTCAGGGTGATGGTCTTAGTGGTCGCCCCGTTGGAGATATTGAATCCTGTCGGATCGACGCCGTTTCCGTTGAGAAGATCCGTCAGAGGCGTGAAATCGGTAATCTTTGCGCCGACGCTGCCGCCCGTGAGCGTCGCGCCGGCGGCGAGCGCGGTGGGTTGCAGTATTCCCAGGTCCGCGGCGGTCGACCCGTGGGCTACTTCATTCACACTGATGCTGGATCCGCCAGCGGCGCTGAGTTGCAGACCATTCTGCCCGACAGATGCCGTTACCCCCGTAAGGCCGGCAGCATTGATGTCAGCGGCAATGTCACCGATCGAATTTGCCTGGCTTAGATCGACGATCGCGCTGTTGGTTCCGTCGCTGACTTGTATCGAGCCCAATGAAATTCCGGTCCCGGTCGCGCCGGCCAGGTCGCTGATGCGATCATTGGCGTTCAGCTGGGGGGTGAGGTTTGTTCCGGTGGAAATCGAGGGTGACAACCCGCCAAAAACCTGGTCGCCACTGACTTGAAAGCTTGACTGCGAGCCTCGTTGAACCGTGTTGCTGAGTACCGTGGTGGTGCCGGTGAATTGGATTCCACCTGCCGACACGTTGTATGGCGCGTTCTGGGCGTTCTCACCGCCGAACAGATATGTGCTGCCAAACTGCTGATTGGCAATGGTCACCAGCTGATTGTAGATGCTCTCGACAATCGTTGCCGCCCCGGCCCGGGCACTGGGGGACGTGGTGGTGGCGACATTCGCAGAGGCAATCAACTGCGCCTGCGTCAGCAGTGTTGTCACATTTCCCAGTTGGGATTCAGACTCGTTTAATTGGCTGCTTGCCTGAGTAATGTTGCTGGAATACTGAGAGCTGTAGCTGAGTGTTTTCTGGAGTTGCTGAATGACGACCGCGGCCGAGGGGTTATCACTTGGCGCGTTAACGGCCTTCCCGGTGGAAAGCTCCTGTTCCAGCTGAATGAGCTCTGCCTGGGTGCCGTCGATATTCTGCGTTGCCGTGCTGGTCTGCAGCAGGTTACTGACCCGGGCAATGGAAAGAGGCAATACTGACATGGTTTACGCGCCTCCCATCGCATTAATGAGTGATGTATACATCGCCTGCACGGTGGAAAGCACTCGCGCCGCGGCCTGAAAGGCCTGCTGCTGCTGCATCAGATTGACTGTTTCTTCGTTGATGCTGACTCCACTGAGAGACTGCTGTTGAGCGGTAAGGGTGTTGACGACGGACTGCGTTGCCTTCGCGTTGGTTGCCGCTGCCGCGGCTGAGTTCCCCACCTGGTTGACCAGGTCCTGGTACGAGCTCTGGAGGGTCGCACCATTGAGCCCCGTGAGGGACTTGGTTTCCAGTTGCGACATCGCCAGCGCGTTGCTGTTGTCGCCCGGTTCACCGTTGGATGCCGCGGTGAGGAATGCAGGATTGCCCGCGACCGTCGAGTTCACGGCAATGTTGCCGGCGTTCGTACCGGAAAAAAATGTGTTGATGCCCAGCGCCGCAAGCGTGCCGCTGCTGTCCTGGCTGAAGGTAATCTTGGCCGTTGCAGTAGTGGATTTGATGGTCAGTTGACCGTTGGCAATCGTTGCATTGACGCCGTTGATTCCACTCAGGGTTGCAGCCAGCGAGTTCAGCGTGGTGTCGGCGTTGGTTCCCTTCAAATTGACCTGGACGAGGGTACTTTTGGATGTTCCATCTGATTGCGTAACGTGGACCACAAAGCTGCCGTTGGTGGGCTGTTCAGCCAAACCCGCCGCGGTGCTGTTGAGCGGTTGCGTGGCATCGTTTACCGGGTTCGTGGAGGTCACACTGCTGAACCCGGCGAGACCCTGTCCACTTGCCGCCACTTGATTCACACTGGAAATCAGGTTCTTTGCGATTGTGTTGATCTGTGCGCTTACCTGCGTGATCTGGGATTGAACGCTTTGGAGCGCCCCCAGCGTTCCACTGATTGCCGGCACTGTTCCACCGCTGTCGGTGAAGACCAGTGTGGGGATCTGCGCGCCGGTGTTGCTGGTTATATTTTTCACGGATAAACCGTGACTGGTTTGGCCTTCAACAAGCGGTTCGGAGCCGACATACACGTTGATCGAGCCGTTAGGTTGATCGGCGGTGGAGATGTTGACCAGCTTGGAAAGCTTGGACAGATCGGCGTCGCGTTGGTCCAGCAGGCTGTTGGCGGTGCCGCCACTTCCGCCCTGGGAGGTAACAATCTGCACGTTTAATTTCGCGATATCCGTCGCGAGTGCATCAGCTGATTTTGCCTGCTGCGGCAACTCCTGGGAAACGTCTGTCTGCAGGGCGGTGAGTTGTCCGCTGAGTCCCTGCACATAGCTGGCGATGTTCGCGCCGTTTTGCAGCACCACCTGTCGCTGACCTGCATCGGTAGGATTGTTCGCGAGGTTGGACCAGCCGGTGAAAAAGGTGCTCATCTGTGCGGAGAGATCGCTGCCAGACAGGGCATTCAGCGTGGATTGAACCTGACCGATCCAGTTGGAAGACGTCTGGGCCGCGGCATTATCGCTGCCGCTGCTTCGCAAGCGGCTATTGAGTGCATTGTCGACCTGCCGCGTAATCCCGGTGAGGTCAACGCCGGTTCCGACAAACAAGCCCGTCTGGATCTGATTATCCGGTGCCGGCGATGTTCCGGTCACTTCGCGCGAATAGTCCGGGTTGCCCAGGTTGGCAATGTTGTTGCCCGTGACGGTGATGGCGGTTTGATCCGCCGTGATCGCCGAGGTTGCGGTATTCATTGCCGACAACAGGGACATGGTTCAGCCCACCGCTTCCATCACACCAATGCGGCGTGAGATCCTGGGGATTCCGCGATTGTTATAAACGCCGCCACCACCGACAGCGCCGGCAACGATCCGCATGGCAGTGTTTAGATGTCCGAGCACGGCCGAGGCAACGCGGTTTGCGATATAGTTTCGTTCGGCAACCCTGGTCATCGCCAAATGCAGGCTGTTGCGAAGATCCAGAAGCTGGTTTTTTCGCTGCGGGTAAAGCTCGGCGATCGCCGGGATCTTGGGTTCACCTTTTATCTGATTCACGCGGGCAATCTGCAGCACCAGTGCCTTGCGCTTGTCATCGAGCCGGCCGATGCGGGTTCGCGTGAGTGTCTGGGCGGCGAGGCACGACTCAATGCCCGCGATATCGAGCGTTTGCATTGCAGCCTGGTGCAGGTCTAACTGCAAAAGCATTTTTCGATGCTCTTCCAGCAGTTCGCTCAACACTGTTTCAAGATCGATAATGGTTCGAAGCGCAGGAGAGATTGCGGGGCTGGCAGTACTCATCGGTTTGCCTCCAGGTTCGCGAGAAACGCGGGCGTTGAGTGCGTTGCCGAGGCTTTGTGTTTTGGTAGGCGGGGCGTTCCATATGCCTTGTTGGCTTCGATCTTGTTGACGATGGCATCAACCAGTTTCCGGCCCGTGCCTGAAGACATCTTGTCGGCAAGCTGCGCATCGAACATCTGCTGAAATGCTTCACCGCCCTGACCGCCTTCGAACATCTTGCTCTTAAACGGGCTGTTACGCATTTGCTTGAGCATTTCACCGTAGAACGTCTGCGAAACCCATTTTTCTGTCTGTTTCACCAGGGCATCGTGCTGCTTGTTTCCGCTGGTGCTCGGGTGGGGAGTGAAGAACTTTCGTCCCATCTGGGCAGCGTGCGAATGCGCGTGCCCCGCGCTTCCAACGTGCCGGCCGAACTGGAGTGGATGCGTCTGCATGATTATTGATCCTGTCCATCGATGATGAGCTTGGCGTGCAGATAGCCGGTCTTGTACAGCTCCTTGATGATGTCGATGCGATCTTCAATCGGTATTTTCAACTGATCGAATGCCGCGGCCAGATCTTCCAACTTGGCGCCACCCATTTTTGTAGTATCCAGCGGAACGTTGGATTTGGTGATGACTTGCGGGTTGCGCGCGGTGAATATCGGCGCGGGGTTGATTGTCGTAATCGTCAATCCCTTTTTGCTGACAACAGTGGGGCTGATCTCCACATCCGCGGTTGCAACGATTGTCCCGTCCCTGGTGTTGATGACCACCCGAGCTTCGGCGGGCTGTAAGCGTACTGGAAGCTGCAACACATTGGAGATGAAACTGTCCGGGGTGGCTCGCTCGGCTGCGGGAATTTGCACAACGACATTCTTGGGATCAACCGCCACCGCGATGGCCTCGCCGCTTTCGTTAGATTCGTTAATTAACTTGGCGATTGAACTGGCCATCGTCCATGATGCGTGCGGGTCGGCGATAATAAGCGTGAACCGCCCGGCATTATCGATGCATTTAGCGGGCAGGTTCACTTCCATGACTGCCCCGCCTTTAACGATGCCATTCGTCGGGCTGGTCACATCTTCCAACTCAACGATTCCGGTCGCGGTGGCAAACGGTATCGGCGGGAGGGCGTTGCCCTGAGCATCGTGGGGTGTATACGGTTTGCCGGTCGGACCCAGCATCGACACCATGTAAAGTGTGCCATGATTCAGGCTGGTTGCTGCGCCGGTGCTTGCAACGCGCACATCGAGATGATCGCCGTTGCGGACTCCGTTTGCGGGAAGGACCGTATAGACATTGACGATCGCGACGTTGGACGCGTTGCTTAAATCCGGGATCGTTGAAGGATCAGAGAACTTGGTCAGCAGCTGCGCCAGTTGTTTCATAGCCGGCAAATAAGCGCCGCCGTCGCCGGTTCCCTTGAGTCCGATGACCAGCCCCATGCCAACGATCACGTTGGTGCGTGCGCCATCCATCCGGGTGATGTCCGCGATCTTCACCGCGAACGCGGACTGCGTCAGCAGCAGCACCAGCAAAGGGGCAATGAGTTTCTGAACTTGCATGCTTGGATGTCCTGAACACACGTTACGGAAGAGCGCGGACCTATAACCATCGTCAGAATGGGTTGACGATGTCCAATAATCTGTGCAGCAGGCCACGCTCGCTGGTGTCGCGGACCTGACCTTTAGTGGTTTTCTGCAGGTCCAGGTCGTGCAGATCCGTGCTCAAAACGCTGTTAGAGGCATCGACATCCTGCACGCGGCAATCGCCGGTGAGGGTCATGCTGATTTCTTCCTCGTCGATTTTCAGATGCCTTTTCGCCTGGATGATCATGGTGCCATTGGGTTTGACATCAATAACCTCAGCCTCCAGGCGGGTGGTCATCGTGTCGGCGCGGTCGTATTCGCCGGTGCCTTTAAAATCGCGCTTACCCTCGAGCTTGATCTCGGGTGGATTCGCCCCTTGGGCTCCGCCCTGAACGGAAAACTTGGCAAGGTTGAACTTTACAAACGCATCAACCTTGGCATCAAAGTCAGTGGCGCGTTCCTCGTCGCTGCTGCCACTGGTTTGCGACTTGCTTTGCTCGTTGACCACGATGTTGACCAGGTCGTGCTTCTTCAACACGTGCGGCTCGGGAGCGCCCACGGCATAAAAATCGTATGAAGGTGTTTTATTAGGGTTAACGCTGTCGGTGCTTGGATTTTGCTGCGGTTGGGTCGCCTGAAGAAGCGAACCACCGTTATTCTGCATGAGATACTGCGTCGTCACCGAAGGACCCGGACGCGAATCCGCCGGCGCAGGCACGGGCGCGGGATCTGACTGGGCCATCAGCGTTGCAGCTGATGAAAGTGTCACGCCGGCAACGATCGCGGGAAGAAACGCATTTTTCATTCGATTCCTTTCACCAGGCAGGCTGAAATATGCTTTGCTCCAGCGCGACCCATATCATGTTCAAAAGGCTCTGATGTTACGGTTCAGTGCTCTGCAGCGATGCGAGCTTGGCGTCGCCGGAAGCGTCGGCGCGAGAGGGCGGCCCCATCGTCGCGGTCTGCGGGCCGACCAGCGTTACTTCATAGACATCGTGTGTCTGCTCGCTTTTCACTTTGATCGTTTGGCCGAACGAACCAGCCTCCATCGCCACCGCGACGGTTTTTACCTGTACGCCCCCCAGGTTCAGGGTCACACTGATGTACTGACCATTGCGAGCGAGCGGCACGGGGTCAACGAGCCGTGCGGTTAGTACAGTGCCGGGCTTGAGATCGCGGGCCGCTTGCTGACCAACAACCTGCGCGAGCGTCAGCAGCTGGTCCTCAGGAATGTGATCGACCAGCACGCGCCGTTCGACCACGTCGTCGTTCTGCAGAACCTGCTTGTAACTCACTGCCCGCGCGGCCACGATTTCGTGTTCCCAGCAGCGGGCATCAGCGATCAGAAGCACTTTTTGCTGATTCTCACCGCTCGCAATCGTCACGTTCCAACTTACCTGGCCCAGATCGCGAACCCGGTGCGGATCAAGCTGGAACCGAAAGGTAGGCTCGGCCAGGTTCAGCAGGCTCTTGTCTTTAGGCTCGAATGTGAGCTGCAACTGATCGACGGGCAAACTTAATCGCTCGGCGAGATCCGCAATGACACGCTCCCGCAGCGAATGAAACGGGTTCGACGCATCCGATGCATTGTCTGAACCCGAGGAAAGTGTCGCATTAGAAGCCGGTTGAACGCTTTTCTGCATCCACTGCTGAACCACCGCGTGATCGGCTGTTGCCACCACCGGTTCGGCCTCAACGTTTCGACTGACAAGGCAGACGCTGGAACCCGAAAAACGGACCATCGCCAAGTTTACGCCCGCGCTGCTTAAGGTACTGCTGATTTCTTCCAGGCTTAATTTGCGATTGCCACTGCCTTCAATGCGATCGATCAACAGATCCGCGACGGGCGCGAAACTGGCTGCGTCCGCGTCGGACCAGCGCACCACCTGGCGGAGACGAATCTGATCACCGGGGATCGAAGCAGAACGCTGTACTTCCAATGTTCCAGAGCAGGCCATCGGTTGCGGCTGGGGAACGAAGTGTTCAGCGCCGGCTTCTAAAACCGGCGCGTTTGGCAGTACCGCCGAAGCATCGGTTTTTGAATCTGTCTGCGCCCCGCAATTGCGCCTGAAAGCAGAACGAGCAGTGCAAGCAGGATCGGGTGAGGCGATCTAAGGGTTCTCATAGGATTGAACTCCAATTCAATTTCAGCAGACATCCTGTCTGCGTGCCTGCCGAGGCAAGTGCAGCGAAAATCAAATGGATTAACCTTCTACTGCCCGGTTACGCCTATCCCTTCTTCAGATTGGCGATCGTCTGCAGGGCCTGATCGGCGGTCTGGATGGATTGACTGTTCAACTCAAACGATCGCTGCGTTTTGATCAGCGTCACCAGTTCTTTGACCGGGTCGACGTTGCTTTCTTCCAGAAATCCCTGCTGGATCTGACCTGCTCCGTTGTCGCCGGGAATACTTGGGATGGGAGCGCCGCTGGCGGGCGTTTCAGAATAGATGCTGCCGCCTTCGAGGTTTAGTCCCTGCGGATTTACAAACTGCGAGAGCAGGATCTGCCCGGCTGTCGCATTTGTCGCGCCACCGCCCTTGGGGGTGTATTGAACCTGACCGTCCTGAGAGACCGTGATATTGGTTGCGCCAATCGGGATATTAATCGGCGGCACCAGCTGATACCCGTCGCCGATACCCACGACCAAATCACCGTTTTTATTCTGGAAGAGCGCTCCGTTGCGTGTGTAACCGGTTCCATCACCGATGGTGGGAAGAATTTTTACATGGAAAAACCCCTGACCCACTATCGCCAGATCGAGATTTCCACCCGTATTGTCCAGACCGCCTTCGGTCATGTCCGTCTGGGTGTTGCTGATCTTCGTGCCCAGCCCCACGTTGATGCCCGCGGGTGTCATGTCGCCGGCGGCGTCGGTGGTGCCGGGCTGCTTGTATTGCTGATACATCAGGTCTTCGAAATTGACCTTCTGTCTTTTAAATGCCTGTGTTTCGGCGTTAGCCAGATTGTTGGCGATCACGTCGATTCGGTCTGACAGCGCCCGTAAACCAGTGGCTGCGGAGTTAAGTGCGTTAATGGCCATAGGTGCTCAATTGTGTTATCGGACGAGCGTCGGACAAATGATGAATGATGGATGCTCAGCGTCAAACCCCGGCTAAATCTCCGGGACAGTCGATCATGAGATTTTGCCCACGGTGTTAATTAACTTGTCGAGTGTGGAATCCTGATAATGGATCATGTTCGCGTTTGCTTCGAGTTGCCGTTGCGTGTCCATCAACTGTGTGAGTTCAGTCGCCGGGTCCACATTGGCATTTTCCACAGTCTCACCGCGTACGATGCTTGCAGAAGGAGTGAGCGCGTTGGTGTCCGGATACGAGAAAAGCGTACCCCCTTCGTTTTTAAGCTGGTTCGGATCAGGCGTATCCATGACGCCCAGCCTGGCCACAACTTTGTCGCCCTGGGTGATCGTCCCGTCCTGACCGATGTTGGTGATGCTCGCGAGGGACGCATCCATTTTGATCGGATTTCCCTGGGTATCCAGCACATTCTGCTGACCGTTGGAGGTAACGAGCATGCTGTTGTTGTCGATCATGAACTGCCCGTTGCGCGTCAGGCGGGTCTTGCCGTGGTCATCGACGGTAAAAAATCCCTTCCCCTGTATGGCTGCATCCAGCTTATTACCGGTGCGTTCCATGGGTCCGGTTGATGTATCGACCACGGTGGGCTCGGCGAAGGTGCCGCCGCCGATGCCTTCCATCAACGGGTTGGTCCAACTGTTTTTTCCAGGCGTTTCCTGGGCCGCGGTCGGCCGCTGGCGGAACATCGCCAGGTCTTTTTTGAAACCGACAGTCTCGGCATTGGCGAGATTGTTCGCGATAACATCCTGGCGGTAGGAGTTGGTCATCACCCCGGTTGCTGAGAGATACAAACCGTAGAGCATGGGAATTTCCCGAAATTAGGGTCGGTCGCCAGTCGCCCGTGGTCAATTGTTGGGATCTTCAACAACTGACGACGGGCTCCTGACGACAGACTGAGACATCTGGTCGTCCGTGACGCGGCGATCGGTTCCACCGATCATTGCCTGTGCCTTATTCGTGCTCACAAGAGATTCCTGCCGTTCCAACTCAAGGTGCGTCGACACCGCCAACCGAGCCGCCGAAACGATCCGGGCCCCCAGCGAATCGAAAGCCGCGTTGTCCTTCAGTGATGGCGTGCAGGAGTTCATTCAAGCGATGCAGAGTCAAGCGACGTGCCACATCAACTCTTGCGCAACATTCGCTGTTGCCCGTAGAGATGCAAATACTGAATAGACGGATGTTTATGGACAACAAGTTGTGGCGGAAATTCAGTTCCAAGCCTGAGATGATCTATGGAGTACCGCGTGCGATCGCGCAGATTCTGCCCGGCGGATGCGGAATATGCTTGTCCATCACAGCGCGAAACCTATCAATCGGGCAGGATTTTCACGCACGCCTCGAACGCATGGCCGCGTGATTCAAAGTTTTTGAATTGGTCGTAACTGGGATGACCGGGGCTAAGCAGAACGACGTCGCCGTCTGTTGCCAACTCCGCCGCCTTTTCGACCGCGATCTGCAGCGTGTGGCAGAGATAGGTTTTTTGCGGCGGTAGCATGCTGGCGATCTGTTCGGCGGTCTCACCGATGCAGAGGATCGCTTGAGCGCGATCGCCCAGGGCAACACACATCGCGTCCATCGGCAAATCCTTTTTGCCCGACCCGCCGACAATCTGAATCACCTTCCCGTTTGCAAAAGAACACAGCGCAGCGATCGCCGCCTGGGGAATAGTCGATATCGAATCGTTAACGAACTGGACGCCCCGCCAATCGCGCACCATCTGCAGGCGATGGGGGAGACCCTTAAAATCGGTGATCGACGCCTGTGCGCTGGGCCAATCCACACCCACCAGCTGTGCTGCGGCAAATGCCGTCTGCGCGTTTAACTGGTTGTGTTCACCCGCCAGCTTCAATGCGAATCGGGGCTCGCTGCGCACCGGGATAATCTTTGCCCGTGTGGTCCTGAAAGACTGTGCCGCCGGATCGTCCTCATTGAGAACCAGAAAGTCGTCAGCTGTCTGGAACCGAACGATATTTTGCTTCGCCTGGAGATAGTTTTGTTCCGAGCCGTGCCAATCCAGATGATCGGTGGACAGCATCGTCAACACCGCCACGTGCGGCGACCATTTCATCTGGCCCAGATGTTCAAGCATAAAGCTGGACAACTCGAGCAAGACGAGATCATCTGGTTTTATTTTGTCGACGTCTGGCAAAAGCGATTTACCAATGTTTCCGCCGAACCAGGTGCGCATTTCGGGTCTGAACCATGTGATAGAGCAACGTGCTGGTGGTGCTCTTCCCCTTCGTGCCGGTGACGGCAATCACTGGTGCGGGGCATCGTTCGAGGAACAGGCAGATCTCAGTGGTAATGGGAACACCGGCCGCGCGGGCAGCGATCAGAAACCGGTTGTGCGGCGGGATGGCGGGGGAGGCAACGATCAGATCGGCGTGTTCTATCAGGTCGGCTTCCGACTGGTCGGGACCAAACCGGTACTCGATCGGCAGGTCGCTTAGCGCGGCAACAGAGTCAGCAAGCTTTTCTGCAGAAGAATGATCCGACACCACAACGCTGGCGCCGTGCTCGACGAGCCATCGACTGACCGAAATGCCGCCTCCGAAGTGCCCCAGCCCCAGCACTGTTACCCGTTTGCCGGAAACGTCGGTCATGGTCGATCTTCTTAATTATATCTTTTGCGTTCGCGCGGCAACGGGATCATAGCCCCTGTTGCTGCTGCTGAACTTCCACCTGATGCTCAGCCATCTCACGGTGAATCGAGCCGCCACCGGGATAACTGGGAATGCCCAGGGACTGCATCCGCTCTGCTGCCAACTCCGGCGGCATGTTGATCAGTTCCTCGGAAGTGACAGACACATCGATTATTTCTTTGACGGGTCCAGCGCCCTGCCAGCGGCCTTTATTCGGAGGAACATCCCTGTAATCGCGCCCCACGGCAACTTTCACAAAATTGGTCCCCACAATGCAATTGTTAGTGGGATCGAATCCAACCCAGCCAGCCGAGGGAAACATCAGCTCGCACCAGGCGTGGGTCTGGGTGAATCCACGAAAGCTTTCATTACCAGGATGAATCAAACCGCTGACGTAACGCGCGGGAATCCCCAGTGCACGGGCCATTCCGATCATGAGATGCGTGAAATCCTGGCAGACGCCCTGACTGGTCTCCAGAACATCCGTGATCGGGCTGGCGGCTGTGGTTATTCCTTTTTTATATTCAAACCGATCGGCGATCAGATGCAGAATTCGAAGCGCCAGTTCCCCTAATGAAGCCCCCGGGGTGGGATGCAGAACCTCGACCAGTTCCCGCAGCTTGGGAGAGTCGATGATTGGCCCGCTGAAATGCACGTAATCGTATAGCGTGTAATCGTCCCCGAGCGGGAAGGGCCATTTATCGGTAAAACGCTCGACGGGCTTGCGCTGTCGATCTGTTTCAACCACGCTGGTGGCGACGATACGGATCTGACGGTGAAACGACCCGATTGTGAAGGTGTGAACCGTATTGGCGAGCCAATCGAAATAGCTGGTGACCTGCGTTGCCGGTCCGATCGCGAGGTTAAAGCTCAGCCGGTGCTGATCTTGCTCCTGGCGCGGAGCCATACGCAGTTCCATAACCGATTCGCTGATTAATTCAGAGTAGGTCAGGTCTGTTGTGTGTGTCAGTTTCAGCAGCATCGGCAATTCTCGATTACGATTCGGTGGGTTAAAGGGTTGAATCCGTTGCGGCACGCCTCTGGATAGTCATTATCACAGAAAAAACCGCGCGGGCGAAGTCAAAAATCTTTAATCATGGATCGATCGACTTTTCGTTCGCTCAGACCGCGCTGGTTCGCGGGCCCACACGCTGCGTCGACAGGTTCGGGCCGAACAACACTTCCTGAGTCGGTTCCCCGGCTTCCTGGAGGTGGGTCATCAGCATCGCGACGTAACTGGCTCGAACCAGCGGGCGATCGGCAAGCTGCAGCAGCTCGCGTACTTTAAGTACCGTTTCGTCCTTGGGGCCTTCAATTTCCACAAACGTTCCGATGCGAGGAAGATTATCCAGTTCGACCTCGCAGCCGTTGATGGCCCAGCTGTCCCGGCGTTTTTCAAAGCTGAGGATCCTGGTAAACCCCATCCGTTCGATGAGCCCGCACGCCTCAGTGTAGCTGCCGACGGTAGTTTCAGTTTCTTCGCGGCTTTTTAGCTGACCGTGCTGGCGGGGGCCCTTGAAAGTCATGAGGCAGACCTTCGTGCCGGTGTTCAGATCCTGGTTCAACCGAAGCCGAAGCCCTTCGTCGGCGGCGAGCAGCGATCGATCCTCCGTGTCAAAAAAGGTGTTTCGTTCGAGAAACTCGCCCACCAGCTTCGCCCCGGCCGCGATGAGACGATCTTTGACCACCGCAAGATCGGCAACTTTCATCTTCGCTTCAATTTCAACAGCCATGTGTGTCCGTCCCGGTTTTCGGTTGATTCAACTGCCCGAAGGTTTATAGGGAACAATTTACACAAAGCAACCTTCCGACCTGGAGGCGGCTCTTGGATTCTTAACAGAGTTGGCCGGTATCCAAAGACTTCGAACCTACCTGTTTCAGATCCGCTTCGGCGGGCGCGGGTTCTGTTCTTGCGACGCTATACATCAGACCCAACGCTGCAGCGGTGATAACCAGCCCGGTTCCACCAGCGCTGATCAGCGGTAACGACAAACCCTTGGTGGGAACACTCACCGTCGCCACCGCCATGTTAATGGCCGCCTGCAGGCTGAGCATGCAGGCGACGCCAAACGCCAGCAGCGCCCCAGTGAATCCTTGCACTGTCGGATCAATTGCCATGCGACGAACACAACGCCGAGGTACATTGCGATCGTAAACAGCGCCGAAGATGCCGAGCTCTTCGCAGATCACGGCAAAGATAAAATCTGTCGTATTTTCGGGCAGATAGCCCAGCTTTTGAATTCCGTTGCCGATCCCTTTGCCAGTTACCCCACCGGTAGAGAAACTCAGCAGGCTTTGAATCATGTGATACCCCTCGCGATCCGGCGAGGCATAAGGGTTGATGAACGCGGTCATCCGCCGCCAGCGGTAAGGCTCATGATGCACGAACCAGAAACCAGCCATCAGAACCGGAGGTATCACAATCAGCAGATGCCAAAGCTTGATACGTCCCGCAAGGAGCATGGCCAGGGCACAGACCGCGATGAGCGCGGCCGTTCCAAAATCTTGAATGACAACCAGCAGGCAAAGCACACCAATGGGAATCAGCGTCGGCAGGAACCCTGCGAAAAAGCGGTCGACTTTCACCGGCGGATTGGCAAGCCAGCTGGCGAGGAAGAGAACCGCGGCCCATTTGGCAAGCTCGGAGGGTTGAATCTGGATCGGCCCGAGTTTGAGCCATCGCCGGGCGCCATTGATCTGCAGTCCGACGTGGGGAATCAATACCGCAATGCAGGTCGCGGCGGCGATCAGCAGCAGCCAGATCGCGGGGCTGTATTTCCAGTTGGGTCGCATCGCCAGTCGGGTGTAATCCAGCCGGCCCACCAGAAGAAAGACACCCATCGCGACGGCGGCAAAAACAAGTTGCTTTGTCCCGTCGGCTGAAAGATGCCAGCTGAGATTCCCCGTCACCCGCATCGTGGCCGAGTCAACCATCAGCACGCCAAGGCAAAGCAGGGCCAGCACGCAAACGCAAAGGATGTCCCGATGATTCAGGCGATAGATGGAATCAGTCATGTTATGACTGATTATCGGACGAACAGCATGTGCGGGTTGAGCATCGTTTTCAGCTAAAGCGGAACCTGTCGACAGCTGAACCAGCCGGTGCAGTGCATTTGAGTGTCGATGCTGCGCAGCATGCAGGAGCTGGCCGATGGGTCCGGCTTGGTTCCGCTATTGCTGAACTACCGCAGCTTGATTGTCGCAAGTGCCATGGCTGCCAGCATAAAGCTGACCAGCCAGAAGCGAACGACCACCTGGTTTTCGCTCCACCCTTTTTTCTGAAAATGGTGATGCAGCGGAGCCATCAGGAAGATGCGACGGCCGGCACCGTATTTCCTTCTGCTGTATTTGAAATAGCCCACCTGCAACATGACCGATACGGCTTCGGCGACAAAGATTCCACCTACGAACACCAACACCAGTTCCTGGCGGATGACAATCGCGATGTAGCCGATCAAGCCTCCCATGGCCAGCGAACCGGTATCGCCCATGAACACCCTGGCAGGATTGCAGTTGAACCAGAGAAATCCCATGCAGCTGCCCGCCATCGCGCCGGCGAGCACAGCCATCTGACCGGCGGACTCAACCTCGGGAATGTTTAAAAACGTGGATACAGGGTGATTTCCGACAATCAGTGCAAAGACCAGGAAAGTAAAGCTGACAATTGCCATGCATCCACTGGCCAGCCCGTCCAGCCCGTCGGTGAGATTGACCGCATTACTCGAACCGGTCATCACAAACGTGCCGATGATCGCAAAAGCATAAATTCCAAGATGGATCGAGACGTTTTTGAAAAACGGAAAATACAGGTTTGTTGCCACGGGCAACTGAGATCCATAGCGATACGTAAAAACGGAAAGCACCGCACCCAGTGCGAGTTGAAACAGCAACTTTTCCAGGCTGGTCAGTCCCTGGCGGCTTCCAGACCGGCGTCCCACGGTCAATTTCAACCAGTCATCCACCGCACCGACGGCACCCAGCCATACCGTGCAGATCAGTGCCATTAACACATAAAAATTTGCCAGGTTTGCCAGCAGCAGCGTCGTCACCACGATCGACGCGATAATCAGCACGCCTCCCATGGTGGGAGTTCCCTGCTTGGCGGCGTTATCCGCATGAATGTCAGATTGATTCGCATCGCCGATCTTTTGACGACCGAGCCACGCAATCACCGGGGGGCCCATTACGATGCAGATGATGAACCCGAGCACCACTGCCGCCGCCGACTGGAATTCATTTGCGGTGAACACGCGCAGAAAGTGGAGGTGATGGTTTTCAAGCCATCCCGAAAGCAGAAGCGAATGGATGAGCAGGTAGATCATGCAGGAACGCGCGCCTTCCTTGGCATCGGTTCACTGGGGGCTTTTACCACACAAAAGAAATGAAGTACGGCCTGAGGTTATGCGCGACTTGCCCGCCCGTGCTCGGCATCGCGCTTTGCAGGCCGTCCGCCTTACCCGGATCAGGCCCCGTCGCGTGACACAATCTTATATTCCTCGCGCTCACCCACGCCGCGCAGTGGATAATCTTTGCGGAGCGGATAGCTGCCAAACCCGTTCCAGGTGAGCAGGCGGCGCAGATCCGGGTGATTCACGAAGATCAATCCGAGCATGTCGTAGGCCTCGCGTTCCATCCACTCTGCCCCGGGCCAGATGGAACACACACTGTCGACCTTTAACCCGGGATCTCCTTTTTCCAGAACCTCTTCATCCCGCAGGATGTTGGTCCGCGGCCCGGTCTCCTGTAACGGATCCAGAAACACTTTAAGCCACAGGCGATTATTGTTCGGCGTGCTGGTCAACCCGTAATTCACCGCAAAGCGATGCTTTGCCCCGGGAAAATTCAGGTAATCCACCCCGTTTAATTCCGTGAGATGGTCATATCGAAGCGTCGCGTCATCCCGCAGGAATCGGCTTACTTCGACAATATGTTCGCGCGGCACCACCACGGTCACCATGTGCCGAAATTCGGCGACAAAAAACTTGATCTCAGGAAAGCGTGCCTTAAGCGGCTGGAGGGCCGGATGATGAATAACACGATGCATAGGCGGATTGTGTGAGAGGGGGGCAAGGCAGTCAAGCACCCGCTAAAGGACCAGTGCTTTCTCTGCCCGCATACCCGGGTTCGAACGGCTCTGCGATGAATACTATTCGCGCGACTGCAGCGCGGAGCGGTCGTAATACCGTTCCTCAGCGCACAAAGTTTCGCCGGCTTCAGTCGAACATCAATTTATGTCGCCCGAGCCCGCAAAATCACCCCATATGCTTAATCATTTCGTCGGCGAATTCACTGCACTTGATCTTGGTCGCGCCTTCCATCAGCCGCGCGAAGTCGTAGGTAACAGTTTTGGCCCCGATTGCTTTTTCCAGGCCTGATACAATCAGGTCTGCTACGTTCTGCCAGCCGAGATATTCGAACATCATCACGCCTGAGAGTATGACCGAACCGGGGTTAACCACATCCTGATCGGCATATTTAGGGGCCGTGCCGTGTGTGGCCTCGAAAATGGCGTGGCCGGTAACATAATTGGCGTTCCCGCCCGGGGCGATGCCGATTCCCCCGACCTGCGCCGCCAGGGCGTCGCTCAGGTAATCGCCGTTGAGGTTCAGCGTTGCAATCACTTCAAAATCCTCCGGACGCGTGAGGACCTGTTGCAGCGTGATGTCAGCGATCGAGTCCTTGATCACAATCCCATTGGGAAGCTTGCACCACGGCCCGCCGTCAATTTCCACCGCGCCGAATTCCTTCTTCGCCAGGGCGTAGCCCCAGTCGCGGAATCCACCTTCGGTGAACTTCATAATGTTTCCCTTGTGCACAATCGTCACGCTCTTGCGGTTGTGCTTTATGGCATATTGGATCGCGCTGCGAACCAACCGCTCGGTACCCAGCCGACTTACAGCTTTGATACCTATCCCGACTTCAACCGAGGCTTCTTCTTTGCTGCCAATCGTCTTGTTCCAATCGGCGGCGGCTTCCTTTGTCCCAAAGCGGATCTTTTTGAAATCCTTCGGGAACTCCTTAGCCAGCAGGTCCAGCACTTTCTGGGCCTCGGGCGAACCACCGGTGTATTCAACACCGGCGTAAATGTCTTCGGTATTCTCGCGGAAGATGACCATGTTCACTTTTTCAGGGCGTTTTACCGGTGAGGGAACACCTGTAAAATACCGCACCGGTCGCAGGCAGACATAAAGGTCCAGCAATTGGCGCAGCGCGACGTTCAGCGAACGGATCCCACCGCCCACCGGGGTTGTCAACGGTCCCTTAATGCCCACGAGGAATTCGAGAAACGCCGGCACGGTTTCTTCATGCAGCCAGCTGCCATACTTTTTGAAACTCTTCTCCCCGGCGAAGACTTCCATCCATGCGATCTTTTTTTTGCCCTCAAATGCTTTGGCGACCGCCGCGTCGAACACGCGCACGCTGCGCGCGCCAGATGTCAGGCCCCGTGCCGTCCCCTTCAATGAACGGAAGGATCGGTCGGTCCGGCACATTCAGTTTGCCGTTGGAGATCGTGATTTTCTGGCCGTCAGCGGGAACAACGACATCTTTGTAAGTTGACACGGGCGATCCTCTTTCGATTTAGGGGAAACTGCTTCAGTTCGAAACTGCAGATTAGGCAGGTCACCGCCTCTTCGCAAGATCCGGCCCGCTTCGATCCCTGCTGCCGCGCTGCTCACCTGCGCGTTCCGATCTGCTTTGCCGGGACACCCGCCCATATCTCCATGGATGGGATCGATTTGGTCACCACCGAGGCAGCAGCCACCACCGCGCCTTTCCCGATCGTCACACCCTTCAGAACGATGACATTCGCACCAAGCCACACATCATCCTCCAGAATGATTTCACCGCTGGCACCATTCTGCAGCCGCATCGGGCCCTGCGATATGACGGTGCCATGATCGTGGTCGATAAACCGGCAGCCGGCGGCGATCAGGCAGTCGCTGCCCATCGTCAGTTTCAGGCGTATGTTAAACTCAACGCCTCGTCCGACGTAACACCGATCGCCGAGCACGATCGACGGGCCGGGTCGCCAGACCCCGTGGCAATAGTCAAAGATCGTTCCATCCAGAACCGAGCAGTCGCGTCCGATGCGAACCTGATTGGGCCACAGAACCTCGACTTTTTTAATGACCGTTCCCGGGCCGATCCGCATCCCCATCCCGCGAAGCAACAGCGACCGGAAAATCGACAGCAGGGCGGTTCGCCGAACGCGAAAGCGAAAATACAATTTTTGCACGAAGACTGTGCTCGATCGATTCTGCCCCGCAGCAACTTCCCGCATGCCGGAAACATATCCGCCGACAAGGGCAGTTCCAACTGTAAAGACGTTAAGGGATTCGCGCCAAATCCCTGCCCCTGGGCACGACGCATCAGCACGATTTGTTTTGACATAATCCACCGCTGCGTATAATCCCGCCGAACCGTGACCGATCGGTCTTTGACGACCGAGGCATCTCGATAAATAAACCCTTAAGTGCAGGAGGCACTCATGGCCGAAGGCGCAAATCAGGAATTCACTACCGTTCTGGGCCCCGACGCAACGTTTAAAGGCGATCTGAGTTTCGAAAAAGGGATGCGTCTGCATGGCAAAGTGAGCGGAACGGTGACCACCACCGGTCGGTTACATGTCGCCAAAGAGGCCAAACTCGAAGCCGAAGTCGAAGCCGGATCAATCATTATTGAAGGCGAAGTAAAGGGAAACATCACCGCGTCAGACCGGATTGAAATGAAACCCAGCACGCGCTACGAAGGGGACCTCACAACCTCCAAGCTGGTGGTGGAAGAAGGCGCACAGTTCCGCGGTCACGTCACCGTAGGTCCTGACGCGGTAAAGAGCCGTCCCACGCAGGGCGGCGCGGTCCGCGTTGGAACGATGCCACCGGCGCATGTACAGGGGCAGCCGACGAAATAAGGGTCGAGACTGAGGATAGAAGATGGAGTATCGAGAACCGCATTTCCGGCCATCTTCAATCCTCCATCCTCCATCTTCAGTTTTGCAATGAGCTATGGCTGAAGGCCTTCCTATCCCCGGCGCGACTGATCGGCAGACAATCGTCTGCCTCTACTGCGGCAAACCGCAGGAAATCGGGCGAAAAGCCCTCACGATTACCTGCAAGTTCTGCAACAAATCGCTGAAACTGGAAGACCTTGCGTTTAAAGCCTATGAAGCCCGCCGCGCGATCGAAACCTGCGGTGTTGTCACCGTTGAAAAAAAGGGAAACGTCGTCAGTGACCGTGTCATCTGCGGCGGGCTGATCGTCCGTGGCAAATTACGCGGTAATATCACCAGCAGAGGCCCCGTGCTGGTCGGACCAGAAGCAGAAATCCGCGGGGATGTGACCGCTCCCACCCTCGCCGTCGGCGCGGGGGCCGTGCTCGATGGACAATATTCCATCGGGCTGCCAAAGTAGCGGGGAGTTTTTCGTTATTCTGAACTAATCGAGGAGTGGTTATGAAACGCACCGTCTGTGCATTGATCCTGCTTGGAGCCTCAGCCGTGGGAGGCTCGCGGCGCAACACCCGATGCGCTGATGCCTTCTGCCATCGTCACGATGGACGGAACCGACCCGCAAACTTTAAAAGCGCCAGCCGACGGCCAGGTTTCTGTCTATGATTTAACCATCGATAACCTGATTTACTCCGGTCTGATCCATAAGGATCAACTGCTGGTAATCGACCCGGCATCCCGGAATGTAACGATCGACGGCAAAATCGCTAATTCCAAACCGCTCTATGGCGGCGATTCGCTGAAGATCCTGTTCGATGAAACCAGGTAGAAAGATGGCCGCTTGCATCGATAATTTTCTCCGCCCGTTCGGCCTGCATACGTCGCTGCACGCGCATGCCGCCCATGTGCTGGGCCGACTTCCCGATGAAGTGCGAACCGACATCATGGGTGAAGGCGGTGTCACCTTCTACGACTACGAACCAGGCCCCGGCGTGGTGATGCAGGTCCCGGTTAAGATCCCGGGTCCCACCGGCGCATCGCGATCTATCGTTCTGAAACGTACGCTGTGCCATCGCCCGCCGAATTTTGTGCAATGGCTCATCGCGCATGAACTGGCACACGCCCACCTTCGAAATAAGGGCCGCTGGCCGGGGGACGACCCCGAGTTGGCCGCTGACTTGCTCGCCGGAGCCTGGGGATTTCCGCGTCCCAGCCGGTGGTGACCCCTGAGAGACCGACCGCGCTTATCACATTTTTCCGGGTCGCGGTACTGGAATATGCTCACCCCTTCCGATAACTTAACAGGCGGCGACAAGGCGGTTGCCATGTGTTCGGGATCGAATGGCTTTTTGGACCCGAAAGGTCACGGATGACAAAGCGGAATCTCTGCGTCTTTTCCCTCTCGCTATTATCACTTGGCTCGTTTCTCGGCTGCCAGCCCACCCAGCAGGCGTCTGTCGGTTATGCCGCGCCCAGCTTTGAAGTGCCGCGCATGCTGGCCGCACCCGCCGCGCCACTCGAGCGAATACCAACCCGGGTCTATATCGCCCCGCGGATAGCAGAAGTGCCTCGCAGCAAACCGTCCGTCGTCGCTCCCCCCATGGCTGGCATCCCCATGGCATGGGTTCCGCCGGTTACACCGCGCCCCTGGTGCTGGATCGTCGTTCACCATAGCGCAACCACCACCGGTGGGGCAGCCGCGTTCGATAAGATGCATCGCGCCAAAGGCTGGGACGAACTGGGCTATGACTTTGTCATCGGCAATGGCACCGACACCGGAAATGGTCAGATTGAAGTCGGGTCCCGCTGGGTCAAGCAGAAAATCGGGGCTCACGCCAAGACTTCGGACAATCGCTTTAACGAATATGGCATCGGCATCTGCCTGGTCGGAAATTTCGACGCCGAGCGTCCCACTCCCGAGCAGATTCGCTCGCTCGATAAACTTGTCGCGTACTTAATGGTGACCTACCACATCACCCCGGACAACATACTTCGCCACAAAGACACCAAGGCGACCGACTGCCCGGGACGATACCTCAATATCGAATTGGTAAAACGGCAAGCTGCCCTCCTCGCCGGCGCAAGCATGACATCGCCCCGGATCTCCGCCAGCACGGAATTGCTGACCAATGTTTCCAACCGGGACTGAAACAGCAATCCATCGTCAGAAAACTTTGAACCATAGAACCAGAGGAAGCGGGTCGTGCGCGTCTCATACGTGTGCATAAGCTTTGGTCATTGGCTAATCTTCCCGCATGGCGCAAAACACGCTCAGTGTTCTGTTCAACGAACCAATCGCGACGATCCGACCCGAGTTGTATGGTCAGTTTGCCGAGCACCTCGGGCGATGCGTCTACGACGGTTTGTGGGTAGGTGAAAATTCGAAGATTCCCAATGTCGCAGGAATCCGTCGCGACGTGCTGTCCGCATTGCAAAAACTGCATACCCCCGTGCTCCGCTGGCCGGGAGGCTGCTTTGCCGACGATTATCACTGGGAAGACGGGATTGGCCCCCCGGACAAGCGCCCTCGCCGCATGAACGCCTGGTGGGGGCATGATGTTGAAGACAATTCCTTTGGAACCCACGAGTTTCTTCGCCTCTGTGAGCTGCTCGGTGCCAGGGCATACCTTGCCGGCAATGTGGGCAGCGGAACGCCGCGCGAACTCAAGCAATGGATCGAATACTGTAACTTTCCAGCTGACACCACCCTTGCCGGCCTGCGAAAAATCAACGGTCACGCCGAGCCGTTTAACGTCCCGTTTTGGGGAATCGGCAATGAAAGCTGGGGCTGCGGCGGCAGCATGTGCCCGGAAGATTACGCATCGGCATATAAACGGTTTTCAACCTTCGCCAGCACTTTTTGCCGCGACCCCCTGCGCATGCCTCTCACATTCATCGCCTGCGGCCCAAACGGCAACAATCTCGATTGGACGCGCCGATTTTTTAAAAAGGCCGGCGCGTTTGGTAACGACTGTCAGATCCACGGCTTTGCCGCCCATTACTACGCCGGCACCGCCGGAACGGCGACGCAGTACACCAACGATCAGTGGTACGAATTGCTCCATCGCGCAACAGCCGTCGAACAGTTAATCATCGACCAGCGCGCCTGCCTCGACGAATTCGATCCGCAACGCAAAATTGGCCTTATCATCGACGAGTGGGGCACCTGGCATCCTCCCACGCCAGGCGAGCCGTTGAATCATCTCTGGCAGCAGAACACGCTTCGCGATGCGCTCGCCGCCGCCTTGACGCTGGACACCTTTCATCGCCATGCCGACAAGGTCATCATGGCCAACATCGCACAGGTGGTAAACGTGCTGCAGGCAATGGTCATGACCGACGGCGACCGCATGCTTCGCACGCCAACCTATCACGTGTTTGACCTGTATCAGTCGCACCAGGACGGCACTTCAATCCGGGTTGAAATCGCATCCCGCGATGTAAAATTTCCGGTCGGTGAAAACCTGCAGAAAATGCCGATTGTTTCAGGATCCGCTTCGGTGAAAAACCAGAACCTCACGCTGAGTATCGTGAATGTGCACGCATCGCTTCCGGTAGACGTTGAAATCGATCTCCGCGGACGGGTTATCACCGATGCGCAGGTCCACACGTTGACGCACTCTGATCTGACCGCGCATAACACGTTCGATAACCCCGACGAATTGATCCCGCAGTCTGAAGTTCACATAGCATCAGGATCCAGATGGACGCAGACGCTTCCTCCAGCTTCAATCACTGTCATTCGCGGGAAAGTCTGACAAATTTGCAACGCAAAAGAAGATCAGTTCGCGCTGCGGGCGAGACCTTTGTCGATTAATTTTGGCCCGCTTGGGCAATGCTCCAGCAGCGGGCAGTTTGGACAGTTCGGTTTCCTCGCCTGGCAGACTTTTCTTCCATGGCTGATTAACAAATGCGGCCACAAGGTCCAATCTTTTAGCGGCACCAGTGGAATCAAATCCTGCTCGATCTTTACCGCATCAGTATGGTGGGTAAGACCCAGCCGCTGACTCAGCCGCGTGACATGCGTATCAACGACAATCCCCACATCGATGCCAAAGGCATTTCCCAGCACGACGTTTGCCGTTTTACGCCCCACGCCCGCGAGCAGCACGAGGTCCTGCATCGTCTTTGGAACTTCGCCGTGATGTTGATCGATCAGCGACTGGGCCATCGCTTTAAGACTCTTTGCTTTATTGCGGAAAAATCCCGTCGACTGAATATCGCGCTCCAGATCGTGGATCGGGGCGGCGGCCAGATCCTTTGCGCTTTTATATTTTTTAAACAGGCTCTTCGTGACAATATTCACGCGATCATCGGTGCATTGCGCCGACAGAATAGTCGCCACGATCAGTTGAAGCGGGGTGTTGAAATCCAGGCTGCACCGCGCGTCGGGATAGTTTTTTTTCAGGATCGGGAGAATCGCAGCCACGCGGGCGAGTCGCTGTTGTATTTTCTTACTGATCGGGCGGGCCATCTCACTTCGCCGCTTTCTGAGCCAGTTCCATCGTAAACGTCCCCATGCTCGAACTGAACAGGATGATGCCCATGAGCAGCGAAATCACCACAGCCAGCAAATTCAGGCTTTTGCGCTGTTCGCGGTCAAAGCGATCCTTCGCGGGATTGGCCACCTCAGGTTCGTCGGCATGTTCGAGGTACTGGTTTCGGCTGTCGCGAATCTTCGGCCAGACAAACTGCCAGTCAAAAAACACCACCGCCGCCGCGCCCAGGAAAAGCACCGATCGCGTGATAGCCGCCACACCGTTGCTTCCCGATAAATTGATCATGAAACTCTGAAGAATCATCGTAATCAGCAGCGTGCCACCGCAGACAAGTTCCACCTGAAGCAGGCGTGAAACGAGATTGAAAATAATCGTCCCGGCGAGCAGTGTGCTGTGCTGCCCTTCCAGGTTAACGCTCAACACATGACTGAGAATGGGATTATTTTCGCGAACCGTCCGGAAGATAACGGGTGTCGCCAGCGCGATGAATAACACACTGCCAAACCAAGTCGACAGGGAAACCCAGTAGAGGAGTTGAACCATCTGAAACAGCATCGCAGGTTGAGCGTAGATGCGCGGGCGATAAAGTCAAATATGCCCAGTCCGCGGATCCTGATACATCTGAGGTTTCCACCTTTTTAGTTTCCCTGTAATTTGTCGCCATGTTCAACTTTGCCTTCGTCGGTTGCGGAAATATGGCCAATTGGCACGCCGAGCAATTACTCAAGCTCGGAAACGTGAAGATTGTCGCACTGGTCGATCCAACGCCACCCAGCGCGGAGAGCTTCAGAAAGAAACACGCGCCCGAGGCGGTTCTATATGAATCCCTTCAAACACTCCTCGAACGCCCACCCTGCGCGCTGGATGCGGTCGTCATCATCACGCCGCACACACTTCACTTTTCCCAGGCCAGGCTCGCGCTGGAGCACGGTCTGAACGTGCTGGTTGAAAAGCCAATGGTGACCAACAGCGCCGATGCTTACGATCTCTGGAATACCGTCAAGAAAAGCGGAAAACTGCTGGCCATCACGTTTCAAAGTCCATACACGCACCACTTCGCCCAGATAGCCGCCGCGCGTGACGCCGGAAAACTCGGTCGCATTTTTTCTGTTAACGGTTGGATCGCGCAAAGCTGGTTGAACCTCGCCACGGGAACCTGGCGGCAGGACGCGGCCTTGTCAGGAGGTGGTTTTATGTACGACACCGGCGCTCACCTGCTCAATGCCGTAATGTGGTTGATGAACGATCCCGTTGTCGAAGTCGGCTGCTTTCTCGACAATGTCAGTTCCCCCGTCGACATCACCGCCTCGGTTATCATGAAATTCCAAAACGGTGCGCACGGGTCGCTCACCTTCGCGGGTCACACACCGCCTTTCAACAGCGACCTGAAAATTTTTACCGATCTCTGCACCATCAGCACCGACGCATATGGCAACAAGCTTGAGATCGTCGGCAAGGATCCGGCTGAAGTCATTTCACCGATTCCAGCCGGTTCAAGCGCAACGCCCCATTCCAATTTCGTTGCTGCACTTCAAGGCAAAGAACCGCTCCGTGCCCCCGTACGATACGGCGTGCTCCTGTCTGCCCTGATGGACGCGCTCTACGAATCCGCCCGAACCGGAAACCTGGTCAAAGTAAAACCCGTTCCCTGCGGATCTATAAGCCTGGGCATAAAAGCCGCGTGAGCGCTACCCAGCGCAAGCGATTGGGAGCACAAGCGCAGCGCAATCCGCCTGCGCACCCGGCTATCATCCTGACATGTCCGACCATCCGCTTTTGTATGCAGTCAACGCCTCGGCGCTCTCCACCAGTCCGCGCGATGCCGCCATGCTCGCCCGCAAGCTCGGCTTCTCCGGATTGCTCTTCGACGCCTACTCGTCCGCGCTGACCGTGACCGATCTGTCGGTCACCGGACGACGGGAATTTCGACATATTCTCTCCGCCCAGGATCGCCAACTGGTTGGATTCCGGGTCGATCTTGGCGTGAAAGGTTTCGGTCCCGGAGCGGACATCGATCGACTGCTGTCGCAATTCAGCAAGGTAATGGACGTCGCCGCGTCGATGGCTTCCCCGCTGCTTTGCGTTGAGACCGGGCCGCTTCCTGAACCGCCGCTGCGACGTCCCGTCAAACCGAAGATCACACCAGAACAAGCCGGCTTTATCCTGATTCCGACATTCGCCGCGCCCGAGGCCGAAGCGCCGCCCGCGCCACCACAGACTCCGTCGGAAATCGCGTTTCAATCCCAGGTTGATGCGGCTTTAGTTGAATTGGGCGCGCTTGCCGATCGCTACAAGGTCACAATCGCGTTGCACAGCGACCTTTCCTCGTTTGCCGCGCTCGACCGCGCGCTAACCGCAGCCCGCTGTCCCTGGTTTGGTGTTAACCTCGACCCGGTCTCCATGCTGCGCGACAGCCTGAGCATGGACGAGATTTTTGCGCTTCAGGGCACCAACATCCGGCACGTGCGGGCCCGCGACGCAGCAGTCGGCGCTGACAAACGAACCAAGCCCGCCAGCGTCGGACGCGGTGATACCAAATGGGATCACCTCCTCAGCAACCTCGAAGAATCCGGTTATCACAGCTGGATCACCTTCGACCCAACCGAGCTTGCCGATCGCTCTGCCGCTGCCGTCGCGGGAATCAAATATCTTCGCATGCATGAATCATGATCGTGTCGTTGAAGGCTTTAGGCATACCCGCCCGCCCCAGGTTGATGTTACGATCCGCCCATGTTTATTCTTGATACCGACCAGACACCCGCAACCACCGCCCAGTTGACGCGAGCCATCACCAGCTCACTGCGGCGATCGATCAAACTGCCCCCGGCAGCTGTGCCCGTAGTGCTCGAAGGAGATTTGCCGAGCCTCGCCCTGCTTGCAGTCGACGTATCCGGCGGTGAGATCAACACCAATCAGCCCCTGCCCGATCCAACACCGCCGGCAGAAACTCAAACCGGGCCCCGCGCCAGTTCTTTCACCGTTCAGGGTCACCCCGTCTCGATCTCAAACGTGCCGCTGCAACTGGATTTGTCGGCAAAAAATGTTCAGTTCGCCTACGCCCGCAATGCAGCGGGAAAATTGATCGCCACCCTGGTTGACGCAACCGATGGACACCTCGCGGTGCAGTTGGCGCACGAGCATCTGGAAGAAGCAATATTGGCCATCGCGCGAAAAGTGTCCGCAAGCACTGGTGTCGCCATCCAGAAGGTGACCGCCAATTTAACCTCGGTGGATCCGACGACGGTGGATGTGCTTTTGAACATCACCGCTAAGAAGTTTGTCACCGCCATGGTGCGCATCTCCGGGAGGCTGAACGTCAACGACAGGATGATCGCAACAGCCAACAATCTCAAAGCCGATGCCGACGGCATGGTGGGGGGCATTGCAGTCAACTTCATTCGTCCGCACCTGCAAACCCTCAACGGCCGTCCTTTACCACTGCTCGCGTTTTCGCTGGGGAATGTAAAGCTCCGGGGTGTGGCTGTTGACACGAGTCAAGGTCTCAAAGTCTCCGCTCAGTTCGGCAGTGTGAGCCCGTGAGCAGGCATGTCGCGATCATCGGCGGCGGAGTTGGAGGTCTGGCCGCCGCCATTCGTCTCGCTGCGGCCGGTGTTCGCGTCACCCTGCTGGAAAAAAATGAGCGCGTCGGCGGCAAGCTCAATCTCTGGGAAGCGCCCCATCCTAATCGACCGCAAGACCGGCCCTTTCGTTTTGATACCGGCCCCAGCCTGCTGACGCTGCCTTTCGTCTTCGAGCAATTGTTCACCGCCGCCGGTGAGAACCTTTGCGATCATCTGGATCTGATTCGGCTCGATCCCATCGCGCGTTTCTGCTGGGCGGATGGTTCTCAGCTGGAGCTGAAAGCCCTCGCCGCCGATACCGAGCGCGAGCTGATGCGTTTCGCGTCGGACCAACTCCCCGACTGGAAAAGCATCGCCGACCGCGGTCAATTCATCTGGGATCTGACAGCGGATCTGTTTCTTTATCATTCGCCCGAGCAGGTCCTCAAAGCCGATGGTTTCAATCCGCGCCGGGCCTTGTCGATGATTACCGTGCCGATTCGTATCGGCATGTTTACCGCGTTCAGCAGGCTGATTGATAAAAACATCGCAAATCCAAAGCTGCGCGAGGTGCTGTATCAATACGCGACATACAGCGGCGCAAGCCCGTTCCGCGCGGCATCCACGCTAGCCGTCATTCCCTTCGCCGAGCAGCAGTTCGGGGGGTGGTATCCGCGCGGCGGAATGTATCGCCTGGCCGAGGCGCTTCAATCCATCGCGTTGAAGCTGGGTGTTATCATCCGCACGCAATCGCCTGTAAGCAGAGTGATCGTAGAAGATACAACCGCCACGGGCGTTGTCCTGCAGGATGGCAATACAGTTGCCGCCGACGCAGTGCTGGCCAACAGCGATGTCGTCTACACATATCGCGACCTGATCCCCGCGCCAATCGAAAGAAGTACAACGATAAAACCCTGGATCGTCTGGAGCCTGGGGGCAGTGGAATGGTGCTGTTGCTGGGCGTGGACGGCACGTATCCCCAATTGGCGCACCATACGAAATTCATGCCGGCGGACTATCGCAGCGACTTAACCTCTATGTTCGAAACGCACGCGGTTCCCGACGACCCCTGCATTTATGTATGCGCCACCACGCGATCCGATCCGACTCAAGCGCCGCGCGACTGCGAAAATCTTTTTGTGCTCGCCAGCGCTCCGGCAATTGATGGCAAGCTGGACTGGGCCGTCCAGGGGCCTCGCTATCGAAATCAGTTGATCGAAAAACTCGAAAATACCTGGGGATTGACCGGTCTTTCGAAGCGCATCATCGTTGAAAAAAGTTTCACGCCGGCCGATCTTCGGTCCAGCTACAACGCCAATGCGGGCAGCATTTACGGTATTGGAAGCAACAGCAGACGAACCGCTTTTTTGCGTCCGCCGAATCGCGACCGGGATATCAGGCATTTGTATTTTGCGGGCGGAGCAACGCACCCCGGCGGTGGGCTGCCACTGGTTGCGCTCAGCGGAAAAATTGCGAGCGAACTGATACTCGAGGATTTTGGTATGGCAAATGATAACGCCGATGTCGCGCCAAACGCATGACGCTTCACGCGCCGCCGCTGTTCTGATCAACAGGCGTAGAGGAAGCAAACAGTTCTTCAATCAAATCGCAGGTTCGACCGATTGCGTCATCGCCGCGTAAACGACCCGCCAGCATGCGACACGTCCCGGCGATCCGCGAATCGTCCAGCAGCAATGAAAGTTCTCGCGCGGCTGATTTTGCCGAGTATTTTCCCGCCGCAATCGACCGTCCCGCGCCCAGTCCCACGAGTCGGATGGCATTGTCAAACTGATCGTGCGCGAACGGCGTGATCAATTGTCGGCAACCTGCCGCCAGCGCCTGCGCGCTGGTGCCGATGCCGCCGTGATGTACCAGGGCGGCTGCGCGTGGAAGAATCCGGCTGAATGGGGCATAAGAAAAATGCCGCACCGAATCGGGCAGATTCAAGGGGATCTGCCCCGCATGTCGGGTCAGTAACAGCCCGCGAAGATTCAGGCGAATGCAGGCGTCGACGCTGGCGCGGAAGAACGCGTCCCCGTGATACATCGCGCTGCCGGGCGTGAATACAACCGGCGCTGGCCCATCAGCCAGAAATTTTTCCAGTGCGGGATCGACATCGCAGGCGTTGGCCTCATCGTACCGCGGAAATCCGGTCACTCTCGTTTGCGTGGGCCAGTCAGGCTGAGGGTTGCCGAACCAGTCGGGGAACAGGCCAATCACGCGCTGCGGCGAATTCCAGAATTCGCGCAGTATTCCATCCACCGGCTCCAGCCCCAGTTCGCAGCGCAGCTGGTTGATCCGGGGTGCCAGCAGTCGATCCAGAAAAAAGCGGTCAGCGCCATCCCACATCCGCTGTTTAACCCACATCGGCAACCAGTGCGGCATCCAGAACCCCGGAAGTTTTGACGGCGCAATAAGGCTGCGAAATTGCGACGGCGCAAGGTGCACGGTCGCCGTGGGAATCCCCAGTTTGTCCTGCGCGATTCGGCCCGCAAATCCAAGACTGGACGAAACCAGCACTGTTTCACCGGCAACATAATTGTTTGCGACGGCATCATAGGTTTCGCGCAGCCCCTCCAGAACAAGATCGAAAACGATTTTCGTCCCCTTGCTCTTATGCCACAGCAACGGGTCAGCCAGTGACTCGCGAAACTGTTCTATGCTGCCCAGAGGCACAAGCTCGAGCCCGACACGACCGGCGATTTCTCCAAAATAAGGGTTGGTGATAATCTTGACCGAATGCCCGCGTTCCCGCAGCGCAAGGCCCAGACCGATGAACGGATGGACATCTCCCGAACTCCCGATCGTGAGCAGCAAAACTCGCATAGGCCGGTGGTGCGCGCTGGAAAGGGTCAATGTGTCACCGGAAGGATATAAAACAATACAGCCAGGAAATGACACACGCTGCCGGCGATAACGAACAAATGCCAGATCGCGTGATTGAACGGCAATTCATCCCACCGGTAAAACAGCACGCCGCCGGTGTAGGAAATGCCGCCGGCAAAAAGCCACACAATCCCACCGTGCGGCACAGACGCGAAAAGGCTTTTGGCGGCAATCAGCACCAGCCAGCCCATCAACACATAAATCGAGGTGCTCAGCGCCTCGAAACGGTCGACATAAAAAAGCTTGAGAATCACACCCGTGCCTGCCATCGCCCAGACAATCCCCAGCAGGCTGAATCCCCACGTTCCCCGCATGGAAATAAGCAGGATGGGTGTATAGGTGCCGGCGATTAAAAGATAAATCGAAGCATGATCGACAATCTTCAATATGCGTTTAAGCGAAGGGGGGCGCACCAGGTGATAACAGGTGCTGGCGGAGTACATCAGCACCAGGCTCGCGCCATACACACTGACCGCGGCGATACGACGGGCATCATGTGCAAGCGTGGCGTACACCACCAACAGCACCAGCCCGGCTACGGCAAAAATTCCTCCAATGGCGTGCGTGATGGTGCTGGCCGTCTCTTCGGCCTGCGTCTCCTCGTGCGGCACTCGAATCGGCGGGGTCTGCTTCACCGTGGGAGATGGTAGTCGCACCTGATCGCTTGTCTATTTCAAAATTTGTCGCACGCAGCCTCTGAAAAGATCGAATGCGTCGGCGGGAAATTTCTTACGATGGCTCACGCCACCTTGCGATGGTGGATCTGCTGAATGGACTGCGCGGTTCGAAGGGCGGCGAAAAGATCGGTGGGCTCGCAGGGTTTGATAAGATACGCATCCACACCCGAGTCGAACCCGTCGACTTCAGACGCAGGTGAGTCTTTTCCGGTCAGCATGATGATGTACAGATCGCGACCATTCGTACCAGCGCGAATTGCCCGGCACAGCGCCGGTCCGTCCATGCCGGGCATTTCCCAGTCGCAGATCAGCGCGTCATACTTCTGAGACTCAACCAGCGACAGGGCCGATGTACCGTCGGTCGCCTGATCGACTTCGTGGCCCGAGCGGGTCAGATAATCATTGACCAGATATCGAAGAATCTCGTCATCGTCGACTAATAAAAGCCTCATAATAATCCTGTGCATCCCACTATGGGATTCTCTGTTTTTCATCGGCATTCAGGTCGGTGTGAATCAGTTATACGCATAGAGTCTGTTGCGATTTTCCACAGGTGAGCCGCGTATTTTGGCAATCAAAACGCATAGCCCTATAATTCGCGGCTGTGGGCAACCTCGTTAATGCCAAGCTGATGCGCCTGCTCGACGCCAACGCCAACCGGGCCCGCGAGGGCCTGCGCGTTCTGGAAGACTACGCGCGATTCGTGGTGGATGATCAGGGATTATCGGCCCGGTTAAAGCACCTTCGGCATGATTTCACGGGGCTGACGCGCCAGTTTTTAATCGATGCCCTGCTGCATCGCGACACGCCCGGCGATGTGGGAACATCGACTGGAACACAAGCTGAATATCAGCGCCAGTCTATCGCCGACGTGGTTTCCGCCGCCGGAAAACGACTGGGCGAAGCGCTCGCGCAATGGAGGAATATACCAAAATTGCTTTCCCGGCCACGGCGGTGGAATTGGAAAAGCTGCGCTATCGTTTCTATGACGTGGAACTTTGCATCGCGCGAACGCTGCGCCCCGCGGACCTTTTCGATCGCGTGCGGCTCTATGTGCTGATTACCGAAAGCGCCTGCAGAAACCCCTGGCTGGAAACGGCGAAAGCCGCCGTCGCGGGGGGTGCCGATGCGCTGCAGCTGCGCGAGAAAGAGATGGAATCGGGTGAGCTTCTGAGGCGCGCCCGGATACTCGTCGAGCTTTGCCGGAAGCATGATGTATTGCTGATCGTCAACGATCGGCCCGATATCGCGATGCTAAGCGGCGCGGACGGTGTTCATGTCGGTCAAGGCGATCTGCCCGCCGTCGAAGCAAGGAAGGTCGTCGGCAGCGACAGAATCGTCGGTGTGAGCACGCATCATATCGATCAAGGCGCCAGGCAGCGCTGGACGGTGCGGACTATATCGGTGTCGGCCCGATCTTTCGAAGCAGCACAAAGCCGCGCGATGGGCAGGAAATTCCCGGGCTGGACTACGCCCGGCAGGTTGCCGCCAGTGTGCGCATCCCCGCCGTTGCGATCGCGGGAATCACCGAGTCGAATGTTGAGCGGGTAACAGCGGCGGGGGTGAAGAGGATTGCAGTGACGGCCGCCGTCACAGGATGTGATGATGTGGAAAACGCGGCCAGGCGATTAAAGCAGAAGCTGCTCTGAGAGGAAATGGATGTCCGATGTGTCTGTAATGATCGAGCCCGAAACGGTAAACGCCGGTGGGTCAAAATCGTTTCTTCAGCATGCGAAGCTGATTGGGTTTCTCACGCTCATCAGCCGGTTTTTTGGTCTGGGCCGCGAGATCGTCGCCGGTCATTACCTGGGCACGGCGCTGGTGGGGTCCGCGTTCACGGTGGCGTTTCTCATCCCCAACTTATTCCGCAAACTGTTTGGCGAAGGCGCCTGTCGGCGGCGTTTATCCCGCTGTACGCGCAGGCGTTGAAGCATCATCCGGAAAAGGCCAACGACTTTGCCGCCGCCGCGGTGAATTTACTGGTGGCGGCATTGGTCGCGCTAACATTGCTGGGCGAGGGGCTTGTATTTGCATTGCTCAAAGTTGGATCACCAAGCTACGACCAGGCGCTCATGCTGCACTTGACCGCCATCATGCTGCCTTATGTCCTGCTCATTTGCGGGGGCGCTTTTCTCAGTGGAATTCTGCAGGTTCACAAGCGGTTTGGCATTCCCGCTGCGGCTCCGATCATCCTCAACGCCTGTCATATTCTCGTGCTGCTGATCGGCGCGCATCTCATTCATCTCAATCGGCACACCGCCCCGGAACTGGTCGTGGCCAGGCAGATCACGCTGTCTTACTGGCTCGCGGGGGTGGTGTTGCTGGCGGGATGCCTGCAGGTTGCGGTATTGCTGCCGGCACTGAAGGGCGTGGGCTTTGGTTTCAAATTCGTGGCGAATTTCTGGACGCCGACCATTCGGCGCATGCTGATTTTGTCCATTCCCGTTGCTTTGAGCGCGGGCGTTTTACAATTGTCGGTCTTTCTGGACAAGGGAATTTCCTACGTCCTGATGGACCATGTTGACGCGGCCCAGCATGCAATCAGGACGATGACGTGGCAGGGGCATTCCTTTCGCCTGCCGCTGGAGTTGGGCGCGCGCGTCGGCTCGACCTGGCGCAGTTCCTCTATCAATTTCCGCTTGGCATTTTTGCCATCGCGCTGGCAACGGCCATCTTTCCCGGACTGGCCCAATGCGCTGGACAAGGATCGCGACCGATTTCGATCGGTGCTGCGCCATGGAATCGAGGCCAGCCTGTGGGAGGGCCTGCCCGCAAGCCTGGGACTGATACTGGTGGCCGAACCGGCGGCCCGGTTGATGTTTCAGCACGGGCAGATCAGCGACCACGACGCGGGCCTGATCGCGCGGTCGACCATGGTTTATGCCGCTGCCATCTGGGCGTTTAGTTTGCTGCAGATTGTCAACCGGGCCTATTACGCGCTGCACGATACGCGCACCCCGCTGATCATGGCGGTCGTCAACATTCTGGTTAATCTGGTGGTGGAAATTCCGCTGCTCTGGCGAATAGGTGAAAGCGGAATGGCTTTCGGCACGGTGGTGAGCTTTGCCATTCAGGCGGTGGTGATGCTGTGGATGCTCGACAAAAAAATCGGCGGGCTTGAGCTGGGACGCAGCATGTCGTCGATCGGGAAAATGCTCGCCGCGACTGCGGTGATGGGGATCATTTGCCTCGGACTCAGAATCTCACCACTTTACCCGCACGGGCATGCACGGGGGGTTTGGGTCATTCAGCTGTTTTCATTGCTGTCGGTCGGCGCGGGCGTTTACCTTGGCACCTGCTGGCTTTTGGGGGTTACGATGCTGGACGACCTTCTGCCTCGGCGAAGACAGGCGTAATTACACGCGCCATCCATGCGATACACGCAGCGGTGGCAGGGGGGTGAAAACGCTGGCCCGGCCGTTGAGACTCGGCTGGTCGTAAGCACGTGGAATGGAAATACCTTACGCGAGATTTTTGATGTAACGCCAGTTTGTTTCGCGTCAGCGAGACCCCTGAAAACAGGCTATTAAGAGGGAGGGACGCGGAAAATATCTGCGTAAGTCACGCAATTGCAACGGATTGCTCGTTCCGCCCGGGTCGGATCTGCGATGCGTTAGTGCGCAGCCACTATTTTCAGGGGTTCTCGGTGACTGTTTGTAACAGGTTGACAGTTCAGCGGATATGAATTGGTCGAAGCACGCGGTTTTGGTGGCTGAATTGGCGCACCATTGCGCCGCATTTATCGCGGAAGATTGTCGACATGCCGCGAAAGGCCGGATTTAACACAGTCTATCAGGCGAATAGCCGAAATTGTGTACTAGGAGAATTGCAACATGCCACTTTCCAGGCTTATTTACATCAGCCGTTCAACCCACCAGATGACCGAGCGGCAGCTTGCGGATCTGGTATTCATCTCGGCTGATCGAAACAGCAAGCGAAACATCACCGGTGCTTTGCTTTACTGTGACGGGTATTTTCTGCAGATGCTCGAAGGGCAGAAGCTGGCGATACAGGAAAGATATGAGCGGATTTCCCTCGATGATCGGCACACGAATATACAGCTGATCAGTCAATCAGAGGTCAAGGTGCGGCTTTTCCCGAACTGGGAAATGTCGATGCTGCACGAGTGCACAATGCAGGGCACTGAAAAAGTGCGATTCCGAACCATTACGAGCCTGTTGAGCAATGCCCGCAGTATGGACCAACTCGGCGACAGCGCGACCAACATGCTTGCAGATCTCAAGTCGTCGATCGACAAGCAAACCAGCCTTGCGGCAGTGCAACGCGCGGCTTAAGCCCATCGACGGTAGATTCAACCCAGCAAGCTTTACGATCGGCTTTGCGCGCTGAGAAACCCACCGACGAAGTTCTTCGCCCGGGCGTGTAACTCATCAATCAAAAAACAGTGAACGGTATCGCACCGACGACTGTCGTACTGTTCGCGCCCTGCGTAAAGATCGCAAAAGGCGTGTACAAACCCGCCGACTGCAATGCGGGCACTCGGAGCCGAAGTCGAAATGCACGCGGAGCAGCACCGGCTTTAATCGTGAGCCGCTTGAGGAGTGTTGTCCCCAGCGGAGCAGAGCTTGCCGTTCCATCGGTAGATAGCCCAATCGCGAAACTGGCCGGACCTGTTGAGTTAACATTCCCCGCATCTTGAATCGTGAACAGAAAGCTGATGACTCGCCCCGCGCGAACGGAGGCGGGTGCAACTGCGCCAATAGTTGCTGAAAGCGTTATCACCGGAGTCGCTACGACAACCGTCGGCCCGGTGGTGGCAGTGACCACCGTGAGGTAACGGTCGGTGGTCTGAGCCAGCAGCGTGTAAGTTCCCGCGGGAATCGAAAGGTTGGTAACAGGGAATACAAAACGTGCGCTCTTGAGCGGACCAAAACCAAGTCCACGCTTGATTGTGGCAACTGCGATACTGTCAGAGTCGACCACCCCGTTTGCAGTGGCAAACAGGGTAATCGAATCGACGCCTCTGTTCGGCGAACTGCTGGTATTGGTCAGCGTGAACAGCAGCGAGCTACGGAATTTAGAACCGCTGACAACGGTCGGCGGCAGGGTGCTCTTCACGAATGTCGGAGTGATGCCGGAGGTGCTTGCGGTATTGGTAAACAAAACCAGCGCCAGGTTATCCGCAAAGGCGTTGTTATACCCACCGATCGAATCTCGTTTGAAATGGATCTGCACCTGCGCAAACCGCGTGGTTGCAGGCACGTTTCCTCCGGTTGTTCGTGTGATGAACTTGGTAACATGGTCGCGATCCGACGCCGAGACCGAGCCCGTGCTTGGCCGCGCCAGTTCGTTGCGGGCTGCATTTTCAAACGTGACGAATACAGTGGCGTTATCGGTGTTGAATCCATCACCGCCGAGTTGAGCGGATAGCGCGAAATTCACATGCCCCCCGTCGACCGCGGTGGCGATGGACGAGAGATCGATCAACTGGAAGAAGTCGGTATTTTCGGTATCGCGTCCGCCGGTGAAAAACGCGTTGCCCGCGTTATTGGGTTTGCGTATGCCGATTTCCGCGCCGTAACCGCGATCATACTGGGCCACGGTTGGATCGCCGTTGGCGGTCCAGTTCTTGGGCAGGATGATGTTGAAACCGTCGGCGGTACCGTCGTAATTCTCAGCACCCGGGTTGGCGATGATGTTGGTTCCAAACGTAACGCTCAGTAAGCGCCGGGTCTCCAGCGGTTCCATGTGGCAGCACCGGCAGACTTTTGAGCTGATCGTTTCAACATGCGGAGTTCCTTTCATATGCCTCCGGAGTTGCGAGGCTGGGTCGAATCATGACCGACGCCGTTGAGTTACGAAAGTGGAATTATCTCAATCGACGTGACCACGCGGCGGATCAATCGTCGTCAGTTGAGTGCGGATTATAAGTCCGCAGCAAAGCCGCGACGAGAATCTGCGCGGGGGTCTTTCCCTCCAGCTTCGCCTGTTCGTCCAAAAAGCGTTTGACCGATGGGGTTAATGTCACCAACACCTGGTTGGGAGAGTGGCCGCCTGAAGACAATGATTTTTCACTCACGGGCAATAAAAATAGCCGCGACGCGCGAGAGAGGCAAACGTGCAATGAGTGCGACGTTTGGCCCCAGGTTGAAAGCCAATGCTCAGGGAGCGCCGCGAAGGGATCAGCGACGCTCCCAAGTATCAAACATCAGTAAGGCACCCCGTTATGGTTTACTTCCAAAAAATGCCGTGTCCGCCGCATCCCGAACCGACCAGGGTCATCACAACCAGCACACCGAAAATCATTGCTTTTCGCATTCGAATCCTTCGTAGACAAGTGATTGAAACAGCCGGCTCTTCCGGTGGAATAAGGAATATAATCTTTTGCAAAAAGCGTCAACGGAAATTCTTTTTCGTCCGTCCGTTTGCGGTTCTCTGAGATGCTTTGACTCGCACATCATTTTGCAATTCAGTGAATTGACGGTCTGCGAAATCGAAAACATACTTTGTCGCATGAACAAAGGGTTGACTGGAATCAGTCTCCTGGCTGCTGTGACTCTGGCGGCTCATCTGCCCCGACTTTTCGCAACCGACGCGCCGGAGCAACCGCCCGTCGGTGAACAATTCAAGTTCACCGGCGGTGAAAAACCGCTTTCCGGCACGGCGCTGCATCAGCAGTGGAAGCTTGCCTGGGAAGATGACTTCAGCAAGGACAGGGAGATCGATAAAACAAAATGGAACTTTGAAATTGACGGCCACGGCGGCGGCAATGGTGAACTGGAATATTACACCGATAGTCCGCAAAACGCTTCGATCGACAACGGTGAACTGGTCATTACCGCACTAAAAAATGATCGCGGTCATCGATTCACCTCCGCGCGCATGACCACCAGCAGAAAGTTTTCATGCCTGTATGGCCGGATCGAGGCATCGATCAAAGCGCCAGCGCGCAGGCCGGCAATTGGCCGGCCTTCTGGATGATGCCGCAGGACAGTAAGTACGGCGCTTGGCCGCGCAGCGGTGAGATCGACATCATGGAACTCATCAACAAATCAGACAAACTTTATGGCACTTGTCACTACGGCGGTGAGCACGGCGACGTGCATTCTGGCGCACAGGCAAGCCTGGACAGGTCAGACTTCAGTCAGGACTATCACGTGTATGCCGTAGAGTGGGAAGCGAAAGAAATCCGCTGGTATGTCGACGGCAATTTCTACGGGTCCATTCACACATGGCACACGCCTTGGGCGAAATATCCCGCTCCTTTCGACCAGAAGTTCTATCTCATTTTGAACTACGCCATTGGTGGAGCGTGGCCGCATTCTCCAGATGCTTCGGCGGTATTTCCGCGGTCAATGCGCGTCAAATATGTGCGAGTCTACCAGCCGGTTTCTGCCGGCTAAGCGGGGTTTGTTTTCCTAAAAAAGCTATAGAAGGGGCGGGATCAGAGCAGGCCTGTGGATTTAAAGGCCATATCCTCCTCGACCTCAGTAACGGTCACCCCTTCATGGCGACGGAGTTCTTCGAGCAACTTTTTTCCAATGATAACGCGTATGCGGGCTCGGCCCTCGCGGAATTCGCGCTCCTGAACGCGCGAGTGCGATTCAATGTAGGACAGCACGCGCCCGTCGGTTACATCCGCTTCAATAATCACCTGCGTCTGCGACCCCAGCACGTGCTGATAAATCGCTTCGTTCAACTCGGCCAGGCCTCGACCGGTTTTGGCACTGATGGGTATGGAGTCGGCAATCAATGCGCGCCAGAAGGGGAAGTTTTCTTCGCCCGCCTCAGTGTCCGTTTTATTCAGCAGGAGAATTTCCGGTTTATTTACAGCACCGATTTCGTTCAGCACCTGGTGCACCGATTCAAACTGCTGCTGAGCGTGCGGATGACCGACGTCCAGCACGTGCAGCAGCAAATCGGCATTAATCGCCTCTTCCAGTGTGGCGCGGAAGCTGGCGACAAGGTTATGCGGCAAATCGCGAACGAAACCGACGGTGTCGCTGAGCAACGCTTCCGTGCCGCGCTCCAGTTTCCAGGCGCGGGTTCGCGTATCAAGTGTGGCAAACAACTTATCGTCGGCATAACTGCCGGCAGCGGTCAGTGTGTTAAACAGAGTGCTCTTGCCCGCGTTGGTATAGCCAACGATACAGACCGTGAAATACTGACGAATTCGCTCGGCGACCATCCGCGTTTTGCGACTTTGAATTTGTTTGATGTCCTGTTTCAGATCGCTGATGCGCTTGCGGACAAGCCGACGGTCGGTTTCCAGCTGGGTTTCACCAGGCCCGCGGGTGCCGATACCGCCCCCAGCCAACCGTTCAAGGTGTCCCCACATCTTCATCAATCGGGGATAGGTGTATTCCATCTGCGCCAGTTCCACCTGGAGTTTTGCCTCGTGGGTCTGGGCGCGGGTGGCGAAAATATCCAGGATCAACTCAGACCGGTCCAACACCTTAATGCCATCACCATAAGACCGACCTGCGTGTTCGTTGATAATCTTCTCCAACTCGCCGATCTGGCTCGGCGACAGATCATTATCAAAAATGATAACGTCAGCCTCTTCCTTCATCGCCAGCGTGGAAATCTCAATCGCTTTACCGCTTCCGATATAAGTGCCGGCATCCAACCGGTGGCGCTTTTGAAGGATTTGCCCGACCACCTTTGCACCTGCTGTCTTTGCCAGTGAAGCCAATTCCCCCAGTGGGTCGCGTGGGTCAGCAGTTGACCCCGGCAGGATGACCCCTACCAGCACCGCCCGCTCCTGCTTAACAGATAATTCGGTTCGTTTCAGTTCAGCCAAGGCGCTTCCCTTTCCGTTTCGAAAAGACATTCCTGTACACGCCTGATAGTATAGACCGCATGGAAGGCAAACCAAAGATTCCTGCTGAATGGCTTGCCGAATTTGAGGCCGCCGCCCGCCGTCCGCTGGAGCAGCGGATGAAATACGCTTTCATCAAGACGTACCGTCCCGTGCTGGATGATGTGAAGTACCGATCGTTCGACACCATGGCGGAGTATCGGGAGTGGTGCAGGAAAGAGCTTCCAAGCTGGCTGGGCTATGGCGACATTTGAATACCGCCAAGCTCAGGAAGTGCGTGATGCGTTTAACCGTCACGGGTGCCGATACTTGTTCCTGGGTAAGTCGGGCGCAATTCTGCTGGGGTATCCCGACACGACGCAAGATGCGCATCTGTACGTTGAAAAATCAGTTTCGAACGGAACCGCGCTTGTCTTGGCTTTGCACGATCTTGGCTTCAGTCTCACCCCGCAGCAGGCAGCCGAAGTGGAGCGGGGGAAAGATTTTGTCCAACTAAAAGATGGCCCGTTCGATCTTGATTTGATCTTCGCGCCCGATGGAATCGACAGCTTCGATCACGCCTGGAATCGGCGGATCGAAGTCGACGGTTTTCCCGTTTGCAATCTGGACGACATCATTGCCAGCAAGGTTGCATCGAATCGCCCCAAAGACCGCGAGTCATTGCCAAGAATGCGGGCCTTCCGTGAGTATTGGATGAACCGAGAGGGCCGTTAGACCGTTGGAGCAATCCATCCATCAGGCCTTTGCAAGGAACATGGGCATCAGTTCATGGCCGCTGTTCAACCGCCGGCCGCTGGCTATCGCATTGCGTTCACTATACGAAAAACCGCTCCCGCTGACCCCGGTGCCGGCAATCGCAAACGGCGTCGGCGCATATCCGTGCTTGCGCGTTGCGATGTTCGTCGGATGATCCGGCAACACCATGATGCGCCACTCGGGAAATGTCTGAATCTTCTTCAGCACCGGGCCGACCACGTATTTGTCGATATGTTCGATGGCCGCCAGCTTCGTTTTCCAATCCGCCTGATGCGACGCCTCATCCGGCGATTCGACATGTGACATGACCAGGTCGTAACGATCGAGTATGTCTGCGGTTTCCTCTCCCTGTCTGGCGTAATTGGTGTCGTGGAAGCTGGTCATCCCAGCCACCTCGTGCACATCCCAGCCCATCAAAACCGCCAGCCCGCGCAGCAAATCCACGCCGGTAATCATGCAGCCACTGTTGATGCCGAAACGTTCTTTGAATGTCGGAAGGTTCGGAGCGTGGCCCTGTCCCCACAGCCAGACCTGCGTGGCTGCATTCAAACCGCGCGCGCGGCGGTGAGCGTTTACAGGGTGATCGGCGAAAATTTCCCGCGATCGATCGATGATCTTTCGCAGCAACTCACTGCCGCTCCCTGTCGGCATGTAATCCCCCGCGGGCTCCCCGGGAATTTCATGAGGCGGTTTAGTCTTGAGATCAAACGCCTGTCGACCCCGATAAATCAGCAGGTTGCGGTAGCTCACCCCGGCGTGGAATTCAAATCCCGGCAGTGTAATGCTTGCCGCGAGGTCGCTCAGCAGCTGCTGCGCTTCGGCATCGCTGATTCCGCCGGACGAATGGTCCATCATGACCCCATCGATGACGGTGACGAGGTTACAGCGGAAGACCCAGTCCGTGGCAGAAAGCGGAATACGCCGGGCAGCAGCTTCCAACGGCGCGCGTCCGGTATGATAAATAGCCGGGTCATACCCCAGCAGCGACATGGTCGCCACGTCACTGCCACTTTCGAATCCGTCAGGCACCGTTCGTGCCACACCCAGCATGCCGTGGCTCGCGATCCAATCCATGTTCGGCGTATGCGCAGCCTCCAGCGGTGTCTTGCCACCCAGTTCTTTAAGCGGGTCGTCAGCAGCTCCGTCGGGAATAATGATGCAGTATTTCATTGTTACAAAACTTCCACCGCTCGTGGATAGCTGCCCAGCACGGTCAGCTGGAGGCAGTGCTGCTTCGCCTGGGAGATGGCGTTTTTCATTGCCGCGTCGTCGGCGTGGGCCTGGGCGTCGATGAAGAAATAATATTCCCAGTTCACCTTTTTGCTCGGGCGTTTTTCGATGTCCGTCAGGTTGATTCCGTTTTCTTTGAAGACGTCGAGCACCTCGGCAAGTGCGCCGGGTTTGTGGGCGGTGGTGAACATGATGGCGGTCTTGTCATCGCCGGTGCGGCGGGCAGGCTCGCGACCAATAACCAGAAAACGTGTTTCGTTTTCGGGATCATCCTCGATGTTTTCAAACAGGATCTGCAAGCCGTTGAGTTCACCGGCGATTTTCGTTCCGATCGCGGCGGCTCCCGATTCGTGGGCGGCCATTTCCGCGGCTTTGCTGCTGCTCGCCACGCCCTGCACGTCGCGATCCCTGGCGACGGCGCCAAGCCATTTTCTGCATTGACTGAATATCTCGGGCTTGGAGTAAATCGTCTTCACATTTTCCCACGGCTCGCGCAAGCAGATAATGGTGAATCGTGATTCGGACCTCGGCACATATACGTGCGCTGCTGTTCAAAAATGCATCCAGCGTATCGACGATGCCGCCACCGATACTGTTTTCGACCGGAACAAGTCCGTAATCGATATGCCCGCGCACTACTTCCTCAAACACGCTGGGGATGTCAGATAATGCAACATATTGGACGCTGCTGCCGAACTTTCGCAGCGCAGCCGAGTGGGAGAATGTTCCGGTGGGACCGAGGAACCCAATGCGCAGTGGTTTTTCCAGCGCAAAAGAACCGCTCATCAATTCGCGGTAGACAGCTTCGAGGCATCGATCGGGCAGCGGGCCTTTATTAAGCGATCGCACTTTCTGCAGCACAATTTTTTCGCGGTCCGGGGCGTAGATCGGCGCGTTGGTCTGCTGTTTAAGCTTGCCGATGTCGACCACGACGCCCGCGCGTTCATTGAGAAGTTCGACGATTTGCGAATCCAGCGAATCGATCTGCTGGCGGAGTGCGTTCAGATTGGTGGTGTCATCACTGGACATGGATTCTTTTTACAGCGGGATGGGCGAGTTAGCCACATCGCCGATTTTCGCAGGCCCTATGCCTTTTCCCGAAGCGCGGCAATTTCTTCCTGCATCTTTCGAACCTGGACGATCAATTCGGGCAGACGCCGAATCGCGGCCTGTTCGCGCAGACTCTGGCGGTGCGGCAGGGCGGGCATCCCGCTGACCGTCGTACGCGCGGGCACGTCATTGGCAATCGCGCTTCGAGCAGCGACCATCGCGCCGTCGCCGATGCTGACATGATCCCTTACCGCTGCCTGCCCGCCGAGCACGACACCCGTGCCCAGGATCACCGATCCGGCGATTCCGGTCTGACCGACAATGATGCTGTGCGCGCCGATCTGCACGTTGTGGGCGATCTGCACCAGGTTGTCGATCTTGGTCCCGCGACCGATTCTTGTGAAACCGAACTTCGCCCGGTCGATGCAGACACAGGAACCAATCTCGACTTCATCTTCAATAACCACCGTGCCGATCTGCGGCACCTTGGCGTGCTTTTTCCCGTCCCAGCGGTATCCAAACCCGTCGCTGCCGATCACACTTCCGGCATGGATCGCAACGCGATTGCCGATGATCACGCGCTCGCGAATGACCACGTTGGGATAGATGTCGCAGTCGTCTCCCACGATGCAATCATCGCCGATGACCGCGCCGGCGTGCAAAGCTCGCGGCGCCCACCGCGGCGCGCGCGCCGATCACGACATTGGGTCCCACCGCGCAGTCCCGACCGAGCGTGGCCGATTCTGAGATGCGAGCGGCGGGATCGATGCCCGGACGCGGTCGTTGAACCGGTGGGGCAAAAAGCGTGAGAATCTCAGCGACCGCTTTTTCCACGTCATCGACGATGAAGACAATCTTGCCCGTGCTGGGCAGTCGCACTTTTCGCTGGGCCACGACAACCGCTGCCTGTGTCCTGGCGAATTGCTTGAGGTATGCATCAGAGGTAATCATCGTTACATCGGCCGGGCCCGCGTCGCTTAACGCGGCGATACCGGCAATCACCGTCTGCCCCTGGGCAATGGACAGCGCAGGCTGATTCAACGAAGCGGCGATATCAGCCAGAGTGATTCTGGTGTGAGCGGACGATTCAGAAGACATGTGACAGAGTATCCGCGTAAAACAGGCCGGGGGGAAGGGATTTAAAAGACGCTTTGGTGCTGCAACGCTGCGCGAAGCATCAAAAAAAGAGGATTGAGCCGCATGTCTGCGCGGCTCAATCCTCGTGTTCTGTCGTTACAGGAAACGCGCTGCGTTACTTGGCGGGTCCTGCTTTATAGGCGGCATTCAAAGCAGCGATGACATCGGAGCTGATATCCACTTTGTCCGATGCGTACATCACGTTGCGTTGAAAAATAAGATTTCCGAGCGTTTCGGGGTTGGCGATATCCTGGGCGTTGTCCGGCACGTCGGTGCCGCTGTTGACCAGGACGAGGTCGAGGCCCTTTTTCTTGGCCAGGTCGGCAACCGCTGCCTGAATTTCATGGAACGCGGTCACCAGCTGCTTGCCCTGCGAGCGGACCATCTTCACCTTCATCGACTGCTCGTTGAGCTGAAATTCGAGGCTCTTGGCGTCGAAATCCTCCATAGCTTTTTGATGGGCGTCGGTGCCGGGCTTGGCGACCTGGCTCATCTTGTCCTGCAGATCCTTGAGCGTCAGCTGATCCAGCTTCTGCTTCTGATCCAGCTGCTCCTGCATTCCCTGCAGCTGATGCTGGGAATCGATCGTTTCCTGAATGGAGGTGTAAACGAGCCGGAGGTTGACCACACCGACGTGCGACGAGGCCGCAGCCGCCTGTGCATTTGCGGTTGGGTTGAAAGCGGCAACGGCCGCAAGGCCTGCCAAAAGTCCGAGAACTGCAAAGCGGGGTTGATTCATGATCCGATTCCTCAAATGGGGTTCTTTATCTATCGCCGATTAATGTGAACAACTTAACAGGAACTTCTGGAAGTTGTGGGTTTTAGATTTTTAAAATCCTATTCCAAAGCTGAAAAGCTGCTTGGTATCCTGCGGTCCCTCCAGCACGGGAATGGCAATGTCAAACGCCAACGGTGCCCGGCTCAGGAACGGGATAATGACGCGAATACCACCGCCGACACTGTCTCTGAGTGTATGAATCCGGATGTCGGGCTCAACGGTCCCCACATCATCAAACACCACGCCGCGAAAATTATCGCCGTAAAGGGGAAAACTCAATTCCGCCGTGGCGTTGAGGGTGAAATCTCCACCGATCGGGTCGCTGGCGCGACCGTCGCGCGGGCTGACCCCGCGGTATTCAAACCCTCGGAGGCTTCCGCGTCCACCGCCATAAAACCGCTCGAAAAACGGCGCATCCGGTGTGATGTATCCGGCATCCACATGCAGATTCAGCACGACCTTGCGATCCAGCGCGTCGGTCGCGAGTGTCGTGTAGCTATCGAATGCAGCAGTAATTTTACTGAAATTATAATCTCCGCCCATCGCGCCGTAGTACTGATAATCAAGCGTGGAACGCGTGCCTTGATACGTCAGCGAACCGCGGTTGGTGGTGTCGCGCCGCAAAGACCAACCGATATTGGTCAGCGTATTGTGACCGGCATCCCGGAGAATTTCGGGGGCACGCTCGCTGCGAATCTCGGTGACAACCTTGCCTGTCCTTGAATCGATCGCCGGCAATCGCGTGATCGGATCGAGCACATCGACGCGGTCCGACAGCGGATAGTTATCCAGAATTCCACCGATGTAGACATCCTCAGCCTGCAGGCTGACCGAGGTGCTCCATTCATAATTAATCTGCTTGCCCAGGGTCAAAGCACCGCCCAGTTTTCGCTCGTACCAGGCCTCGCGGTAATACTGCTGGTAATAGGCTTCATCGGTATTGCTGTAGGGCTGGTCAAAGATATACGGTTCGGTAAACGCAACCCTGGCATTGGTGAAATCCACACCGGGCTGGAAAGTTGCGTTAAAAGTCTGGCCAGCACCGGTAAATGCCCTGTCGCCGGTCCATAGATCCTCCAGGCGATTAGGGAATTTTGTGATGTCGAAGTTCTTCTGCTCGTAATTGATGTTTCCACCCAGACCGTTGTTGCTGTCGACCTGCCCACCGACGGAAATATTCGCCGTCCGCTGCTCCGTTACGTTTACGAGGATGTCGCGCGTGTCCGGCACTGCCGATAGGTGTAATGGTCGCGTTGGAGAATTCCGGCAAGGCCTTGATGCGCTCTGCAGCGTCGGTCAACTCGCCGCTGTTGTACAGCTGGCCCGGTTGCACATGCAATTCGCGGGCGACTACTTTGTCCTGGGTGGCGGTGTTGCCTTTTATGTGGATGTTTCCCAGCCGAAACGGCCTGCCCTCGGTGATCTCGTAAATCAGATCGACCGTGCCGGGATCCTTGTGATACACCACCTTGGCAACCCAGGGATAGTCCGGCCTGCCGATTTGTAGATAGCCCTGGTCCGAGGAGTTGGGATCGACGACATACCCCTGTGGGCTGTATGAGCGGATAATCTGCTTTACGTCATGCTGAACCAGTTCACTATCAAAGTAGCTGCCCTCGACGAGGTTCATTCCCTTGCGCAACTCAGCTTCGCTCACATGATTATTTCCGACGAATGAAACCTTCGCCACCCTGTAATGCGGGCCCTCATCGATCAGGTAGTCGATCTGAAGCTCGGTCTGATCGGGCGAAAAGATCAGCTTTCGGCCCACTTTTACGTCGAAAAAACCCTGGCTTTGATAGAAGTGCCGCAGCGATGCAACATCTTCATCCACTGTTTCCGGATCGTAATTGCCGGGATCGAAAATCCAGAGCATACGATGCGTTTTGATCTGGTCGTTTAGCTTGCCGAACAGGTCCAGCTCGTTTGCAGTAAAGCTTTTGTTGCCGATGAAATTGATTTTTTGAACCGCAACCGGTGGCCCTTCGACAATATTAAAAATCAGGCTGCCCGACTGCGTCAGCTTGTTCATGTCCACATCGACATGCGAAAAAGGATGATTTTTCGACCGCAGGCTGGCGAGGATTGCCCGCCTGGCCAGCGAAATGCGAAACGACTCGATCGCTTCGCCGGGCTTGAGATCGATTTCCTTGCGGAGGTCGTCGTTGTCGAGCGCTTTATTGCCGACAAACTCGATGGACCGGATCAGCTTTTCCTCGGTCACTTCGAAGATAACGATGACACCTGCCGCGGTGGGTTCCACCTTGGCCTGCACGTTGGAAAAACGCTTCAAGCCGTAGATGCGCTGGTAATCTTCCTGCACGGTAGCGGGGTCGAAGCGATCGCCTACCTGCGTGCGGACAAGGTTCAGAATCACCTGGGATGAAACCTGCGCATTGCCAGTGACGCGGACTTCTTCGACCGGTCGATTCAGAAGATCGGGAGCGACGACAGTATCCACTGGCCGCGTTGACGCAGAAGGGGATGGAGGCCCAAGCGTGTCCTGCGCGAAACTGTTAGCGGGAGACAGGTAGACGGCAGCTGTAACGGGCAACAGCGAGCCGATCAGCCTGCGCCAACCGAACTGACTTTGCCACAGCGACAAGGACAAACCGCCCAACTCTATACGCCCGCCGGCGTTGGTTGAATATAACTCTGGACTAAAGTGCCCGCGCGACCGGCCAACTCCTTCGTGCCGACACGGCCATTCCGCGCCCGGCTCCATCGAGCGGTGAGTGTAGCCGACGAGGTAAGCTTGTCAAAAACCAACAAACCATGGCTCTTGTCTCCCGACAAACCGGTACGGGCAGGGTGAATCGTGTAGCGGAGCGGTGCGATATCAACACCTCGCACTTAAAACGCACCGTTCCCAATCCAGCAATATCAAACTATGCTCGACCGTCGTGTTAGCACAGGAAAAGTTGACTGCTGAATGGGACGCGGTGGTTGTCGGGGCCGGCGTTGCCGGAGGCTGCACAGCCGCATTGCTCGCGGACCGGGGTTGGCGGGTTTTGCTTGTCGAGAAGTCAGTGTGGCCGCGCACGACCGTGTGCGGCGGTTGCCTCTGTGCTTCAGCCCTGGATTCTTTCGCCAGGATGGGCATGCACTCCATCGCGGCCGATGCACCGGCAACCCATAGTGTGATCTGGCACGCCGGGCGGAAAACGTTTCGCCATGCGATCCCGCAAGGTATTTCCGTGGAGCGCGTCAAGCTCGATGCCGACATCGTCGCCGAGGCGATCCAGCGTGGAGCGGAATTTCTGCCACAGTGCTTTGCGGTTCTAAAACCCGGGTCGCCGCGCGATTCGGTTCGATACCTCAGCTTAAAGTGCGGCGACGAAAGCTTTGAAATCAGCGCTCGCGTTGTGATCGCCTGCGACGGGTTGGGCGGCTCGCTTTTAAAAGATGAGGCCTGGGCGGAATGGACAATCGCGAAAAACGCCTTTGTCGGTGTTGCCGCGACTTATGCCAGTGAGCTTACCGATCTTGCGACCGGCGAGATTCATATGTGCATGGGTCGGGCGGGTTATGTGGGATTGGTCGCGGTTGATGATCACACGGAGCACCTCGCCGCGGCGCTGGATCCCAATGCCTGCCGGGATTCCGGTGGGCCGCTGAAGTTGATCTCTAATATCCTTCATGACTGCAATCGAGAAATTCCTCCAAACCTCGCCAACGCGCGCCTGCATGGAACCGGCAAGTTGACCCGGTACCGAAAACATCTGGGCGGGCATCGCGTTCTCACCGTCGGCGACGCCTGCGGCTATGTCGAACCTGTCACGGGCGAAGGCATGGCCTGGTCGGCGCTGGGTGCCCTTGAACTCAACGGTTTGATCCCGCAATCGCTCGATGAGTGGCCCGCTAACCTCGCCGGGCAATGGAAGGCGCGATACGCACACGCGATCGGTCGCCAGCAGCAATGGTGTCGCGCGATGCGCTCTACCATACACAACCCGTTTATGGCAGCGACCGGGATTTTTCTGGGAAACGCATTTCCCGCCATCGCCCGACGAATCGCCCGCGTGATTTGCGAACCTAAAAAAAAGAAGGACATCCCGAATGACACGATTGGCCATGTCACCGGCACAAAATCCGCACAGCGTCATTCGACCGAGAATTCTGGGCCTCGGCACCGCCAGCCCGCCGGCGGTACCGCAGGCGTTGTCGCTTGATCTGGCAATGGAATTGCATGCGTTTGACGAAGCGCAGAAATCATGGATCAAACGCCTTTTTCTCCGCAGTGGAATCGAAAGCCGCTGCTCTGTTCTCGCCGGCGATAACCCACAGGAACAGCGTGCCCGGCTGCGGGCTTTTTATCCCCGGGTCAAAGGGCCCCACGACCGCGGCCCCGGCACGCTGCAGCGCATGGAACGGTATGCCATCGAAGCGCCACTTCTGGCCGAGCGATCGGCGCGATCTGCGCTGGAAACTTCCCAGATCGATCCATCGCGAATCACGCATCTGATTACGGCCTCGTGTACAGGATTTTTTGCTCCCGGACTGGATTCTGCCCTGATCGAAAAGCTCCACTTGCCGCGCACTGTTCGGCGGATTCACGTGGGATTCATGGGTTGCCACGCCGCGTTCAATGCATTGGCCGCCGCGCGCGATATCGCCGCTGCGTCGAGCGATGCGCGGGTCCTGGTCTGCAGCGTGGAACTCTGTTCGCTTCACCTGGCCTATGGAGATGATCCTGGAAAGCTCGTCGCCAATTCGCTTTTTGCCGACGGTTCGGCCTCGGCGATCGTCGGCCAGTCCGGCGAGGACGAAGCCGGCCTGGTCCTGGACGATTTTTCCAGTTGCCTCATGGAAGGCTGCGCCGACGCAATGACCTGGAAAATTGGCGATCACGGGTTTGAAATGACCCTGAGCGCCGGAGTGCCCGAACACATACGCACGCAGCTGGGACCCTGGTGCAAAAACTGGCTGGCGCACAACGATCTGGAAGTCGGGGACATCCGCGGCTGGGCGATTCACCCGGGTGGACCCAAGATATTAACTTCGGTGGCTGATGCTCTGGCGCTGGATCACCACGAACTGAGATACTCTAGAAATATTCTCGCCAGGTACGGGAATATGTCATCCGCGACCGTTCTGTTCATCCTGCAGAAAATGGCAGCCGACATTTCCGGCCCAATCGTGGCGATAGGGCTGGGACCCGGATTAATGGCAGAAGGAATGCTGATCAATCGGTAGCGTCCTCCCTCGACGCAAGGCTTGGATTCGTTCGCTGAACCGAAAGCAAAAACGCCGCGGAAAGCGGCCGGGGACACGACGGCACAAAACCGGACCTGTTTAAGGCTGCTTCCTTTCGGACCTGACCTGGTTCACAGCCGACCCTTGCATCGGACCCGGCCGCTTTCCGCGGCGGAAACTCGATTATACCGCCCGGCGCTTTTAGGGCAAACGCAGACACAGCGCGCGTCTGCCCGCGTAAGGCTTTACGAATTAAACCGTCGGTTCGGCACAACATATGTGCAATCCATATCTTCAAAGATTAGAATGCAATCGCCGGCGGGGCCTCTTAAGGATTGAACGATGCACAACCGTGCAGACAATTTCTCAAACCAACGACCTGCGCTGTGGCCAGATGCGCCGGTGAAACGCGCTGATCTTCATTGCCACAGCAATGGCAGCAACAAGCCCGGCGAGGCGATGCTCAAGGCCATCGACTGCCCCGAAAGCTACAGTGAACCGCTGGATGTGTACGACCAGGCGAAGCGACGGGGAATGGATTTTGTCACCATTACCGACCACGATTCACTTCGCGGAGTCGTCCACTTGGCCCCCAGGCCGGACCACTTTTTTGGTGAAGAACTCACCTGCTATTTCCCCGAGGATGGATGCAAAATGCACATCCTCCTGTGGGGTCATACCGAGCAGGACCATCAGGACCTCCAAAGCGCCGCAAACGATATCTACAAGGTGGCGGAACTCATTGAGGACCGACAACTCGCGCACTCGGTGGCCCACCCGGTCTATCGACAAAACGACCGGCTCGAACGCTGGCACCTCGAGCGTCTGGTGCTTCTGTTCAAGGGGTTTGAGACCCTCAACGGCTCGCACAGCGTTCTGCATCGCCAATCGCTCGAGCCCCTGCTCGATTCGCTGACCGCGGAGATGATTTCGTCCTTTGCTGACCGGCACGGCCTGCAACCGCGCTGGCCCTTGCCGCATATCAAATCCCGCACCGGGGGCAGCGACGATCACGGCCTGTTCAATATTGGCCGCACCTGGACCGAGTTTCCCGCCGATGTGCAAACACCCGCGCAGCTTCTCGAGTGCCTGCGCACTGGCGCTGCCGGCCCGGTGGTGAAGCCGGATCCAGCCTGAAGCTGCGCATAATTTTTACGGCGTGGGGATTCGTTACTACAGCCGGCGCGTTGCCAGGAAATCATCGCGGAAAAGCCTTACCGGTATGATGCTGGGTGCGATGGTGGGGGAGCGGCAAAAAACCCGCCGGCGCGATTGGGTCAAAGCCGCCGTGCGCAGCAAAGCGAAAAAATTCGGTCGAAAGCTCACCAGCCCTTTCCGGCGAAAACCGCCGCGCACGGGATCGGCGCTTCTCCTGGATCTGTTCCTGGCGTCCTGCAAAAAGCGCCTCAGCGAGCAGTCGGATCTGAAAGATGCGTTGTCCAGTGGTCATGCCGTGCTCGGCGAGCATGAAGCGATGTTCGAATTCATGTCCGCGGTCAATCGAGACATCAGCGGCGGCATTGCCGACTCGGTGATGCGTGCGCTGGACCATAAAGAGATAGCGGGTGTGTTCGACGCGATCTCCACTGTTGCGGCGCACCAGTTCATACTCCTTCCTTATTATTTCGCGCTTTTCCATCAAAACCGCGAGCGTCAGCTTCTGCCGCGCATCACCGGCACCGGCACGCGGGTGACCAGCCAGGCCATGAAGCTGGGGGTTTTCACTGACACGTTCGACGAAGTGAACGGTGTCGGTCGGGTCATTCGTGACATGAGCCGCCAGGCCCGCGAAAGCGGTCGTAATCTCATCGTCTGCACGAGCACCGATGTCACAAAAATAGAATGTCCATCCCGAAAAAATTTCAAGCCGCTGCTTTCGCGGCCATTGCCTTATTATCCCGACCAGCCGCTCACAATTCCGCCGCTGGCGGAGGTTTTAGAGTGGGCGGATCGCCAGCAGTTCGACGCCATTCACGTTCATACGCCCGGTCCCATGGGCCTGTGCGGCTGGCTGGTCGCCAAGATGCTCCGCGTTCCGTTGCTCGGCACCTATCACACCGATTTTCCCGGCTATGTGAAAAATCTGACCGGTGATCATCGGTCCATCAGCGCCACCGTCGGGTTCATGAAATGGTTCTACGGCCAGACCCAAAATACGTTTTCCCGCAGCAAGGAATATCACGCGAAACTGATCGAAATGGGTTTCCCCGAAGACGCGCTGATTATGACCCTGCCAGGCGTGGATAACGAAAAATTCCATCCGCGGCGCGCGATCTGACGATCTGGGAAAAGATCGGGGCAACTGAAACCCACAAGCTCTTTTATGCGGGGCGCGTGAGCGTTGAAAAAAATCTGCCGTTCCTCACCGAGGCGTTTAAGCGCATCTGCGGGCATCGTCGCGATGTCGCGCTGGTGGTCGCCGGCGAGGGGCCGTACCTGTCCGACATGAAGCAGGCACTGGCGGGTTTGCCGGTTTATTTCCTGGGATATCAGGACGACACGACATTGCCGGGGCTGTATGCCTCATCGGATCTGTTTGTATTCCCCAGCGAAACCGACACGCTGGGCCAGGTGGTGATCGAAGCCCAGGCTGCCGGATTGCCCGTGCTGGTCAGTGACAAAGGCGGACCGCAGGAAGTCATGGATGACGGCATCACCGGGCTGGTTCTTGCGGCTCACAGTTCGGTTGTCTGGCAGGAAGCGATTGAAGCCCTGCTGGACGACACGCCTCGCCGCCAGCGCATGGGCCGCACGGCTTCGCAGCGCATGGCGCGTTTTTCAATCGCCAAGGCATTTGACGTCTTCTGGGAGGGACATGTCAGCGCCGCCAACTCGCAGAAGATCTCCCCGCCGGCGCAGGTCCAGATGCAGAATACTTAATCATTCTCCGGCTCGCATTTCATGGCGATTGACGCCGGCGCTGGGTCCGGCGACGATTTGAGCGTGAAATGGATCAACCCCTTCGCCGCGTTTTTATGCCTGGCGATCGTGCCCTGTCTTGCTGCTGCCCAATCGCCCAGGATTCCGGGCGAGAGTCTGCATGTTTATCTCATCACGCTGGGACCGGGCTCGGATCCCTGGGAAAAATTCGGGCATGATTTCATTGATGTTGAGGATCCTTCCCGCCAGCTGCTCGACCCGGTGAATTCCAACGGCGACCCTCTCCCTCCCCGCATTTCCTATAACTGGGGCGTGTTCGATTTCGGCAATGGTATCAGCGGTTTTGCCTCGTTCGGGTGGCATTTTCTGCGGGGCCGCCTGGAATATTCAATGCAGGGCTATCCCACCGACGCGGTGGTTGACACCTACACCCGCACCGGACGATATGTCCTGAAACAGGAGCTCAATTTCACGCCGGCGGAAAAGATCGAACTGCTGAATCGCCTGATGCAAAACGATACAGATGCCAACCGATATTATCTGTACGATTATTTCCAGAAAAACTGCTCGACCATGACCCGCGACGCGATCGACCGGACCGTTGATGGCCGGATTCACGAAGTTCTGTCGAATGTGCCGACCGGCACGACGCTTCGCTGGCATGATCGGCGCTGCACGGCGGACGACCTTTGGCTTTATCTTTTTCTCGATTACGCGCTGGGACACGCGGTGGATCAACCGCTGTCAGCGTGGAGTGAAAGCTTCCTGCCGATGAAGCTCGCGGGACATTTGCGCGATGTCAAAGTGAAAAATGCGGAGGGAAAATTCGTTCCGCTGATTCTTTCTGAGACAGTTTTAAGCACCGGCACATATCCGTCTCGCGATGTCCCCCCGGCTGGATACTTTTATGGATTTCTAAGCGTCGGCGTTGTGACAGCAGCGCTGCTGTTTTTGCTGGCGCGCTGGGCCAGCATGCGCGCTATGCGCGTTGGACATTCAAGATCCTCGCCTGCCTGTGGTCGTTGTTGGCCGGCATGGGCGGGGCTTTACTTTCCTTCGCGTGGTTCACCGACCATCAGGCTGCCAAGTGGAATGAGAACTGGTTTCAGGGCAATATCATTTCGCTCGCCTTGGTGGTGCTCATCCCGTTTTCGCGCAAGTGGCCGGGCGCTGCGCGAAAAATGTCGCTGCTCGTGCTGGGTTTATCCGCGTTCGATCTGCTGGCGAAGGTGACGCCGTGGTTTTACCAGGCGAATGGTTCGATCATCGCGCTGGCGCTCCCAATTCATATGGCCGTTGCATGGGGAGTGATTCGCTTGCAAAAACTTCCAATACAATCCGTTGCACGAAATGACGATCCTCAAAATGAGGCGCTGCAGGCAACTTAATGCAACCGTTTGAGGACCCGCGTTGTTTCAATGAAGGCACGCCCGGATATAGCCTCAAGCCTTCATTGCTTCGACGCCGCCCATGATCTCCGAGAGTTCGGTTGTGATCTGGCTCTGGCGGGCGCGGTTGTATTGCATCGACAGCGCTTTGACCATCTTATCGGCATTGTCGGTAGCACTTTTCATCGCGACCATTCGAGCCACGTTTTCGCTGGTGGTCGCGTCGAGGAATGCCTGGAACAAGGCGCTCTTCACCGTCAAAGGCAGCAACTCATCGAGCAGCGTTTTGGGATCCGGCGAAAATTCGTAGACCGTCTGTGTTTTCAACTTGCCGGGCGCTGCTTTATCCTGCGGTTTCGCCCCGATGGCCGACAGCGGCAGCAGTTGCATCACGTCGGCTTTTTGCGATGAAGCGCTGATAAAGTTCATATATACAACGCGGACTTCGTCGACCTTGCCGTCGATGAACTGTTTCATGAAATCTTCAGCCACGCGGTCGACTTCGGCAAACTTGGCCTGACCGCCGAACTGATCGAACCGCCTGGTAATCGGCCGGCGTTGGAAATTGAAAAAGCTGACGCCTTTCTTGCCCGAAACATAGAGATCGATCTTCTTGCCGGCGGCTTCGGCGGATTTGATGTACTGATTGGCGGTGCGCAGGATCATGCCGTTATAAGCACCGGCCAATCCGCGGTCGCTGGTTATGACCAGAACGGCAATATGGTTGCTCGACGCCGAGCTGGTGTCGCGAAGCAGGGGATGTTGGACTTCGTCACCGAGCGTGGCGGCCAGTTCACCGACCAGTTCGCGAACCTTTAAAGTATACGGCTTGGTGCCCACGGTGCGCTTGAGCGCTTTTTGAAACGCCGCCGTCGCAATCATCTGCATTGTCTTGGTGATTTTCTTAATTGTCCGAACCGCCTTGCGGCGTTTCACAATCGCTCGTGCCTTGGCCATTAAATTCGTCTCCTAAGTCCAGTGCTGCATTATGGGTGCGGTGCGGCCGACTGCAAGAGTCGGAAAAACTCCAGCGGCCAAATCCAGCGGTGGCGCACTGCGACAGCTGAAAATTCCGCTGTTGCTGACGTTTATTGCAGCACAGCCGGGCGGATATCAAACTTCCATATATTCCAGGATCCACCGCGGTTGGACCGGAAATAGATGGTGCTGCCGTTGCGGTCCCAGGCGGGGGAAGTATCGCTGGAGCCGTTGCTGGTCAGCTGAAAAACCTTGTTCGATCCATCGGAAGCGATCACCCAGATGTCGGAGTCCGGCTGCTTGTCTTCATCGCGGCCGGCCCGGCAGGAATAGGCGATCCACTTGCCGTCGGGCGACCAGCGCGGGTCATTGATATCGTAATCGATGTTTTGTGTGAGTTGGCGAAGGTTGTCCCCGTCTTTGTCCATCAACCAGAGCTGGTTGAAATTCCCCTTGCCTTTTCGGAGGAACAAAATCTGCCGTTCATCCGGGGAGATTTGCGGCGAAGTTCCCTCGGTGAGGTACCCTGCATCTCGGCCATCCAGGCCGCTGCGCCAGACCTGCGGGCCAAGCACCGGGGCGGGAGACTGCTGTATACCATCAGCGATTGACCGATGCTTGGAGCATAGTCAGCCGCATCGGTGCGGGTCAGGTATTTTATATAACTGCCGCCGCTGTTGAGTGGAAACTGCCAGAGCGTGGGGTTATCGCTGGCGTTGTCAGAACTGAAAACGACGGCGTCGCCTCCATAGGTGAATGCCGGCGTGTATTCCTGAGCGTGCGTGGAGGTCAGTTCGGTTTCGAGCCCGCTTTTCGTGTTTCGCTTGTAAAGCCGGCTGTCGTATCCACCGTCGGTCCGTTTCTGCACTTTCTGATAGATCAGCAAATCCGCTATCGGAGACGCAGCGAGGTTTAGATAGTCGGTGGTGGTGTCATCGTGTGACAGGGTGACCTGCGTCTGATTTGTCACAAGTGTCGTCGGTTCGATCAGCTTTTGCAGGTAGGCCATCTCCTGCGTCACCCGCGGGGCGAGGTTCCAGACGCGTCCGGCTTGCGCCGGGTCAAACTCGATCGAGTCGATCGGCCGCTTATATTCCAGCAGGGGGATCTGATAATCCTTCTGCAGATCCCATGCGATAATGATCGAATTTTCGCGAAACCGTTCGAGGTTCGCGGTCACCTGGTAGGTTGGAAGCGCCTGGGCGGGGAAAGGCAGATCCTGGCTGGTGATGGCTGTCTTGGGATCCGCCGGTGCTGGCACGATGTCACCCGCGGGCGAGCCATACATCAGCTTTGTGATCCGCAGGGATGCGCCCGGTGGCACTGACTGAATGTTCACAACCTTGTGATTCTCGCATCCGCCCAGCAGGCCCAGGGCCGCGAGTAAAAGGGCGGATTGAAAACCAGACTTCAGCGGTAATGAAGAAAACGAGTGTGGTTGGTTTGCGGGCATGGCGTTCCTTAAAAGTAGGCTCAACATATGAACCTTATGGCGAAGTGTCCACGGGCTTAGCCGGCGCTGGAGGATAGAGATATCCGGTATGCCTGATAACCGAAGATGCATCAGCAAACACCTTTGGGTCGGTAAACGCCAGGCGGAATCCCACATCAGCATACGCGGGGTGCGTTGCCCCGTCAGGGAAAGGAAGTCGTTTCATCGGATCCAGTTCCGGAGGAGACAGGAAAGATCCACCGATAACCCCGGCCTGCTTCAGCCGATCGGCCCGGGAAAACCATTCGGTGGTTTCCTTCTCGGAAATTTTCCGGCCCCAGGACAGCAATTCCATGTCGGAGGTCGGTACATCTATTACGATTTCACCGACGTTACCAATTAGATCGTGAAACACATGATGCGTTGTGCCCACGGGCCGAAAGCCCATCTGCGGGGCGTCGACCAGGTCCGCGCGAAAGTCAGAAGAGCTTTCGTCCAGCCTGGCCATTTGCCGCTGAGCCTGGGGATCAGAACGCAGGTCGGCAACTGTCCAGCCACCCAGCTTGTGGACAGCCGCGGGAGGCCAGGTGGTTGCCGAAGCGGCAGTCGGAATCTGCGAGGGATCGGTTCCCAGGAAAATGCCGTCATCGGGAAAACGCTGGTTCACCGAAGCGCGGCCCACGAGTGTCATGAAATCAGCATCGCGCAATTTCCAACCGACGGTCGCGAAGCCTTTCATGGGATCGTTCGTTGTGGTCGGGTTTGAGGCCGCGGCGAGCGCCGATTGCCATTCGGCGGACGTTGGCAGTCTGCAGCCCAGGTCGCGCGCGAGGTACATTGCTGCCTGCGGGGTGATCTGCTGCATCGGCAGGTCAGGCGTCGGTGACTGGCGGAAGTATTGGAGATAGCTGGCAGGGTTCAATTCGATTCCTGTGCCGGTCGCAAATTTCCACACGCGGGCACCGGAATTTGACGGTTCAGACTCGGGACACAGCGCCTTGAGCGATTCAGTCGCGGCCGCCGACGACTGGGTTGTATCGGCCAGCACCGCCTGAATCAGCCCGACGGGAACCTCTGTCGTGGACAGATAAAACGGCAGACCTTTTCCAGGGCCGGGTTCCACATGAATAAACTCGATCGGCGGGCAGCTGTCGTTACTGTAAACGCATCCCTGGATACCGGAAAAATCGAAAGGCCTCGCCACCCAGTTCAGGAGGCCCGGGCCGATGCCCATTAGCGGCTGTTCGGTGGCAGCGGCACGGCGCGCCTTATCCACAGCTGCATATAAGCTCGCGGCCGCGGGCAAACTGCCAAGCGATTTCAGTTCTTTTAAATCGGCCTCAGAGGGTGAGGTTGAATTGATCGTTAACGAATACAGCACGCGGTCGAACTTCAACCAGTCGGGTCGACGACCGGCACGCCCATCTTCAATTTCGTCAAGGTGGGTGACCGCATCGGTGACGGCGGGTTCATTGGTCAGCGTTGCATAAAAAGCCTGAAGGCGTCGATCCTGGTACTCAGTGACGGCGGTCTTGCTGTTGATGTTCGTACCCGTGGCTGCGGCAATAAGTGCGTCGCCATCCTTTTGCCCGGCGACGAAATCCGCGCGGCCCGCGGGCCAATGCCCGTGCATCGCGGGCAGATCCAGTGCCTGCCAGGCGGCAACGCGCGCGGGGAGCGATGAATTTTGATCGTGAAGAATCGCTTCGAGCGCTTTGGGATCGCCGGCGTTTACCGCTTCGGTGACGGGGCGCAGTTCGTCCAGCACCGCGGGAGCAGCTGCGGATTTCGCGCTGGGCGTTGCCAGCAGGTTGTCCTGCTCCTGCCGCGCCTTTTGGATTTTGCCGGCGGCGTCTTGCGGCATCCAACTGCTGCCGGTGTTGATGAGGTCTTCCGCGTCGGCCGCATCGGCGCTGAAGGTCGACGCCGCAGCCACGAACGCAATATATTTCGATGGGTCGGGGTTTTTTGACTCTGCCACCGCAGTGACCGCTGCGGTCAGTTCCGATTCGCGTTTTGCGGCGACCAGTTTGGTGAGTTCTTTTTGCCACGTCCGATCACCGGCTGGAGAGGCAACTGGATACTGAGTCTCCAGCGGGTTGACCGCCTGCACGAACTTGTCACGCTGGTCGGCGGTCGCCCGCGCGGAGAGGTGTGACACGGTGTCCAGAAACTTTGCGGCCGCGGTGCCGGGCAAGAAGGCAGGCAACTGAACCGCTGGCAATGCCTCGGGGACGATCACCGGCGGCGGCGGCGGGATTGCGGGTTTATCCACGGCGGCAGGCTTGGGAATCTCTGGTGGAACAAACGTCACCGCCGGCGTGTGGGGAGAAATCCGCACCGGCGCAGGGTCCACCACCGGGGGGACAAACGCCTGTGTCGCAAGCGCTCGAGGAGCCGGCGCGACTACCACCGGCGCGGCAATTATGGGGCGCGGCGGCGCAATTGCCACCGGTGGCGCGGGCGTCGACGTTGCTGCGATTCTGGGAAGCGCAGCGCGGCTCGGTTCTTCCAGGGGCGTAGTTGGTCGCTACCGGCATCGGCAAAACCGGGCTGGTGCTCGGCGCGACCGGTGACGTCGATCGTCCGGTCGTTTGTGCGAGATGCGTTGCCCAGACTTTCGCATTGTTCAATTCGGGAAGCACCTGATCGCGGAAGATGTATCCGCCGGCGACCAGTCCGACCACACCGGCGGTTGCAAACCAGATGCGGGGGATGCGACGTCGACCGGGGCGCATCGAGTTGAGGCGGGCCTGTATTTTTCCCAGTTTCATGGGCCCTTGCCGGGCCATCGTGTTGATGAGGTCATTGCAGAGATCGAGCCACTGCAATCCACTGGAACCCAGTCGATCCCACTCGACCGATTCAGCCACCGGCCAGCGGGCCGCCCCATGTGGACGCCAGGTCACCAGGCTGAAAATAATCTCGCCGATGGCTTTTGCGTCCGGCGAGCGGGTGATCGAGGGCCGCTCCTGGTCTCCGGCATTCGGATCGGTCAATCGGACATCCTCACGGCGTATCCGTCCCTTGCCCGCGATAAGAACGTTTGCCGGTTTCAGGTTGCTGTGAGATCGGTCAAACGCTGTTTCAAGATCCACCAATCCTTCCACAATCGCCGAGGTGATTGTTAGTAAATCGCTGGAGCTGACCTTTACTTTCAGGTCGATCATTCGCTGCAGGGATCGCTCGAAAAGTTTGCTGACGTAAAACGCGTTTTTGCCGTCGTAGCCCAGCTCGTAAACGGGAGCCCAGTGTTCGGATTTGTTGGCGATGGATTGCTGCAACGCAGCGGCGATCAGCAGCTCCTCGGCGGCGGCGGCGCCCTTGCCGGCAAAAACGGGGGAATCGGGTTGAATGAGCTTAATGCAACATCCGGCGGGGCCCTGCGTCCCGTGGGGGCGCGGTCCAGACGCGCCGCAACGGGCGTCTGACATAACTCGTGGACCGCCTCAAACTTCCCGTAAGATTTCATAGTGTAAAATGGCTCTTGGTCAACGCACAACCGGTACCGTCACCGGCACGGGGAGTTATCCCAAATGCGTGCATCGGTTGCAAACGCCTTTGTCGTCAAGCATGAAATAGAACTGAAGTTGCGTGCGGCAGAAATTCCCGTGCCCCGCCTGATTGTCATATTCACGTGGTTGAACGGACCAGGCGTGCGGATTCCCCGATGCCCGTCGGAGAGAGCGCAATTGAGGAGACCTCAGATGCCACACGTTTCGTGCAAGCCTTTTTGTAGTGGCGCGGATTTCGCTAGAGCTTTTGGCGGTGTGCCGCGTTGCCAGCGGCGAGGGGCTGCCACGAGCAACCCCGATTCATTTATTCAGGAGAAACCATGGACACGCTGACCGAACTGCTCGAAGACGAACTTAAGGACATCTACAGTGCTGAAAATCAGTTACTGAAGGCTTTGCCAAGGATGGCTAAAAAGGCGTCATCATCTGCTCTGAAGCAGGCGTTCACCTCGCACCTCAAAGAGACTGAGGGCCATGTGAAGCGCCTGGAGAAGATCGGTCAGACGCTGGAAATTAAGCTGCGAGGCAAGACCTGCCAGGCGATGAAAGGCCTGGTCGAGGAAGGGAAAGAGGTTCTGGAAGAAGAAGGTCAGAGCCCGATCATTGACGCCGCGTTGATTGGTGCTGCGCAGCGTGTGGAGCACTATGAGATGGCTGCTTATGGCACCGTCCGCGCGATCGCCAATCAGCTTGGCCATACAAGCGTGGTGCAATTGCTGCAGGATACCCTCGAAGAGGAAGGCGCGGCCGATAAAAAGCTAACCGGAATCGCCGAGGAAGAAGTCCTTGTCGCCGCGTCGGAAGAAATTGAAGAAGAGGAATAAGATTTAGATTGATCGTTGATAAATTGACGCGGTCGCGTTCCCAACGCGACCGCGTTCTTTATTGGTGGGGCTGCGAGAAAATTGCATGGGTGTATTCGAGCATTCGACATTGCGGCGCGCGGCTACGCTACGGTTTAGCAAACCGAGCGTCTCAACAATACGGACGCCGCGTAATAGTATGTAATGTCACCGTCGAGATATAAACCTGCGTCCGCGGGTTGGATCTCTTGCGTTTACACAAATCCCGGCTTCGCCGGCCACGATTGGAACATATGCTGATGACCACCTTGTCGCGCGACGGACTTCTGAATCTGAGCCGCCTGATCCTGCTGTTCGCAGGTTGCTTCATCGCCGCCCCCGTTCACGCTGACAGCGCAACCCAGATACAATACCTCTCCGGCACTGGGAAGGATGATGCGATCCCCTGGGATTTTTATTGCACCGCGGGCATGCAGAGTGGCGCGTGGAAAAAGATACCCGTTCCGTCCTGTTGGGAATTGCAGGGCTTTGGAGTCTACAACTACGGGCAGGTGTTTCGCCTGGGAAAATCCAAAGGTGTGCCGACCGCACCCGGTTTTGCATCCGAGCAGGGGAAATACAAGACAGAATTTACTGTGCCCGCCGACTGGCAGGGGAAAACGATTCGGATCGTCTTTGAGGGCGTAATGGTTAAGACCGAAGTCTTTGTAAACGGTCACTCGGTAGGCCCGGCTCATGAAGGCTCTTTTTACGAGTTTAAATATAACATTACACCGTTTCTCAAATTCGGAGCTAAGAATCTGTTGGAGGTGACGGTCAGCAAGGTAACCGACGATCTGAGTGTCATGCGTGCCGAGCGGCAGGGGGATTTCTGGAACTTCGGTGGAATCTATCGCCCCGTTTATCTGGAAGCGATGCCGGCTGATTACATCGACTGGACTGGCGTAGATGGCCAGGGCAACGGCGACCTTAAAGCGGATATCTATCTCGGCGAAGATGCCGATGCATCCAACTCGAAGGTGAGCGTGCAGCTGCTCGATGCCAAAGGATCAACCCGTGGGCGCACCGATTTTTGCGACGCCGAATCCGTCAGACATTGAACCGATAAGTCGCACCCGGCAATCGATTCATGCCCACTTCGACGCAGTGAAGCAATGGACTGCCGAATCGCCTTATTTGTACAAGATTCAATTCACGCTGCTCAAAAACGGACGGCCGCAGCACACGGTAACCAGCCGATTTGGTTTTCGCACGATCGAACTTCGCAAGAACGATGGTTTTTATCTCAATGGCACAAAGATCATCATGAAGGGTGTGAACCGTCACAGCCTTTGGGCCGATTCCGGGCGGACATTGAGCAAGGCGCTTTGCTACGAAGACGCGCGGCTAATCAAGGACATGAACATGAACGCCGTACGCATGTCGCACTACCCTCCTAACCGCGAGTTTCTCGACGCCTGCGACGAAATGGGCTTGTATGTGCTCGACGAATTCACCGGGTGGGGCGGGCACTATGAAACCCCGATTGGTAAAAAGCTGGTCGGTGAAATGGTTCGGCGTGATGTGAATCACCCCTCGGTGTTGGTCTGGGACAACGGTAACGAGGGAGCATGGAATAACGCGCTGGATGTTGAGTTCGACAAATGGGATGCCCAGAATCGTATTGTCATGCATCCAGAATCCAGGGATCATGGAGTCAACGATCCTCACTATCCTGACTATAGCGCGATTGTGAAAGGGAGCAGCGGCCCAGCAGTCTATTTCCCTACCGAATTTCAGCATGGGCTTTACGATGGTGGTCTGGGCAGTGACTTTCGAGACTATTGGGACGTGCTGAGCAAGAGCAAGGTTCTGGGAGGAGCATTCTTCTGGGTTTTCTGTGACGATGGAATTGTTCGCACGGACAAAGGAGGAATAATCGATAACTCCGGCAATCTGGGGCCTGACGGCATCATGGGACCCCGTCGCGAAAAAGAGGGCAGCTACTATACTATTAAACAGATCTGGTCCCCAGTACAGATCGAAGCCCCGCCTCAGGGGCTGCAGCCTGGCTTCCAGGGCACGATCAAAATTGAAAACAGCTACGATTTTACGAATCTCGCTCAATGTAAGCTGTCCTGGGAATATGTGACTTTTCCCGGATCGGGCTCTAGCCACGCGGGTCACACTGTGGTGGCCAACGGCGAGACAACTATTCCCTCGCTACCCCCTCATACAAGCGGTGATCTAAATGTAAGTCTGCCCGCACGGGAAGGCGTCGACGCGGTTTATTTCACTGCAACAAATGCAGAGGGTGCAAACCTGTGGACTTGGTCGTGGCCGGTGCGCGCGGGCAATAGGCCCATGCCGGCAACCGCCGGTGCCAAGGTCACAAGCGAGGAAGGCAACGGGGAACTGATAGTGAAAGCCGGTTCGATTGAGTTGCACTTTAATTCGAGCAGCGGGCAATTGTCCAAAGTCGTTCGCGCAAGTAAAGAACTTTCGCTATCCAATGGTCCAAGATTTCTGGCCTACGTACGGGACAAAAAGGGGCGTCGTCCTACGACTTATACAGATGTGGCGACAGCCGGTAATCTAACCAGCTTTAAATCACACGCGGACGGTCCCGATCTGATAGTGACGGCAGACTATTCCGGATCGTTAAAACGAGCTGTCTGGCACATCTCCGCTAATGGCCAGGTGAAGCTGAATTATACTTATTCCTATGACGGGCCGGCCGACATGCTCGGGATCAGCTTTGACTATCCTGAGAGTGAGATGAAGGCGATAGACTGGCTCGGCTTTGGCCCTTACCGAAGCTGGCAGAATCGCCTGGAGGGCACCCGCCTGGATGTGTGGCATAATGACTATAACAACACGGTGCCGAGCGTCGTTTATTCATTCGCGCCGGAATTTAAGGGCTACTTCCGTAACTGGCAGTGGGCGACCTTCGATACCGCACAGGGCAAATTTACGGCCAGCACGACGGCCAGCGAATCTTATCTTGGTGTTTACACTCCAAACGACGGACCCGATCAACCGCTGCTTGCGTTACCCAAATCTGACATCGCGTTCTTCGACGTCATCCCTGCAATGCGGAACAAGTTTCTATCGCAGGATCGTCTTGGGCCTCAGTCAGCGTCGAAGCAGATATCAGGCGAACATTCGGGCGAAGTTGCTTTCGACTTCGGCCTCAAGAAATAACGGATGAAGCCTGACTAAAAGGGCAGAGATGTTCGTGTTACAGATAAACGCCTTGCGGAAATGCAAATCAGGTCCGCATTCTATGTCTAAACGATTGTCACCCCTCACTAGCTTATTGGTTATATTAGTCTTCTGCGTTTTGGCTGAGGCGCAGGATTTCACCAAAATGCAGGTGAAAGAGCCTAACGGAGTTACTCGTTACTCCGAGCCAATTGTCTCGGCAGATAAGACGAGCGGTGAGATCAACGTTTATAATCCTTCGCTGATCGAAGTAGGAGGGCGGCTGGCTATGCTTTATCGCGTGGATGCCAAGGGCACCAAGGGATCGCGCATTCAGCTGGCATTCAGTGACGATGGTCGAACTTTCGTGCCATGCAAATCCAATCCAGTGCTGGTGGGTGAGGGCCCTTTGGAAACCAGAGGGTGTCGAAGATCCGCGCGTTGTTATGTTCGACAAGACCTACTACCTGACTTACGTGAGCAACGGGGGGCACGGTCGCTTTGAACAGTCACTTGCGACGTCAGCGGACCTCATTCACTGGGATAAGAAGAGGGGTTATTCTTACGCCGCAGGGGTGGGGCAAAGGGCTCGTTAAAGCCGGCGTCATCGTGCCTGAAAAAATCGGCGGGAAATACATCCTGTATTTTATCGGCCAAACTCGTGCCCTGGCATCCCTCCATCGGCATGGCGATATCGGACGATCTTCTGCACTGGACTCAACCGCTGGATCACCCGGTAATGACCGCAAGAGCCGACCACTTCGACACGATGGGCGTCGAACCCGGTGCAACCCCGGTGATGGTGTCCGAGGGAATCCTCTTGATTTACAATGGCTGGAATCCTCAATACCTCCATAAAACAGGATGGGTTTTGTTTTCCAGAGATGATCCTTCGAAAGTTCTAAAGCGATGCGAGTTGCCGTTCATCGAGCCGCAGTTTGCCTACGACCACAATAGCCATCACAACGTAACATTCACTGAAGGCGTGGTTCACTACAAAGGGCTCTGGCGGTTTTACTATGGAGCTGCGGACGAATCGATTGGACTGGCGGAAATCGATGACATCGAGACGCTACTGAATGACGCACCTCCAAAAACACGGTGATGATATAGATCAGGCGGCTGACTCACGTATGCAGACCCGGAAAGCCGATCGCTGGTGAAGTAATTCTCTTATTGTTTTATAGACTATGAAAAACCAATTGCGTTTCCTTCTTGCGACTGTTTTTGCGGGAGTAATGTTCGGTCAGCCTCTCGATGCCCAAACATTGCCGGCCACTACAGGCGTTTCTTCGAATGACGTCTCGAATCAAACGCTTCCAAATTGGGCAATCGGCCCGTTCACTCGGCAGGACATTCCAGAGCCGGTGATCAGGCCAAATTCCGATGCTGCATTTGTAAACCCAATCAATCACGAAACTATTCACTGGGAGAAAGCCCAGGTTTATAATCCCGCAGCCGTTGCGCGAGACGGAAAGATCGTCGTTCTTTATCGTTCACAGCAGGGCCCGGGAAACACCTGCTCCCGCTTTGGATATGCTCAAAGTGACGATGGATTTCATTTCACCTGCGACCCGACGCCTGTCTATTATCCAGCGAACGACGACCAGCAAGCTATCGAGTGGCGCGGCTTGGAAAGCAGGGGTGGTTGCGAAGATCCGCGGCTTGCTGAAGCTCCGGATGGTTCATATCGCACGACCTACTCTGAAAATGGTAGTCAGGGCTCAAGAATCGGAATCGCTTCCTCCACGGATCTTAAGCACTGGACCAAGCTCGGCAGCGTCTTTGCGGGAACCAAATGGGCTACAGCCCATGTTAAGTCCGCCGCTATCGTTCATCAGGTGAAAGATGGCAAACTAGTAGCGGTAAAAATCAACGGTAGCTATCTGATGTATTTCGGGGAGAACGCTGTTCACCTGGCGACGTCCGGAAGATCTCACTCACTGGAAACCCCTGGAGACACCCGACGGAAAGATGCTGACCATCATGTCGCCGTGCGCTGGCTTTTTCGACAGCGGACTTACCGAGGTCGGCTGCCAGTCTGTGCTGACCAGAGATGGCATTGTTGTTTTTTATAACGGAAAGAACAACGGGCCGGGCAAAGGTGATTCATCGTTGCATAATGGTGCCTATTCCGGCGGGCAGGCGTTGTTCGATGCGAAGGACCCGACGCATCTTATAGCCCGCCTCGATAAGCCTTTTATCCAGCCGACCTGCCCCTGGGAGAAGACTGGGCTTTACCAAAATGGCACAACCTTTATTGAGGGGCTCGCGATTTTGCACGATCGTTGGTTTCTTTATTTCGGCTGCGCGGACACCTTTGTCGGTACCGCGAGCTCGCGTCTTAAACCAAAACAGATAGAGCCCTCTGCGGTTTTGACACAGTGATTGTCTCCAGCAATAATCGCCGACCCGCTCTTTTGTATAGACGGCAGAGGGCCGGCTGTCGCATATCGGCACTACCGGTGCTGCAAGGTTTGGTTCGGAGGTTTTGGGCAGCGGCGGATGGAAGTTCAGGTTAGGATTCAGCTCGGTATCGCGGTACACACTTTTTACTCTTTTTGCGTGCGGAAACAGGAACCGACTATGGAAACAGAAATGAAATCGACACAATTCGGACGGCTGGCTGCGAGCGCTGTTGTACTCTGCCTTGGTTTTTTCTTTCAACAGGCAAATGGGAATGATGTTGCGGCAACCTCGCTGAACGGTAGCGCCTGGCGCATTGCTCCCGAAAACGAGATAAAAGCAAGCGGCGAACAACTCTCAAAGCCGGAATTTGCGTCGTCGGGCTGGGTCGCGGCACAGGTGCCGGGCACGGTATTCGGGTCCTACGTTATTGCCGGCCTCGAGCCGGAACCAACCTATGGCGACAATTGTTACAAGGTGGATTTTAAAAAGTACGACCGAAACTTCTGGTATCGCACCGAGTTCACCGTTCCTTCCGACTACAGCAAGGGGCACATCTGGATGAACCTCGACGGTGTCAATAGAGACGCCGACATTTACGTGAACGGCCAGAAGCTCGGATCGATTCACGGATTTTTTCAGCGCGGTCGCTTTGACGTGACTGCCCTTGTCCATCGCGGTGGTAAGAACGTCCTTGCCGTGCTGGATTATCTACCGGAGCTTAAAGCACCTGCCACTCGTCCCACCACACCTTTTACACCGACGGTGTCAAGAGATGTGAACTACAACAGTCCTTCGTTTATCTGCAGCCGAGGCTGGGACTGGATGCCGCCCGTGCCCGGATTGAACATGGGTATTTATAAGGATGTTTATCTGACTCACACCGGCGATGTGTCGGTTATCGATCCGTGGATTCGAACAGAGGTTCCGAGTCATGCTGAAGGCGACGTGTCGATTCAAGCGGATCTGGTAAATCATTCGACGGGTAATGTAAGCGGCGAGCTGGTTGGTGAAATTAATCCCGGCAAAGTTACCTTTCGCAAAGCGGTGTCACTGAAGCCCGGGGAGGTGCAGTCGTGTACTCTAAGTCCGGATGAAATTACCGCGCTGAAAATTCATAATCCCAAACTATGGTGGCCCAACGGGTATGGAGATCCTAATCTCTATTCGTGTCACCTGGAGTTCCGAACCGGCTCTAGTGTGTCGGATGCGAAGGATGTGACCTTCGGCATTAAAAAGTACACGTATGATACTGAAAATGACATCATGCATTTCCATATCAACGGCGTCCAGATCTTCCCCAAAGGTGGTAGTTGGGGCATGGCGGAATTCATGCTCCGCTGCCGCGGCAGCGACTATGACACAAAGCTGCGCTTTCAGAGGGAAGAGAATTTCAACATCATCCGTAACTGGATGGGAATGACAGCCGATCAGGCGTTTTACGATGCGTGTGACAAATATGGAATCATGGTATGGGATGAGCTTTGGCTTAACAGCAGCGGCGGACGGCCGGGCGACCTGGGCATCTACCAGGCAAATGTGATTGAGAAAATCAAGCAGGTGCGCAACCATCCCAGTATCGCATTCTGGGCGGCTGACAATGAGGCCGCTCCGCCGGCCGACATCAGCAAACCGATTGCAGCGGAAATCAAGACATATGATGGAGACGATCGCCGCTATTCACCCAATTCCCGCTCCGGCTCCTTGAGCGGAAGTGGGCCATGGGGCAATCTCGAACCCAAAAAGTATTTTATCGGTGTGCCAACCGGCGGCGGGAGCAAACAGGCATTTGGGATGCGCAGCGAACTTGGAACGGCCACATTTGTTTCCTACGACAGTTTCAAAAAGTTTATGCCGCCAGAGACGCAATGGCCTGAAAACCAAATGTGGAATGCGCACTTTTACGGCAAGTGGGCCGGCAACGGGAAGCCCTCCACCTATACCGCCTCTATAAAACAGCGATATGGAACTGCAACCGACATTCGGGATTTCTGCCGGAAGGCTCAGCTTCTCAACATTGAAACGATGAAGGCGATGTTCGAAGGTTGGCTGGATCACAGCGACAAGGATGCGGCAGGTCTCATTATCTGGATGAGCCAGTCCGCGTATCCCTCCATGGTCTGGCAAACCTACGATTATTACTACGATCTGACCGGATCGTTCTGGGGAGCAAAATCAGCCTGCGAGCCTGTGCATATCTATTGGAACCAAAACGATGATCGGATCCGGGTGGTGAACACTTCAGGTAGAGCAATGAGTGGCCTCACAGCATATGCGGGTATTTATAACGTGGACGGGACGTCCAAATCAGAATTGAAAGCGAGCATCGATTCATCACCTACCGCTGTTGCCGATTGCTGTACGCTCAACTTTCCTGCCGATCTTTCCCCCACGCACTTCATAAAGCTGCGACTGGTCGATTCATCGGGGAAACTCATATCGGAAAACTTCTACTGGCGCGGTACGAAGTACCTCGATTACTCGGGTCTTTCGAGTCTTAAGCCTGTGAAGTTGGCGATGACATCACAAACCACCAGCTCAGGCGATAATAAGACCATCGAGGCGGACATTACTAACCCGACAGGCTCAGGCACGGTTGCGCTGGCCATCCGTCCAAAGCTGGTAGCCGCCGAGTCGGAGGAGCAAATTCTACCGGTGCACATGAGCGACGGTTATTTTTCACTATTGCCGGGAGAGACGAAGCACGTATCGCTTCAATTTGCATCGGCCAGCGCCAAAGGCAAAGACTTTAAAGTGCTACTGGAATGCTGGAACAATCAGAATGATGCTCATAAATAAAAACGCGAGTTGAGTCATTATCAACTGGCGGTTTTGGTAATTTCAGTGTTGATGGCTCGAGGGTGTGGTTTTAATCGCAGGTGCAGGGTGAAATCCTTCAGGCCTCAGTTAATTACTCGCGCGCGGGCATGGTTACTTACAGCCTTTGCAGCTGTGATAATCGTCACTAGCTTCCAGCTGGCGATCGCAGAGCCGAAGAGCAATACGCTGAGCGATGCCGAGACAGCAGCAGGCTGGAAGCTTTTATTCAACGGTGTCGACTTTTCGGGCTGGCATAACTTCAAGCAAGACGGAGTTCGAAAGGGTTGGCAGGTGAAAGATGGGTGTTTGGTTTGTGCGGATCCGCGCCAGGCGGGGGATATTGTTACAACGGATAAATATTCCTGGTTCGAATTAGAGCTCGACTACAACATCTCAGAGGCGGGTAACAGCGGCATTATTTATCATGTTACTGATGATGGAGGGAAGGTTTGGTCGACGGGGCCTGAGTTTCAACTTGAAGATAACGAGAAGGCAAAAGATCCGCAGCGGTGCGGGTGGTTGTACGGTTTGTATCAGCCGCCAATTGATTCCAGCACAGGGAAAATTCTCGATGCGACTAAGCCGGTCGGACAATGGAATCATGTGCGATTGCTATTGAGTCCGACCAAATGCGAGCATGATATCAACGGACAAAAGTATTTTGAGTATGTATTGGGCAGCGACGATTTCAAAGCGCGTGTGGCCAAAAGCAAGTTCGCAAAAATGGCTGGGTTTGCCCAGTCGAACAGCGGTTGGATTGCGCTGCAGGGCGATCACGGGTCGGTTTCATTTCGCAATATCAAAATTCGCCCGCTTGCGAATACGCCTTAAAACATTTCAGTGTGTGTGAAGGAAATGCCATGAATCAAAAGCGTCCTGGTCAGTTGATCAAATGTGCGCAGGTTTCGGTGATGTTGTTCGCCTCCTTGGTGACGGCAGCCGCACCGGACGCCGTGCCAACAACCGGTCCGACGACCAAGCCCTTTGTGCCCACTGGCGCTGATTTTGTGCCGGACACCAAGGCCGATGCATCCATCAACCTTGCAACCGCGGACGGCGTGAAGCTGGTCGACGGGCAATGGCGATACAGTGACACGAAGATCATCGAAGTGGATTTTAAAACTCACGATAAGAAACCAGTTAAGACCTACGATTACGAGCCTCATGCCGGGGTAGCCGGTTTCGATGACTCGAAGTGGGAGGTGCTCGATCCCGCTACCCTGAAGCAGCCGCGTTCGACGGGGAAAATGTGCTTTAACTGGTACCGGATCAACGTGACGATTCCGCAGCAGGTCGGGAACTTCAACACGGCTGGATCAACCGTTAGTTTCGAAGTGACGATCGACGATTATGCGGAAATTTGGATTGATGGAAAAATGCCGCACCGGCTTGGGCAGATTGGTGGATCTGTGGTCAAGGGTTTCAATACCCCCAACCGCTTAATCATCGGAGAGAACGTTAAACCGGGGCAGCATATTCAGTTGGCCGTCTTCGGGATTAATGGTCCGCTCAGTGTTGCACCGGACAACTACATTTTCATGCGCACGAGCCCGCGATTGGATTTTTACAAAAAGCCATGAGGCCGTCGGTTTCCGTAGAGGGAAGCCATCCAGACTAATCGCCGACCACCGCACGACGGATACGGTCGAGTTCGACTTCCTGGGGAGTCAGCGGTGTTGATGAGCTGACGTGAAGGTTTGTCATCTCTGAAATTCTTTCAACGGTCGATACCGCGTAAAGCACGCCACCAAAGCGATCGCGAATAAGCAGCACGCTCAGGTGGATCGGAATAATCGTTCCGCACTTGTGGAGATATCGCTTCTCCATGCTGTACTTCTGAACCTCGCCGCGGAACAACCGGTCAGCAAGCTGGTGATCCAGATCCAGGTCGTCAGGATGCGTAATGGATTCAAAAGTCTTCCCGATCAATTCCGGCGTGCTGTAACCTGTTATGTCGGAAAATGTCTGGTCCACCCAGGCAAATGTATGGTCCAACGAGACAACGGCAACTCCCGACCGGACGTTAAGTAAATCATCCACGAGTCAATCCTACGACTTTAAATCGCTCTGAAATTCAACGCGCTTCGCCCGGATCTGACCGGGGACTTGGCTAAACATCGGTCAATTGAACGGCGATCTTCCATTTGTTTTTTAAAATCACTGGCCTGTAAGGACGGATGGAGTGCAACAGAATCCGTATACATCCAATCGATTCTTGCGGTTCGCATTTTGCGCCTAGGTGGCGGCCCTGTCTATTTTTAATTATTGCTTCGCGGCGGGGCTGTGGTGATTAAACCGGCGCTTTTCGCATGATGAAAAGATAGTTGAAGCCGCGCAGATAAAAGTTTCCGTCCTCGGCTGCCTTGCGGTAGTTGCCCATTTCCAAAGTCTTGTTGTGGCGGATCACTGAAATAATATCGACCGGAGTTAATCGCCTGGCCATGCGGGCGAAAAGCTCAAAGCCCAGCGGGTGAAACACGCCGCCCGTCTTGTTGTGCTCGTAGCTGTCACTGACGTACAGAGCCATGTGCTTTCCCGGCTTCAGTACGCGATGAATCTCCGCAATCACCAACTCCATCGCGGCGTAATATTCACCGTCATCGGCCGACAATTTTCCGATATCGCGCGGATCAGGGCCATAATCGAGATGAGTCGAGTAGGGCGGATCGATAAAAACGAAATCGACCTTGTCGGTCAGTTCCGGCGGAAGCTTGCGAGCATCAACGCGGAAAATATCCTTGCGCGTTGGATGCACGTCGTATCCGAGGGCTTTGCGTCCCAGATCGCGTGCCACATCAAGCGTGGTTCCACTGCCACAGCAGGGATCGATCACCAGGTCTTTTTCCCTGGTGTAACGCATTAGAAGGTTCCAGATGATATAGCTTGGCGTGGCTCCTTTGTAGTTCGGGTCACCCTGCACCTCGTCGCCGTAGTGCTGGGATGGATAATCCCAAAGCGTGGTGGGCTGCAGGCGAAGCGGTGGCTTTTTGAACTTCATTTAGAACTATCCGGCGATCTCGAACGGGTAAACGTGAGCTACCTTTAGATCATCTCGCATGGCGAAGAAGATCCATAAAAATTTTAAGGCGAACAGTCCCGGTTTACTAAGCATTTGCCGCCGAGACTGATTCCGGTCTGAGCAGTCCTCAGCTGCACCCCATGGAGTTTCCGCAGTTGAGACACTTGTAGCAGGTGCCACTTCGAACCGTAATCGAGCCACAGACGTCACACGCTGGAGCGTCCGCCTGCATCTCACTGCCTTGCTGGCTGAGCGGATCGGCGAGCATCGTGTTCAACCGCTGCGCGGTAACCGTGCTGGTGGCGGGGGTGGCGTGACCGTGACCGTTCGTGTTCCCGTTGGCAGGCCTGGACTCGCTCAATGGAGTGGCATGCGAGCCACCGTTAAAAGGGGGCTCTTCCCGGACCTCTTCTTTCGGCACGTTGCGTTGGGGTGAATTCGTGGCGCGGTAGCCGGGCACAAATTCCATTGCGAGCCATCGGAAGATGTAATCCACCAGGCTCTTTGCCATAGGGATTTCGGGGTTGCGGGTCATGCCGCTGGGTTCAAATCTGACGTGTTCGAATTTACGCACGAGCGATTCCACGGGCACCCCGTACTGAAGAGAGACTGACACCAGGGTGGCGATGGAATCCATGAGACCGCCGATGGTGCTGCCTTCCTTGGCCATCGTGATGAAGACTTCACCAGGCTGACCGTCGGTGTACAGACCTGCGGTGATGTAACCTTCATGACCGGCGACGTCGAACTTATGCGTGATGGCGTTGCGGGTATCGGGGAGCCTCCTGCGAAGCGGGCGCTCCACGATTCGCTCGATGATCTTTTCGATCACTTTCACATGGGTGGGTTCCAGGTTGTCGCTTATCAACGCAGGGGTCGAATTGGTTGCAGTAGCGACCAGCCCGGAAATTTCTTCCAAAGCAGCTTCGGTGTTTGCTTCATCCTCTTCGATCTCGTCGATTTCCTTGTCGCTCTTCACATTAAGGGGCTGACTGAGCTTGCTGCCATCGCGGTAGAGGGCGTTGGACTTCAGGCCCAGTTCCCAGCTGAGCTGATAGCTTTGCTTGATTTCCTCCAGCGTGGCTTCGTTGGGAAGATTGATTGTCTTGCTGATTGCACCGGTAATAAACGGTTGGGCGGCGGCCATCATGCGGATGTGACCGTCAGGGTGAATGTATCGCGTGCCATGCCGGCCGCACTTGTTGGCACAATCGAAAATCGCAAGGTGTTCAGCTTTAAGATGGGGCGCTCCCTCGATTGTTCCGCGTCCGCAAATGATATCATTGGCCAGATCGATTTGCTTACGGGTAAACCCAAGGCGTCTAAGTAAAGAAAAGCCCTTGGCCTGCCAGACGGTGGTGGGAATCTCCAAACGAGCCATCGTTTCAGCGCCGAGAGACCAACCGCTGAAGGCGAATGAGATTTCGAACTGACCCGGCAGACTTTCCTCGATTTTTTTCAAGTCAATATCGCTGAGGCCTTTTTCCCTGAGTGTATGCCAGTTGACATGTGGCGCATCGTGCAGAGTAAGGGTACCGAGGCAGTAGCGAAGGATGTCGTGGATCTGCTCGGGGGTATAGCCCAGGTTGACCAGCGCGGGACGAAGCGACTGATTGGCTATCTTAAAGTAACCCCCGCCACTGAGTTTCTTGAATTTTACCAGCGCAAAATCCGGTTCGACGCCGGTGGTATCGCAATCCATCAGGAGACCGATGGTGCCGGTCGGGGCGATGACTGTGGTCTGGGCGTTTCGGTAGCCGTGTTTTTCACCGAGTTGGAGGGCTCGGTCCCAGCATTCCCGTGCGCTAGCCAGCAGCAGACGAGAGGCGAGGGGATCGTTCTCGGAAAACTGCGACGCATCGATCTCGACGGGGTGGATATCCAGGCTTTCATAAGATCCTTTCATCTCTTTACCGTATGCGGCTCGGCGGTGGTTGCGAATGACGCGGAGCATGTCCGCCTCGTTCTCTGCAAACCCGGGGAACGCCCCGAGTTCAGCGGCCATCTCTGCGCTTGTTGCGTAGCTTTCGCCGGTGAGTACCGCGCTCAAAGCCGCGCAGATCGCGCGACCTTTTTCGCTGTCGTAGGCAATACCGGCCTGCATCAGCATCGCGCCGAGGTTGGCGTAACCCAATCCCAGTGTGCGGAACTTGTAGCTGAGTGTGGCTATTTCTTCAGAGGGGAAGCTGGCCATGAGCACGGAGATTTCCAGCACGATTGTCCAGATCCGCACACCGTGCCGGAAGGCTTCGATATCGAAAGCCTTTGTTTCGGGATCGAAGAATGTAAGGACGTTCAGCGATGCAAGATTGCAGGCGGTGTCGTCCAGAAACATGTACTCCGAGCAGTTATGGACGGTGATTCCACCGGCGATAAACGAGGAGGTCTGCGGCTCGGTCAGATCGAACACCTGCTGACGCCCCATTGGCACGAGTTGGGCGAAGCGGTCGAAGTTGCCGGTGGATTCATCCCCTGCAACCGCGAAAGAGGCAAGGCTCGCCAGCTGATCCCATTTCTTACCGGGGATCAATCCGACGTGAGTATAAAAAGAGCGGAGACTGCCCGAGTCGATACGCAAGCCGTGGCGCAGGATTTGCGTCGCGCGATACAAGATCGCGGCCAAGTGGGGTTGTGCACACTTGTCGATCGAACATCTCCCCGCTCGCGACGGCTCCGCCGTCGTTTTTTTCAATTAAGGCCGACTGCACGCCAAACCCAAGGAGGATCAGTTGCACATCACGCAAAAGACCCAGGCTGCGGTTCTGCAGTTCGACGGAGTTATTGTTGGTGATAATGCTGTCGGTGGTGAACAGACCACGCAGCAAATGCTTTTGCGCCGCCAATCCCGCGGTGAACGCTTCATCGCTCAGGCGGCGCTGACCGGCTTCGGTGCGAACAAAAGCAGTCATTCGGCTGAGTAATCGGCGATGGGTCAGTGGGGCGGTGATCGTGGAGGATTCATCGCTGTTCACGGCCATGGTGATGATTTCGCTGGCCACGCGACTGGCAAATTCATCAGGCTGTTCGCCCCAGACATTACTGATATAGCGTGCGAAATCGTCCGAGGCTGCCGTGCCTGCCAGGCAGGTGTCGAGTTGAATGGCCGAAGCATTGCCGTTTGTGTCAGACAGAAACATGCCCAGCAGCTGGAAAAACTGCGGATCCTGCGGCTCACCGATTTCGTGCACAGCGGCCGGCTGGCTTGGAAGACGAACTTCATCTTCGGAAGTAAGATTGCGCGCTTCTACCCATCCGCGTGTGCGGGTCCAGACCTTGTGATCGCCGGTCAGTTTCAGCGTATAGCCACCGATGGTTCTCAGCTCGAAAATATCGCGGGTTCCGGTGGGGAAAGCGCCGTCGGTGACGTGGATTTCCTGGCTGTGCAGATTGGTGATAATGCGGGCGGGGAGGTGGATCATCTGATCGATCCGCCGCCAGACCCCACCGGGAGTCAGCACCCGGGTATCGCCGGTGACGCAGGGGTTGGACGCATTGATGCGGCCACTCTTAGGGCAGGTGTGCCAATCGTTGATCGTGGTGTCGTACTGAACACCCGGATCGGCGCAGCGCCAGGCGGCAAAGGCGATGTCGTCCCACAGCGCGCGTGCTTTTACGGTCTTGGCGGTTTTGCCATTAACCCGATTAACGAGCTTCCAGTCGCCGTCAGCTTCAACGGCCTTAAAAAAGGCATTGGGGATGCGGACCGAGTTGTTGGAGTTCTGACCTGAGACGGTGTAATAAGCCTCGCCATTAAAATCATAATCCAGCTTCAGACCCAGCTTGCGGGCAAGCTCCTGCTGATCACCGGCGATATGCTTGATGCCTTCGGCTAAGCAGGCGACTTTCAGCTCCTCGCGCACTTTCCAGTTAATGAACTGCTCGATATCCGGGTGATCCAGGTCCAGACAAACCATCTTGGCGGCACGACGGGTTGTACCGCCGGATTTGATCGCGCCGCGGCACGATCACCAATTCGCAGGAAACTCATCAGACCCGACGATTTACCGCCTCCGCTAAGCGATTCATTCTCACCGCGAACACGGGAAAAGTTGCTCCCCGTTCCAGAGCCGTACTTGAACAGGCGTGCTTCGCGTGTCCATAGATCCATGATCCCACCTGGATTCACCAGGTCATCCGAGACCGATTGGATGAAGCAGTTGTGAACGATGATATGGTTGCAGAGATACTGACCCGAGGTGGTCTGGATATCGAATACGGTATGCATTCCCAGCGGTTCGATTCGACGAACCCGGGCAGCCTGCAACCGACGGATGGCGGTGCCTTCGTTGGCATGAACTGCGGCAACTGCTTCTGGACCAAAGCTGGCGACCAACGGGCTGGTGGCCAACGCTCGCTCGGCATCGCGATCGCGAACCGATTGAAGCATTTCCATGCCTCGTTCGATGGCATCGATGCGAATCCATCGTCCGGTGGTGCCATCGCTGGTCAGGACATAAACCAGGTGATCCCCAGTTGCTTCGACAACGGATCCTCCATCCAAAACGACACGCAGCACCTGCTGTTCACCATTTTCCTTGACGGCTGTTACCTTTGCGATGCCGTTGCCTTCGAAGGAACCATCAAACACTTCCAGTCCAATCAGGTTTTCCTTTACGATCTTGCCGATAGGGATCGGACCGTTGGGGGTTGAAACCGGCGCCGGAATGGCTGGCAGGCATGCGGCTGGGGATGCGTGTAGGCGTCTTTGCCTTTGAGCAGTTCGCCGGTTTGAGGGTCGCAATAATGGTGACCCTGCGCAGGGCCACTGATGCCATAGGCCCAATTCAGCCCGGTGTTGAACCATTGAGGACTATTGGGGGCACACATCTGCGTCAGCAGCATGTAGGAAAGCTCGTCATAAAATGCCTGAGCATCTTCTGTGGTGTTAAAGTAGTTGTGTGTTTCTCCCCAGTGACGCCAGCAGCCGGCCAGGCGATTGATGACCTGACGGACCGATTTTTCAGGACCCTTGATCGGTTTGCCGCTTTCATCCAGCTTCGGTTTGCCAGCAGCATCCAGTTGCGGCACACCTGCCTTGCGGAAATACTTGCTGACCATGATATCTGTCGCTAACTGACTCCATTGCCGGGGGATTTCGGCATCGTTCATTTCAAATACAACCGACCCGTCCGGATTGGAAATCCGGCTGGCCCTTTTTTCGTATTCAACGGTGGAAAAAACATCCTCATTTGGCTTGGTAAAACGGCGATTGATTTTCATGGTCTGGTGTCCTTTCCTTGACGATGCCTCGACATTACGTCGCCCGCAGGATCCGTCCCGCAGCCGATTCATGACCGACGCTAACTTATACCTAACATATCATTTTTGAGGTTGCGCCGCTCCCGGAACGCGAATAAAGCGTCTTCCTCGGGAGGCGATTGCCTCTTAATTTTCGCAGCCCTGCATTACGGTGTTGATGTTCCTGGTTTAAATGGAACAAAGACAATTTTGTATTTATGCGTTCGGTCCAGACTCACTGACATGTTCGTGATGTCCGTGATTGACATCTGTTTGGTCGCGTCGCCACCGGTGCCCGTCACCGACGTGCTCGCGACTGCAACGGTAGGATCACCATTGAGGTCCACCACCTCGACCAGCCCCGGCTTGGTCGGCGCGGGGAAGCTCGGGGGCGGGTAATCGCCGTGCGAAAGTTCAATCGCATCGACCGGTACGCGAACGACACTTGTGGTGGTCGATGGCAGCGCAGTCATCGGCATGGTGGCCGGTGATTTCACTGCGGGCGGCGCAGTGGGATAAGCGACTGGCCCTGAATCGCCGCCGAAGATTCCGCAGCCGGTTACACCGAGGAGCGCGGCAGAAACAGATAATTTTACAAGTGAAACACGCATGCAACAGATCCTTTCACAGACGAAGAAATTTTAGTCAACGCGCGGAAGCGTTAAACCGACCTGGTCCTGATACTTTCCGCCTTTGTCGGCGTAACTGACCGCACAGACCCGCTCTCCTTTTAAAAATATGAGCTGCGCGATTCCCTCGTTAGCGTAAATCTTTGCTGGCAGGGGGGTGGTATTGGAGATCTCAAGCGTGATTTTCCCACGCCACTCGGGCTCGATCGGGGTGACGTTCACAATGATTCCACACCGCGCGTAGGTGCTTTTGCCGACACAGATGGCCAGGTATCCGCGCGGCATAGCAACGGTCTCCACCGTTTCACACAGCGCAAAACTGTTGGGCGGAATCAGCACGTGATCCTTTCCAGTCTCATCAGTATCAACCGTGACGAAAGAACGATCGCTGAATTTTTTGGGGTCGATGATTTCAGAATTCACGTTCGTGAAAATTTTAAATACAGGCCCCACTCGAAGGTCATACCCGTAACTGGAGACCCCGTAGCTGACCTTGCCGGGCCGCTTGATGTTCTCCTCAAACGGCTCGATACCGATCAACTCACGAATTTGGCTGTCACAGAGGATTCCCATAATCATTTACTCAACAAAACTTATTCAGAACAAAAAGAGATCTGCAAAATCGAGGCCGGGACGGAACAACATTCTAGCCCTCAATAACCACCCATGGCACAGCGTCAGCCGAATATACACTACATCTTGTGTGATTCAATCAAGAATTTTCTACAGGTCAGTGTGACTGGACGCCTGCCGTTCATAAGGTCCGGTGCCTACCCGAGTAACTGTACAGCGAAGTGTTCCGATCAAATATTACCGGTGTGTTTGGGCCCAACTTATCCACGCATTGTCCCCGCCACCGTTTTTTGGCATTAACTCGTAGGGTGGAAAAAACTTAGGACGCAAACGAACCCATCAATGCTTTTCAAGCCGGATAATTGCTTGGTCAGCCGGCCACTTTGGCCATCCAGAGACGGGTGACGTGAAATGCTCGGTCGGTTAACAGTCCGGCGGCTTCCCGCATTGATGTATCTAGGGAGATAGGGCCAGGACAAATCGGAAATTGTGCAGTCAGTCCGTGGTTATACAAATCAACTACGCTTACCGCGACATGCACCGACCAAAGCCACACAGGGCACCTGCTGTTGTTTGCAAAGCCGCGCTATGCCCGCGACGGCTTTTCCATACGCGGTCTGATCGTCAATCTGGCCTTCAGAAGTGAAGCAAAGGTGGACACCCGCGAGCCTCTGCTCAATACGAGCGGCCCGGGCGACCAGGTCAAATCCGTTTACGACAGTGCCTTTGAAGAAACTGAGAATTCCATATCCCAGACCGCCCGCGGCACCTGCACCACTTTGGTTCGCCTGCGTTGCTGTTCCGGTTCGGTTAACCAAGTCGCGTAGCTGAGCATCGAACTGTTCAATCATCGCCGGCGTTGCACCCTTTTGGGCACCAAAGACGCGCAGTGCGCCGAGCGGGCCGTAGAGCGGGGTGTCGACATCGGCGGCTCCGACAATCGGGACCTTTGCAGTGATCTCGCCGCGGCCATGCTTAACCATCAGCACGTTATGAATGTCTTTCCCGCACAGAGGCTCGCCGGCCGCAACGGGTTCACCGTCGCACGTGAGGATGGTAAACCCACACGCCTGCGCACATCCGATGCCGGCATCAATGGTCGCGCTACCACCCAGACCTAAAATGATCGTCTTTGCGCCTTCTGCGACGGCAGCCACGAGGAGTTCTCCGGTACCGAAGGTGGTGGTAGCCAGCGGGTCGCGATCCTCGTCGTTCAGCAGCGCCAGTCCGCTGGCGGCGGCCATCTCGATGACAGCTGTGTTGTCGGCTAAGCAGTGCGAACGCCGCGTCGACTTTCATCTCGGGCAAGGGACCGGTCACCCGGCGATGGATCAGTCGACCTCCACGAGCAGCCAGGAGAGCGGCGACAGTGCCTTCACCGCCATCGGCAATAGGACACAGGTCAATCAGCGCGTCCGGCACTGCTCGACGGATTCCCGAAGCGATGCACTCGGCCGCCTGAACGGCTGTGAGCGAGCCTTTCATTTTGTCGGGAGCCACAAGAAATCGCATGTGCTGTCAGATCAGATAACCGACCCGGTTTTGTTAGAATTTCATGGTCACATGCCCCATCACCGGGCCACGGATTACCCAGACACGGATCGCTCCGGAATCGGGCAATCTGGGCAGCAGCGCCCCGAAATCATCCAGGGTGACCACGCGCACCGGTCCTACCTGCACAATGACATCTCCTTTTGCTATGCCTGCCCGTGCCGCTGCGCCATCGCTATCCACGTCGGTTACATATAAACCGTCTTCCTGCTTCAACTGCTTTTTGTCCGCGAGCATCGGAGTCACCTGTTCGATCGTCAAACCAAATCGCTGTCGCGCTTGCACGATCGCATCGGGAATGGGAGCGGCTTTTGTCATCAGCTTCTGTGATTTTTCTCCGGCCCAGACAACATTAAGCGGTTGATTGGCCTTGAGATTCAGCAGCATGGCGTAGGCATCGACGATATCGGCGGGGTGTTGGCCGTTTATGGATTGAATCGGGACACCGCCGGAAGAGACCTCGCTCGCGGTGACGGTGGCGGGCTCGGTGATCGTTCGCTTTTCAATAAGCTTAATCGGCATGTCAACCTTGGTGACCTGCGATGGATTCATCAACTCGGGAATCAGGTCGCGGAGCCTGTCGATAGGAATGGCAAAGCCGATGTTTTGTGCGTCGCTTCGGATGGCGGTGTTGATTCCAATCACCTGTCCATAAGCATTCAGTAACGGACCGCCGGAATTTCCGGGATTGATGGCGGCATCTGTTTGAACCAGATCGCGGAGGGCTGCTTCCTCGCCGTGTACGGGCTGATCGGGTGTTTGATCATTCTCATGCGGTTCAATATCGCGATGCAGGGCGGCGACGATTCCCGTGCTGACACTATGACTGAACCCCAGTGGGTTTCCCACGGCTATGACCGGCTCGCCAATCATCAGGTCACTGCTATCGCCAAGCTCCATGGTGGGCAGGGGGGTTGAGCTATGGATACGAAGTACAGCCAGGTCCGCATCCGGATCCGCGCTGATTAAGTCCGCGGGTAGTTTTCGACCATCAGCCAACTCCACACTGATTTCACGCGCACGGTCCACCACATGATTGTTAGTGATGACATATCCGTCTTTATGCACGATAAATCCGCTGCCCAGCGAGTCCGCGGGCACGCGCACCACCTGACCGGTATCGAACTGCTCCATGAAAGGGCCAGCCATCGTCACATGGCGATCGACCAGCTTGCGAGCGGAAATGTTTACCACCGCATCCTTGGTTTTCTGCACGACGCGCACTGTGACGGTTCGACGAAGATTGACGCCCGCATCACCTGCGGTGAGATCCACAGGTGCGGGGTCGGCGGCGGCTGCGCGACGCTGACAGAGAAACATCCAGACACTGATGGTGCATCCCAGCACGAGCAGGGCGACGATTGGATACAGCGCGATTTTTCGCAACATGCGGTTCATCCTTGCTACTTGCGCCCACATACGATTTAGATTATATCATGCTCGCCGGGTGGTGTGGCAAATGTCGAGCATATGAACCGGCGTACGATGGAGCCCCGGGCACGGATAAGGCGACAGGGAGAAGGAATTTTTTATGCGGTTGACGAATAACGTGTGCGTCATTGTCCTTTTGATTTGCGGGCATGCCCTGGCAGCAACGCCCACGACGCAAAGTGTCAATCTGCTGACCATGGGAGACTGGGGGACCGGAGGACCAGCACAAAAGAGGGTGGCGGCAGCCATGGCGCAATATGTGTCTGACAGCAAGCTCCCGGTCGATGGGATGCTGCTGGTCGGGGACAATTTTTATATGGATATTCCCGAGGGCATCGCCGACCCGGTGTGGCAAAACGTGTTCGAGAATGTGTATGACCCGGCAGTTTTGAAGTTCCCTTTTTACGCGGTGCTGGGAAATCATGATTATCAGCATGGGAAGGATCTCTCCGAGCTCGCATACGCGACGGCTCATCCCGAATCCCGCTGGAAGCTGCCGGCGCGGTGGTATCGCGTGGATTTCCCTCCGGTGAACCCCAGGGTGACAGTGCTGATGCTCGACAGCGATAAAGATCTTATGTCAGCGGGCATGTGGACGGATGAGCAGCAGTGGATGCAACAAGAGCTGGCCAAGCCGCGCGGCGCATGGACATTATGCTGCGCCCATCACCCTTTGTTCAGCAACGGGGGTCATGGTGATAACGGTGTGCTTCAGCAGCAATGGGGACCGCTTTTTGTAAAGTATAAGGTCGACTTTTACATCTGCGGGCACGATCACGATCTGCAACACCTGCAAATCCCCAACTGGTTCACCAGTTTCGTGCTTGTCGGTGGCGGTGGGGCGGATACGAAGCTCATGCGCCACGATGACCGCGGCCCGTTGTCGCGCCTCACACATGGCTTTGCGAACATCCGCTTTACGGATCAGCAGGCTACCGTGAGATATATCAACGAAGCGGGCAAGACGCTGCACCTGTTTACGCGCGATAAGGATGGTACCGTCACAGTGCAGATTGCTGGTGGGGAGGACAAGGCGGCACCGAATCCGCTTCGAGCCCTGGAAGGTTTTGGCGGATACTCACCACCCGCGAATCCGCCGCCCGGCAAGTAAGCTTGATAGACCTCACCAGGCTGGAATCGTCGACTATTCCGCCAGCAGTTTAGGAATAAGCTCGTCCATCTTTTCCTGCGCGTTCACCGTCCGCACGATTCCCTTTTTGTCGATGAGAAACATTGTGGGGATGCTGTCGATTCCGTACCCCGTAGCGATGGAGTTCCACTGCTGCTTTGCGGCGGCCGCGGCATCGAACAGCTGCGGCCACGGCATGTCTGGATTATCGAGCATGAACTTGCTCAATACCTCGCCTGAAAAGTCGTTCGAGACACCGATCACTTCTAACCCTTTGGCGTGATAATCGGCATAGATTTTTTTAACATGCGGGAGTTCCTCCAGGCACGGACCGCACCAGGTTGCCCAAAAATCGACGAGGATGACTTTACCTTTCAAGTCAGCGGTGGTTAATTTGCCGCCGTCCACTTTAGTGCCCGTCACTGTCAGCGGCTTGTTCTCAAGTTGACTTGCCAGTTTTTGTGACCCGGCGATCTGTGACCGCACAGCATCAGCGACGTCACCTTTCATTGTGCTGCTAAGAAGATTGACCATGCGGGCGGACAGTTCGGGCGTGGCTGCGCCGAGGCGGTTCATGCCATAGATCTGAAAGGCAAGTTCTTCACTGTTGGGATTCGCCTTGGCGAGCTTTTCGATTTGATCGGTAATGCTCGACTGCACTTGTGCATTTTGTGCGTTCTCGAGCCAGGACACCATCAGCTGTGAACGTTTGCCCTCAAGTGCTTTTGCCGCATCAGGACTGGCGGCGTTTCCAGCGAGCCGATCGATGCTGGGCTGATCGCCAAACAGTGCGAGAAACATCAGATACTCACCACGTCGTTCGACGATCTCATCGAGATGATCGAGGTCGGTCGTGCTGAGCGCATCGAGGTCGGCGACGATTTTACGCAGAGGCGGAATCACCTGCGGAGCAGCGGCTTTTCGCAGTTCGGGGTTGGTCAATGTGGGCCCGTTTTGCAGGGAATCCTTTAGAAGACCGTTCTGAACGTCGAGGTCATCTCGCAAATGCTGAACCTGAGGCGCGACCGCCGGCTGAGACGTTTGTGCACATAGAGATGATGCAAGTACGAGGGACGCCAAAACGGCTACGCGTGTAGAATTAGTTAATTTCATGGGAATCCTGCGGGTAAATAAACGCAGCACTGAGACTGGACTCTGTACATCGTCCGTCTGGATGGGTGCGATCTTACTTCGATATTTTCTGCGTGGTCGGCTCTTCCTCGGCCAGTAGCTGAGGGATCATTTCGTCCATTTGTTTCCACCCGTTGATCGACCGCAGGACACCCTGCCGGTCTATCAGGAAGATAGTAGGCAGTTCGGTGACGTGAAATTGCGCACAAATCGGATGCAGGTGCAGATCGGCAGTCTTAGGATCAAAGAGCTGCGCCCAGGGGAAGTTATTTTGAGCCATAAAATCCTGCAGCGGCTTTGCGGTGCTGTCGCTGGAAATACCAACGATTTCCAGCCCCTTACTGTGAAACTGGTTATAGCATTGCAACAGGTGGGGCATCTCAGCGCGGCAGGGGCGCACCAGGTCGCCCAGAAATCCACGAGCACCACCTTGTGCTTCCAATTGCTGCTCGAAAACTCGTCGCCGTCAATCGTTTTACCAGCGATTAAAATCGGCTTGTTGACGAACTGCTGCTGCTTGGCTTCGTTGTCGAGCTGTGCGTTGAGGGAAGGTTTTAAGGTTGCCGCATACCGGTCGTGCATGACATCGGTGACCAGATGGAGGAGCCGCGTTTCCAGCTCGGGTGTTTTGGTCGCATCTGCCATCGTCAGGGTCAATTGGGTAAGACGAATGTCGATCGAATTGGCGCGGTCTAGTTTTTCAACATCGTCCACGACGGCAGTCTGCTTGCTTTTGTCATCGCCGGCGGCGAGCCATTGAGCATTAATCTGGATGAGTTGACCACTGAGTTTTCGACCTGGATCGTTGCTGGCGACCATCCCATCCACGCGGGCGAGCGTGCGCTTTGTCTTCCAGCAGGTACAGCAATGCCTGGCCAGCCGAACGCATCTTGATCAGGGTAAGAGGGGGTATTAGATGTGTGGCAGCCAACTGCTCGACGAGTTCCAGGCGGTGATATACGACTGGAATCGCCTGGGCGGAAAACTCCGGCGCTTATCCGGGTCTGAGAGCACCCGCGGTGGGACCAGCGACATCAACTGCCGCGTCGTTTGATCGAACTCCGATTGCAATTCCTGTGGTGATTTTGGCTCGAGATTGTTTGCTGGCTGCGAGCTTGGCACGGACCCGTCAACCGGGGCGTCATCGGCGCGGCTGTATGTGCTAGCGACAATTGTGCATCCGACAAAAAACGCAAAAAACCAGTGGCGGCAACTCGTTTCCATGCATATCTCCCGCAGTGCTCGTCTATAACGACACAGAGCCCACGACCAAGGCCGCAGGCTCTGTTTCTAAATTATCTCAGATGCTGGTGATCAGCAATTGATGATTTTTAAGGGCGAAGCAATCAATAACGATTGCCGCCACCCGAACCACCACGGCCACCGCCACCACCACCGCTACGGCTGCCACCGGCGTAACCACCACCGCCGCCCGAACCACCACGGCCACCGCCGCCGCCACCACCACCGCCGTAACCACCACGGCCACCACCACCGCCACCTGGACGGCTTTCTTTTGGCTTGGCTTCATTGACGGTCAACGCGCGACCGCCATGTTCCTGGCCATTCAATGCCGAGATAGCGGCGGCTGCTTCAGCATCGCTGCCCATTTCGACAAATCCGAAACCCTTGCTGCGACCGGTTTCACGGTCGGAAATGATTTCGGCGCTCTGCACGGTGCCGTGCGCGCTGAACAGTTCCTGCAATCCCGAGCTATCCATGTCATAGCTCATGTTACCAACATACAACTTCTTGCCCATTGTGATCTCCTAATAGATGCGGGGCGAAAAACTCGAATTTTACTTTCCGAGTTTAATCGAAAGAGGCCAAAAACCAGGCCCAAAGGGAAGGAGAGTGTCGAGAAAGGACTGCGAGGCAGAAAATGAACTGTCGCGGAATCGATATCTTTCAGCTGACCAACCGGGAACATGCTACATTGGCCATTCTCACCTGTCCATCATAATTCCACCAGAATCGTGTTTGACGCGTTTCCCTTACCCGCTGCGGTCTGCCGGACTTCAGAAGTTCACATCTAACGTCCGATATCTATCTTATGGATCTGCCGATTGTGTTCATTCATTACGGGCGAAGCTCGTATCTGACGTATACGCTCGGCACGCGAAGATGCTGAATGTGAATTCACCGGTGGTCCTGATCGGCGATACATTTACGCAAGATGTATTTCCCTATATCGAACACGTCCACATGAGCCGTTTCGCAAAGCAGGCGGTGGAGTTTCAGAATATTTACAGGCATTTCAGTCCCAATGGACCGGCTTACGAAATGTTCTGCTTCATGCGCTGGTTTATCCTGCGGGATTTCATGAAAGCGTACGGCTTAAGCAACATCGTCCACCTGGATTCGGATGTGCTCATTAACGTGAACGTTCAGCAGGAGCAACGCAACTGGCTCGACTTCGGCCTGACCATTCTGCGCCGCCAGTGTGCCGGCAACATGTTCGTCAATGGAACCACCACGCTCGACGCGCTTTGCGAGATCATCTGGGACCTGTACGCCAGTTCCGATTCCGAGCAACGGCTCGCGCTGCTGTATGAGCGTGACAAAGGAATTTGCGACATGACCACGCTCGGCATGATTTGCGATAAGGAACCACATCAGGTTGGCGAAATGGACGGCATTCAGCCGGACGGCTCCTTCTGGGATGCCAATATCAAACTTGACCAGGGTTTTGAAACCGACAGCAGTGGGGTGAAAGCCGTGCGATGGATCGACGGTCGTCCCTTCTGCCGCCATCTGGCGAGCGGCCGCGATATATTCTTTAAGTCCCTGCACTACCAGGGCCAGAGCAAGCACCTCATCGAACCGGCATTCAGGGAAGTCTATCCGTTGCCGAAAGCGGCATAATTCTGTTTTCGGGGGCGATCCGCTGTTTAAAGCGACCTACAGCGCGCCATTTTTCTAAAAATGCGTCGTTGTGCGACGCGCTATGCGACGTTTTAGCAAGAATATATAAAATGGGCCGCGACTTACGATTCACCGCAGTCGGAACAATCATCTTTGGTTTGTTGTGGTGTGTCGCGTTAAAAAAACAGGCGCGGTAGGAAAGGTGTGCGAGGATCAGCAAGCCAAACTAAGTCGAGCAGGGCACCGGTTCATGTAATAGTTCCAAAGGGTTTCGGGGTCACGAACTTCGTAGCCATAATATTCAGAACAGTACCAGCGATTGAGAGGCCCCATCGCCTGCGAATAGCGCGCGGCAAAATCACGCGCTCCGCCGCTCTTGATAAAGTAACACAGCAGCAATTCCTGACTGGTAACAGGTCGCCCATGCGCCTGAGAACAATACCACTGGTTGACCGGGCCGAGTGCCTCATTGAGTTGCAACCGCGTTCGATAGTCCGCCATCCTCGCCGCCTCCTGGGTTGACGCGAATTTTAGGGCACACTGGCTATGAACACCAGTGCCGCCATCCGTTCATTCGGTCGGTCAACCCGCCAAGTTGATCGCTGTCAACCATTATATCGGAGAGACCGATTTTTAGATGCCAAGATCCTTAGTTGTGAACAGACTGGTAAATACGTAGCCGGCCGCCTCAATGTTCTCCCTTGCCCCCTCAAGGCGGTCGATAATACCAACGATCTGCTTCACTTTCAGTCCGGCCGCCTCAATGGTTCTGGCTGCTTCGACGACCTGCCCGCCGGTGGTCATGATGTCTTCGATGATGACAACCGTTTCACCGGGCATGAAGACACCTTCGATTTGTTTGTTCGAGCCGTATTCTTTCTTCTGGTTTCGAATGAAAATTGCCGGCTTACCGGACGCCATCGCAGCTGCCGTTGCCAGGGGCACCGCGCCAAGTTCCGGGCCGGCAATGCGGTCCACATCAGCTGAGATATGCTCAGCCAGCATTTTTCCCAACTCAACCAAAATCGCGGGTTGGGTCTCGAATCGGTACTTATCCAGATAGTATTTGCTCTTACGTCCACTTCGCAGCGTAAAGTCGCCGTGCAGCAATGAAACCTCAGCGATCCTCTTTGCCAGTTGCTCGCGCGTCATAGTTGATGCCATAAACCACGAATATCCACAGATGCGACGTCGTGGTCAAATTAGATGCACAGAATCCCGCCAGGGAGATATCCAAGCCTTCGGATGGTTCGTTGATGACATAATGATTTGGTCTCCCCCTACCGCCCTTTCCAACGTCCGATAATCAATGTTATGTTAAGTTACCAGTTGATAACAATTTGGCGATGATTCAGTTTGATACTTCGGCCTGTCCTGAAGCCGCCACGAAAGATTTACCATTTCTCGCCATCGGAAGTGGTCAAGCAATTGCGGACCCGTTCTTGGCGTTCATTCGCAGAATATTCTGGCCAGATCATGAGCCCAATTTGGCTGAGGGGCAGTTTGCAATTTGGTGGACGTTAAACCACGCGATCAAATGCTCCGCTGGCGGCGTCTCGGACCCAAAACAGATCATTGTGATAGAGAAGAATCAAAAGGGAACTTTTGTTGCCAGAGAGTTGGCGGACAGCGATATGCAGGAGCACGCCGAGGCAATTGACGCTGCGGAAGCGCACATGAGAAAGTTCGAACCAAACAAGAAGTCAGCCGCGCCTACCGAAATTCCAAAGATGCCCGAACCGCCTGCATCCAAGCAATAAATACTACTGTGGCTTCTTTGGCTTCCGCTTCATGATCCGGGCCGCGTCTTCCTTGCTGATCGACAGAACCCGGCGCATCGCTTCATCTGCGGACAACGGAGAAATGTTGATGTTCGTGGTTCGGTTTTGGGTTTTGACTGTGGGCTTTTGCTTACGCATGGGAAGATTGTAGCAAATAGATGCCTTGGTTAGTATCTCTAGCGTGTCAGCAGATCGGCAACTCGAAGGGCCACGGGGATGATAACTGAACAGCATCAAGAAGAAGCGCTAAGTGCCGCATATATCGCTGCCTGTGCAGCGAAAGCTGGCTGCAATATGACTTTCACGCAACACGATTATGGCGTGGATGGAACTTTGCATCCGGTGCAGATATTTGGCAGAAGACGTCTTCAATTGGGCTTCCCGATTGATTTCCAAGCTAAGGCTTCAGTGGACTGGGAAGTAACTGATGGCCGGGTTGTCTATGATCTTGAAGTAAAAACGTTCAACGATTTTGTACGGCGGAAAACTGACGGAGGGACGCCCCTTGTCCTGATTCTTTTATGCCTTCCGAGAGAACGGGAGAATTGGCTCGAAATGGGCGAGGATTTCATTAAGCTTAGGAACTGTTGTTATTGGTATCACAGCGACGAGGCGGAATTGACGGATAACGATGAAACTCGTCGAATAAAGATTCCGACTTCCCAGCGATTTACACCCGAAGCCGTTGTCCAGCTTCTCACGCAATCCCGCAACGGAGATCTGCGATGAACACATGGCTTGACGATGCATTATTTCTTGCGATATCGCCCGGCCAACTTGGCCAGTTTCTGGCCAGGTCTGGTTGGACCCGACTTGATCATCCGAATAATCGGCTAGTGGTATTTCGCGGACCACAAAATGACGACAGCGGAAACGCTTTTAGAATTATCGTTCCCGCGACGAGCGAGTTTGGTTGACTTCCGTGAAAGGCTTGCTGATGCCATTACGTCGTTAGCGGCTATTGAAGACAAAGCACCTCAATCTATTCTTAGAAGAATAGCCAGAATAAATCGGGACGCATTATGCACACGAGTGATCCCCGCTGGCGGAAACGAACTAAATTCCGTGACTTTCAGCGCGGCTGCTCATTATGTGGCCGACCTGCAAACACTGTTTTCATATGCCGCTACTGTTGAAAACAACCCAACGCCACATTTTGGCCGAGCCAGCAATGTCGGAAGTGAATTTGTCGAAGAGTGTCGGTTTGCGCACACCTTTCGTGGCAGTTTCGGCTTTGTTGTGGAAACTCCACCATTACCGGAGGCCACAAATGTAACGCCGTTGCCCAGTATGACATTTCCAAGGCGAGTGATGGAGAGACTAGCGACCGGCTTTGATTTGGTTCGGCAGGGTGTCGCCAACGACGACATAACAACCGTTTCCAATAATTATCGAGAAGGGCTAAACGCCAATTTGTGTGAAACCGTCATAAAGATGTCGGGTCGCGCCTCTCGAACGTCTACCGAATTTTCCGTAAATTTTGGAGGTGCGGAAGAGCCTCGACTTAGGCAGGACATAAGCCTCGCGCACTATTACGCTCAATGATCGTACCGTGGAATACCTTGGAGCTGCGGCAAATTGCGCTTCGCTCTACTGCAAGGGCGATGCGAAGAAGTTTTCGCGGAAAGATCGTAGAATTGCGATCAAACTTGGCATTGGCGGAGAATCCAGAACTCGAAGAACATTTGGCAATATTGCGACCGGCAGGCGGCGGTCGGTTGCATTTAAGGCTTCCGCTGGATGAATACTTGATTGCATGTGAAGCGCATAAACTTGGCCGAGACGTTCTAATTGAAGGAATGCCAGAAAAGATCCGAAAGAAAACTTTGCTGCTAGAAGCGGGTCCACTTACGATGCCAGCTTAATCCTTCAATTCTCGTCTTAGATCGTCAAACGTCATCTGCCGTTCCTTCGGTATCCGACGCGGTTCCAGAATCACCAGTGAAATCCGAAATCGTTTAGGGGTTCGTTTTCGACGCTCGAACACCAGCGAGCACGCAACCCCCTTACCCCTTCACGCATCGGCCGAGGCTTTGAAGAGAAACAACCGCTTGCCTTGCGCCCTGATAGCCAAGTCGCGCCGATCGATGTCCATCAACTTCCGACCATTCCAACGGAACGCGAACTCCTCACAGTAACGTTGAAGATGTTGCTTGCTCATTTTGTGGTAAACGCCGTAATGCCCGCGCTTGATTAGGGCAAAGAAACTTTCGGCAGTGTTTGTAGTAAACCCGTCGCTGTTCACGTACTCACCAACGCTGTGATTTACCGTCTGGTGCCCACCGGCAAAGTAACCGTTAATTATGGGAATGTACGACCGCGATTCATCCGTCACGATCAGGGCGTTGCGGTCAACGTTATCCTGCAAGGCCCAGTGCAGCGTGTTGGCATTCACTCGATCAACGACGGTGGATCGTACATCGCCGTCGGTTTGAACCATCGCCACGATTGGAGTCTTTTCAGCTTTGATGGTGGGGACGTCCTGACCAGAGCGTTTGCGAGGTTTGCCACCTATGTAGGTTTCATCGGCTTGAACTTCCCCGGTGAGTTTCTGGACGGTTGGTTCGCACTTCATTGCTTCACGGATACGGTGGGCAAGATGCCATGCGGACCGATAGAGACCCCGATGCCGAGGTTACGCTGCAACTGCAAAGCGCTGATGCCTTTTTTGCTACTGGCCATCAAATGGAATGCTCGGACCCACACGGACAACGGAAGGTGCGAATCTTCCATCACAGTTCCAACCGTTACCGTGAAGTGACCCCGGCAGTCGCGGCAAGCTAATAGACCCTTGCGGATTGTCTCGCCTTGCATCCGATAGACGTTGACACTCGCACAGTGCGGGCAGAATGGACCATCTGGCCAACGAATCTTTTCGATATACTCGCGTGCCTCATCTTCAGTGAAGTTTGGTAATCCCTGTCCCTTTTGCGTCTTTTGTTGGTCGCGTGCCATATGCCCATATTCTACTAATGGGCAGTGTTATGTCAAGTGCATAATTCCGAGTTCAGCATCGGCAAGCATCGTTAACCGTCTTTGGCCTGGTATTGTTATTTGCAGTGGCCTGAGACTGCGACCATACTTTTGCCAATGCATCTGAGAGCATTTTTCTTCCTTGCTCCGCTTTTGATCGCTTTGGCTGTTCGATCCGCCGCGGCTCAGGAATGGACGGTTAATACCTCTGACTTCAGGGAAGCCCATGTCCTGTTTTTGGGCTTTACATCAGAGGGCGTTCGTGTCTTGAACCCGGATACCAAAGTTGAGAGCACCATCCCGATGGCTCAGTTCGTGTCGCTGCAGCGACCGTCGACAGATGTTTCGCCGACCGAGCCAGATTTTACGCTGCTTATGCGTGAAGGAGAGCGATTAGTGGGCGAGCCTGGGCCCGTCGTGAACGAAAAGCTGACTTGGGTGAATCCTATCCTTGGCAAAGTACAAGCGCCATTTAACAAGCTGATTGCGATCAATCGCGGTTCGGATACGAGCGTGCCGGATGAGTCGCCGAAACAGGACGTCGCGACACTCACCAACGGCGACACCGTTGCCGGCGTTTTCACTGACACCGCGGACATGAAGTTAACCATCCAGGCCGATTCCGGGGCGACCGTTATTCCGATGCAAAGTATCAAACGGATCGTTTTTGCCGCTGCTGGCCCGGCGCGGACCGCGAGCGACGCGCGGGCGTATCGAATTGAATTAACCGATGGATCTCTGGTTACAGCGGCGGACGTGGCCTTTGATGGCTCGTCACTGAAGTTCACCCTTTCGGGCAAGGATGCTCTGGCTTTCAAGTTGCCGATTGATCGAATCGTGGGAATCGAACAGGTCAACGGCCCGGTGTGCTGGCTATCGTCACTTGTTCCTAAAGAGAATGTTCAGTCACCCTACCTGGGCGGCGGCCAGGTCTGGCCTGCACGATTCAATCGGTCGGTGGATGGATCGCCGCTTCTGTTCGGAAATCGGACCTTTGATTATGGCATCGGCGTTCACGCATATTCGAAGCTGAGCTTTGCGATCGATCCGCAATGGAAGGCGTTTCGCACGCAATATTCGATCGCTTCCAATCGCGAAGCGCCTCGACGATTAGCCGATGTCACGGTGAGGATCCTGATCGATGGCAAGCTCGTTCACGAAGAGAAACACTTTCGCGAAGGAGTCCTCTCGCCGGTGGTGGTTCTCGATCTGAACGCAGGCAAGATTATTACGCTGGAGTGCGACTACGGCGCTGCCGGCGATACGCAGGCACATCTCGACTGGTTGCAACCGGCTTTGCTGCATGACGAGCCGATATCGGCCACTGAGCCTGCAACGCAAGCCTCCACACAGCCAGCCACTCAACCATAAGTCATGATAAGAGATCAGCGCCCGCCCCGCTGCTGGTTTATCGGACCTTCGCGTCGCGCCAATCGCAAAAAATAAATTGAATTTGCATCGCTGGATTTTGAATCGTAATTCATATCCAGACAGTTGATCGGTGGTAAACCGGCCAACCCGATGGAGCACGACGATGTCAGCGATTTCAGGTTATTCAAATACATGGGTTGACTCGATGTTTCGCTTGAGCGGCACAACGAGCAAATCAGCTGGCCTGAACGCGATGGACGAACTTTCCGATTCCATGAATTCAATCATTTCCGATATCGAAGAAGAAGGTGAAGTTGAAGAGCCCGCTGAAGAAGGTCATTCCCACGTGAGTATCACTGAGTCTCTGGCTGATGAAATCGCCGCCGGGCACCATGACTTATCGGCCAGTGACGAACTGGTTGCCTCAATGGCAAAGTCACTGAGCATCATTGAAGCTTCCATGCGGCACCATCAGGCTACCGGGACCGCCAACTTTCATGACCAGCATGAAACGACCGAAGAGCAGGAACAGCCGTCACAGCAGTCATTTAGCGCATGTTGCGTGGGGAAATGCTCAAGGAAGCCAAGGTCGCCTTCGCCGCAACGATGCCCGGTCAGAATCGGCTTGGCTTGTTTATGTTGTTGGCGAACTAATTCACATTCAAGCTGAGATTGAAACCATCAGTATCCCCATCGGTTCCGCGGTCTAAGTGTGACGCCCGCTCTTGATGCCAGGTACCCAAACGCGTACTCTATCGGGTTCATTGGCCACGACAGCATCCATCGCGAGAGCCATTGCCAAGGGTAAGCCGGAGACCGTTTTTGTGAGCATACCTACACCGCTGGCCGAGGCGCCTCTGAATGGTAAGTCGCTTCGCCATACGCTCGAGTTTGAAAAACCTCTCGCCAGCCTGGAACAACAGATCAAGGATCTGGAGCAGCTGCAGGCGAGCAAAAGTGTCGATTATTCATCCGAATTGCAGCAGCTGCGACTGAATTACACCGCCCTGCTGCGAAAAACCTACGATCACCTCACAGCCTGGGAAACAGTTCAGGTCGCGCGCCATCCGCAGCGTCCGCTGTTCCGCGACTATCTCGAAGCCATCTGTCCCGGCGCTGAGTTCCGCGAACTGCACGGTGACCGCTGCTTTGGCGACGACCACGCAATCGTCTGCGGGCTGGCCCGGATCGGCCGACATAAGGTGATGCTCATTGGGCATCACAAGGGACGCGACACGAAAGAAAAGGTGAAATGCTATTTCGGTCTCGCCCATCCCGAGGGATATCGAAAAGCACTTCGCTGCATGAAGCTGGCTGAGAAATTCAACCTGCCGGTTGTTTGTCTGATCGACACCCCCGGCACTACCCCGGCATTGGCGCAGAAGAGCGCGGTCAGGCGGAATCCATCGCGCGCAATATGTTTGAGATGAGCCGGTTGAAAACCCCGATCGTCGCAGTTGTCACCGGTGAAGGCGGATCCGGCGGCGCGCTGGGCATTGGCGTGGCCGACCGAGTGGCGATGTTTCAATATGCGTGGTACAGCGTCATCAGTCCAGAAGCCTGCTCGGCCATTCTTTTCAAAGGTAACGAAGCTGCGCCTCAGTTGGCAGAAGCGCTTAAACTGACGAGCAAATATCTCAAGCAGTTCGGTATCGTAGACCATGTGATTCCAGAACCCCTCGGCGGGGCTCACCGCGATCCGCACACCGCGGCCCATAGCCTGGAACAATACGTCGCCAAAGCACTCGGCGATCTCAAGCGAAGTAAAATCGAGAATCTTCTTGAAAGACGCTACGCGCAATTTCGAAACCTTGGCGTCGTCGGGTAACCCACCGCGCGGTTGAGGCCGGCCTTTATCGATGCCGGCACCCCAGATCATTCGCACACCAGAGGCTTGGCGTGAAAGTTTGATGCGCTACAATGGCTGACAATGGCCAGCTATACACAAAGCATTCAGAACCTGATGAACGAACTTGCCCGCCTGCCCGGCATTGGCATGCGATCCGCAGAGCGGATCGCCTTTCATCTGCTCAAGCAAAACCCGGATGAGGCGTTGAAATTAGCCGATGCAATTCGCGATGTGAAAACTCGAATCCGGCATTGCAGCATCTGCTACAACCTGACCGAGGCAGATCCCTGCAACATATGCCAGGACCCAAAACGAGACCAAAGCCTGGTCTGTATTGTCGAGCAGCCCAAGGATTTGCTGGCGCTGGAGGCGGCGGGACTTTTCCGAGGGGTTTACCATGTGTTGCTGGGCCGCATCGCACCGCTGGAAGGGATGGATCCGCCTGACCTGACAATCGAGCCCCTGCTCGATCGCCTGGCGGGCGGCAGTATCCGGGAAGTCATGATGGGCACCAATCCCAACATGGAAGGTGACGGCACCGCGTTGTTCATCCAGAACGAAATCCAATCCAAGTTTCCGGACGTCGCTGTCACCCGCCTTGCCCGCGGGCTACCAACCGGTAGCAGCATTGAATTCGCTAATCGTAATATGCTCGCCGAAGCGATCAGCGGGCGACAGAAGATGTGAATGCTGCGTTGTACAAGCTCATCTATTGAGTGACTCTTCCCAATAGAAAATCAAAACCAGCTCAATGAAAGCGCACCGCCAAGATTTGGGTATTCGCGCACATCACGCTAAATAGAGCGAATGCAACATCGCAAGATCCCCGTTCTTCCTGCGCAACCGCGCGTTCATCCGTTGCTTGGCAAAATATCCCGCAGCTATCCCGTCGGTCGCGAGAACTTTTCCCGGGCGTGTGAGGGCAGCAGCCTTCAGTTGACGATTAAAACTGTCGAGCCATTGGCGGACAATGTCCAGGTCGGCTTGATGACCACTTTAGGTTCAAAGGGCGGCGTGGCGTGGACACGCCTGCTATTCGATCGCATAGATGAATTTACACTGACCTGCCAGATCACTCCCCGGCATCCGGGTCTCCATTCTTTTCGGGCTGAATTCTCACTCGACAACGGCTCTTCATGGCTGCGCGACAACGTGCCCGATGCCTGGGTTCTGATCGATCCGCCACAGGTCGATGCCCTGCGGGTTTATACCCTTATCCCGACTGTCTCCGGGACGATTGCCGATTGGAAAATGGAACTGAAACGAATCGGGGACATGGGTTTTAATGCAATCCATCTCCTGCCCATCACCGCGATGGACGCATCGCAAAGCCCCTACTCAGCTAACGATTTGTTTAAAATCGATCAAAGCTTTTTAAGCCCCGGGTCAACGAGCGACGGTCTGGGACAACTGGAAGATTTCATCGCCGATGCGAAAAGGCTTGGCATTCGACTGATCTTTGATCTGGTGCTTAACCACGTCGGGGTACAAAGCAATATCGCGACGAAAGCGCCGGATTGGATTGCTCCGGACCAGAATCAGCCCGATCAACTCATGCGTGCGCGTTACTGGTCCGGTCATGAGTGGATCAACTGGAACGATATCGTACTGATTAATTATGAGCACACTTCGGAGGACATTCGCGCTGAGATCTGGTCGTACATGATTGATTACGCCCTGTTCTGGTGCAAATTCGCCAACGACACCGGCGGCTTTGTCCGCTTTGATAATCTGCACAGCAGCGATCGGAGCTTCGTTTCCGCACTGACCAAGGCAATGCACGAAGAGTTCCTGGGTGTGGGGATTCTTGCAGAGTACTTCACCGATGAAAGTACGCTGCTTCGAGCCGGGCCGATGTGGGGCCTGAATCTGCATTTGGCGACCCCCTGGGAGTGCAAATTCGTCCCGCAATTGCGCGACTATCTGACATACATCCACCGCGTATCGAGGCACATCCGCTACTTCATGCCGATTACGTCTCACGACAGCGGTTCACCCGCGCAGGAATTTGGCACCGCTGATTCGACCATCCCCCGCTATGTTGCAGCGGCTCTGCTCGGTACGGGAGCGACGGGTATTACCCAGGGCGTGGAATTCGGCGAAGAAAAACGAATCGAATTCATCGGTCGCAGACCTAAATTGCAATTTGCTGGTGAACCGCGATTTGCTGATGCGATAAGTCGGGTGAACGCCCTCCTCGCCGAGCACCCCGCCTTTCGACGCGGCGGAAATTGCCTGTTTGTCGACAACGGCCATGCCGCCATTATCGCTGCCTTTCGTGGTGATTTAGAGCCGCAGACACAGGGTTTTCTGGTGGTGTGCAACTTTGATACGTCCAGCGCACAGGCCATAGACATTGAACTCGGTTCTATCCTGAAAAAGGATGTGCCGGTTGCTTACACCGAGTTATTGAAAGGCGAAAGCAAGGTGTTGCCCACTGCACGTATGGAACTCCTGCTTCCGCCTTGCGCGGTGCGAGTCTTTAGATTCCACGGCTGATCACTGTGCCACATGGGCATCGCAGAATGATGGCGCATTGCGCGACAAAAAATTAATTTCGGCGCACGACCGCAATATTTATTTTTCTTTTCTCGAGTGGTCGGAGTATGGATAATAGCCGTCACATGAAAATCACATTCTTTCGCCGGCGCGAGGTTGGAAAACAATCATCAAAGCATCTTGCGAAATGGACGCGCGCACTTCGCGGCCCCATCGAGACACTCGAGCGCCGGATGATGCTGAGTATTTCCACCGCGTCGTGGTTTGACCCCTATTTGGAAACGGGGGCTCACTGGACGGTGCAGGAAAGCGATACAACGGGACAAGCGGCACCCGTCACCTACAACTTTGTGACCAAGGGCCCCACCACCTACCAGGGCACTCCAGTTATTGAAATCGATTCTTCTGTCCCCTCTGGAAACGCTGCCGGGTTGTCCAGCACTTTATATGAAGGGAAAGACAGCTCAGGCGATTACGTGCAATATGCGGGCAACCTGACGATCCCAGGGGCCACCGTTTCGGACGTTTATACGCCGTACGCGGTTGATCAGCCTGCGGAAATGACCGCCGGTGTCGCAGCGACGTTCAGTCACACGGATGTTCAGACTACCATCAACAAATCCGGAACAAATACCACGACGGACGTAGAAACCGACTCGTACACCCTTCAGTCCGAAACACCAACCACGATTACAGTACTGGCCGGCACTTATCAGGCTTATGAGGTTCTTGAGGTCATGAGCTACAATAATTCCGACGGGTCGACCACCTCACCCACAACGCAGGACGCATTTTTTGCCCCCGGAGTCGGGGTTGTGAAATCCACGGATACCGGAAGTAATCTCGTCACTGAGCTTACAAGTTTTAATGGGGCGACAGACCACCTGGCATTCCCGCCGACGCAGATACCGACCACCGCGGCGGGGAAAAGCATCGACCCGCCATTGGTGGTGTCGGTTTTGGATGCAAACAACGTTGTGGATACGAACGCGAGCGGGTCAGTTACGCTGACCCTTGCAAGCGCGTCGAGACTGAATGTCTCGACCGGCACGCTCGGTGGTAATGCCACTCAGCCAATTATTGGTGGCCTGGCAACCTTCAGCGATCTTTCGGTCTCCGCGAATGGCACGTATCAGCTGAGCGCGACCGACACCAATGCTGATAGCGCCGCCACATCGGGAAAATTTAAGATTGGCGCTGCTAACCTGGAAATCAGGCCGCAGCCATCGAACACGTCGCCGGGCGATCCTATAGAACCGGGCGTGAGGGTTTCCGTTGTTGACCCGGCGGGAAGAGTGGACACCGCTGCGACAACGACGATCACCGCTTCGCTGACCCCCGTCAGCGGAGCCATAGGAACGCTGAGCGGGGACACTACAAAGAGTACCGTTGCCGGCGTTGCAAGGTTTACAAATCTACGGGTAAACAAGCCGGGTCAATACGTCCTGAACTTCACCGACAGCGAGCAGGATGTTGTGACGTCTCAGCCGTTCACAATCAGCACCGGGAAGCTTGTTTTCAAAAGAAGAATCCGAAATGGCATTCCGGGCACCGCGCTGCATCCTTCAGTTCTGGTCGAACTTGTCGACAGACGGGGCCACTTACTCTCGGATGTTTCGACCGTAGTAACGTTGACTATTACCGGGACCAACTCGGCTAATCCGATCACGGGAAATTCTGTACAGCTGCAGCATGGCATGGCCGTATTCAGCGATCTTAAGTTCGCCCAGCCCGACAGCTACACGCTCAGCGCCACCGACGATCAGGGTGACGCAAATGCAACCAGCAATGAGTTTTCTATCACCGGCCTTCACCTCGCTTTTAAGCGGCAACCGGCGGAAGCAGGAGTAGGCGCACCGTTGCGGTACAAGATTGAGCTGGAGGATTACAGGAATCGGCTGGTGAACACCAGTTCAGTCGGATTGGGATTGGGACTGAATATCGTCGAAGGGGGTACCAATGCGGCACTCTCGAGCGTGGCGGATACTGTGGATTTTGGAGTTGCCGTCAATTCCGGTCCTACCCCTGCGACCATCAACACCGTTGGAACTTATACGATAACCTTTACGGTGATAAGCGAGGGCAGCGACTCCTTCGATTACACGATCAACCCGATCACATCCAATCCTTTCAAAGTAGTTGCCAACCATCTGGTGTTTAAGCCCGAGCCTCGCAATACATTTGTGAATGTTCCTCTTCGCTACGTGGTGGAACTTGAAGACTACAGAAATCATGTCGTGACCACGAATTCGGATGTGCTTAATTTCACGCTGAACACGGTCGCGGGCGGCACCGATGCGGTGCTGGCTTCCAGTGTGGATTCCCTTCAGTCGGGAATAGCCACAAATTCCGCCACCATTCCCCTGGCAGTCGATAACCCGGGAACGTTTACATTAACGGTTGTGGATGTGCCCGCGAATCCCATCGACCCTGTCGCGGAGCAGGTCACGTCAAGGGTATTCAAGGTTACACGACCGAGGTCGTAGCCGAGTCAGGGCGAATATCCGCGCCTGCTCATTTGGGTCTGACGCCACGGCGGTGTCAGATGTTTACAGCGGTTGTGATCCGATACGACGCCAACAGCTCGGTAAACTGTTCGGTGAACACGAAATTGTGTTCCGGAAATTTCAGCCCGGCCATATTTTTATCGATATGGCTGAACATCAACTCGATCTCCGCGACGATACTGCGCGCGTCGTCGGCAATTTCCACCCGTCCAGCGATTGAGGCGCCGCTTTCATTCAGCTGCTCGATCCTTGCCTTGAAGAGAATCGTTTCTCCGGGCCGAACCAATCGGTGGAATGTCGCCCGGCCAATCTTGGCGAGAATCACTTTTTCTTTGAATTCCCTCGCTTCCCCGACGAGGATCCCCGCTGTTTGAGCCATGCCTTCGATGATCAGGGTGTTGGGCACGATCGGAAATGCCGGGTAAAGATCGTGCAAATGCTCTTCGGCCAGCGTCACCGATTTGAGCGCGACAGCAGAAGTCTTTGGAATAAATTCGATGAACTTGTCGATCCAGATCCAACGCATTGTTATGGCATTACGGTGCGGAGTGATGACAGAAGCTTACATCCCGGCTATGCGCAGATCACCTGTTTAAGCAGCTGCTGCCTTCAGTTTCTGCTGCACAAAGTTCACGACCATATCGACCGTGAACAATCGGCTCATTTTTTCCAGTTCCGGGTCCTTCTCAAACTCGGTGAAGTCCGCGTGAGGCATTCGCGCTTTGACCTCTGCCAAGCCGCCGGGGGTTAACCGTCCGTCTTTGACAAAGTTGGGATCGCTTGCGAGATTCTCCGGCATCATTTCGTTCATGGCTATCTTGATGTTGAACGCCTTTTCAAGGCGGAACGCAATGTCCAGGAAGTCGATGCTTTCCGCGCCAAGGTCGTCGCGAATCACTGCCGTCGGCGTTACTTCTTCTTCGTCAACGCTCAAAGCGTCGACCAGAACCGCCTGCACTTTTTTGAAGATTTCGTCGCGCGTTAATTCCATGGAATGAATCCTTATTTGTTTTACAAAGCCCCAAGACCTGCCAGTTGCGCCGGGCCCTGACACCGGTTTTACACGGTGACAGCTGATCGATTCGCATTCAGCACTGACCAGCGCAGGCGATGATGCACGATCAACTTCGCGTCCAGATCGGCCAGCTCAACCTGCTTATCTCCCAGATTGAAGTACGCCAGTTCCACCCGGGCCTGCAGCGCAGAGTCGGTGCCGGCAAATCCGTTTGCCTTAAAAGTCGCACCCGTGTCGGTCATTTTATGAAGTTCGACGTCGACTTTGAGGTAGTTTCCAGGCGCTACAAACTGCCCATACTTCACGTTTTTTGCCTCTTTGAGTACCGCCATCGACTTGGCAAAGTTTGTGCGAGAGTGCAATAGCCAACCTGCGGCCTGGGTAATGGCTTCAAGCATCAGCACACCGGGCAGCACGGGAAAAGTCGGGAAATGATCGGCCAGATATTCCTCGGCCAGGCTCACAAATTTCACCGCGACAATCCGTTGTTCGCTAAGCGATTCAATATTGTCGATCAGATTGAACTTCACGCTGTTGGGCTTCTCCTGGTGACCAGCTGATGCAATCACCGGTTTGTATCGGTGACACGCGGGGTTTGCAAGCACAGGCAACCATCAAACAACAGACCAGTGCTTCGAAAGCACGCCTTCAATCATTATCAGTAGCAGCACACCTCCGAGCAAATCGATCCAGATCTCTCTTCCTCCGCGCTGGTTGCTGATCGCATCAGCGACGGTCGACTTTCCAAGGTTCACGCGACTGAAACGCACGCGCTGCGCCAGCGTTCGCCATTGGATATCGGTTAAGGGCGTGAGATCGGATTCATAGTGGCCCGCGCTGACGACATAATAGAGCAGTTTTTCCTTCCCATTCACGCGATAGCGCAGCCGATATTCGCCAGGCCGACCGGTCTTGGAATAGTGAATTTCTGTTTGATCGTTCACCCGATTTATCTGTGCCGGTTCGCGTTGGCCGGTGGAGAAATACTGCACGGTTGCCGAGCGGTCTTCGACCCCTTCGTTGACTAAAGCATTGATCGGTTGCCCAAGCGACAAATTGCGATCCACCGTCGATTCCTGCGATAGGTATTTCACGATTGACAGCAGCATCGTCTGCGAAAGACCGGCCGCGGCTAAACCGTTCCATCGTGCATCCAGTGGCGTCGTCATCAGCAGTGTTTTGCCTGCGCCCTTATCTGCTTCCAGCAGAAACGGGTTGTCAGATGCGCAGTGCGCCAGCACCCGGACTTTGTCTTTGCTGCGCATCACCACTGGAAAGAAACGATCGACCCCGGTTTGCAGTAAGTCCGAAGGGCTTAAATCAAGCGTTCGAAAGATTGGCTCGGCGGGATCAAAATGAATGCCTTTTTGTGCCGGCGCGCTCCCGGCCGGGGGCGGCAACAGAGTGGCGGGAAACAAACCACCCTGCTGCTGATAAAGCGGGTTGTCCTTCAAGTCATGCTCAACATCCGAGCCCGGAAGAATCAGTAGCCCGCCTCCGCTGCTGACAAAGGTTTGCAGCGCCTTGGTCTGAGACGAAGAAAGCCGGGGGACGTCATCAAGGATTGCGACGTTTATTTTCTTTAGCGTCTGAGCATTCAGCTCGAAAGGAAAAACGGAAAGAACGGCGCTCGAGTTGCTTCCTCTTCGATTGTAATAGTTCAGGAGAGACTGAACGGACTGCGACGGCTGCGAAGCGGCGACTTTAGTGGTCACGAGCAAAACGCGAGGATCTAAAACATCTAACGAGTAGTCCATTCGATCATCGCTGGTAAATCCGTTAGAGGTAACCGCGCCGGAAATGACCCGGGATCCCGCCTCGCCGAATCGAACGGAAAAATTTATCGACCGCGTGGCATGCGGCGGAATCGATATCGTCGTTTCACCCAGCGTGCGCACTCCGGTCCACAGGCGGACGGCGACCGAGTCGCAAGCAGTGGGACCGTAATTGCGGACCTTGACCTCTATAGAACCAGGCTGGTCACGCACCAAGACCCTGTCGGGCATTTCGAACCCTTCGATGGCCAGGTTATCAGCCTCGTCGCCGCCCACAGGAAAAACGGTAATTCCAAGACCGCTCGCCGATCGACGAGCCAGCCAGCGCCGTTTGAAAGCATCATTCACCATGCGCCAATTCAACGCCTGATGATCCGTGATCAGATAAATCTCATGATCTGCCGCAGCGGCGTGCTGCAGTAAGTCCGCGGCTCGATTCAATTCGATAGAAAAGTCGGCCGATCCGGTATCGGGCTGAAGATCCGCGACCCGGGCCGCGATCGACTGAAGATCCGGACCCGGCGGCAGCGCCGGTTGGGCGTCGTGCGTGCCCGCCAGGAGCAAGGTCGCCTGATCCCCTCGCTTGAGGGCGGCGAGTATCTGCAGTGTGACTTCGCGAGCATCGTCGAGGCGCGACTTTCCGTCCTTCCGGTATCCCATGCTGGCTGAGTCATCCAGAATAATCACCACCGCCGCGGGACCGCCGGTGGTCAATCCACCGGTGGGAATTGACGTGTACTGCGAACTTATCACTGGACGCGCCAGCGCGAGTGCAAGCAGACCTACGCTGCTCATTCGAAGCGCGAGCAGGGTCCATTGTTTGAGTTGTGCTGCATGCTCGGCAGAACTGTCCACGCCGGTTAAGAACATCATCGCGCCCCATGGCACGGGACGATATCGACTTCTGCTGAGCAGGTGCAGCACCAGCGGAACGGTCGCCCCGCCCAGCCAGACGAGCATGCCGGGGTGCAGCAGGATCATCGCCCTCCGGCGCGGGTTTTCAAAAAGCGGGTGATAAGATCCGCCACCTGGTGGTCGCTTGACATGACATGAAGGTCCGCGGACATGGATCGGCAGAGTGTCGTCAATTCTCGCGCGTGTTTTTCAAGGCGGCTGAGATACGCCCTGCGAACCAGAGCAGGCTCGCAAAGAAACGCGCGCTCGCCTTCCAGCCCCTGAAACATCGACCAGTTCTGGAAGGGAAAGTTGCGCTCGTCGGGATGCAGAACGCGAATGCAGATCAACTCGTGGCGATCGTGTCGAAGACGAGCCAACGCGTCGCGAACAGCGGCGGCAGGAGAAAAGAAATCGGAAATAAAAATCACCAGCGCCCGCCGTCCCAGCCGGTTGGCGACCAACCGGGTGCTGCGGACAATATCCGCCGGTCCGGAAGGGGCGGCATGATCCAGAACATCGATAATGCGAGACAACTGCAACGATGAACTTCGCGGCGCGAGCCAGTGATGTAAATTACGCGAAACCAGCGCTACGCCAACGCTCTCTGTCATACCCAGCATGAGATACGCCAACGCGGCTGCAAGTCGGGCGGCGCAGTCAAATTTGCGATCTACATCGGGGATTCCGTAATCCATCGAGCCACTGGTATCGAGCATTAACAAACAGCGAAGATCAGTTTCTTCGTCGTACTCCTTTACGAAGGGGCGGTTGGTGCGCGCTAAGACGCGCCAATCGAGTCGGCGTGGCTCGTCGCCTGCGACATAAGGACGATGTTGCCGAAACTCGATGCTGGCCCCTTTGAGTTGGCTGCGGTGCAATCCGACGGCCGACCCTTCCACAACGCTGCGCGCCGCCAACTGGAGGTGATTGAGTTGCTCGATTAGAGCAGGGTCCAGAAATCGCCCGGCGATGCTCATGATTCGGCGAGTCCTTTCTTATTAGAGTTCAACGGGCACCAGCCATTGTTCAAGATTGGCCGCATCGATATCGGCCAGGTTCCTGGCGTCTGCGCTTGTGAAACGACCTACTCGGGTTCGCCTTAGCTGTATTAGATGTCCCCCAACGTTCAATGCGATTCCAATGTCCCGCGCGAGCGCTCGGATGTAAGTACCTCGTCCGCATCCCACACGTAACTTGAGCTCTGGCCAAGCGTAATCGAGGATGTCGATGAAATAAACGTGCACTGATCGCGGCGCGAGCACGACGGGCAACCCTTGTCTGGCGAGGCTGTACGCGCCTTGCCGTTAAGATGTACTGCGGAATATGCAGGAGGTTGCTGCATTTGTTGCCCGACGAATCGTTTTATGCTATATTCAATAAGCGCGAGATTGGGAGCAGGGGCGGTCGGATCTAAATTCACCCAGGCAGTTCGTGGTGATTCAAGGTCGTCAGTTGCGGTGGTCGACCCTAACAAGATCGTTGCTTCGTATTCTTTCGCTTCATCCATAAGCGATTCGCAGCACTTTGTTGCGCGTCCGACGAGCAGAAGCAATACCCCGGTGGCAAAGGGGTCCAGAGTTCCCGCGTGACCGATTTTTGTTCCGCGAGGCAGGAATTGCTTGACGCGCCCGACCGCGCGTGCCGAAGAAATACCAGCTGGTTTGTCGAGGTTGAGTATGCCGACCATGCTCCAGCTAACCTAAGCCGCCGCGTGGGTGGAAACAAGATTTGGTCGGTGCGACTTTTAGTTGTGATTTTTGGCAGTGGGAATTATTTCGCACGTTACGTCGATTACATCCACGGCGTATTTTCAGCCGTATAAAGAATTGTTAAATGTCGTTGAATCTTTTTCAAACACTTCGATTGATCGATCCCTTCGTCAAATTCACCGACGGATCAATGGTGTCCACTGTTTCCGATATACTCGCTCAGACGAGTCCGTTTGAGCAAACCGAATATGTCCTGTTTACCGACGGTGTAGGACGCCTGATGATCTATCAGCTCGATTCCTGCGGGCGGATTGTTTCACCGCCCTGTTTCGTGGAAGAAAAATCCAAAGTTCAACCAGGCATCGTCGGACTGAAACCCCCTGCTATCGCATTCGGGCCCGGCCTTAATGGCTTTGTGTAGCATTTGACCGCCCCGTTTTTTGCTTCCATCGCAACCCTCGCTACACTCATCAGAAAATCGCCTGGCGGCGATGGGAAACTGGCTGGAGCTCACCCTGAGGGTCTCTCTTTTTATCACCTGTTATAATGACATGCTTTTCCCGGAAACGGGAAAGGCCGTTGTCCGCCTGCTTGAACGGCTGGGACATACGGTCGATTTTCCGCAGGCACAAACCTGCTGCGGGCAGATGCACTATAACACCGGTTATCAGCACGAAGCGTTGGTCATGGTGCGGAAGTTTGTGGAGATTTTCAATGACGCTGAAGCTGTCTGTATCCCCTCTTCTTCCTGCGTGGCGATGATTCGCGATCACTATGAAAAGATTGCACGCGACGCCAGCGATCCCAATCTTCTGCAACAGGTTACCGCCCTTCTGCCTCGTGTGTGGGAACTCTCGGAGTTTCTGGTGAAGAAATTAAAGCTCACCGATGTTGGTGCTTATTATCCGCATCGCGTCACCTACCACGCCAGCTGCCACGGCCTCCGAAACTTACATTTGGGAGAGGGTCCGCTGCAATTGCTGCAAAATGTACGCGGCATTGAATTGGTGGAGCTCGAAGATCCCGGCCAGTGCTGCGGATTTGGAGGGACGTTTGCTGTCAAGAATGCTGAAACCTCGAGCGCGATGTTAGCAGACAAAGTCCGCGCGATCCTCAACACCCGGGCGGAGGTTTGCACAGCCTGTGACAACTCCTGCCTGATGCACCTGTGGGGATCGCTGCACCGCCAGCGTACGGGCGTCCGTACTGCGCACCTGGCTGAGATCCTGGCGAGCGAAGTGAGTGGAGAGGCAAAGTGATTGCAACCGGATTCGATCCCGCACACGAGCCAGAATTTCCGATCGCGGCTCGCAAGTCCCTGGGTGACTCGCAACTGCGGAAAAACGTACGCCACGCGACGAAGGTCATTCAGGCCAAACGTCTCGTGGTGGTTAACGAGCAAAGCGACTGGCAGGCCCTTCGCGAATCCGGACGTCAGATTCGCGAGCACACACTTTTGAATCTGGGGCATTATCTTAAAGCATTCGAAGTAAATTTTACAAAGCGTGGTGGAACCGTTCACTGGGCGCACGATGCCGAAGAGGCTCGACGCATCATTATCGACCTGGTGAAGCAGGCCAACGCCACGGAAGTCATCAAAATCAAAACGATGACGTCTGAAGAAATCGGTCTCAATCATGCGATGCAGCAGGCGGGAATCACACCGTATGAAACAGATCTGGCCGAACTGATTATTCAGCTGGGCAACGATCGCCCTTCGCACATTGTCGTGCCCGCTCTGCACAAAAACCGCCAGCAGATCCGTGAAATCTTTAAACGCGAAATGAATCTCCCCGACCTCGGCGAGCGTCCTGAGGATCTGGCGGCGGCGGCTCGGAAATTTCTTCGCGAAAAATTCCTGCGCGTTCGCACCGCCATCAGCGGGGCAAACTTTCTCATCGCCGAAACAGGCGGCGTCTGCATCGTTGAATCGGAAGGTAACGGACGCATGTGCCTGACGCTGCCGCAGACACTGATCAGCGTCGCTGGAATCGACAAGGTCGTTCCGACCTTTGCGGATCTGGAAGTGATGCTGCAGTTACTACCCCGATCGGCCACTGGAGAACGGATGAATCCGTACAACTCCATCTGGACGGGAGTGCATCCCGGTGACGGCCCGCAAAAATTCCACGTCGTCTTGATGGACAATGCGCGTACGGAAATTCTGGCCGACGCGGAATCGCGTCAAACTCTGCAATGCATACGCTGCGGAGCCTGCCAGAACGCGTGCCCCGTCTACGCGCAAACCGGCGGGCATGCATACGGCTCGGTCTACGCCGGTCCGATCGGGGCGATTCTAACGCCTCAACTTTTGCATATGAATCAGATGGAATCGCTTCCCTATGCTTCATCGCTGTGCGGCGCCTGCTACGAAGTCTGCCCGGTAAAAATTAATATTCCCGAGGTGTTGATCCACCTGCGCGGCAAAGTCGTTCAGCGCCATCAATCGTCTTTTATAGGCTCACTTGATCCCGAAAATGTCGCCATGAAGATAATGGCTGGTATTTTCGCCAGCGATCGTCGCCTGCGCACTGCTCACCGTTTGGCTCGCATCGGACAATGGCCAGTGGTTAACCGTCGCGGTTGGATCGATAAATTGCCTGGATATTTAGGCGGCTGGACCCAAGTCAGAGATTTGATGCCAGTTCCAAACGAGTCCTTCCGAGAATGGTTTGAGAACCGCGAGAAAAAGAAGTGAGCCAATCATTGGCCAGTCGTCGAGCACGATCCGGCTGAAAGAAAACGATGACAAACTCACCTACCGCAAGAGACGTAATTCTTGCCCGAATTGCCGGCGCACTGGGCAATGTTGCAAAAGACCCGGCTAAATCCTTGCAGGAGATCGACCGCAACTACACGCGGACCGATTCGTTGGGCGGCATCGGCGCTTATTGATCTGTTCGAGGATCGCCTGAAGGATTACGGAGCTCATATTTTTCGTTCGTCTGTGAATCAGCTTCGCGAGACCATTTCCCAGGTGCTTGTTGAACGAAATGCGACTCGTATTTTAATTCCCAGGGGTATTCCTGCTGAGTGGTTGAGCGACAACATATCATTCACTGAAGACTCCAGCTTATCTTACGAATCGCTGGATCAATTTGATGGCGTATTGACCACCGCGACGGTCGCCATCGCCGATACGGGCAGTATTGTCCTCCAGCACGGCGATGGTCAGGGGCGAAGAGCGATCACGCTGATCCCCGATTACCATCTGTGCATCGTGCGATTGGATCAAGTGGTCGAGACCGTGCCTGCTGCTTTCGCACGACTGGACAGCATGCTCCCAACTACCTTCATTTCCGGTCCCAGCGCCACTGCCGACATTGAAATGACACGAATCAAAGGCGTGCATGGACCTCGGTTCATGGACGTGATTCTGGTCGGTGCATGAGCAACACGCTTACTGCCCCGCGTTGCCAATCTTTTTCCCAAGTTCCGCCAGTTCGGGAAAATTCGCGACGACATTTTTGATTAGTGGAATGGGGATATCGACGGACGTTTTGAGCCGTCCTTCCTTGGTGGAGAGGTTGAACGCAATCTGCTGACCAGCAATACCTTCATCAGCAGGTTGCGATCGGTTTCATTCAATTGAGTACTAACTGCGGGTGGCAACAAGGCTAAGAAGGCTTGCGACCTTTCCAAATCAACGTAACCGCTGGCACCCTCCTGCAAGGTCCCAGCGGGCTTGCAGGCGAGAAGGGCTTCAATCGCACGATTGGGAAGTTTTGTAATCGTCGTAAACCGCGTCTGCTGCCGATCAACCGACTCGATAAATCCTTCGGGCTTGCCGTCGTCGTTGAGGAATGTGATGCGGGAATCAGCGTCCCCATTGGCGTTAATATTTTCTGCCAACTGAACTTCATTCTGATGTCGACTGTCAGTATCGAATGCGTTCATTTCGTCAACGATCCGCTTCCAGTCCTTTTGACTATCGCGCGACGTGGCCGATTGCGTGACGAGATAAACAACGAGACTGCCGTCACTGATCCCCAGTCCGTAGGAACCGACATCCCCACCTGCGATTGTTTCAAACGAATCCGCGAGCGCGTCAATAAATTGATCTTTTCTGGCGGGGGTCGGGTTGGAAATGCCTTTGAAAAAATCCGCATCGTGAATTGTGGCACGCAGCCAGTTCAACGCCGGTTTTATAAAATGAGGCGGGAGTTGAATATCCAGCCGTACTGCAACATCACCGGGCATCCCCTGCAATTTCCATGTCTTTTCTGGTAGTGCTGGAAACGGATCGATTAGCGTTACGGCCCGCACAGAGTCTGCTTTTTTTTCCAGGCGGAAAGTCAGCTTGTCAAACCCATTAACGCACATGTTTACGCCGAGCTTATAACCCGCATCCTCCGCCTGGGATCTCGGTGCTGCATGGTTGTCTATCAAGTTCTGCTTGAATTTGGCCACCAATTCCGGCTGTGCGGCGCGAAGTGTTGCCGCGTCAAAATCAATATAAAGTAAGGGGTGGTCAGACATTTGTCCGACCATTTCCTCGGTTTTCAGGGCCATAATTGCTTCTGGCGTACCCCCAAAAAGCAGGTAATCCCCTGTACGTCGAAACGGCGAGTTGTTCACAATTGCGCCGTCTTCACCCAGTTTGTCACCGTGTTTGAGGAAGTCTGAAATCGGCGCGTGGCCATCGGTAACCGGCAGATAAAACATGGCCTGCTGTGCTTGAGCTAAACCAGTGCCGGCGAGAAAATCGACAGCAACCGGGAGATTCGGGTTGAAACCACCCGGTCCAAGAAAACCAAACATCTGCTCAACCCCCCCGGGTGTGAGTATCGCGGGCAGCGGAACGTCCAACTGATTGGCCAGAGTTTGAATATCCCCCTGCGATCCAATGGCGACCCTGGCGATAACAACCGGTTTATTCGCAACGGGGTCCTCGCCCAGAGCCGGGGTCGATGCCACCGCGGCAAAATGGGAACAATACCAATGTGGTCTGAATGAATCGATTAAGCCTCATGGACTCACCTGCTCCTGAATTACGATGGCAGCTCAGATTTTTACGGGAAGTTCATTATCATCAAATTGCCAGGAACGCCAAGTCGCTTTACAAGGGTGTCAGGATAGTTTCCTCTCTGGACGCCGCCCGACGATTCCATATGCTTTTGAAACGGTGGAAACAGTCTGATACTTTCTGATCAAGCAGGCGATTCTTATTATGAACTCGGACATCATTCAACAGCGTGTTTCACAGGCTTTGGATCAATTCGTAATTGAACTGCCCAGTTGGGGATTTTCAAACACCGGCACGCGTTTCGGTAAGTTCATCCAGCCCGCGGCGGCAATCACGCTGGAGCACAAGTTTGCCGATGCCGCCGAAGTTCATCGACTGACCGGTGCAAGCGCCACGATGGCGCTTCATGTGCTTTGGGATCTTCCCCGCGGCCGGGCGGACGTGCCGGTCATTCGGGCTTTGGAAAAGCAGCACGGCATCAAGGCTGGGTCAATTAATCCCAACCTCTTCCAGGATCAACAGTATAAATATGGATCGCTGTGCAATCCTTCGAAACGAGATTAGACAGCAGGCGCTGAGTCATCTTCTGGATTCGGTGGCCATCGGTCACGATCTCAACGACCGGGATATCTCCATCTGGATGGCGGATGGGTCAAATTACCCAGGCACTCAAAGCATCCGCAAGCGCATTGACTGGTTAAATGAATCCTTCGCTGAAGCACACAAAAAACTCGGACAGAAACAGCGGATGCTGATCGAGTACAAACCATTTGAGCCTGCGTTCTATCACACCGATATAGCCGATTGGGGAATGGCTTATCAGTTCGCGAAAAATGCTGGGCCACGGCGCAAGTGCTGGTAGATACCGGGCACCACCTGCAGGGTCAGAATATCGAGCAGATCGTCGCCTGGCTGTTGCATGACAATATGCTGGGCGGTTTTCATTTTAACGATCGTCGATATGCTGATGATGATTTGACGTTGGGTTCGATCGATCCGTACCAGGTTTTCCGGATTTTCGCGGAGATTTTTTCGCATGCTGCGGACACCAATACGCGCCCCAACATTGCATACATGATCGATCAAAGCCACAACCTTAAAGGAAAGATGGAAGCGACCGTGCAGACCGTTGTGACTGCCCAGGAGTTATATGCCAGGGCGGCGCTGATCGATCAGGAGAAGCTTTCGCACCTGCAGGACAGTTGCGACCTGGTGGCTGCCGAAGAATTATTCCGTGGAGCGTTCTGGGAGGATGTGCGGCCGGCGGTCAAGGCGTGGAGACACCATCGCGGTTTACCCGAAAACCCGCTGGCGGCACTGACCGAAGGCGGATATGTCACCCGCGCCATCGCTGAACGCGGAAGCCGAAACGCCGGCGCTGTCGCAAGCTACGCGTGAGAAGGTGGTTTCATGCGTGGGTGTTGAACAGCGAAGCATCGGCACGCTTGCGACAGAAGTAGAAGTTCTGCTTTTAACCGAGGATTAAAGTGTCTTTTCGATATTTGACCGACCTGTGGGATGAAAATGTTGCCAAAAACCTCGACCCGGCTTCACTGCTGCGCTATCGATCCAACCTGCTGGGCAGCGACCTGCGCCTGACAAATTTTGGCGGTGGAAATACCAGTTCGAAGTTGACCGAAACCGATCCTCTTACGCAGACACCGCAGATGGTGCTGTGGGTAAAGGGCAGCGGCGGCGACCTCGGAAGCATCGCGCGTACCGGTTTTGCCACGTTGTATCTCGACAAGCTTTTATCTCTTGAAAGGATTTATCGCGGCGTTGAGACCGAAGACGAGATGGTCGACCGCTATCCGCTGTGCACCTTTAACAACAACCCGGTGGCCGCCTCCATTGATACCCCTTTGCACGGTTTTCTTCCGGCTCCCCATGTGGACCACCTGCATCCCGATTGGGCAATCGCCTTGGCGGCGTCGGGCAATGGCCGAGTGAAAATGGAAGAGTTCAACAGGAAATTCGGCCACAAACTGGTGTGGGTTCCCTGGCAGCGACCGGGATTCGAACTGGCGATGATGTTGAAGAAAGCTGTGCTTGCCTCGCCCGGATGTGACGGTGTGATTCTTGGCGGGCATGGGTTGTTCACATGGGGAAACACGCAGCGCGAATGCTACCTAAATACCATCACGATCGTCGACCAGCTCGGGCAATTCGTCCTCGAGCACTTTTCAAAAAAGAGCGACACGATTTTTGGCGGGCCAAAGTTCGCAGCTCATGCCGACCGTGCTGCGCTGGCCGTTCAACTGCTGCCATTTGTACGTGGTCTGGTAAGCCAGAATCAGCGTGTTCTAGGCGGGTATGTGGATCTGCCAGAAGTTCTGCGATTTGTGAACTCCACAGACTGCAAAGCCCTTGCGCACCTTGGCACCAGCTGTCCGGACCATTTCATCCGCACGAAGATCCGCCCGCTGTTTGTCGATTGGGATCCCACCTCGGATGTGAACGCGTTGCGTAAACGGGTCGAAACCTCGCTGGCGAAATACCGCGAGGAGTACGCGGAGTATTATAACGCGAATAAAGTTCCGGATTCTCCCGCCATGCGCGATCCCAATCCCTCAGTCGTGTTGATGCCGGGAATCGGCATGTTCTGTTTCGGGAAAACCAAGACCGAATCGCGCATCACGGGCGAATTTTATGTAAACGCCATTCATGTGATGGAAGGCGCTACCGCCCTGGGTGACGGCGGCGTCGCAGAGATCCCCCAGGCCGGACCCGCTGCGCCGGCCAAGGCGTTTGGAGTTCATTCCAACTATGTCGCACTGCCGGCCAGCGAGGCATTCAAAATCGAGTACTGGAAGCTGGAGGAAGCAAAAATTCGCCGGCAACCGCCTGAAAAGGAACTCAGTCGGTGCGTCGTATTGGTGGTCGGGGGCGGCAGCGGGATCGGTCGCGAGGTGGCACTGCTTGCTTCAAAGCGCGGCGCACACGTCGTTGTTGCCGACCGTGATTTGGCCGGTGCCACTTCAGTAGCGGGTGAAGTAAAGACATTATCCGGCGGTGAAACCGTTACTGCTGCCAAAATCGACATCGCCAAACGGGACGCTATCAAGGAAGCGCTTGCAGAGACCGTAATGAAGTTCGGTGGTGTCGATATCCTGGTTAATACCGCAGCTTTGTTCCCGTCATCGCCCGATGGCATTATCAAGGACGCGCAATGGGCCGTCACCCTGGAAGTGAACGTCACGGCAAATTATCTACTCGTGGATGAGGCGGCGAAGATTTTCAAGGATCAGGGTTTGCAGACCAGCGTGATCCTGACGAGCAGCGCCAATGCTGTGGTGCCCAAACGTGGTACCGAGGCGTATGACGTCAGCAAGGCTGCGTTAAGCCACCTGATTCGCGAACTGGCTGTGGGGCTTGCGCCATCGAAGGTTCGAGTGAACGGCATCAGTCCAGCCACTGTCGTTAAGGGCTCCACCATGTTTCCGCGCGATCGAGTGATCGCATCGCTCAAAAAATACGATCTGCCGTTTGAAGACAAGATGACCGATGAAGAACTTCGGACGGTGCTGGCCGGTTTTTACGCCAAGCGAACACTAACGAATCAAATGATCGATCCGCACGATTGTGCGCAGGCAATTATGTTTCTGGCCGGCCCGAATGCGCGATGCACCACCGGGCACCTGATTCCGGTTGACGGTGGCTTAGCAGACGCGATCCTGCGATAAAAGAAACGCCTTCACCTTGGTAACCCGCCGAACGATGGTTATTGACCATCAGAGTTCGCATAAATAATGTCGCCCGAGACATGATGCATTAAGGACAATTTAGATGGCCGAACACATGAAACTCACCACCGCCGATGGGTGCCCCGTCGCGGATAACCAAAATTCTCTAACCGCCGGTCCGCGCGGACCGTTGTTGATGCAAGATGTGCATTTGCTGGAGGTGATGCAGCATTTCAACCGCGAGCGTATTCCTGAGCGCGTGGTGCATGCCAAGGGATCGGCGGCCTACGGTACACTTACGATTGAACACGACATCACGCAATACACAAAGGCAAAGCTCTTCGGCAAATCGGCAAGAAGACTGAGTGTTTGCTGCGATTTTCAACGGTGGCGGGTGAACGTGGCGCAGCCGACGCCGAGCGTGATGTGCGTGGGTTTGCGCTGAAGTTTTACACAGATGAAGGAAACTGGGATCTCGTCGGGAACAACACGCCGGTGTTCTTTATCCGTGATCCTCTGAAATTTCAGCATTTCATTCATACTCAGAAGCGGCACCCGCAGACGAATTTGCGCGATGCCAACATGCAGTGGGATTTTTGGAGCCTGTCGCCGGAGTCGCTGCACCAGGTGACGATGCTTTTCAGCGACCGCGGTTTGCCGCTCACTTATCGCCATTTGAACGGGTACGGAAGCCACACTTACTCAATGGTGAACGCTGCCGGCAGGCGGACCTGGGTGAAGTTTCATTTCAAGACCAAGCAGAAGATCAAGACAATGACAGATGAGAAAGCGGCGGAAATAATAGCCGCCGACCGCGAATCACATCAGCGCGATCTCTTTCAATCGATCGAGAAAGGTGATTTCCCCCAATGGCGCATGTGCATCCAGGTCATGACCGAAGCCCAGGCCAGGACGCACCGGCATAATCCGTTCGACTTGACCAAGGTGTGGCCGCATGCGGAATATCCGCTGATTGACGTTGGTACGCTGGAACTAAACCGCAATCCGATCAACTATTTTGCTGAGGTTGAGCAGGCGAGTTTCAGCCCTTCGGCGCTGGTGCCCGGCATTGGACCAAGTCCGGATAAGGTGCTGCAGGCGCGGTTGATGAGCTATGCCGATGCGCATCGCTATCGTGTGGGAAACAACTATCAGCAGTTGCCGGTCAACGCGCCGCGTTGCCCGGTGATGCACTATCAGCGCGATGGTCAAATGTCGCTGGGCCTCGGCGGAGCAAGCCCGAATTACGAGCCCAACAGTTACGCAGATGCGCCGAAGGAGTCGCCGGAATATCGCGATCCACCGCTGGAACTCGGCGATGTATCAGCCGATCGATATAACCATCGCGAAGGAAATGATGATTATTCCCAACCCGGTGCGCTATGGCGTTTAATGCCAGAGGATGAGAAGACCCGAACCGCAGCCGCGATTGCCGGAGCGTTGGGCCAGTGCCGAAAGGAAATCATCGAACGGCAGCTATGCCACTTCTTTCGGGCGGATCCCGGTTATGGCGCTCGCGTCGCTGCCGCACTAGGCGTCCAGGTACAGGACGGCCGCATCATTGATAATGCGGTGAATGCCACGCGCGACACGCAGCCTGTCTGATCTAAATCGGACTACGACCGCCGAGTGCAGAACGAACCGGAATTTCGTGGTGTCCGTTCTGCATGGGGCCTTCGTCTTTCTAGAATATTATGCCGCCAAGTGCTCTGCGCAATAAACGCCCAGGGCAAATTTCAGTTGTTGCGCGTCAGCAACCACGAATCGCAACGACATATCGGTCGCTTTTCGAATCTCGGCTGCAATGTGGTCGGTGTTGTGCTCGGCGACGGCGACAATCAGTACGCTACCCATGCAGCGAATCGGCAAAGCGTTCATTCGGCGGGCCAATTCGGCGGGAATCATCGCGGCGGCCTGGGAATCAACGCCCAGTTTCTCAAGGTCCGCCTTCTGCACCTGCTCCAGTAACTGGTCGCACCACGCTTGCCAGACATGCTCTGGCGCACAGAGCCCCCAGGACAAAGCGATCTCACCAAACCGATGGTGTGTAGAACTCTGTTCTTCCAGTATTTCGTCAACATCATGACGGCTGAGATTGACCAAACGACCTAATAATTCTCCAAAACGTGCCTGCGACATAACCTTCCTCCAAAAGCCCTGTTTCCGCCAGCCATCGCCTTTCGATCGGATCACTTCCGATCGATTTTGCCCGGCGGATGACAGCGGGTTGAAATGAAAGTACGATCAAAATATCGAGCGGGCAAATGCAATCAAAATTGCTGTAAGCCTTTGAATAGAGACCAATAATAAGAGCCAAAGTCGTTGTTAAACTGAAAGGTTTATGCGGGTCGTCAGTTATAACATTTTAAAGGGCGGTGAAGGCCGGGCTGATCCATTGGCCGAGGTGCTGGAAGCGCAGAAACCAGATGTGGTCGCGCTTGTGGAAGCGGACGTACCCGCTGTAGTGGAACGTATCGCAAGGCGACTTTCGATGGATTTTGTAATCGGTGAAGGGCGCGGTCACGCGTCCGCTTTATTGAGTAAGTACCCGATCCAGCAGTCTATCAATCATGCTGGATTGCGGCCTTATTTTTCGCATTCATTTTTGCAGGCGACTGTGCTGGATCCATGCGGAGATGAATGGCCTGTAAGCGTGGTCCATCTCCCGGCCGGTGCCACAGACGCGGATGAGTCGGCCCGCATGTATCAGATTGGGATCATCCTCGATGAACTGAAAGAGCACCGCAGCGCGAACCGTCCGCATCTTATCTGCGGGGACTTCAACTCTAACGCGCCCTATCAGAATATCGATCCAGCCCGGTGTAAGAAACAAACGCAGCAAGCCTGGCGAACCAACGGGTCGGGGTTACCGCGTAACGTAATCCAGACCGTGATCGACGCGGGGTACAGCGACACCTATTCGGTGCTGCATGATGAAAGAACTGGCATGACCGGGTCGTTCGACACGCAGACACCGGGGCAGCGGGTTGACTACATTTTCGCGTTCGGTGTACCGGGGTCGAATGTCAGAGGGGCATGGATTGAACAGGATCGATTGGCCAAATACGCCAGCGATCATTTCCCCATTGGCGTTGATGTTATTTAGCCCATAATTGTGAGGATTGATGATCGTTGATGCGCATCTGGACCTGTCGTATAACGCGCTTAGCGGGCGGGATATCCTCAGGCCCGCTTGCGAACAGCCGCCGGCGGGAACGCAGATCGCAACTGTCGGCTTGCCGGATTTACTGGCCGGCAACGTTCGGCTTGTCTGTGCTACCATTTACGCCGAGCCGTCGATCCACGGCGGCGGCGGTTACCGCACATCTGATGAAGCATACGCTCAAGGTCAGGAGCATCTTTCGTATTACCAGCAGCATGAGTCCGCGGGACACTTTCGATTTATTCGATATCGCGACGAGCTGAACGATGTTGGTTCATCTACCGCTTTGGACGCGATCATGCTTATGGAAGGAGCAGATCCTCTGCGAACGCCGGAGGACCTAACGGCGTGGTTTGCAGCTGGGTTGCGTATTATCGGACTGGCTTGGAAGCAAACCCGTTACGCGGGTGGCACCGGGGATCCCGGACCTTTGACGGCCGCTGGAGTCGAACTAATTCCGAAGCTCGACGAGTTGGGGATTATCCATGATACCTCACACCTGGCGGAAGAATCATTCTGGCAATTGCTCGATCTTGCACGCGGGCCCATCATGGCATCTCATTCGAACTGCCGACTGTTTGTCCCCACCGATCGGCAATTATCCAATGAAATGATTCGGGCGATCATCGCGCGCGATGGGATGATCGGCATTAATTTCTTCGATCGATTTCTCATGCCCCCCGCCGAATTTGGAAAACGAAGGGCAACACTGGCCGATGTGGTGCATCACATGAAGCACATCTGTGACCTGGCGGGCGATGCCCGGCACGTTGGCATCGGCACGGATATGGATGGCGGGCTTGGACGGGATGATATCCCTGTGGAGATTAAAACCAGCGCGGACCTGCCAAAGCTTCAGCAGGCGTTGTCCGCCGGAGGTTTTTCAGATGCAGATGTTTCCGCGATTATGGGCGAGAACTGGCTGTCATTTTTTCGGAAATCCTTACCTGAACGATAAATCGCAGGTTCTGGGTGCAGACATTACATGTATCGACGCTGAACGCCTGCAGGCTCGCGCACGCCGATGCGGATATCGCGCCTGGAATTGACACCTCACGAGCTATTCGTATCTTAATGGTCGCGCCGGATCACCCCTTACGGAGTTCACCCCTTCTTTCCAGCAGCTTCGAGACCGAAGATCATTGGAGCCCACGATGGTCGCCAGCACTCATCGAATTTGAAGGAAAGCGGACCCGCCGCTAGATTGTCACTGCGTCGAGGTTTACAACAGGTGTGCCGAGGGTACGACTGTCTGAAGATTTTCCGATCCCGCGACAAGCACGGGGTCCGCGGAGGATGGTATTCATGGGCTCAGCGAGCAGATTTCACGCCGGTTTTTCTGATAAAACGCTTCACACCCAGTGCGGAAAGTCGTCGCGTTCCCGCGAGCCGCTTCGTAACACACGAACTGACCCTATTCAGTCCCTCGAGAAGCGGCTCCTATTTTCCGCCGATTCCGCGTCTATCGTTAACCTGACGTGGGATGGCGCGGCAGTTCACGCTTATCAGAACCAGTATGTCGGTGAGGTAGCGAATACAGCATTGTTTGACAAAATTTCCACCAGGGAAGGGTTTACAAATATCACATCGCTGGGAGGGAACGGGTTCTACTCTTTTGATTCGTCGTTGCCTTTGGTGACGATGGAAAAGCTGGCGGGGAACAAGGCCGCCTTCAAGGCACTGCAACCCAATGAGGTTCGGTCCATCGCGAGCACCCTTCCCGACGACCCGCAGGTCATCAGCCAATGGGGCCTTGCAAACACTGGGCAGGTTGAGCCTTATGATTACAATCTCGACGGGGTTGTGACGCCTTACAACCAACTTCAGAATCCGACCCCTCCTCCGGTTATTAATTTTCCGTCGCCGCCTTATCCAAACGAGAACAAAGTTGGCACTATCGGTGACGACATCGCAGCCAGCCAAGCCTGGGATCTCACCACCGGATCTAAAAACATCGTAGTGGCAGTCCTTGATACCGGCATTGACACAACGCATCCGGACCTGGTTTCCAACCTGTGGACCAATCCACTCGACACTGCAGCAAACAATTTCGACGGTGACGGTTTCCCGAACGACATCCATGGTTTTAACTTCATCGACAATAGCAGTGATGTGACGGACCTGAATGGGCATGGTACCAACGTCGCCGGCATCATCGGTGCTTCGGGAAACAACGGGTTTGGTGTAACCGGTGTTAACTGGAATGTCAGCATTCTGCCCGTAAAAGTGCTTAACGCCGCCGGAGCTGGATCTGACGCCAGTATCATCGCTGGCATTAATTACGTCGTAACGCTGAAGGACATGGGCATCAACATCGTGGTGATGAATGAGAGCCTTGGCGGATCGGCCTTCCCGCAGAATATCCTTGAAAGCGATGCCGTCGCGCAGGCGGGGAAAGCGGGCATTCTGGATGTTGTCGCTGCAGGAAATAGCTCGGCCAATCTCGATAGCACACAATCCGCCCCGGCTAAATTTTCTCTCTCGTCATCCAATGTCATCACCGTTGCGGCGGTGGACAACCAGTTCCAACTCGCAGCATTTTCCAACTTCGGAGCTGACAGTGTGAATCTGGCTGCTCCAGGTGTCGATATTCTGTCCACGGCGCCCACGTACCCCGTTACGCTGAATACCGAAGTTGCGGCCGAGCCCGACATTCCGCAATTTCCTCAGAATTACGGTTATCTCAGCGGGACCTCGCAGGCGACTCCTTTTGTTGCCGGAATTATCGCCTTGGAAGCGGCGGCGAATCCAAGTGCGACACCGCAGCAATTAAAACAGGCGCTGCTGCAAGGCGTCACGTACGACCCCGCTTTAGCGGGCTCGAATGGTTTGCCGAACAAGGTGGCGACGGTCGGCGTTGCCAATGCGTTCAAGGCTGTTCAGAACATTCTCAACCCATTCGTTGGCAGTAATACCACCCACCAGGGTTCCTGGACGAACTTTTACGGATCCAATGGTGCTTATGTCGTTGGTGAGTCGACAACTTTCCCGAGCTTTGCCTCGGTGAACCTCAACGGCGGTTCGCCGGTTATTCTTGCAAACAGCACAGCCAACCTCGCAGCTCTGCAGCGCGTGAGCAACGGCACGCAACGGCTTAGCGCCTACCAGGCATCAGCCACCGCAGAGACGATCAACATCGATTTCACCGATGGACAATCGCATCAAACGACTCTTTATCTGGCAGACCTGGACCGCAAACATCGCGTAGAGTCTGTCTCAATTTTGGACGGCAATACGGATCAATTGCTTACCACTCAAACTATCAGCAACTTCTCCAGAGGAGAATACCTGACATGGAATCTGCAGGGCCATGTCATCATCAGCGTGCAGGACGACGCGGGTCCGAACGCCGTTTACAGCGGTATATTCTTTGATACACCGACTACTCAGCCCAACAGCTTCGCCGGAACAGATAGTGCAACTGCTGCGTACAACTGGCGTAGTCGGTACGGATCGCAAGGCGCGGTCGTCGTGGGGGATACATCTCAGACTCCCCCATACGTCAGCTTCGTGAACGCCGTGGGCGAAACCGGGGCGGTGTTGCGCGGCAGCACACGCGCAGCGGAATCGCTGCAAAAAGTCAGTGACATCACCAGCGGAGTTCAGGCTTATTGGTCCACTGCGGGATCGATGGATGTTAACGTCGGAATCAACGACAATCTGGTGCACGTCGTAACACTCTACCTGGCAGACTATTCGCACAAACATCGCCAGGAACGTATCCAGGTCATTAATTCGGCTACGGGCAGCATCCTGACCCAACAGGACATTAGCAATTTCACCAAAGGTGAATTTGTTTCGTTCCGCGTTACCGGCAGCACAACGTTCCGCTTCATCAATACCGGCGGGTCTAGTGCTGTTGTAAGTGGCTTATTCTTTGACGCTCCCTTTGGCGAAAACTCCCACTTTGTTGGTATCGACAGCACCACCGGCGGTAACTGGCAGCAGAGCCAGTACGGCCTGACTACGAGTCACATCGTCGGAATCAATTTCCCGGGCTTTGATAACCCAACTGATCCGACGATCACCACGGCCGGCGCTACCGAGAAAGTGCTTAGCGAGAATTCTGGTGACTCCGCCGCCCTGATTGGCCGAAACAACGGCGCAAGCAATACGCGCGTGGCCGCCTATCTTTCAGCTACCAACAGTATGACGATCGACTACAACCCGGGAGACTTGCTGCAGCACACCGTCGCGCTTTATTTTGCCGACTACCAGAACTATCACCGCGTCGAAGCGATTACACTTTATAACGGTCACACCAACCAGGTGCTGTCTCACCAGATCATCAGCAATTTCCGCCATGGGAAATACCTGATCTTCGACCTTACGGGTCCTATTCTTATTACTATTAACAACGGCTCATATCCCGACGCGGTGCTGAGCGGAATTTTCAGTAACTAATGATCCGCATTCTTCATCCCGGCAACTGGGACGCGAGCGATGTGTCGCAGGCATGGACTTTAAACACACGCCGACACATACCCGAAGTCGAAGCAGCGATCGAAACAGCCTGGATCACCGCACTGGCACGGCCGGGCGTGAACCTGTTCGATGGTCCAATGTGCCGCCTCGAATCCTGGCACGCGACGGAAACGCGACTTCGTCTTACTCTCTCCAACTCAAGCTACAAGGCATTCCTCGGCACTAATATGATGCACCCGGAATTCGCCGATCTCTTTGGCCCTGACGTGATGGCGAATCCTATCGGCGTTAGCCCCGCGTTGATAACCAGCGACAGACACCTTTTGCTTGGTTATCGCAATCACTCCGTCGCTTATTATCCCGGCAGGATTCATCCGTTCGCCGGTTGCATGGATCCCGACGATGAAAATCTTTTCAGCGCGGTGGATCGAGAGCTTGCTGAGGAATTATCACTGGGAAGTACGGATATCTCACACGTTCGCTGCACGGGTGTCGCCGAAGATATCCATCTCCGCCAGCGGGAGTTCATCTTTTCCGCCAGGGTGCTTCGAACACTTGCTGAGATTCAGGAACGATTGGATCCTGTGGAGCATCACGACATCTTTTCTATCGCCGCAACTCCGGATACTGTCGCTGAAACACTCCGCAAAGAGCCGCGATTAACACCGGTTGCCTCTGCAGCCCTGCTGCTCTGGGGGCGACTGGAATTCGGTCAATCCTGGTTTGAACAATTAGCGGACGTGTACATTTCGTAATTCGGGGATTCTAAAAGGGTCGTCATGATTGTTTCGCACGTTGATCCGCCAGTTCCGCCGACGCCGAACGATCGCGCTTTTACGCAAACGGTCTATTTAAGATCGTCGGATCGCGTAATCGGGCAGGCGGTCTGGGCAGCGACTGTCCCAACGCAAGGCATCATTCAGATCCTGGAGCTATGGATCGAGCCCGGCCTTCGTCGCTCCGGGCACGGTCGCCGGCTCATGCGCGCTGTCGTCGAGCAGGCACGCCTGCTGCATCAACTTCGCGGCGAGCCGCTGCGAAGATTATGGATTGGGGTTTGCCACAAAACCCAAGTCGTTGGAAGATCCTTCCTCACCAGTGAAGGTTTCCACCACATCGGATCCACATGCGGATTGCTGAATGATGAAGACCTGCTTGTGTACGTAAAATCTCTGGACTAATGAACGCTCGCAGCGCGGCACAAAATCCGGGGGATCGGGGGATGGTGAGGAACATTGTCTTCCAGCCAAAGGCTGGTTAGTTCTTCTCCGATAGTTTACCCGGCTTGCACGATCGCGCTTGGAATTTGTTCCGCGAACAACGTCAGGTTCTTCGCATCCACAATTTCTACGTCGACCAGCTGACCCACGAGTTGAGCCGATCCGGAAAATACAACGACCTGATCCCCGCGGGTGCGCCCCACCATCTGAACCTGGTCTTTGAAGCCGACAGATGCGCGCCGCTCCCAGGCTAATTCCACGTTGCCAGAGGATGGATAGGCCGGCTTGTTCACCAATTTGCTCTCCCCCTCCACCAGCACCTGCACGTTTTTGCCGAGCATATCGGCATTGTTCGCAGTGCAAATTTCACCCTGAATCGCCAGCAGCTCCTGATTTCGTCGGCGCTTTGTGGCTTCTGGCACGTCATCTTTGAATCGATCGATAGCGGTTGTCCCCGGTCGGGGCGAATATTTGAATATGAAGCTGTTCTTAAATCGACAATACTTTAAAAGTTCTACCGTCTGGCTGAATTCTTCGTCCGTCTCCGTGGGGAAGCCGGCGATAAAATCGCTGGCTAACGCGAGATCGGGAATGATCGATCGAGCCCGATCGATGAAGTCCCGGTACTGGCCAGCGGTGTAACCGCGATTCATCAGCTTCAGGATGCGATCACTGCCGCTCTGTGCGGGTACATGCAGATACCTGCAGATTCGGTCGCAATCGCGCATCGCCTGAAGGGCCTCATCTGTAAAATCGCGAGGGAAACTGGTTACAAATCGCAGCCGCGCCAGCGTGGGTGTTGCTTCGTGAATCTGGTAAAGCAGGTCCGCAAAACCTGTCGTGCGCCCATCGCCGTGCTTGTAGGCATAATGGTTGATCGTTTGTCCAAGCAAAGTCACCTCGCGCACGCCCGCCGAAGCTAATCTCTTAACTTCATCAATGATATTCGAAGGCGGTCGATGCACTTCAGGTCCGCGTGTGTACGGCACCACGCAATACGTGCAGAACTTATTGCAGCCGCGTGTGATTCGAACATAGGCCTGGGCCGGTTCATCCTCTGCGGAAACGCTTCTCGACAGATCCAGCAATTCCAGATGATCCTCGGCCGCCTCCAGCGTGCTGAAGCGCCGGACCGCTGCTCCCATCAGCGCTACCTGCCGATCGCGCTTTCGCGGGCCACTCGCGGTTACCACAGCGTTATGAACGAGCAACGCAAGTTTATCCAGCTCGCCGGGGCCGCATAGCACATCCACCTGCGGGAACTTTCGGAAAATGTCCACCCCATCCCGCTCGGCCATGCAACCGATGACACCGATAATCAGGTTCGGATCTGCCGCCTTGCGGTCCTTCAGTTCGCCAAGCCGCGACCAAACCTTTTGCTCGGCATGCTCGCGCACGGAGCATGTGTTGTAAATTATGACGTCCGCTTCATCGCGCGACCCGGTTGACTGGTATCCCTGCCCGCGCAGCTGCCCCAAGACCAGTTCGCTGTCGAGCACGTTCATCTGGCAACCGAATGTTTCAAGAAACAGCTTTTTTCTCACTCGCAAAGTGTACCATGACTCATACGGCGAATGAATATACGGTACCTTTAGCCTAAGTCGTCCCTGTGAGGAAACTGGAGCGCAGCGACAAACTCAACCGGGAATAGAGACGAGCTCTCAGCTGTTATTAGGATCAATGGGAAACGTAATTCGTAATCTCTCACAAACCGCCGTCGTTTTGCTTTTGCTTATTGGGTCATGCACGCAGATGGCGACCAGTACCGATCCGCGAACGGGAAAGCCGGCGCCGGATGTGACGCTTGCCGTTCCGGATAAGCATGAGATCAAACTGTCCGATCTGAAAGGAAGCGTCGTGGTCTTGGACTTTTGGGCCACCTGGTGTCCGCCGTGCCGTGAGTCACTGCCACACCTGGGCAAGGTCAGCTCTGATCCCGCGTTAGCCCGTCGCGGGCTGAAGGTGTTTGCCGTCAACGGGCGTGAAAAATCGGACGTCGCCACGGGATACGTCAAGGATAATCGCCTGCCGCTAGATGTTGCGCTGGATCTCGATGGAGCGGTCGAGGATGCGTTCAAAGTTGATAATTTTCCAACCACCATCATTGTCGGTCGCGACGGCGCAGTGCAGCACGTGATCGAAGGATATTCCGGCAAAGACACCGAAGATGAACTCGATGCCGCGGTGGAAAAAGCACTGTCATTGCGTTGAAAGGTCCGCTTAGCACGCAGAATAGCTGCCGAGAGAACCGTTTTATCCTACACCGCCCTGAAGGTACCAAAAGGCTCAGAGACCCTGGATACGTTCAGTCGCAATTCACTTACTCGCAACAACATTGATAACGATGTGACCGCCGTCCAGTTCCATCGCAGGATTAAACTGCGGCGAAACACTTTTGATTCGGTCCGCCGAGATACCAGCTGCCTGCAACTCCGCAGTAAGATCGACGAGCCGGTCTTTTGCAATTTGTAACGCTGCAGCTCGTGTTCGCCGGTCGGCCTGCTTTTCCGCGCCGGACTTTAGCAGTTCACCTATTTGATCCAGTGACTCCTCAGTGGCGTCCAGCTCGCGATCGATCGCACTCAATTGTTGTAGTGTTCCCTCGGCACCTTCAGCGCCAAGTGAAACAAGTTGCGCCCGGGCCTTCCCGGCAACTTCGGCACGCATTTGCAACAGTTCCTTTTTTCGGGATCGTGACTGATCTTCAAGGTTGTTTGATTCCTCCCTCGTAGGATTGGCACGCCGCGCCGCGAGCCGAACATCGCCTTCCCCGAGCTGATGTTTCAGAGTTACACTCAAAGACGAATCATCCCTCAAATTTTTTAATAACGGCAACAGTGCATTGATCTGCCGCGCTACCACGACGGACGATCCGGGCGAGAATACAGTGCTGGTCGTAAGGTTCACCGTTTGCTTGTCGCCGCCCAATCCAACCAGCCCGCTTACACCGTTCACCGCCTTTAACGGTGCCGCCGCTACTGCGGTGATAATGACCTGTGACACCCCGCCCGCTGCCGCAAGCCCAATGTCGGCGTAAGAAATATGCGCGGGATCCACTTCCAACTTTAACGGAAAACTGATCGAACCGTCGGATCCCTGGACCGCGCCGATCGATGCATCCAACGGGGCCGGCAGATGCAGCGTGCGATAGATCAATCCGTTTGGCGGCTCCGAAAGGGACAAATCGGTCAGCACAAATCGTGAGTTAACGGCGATCGCCCCCGATGGATCGAACCGAAGATCGACCGACATGTCATAGGTGCCTGCCGTTAAATCTTCGCCATATTGCCTGGCCTCGCCCTGCAGAGCCGCCAGATCGAGGGCGTTAACAGAAGTCTTCGCCCAGCCGTGCAAAGCAGGGTACAGCGAGACCTCGCCATTCGCGGTAATCTGCGAAAACAAATCCCGCTCTTCGTATGCCACGGGTGAAGATCCCTTTCTGGCGAGCTTCACTTTGTCGGCGTTTACGATTGCGCTGAACCGAATCGGTTTATCCTGATACCGCGCGAGGTTGCTGATGTTCCGCACCTCAACGTCAAGGTTGTTCAATGGAACTACCAACGGCGGATCAACCGAGTTGTCTTCGACTCGGAAATCCAAACCGCTTATGAGCAGCTTGTCGATGCGCATCTCGCCTGCGGGCGCTGCCGCCCGTAGAACCACTGGGGCAGCAGCGGGCGGCGTCGAACCTTTGCTGACGACAACCACGGGTGGTGCGGCGGCCGGCGGCGCGGCACCGGCAATCTTGCACGCAAGGCCCAGGAGATGAATTCCCTTTTCATCCTGCGTGAGAAGCCCAATCGGCCGGGTGATCTCGAGCGTTTTCACGTGCACGATTGAAGCCGACGGATCGATGCGAATTCCATCCGAACGCACTTCTTCCACACCAGCCAGAATCGGTCCATCGGGTTTTGCGCGGTATTCAACCTTGTTTAACAAAATGTTCAAATCAAACGCGCGGGAGAAATCGAAATCGAGGGGACTCTGTCGATCGAGCCTGGCATCAGTTTCAAAGTGGGCCGCGATCGTTCCGTTTTCCATCGGCGCGCCGTCTACCTTCGGTTTCAGTTCAGGAACGATATCGGTCAATCCCCGACCGTGCACACCGCTTGCAAGGAAGTCCACCTGCATGCTCGGCTGCCTGGCGAATGGAGTGATCAATACATCGACGACGATCTGATCTATCAGCGGTGCGACTTTGCATTGGAGCTGAAGATGGGTCGGCAACTTTGCCGCATAATCTTGTCCGAGCCAATCTATGCGATTGACATTGTGCAGTCGCAGATCACTTATCACCACCGGAGAAGATGCAGCACGCGAGAGATCCGTGAAAGTGAACTTGGAAACATTCAGATCAACTTTTTCAACAGTCACTACCGGCATCGCGCGATGTGCCGACGTAAGTAAATCTTTAACACCAGATGCAGTCTCGGAATTTTCCGTCGGCGTTTGAACGCTACCCGCCATGGTTGCGGTACCAAGCACGGCAGATTGTTCGATCGCGTTGGCAGAAGGTTCCGGCCTGCCCGTCAGCGTCATGCCCATGAACGCCAATTTGCCATCTTTCAGGCGTTCGGCACGCGTTACCAGGCCCGCCATCGATATTTCATCGATCGTCAGTGCGTTATTGGGCAGGTCCACCCGAGGCACTCTCAGCTTGCAAAGATCAAGGTGAAATAAGGCATCCGCATCACCTTCATCGCGGAAATCCAGTGGTCCCGCGACTAGCTCCGCGCCAAACCCACCGGCTGGGTTTTGGGATATTTGGGCGGTGAGGCGGCTGGTGAATATCCCGCTTTTGAGAGACGGCACGATCCCTGGTGGTAAATATGCCGACAGCACGCCCGCTCGCAATCCGCTTGCGGAAATGCCCAGCATGACAGATCGGGCCGATGGATTTGCGTTGATCGTTCCGTTCACCAGCACACGATCCGCTGAGCCGTTTACATGTGCGATTATTTGGAAGGTTGCCGGAGTTGCTTCTTTCCCAAGGGTTAGCCCCTTGAGATCAAAAGATGTCCCCGCACCCGTACTGAGCGGCGGGCTGATCGCGGCATCACTCCAATCAATGCCTGCATCCACCACGCTGAGGTGCCCGAGGGACATAACCAGAGGCGGAGGCACAGCTGTCCTGGGCTGCGTTACTGGAGGCTCAGCTGCCAGACGCTCATGCGGCTCAGCTGTCCGCGGATCCACCGCTGTAGAGCGTCGGAAGCGAAAGCCACCAGCCACGAGCGATCCGTCTGCATCGCGATGCGCGTTCGCACGCGGTCGTTGGATCTTGATCTGGTCGACGTTTATTGCTCCGGCGTCCAACGAAGTCGAAACAAGAAGCTCATCTACCGAAGCAAGGACAGCCGAGGCCTGAGTATATTGCAGGTCGTGCACGGTCAGCGACGCACGAAGCGGGCCGTTGTCGGTTGAAAGGGTTGCAGTTGATTGGAATGAAAACCCTCCATCCCGCAGGAGCGGTTCGATCCCGAACGATTGAAGATAGGGTGCAAGCGAGGTCGCATTTAAACCGCTCCCGCGGACGCTGGCGTTCGCAGTCACTTCAGAACCGCTGTTTACCAGTGTTCCGTCTGCTTCCAGGCGATTTGCAAGCTGAGGCGACGTGAGCCACGCCTTGAAATGTCCTTCCCGATTCGACTTGGCATGTGTAGACAAATTGGTCGCTTCGATACCTATCTCTGAAATAGAAACCTTCGATAGAGGGCTCAGAGTTTGATCTTCAAAATCAATGTGAATGTTATTCCAGGCGAATCTCCCGAGGGTGATTCGCGGGACGGATGCTACGGTAAACGCCGGCGCGGGCGGCAGCGCTTTAAGAGGTTTGCCATTCGACGGCAGCGACAGGGGTGCCTGAGCCGCATCATGAGACGATCTGGCTTGTGTGCGAAAACCGAGCGTCGAAAGTTCTCCCGAACGATCGCGAAAAACAGAAATCGCCGGCCCGGAAAGCTCAACTGCGCCGATTGAGATCGAACTGGTTTTAGGATCGAGGTTCACTTCCGAAATTTTGACGTTTTCAAGTGACAGCAGCGCCGTTTCATCCTGAAAATTAAACTTCGTCAATTTCGCGTTGGCGGTGATCGTGTCGCCCATCCGCACGGAGGCTTCTATTGCAGTTGAAAACTGGGCATTCTGTAATGTCGATTGAACGCCGGCGAGATCCAGATACGGCTTGATCGCATCAGGCTTGATGCCGGACGCAACAAGAGTGGCGGTCAGTGTTTTCGTTTCCGCAAATGGCTCGGCCGTTCCGTTTAGTTTTATATCTCGAACCATTCCGGGCGCGTGAAATATGCCGATAAGATTCACCTTTGTATTTAGGATCGCGCGGATCGTACACGATATTATTTGCAGCCAATTCGTCGACAATGAACGCCAAGTCCGCTGCCGGCTTAACCGCCTCATCGTGAAGCTCCACTCTGCCGTTGCGTAAAGAGAGTTCGCTAAGACACATGTATCGATTCATCAACTCGACAACAATCGGCGAAGGTCGAGTGGAAGGTTGAACGGGACGATCGCCCTCCGCATGCGGGATCTGAATGGCAACCAGCGCCGGGTCATATTCGAGCCCAAGCACCTGGATATTTCCGTCGGCATCCCGTTCGCCGGTAGCCCGTGCTCCATCAAAATCGACTCGTTTCAGGCGGATAGATTTGCTGTCGATTGTGTCCGCGTCAATACGGAGATGGTCCATCGCCATCGCCTCGCGACGGTCAACAATGGCGGTGAGATTCTCCAATGCGATTGATCCGGTGAAACCCTGCGCGTTACCCGCCACTGCGCCCGTGTGGATATTTCCATCTGCACGGAGCGTGATACTTTCACCGATCGGTCGGATACCCAGCGGCGCAAGATAGGCAGCCGCAGGCTTCAGGCGAATCCCCCGCGCGAGTATATGCAGATCCGCATCAAGGGTTTTTCCGCCGCTATGCCCGGTGCCAGCTATGCTCAGGCTGTCCAGCATCGGGTTTGCAGACATATTCATTTCGAAACTGGCCGGCTGATCCGGCGATCCCAGATTGCTGAGCCGAAGATCCATCGCTAATTCGGTATCCAGTTCGGGTGCAATTCCACGGTCGTGGATATGCACGCGGATATGGCTCAATCGAAGTGCATCAACGCGCAGCGGCGATGATAAATCGATCTCGCCTGGCGAGGTGTTAGTGGGCGCGGTTGGCTGTGATAGGGTGAGCGGAGCAGCGGGCGCGTTTTTTGAGCCAGTTACAAAGCGATCAAACAGAGGAACTTGACCGTTTTTCATTCGATCTATATTCAGATCAACGCCGTCGGCTTCGACGCGCCATACATTTAATCGTCCCCGGAAAAGATTCAGCACCGAGACATTTCCGTGGCAGTAGTCAGCAGTGAAAATAGCTGAACCGCCTTCGACCGGCTTAAACTCCAGTCCCCATATGCCCGCGTCTCCGCTAAAGAGGTTAAGTTCGAGACGACTGTATGCGCAGGTCATGCCATAAGCGCCGCCGACTTTTCGAAGCACAATCGGCAGGGACAGCGGCAGAAGGATGCGCAAAAGTACGCCAAGTAATAACAAAATTGTCCCCACCCAAAGAACGCGCTTGCGCCAATTTCGCCGCTTCTTTTTTTTACCGGAGATGCGGGCTGAGGTATGTCCGAGGCACTGGTGTGGTTGTCTGTCATGGCGGTTTCCGGCCTTTAAGTTGCGTGCCACCTATCTACCCAAGTCAGTTCATCACCGCAATTAAGTGATGTCTGCAGTTTGCCGATGCTGAATGGGCGGTCCTGTCTATGCCGTCATCGCGGTCGCCTTTTCAGAGAGTGACGAGCACGTTTTACGCACAATTTCCATGAACTCGGGAGCTACACGCAAACGGATCGCCGCCGGCATATTGGCCGAGGCGATCGAACCGCGCAGGCTGATGTCCGTGCTCCCCTATACCCTGACCGACCTGGCTTCGTTTGCTAACTCAGGGGGGTATCAGTCCGATGCCGGTCTGGTGCGCGACACTTCCGGAAACCTTTTCGGTACTACAAGACTTGGGGGAAGTAATAATCTGGGGACTATTTTTAAAGTCGCCAATGGTTCGTCATCCGTCACAACCGTGGCATCTTTCAACGCTGGTTCGGGCTCCTATCCCATCGCCGATCTTACATCGACAGCAGCGGTAGCCTCTATGGCACTACGCCATACGGTGGCGCGAATGCCCTTGGGACCGTGTTCAAACTTGCGGCCGGCGCAACGACTATCACTCCCCTGGCATCATTCACCTCCGCGTTAAATAATATTGGTTCAGTAAAACTGGTCGTCGACAGCCACGGATAATGTGTTCGGCACCACATCCATGGGGGGCACAGGCGCTTCGGGGAGCATTTTTGAGATCGCCGCCGGAAGCAGCACACTTACTTCACTTGCCTCGTTTGACTCTACCACCGGTGATGTGCCTAGTTCCGGCCTGGTGATGGACAATTCAGGAAATCTCTACGGCACAACCCCTCGCCACGGCGCCAACGGGTACGGTGCGATTTATGAACTCACCGCTGGCAGTAGCAGCGTTACCGTTCTTGCGCCATTCACCTCCAGCAATGCCCCACTACAGGCGTCGGCACCCACGCTTGACGCACAAGGCGATCTGTTTGGTACGACCCAGTTCGGCGGTACTTATGGTGATGGCAGCGTGTACGAACTTCCATCGGGCAGCGCCAGCATCAATACACTTGCGTCGTTCACTACAACGGATGGTGCTTACCCTTCGTCTTCGCTACTGATCGACGCATCGGGAAATCTTTTTGGAACGACACCTGCGGGCGGCATTGGAGGCGATGGAACCATTTTCGAGGTAGCTGCAAGCAGCAACACGATCAGCACATTGATATCGTTTAACGGCAGCAACGGTAACGCCGGCACCGATGGATTTTCACACAATGCAGTGATGCCCGACCTGGTCGCCGACTCCCATGGTAACTTTTATGGAGTTGCCCCATCCGGGGGCGTAAATGGTCTAGGCGTGGTCTATGAGATGTCCCCTCAGAAAGCTACACAGGTAGTCATTACCCAGCAACCAGGGTCAAACGCCACGGCCGGTATACCTGAATCGATATCACTGTCGACGGAGACCAGCGGGGGATTTGTCGATACGACCAGCAACGCGCCGGTTACGATTTCGATTGCATCGGGTCCGCCCGGTGCAACGTTGACAGGCACCCTCACAAGTTCGGCCGTCAACGGTGTGGCGAGCTTCACCAATATAATCTTAAAAACTGCCGGAGCTTACACGTTAATCGCTCGGTCGACAGGTCTGACCTCAGCAACCACCGCGTCCATCACAGTAGCCGCGGCGGCGGCCAATAAATTGACTGTCATCCAACAACCGGTCGGCACGACTGCCGGGGCATCAATTGGAAACATTGTTCTGGACGTTCAAGATGCCTTCGGAAACATCGTTACCAGCGATAGTTCAACCGTCACGATGTCGGCAACAAATGGCGCACCGGCAAATGGCGCAACATCGCAGCAGGCTGTCGCGGGTGTGGTAACGTTCGCGGGCCTGTCGTTTAATAAATCAGGGTCTTACACACTTAGCGCCAGCGATGCCGGCATCGTCTCGGTGAATACCAGTTCGTTCACCATCGCTGCCGCAGCAGCCAGCCAGTTAATTCTCGCGCAGCAGCCAGTCGCCTCGACGGTTGCGGGAAGTCCTATCGGCCCGCTGATTGTGGATGTTGACGACCGATTTGGAAATGTTGTTACGACCAATGCGACAGGTTTATCGGTTGTCGCAAGCGGCAATGCGTCGATCGTCGGAAACAAATCCAAGACCGCGACGAGCGGGGTCGCGAACTTCAGCGGATTGTCGATCAACACCGCGGGAAGTTACACCTTTACTGTTACAGACGGAACCTTGGTACCCGTGACAACCAGTTCTTTTCTTGTCACCGCGGGTATTGCCAGCAAGCTGGTCGTCGTGCAGCAACCGCCTGGCTCGGCATCGGCTGGTCAAAGCTTCGGGCCTGTCACCGTGAATGTTGAAGACAGCTTCGGAAATCTGGTGAGCGCAAACGCCTCGAAAATTTCCGTCGCGGCCTCCGGCAACGTTCCCATCATTGGAACGGCGTCAATCCAGGCGTCAGGCGGAGTGGCGACCTTTGCGTCGCTGGCTATTGATAAGGTGGGCACATACACGCTCTTGGTTTCCACCACAGGATTGCTAGCCGCAAATAGCAGTTCGATCGCCGTCACCAATGGGACGGCAAGTCAGCTGGTAATCAGTCAACAGCCCTCGGCATCCACCGCTGCGGGACAGATCATCTCCGGGCTCTCTGCGACGGTCGAAGACGCTTTCGGCAACATCGCTACTACTGACGCATCGACGATAACCGTTGCTGTCAGCAATGGCACCGCTCTGGCGGGGATCGTGTCCAAGGCAGCTGCAAAAGGTTCGGCGGTCTTCTCCGACCTGATAATGACCATGGCGGGCAGCTACACAATGACCTTGACCGATGGCAGTTTCACACCTGTGGTCAGCAATACATTTAAGATCACTGCCGGCGCTGCCGCACAACTGGCGATCACACAACAACCGACGAATGCTACTGTCAACCAGCCTATGGGCACGCTCAGCATCGCGGTCGAAGATGCATTCGGCAATCTTGTGTCAGGTGATCATTCAAGCATCACGATAACAGCCGCCGCCCAGGATACTACGAATACCACCTATGCTTTGACTGGCACCACGATGCTCCCGGTGCAGGCTGGAGTCGCAAACTTCAGCACGTTAGAGATTAACACAGCCGGCACGTACACCCTTACTGCCAGCGACGCCGCACTGGGCCCGGCGATTTCGGGCAATGTGACTGTTGCGGCACTTCCCAGCCCACCGACTCCCACGCCACCCACACCTGCGCCGAACCCTACAAAGACGTTCTCTGTAATTGCAGGGGATCGGATGACGGGGGTCGTGATTGACACTTCAAGTGCGTTTGCAAATCCGACCCTCCTCACAAGGGCGGTGCATGTTCGGATCGTAAGCACTGCAAGCGGGCTCACAGTTTTGAACCAGGCGGTACGTCTGCTGAACTTTAAGGCATCGCTCGTGCGCTGGCGAATCCGCAAATCGGGCAATTACAGCGTGATTTGTACCGATGCGGCAGGGAACAAGGTTACCGACGAGCTAACCGTTTTTGCGGCGACTGCGATCAGAATGAAATTCGCAACCGAGCCAGTGGTGTTGAATGGAATTTCGCCGCTGGTCATCAGCGCTGTGGATCGCTTTGGAAATCTTGCCAACTCAACTGACGGACAAAGCGTGGCGCTGGGAATCGGATGGCGTCCCCATCTCGGCAAAGCCCCGACCCTGGCAGGAACACCCGTTGAAACCTTTTCAGGCGGAGTCGCTACATTTTCTAATCTGCTTCTGGATCGGCCCGCGCGCTTGGTTGCCATCAACAGCAGTCTGGCCCTCGTCGAATCAGGCCTTTTTGCCGGCGTATGAGGATTGGGAGCAAAGATTTTACACAAAAGATTTTGCTGAGATGTTATAAGCTTCAGTTCAGCTTGATTCTCACCGCCGGGCGTCTTAACTTAACTACAGCAGTAACTTTGCTGCAGAACACGTCGGTGACGGGCATGTGATTCGGAGAATTTCTGCCGCTACCTTCGAAGTGCTGGATTCTTCTTTATCAGGAGGTCATGGATGGCCAGAAATAAGAACTCCACAGCTTTATTTGATGTGATCCACGCGGCAAAGAAGCCGCCGAAATCAAGCCCCAGTGCGAGCATCCCTGCCCCGCGGTGGTGGGGAAAAGACAAGAAATTAGCCAAGGCACCCCAGGCCGAGCTGAGCGAAAACGTCGGAAAGCAGCAGTCCTGGTTAACCGCCGCCAAAAAGAATGCGGGTGTGACTTCCGCACCGATACAACCGATTGCATTGCCACCGACATCTATGGATGTCTCCGCTGATGCAACAGAAACCCTGGTCAGCCCCATCACGTCAGTCGAGGTAGAGCCAGCGCCGATTGTTAGTCAAAGCAGCTTCGTCGAAGCTGAAGTGCTCGTTGAGCCTGAATCCGCTCCCAAGACGCGATTTATTGATCGTTTCAAAAGCCGACAGCCAGTTGCTGAAAAGTTTTCGGCACGTGATGAAGTAGAAAACGAAGAAAAAGCACCACCTAGCGCTCCGGAAATCAGCCCAGAGCCTGAGCCGTTGCCGATTTTCTTCGCTGATGCTGAAGAGCCCCAGGTCATTCCTCAAAGGCGTCCCGTCCGAACGCGGGAAAGCCGTGATGGCATGGTTGCGGTCGACCCGATCAGCCACGAAATACAGTTCCGCCTCAGCTATGGCGGGATTGCTGCAATCGCATTCATCCTCTTAATGGCGCTGGCCATCGCATTCATCGCCGGCACGCATTCGCCGTTCGCTGTTGATACCAGCGACACCAGGCAGATCCAGACTCACGAACCAGGCACTTCGGGAATGATGGCCGCAGTCAACATGTCCAAACCAGCGTCGGATATTGATCATCGCGTATCACCTGATGTGATGGCGGTATTGCCAAATATGCCTCGTCCTGCCGTTCAGGGCAGCACGCCGCCTGCGGCCCCCCTACCCATAAAAGCGACTCGCGATATCGGAATGATTTACGTTGTCATCCAGAGCTATCCCGATCAAGACCTGGCCCAGAAGGCCTGCGACTTTGTAAATCACGCCGGCGTCCCGTGTACCCTCGTTCAGGGACTTACGAACTGGGCGCGCGACTGGTATAGCGTCATCGGCCTGCAGCCATTCAAGAAACACGACCCAAGCCTTGATGAATACGAACGAGCCATTGCCACCATGGGCGTTAAATTCAGCAATAAGATCTACAACCAGTTCCAACCTCAGGGATACACGTGGCGGGCGGACTCCGATCAGCAATCGACACCCTAACCGGCAAACGCAAACGCAAACGCAAACGCAAACGCAAACGCAAACGCTGAACCTGCGGCAGAGAAATTAAATTTGCTGATGATGCGGCTTCAATGTCCGCAATGGGCGACTGGTAAGCTTTTACTGACGTCAGGACAAATTCAGGGACCGTGAAATGGTCTTTTGTTCTGCAGTCATCCGCCATGACCTGTCGTCTCTGCTTTCTCTTTTGCACCCGCCAGTGCTCTCAGGGCTTTGATTTCCTTGCCCATCAGTGTTCGACACTGCCCGGGTTTTAAGCCATCAAGCGTGAGGGGTCCCATTTTGATCCGCGTCAGGTCGCGAACCTTGTGCCCCACACCGGCAAGCATGCGGCGCACCTGCCGGTTTCGGCCTTCTCGGATCGTAATTTCCAGCACGCTTTTATCGTGCGCCCGTTTTACAATCTTGATTCGGCTTCGACCGGTCTTAAACCCCTTTCCGCTTGGATCCGCCAGCCAGATCCCTTCCTGCAAGCGCTCTAATTCGCCGGGCGAGATGTCGCCGTCCACAACCGCGCGATAGGTTTTGGCTACACCGTATTTCGGGTGCGTGAGTTCGTTGGTCAGCTCGCCGTCGTTAGTCAATAAAAGCAGACCACGGCTTTCCGCATCCAGTCTTCCAACCGGGTAGACCCGGCCTCGAAAATCAGGCGGCAGCAGGTCGATCGCGCAGTGTCTGAGCCCCCTGCGCTACGTTGGTGCTGTACACGCCTCGCGGTTTGTTCAGCAGAAAGTAATAGCGATCTACCGCTTTCGCCGACTTCATGCGGATCGGCTCATCGTCCACCGAGACCTTATCCTTTTCCGGATCGATCAGGATCGGCAGATCCGTTTTGACCTTGCCATTTATTTTCACGCGGCCCTGGCGGACCATTTCCTCGATGTTCCGGCGCAAAGCAACTCCACCATTGGCCAGGATTTTTTGTATGCGTTCTTTCACGTCGGCCATTATGCACAATTAAAGTAAGGTAGACACTTTCGCGGCCCCGCAGCGCAAAGCCATGGAATAAATTCAAAACCATCTCGAAATAGCTTCGTTTGATTGTTCCCCGCCGGTGTGTCGATATACTCCGCATAGCGTGATCCACGGATGGGTCTCGGGGCAAAATCACACAGGATGAGCATGGACGCTAAAGACGCGCTGGGGGAACCAACAGCAACCATCTCGAGATCCGCGTTGATGCATAATGCGGCGGTCGTTCGCCGGGCTGTCGGTCGTTCGGTGAAAATCTGCGCTGTTGTCAAAGCTGATGCCTACGGTCACGACGCCGCGGTGGTAGTCGACGCACTTGCAAATTTTTCGACGAACGATTTTGGTGTTCCCTCCGTTGATGCTTTTGCCGTTGCAGACCTCGAAGAGGCGATGAGACTGCCTGTGGTTCCCCAACCGGTGCTGATATTGCGACCGGTCGAAAATGCCTTTATGGGTCGCCAGCGAGCACGGCTGGAAACCGCCATTCGCAGTGGATGGTGGTTAACGGTCGCGAGTCCCACCGCCGCTGACGACATCGCACGGATCGCCGTCTCGATCGGTCAGCGCGCTCATCTTCACCTGATGATCGACACCGGGATGAACCGCGCGGGGGTGGATGTCGACGCGTTGGACGCGCTGCTTACCAAAATCCACTCGCGTGACTCACTTCGTCTTGGCGGCCTTTACACTCACTTCGCCAACGCCGAGGACGGAGAATCAGCGTTCACGGTTGAGCAACTGGCAATGTTCCTGGACAAAACCGATCCGCTCGTTGAAGACACCCGCATCCTCCGCCACGCCGCCAACAGCGGCGCGATCTTCCTCACGCCGCCCGCTCATCTGGACATGGTTCGACCCGGCCTGTGTCTATATGGCATCGATCCTCTTGGGCGACCGTCCATAGAACGTTCATTTCAACCTGCAATGAAATGGACGGCTCCGCTTATCGGAATCCGCGATGTGAAACGCGGCCAGACGATCGGATACGGTCAGACCTACACCGCCCCGCGCGACATGCGCGTTGGTCTTGTGCCAATCGGCTATGCCGACGGATATATGCGGGCGTTCAGCAACCGCGGTGTTATGCTCATTCACAATTGCCCCGCGCCGGTCATAGGCCGCGTCAGCATGGACTTAACGACCATTGACCTGTCGCAGGTTCCGATGGTGTGCATTGGCGATGAGGTTGTGGTGCTCGATAATGATCCGCTGTCAGCATGCAGTGTTTATCGTCTGGCGGAGTGGGCGGGAACAATTCCCTACGAGATATTCAGCCTGATCGGGCCTCGCGTTCGACGGGTAGCGTGCGACCCGGCAGACGGGCAGGAACTGTCAGCCATTCCGGACGATCAGGAGAACGAACCATCGTTTGAATGACACAGTCACATCCCGCGGCTACATCACGCGGCGTAGCATCTCAGTCGCCGCTAAAATCGGCAGATCTCTCGACGAAAATCATCCCCTGCTTTCGCCTGACCTGAAACCCGCCTGGAAAGCTGACTTGCGCAGGCGAAGCTGCGTCGGTCGCCATATGCATTAGTCGCTCGGTCGCGTGAGCGTTGATCTTGACGCGCGGCGAACCGCGTTCGACTAACCAACGACTGGCCGCTTGCCGAGCCAGTGGCGCTGGAATATCTCTCAATTGAGCAGAAGCAAAACGCCCTTCCAAAACCGGCGCAGCTAGATCCAACCAGCGTCGCAACGCATCGCTCTGTTTTGCCAACTTGATCAACGCGTCCCGCAGAGGCGATTGATTTGCCAGCCAACGTCGGCAGCGGTTGCGCTCATATTTTGCTGATTGGTTGCTGAGATCCTCGCGCCAATCGTGTCCGAGGCTGCGCAAGTAATCTCGCAGATGGATCGCCGGAACCTCAAGCAACGGGCGAGCAATGAAAAGCCCGCGCACGATCGAGACCGGCTGGATCCCCGCCAGATGCTCCAGGCTCGTTCCGCGAAGCAGTCGCATCAAAACAGTTTCGGCCTGGTCGTCCGCCTGGTGCGCAGAATGACGCCGTTGAGCTGATTTGTCTCAACCACTCGCCTGAACAGGGCCAATCGAGCCTGCCGAAATCGATTCGGAAGGTTTCTCAACAAATTTTCCATGGAAACTTCGACCTCGGACCTGCATTTGACGGTGCATTCCAACCCAAGCTTTGCCGATAAATCGGCAACGAATGCAGCATCATTTGCACTTTCGCCCGCGCGTGTCTGGTGGTCCAGATGGACCACATGCAGCGAGAGATCCGCGCGACGGTGCAGCAAATGCAGCAGCGCCACGCTGTCCGCTCCGCCACTTACCCCCACAGCCCACCGCCCGCCTGGAAAGCAGTCGACCATATGTTGCAACACCGCAAAGTCCATCGCGGTATAATGATAGAGATATAAAAAGGAAATGCAGAATGATGGAGATCCGATGCAAAGCAAAGAACATAAGAGTCCGAACGATTCAGGCGGTTTTGACTTGGTTCTGCATGTTCGATTTATTGTTATGCGTTTGCGCGCTCGCCGGCCCACCAACGACTGATCCCTCGATGGATTCGATCCTGGGCCTGTCCGCCAAGAGCTCCAGCGACGAGTCAGGCTAATGCCGACTTACCGCCAGTCGGGGGAACGCCTTTAAAAAATGAGGGCCTTGAAGACCAAAGTCGCCCCGGAGAGTTGTTGCTGAGCGACGGTACGACGATCAAAGGAAAGATCGCGACAACAACAGACAAGCCGATCCGTATCTGGGTGGAAAAAGAAAAAGACTACGAGGATGTGCCGTTTGACCAGATCGCATCCGCACAGGGGAAAGTGCTGTGGGAACGGGATGAAAAAGAATGGAACTTTAAGGAGACGGGCAGCGACATCAAAGTCTACAGTGGTCGAACCTACCCCGCGCGGCAAATGCAATATGCTTTCACACTGACCGATGGAACGATCATAGAAGGCGATGTCGTGGCGCCGCTTTATTTCACAGCGAGCGACGGAAAAACTAAAACCTACGTTCTATACAAACGAGATAAGGGAGAGATCGGGCAGGGCTTAAAAGATCGAGTATATGTGAAGTCTGTCACGTTCCTGAAGTGAGTTACGACTTCGGCGAAATGCAATTCCTTCCCGTCGCGATGCTCGAATTCACAGACTGCGGGGTTGAAAGCTGGGTCCATCGCATCTGGGGCCATCTTTGGTCCATATGAGCGGATCAATGCACATTCGCCGTGCGACGCGCGCGTCATCCCATGCATGATACACGACAAACTGCGTGCGGTTATCAGGCCCCAGCACGATGCTGTTATGACCCGGACCAATGACATGCCCCGGAACGCCCTTGAGAACGGTGGGTCCGTGAAGCGCAAAGTCGTCCTTCCAGGGCCCCATCGGATCGTCCGCAACGGCAAAGCCCAGTCCGTAATTTTCCGTACTCCATGATCCCCCGCTGTAAAAACAATAGTAACGTTCCTCGTGGAAGATGATCGCGGGACCTTCAACGCAATACCATTTCGGCCACACTTTTCCCTTGTAATCGCGATTGCGCTCGTAGATCTGCCAATCGCATGTGGCGCGTACGACCTCAGTGGGAGGCGCGGTTGCGGACATCAGATCTGCTGCGAGCGGAACCACGGCCAGACCGGTCCCGGTGGGATCCTGCCCGACGTAGTCGGTGGCGAAGTAGAGATACCATTTTCCACTGCGTGGATCGCGAAAGGGACTGGCATCGATCGAGAAACCGCAATCAGGCAGCAGTAGTTTCCCGGAGTCGAGAAACGGGCCCGCTGGATTTTTAGAAGTAGCAACGCGAAGTCGTTGAAAAGCATCAGATCCCCCGGCCTCACCAGAATAATAGAGATAAAAGGTTCCGTCCTTCTCCGCAACTTCCGGGGCCCAGAACGCTCCGCCCCGTAGCCCGTCGGGTGGGACCAGCGCCGCGCCGACAGATCTCCAATTGACCAGATCTTTTGAATGAAGCACAGGAATTTCACGGCCATCGACACCTGGGCCGGTACCATAAGCCCAGTAATCATCCTCAACACGGAGGATAAACGGGTCTGCAAAATATCCCGGCCAGACTGGATTCGTATAAGTCTTCATATTCGGTACTATCGTTACGGCGAATGCGAAAAAAAGGCAACCGCATAAACCAGATTGTTTGAGATTCGCAATGCGTAAACCGTTTGGCATTTTTCGATTGATGTGTGCATTTGGATTGCTCGCAAGCTTGGCCGCGTGGGCGACGCCTAATTCGCTGAAGCCGTACCGCTTCAAGCGGCATCTCACAGATTGGACGCCTCGATTCATCGTGGAACAGGTGTCAGAAATCGGATTCGACGCCGAAGGGATTGGTTAAGGTGCGTTATTCGCGGGAATTTCTTAGCAATGACGAGCGGGCGATCGATCGAATTCGTCGGGAGTGGTATGAAGTTGTGCTAAAATCAAATAGTCACTGGCCGGTCGACGCTGAGCGTTTGCATTATGACGAATGGGGCCCCAGCAACTGGACCCGCAGCGATGGGGTGCATGAAGTAGAAGTGGGATCCGTATATTGCCTGCCGTATTCGGTGATCGCGCATACTCTGCGCGGCCCCGCTGTTTCTGGCGTTATTTCGATCGGGCCGGATTACCTTTGGCACAAGGAAACAGCCACGATCGCGGCCCGATATGATTGACACGAAGTAATGACTTATTCAATGCGCAGTCGGTGCCGATTCGTTACAGTTGGCATCAATCTGGATCACTTTGATATTGGGGTCGTCCGGCAGTGTGAACGTGAACGAACCGGCGTTTGGAAGTGATACTCGACGCATCTTATGTACAAGCGCAGGGTTCAAGAAAGTAAAACTGATCTGTGTGCCGTTGTCGGGAAACAGTAAATCGTACTTTCGCGCGACCTTCGGCGACTGGTCCGTTGGAACATCCACCAATTCAATCGGGACATAATCGCTGAGGTTTGCCTTCAGGGCGACGCGGCCATCGTTGCCATAGATCAGCACGCGAACAGGCAGTTTCGTTGCGCGGTCGTACCAAATCTCTTCCTGGGTTTCCCAGCGATCGGCACTGCGAACGTTCCGGTCAAAAACATACACATCATGTTCATTATCGAATCGCATCACCGGCACTGGTTCTTCGAGAAAATTCGGCTGGTAAAGTCCGATGCCCAGGACATGCACAACCATGTCCGGCCGGATCGGGATTGGCTGGCAGCCAGGCTGTCCGAGATTTGAGTAGTGTCCCCACCAGAAGTTGTAGCTGCTGCTGCCGCTGCGGATTTTCACCCAGAATTCCTTACCGTTACTTCCAAGTTGAAAAACTTCCCCGGCGATATCTTTAGTGCCCACCAGCCGAAGCGCAATGGGCCGGGCATAAAGCAGGCTACCGTCGCCGGCGACCGTGTCGGACGAGTGCGTCCGCGGATCCACCAACGTCGCCGTGTAGTTCAGCTGCGTCCAAAGCGTCGGAATGCGCGCTGTTGTGATTGATCTGTGCAATTACCGCGTCCATGGATTCGGTCGGACCGATATAATTTGCCTGACTTGGAGGCTTTGGATTGCAGCACCCCGTCGTCAGGGTGATCAGTAAGATAAGACAAATGCAGACCTCAGAGCACTTGCGAATGTGTTTGATCGCAGAACCGAAGGCACGCTGCTTGGCAGTCCAATCTATAGAGGCTGACGTCCGGGGTTCGAGGTTCGAGGTTCGCATTGAATAACCTTACAGTTCCTCGTTCAGTATCTCTCCGAGTTGCTGGCTCACTTCCGCGACCTGCCGTTCATCCAACTTCGGGTTGAGCAGATCTACCCTTTCGTCCCTGCCACGGAAACGAACGGTCCATATGTCCTGCCCGCAGTCATCTCGGCTTGATTCGTAGGCCAGCATCCGCTTCCGCATCAGCACCAATCCCAGCACGAAACGAAAGTTAAGCTTCGATGGCTCGGTTGCATCCTTCAAACGCTCAAACAATTCGCACAGCACCGCATCGTCTACAAACACCTTTTTCCGCGAATCAGGACTCGGCACCACCGTTTGCCAGAATGCCAACAAGGTCGATTTATCCACCTCGTCCCAGCAGCCGAGCATAGTGTCGAGCCGTTCAAAACCGCCATCAGTTTCGCGAAGAGCAGCTATCACTTTTGTGCCGAGCGACAAGTCTTGCTGGCACACACTGCATTTACCAGTCCGGCGACCCAGATCGTATTGCCCGGGCTTTGTCGGCTTAGGGTCGGAGGTTTTTGGGGCAGATGGCATTTATCAAACCAACAATCGGCGTCTCGTCCAACGCTGCAAGTAGAGTCCACGACCAAAGCCACGGGCTTTCAAGATGTCACTTTGCTGAAGACTTATTTTTTACCCATAACCGTGGTGTCCACGGCATTCGTGTCGCCGCCAGGCTCATGGCTCGTTGCCTCGCCGGCCCATTCGGTGTGAACCATCTTTCCTGGATCGTCAATTCTCTCATACGTGTGAGCACCGAAGAAATCTCGTTGTGCCTGAATGAGGTTGGCGGGTAAACGCGCGCGGCGATAACTGTCATAATAAGCAAGGCTGCCGCTGAATGCAGGCGTCGGAATTCCATTGGCGATAGCGGTCGTGACCACGGTGCGCCAAGCGGCCTGCCGAGGTCCAACCGCTTCCTTAAAACGAGCGGCCATAAGCAGGTTGGCCAGGCCCGGTTCCTCTTTGAAGGCGCGCTTAATCTCATCGAGGAATACCGCGCGAATGATGCAGCCGGCTTTCCAGATGCGTGCAATTTCGTCCAAGTGAAGGTCGTACTTGAACTCTTTGTCGGCAGCCGAAAGCATTGCCATGCCCTGGGCGTAGGAGCAAATTTTGCTGCAATACAGCGCATCGGCAATTTTATCCGTGAACGATTTGATGTCACCGTTAAGGACCGAAGGCTGGGGACCTTCCAACTGGGTCGACGCCTTAACCCGCTCATCTTTCAGCGCGGATAAGCCTCTAGCGTCAACTGCGGATGTGATGGTCGGAATGGCGACACCCAGATCCAGCGCGGTTTGGGTAGTCCACTTTCCCGTTCCTTTTTGTCCGGCCTTATCGAGGATGAGTTCAACGAGATATTTACCCGTGCCGCGTGGGTCCATGAAATCAATCACCTTAGCGGTAATTTCAATCAGGAAGCTCTTCAACACGCCGCGGTTCCATTGCAAAAAGACTTCTTTGATCTGCTTGTTGTCGAGTCCGCATACGTTTTTAAGGAGATCGTAGGCTTCGGCAATCAACTGCATATCACCGTATTCGATGCCATTATGAACCATCTTTACAAAGTGACCTGCCCCGCCCGAACCGATGTACGTCACGCAGGCTCCGTCGCCGTCGTCCGGTTTGGCGGCTACCTTTTTGAGGATCGGCTCGAGGTGTTTATAAGATTCCAGGTCGCCGCCGGGCATGAGACTGGGGCCCCAGAGCGCTCCCTCTTCACCTCCGCTGACGCCCATACCGAAAAATTTTATTCCCGTCGGCGCCAGTTCGCGGAACCGGCGCTCTGTATCGGTGAACAGGGAATTTCCGCCGTCGATGACGATATCCCCAGGTTCCAGATAAGGCTTAAGCCCCTCAATAACCAGATCAACTGGCTTGCCCGCCTTGACCATAATCAATATGCGGCGCGGTTTTTCGAGCAAGGCGACGAATTCCTGCTCCGTCTTGGCTCCCTTGGCGTTTTTGCCCTTAGCAAGACGTTGGAGAAAATCCTCGGTTTTGGAATAGGTCCGGTTGAACACTGCGATGGGAAAACCGTTGCGCTCGATGTTGAGCGCGATGTTCCGACCCATGACTTCTAAACCGATGATTCCAAATGCCTGTCCACTCATGACACATGTCCTTTCCCGAAGATCCACAGAAACTCACGCGTTGTCAGGTCGGCGATTGTGGGACTTTCTTACAGGTTTGGCAACAGCCGTTGATTTCTCTTGCCAACCCTTCTTCAAATCAGTAGTTTTCCACACAGGCGTTTCGAGACGCCTCCGGTCCGCGGGAAGGGCAGCGCCCACTCCAAACGATATCAACACTTTAACGACTTTCTTCAGCCCACTTCGCGGACAGCGGGCGACTCTTTGAAGGAGGTCGTCATGTCCGAGATGATTCAGCGCGTCAGTATCCAGCAACAGCGAAAGCGGGCGAAAGAACTGCTTAAAGCAGCCAAAGCCGGCAACGCGCAGTCCATTCTGAGATTGCAGAAGGTCCGTCCGAGCCATACCGCGTTTCAATTGGCTGACGCTCAGTTGGCGATTGCCCGCGAGCAGGGATTTGATTCATGGCCCAAACTGGTGGCTCATATCAAGAAACAGCATTTGAATCGTTTCCGCGATGCTGTCGATGTCGGTGACGTTGAGACAGTCAGACATCTTCTCGATGCTTCTGCGTATTTAAGGAGAAAAATCAACGCGCCTCTCTTCTCCTTCGGCCAGCGGGCTATTAACGCCGCATCGTCGAACCTGGATCTCGTCGATGTTCTCATGGAATATGGGGCTGACATCAATCTTCGCAGCGACTGGAAAGCCGGGCCCTTTGGGATAATGGACGCTTGTCCCGCGGACATTGCCGCACCACTGATTCATCGCGGCGCGAGGCTGACCGCACATGCCGCCGCTCGTTTGGGTTGGATCGACGAGCTTCGCAAATTGTTAGCGGCAAATGCTGAAGTCGTGCACGAAAAAGGCGGTGACGGCCAGCGCCCGTTGCATTACGCCTTGACCCCGGACATTTGCAATCTTCTCTTACTTCATGGTGCCGACATCAACGCGCGATGCGTGGATCATGAGTCAACCGCTGCCCAGTACGCGTTAAAAGACCGCCCCGAGGTAACGGCGCACCTTCTGCAGCGGGGAGCAACACCGGATATATTCATGGCTGCACGCCTGGGAGATATATCTCTGGCGAAGCAACTGGTCGATCAGAATCCCACATGCCTGCTCGCTAGAACCGGTACCAAGGGATATGAACCTGTTGCGGCGTCAGGGATCTATAACTGGATTTTGGGGTTCCATCTCTCACCACATGAAGTGGCTTTTCAGTTCGAAAAACAAAACGTCTACGCTCTGCTCTTGAGTGCGAGTTCACTAAAAGTTCAGTTTCTCACCGCGATCCTGACACTCGATTCGGAGACAGCATTTACGATTCTGGGAAACAATTCGTTTCTGCTAACTACACTCAGTGCCGAGGACCACTCGCTGCTCGCTCATGCCGCTGCCAACAATCGCGACGAGGTGTTCGATCTGATGCTCGATGTGGGATTCGATCCGATGGCACGGGGTTTCGACGGTGGAACCGTTCTACACATGGCGGCGTGGGTCGCGAATGTTCATATGATCCAGGCATTGCTGAACTGCGGTGTCGATCACCAAGCGCACGATCCGGCGCATGGATCAACCCCCCTGGGATGGGCGGCCTACGGTTCAGTGCATCGAAGGTGTAAAGGTGGCGACTATCCCGCAGCTATCGAACTACTCGTGCGTTGTGGAAGCGATATCAAAGGGCCGGGAAACAAATACGGAGCGACACTGATAGACATGGCCGATGGAAATGAGGCAGTTCAGAACGTGCTCCGGCAGCTTGGCGCCTAGTCCGTTATGGGCCTGCGGATGATCCGCGAATAATCGATTGCCTTGCGCATCACCTCGGCGAGCGTTTCCTTCACCATCATCTTCTCGCCGGTGTCGCAGCAGACGACAGTATCGGGCGTCGCCTCGATATAACGGATCTTTTCAGCATTCAAAACAAACTGCTGGCCATTTAGTCTTGTAAGTGCAATCATGATCGGTCCCCGATCTTTCTTAACTTAGAATTTTTCCGGCCTTGGGAGACGCCCAGAGCCATTGAATGACTGAACCGGTCCTCCGGTTCCTGCTATACAGCGCCGCTCTCCACATTATCCTTGCAGCGAGCTTAATAAGCCTGTCAACATCTGCTCGCTCGTTGAAATGACTTTGCTGGAAGCGCTGAATCCCGTCGACGCGGTGATCATGTTGGTGAATTCGGTCGACAGATCGACGTTGCTCTGTTCAAGGGAACCCGCCTCGATCGTTCCAGCACCAAGGGCCGTTGCCGTACCGATCACCGCCACCCCGCTCGAAGCACCGGCGGCATAGTTATTTCCGCCGAGATTGTCCAGTCCGTTTGGATTATTGAACGTTGCCAGAGCAACCTGACCGAGCGTCTTGGTTTGACCGTTATCGTAGCTACCGGTGAGCGTGCCGTCCCCACCGACAGAAAAGCTTGTAAGTGTTCCAATTTGAATACCGTCCTGACTGGACATCGAGATGTTTGACCCGGTATGAGCTGCATCTTGAGACAGCGCCGACACACCCGAGAAATTCAGCGTCACCGGCAACACCGGCTGCGCTCCCGTGCCAGATTGATGAATAGTTACATCGTTCCCTGTCACAGACTGAAGTTGCCCGGCGGTGTTGAAGCTCAGCGTTCCCGTTCCTACCAGGGTTCCACCTGGGTTTGCAGGATCCTGGTTGTTCGGGCTGGTCGCGTAAAATTTCCAGGTCGTTCCAGTATCGGATTTGCTCTGTAGCACGGTTGTCAGGTTCACCGTCACGGGAGAACCCAGGGAGTTATATAAAGTCATGGACGTGCTGGTGCTTTCGCCGAGCGGATTACTTGTGGGGTCGGCAGTGAATGACAGCGGTGTGTTCCCGCCCGCATCCGAAAAGCTTCCCGTCGGGATATTCAATGCATTGCCCGTACCGGTGTTTCCGACGATCTGCAGGTCCACGCTGTTTGGAGCAGTGCCGGGGATTATCTGCGTGCCTGAACCAGCAACGCTGGTATCGATGCCGAGTGAATTATTGAAAAATGTCTGCAGATCACCAACAGTCGAAGTTGGCGTGACGGTAAACGTCTGAGCCGGCAAACTGCTTCCGTTACGCTGGGGGGTGAAGGTCAACACCTGGCCAGTAGTGAACGCCGCGTTGCCGGTGCTTGCCGTTGCCAGGTTTGTCAACGGAGTTGTTGCGTCCGGAGTACCTCCGCCTCCGGTGATGGTCAGGTCCTGCGTGTCCAAGACCGACTTACCCGATGCGACGACGCCGTCTGATGCCAGATTTCCTGTCAGCGAGGCGGTGCTTGTCGGTTTTGAAATCGTCGCGGCACCGAGGGGAATGGTGATATTCTGAAGTTGCCCTGGAATAACTTTGCCAGAGCTGTCAGCATTGAAACCCTGCACGTAAGCACCGTCGCTGGTTACCAACTGATGACCGGCATTCAGCGTGAACGCCCCATCACGCGTAAATTCCTGGCCGGCGCTCGCATTCTGGGTGACAAAAAAGCCCTGGCCATTTATAGCCATATCTGTGGAATGACCCGTTGGTTGAATCGAGCCCTGTGCGAAGCTTTGTTGAATAGAAGCAACTTGGGCCCCAAGCCCCGCCTGGCTCGGGTTTGATCCGCCGTAGTTGGCATCCGGCGCGGTCCCTGACTGGTTGGTAACGTAAAACTCTGGCGAAAACAGCGCGCGGCTGCTTTTAAACGCAACCGTGTTTACGTTGGCAATGTTATTGCCCACTACGTTCATCTCGGTTTGATTCACACTCAAACCCGACAGACCCGTATACAGTGCAGCGCCTAGACTCATTTGATAATCCGTTCAGCCCTGCCGTGGTGTCCACCGCCGCAGGGGTTAGTCAAGTTCAGTCGCCCCCTCCGGGAGCGATGCCCATCAAAAAGCCTTCTGCGTTACGAACCACTCTTGGTTACCGCGGTGCTGCTAGTAATCGAGTCCAGTCCGGTCAGCGGTAATGAGTTGCCGTTATCAAGTTTCAGCGTCACCGATCCGCCGGCGACACTCACCGAACTTACGACCCCGGAACTGGTGTTGTTGAAAGCATCGATTCCGCTCACCGATTTGCCAATTAATGACGAAGCCGAGCCAACCTGTGTCTGCAGCGTCACATCCTTCATCGTCGACTGCAACTGCGTTGAAGACTGCAGCTGCCCGATTTGACTCATCTGCGATAGCAAATCCTGGTTGGATGTCGGCTGCGTCGGATCCTGATGCTCGAGTTGAGTCACCATCAGCTTGATAAAATCCGACGGCTGCAGATTGTATGGATTCGATGCCGACGCAGCGCTTCCGCCGCTGGAGTTTGACGTCGAAGCTCCGCTGGCGGGGAATTGATCGCCGTTTGCCGTTTGACTCGTTATTGAACTGACCATAATTACCCTTTCGGCGGCTGTGTGGCCCGCACTTCAAATTTCGAACCTGGTAAGATTCGCCGCGCACAATCCGACGCTAGTGATGCGCGACATCTGCGCTTTTCTCGACCCAAACAGTGAATTGCCTTTGTCACGCGACCATATCCAGCGGATCACCGCCGGATAATTTCTGCCACATGCGCTGCACCATTTCCCGACGTTGTTTTTCCTGATTCGCCTGTTGCTGCTGTTCCTGCGGCGCTTGTTTCGAGTCACTTCGGGCGTCGGCATCGGTATCCCGTTTGGGAGCTTGTTCGACGTGCAGCTTTTCAACTGTCATCCCGGCCGCTTCCAGCCCTGACTTAAGTTGACCCAGGCTGTGGCTCAACAACTTGGTTGCGTGATCGCTACTGGTTTCGAAGGAGGCCGTCATTACCCCGTCGCGCATGTGAACCGTCACCTGCAGCGCGCCCAGTTCCGGTGGGTCCAGCCGGATCTGCATCGTTCCACCGTGAGGCATCAATTCGCCCGCAATACTCGAAATAATCTTTGGCTGATTAACTTCAGTGAAGCCGGTTTGGCTGACCTGAGGAGCGGCGGTCGCCACTTTACCCTGGGGGAGCACGGCGTTCGGCCGCGCTGGCAATGAAAACACCGCAGATGCCGCTGGATCGGTGTCCAGATGTACTTTATCGGGATTCGATTTACCGCTGGAATCATCAACCGCAGCATTCACGTCCACCGCAACACTCGGTGACGAATTCGAAGTAGATGTGGAAGCGTCGGCGTCCGATGGAGATGGTGCCGAAGCGCCTTGCGCCGCCGCGGACTGCATCCCCGCCTCTGCGGCGGCTTGGCGTTGGCTAACGACTCCGCCGGTTCCAACCACCCTATTCTGCAGGTTTGTTGTCGCAGCAGGTGCCTGAACAGGCGGCGAAGGAACAATAATTGGCGTCGATACGACTGCCGCCTGAACAACCTGATGCACATCAGGACTTGATTGCGCACCTTGCTTTTCGCCTGCCCTGTGGTTCGCGGGATCCTTCCGTACGGTCGCGGTCGCCGGTGGTGGAACCGGAGCCGGTGTCGCTGCGAGTTGCTGGGTTAAAGGCTTAGTGGCCAATTGTGCATCGGCAAGTGATGGATCAGCGGTCGCGTGATCAGCAGGGTTGCTCTTTTTGTCGCTCGCGTGCTTTGTAAGGTCGACGGGCAATGGAATAGCGTGTGGATCAGACGGCTGGCTGTCCATTTGTAGCGGCGCTCGTTTTTTCATCGCTCGTTTTCTTGTCCGACGCCCGAGCTTGGAGATCAGTAAGCAGTTGATCTTTGTTTCCGGAGTCAACGGTGCTCTTGATCGCCGGTGTTGCCCTTGCACTTTTGAGGGCGCAGTGTGTGCTGGCTCGATTTGCTTCGTTGCCTTCTTCAGCTTCCTGCTAAACGATTCCTCATGACTCAACGGCTTGCTTGACTTGCTCGCCGAAGAATCAGCCGGTGACTGCGTTTTTGGCCGTGCGGGAAGTTGAACCTGCAAACTCGTGTCGGACATTCGCGCTGCCTCAGGAAAGTTTGGCTTTGGCTATTGCGTTGGAATCGCTGCCTGGGCCGGATTCGACGAGCTCGGTGCAACCGGTGTGCCGGACGGCGGGCCACTCTGCGATTGGCGTATCTTCTCCAGCACTTTCTGTAACCGCGCCGACTCCTCCGGCAATTTAAATTCCTTCATGATTTTGGCCGCAGAACGTGGTTCCATGGCCTGAAAATACTGTTGTACCGTGTCATCGCTCAACGTCATGAAGATTGTTTTTACCTGCTTGGGGGGCATGACATTATAAAGTTCAAGGCTGTCCTGAAATCCTTTATCTGATGCGAGCTTATCCTGCAGTTTCTGCCGATCATCGAGTTCTTTTTGCGCTTGTTCGATCTTCGATCGGTCGATCCGCGTTTGATCCCGCGCCAAGTCGATCTGATGCCGCAGGTCTTCAAGTTCGCGGTGCTTGCGGTCCAGTTCTGCCATCTCACCATCAAAGCTTTGGCGTATGTAATTAACCTGTTCGTTCGCCGGCCGCCCGCTGGCTTTGGCCAGCAATACTGCCAGGCGATCGACCGGCGCGGTGGTCGCCACCGGCTGAGTTGCCGCCAGATTGACAACAGACGGCTGCGTCGTATCGAAAAGGACATCCTTCAATTTGCCAAATTTCTGGCGGTCCATGTGTGATTTGCTGACCAGCACCGCTGAACCAGCGATGACCGCCAGAAAATTCAAAGCCAGCGCAAGAGTTATGACATTCAGAATTTTCTTCACGGCCCTATCTCCGATTCCGGACTCGCAGCGGTCGCACCGCCGGTCCACGGGTCACGCAAATTCTCGTTGCTCATCTGCATCGAAATCTCGTCCATTGCGGCAGTTTCCTTGCGATGCAGTCGCTTCAACCCAGGTGGTTTGCTGATGTTCTCGCAATTTCTCAATCATCCTGCGCTGCTTGGCAGCCTCGGATAAACGCATGCGGTTTACATCCACCTTTTTCTGAGCTTCGGCCAGCCTCTGCGCCGTCAGCACGCCCTGCCGTTGCATTGCCAGCATGAATCGTCGATGCGCCGCCAGAAACGAAAGATTGATTTCTCCTACCAACTGGTTTTGCCGAAGATCCGCCAGTGCGGTTCTGACCGTTTCGTCCAGTCGTTTCAGCTCGTTCGCAACAACCTGGCGCTCAGCATCCACTACCGCAAGATCGCGCTGGCATTGTTGCTCGACCAGTTCCCGCTGGCGCAGAACCGGTTGAAGTTTGAACTTGAACTGTGCCATTTTTCAAAGCAGTAAGCGTTTACTTCCTTCGACTGTGGAGTGACGAACGAAACGGTTGGCTAACCTTCAGCCAAGATCCCGCACATCGCATACGTCGGCGTTCATTTCTTTGCCTTTACCAGTGCCTGCGCCTCAGCGCCTTGTCCAGTTGATCGACCCAATTGAACAGATCCGTCAACTGCTTTTTGGCACTTTCAAGCGTAGAGGGAGCACCAGGGTCCTGTTGCAGGAACTGTATGATGCGCGGGCGTGCCTGTACTGCCAGGTCGAATTCCAGGTTTGCCCCTGCAATGTAAGCGCCAATATTGACCAGGTCTTCGATCTCTTCGTACATCGCCCATACCGCCAGGATTCGCCGGGCCATTTTTCCATGATCTGATTCGATCACGTCGCCGCGCACTCGACTAATGCTCTGAATCATGTCGATTGCGGGATAATGGCCTCGGTTGGCAAGCCTGCGATTTAACCAAAGATGCCCATCGGTAATCCCCTTCACCGCGTCGGGAATCGGTTCATTAAAGTCATCGCCTTCGACGAGGACCGTATAAAATCCGGTAATTGAACCGGCCGCGGTGCGACCCGCGCGCTCCAGAATTTCTGGAATTAACGCAAATACACTGGGTGGGAACCCTTTGGTTGCGGGGGGCTCTTTGGCCGCCAAACCAATCTGGCGCTGCGCCTGGCACATACGCGTTAATGAATCCAACAGCAGCAGGACATGCTTGCCCTGGTCGCGGAAAAACTCTGAGATTGTGGTCGCCACCTTAGCCGCTCGCACGCGGAGCAATGGCGGATCATCGCTGGTGCTTACTACCATTACGCATCGCGACATTCCTGCCGGGCCAAGGCTCGTGTGCAGAAATTCCTGCACCTCCCGTCCGCGCTCACCAATCAATGCGATGACCGAGATGTCCGCACTCGTATGCTTGGCAATGCTCGAGAGAAGCGTGCTTTTACCCACTCCCGGACCCGAAAATATCCCCATCCGCTGGCCCAGCCCGCAGGTGTGCAAGGCATCAATCGCGCGCACGCTCGTGCCGATCGGATGACGAATGTTCGTCCGATTCATCGGATCGATACTCGGTGCATCGATCCGACGCGTCTGTGTGATATTTAGTGGACCTCTACCATCAATAGGCTCACCAAATCCGTTGAGCACCCGCCCCAGCAGTTGCTCGGAGCAACCGATTCTGGGCGCCGATGTTAGATTTTCGATTCGGTCTCCCCGGGCGGCACCCGCTGTCGTCGATAACGGCATCAGCAAAGTGCGATCATTCTGGAAACCAATTACCTCGGCCGTTGAGGTACGACCCCCGAAGCTGTTAATTCGGCACAATGCCCCCAGCGGCAAGGGAAGATCGCATGCCTCAATCGTCAGCCCGCTGATCGACTGCACAGATCCCACAATGCGAAACGGCATCGCGTTTTCAACCGATTCGAGCTGTGATGTGAGAAAAGGCATTTTCAAAAAACCATGCAGAGAATGCACCAAGTGAATTCAAGCGATTCTTCCGCTCATTTCCGCGATCACACGGTCGAGTTGCACATCTATGGCAGCATTTACCTCGCCGTGTCGGGTCATAATTCGGCAACCGCCGATGCCAACTGACTCATCTTCGATCAGTTCCACATGCTTCACGCTGGGCCAATGCATCTTCATCCGCGGCAATTCATCGCTGAGCGTCTGGCGCTGTGAGGGGTGGATCACGATGTTCACGTCCGCCGCCTGCACAGCCAATTTCATGGCTTCTTTGATATTCTCGGTTAATACCAGCGGATCGATCGCCGCCTGCCGCTTGGTCACGCGCCGTGCGATGGCGATTGCCAAACTCACGACCTCATGGATCCCCGCCGCCTCGATGTCGTTTCGAGAAGCCTCAATTTTATTTACCGCGTTGGTTAACGCATCCAATGCCTGGCGGAGGGTCGGTTTGATCTCCGTCAGCGCCGCCTCGTGTCCGCTCTTTCGACCTTCTTCGGTACCTTGCCGCAATCCCTCGAGCCGACCGTCGTTAAACCCCTGCATTCTGGCAGCGGCTTTCATGGTCTCTCCCTCGCGTTGAGCCTCGGCCAACAGCGATTCTGCGGCGCGGCGGGCTCGCAGCAGCAAAGCCTGCGCTTGCAGTTCGATATCCCGCACCGAAAACGGAGTTAATACTGCGGGGGCATTTGCGGATTTAATCACTGCCATTGAATTGTCGCCCGTCTTTTGTCCGCTGACGCGCTATGCGTCGCCGGCGAGATAAGAACAAGTTACTTCTCTCACACAATCATCTCTTTCTCTCCGCCGCGACCGGCGATGATGATTTCGCCAGCGTCTTCGAGTCGACGTACCACATCGACGATCTTCTGCTGGGCCTGTTCTACATCGCTGACACGAACAGGGCCCATGAACTGCATGTCTTCCTGGATAAGCTGAGCGGCGCGTTCCGACATATTTTTGAAGATCTTCTGCTTCAGTTCTTCGCTGGCGGTCTTGAGCGCAAGGCCCAGTTCCTCGTTGTCCACTTCTTTCAGCACGGACTGAATTCCTTTGTCGTTGACCAGAAGGATGTCTTCGAACACGAACATCAGCCGGCGGATTTGTTCCACCAGGTCCGGATCGTCTGCCTCAAGCCCCTCCATGATCCCCTTCTCCGTCGATCGATCCGCCAGATTGAGAATCTCGGCGACTGTATCCACACCTCCGGCTTTCTCGAAGGTCTGGCTGACGATATCGCTCAACCGATGCTCCAGGCCGCGCTCTACTTCCTTGATTACCTCGGGATTGGTCTGCTCCATGTTGGCGATACGTTTGACCACCTCGATCTGCTTCTGTCCAGGAAGACCCACCATGATTTCGCTCGCCTTCTGCGGCGGAAGATGCGCGAGGATCAACGCAATGGTTTGAGGATGCTCATCCTGAATAAAGGTCAGTAGATTTTCGGATTCTGCCTTCTGCAAAAATGAGAACGGCGTGGTCTGCACCTGCTGAGTGACCTGCTTGATAATGCGCTTGGCATCCTCTTCACTCAAAGATTTAAGCAACAGAGCTTTGGCATATTCCAAACCTCCTTCGCTGACCCAGTTATTTGCCAGAGCGAGGTTGTAGAATTCGCTGCAGACATCGCGTCGCGCTGGAACACCTATGTCACCGATTGATGCGATCTCGCGTGAGACCTCCTCCACCTGCGTGGGCGTGAGCCGCTTGAGAATCTGAGCGGCCTCGTCCTGCGGAAGCGAGAGCAGCAGCACAGCAGCCTTGCGAAGCCCGGTTTGTTCAGTTGCCATAAATCCAATTGTCCGTCGTCAGTGTGAGATATCCGCCATATTTAAATGGCGGAGAACACACCGCTACGACGCACATTCAAGTTCTGCTGAGCCATTTCTTAACCAGATTTGCGGCCCCATCTGGGTTTTCATTGACCATCGTTGAAACCTGATCGAGCATCTGCTGGGTTCGCACAGAGTCTTCATCCATCTCCATGCCGTCCAATGCGCCGCGCCGGCGCCTACTTCACCCGCGACGGATTCACCGCTGCCTAAATGGCTCAAACCCGCGACTGGAATCGCAGCAGCACCACCAAGACCACCGCCAGCGACACCGCCCATGGCGCCCATTGCCAATTGCGCCGGAGTCGACTTGCGGACCATGCTGGCCATCATCAACAGACTCACCACTGCCAGGACGGCGACACCAATTTCTTTAGCGTGGCCTCCCACAGCGTTTAGGGTCGAAGCCTGCGCAACTGGACCCGTTGCCATCGCAAGATCAACAGGAATGTCGGAATAAGGTTCAACCGACAATGCATCCTCAGTCTTGAGTCCAACCACGTTCTTAACACCTGCGCGAATACTCGCCAGTTCAGCCGTGATAAAGTCCTGCGGCGCGTCGGTAGCGGAGGGATTTCGCAGTTTGAATATGGCGGTAAAATAGCTTCCGGGCACCCGCACCGTGGCGGACTGGGCAGTGTCCTTTCCAGCGGGAGTATGAACGACGGTATCGACCCGGCCCATTCCGACAACGTTTGTGTCATCTTCTTTTGTGTTAGTCGTCGTGTTCGGGGCAGATCCTCCGCCCCCTCCTCCACTTGAATCTAACGAGATAGGTGCGTTTGCCCCACCGGTGTTACTGCTCGCACCAGGTTCACGCGAGGCCGTCGAAGCGCTTGAACTCTCCTCGCTCACCGTTGAGGTCTTGAGCGGCTGAACCACCGTTTTGGACTTATCAAACGCGACACTCGTTTCCTCTTTCGTGGCGTTTTCCACATCGCAGCTTACCGAGACTGTAAGCCCGGCAATGTAGCTGAACTCATTGCGAATCTTCTGCTCCAAGCGCGCCTCGCGCTTCTCGCGAAGCTCCATCAAGTCCCCCGTCATTGCGGCAGGATCATTGTCAGAGTTCGGCACCTTCATTGATGCGCCGTCGATGATGACGCTGATCTGGCTTGGTGAGAGTCCTGAAACCGCGTGAGCCACCCCGTCGGCGGCGGCCCGGACCAGTTCCTTCGCGTTTTCCGGACCTCCTTTAGTGGTAATGAAGACGGTTGCAGACGGTGGAATAGATCCTTCGATCTTTCGCTCATTCTTCCCGTTGATGATAACGCGGGCGTTGGCAACACCGGGAAACTGACCGATGATCGAAGACAGTTCAGTCGAAATGGCGTTCGAGTACGCCATCTCCATCTGGGTGTTTGATGTAAAAGGATTGATCTCCTTACTCATCGTCTCAAACGCTGAGTGAGTATCCTGTGGCAGCACGCGCGCAAACATCAGATTTGCAAGAATCTCATTCTTGCGGTCAGCAGGTACCAGAACCTTGCCGGCGCTGACGCTGTGAGGAACACCCGCTAATTCAAGTTGATGGTCGATCGGTCCGATATCATCATCAGTGAGAACCTGATCCAACACTGGCACCATCTCAGCATTGCCAGCATAGTGGCCCCAGTACATAACTGTGAGAACCATTACGGCGACCAGCGTCATCACCAGCATTTTTTGAGAGGCGGAAAGAGCCGCCAATTGCTGGCGAATCCGCTCGAACTGGGCCTTTAGTGCATCCATGCTAGCCTCCCACTGGCATCCTGCCTGTGGTTAAAATTTCAGGATCAAACACAAACGATCAAAGAGGTATAGAGCGTCCGGGTCAATCAGCTGTCTCTATCATACAGTATGTCGATCAGACCGACATTCCCTTAATTTCATCATAAGCGTCCATCAATTTTGATCGGATGGACAACAATGTCTTGAACGCGAGATCGCTCTTTTCAACTGCGGTCATTACACCGGACACATTTTCTGTTTTACCCGTCGCCAGATCCGTTACGGCTTGGCTGGCATCCTGCTGAAGCTTGGATACGTCTTCGATGCTCTGTTTTAATGTGTCAGCGAAGCTGGTCGCGCCGGTACCGCCGGTGGCTGGGGATGCGCTAGTGGAGGGCGTTCCCACTCCCGCTGCCTTTCCAATCGCGTTGCTTAATCCGTTAATCATGAATCATTCCCCTATCAGGCTAACAGTCGAAGCGTCGAGCTGAACATCGACTTGGCCGTCTCCATCATTGTAACATTTGCTTCGTAGGCACGCGAGGCATCGATGGCATTAACAAACTCTTTTGTCGTATCAATGTTCGGCATCTGAACATTGCCATTGGCGTCGGCGTCGGGATTACCCGGATCGTGCTTGAGAATAAACGGAGCTGGATCCTCCTGAATCCGTTCGACATGCACGCCTGGCCGGGAAGTATCGCCGGCCTGTCCCTCGGCGAACATCACCATACGCCTGCGGAACGGCGTTTTTTCGCCGTTAGGACCGTGCGTGGTATTCATGTTAGCGATGTTTTCGGCGATGGTATCCAGCCGAGCGCGCTGGGCAACCAGTCCGCTCGCGCCGGTGTCGAGGATTTCAAACATAAATAGCCTTCCGTTCTTATCGATCGCTTACGATACGCGTTCTTTCAAGGCCATCTCCATTGCCGAGTACTGATTGCGAAGCAGTTCCACAATCAGATTATGCATCAGAGCGTTCTTGGCATTATCCGTCATCATCTGTTCCATCGACCTATTGTTCCCATCGTGCGACAAAATCCCGTTGGCGGGGTTGTCCACTTCCTGTTCAATATCGTCGAAATTCACCGAGCCTGGGGCCGCTGAATTCTGCTGATCGACTTTGTCCCTCAACATCGCCTGAAACTTGTCGACCGACATATCCTTTTGCTGATACCCCGGAGTCGAGACGTTGGCGATGTTGTCAGCAAGCACTTGCTGGCGGGCATCGGTAAACGACAATTCCTGCTCGAGCACCGGCAAAGGACCTTGATTCAATAGCCGATCAACGAACATTGTCAGTCACCTTACAAGTCAAATTCCATGCCGGGATCAATTGGGACTTTTTCCAGTTAAACACGATATACTCGGCCAATCCTCCGGCAGATGCTGCAAAGATACCGCAGTTTTTGCGCGATAAATGACCTCGCAGCCTTCGAAGTGCTCTACTATTTCATGCCACCTGTTCCACAAAGCCTTCATCCTTCCATCGTTTCAGCTTGATGCCCAGTGTGCGAACGCCGATGCCCAAAGCGCCGGCTGTTTTTATGCGATGCCCTTTAAACTGATGCAGCGTGCTGAGAATGACCTGCTTCTCTATATCTGCCAGTGGTTTGCCCGCAAGTGCGTCGACACCGGCCATCGGTTTGTTCTTTAACCAGGGCTCGATCAATGCAGCACGCAATACCCCTGGTTCTGTCTCCAGCACGCTGGCGCACTCGATAATGTTCTGCAATTCCCGCACGTTTCCGGGCCAGTTATATTTTTGAAGCAACCGAACCGCTTCGGACTCCATATGTCTGAATGCAGTGTTTTCCCGCTTGGAAATCAGGTGGAGGAAATGTCGCGAAAGCTCGTACACATCATCCGGGCGCTGCCGAAGCGGCGGTAATTCAATCGGGACAACATTCAGGCGATAAAACAGATCCTGTCGAAATTTTCCTTCTTCCACCGACTTTTCCAGATCGCGGTTGGTGGTGGCGATCACCCGCACATCCACTTGCTGCGTGACGCTGCTTCCCACGCGCTCAAAACTGCTTTCCTGTAACACACGCAACAGCTTGGCTTGCAGCGAAGGGGCGATCTCGCTGATTTCATCCAGCAGTAATGTCCCGCCATCGGCGAGTTCAAACCGGCCCCGTCGAAGACGATCCGCGCCGGTAAAAGCGCCTTTCTCATGGCCAAACAGTTCCGACTCGAGCAAATTCTCAGATAATGCGGCGCAGTTCACGGCAAGCATCGGCTTTTCTCGCCGCTCTGATGCTGCGTGAATCGCGCGGGCAACCACTTCCTTGCCCGTTCCACTTTCCCCGCGAATAAGCACTGTCGCACTGCTTTTGGCAACAAGCTCGATCCGACGTTTCACATCCGCCATCACATCGCTTGCGCCGATTAAAGGTCGAGGCACGTTCGTCTCAGCAATCGATCGCAACACCTGGTTTTCCCGGACCAGACGGTTGTGTTCTAATGTTCGATCCACCAGCAGCTTGATCTCATCACCATCAAAAGGCTTTTGGATGTAGTCGTAAGCACCGAGTTTCATCGCTTCGACAGCGGTGCTGACGGTGGCGAACGCAGTCATCAACACAACCGGCAATTCCGGTCGAAGCCGCTTGGCCTCGGCGAGTAACTCGATGCCGGTCATCCTCGGCATTTTCAGATCGGTAATCAGCAGGTCGAACCGGCCCGGTCCGCTGAGGCGCGATACCGCAATCGGTCCGTCCCCCGCGGCGACTATTTCGTGCCCCTCGCGCAAGAGTCGCAGCAAGCGAATCCCGCATCATTTCCTGGTCGTCAGCTATTAAAATCCTCGCCATCCGTGGCCTTTCTTTATCGTCGTTGGCAGTGGTCAGTTGTAATCATCAGGTTCAAAAACCCACAATTCGTTACCGACCATTGTTAAATCCGAATTTCAAACTTCGCTCCACCACTATCAAGGTTGCTCGCTGTGATGGTTCCGTCATGTGCTTCTACAACGCGATGCACGATCGCCAGCCCCAGCCCGGTGCCCGACTCCTTGGTGGTAAAAAAGGGGTTGAATATTTTGTCTAAAACATCGGCGGGAATACCCGGTCCATTGTCAAGAACACTTAGATTCAGCTGGTGGACATCTCCATCGATCATCGGTCCGAAGCGAATCGTAATCACCCCGCCGCTACCGATTGCCTCTGCAGCGTTCAATATCAGGTTAAGCACGGCCTGACCAACCAACAGTGGATCAATTGTCACCGGCATTTCTCGCGGCCCGCTCACCTCGCAAGTCACGGCTCTCATCTGCAGCGTAGGCGATGCCAGGTCTACCGCCTGATCGATCACATCCGCCAGGTTGGTCGAGGCAACATGGGCCGTAATCTCCCGCGTGAACTGCAAAACCTGACTGACAAGACCATCGAGCAGTTTCACTCCGCCAGAGATCTTGTGCACCAACTGAAGTGACTCGGGTCGATCGGCCAATTCCTTTGCAAGGATCGATGAATACAACTGAATACCACCCAGCGGATTGCGAATCTCATGCGCCATCCCGGCCGCCATCTCGCCCAGTGCAGCAAGCCTGTTGCGTCGCTCGAGCAGTCTGTTTTTTTCGCTCAGTTCCAGTTGCAGAGCATGCACCGTCTGGGTCAACTGATCGTGCGACAACTGCAGCTTTTCGGTGACGCCGCTGTATGCGAGGATGATCTTTCCGAGATCATCGATTCGCTTGGCGTGGTCTAAATTAATCGTTGCGGTCGACATGCGTTTTTTTTCAATGAATCGATGCCATTCAGTTCATTGTTGAATGTTAATGCTCGGCCGTTTTGTTCCGTAGGCCGCGGCGGCGTATGTCTTGTTTACCGTTCTAGCGACGGTCGTTTTATTAATTTGCACCCCGAGATTTAGTTTTCGCTGCTGCAAAACAATAGCATCGTTTCGATCTGAGGTTGTAATCTGCTCAAGCAGCCGGCGCAGTTTCCGCCAGAAGAGACTCAGCTGATATGCGATCGTTGGCCGTCAATCCTGATATGTATCCACTCCACGCGCGTTTCACCGGGCCAATCGTCTGCTCCAACGCAGCGATCTGGTCGAGTACTTCCTGACGCCGCTGCAATACGTTCAACAGTTCGTCAGTCTGACCCTTCTGAACATATACGTGCTGAAGTTCAGCCAGTTTGGCCAGCTTGTTGTACCAGCCAACCTGCGACTCAAGAGCGAGAATAATGGGGTCTTGGATCATATTTTCCGTTTCCAGTTACCATATCCCTGACTCACTCGACCATTTCAGCTGGTTCTCCCAATAATCTTTGGGCATCGCAAAAGTGCCATTGGTGAAAACGTCGGGCGGCATCCGACGAAGCAACCATTTGGCGCGTTCGTTGGCGGCCTTCGCTTCGTCTGGTTTTCCCAAAGCGTAGTAGGCGTTAACGATCTGCACATACGCGGCAAGCGATGAAGGATCATCTTGATAACGAAATGCCGCGGCGTCATAGAGGCGGATCGCTTCTGCATATTGACCTGAATCAAACAGGCAATCCGCGCGGTAAAAATGGCTCAGCTTATTATAGAGTTTGTCGAGTTCTGTTTTAGGTGGAGTGTCACGATATAGATCCACCACGCGATCGTACATCGCTTTTGCCTTGCTTAATCGTTCTTTTCGGGCCGAAGCTGCCTCGGCCAGATCGATCGCGATTCCCTTTTGATCTGGAGATGCGTTGGCCACCGCGGGCTTTAAATCTAAAAGACCCGCACTTTTGCGATAGCTGTCGGCCATCAGAAACAAAAGCTGGCCCAGTCGAGGGTCTGTCGGGTATCGCGCTGCGAGTTCCTCTAATCGGGCGATCGAATCTTCGTACCGACTGGTATGGTAATAAAGCTGTGCCAACTCAAATAAAGCCTGCTTGAATTCCTCGGCTTCAGGAGTCAACACGGGGTTATTCTCTACCACGCTTTTCAGCACGCTCTCGGCTTTGGCATACGCCTCGGGACCCTTTGCGATATACGCCTGTGCGAGCGGCACCGCCGACTTTGTCGCTGCCAGGCTGTTGGGATACCGGAACTGACTTCGCTGATATGCGGCAATCGCTTTATCGAACAGGCCCATCGCCTGGTAGGCCTGGCCCAGCCTCAGTAACGCCGATGGTGCAAGTGAATCATCCGGCCGTTCGGCAACGAACAGTTCCAAAGCAGACACCGCCGACGGCAGATTGGCCGCCCGGTCATAAAGGTCGATTCCCCGCCACAGCGAATCTCCGTATGTTTTGTCGTCTATCAGCGTCAGTGCCCGCGAATAGGCGATAGACGCATCACCGGCTTTGGTCAGCAGGTCGCGGATCTGTTTATCGCGTTTGACTTTTTCTGCCGCCCCGGTTCCGTCGGTCACACGCTCAAGCTGGTTAGCCTGCTGCTCGTAGATCGCGGACATTCGTCCAAAAAATGCCGGTGGTGGATTGGGATCCAGCTGTTGCTCGCACTCGAGCATTTCGATAGCGCCGCGATAATTACCCGCCGACGACAGGAGAGTCGCGGCATGCCCAAGCGTAGAAATCGCATCCGGCTTGTAGTTCGAACGATCGGGTCTATCCAGCAATTGCGTTGTAAGATCGTGCAGATCCACCAGGGCAGCATCTTGATCGTTCAGATCCAGTCGGCAGACGCCGCGACCCATGAGCGCTGGGGTTGCCACCATTGAATCTGGATGACCCGCAAGCACTTCCTGGAAGAACGATGCCGCGGTCTTGGGATCATTCTTCTCCTGGTACATTTTTCCAAGAAGATAAGCAGCGTCGGCGTCAAGCGGTTGCTCGACTTTCAACAGCTGGCGGGCCACCCGCAACTGCCGCTCTGCTTCGGGAATATCACCGAGCTTGTACGCGCAGTAACCCAGAAAGTAATTGACCTGGCCCTGTGTGGCGGGGTCTGAGTCGAGTTTCTGAGCGAGGTTTAACAACGCCCGCGCTTTAGTGAAGTCGTTCTGATCCACAAGCAGCTTCGCCTGGTTGCAAAGCGCCCAGGCCTTCTCTCCGTCCGCCAGATCACGGGATGCCAGATATGTTTCAAGCGACGCCATGGCCGGGGCCGGATCGCGTTGCTGCAATTGTAATTCGATCACCTTCCGCTGGATCCGAAGCACATGATTGCCGTCCAGATCCATTGCCTTGCGATAGTGTTCCAGCGCTGTTGTCCGTCTGCCCAAGGCTTCATAACTCTCGCCGAGCCGGCATTCGCTGGAGTATGTCGGCTTCGCACCCAGTCCCGCAGCCAGCGAGGTCTGCTCGATAATTTGCTCGTGATATGTCTTAAGACTGATGTGCTTTTGCTTTTGGAGATCGTCCACAGACTCGGCCAGCAGCAGGTGAACCTGGGCCTCGTGACCTGGATCCAGTTTTTCTGTGTTAATGATGTTATTGAGTTGATCGACCGCCGCTTCGAGACGTTCGTCTTTTATCATCTTACGCGCAACGTCAATCTTTTGATCGATCGTCGGGCCTGCCTTGGGATCGATAAACAAGTATGCGGCGTAAGCGAATAGTCCGACGGAAAGCAGGAAAAGCGGCAACTGCCAAAGCTGAGAAATTCCGCCATTTGCGCGATGTGAGGCCATGGCTTCCCTGCCTTATGCATCAACGATTTCAAATAAGAAATCGCGATCCGAGGCGATCATCCGTGACCGGCCTCTGAAAAGGGAATACTAATTGAGTTTTTATCGGACGCAAGAGTAATCTGCGTCAATTCTTAAACGATTGTGAATGTATTCGGGCATTCCGGCACGAACCGGACGTGTTTCCTCAAGGCCCAAGCAGCTGGGAAGCGACATTCACAAACCGCGTGCGGGTTTCGTACAACGCAGCATCCAGCATGCTTTGCTCTTCCAGAGTCAGGTTATTCCGGGTCTTCTCTTCCAGCACCGTTAACACATCTAAATGATGCTTGGCTAAATCGAGATCCATCGCGCCCTGACCTCCCGAAGCGGGCAGCTCGCCAAGATAGTAGAGGATCTGGGTCATAACCGATTGCACGAGGCTTCCGAAACCCGGAGCCGGTAAGCTGCGGGCTCCCCGGCGCGCAGCGGTCGGCGCGACTGCGGCCTCTTTCAATGCCGGCGAATTAGGTGCACCAGCGAGGGATGGAGCAGCTGCAGGGGCGGCCTTTGCTTTGGCGGCGGCCTCAGCCAACTTGCGCTTTTCCTCCTGCGCCTGCTTCTTCCAGTCGGTGTCAATTTGCAATGAGGGTTGTTCTTCAGCCATGAGTTCACCAGTCCGTTAAGTCACACGGATTGTCAACCCCAGCCCGCTTTTTGCAAGCTTCGAGACGAAGTGAACCGGCGGACCCCGCTGACTACTAAGCCGCTTTTACGGGCTGGTAAACTTTGGTGCAATTGCGATTATCGTTTTTAGCGTCATACAACGCCTGATCGGCTGCAGTAAGAAGGCTCGCGAGCGTCAAGACGTTATTTTCTGCCGCTCGTTCGACCACGCCAATACTCAGCGTCGGTTGATGATCCAGCTTCGCGATGGCGTCACTGAAGTCCACCGAGCTGTACGCCTGGCGAAGCTTCTGCACCACCTGCTGAGCCTGGGCGACCGAGGTCTGAGGCAACGCAATGACGAATTCGTCACCTCCGTAGCGGAATGCCAGGTCGGTTCGGCGAAGTGTCATGCGAACGCAGTCGGCAAATGACCGCAGCATATGATCGCCGGCTGCGTGACCGTGCGTGTCGTTTACTTCCTTGAATCGATCCATGTCGATCATCACCAGCGACAACGCGTGTGAATGCCGCTCGGCCAGCGCGACCTCGCGCTGCATAAGCGATTCCAGCGAACGGCGGTTGTAAAGCCCAGTCAACCCATCCGTCATGCTGGTTTTTTCCGCCTCGGCCAGAAGGCTTAACGAGATCAAAGCCGATTGAGCGGTGTTGACATACGTCTGCGCAAGCTGTTTCAACGCTTCGTCCCAATCACGACCGGGGGCGAGCAGCATGTGAACGACCGCCTGGATTTTCGCGCCCAATGTAAATGGAATGCAGTAAGCAGGATGGTCCTGTCCGAGTTTAAGCGAAGAATCGATCGCACATCGCACGGGTGAACCATCGCATCGGAAATGACGGGGAAGATGCTGCCTTATGCATGGGCACATCGCACTGTCCATCTCACCAATCGGGCGGGCGGGCTCGATTAAATCCAGAGGAAAAGAAGACCGAACCACAGTGGAAGGGACCGAGTCCGGTTCAATCGACAGCATGGCCAGGCCGGTCAGCTGAAGATCCGCCTGCAGGAAATGGGTCATTGTCGCATATACCTGTTCAGGCTTGCCTGCGGCCTGAATGCTTTGCGAAAATTCCAAGAGCCGGTCCACTGTCCGTGTTCGCGCGGCTAACACCGCTTCGGCTTCTTTCTGCTCGGCCTGCGCGGCGTGCAGTTGGTTAACCATCCGATCAAAAGTAAATTTCAGCCCCAGCACATCCCGCGACGCCGGTGACTGGCCGGTATTTACGGGTGAATCAAATCGTCCCTCGCCCGCGTGCCACATCGCATCACGCAGCCGGTGCAACGGTCGAAGCAAGCGGTTGGTCGCCGTGTATAAGCCGGCCAGGCAAACCATGCCGGAAATGCCCATCGCGGCGAGCATCCGCAATCGCAGCATTTGCGATTGTGAATCAGGCAAAAGATTCCATGTGCTGGCGAATACCACCGCAACGGTGACCAGGGCCATACACGCAACCGCGATGAGACCGACACAAACTAACTGGGTATGAAGCGACTTGCTGTGGAAAAATTGCCGCACGTCCGCACCATCGATTAAGGCAAATCCCCGACGGAGTGGCTTCGCCACACCGCAGGCATTACATCAGCACTATCGGAATTTTTGCCCTGCCCCATAAACGGAACAGATCGCCTATCCCGTAAATACCGCTGATTTCGCTGAATAAACGTGGCTATACTTGCTATTAAGTTTGACATCTATTGCATTGCAGTGCATAAAAATCAATCACTAAACCCTCTGATGACGCATGGAGCAGGCAATGACCAGTAGAGCTGACCAGGAAATATCCATTCTCAATGAGATAGGGAATATTCTTGCCTCCACGTTGGATCTCCGCGATGTGTTCGGAAAAATGATGCAAATCATTTCCGAGAAACTAAATATGAACCGGGGTGCCCTGGTCTTGTTAGACGAATCGACCGGCCGGTTGCGTACCGAGGCAGCAGCCGGAATGACGCCTGAGGAAATAGATCGAGGCAAATACGCGTTAGGTGAAGGCATTACGGGGAACGTGGTTGCCACCGGCCGGGCGAGGATTATCCCCGACATTCGCGCTGAGCCCGATTTCCTCAACCGCACGGGCCGGTTAAATCCGAATTCGGATAAAGCGATCAGCTTCCTGTGCGTGCCCATTCGCATTGAAGGCAGAACCGCCGGCGCGTTATCGGTTGACAAGCCTCATGAAAGCGATGAGCAGCTGGTGAACGACCATGCGTTTCTCACCATTGTCGCCGCCTTTCTGGCCCAGGCGATTCAGATCAACCGCATGGTGATGCGGCAAAAAGAAGAATTACTGGAAGAAAATGCGTTGCTGCGTGCCCAGGTCCGCGACCGTTACAAGTTTGAAAATATCATCGGTGACTCGCCCGCGATGCACGAGGTGTTTGCCACGGTGGGACAGGTTGCCAACAGCCGCGCGACGGTGCTGCTTCTGGGTGAGACCGGTACAGGCAAGGAGATGATCGCCAAAGCGATTCACTACAACAGCCCGCGGAAGGACAAACCGTTTGTCCGGGTGAACTGCGGCGCGTTGACCGGCACGCTACTGGAATCCGAATTGTTCGGTCACGTTAAGGGCTCGTTCACGGGCGCCATACGCGACAAGATGGGTCGTTTCGAAGCCGCCGATGGTGGAACAATATTTCTGGATGAAATTGGCACGCTTGAACCGCAGTTGCAGGTCAAGCTGCTGCGTGTCCTGCAGGAACGCGAATTTGAGCGCGTCGGCGATACCCAGACGGTGAAAGTTGATGTGCGCGTGATCGCCGCCACCAACGTGGATCTGCAGGAGGAAGTGGCCAAGAACAATTTCCGCGAGGATCTGTTTTACCGATTAAATGTGGTCAGCATCTACTTGCCACCGCTGCGAAACCGCCGCGAGGATATTCCCCGGCTGATTGATTACTTCCTCGACAAATACAATTCGGTAAACGACCGCAGGCTGCGCCGCATCAGCCGCGACATGCTGAATGTTCTCCTGCGATATCCGTGGCCCGGGAACGTCCGTGAGTTGGAAAATGCGATTGAGCGCACGGTGGTCTTGAGCAACGACGAAGATTTCACAGAAGAACTGCTGCCGCTCAGCGTGCGGATGTTCGCCGCCCAGCGACGGACGAATCAGCCCAGCGAGTCCATAGAAAGCCTGACGCGCAGACTCGCCGATCAGGCGATTGTCGATTACGAAATGCGCGAAGGCGAAATCTACAAGCTGGTCGTGGATCAGATCGAACATTCACTGATAGACCGAGCCCTGGCCAAGTGCGGGAACGTAAAAACCAAAGCAGCCGATTTCCTGGGGATCAACCGGAATACGTTGAACAAGAAGGTTAAAGAACTCGGCATAGAAGCGGCCGACTAACCTAGAGATCTATCAGCATATTGCCAAAGCGTCTCATTTTCGTTGAATTTCGTCACATGACGTCACATTGAAAACGCAGATTGAAGAATATCTGGTGCTATCTGGCGTCAGGTCGGCAAAAAATCCCCTCACCGCCTTGGCATTCCGCCTGGTCGTGACCAGCCACCAGGTATGAACGGCTGTGGCACGCCAGGGGCAGAAGGCTGCTGAAAATTTGGGGCTCGCTGCGGGACACCAAATGATCGTGGGCGATTTAGGGACCGCAGGTCGGTAAATGGTCGTTGCACAATCGGCGGATCGAAGCGGGGCATCTGCATCATGGGTGTCGGGGGCACAATGAAATTCATCGGCGTGGGATGGGGCATGTTAAACGATGGTGGCACTATCATCTGCGGCTGTCCGGATTGCATGGAAAACACCCGGCCCCGATACCCGCTTTGAAACACCGGTACCTGCGACATTTCCGAGTTAGAAATCGGCGGCTGATAGGCCACTCGAAATGCCTGCGGTTGAAAGTGATACATCCGATCTTCTTCACTCTGCCACGGCATGGCGGGCAATACCGGCGGGTTAATGCTCAGGTTAATCAGACTGTTTACAAGTATCAGTCCTGCAACGGCGCGCCCGCCGTATCCAAGCCAGTATTTTCGAGTTCTTCTTGAAGACAGCGCACTTGTATCTGTGTCACCCATATCCGGGGGCAAGTCAGCAAGTGGCTGTAGATTGGCCGCTTTTTCCGCTTTTTCACCCCAGAGTGTGAGTATCGACAACGCGCGGAAAGTCACGTCATGATATCGCGTAAGAGCCGAGGCCGCGGCCAAAGTGGTATCGGTCGGATCGTTCGCATTTGGCAATCGAGCGACAACAAAATCGCCCAGCGTGATGCCCCCTTCATTGCCATGCGCGAACGGAAATGCGGTGGCTGCGAGCTCGGACTGTAGGTTCGCCAACAACTTTCGCATGGCCCGGCTTGTTGCAAGAATCTGAGTCACCACCGGTTGATGCGGCAGCTTAGGGTTATACGCGGTGTGGAACACGCGCAGCCTATTGACCAGATCACTCAGCTCCCGAACCTGCGGCAGGCATTGTTCCAGCACGCTGCAGACTGACATCATCTGCTGAACCGCAATTTTGCCGCCGACCAACTCGGGGCCCATTCGCTTTGCCACGGCAGAACTGGCCAGCAGCCGCAGGGCGCAACTCAATCGCTGACGACCAAAGCTTTCAAATTCATCGAGCATCGCGATCGCATCGGCTCGCCACGGGCCATGCTGCCTGATGAGTTTCTGCATCTTTGCGGCCACGGATCCGCTCTTGGGATTTTGGCTGAAAATCCGACACATCGCCAGCTGCGCGGTCGCAACCGGTAATATCGCCGTCGATTCTATGTATTGCTTGATCGTGGCGCGCAGCACGTCGCTTTGCTCCTCCATCGCATTGCGGGCGGAGATTACTTTTCGCAATGCATCGGCTGACGAAATAGATTTCGGATCCAGGCTTTCGGGGAATGTAGGCCGGCCAGCCACCACATGCCCGCATAAATATCGCCCCAGCGCCTTGGTGTTTGCACGGTAGCTGGCGCGCTCGTCAGCCAACTCCTGCGTGGGAATCAGCTTGATTCCCTCGAGCGCGGTTTCGCCCAGGATTCCGTCATACATCGATTTGGTCGCCCATTGGCAAAGCGATTCAAACCGGATGAACAGGCTGACCGCCGGGTCGGGGCAATCGATCAGTGCTTTTGCGCCAAGTTGCTCGGCATTTGCAGTGCGATCGTTGTGGCAGGGATGCGAGTCAAACCATTGTGTCTTGCCGCATTCCAGAATCTTCATCAGTTCTGTGTGATGTTCAGCCAACTGCTGAGCGTTTAACACGATCAATCGCGGCAGATCGTCGGCAAGCCGTTGCTGATTGAAACTGCTGGCCAGATCGTAGCGTGCCTGTCGGGAGGCAATTCCCAGCATCATCAGTGATTGGCTGGTCTGCACAAAATCACCAAAACCACAGAGATGTGCCTCCACATTGTCAGCGTCATACTCCATCCTTCGCAACGCGCCGCAGGTGAGCAGTTCACCGGCGAGCATCATCAACCAGAGGATGCCGCGCATCGGTTCCACCAGAGCAAACGTCACCAGGTAAAGCAGGCGAGCCCACTGGTTTCGTTTGTTTCGCAGGGCAGCCAACTTCTGGTCGATCAGGTCGCGCTCGAAAACAATGCGGGCAAAGAATCCCGTAAGTCGACGAATCAAATACGAACAGGTCATCCCGCGGCGTTGGTTAAAGTGACCTAATTCGTGACCAATCACACCCGCAAACTGCCGGACCGAAAATGCTGCGATCAGCGGCAAACCGATGCGAAGCACCAGATCGCCGTCGCGCTTGATGCTGTCGCCGGGCCGCAAAAATCTGGCGTGAGCATTGGCTTCGCAATCCACTTCAATGCGTGCGGGCATTTTAGAACCGGTAGCGGCGCACAGTTTCTCGATAGCCGCAAACAGCAGCGGTTCGTCGTTTGCTTCGAGAGTGAGCACACCGCTGGTTTCAAATTTCTTCCGGAAAAAGACGGGTTTAATCAGAAAGACGACCAGCATGATGCCGAGCAACGCCATCGGCAGGTGGAAGATAATGTATGGACCATAAGACAGAGATTCGTATGCCTGAAAGACATGCCACACCGCAAGCCAGCCGAGAAACGCAAGGAGCGTCAGATACATCAACGGCAGCAGGACAACACAGGCAACCAGAAAACCCAGCGCGACGGTGTAACTGGCCGGTGGACCCTGCTGGGGAACATTAACATCCAGGGCATTCAGGATTCGCTGGCTCGCATCTTTGGCCGGTCGCGGCGATCCGGTCCGGCGTCGCTGGACTGGCGGTGCCGACTGCTTGATATCTGGCGAATCCATAAAGTTGCTTCCCACCCAAGAGTGAACTGTCACTGTACGCTACCACGGAAATTATCATCAGCCAATCAAAATCAGTTGAATTGTTCCGCTGCTGCAATACAGCTATCGTTCTCGAACGATGAAGATTCACACGCTGATTTTACCTGGGCATCTGGATACCGCCCGCATTGTTGACCGCACTGTCGTTGTGTTCGATGTGTTACGTGCGACCACCTCCATCACCGCGGCATTAGCTGCCGGTGTGAAAGAGGTTCGTGTTTTCAATTCGCTGGACGAGGCCATGTCAGCTGCCAATGCTTTTGATGGTCCGCGGCTATTGTGCGGTGAACGCAATACGGTACCCCCGCCGGGCTTTGATCTTGGGAATAGCCCCGGACAGTTCGATGCGACGAAGCACGCAGACATGACGGTTTTCATGTCCACCACAAACGGCACAAGGGCGATCGTAGCCGCGCATAGCGCAGCATTGGTTCTGACAGGCGCGCTCGTCAATGCCGCCGCGGTGGCAAAAAGAATCGTGCAAAAAGGACGCGATGTGATCCTGCTTTGCTCAGGATCGGATGGCGAGCCATCAATGGAGGATCTTCTTGGAACTGGCGCGGTGATCGACGAGCTACAGAAATTGACCGCGGTTGATTTGGATGGAGATTTGTCGCGTATCGCAATTACACTCTTCAACGCCTGTCGCAATTCGCTTCCAAGTGTGTTGGCCGAAACGTTCGGCGGCCACAACATCCGGCGCGTTCATCTTGATGCCGACATCACCTTCGCCGCTCGATTAAACGCCATCGACATCGTCGGACAGGTGCTGGATCATCCGCTCCGGGTGGTGGCAATGTGAGACATTTGTCGCGAAATGCCAGCGGGTTCTCATGGTGCGCTCGACGTCGCCAAGCCTAAAACCCGAAACTCAAATCCGCCGCTGAGTGAATTTCTTGTGTTCAACAGCTCAATTCGCAACCGATGCGGGCCCAACGAAAAATCTTTTCCCACCAGTTCTGCCTGTACATACCCTTCCCATGTTCCGTCGAACCACCCGTCACACAATATGGGTGCTTCATTATCTACCGATACCTTCGCGGTTCCTCCGTTGGTGGAAACACGCGCGTACAGCAGTTCAACCAACGGACCATCCACTTCAAACTCGATCACACTTCCGGGCACGCCGCTCGTCCAGGACCGGCCCGACGCATCCAACGCCCAGCCGTGGCAAACGAGCGGCTTCAGATCCGCCGCGTCTGTCCGGTGAATTTTTGCAAAAACATCGGTAAAGCGCGGCGCGGGTAGCGCTGGAACTTCATCCGATGACGCGGATCCTTGATCCAGTGCCTCCTGCAGATACGACTCAACAAATTCGGCGATCGCTGCATGTCCGCGATCGTTGGGATGGATTACGTCAAAAAAAAGATCGGTCCACTTTAAGCGCCCCGCTTCGATTTCAGGCCACAACGCGTCTCGAAAACTGATCATGGGCAACTGATATTGCCGCCCAACTTCGCTTTGCAGCGCCTGGGCATTGGTTCCGATGTGATGCATCATAAACAGCAGCAAAACCGCTGGCTGATGCGGATCCACCATGATCTGTCGAACAACGCCTTCGAAGGTCTGCACATGTGCCAGATCGTCACGATCGTTGACTCCAAACTCAACAATCACAAAATCCGGATGCGCCGCCAAAAGATCCTGCTGCACGCGCAGGCATCCGTAGCCGGAGCCTGTGCCATTCACACCCGCGTTAACAAGCGTCACTTTTGATTGGGGAAATGCGTCGCTCCACCATCGAGCGACAAGGCTCGCATAAGCAAGTTCCGGACGGGAGGCTTGCTGACCGTGCGTAATCGATCCCCCGATCACGCCGATGGTGATCGGCTCGCCCCGGCGGGCCCTGGCAAAAACACGGTCGAGCCGAGCGGGGTTTCCATCGCTTAATCGCGCTCGCGCGATGATTGCTTCGGACAATGCCTGTGGCTTTTTTGCCAGCTCTCGATGAACCAAAGCCAGTCCGACGATAAGCGACAACACGAGAGATGCGATCAGGGGCAGCTGCTTGGGTGCTTGACCAGCCATAGGAGATACATCGTCTGCACTTGATACCGGTCAAACTCTTCCGCAGCAGAGTTACAAAACTAAAACTGAGGTGGCGGCGTTAACCACCACCTCAGTGATTGCTTCACAAGCATCGTTCGATGCGCGTCGGCTCAGGCAACCTTGCTCTTACTGTAGTACTTAGGCATGGGTCGGCCCAGTTTTTCCCACTGCTTGTTGATCACGTCGGCTTTACCCGCGCTGTTCAACACATGAAGCTTTCGCTGCACCATGCTGGTGATCGCCTCGCGAGCGGGTCCCAGGTAATTTCGTGGATCGAATTCCGCGGCCTTGGTCGCGAATACTTCGCGAATCTTCGCGGTCATCGCCAGGCGAAGATCGGTATCGATATTTACCTTGCACACACCGTATTTGCTCACCGCCATCGCGATCTGAGCTTCGGGGACGCCTTTAGCGTTCGGCATCGCGCCGCCATACTTGTTGACCAGATCGATAAATTCCTGCGGCACCGAAGAGGAGCCGTGCATTACCAACGGCATGCCCGGGCAGGTCTTCATGATCTCTTCAATTCGATCGAATGCCAGCAATGCTTCATGCTTGAACTTGAATGCACCATGGCTGGTCCCGATGGCAACCGCAAGGCTATCGATGCCCGTGCGCTTGCAATAGTCGGCGGCCTGCACCGGATCGGTCAGAAACTTCTGAATGTTCCTCTGATATTCTTCGGCGTCGAGGCCCACCACGTCTTCTTCAATGCCGCCCAGCATTCCAAGCTCGGCTTCCACCACAACGCCGTTAGCATGAGCGATCTTGACCGCTTCAGCGGTCAGATGAACATTTTCCTCATATGGATGATGACTGCCGTCAATCATGACCGAGGTGTAACCGTCATTGACGCAGGTCTGAATCAGATCCAGCGTGTCACCATGATCGCAGTGAACGGCAATCGGCAGGTCAGGATACTCTGCCACACCGGCATCGATGATCGCCTTGAGATATCGGATATTCGCGTACTTCCGTGCGCCTTTGCTGATCTGCAGAATGCAGGGGCTTTTTTCCTTTTGGCACGCGTCCAGGATCGACTGGCACAGTTCCATGTTGTTTACGTTAAACGCGCCAATGGCGAATCCGCCATCGTAGGCCAGATCGAACATAGGTTTGGTTGTCATCAACGGCATAGCAATATCTTTCGGTAAGGATTTTTTAGCAGTGTAGGGAAAGTGATTTGCATTGCAATTCGATTGTTAAAACGCTTTCAATCTGGTCAGCATTCAAAAAAGCTAATCAGGAAACCGCTGCTTTTCCAATCCGTGCCTTTCGCTAACCAGGGGGCAACGTTAAACTACCCCTCATGTCTACGAAGAGTCCCGAGACAACTCTGCAGCAGGTTGTAGATGCTGTCGGTACGTATCCGATCGAGGCTTATGTTTTTGTGCGCGAGGCACTTAGCTATACCGCTGACAAAATCCACGGCGAAAGTGAAAAGACCGGGGCAAGTCGGCATATTTCCGGTCGGGATCTGTGTCTGGGGATTCTGGATTTCGCGCTTCAGCGCTGGGGATATCTGGCCCGCACGGTGCTTCAGAGGTGGAACATCACCACAACGCTCGATTTCGGTCGAATCGTCTTTGCGCTGATTGAACACAATCACATGCAGAAAACCGATGAAGACACCCTGGCGGACTTTCGCCAAATCTATGATTTCCGGACTGCTTTTGAATCCGACTATCAGATTAATCCAGGCGCGGCGTTCGACCGTTTCGCTAAAGCCGAAAGCAAGAAATGACTGGGGAAACGGCGGTGAATCCAACTCCCCTCCCCTCCCGCGTGCCGTCGGCGCGGCTGCTTCTGCTTATCTCCAGCGTGGCCCTTGGACTGTGGATTGCCGCGTTGATCACCATGTATGTGACGACTGTTTACCCACAGCGGCATCCTGCTAACGCAGCACGCGGCACAGTTGCCCTGCGCACGTCCGGCCCCGCATCCTGACATGTCACATCACGCGGCTCAAATCACGCGGCGCATCAGTGAATGTACGCGCTCTATTTCTACCGGCTGCGATGCGATCCCATCTTCTTTAAAGGCTGATCCAACAATAAATCCATCGACATACGGTAGGTAATTTCCGATCGACTCGGTGGTGATCCCGCTGCCAACAAACACTGGAATTCGCCCGGCCGACGCCTTGACCGATTTAACCTTGCCCAGCTCGGTCGCTTTGCCGGTTCCCGCCCCGCTGACGATCAGTGCATCCGCCAGGCCGCGGACGATAGTATCATCAACTTCGTCGGCAATCGGACGATTGGCCAGCGGTGCGGAATGTTTGACATCCACATCGGCGAAAATGCGAATGCGATCGGCGCGAAGCATTGCACGATCGCGCAAAAGATCATGAGCAACGCCATGCAGAATCCCCTGATCGGCGACTCGCGCACCGCAGAGCACATTTACCCGGATAAATTCCGCGCCCGCCGCCTGGGCAACCGCCAGCGCCGAGCGTGCATCGTTTCGAAGCACATTGATTCCCAGTGGTACCTGGGCAAAGCGTCGGCGTATATCGCAGGCGAGAGAAGTCATATGCGCCACAATGTGCGGCGGAACCTGCGCGGGATAGAATGGGACGTCTCCAAAATTTTCAATCATTAACGCGTGAACCCCGCCGTTTACCAGCGCATCTGCATCCTGCACAAGTCTTTGCCGGATGGCCGGCAAATCTCCATTAAATCGGGGTGAACCAGGTAGCGCCGCCAGATGAAGCATCCCAATTACAGTCTTAGTCGCCTGCCAGTCGTGCATCGATTGAACGTATGGTTCAGTAGCGCGCCGGTCAAGCAGACACCCGCGGCCATCCCCGGTTTTGAGCAAGTTGACCGAACGAATGGGAATGAAAGTCTCGTTCCGACGGTTATATGCGCGACTAGGATGTAGATTCACGTGGTTGGAGAAACGATGATAAAAGCCTTCCAGATTGGTGCCGCTGCAATAGTCTTATGCCTGACGGCATGCTACGTATACACCGCCACGCCCAGTGGACATGCGCAGCCCGCCTCCAGCGGCGGCCCCGCACCAACCACTCAGCCTATTCCACCTGATGTGCAGGCACGGTCGCAGCAGGCGGATTTCGCCGCCGGATGCTTCTGGGGCAGCGAAGCAACTTTCCGCGCCGTTCCAGGCGTATTAGCGACGCAAGTCGGATTTGAGGGCGGCAGTACCACCAATCCCACTTACGGCGATGTTTGCACCGATCAAACCGGCCATGCCGAGACGGTACGCGTTACGTTTGATCCACAGAAGGTTAGCTATCAGCAGTTGCTGAACGTATTTTTTGAGAATCACGACCCCACCACCATCGACCGACAGGGCCCTGATTCTGGCACGCAATACCGTAGCGTGATTTTCTACCACTCGGCCGAACAGAAGGCCCAGGCCTTGGCTGAAAAAGATAAACGAGACAAAAGCGGCGATTATGTAGGGCCCATCGTGACCGCGATCCTCCCTGCCGACCATTTCTACCGGGCTGAGGAATACCATCAGGAGTATTTCGAGAAATTGGGCGTCGAGTACACGTGCCATTTGGGGAACGGAAAAAAATCTGGTCGCCCATAGTCAGCGCAAAATCACCTGCCAGACTTCCGCAAAATCCTACTCCCCGGGATTTGACTGCCCGATGTCGTCGCGGTACATCCTTTTCACAGGATTATGGTATCTGGTTGTATTCAGATCTTGGTCTTGCAGTGCATTTCAAAAAAAGGCGGGAAGGCGTAAATTCTATCTGCTGAGGCTGATAGCGTTTAGCTTAATAATTTCGCCGATCGACCGATCATTTGTACGGTCTGAGAAAACATAAAGGTTTTTTCTATGAATGATAGGAATACAGCGATTGCGACCTCCGAAGTCGAAGCTGGCACAAGTTTAAGCTATAAATTCGAGCGGCTGCGAGAAAAGCTTCGCAACGCCATCATCTCTGGAGACCTTGCCGGGAAACTGCCCGGCGAGCGTGCCCTGGCTAAACGTTTTCACGTCAATGCCAAGACGCTCAGCAAGGCACTTACCGACCTGGCGGCGGAGGGAATTCTTGATCGCAGCGTCGGGCGTGGCACGTTCGTTAAGGGAAGCAGCCCGCCGGTCGCCACCGCCAAGCGTTGGTTGGTCGTCTGCGATCGGGCGCAGGCGGATTGGGACATCATTCGCCTTCTTCGTCAGTCGCATGCCGATATGGAGCTCTTAACCGATTCCGCGTCAGTGCGGCCCAGCTTCCTCAATCAGTTCAGCTCGGTGATTGTCCTGTCTGATTCGACGCCGGATGCGTTTATTCGCGACCTGCTGGTCCGAAATATTCCTGTCGTGGTTGTTGGGAAAGAACCTCGAACCTACTCCACCCACGCGGTGCTGTTTGATGGACCGCTTGCCGTTGCCATGCTGGGTCGCGACCTGTTGCTGGGTGGGCATCGCCGGATCGCTGCCATCGAACCACAAGGATGCAGCGTCGTTGCAGACACGCTTCGCCAGGCGGTTGCGCGTTATTCATCGGTTGCATCGATCGAAACTGGCTTTGCTCATGATGCTTACACACTCGCCAGCGACGGGGTTACCGCGTTTGTCTGTCACTCCGTCGAACTGGCCGCGGATGTGAAGAGCCAGCTTGAAAAACGCGGTGTTAATATTCCCGCCCAGGTATCGGTGGCTGCCGTCGGATCCACACCCGACGACCAGCCAGTAAGCGGTTATTTCATGCGACGCCACGAGAAAGCCAAGGCGATCGCCATGTTGCTTCGACAAAACAATCCCCGCCCCACCACCATCTGGCTGGCGGGAAAATTCGTCGATCGGCACACCATGGCCCCAGTGGGCAGTGAGCTTTCGATGAATGACCAAAGGCACTTGCCACGGGGCTGCTCTCTGATCCACTTCAAGGTACGATGATCGCATGACTGCTCCCGCCCTTTATGCGCCCTGGCGAATGGATTACATAAAATCGCTCGGCAAAGAAAAGAAAGACGACGGATGCTTCCTTTGCCAGGCCGCTGCCGCTGATGACGCCAACACCTGCCGCGAGCGATTGGTTTTGTGGCACACAGATTTGTCCGTAGTCCTTCTCAACCGTTATCCCTACGCCAACGGGCATCTGCTGGTTGCGCCGCGTACCCACAAGGGCGATTTGGAAGAATTAACTGCCGAAGAATCGCGGGATCTTCTGGTTGAAACCGCCAAAGTCGTCAAGCTTCTTCGTCAGGCAGTGAGCGCGCAGGGATTTAACATCGGGATCAATCTCGGTCGCGTCGCAGGCGCGGGTTTGCCGGGTCATCTACACCAGCACATCGTACCCCGCTGGGCTGGGGACACGAATTTCATGCATGTCATAGGCGATGTAAGCGTAGTACCGCAGGCAAATCTGCAATTATACGACGAATTGGTGAGCGTTTTGGGCAGCGCGATATAGTAATAGCGACACGAAACGGATTGGAACGAAGTGCGCCAAAGGTCGAGGCAATCCGTCGCGCCAAGTGCTGAAAATTAGCTGCCTGATGACGAACACAGACCATGTTTCACCTGCTGCTCGAAGCGTTCATCAAGTTGTTTGTCACGATCGACCCGATCGGCGTCGTGCCCGTCTTTCTCGCGTTGACTGCTGGAATCTCGGTGGAGCGCCGCCGCGAGGTGACTTACGAAGCTGTTACGTTCGCCCTTCTGATCGCGGTTGGATTCATGGTCCTGGGCAACGCGATCTTCCGGTTTATCGGAATCACCGAAGCCGACTTTCGCATTGCCGGCGGAGCGATTCTTCTGGTGTTGGCGATGATCGATCTGCTGATACCCGGGAAACCCGCCGTAGAGGAGCAGGCGACCGTCGGACTGTTTCCCCTTGCCGTGCCGCTCATCGCCGGGCCGGCGACGCTCACGACCACGCTGGTGCTGGCCAAAAGCGCCGACTACGGTTACGGCTATACATCGGCAAGCCTCGCTTTGAATTTTGCCTTGCTCCTGACTGTCATGCTCAGCGCAAATTTTATCGCCAAATTTATCGGCCTCAACGCGCTCCGCGGCGTCAGCAAACTGGTGATGGTCATGCTGGCCGCACTGGCGGTTAATCTTATCAGGATGGGGGTTGCGCAAGCCTTGCATGAAATGCGACCGCTTTAACAGTTGAAGATCGACTGCATTTATACCGGATTGGAATGAAGGCCGGATGTTTGTCCCGCGTCGTGATATCCCTCGGTCGCAGCGCACCATCTGCAGTCGCATGCCTGCCCCGCCACCGGCAACGAATAATGTTTATTGACCGGGCAATGCTCCTCAGGCGCCCTGGCCTTGGAACGAATCGGGCATCCGCATCCATCCTCCACCGGGTCACGATCCATTTTCTGTAAAAAAGGCGTCCCGCAGTAAGGCACCCCGCGCCTTATCACCTGCATGGGGCATCGCGCAAACGGCCTCGCGTCGCGACCAGTCAACAGCAATTTGACCGCCGCTCCACTCGCGCCATCGTGCTGACACAGCCTTGGCCATCGCGGTGGATATCGATCGGAACGACTGAGACCGGCAGGTTAAGCAAGCCATGCTATTATTATCGGACCAACCGCAACCACAACTTAAACCTTGCCTGTTTCAGCTTTCGCGTTCCACAGGCAGAAGCGCATTCGCGCCATCGCTTAGGGTTTTAGTGGCCAGAACCTGTAAGAGTTCTCAGAATCAAACGCATTTGCGTGGCTGCGTTGATGGACATCACCCATCAACTCGTTAAATTTTTCGGCAACAGAAGTGTTGAACATCAAACCGAGACCGCTAGCGTAACTCCCCTTTGGGAACTTTTTAACCGTGACGACGACTGCCGCCGCTTCTTCATCAAGCATCAGGAACGCTGCCCCACCGGCCCAAAAGCCCAACGGCGTGGTCGCTCCGCCGCAAGTTCCCCACGACCGCATTCCCGTACCTGAAATATCCAATCATCGGTTGTTCTTCTGGATGTTCCGCTTTCTACAACCTGTGCTCCTGCTGGCCATTCTGGCGGCGCTCTGGTTGACCGTCACGATTATCGCCGACATCGCCTCGACCCGAGTGGTCAGCAAGCTGATCGACGTAATCCAGCAATTGCCCGTCGGCGGGCTGACTGCCGCTGACGGTTTCTGGCATTGGATTTTCAGCAATGAGCGCAACGCAAACTCTATCCGCAGCTGGTCGCGCATGCTCGCGATGCTGGTCGCCGCTCAGGCGGTGTTCCGCTATCTCCGCGAAGTCGCCAACTCTAAAATGAGCATGAACATGGTCTACTACATCCGTGAAGCGGTGTACGACCGGCTTCAGCGCGTCGGCTTCAGTTTTCATGACGTGCTCTCCACCGGCGCGCTGATCAATCGCGCGTTAACCGATCTGCAGAACGTGCGCGCTTTTATTCAGACAGCGGTGCTCACCACGCTGGAAATCGTGCTCTACGTTTTCGGTTACATGTTCATGATTTTTACCGTAAACCCCTGGCTGGCGTTGCTCTCGATTGTGCCCCTGCCCATCTGGACCTGGTACATCCTGCGGTTTGGAAAAGTTGTTCAGCCCGCCAGCAAGGCCGTCATGATTTCCGGCGATCGCAATGTCTCGCTGATCACTGAAAGCATCGCCGGCGTGCATGTAATCAAGGCGTTTGCGACCGAGCGGCAGGAGATCGACAAGTACAACCAGAACTGCGAAGAATTCTTTTCCCGCGTTCAAAAACGCATCCGCATGTTCGCGGACTTTACACCCGTTATTCGCGCAATCGGTGGCGGTTCACACCTCACGTTGTTCCTCGCCGGCGGCTTCATCGTGTTGGCTGGGCACATGAATGCGGGCGGGTTCATCATTCTCATGACCGCTATGGGAACCATTCTGGGCAAACTGCAGCAGGTTGGCGCGATCAACGAGCAATACCAAAACGCGATCGTCTCCGCCCGTCGTTTGTACGAAGTGCTGATGGCTCCCCCTAACGTACCTGAAAGGCCCGACGCCCAGCCCCTGCCGGCTGGTGAAGGCGCCGTGCGATTTGAGAATGTCACGTTCGGTTATGATCCGGCTAAGCCTGTCCTTCACAACATTAATTTCGAAGTCAAAGGCGGTAGCGTCATTGCTATCGTCGGACCGACCGGCGCGGGAAAAAGTACGCTGGTCAACCTGCTGAGCCGCTTCTATGACCCCCAGGAGGGACGCGTGCTGATCGACGGCGTTGACCTTCGCGATGCCGTTTTATCCAGCATTCGCACGCAGGTTGGATTTGTGTTCCAGGAAACCTATCTGTTCAGCGACACCGTGGAGGCAAACATCGCCTACGGGCGGCCGAACATTCGTGGCGGTGAAGTGGAAGCCGCGGCGCGACTCGCCCAAGCGCACGAATTTATCGAGCAGCTCGCCCTCGGCTATGAAACCATGCTGGGAGAGCGCGGTTCCAGCTTATCAGGCGGGCAAAAACAGCGGCTTGCCATCGCCCGCGCGATTCTTACCAATCCACGCATTCTCGTGCTCGACGATGCGACTGCTGCGATCGATCCGGAGACCGAGGATCTCATTCGCCGTGGCATGAAGTTCGTCATGCACGGGCGCACCACTTTTATCATCGCCCATCGAATCAGCTCGGTGAAGCGCGCCGACCTCGTGCTGGTGATCGAACACGGTCGCATCGCGCAATGCGGGAAACACGAGCAGTTGATGGCCGAGGAGGGTCATTATCGCGACATCGCCGCCGCTCAGTTGCAGGTGGACGACGAGGTGACGAAGGAGACGCCGTCGCATATGGATCGCGTGCAGGACAATGAGGTGGTGACCGCCATCACGCATCTGGCCCAGGAGAAGGAAGGAGGTTGAGATCTTTTGAGTGCTGTCTCGCGCCATCTTCGAGAAAAAACCGCCGATCAGCGGCAAAACCGCGCCGGGCGTTGAGCCGGACGATGAACTGCGTTACGGCAAAATTGACCTGGCGCTGATTCGTCGAATGGCAGGCAGCCTTTATCCCTTCCGGCAACTGTACCTGATCGGTTGCATACTCGGTCTGATCCACATCGCCATGGAAATGACCGGGCCGAAGCTCATGGAAAGGCTGATTAATTTCACCCTGGCAGAGGCAAAAATTCGAGCCTCGCTTTCCGCGACGCGATTAGCGGCGGACCGCATTGTGGTGATCGAGATTATCGCCCGCTGGGCGATTGTGCTGGCGATCTCCATCGTATTCCAGCGCTTCACGATCCTTGTAATGGCAAGCGCGGGCGAACGCGTGCAATTTGCCACCCGTCGGCAGCTTTTCGCCCATCTCCAGAAGCTGAGCATGAGCTATTACGACAAAACAAAACTCGGCAGGATCATCAGCCGCTGCACCAGCGACATCGAATCGATGCGCGAAGTGAACGTCTGGGGCCTGTGGAAAATTGTGTCCAACTGCCTGCAGGTCATCGCCGCAGCCATCATGATCTGCACGACCGAATGGCGTTTGTTCCTCGCAATCTGCTGGCTTGGACCTTTGCTGTTTATCTTTAACCGGATTTACCTGCTGCACTCCGTGGCGATGTGGCAGCATGTGCGCGAAGGTTGGACGCGCGTCTCCACAAACCTGGCGGAGAACATCACGGGAACGCGCGTCGTCACCGCGTTCGATCGGCAGGTTCCTAATCTCACTTTCTTCAACCGGCTGCAGGACGACAACACCGCTAACAATGTCGATGCAGCCCGAATCAACGGGGTCTATCTTCCCTCGCTGGACATCGTCAAATTTATCGGTCGACTCATCATCTACACCTTCGGCGCATACCTCATCGTGACCGGCCATATCCCAGGTAGCGTGGGTGCGGTTATTGCCGTCAGTGCGTACTGGGAATGGTTCATGAACCCGATCATCGATTTCGGGAACTTCTACAACCAGCTCATGCAGGCGATGGCCGGCGCGGAACGCGTCTTCAATCTGCTCGACACATCACCAGATGTGATGGACGGGCATGATGCCCAGACTTTGCCGCGCATCAATGGAAGCGTGACTTTCGAAAATGTGGTCTTCGGTTACAAACCCGAACGTCCGGTTCTTCATGGAATCAACTTCGAGGCACGCCCCGGTCAGATGATCGCCCTGGTCGGCGCAACCGGAAGCGGAAAGAGCAGCATCATTTCCCTGATCGCGCGGTTCTACCAACCGCAGTCGGGCCGGGTGCTGGTTGACGGGTACGACATTCGGCATGTCACAGGTGACAGCCTCCACAGGCAAATGGGCCTGGTGCTTCAGGTAAATTATTTGTTCACCGGTACAGTAATGGAAAATATCCGTTACGCCGTGCCGAACGCGACCGACGAGGACTTGATCCGAGCCGCTAAAGACATCGGAAGTCACGACGCGATCATGAGCCTCCAGGACGGCTATCAAACCGAGGTGGGTGAACGCGGCGCTAACATGAGCCTGGGTCAGCGGCAATTGATCTGCTTCACCCGGGCATATCTCGCGGACCCGCGTATTTTCATGCTCGATGAAGCCACCAGTGCGGTCGATACCGGCACTGAATTGCTCGTGCAGCGTTCACTCGAAAAACTGCTTGCCGGCCGCACCACTTTCGTCGTTGCCCACCGCCTCAGCACGATTATGGCCGCGGATGTCATCCTCGTAATCGACGCCGGGCAGATTATCGAGCGCGGCACGCATAAAGAACTGGTCGCGGCCGATGGAAAATATGCCCGGCTCTATCAGCAGTTCATCCAACAAACGGATTAAAAGCCACCTCTCATTAAAACCGGTGAGTGATGCAAGACAGACTTCCCTCCGACACCTCTGTGTGAGATGACTTCGGCTAGAAGTCGAGAGGCATTCGATCACGCGAAAGATTCCGCGAGGCGATGCGTCAGCGCGTGATAATCTTTCCCATCTCTATCACTTCAAAGTCGCTGGTTTTAACGTGCCGAAGGTGGCCGAGGTCGTCGTCATCCCAGTGGTCGTTGGGGCTGCCGCTGATGAACATGTCGCTGCCGTTGTCAGCCAAAATGATGCCGTAGGTCTTCATTGCCTGCAGAATGACGCTCGCCTGCGGCGGGTATTTCGAAAGATCGAACGACGCCTTCAGTCGAAGATGAAGTCCCATCGGAGGGAGATCCTCATCGTTCGATCGGGACGCGAAATGACGAGCGGGCGCGACATAAGCACGGCGGGTTTTGACCAGCGTAAACCGCAACGCGTGATGGATCGCCTTGAGGTTCACGACTTCGTCATACCGCACGAGACCCGGAAAAACAGGAAGGCCTGCTGCATCGGCGCTGGTCCAGCCCGCGGGTCGCGGGTGGTCGGTATTCAAATCGAAAATAGCCCCAGACCCGGCGGTCCAGCTCCCATTGTGAGCCACCGAATTCCAGGTTTCATAGAGCTTGTGATCGTCTGCGTCGACCACGATCACGTGTCGGTCGCCGTCTTTGGCAGCGGGGCCACCTTCCACCGGTGCATCCGGCGGAATTGGATAGGGACCGGCATCGCTTTCATCCGCGTACTCAAATTTGACCGGAACGCGCACTTGGTGACCCGACACCACGACATAAGGTATGCCGTTGGGTCTTCCATCGTAAACAGTTCCGAAGTCCGGATGAAGCGGCTTATTTAAACCAATCTTCTTCAGAATACGCATCGATCGAGGATCGACCGGCCGGGCAGATATATCCTGGTTCCACGGATCGTCCGCCGGAAAGATCTGCATATGCCGCAGAGATACGTCCGCCGGATCCGGTGGAAACTCACCGTAGAGAATCCCCGCAAAAAAAACGCAGGCGACGGCAAAATATTGCTTCCGCATGGCTTTGTTGTATCCGCTCCATCGACGAACTCAATGCCGAAGTTGCGGCATCATTCACGCAAGCGTCGCGATGGTGGCCTTGGCTGATTCGATCGCCTTTGCGCGATAGTCTGACTTGCCGACGCCTTCGGCACGAATGAACTGGACGTCCTTGATTCCCACAAACTGAAATACAGAACTGAGGTAGGTTTCCTGATGATCGAGCGTTGCGCTGGGTGATCCCAAGCCGTAGAGTCCGCCTCGTGAAGAAGCTATGATAACGCGCTTGCCGCCAAGCAATCCCTCCGCGCCGTTAGGGCCATATTTGAAAGTTTTTCCGGCGACAGCTATCCGGTCAATCCATGCTTTGAGCTGAGTAGGGACAGTGAAATTGTACATCGGTGCGCCAATCACGAGGAGGTCTGACGCCAGCAACTCGTCCAATGCGGCAACACCGGCGTTGAAATCCTGCTGCAGCGCCGGGGAAACATCTACAGGCTTTCCCTGCCCCAGAGCCATGTGCAGCCCGGTGATATGCCCCAAAGGATGAGCGGCCAGGTCGCGATATACGACCTTAAGGCCCGGGTTTTTGCGAAGCTGCGCTTCAACGATTTCCCGTGATAAGGTTCGACTGACCGAGTGATCGCCGAGAATACTTGAATCTATATGTAGCAATTGCATGGCCGTCTCCAATAAAAGTTAAGTTCGTTTAGTATTAAACCGTTCAATATCAAATCACAAGGGTAAAATAATTTTCTTACGTTTCAAGATCGTCAAAGGCCTGATCGACCCGGGAAAGCAGTTCGTACAGGGTCTTTTTCTCAGTGCCACCGAGCGACCCGAGAATCTGTTGCGCCAGATCGCGATGTCCGGGCATAACCCGCGCGATAAGGCGGTGTCCCTCATCGGTCATGTACAGGCGATGAAATCGCTGGTCGACCGGATCGACCCGGCGTTCGACCAGTCCGGACGACTCCATTTTCTGTAAAATAATACAAATATTGCCCTTTGATAGCATCAGCCGCTCTGACAGCTCCTGCTGGCTGATTCCTTCACCCGTTCTTAGGCACATCAGCACTTCAAAATGCGGTAGCGTTAACCCGTGCTTTTTAAGCCCGTTTGCCACGGCATCTGTCCAGCGGGTGAACACACGCATCAATGTCAGAAGCACAGTGCGGTCGTAACCGTCCACCGGCGCATTCCTGGCCGCGCAGCACGCGGAGACGGGTTTTGCTTCGGGTTGCCATTAGTTTAATAGTAAACTGTCTGGCTGGGCGAGTCAAACAGGTTTTTTTTCTATCGTGGGCATCGCACCTCATTCGCCCTCTCCTGGTTATTCTGCTTTATGATCCCCCGAGAGAGTCGTGATTTGCCTATCACGGTATGCGGCAATGATGTTATTTTGACGTTCGGTTTTAATGACCTCATCAACGCTTCAATCTCTGCAGCAGCTTGTACAGGCGCATCTGCGAGCGAATCAAATGCAGCAGGCCCGTCAGGTGCTGCAGCAAATCGTTATCCAGTTTCCGAAGGATGCTCGGGCACCGTTTATGCTCGGTGTATTGACTAACCAGTCGGGAGACCCGCAGGCGGCGATCGACTGGTTGAATCTCAGTATTCGCCTCGATCCATCGGCGGCGGATCCCTATTTCATCCGCGGGCTCGTTTTCCAGCAGTTACGGAAACTGCACGAGGCAGTTGCCGACTATCGCGTGTTTGTTGTCATGAAGCCCGATGATGGAAAAGGCCTGAACAATCTGGGGCGGGCACTGCTGGATCTGGGTCAGGTGGGCGAGGCGATTGAAATCCTGCGCCGGGCGGTGGTGGTCTCCCCACGGAATGCGGGAGCCTGGAATAATCTGGGCGAGACATCAAGGACCACCGGTGACCTTGACGCCGCGATTAGCAGTTATCGCAAGGCTATTGCGGTTGATCCTGCTTGTTCCGAAGCGCACGCGAATCTCGGGGCTGCTCTGGTCCAGAACGGAGAACGACCCGCCGGCCTTGCCAGCATGCAGGCGGCGGTTGCGATTAATCCCAACCTGTTCAATGCACATTTAAATTTAGCGCGCGCCTGCCTGTCCGGTGGCCCGCTCGACCAGGCCGCCGAACATTGCCGCCGAGCGCTGAAGTTGCGACCAGATCACAGCGGTGCGATCGACCTGATGGCGAACTTTTTTGGACTCACCGGCCAGCTTGCCGAGTGCGTCGCCTGGCGCCGGCGGGCGATTGAACTTGAATCGGATAACAGCGCCATTCACAGCAATCTGCTGATGACGCTGCATTATCTGGATGATGTATCTGCGAGTGACATCGTGTCGGCACACCTGGACTGGTCGGCAAAATACGACCCTTGTGAACAGCTGACAAACTCGGGTACGCAGGCAGCCTCAGGTCGGCTTCGAATTGGATATGTTTCTCCGAACTTCGGCTCGCATTCAGTGTCGTATTTTTTCGAGCCGGTGCTGAAAGCCCATGATCGAAAGGTCGTGGAGATCTTCTGCTATTCAAATGCTCGAATGCCGGACGCGGCAACCGCGCGGATGCGCGCAGGTGCTGACCAGTGGCGAGATATATTCGGAAAGTCAGATGAAGATGTAGCGGCGATGATCAGACAGGATCGAATCGATGTGCTGGTCGATCTCGCGGGTCACACAGCCGACAATCGTCTGCCGCTGTTTGCAAAGCGGCCGGCACGCGTTCAGATGACCTGGCTTGGTTACCCGGCCACAACCGGCATGCGGTCGATTCAATTTCGACTGACTGATTCTATCACCGATCCCCCGGGCAGCAGTGAGCGGTTCCATAGCGAACAGCTGGTGCGGATCGCGGGGGGTGGCTGGGCTTATTGGGCGCCGGAATCACCGCCGGTCGGACCGCTTCCGGCAGTCGACAGGGGACGCATTTCGTTCGGATCGTTTAACAATGTGCCAAAGGTGACGCCGCGTGTTTTGGAGAGCTGGTCGAGAATTCTCCACGCGACGCCGGGCAGTCGATTGATTCTCAAAGCTGTGGGCCTGGGTTCAGAAAAAGGGCGCGCCTATGTGCAAAGCCATCTGCACCAATGCGGAATTGAGCCGCATCGAATTGAACTGATGGCGTGGACCCCGACGACAACCGCGCATCTCCAGCAATACAACCGGGTCGACATTGCCCTGGATACTTTTCCTTATAACGGCACCACCACAACCTGCGAGTGCTTTGGATGGGAGTGCCGGTGATCAGTTTCGCCGGGGCATCGCACGTATCGCGAGTGGGTGCCGCTCTTAACTTACGGCGACTGCGCCGAGTTTCTGGCGGCGGATTTGAAAGGCTATGAGGCCTTAGCCCAAAAACTGGCGACAAATTTGCCGCAACTGGTACAGGCCCGGGCAACGCTGCGCCAGCGCCTGCAGCGTTCGGATCTCTGCAACGCCCGCCGGTTGGCCGGGGAACTGGAGCGCATTTTTATTCAGGCCTGCGGGTAACCGGCCGTTCTCGATTTTTAATCTTTCGCCGGTAGACTCCGCACCGGTGACTTCCGCTGCCCGCCAGCTTCCATTTTTGACTCGATTAGGCATCCGCATCGGCGCGGTCGGCCTTCGGTTTATATTTTTGAGTTTGCGCATTGAGATGACGCAGCGGACGCGGGAATTCATCGCTTCAAGCCCGACGTCAAACGTGATTCTGATTTGGCACAATCGCCTGGCACTCGCACTGGGGGGATTCTGGCGCAAGGGAAAATCTGTGCCCCTTACAAGCCTGGTCAGTGCTTCGGGTGACGGCGCGATTGCCGAGCAGGTGATTGGCGCATTCGGAATCGGATCGGCGCGGGTCATCCTCACGCCGCGCTTACAACGCCACACGCGTATTGATTGCCGCTATTAAATCAGGTCGAAATATCGTCGTTACACCCGATGGTCCGCGTGGACCTATTTACACGGTTAAACAGGGAACATTGGATCTGGCGCGCGGGCACACCGCCGGTATTTTTGTGCTGGGTCTGAACTGCAGCAGCGTATGGCGCAAAATCCTGGGACCAATTTATGTTTCCCAAGCCCTTTGCGAAGCTAAAGGTTGATATCGAACAGCTCGTCGTGACACCGGAATTAAAACCAGCGGATCTGGAGGCAAAGCTCAAGGAAATGAACTTGCTGTAATGGTAACAACCGCGAAAGCGCCGATTGTGTCCATTTCACGTTCCTGGGTGTAAAATGGTCTCATGAGTCTTGAAAAAACCGACGCGAAAATTTTTGATCTGATCCAAAAGGAATCTCGCAGGCAGGCGACGACGCTGGAACTGATCGCCAGTGAGAATCACGTTTCATCCGCTGTTATGGAAGCGATGGGATCGTGTTTGACCAACAAATATGCCGAGGGATATCCCGGCGCGCGTTATTACCAGGGTTGCGGTTTTTACGACGAGATCGAAAACCTGGTGCGCGATCGCGCAAAGCAACTGTTCGGTTGTCAATTCGTAAATGTCCAGCCCCACAGCGGTGCCCAGGCGAATGGATCGGTGTTTCTGGCGCTGTTAAACCCTGGCGATACATTTGCGAGCCTGGTTCTGGCAGATGGCGGTCACCTGTCTCATGGCCGCAAGGTTAATATGAGCGGCAAGTGGTTCAACCCAGTGCATTATCCGCTGGTTTATGATTCCACCCGGCCGGATTTCGAACACATCGATTACGATGCTGTGCGCGGTCTGCCTCGAGCACAAACCGAAAATGTTACTCTGCGGTTACTCGGCATATCCGCGAACGATTGATTTTAAAAAGTTCCGCGAGATCGCCGATGAAGCAGGCGCGCTGTTGATGGCCGACATCGCCCACATCGCGGGGCTGGTGGCGGCCGGCGTTCATCCTTCGCCGTTTCCGCATGCCCATATCGTCACAACCACCACACATAAGACACTGCGCGGTCCGCGCGGTGGGATGATTATGACCAACGATCCTGAACTGGCGACTAAGATTGACAAAGCGGTCTTTCCCGGCATGCAGGGTGGTCCGCTGATGCATGTGATCGCGGCCAAAGCCGTCGCATTCGGGGAGGATTTGAAGCCGGAATTTAAGATCTATTCCCAGCAGGTCGTCAAGAACTCCAAAGCTTTAGCGGCGGCGTTACAAAAGCAGGGATACCGCATGGTAAGTGGCGGTACGGATAATCACCTGATGCTTGTAGACCTCCGGGCGAGAAACGAGAATTTTACGGGCGCTGACGCAGCCGTCGCGCTGGAAAAGGCGGGAATCATCGTTAATTTCAACGGAATTCCCAAAGACCCGCGGCCGGCGAAATTCACCAGTGGAATTCGCCTGGGCACCCCGGCGCTGACGACACGCGGCTTGCGTGAAGCGGATATGAGCACCGTCGCCACATTCATTGACCGCGCCCTGCTCGGCAAGGATGACGCATCGGCGCTTCATATCCTGCGCGAAGAGGTTGCCGCGTTTGCGGGTCGTTTCCCGATGCCGCATTAGTCGCCATTTATTTTCGATTTTGCGATCGCAGACTGAAATAACAACCATTGCCAGGCGTTGAGTTTTCGACGGCTGGCAATGTTTAAAACCACCGACGTGCCGGCAACGTACTGAAACATGATGCTTGCACCACCGGTACCGGTTCGTCTGACGACGCTGCCCTCGCACGATTGCAATTATCTGCCCGGGCGGATCGCGACCACACGCGCCTTCCGCACGGACAACCTGCCGGCAGAACTTTACCACGATTTCATGGATGCCGGCTTTCGCCGCAGCGGAAACGTTATCTATCAGCCTATTTGTGCCGGATGCGAGCAGTGCGTATCGCTTCGGGTTCCGGTCGATCAATTTAAGCCGGACAAATCCCAGCGGAGATGGCGCGATACAATGCCGATCTGCTCGTAACGCATGCTGCGCCGGATCTGACGGACGAAAAGTTAGATCTGTACCGCCGATACCTCGTCGGCTGGCATGGCCGGAGTAGCGAAACACCCGGCGATTCCGACCGCGAATCGCTGCAGACTTTCTTGTACGAATCGCCGGTTCATACGATTGAATTTACCTATCGAACGCCCGCCGGGGAACTCATTGCGGTTGGTATCGGAGATGTGTGCATTCAATCGTGCAGCAGTGTTTACTTTTATTTCGATCCTGCCGAAAGCCACCGAAGCCTCGGAACCTTCGGCGCGCTACAGGAAATCGCGCACGCGCGCAGCGAAGGGATTTCCCATTATTATCTCGGGTTCTGGGTGAACGGCTGTTCGGCCATGCAATACAAATCTCGCTTCCGCCCATGTCAGATTCTTGGGAACGACGGAGTATGGAAAGAAATGTGAAATTTCCAGTACAACAGTTTGAACCGACCTGATAGGATGCGCGAAATTATAGCAATTCGCTGATATACAGCGCGGAACGCAATCTTTTAAGGCTATTGGGATGTTTGAACCCGCCGTTTCAATGTCAAATCCAACTACTGGCGGCGTTCCAAAAACGTTACGCATCCTCATTGTAGAGGATCACGCACCCACGCGAATGGCCATGAGTCGGCTCGTTCGACAGGCCGGCGCTGAGGTAGTTACCGCCCGCGATGGCGAAGAAGGACTCGGTTATCTGCTGACTCAGAGATTTGATGTCCTTCTAACCGACCTTCAGATGCCGGTAATGGATGGCTTTGAACTGCTGCAGCAGTGCGAGAAGCTGCCCGAATCACGCCGGCCTTCGCGAATTATCGCAATCAGTGGCGAATACGAAGCCGGTGTTCTTCGCCATCAAACGGTTCGATTTCTCCCAAAACCGTTTAATATCGACACGCTGCTCGACATGCTGGGTGGCAAGCCAAACTGAGTAATCATTTCAAGTTGGGCAGGTCTGCGAAAATCGCAGGATCGGTGATCCAATCATCAATATTGCTTGAAAACGCTGATTAACTGAGACTTTTCACCGGAAATAAACGGCGAATATTAGCGCGTCACCCAGAGATTTCGCGTCGATATCAGAAATACTGTGCCAATCTTGCATTGGCTTAAGGAGTCTAAACCCCCGCGCCTGTGCTTACGACAAAGCGATAAAATCGGCAACGCTGTTCAGATCGCGAATCGCCTGCGGCGTGGCGACGATTGTCGCTGACTCGCCTCGTACCAGGCTTGGATGAATCTTATTGACACGCTTGGTCCAGATGCAACCACCCCGACGCTTCGGTAGCGGAATGAAATTCTTCGATCGCGCATCCAGCGGAGCCACCACGGTTTTGTCCTTCATGAACAATCGTTCAACAGTCTTCAGGGCTGCCGCCCGGTTGATCGTCTTGCTGATCGTAACCTTGATCGTCGTACCGGTTTTTACATCCAATGCCATAGCGTCTCCAGATTCGAAAGACGGACTACTATACAGACCAAGCGTTTGAGTACAAGTGTCACAACTCCAAATGTCGCACCTTCGCTCGCCGTCACTTGTGCACGTGTGCGCATCTTAAGTCACTACTATATCTGACCCTAAAGTCTGAATTCCCGCAGGGTTGCGTTGCGCTTCGCCACTCGTTACGCCAAATTAAGGCCCAAGTTGACGCGAAACAAACTGGCGTTACACCCATTTTCAGGCGTAAGTGACACGCTCGGCATCAGTTGCGCTTGCCAGATGTTCAAACTAAGCCACTGGTTCACAGGATCGGACTCGCCTCATCGGTGGTGACAACCACCACTTCGACATAAGAACCCGCCGTTCAGTTTACATCCGCGGCACCGAACAACACGGCCCAATCCCGCCTTGCGGATAGTCGGCTGACTGGTGACATTTTCACTGCGTTACAACAAGCTTAGGAGCGTCGGTCATGGCGATCCGTTCCCTGATTCCGTCTTCCAATCCGCCTGTAGGTCCGGCACGGTCAAGCCGGTCGCCGGTCAGGCGTAGTGCCCTGCATTTAAAATCTTTATAAAACAGACTATGAGTGCCGTAACGTGGAGCCCGCAAGGGTGATGAAGCAACAAGTCCTCTCCCACATGGCGACTATTTAACAGGACTCACGCGATAAAGAACCGCTCCATGCGCGTTGACCGTTGCGTTGATCGCATCTGTTACCGGTCCAATATCTTTGTGGGCCCAAAGATCGCGTACCCGGCATGGACCCGTGAGTCCAAGGTCTGCTAATGAAACAGAGATAGTTGCTGTCTGCGTAGCAGCGGGATTTAGAGCCACAGTTGGAATCGTGCGCGGCGGTGGATCCATCGCCGCCGGCGGCATTCCCGGAACCGAGGTGGGACGCCGTTCGCGATGTCCTGCAGTGGCGGGAGCGGGCGCGGCGTTGAAGATGGCCAGGTATTTATCTTTCGAATCAGGAATATCCGCCATCCAGGCAACCTGATTATTCTTACTAAATACCTGCCTGTTGTTTTCAGATCTCTGATCGACGGCAATCACTTCGTCGTTGGTTAACAGAGATAAAGTAGACTCGTCATTCTCAGGCAGATTCGCACCGAGAATCAGCGGCGAGCGTGCGATGCACCACAGGGTCATCAGCGTGTAGTGCTCATCCCTGGTGAAACGAGTCTGGTGATTGGTGTCTGCGCCAGGTGCGGATATTACCGAAGGGGATCATGTCGGCATCCGGCCAATGGCCGGGCCCGCGAAAAGGTGTTCCCGCGTTGAGATGGTCGAACTGGTTATAAAGCGCACTCCAGTTATCCCAGAAATCGTCGCTGATGCGCCACATATTCGCGTTGGCTGCAACCTCACTATTTGATACGCCTCCGGGAGAAACGGAGAACACGATAGGCCGGCCGCATTTATCGATGGCTTTGCGATACCCTTCAATCTCGGCATTATGCCCGGAGAGATCATCTATCTTGATAAAATCCAAACCCCAGCTGGCCATCTGGTTAATGACCGAATCATAGTATTCCTGCGCACCCGGCTTGGACATATCCACCCCGTACATGTCTCCATTCCATCGACAGACGTTCTTCTTGTCGGCAATATCAGCTGCGTGATAAATGGTGCCGAGAATGGGGACGTTGTCCCGATCAACTGATTGTTTAGGAATGCCGCGCAGCAGGTGCAGCCCAAATTTAAGCCCTCTAGCGTGCAGCGTATCGCCCATGGCCTTGAATGAGCGGGAATCCTTTGTTATTGGAAAGCGATTAGCAGCTGGCAGCAACCGCCCGTTGGCGTCGGTCTCCAATACCGCACCTTTGCGATAGACATCCGAATGCGCCAGCGGTTCATACCACTGAATATCGATGGTAATAAGATTCCATCCGTGCGGCTTGAGATTCTTCACCATGTAGTCGGCGTTTGCGAGTGTCTCCTGCTCGTTTACGCCCGCACCGAAGCAATCCCAAGAGTTCCACCCCATCGGCGGCGTGGCCGCCCAGTTATAAAACTCGGGGCTCTGAGCAAACGTTGATCGGGCTGCGAAAACCAATATCAAAGCCGTCATTGCCGTGATAGTTTTATGAGATCTCATCAACACCCTCGTTGTGAAAGCCGAACTCGATTATCACGGAATGTAATTAGATCATATTCGATATTCCGCAAAGCAGGTTGCATGGTATTGGCGACTTTTACATCGCTTTACGCAACTGCGGCCTAAGTATCATCGGAATGAGTCGGAGACGAAAGCACGTTGCAATGACGTATCAAAGCTGACTTCCGTCCGAACGTCTATATCAACTGGATCAACCTGAACACAGAGCAGTCCACTGCTTAGGGTAATATCCGACGGATCGGTCTGGACATTCGTGCTAAACCCGAAACGCTTTATATGAAACGGATCAATTATTCGCTTGAGGTGGTAGCCGTGCTTTGCCGACCATCCTTCGAACTCAATCTGACTTATGTTAAATTCGTATAGATCACACGGACCAAAGGCGCCATGAATATAGAAGCAGATGTCAGCTGCATCGGATGGAAGAGAGAGTGCCGCCGGAGCTTTAGATGCCGACAAATGCCTACCCACTTGAGGTTGGAACTCTCTAATCAGTGCATACGACGCTGCCGCACAGGTCGCCACAACTAAGGTAGCAATATATTTTAGTCTTCGCATCTGAAAGCGGCCGTCGAAGGAGATATGACTGGACCGTCACCATTTGCAGACAATAGACAAGGAGTCTCCGTTATTTCTTATAAACAATATTTTTACAATGAGACTTAAACCCAATGTC